>NZ_CP113089.1 GCF_026625045.1 Microcella daejeonensis | reverse complement strand
GCTGACCTCCTCCTTGACCTCGGGGGTCTCGCGCACGCGGTCTCCGAGGGTCTTGAGCAGGCTCGCGATGGTCGCGCACCGTGATGGTCGCCGCGATGAAGACGAGCGACAGCGAGGTCGGGATCTCGGGCACCCAGAGCAGCGGCTCGCCGCCGTTGATGAAGGGCAGCTCGTTGACGTGCAGGGCGTGCAGCACGAGTTGACGCCGATGAAGGCGAGGATGACCGCGAGGCCCTGGGTCAGGTAGACGAGGCGCTCGAGGAGCCCGCCGATGAGGAAGTACAGCTGGCGCAGACCCATGAGCGCGAAGGCGTTGGCGACGAAGACGATGTACGCCTCCTCGGTCAGGCCGTAGATCGCGGGGATGGAGTCGACGGCGAAGATCAGGTCGACGAAGCCGATGGCGACGATGACGAGCAGCATCGGGGTGACGTAGCGGCGGCCGTCGATGCGGGTGGTGAGCTTGTCGCCGACGTACTCGTTGTGCACGGGCAGCACGCGGCGGACGAGCTTCATGAAGCGGCCGTTGGCGACGTCGGAGTCGCCGTGCGAGAAGGCCTGGCGGTAGGCGAGCACGAGCAGCAGCGCGCCGAAGATGTAGAAGACCCACGAGAAGTTCGAGATGAGGGCCGCGCCGACGGCGATGAACGCGCCGCGCATGATGAGCGCGATGACGATGCCGATCATCAGCACCTTCTGCTGGTAGATCTTCGGCACCGCGAAGGCGGTCATCACCAGCAGGAAGACGAACAGGTTGTCGACCGAGAGCGCCTTCTCGGTGAGGTAGCCGGCGAAGTACTCGCCGCCGAACGTCCAGCCCGAGACCATGCCGAGGCCGACGCCGAAGAGCAGGGCCAGTCCGATGTAGAAGGCCGACCAGCGGGCGGATTCGCCGATGGAGGGCTCGTGCGGCTTGCGCACGTGCGCGAAGAATTCGTAGACGAAGAACGCGATGGTGATCGCGATCGTGATCAACCAGACGGTGGGCGTGACGTTCACAGCGGGGCTCCTTTTTGGCGTAGACGAATCTGCGCCAAGGTCTTCTCCATCCCGCGAGCGGGACCGGCGGCCCGAGATGCGCGCTTCCGTCGCGCGTGTGCATCCGTATTGACGAGCCGTCCGTGGGTGGAGTACTCCCCTTGAACGCTGTCAGTCTACGGGACGACCCCGCCGTGCTCTCTGAGCATCGCCTGAAGGCAGGGTGCGTGCGGCGGCGAACTCGGTGATGAGGCCGGGATGCCCGAGCGGGGTCGCGAGCACCGAGTCGGGCTTCCGCGCGGCCAGACCCGGGAACCCGGCGGCCGCCACCAGCTGATCGTCGAGCGCGAGCAGCTCGGCCTCGACCAGCGGCCACGGCTCGTGCGTGTTGCGGGCGTGGATGGTGCGGCCGAGGTGCCGCTCGTGGAAGCCCCATCGCGCGGTGAGGAAGCGGCTGAGCGCGGTGTCGACGGGCGTAGCGCCGGGGCGGGCGAGGATGCGCGTGCGCGGGTGCTGCCCGGAGCGCCGGCGGGCCCGGTACTCGACGGTCCCGCGCGCGGCGTCGCGCCGCATGCCCGCCTGCGCCCAGCGGTAGGGGAGCCCGAAGAGCGCCTGCGCGGCGAGCACGGAGGGCAGCTGCTCGGCGTCGAGCGAGCGGAAGACGACGCCGTGGTTGCCCTGCTCGTCGACGGAGTAGGTGCGCACGTTGATCTCGATGAACGTGCCGAGGCCGGGCACGGGCGGCAGCGGCAGGAAGGCGTGGTCGCTGAGCACGAAGGGGATGAGCCCCACCCAGGCGCTGCCGTCGAAGACGTCGGGGCGGGTGCCGGCGGGGAGCATCGGGGCGACCTCCGAGGCGGGCACGCGCCAGTGCAGGAAGAGGAAGTCGCTCCAGCGCTGGCGGATGACGGCGCGCCCGGGGAGCGGCGGGGCGGTGCGGTCGAGCTCGGGTCGGCGCGCGGCCGCGGCAGCGGCATCCCCTCGCTCGTCGGTCATGCCCTCATCGTCGCGCGCCCGGCCTGCGCGCTCGCCGTGACGCGCGGTCGCGCTCTCGTCGCCGGTTGTCAGGCTGCGCCGCGTACGCTCCCTGCATGACCCAGCCGCCGCCCCTGCCGCCGCCGCACCTGCGGGATCCGGGCGATGCGTGGGTCGAGGGGCCCGACGGGCAGCGCTTCTGGGGCCGCTTCGGTGCTGCCGGGCTGCTGGCCTGGCACCCGACCGCGGGGATCCTGCTGCAGCACCGGGCCGAGTGGTCGCACCACGGCGGCACCTGGGGCATTCCGGGCGGGGCGCGCAAGCTCGACGAGTCGGCGGCCGATGCGGCGCTGCGCGAGTCGAAGGAGGAGGCCGGCGTGCCGCCCGGGGCCGTCACCGTACTGTTCGAGAGCGTCGTCGACCTCGGCTTCTGGTCGTACACGACGGTCGTCGTGCGGGTCGAGGAGCTGTTCGACCCGGTGGTCGCCGATCTCGAGAGCCTCGAACTGCGCTGGGTCGCCCTCGACGCGGTGGATGCTCTGCCGCTGCACCCCGGATTCGCCGCGAGCTGGCCGGGCCTGCGCGAGCGGCTGCCCGCGCTCTAGTTGCCGCCTCCGCCACCGCCGTCGGTGCTGCCTCCGCCGCCGTCGGTGCTGTCGAACTGATCGCCGCCTCCGCGGAACGCGAGTCTCTGCCGGCCGCGGAGGCGCCCCTGCGTGTCTCCGACGAACACCAGCCCGAGCACGATGAAGGGGATGCCCGTCGCGACGTTGTCCGTGAGGAAGGGGAGCGCGACGCCGGCGAGCAGGAACGCGACGCCGATCCACAGCGAGTAGAGGCGCGCCTTCTCCGCCGTCGTGCGCGGGGAGCGGGCGCTGCCGGAAGGGTGCGGCTCCGTCAAGGTCGATCTCCTTCACTCGGTGGGGACGGTGTCGAGTCGGTGGCGTGGTCGCCGCCGGGCGCCTTCCCGGAATTCACCGCCATCGCGAGGTAGGCCACGCCGATCACGAGGAACGGCAGCCCGACGAATCGCAGCGAACCCTCGTAGAGCAAGAAGGACGAGCCGCCCAGCGTGATGAACACGATGCCGAGCGCGAGGTGCATCTGCCCCTGGCCGCCCGTGCCTTCGGCGGTCTCGCCCGGCGTCGAGGGCGGGTTCTGCTCACTCATGAGATTCAGTCTGCTCGCCATGACGGTCGCTCGCATCCGTCGCGCGACGGAGATGTGGAGAGGGTCGCGGTCAGAGCACCAGCCGCACGACCGGCCGGTCGGCCTTGGCGCGGCCGACCTCGGTGAATCCGTGCCGCTCGAACAGCGCGAGGGTGCCGGTGTTCAGGGCGCCGGGGCTGCGGCGCCCTCCGACCGCGGTGTCGACCGGGTAGCCCTCGACGGCGGTGGCTCCGGCGGTGCGGGCGGCCTCGACGGCGGCGCCGAGCAGCGCCGTCGCGAGCCCCGTGCGGCGGTGGGCGGGCAGCACGGTGAAGCAGACGACGCTCCAGATGCTGTCATCGGCCCAGTCGGTGCCGGGGAGCGCCTGGGCGAGCACTCTCGTGCGGGGCAAGCGGGCGTAGTCGGGGCGCGGTGCGGCGCCGACCCAGGCGGCAGGGGAGCCGTCGACGGTGGCGAGCAGGCCGCGCGGGGCATCCCGAACCAGGTCGGACTGCAGAGCGGCCTGGCGGGCCGCATCGTCGAGGGCGCTGTACTCGGCGTTGGTGCTGAGCCACCAGCGGCACCAGCAGTGCGAGGACTCGCCGACGGAGCCGAGCACCTGCTCGACGGCGCTCCACGGCACGTGCGCGGCCGGGGTGATCTGCACCGCTGCGGTCATGCGGTGAGGCTAGACCTCACCGCCGACGGCGGCGAGGGGTCAGACGGCGGCGGGACCGCGCAGGCGGCGCACGAGCACGGCGCCGGCGATGACGAGGGCGAGAGCGGTGGCGAGAAGGGCGACACCGGCGACGAACGGACCGACGACGAGGAGGGTGCCGCCGAGGACGGCGGAGACGATGGTGAGCGCGATGCCCGCGCCGAGCATCCATCGCCACGCGGGGTGCGGTGCCACGTAGGTGCTGCGCCTGTTCATGACGCCAGTATGCGGGGTAGAGGGATGCTCACGCCTCCGCCGCGCGGATGAATTCAGCCCGCTGTCAGGGGGAGGGCAGCAGGGGCAGCATGTGCTCGGTGATGAGCGGCGCGAGCGCGAGGCTCGGGAATTCGCTCGAGTGCACCCAGCGCAGCTCGGCGATCTCAGCCGCGGCGGCGATCGGCCCGGTCAGCCGCGCCCGGAACACCTCGGCCACGACCGTCGCCCCCGCCTCGTTCGCGGCCGCCGCGGTGAAGCTGCCGAGCGGTTCGAGGGCCTCAACCGGCACGCTGGCGCCCAGTTCTTCGGCGAGCTCGCGGCTAAGGGTCTGCGCCGGGTTCTCTCCCGCGTCGGGCTTGCCGCCGGGCTGCATGAACACGCTCGTGCCGCGCTTGCGCACGACGAGCAGCCGCCCCGCCTCGTCGACGATGAGCGCCGCCGAGACGCGGATGACCTCGCCCGAATCGCCCATCAGTGGATGGCCCCGCCGGGCAGCCGCGCATCGACCGGCGTCGCGACGACGGTGTCGATGACGATGCGGATGCCCCGCTCGAGCTCATCGAGGCTCAGGCTCGGCATGCCGGGGTGCCCTGCCGCCAGCTCGGGGCTCGCGGGCACGTGGATGAACCCGGATCGCAGGGGGCGCCCCTGCCGCTCCGACTGCTCGGCGAGGGCCTGCAGCACGTAGAAGACGTGATTGCACACGTAGCTGCCGGCGCTGAGCGAGACGCTCGCGGGCAGATCGGCCTTCTGCAGTGCATCCACGATGGCTTTCACCGGAAGCCCCGTGAACCGCCCGTCTGGGCCGTGAAGCTCGATGCGCTCATCGATGGGCTGCGCCCCGTCGTTATCCGGGATGCGCGCGTCGTCGAGGTTGATGGCCACCCGCTCGGGCGTGATGCCGCTGCGCCCCTCGGCCAACCCCAGCGCGATGACGACGTCAGGACGGAACTCGTCGACGGCCGCGCGCAGTCGCCCGCCGGACGCGGCGAACGCGACGGGCAGCACCACGGTGCTCAGTCGGACCCCGGGATGCCCGCTCAGGGCCAGTCGCCGCACGACGTCGCCGCTAGGGTTCGACGCCGCACCCCCGAACGCTTCAAATCCGCTCACCAAAACGCGCACGCCCCCATCCTCCCGCGTCTCACCACCCCGCCCGAACCCGCTAAGCTGTCCGAGGCCCTCCGGGGCCGAGCCACGGGCTGTGGCGCAGCTTGGTAGCGCACTTGACTGGGGGTCAAGGGGTCGCAGGTTCAAATCCTGTCAGCCCGACTGATGCGAAGAGGGGCCGTCCAAAGGACGGCCCCTCTTCGCATGCTCGGGCTAATCAAGGTTGCACCTGCGAGCAGGTGGGCCCACGCCGCGCGAGGGGCCCGGGGCGCGGCGCAGCCGCGGCTGGGGGAGCCGGTGGGGACAAGTCCCGACCTGCCAGGCATCAGCCGGCGAGGAGCGCAATCAGTCAACAGATTGCGGGCCAAGCGTGCTGATGGCTCATTAGTCCCTCGACGACCGTCCGTTGGACGGCGTCTGACCACCCCGCGCGCAGATTGGGATGACCAGCTCGTGAGCGTCGCTGAGTGCAGAGGTACAAGTCGCGCACTTCAAACTCACCGACGACCGCCTGCCTGGGGTAAGGGGGGCGCTCGTGGTGTTCCCCTTGGCCACGCCGATCGTGAGTCAGTCTGCGGCGTGTTGATCGAGCATCATCTGCTGAGCGGAGATGATGTAGGCGAGCGGTGACTGCCTACTCATTTGTCCACGGTCGGGCTCCGGCGCGTTTGAGGCATGTTGATAGCTTGCATTTGATGTGGCACTGGGGGTGGGCATGGGGCGTGTCAAGGCAAAAAAGCCGAAGCGTGTCCGTGTAAATGATGGGGCGTCTCAGGTCGACGAGTTTGCGCGGGTCTGTGGCCGGTTCGACCACGACTCGCTGTGGGCGACGTTGTATGCGGCTGCCGCATCGCCATCGGCGCGTCACCGCGCCACACCGATCGGCGTGGCGCTGGCCGCAAGTCTGCGTGCTAGCTCGATTTCCATCATAGGTAGCAAAGAGCCCCTCCCGGACATCCAAGAGTTGGTCGACCAGGCAGCTGAATCCAAAGGCATCGGCCCGATGCATGAGGACTACATCCCGACGGACCCCACTAATTTTGCGACTGTTCGAGTCGGCGACGAGTTGCTGCGTATGGTTCCGGGCTTGATTGAGAGACCGATAGCTGACTTGTCTCGAGCTTTGCGACTTGCCGCCGCGGTGGACGATCAACTTGTGCGGCGGTACAAGTTTGGGATCGCCAATGTGGTCCGAGTGTTGCTGAGATACGTGGACTACTGCATCGAAACCTTGCTTCCGCATTGGCAACCTGCTCCAAGCATCAACCTGGACGACCCCATCGATCTGCCACCGGGCGAGCTTCATGCCGCACGCCGGCTCGTGTCTACCGATCCGCTCGAATCGCTCCAGCTCGATCGAGCAGACTTGCTTGCCCTCGAATGGATGACCTCCCGCGCGGACACAGCGACGTACAATCACGAAAGCCGCACTAGTCCCTTTGGGCGAACCCTTCGTTACCGGGTCCCGGGAGCGGACCAATCCGATCGATGGTTACCGCCGACGTACGTTGCGGAGGTTCTCGCTCATGCAGTGTCAGAACTGGTAACTGGGCTGGAGCGCGACAACCACTCGCGGCGGGCGCTCCGCGCCTCATGCATTGAAACGACTCGCCGGGCTCTCTGGCGGTTTTCGAACACCCTCATAGAGGGGCCACCCAAGAGGCCTGACGAGATACTTCCGCTTACCGGAAGCGAGATCCAATGGTTGGTGCCGAGTGAGGGGCCGAACTTCATCGCGGTTTCGATTCTATTCACAGAGGACCTGCCGCGGAGTGGCCCCCGATCAATTGGGTGTGTGTCGCTGGCTGAGCGGGTTCGCGATCATGACTGGTCCGAGGGGCCCGTCTTGGCGCAGATGGCTGGCGGCGGAAGTGTCAAATTGCTTCCCGACGCGGTTGTCGTTCCTCTTGTGATCGTCGCTGGCACGTCGCATTTGATGGCACCCCAGATGCCTGGCCAAGCCACTCTGGCATTGGAAGACCTAACCTGGATCGCCGAGACGGCAACAGCTGACGAAGACCTGTTTCGATTCGCCCGCGATTTGAGTTCGCCCGAATTCCCAACCAGCTTTGGCTGGGAGGCAATCAACTATTGGGAGCCCTGGAGGGCGAACGAGAAGACATTCTTCAAAGGGGGCATAAGCCCTACTCACATGTATTTCGAGGCCCATGCAGGGGGCGCGGAGTGGGATCGAGCAGTGGAGCTATCGCCTCTGGAGATCGCCCTCCACGGCGTTGGTTTGCCGGCGCTTCGGCACGCAGAAATGGCCGAGGCCTCCTCAGCCAAAGTTGCCTCGGTGGCCTTTATCGCATCAGAAGGCGAGTACGACCATCGGCGTGGAACCCATCATGCACCCGATCGGGTCGGTTGGTCCTTGGCTCTGACAACACCTCCAATCGCAATAGTCAGGTCGGATCCTGACTGGACGAGAGCACAGCATTATCGGTTCCTGTTCGACGTTTGCGGGGGACTCATCTTTGCTTTTGACGCAATTGGTGAATCGTGGAGAAGCGCTCATCGGAGCCTCGATGTGCCCGGATATCAACTTAGGCTCCGAGCATTTGAAGAAGACGTCGAGCAGCCTGATGGGGTGGTCCAGTTTTCGTCTGCTCTGATGCAAACGAGCGGCGTTGCGCGCTCAGCGCTCTGGACTTTCGATCTAGAAAGATTCGTGCAGGACGCAGACGGGAACCCCCGCGCAGCGAACGAACTGACCGTCTCTGCGCTCGAAGAGCTTCTTCAGTTCGGTGGCGTTCTTCCCGAAGTTGCTGTACAGATTGGCAACGAATGGCGGAATTGTAGGCCGTTTCTGATTCTCGAAACGAAGGCTGCCCGAACTAAATTGAATCATCTCCGAAGTCCGTGGCGTCTGCACCTCTCTGACCAGTCAGCGGCGACTTCGTCGTTTGCACGCCGTCTGCACGCATCCGGCGTGGAACCTGGCCGATATCGGGGCATCGACGCAAACAATCTCGTCAAGGACCATCTCGCGCCCCTCGCGCTGAAGGAACTCGTTGACGGCATAGCGCTGCATGACCCGCAGGTGGTGGTGGCGACAGGCATGGAGCAACTAAACCGAGTGATCGACCACTTGCAAAAAGAACAGGGCAACTTGACCCGAGTTGCGCGCGACCTCGCGACGGACTGGGACCCCGTAGAGCGCATGACCGAACTTGCCGGTGAATCGCTACAGCTGCGCCAGTGCAACGAGATCATCGTAGAGGCCGCACTTAGGTCGGAAGCCACCACTGACACACAACGTCCTACCAACGCTCAAAGATGGAGCGCACTATTGGCTGCTGCGGATGCGTACCGCACCGTGACCACACTGAGCGAACGCCTCCATCACGGCGTGAGTCCGGTCACCATCGAAATCACTTCAGCATTTGAGCTCAACTTTCTAGACGATGAGAGCACGACTGATGGTTCTTGGTTGTTGGAAGGGGAAGCGCTCAACGATGCGGCGGCGAGCATCCGAATCGGCCCCGTGTTCGATGATGCCGAGACTAGCGCGGATGGTATCGAGGACGGTGTTGATCCAGCGATGTTGGAGTCCTTTGGAGCGGCGACGCGCGACGTTTTTTTGACTTTGATTGCTCTCGCCCAGTGGGAGTCCTTCGAAGACGGCCAAAGTATCGCGTTTGCTAATCAGGATGTGGCACTGCGTTGGGTCTATGACGCAGCTGGTAAACCCGACGAAGGACATCGACTGCGTCTTCAAAGCGCATTTCAAATGCTCGTTGTGTCTCCGGACATCTTGCGTTCCGCTCCCTGGGAGCCTTGGCAGACACGGACCCGCAGGCATCGCCTACTTGTCAAACCGTTGATTCGTTTTCCTGACGGCACAATCCTGATTTCTCCGCAGTATCTCTTGACGACCTTGAGTGTCTACAACAACCAGTTGACACAAGGCGTTCTGCCGTGGACCGGGGAAGTGCCGGAGCAGGTTTCCAAAGCGCTGGCGGAGAGGCGCGAACATAGGAATCTGGCATTTGAGCGCGCCCTTCAGCGGCAACTCAAGGATCTCGGGTTCAACACGATTGCGCGAGTGAAGCCGGGTGACCACGAGCGACTTGGAGTCCCGCAAATTACTACGGAGATCGACCTCGTTTGTGGGCGCAACGGAGATCCAAACATCTGGCTGATCGAGGCAAAGGATCCCGCGGCGGTCTACGGTTTTGCGGAGACAGCGCGCCAGCTGCGAGCCTTTTACCGGGACTCGGAGAGTAGAGGGCGAGTCAAGCCTTGCTACACGACTCAGCTTGCCCGCAAAGAGTCAGAGGTGAGGCCATACATCGAAGAGTTGGCGAAGAAACTGGGTGTGACTTCGTCGCCGGATCGCGGCGGACACGTTCTCCGTTCAATATTTGTAACCCGTCACTTGACGCCGGCGGGTTATATGGTCTCGCGGCCGTACGAGGTGTTTACCGCAACACAGTTCCTCGCCTTGGTTGGTCAGGCAACTGACTGAACATGATTGCGTGGCGGATTGTCGGAGCGACGTGGTCCAGTCAGGTGACCGGTGTCCCTACAACGACTGCAAGAATTGATGTGTAGATCACGTTGAGAAGAAAATCATCCCTGGCCAGTCGGGTCGATCGACTGACTCCTGGTACCGGCGGACAAGGCTACCCATGCACCGCAAGGGGCCCGGGGCGGGGCGGCGCCGCGTCTGGGTGAGCCGGGGACCAGGTCCAGGCTAGTTGCCGTCTCTGACCTGAGCCGAGCTACCCGGGAGGAGACCCGTAAGTCGCTCGCGCAAGCCTTCATCGCACACGTAGACGTAGGTTCCGCGAATGCCTCGTGTCAGCAGGACTGCGTAGACGTTGCAGATGTAGCGCAGCAGTTCCTCATCGCTGTACTTGCGGCCGAGCGTCGGGTTGTTCTCCTTGCCCTTTTTATCGAAGTAGTTCCTTCGATTCACTAGCAGGCGATCTGCTTTGGGATCCCACTCAAGGTCTCGACCGATCACCACGCCCGCGTAATTCAGGTCGTATCCCTGGACCGTGTGGATCGAACCGACTTCCTCCAGAGAACCGGGCGATGCGATCCAATCGGTGTCGGTGCTGTTCCAACGGAGAAGTCGGCCATCGAGTTCGATGTCATGCACGTCGGCCGAGCCCTTGCTCACCCACGGCCAGGCATACCCGGCAACGAGGCGAGCAAGGCCATGCTCCGCGTCCCGAGCGCGAATCGCATCGTGCATCTCGCCGATGTCGTCGAAGAACTGCATGTCGTAGTCCTGGAATGTCCGAGGTGCAGGCGGCGGAGCATCCACGTCGGGCGGACCGGGACGGAGGATGCTGCGTATCCAGCCGATGTAGTCCTCGCCGGCGCGGACGCGCATCTGTGAGACGAGCGGGTAGTGCCGGAGATCGTCCTTCGCCGCGCTGACCAGCTCGCGGAGCATCTCAGGTGCCAGATCGGCCGGCCGAACGCTCTGCTCAGGGTCGACCATGAGGATCTGGTGGCGGCTACGCGCGCGGATCCAGTCGAGCTGCGTCTTGGTGATGTCGTCGGCGCCGAAGAGCGTGGTCGTGATGTCTTTGAACTTCTTGTTCTGGCCGCCCGACGATTGGTTGGCTCGCTGATTCAGTCGGTGAGCCTCGTCGACGATGAGCAGATCCCACGGCTGCTCGCTCTCACCCGCCTGGAACGCCGTCATCACTTGCGATGGGTGCAGGCCCGGCGTGCGCTTGAACACGCGGCGGATGCTCTCCCGAAGCGACTGCTGCGGGACGACCAGGCCCACGCGGAAGTCCTGCAGTGCGCGTCGATGATCGTCCGTGAAGAAGTCGGCGAAAATGGAATCCGCATCCGGTTCGTCGTCGGGTTTCGATGCCGCGATATCGGCGAGCAGCTTCATCAGGTAGACGGCGACCACAGTCTTTCCCGTGCCCGGCTCGCCCTGCACGACGAGCAGCTCACCGACGCCCTTCGCGAGGTCGTCGAACAGTCCCTCCACGATGTCCTCGACCGCGATCGCCTGATCCTGCGTCAGGGCCTTGTAGGGCGACAGTTTGAAGAGGTCGCTGTTCTCGATCTCCGGAACGCTTCTGGTGAAGACACCCTCGTCTCGCAGGGTGTCGAAGACCTCGCGGAACGACTCGCGGTACACCTCGCGGTCGTAGTAGGCAGAGTCCGTGATGCCCTCATTGCGGTTGAGAACCCGGTAGGTGCCGTCACCGGCGAGCAGACGGATGAGGTGAGACTCGAGGTCCAGGCAGACGGACTTGTTGAAGGTGTCGTCCAGCACCACCCGCACCTGCGTCAAATGCTGTTTGCCGGGGGAGTCGAGGTGTTGCAGCACTCGCGCGCCGGCGTTCAGCGTCTCACCGACGTAGACGTCCTTGAATCCCGAGGAGGGCTTCTTCGGGGCTTCCGCGTCGATCAAATAGACGACTGGCCAGCTCCGGTGCCTCGGGTCGCTCTTCGTCCAACTGCGAACCGCCGTCTTGTCGAACGGGACCCGCTGAATCTCAAAGCCGGTCATATTTGTCGCTGCGCCCGCGGGCCTTGTCGGCCGGGTACTTGGTTCTCGTCGTGGCGAGCTTCTCGAGGATGAGCGCCTGGGGGTCTGCGCCGATCTTGTCGGCGAGCAGCAGGCAGTAGGTCAGCACGTCGGCGAGTTCTTCCCGCACTCTCGCGTCGTCGACGTCGCCGCTCCACTGGAAGACCTCGAGTAACTCGCCAGCCTCGATGACGATGCTCTTGGCGAGGTTCTCGGCAGTGTGGAACTGGTCCCAGTCACGTTCGGCGACGAAGGCCCGGAGGGCGTCGCGGGCCTCATCGGTCATGAGTCCGAGAGTAGTAGTGGAAGAGAACGGAACGGCTTGTGCCTCGGAGGGGGACTTCCGAGCCCCTCTCAGAAGTCAATACGCTTCGACCATGTCTAACGCAGCCGCAGGATGGTACGACGACGGTTCGGGACGTATGCGCTGGTGGGACGGACAACAGTGGACGCTCCATTTCGCCGACCAGCAGGCTCAGGTCGTCACCGAGCCTCAGCAATCGCCTGCCGCAGCCAAAGGCTCGCCGAAGATCTCCTTCTTCGGGGGCAAGAAAGCGGCGATCGCTTACGCGACGGAGAATGATCGGCTTCAGGCGCTCATCGACTCGCACGGTCTGGCTGACATCGCAGAGCTAGACCTGCTCAAGGAGAAGATCACTAAGGAAGTCTCTGATTCGAGGAATCGACTGCACCTGTTGCAGGCAGAAATCGCAGAGGCGGAGCGGGAGCATGCCGCGATCAGGCAAGACGTTCTGAGTTCGCGATCAATCGTCGAGCTCCAATCGTTCGGACTCTTTGACTATGAGCACCCGGCAGAGTCGTCGACGCTTCTCGGCGCTGAATTGGAGGCACTTCGCTCGCAGATCAAGGACATCGTCAGGTCAAAGCGTGCGACACAAGCCACGAGTGCCTTCACCTTCAATGGGTCAGCACCTAAGGGAAAGAAGTTCGTGGCTGACATGTCGAACCTCTTACTTCGCGCCTACAACGCTGAAGCAGAGAACTGCGTCAAGACCGTGAAGGCAGGGAATCTCGCGACTGCGACTAAGCGGCTCAACACGGTCGTCGATCAGATCGCGCGCCAGGGCACGATGATCGATCTGAAGATCACGCCTCACTTTCACCAGCTACGTATGAAGGAGTTGGCCCTCGCGGCTCAGCACCTACAGGCCTTGCAACGTGAGAAGGAACTGGATCGTGCTCACCGCGAGGAGTTGCGTGAGCAGCGGAAGGCAGAGCAGGAACTGCAGCGGCAGAAGGAGAAGCTGGAGAAGGAGAAGGCGCACTATCTGTCGACACTCGCGGCTCTTGAGGCCAAGGGAGACCTTGACGGCGCTCAGCGCGTTCGCGAACGTCTGCTCGACGTTGACAAGGCGATCGATGACGTTGACTACCGTGCTGCCAACATCCGCGCCGGATACGTCTACGTGATCTCGAACGTTGGATCGTTCGGTGGCGACGTCGTGAAGATCGGGATGACACGGCGGCTCGAGCCGATGGACCGAGTTAATGAACTTGGAGATGCATCCGTGCCATTCCGTTTCGACGTTCATGCTCTCTTCTTCGCCGACGACGCGATCGGGATTGAGGCGATGCTTCATCGACGATTCGCGGACTACCGGATCAACAAGGTCAACCTCCGGCGCGAATACTTCAAGGTCACCCCGGGGGCTGTTCTCGAAGCTCTCAAGGAGGAGTCGGTCGAGATCCTCGAGTACGTGCTCGACCCCGAGGCTGCCGAGTTCAAGGCAAGCGAGCTAGTGCAGGCCGCGTCTGTCCACAGCGCGTGACTATGGCTCGGCCGAAGTTCGTGTCGCCATTCTTGGAGACATTCGGTCACTGGCGCGTCAGGTCGTCCATCGGTTGCGCGCCGAGCGGGCTTCGGAAGTGAGATGAAAACTCCGGCATGAGCGACAGGGATGAACGGCGATCTCCCCGCGCTCGGGTCGTGCGAGACGTATGCGCCGGAGAGCGCGGAGTGCGGCGGCCGGTGTCGAGTACGGAACTTTTCTGCAAGCGGGCATCGCCGCTCCCTTCGTTAGAGGAAACGACGCGCTCCGGCTTGATAACCGACCACATCTGAACCAGCTGCTGTAGAGCTCCGGCCCTGTGGAATGCCCTGATGGGACTTACGACGACGTCAGCATGCCTGATGCCTGGTAAGTAACGCAACGCTTGAGTGAGCGGGCGCGTGGCAATGGATCGAGTCACCGACCGAGTCGTGCAGCCATCTCTGGCGACCCCGCTGACGCGGGCATCAGCATCCTGATCAGCACAGCTCTTGGTAGAGGCGTTCGCGCCGGAAACGACTCTGGCCCCGTGAAGTCTCTCGACTCCGCGGGGCCAGGCCACGTGCATCCAGGCTCGCGCCCGGTCATCTCGCTCAGCCGACCACTCCGACGAGACCCGTGGAGATCACCGTGAATAGGGTCGTCCAGAGGATGATCGCGGCGGCCTGCCACACGAGCACGAGGCTCTTGCGCACGCCGGAGGCGGTGAGCAGCGACGCGGTGAAGTGGGTGGGCAGCAGGAGCGGGCCGAGCAGGCTCACCCCGGGAACGCCGTAGCGCTCGAAGGCCCGCTCGAACTTGGCGCGGCGCTTGGCCTTCGCGCTGCCGTCGTTCGCCGAGACCGCGGTGCCGTCCGTGACCTGCGACTCGTTCAGCGAGGCGCCCGAACCCCCGCCGACGGTCGCCGTGGCGCGCGCCCGGGTGCGGGTGACGACGGCCTGCCGGGCTCCGGAGGTGAGGAGCACGATGACGGCGACGGCGAGGAAGTTGCCGACTGCGGCGGCGATGCCGGCCACGACGGGGTTGATGCCGCCGAGGATTCCGATGGTCGCGCCGCCCTCACCTTCGATGAAGGGCACGGCGCCGGCGAGGGCGACGACGAGGGGCTGCACCAGCTCGGGCACCTGACCCATGAGGTCCTGGTAGAAGTCGAAGGCGGTCATGGTTCTCTCCTTTTCGTCGGCCGGAGTTCCGGCGGTTCTTCGTTCGTGCCTCCATTTCATCGGCGGGCGACAGGGGCGGTAAGTGTCGCTCCGTCACCGCTTTCCGGGCGTTACGCGCCCCCGCTGGGTGACATTTGTCATGCGTCTAGGCTGGCGCCGTGATCAGCCAATCCGCGTCTGGAACGGGCCCCTCGACCGGCGGTTCGAGCAGCGAGACGACGGCCGTGAGCGTCACCCGCAGCATCACGGCGACCTGGTGGTACACCGTCGCCGGCATCCTGTTCATCGAGGGCGTGGTGGTGCCCCTCTGGTTGGAGGCGATGGTCGGCCTCGGCCTGCCGCGGGCGACCTACCTGCCGGTGTTCATCGCCGGTCTTCTCTGGTGGGCGTCGACCTTCGTGCTGCTGCTCGACTACCGCGATCGCCGCAGCGACCACGGTGTCGTGCGGCGTGCGCGGTGGCTCGTGCCGCTTCTGGTGGCGGTCGCCGTGGGAGTGCTGGCGGGCATACTGTCGGGCCTCTGGCTCATCGCGGTCATGCCGCTCGTGCAGTCGGCGATGCTGCTCACCTGGCCGCCGGGCGTGCGGTGGCGGGTGACGGCGGCGGCGACGCTGCTGCTGGTGGGCGTGAGCGCGCTGGATGCCCGCCTCGCCTTCGACGTGCAGAACGGGTTCGAGGGCCTGCCGACGCTGCTCATCGGGTACTCGGTGGTGATCCCGGCGGCGACCGTGCTCTCGCTGTGGTGGTGGGATGTGCTCGTGACCCTCGATCGCGCGAGGCTCTCCGAGGCGCGTCTGGCGGCCACGCAGGAGAGGTTGCGCGTCGCGACCGACGTGCACGACCTGCAGGGGCATCACCTGCAGGTGATCGCGCTGCAGCTGGAGCTCGCGGAGCGGCTGATGGAGCGCGACCCCTCGGCGGCGCTGGAGCAGCTGCGCGCGGCGCGGGGCAGCGTCGACGATGCGCGGCAGGGCACGCGGGATCTGGCGCTGCGGTTCCGGTCGACGTCGCTGCGCGACGAGCTGGCGAACGCCGTCGACCTGCTGCGGGCGGCGGGCACGGATGCGACCGTCGAGGTAGATGGCGACTGCGACGCGGCGCCGGCCGATGTTCTCGGCCCGGTCGTGCGGGAGACGACGACGAACGTGCTGCGGCACGGCGGCGGCGAGTGGGCTCGGCTGTCGCTGACCCGCGAGGGCGGGTCGTGGCGGTATCGCATCGCGAATGATGCGGGCGGGCATCCCGTCGATCATCACGACGGCGGGGGAGCGGGCCTGGAGGGCCTGCAGCGTCGGGCGGAGGACGCCGGGGGCACGCTCGAGGTGACGCGCGACACGGGTGAGTTCTCGGTGACGATGACCGTGCCGGGGGTCGCGTCGTGATCCGGGTGCTGCTAGCCGACGACGAGGGGATGATCCGATCGGCCCTCGCGGCCCTGCTGCGCCTGGAGGACGACATCGACGTCGTCGCCGAGTGCGCGGACGGGCGCGAGGCGCTGGAAGAAGCGCAACGGCTGCTGCCCGACGTGTGCCTGCTCGACTTGGAGATGCCGCACCTCGACGGCGTCGAGGTCGCCGAGCGGCTGAAGCGCACGACGGCGACGCGCTGCGTGATCGTGACGCGGCACGCCCGCCCCGGAGTGCTGCGGCGGGCGCTCGCCTCGGGCGTCGCCGGGTTCCTGCCGAAGTCGCGCGGGGCCGACGAGGTCGCGGCGGTCATCCGCAAGGTGGCGGCGGGCGCCCGCTACGTCGACCCCGAGATCGCGGCCGACGCCCTCACCGATGAGCGCTCGCCGTTGACCGATCGCGAGCTCGACGTGCTGCGCGCCGGGGCGCAGGGGCAGACGACGGGGCAGATCGCGCGGTCGCTGCTGCTCGCGCCGGGCACCGTGCGCAACCACATCTCGTCGGTGCTGACGAAGCTCGGGGTGCAGACCCGGCAGCAGGCGACGCGGATGGCGGAGGAGCGGGGTTGGCTGTAGCCGGCACGGCTGCGGTGAGCGGATTCCGCGGCATGTGTCCTCCCGCCGGCCGCTGCTTCGTCGTACTGGTGTAATCGACCCCGACGGAAGGCGGAGCATCCATGCGCTTCATGATCCTCATCCACTCGAACGAATCGGCTGAGGCCGCCTGGGCCGACGGGCGCAGCGCCGAACTCGAGCAGGCGCACGGCGCCGTCATCGACGAGCTGATGCGCTCGGGCGAGTTCGTCGACACGAACGAGCTCGACCTCGAGAACGTCGCCGTCATCGGTCATCACGGGGGCGCTCCGGTCGTCTCGCGCGGCCCGTTCACCGAGGGCACCGAGTACGTCGGCGGCTACTACATCGTCGACGTCGTGGACCAGGATCGCGCCGTCGAGATCGCCGGCCGATTCGCCGAGACCCGCTACTCGCCCGTCGAGGTGCGCCGCCTCGTGCACGCATCCGACCCGAACTGATCGAAGGAGATCACCATGGAGTACCTGCTGCTCATCGTCAGCGACCCCGACGCCCCGACCTACGTGCCCGAGGAGGACAACATCGAGGAGTGGTCGGCCGATCTCGACGCCCGCGGAGCCTCGCGCGTCGGCAACCGCCTCCGCCCGCCCTCCGACGCGACGACCGTGACGGTGCGGGAGGGGAGGACGATCCTCACCGACGGCCCCTTCACCGAGTCGAAGGAGTGGATCGCCGGCTTCGACCTCATCGACGTCGCCGACCTCGACGAAGCGCTCGAGATCGCCGCCGCCCACCCGATGGCCCGCTTCGGCCGCGTCGAGGTGCGGCCGGTGTGGCCGTTCGAGTGAGCGACCGATCCGACGGCGCGGGATGACCGGTCTCACGCCCGGTGACGCCGCGACCGAGGCGGCCCGAGCCGTCGCCTCGGTCGCGGCATCCGAGCGCCTGCGCGTGGTCTCCACGCTCATCCGCCTCACCGGAGACTGGGATCTCGCCGAGGACTGCGTGCAGGACGCCCTCGCCCGAGCCCTCGCCGTCTGGCCCGAGCGGGGCATCCCCGACAATCCCGGTGCGTGGCTCTCGACCGTGGCGCGGAACCTCGCGGTCGATGCGATCCGGAAGGCCGACGCCGACCGTCGCGCCGCGCCCCGGCACGCGGTCGAGGCCGAGCTTGAGAGCCAGGGGGAGGAGGAGCCGACGATGCCGACCGACGCGATCGACGACGACCGCCTGCGCCTGATCTTCACCTGCTGCCACCCCGCCCTCGCGCTGAAGTCGCGCGTGGCCCTCACGCTCCGAACCGTGCTGGGGTTGAGCGTCGCCGAGACCGCGCACGTGTTCCTCGTGAGCGAGGCGTCGATGCAGAAGCGGCTGGTGCGGGCGCGGGCGAGGATCCGCGGGGCGGGCATCCCGTATCGCGTGCCGCCGGCGCACCTG
Organism: Microcella daejeonensis; assembly: GCF_026625045.1. Classification (GTDB taxonomy): domain Bacteria; phylum Actinomycetota; class Actinomycetes; order Actinomycetales; family Microbacteriaceae; genus Microcella; species Microcella daejeonensis. Next base: position 2,702,103 of record NZ_CP113089.1, on the reverse strand, counting down.
CTGCCGGAGCGCACCGCCGGAGTGCTCGCCGTGCTCTACCTGCTCTTCACCGAGGGCTACTCCTCCGGAAGCGGCACCGACCTCGTGCGGCCCGCCCTCGCCGAGGAGGCGATCCGCCTCACCCGGCTCATCGCGACGCTCATGCCGGGCTGGCCCGAGGTGCTCGCCCTGCTCGCGCTCGAGCTCTTCCAGCACTCGCGCGCGGCGACCCGCCTCGACGGCGCCGGCGACCTGGTGCTGCTCGAGGATCAGGACCGCGCGCGGTGGGACGCCGCCGCGATCGCCGAGGGCATCGGGATGCTCGCGGCAGCCGAGCGCGCCCTCGAGCCCCTCACCGCCGCCCCGGGCCCCTTCCTGCTGCAGGCCCGGATCGCCGCCGAGCACGCCACCGCTCCGACGGCTGCCGCAACAGATTTCGCGCGCATCGCCGAGCTCTACGCCGAGCTCGGCCGCGTCGCCCCCTCGCCCGTCATCGACCTCAACCGGGCGATCGCCGTCGCGCTCTCGCAGGGGCCGGATGCGGGGCTCGCGCTCCTCGACGCGCTCGACGCCCGCCTCGCCGAGTACCACCTGCTGCACGCGACGCGCGCCGACCTGCTGCGCCGCCGAGGCAGCATCGGGGATGCCCTGCCGCACTACCGCCGCGCGCTCGAGCTCGCGCCCTCCGACGCCGAGCGCCGGTTCCTGCAGCGCCGCATCGACGCGGTGGCGGCGCGGCTCGACCACCGAGAGCGAGGCAACTGACCGTCGGCGCCATCAGCGATACGGAGGCCCGCCGAGCATGATCAACGGGTCGGTCCCGCATTCCGCGAGTCGCAGCTCCGTCCAGTAGAGAGAACCGAAGAAGCCCGTCTCCGCCCAGAGGATCGTGACGTCGTCGCTCTCGATCCGCAGTCGTCCTCCCTCAGTGGCGGCCCAGGCGGCGGGACCCGTGTACGTGCCCTCGTTCTCGAAGCACAGGGCGCCGTCTCGCTCGCCGAGGCTTCCGGTAGGCAGGTCTCGGACCTCGGCGGTGCCATCAGCGCTGAGGATGATGCGGGGCAGGCTGGTGAGCGGCGGTTCGCCGGGGTAGCTGTCCGGGATCGCCGTCCAGGTTGCGGGGAGGTCGAAGTTGACCCTGATCGGATCGCGGATCCACGCGATGAGGTCTGTCACGACGCCGACCCCGAACGCCGCGATCGCCACGAGCCCCGCCGTGACGACGGCGCCCCCGACCGCGAGCGCTCGGGTGCGCCACTTCGGCCACGAAGGGTCTGCGGGGGTCTCGGCAGCGTCGACCTGGGCCATTCTCAGATCGTAAGCGCTTCTCGGGCTCCGCGCCGGGTCGCTCAGCGCGAGCTGTTCGCCGTGCGGCCCCGCACGATGCCGATGAACTCGTCGCACAGGGGGTGCGCCCCGACCGCGGGCCAGACGAGCGAGATGCCGGTATCCGGCGCGCCGACGAGCGGGCGGGCGACCACGTCCTTGCGCGATAGGACCCGCGCGACCGACTGGGGCATGACGCAGACGCCGACGTTCGCGGCGACGAGGGCGACAGCATCCTCACCGGTGCCGTTCTCGAGGTCGATGGGCTGGACGGTCACGTCGTCGAGGGAGTGCAGCTCGTCGAGGGTGACGCTGTCGAGGCCGGCGACGAGCGAGCCCTTGGGGGCGACGACGACGGGCGCCTCGCGGTAGAGCGGGATGGCGTGCCGGTCGTCGTCGGCGGCGACGTCGCGCGCGAGCACCATGTGCACCGTGCCGGCCTCGAGAGCGGCGAGCGCGGCGGCCTGCGTCATGGGGGCGAGGTCGAGGCGGCCGCGGGGGCGGCGATCGCGCCAGATGCGCTGCCACTTGCCGGGCGTGACGCCGGTGACGAAGGCGACGGCGAGGGGATCGGGCATGGGCTCAGGCTACTCGGCGGGGTCGAGGGGCCCGCCGGGTCGCTACGCTCGGGTGCATGACCGATGCGCCGCGTGAGGACAACCGCCAGCAGCCGAAGCCCAAGAAGCCGCAGATGCTGAGTGCGGCGACGGCCGCCAAGAAGCTCGGGGTGTTCCTGCCGGCGACGCCGGAGGAGTTCCAGTCGCAGCAGATCTCGCGGGATGCCCTGCAGGAGCTGCAGGAGAACCCGCCCGAGTGGCTGCGCACGCTGCGCAAGGAGGGCCCGCACCCCCGCGACGAAGTCTCGCGCCGTCTCGGGGTCTCGAACTCGGCGCTCGCCCGCGGGGGAGTCAGCGATTCGATGACCACGGCCGAGATCACCGCGCTACTGGATGACCGTCCCGACTGGCTCGTCGCCGAGCGCGAGAAGCACGCACCCGGGTCGGGGCGCCCGCCGGGCACCGCCATCGGCGAGCGGCCGGTGTCGGCGCGGCAGCACGGCGAGGACGGGCAGCGGGACGAGGCGGACGACGACGACCTGGTCTAGTTCTCGGCCTAGTTCGTAGGATCGGCCAGATCAACGGGCGACTCGTCCGAAGCCGACGTATTGTCGGGCTTCCTCCCGCGTTTGAACAGCCCCACAACAGAGTCCGCCGCACCCTTGGCAGCGCCCCCGACGAAAGTTGCCGCGCCTGTAGCGGCTCCACCGACAGCCTTCGCTGCCCCAGTGGTGGCGTCACCGATCGCCGCGCCCGCGTCCTTTACCGCCGTCAACGCTCGCGCTTCGTCTGGGATGCCGTCGCCGTCGATGTCGACCCTGCGGAAGTAATCGGCACCGATATTGACCTTGCTCCAGACCTCCTCGCCGAAATCTTTGGCGGAGTCGGACGCTGCCCGCATCGCGATCACAGCCTTGGGCGGGTCGGGAATCCCATCGCCATCCGCGTCCACAAGTTCGAGCCACTCCGGCCACTCGCTGGCAGGTTCGGAGAAGCCGTTCCGGCACGCCTTGACGACTGCACTGCCGAAGTAGAAGCTCGTCGCCCCACCCGCAACGGCCCCGATCACGGGAATTGCCTTGGAGCTGATCTTCACGCCGCCCATGACCGCGCCTTGAGCGATCGCCTGCTTCGCGAGAACCATCGTCACCGGTACGAGGGCGGAATCAGGGAGTTGCTGCGCGAGCAGGTCGCCCCACTTCGTGCCACCGCCGCTGCCGGCCACGTTCGCGACAGCGCGCGCGCCTGAGATGGTCGCACCGGCCGGCAGCGCTCCGAGCACCAGTTCGGTGATCTTGCTCTTCCGCTTCTCGCCGAGCAGTGCGCCCAGGACGAGCGCCTTCGCCCGTTCTGGATCTTCGATGGGGATGCCGCGAAGTTCCGCCATGCAGAGCGCGAACAGGGCTGTCGTCTCGTAGAAGAAAATCAGGTCCGCGACGCCGAGGCCGATAGCGACGGGAATACCCACCGCCGGGATGCTCGCCGAGGCTCCCACCGCGGCGCTTGCGATCGTGGTGGTGGCGACGTACTGCGATTCGATTGACTTCATCACCTGTGCCGGGGTGGCGGTGGAATTCTTGCGGCGGACTTCCTTGATGAAGGCGGTCACGACCGGCCGCTGCACAGCGATGGCCTGGAAGACCCGTTCTTGAAAGTCCTCGGGAAGCTCTGAGCCGGAGGAACCGGTAGTTGCAGACTTCGTCGTCGTGATCTCCGTTGAATCAGCCACTGATGCGTCCCTCCGTTTGGGTTGTTCGCTCAGTATTGCGCGGGCCAATCGCGCGACACGGCACGACATGAAGAAAGTTCTCGCCGATCGCTGTAGCCGCCCGATTAGCGCCCGCTGAGCTGCTGCACCAGTCGGAAGCCGGCGCGATCCATCGATGCGTCGCGCGCCGTGAGCATCACCGCCCGAGCGTCGTGGAGGGGGTGACCCGGCCGAGTTCGACGGCCTCGCGGTAGAGCATCCCGGTGAGGGCCTTGGAGACGGAGCCGATCTCGAAGTCGGCGTCGTCGGCCGCGCCGATCGACGCGGTCGCCGGGCCCTTGGGCGTGACGGTGGCGACGGCGACGACCGAGTGCGTTCTGCGGAGTGTCGCGGCGGCCTTGGAGGCGAGGGACGTGCGCACTCGACGATCGTGCCAGGAGGACGCATCGCGCGCACCCCGGGGACACGACGACGGCCTCCCGCGCGCAGGTGCGCACACGGGAGGCCGTCGACCGATCTCGACGCTACGGCTCGCGCCGCGCCGTCCTCCAGAGACCGATGCCCATCGGGATCCCGATCCAGACCGCGAGCGCGACGAGCAGCTTCGGCCAGCTGTCCGCCGTCATCTCGCCCATCGAGAGGGTGGCGAGCATGCTGTTGAGGTCGAGCCACTCGGCCGGCTCGCGGATCGCCTCGATCGTCAGGCTCAGGATCGACCAGACGGAGGGCAGCGCGAGGTAGGCGACGATCGCGATCGGCGTGCTGAGGAAGGCGAGACCGAACGCGACGCCCTGCATGACGAGCAGCACGACGGTGAGGGCGACGCCCGCCACGACGGCGAGGTCGACCGACCAGGAGTCGTCCGCGTCGAACGCGAGGATCGCGACGACGTTGAGCAGGGCGCTCATGGCGATCGTGACGAGCGAGACGAGAACGCCGAGCCCGCTCGCCGAGAACACCTTCGCCATGGTCACCCGCAGGCGACGCGGCTCGAGCGTGAACGTCGTCAGCGCCGTGCGGGCCGACCACTCGCTCGTCGCCGCCATCACGCCGATGAGGGGCAGCAGGGTGAGCTGCCCGACCGACGCCGACGAGACCAGGGAGGTCCAGGTGAGGGTGCCTCGCTCGCTGGTGACCACGCTCAGCGCGATCAGGGCGCCGCTGATGAGAGCGATCGCGACGAGCAGCCACGTGCCGGCGCGCGTGTCGAGCTGCTTGCGCAGTTCGACGGCGGCGAGACGCATGAACGGGATGCCCGTCGGGGGTGCGGCCGCGGTGCTGGGCCGGGGGATGCTGGCGGTACGGGTGGTGTCGCGGGTGGTCATGCGGGCACATCCTCTCGCCCGTGCTGGGCGGTCATGGTGAAGAACAGTTCCTCGAGGCCGGTGGTGGCGGCGGGGCGCAGGTCGATGACGGCCACGCCGGAGGCGAGCGCGAGCCGGCCGACGTCGTCGACGGTGGCGGTGGTGGTGAGCCCGTCCGTTCCGGGCGTCACCTCGAATCCCGCCCCTTCGAGCACGCGCTGCAGCGTCGCGTCGTCGAGGCTGCGTACCTGCGTGCCGGTGCCCGAGAGCAGCTCGGCGGCGCTGCCCTGGGCGAGGATCGAGCCCTTGCCGATGATGACGAGATCGTCGGCGACGGCCTCGACCTCCCGCAGCAGGTGCGAGGAGAGCAGGACGGTGCCGCCGGACGCGGCGAAACCGGTGAGGATGTCGCGCATCCATCGGATGCCGGCCGGGTCGAGCCCGTTGGAGGGCTCATCGAGGATGAGCACGGCGGGGTCGCCGAGCAGCGCGTGCGCGAGTCCCAGCCGCTGGCGCATGCCGAGCGAGTAGCCCCGCACGCGTCCGCGCCCCTCCTTCGCGGTCAGCCCGACGAGGTCGAGCGCCTCGTCGGCCCGGCCCGGGCCGAGGCCCATGAGGTGGGCGGAGAGCGCGAGCACCTCGCGCCCCGTGCGGCCGGGATGCTGCGCTCCGGCATCGAGGAGCACGCCGACGTGGCGGCCCGGGTTGTCGAGCTGCCGGAACGGCACGCCCAGGATGGTGCTGCTGCCCGAGGTGGGGGCGGCCAGCCCGACCAGCATGCGCATGGTCGTGGACTTGCCGGCGCCGTTCGGGCCGAGGAATCCGGTGATGCGCCCGGGCTGCGCGGTGAACGAGACGTCGTCCACGGCCGCCGTCGAGCGGTAGCGCTTGGTGAGATGGGTTGCAGTGATCATGCGGTCTACGATTCTCGACGGCGGCCTCGAGCGCGTCGGCGCCCGGTCTCGACCTGCTCCACCGTTCGGGGGAGGCGGTCGCGACCCCCGGGGGAGCCGCGGCGCGCAGCAGACGAATACAGTGACCCCGTGACGGTCACCCAGAGCACGGCAGCCCCCGCCGTCGGCACGTGGTCGCGCGTCTGGCGCTACCTGCTCGCCGCCCTCATCGGTGCGGTGACGTGGGCCGGCGTGGTGGCGACCTCCGATCTCGGCGAGACGGGCGGCGGAGTCGTGATCGAGGGGGTACGTTCCGTCATCCTCCTGACTCTCGACCCTCTGCTCGGCATCGTCGCCCTCGCCCTGCTGCCCCTGCGGCACCGTCGCCCGCTGCTCGTCGCCGTCGTCGTCACGGCGCTCACCGGGGTATCCAGTGCTGCCGTCGGCGCCGCCCTGTTCGCGATCGTGTCGATGAGCACGCATCGTCGGTGGCGCCCGGTGGTCGTGTGCGGTGCGGTGTGGGTGGCGGTGTCGGTTCTCTCGGATGCCCTGCTCCAGTACGACGCCGCAGCCATGGATCCCGCTCCCGAGTCGGCGTGGATCCTCGTCGGCCTCGCTGTCGCCGTCTACGCCGCCTGCGTCTCGACCGGCTTCTACATCGGCGCTCGCCGGGATCTGCTCTCGTCGCTGCGCGAACGGGCCGAGAACGCGGAGCGGGAGCAGTCGCTGCGGGTGTCGTCGGCGCGGGAGTCGGAGCGCACCCGCATCGCCCGGGAGATGCACGATGCGCTCGCGCACCGCATCTCCCTCGTGAGCCTGCACGCCGGCGCCCTCGCCTACCGCACCGACCTCGACCGCGAGCAGACCGCGGAGGCCGCGACGATCATCCAGACCAACGCGCAGCTGGCGCTGACGGAGCTGCGGCAGATCCTCGGCGTGCTGCGGACCACCGCGGAGAGCCCGGGCGTGGAACCCCCGCAGCCGACGCTGGCCTCCCTGCCCGCGCTGCTCGTCGACTCGGAGGAGGCGGGAGTCGAGGTGACGCTGGAGTCGACGACTCTGCGCGACGACGCCGACCCGGATGGCGGGCTCGCGCTGCCGGGACTATCGGAGTCGCTGTCGCGCACGGCGTTCCGCATCATCCAGGAGGGCCTGACCAACGCGCGCAAGCACGCGGCGGGCGCGCCGGTGACGCTCTCCGTCGAGAGGGAGGACGACCGGCTGCTCCTCATGATCCGCAACCCCTGCGACCCGGCGTCGCGGTACGCGGCCGAGGCCAGTGACGCCCGGGGCGGCGGCGACGGCCTGATGGGCCTGCGCGAGCGCGCCGAGCTCGCGGGGGGCATCCTGACCCACGAAGTCGACCGGGGCGGTCGCTTCGTTCTGAGGGCGAGTCTGCCGTGGCGATGACGACGAGGGTCGCGATCGTGGACGACGACGCGCTCGTGCGCGCGGGCCTGCGGATGATCCTCGGCGGGGATCCGTCGATCGAGATCGTGGGGGAGGCCTCCGACGGTCGGGAGGCGCTGACGATGATCACCGCCGCATCGCCGCACGTGGTGCTCATGGATATCCGGATGCCCGTGCTCGACGGCCTCGAGGCGACCGCGGAGCTGACCCGCCGCGGCGACCGCGCCCGGGTGATCGTGCTGACGACCTTCGACACCGACGAGCTGGTGCTGACGGCGCTGCGGCGCGGGGCGGCGGGCTTCCTGCTCAAGGACACGCCGCCGGCCGACCTCGTCAGCGCGATCCGGCGCGTGGCGGCGGGGGAGCCGATCCTCTCCCCGAGCGTGACCTCGCAGCTCATCGCGGCCGTGAGCGGCGGGTCGGATGCGCGGCGCACGCGCGCGGTCGCGCTGCTCGAGCGGCTCACCGACCGCGAGCGCGAGGTGGCGATCGCCGTCGCCCGCGGGCTCTCGACGGCCGAGATCGCCGCCGAGCTCTTCATGGGCGTCGCGACGGTCAAGACCCACGTCGGCAGCCTGTTCACCAAGCTGGAGGTCGCGAACCGCGTGCACGTCGCGCGCATCGTGCTGGATGCGGGGCTTGCCTGAGCGGCTGCGGCTCTCAGTGGCCTGCAGTGGGTTCGCCGTGCAGGAAGGCGGGCGTGGCGGAGAGGTCGACCATCACGGCCGAGCGTCGGGCAGACCGTCGTCGCGTGCGTCGTCGCGACGACGGTCGGCGACCAGCTCCCCGAGCGGGTCGTAGCCGGCGAGTCGTTCTCTGACGAGATTCTCGAGGGCGCCGCGATCGGCGACGAGGGCGTACTGCGACCCGTCGGCCCGCCGCTCCACGAGCCCGTGGTCGACGAGGTACCGCCGCAGCAGGGCCGTGTCGTCGCTGACGCGTGCGAGCCGCTCGTTCATCGTGCGTTCGTCGACGACCTCGCCCGCCGCGAGCGCACGCGTCGCGACCCAGCGCAGCAACGCAAGCCGGTCGGCGGGGCGGGCGGGCCACTGGCGGATGCGCTCGCCGTCGAGGTAGCGCTCGACCCCGGTGGCGCGCGGTGCGGGTGCCGCCTCGAGCAGCTCGCGGAAGCGCTGCTCGCGCAGGGCTCCCGAGTGGTCATCGAGCAGGCCGCTGCGCTCGAGCGAGCGGACGACCTTCTCTCGGCGGCCGACGGAGAGCTCCGCGGTTGCGGAGTCGAGGCTCTCGCCGAGGATGAGGCGAGCGAGCATCCGGCGCCCCTCATCGTTCGCGAGAACTGCGATGACCGAGCGCCACTCGTCGGTCATCGGCCGTCCTCCGTGCCGACAATCGTGGGGGCGGGATCGTCGAGTCGGAAGACCTGCAGCTCCAGCCCGTTGCGCTCGCTCCGACCGGCCGGGACGAAGCCGAGCCCGACAAGCAGCCGGGCGGATGCGGTGTTGCGGGGGTCCGCCACCGCGGTGAAGGCAGCAACCCCGAAACGGCGGCCGAGATCGAGCATCGCCCGCGCGGCCTCGGAGCCGTAGCCCATGCCCCAGTGCGCGCGGCTGAGCGCGAACCCGAGTTCGGCGACCCGGGGATCGCGCTTCAGCAGGACCTCGCCGATGACGCGACCGGACTCGCGCACTTCGATGGCGAGCACGAGCCAGTCGCCGTCGGCCGCGGCGCGGTGCTGCGTGAGCTTGGTCTGCAGGGTCTCGGCGACCGCCGCGCGATCCCGCACCGGCCAGGGGAGGAAGCGCGTGACCTCGGGGTCTGAGTGGAAGACCAGCAGGTCATCGACGTCGGTCGCCCGGTGCGGACGCAGCAGGAGCCGCGGGGTCTCGACGGGATCGTCGATCGACCACGCGGCTCCTGCCGGGCTCGAGCGCATGGCGGCAGGCTAGCTCGCCGCGACCTCGTCGCGCTTCGGCAGCACCCATCCCGCGCGGGGGAAGTGGCAGGTGTAGCCGTTGGGGTACTTCAGCAGGTAGTCCTGGTGCTCCTCCTCGGCCTCCCAGAACGGGCCCTCGGGCTCGATGGTGGTGACGGCCTTGTTCGGCCAGAGGCCCGAGGCGTCGACGTCGGCGATGGTCTCGCGCGCGACGCGCTCCTGCTCGGGGCTGAGCGGGAAGATCGCCGAGCGGTAGCTCGTGCCGACGTCGTTGCCCTGGCGGTTGAGCGTCGAGGGGTCGTGGATCTGGAAGAAGAACGCGAGCACGTCGCGGTACGTCGTCTTCGTGGGATCGAAGACGATCTCGACGGCCTCGGCGTGGCCGGGGTGATTGCGGTAGGTCGCGTTCGCGTTCTCGCCGCCGGTGTAGCCGACGCGTGTGCCGAGGATCCCGGGCTGGCGGCGGATGAGATCCTCCATGCCCCAGAAGCAGCCGCCGGCGAGCACGGCGGTCTCGGTGCCGGGGGTGCGGGTGATGCTGCCGGTGTCGGTCATGGTGCGGTCTCCTCTGCTGGATGGGGCGGGCTGGGCGCGGCGGGTGAGGCCGCGGGTGAGGCGGGCGAAGAAGGGATGCACGGCTCAGGCCGTCGCGTCGGAGCTCGAGTCGAACAGCGCCCGGTAGGCACCGTATCCCTGAGCCTCGAGCTCGGCCACCGGCACGAACCGCAGGGCCGCGGAGTTCATGCAGTAGCGCTGCCCTCCGGCGTCGCGCGGGCCGTCGTCGAACACGTGGCCCAGGTGGCTGTCGGCGCCGGAGGAGCGCACCTCGGTGCGCACCATCCAGAGCATGCGATCGCTCTTCGTCGTCACGGCGTCGGGGGAGAGCGGCTTGGTGAAACTCGGCCATCCGGTGCCGCTGTCGTACTTGTCGAGGGAGGAGAACAGCGGCTGGCCCGAGACGACGTCGACGTAGATGCCGGCGTCCTTGAGGTCGTGGTACTCGTTGCGGAACGCGGGCTCGGTGCCGTCGTTCTGCGTCACCTTGCGCTGCATGGGGGTGAGGCGGGCGATGGCCTCGGGGGTGGCGCGGTACTCGGTGGTCATGTCTGCTCCTTACGTCGATCGACGTTCGGCGCCGGCGCTGGCAGCGGCGGGTCGAGTCGTCGTGCTCATGACAACAGCCGCGGGGGTGCAACCGTTCCCGATCGGCTTGGAGCGGGCCGAGAATTCCGCCCCGTACCCTGACGGCATGCCGTCGCGTCGCGCTCCCGGGGCTCCCCTCGCCTTCCTCCTGCTGGATGCCCTGCTCGTGCTGCTCTTCGCCGCCGTCGGCCGGGCGAGCCACGCCGACGACGTGCTGGCGGGTCTCGCCCAGACGGCCTGGCCCTTCCTGCTCGCCCTCGGGGCCGGATGGCTCGCGAGCCGCGCCTGGCGCGCCCCGGCGTCGCCGGTGCGCACGGGCCTTCCCGTCTGGGCCCTCACCGTCGTCGGCGGGATGGCGTTGCGCGCGGTCTCCGGCCAGGGGGTGCAGATCGCGTTCGTCGTGGTGACGGCGCTCGTGCTGCTCGTGCTGCTGGTCGGATGGCGCGGGGTCGCGGCAGCGGTCGCGCGGCGTCGCGCGCGGGTCTGACGGCGGGCGGGCATCCCGGCCCCCCCCACCCCCGCACTGGGGGATGCCGCATCGCCGCGCCGGCCCTACTCTGCGAGGACTCCTCACGCGATGGCGCGGTGCCGCCTCCGGTGCCGCGGGCGGCGTGCGCGATCTCGAGAACGGAGCTCAGGGATGACGAGCGACACCGGTGCCGCGGGCGCCTCCGCCCGACGCGAGTACGAGCGCCGTCGTGCGCAGGACGAGCAGCGCATCCGCGGCCAGTGGGGCAGGCTCGGCGGCCTCGCGGTCGCGCTCACGCCCGAGCGGCAGGGCACGCGCGCCTGGAGCGTCGGAGCAGTGGGGGAGCAGCGCGTGGGCGCGGCGCTCGACGCGATCGCCTCCGACTCCATCCGGGTTCTGCACGACCGGCGCATCCCGCGATCGCGCGCCAACATCGACCACATCGTCATCACGCCCGGAGCGGTCTGGGTGATCGACGCCAAGCGGTACAGCGGACGACCCGAGCTGCGGGTCGACGGCGGCCTCATCCGCCCGCGCACCGAATCCCTCATCGTGGGCGGGCGCGATAAATCTGCGCTCGTCGAGAGCGTGCTCGGGCAGGCGGCGCGCATCTGCGACGCCGTGCCCGGCAATCCGATCAGGACGGCGCTGTGCTTCGTCGACGCCGACTGGCCGCTCTTCGGCGGCTCGTTCGTCGTGCGCACGGTCGAGGTGACGTGGCCGAAGCGCCTCGCCGAGCGCATCCTCTCGACCGCGACGGGCGCCGTCGATGTGGATGCCGTGGCCGCGGCCGCGGAGGCGCGCTTCCGCCCCTCCGCGTGACGCCGCTCGCCGAACGGCTGCTCCTCTCCGGCCGCGCGTCGATGACGAGCTTGGAGTGGCGCGCACTCTGGTGCGTCTCGGAGGGTGACGGCACCTTCTTCCCGGTAGAGGGTGCGACGAGGGTGGGGGTCAGCGCCGCGCGCTCGTCCAACGTTCCCGGACTCAGCACGGCCGCGCTCTCACTGCTCCGGCGTCGACTCATCTCCGTGTCGCCCGTCGTCGATCCCGTCACCGGAGCTCCGGTGATCCCCGTCGCCGACGTCACGTCGGCGGGAGCGAGGGCCCTGCGATCGCGAGACGCTCTCGCCCATCGACCTCCCGCTCACCTGAGCTTCCGCACGCCTGCTGAGTTCTCCACCATCGTCGCGCGGTGGGCCGAGCCGTCGATGGTAGGAGAGTGGCACACCACGGCCGCGAGCGTCGAGAACCTATGGATGCTCGACCGGTTCGGACCGGCGCGGGATGTGATCCCGCCAACACCGACGACCGACGACGACTCCAGGTCGGGGACCGCCTCCTGGCCGTCGCCGACTCATCGACTCGACAACGACATGCCGCTGTCGGGAGTGAAGGAGCTGGTGACGAGGGGGCTCGCCGAGCACGACTCGACGGGCATCGTCATCTCTCCCGCCGGGCAGCGGGTTCTCGAGGTCCGTTCTGACGTCGTGGTCGTGCTCGAGGTGCGGCATCTCGTGTATCGCGATCACCGAGTCTCGTTCGCGTCCGGCGAGGATCAAGCGCGTCGGGGGACGCCGCCGGGACGCGGTCTCCTCGTCTGCTCGTGCGGGTGGTCGGCGGTCGTGGCCCCTGCATCTGACCGATCGTGGGCTGACGGACCGCCCGGGGACGCTCACTGGGCGGCGCTGGAAGGTCCGGAGATCCTGCGACAGCTCCGGCGCCGCGAGTTGCCGAGGTGGGTATCCCGTCTCGTGACGTGATGCGGTTGCCCGCGCGACGGCCTAGGCGGGCTCCTCCGCGGCGTCGAGCTCGGCGAAGCGCTGCTGCATCGTCGGGTTGCCGCGCGTCAGCGACTTGATGGTCAGCGAGTCGGCCTTGTCGTTCGCGAGCCGCAGGTTGTTCGACGACTTCAGCAGGTTCTCCTTGGTCTTCTCGAGATCCTTGATCGCCTCGTCGATGCGCTTGATCGCCTCCTGGAACTGGTTCGACGCGAGGTCGTAGTTGCGGGCGAAGCCGGTCTTGAAGGTCGTCAGCCTCGCCTCGAAATCGGTGATGTCGACGTTCTGCTCCCGGATGCGCGCGAGCTCTCCGCGCACCGCGATGGTGCTGGCGGCCGCGTTGCGCAGCAGCGTGATGATCGGGATGAAGAACTGCGGGCGCACCACGTACATCTTGGGGAACCGGTGCGAGACGTCGACGATGCCGCCGTTGTAGAGCTCGCTCTCGGGCTCGAGCAGGCTCACGAGCACCGCGTACTCGCAGCCCTTCTCGTTCCTGTCCTTGTCGAGCTCCTTGAAGAAGTCCTCGTTGCGCTTCCTCGTCGCGGTCGTATCGCTCTCGTTCTTCATCTCGAACATGATCGACACGTACTCGACGCCGGTCGTATCGCGGTCGCGGAAGACGTAGTCGCCCTTGCTGCCGGAGGAGGCGTCGTTGTCCTTCTCGAAGTAGGCGTTGGGGAACGCGGCCGAGCGCATGCGGTTGAACTCGATCTCGCAGTGCTGCTCGAGGGTCTCGCCGACCATCTTCGTCGACAGACGCGCTTTGAAGTCCTTGTGCACGGCGATGGCCTCGTTGAGCAGGGCGACCTCGGTGCCGTGCTGCTCCTTGAGGGCGACCTCGCGGGCCTGCTGCTCCGACTTGCGCTGCTCGAGCTCGAGGGCGAGCCGGTCGCGCTCCCGCTCGACGGCGCCGACCGCCTCCGAGACGGCGAGCTGCTTTGCGAGCTCGCCCGCCGAGAGCTCGGCCTTCAGCCGCTCGACCTCGGCGGTCTTCTCGGCCGCCTGCTGGGCGAGCTGCGCGGCGGCCTTCTCCCGCTCGGCGTTCGCCGCGGCGAGAGCCGTCTCGCGCTCCGCGGCGGCGGCCGCGAGGGCTTCGCTGATGGCGAGCTGACGCGCGACGTCGGCCGCCGAGATGTCGGCCTTGAGCCGCTCGATCTCGGCCTGCTTCGCGGCCGCGGCCCGCTCGAGCTCGCTGGCGGCGCGCGCCTCGGCGAGCTCAAGCGCCGCCGCCTTCTCCCGCTCGGCGAGCGCGAGCTGGTCGTGCAGGGCCTTATCGAACTCGCGGTCGCGCACCTGCTTCACGATGTCGGCGTAGCCGGCCTCGTCGATCGTGAACGCTCGTCCGCAGTGCGGGCAGATGACCTCGTGCACGATGCTCCCTCCGGCCCCGCGCGCGGCATCGGCGGCGGCCTGCGATGAACGCTACCGGCCACCCCCGAATCCGACATACTGTCGACATGCCCCTCACCGTCGTCGGCGAACAGCTGACCACCCTCGTCATCGTCGGAATCGTCATCGCCCTCGCGCTCGTCGTGACGGTCGTGCTGCTGCGCGGCATCAAGGTCGCCAAGCCCGACGAGGCGATCATCGTCACCTCGAAGCAGCGCGCCACGCAGGAGCGCCCGCAGAACAACGAGTTCGACAACGTCGGCCAGAAGGTCGTCTTCGGCTCGCGCGTCTTCGTCAAGCCCGTCGTCGAGGCCTACTTCAAGCTCAGCCTGCGCAGCCGACAGCTCAACGTGCAGGCGACCGCCCAGACGAAGGACGCCATCACCATCAAGGTGAACGCCGTCGCCGTCGTGAAGGTGGGCGGCTCGGAGACGATGGTGCGCGCCGCCGCCCAGCGATTCCTCAACCAGCAGGACCAGATCGAGTCGTCGACCGAGGAGGTGCTGAGCGGCTCCGTGCGCTCGATCGTCGGCCAGCTCACGGTCACCGAGATCATCACCAACCGCTCGGCCCTGCAGGAGCAGGTGCTCGAGGCGGTGCGGGAGGCGCTGGACATCCAGGGTCTGCAGATCGACACGCTGCAGATCAAGGAGATCGACGACGACAACAACTACATCCGCGACCTCGGGCGCGCCGAGGCGGCCCGCGTGAAGCAGGTCGCCGAGGTGGCCGAGGCCATCGCGCAGCAGGCCTCGGAGGAGGCGCGCATCAACGCCGCCCAGGCGATCGCCGAGCAGCAGCGCAAGCTCGACCTGCGCAACGCCGAGATCCAGAAGGAGACCGACAAGGCGCGCGCCGAGGCCTCCGCCGCCAAGCCGCTGGCCGACGCGATCGCCCAGCAGGAGGTCGTGGCGCAGCAGGAGATCACCGCCGCCAAGCGCGTCGGTCTGCGCAAGCAGGAGCTCGACGCCGAGGTGCGTGCGGTCGCCGACGCCCAGGCCTACGCCCTGGAGAAGCAGGCGGATGGCGCGGCCGCCGCGGCCGTCGCGAACGCCGCCGCCGACCGCGACTCGCGCCGCGCCGCCGCCGAGGCCATCGAGTCGGAGGGCATCGCCGAGAAGAACCGCCGCATCGCGGCCGCGCAGGCCATCGAGGCCGAGGGCATCGCCGAGAAGAACCGCCGCATCGCCGCCTCCGAGGCCCTCGTGGCCGAGGGCGAGGCCGAGGCCAGCGCCATCCGCTCGAAGGGTACGGCCGAGGCCGACTCGACCCGCGCGCAGGCCGAGGCCCTCGCTGAGCGGGCGGATGCCCTGCTCAAGCAGCGCATCATCGACCAGCTGCCCGCCATCGTGCGCGCCGCCTCCGAGCCGCTCTCGGCGATCTCGTCGATGACGGTCATCTCGAGCGACGGCGTCGGCCAGGTGGGCGACAACGTCGCCGGCCAGCTCGCCACCTCGACGAAGCTCATCAAGGATCTCGTCGGCATCGACATCGCGGAGATCATGACGGGTCGGGCGACCGGCTCGGCCGCGGGCGCCGCGATCGGCGAGGCGCTCGCGGGCGGCGCGACGACGTCGACGGGCGCCGGTGCGGCCTCCCCGCGCAAGAAGGCCGCACCGAACCAGCCCTCCGGCAGCTAGGCGACCGGCTCGGGCTCGACGGGCAGCCACAGCTGCGCGCGGGCGGTCGAGCCGTCACCGATCGGCTCGACCGCGAGGATCTCGGGGCCGGGCACGAGCCGGTAGGGGTTCGCCGGCAGCCACTCGCCGTACGCGAGCGGCCAGAGCTGCTGCAGGGCCTCGGGAACCCGGCCCTCGGTCGACAGCACGAGCCAGTCGCCGGCGCCGACCTCGATTCCGTCGAGGTCGGCCGGCGGCGACGCCTCCGCGCGGGTCGCGGCGCCGATCGTGTAGCGCAGCATCGAGCCCTCGGCGCGGGACTCGTCGAACTCGTCGCTGACGGAGAGCGTGCCGGCGGGCATCCCCTCGTCGGCGCTCTCGCCGAGCGCGGCGATCCTCGCTCGCACGTCCTCGCCGAGCTCGCGGGTGAAGCGCTCGATCTCGGCATTGGGGCCCTCGAAGACGAGGGGCACGCGGGTGCTGCGGCCGACGATGCGGAAGGCGGGCAGGGGGGTGATGCGGTACTCCATGGGGGAGCTCCCTTCGACGGTGAGGTGGAACGACAGGCGCGACTGCGATCGCAGCGCGGCGCCGGTGCGGCGGGCCTCCTCGGGCCCGACGCCGTGCACGGCCGCGAAGGCGCGGGCGAAGGCGTCGCCCGAGCCGTAGCCGAAGCGCGCGGCGATGTCGCTGAGCGTCTCGCGCCCCGCGAGCACCGCCGCGGCGGCGACGGTCAGGCGCCGGCGGCGGATGTACTCCGAGAGCGGCAGCCCGGCGAGCGTCGAGAACATCCGCCGGAAGTGGTACTCGCTCGTGCGGGCGATGCGGGCCAGCTCGGCGACGTCGATCTCGGCCTCGAGCCGGTCATCGATCGCCGCCATGGCGTCGTTCCAGCCGTCCATCGCTGCTCCTTCCGCGCCGCCGGCGGTCGCCGGTGTCGTGATCATCACGCTAGGCGGGCGGGCGACGCCGCATCCGATGATCGATGCCCGATGCGGGGGGATGCCCAGCGCGGGCCGCGGTGGGCCGTTGGCTGAGGCCTGCCTATGGGCGGGCTGTGGGTGCTGCAGCGGGCTGGGTATCCCGAACCGGGCTCGCGTACCCTGGAAACGCACCCCCGACTCTCACCTTCTGAAAGGCGTTGAGCCCCGACTGTGGATTCCACGGCCATCCCCGCCGGTTCCGATACCGGCGACTGCTCCCATAGACCCCGTCTCCCGCACCGCTCCTCGGCGGTGATCGCATGGTGATCGAGGGCATCCTGCTGCTGCTGCTCGGCATCGTCGTGACGCTCGCGATCATCGCCGCCAACGGCTACTTCGTCGCCCAGGAGTTCGCCTACATGTCGGTCGACCGCAACCGGCTCGGCGCGCAGGCCGAGGCCGGCGACGCCGCCGCGGCGCGCGCCCTCAAGGTCACCAAGCGCACGTCCTTCATGCTGTCCGGCGCGCAGCTCGGCATCACCGTCACGGGCCTGCTCGTCGGCTTCGTCGCCGAGCCGCTCATCGGCGAGTCGATCGGTGCGCTGCTCGGCGGCGTCGGCGTCCCCGCCGCCGTCGGCATCGGCGTCGGCACGGTGCTGGCCCTCGTGCTGGCGACCGTCGTTCAGATGATCTTCGGCGAGCTGTACCCGAAGAACCTCGCGATCGCGAGCCCCGAGCCGCTCGCCCGCCGGCTCGCCCGGTCGACGATCGTCTACCTGACCGTGTTCGGCTGGCTCATCGCCGTCTTCGACGCCGCGGCCAACGCGCTGCTGCGGCTGCTGCGCATCGAGCCCGTGCACGACGTCGACTCGAGCGCCACCGCCGAGGATCTCGAGCGCATCGTCAGCGACTCCCGCGACAGCGGCGACCTGCCCGCCGAGCTCTCGCTCATGATCGACCGCATCCTCGAGTTCCCGAAGCAGGACGTCGAGCACGCCATGATCCCGCGCTCGCTCGTCGACACCATCCCGCCCGCGACGACCATCGGCGAGGTGCGCGCCATGATGGCCCGCGCCCACACCCGCTACCCCGTCGTCGACGACGAGAGCCAGCCGCTCGGCGTCGTGCAGCTCGCCGACGTGCTCGGCACCGCGCTGCCGCCCGAGTCGCCTGTGACCGAGCTCATGCGGCCGCCGCTCGTGCTGGCGACCCTCATGGCGCTGCCGGATGCTCTCGCCGAGCTCACCCGCAGCAGGAACCAGCTCGCCTGCGTCATCGACGAGTACGGCGGATTCGCCGGGGTTCTGACCCTGGAGGACCTCGCCGAGGAGGTCGTCGGCGAGATCACCGACGAGCACGACGATGACTCCGCCCCCTCGGTAGACCCGGACGGCGATGACATCTGGCGCATGGGCGGCGACGTCCACGTCGACGAGGCGCACCGCGCCATCGGCTACGAGCTGCCCGAGGGCGACTACGAGACCGTCGCCGGGCTCGTCATCGCGGCGCGCGGCGGACTGCCCGAGGCCGGCGAGACAGTCGTCGTCGAGCTGCCCGACGACCCGGGCGACCTCGTGCACGACCGCGAAGTGCACCGCTCGCTCGAGATCGAGATCCTCGAGATCGAGCGGCACGTGCCGAGCGAGGTGCGCGTCACGCTCGTGGAGCGGGAGGGCGACCGCGAGGACGACGCGCTCGACGCGGACGAGCAGCGGGAGGCGGAGCATCCCGGGATCGGGGCCGCCCCCGATGCCGACGCGACCGCCGCGGGCACCGCCGCCGCGCCGACCGAGCAGACCGTCGCCGCGAAGGAGGAGGACCGATGAGCGAGGGCATCATCGTCACGCTGGCCACCATCGGCCTCATCGCGCTCAGCGCCTTCTTCGTCATCATCGAGTTCGCCCTGCTCGGCGCCCGCCGCCACCGCCTCGAGGAGACGGCCGCGACCGACCCCTCGGCTCGGGCGGCCCTGCGCGGCGTCAACGAGCTCACGCTCATGCTCGCCGGCGCGCAGCTCGGCATCACCGCGTGCACCTTCGCGCTCGGCGCCATCACCAAGCCCGCGCTCGACTACTGGATGGGCCCGATCTTCGAGAGCTGGGGCCTGCCCGAGTGGGGCGCCGGCGCGCTCGCCTTCGGGTTGTCGCTGCTCATCGTCACCTTCCTGCACCTCGTCGTCGGCGAGATGGCCCCCAAGTCGTGGGCGATCGCGCACCCCGAGACCGCGGCGAAGGTCATCGGGATCCCGTCGCGCATCTACATCTGGCCGTTCCGTCCGCTGCTCGGCTGGGTCAACAGCATCGCCAACCGCCTCGTGCGCGCCTCGGGCGTCGAGCCCGTCGAGAGCGCGGCCGTCGGCGGGCAGAACGTCGACACCATCCGGCACCTCGTCGAGCTCTCCGCCCGCAGCGGGGCGCTCGAGCCCGAGTTCCGCGACTCGCTCGAGGGCGTCATCGACCTCGAGACGCTGCGCCTCGACGAGCTCGTCGACGCGAGCGCGACGCCGACCGCGGTGCCCGTGACGGCGACCGTCGCCGAGGTGCAGGCCGCCGCGGCCGCCTCGGGGCACATGCGCATCCTGTTCGGCGACCCGGCCGCCCCCGGCGCCGAGGTGCCGCGCGTCGTGCACGTGCGCGACACGCTGCTCGACGAGCCGGAGGCGGCCGCGGCGCCCTTCGCCCGCGACGCCCTCGTGCTCGCCGCCGACACCCCCGTGTACGAGACGCTCGCCCGCATGCGCGCGCTCAGCCAGCAGCTCGCCATCGTGATCGACGACGGTCGGGTCGTCGGCGTCGTCACGTTGTCGGACGTGCTGCGCAAGGTGCTGCCGCAGCCGGAGGAGCGGATCGCGGCGATCTAGGGCTCGTCGGCCGGGCGGCGCTCTACTCGTCGCCGGCGAGCTCGAGGCGCATGACGACGCGGCGCTTCGTCGGCCGGCTCACCTCGGTGAACCCCGCGGCGAGGAACGGCCCGACCGGTCCGACGTTGAGCTCGTCCCACGTGACGCGCTCGCCGTGCGTGAGCATGGGGTAGCCCTCGATCGCCCGGGCACCGCGGGCACGCGCGTGCTCGACGGCGGCGGCCACGAGCGGGTAGGTGAGTCCGCGATCGCGGAAGCCGCTCCGGACGATGAGGCAGGCGATCGCCCAGACCGTCTCGTCGGTCTTCGACTCGGTGCGGCCGGCCCAGGGCACCGGGCTGCCGGCCAGACGGCGGAACGCGGGGCGGGCATCCACCGCGCACCACCCGGCGGGCTCGCCGTCGAGGTGGGCGATCAGGCCGATCGTGCGCAGCGGGTCGCGCAGGATGCCGCTGCCGGGCCCGGCATCACCCGGGTCGTCGCACCCCACCTCGCTGCGCAGCACGGCACGGTGCTGCTCGACGGGCAGGTGCCACCACTCGCGGTCGCCCATGCGGATGCGCTCGCACTGGCAGCGCCCCGCGGCGCCCGTCAGCACGAGTTGGAGGTCGCCCCAGAGCGCCTCGGACGCGGGGGATACCCGCACTTCGCCGTCGACCTCGCGCATGCCCCGAGAGTAGCCCCGGGTGCGCCGGTGGCGGTCGCTAGCCTGTGGGGGTGGTGCACCCGAACAGCCGAGCCGCCCGTGCCGCGCGCAAGCGCAGGCGGCGCATGGCCGCGCAGACGCACGACCTCACCGCGGCCGAGTGGGCGACGCTCGTCGCGGCCTGGGGCGGCTGCGCGTACTGCGGCACGACCGATGCCGCGCTGCAGAAGGACTGCGTGCAGCCGATCTCGCGCGGCGGTCGCTACACGATCGACAACGTGGTGCCCGCCTGCGCCTCGTGCAACGCCAGCAAGAGCAACGACGAGGTGACGAGCTGGCTGCGGCGCAAGAAGCTCGACGAGCGGGCGTTCCTCGAGCGGTACGTCGTCGTGCGGCAGGCGCTCGGGGAGGCCTCGGCACGCGGATAGACTCGGATCTCGTGTCCAAGGTCCTGACTTCCCTGCCCGTCGGCGAGCGCGTCGGCATCGCCTTCTCCGGAGGTCTCGACACCTCCGTCGCCGTCGCGTGGATGCGCGACAAGGGCGCGATCCCCTGCACCTACACGGGCGACCTCGGGCAGCCGGACGAGCCCGACGTCGAGGCCGTGCCCGCGCGCGCGAAGGAGTACGGCGCCGAGATCAGCCGCCTCGTCGACGCGAAGTCGGCGCTCGTCGAGGAGGGCCTCGTCGCCCTCGCCTGCGGCGCCTTCCACATCCGCTCCGGCGGCAAGGCGTACTTCAACACGACCCCGCTCGGCCGCGCCGTCACCGGCACCCTGCTCGTGCGCGCCATGCTCGAGGACGGCGTCGAGATCTGGGGCGACGGCAGCACCTACAAGGGCAACGACATCGAGCGGTTCTACCGCTACGGTCTGCTCGCGAACCCGCGCCTGCGCATCTACAAGCCGTGGCTCGACGCCGACTTCGTCACCGAGCTCGGCGGGCGCCAGGAGATGAGCGAGTGGCTCGTCGAGCACGGGTTCCCGTACCGCGACTCGGCCGAGAAGGCCTACTCGACCGACGCCAACATCTGGGGCGCCACCCACGAGGCGAAGACGCTCGAGCACCTCGACGTCTCGCTCGAGACCGTCGAGCCGATCATGGGCGTGCGCTTCTGGGACCCTGCCGTCGAGATCGCCGCGGAGGACGTCGCCGTCGAGTTCGAGGAGGGCCGCCCCGTCGCTCTCAACGGCGTGCGCTTCGACGACCCCGTGCAGCTCGTGCTCGAGGCGAACCGCATCGGCGGCCGCCACGGTCTCGGCATGAGCGACCAGATCGAGAACCGCATCATCGAGGCCAAGAGCCGCGGCATCTACGAGGCCCCGGGCATGGCGCTGCTGCACATCGCCTACGAGCGGCTGCTGAACGGCATCCACAACGAGGACACGATCGCGAACTACCACGCGGAGGGCCGCCGCCTCGGGCGCCTCATGTACGAGGGCCGCTGGCTCGACCCGCAGTCGCTCATGCTGCGCGAGAGCATCCAGAAGTGGGTCGGCAGCGCCGTGACCGGCACCGTGACCCTGCGTCTGCGCTGCGGCGACGACTACACGATCCTCGACACCGCCGGCCCGACCCTGTCGTACGCCGCCGAGAAGCTCTCGATGGAGCGCGTGGGCGACGCCGCCTTCGGCCCGACCGACCGCATCGGTCAGCTCACGATGCGCAACCTCGACATCGCCGACTCGCGCACCCGCCTCGAGCAGTACGCGGCGCAGGGCATCATCGGCGGCGCGACCGCGGCGCTCGTCGGCCGCATCACGGCCGGTCTCGCCGACGATGTCACCGAGCCGGCGACGCCCGCGCAGGATGCCGCTCTCGGGCGCGCCGTCGACGCGGCCAACGAGGCCAGCGCCTTCGACTCGGGCACCGACTAGCCTCCCGCCGCGCGCGGGTCAGTCGACCGGCAGGCTCACGGTGCCGAGGATGCGGCGCCGTGCGCCGTCCGGACGCTCGGCGCGCTCGGTGAGCGGGAGCAGGGCATCCCGGATCGTCGCGGCGACCTCTCGCCACTCCTCGTCCGTCGCGAACACGGCCACCTGGCGGAACCCGACGAGGTCGGCCTCGAGCGTCGACCGCGGCGCGGCCAGGTAGTCGTCGAAGGCCGAGGCGAGCGAGGCCAGGTAGGCGAGGAAGCCGGCGCGGGCGCGCCCCGCATCGACGAGCCCGTCGTCGTCGGGGTCGACGCTCGTGCGGGAGACGTCGAGCCGCAGGGAGCGCTCGGTCGCGCCGCGCACGCGAGTCTCGGCGACGACCTCGATCACCCCGCCGTCGACGAGCGCGGCGACGTGCCGGTAGAGGGTCGCCGGCGCGACGTCGCCCAAGCGGTCGGCGAGCTCGCGCGTCGTGGTCTGCGCGTGCCCGAGCATCGCCTGGACGATGCGGAGGCGGACGGGGTGCAGCAGCAGCTCGGACGTCGTCATGGGTTCCTTCCCGATGGTCGACAGGGTCGATCGGCCTCAACGCTATCAATTGCAGTAATGGTATCAAGCATGATAACAATGGGATGCACCGACCCGGATTCCCGCTTCCTGCGGCGGAATCGCGCGTCGGCACCACGACGTTCCCGACAGGAGGCCCCCATGCCCACGACCCTTCACGCCGACCCGAGCGGCATCACGCTGCGCCTCGGGCTGATCGATCGCGTGCTCGCCCTGCGCGGCGACGCCCGCATCCTGGCGCGCGACATCGCCGCGATCGCGGTCGTCCCCGACGGGATGGCCGCGGTGGCGGGCGTCCGCGCGCCGGGTCTCGGCGTGCCAGGAGCGCGCAAGATCGGCACGTGGCGGCGTCGGCAGGGCGCGACGCTCGCCGTCGTCCGGGGTCGCGGGCCCGCGCTCGAGATCACGGCGACCGACGGCCCGGTGCAACGGATCGTGGTCTCGGTGCACGACGCCGCGGCGCGCGCCACCGCGCTGCGGGCGGCCCTCGAGGGGAGCGGCTCATGACGCCGGCACCTGTCGAGCGGCCGTTCGAGCGGCCGTTCGAGCGGCACGGGGCCGTGCGGCTCCTCGGCGTGCGGCGGCACGTCGAGCAGCCGACCGCTCTCGCCGTGCTGCTCGCCGGCAGCGGCCCGATCGATCGCGACGGCGATGGCAGAGGCCTCGCGCTGGGCATCCAGCGTCAGCTCGCCGAGAGCCTCGCCGGCCACGGCATCGAGAGCGTGCGGTGGGACAAGCGCGGAGTCGGGGCGTCGGAGGGCGAGTTCCTGACGACGGGCTTCGACGATCTGCTCGACGACGCGCTCGGGGTCGTCGACGACGCGCTCGGCGGCGACCTGCCCGTGCTCGTCATCGGGCACAGCGAGGGCGCGGCGCTGGCGGCGCGCGTAGCTGCGCTGCGCCCCGGCATCGCCGGCGCCGTCATGCTCAGCGGCTATGCGCGCTCCGGTCTCGAGGTGCTGCGGTGGCAGGCGCGAGCCCTCTCGGGCGACCTCCCTCGCCCGCTGCGCGCGCTGCTGCGGCTGCTGCGCACCGACCTCGAGAGGCAGACCGAGAAGAACCGGCAGCGGCTGCTGCGCACGACCGGCGACGTCGAGCGCGTCGGCGGCGCGCGCGTCAACGCGCGGTGGTTCCGCGAGTTCATGGCCTACGACCCGCGCGCCGATCTCGACGCGGCCTCGGTGCCCCTCCTGGCGGTCACCGGGTCGCTCGACCTGCAATCCCCGCCCGAGGATCTCGCCGTGATCGCGGCGCGCACCGGCGGATCGACGCGCACCGTCGAGCTCGAGGGCGTCAGCCACATCCTCCGCACCCAGCCGCGCGCGACGCTGCGCACCTACCGGGTGGATGCTCGGCGCCCGATCGACGAGCGCATCGTGCCGCTCATCGCCGCGTGGTGGAGCGACCTGCGCGACGTCTCGTCCTGACGGCGCGTGTCGACAGATCGGGTCCGACGTGAGCGGTCGGCGGGAGGCGCAGTGCTCTACTCGGTGCCGGGCTCGTCGCGCTGCGCATCGAACTCACGCAGGCGGGCGAGCTTGCTCCACGGCACGACGCAGATCCAGACGATGGACGCGATCACGGCGCCCATGAGCAGCGAGACGGTGTCCATCCCTCCACGGTAGGCGCACTCGCGTGACGAATCCTCCGTCGCGCGATGGATATCCGCCTGCCCGCAGCGCCGCTAGTAGCGCGGCTTGCGGGCCGGGCGGTCGTCGCCGTCGCGCGCGGGGCGCTTGCCGCGCGGGCCGCGGTCGAGCTGCAGCGAGATCAGCTGCCCGCTGATGCGGGTCGACTCGAGCTTGCGCATGGTCTCCGACGAGAGCGACGCCGGCAGCTCGACGATCGAGAAGTCCGGCATGATCTTGATCGCGCCGAAGTCGTCGCGGCTGAGGCCGCCCTCGTTGGCGAGCGCTCCCACGATCTGCCGGGGCTCGACGCGGTGGCGGCGGCCGACCTCGATGCGGTACGGCACCAGAGCCGACTGGCCCTCGCGGCTGCGGCGGGGCTGCCGCTCGCCGCGATCGTCGCCGGAACGGGCATCCCGCTCGGGGCGGTTCTCGCGCGGCGGGCGCAGGTCGTCCTTCGTGAGCAGCAGCGGGGTGCCGCCCTGCGAGACGACGGCGAGGGCCGCGGCCACGTCGGCCTCGGGAACGTCGTGGTGCTCGACGTAGTGGCCGATGACGTCGCGGAACACGCTCATGAGCTCGGCGTTCTGCAGCGCCTCGGTGATGGCGTCGTCGAAGCGGCTGAGGCGCGTGGCGTTGACGTCGTCGACGCTCGGAAGCTGCATCTGCGTGAGCGGCTGGCGGGTGGCCCGCTCGATGGCGTCGAGCAGGCGGCGCTCGCGCGGGGTGACGAAGCTGATCGCGTCGCCCGAGCGGCCGGCGCGGCCCGTGCGGCCGATGCGGTGCACGTACGACTCGGTGTCGATCGGGATGTCGTAGTTGATGACGTGGCTGATGCGCTCGACGTCGAGGCCGCGGGCGGCGACGTCGGTGGCGACGAGGATGTCGAGGGCGCCCGACTTGAGCTGCTCGACGGTGCGCTCGCGCTGCACCTGGGCGACGTCGCCGTTGATGGCCTGGGCCGAGTAGCCGCGAGCGCGCAGCTTCTCGGCGAGCGTCTCGGTCTCGTTCTTCGTGCGGACGAAGACGATCATGCCCTCGAAGTTCTCGACCTCGAGGATGCGCGTGAGGGCGTCGACCTTCTGCGGGTACGAGACCATCAGGTAGCGCTGGGTCGTGTTGACCGAGGTCGTGGTCTTGGTCTTGACCGTGATCTCGTCGGGGTCGTTGAGGTACTGCTTCGAGATGCGGCGGATCGCGGCGGGCATCGTCGCCGAGAACAGGGCGACCTGCTTGTCGTCGGGGGTGTCGGCGAGGATCGTCTCGACGTCCTCCGCGAAGCCCATCTTGAGCATCTCGTCGGCCTCGTCGAGCACGAGGTACTTGAGCTCGCTGAGGTCGAGGGTGCCCTTGTCGAGGTGGTCCATGATGCGACCGGGGGTGCCGACGACGATGTGCACGCCGCGGCGCAGGGCCGAGAGCTGCACGCCGTAGGCCTGGCCGCCGTAGACGGGCAGCACGTGCACGCCGCGCATGGCGGAGGCGTACTTCTCGAAGGCCTCGCAGACCTGCAGCGCGAGCTCGCGGGTGGGGGCGAGCACGAGGGCCTGCGGGGTCTTCTGCGCCAGGTCGAGCCGCGAGAGGATCGGCAGCGCGAAGGCGGCGGTCTTGCCGGTTCCGGTCTGGGCGAGCCCGACGACGTCGCGCCCGTTCAGCAGGGTCGGGATGGTCGCGGCCTGGATGGCGGAGGGGTGCTCGTAGCCGACCTCCTTGAGCGCCGTCATGACGTCGTCGCTCAGGCCCAGCTCGGCGAAGGTGATGGTGGGCGCGCTATCGGCCTCGGTGGTGGCGGTCGTCTCAGGAGGCGTCATGACCTTAACGGTACGCCCCGGGCGGGGTGCGTGCGTGCGCGGGCGAGGGAGCGGGCATCCCGAACCCCTTGTGCGGATGCTCGCCGCGCGCTAACGTGCAACCAAATGGTTGTACAAACAGAGGCCGACGAGGCCACCGACCGCCTGTTCCAGGCGCTCGCCGATGCCACCCGGCGCGACATCCTCGCCCGGGCGGCCGTCGACGAGCTCTCGGTCAGCGCCCTCGCGGCCGGCTACGCGATGAGCTTCGCGGCGGTGCAGAAGCACGTCGCCGTGCTCGTGCGCGCCGGCCTCGTCACGAAGCGGCGCCGCGGCAGGGAGCAGCTCGTGCACGTCGACCCCGAACCCCTCGAGCGCGCCCGTGCGCTGCTCGAGCAGTACGAGAGCCTCTGGCGGCACCGCGCCGCCGGCATGGAGCGGCTGCTGGCCGAGGGCTGAGCGGCGCAGCCCCGCCCGACGGCGGGGGAGAGGAGGCGGGGATGCCCGTCATCAGTTCCGAGATCGAGAAGGACGCCATGACGCTGGTGCTCACGGCCGAGTTCGACGCCCCGCCGACGCGGGTCTGGCAGCTCTGGGCCGACGCGCGGCAGCTCGAGCAGTGGTGGGGGCCTCCCGGCTGGCCCGCCTCGTTCCCCGATCACGAGCTCGCGGTCGGCGGCTACTCGCCGTACGCCATGACGGGGCCGGACGGCGCGACGAGCGCGGCCTGGATGCGCTTCACGCTCGTCGACGAACCGAGCGCGCTCGAGTTCGATGACGGGTTCCGCGGGGAGGACGGCGAACCCGACGGCTCCATGCCGGTCATGCACGGCCGGGTCGAGCTCGAGGCGGTCGACGGCGACCGCACCCGCATGGTCACGCGCATGCGCTTCGACTCGCTCGACGACATGGAGCGGATCCTCGGCATGGGCATGATCGAAGGGATGTCGAGCGCGATGGGGCAGATCGACGCCCTGCTGAGGGGGGATGCTCCGCCGAGGCCCTAGGCCCCCGCCGGGTCGAGCGCGCTCGCCTTGGCGAGCAGCACCGCCCGCTGCCGCTCGTTGCCCGCGCGCTCGGCGGCGAGCAGCAGCGCCGCGCGCGCCTCGTCGACGCGGCCGAGGCGGGTCAGCAGCTCGCCGCGCACGCCGGGCAGCAGCGCGGATCGCCCGAGCCGGGGGTCGCCGGCGAGCCCGTCCACGATGCGAAGGGCGGTCGCCGGGCCCTCGGACATCGACACGGCGACCGCGCGGTTGAGCTCGACGATCGGGCTCGGAGCGGCGCGGCCGAGCACCTCGTAGAGCAGCACGATCGCGGCCCAATCGGTGGCGGCGACGCTCGGGGCGACGGCGTGCTGCTCGGCGATGGCCGCCTGGAGCGCGTAGCCGCCGCGGGCGGTGCGCCGCGCGGCGGCCGCGGCGTCGGCCCGGGCGAGCGCGGTGCGTCCGCGGGCGATGGCGGCGGCATCCCATCGTCGGCGGTCCTGATCCTCGAGGAGGATGGCGCTGCCGTCCAGCGCCGTGCGGGCGGCGAAGCGCGAGCGCTGCAGCTCCATGAGGGCGAGCAGACCGTGCACCTCCGGCTCGCGGGGGAGCAGGGCGGCCAGCCGGCGCCCGAGCCGCAGCGCCTCGTCGGCGAGCTCGCGCTGCACCGTCGCGGTGCCGGTGGTCGGCGCGTAGCCCTCGGTGAAGACGAGGTACACGACCGCGAGCACGCCGCCGAGCCGCGTCGTCCACTCGCTCGGGTCGGGCACCTCGAAGGGGGCGCGCGCAGCGGTGAGCGCCTTCTTCGCCCGCACGATGCGCTGCTGCATGGTCGCGACGGGCACGAGGAACAGGCGGGCGAGCTGCTCGCTCGTGAGCCCCGCCACGAGCTTCAGCGTCAGCGCGGTCTGCGCCTCGACGGTCAGCACGGGGTGGCAGGCGAGGAAGACGAGCCGCAGCATCTCGTCGTCGATCGGGTCGAAGGGGTCGGCCGCCGACTCCTCGAGCTGCGCCGCCATGCCGCGGTAGCGCTCGTCGAGCGCGCTCCGGCGCCGCCAGCCGTCGATCGCGCGCCGCTTCGCCACCGCGGTGAGCCAGGCGCCGGGGTTCCTCGGCACCCCTTGCTCCGGCCACTGCCGCAGGGCGTCGACGAGCGCCTCCTGCGCGAGATCCTCGGCGAGGTCGACGTCGCGGGTCAGCGCGACGAGGCTCGCCACGAGGCGGGGCGACTCGATGCGCCAGACCGCCTCGACGGCGCGCCGCGCAGCCTGCGCCGCGGGCGCGCCGTCGTCGGGCATCCCGTCTCAGCCCTTCTCGGCCTGCTTGGCGGCGATCTCCTCCCGCCAGCCCTCCTCGGCCTGGATGTACTCGTTGTCCGCGAAGTCGGCGAAGTCGCTCTCGTCGGTGACGCGGCGCACCTCGAGGGCGTTGCCGGGGCCGAGGGGGCAGCGCTTCGCCCACTCGATGGCATCGGCCTGGGTCGGCACGTCGAGCATCCAGAAGCCGTTGAACAGCTCATGGGTCTCGCCGTAGGGGCCGTCGGTGACGACGCGCTCGTCGTTCTCGCCGAACGTCACCACGGCGCCCTGCGCGGCATCGCTCAGACCGTCGCCGCCGACCATCACGCCGGCCTCCATCATCGCGGCGTTGTAGGCGCCCATCTGGTTGATGACCGTCTCCATGTCAATGTCGGCGGCGGCCGCCTGCGCCTGGTCGGTGGTGCGCATGATGAGCATGTACGTGGGCATGATGTCTCCTTCACGGGGCGGGCGCGGGATGCGCCCTCATGATGACGTCGAACGGGATGCGGCGGGATCGACATCGGTCGCCGGATCGTCCGGTGCCGACGATCGGAGGAAGGACCGCGCGGCCTGCTCGGCCACGACCTCGACGTGGGCCACCGTCACGAACAGGTACTCGCGGACCACCCAGCAGATGAGGAGCAGCGTCGCCGACGAGAGCAGCGTCGCGAGGGGGAATCGGGAGGTGAGGACCGCCTCCAGGATCGGTCCGAGGGTCGCGATCACGACGGCGCATCGCCACAGGAGGTCGGCGGCGTTGGCGAGGCGGGCGGAGCGGAACTCGAGGGCGGTGATCCGCTCGGACGCCGGCGCGGGGAGGTCGGGCGCAGGGCTGTCGGTCACGGGCGGCTCCTTCGCTCACGGAGCGCGCGGCCCGCGCCCTGCGCCCACCCTATTGCTGAGCATCCCGCATCGAAAGGGGCGAGGGCCGCGGCCGCGTACCCTGGTGGGTATGGCACCTGAGCGCGGCATCCGCAACAACGGCACGACGGCGGTCGCCCGACCCCAGGTGCGGCCCGCCGCGGAGGGCTGGACCCAGAAGCTCGACGCCGAGGGGCGCCCCGCCCTGCAGTTCGCCTCGCCCAAGCGCGGCAAGCCGCCCGAGCACTGGGCCGACCTCACCGTCGAGAAGCGCGAGGCCAAGGTCGTCGAGCTGGGGCTGCCGAAGTTCCGCGCCAAGCAGGTCTCGACCCACTACTTCACGCACTACACCGCCGACCCCGCGCGCATGACCGACCTGCCCGCCGCCGTGCGCGACGAGCTCGCCGCCGGCCTGCTGCCGCCGCTGCTCACCGAGGTGCGCCGCCTGCAGACCGACAACGGCGACACCATCAAGTTCCTCTGGAAGCTGCACGACGGCGCCCTCGTCGAGAGCGTGCTCATGCGCTACCCGGGCCGCATCACGCTGTGCGTCTCGAGCCAGGCGGGCTGCGGCATGAACTGCCCCTTCTGCGCGACCGGCCAGGCGGGGCTCACCCGCAACATGTCGGCGGCCGAGATCGTCGACCAGGTCGTCGCCGCGAACCGCGCGCTCGCCGCGGGCGAGCTCGGCGGCCGCAAGAAGGGCGACGAGACCCCCGACCGCGTCAGCAACATCGTCTTCATGGGCATGGGCGAGCCGCTCGCCAACTACTCGCGGCTCATGAGCGCCGTGCGCACGATGGTCGCCCCGCAGCCCAACGGGCTCGGCATGAGCGCCCGCAACATCACCGTCTCGACGGTCGGGCTCGTGCCGGCGATCAAGAAGCTCGCCGACGAGGGCATCCCCGTGACCTTCGCGCTGAGCCTGCACGCCCCCGACGACACCCTGCGCGACGAGCTCATCCCCGTGAACTCGCGCTGGAAGGTCGATGAGGCGCTGGATGCCGCGCGCGAGTACTTCGAGAAGACCGGGCGCCGCGTGAGCATCGAGTACGCGCTCATCAAGGACATGAACGACCACGCCTGGCGGGCCGATCTGCTCGCGCAGAAGCTCAACGAGCGCGGGCGCGGCTGGGTGCACGTGAACCCCATCCCGCTCAACCCGACGCCCGGATCGATCTGGACGAGCTCGGAGCCCGCGGTCATGCGCGAGTTCGTGCGCCGCATCGACGACGCCGGGATCCCCACGACGCTGCGCGACACCCGCGGCAAGGAGATCGACGGCGCCTGCGGCCAGCTCGCTGCAGCCGACGACTGAGAGCACCCCCCCCTTTCGCGGACGGAAAGAACCGCGATTCTTGCCGTCCGCACCGCCTCCGGATCGCGGATCCGGTCGCAGGCCGCTCGGTAGGGTCGGAGCATCCCCGCCCCGATCGACGGCCGCCACCACCCCGAGCGGCCGGGAAGCGACACCATGGACGACGCCGTTCTCGACCACGCCCGCCAGTGGAACGCCCGCGAGATGCTCGCCGAGCAGCTCATCCCGGTGATCGGGCGGCTGTACCGGGAGCACGGGGTGGTGACGAGCATCCACGGGCGCCGACTCATCAACCAGTCGGCGATCGGCGTCATCAAGGCCCACCGTTACGCCGAGCACGTCACCGGCGCCGCGCTGCCGATGACGCGCACGCGCGAGGTGCTGGATGCCCTGCTCGAGCTCGCCCCCGGCCCCGCCTCGCTCGACATCGCGCGCCTCATCTCGGGTTTCGAGGAGCGCGGCGCCGACCGCACCCTCGAGCGGTTCCTGGAGGACGAGCTCGAGCCCGTGCGGCGCGACCCCGGCGCACGACCCGCGGGAACCGACGTCGTGCTGTACGGCTTCGGGCGCATCGGGCGACTGCTCGCGCGCATCCTCATCGCCCACGCCGGCGGCGGGGGAGGGCTGCGGCTGCGGGCGATCGTCGTGCGGCGCGGCGGAGCGGACGACCTGGTGAAGCGCGCGAGCCTGCTGCGCCGGGACTCGGTGCACGGGCCCTTCGACGGCACGATCAGCGTGGACGAGGAGGCGAGCGCGATCATCGCCAACGGCACGGTGATCCGCGTCATCTACGCCGACGATCCCGCCGCGATCGACTACACCGAGCACGGCATCCGCGACGCGATCGTCGTCGACAACACCGGTCGCTGGCGCGACGAGGCCGGGCTCTCGCAGCACCTGCGCTCGCCGGGCGTCGCCCGGGTACTGCTGACGGCTCCGGGCAAGGGCGCCATCCCGAACATCGTCCACGGCATCAACGAGCACGCGATCGGCGACGACGACCGCATCGTCTCGGCGGCCAGCTGCACGACGAACGCGGTCACGCCCGTGCTCAAGGTGCTTCACGACGCCTGGGGCATCCGCCACGGCCATGTCGAGACCGTGCACTCGTACACGAACGACCAGAACCTCATCGACAACTTCCACTCCGGCGATCGCCGAGGCCGCTCGGCGGCCCTCAACATGGTGATCACCGAGACCGGCGCCGCGAAGGCGGTGGCCAAGGCTCTGCCGGCGCTCGAGGGGCGTCTCACCGGCAACGCCATCCGCGTGCCGACGCCCGACGTCTCGATGGCGATCCTCAACGTCGCGCTCGAGCGCGAGACCACGCGTGACGAGGTCAACGAGCACCTGCGGCAGATGTCGCTGCACAGCGATCTGCGGCAGCAGATCGACTACATCGCGAGCCCCGAGGTCGTCTCGACCGACTTCATCGGTTCGCACCGCGCCGGCATCGTCGACGGCCTCGCGACGATCTGCACCGGCGCGAACCTCATCGTCTACGTCTGGTACGACAACGAGTACGGCTACAGCTCGCAGGTGATCCGGGTGCTGGAGACGATGTCGGGCTCGCACCCGCGGGTGGTCCCGGCGCGTCCGAGCGCCGACGGCGGGATGTCCGCCGCGGGCGCGCTCCGCTCCGAGCCCGCGCCGCTCAGCCCGGCGGGCGCGGTGCGCTGAGCTCGGCGCGCTCCAGCATCTGCCGCACGAGCAGCGTCGAGCCGACGACCGCGGCGGGCATCACGAGGATGGCACCGCCGGGGACGAGGAAGAACAGCTGCGTCATGATGCCGAAGCCGAGCTGGCGGGCGCGGTTGCCGCGGCGGAGCGCGCGCCGAGCATCCCCCACGATGCCCCGGCTCTCGAAGGGCCGGGTCGTGAGCTCGCGGCCGATCAGGTGCCCGGCGAGCACGGCGCCGAGGACGGGCGCCAGGATCGCGCCGACCGCGGGGATGAGCCCGGTCGCGAAGGTGAGCAGGGCGTAGAGGGCTCCGCGCAGCACGAGCAGCACGCTGCCGCCGGCCGAGCGCCAGAAGCCGATCGGGGCCTCCTCGAGCCCGCCGAGGTCGGTCTCGACGCGGCGCTGGATGCGCTCGTAGAAGGGGTCGCCGACGATGAGGGTCAGCGTGGTGAAGGTGTAGAAGGCGAGCACGGCGGCCGCGAGCACGACGAGGAACCCGGCGATCTCGCGCGCGGCCGTGCGGGCGGTCTCGCCCCACTCCGCGGCGAAGGGCGTGAGCCACGTGCCGATGGCGCCGGTGTTCATGGCGAGCAGGGTGATGAGCCCGCCCACGACGACGAGCACGATGAGCCCGGGCAGCATGCCGAGAGCCATGGCCCCCGGGCGGCGACGCCAGTACCCGAAGCCGCGCCACACCAGTGCCGCACCGCCGAGCAGCTCGCTGAGCGCTCCCCGAGGGGAGGGGGTCGGCGGCACGAGCATGGGTGCCACGCTACCGCCGCCCCGATACGCTGGCCCCAGGCCACCACCGTCGTGGGCTCCTTCGCCCGCGCCGATCCGCCCGACCCCACTTCGAGGAGCCCCATGAGCGACTACGCCGTCGTCAATCCCGCCACGGGGGAGACCGTCAAGACGTACTCCACCATCACCGACGCCGAGCTGCAGCAGGCCATCGCCTCCGCGCACGCCGCCCACCGCGGCTGGTCGCGCTCGAGCACCGTCGCCGACCGGGCGGCCATGATGCGCCGGGTCGCCGAGCTGCACACCGAGCGCCGCGAGGAGCTCGCCGCCATCATCGTGCGCGAGATGGGCAAGCCCCTCGAGTCGGCCCTCGGCGAGGTCGACTTCTCGGCGAGCATCTACGAGTACTACGCCGACAACGCCGAGCGGCTGCTCGCCGACACGCCCATCGAGCTGCTCGACGGCGAGGGCCGCGCCTTCGTGCGCCGCAGCTCGCTCGGCGTGCTGCTCGGCATCATGCCGTGGAACTTCCCGTACTACCAGGTGGCCCGCTTCGCCGGCCCGAACCTCATCGTCGGCAACACCATCCTGCTCAAGCACGCGCAGCAGTGCCCCGAGAGCGCGGCCGCGATGGAGCAGATGTTCCACGACGCCGGGTTCCCCGAGGGCGCCTACGTCAACATCTACGCCACCAACGACCAGATCTCGACGGTCATCGCCGACCCCCGCGTGCAGGGCGTCTCGCTCACGGGCTCCGAGCGCGCGGGCGCCGCCGTCGCCGAGCAGGCCGGCCGGCACCTGAAGAAGGTCGTGCTCGAGCTGGGCGGCAGCGACCCCTTCATCCTCCTCAGCACCGATGACATGGATGCCGCCGTCGAGCAGGCGGTCGCCGCGCGGGTGGACAACAGCGGGCAGGCCTGCAACGCCGGCAAGCGCTTCATCGTCGTCGACGGGCTGTACGACGAGTTCCTGGAGAAGTTCAGCGCCGCGCTCACCGCGGTGGAGCCCGCCGACCCGATGAGCCCCGACGCCGTCATCGGCCCCCTCTCGTCGACGCTCGCGGCCGACCGGCTCGAGGAGCAGGTCGAGCGGGCGCTCGCGCAGGGCGCGACGCTCGCCGCGGGCGGCGGGCGCGAGGGCAACTTCGTGAAGACCGCCGTGCTCACGGGCGTCACGCCCGACAACGACGCGTACCACGAGGAGTTCTTCGGCCCCGTCGCGCAGGTGTTCCGCGTCGCCGATGAGGATGCGGCGATCGAGCTCGCCAACGACACCCCCTACGGCCTCGGCTCCTACGTCTTCACGACCGACGAGGAGCAGGCGCTGCGCGTCGCCGACCGCATCGAGGCCGGCATGGTGTTCATCAACGCCGTCGGCGCGGAAGGCGCCGAGCTGCCGTTCGGCGGCATCAAGCGCTCCGGCTCGGGTCGCGAGCTCGGCACCTTCGGCATCGACGAGTTCGTCAACAAGAAGATGATCCGCGTCGGCTTCTAGCCGACGAGCGCGTCGTCCCCGCGCTGTGCCGTCGCGGCCAGCGCGGGGAACGCCGCGAGCACCATCGCGACGAGGCGCTCGCGCGGCCGCGTCAGGGGGTCGGTGGCCACGACCCCGTACGCGGCCTCGTACTCGTCGATGACGGCGCCGATCTCGGCATCGAGCATCCCCTCGTGGTTGACGGTGATGCCGATGACGCTCGTGTCGGCGAAGGCCTCGATGAGGGCGATCTCGCTGCCGACCGTCGGCATGGGCGACATCGGGAAGTCGCCGCGCACGAGGCGCGTCGGGGCGTGCTGCACGATGACGCCCTGCGGCTTGCTGCCGCGCAGGATGTGCGCCGAGGTGAGGTAGGCCGGGTGGCTGAGAGCGCCCTGGCCCTCGACGATGATCACGTCGGGGTCCTCCGCCTCGAAGGCGCGCACCACCTGGTGCTCCACCTCGCCCGAGCAGAACTGCGGTACGAGGGCGTCGAGGGCCACGCCGTACCGGCCGCCCTGGATGATCGTGGTCTGACCGGTGCCGACGAGCACGGCCCTGATGCCGACCGCGCGGAGGGCATCCACCAGCAGGATGGCGGTGGTGCGCTTGCCGATGGCGCCGTCGGTGCCGAGCACGGCGATGCGCGGGCAGGTCACGGCGTCGATGCGGCCCGAGTAGAGGTGCAGCTCGGCGGTCGGCTTCGGCCGGCGGATGTCGAGGATGGTGACGCCCGCGAGCAGCGCCGCGGCGGCGAACTCGACGTCGTCGGCGAGGAACTCGTGCAGCCCGTTGATGATGTGCATGCCGCGGGCGATGCCCTCGAGCAGCACGAGCCGCTGAGCGGGCGAGAGCAGTCCGTCGGCGGGGGCGACGCCGCAGATCAGGTAGTCGGGCACCGCGCCGTGGGCGGCGATGGCGGCGTCGAGATCGGTCACGATCGGGATGCCCGCCGCGGCCCCGTCGAGCACGTCACCGGCGTCGCGGCCGGCGAGCGTGCTGTCGATGACGCTCACGATCTCGTAGCGCTCGCTGCGGCGCACGAGGCCGTTGGCGGTCTTGCCGTCCTGCTCGCCGAACTGGCCCTCGCAGTAGACGACCGCCGTGACGGCGCGGTGCGGCAGCGGTGCGGGGCGCTCGGGGTGCGCGACCGCTCGGGGCGCGGAGGGGACGGGGCGGTTGATGCCGGGCACGGGAGTGCTCCTCTGATCGAGTCAGAGGAGGCGGACGAGAGTCTTCCCTGAGATTGCCCGGAGACGTTTCCCCGGTGGGCCGACCGTAGCAGGGGCGCCTGCGCGCCGGCCGGGCAGCGGGCCTCCGATCGCAGCGGAGTTGCGGCATGCGATGCCCTTCGCTATCGCGCGCGCGGTGTCACACGAGGCTCCGCGGGGCCTGGCCGGATCCCCTGGACGGCGCGAGAGGCCGACCTACGCTCGATGCACGTGACAGATCCGAAGACTACCTCCCGTGCCCCCGTCCAATGCTGGGTCTTCTGGCCCACCGCCGCGATCGTGCTCGTCTTCACGGCGCTCACCCTCATCGCCCCGGATGCCGCGGGCGAGGTGTTCGGCACCATCCAGTCGAGCATCATCGCCAACTTCAACTGGTACTACGTGCTCATCGCCGCGTTCTTCGTGGCCTTCGCCCTCTGGGCCGGATTCAGCCGCCACGGCCACCTGCGACTCGGTGACGACGATGACCAGCCGGAGTTCTCGCTGCTGTCGTGGTTCGCGCTGCTCTTCGCCGCCGGCATGGGCATCGGCCTGGTGTTCTGGGGGGTGAGCGAGCCGCTCAGCCACTTCGCGAATCCGCGCCCCGGCGTCACCGGCACCGACGTCGAGCTCGCGCAGCAGGCGATGTCGCAGACCTACCTGCACTGGGGCGTGCACGCCTGGGCCATCTACGTCGTGCTCGGCCTCGCGCTCGCCTACGCCATCCACCGCCGCAAGCGGCCGGTGTCGATCCGGTGGGCGCTCGAGCCCCTGCTCGGCAAGCGCGTGCGCGGCGGCTGGGGCAACGCGATCGACGTCGCCGCTCTCGTCGGCACGATCTTCGGCGTCGCGACCTCGCTCGGCCTCGGCGTGCTGCAGATCGGCGCGGGGCTCGAGGAGGCGGGCATCATGCCGGCGAGCGACCTGTCGACGATCATCATCATCGGCGTCATCACGCTCGCGGTTCTCGGCTCGGTGCTCTCGGGCGTCAACCGCGGCATGAAGTGGCTCTCGGTCACGAACCTCGCCCTCGCCGGCGCGCTCGTGCTGTTCCTCATCATCGTCGGGCCGACCCAGTTCCTGCTGCGCGAGTTCGTGCAGTCGATCGGCACCTACCTGCAGAACTTCCTCGGCCTGAGCTTCACCGTGAGCGCGTTCTCCGGCGTCGAGGGCGAGGCCTGGCAGGCCGCGTGGACGAGCTTCTACTGGGGCTGGTGGATCTCGTGGGCCCCGTTCGTGGCGATCTTCATCGCGCGCATCTCGAAGGGCCGCACCGTGCGCGAGTTCGTCTTCGGCGTCATGCTCGTGCCCACGATCGTCACCTTCCTCTGGTTCTCGGTGCTCGGCGGCAGCGCCCTGCACCGCGAGCTGTTCGGCGGCGGGGGCCTCGTCGGCCCCGACGGCTCGGTCGACACTGAGGCGGCGCTGTTCGGCCTGCTCGGCGACCTGCCCGGTGGCCTGCTGCTCACGATCGGCGCCATCCTGCTCATCGGCATCTTCTTCGTCACCAGCTCCGACTCCGGTGCCCTCGTGATGGCGATGATCGCCAGCGGCGGCCAGGTCGACCCGGCCAAGCGCCTGCGCGTCTTCTTCGTGTTCGTCACGGCCCTGCTCGCCATCGCGCTCATCCTCGCCGGCGGTCTCGGCGCGCTGCAGACGGCCGCGATCATCATCGCGCTGCCGTTCTCGGTCGTGATGCTGGCGGCCTGCTGGGCCACGGTGATCGCCTTCCAGCGCGAGGCGCGCGCCTACGACCGCGCCCGACGGGCGGCGTTCGTCGACCACATCGGCGAGTACTACGGCCTCGAGGTGGATGCGCCCGCCGAGCGCGACCCCCGCGGTCTGCTCAGCGGCCTGCGCCGTCGATTCACCCGGGACCGCCGTCAGACGGATGCCGCTCTCGCGGCGCCCGCGGGCGCGAGCCCCGACCTCACGTCGACGCTCGAGCCCGAACCGGCCGCCGAGCAGAAGCAGCTCACCGAGCTGCCGGAGCCCGCGGCGGGCCAGCTCGCCCGCTGAGCCCGGCGCACCCATGACGACGCCCCGACCCGCTGATCGCGGGTCGGGGCGTCGTCGTTCACCGGCAGGCAGGGCCGCTTCCCGGCAGGGCCGCGGGCCGTGCCGGTCACGCGCGCGCGAACGCCCTCGCCGGGGAGTCGGCGAGCACGAAGCGCCCGGGGGAGGCGCTCGCCACGAGACCGAGGGCGATCGTCGCGACGAGGAGCCCGACCACGAGGGCCGGCGGGATCACCAGCGGCACGATCCCCCCGTCGAGCGCGGAGGCGAGCACGCTCTGGGCGCCGACCCAGCCGAGCGCCGCCCCGAGCAGCAGGCCGGCGACGGCCGCGCTCGTGCAGACGACCGCGGTCTCGACGAGGATCGCGCGCACGGCATCCCGACGGCTCTGCCCGAGAACGCGACCCGTCGCGATCTCGCGCGCCCTCAGCCGGGTGGTGAGGGCCACCGTCGTCGTCAGCCCGATGGCCGAGATGAGGGCGATCACCGAGACGAGCGCGCCGACCACGGCGAGGATGCCGGTGAGGATCTCGGCGACCTCCGCCTCATCGCCGGTGCCGTAGTACTTGTCGATGATGGACGCCTCGAAGATCGCCGTGCCGGTCGCGAACATCGCGACCACGGCCGTGCTCAGCACGACGCCGAGTGAGGCCCGAGCGGCGCGCACCGGGGTCTGCGCGAGGCTGCGCCGCGCTGCACCGCCGGATCCGCCGCGCGGCAGGAGGCGGGTGAGCAGACGGAACAGGTGCGGCAGGATCCCCCCGATGCTCATGATGACGCCGATGACGAGCAGCACCCCGCCGAGGAGGCCGACGAGGACGGCGAGGGGGGTGAGGGCCCCGAGCACGCCGGTCACCGCCAGCAGGAGGGCGCCGGCGCTGAGCAGGATGACGGAGGGCGCGGTGATGCGCACGCGCTCATCGCCGGTCGCTCCGGACTCGTGCGTCGCCGCGGCGCCGAGCGCGAGCACCGGCTGCGCGGCGAGCACCCCTCGCGAGCCGCGCCACGCCGCGATCGCCGTCGTGGCGGCGACCGCCATGGCCGGCACGATCGCGAGGGGGTAGAGCACGTCGATCGGTCCCGCCTCCGCCAGCAGACCCTCGCCGTCCGCGCCCCGGCCGATGGCGAGCATGCCGAAACCCGCGAGCACCGCGAGGGCCGCTCCCGCTGCCGCGCCGGCGGCTCCCATGACGGCGCCCTGACGGGCGATGCGGCGGCGCTCCTGCTCGGCCGAGGCGCCGAGCAGCCGTCGCAGGGCGATCTCGCGCACCCGGGAGGCGGTGACGAGCGTGAACGCGCTCGAGATCGTGGTCGACCCGACGACGACCGCGACGACGATGAAGGCCACCGCGAGCACGGAGAGCACGAAGACCGTGGCGGCGTTGTCGCCGAACCCGGTGGTGAGGATGCCCGCCGAGATGAGGCTCGTGGTGATGAGCAGCAGCACGCCGTAGAAGGCGCTGAGCACGACCACGGTCATCGCCGCGATCAGACCGGCGCGGCCGGTCATCGCTCGACCGCCGTCGCGCCGATGTCGGCGAAACCGGAGCCGCCGGCGGTCGCCGTGCTGCCGAGCATGACCGCGGCGAGCTGCGCGGCGCTGCGGGCACCGGTGTCGCTCACGATGCGGCCGTCGCGCAGGGCGACGACGCGGCCGGCGTGACTCGCGGCGACCGGATCATGGGTGACCATGACGATGCCGCAGTCGCTCTCGGTCACGAGCTCCGAGAGCAGGGCGAGCACCTCGCCGCTCGTGCGCATGTCGAGGTTGCCGGTCGGCTCGTCCGCGAAGACGACCGCGGGCCGGTGGGCGAGCGCGCGGGCGATGGCGACCCGCTGCTGCTGGCCGCCCGACAGCTCGCCGGGCCGCCGGTCGAGCAGGGGCGCGATGCCCAGGCGGGCGACGAGCTGCTGCTCCCACGCCCGATCGTTCCGCCGCACCCGGCGGCCGAGGGTCTCGGGCAGGCGGATGTTCTCGAGCGCCGTGAGGGCCGGCATGAGGTTGAACGACTGGAAGACGAAGCCGGTGCGCTCGTGCCGCAGCGCCGCGAGGCGCGTGTCGTCGAGCCCGTCGAGCGCGACGCCGTCGAGCTCGACGGAGCCGACGGTGGGGGAGTCGAGGCCGGCGAGCAGGTGCATGAGGGTGGTCTTGCCCGACCCGCTCGGTCCGATCACGGCCGAGAGCACGCCGCGCTCGAACGAGACGGTGACGCCCTCGACGGCGTGCACGACGCTCGATCCGGTGCCGAACATGCGGGAGACGCCGAGAGTGCGGGCGACGGGGACGCGACGGGAGGGCGCGGGGGCGGGGGCCGGGGAGGCCGCTGCGGAGGAGGTGTGGAGGTTCATGCCGACGACGCTAGGAGCGCGCAGCATCCCGCAGCATCGGCCGCGAGGGCTGAGGCGACCGCCGTCGGTGCCGCCCTCCCGGCACGCGAGTACCGCTCGACCGGTACGCGCGGTGGATGCCCCCGCCGCGCCTCTTCGCCAGACTGGGCTCATGACCCCCGACGAGCGGCACCGCCGCACGCAGCGCCTCGTCGTCGACGGGCTCGCCGCTCTGCTGCTGCTCGGGGTGCTAGGAGTCTCGGGACCCTTGGGGTTAGGCGACCCCTCGTCGAGCCCTCTCGCGGGCGTCGCGGCGGTGCTCGGCGCGCTGCTGCTCGGGGTCGGCGTCACCGTGCGCCGGGTGCTGCCTGCCGCAGCCCTCGGTCTCGCCTGGGCCTCGACCCTCGTGCACATGGCGGGCCTGCTCGACGCCTCCGTGCTGCAGCTCGGGCTGCTGCTCGTGCTCTACGGCGCCGCGCGCTACGGCTCGCGCCCCGTGCTGCTGCTGAGCGGCCTCTCGGTCGGAGCCGGCGCCCTCCTCGCCATCGCCTACCTGCTGCTCATCGGATCCTGGGTCGTCTCGGGAGTGCGATCGCAGGCGCCGTCGACGGCGGTCGTGCAGCTGCTCATCACGACCGTCGTGCTCGTCGTCGTGCTCGCCGTGCCGTGGCTGCTCGGGCTGCTCGGGCGCACGGCGGCGACCGCGAAGGAGACGCGGCTGCGGCAGGCCGAGGCCGAGCGCGAGGCGCGGCGCTCGCAGCAGATCGCCGACCTCAGCGCCCAGCGCACGGCGCTCGCCCGCGACGTGCACGACATCGTCGGCCATTCGCTCGCCGTCATCATCGCCCAGGCCGAGTCGGTGCGGTTCCTCTACGAGCGCGAGCCCGACGCGGTGCTCGCCGCGGTCGACACGATCGCCGGGACCGCCCGCCGCTCGCTCACCGATGTGCGCCGGGTGCTCGAGCGCACGACCGACCTCGACGCCCCCGAGGCGACCGCATCGATGACCCTCGACGACCTCGACCGTCTCATCGACGACGTCGCCGCCGCGCGCCCCGCTCTCGTGCGGGGCGAGCACGGGCCGCGCCGCGCGCTCCCCGCCGACGCCGCCGGCGTCGCCTACCGCGTGACGCAGGAGCTGCTCACCAACGCGCTCAAGCACGGCGACCGCTCCGGCGAGCTGCGGCTCGACCGCTACTGGACGGCGGAGGCGCTCGTCATCGTCGTGCGCAACGCCGTGGCGACCGGGGCGCCGGCGCAGGAGGCCGGCTCCGCCTCCGGCTCGGGCGGCCAGGGGGTGCCCGGCATGCGATCCCGGCTCGCCGAGGTGGGCGGGTCGCTCGAGATGGAGCTGGTGGAGGGGACGATGACGGGGCGGGCGAGCATCCCGCTGCCGGTGTCGACGGAGGGAGCGGCATGAGCGAGCCGATCAGGGTCGTGCTCGTCGACGACCAGCCGCTGTTCCGGGCGGGGGTCGCGGCGGCGATCGACGCCCAGCCCGACATGACGGTCGTCGGGCAGGCGGGGAACGGGGTCGAGGCGCTCGCGCTGCTCGACGGCCTCGCCGCCGACATCGTGCTCATGGACGTGCGGATGCCCGAGATGAGCGGCGTCGAGGCGACCCGGCGCCTGTTCAGCCCCGAGCGGGCCGCCGACCGCCGCTCGCCGCTGAGGGTCATCGTGCTCACGACCTTCGCCCTCGACGAGCAGGCGCGGGCGGCCATCCAGTACGGCGCGAGCGGGTTCCTGCTGAAGGACACGAGCCCCGAGTTCCTCTGCTCGGCCGTGCGCGCGGTGCACGGGGGCAGCCCCGTGCTCGCCGCCGGCGACCTCAGCGCCCTGCTGACGGCGGCCTCCGCCGCGCCCGAGGCGCCCGCCTCGATGGCGACCCTCACCGAGCGCGAGCGCGCGGTCTTCGACGCGGCGGCCACGGGCCTGAGCAACGCCGAGATCGGCACGGCGCTGTTCCTCAGCGAGTCGACCGTCAAGACGCACCTCAGCAGCGTGCTCGCCAAGCTCGGGCTGCGCGACCGCGTGCAGCTCGTCGTCTTCGCCCACCGCCACGGGCTCGCCGCCGATGCCGAGGGCGGGCGCCCCGCCGCGACCTAGGCTGGCCTGATGCACCGCTTCGAAGAGCTGGCCTGGGTCGACACCGCCATGGGCGAGCTGACGCTGCGCCGCCGCCACGAGCCCTCCGTCGACGCCGAGGTCTACGAGGTGAAGCTCGGCGAGGAGTACCTCATGTCGAGCCTCTTCACCGTCGCCGAGGAGGAGCTCAGCCGGCTCGGTCTCGCGGCCCTCGCGCCCGACGCCCGCGACCTCGACGTCATCGTCGGCGGTCTCGGGCTCGGCTACACCGCGATCGCCGCCCTCCGCGACGAGCGCGTGCGCTCCATGGCGGTGGTGGATGCCCTGCCCGCCGTCATCGACTGGCACCGGGCCCGGCTGCTACCGGTCTCCCCGCGCCTCGTCGACGACCCGCGCACGCGCCTCGTGCACGCCGACTTCTTCGCCCTCGTGCGCGGCGAGCCCGGAGCGCACGACGAGCTCCCCGCCCGCGCCCACGCCATCCTGCTCGACGTCGACCACACGCCGAGCTTCCCGCTCGACCGCAGCCACGCCGACCTCTACACGGTCGAGGGCCTGCGGCGCATGGCGCGCCACCTGCACCCGGACGGGGTCTTCGCCCTGTGGAGCGACGACGAGCCCGACGAGGCATTCCTCGCCGTGCTGGGGGCGGTGTTCGCGCACGTCGAGGGGCACGTCGTGCCGTTCGACAACCCGGTGACGGGCGGCGTCTCGACGAACGGCGTGTACGTCGCGCGCGACGTGCTGCCGCGCTGAGCCCGCACGATCGCGGCGCGGGCCCGCGGGCGGGGGCTACAGCACCTTGCCCGGGTTCATGATGCCGAGCGGATCGAAGACGGCCTTGATGCGCCGCTGCAGCTCGAGCTGCGGCTCGCCGAGCTCGTCGCCGAGCCAGCGCCGCTTGAGCGTGCCGATGCCGTGCTCGCCGGTGAGGGTGCCGCCGAGCTCGAGGGCGGCGGCGAAGATCTCGCCCGCGGCCGTCCAGACCCGCTCGGGGACCGTGTCGCCGGTGTAGATGATGTTGGGGTGCAGATTGCCGTCGCCGGCGTGCGCCACCGAGGGGATGAGCAGCGCGTGACGCTCGCCGATGCGCTCGATCGCGGCCACTATGGCGGGCAGCTGCGATCGCGGCACGCAGACGTCCTCGATGAGCACCTCGCCCTGGGCCGCCATGGCCGGGTGGAAGGCGCCGCGCACGGCGAGCATCCCCTCGCCCTCGTGCCGATCGCGCGCGATCGAGGCCTCGCCGCCGTGCGCGCGCACGATGCCGAGCACCGCCTCGGCCTCGCGGGCCGCCGCGCTGCCGTCGGTCTGCACGATGAGCGAGGCGCTGCCCTCGGCGACGGCGGGCAGCCCGAGGTGCGCGCGGATGAGTCGCAGCGCGAGGGGGTCGATGAGCTCCATCGCGGCCGGGCGCAGTCCCGCCGCCGTGATCGCGGACGATGCCTCCGCCGCCGACACGACGCTCGGGAACGTCGCGGCGATCGTCGCCGGCTCGCCCTCGGGCAGCGGCAGCAGGCGCAGCGTCGCCTCGACGACGATGCCGAGGGTGCCCTCGCTGCCGATCATGAGCGCCGTGAGGTCGAGGCCGGTGACGCCCTTGACGGTGCGGTGCCCCAGTTCGAGCAGGGTGCCGTCGGCGAGCACGACCGTCAGGCCCAGCACGGCCTCGCGGGTGACGCCGTACTTCGCGCAGAGCAGCCCGCCGGCGTTCGTCGCGATCGTGCCGCCGATCGAGCAGATCGCCCGACTCGCGGGGTCGGGCGCGTAGAACAGCCCGTGCGGGGCGACGGCGGCTCCGAGGTCGGCGACGATCACCCCGGGTTCGACGACGGCGAGCTGGTCGGCGGGCTCGATGGCGATGATGCGGGTCATGCGCGCCGTGCTGATGACGAGCTCGCCGCCGCGCGCGATGGCGCCGCCGGTGAGCCCGGTGCCGGCGCCGCGGGGCACGACGGGCAGCCGGTGCGCGCTCGCGATGCGCAGCGCGGCCTGCACGTCGGCGGCCGAGCGCGCGTGCACGACGGCGAGCGGGG
Organism: Microcella daejeonensis; assembly: GCF_026625045.1. Classification (GTDB taxonomy): domain Bacteria; phylum Actinomycetota; class Actinomycetes; order Actinomycetales; family Microbacteriaceae; genus Microcella; species Microcella daejeonensis. The sequence continues at coordinate 2,658,307 of NZ_CP113089.1, read as the reverse complement.
CCGACTCCGAGCGCTGGCCCGAGTAGTCGCCGCGGGCCGCGTCGAGATCGCTCGCCTCGGTCGAGAGCGCATCCCCGAGAGCGCGGCGCAGGGCGTCGAGGGCGGGATGCTCGGCGGCGGTCACCCTGCGAGCCTACGGTCGGGCGGGCCGGGAGCGCCCCGGGTCGCTCTCAGCGCCGGCGCGTGCGGTCGGTGAGCCAGAACAGGCCGGAGACCATGACGAAGGTCGCCGCGATGAGCAGCGGCGTGACGGAGATGCCGCCGATCGGCTCGGAGGGCATCCCGGGCGGCACCACGGGGCCGACCAGCAGCAGCCGCAGCCAGCCGAGCGCGATGCCGAGCGCGGCGACGGCGAAGCCGAGGGCGAGCCCGACGACGGTGATGCCGCGGTCGTCGCCGGAGGCGATGCGGGTCACCCTCACCCTCGTCCAGGCCACGGCGGCCCCGATCGCGACGACGAAGGCCGCCGTGAAGGGGTCGAGCAGGGCGGCCGGCAGGCTCTCGTTGCCGATGGTCAGTCGGCCGACGAGGGCGACGCTCGCCGCGATGATCGCCGCGATCACGACCCAGCGGAACCGCTCGGCGATCGCCCGCCAGCGCAGCGCGTGGAGGATGATCGGGGCGGCCGCGAACCAGAGCACCGGGGCGAGGTCGACGAAGAGCAGCAGCAGCTGGCCCGGGCGGTCGAACGAGGTCTCGGCCGCGCCCAGCTGGTAGGCGAGCCCGACGACGACGGTCGCGACGAGGGCGGCGAGCAGCAGCGTCTGGCGCACGCTCGCCGAGCGGGTCGTCCAGCCGTGCGCGTAGCCCGCCGTCTCGGGGGTCTGCCGCTCGGTCGGCGTCGCATCGTCGCTCACAGCCGCGATGCTACGCCGCGCCGCTGGATCTCGCGCGACAACCCTGCAGGGGTGCGCACTGCCCGATCAAGCGACCAGGGTTGCCGCCCCCGCGGCTGTGCCCGCGCTGTACGGCCCGGCGCGTCCCGGCGCCGCCCCGCCTAGGGTCGGGCGCATGCTCCCCGCCCCCGACGACGCTGCCGTGACCGCCCCCGATCCCGATCCCGGCTCGAGCGGCGTCGCCTCCTCGATGATCGCCCACCAGGTCGTCGTCATCGGCGGCGGTAACGCCGGCCTCTCGGTCGCCGGGCGCCTGCGCCGGTGGGGAGTCCGCGACGTCGTCGTCATCGAGCCGAGCGACGAGCACCGCTACCAGCCGATGTTCTCCCACATCGCGGGCGCCACGGCCGTCGCCGCCGATGCGGTGCGCGCGCAGGCGCGGGTGATGCCGCGCGGCGTCGGCGGCATCCGCGACGAGGTCGTGTCGGTGAACCCGGGGGCGCGCACGGTCGCGCTCGCCTCGGGCGGCACGATCGGGTACCAGCAGCTCATCGTGTGCCCGGGCATCCAGCGCCGATGGGATGCCGTGCCGGGGCTCGCCGAGGCGATCGCCGCCCCCGAGGTCGCCTCGAACTACGAGCTCGAGCTCGCGGTGAAGGCCGCGCCGCTGCTGTCGGAGCTGCACTCGGGCACCGTCGTCTTCACCCAGCCGCCCGGCCCCGCCTCCTGCGCCGGCGCGGCGCAGAAGCCCATGTACCTCGCCTGCGACGCCTGGCGCCGCGCGGGCGTGCTCGACGAGATCCGGGTCGTGCTCGTGCTGCCCGACCCGACGATGTTCGGCATCCCCGCGATCGACCGCGAGCTCGAGCGGAACGTCGCCGAGTACGGCATCGAGGTGCGCTTCTCCTCCGAGCTGCGCGGCGTCGACGCGGCCGCGCGCACGGTCGCGATCGGCCCCGTCTCCGCCCCGGGGCGGGATGCCGCTGCCGGCCCCGTCGAGAGCCTCGAGTACGACGTGCTGCACGTCGTGCCGCCACAGTCCGCTCCGAGCTGGATCGCCGAGAGCGGCCTCGCCGCCGCCGACGACCCCGGCGGCTTCATCGAGGTCGACCCGCGCACGCTGCAGCACCCGCGGCATCCCGAGGTGTGGGGGCTCGGCGACGCCGCCGCCACCCGCAACTCGAAGTCGGGCGGCGCGCTGCGGCCGCAGGCGACGGCGCTCGCGCGCAACATCGTCGACGCGCTGCGCGGCTCCCCGCCGACGGCGCAGTACGACGGCTACTCGGTGTGCCCCTTCACGGTCTCGCGCGGCACGCTCGTCTTCGCCGAGTTCGACGAGTCGATGCGGCAGAAGCCGACCATCCCGTTCTGGCCGGGCCTCGCGCGCGAGCGGCGCTCGACCTGGTTCGTCGACCGTCACGTGCTGCCGCGGGTGTACTGGCGGCTCATCCTGCAGGGGCGCGCCTGACCGGCGGGCGGCCCGCGAGCGGTGGACCGCAGGTGTGAGGAGCCTCCGAGTACCCGGGGTGCGGCTTGCGGTCGAGCGCGAGGCACGGAATCGTGGCGGGCTTCCGTAACGACCGCGAACGACCGCACCAGGAAGGAGCATCCCCATGCTCACACTGACGCCGACCGCCAGCACCGTCATCGAGAACCTCGTCGCCCGCGAGGGCGTTCCGCAGACCGCCGGGCTGCGCATCGACTCCGGCAGCCCCGAGAGCATGGAGTTCGCCGTGGCCGTGGCCCCGGAGCCCCTGCCCGGCGACCAGATCGTCGAGGAGGGCGCCGCCCGCGTGTTCCTCGAGCCGAACGCCTCGGCCGCGCTCGACGACAAGGTGCTCGACGCCCAGGTCAGCGAGGAGGGCGCCGTGCGTTTCGCCATCGGCGAGCAGGCGCCTGAGGCCTAGACCCGCCCGTCACGACGGCCGCTCCGCTCCGCGCGGGGCGGCCGTCGTCGTCCGTCCACCACCCGCTGCGCGCGCGGGGCGCCGCGGTCTGGACACGCCGCCGCCCAGCCGCCATGCTCGCGCCATGACCGTCATCGAGAACTCCCGCCTCGCCATCATCGGGGCGGGCGCCGTCGGCTCCTCGCTCGCCTACGCCGCGCTGATCCGGGGCTCGGCGCGCGAGGTCGTGCTCTACGACATCGACGCGGCCCGCGCCGACGCCGAGGTGCTCGACCTCGCGCACGGCACGCCCTTCACCGGGGCATCCCGCATCACCGGCGGGGGCGATCTCGACGCGATCGAGGGGGCGAGCATGGTCGTCATCACAGCCGGGGCGAAGCAGAAGCCGGGGCAGAGCCGGCTCGACCTCGCCGCCACGAACGTCGGGATCCTGCGCGAGCTCATGCCGCGCCTCGTCGAGCGCGCCCCGAACGCCGTGCACCTGCTCGTCACCAACCCCTGCGACGTGCTCGCCGTCGCCGCGCAGCGCTTCAGCGGGCTCGACCCCTCGCGGGTGTTCTCCAGCGGCACCGTCCTCGACTCCAGCCGGCTGCGCTGGCGGCTCGCCGAGCGGCTGGGCGTCTCGCCGACGAGCGTGCACGCGATGATCGTCGGCGAGCACGGCGACAGCGAGTTCGCGCTGTGGTCGCAGTCGCGCATCGGGCCGGTGCCGGTGCGCGAGTGGGTCGATGCGCAGGGCGACCGCATCGAGGAGGCGGAGCTCGAGCAGCTCGCCGAGGAGGTCAAGAACGCCGCCTACGCCATCATCGCGGGCAAGGGCGCGACCAATTACGCGATCGGGCTCTCCGGCGCGCGCATCGTCGAGGCCGTGCTGCGCGACGAGAAGGCCGTGCTGCCGGTGAGCTCGGTGCTCCAGGGCTACCACGGTGTCGACGGCGTCGCGCTGTCGGTGCCGAGCGTCGTCGACTCGAGCGGCATCGCGCGGGTCATCGACGTGCCGTTCTCCGAGGGCGAGCAGCGGGCCTTCGAGCGCAGCGCCGAGGCCGTGCGCCGCACGATCGGCACGCTCGGGCTCTGAGGGCCGGTCGCGCGCCGGCCGGATGCGGCGGCGGGCCCGGGCTCAGTCCTCGCGCCCGCGCAGGCGCTCGATGAGCCGCCGGTCGCGCTTGGTGGGCCGGCCGGCGCCGCGCTCGCGCTCGACGCGGGCCGGTCGCTCCTCCCGCGGCGGCGGCGGGGGAGTGCGGTCGATGTAGTTCTGCGCCGCGAGCGGGGCGCTCGTGCGCTTGGTGATGATGCCCGCGACTTCGACGGTGCGCTCGCCCCCGGGCGTGTACGCGCGCACCGTGTCGCCCGCGCGCACCGTCTGGGAGGGCTTCGCGGCGGCGCCGTTCACCTTGACGTGGCCCGCCTTGCAGGCGGCGGTCGCCGCCAAGCGCGTCGCGTACAGCCGGATCGCCCACACCCAGGCGTCGACCCGGGCGCTCGTGGGGGCGGCGGCCGGGGTCATGCCCCCAGAGTAGGCCGAGCCGTCAGGAGAGCAGCTCGGCGAGTGCGGCGTCGCTGACGCCCGAGCGGCCGAGCGCCGCCGTGCGCCCCCGGCGGTAGCGCTCGATCACGCGCGGATCGATGTACGAGCTGCGCGCGACGGCGGGGGTGTTGCGCAGGCGCTCGGCCACGGCGACGACGGCCTCGCGGATGACGCGATCCTGATTCCGGATGCCCGCGACGGGCCCGGTGCGCGCGAGGTGCTCGGCGGCCGTCCGCGAGCCGATCAGCGTGCGCAGATCCTTGGGCGTCACGGTGCACGTGCTCGCCTCGGCGAGGTACGCGGCGAGGGCCCGCGATGACGTGCGCCGGGGATCCCCCGCGTCGTCGACCCATTCGGTGACGCGCTCGATGCGCGCCCCCGAGTCCGCGCGCTGGGCGCGCGCGGATCTCAGGGCCGCGGCGAGATCCTCGTCCGCCAGCTCCGCCTGCCAGCGCACGCCCGACTTCGCCGGGAAGTCGAACCGGGTGCCGCTCGCGCCGATCGTCACGTGCTGCCAGCCGAGCGTGAGCGCTCCGATGGTGCCGCGCTCGAGCGCGTAGCGCTCCTCGCCCACCCGCATGCCGAGGGCGTCGATGAGGCGGGCGGCGATGGCGAGCGCGCGCGCCTCGGGGTCGCCGCCGCGCAGGTCGCGCGTGACCCGGGCGCGCAGGGGGCCCGTGCACCCGGCGAGCTCGCGCACGCGCGCGTACTTGCGGCGGTCGGCCCGCGCCGACCAGGCCTCGTGGTAGCGGTACTGGCGCCGACCGTCGGCGTCGAGCCCCGTCGCCTGCACGTGGCCGCGCTCCTCGGGGCAGATCCACACCTCCGTCCACGCCGGCGGGATCGCGAGGGCGGCGATGCGCGCGCGCACCTCGGCGTCGGCGATCACGGCGCCGCGGGCGTCGCGGTAGCTGAAGCCCTTCCCGGCGCGTCGACGGGTGATGCCGGGGGAGTCGGGGGAGGAGCGGAGCAGGCGCATCCGATCAGCATGCCGGTCGAACCCGTGCGCGCGTCAGGGGGTTGCGGCGTCGCCCCTCTGGGTGCTGCGTCCGCGCGCCCCGGCGTCGCTGCGGGCGAGGGCGATCGCATCGGCCGCCCGCACGAGCCCGAGGTGCGAGAGCGCCTGCGGGGTGTTGCCGATGTGCCGGCGCTCGACGACGTCGTACTCCTCGCTCAGCAGTCCCACGTCGTTGGTGAGCCCGATGAGGCGATCCATGAGGGTCTCGGCATCGGCGAGCCGGCCGCCGAGCGCGTAGTTCTCGACGAGCCAGAAGGCGCAGGCGAGGAACGGATGCTCATCGCCGTCGAGTCCGTCGACGCCCGATTCGACGCGGTAGCGCAGCGGCAGGCCGTCGCGCAGCAGGGTGCGCTCGATCTGCCGCACGGTGGCGAGCATCGCCGGGTCGTCGTAGTCGACGAAGCCGATGTGGGCGAGCTGCAGCAGGGAGGCGTCGACCTCGTCCGTGTCGTAGTGCTGCGTGAAGTAGCCGTCGGCGTGCAGCCCGTTCGCCATGATCTCCTCGCGGAGCCCGTCGCGCAGCCGCTCCCAGTGCTCGGCGTCTCCCGGCTGGCCGTGCTCCCGCACCGCGTGGGCGCCGCGGTCGAAGGCGGCCCAGAGCATCGCCCGCGAGTGGGTGAACCGGCGGTGCGGGCCGCGGATCTCCCAGATGCCGTTGTCCTCGCGGTCGAGGTTCTCCTCCGCGTAATTGAGCAGGGCGACCTGCAGCGACCACGAGAAGGCGTTCTCCTCCACGCCCAGCTCGCGGGCCTCGTCGAGCGCGATGAGCACCTCGCCGAAGATGTCGCCCTGGAACTGCTGGAACGCCCCGTTGCCCACGCGCACCGGCGCCGAGCCCTGGTAGCCGGGCAGCGAGTCGAGCTCGCGCTCCGTGAGGCGGCGCTCGCCGCCGATGCCGTACATGATCTGCAGGTCGTGCGGATCGCCGGCGATCGCGCGCAGCAGCCACTCGCGCCAGGCCATGGCCTCGCCCGAGTAGCCGTGCAGCATGAGCGATTCGAGCGTGAGCGCGGCATCCCGCAGCCAGACGTACCGGTAGTCCCAGTTGCGGGATCCGCCGATCTCCTCGGGCAGGCTCGTCGTCGGGGCGGCGACGATGCCGCCGGTGTCCTCGTGGGTGAGGGCGCGCAGCACCAGCAGCGAGCGGCGCACCTCGGCGTCGTAGGCGCCCGGGGGCGAGCAGGTCGTCGACCACTCCCGCCACCAGGTGCGCGTGCGCTCCAGCTGCTCGTCGACGTCGAGGGCCTCGGGGTTCTCGCGGTGCGAGGGGAACCAGGTGAGCACCGTGTCGTGCACCTCGCCCTCGCGCACGGTGTGCACGGCGCGGTGGGCGTGGTCGACGGGGCGGAACCGCACGCCCCGCACGACGATGGCGTCGGGGCCGGCGATCGCCACGAGCTCCGGCGCGTCGTCCGTGCCGGTCTGACGCACCCACGGCATCGCGGCGGCGTAGTCGAAGCGGATCCGCAGCATGTGCTCCATCTCGACCTCGCCCTGGATGCCGCGCACCCGTCGCACGACGTCGGCGTGCCGGTCGGCGTAGGGCATGAGGTCGATCACCTCGACCTCGCCCGTCGCCGTGCGCCAGCGGCTCACGAGGATGAAGGTGTCCTCCTCGTAGCGGCGCTCGACGAGCTCGGCCTCGCCGCTCGGGGCGAGGCTCCACTGCCCGTGGCTCTCGTCGCCGAGCAGGGCGCCGAAGACCGACGGCGAGTCGAAGCGGGGCATGCAGAGCCAGTCGATCGATCCGGACCTCCCCACCAGGGCCGCGGTGTGGCCGTCGCCGATGAGCGCGTAGTCCTCGATGGGGGCGGGCATGGGCTCCATTCCATCAGTGCGCGCTCCGAATCCGGTGCACGCTCATCGCCCCCCGCGCGGCGCGGCCCTAGCGTGGGGAGCATGCCCGAATCCCGCACCCTCATCGTCCTCGGCGCCACCGGCGATCTCTTCAGCCGCCTCCTGCTGCCCGGCCTCGCCGGCCTCCTCGCCCTCGACGACGCGCCCGTCGCCGAGCTCGAGCTGATCGGGGCCGGCAGCTCCGAGCACTCCGACGAGGAGTGGCGCGCGCGCGTCGCCGAGGGTCTCGCCGACGCCCCGTCCGCCGTTCGCGACCGGGTGCTGGGGGCGACGCGGTACATCCGCACCGATGCGACCGACGGGGATGCCCTCCGAGCGCTCGTCGAGCAGGCGAGCCACCCGGCGGTGCTCTACTTCGCCCTGCCCCCGGCGATCACCCTGCGCGCCGTCGAGGCCCTGGCCGCCGTCGCGCTGCCCGAGGGCGCCCGCCTGGCGATGGAGAAGCCCTTCGGCGCCGACCGCGAGGGCGCGGAGCGGCTCAACGCCCTCCTCGCCGAGCTCGTCCCCGCCGACCGCGTGTTCCGCGTCGACCACTTCCTCGGCATGTCGACCGTCGCGAACCTCATCGGCCTGCGCTTCGCCAACCGCATCCTGGAGGCGGTCTGGAACCGCGAGAGCATCGCGCGCATCGAGATCGTCTTCGACGAGACGCTCGCTCTCGAGGGCCGGGCCGGGTACTACGACGCCGCGGGGGCGCTCGTCGACATGATCCAGAGCCACCTGCTGCTCGTGCACGCCCTCGTAGCGATGGAGCCGCCGGCGAGCCTCGACGCCGACGACCTGCACGCCGCTCTCCTGGAGGCCCTGCGCGCCACGCGCGTCGCCGGGGGCGATGCCGTCGCCGCCAGCCGCCGCGCCCGGTACACCGCGGGGCGCATCGACGGCGAGCAGGTGCCCGACTACACGGCCGAGGAGGGCGTCGACCTCGACAACGCCACGGAGACCCTCGCCGAGGTGCTGCTCGAGGTGCGCACGCCGCGGCTCGAGGGCGTGCCGGTCCTGCTGCGCAGCGGCAAGGCCATCGGCGCCCCCGCGTCGAGCATCCGTCTCGAGCTCGAGCCGCCGCGCGACCGCCCGCGCGGCCTCACCGGTCACGAGGGCCCGGCCGCCATCTCGATCGCCCTCACCCCCGAGCGCCTCTCGCTCGAGCTCGACATCAACGGCAGCGGCGACCCCACCGACCTCGACCGCGTCGCGCTCGAGGCCGACTTCTCGCCCGGCCGGCTCGACGCGTACGGCGAGGTGCTCGCCGGCCTGCTCGGCGACGACCCCACCTTCTCGGTCGCCGCCGAGATCGCCGAGGAGTGCTGGCGCATCGTCGAGCCCGTGCTCGCCGCCTGGCGGGCCGACGAGGTGCCCCTCGACGACTACCCGGCGGGCTCGAACGGCCCCTCCGACTGGGCCCCGATGGGCGCCGCATGACCCGCGCGCTCATCACCGGGGCCACCGCCGGCATCGGCGCCGAGTTCGCGCGCCAGCTCGCCGCGCGGGGCGACGACCTCGTGCTCGTGGCGCGCACGGCCGCACGGCTCGATGCTCTCGCGGCCGAGCTGCGCGCCGCCCACCCGGTGAGCGTCGAGGTGCTCGCGGCCGATCTGCTCGACGAGGCGGGCCTCGCGCGGGTGGATGCCCGGCTCGCCCAGGCGGAGCATCCCGTCGACCTGCTCATCAACAACGCCGGGTACGGCCTCGCCGGCGACTTCGTCGACAACACCCTCGAGCAGGAGCGGCGGCACCACGCCCTGCACGTCACCGTCCCCCTGCAGCTGAGCCACACGGCCCTGCGGGGCATGCTCGCCCGGCGCCGCGGCCGGGTGGTGCTCATCTCGAGCGTGGCCGCCTTCACGCCGCGCGGCACCTACGGCGCGGCGAAGGCCTGGGGCGTCTCCTTCGCCCGCTGGGCGAACCTGCGCTACCGATCGCGCGGGGTGAGCGTCACGGCGGTCTGCCCAGGCTTCGTGCGCACCGAGTTCCACGAGCGGATGGGCGTCGCGGTCGACGGGATCCCGCGCGCGCTGTGGCTCGAGGCCCCGCGACTGGTGCGCCTGGCGCTCCGCGGCATCGACCGCGGCCGCTCGGTCGTCATCCCGACCGCCCGCTACCGCGCGCTCGCGGGTCTCGCCCGGGTGCTGCCCGATCGCCTGGCCGCCGTCGGCGGGTTCCGAGGGGGGAGCGCCGACGCGACGCCCACGCCGGCGTCGGGCGCGCTCTAGACGAGAGCCGGCTGCGGGGCGTCCGCGTCCTCGGCCAGCGAGGCCTTCCACGCGACGAGCCGCTGCACGGTCTCGCTCGGATCGGCGGCGAGCACCTCCATGGCGTCGGCGGGCACGAAGTAGTTGATGGCGACCCACGCCCGCACGATCTCGTCCTGGTCGCGGGCGAGCGCGCGCAGGGTGTCGCACGGCGTGTGCTCGTTGCGGGCGACGCAGGCCCGCACGCTCGCCACCGGATCCGTCGCGAGCGCCTCGTAGACCTCGGTGGGGGCGTGGTACGACAGCGCGGCGCTCTCGCGGATGCGCGGGTCGGGGTCGACGGCGAGCCGACGGATGCGCGCGATCTTCGAGGCCGTGACGGCGGGGGAGAGGAACTGCGCCACCGGATCCGGCGACGCGGCCATGGTCGGGGCGCTCGCCGCGAGCTGCCGGCGCTGGGCGGGGGTGTTGAACCGGATGCACGACATGCAGGGGAGGATAACGCGCGGGCGGGCATCCGATCGGTCGGTCGTCGCGGCGCGCCGCGCCTGTCAGCGGATGCTCGGCCGGGGCCGCGCGCCACCGCCCGCCGCTAGGCTGACCGCGTGAGCGAGCACCCCGTCCCCGTGCCGGCCCCCGGGCCCGCGGTGAGCGACCGCGTGCTCACCATCCCGAACCTGCTGAGCGCCGTGCGCCTGCTGCTCGTGCCGGTGTTCCTCGTGCTCGTGCTCGCGGGCGAGGACGTGGCCGCCCTCGTCGTCATCATCATCTCCTCGGCGAGCGACTACCTCGACGGCATCATCGCTCGTCGCTTCGACCAGATGACCCGTCTCGGGCGGCTGCTCGACCCGGCGGCCGACCGACTCTTCATCCTCGCCGCGGTGATCGGACTGGCCGTGCGCGAGGTCGTGCCGTGGTGGCTCGTCATCGTGCTCGTCGGGCGCGACGTCATGCTCGTCCTGCTCGGCGTGGTGCTCGCCCAGCACCGCTACGGCCCGCTCCCCGTCCACCACCTCGGCAAGCTCGCGACGTTCGCGCTCTTCTACGCCCTGCCGATCCTCGTCCTCGGGCAGGCCTTCCCCGAGGTGGGGGCGTTCACGGATCCGCTCGGCTGGGCGCTCGCGCTCTGGGGCGCCTTCCTGTACTGGTGGGCGGGTGCGCTGTACCTGCGCCAGACGCTCGATCTGGTCAGGGGATCGGAGCCGTGGCGCCCGGTCGCATCCGATAGGGTTGACGACTCAAGGAGGTCGACCGATGGCTGAGATTCCGCCCACGCATCCCGCGGGCATCACCCCCGATGGCGATCCCGGCGCGGGGTCCTCCGACGAGAACCGTCAGGACACCACCGTCCACCTCGGTGCCGAGTTCGCGGCGCAGCTCGCGGCCATGGAGGCCGGCGTCTCGCTCGAGGAGCAGGAGGCCATCGCGGCGCTCCCCTCCGGCTCCGCACTCCTCATCGTGCGGCGCGGCCCCACTCTCGGCGCCCGCTTCCTGCTCGACGCCGACGTCACGGTCGCGGGCCGTCACCCCGACGCCGACATCTTCCTCGACGACGTCACGGTCTCGCGCAAGCACGCCGAGTTCGCCCGCTCGGGCAAGACCTTCGTCGTGCGCGACCTCGGCTCGCTCAACGGCACCTACTTCAACGGCGAGCGCTTCGACGGCTCGGCTCCGCTCGTCGACGGCTCGGAGGTGCAGGTCGGCAAGTTCCGCCTCACCTTCTACGCCTCCCGCTCCGACCTCCCGGGCGCCTAGTGGTCGCACGGTCCGCCGCAGCCCGGTCGGGCGCCGCGGGGCCGGCACTGCTGAGCATCGGACAGGTGCTCGCGAAGCTGAGCCCCGAGTTCCCCGACCTCACGCCCTCGAAGCTGCGCTTCCTCGAGGAGCAGCAGCTCGTCACCCCGCAGCGCACCGAGTCGGGCTATCGCAAGTTCTCCGGCGCCGACGTCGACCGGGTGCGCTTCGTGCTCGCCATGCAGCGCGACCACTACCTGCCGCTCAAGGTCATCCGGGGCTACCTCGCCGATCTCGACGCGGGGCGCACTCCGACGCTGCCGATGGGCGGCCCGGTGCCCGTGCCGTCGATGCTCGCCACCGAGCGCCGCTTCAGCCGCGACGAGCTGCAGCGCGAGGCGGGCGCCGGCCCTGCCCTGCTCGGCGACGCGATCACGGCATCCCTCATCGCCCCCGCCGAGACGTACGGCGATGACGCGGTCCAGGTGCTCAAGGCGCTCGTCGAGCTGCAGCGCTCGGGGATCGAGCCGCGTCACCTGCGCGGGTTCCGCGCGGCGGCGGAGCGCGAGCTCGGGCTCATCGAGAGCGCCCTCATCCCCGTCGCCCGACGGGCGGACCCGTCGAGCCGCGCCCGTGCCGCCGAGCTCGCCCGCGAGATCGCGGCGCAGCTCGAGATCGTGCGCTCGAGCCTGATCAGATCGGCCCTCGGCAGGCTACAGTCGTAGTCGAGCCCGACACGCCGGGCCGCCCGATCGGATGTCTCCGGTTCGCGCGGGCCGGATCGCTAGTGTGGCTCCTGTGGCGCTAACTGTCACGGTGAACATGAAGGTTAGGTATCGGTCATGAGCGAAGTCCGCCGCAGCGATGATCGCTACGACATGGAACTGCTCTTCACCGACGGCCTGCCCGAGCTCGACGACCAGGCCGGCTACCGCGGGGCGGTCGCCGCCCGCGCCGCCGGTATCTCCTACCGCCAGCTCGACTACTGGGCCCGCACCGAGCTCGTCGAGCCCACCGTGCGCGGCGCCTCCGGCTCGGGCACGCAGCGCCTCTACGGCTTCCGCGACATCCTCGTGCTCAAGCTCGTCAAGCGCCTCCTCGACACCGGCATCTCGCTCCAGCAGATCCGCACCGCCGTCAACCAGCTGCGCGAGGCGGGCGTCAGCGACCTCGCTCAGACGACGCTCATGAGCGACGGCGCGAGCGTCTACCTCTGCACCTCCGACCACGAGGTCATCGACCTCGTCAGCCGCGGCCAGGGCGTCTTCGGCATCGCCGTCGGCAAGGTTCTGCGCGAGGTCGAGAGCACCCTCGTCGAGCTCGACTCCACCCCGGCGGAGGATCCCTCCGACGAGCTCGCCGCGCGCCGCGCGACCCGCGCCTCCTAGCGGCCGAGCGCGTCGCCGCGCACTCGGGGTGCGCCCCGTCGTGCCGGGTCATCGTCGTGCCGGCGGACCGGCGTCTCACGGGGACCGCGGGCGGGCATCCACCGCCCTGATCGACGGCGGGATGCTCGGCTAGCGCTGCGCGTACTCCCCGAGCCGCCCCGTGCGCATGACGCGGTCGAGCAGCTGGTCGAAGTTGCGCGCCATCTCCTGGGCGCTCTCGCCCGGCCAGATGTGCAGGGGCTTCGCGGCGCCCTGGGCCTGCTGCAGCGAGGTGCGCTCGGGCAGCTGAGGGGCGAGAACGAGCGGCCCGAACATGTCGCGCAGCTCCTTGATGCGGAACTGGTGCTCGAGGCTCTGCACCCGGGCGCGGTTGACGATGATGCCGAGGGGCTGCAGCCGGGGGGAGAGGCCGCGGCGGATCTCCTCGATCGCGCGCAGGGCCCGATCGGCGGCGGCGACCGAGAACAGGCCGGGCTCGGTGACGACGACGACGCGGTCGCTCGCGGCCCAGGCCGTGCGGGTGAGGGCGTTGAGCGAGGGGGCGCAGTCGATGAGCACGAGGTCGTAGTCGGCCTCGACGTGGGCAAGGGCCTCCTCGAGCTTCCAGATCTCGCGGATGCTCGGGTGCGGTCCGTCGAAGTTGATCGCCGAGGGGCTCCCGATGAGAACGTCGACCGTGCCCTGGCGGCCCCGCGTCCACCCGGAGGGGGCGATGGCCTGCCGCACGATCTTCTCCTTGGGGGAGGAGAGGACGTCGGCGACGTTGAGGTGTCCGGCGATCTGGATGTCCATGCCGGTGGACGCATCCGACTGCGGATCGAGGTCGACCACCAGGGTGCGAAGACCCCGCGAGAACGCCGCCGATGCCAGCCCGAGCGTCACCGTGGTCTTTCCCACGCCGCCCTTCAGGGAGCTGATGCTCAGTACGTGCACGATCAACGACCCTACCTTCACTATGGTGGAACCGCGCACTCCCCGCGCCGTCGCACGAGCCGTCACCATCGCGCACACGCAGCCCTCCGCCTCCGCGCGGCCGCCCGCCGAAAGGGATCGATGTTCCGGAAAATCCTGGTCGCCAACCGCGGAGAGATCGCGATCCGCGCCTTCCGCGCCGCCTACGAGCTGGGGGCCAAGACGGTCGCCGTCTTCCCCTACGAGGACCGCAACTCTATGCATCGGCTGAAAGCTGATGAGGCGTACCAGATCGGCGAGCCGGGGCACCCCGTCCGGGCCTACCTCGACGTCGACGAGATCATCCGCGTCGCGAAGCTCGCCGGCGCCGACGCCATCTACCCGGGCTACGGGTTCCTCAGTGAGAACCCCGACCTCGCCCAGGCCGCCGCCGACGCCGGCATCACCTTCATCGGCCCGCCCCGCTCGGTGCTCGAGATGGCCGGCAACAAGGTGACGGCGAAGGAGAAGGCGATCGCGGCGGGCGTCCCGGTGCTCAAGTCGAGCCCGGCGACCACCGACATCCAGGTGCTGCTCGACGCCGCCGACGAGATCGGGTTCCCCGTGTTCGCGAAGGCCGTCGCGGGCGGCGGCGGGCGCGGCATGCGCCGCGTCGAGCGCCGGGAGGATCTCGAGGACGCGCTCAAGGCCGCCATGCGCGAGGCCGACAGCGCCTTCGGCGACGCGACCATGTTCGTCGAGCAGGCCGTCGTGCGCCCCCGGCACATCGAGGTGCAGATCCTCGCCGACGCCCACGGCGGCACCGTTCACCTGTTCGAGCGCGACTGCTCGGTGCAGCGCCGCCACCAGAAGGTCGTCGAGATCGCGCCGGCCCCGAACCTCGACGAGGGCGTGCGCCAGGCGATGTACCGCGACGCCATCGCCTTCGCGAAGTCGATCGGCTACGTCAACGCGGGCACGGTCGAGTTCCTGCTCGACACCGCGGGGGAGCGCGCGGGCGAGCACGTCTTCATCGAGATGAACCCGCGCATCCAGGTCGAGCACACCGTGACCGAGGAGGTCACCGACGTCGACCTCGTGCAGTCGCAGATGCGCATCGCCTACGGCCAGACCCTCGCCGAGCTCGGGCTGGAGCAGGAGAGCATCCACCTGCGCGGCGCGGCCCTGCAGTGCCGCATCACGACGGAGGACCCGGCGAGCGGCTTCCGCCCCGACACCGGCAAGATCACGACCTACCGCTCGCCCGGCGGCGCCGGCGTGCGCCTCGACGGCGGCACGATCGCCTCCGGCGCGCAGATCTCGCCCCACTTCGACTCGATGCTCGCGAAGATGACCTGCCGCGGTCGCGACTTCGCCGCAGCCGTCTCCCGCTCGCGTCGCGGCCTCGCCGAGTTCCGCATCCGCGGCGTGACCACGAACATCCCCTTCCTGCAGGCCGTGCTCGACGACCCCGCGTTCCAGGCGGGCGACCTCAGCACCTCCTTCATCGAGGAGCGGCCGCACCTCGTGCGCAGCAACGCCTCGAAGGATCGCGGCACGAAGGTGCTCAGCTGGCTCGCCGACGTCACCGTCAACCAGCCGCACGGCGCCGGAACCGGCATCATCGACCCCGCGCTCAAGCTGCCGACGGTCGACCTCGAGGCGTCGGCGCCCGAGGGATCGCGCCAGCGCCTGCTCGAGCTCGGCCCCGAGGGCTTCTCCCGCGCGCTGCGCGCGCAGACCGCCCTCGCCGTCACCGACACGACCTTCCGGGATGCCCACCAGTCGCTCCTCGCCACGCGGGTGCGCTCGCGCGACCTCACCGCGGTCATGCCGCACGTCGCGCGGCTGACGCCGCAGCTGCTCAGCGTCGAGGCCTGGGGCGGAGCGACCTACGACGTCGCCCTCCGATTCCTGGGGGAGGACCCGTGGCAGCGTCTCGCGGCCATGCGCGAGGCCCTCCCGAACGTCGCCATCCAGATGCTGCTGCGCGGGCGCAACACGGTCGGCTACACGCCGTACCCGACCGAGGTGACCGACGCCTTCGTCGCCGAGGCCGCCGCGACGGGCATCGACGTCTTCCGCATCTTCGACGCGCTCAACGACGTCGACCAGATGCGGCCCGCGATCGACGCGGTGCTCGCCACGGGATCCACGGTGGCCGAGGTGGCGCTGTGCTACTCGGGCGACCTGCTCGACCCGGCCGAGGACCTCTACACGCTCGACTACTACCTGCGGCTCGCCGAGCGGATGGTCGAGTCGGGCGCGCACATCCTCGCCATCAAGGACATGGCGGGCCTGCTGCGCGCCGGCGCGGCCGAGAAGCTCGTCGCCGCGCTGCGCGAGCGCTTCGACCTGCCGGTGCACGTGCACACGCACGACACCGCCGGCGGCCAGCTCGCGACCCTGCTCGCGGCCGCGCGCGCCGGAGCCGACGCGGTCGACGCCGCGAGCGCCCCCTTGGCGGGGACGACCTCGCAGCCCTCGCTCTCGGCGCTCGTCGCCGCGCTCGCGCACACCGAGCGCGACACGGGCATCCCGCTCGAGGCCGTCACCGATCTCGAGCCGTACTGGGAGTCGGTGCGCCGGGCCTACGCGCCCTTCGAGTCGGGCCTGCCGGGCCCCACGGGGCGCGTCTACACGCACGAGATCCCCGGCGGCCAGCTGTCGAACCTGCGCCAGCAGGCCATCGCTCTCGGGCTCGGCGACCGCTTCGAGCTCATCGAGGACTGGTACGCCGCGGCGAACCGCATCCTCGGCCGACCCACCAAAGTGACCCCCTCGTCGAAGGTGGTCGGCGACCTCGCGCTGCAGATGGCGGCGGCGGGAGCCGACCCGGCCGACTTCGAGCAGAACCCGCAGAACTACGACATCCCCGACTCGGTCATCGGCTTCATGGCCGGCGAGCTGGGCGATCTGCCGGGCGGCTGGCCCGAGCCCTTCCGCTCGAAGGTGCTCGAGGGTCGCACGGTCAAGATCGGCACGACCCCCCTCACCGACGAGCAGCGCGCGAAGCTCGCCGGCTCGACGGACGACCGGCGTCTCATGCTCAACCAGCTGCTCTTCGCCCAGCCGACGCAGCAGTTCCTGCAGGTGCGCGAGCAGTATGGCGACCTCTCGGTGCTCGCCACCCCCGACTACCTCTACGGGCTGAAGCCCGGGGTGGAGCACACGATCGAGATCGAGCGCGGCGTGAGCCTCTTCATCTCGCTCGAGGCGATCGGCGAGCCCGACGAGAAGGGCATGCGCAGCGTCATGGCGACGCTCAACGGGCAGATGCGCCCGGTGACGGTGCGCGACCGCTCGATCGCGGTGGACGCCGTGAGCGCGGAGAAGGCCGATCCCGCCCAGCCCGGCCAGATCGCGGCGCCGTTCATGGGGGTCGTGACCCTCAAGGTCGCCGAGGGCGAGAAGGTCGCCGTCGGCCAGACGGTCGCCACGATCGAGGCCATGAAGATGGAGGCGGCGATCACCGCCCCCGTCGCGGGCACCGTGCAGCGGCTCGCCGTGCCGGCCACGCAGCAGGTCGAGGCGGGGGATCTGCTCGTCGTCGTGGGCTGAGCCCGGGGCGCGGGCGGCGGCGCCCGGCCGCGCCCGGCTGCAGCACCGGACGCTAGACTGGCGAGCCGGATCAACAGGAGGAGAGTCGCTCTATGGTGCCTGACCGCGCCCGTCGGGATGACGCGACCGTCGACGACGGACTCGAGCCCTCCGGCGACGATCTCGCCGCCTCGCTGCCCGAGTCCCTCACCATCGAGGTGGCGCTCCCGGCCCCGGTGCGCGTCGCCCCCGACGATGAGACCGCCGTCGCCCTCTCCGGCCAGTCGATCGATCCGGGCGTCATCGAGGTCCTCGAGACCGGCACGACGACTATCGCCCTCGCCGACGACTCCCTCGCCCGCGCCACCACGTCCCCGCCCACCGACACGGGCGGCGTCGCGGTCGCCGACTACACCCGCCATGAGCGGATGCACGGCACGCGCGTCGGCCCGGAGTCGGCCGCGATGCTCACCGCCGACCGCCTCATCGACTCCCGCAGGGGTCTGCGGGCGCAGCCCGAGGGCGCGTGGCCGCGCTTCGTGTACCGCGCGACCCTGCACCGGGTGAACCTCGGAGACTCCCCGAAGGTGCGCGCCCGCAAGGAGCTCGACGCCCGCATCGACATCGCGCTCGAGGGCGGGGCCCGCTTCGTCCCGGTGCTCACCCGCAAGGGCGGTGTCGGCAAGACCACCGTCACCACGCTGCTCGGCATGGCGCTCGCCTCGGTGCGCGAGGACCGCATCATCGCCATCGACGCGAACCCCGACCGCGGCACGCTGAGCGAGCGCATCACCAAGCAGACCCGGGCGACCGTGCGGGATGTCGTGAACCGCGCGGCGAGCATCCAGGGCTACACCGATTTCTCGACGCTCGTCTCGCGCGACGAGACCCGCCTCGACGTGCTCGCGAGCGATACCGATCCGATGCTGTCGGAGGCCTTCGACGAGAACGACTACAACGTCGTCGCCGACCTCGCCGCACGGTACTACTCGATCGTGCTGACCGACTGCGGCACGGGCATCGTTCACTCCGTCATGCGCGCGACGCTGCAGCGGGCCGACTCGATCGTCATCGTCTCGGGCGGCAGCGTCGACGAGGCCCGGCTCGCCTCCGAGACGCTCACGTGGCTCGAGGCGAACGGCTACGGCGCTCTCGTGCGCAACGCTGTCGTCGCGATCAACGCCGGCACCCAGGCCACGAACCTCGTCAAGCTCGACGAGATCGAGGCGCACTTCGCCTCGCGCGTGCGGGCGATCGTGCGCATCCCCTACGACGAGCAGCTCGCGGCGGGCAGCGCGATCAACTGGGACTCGCTGCACCCCACCACCCGCTATTACGCCCGCCAGCTGGCGGCGATCGTCATGGACGGCATGCCCGTCGTGGAGCGCTGACCGCGCCCGATGACCGTCCGCCCCATCCGCCTCTTCGGCGACCCCGTCCTCCGATCGCGCACGGACGAGATCGGCCGCATCGACGACAGCACCCGTCGCCTCGTCGCCGACCTGCTCGACACCGTGCGCGAGCCGGGCCGCGCCGGCGTCGCCGCCAACCAGATCGGGGTCGGCCTGCGGGCGTTCAGCTACAACGTCGACGGCGTCGTGGGGTACGTGCTCAACCCCGTGCTCGTCGAGGTGCGCGGCGAGCCGGAGCCCGTCGACGAGGGCTGCCTCTCCGTGCCGGGCGTCGGCTTCCCGCGGCTGCGCCACCCCTGGGCCCGTGTCACCGGCATCGACCTCGACGGCGCCCCCGTCGAGCTCGCGGGGGAGGGCCTGCTCGCCCAGGCCCTGCAGCACGAGACCGACCATCTCGACGGACGCCTCTACATCGAGGGGCTCGAGCCCGAGGTCAAGCGCGCGGCCATGCAGGCCATCCGTCGCCAGGAGTGGTTCGGCCGCTGACCCCGGCAGCGGCATCCCGCGACCGTCACGGCCGATGCGCGGCACTGAAGCCCTCCGACGACGACGGGGCGCCCTCCGTGAGGAGGAGCGCCCCGTCGGCCGGTTCGGCGTCTCAGCCCTGCAGCGAGATCCCCTGCGTCTGCGGAGCCCCGGCGTACATGCCCTCGATCACCGACGCGAAGTCGGCGGTGATGACGTTGCGCTTGATGCTCATCTTCGGCGTGAGATGACCGCTCGCCTCCGTGAACTCGGTGGCGAGGATGGTGAACTTGCGGATCGACTCGGCGCGCGAGACGCGGGCGTTGGCCACGTCGACCGCGCGCTGCACCTCGGCGAGCACCTTCGGGTGCCGGGCCGCGGCGTCGAGCGACATCGTCGCCTCCTCGCCGTTGTTGTTGAGCCAGACCGGCAGCATCTCGCTGTCGAGCGTGATGAGGGCCGAGACGAAGGGCTTCTGATCGCCCACGACGACGACCTGGCCGATGATCGGGTTCGAGCGGATCGGGTCCTCGAGCCCGGCGGGGGCGACGTTCTTGCCTCCGGCCGTGACGATGATCTCCTTCTTGCGCCCGGTGATCGTGAGGTAGCCGTCATCGTCGAGGGTGCCGAGGTCGCCCGTGCGGAACCACTCGCCGTCCATCACCTCGGCCGTCGCCGCCTCGTTCTTCCAGTAGCCGGCGAAGACGTTGATGCCCTTGACGAGGATCTCGCCGTCCTCGGCGATCTTCACGCCGACGCCGGGCAGGGCCGGGCCGGTCGTGCCGATCTTGAACTTGCTCACCAGGTTGACCGTGGCCGGCGCCGTCGTCTCGGTCAGGCCGTAGCCCTCGAGGATCCGGATGCCCATGCTGCGGAAGAAGTGGCCGAGCCGCAGACCGAGGGGAGCCGATCCGGAGACCGCGTAGACGACGCGGCCGCCCATCGCGGCCTTGAGCTTGGAGTACACCAGGCGGTCGAAGAGCGCGAACTGCACCTTGAGCCCGAACGGGACGGTGCCGGCGTCGAGCGCCTGCGAGTGGGCGACGGCGACGTCGGCCGCCCGGCGGAAGATCTTGCCCTTGCCCCCGGCCTCGGCCTTCTGCTCCGAGGAGTTGTAGACCTTCTCGAAGACGCGCGGCACGGCGAGCAGGAACGTGGGCTTGAAGGAGCCGAGCGCCGGCAGGAGCTGCTTGGTGTCGGCCTGGTGGCCGACCTTGGCCCCGGCGTGCACGGCGAGGATGGAGATGAACCGGGCGAAGACGTGCGCGGTGGTGATGAAGAGCAGGGTGGATGCTCCCGGCGCCAGCACCTCCTTCATGGCGACCGCGGCGTTGCGGCTGAGCTCCACGAAGTTCGAGTGGGTGAGGATGCAGCCCTTGGGGGTGCCGGTCGAGCCGGAGGTGTAGATGAGCGTCGCGAGATCCGAGCCGACGGCGATCCGGCGGCGCTCCTCGACCTGCTCGTCGCTGATGCCCGTGCCCTGAGCGGCGAGCTTGTCGAGGTCGCCGAGGTGCATCTGCCAGGTGGTGGCGACGTGCGCCACGTCGCCGGCGATCTCGTCGAAGCGCGAGAAGTGCTCGGCCGTCTCGACGATGATCGCGGTCGCCTCGGAGTTGTCGAGGATGTACTGGATCTGGCTCGGCGAGCTGGTCTCGTAGATCGGCACGAGCACGGCGCCGGCGAACCAGGCGGCGAAGTCGACGAGGGTCCACTCGTAGCGCGTCTTGCAGATGAAGCCGATCTTGTCGCCGGCCTGCACGCCGGAGGCCATGAAGCCCTTCGCGAGCGCGACGACCTGGCGGTGGAACTCCCCGGCCGAGACGTCCTGCCAGCCGCCGTCGGCGGTCGGCAGCGCGAAGAGCGCGGCGTCGGGGTCGATGGCCACGCGGTCGACGAGGAGGTCGGTGGCGTTGGCCTGGGGGTCGGGTGTGACGACGGCCGGGACGACGAACTCTTTCACGGCAACTCCTTCGGTACCGTTGGACGGGTGGTGGCGGAAGTCTATCCGCAGCGCGCTCCCTCTCATGGGGCGCGCGGGCCCCGCTAGGCTCGTGTCCCGTGCATGCTGTGGGAATCGACATCGGTGGGACCAAGATCGCGGGCGCGCTTGTCGCCGATGACGGGGTGATCGTCGCGGAGGAGCGCCGTCCGACGCCCGCCGGAGACCCGGCCGCCATCGTCGACGTCGTCGTCGGCATGGTGGAGCGCCTCGCGCTCGGGCATCGGGTCGTCGCCACGGGCGTCGCCGCCGCCGGCTTCATCGACTCCGCGCAGAGCACCGTCTACTACGCGCCGAACATCAAGTGGCGCAACGAGCCGCTGCGCGACCGGCTGCGCGAGCGCCTCGGCATGGACGTCACCATCGA
Organism: Microcella daejeonensis; assembly: GCF_026625045.1. Lineage (GTDB taxonomy): Bacteria > Actinomycetota > Actinomycetes > Actinomycetales > Microbacteriaceae > Microcella > Microcella daejeonensis. The sequence goes on along the minus strand of NZ_CP113089.1, from coordinate 2,637,173 downwards.
CAACGACGCCAACGCCGCCGGCTGGGCCGAGTTCCGCTTCGGCGCCGCGCGGGATGCCCGCGACATGACGATGCTGACGATCGGCACCGGGGTCGGCGGCGCGATCGTCACGGGCGACCGCCTGCTGCGCGGCGGCTTCGGCACGGCCGGCGAGCTCGGCCACCTGCGGGTCGTGCCCGACGGCCTGCCCTGCGGATGCGGGGCCCGCGGCTGCATCGAGCAGTACGGCTCGGGCCGCGCGCTGCTGCGCATGGCGAACGAGATCGCCGATGCCGGCGGCATCGGCCTGGCCCTGGCCGCCGCGCGCGAGCGGGCGGGGGCGCTCGATGGGGGCATCCTCGCCGAGTACATCGCCGAGGGGGACCCGGGAGCCCTGCACGCCCTGCGCCAGCTCGGGCACTGGCTCGGCCAGGCCTGCGCGAGCCTCTCGGCCGTGCTCGACCCCGAGCTGTTCGTCTTCGGCGGGGGAGTGTCGATCGCGGGCGATCTTCTGCTCGACCCGGTGCGCGAGAGCTACCTGAGCCACCTCCCGGCCCGGGGGTACCACCCCGAGCCGCGCTTCGTCGTCGCCGAGCTCGTCAACGACGCGGGGGTGGTCGGCGCCGCCGACCTCGCCCGCATCCACGCCGAGGCCGCGACGAGCTGAGACGCCCGCCCTCGTCGAGAGGGTTAGGGTTGTGCCCAGCGACGACCGCGGCGAGAGGAGGGGGACACCGGTGTTCTACTGGCTGATGAAAAACCTCGTCATCGGGCCGATCCTGCTCACGGTCTTCCGGCCGTGGGTGCGCGGCATCGAGAACGTCCCCCGCAACGGGCCGGTCATCCTCGCGAGCAACCACCTCTCCTTCGTCGACTCGGTGTTCCTGCCCCTCGTGCTCGATCGGCGCGTGGTGTTCCTGGCGAAGAGCGACTACTTCACCGGCAAGGGCGTCAAGGGCTGGCTCACGAAGGTCTTCTTCGAGGCGAGCGGCCAGCTGCCGATCGATCGCTCGGGCGGCCGGGCGAGCGAGGCCTCTCTCAACACGGGTCTGCGTGTCCTCGCCGACGGCTACGCGCTCGGCATCTACCCCGAGGGCACCCGCAGCCCCGACGGCATCATGTACCGCGGTCGCACGGGCGTCGCCCGCATGATCCTCGAGTCGGGGGCTCCCGTCGTGCCGGTCGCGATGATCGACACCGAGAAGGTCATGCCGATCGGCGTCCGCATCCCCAAGGTCATGCGCCCCGGCGTCGTCTTCGGCGAGCCGCTCGACTTCAGCCGCTTCGCCGGGCTCGAGGGCGACCGCTTCGTGCTGCGCTCGATCACGGACGAGATCATGTACGAGCTCGGCCGCCTGAGCGGCCAGGAGTATCACGACGTCTACGCCACGACGGTCAAGGACCGCCGCCCCGCGCACACGCGCTGAGCCGCTCCGACGCTCGACTAGGCTCGACCGAGGCCGCTGTGCGCGGCCGATGACCCCATCACCCTCCCGCTCGAAGGACGTTCCGCCGTGGTCGATCCGACCGAACCCGTCATCTCCGCAGACCCCGCCGTGCTCGCCGGTCTCGACCACTGGCGCACGCTGCCGATCAAGCAGCAGCCCGCCTGGCCGGATGCCGCCGCCGTCGCCGCCGCCTCGGCCGAGCTCGCCACCATGCCGCCGCTCGTCTTCGCGGGCGAGGTCGACCAGTTGCGCGAGCGGCTCGCCCGCGCGGCCCGCGGCGAGGCCTTCCTGCTGCAGGGCGGCGACTGCGCCGAGACCTTCGCCGGAGCGACGGCCGACCAGATCCGCAACCGGGTCAAGACGATCCTGCAGATGGCGGTCGTGCTGACCTACGGCGCCTCGATGCCCGTCATCAAGATGGGCCGCATGGCCGGCCAGTTCGCCAAGCCCCGCTCGAGCGACAACGAGACCCGCGGCGACGTCACGCTGCCCGCGTACCGCGGCGACATCGTCAACGGCTACGACTTCACGCCCGAGTCGCGGCAGGCCGACCCGGCCCGCCTGGTCAAGGGCTACCACACGAGCGCGTCGACCCTGAACCTCATCCGCGCCTTCACGCAGGGCGGCTTCGCCGACCTGCGCATGGTGCACAGCTGGAACAAGGGCTTCGCCGCGAACCCCGCCAACCAGCGCTACGAGGGCCTCGCCGGTCACATCGATCGCGCGATCAAGTTCATGGAGGCGGCCGGCGCCGACTTCGACGAGCTCAAGCGCGTGGAGTTCTACTCCAGCCACGAGGGCCTGCTCATGGACTACGAGCGCCCGATGACCCGCATCGACTCCCGCACCGGCACGCCGTACAACACGAGCGCGCACTTCCTCTGGATCGGCGAGCGCACCCGCGACCTCGATCACGCGCACGTCGACTTCTTCCGCCGCATCCGCAACCCCATCGGCATCAAGCTCGGCCCGTCCACGACGCCCGAGACGATGGAGAAGCTCATCGACGTGCTCGACCCCGATCGCGAGCCGGGTCGCATCACCTTCATCACGCGCATGGGCGCGGGCACGATCCGGGATGCCCTCCCGCCGCTCCTCGAGGCGATCAAGAGCTTCGATGCCACTCCGCTGTGGGTCACCGACCCGATGCACGGCAACGGCCTCACCACCCCCACCGGGTACAAGACGCGCCGCTTCGACGACGTCGTCGACGAGGTCAAGGGCTTCTTCGAGGCGCACCGCGCGGCGGGCACGCATCCCGGCGGCATCCACGTCGAGCTCACCGGGGACGACGTCACCGAGTGCCTCGGCGGCTCGGAGATGATCGACGAGGCGACGCTCGCGACCCGCTACGAGTCGCTCTGCGACCCGCGGCTCAACCACATGCAGTCGCTCGAGCTCGCGTTCCTCGTCGCCGAGGAGCTCGGCAAGGCCTGACGCCCCGGCGGGCGCGGGCCTCGTCGGCCGCGCCCGCCGCCGGAGCGGACCGCGCCGGGTCGATCGGCGGCGGCGACCGTCAGTCGAAGAACGCGACGATGGTGATGGGCGTGCCGCGCAGCACCTGGGCGTCCCCGGGGCGCACCTCCTGCACGATCGCGAGACCCCAGAAGACGCTCGGCGCGTTCGTCTCGATCGTCACCTCGAATCCGGCCTCGGTGAGGATGTCGCGGGCGGCGTTGATGCTCTCGCCGACCACCTCGGGCACGTCCACGAGGTCGGGACCCTTCGAGAGCGTGAGCGCGAACTCGGCGCCCGGGCGGATGGCGCCCTCCGGGCCGGCGACGCTCACGACGCCGTCCGCGGCGATGTCGTTGTTGAAGACCGGCTCGCCCACGACCGAGGCGACGAGTCCGCGATCCTCGAAGGCCCGGATCGCATCCGCGGAGGGCAGACCGATCACGTCGGGCACCGGGCCGGCGGAGACCACGAGGCTCACCGGGGTGCCGACGAACGAGCTCGACTCCGGCTCGATCGCGGTCTCCGTGCCGTCCTCCGCGAGGCTCACGAGCGCCACGACCGAGCCCTCGGGGATCTCGCCGTCGAACTGCGCGATGGTCTGCTCGGCCGGGACGAGCCTGGCCGTCTCGAGCGCGAGCCGGGCATCCGCCTCGGGGATCCCGATGACGCCGGGGACGGTCGTCGGCTCGCGACCGAGCGAGACGACGAGCTGCACGGGCAGGTCGCGCGCCACGATCTCGCCGGCGGGCGGGTCGGTGCCCGCGACGAGACCGGCGGGCACCTCGGGGTCGAAGGCCTCGCCCTGCGTCTCCGACACGAGCACGCCCTGCTCCTCGAGGGCGAGCTGCGCCTCCTCGACCGAGAGGCCGCGCACGTCCTCGATCGTCGCCTGCGCGCCGGGGCCCGCGCCGAACCACCATCCTGCTCCGGCGGCGAGGCCGGCGAGGAGCAGCACGACGGCGAGCAGGATCCAGCCGCGGCGCCGCCGCGGCGCCGCGGCGCGGGCGAGCTCCCCGGTCGCGCTGGAGGTCGCCATGGCGGAGGCGGCGGGCGTCACGGCCGCGGCGACGGCGCCGCGCGTGCCGAGCACCTGCGTCTCGGCCGTGTCGCCCTGCGCGACGAGCGGCGTCGCGAACGCCATCGTCTTCTGCGGTCCGGTGCCGGTGAGGGAGGTCTCGAGATTGCGGGCCGTCTCCTGCACCTGCTCGAGCAGCTCGCGGGCGTCGGCGGGACGGTCCTCGGGATCGCGCGCGGTCGCCCACAGCACGAGCTCGTCGAGCTCGGCCGGCACCTTGGGGTTCGTGCCGCTCGGTGCGGGGACGGAGTCGTTGGCGTGCTGGTAGGCGATCTGCATCGGCTGCTCGCCCTTGAACGGCTGCTCGCCCGTGAGCATCTCGAACATCATGATGCCGACGGCGTAGATGTCGCTGCGGGTGTCGGCGATGCCGCGGGTCACCAGCTCGGGGGAGAGGTAGGCGATCGTGCCGAGCAGGGCCGCCCCGGTCGCCGTCGCGGCGGTCGCCGCCCGGGCGAGCCCGAAGTCGCCGATCTTGATGCGTCCGTCGTCGGCGAGCAGCACGTTCTCGGGTTTGAGGTCGCGGTGCACGATGCCGGCGCGGTGGGCCGCGGCGAGGCCCGAGAGCAGCGCCTCGACGATGTCCATGGTCTGCTCGCTCGTCAGCGCGCCGTACTCCTGCAGCAGATCGCGCAGCGTGATGCCGGGCAGGTACTCCATGACGAGGTACGCCGAGTCGGCATCCTGCCCCTGATCGAAGACGTTGACCACGTTGGGGTGGGCCAGACGGGCGGCCGAGCGCGCCTCCTGGATGAAGCGCTCGGTGAAGGTGCTGTCGTCGGCCAGGTGCCCGTGCATGATCTTGACCGCGACGAGGCGCTCGAGGCGCTGATCGGTGGCGAGGTACACGGTGGCCATACCGCCCCGCGCGATGCGCGAGCGCACCTGGTACCGGCCGTCGATGAGCCGGCCGATCATCGGGTCGGTCATCGAAGTGCTCACTCGAGAGATTCTAGATCGCGAGGCCCGGCAGGCCGGGGTGCCACACGGATCAGGTCAGTTCGTAGAGCCAGGCCCAGGCGCTCGACTCCCACTTCGCGTAGTGGTCGGGGTAGGCCGAGATCTGCACGGCCTGCGCGGCCTGCGTGAGGCTCATCGACTGCCAGCCCGGGATGTCGAGGAGGCCCCGCGTGAGGCCCTCGCGGCCGACGTAGAACAGCTTCGCGGCGGTGGCCGGCGTCTGCAGCTCGGTCACGGTGCCCCAGCCGGTGCTCGGGCGCTGCTGGAAGAGCCCGACCGAGTCGCGGTCGCCCCAGGTGAGATTGCGCATCGACGACTCCTGCATGGCCGTCGCGAGGGCGATGACGATGCCGTAGTCCGGCACCCCCAGCTGGCGACCGACCTGGATGATCGTCGTCGCGTGCTGGCGGCCCTCGCCGCTGAGCGGCGAGATGGTGCCCGCCGGCGGCGGGGTCGTCTGCGGCGGCGCCGGGACGGGGCCCGCGAAGGGAGCGGCGGGAGCCGCCGGAGCGGGCGCCGCGGTCGGGGCCGGCGGCGGCCCGGGGAGCGCGGGCGCCGCGCTGATGGCGGCGTCGGCGGCGTCCCCCGGCGCGATGTGGGCGGCCGGGACGGCGTCGGCGAGCGGCGCGGGCCCGGTGCCGGGGATGGTGATGACCTGGCCGGGGTAGATGATGCTCGACCAGCCCAGCCCGTTCGCGTCGAGGATCGACTGCGTCGAGACGCCGAAGCGCGCGGCGATGGCCGAGAGGGTGTCGCCCGCGCGGATGGCGTACTGGCCGCCCGTGACGGCGGGGGTCGAGGCGGCGGCGGCCTTGACCGCGCCGGAGGCGAGCGTGAGGCGCTGACCGGGGAAGATCGTCGACTTCCAGCTGAGGCCGTTGAGCGCCAGCACCGAGGCGGTGGAGAGCCCGAACCGCCCGGCGATGCCGCTGACGGTGTCGCCCGCGGCGACGGTGTACTGGGTCGGAGCGGCCGCCGTCGCGACGGCCTGCGCGGCGAGAGCACCCGGGGCGATCGCGGCGCCGACGTGGGCGAGCGCGGCGCGCAGCGTGCTCGGGCCGAGCGCCTGCTGGGGCTTGGGGCTCAGCGGCTTGCGCGGAGCGGCGTGCGCGGTGTCGGCGGGACCGGTGAGGCCGATGCCGAGCGCGATCGCGCCGGTGAGCACGATGGGCATGGTGCTGCGGGCGGCGCTGCGCATGCGGGTCGCCGCCCGGCTCTGCGACGGCATCCGCTCGTCGCCGGGAGCCGAGGCGAGCGAGGTCGCCGTGCTCGTCGGGGCGGCGGCCGCCCCTCCGCGCGGAGCGAGACCGCCGAACACCGCGCGAGCGCGGTCGCGCCCCTCGCTCTGGAGCTGCTGCCAGCGCTCCTGATCGTTCTCGTGGTCGCTCTCGGGCATGCGACGCCGTCCCTCCGGTGATGCGGTGCGTCCGGTCGGAGTGCCGGCCGCGCGCGGATGTCCCCCATCCGCGGTCACAGAATACAACGCGTGTCAACTACCGTGACGGATGTGACGGGCGTTAACACGCTCGAAACAAACGCAGCCGCCCCGCCGACCCCCGCACGCATGGCACCCTGGAGGGGTGACTGCTGATCCCACCCGCTGGCTGACCGTCCCCGACCTCGTCGAGATCCTCGGCGTCTCGCCCGGCCGCGTCCACCGCCTGCTCGAAGACCGCCAGCTCCTCGGCATCCGTCGCGACAAGGTGCTCGTCGTTCCGGAGGCCTTCCTCCGCGACGGCGAGCCGCTGCACGAGCTGCGCGGAACTCTCGTCCTGCTGGCCGACAGCGGCTACTCCGACGACGAGGCGATGCGGTGGATGCTCGGCCACGACGACGCGCTCGGCACCACCCCCATCGCGGCGCTCCGGGAGGGCCGCAAGGCCGAGGTGCGGCGCGTCGCCCAGTCGCTCGCCTTCTAGCCAGCCGGGGGCGTCGCGCTCCGGGCTCCGCGGGCGACCGATGAGCTCGACCGACGAGCTCGACCGACGGGCTCGTCTAGTGGGCGCGGCGCGTGACCAGGTCGCTGAGCCCGATGAGCTCGGAGCGGGCCGACCGACTGAGGGGCGCGTCCTCGATCGCGGCGATCGCCTGCGCCACCGAGCGGGAGATGATCTGCTCGACGGTCTCGACCGCCCCGCTCTCCTGGATCGTGGCCTGCAGGGTGCGGATCTGCGCCTCGGTCAGATCGGGGTCGCCCAGCAGCTCGTCGATCAGGCGGGTGGCACCGCCGGGGAGGGCGGCGCGGGCCAGCGCGATGAGCACGGTGCGCTTGCCCTCGCGCAGGTCGTCGCCCGCGGGCTTGCCGGTGACGCTCGGATCGCCGAAGACCCCGAGCAGGTCGTCGCGCAGCTGGAAGGCGACGCCGAGGGGGAGCCCGAAGGCGCGCAGGGCCGCGACCTGCTCCTCGCTGCCCCCGGCCATCAGCCCGCCGAGCGCGAGCGGGGCCTCGATGGAGTACTTCGCCGACTTGTAGGTGACCACGCGGTGGGCGCGGGGGAGCAGGTCCTCCTCCGGGGCCTCGCGCCAGGCGACCTCCTCGAGGATGTCGAGGTACTGGCCGACGGTGACCTCGGTGCGCATGAGGTGGAACTCGCTGCGGGCCCGTCGAGCGGCGGCGCGGTCGGCGACCCGGGAGAGGCCCTGGGCGAGCAGCTCGTCGCTCCAGCCGAGGAGCAGGTCGCCGTGCAGCAGGGCGCTGGCGGATCCGTAGCCGGAGGAGGAACCGACCCACTCGCGCCGCGCGTGCTCGGCCTCGAAGCGGCGGTGCACCGAGGGCATCCCTCGCCGCGTGTCGGAGTTATCCATGATGTCGTCGTGCACGAGCGCCGCAGCGTGGAAGATCTCGAGGGCGGCCGCGAGGTCGATGACGGCGTCCAGCTCCGGGTGGTCGTCGAGCTCGGCGAGGAGGTCGTCGGAGCGCACGGTGCCGGCCACGGAGTGCCAGCCCCAGTAGGCGAACAGGGCCCGGAACCGCTTGCCCCCGCTGAGCAGATCGCGACTGGCGTCGAGGAAGACGTCCAGCTCGTCGGCGATGGTCGCCAGGTGGTTGCCCCGCTCCGTCAGGAACTCATCGAGTCGGGCATTGACCAGGTCGACTAACCGCAATCTCTCAGGCACCCGCCTAGCCTATCCAGGAGCGCGGTCCTACACTGGAGGAGCGGTGGGAGACGACCCATCGCGCCGAGCATCAAGGGGTTCAGCATGCCGCTGTCTGAGCAGGAGCAGCGCCTTCTCGAAGAGATGGAGCGCAATCTCTACCAGAACGACGCCGACTTCGTCGCGACCGTCTCCGGGCGCCGCGGCAAGCCGAACTACACGCAGATCGCTCTGGGCGCCCTGCTCGCCATCGCGGGCGTCGGCGCGCTCGTCGCCGGCGTCATCACGCAGCTCGCCGTGATCGGCATCATCGGCTTCGCTCTCATGCTCGCCGGCGTGCTCATCGTCATCACCCCCGGCCGCGGCAGCGCCTCCGCCGAGCCCGTCGCCCGACCGGGTGCCGCTCCGCGATCCGGCAGCAAGCCCCGCCGCAGCGGCTCCTTCATGGACACCATCAACGAGCGCTGGGAGCGCCGCCAGGACGGCGACCGCTAGACCCCCCACTTCCCTCCCTCCTCCAGGGCCGACCCACTCCGGGTCGGCCCTTTTTTCGTGCGCCCCGGGCCCGAGCCCGTCGCGCGGGCGGGTCGAGAGCGAGGGGATACCCGCGCCCCTCCCCGTGGCGCACGATTCCCTCCACCGCCCTCCACCCCGTTGATCCGCGGAATTGCTGCCCGTCGTGCCCCCACTTCGGGCTACAGTGGCCGCAGATCATAGTTTTGTGGAGCAAAGTGGAGTAAAGTGGAGCTCACCTAGATCTTCAGGCCGGAGATGGGAAGGGGGAGGCGACGATGTTCCTCGGCACGCACACCCCCAAGCTCGACGAGAAGGGGCGCATCATCCTTCCGGCGAAGTTCCGCGAGGAGCTCTCGGGCGGCGTCGTGCTCGCCCGCGGGCAGGAGCGCTGCGTCTACGTCTTCAGCCGGCCGACCTTCCAGGAGAAGGTCGAGGCGATCACCAAGGCCCCGCTCACCAGCCGGGCCGCCCGCGACTACGTGCGCATGTTCCTGTCGGGCGCGAGCGATGAGGTGCCCGACAAGCAGCACCGCGTCACCGTCCCCGCGGCGCTGCGCGACTACGCCGGCCTCGGCCGGGACCTCACCGTGATCGGCGCGGGCGACCGGGCCGAGATCTGGGCGACCGAGGCCTGGGAGGCGTACTACGCCGAGAAGGAGGAGGCGTTCTCGAGCACCGAGGAGGAGGTGATCCCGGGCCTGTTCTGATCGCGAGGCATCGGACTCCCAGCCGTGATCCGCCCTGGCGCACCTTCCCCGGTGCCAGGTCGCACGGATGGGGATCCGGGCCCCGCGCTCCGACTCACCGGACGCGCATGACCGAGACCCGTCACATCCCCGTGCTCCTCGAGCGATCGCTCGACCTGCTCGCCCCCGCGCTCGAGCGCCCCGGCGCCGTCATGGTCGACGCCACCCTGGGCCTCGGCGGCCACACCGAGGCCGCGCTCGACCGGTTCCCCGGCCTGACCGTCGTCGGCCTCGATCGCGACACCGACGCCCTCGCGGCCTCGGGGGAGCGGCTGGCCCGGTTCGGCGAGCGGTTCCAGCCCGTGCACACCGTCTACGACGGGATCCGGGAGGCGCTCGACGACCTCGACCACGCCGCCGCCGACGCGGTCCTCTTCGACCTGGGCGTCTCCTCCATGCAGCTCGACGAGGCCGAGCGCGGCTTCGCCTACTCGCAGGATGCTCCCCTCGACATGCGCATGGACCGCACGACCGGCCCGACCGCTGCCGTCGTGCTCGCCGAGTACCCGGAGGACGAACTGCGCCGCATCTTCTACGCCTACGGCGAGGAGAAGCTCGCGCCCCGCTACGCCCGACGCATCGTCGAGGCGCGCCAGAGCGCTCCGATCGAGCGCAGCGGCCAGCTCAACCAGATCATCTTCGACGCGACGCCCCGGTCGGCCCAGCGCACCGGTCACCCCGCGAAGCGCGTGTATCAGGCCCTCCGCATCGAGGTGAACGCCGAGCTGGCGGCCCTCGAGGCGGCGCTGCCGGCCGCTCTCGACTCGCTCACCATCGGCGGCCGCATCGTCGTCCTCGCCTACCAGTCCCTGGAGGATCGCATCGTCAAGCGCGAGCTCGCCGCCCGTTCCCGATCCACGGCCCCCGCGGGGCTCCCGATGGAGCTGCCCGAGCACCGCCCGGAGTACCGGCTGCTGGTGCGCGGCGCCGAGCTCGCCGATGAGACCGAGCGCGCGCGCAACCCGCGCGCCATCCCCGTGCGCCTGCGCGCCGCCGAGCGCCTCCGGATCCCCGCGTGAGTGCCGCGACCGCCCTCGCGGCGACCGCCCGCCGCTTGCCGTCGGCCGCGATCGCGGCGCCGGCATCCCCCCGCGCCCCGCGCCCCGTCGAGGTCGTCACGACCCGCGCCCAGCGCCGGGCCCGCCCTCGCGCCGTGTACGCCGTCGTCTCGACCGCGGGTGTGCTCGCCATCCTGCTCACCCAGCTGCTGCTGTCGATCGCGCTGAGCGACGGTGCCTACCGCATCGCCGCTCTGCAGGGCGAGGCCGTCGAGCTCGACCGCTCCGCCCAGGTGCTCAGCGAGAGTCTCGAGACTCTGCGCTCCCCCCAGAACCTCGCCGCCAATGCCGAGTCGCTCGGCATGGTGACGAACGCCAGTCCCGCGTACCTGCGGCTGGCTGACGCGACGGTGCTGGGCGCACCGGTCGCGGCCGACGCCGGAGCAGGGGTGCTCGACGGGCGTGCGGGCACGATCGGCAATGTGCTGCTGACCGACGTGCCCCTGGTGACCTCGGGGCCGGAGGGAGAGGCGAACGGCGTGGCCGCGACGCCGCCGGCCCCGGGGTCGCTAACCTCGCCCGCGAACGGCACCGCACCGGAGCAGCCCACCACGCTGCCGTCGCCGGTCACCCGGTGACGGGCATCCACCCCCGAACGAGAACCGACCCCGCATCAGGCAGGAGCACCGCGTGATCGCCGTCCGCCGCACCCGACGCCGCATGGCGATGACCGTCATCATCGTGGCCGCGATCGTGCTCGCGTTCCTCGTGCGCCTCGTCGACATCCAGGTGGTGCGGGCGGGGGAGCTGACCGCCGCGTCGGAGCAGCGGCGCTCCGTGCCGACCCTGACCTACGGCGCCCGGGGCGACATCGTCGACCGCAACGGGGTCGTGCTCGCCGACACCGTCTACCGCTACGACATCACCGTCGCTCCGAAGTTCGTCGACGACAGCACCGTCGTCGACGAGGAGACGGGCGAGCGCTCGATCCGGCCGGTGGCCGATGCCCTCGGCGCGATCGCCGGGCTCACCGGTCAGGAGGCGGCGTCGCTGCAGGCGATCATCGATGACGAGCTCGCCGCCGATCCCGACGACGATCACGCCTACCTCGTCCGCGGGGTCACGACCGAGGTCTACCGCGCCGTGCGCGATCTCGGAATCCCCTGGGTCTACTTCGAGCGGCAGCCCGCGCGCACCTACCCGAACGGCCAGGTCGCCGGTAATCTCGTCGGGTTCCTCGGCACGGATGGCCCCCTGACCGGTCTCGAGAGCAGCATGGACGAGTGCCTGGCCGCGACCAACGGCACCGCCACCTACGAGCGCGGCGCCGACGGCGTGCGCCTGCCGGGCTCCACCGTGGTCGAGCAGGCCCCCATCGACGGCGGAACGCTGCGCACGACGATCGACACCGACCTGCAGTGGTTCGCCCAGCAGGCCATCGAGGCGCAGGGCTCCGCGCTCGGCGCGGACTGGGCGACGGCGATGGTGGTGCGCGTCGATGACGGGCACATCCTCGCGGCCGCCGACTGGCCGACCGTCGACCCCAACGATGTGAACGGCACCGAGCGGGGCAATCTGGGCTCCCGCATCTTCAGCACCCCCTACGAGCCCGGCTCGACCATGAAGCCCGTCAGCTTCGCGGCGATGCTCGACGCCGGCGTCACGACGCCGACTGAGAAGGTCACCGTGCGCGACGGGTACTCGACCATCTCGGACTTCGTGATCCGCGACGCGTGGGCGCACGGCGACCTGCCGCTCACGAGCACGGGCATCCTCGTCAACTCCTCCAACATCGGTACCTCGCAGCTCGCCGAGCGGCTCTCGATCGCGCAGCGCGAGCAGTACCTGCGCGGTTTCGGCCTCGGCGACTACACGGGCATCGACTTCCTCGGCGAGGCGGCGGGCTTCGTCGACACGGCCGAGAGCATCGACGGGCACCGCGCCTTCGTGCAGATGTTCGGGCAGGGCATCACCGCGACGAGCGCTCAGATGGCGGGCGCCTACCAGGTCATCGCGAACGACGGCGTGCGCGTGCCCCTGACGCTCGTGTCCGGCTGCGAGCGCAGCGACGGCACCGTGACGGACGCGCCCTCCGCCGAGGGCGTGCCGGTGGTCTCGGAGGCGGCCGCGGACGGCGTCGTCTCCATGCTCGAGGGGGTCGTGACCGACGGCGCGCTCGCCGCGCAGCTCGCCGTTCCCGGCTACCGGGTGGCGGCCAAGACGGGCACGGCCGAGGTGGCCGAGAACGGCGTCTACACCAACGATCGCGTCGTGAGCGTCGCGGGGATGGCGCCGGCCGAGAACCCGGAATACATCGTCATCGTCACGTTCGTGAAGCCCGATACGATGAAAGTGTCCGCCGCCGCGGCACCCACCTTCCAGTCGATCATGACCCAGGTGCTCAAGACCTACCGGGTGCCCCCCTCGACGCAGCCCGCGCCCCGCCTGCCACTCACCTGGTAGCGCCTCCCTCGAGAAAGAAGTCGTGTTGTCCGGTCGCATCCCCCCCGTCCTCCGACCGGAGCACCCCGCGGCGCGCCCGCTGAGCGGTCTCGTCGAGGAGTTCGGCATCGAGGCCCGCGGGTCGCTCGACGGCATCGAGATCACGGGCATCACCCTGAGCACGGCCGACCTGCAGCCCGGCGACCTCTACGTGGGCGTGCGGGGGGAGCACCGGCACGGCGCCGAGTTCGCCGGCGACGCCGCGCAGAAGGGCGCCGTCGCGATCATGACCGACGAGGCCGGTGCCGCCATCGCGGGGGATGCCGCGCTCCCCATCCTCGTCGTCGACGACCCGCGCGCCGCCCTCGGCGACGTCTCGGCCTGGGTCTACCGCACGATGGAGGAGCCCCCGCTGCTCTTCGGGACGACCGGCACGAACGGCAAGACCTCCACCTCGCACCTGCTGGAGGGCATCCTGCGCCAGGTCGGGCTCGTGACCGGCCTCTCGTCGACCACCGAGCGCCACATCGGCGAGCTCTCGGTCGTCAGCCGGCTCACCACCCCCGAGGCGAGCGAGATGCACGCCCTGCTCGCCCGCATGCGCGAGGCGGGCGTGCGCGCCGTCGCCGTCGAGGTGAGCGCCCAGGCCCTGACCCGGCACCGCGTCGACGGCATCGTCTTCGACGTCGTGGGCTTCACCAATCTCAGTCACGACCACCTCGACGACTACTCCGACATGGAGGAGTACTTCCAGGCGAAGCTGCCGCTTTTCCAGCCCGAGCGGGGCAGGCGCGGTGTCGTCTCGCTCGACTCGCCGTACGGGCAGCGGGTCGTCGACTCGGCGCGCATCCCGGTGACGACCATCAGCGCGCGCGACGACGTCGACGCCGAGTGGCGCGTGCAGCTCACGGACGAGACTCCGCTGTACACGGGCTTCCGGCTCACCGGCCCGGGCGGGCAGTCGCTCGAGACGCGCGTGCCGCTCATCGGCTGGCACATGGCCGCGAACGCCGGTCTCGCGATCGTCATGATGGTCGAGGCGGGCTTCGAGCTCGACGCCATCGCCCACGCGCTCGGCGAGACGGGCATCGACGCCTACCTGCCCGGCCGTATCGAGCGGGTCTCGGGAGAGGAGGGGCCGAGCGTGTACGTCGACTTCGGACACAGCCCCGACGCCTTCGAGAACACCCTCGCCGCCGTGCGCCGCTTCACGACGGGTCGCACGATCATGGTCGTCGGCGCCGACGGCGACCGCGATGCGACCAAGCGGCACGAGATGGGCCGCGTCTCGGCCGAGGGCTGCGACGTGCTCGTCATCACCGACCACCACCCCCGGTTCGAGGACCCGGCCTCGATCCGCGCGACCCTCCTCGAGGGCGCCGCGCTCGCGACGAACCGGCCCGAGATCCACGAGGTGAGCCCGCCCGAGGCGGCCATCCGCGTCGCGGTGAACCTCGCCCGCGAGGGCGACTCCATCCTCTGGGCAGGGCCCGGCCACCAGGACTACCGCGACATCCGCGGCGTGCGTACCGAGTACTCCGCCCGCGATGAGGCGCGCGCCGCTCTGCGCGAGGCCGGCTGGAGCACGCGATGACGGTCGTGGTCGACGACGTGCGGCACACACTCGAGGGCGCGGTCATCGACGTGCGCCACGGCGACGAGGCGGGCACGATCCGGCTCGAGGCCCTCGGCGACGCGGTCGTCGACGCGGCCCTGACGACGCTCGAGTCCGCTCTCGCCGCGGGCGGCGCCTGGGCGGATGCCCTCGCCGCCGCCGCGCGCACCGCCGAGATCCCCGGCCGCTGCCGGCGCATCCCGCTCGGCAACGGCGCCCTGCTGCTCGACGACACCGCGGCGCGGACCCGGCACGAGGTCGGCCGCTCCCTCAAGGTGCTCGCCGACGCCGCGCGCGGCCGCACGCGGTCGCTCGCCGTGCTCGGCGAGCTCGACTCCGAGCCCGCCGAGTGGTTCGACGACCACGACGGCCTCGGGCGTCTCGTCGTGCGCCTCGACGTCTCCCAGCTCATCGTCGTCGGCCACGGCGCCCGTCACACGGCGACCGCGGCCGGGCTCGAGGGCTCATGGGACGGGGAGTCGGTGCTCGTCGCCGACCTCGACGAGGCCTACGCTGTGCTGCGATCGCACCTCCGACCGGGGGACGCGCTGCTCATCAGCGCGGCGGCCCGCACCCCGCTGGCCGACCTGGTCGACCGCCTGACCCAGGAGGCCTCGTGGTAGTCCTGCTCCTCTCCGGCGCTTTCGCCCTCGCCTTCACCCTCTTCACGACCCCGCTCTTCATCCGGCTCTTCAAGAGGCTCGAGTGGGGCCAGTTCATCCGGGACGACGGACCGCAGTCGCACCACACCAAGCGCGGCACCGCCACGATGGGCGGCATCATCGTCATCCTCGGGGCGGTGGGCGGCTACTTCTTCGGCCACCTCGTGACGGGGGAGCGCATCACGGTCAGCGCCCTGCTCGTGCTGCTGCTCATGGTGAGC
This sequence comes from Microcella daejeonensis, assembly GCF_026625045.1. Taxonomy (GTDB): domain Bacteria; phylum Actinomycetota; class Actinomycetes; order Actinomycetales; family Microbacteriaceae; genus Microcella; species Microcella daejeonensis. The sequence goes on along the minus strand of NZ_CP113089.1, from coordinate 2,621,957 downwards.
CTCGGCTTCGTCGGCTTCATCGACGACTTCTCGAAGGTGCGCAAGCAGCGCAGCCTCGGACTGGGCGGCTGGGCCAAGGTGGCCGGGCAGGTGATCGCCGCGGCGGCCTTCGCGGTGCTCGCGCTCGGATTCCCCGATGAGAACGGGCTGACGCCCGCGTCGACGGCGATCTCAGCGGTGCGCGACATCGAGTGGCTCGACTTCGCTCTCCTCGGCGGGCCGGTCATCGGCGGCATCCTGTTCACGATCTGGACGATCATCATCGTCGTGAGCGCCTCGAACGCGGTCAACGTCGCCGACGGTCTCGACGGGCTCGCGACGGGGTCGTCCATCCTCGCGATCGGCGCCTACATCCTCATCGCGTTCTGGCAGTTCAACCAGAACTGCCTCAGCCCCTCGCTCGACGCGGCTGTGCAGTACAAGTGCTACGACGCGCGCGACTCCCTCGACCTCGCGATCGTGGCGGCCGCGATCGTCGCCTCGCTCATCGGGTTCCTGTGGTGGAACACCTCGCCCGCGCAGATCTTCATGGGCGACACCGGCTCGCTCGCCCTCGGCGGCGCCCTCGCCGCCCTCGCCATCCTCACCCGCACCGAGCTCCTGCTCGTCTTCATCGGCGGCCTCTTCCTCATCGTCACCGGCTCGGTGATCGTGCAGCGCATCTACTTCAAGCTCAGCGGCGGCAAGCGCATCTTCCTCATGAGCCCGCTGCACCACCACTTCGAGCTCAAGGGCTGGGCCGAGGTGACCGTCGTCGTGCGGTTCTGGCTCATCGGCGGCTTCCTCGTCGCGGTCGGCGTCGGCCTGTTCTACCTCGAATGGGCGGTGCTGTAGCGTGCCGCGCCTCGATGAGCTGACCAGCTGGCACGCCGACTGGTCGCAGCTGCGCGTGGTCGTGCTCGGCCTCGGCGTCACCGGCTTCGCCGCCGCCGACACCCTCGCCGAGCTCGGGGCCCGGGTGCTCGTGGCGGCCTCGGCGCCCGACGAGGAGCGCGCGAGGATCCTGCCCGTGATCGGCGTCGATCTCGTCGAGATCGGCGGGGGCGACGACCCGGCCGACATCGCGGCCCTCGCCGCCCACGAGCCCGAGCTGCTCGTCGTGTCGCCGGGCTTCCGGCCGGAGCATCCCCTTCTGCAGTGGGCCGAGCGGCAGGGAGTGCCCGTCTGGGGCGACATCGAGCTCGCCTGGCGCGTGCGCGACAAGATCGCGCCGCCCGCGGAGTGGATCCTCGTCACCGGCACGAACGGCAAGACCACGACGACCCAGCTGACGGCCACGATGCTGCAGGAGGGCGGATCGCGCGTCGCGCCCTGCGGCAACATCGGCGTGCCCGTGCTCGACGCCGTGCGCGACCCGGCCGGCTTCGACGTGCTCGTCGTCGAGCTCTCGAGCTTCCAGCTGCACCACCTGCCCACCTCCGGCCCGGGCGCTCTGGTCCCGCTGGCCAGCGTGTGCCTGAACCTCGCCGAGGATCACTACGACTGGCACGGCTCGGCCGACGCGTACCGCGACGCGAAGGCCAAGGTCTACGCAGGCACCCGGGTCGCCTGCGTGTACAACCTGCGCGACGAGGCCACGATGCGCATGGTCGAGCAGGCCGAGGTGCAGGAGGGCTGCCGCGCCATCGGCTTCGCCGCGGACACCCCCGGCCCGAGCGACGTCGGGCTCGTCGACGGGATCCTCGTCGACCGGGCGTTCCACGACGACCGCCGGCACTCCGCCCTCGAGCTCGGCACGTTGGCCGACGTGGCCGCCGCGGGCCTCGCCACCCCGCACGGCCTCGCCAACGCCCTCGCCGCCGCGGCGCTCGCGCGGGCGGCCGGTACGCCCGTCATCGCGGTGCGGGATGCCCTGCGCCGGTTCCGCGTCGACGCCCACCGCACCGAGACGGTGCTCGAGGCGGCCGGCATCGTCTGGGTCGACGACTCGAAGGCGACCAACCCGCACGCCGCGGATTCCGCCCTCGCCGCCTTTCGCTCGGTGGTCTGGATCGTCGGGGGCCTGCTCAAGGGCGTCGACATCGCCCCGCTCGTCGCGCGCCACCGCTCCCGGCTGCGGGCGGCGGTCGTGCTCGGGGTCGACCGATCGGCCGTGCTCGAGGCGTTCGCGCGACACGCGCCCGATCTGCCCGTGTTCGAGGTCGAGGCCGACGACACTGAGGGCGTGATGCCGGGCGCCGTGCGAGCGGCGGCCGCGGCGGCGCACGATGGCGACACCGTGCTGCTGGCACCGGCAGCGGCATCCATGGATCAGTTCGACGACTACGCCGACCGGGGGCGACGCTTCGCCTCGGCCGTGCACCAGCATCACGGGGAGGGGGCGCCGCATGGCGACGACCCGAGCGCCGAGCAGTCCGGCACCGTCGACTGACGCGACGGGGCCCGGTGGCCGCGGCGCGGCCGCCGTCATCGCCGTGCGCCGACTGTTCACCGCGCAGAGCACCGACTACATGCTCGTGCTCGGTACCGCGATCTTCCTCGTCGCCCTCGGGCTCGTCATGGTGCTCTCCTCGTCCTTCGTGCAGTCGGGTCGTGGCGGAGAGGCCTTCGGCGTCTTCATCCGGCAGTCCCTGTTCGCGGCCGTCGGCATCCCGGTCATGCTCGTCATGGCGCGCCTGCCCGTCGTGTTCTGGCGGCGTTGGGCGCGCACCTTCGTCTACATCGGATTGGGTCTGCAGCTGCTCGTCTTCGTGCCGGGCCTCAGCTACGAGTACGGCGGCAACCGCAACTGGATCACCATCGGCGGATTCAGCGCCCAGCCCTCCGAGTTCCTCAAGCTGGCTCTGGTCGTCTGGCTCGCGAGCGTGCTGAGCAAGCGCGCCGATGCCTTCCCCGATCTCAAGAGCGTCATCTTCCCCGCGCTGCCGATCTCGGCGGTCGCGCTGATGCTCGTGCTCGCGGGCGGCGACCTCGGCACGGCGACGATCATGATCGCGATCGTCTTCGCCTCGCTCTTCTTCGCGGGCGCTCCGCTGCGGTATCTCGCCCTTCTGCTCGGCATGGGCGTTCTCGGCGCGATCGCCTTCGCGCTCACCGGCTCCTCCCGCACCGATCGCATCCGCATCTGGCTCGACGGGTGCACGCCCGAGCAGCTCGAGGGCGTGTGCTGGCAGCCGACGCACGGCATGTGGGCGCTCGGCTCGGGCGGCCTGCTCGGTCAGGGCCTCGGCAACTCGGCGGTGAAGTGGTCGTGGCTGCCCCACTCCGAGAGCGACTACATCTTCGCGATCATCGGCGAGGAGCTCGGGCTCGTCGGCTGCGCCGTCGTCATCGGCCTGTTCGCAGTGCTCGGTATCGGGCTCGTGCGTCTCATGCGCGCGCACACCGACCCGCTGCGCCGCATCGCCACCGGCGGCGTGATGGTCTGGATCGTCGGTCAGGCCTTCGTCAACATCGCCGTCGTGCTCGGCATGCTCCCCGTCCTCGGGGTGCCCCTTCCCCTCATCTCGGCCGGAGGCTCGGCCATGGTGGCGAACCTCATGGCGCTCGGCGTCGTTCTCTCGATGGCGCGCATCAGCGCTCCGACCGCCGATGCGGTCGCTCCCGTCCGGGGGTCGGTCGCGTGACGACCGCGCTCCTGGCCGGCGGAGGGACCGCCGGCCACGTCAATCCGCTGCTCGCGCTCGCCGATCACTGGCGGCAGGAGGAGCCCGACGCCGCGCTGCTCGTGCTGGGTACGGCGGAGGGGCTCGAGGCGCGGCTCGTGCCGCAACGCGGCTACGAGCTGCTCACCATCCCGCGCGTCCCCTTCCCCCGTCGTCCGGACGCGGCCGCCCTGCGGTTCCCCGCCCGGTTCCGGGAAGCGGTGAGGCGCACGCGCGCGATCATCCGCGATCGCGGGGTGCAGGTGGTCGTCGGGTTCGGCGGGTACGCCTCGGCCCCGGCCTACCTCGCGGCCCGGCTCGAGGGCATCCCCCTGATCGCTCACGAGGCGAACGCCCGCCCGGGCATCGCCAACCGGCTCGCGCACCGCCTCGGCGGCCGCATCGGCATCACCTTCGCCGGCACGCCGCTGCGCGGGGCGCGACTCGTGGGCATGCCGCTGCGCCGCGAGATCCTCGCGCTCGACCGCACCGCCGCCCGTCCCGAGGCGGCGGAGTTCTTCGATCTCGACCCGGCGCGCCCCGTGCTGCTCGTCACCGGCGGCTCGACGGGCGCGCGCCGCCTGAACGAGACGGTGGGCGAGTCGATCGCGCACCTGGTCGGGACGGGATGGCAGGTGCTGCACATCACCGGGCGCGACCGGGGCGGCGAGGATCCGGGAGTGCCGGGGTACCGCGTCGTCGAGTACTGCGACCGCATGGATCTCGCCTTCGCCCTCGCCGATCTCGTCGTCTGCCGCTCGGGCTCGGCCACCGTCAGCGAGCTCGCCGCGCTCGGACTGCCGTCCATCCTCGTGCCGTACCCGGTCGGCAACGGCGAGCAGCGCCTCAACGCCCGCGAGCTCGTCGCCGCCGGGGGAGCGGTGGTCGTCGACGACGCCGCCGCCACCCCGCAGTGGGTGCGCGAGACGCTCGTGCCGATGCTCATGCACCGCGCCGAGATCGCCCGCATGGCCGCCGCCGCGGGCACCGTCGGACGCCGCGACGGCAGCGCCGCCCTCCTCGGCCTCGTGCGCGAGGCCCTCGCGGCGAGCGCGTAGGGTGAGGCCGCTATGACGATCAAGCCCGACCCCGACCTCATCCTCCCCGACGACCTCGGTCGCCTGCACTTCGTGGGCATCGGCGGCAGCGGCATGAGCGGCATCGCCCGCATGTTCCACGACCGCGGGTTCGCCGTCACCGGCAGCGACCGCTCCGAGAGCGGTGCGGTCGACGCGCTGCGTGCGCTCGGCATCCCCGTCGCGATCGGGCACGACGCCGCCCACGTGGGGGAGGCCGACACGCTCGTCGTCACCGGAGCCCTCTGGGAGAGCAACCCCGAGTACCAGGAGGCCCTGCGCCGGGGCATGCCCGTGCTGCACCGCTCGCAGGCCCTCGCCTGGCTGGTGCGGGGCGAGCGCCTCGTCGCGGTCGCGGGCGCCCACGGCAAGTCGACCTCGACGGGGATGCTCGTCACGGCCCTGCGCGCCCTCGACCGCGACCCCTCCTTCGTGAACGGGGCCGTCATCCAGGGCGCCGGAACCTCCGCGGGCTGGGGCGAGGGCGAGCTCTTCGTGGTCGAGGCTGACGAGTCCGACGGCTCCTTCCTGCTCTACGACGCGAGCCTCGCGGTCGTCACCAACATCGACACCGACCACCTCGACCACTACGGCTCGGCCGAGGCGATCGAGCGGGCTTTCGCCGAGTTCTCGCGCGCGGTGCGCGAGGTGCTCGCCATCTCGGCCGACGACCCGGCCGCCGTGCGCCTCACGGCGCTGCTCGCGAGCCGCGCCGCGGCGCCCGGCGCCCCCGCGGGGCCGCGCATCCTGGCCTTCGGCGAGTCGGCCGACGCCGACGTCCGCGTCTCGGGCATCGCCGAGACCGGTCCCGTCTCCTTCCTCGTGCACGCGCAGGGCCTCGAGGCCCCGGTCGCCCTCGCGGTGCCCGGTCGCCACAACGCGCTCAACGCCGCGGGCGTCATCGCCGTGCTGCTCGGTCTGGGCATCCCGCTCGCCGAGGCGGCCGCCGCCCTCGACGGCTTCGCGGGAACCCAGCGCCGCTTCGAATCGCACGGCGAGGCGGCGGGCGTGCGCCTCGTCGACGACTACGCGCACCACCCCACCGAGGTCGAGGCGGCGCTGCAGACGGCGCGCTCGGTCGCCGAGGGCCACCGGGTCATCGCCATCCACCAGCCGCACCTCTACAGCCGCACCCAGCAGCTGGGCGGGGAGTTCGCGGCCGCCTACGAGCGGCTCGCCGACCACACGGTCGTGCTCGACGTCTTCGGCGCGCGCGAGGACCCGATCCCCGGCGTCACCGGGGCGCTCGTCAGCGGGGCCTTCACCGACCAGGCCCGCGTGGACTACCGGCCCGACTGGGCCGAGGCCGCCGCGCGCGTCGCGGAGATCGCCCGGCCGGGCGACATCGTCATGACGCTGAGCTGCGGCGACGTGTACCGCATCATCCCGCAGGTGCGCGAGGCGATCCTCGCCACGGCCACGGCCACGGCCACGGCCGACGCCGCCTCCTCGACGGCGGAGCCGCCCCGATGAAGCGGCCCGAGGGCTTCGACCGCGGGCGGGGCCCCGCGGTGCCGGAGACCTCGGGATCCGGTCGGACGGCGCGCGGGCAAAAGCCGCCGACGCCGCCGCGAGGGCCGCGCTCCAGCTCGACCTCACGAGGAGGGCGCGCCGATGAGGCGAGCGGCGCGACCGGCGGCGCAGCGTCCCTGACGAGCTCGGGCGCTCCGACGCACGACGCCATGACGCGCTCCTCGGCCTCGACGGCCGCCGCCGCCCCCGTCGCCCCCGACGACGGCGCGCGCCGACCGCTCCTCGACCGATGGCGCCCCGCTGCGCGCACGGAGCGCCCCGCGCGCGCCCCCCGCGCCGTCGATCCCGCCGCCCAGGCCCGAGCGGCGGAGCGCGCCGCCCGCGCGGCCGCCCGCGCCGCCCGCCGTGCCGAGCGCACCGAGGTGCGCCGCTTCACGCGCCGCAGCCGCCGACGGCGCATCCTCGTGATCTCGGTCACGACCTCGCTGGTCGCCCTCGTGGCCGGGGTCGGCGCGGTCACGGTCTCCCCGTTGATGGCGCTCACCGAGATCACCGTGACGGGCGCCCAGCGGCTCGACGCCGCCGCCGTGACCGAGGCGCTCGACGAGCACACCGGAACCCCGCTCGCCCTGCTCGACCACGAGGCCATCCGCGACGATCTGCGCGCCTTCCCCCTCATCCGCTCGTACTCGACCGAGGTCGTGCCCCCGCACACCCTCGTCGTGCGGCTCGTCGAGCGCACCCCGATCGGCGCTGTGGAGCGCGCGGGCGGGGTCGCCCTCGTCGACGCGGCCGGCGTCGTCGTCGACACGACGGCCGAGCGGCCCGCGGGCGTGCCGCTCATCGAGGCGGGGGATGCCGATGCCGAGTCGGTCGCCTTCCGCAGCGCGGCAGCGGTGCTCGCCGTGCTGCCCGCCGATCTCGTCGCCCGCATCGACGTGATCAGCGCGACCACGCGCGACGATGTGACCTTCACGTTCGCCGACACCGGGCACCGCGTGCGCTGGGGCAGCGCGGAGCGCTCGGACTTCAAGGCGCGCGTGCTCGCCGCGGCGATCGCCACGAGCGACCAGTCGGTGGCCTGGCAGTACGACGTCTCGGCGCCCGACAGCCTCATCGCTCGCCGGCTCTGAGCCGTCGGGAGCGCACGATCCCGAGCCCCCGGCGACGCGCCCGGGATGCGCATCCCGGCGATATTCCGCCGACACGCGGGCGTCCTTCGGCGAGGGCGGGATGCCCGCCCCTACGGTCGTGTCAGGAATACATACTGAGCATAACTTTAGACCTCAACTACAGGTTTAAGGTTTGACGCGGAGGCCGGACGTGACCAGCAACCAGAACTACCTCGCCGTGATCAAGGTCGTCGGCATCGGCGGCGGCGGCGTCAATGCGGTGAACCGCATGATCGAGCTCGGGCTGCGGGGCGTCGAGTTCATCGCCATCAACACCGACGCCCAGGCGCTGCTCATGAGCGACGCCGACGTGAAGCTCGACGTGGGCCGCGAGCTCACCCGCGGGCTCGGCGCGGGCGCCGACCCGGAGGTCGGTCGACGCGCCGCCGAGGATCACGCCGAAGAGATCGAGGAGGCCCTCGCGGGCGCCGACATGGTCTTCGTCACCGCGGGCGAGGGCGGCGGAACCGGCACCGGCGGCGCGCCCGTCGTGGCGCGCATCGCCAAGTCGATCGGCGCGCTCACCATCGGCGTCGTCACGAAGCCCTTCGGCTTCGAGGGCAAGCGCCGCCAGGCGCAGGCCGAGGACGGCGTGGCGATGCTCAAGAACGAGGTCGACACCCTCATCGTCGTGCCCAACGACCGCCTGCTCGAGATCAGCGACCGCGGCATCTCGATGCTCGAGGCCTTCGCGACGGCCGACCAGGTCCTCCTCGCCGGCGTGCAGGGCATCACCGACCTCATCACGACCCCCGGCCTCATCAACCTCGACTTCGCCGACGTCAAGAGCGTCATGCAGGGCGCCGGCAGCGCGCTCATGGGCATCGGCTCGAGCCGCGGCGCCGACCGCGCCATCAAGGCCGCCGAGCTCGCCGTCGCGAGCCCGCTCCTCGAGGCGAGCATCGACGGCGCCCACGGCGTCCTCCTGTCGATCCAGGGCGGCTCGAACCTCGGCATCTTCGAGATCAACGACGCCGCCAAGCTCGTGCAGGAGGCCGTCCACCCCGAGGCCAACATCATCTTCGGCGCGGTCATCGACGATTCGCTCGGCGACGAGGTGCGCGTCACCGTGATCGCCGCGGGCTTCGACGGCGGCGAGCCGACCACCGTGGCGAAGGATCGCCGCTCGACCTTCGTCGCCGCCGCCCCGGGCGACAGCGTCACGGCCCACCCGGCCGACGGTGCCGAGCAGGTCGCCGCGGCTCCCGAGGCGCCCGGTCTCGTCGCGCGATCGACGGTCGACCCCCTCGAGGCCGACGTCGAGGACGACGACCTCGACATCCCCGACTTCCTGCGATGACCTCCCCGCGGCGGGTGCGGTCGGCGGTGCTGCGCTCATGAGCGACGCCGGCCCGACCACGCCGGGGCTCGCCGAGCGCTACGCCGCGGTCACCGAGGGGATCGCCGAGGCGTCCCGCGCGGCGGGGCGGGCGGATGATCCGCCGACCCTCATCGTCGTGACCAAGTTCCACAGCGCCGCGCTCGTGCGCGAGCTCGTGCAGCTCGGGGTTCGCCACGTGGGGGAGAACCGCCATCAGGACGCGGGCCCGAAGGCCGCGGAGCTCGCGGGCGAGCCCCTCACCTGGCACTTCGTCGGGCAGCTGCAGTCGAACAAGGCCAAGGCGGTGGCGCAGTACGCGAGCGCCGTGCACTCGGTCGACCGGGCATCTCTCGTCACCGCCCTCGCGAAGGCGCAGACGCCGCTCGAGGTGTTCATCGAGGTCAACCTCACCGACGACCCCGGTCGCGGCGGGGTCGCGCCCGATGCGGTGGATGCCCTCGCCGAGGCCGTGCTGACCGCCGAGCACCTCTCCCTCCAGGGCGTCATGGCCGTGGCACCCCTCGACGAGGAGCCGCGCGCCGCCTTCGCGCGCCTGCGCGGGATCAGCGAGCGCCTGCGCGCGATCGCCCCGGCCGCGACGCGCATCTCGGCGGGCATGTCGGGGGACTACGCCGAGGCGATCGCCGAGGGTGCGACACACCTGCGCATCGGGACGGCAATCACCGGTAAACGACCCGCCCCCCTCTAGCCTCGAAACGCACGACGACCGTAAGGACGGACAATGAGCAACCCGCTGCGCAAGACCATGGTCTACCTCGGCCTCGCCGACGAGCAGGAGGAGTACGAGACGCCGGCGCCCCAGGCCCACGCCCCGCACGCCGCTCCCGCCGCCGCTGGTGCGGCTCCCGCCCCCGGCCCGCAGCGCGCCCCCGTGACGCCGCTGCGACGCCCCGCCCCGACCCGGAATGCCGCAGCTGCCGACATGAACGAGATCCTCACCGTCCACCCGCGTCACTACAAGGACGCCCAGGTCATCGCCGAGAGCTTCCGCGACGGCATCCCGGTCATCATCAACCTGTCGCAGATGACCGAGTCGGAGGCGCGTCGCCTCATCGACTTCGCCAGCGGTCTCTCGCAGGGCCTCTACGGCAAGATCGAGCGCGTCACGAGCAAGGTCTTCCTGCTCTCGCCGGCGCACGTCGCCGTGAGCGGGGAGCAGGCCGACGTCGAGTCCGAGGTCGACGCCTCCTTCCTGGGCTGAGCGTCACCGCCGGCCGACGACCGCGTCGGCGCAGGTTCCTCCCGTGCGCGTCTGAGAGACTTCCCCCGTGAACCTCGTGCTCTCCATCGTCTTCGGTGCGATCTACATCGCCCTCCTCGGCGTCTTCATCGCCATGTGGGCTCGATTCATCTTCGACTGGATCCAGGCCCTCAACCGCTCGTGGCGGCCGCAGGGGGGCGTCGTCATCGCGGCGGAGCTGAGCTACACGATCACCGACCCGCCGATCAAGGCCGTGCGCCGGGTCATCCCGCCCCTGCGCCTGGGCGCCGTCCAGCTCGATCTGGCGTGGACGATCGTGCTCATCGTGATCTACATCCTCATGACCATCACGCAGAGCATCGCCTTCGCGCGCTGAGTCCGTCCCCGCCCCGCGCCCCTCCTCGGTCGCTCGTCGGGCGCTCCGCGATCCGCACTGCGCTCCGGGCCTCGGGTCTGTACGCTGGGGGTCGCTGATGTGACGCGTGTGATGCGTTGTTGCTAGCGTTACTCCATCGTTATCCGCCCGCTCCAGAAAGTCACGAGGTGACGGACATGGCACTCACGCCCGAAGACGTCGTCAACAAGCGTTTCCAGTCCACCAAGTTCCGCGAGGGCTACGACCAGGACGAGGTCGACGACTTCCTCGACGAGATCGTCGTCGAGCTCCGCCGCCTCAACCAGGAGAACGAGGAGCTGCGCCAGCGCCTGGTCGCGGCCGACGCCCGCATGGCCGAGCAGCAGCGCAGCGGTGCGCTCCCTGCCTCCGCGCCGGCCTCCGCCCCCGCTCCGACCCCGGTCGTCGCCGAGGCTCCCGCCCCGGCTCCGGCTCCGGCCCCGGCAGTCCCCTCGGCTCCGGCCGTCGAGGCGCCCGCCTACGGGCAGACCTCCTCCGAGCTCGAGACGACGAGCACCAACAACCTGCTGCAGCTCGCGCGCCGTCTGCACGAGGAGCACGTGCGCGAGGGCATCGCCAAGCGCGACGAGCTCATCGCCGAGGGCGAGGCCCACGCGGCCCGCATCGTCTCCGAGGCCGAGGGCAAGCAGCGCGAGATCGTCGACGCGCTCAACGCCGAGCGCGCCACGCTCGAGACCCGCGTCGAGGAGCTCCGCGTCTTCGAGCGCGAGTACCGCGCGCAGCTGCGCACGTACATCCAGGGCCAGCTGCGCGAGCTCGAGACCAGCTCGCAGACCTCGGCCGCGCCCGCCGCTCCCGTCGGCTCCGCCGCCTCGGCGAGCTCCGCGGCCGCTCCGGCCTCGGCGCCCGCACCCGGCTACGGCTTCCCGGGCTCGGCGCCGAGCTTCGGCCAGCCGCAGCAGACCCCGGGCACCTTCCCGGGCTACGGCTCCTGAGCAGCACCCTCCGTCGGGGACGGGGAGCACGATCGTGACCGAGTCGCGATCGCTCCCCGTCCCCGACGGGCTTTCCGGCGAGCGCGTCGATGCCGGTCTCGCCAAGCTGCTCGGCTTCTCGCGCACGCAGGCCGCCGAGATCGCCGAGGCCGGGGGCGTGCAGCTCGACGGCCGGGTGGTCGGCAAGTCCGACCGTCTCGTCGCCGAGGCATGGCTCGAGGTCGAGTGGCAGCCGCGGCGCGAGGTCGCGGTCGAGCCTCGGGCGGTGGCCGACCTGCGCATCGTCCACGAGGATGACGACCTCGTCGTGATCGACAAGCCCGTAGGGGTGGCCGCGCATCCCAGCATGGGATGGGAGGGGCCGACCGTCCTCGGCGCCCTGGCGGCCGGGGGAGTGCGCACCGCGACCTCCGGTCCGGCCGAGCGCGCGGGCATCGTGCACCGGCTCGACGCCGGCACGAGCGGTCTCATGGTCGTCGCGAAGAGCGAGCGCGCCTACGTCGAGCTCAAGCGGCAGTTCCACGATCGCGAGGTCGAGAAGATCTACCACGCGCTGGTCCAGGGGCATCCCGACCCCTTCTCGGGCACGATCGACGCGCCGATCGGCCGGCACCCCGGCTCGGCCTGGCGCTTCGCCGTGGTCGCCGACGGCAAGCCCTCGGTGACCCACTACGACACGCTCGAGGCGTTCCCCGCCGCGACCCTGCTCGAGGTGCACCTCGAGACGGGGCGCACGCACCAGATCCGCGTGCACATGGCGGCGCAGCGGCACCCGTGCGCGGGCGACGCGATGTACGGAGCCGACCCGCGGCTGAGCGAGCGCCTGGGGCTCGGCCGGCAGTGGCTGCACGCCATGCGGCTCGGTTTCGCGCATCCCGCCACCGGCGATGCCGTGCGGTTCTCCTCGCAGTACCCGGCCGATCTGCAGCACGCGCTCGACGTGCTCGAGGCCTCCTGAGCCGCGTCGCTGACACGCTCGGCCGACACGCCGGAGGGCCCTCCGGGGCCGACCTAGACTGACTGCTCGACCCCATCCAGCGGAGGCTGATGTGACTTCTCCCGGCGATTCCTTCGTCCACCTCCACGTGCACAGCGAGTACTCGATGCTCGATGGTGCGGCGCGCGTGAAGCCGCTCATCGCCGAGGCCGCCGCGCAGGGGATGCCCGCCATCGCGGTCACCGACCACGGCAACATGTTCGGCGCCTTCGACTTCTGGCGCACCGCCACCGAGGCGGGCATCAAGCCCATCATCGGCACCGAGGCCTACCTGACCCCGGGCACCCACCGCACCGACAAGACCCGCGTGAAGTGGGGCTCGGGCGGCGAGGACGACGTCTCCGGCGCCGGCGCCTACACGCACATCACGATGCTCGCCGAGACGACGGAGGGCATGCACAACCTGTTCCGCATGTCGTCGAAGGCCTCGCTCGAGGGCTACTACTTCAAGCCGCGCATGGATCGCGAGCTGCTCAGCACCTACGGCAAGGGCATCATCGCCACGACGGGATGCCCGAGCGGCGAGGTGCAGACCCGGTTGCGTCTGGGGCAGTACGACAAGGCGGTCGAGGCCGCCGCGGAGTTTCGCGACATCTTCGGCCGCGAGAACTACTTCGCCGAGATCATGGATCACGGGCTCGGCATCGAGCGGCGCATCATGAGCGACCTCATCCGCCTGGCGAAGGACCTCGACCTGCCGATGGTCGCCACGAACGACCTGCACTACACGCACCCCGGTGACGCGCAGTCGCACGCGGCCCTGCTGTGCGTGCAGTCGGGGTCGACCCTGCACGACCCGAACCGGTTCAAGTTCGACGCCGACGAGTTCTACCTGAAGACCCCGGCGCAGATGCGCGAGCTGTTCCGCGACCACCCGGAGGCCTGCGACAACACGCTGCTCATCGCCGAGCGCGTGGATGTGCGCTTCGACACCGAGGCGAACTACATGCCGAAGTTCCCCGTGCCCGAGGGCGAGACGGAGGACAGCTGGTTCGTCAAGGAGGTCGAGAAGGGGCTCGCCTTCCGCTACCCCGACGGCGTGAGCGCCGAGGTCCGCGCCCGCGCCGAGTACGAGATCGGCGTCATCACCCAGATGGGGTTCCCGAGCTACTTCCTCGTCGTCGCCGACTTCATCAACTGGTCGAAGAACCACGGCATCCGCGTCGGCCCCGGCCGCGGCTCGGGCGCCGGCTCGATGGTCGCCTACGCCATGCGCATCACCGACCTCGATCCCATCCGGCACGGCCTCATCTTCGAGCGCTTCCTCAACCCCGACCGCGTCTCGATGCCCGACTTCGACGTCGACTTCGACGACCGTCGCCGCGGCGAGGTCATCCGGTACGTCACCGAGAAGTACGGCGACGAGCGCGTCGCCCAGATCGTCACCTACGGCACCATCAAGGCCAAGCAGGCGCTCAAGGACAGCTCGCGCGTGCTCGGGTTCCCCTTCGGCATGGGCGAGAAGCTCACGAAGGCGATGCCGCCGGCGATCATGGGCAAGGACATGCCGCTCTCGGGCATCCTCGACCGCTCGCACGAGCGCTTCAAGGAGGCCGCCGACTTCCGCGCCGTCATCGAGACCGACGCCGAGGCCCGCACGGTCTTCGACACCGCGCTCGGCCTCGAGAACCTCAAGCGGCAGTGGGGCGTGCACGCGGCCGGCGTCATCATGTCGAGCGAGCCGCTGCTCGACATCATCCCGATCATGAAGCGGGAGCAGGACGGCCAGATCGTCACGCAGTTCGACTACCCCGCCTGCGAGTCCCTCGGCCTCATCAAGATGGACTTCCTGGGGCTGCGCAACCTCACGATCATCGACGACGCGCTCGACAACATCGAGGCGAACCGGGGCGAGAAGCTCGTGCTCGAGGAGCTCGAGCTCGACGACGTCGCCGCCTACGAGCTCATGGCGCGCGGTGACACCCTCGGCGTGTTCCAGCTCGACGGCGGGCCGATGCGCTCCCTGCTGCGCATGATGAAGCCCGACAACTTCGAGGACATCTCGGCCGTCCTCGCCCTCTACCGGCCGGGGCCGATGGGCGCCGACTCGCACACCAACTACGCGCTGCGCAAGAACGGGCGCCAGCAGATCACGCCCATCCACCCCGAGCTCGCCGAGCCGCTGGAGGAGGTGCTCGGCCAGACCTACGGCCTCATCGTCTACCAGGAGCAGGTCATGGCGATCGCGCAGAAGCTCGCCGGCTACACGCTCGCCCAGGCCGACCTGCTGCGCCGCGCGATGGGCAAGAAGAAGAAGAGCGAGCTCGACAAGCAGTTCGAGAACTTCAGTGCGGGGATGGCCGCGAACGGCTACTCGGCCGCCGCGGTGCAGACGCTCTGGGACATCCTGCTGCCCTTCTCCGACTACGCCTTCAACAAGGCGCACTCCGCCGCCTACGGAGTGGTCTCGTACTGGACGGCGTACCTCAAGGCGCACTACCCGGCCGAGTACATGGCCGCCCTGCTGACGAGCGTGGGCGATTCGAAGGACAAGATGGCGGTGTACCTCAACGAGTGCCGCCGCATGGGCATCACGGTGCTCCCGCCCGACGTCAACGAGTCGATCGGCTTCTTCGCCGCCGTGGGCGACGACATCCGCTTCGGTCTCGGCGCGGTGCGCAACGTCGGCACCAACGTCGTCGACGGCATCCGCGCGGCCCGCGAGCAGAAGGAGCCGTTCACGGGCTTCTTCGACTTCCTCAAGAAGGTCCCCGCTCCGGTCGCGAACAAGCGCGCGATCGAGTCGCTCATCAAGGCGGGCGCGTTCGACTCCCTCGGGTCGACCCGTCGCGCGCTCATGGAGATCCACGAGAGCGCCGTCGAGGCGGCGGTGAAGGAGAAGCGCGCCGAGCTCAACGGCGACGTCGGCTTCGACTTCGACAGCCTCTTCGACGAGCCCGCGCAGACCGAGCAGGTGCCCGAGCGGCCGGAGTGGGCGAAGAAGGACAAGCTCGCCTTCGAGCGCGAGATGCTCGGCCTCTACGTGAGCGATCACCCGCTCGCCGGGCTCGAGGTCGCGCTGTCGAAGCACGCGGGGTCGAGCATCGCCGAGCTCAACGACAACCCTCCCGGTGACGGCGAGCAGGTGACGGTCGCGGGCCTCATCACGAGCGTGCAGCACCGGGTGGCCCGCAACTCGGGCAACCCGTACGGCATGGTGACGATCGAGGACTTCGGCGGCGAGGTGCAGGCCATGTTCCTCGGCAAGACCTACCAGGAGTTCGGCATGCGGCTCGCGGCCGACTCGATCGTGGTCGTGCGCGGGCGGGTCAACCACCGCGACGACGGCATCACGCTGCAGGCGATCACGCTGCAGATGCCCGACATGGGCGTCGCGACCGAGTCGGGGCCCCTGACGCTCACGGTGCGCGAGCAGCGCGCCACGGTCGACGTGGTCACGGAGCTCGGCGCCGTGCTCAGCCGCCACCGCGGCACCACCGAGGTGCGCCTGCGCCTCGTGCGCGACGACGCCGCGCGCGTCTTCGAGCTGCCGCACCGCATCGCCCCGACCACCGACTTCTTCGGCGAGGTCAAGAGCCTGCTCGGGCCCCGCGCGCTCGCCTGATCGGCTCTTGCCCTCGCTCGCTCCGGTGCCGCATGATCGTCGCGAGTGGATGCCCGTCCGCGGCCTCCCCACGACCGGAGGGTTCGGAGCATGGCCATCGACGACATCACCAAGAAGGCGCAGGAGTTCCTGAACGACGAGAAGGTGAAGGGGATGCTCGAGAGCGAGCAGGCGGAGGACGTGAGCGACCGCGTGCTCGACGGCGTCGCCGGCCTCGCCGACTCGCTCACCGGCGGCCGGTTCAGCGAGCAGATCGACGACGTCAAGGGGACGATCGACGAGAAGGTCGGCAACGAGTAGCCAGCCCGGCTGATCCCGCCCGAGCGGGGGAGCGGGGCCCCGGCCGCGCGGCCCGCGGTGCGCGCCTAGAGGTGCGCGCCGAGCACGCGGTACGCGCGCTCGTGGTAGAGCAGCGGCTCGTCGGGCTCGCCCAGGGCGCCCTGCTCGATCTGCACCGCGATCATGGCGTTCTCGGCCACGTTCGTGCGGGCGACGATGCGGCCGAGCATCCAGGCCGTCACGTTCTTCAGCACCGGCAGGCCGTGCGGGCCCGGTTCCCAGTGGTCGCCGTCGAAGCGCTCGGCGTTCGGCCCGGCCATGATGCGCGCGACGTCGAGGTCGGCCTCGCCGAGCATGTGGATGACGACGTGGTCGGTCTGCTCGATCGCGGGCCAGCTGCTGGCGATGCGCGCCATGTTGAAGGTCGCCAGCGGGGGCTTCGCGGCCAGCGAGGCGAGCGAGGTCGCCGTGAAGCCGACCGGGCGGCCCTTGGGCGTCAGCGCGGTGATGACGGCGACCCCCGCGGCGTGGCGGCGGAAGGCCTGCGCGAAGGCGTCGAACCCGGTGGCATCGGCTGTCGTGGTCATCACGCAAGCATGCAACACCTCGGGCGCTCGGCTATTCCCGAGCCTGCCCGCGATTAGGCTGATCCCGCCATGATCCAGACCCTCGACCTGCGCGGTCGCACCCTCTCGACCACCGACCTCCTCGCTCTCGTCCCGCGATCCGCGAGCGACGTCGGCTCCGCCGCCGCCGTCGTGGACTCCCTGATCGCCGACGTGCGCCGGCGCGGCTCCGCGGCGCTCCTGGAGCAGGCCGAGCGCTTCGACCGCGTGCGCCCCGCGCACATCCGCGTGCCCGCTGAGGTGATGGCCGAGGCCGCCGCTCAGCTCGATCCGGCGGTGCGGGATGCCCTCGATGAGGCCATCACCCGCGTGCGACGCGGCACGGCGGGCCAGGTGCCCCCGCCCGTCACGACCGAGGTCGCCCCGGGGGCGCGCATCGTGCAGCGCTGGGTGCCGGTCGCCCGCGTGGGCCTCTACGTGCCCGGGGGCAAGGCCGTCTACCCCTCGAGCGTCGTGATGAACGTGGTCGCCGCGCAGGTCGCGGGGGTGCGCTCGATCGCGCTCGCGAGCCCCGCGCAGGAGGCCTTCGGCGGCTCCGTGCACCCGACCATCCTCGCCGCGGCGCACCTGCTCGGCGTCGACGAGGTCTACGCGATGGGCGGGGCCGGCGCGATCGGCGCCCTCGCCTACGGCGTGCCCGACCTCGGCCTCGACCCCGTGCAGGTCATCACCGGCCCCGGCAACCTGTTCGTGGCCACGGCGAAGCGCGCCGTCACCGGAGTCGTCGGCATCGACTCCGAGGCCGGCCCGACCGAGATCCTCATCATCGCCGACCGCGCGGCCAACCCGGCCTACGTCGTCGCCGACCTCATCAGCCAGGCCGAGCACGACGAGCTCGCCGGCAGCGTGCTCGTCACCGACGATCCCGCTCTCGCCCGTGCGGTCGAGCAGGCGCTGCCGGCGGCGATCGCCGAGGCCCACCACCGCGAGCGCATCACTACGAGCTTCTCCGGGCCGCAGTCGGCCATCGTCCTCGTCGACGACCTCGCGCAGGCCGTCGCCTTCAGCAACGCCTACGCGCCCGAGCACCTCGAGGTGCAGGTGGCCGACCCGCACGCCCTGCTGCCGGAGCTCGAGAACGCCGGGGCGATCTTCGTCGGCGATCACACTCCCGTGAGCCTCGGCGACTACATCGCCGGCTCGAACCACGTGCTGCCGACCGGCGGCGCCGCCCGGTACTCCTCGGGGCTCGGCGCCTACACGTTCCTCCGGCCGCAGCAGGTCGTCGAGTACGACCGGGCCGCGCTCTCGGTGGTCGCCGAGCAGGTCGGGGCCCTGAGCGCCGCCGAGCAGCTGCCCGCGCACGGCGAGGCAGTGCGGGTGCGGTTCGGGTCGGATCCGCTGCCGGGCCCGGCCGCCGGATCCCTCGCCGACGACTAGGCTCGGGGACCATGCACTGCCCCTTCTGCCGGTACTCCGACAGCCGCGTCATCGACTCGCGCACGAGCGATGACGGGCTGAGCATCCGCCGTCGTCGTCAGTGCCCCGAGTGCGGGCGCCGCTTCTCGACCACCGAGACCGCGAGCCTCTCCGTCATCAAGCGCAACGGCTCGGTCGTGCCCTTCTCGCGCGAGAAGATCGTGGCCGGCGTGCGCAAGGCCTGCCAGGGCCGGCCCGTCACCGACGGCGACCTTGCCATCCTCGCCCAGAAGGTCGAGGAGTCCCTGCGCTCGACGGGCGCCTCGCAGCTCGAGGCGAACGACATCGGTCTCGCGATCCTCCCCGAGCTGCGCGAGCTCGACGAGGTCGCCTTCCTCCGGTTCGCGAGCGTCTACCAGGCCTTCGAGAACCTCGAGGACTTCGAGGCGGCGATCGCCCAGCTGCGCGTCGAGGACGCCGCGCGCCCCGAGAAGGGCTGAGCCGGGTGAGTGCCTACGACGTGCTCTTCCGGCAGGTCTTCGCCCGGATGGATCCGGAGCGGGCCCACCACCTCGCGGTCGCCGTCATCCGCGCCATCCCGCGTCTCGGCCTCGCCGCGCTCGTGCGGCGCGCCACCCGTCCCGATCCCTCGCTCGCGGTCGAGACGCTCGGGCTGCACTTCGATTCGCCCTTCGGCGTCGCGGCCGGCTTCGATAAGAACGCCGAGAGCATCCGCGGGCTGTGGGCGCTGGGCTTCGGCCACGTCGAGATCGGCACCGTGACCGCGGTGCCCCAGGAGGGCAACCCGCGCCCGCGGCTCTTCCGTCTCATCGAGGACCGCGCCGTCATCAACCGCATGGGCTTCAACAACCGCGGCGCGGCGCGGGCCGCCGAGCGGGTGCGGCGCGAGGCCGCACGCCGACCGCGGGCGATCATCGGCGCGAACATCGGCAAGAGCCGCGTGGTCGCCGTCGAGGATGCGATCGCCGACTACCGGGAGTCCGCCCGGCTGCTGGCCCCCGTCGCCGACTACCTCGCCGTCAACGTCTCGTCGCCGAACACGCCGGGGCTGCGCGGCCTGCAGGACGAGGCGATGCTCGGCCCGCTGCTCGACGCCGTGCTCGAGGAGGCCGACACGACGCCGGTGCTCGTCAAGATCGCGCCCGACCTCGACGACGAGGCGGTCGAGGGCGTCGCGCGCCTCGCCGTCGCCAAGGGCCTCAGCGGCGTCATCGCGACCAACACGACGATCGGGCGCGAGGGTCTGCGCACCGAGAGGGCGGTGGTGGATGCCGCCGGCGCCGGCGGGCTGAGCGGTGCGCCGCTGCGCGCGCGCGCTCTCGAGGTGCTGCGCATCGTGCGGGCCGCGGTGCCCGCGGACTACTGCGTGATCTCGGTCGGGGGAGTGGACACCGCGGAGGACGTCGCCGAGCGGCTGGCCGCCGGAGCGACGCTCGTGCAGGGCTACACGGCCTTCCTCTACCGGGGCCCGGGCTGGGCCCGCGCGATCAACCGGGGTCTCGCGGCGACGGCGCCCGCCGCCCGCGTCTGAACCCGACGGCTCCCCGCGCATCGCCGCCGCGCGATCGGGTGCCGTCGACGGGGCCTGACGCCCGGAGGAGCGTGCGGATCAGGAGGGGAACTCGCCGCGCTTCACCTGCGGCTTCGGCAGGCGCAGCACGCGCAGCTGCAGCGAGCGCATCGCCGCGTACCAGCGCACCTTCTCGACGCGATCGGCGCCGTACTTGCGGGCGAGAGCGCGGGTCACGAGCCAGCCGAGGATGGTCGAGTCGATGATCGCGACGAGGAAGAACGCCCAGAGGGCGAGGATCGCGTAGATGTCGAGGGTCGGCACGAAGCTCAGCACGATGACGGCGAACATCACCGGGATCATGAACTCGCCCAGGCTCCAGCGCGCGTCGACGTAGTCGCGCACGAACTTCTTCTGCGGACCGCGGTCGCGCTGGGGCAGGTAGCGCTCCTCACCGGCGGCCATGCCGAGGCGGGCGCGCTCGCGCGCCTCGTTCATCTTCGCCCGGTGCGCCTTCGCCGCCTCCTTGCGGTCGTTCGGCACGAGGGGCCGCTTGCGGGCCGCCTCGCGCTCCTTGCGGCTGGGCGTCGGGCGCCCCTTGCCGGCGGCGATCGCCTCGGCGTGGGCGACGGCGTCGGCGCTCGCCTTCTCGGCGGCGCTGGGGGCGGACTTGGCGTTGTCTCGGGCGGCCACGGCGGCACATCCTTCCGGTGGGCGTGAGCTATAGATTACCGCCATGACGCTCGACGACCGGCCCACGAGGCCCGCGACCCCCGCCGACCTGCTCGACCGACTCCGCGACTCCGTCCGCGACGGCCTGCCGGCCGCGATCGCCGACCTCTCGACGCTCGTCCGCATCCCCTCGGTCTCGTGGGACGGCTTCGATCCCGCCCACGTCGAGGCCTCGGCCGCCGAGGTCGCGCGTCTGCTCACCGAGCTCGACGTCTTCGACACGGTGGTCGTCGACCGGGTCGAGATCCCCGGCGCGCAGGGCGTGCTCGGGCAGCCCGCGGTCTTCGCCCGCCGCGCCGCGCGGGGCGGCAAGCCGACGATCCTGCTCTACGCCCACCACGACGTGCAGCCCCCCGGCGATGAGGCCGACTGGCAGACGCCGCCCTTCGAGCCGACCGTGATCGGCGACCGCCTCTACGGGCGGGGCGCCGCCGACGACAAGGCCGGCGTCATCGCGCACGTCGCGGCCATCCGCGCGCTCGTCGAGGCGACCGGTGATCCCGAGCTCGGCATCGCCGTCTTCATCGAGGGGGAGGAGGAGTTCGGCTCCCGCTCCTTCGGCGCGCTGCTCGCGAAGCACCGCGACCTGCTCGCCGCCGACGTCATCGTCGTCGCCGACTCCGACAACTGGAACGTCACGACCCCCTCCCTCACGGTGGGCCTGCGCGGCAACGCGGCCTTCACCCTCACGATCGCGACCCTCGACCACGCCTCGCACTCGGGCATGTTCGGCGGCGCCGCACCCGACGCGATGCTCGCCGCCGTGCGCCTGCTCGCGACCCTGCACGACGACGACGGCGCCGTCGCGGTCGAGGGGATGCGCGCGCACGAGCAGTCCGTCCCGGCCTTCGACGAGGAGCGCCTGCGCGAGGAGGCCGCCCTGCTCGACGGCGTCCGCTCGATCGGTCGCGGCGAGATCCTGCACCGCCTCTGGGCGCAGCCGGCCATCACGGTCACGGGTATCGACGCGCCGAGCGTGCAGAACGCCTCGAACACCCTGCTGCCGAAGGTCTCCGTCAAGATCAGCGCCCGCGTCGCCCCGGGGCAGGACGCCCGGGAGGCCTTCGAGGCCGTCCGCGCGCACCTCGAGGCCCACGCGCCCTTCGGCGCCCACCTCGCGTTCTCGAACGTCGACTGCGGCAACCCGTTCCTCGTCGACACGAGCGGCTGGGCGGTCGACGAGGCGCTCACGGCCATGCACGAGGCCTGGGGCGAGGAGCCCCGGCTCGTCGGCGTCGGCGGGTCGATCCCGTTCATCGCGCAGCTCAACGACACCTTCCCCGATGCGCACGTGCTCGTCACGGGGGTGGAGGATCCCGACACCCGGGCGCACAGCCCGAACGAGTCGCTGCACCTCGGCGTCCTGCACCGGGCCGTGCTCACCGAGGCCGTGCTGCTGGCCCGCCTCGGCGGGGCGGTCGAGCTCGGTGCGGCATCCCGCGACGGAGAATAAAACGCGCCCGTCGCCTGTTCACCCTGACAGGGTGCCGACGTACACTGGCGCCGACCGCCTACGCACCGAGGAGCGAACCCATGACCGACACCGCCATCTCCACCCACGGCGTCGCCCTGACCGAAGCTGCCGCGTCGAAGGTCAAGAGCCTGCTCGAGCAGGAGGGCCGCGATGACCTGCGCCTGCGCCTCGCCGTCCAGCCCGGCGGCTGCTCGGGCCTGATCTACCAGCTCTACTTCGACGAGCGCCTCCTCGACGGCGACATCGCGCGCGACTTCGACGGGGTCGAGGTCGTCGTCGACAAGATGAGCGTGCCCTACCTTGACGGCGCCTCGATCGACTTCGAGGACACGATCCAGAAGCAGGGCTTCACGATCGACAACCCCAACGCCGGCGGCTCCTGCGCCTGCGGCGACAGCTTCCACTAGCGCGGGCGGCGCGCCGCGGGCTGAGCGCCTGCGAATCGCCCCCGAACCGTGCGTCCGGCGCGGGCATCCATCGATCGGTGGATGCCCGCGCCGTCGCCGTTAACGGGCCGGAACCGGCTTCTCGCA
This sequence comes from Microcella daejeonensis, assembly GCF_026625045.1. Taxonomy (GTDB): domain Bacteria; phylum Actinomycetota; class Actinomycetes; order Actinomycetales; family Microbacteriaceae; genus Microcella; species Microcella daejeonensis. Next base: position 2,599,663 of record NZ_CP113089.1, on the reverse strand, counting down.
GGCCGAATCTCACGCCTGTTTCGGAGCGTCGCCGGGAAAGCCGGGGGATGCGGGTGACGTAGACTGAAGCCCGTTCCACAATCCGTCTTCCCTCCGAGAGGCCCCCGGTGCGCTCCAACCGTCGACTCCGCATGGCGGCGATCCCCCTCGCCGTCGTGACCACCCTCGTTCTCGCCGCGTGCACCCCCCAGCAGACGCTGGGCTGGCTGCCGACGGAGCCCGGGACGACGAACCAGGTGGACCGCGTCATCGGCCTCTGGACCACCTCGTGGATCGTGCTCCTCGTCGTGGGCGCCATCACGTGGGGCCTCATCATCTGGGCCGCGATCGTGTACCGCCGCCGCAAGGGCCAGACGGGCCTGCCGGTGCAGCTGCGCTACAACATGCCGATCGAGATCCTCTACACGGTCATCCCGCTCATCCTCGTCATCGGTTTCTTCGCGTTCACCGCCCGCGACCAGGCCGCGATCGAGGAGCCCATCGCCGACCCCGACGTGCAGATCGAGGTCTACGGCAAGCGCTGGGCGTGGGACTTCAACTACATCACCGAGGACGTCTACTACCAGGGCATCCAGGCGCAGGAGGGCGAGGAGGGCATCACCTTCGACACCCTGCCGACGCTGTACCTGCCGGTCGGTCAGACCGTCGAGATCAAGATCGAGTCGCGCGACGTGCTGCACTCCTTCTGGATCGTCGACTTCCTCTACAAGAAGGACATGGTCCCGGCCCGGTCCAACTACTGGTACTTCGAGCCGCTCAAGGAGGGCTCGTACCAGGGCAAGTGCGCCGAGCTCTGCGGCGAGTACCACTCGCTCATGCTGTTCAACGTCGAGGTCGTCTCCGTCGAGGAGTACGAGGCCTACACCGAGTCGCTGCGCGACGCCGGCAACGAGGGCCGTCTCGGCGAGGAGTTCAACACCAACCAGAACCTGCCGGGGACCACCGGCGCCAGCGAAGAGGAGTAGTCGGCACATGACGACGACCGCACCGCGTCCTACCGTCGGCACCGAGCCGGGCTACAGCCGTCCGGGTGTCGAGAAGAAGGGCAATGTCTTCGTCGGCTGGATCACCTCCACCGACCACAAGACCATCGGGTACATGTACCTGATCACGTCCTTCATCTACTTCCTCGTCGGCGGCGTGATGGCCCTCGTCATCCGCGCGCAGCTGTTCGCGCCGGGCCTCGAGATCGTCGCCACGAAGGAGCAGTACAACCAGCTGTTCACGATGCACGGCACGATCATGCTGCTGATGTTCGCGACGCCGCTCTTCGCCGGCTTCGCCAACGTGCTCATGCCGCTCCAGATCGGCGCCCCCGACGTGGCGTTCCCGCGTCTCAACGCCTTCGCCTACTGGCTCTACTCCTTCGGCTCGCTCATCGCCGTCGCCGGCTTCTTCACCCCGCAGGGTGCGGCCTCGTTCGGATGGTTCGCCTACGCGCCGCTGTCCAGTCAGACGTTCTCGCCGGGGATCGGCGGCAACCTCTGGGTCTTCGGTCTCGCCATGAGCGGTTTCGGCACGATCCTCGGTGCCGTGAACTTCATCACGACGATCATCACGATGCGCGCGCCCGGTATGACGATGTGGCGCATGCCGATCTTCACCTGGAACACGCTCGTCACCTCGCTGCTCGTGCTCATGGCCTTCCCGGTGCTCGCGGCCGCGCTCTTCGCGCTCGGCTCCGACCGCGTGTTCGGCTCGCACTTCTTCGACGCGGCCAACGGCGGCGCGATCCTCTGGCAGCACCTGTTCTGGTTCTTCGGGCACCCCGAGGTGTACATCCTCGCCCTGCCGTTCTTCGGCATCGTCTCCGAGATCCTGCCGGTGTTCAGCCGCAAGCCGATCTTCGGGTACAAGACCCTCGTCTACGCCACGATCGCGATCGCCGCGCTGTCGATGACGGTCTGGGCGCACCACATGTACGTGACCGGCTCGGTGCTGCTGCCGTTCTTCGCGCTCATGACGATGCTCATCGCGGTGCCCACGGGCGTGAAGATCTTCAACTGGGTCGGCACGATGTGGCGCGGCTCGGTGACCTTCGAGACGCCGATGGTCTGGACGATCGGCTTCCTCATCACCTTCGTCTTCGGCGGTCTCACGGGCGTCATCCTCGCCTCGCCGCCGCTCGACTTCGCCGTCTCCGACTCGTACTTCGTCGTCGCCCACTTCCACTACGTCGTCTTCGGCACCGTCGTCTTCGCGATGTTCGCCGGCTTCTACTTCTGGTGGCCGAAGTGGACGGGCAAGATGCTCAACGAGCGTCTGGGCCAGATCCACTTTTGGACCCTGTTCGTGGGCTTCCACACGACCTTCCTCATCCAGCATTGGCTCGGTGTCGTGGGCATGCCCCGCCGCTACGCGACCTACGCGGTCGAGGACGGCTTCACCTGGATGAACCAGCTGTCGACGTTCGGATCCTTCCTGCTCGCCGCCTCGATGATCCCGTTCCTGCTGAACGTGTACATCACGGCCCGTCGGGCGCCCAAGGTCACGGTCAACGACCCGTGGGGCTACGGCCGCTCGCTCGAGTGGGCCACCTCGTGCCCGCCGCCGCGCCACAACTTCACCTCGATCCCGCGCATCCGCTCGGAGTCGCCGGCGTTCGACCTCAACCACCCCGAGGCCGGCATCCCCGTCGGCATCGGTCCGGCGAAGGACGCCCCCGATGCCCCCACGTACGACCTCGGCGCCGAGAAGGTGAAGTGATCCACCGATGAAGACCAACATCAACCTCTTCTGGGTCCTCGCCGTATTCTTCGTGGCGCTGACCGGCGTCTACGTCGCCTGGTCCCTCATCGACACCGGTGAGGTGGAGTGGGTGGGAACGCTCGGCATCGGCCTCAGCGCCGTGCTGTCCCTCTTCATCGCCTTCTACCTCCGGCTCGCGAACCGCTCCATCGGCGGCACGCTGCCGGAGGACCGGCTCGACGCGGACATCGACGATGGCGATGCCGAGCTCGGCTACTTCTCCCCGTGGAGCTGGTGGCCTGTGTTCCTCGCCGGTGGCGCCGCCCTGGTGTTCCTCGGACTCGCCACGGGCATCTGGATCGCGTACTACGCCATCCCGCTCGCGCTCATCGCGATCGTGGGCTGGACGTACGAGTACTACCGCGGCAACTTCGCCCGCTGATGGTCGTCCGCGCAGCGCGGGCCGCCGACGCGGACGCGGTCTTCGCCCTCGTGCAGCAGCTGGGCGCCGCGTTCGTGCCGGTGCGCGGGGCGTTCGACGCGAGCTTCAGCTCCGCGGTCGAGGCGCCGGATGACGCCGACCTCTTCCTCCTCGTCGCCGAGGACTCGGAAGGGGTCGTCCGCGGGTACGCGCTGACTACGGTCGCCCGACTGCTGTCGACGAACGGTCTCTCCGCCCAGTTGCAGGAGATCGCCGTCGATGCGGCCGCGCGCGGCCAGGATCTGGGCACCGAGCTCGTTCACGCCGTCGAGGCCGAGTGCAGCCGGCGCGGTGTTCGGCAGATCACCGTGGCGAGCCGTCGTGCCGGCGGCTTCTATGACCGCCTCGGCTACAGTCAGAACGCGGAGTACATGCGACGCGTCTTCTGACGCCGCCTCGCTGGCCCTGCGTCGACCGGTACACGGTCGATCGTCCGCGAGCCTGCTGCCGGTGCGCGCATCGTGACGGTCCGTCCTCGGCGCGTACCGAGGGATCACGACCCTCCCGTGGATCCGGCTCAGTCGCCGTTGGTCACGAACGCGCCGAGCGTCTCGATCGTGCGGTGAGGCTCCGGGTAGCCCGCGGGCCATGAGCGACCGCGGGGGAGCCACACGCCCTGCAGCCCGGCGCGCTGCGCTCCGAGGATGTCCCAGGGGTGGCAGGCCACCAGGGCCGTCTGCTCGGGCAGGACGCCGAGGCGGTCGCACGTTCCGAGGTAGGCCTCGGCGTGCGGCTTCCACGTGCGCGTGCCGTCGACGCTGAGTACGCCGACACCGGATGCCGCGAGATCCAGCCGCTCGAGCAGCGCGCTCGCGATCGCGGGGGACCCGTTGGTCAGCGTCGACACCCCGAGACCCGCGGCGATCATGCTGCGGATGCCCGGCTCGACGTCGTCGTGGGCGGGCAGGCCCGCGACGACCGCGGGCAGCTGCTCCAGGAGCGACTCGACGGCGGGGGCATCGAGGTGCTCGCGCGCGAGATCCTGCAGCGCGGAGGCGCCGAGCGGGCCGAACGCTGCCGGCAGCCCGACCAGCGAGGCGGCGAAGCCGTCGCGCAGTACCGCGGCGAGCCACGCCGAGGCCGAGCCGGCGGGCAGACCGCTCTCGCGCATCCAGTCATCGAGGGGGCGCAGGTCGGTGAGCGTCTCGTTGACGTCGAGGAGGACGGTGGTCACGGGTGCCGGGCTCATGCGCCCACGCTACGCGGTGCGGCGCGGACTCACCACGCCGACGAGGGGGATTCCGCCGTGTCGCGCGGAACGACGACGGCCCCGCCCTCCCGGAGGAGGAGCGGGGCCGTCGAGGACTCGTCGGTCAGTGCTTCTGCGACTCGATCTCGTTCTGCGTTACCGGCGCGATGCGGTCCTCGAAGAACCAGCGCGAGAGACCGGCGCGCACGCGCTGGCGGGCGGTGATGCGACCCCGTGCATCGGGGCGCACGACGAGCGGCTGGTACTCCTCGAAGCTGACGAGCTTCCAGCGCTCGTAGTCGTCGAGCTGCTCGTGCACCTCGATGTACTCGCCGCCGGGGAGGCGCACGATGCGACCGGACTCGAAGCCGTGGAGCGCGATCTCGCGGTCCTTGCGCATGAGCGCCAGGCAGACGCGCTTGGTGACGAAGTAGGCCACGATCGGTCCGAGGACGGTCACCGCCTGCAGTCCGTGGATGACGCCCTCGATCGAGAGCCGGAAGTGGGTGGCGATGATGTCGGAGCTCGCCGCCGCCCAGAGGCCCGCGTAGAAGGTCACACCGGCGGCACCGATCGCGGTGCGCGTGGGCGCGTTGCGCGGGCGGTCGGCGATGTGGTGCTCGCGACGGTCGCCCGTGACCCAGGCCTCGAGGAACGGGTACACGGCCACCACGGCGAGGAATACCAGGAGCCCGACGAGCGGGATCAGGATGTTCCACGAGAAGGTGTAGCCGAAGATGACCGACTCGAGCCCCGGCGGGATGAGGCGGAGGGCGCCGTCGGCGAAGCCGATGTACCAGTCGGGCTGCGTACCCGCCGACACCGGGGACGGGTCGTAGGGGCCGTAGTTCCAGATCGGGTTGATCGTGAACAGCGAGGCGATGAGCACGATGACGCCGAAGACGAGGAAGAAGAATCCACCGGCCTTGGCGGCGAACACCGGCATGATCGGCGCGCCGACGACGTTGTCGTTGGTGCGACCGGGCGCCGCGAACTGGGTGTGCTTGTTGACGATGAGCAGCACCATGTGCGCACCGATGAGAGCGACCAGGATCGCCGGCAGCAGCAGGATGTGCAGCACGTAGAGGCGGGGGATGATGTCGGTTCCCGGGAACTCGTCACCGAAGAGCAAGTACGAGATCCAGGCGCCGGCCACCGGGACGGCCTTGATCATGCCGTCGATGATGCGCAGACCGTTGCCCGAGAGCAGGTCGTCGGGCAGCGAGTAGCCGGTGAAGCCGAGGGCCATGGCCAGCACGAAGAGCAGGAACCCGATGACCCAGTTGAGCTCGCGGGGCTTGCGGAACGCGCCGGTGAAGAAGACGCGCAGCATGTGCAGGCCGATGGAGGCCACGAACAGCAGAGCCGCCCAGTGGTGCACCTGGCGCATGAGCAGGCCGCCGCGGATCTCGAACGAGATGTCGAGCGACGAGTGGTACGCCACCGACATCGGGATGCCGTTCAGCGGCAGGTAGGAGCCCTCGTACTCGACCTCGGTCATCGACGGGTCGAAGAAGAAGGTCAGGAACGTGCCGCTCAGCAGGATGACGACGAAGCTGTAGAGCGCCACCTCGCCGAGCATGAACGACCAGTGGTCGGGGAAGATCTTGCGCCCGAGCGACTTGACCGCCGTGGAGGCGCTCGTCCGCTCGTCGATGTAGTTGGCCGCCCACCCGGTGAACCGCATGCCGCGCGAGGGCGCGGGGGCGGTGGAGGTGGAGGGTTCCGTGATGGTGCTCACAGTTCACGCTCCCAGAAGCTCGGACCCACAGGTTCGGTGAAATCGCTCGTCGCGATGAGATAACCCTCGTCGTCCACGCTGATCGGGAGCTGGGGAAGAGGACGCGCCGCCGGCCCGAAGATGACGGCCGCGTGGTTCGCGACGTCGAACTCGGACTGGTGGCAGGGGCACAGCAGGTGGTGGGTCTGCTGCTCGTACAGCGCGACGGGGCAACCGACGTGCGTGCAGATCTTGGAGTAGGCGACGATGCCGTCGTAGGACCAGGAGCGGCGCTCCTCGGTCTCGTTGAGGCGGTCGACCGGCAGCCGCATGAGGAGGACGGCGGCCTTGGCCTTCTCCTCCAGCTTGTGGCTCTCGAGCTGGGCGAGGCCGTCGGGGATGACGTGGAACGCCGAACCGATGGTGACCTCGGAGGCGAGGATGGGCGTGCCCGAGGGGTCGCGCGTCAGGCGCGTCCCGGCCTCCCACATGGTGTGGCGCAGCAGGCCGATCGGGTCCTCCGCCGGAGCGAGGTCGCGGAACAGGACCACCGCCGGGATGGGCGTCGCCACGATGGCGCCGATGAGCGTGTTGCGCACCAGGCTACGGCGGGTGAAGCCCGACTCCTTGTTGCTCTCGGAGAAGATCTCGAGCGCCTTGGCGCGCGTCTCGTCGCTGCCCCGGGTGGGGTGGCGCTGCTCGACCAGCTCGTGGCCGTGCATGAGCGCCTTGGACCAGTGCACCGCGCCGATGCCGATGCCGAGGAGGCCGAGCGTGATGCCGAGGCCCAGGAACAGGTTGTTCAGGCGGATCGAGCTCGGGTCGGCCTCGTCGATGGGGAAGGCGATGTAGGCGACGACGGCGAGCACGCTGCCGACGACCGAGAGCAGGAACAGACCGCTGACGGTGCGCTCGGCCTGCTTCTCCTTCGCCGGGTCCATGTCGGTGACGCGCAGGCGCTCCGGCGGGAAGCCCGGGTTGGGCACGCGGTCGGTGCGCGCGACGGCCACGCCCGGCGAGGGGGCGGCGTTCTCACGCCGCTCGACAGCCGTCTCGGCGGCGCCGCTCGTCGCAGCGCCGTCGTGGGAGTCCGCCATTATCGTTCCTTCCTAGTGCGACCCACGGGAGGTCAGTTCGACTTCGCGGTGAGCCAGATGGTCACGGCGATGAGGCCGCCGAGACCGAAGATCCAGATGAAGAGTCCCTCCGACACCGGGCCGAGGGCGCCGAGGTCGATGCCGCCCACCGAGGGGTTCTCCTCGAGGTAGGTGAGGTAGGTGATGATGTCGTTCTTCTCCTCGGGCGTGAGGTTCAGGTCGCTGAACACGGGCATGTTCTGCGGACCGGTCACCATGGCGCCGTAGATGTGAACGGGGTCGACCCCGGCGAGGCTCGGGGCGTACTTGCCCTCGGTGAGCGCGCCGCCCGCGCCGGCCACGTTGTGGCACATGGCGCAGTTGATGCGGAAGAGCTCGGCGCCGAGGGCGGCATCGCCGTCACCGGCGAGGTACTCGTCGGCGGGGATGGCGGGGCCGGGGCCCAGCTGGGCCACCCACGCACCCATGGCGTCGATCTGCTCCTGCGTGAACTGCACGGGCTTGACCTCGGCCTGGGGGCCGGAGGCGGCCATGGGCATGCGGCCCGTGCCGACCTGGAAGTCGACCGCCAGCGCACCGACGCCGACGAGGCTCGGACCGGCCTCGGCGCCCTGGCCCTCCAGGCCGTGGCAGCTGGCGCAGTTGGCGGCGAAGAGCTTGCCGCCCTCGTCGACGACCTCGGCGCTGGCCGTCGTCGTCTCGGCGGTCGCCGCCGTCGTCGCGACCGCGTAGGCGCCACCGGTGGCGAGCAGGCCGACGACGAGCAGGGCGGCCGTGGCGAGCGGGTGCCGGCGACCGGTGCGTCGTGCTGATGCGGAGGAGGAGGGTGCCATGGGGAGTGCGTCTCGTTTCCGTTGCTTACTGAAGGACGTAGATGACGATGAAGAGGCCGATCCAGACCACGTCGACGAAGTGCCAGTAGTACGACACGACGATCGCGCTCATCGCGTCGCGGTGGGTGAAGACCTTCACCGCGTACGCGCGACCGATGACGAGGAGGAAGGCGATGAGTCCGCCGGTGACGTGGAGGCCGTGGAAGCCGGTGGTGAGGTAGAAGGCCGAGCCGAAGGCGTCGGAGGTGAGCGTGACGTACTCGCTGACGAGGATCGCGTACTCGTAGACCTGGCCGACGACGAAGATCGCGCCCATGACGTAGGTCAGGAAGAACCACTCGACCATGCCCCACTGCGTCGGCTTCCAGCCGGTGCGCTTGGCCTGCAGGCGCTCGGCGGCGAAGACGCCGAACTGGGCGGTCACCGACGAGAGGACCAGGATCGTGGTGTTGACCGCGGCGAAGGGGATGTTGAAGAGCTCGGTGCCCGACTCCCACAGCTCGGGGGAGGTCGACCGCAGCGTGAAGTAGATCGCGAAGAGGCCGGCGAAGAACATGACTTCGCTGCCCAGCCACACGATCGTGCCGACCGCGACGGTGTTCGGGCGGTTGATCGTAGGCGCGCTGAGCGAGCTCGAGAGAGAGGTGCTGGTCACCCCTTCATTATGACCGATGTTCCTGGAGGTTCTTGCCGGGCGACATGCCTTCTCGCGGCGATTGGCTAGCCTTCTCCCATGTCCGCCATCCCGACCTGGCCCGCCCTGCTCACCCGTCTGCTGGAGCGGCAGGATCTGTCGATCGCGGAGTCCACCTGGGCCATGGAGCAGGTCATGGCGGGGGAGGCCACGCCCGCCCAGTTGGCGGCGTTCCTCGTGGCGCTGCGGGCCAAGGGCGAGACGATCGATGAGATCGTCGGGTTCCGGGATGCCGCTCTCGCGCACGCGCTGCCGGTGAGCATCCCGGCCATGGTGCTCGACATCGTCGGAACCGGCGGCGACCCCTACGGCGCCGTGGTCAACGTCTCCTCGGTGGCCTCGATCGTCGTGGCGGCCGCCGGCGTGCCGGTGGCCAAGCACGGCAACCGCGCGGCGAGCAGCGCCTCGGGCGCCTCCGACGTGCTGGGCGCCCTGGGGATCGCCCTCGATCTCGGGCCGGATCAGCTGGGGCGCGTCTTCGACGAGGTCGGTCTCACGTACCTCAACGCCGCCGTCCTGCACCCCGGGTTCCGGCACGCGGGCGCCGCGCGGCGGGAGATCGGCATCTCGACCCTCTTCAACGTGCTCGGCCCGCTGGTGAACCCAGCCCGGCCCGAGGCCTCCGCCGTCGGCGTCGCGAGCCTCGAGCGCGTGCCGCTGCTCGTGGGCGTGTTCCGCACGCGGGGGGCGACGGCGCTCGTGTACCGGGGCGACGACGGCATCGACAAGCTCACCACCACGGGGCACAGCCACGTGTGGGAGGTCTCGCGCGGCTCAGTCACCGAGCACGACCTCGACCCGCGCGACCTCGGCATCGAGTACAGCAGCATCGACGACATCCTCGGCGAGGGCCCGGAGCACAATGCGGCCATCGCCCGCGGGGTGCTCGCGGGCGAGACCGGGGCCGTGCGCGACATCGTGCTGCTCAACGCCGCGGCGGGGCTGGTGTCGTGGAGGCTCGCGCAGGATCCGGCGGAGATCTCACGGCCGCTCGTCTCGCGTCTCGCCGAGCAGATGGTCGTCGCGGCCGAGTCGATCGACTCGGGCGCCGCGGCCGGGAAGCTCGCGGCGTGGGCCGCGGCGACGCAGCGCTGAGCATCCCGCGACCGGTTGTCGACGCGCTCAGTGCAGCGGGTCGTGCCCCCAATTCATGAGGGAGTAGCGCCACGGCGTCTCGCGCACGTCGCCCGACGGCCGCTGCGCGCTGTGGCGGCGGATGTAGCCGATGACCTTCCGCATGTGCGCACGATCGGCGTCGGTCAGATCGGCCTTCCGGGTGCGGAGGATCTCGACGATGCGCCGGCCGCTGCGGTGCCCGACCGACTCGCCGCCGTCGGACTGGCCGACGGATCGGGACTCGTCGGTCTCGAGCCAGCGCTCGAGCTCGGCGGGCGCCATCGTCACCAGCTCTCGGAAATCGGACTCGGTGGTGCGGTCGTCATCGGTCATGCCTCCAGCGTGCTCCCGAACCCCGACGCGGTCGAGCCCGCTCCCAGCCGGCCTCCAGCGGGGGCCTGGACGCCCGCCGTGAGGGCGCGCGCGGAGGCGGGGACCGGGGGTTAGCGTCGAGGTATGACGACGAGCTTCCGCAAGGGCGACAAGGTGGCGTGGGATTCGCACGGCGGCGAGGCCGTCGGCGAGGTGGTGAGGAAGATCACGAGCGACACCGAGGCCGGCGGTCGCACCGTGCGCGCCTCGAAGGACGAGCCGCAGTACCTCGTGCGCAGCGAGAAGAGCGGCGGCGAGGCCGTGCACAAGCCGGAGGCCCTGCGCCGGCGCTCCTAGCGCTCGACGGGCGGCCCGGGGAGCAGTCCGGCGCCGTCGATCACCTCGAAGACCAGCTGGGTCTCGGTGTGACGCACCCCGGGGTGCACCGTGATGTGCTCGAGCACGAGGTCGCGCAGCGCGATGGCCGAGTCGACCGCGACGTGCAGCAGGTAGTCGTCGGCCCCCGCGAGGTGGAAGATCGTGAGCACGTTCGGGATGCGCGGCAGCAGCTCGCGGAAGGCGTGCACCTGATCGCGGCTGTGGCTGGCGAGCCGCACCTTGATGACCGCCTGCATGGTGAGGCCGAGCGCCGCGGGGTCGACGTCGGTGCGGAAGCGCCGGATGGCACCTCCGGCCTTGAGCGCCCGGAGGCGCTGGGTGCAGGTCGACTCGGCGATGCCCGCGCGGGCGGCGAGCGCCGCGTTCGTGAGGCGGGCGTTCGACTCGAGCTCGGCGAGCAGCGTCAGGTCGATGGCATCGAGCGGGGCGGGGCGTGCGATCTGCGGCGGCGGGGCATCCATCATGAGCCCATGATGCAGGATGCGCGTGCTTCTGGCTGTGGATCGCGCGATCTTCGACCATGCTTGTGATGAGCCGCAGAGCGCGCCATCATCGCGGGATGGACGATGACGTCGCTTTCGAGACCCTTGCCGTGCACGCCGGACGGGCGGACCTCACCGCGATGGGCGTGCACGCGCCGCCGATCGACCTGTCGACGACGAACCCCCTGCCGGGGATCGAGACGGGCGGCATCTCGTACGAGTCGATGGCCACCGGGCACGGTCCGACCGAGGGCGGGGCGGTGTACGCGCGACTCTGGAACCCGACCGTCGCCCGGTTCGAGGAGGCCCTCGCCGCCCTCGAGCGCACCGAGCAGGCCGTCGCGTTCTCGACGGGCATGGCGGCCTTCACGGCCGCGGTGCTCGCCGCCGCGAGCCGGGGGAGCGGACGCCACATCGTCGCCGTGCGCCCGATGTACGGCGGCACCGACCACCTGCTCGCCTCGGGCCTGCTCAGCGTGGAGACCACCTTCGTCGACGCCGCCGGGGTCGCGGCCGCGGTGCGCCCCGACACCTGCCTCGTGGTGCTGGAGACTCCGGCCAACCCGACGCTCGAGCTCGTCGACATCGCCGCCGTCGTCGCGGCGGCCGGCGCGGTGCCCGTGCTCGTCGACAACACCTTCGCCACGCCCGTGCTGCAGAACCCGGCCGTGCTCGGTGCTGCGCTCGTGCTGCACAGCGCCACCAAGTACCTCGGCGGCCACGGCGACGCCATGGGGGGCGTCATCGCCTGCTCGACCGAGTGGGCCGAGGCGCTGCGGCCGGTGCGCGCCATCACGGGAGCGCTGCTCCACCCGCTCGGGGCCTACCTGCTGCATCGCGGCCTGCCGACGCTCGCCCTGCGGGTGCGGGCGCAGCAGGCGACCGCCGGGATGCTCGCCGAGCGCCTGCTCGCGCACGAGGCCGTCGCCGCCGTGCACTACCCGGGGCAGGGCGGCAGCGATCCGACGGGTCTCGTCGGGCGCCAGATGCGGGGGCCCGGAGCGATGCTCGCGCTCGAGCTGGGGGGCGGGTACCCCGCGGCCGAGGCCGTCGTCGGCGCGCTCGGGCTGTTCACGCACGCCGTGTCGCTCGGGGGCGTGGACTCGCTGGTGCAGCATCCCGCCTCGCTGACCCACCGACCGGTCGCGCCCGACGCTCGACCCGGGGCCGGCATCCTTCGGCTGTCGATCGGGCTGGAGGACGGCGAGGATCTGTGGCGCGATCTCGAGCGGGCGCTCGGGGCCGCCATGGCGGGTCGGGCGACGGAGCTCGCCGGCGCATCGGCGGGCTGAGGCGCGTCAGACGCCGTCGACGTAGAACCAGTGCCCGCCCTCGCGCACGAAGCGGCTCGACTCGCGCTGGGAGCCGGCGCCGGCGGGGGAGCGGTGGAACGCCTCGAACTCGACGAGTCCGTCGCGGTCGAGCGGGCCGCCGCGCTCGGTGCGCAGGATGTCGAGCCGGTACCAGCGCAGCTCGGCGTCGAGCTCGAGCGCGGTGGGGCGCGTCGAGCGGTGCCAGCTGGCGAGCAGGTAGTCAGCCTCGCCGAGGGCGAAGGCCGAGAAGCGCGAGCGCATGAGGCGTTCGGCCGTCGGCGCGGGGGCGCCCTCGTGCAGCGGGCCGCAGCACTCGGCGAGGGGGAGTCCGCTCAGGCAGGGGCAGCGCATGCGCCCAGGTTAGGGGAGCCGGGGCCCGACCCGCGGGGCGAAAGATCGCCGCGCTGCCGGACATGACCCTGATGTGACGACCGCGACCGAGCTGCAGCGCCGTGCTCGCTTCGCGGCGCTCGTCGCCGAGGTCGGCGAGCCGGTGCAGCGCTACCTGCGCCGCCGCACCGATGCCGACACCGCCGACGACGTGCTGAGCGAGGTGCTGCTGGTGTGCTGGCGGCGGCTCGATGAGATCCCGGTGGATGCTCTGCCGTGGGTGTTCGTCGTCGCGCGCAACTGCCTGGCGAACGCGCGCCGCGCCGCTCGTCGCCGCGAGAGGCTCGTGCAGCGCATCCGCGTCGTCGACCCGCCGGAGCCGGTGGCCTCGGTCGCCGACACGGCCGACGGCAGCGCGGGCGGCAGGGTCGATGACGCGGATGCCGAGGTGCGCGCCGCGCTCGACCGTCTGCGCCCCGCCGAGGCCGAGGTGCTGCGGCTCTGGGCGTGGGAGGAGCTGACGCCCGCGCAGATCTCGGTGGTGCTCGAGATCAGCGCGAACGCCGTGTCGATACGGCTGCACCGGGCCAAGAAGGCGCTGCGCGCGGAGCTGCTGCGGGATGAGCGGAGAAAGGTCGGGCCGGATGCCGGACATGTCGGGGATGACGGAGGGAGCCGGTGATGGGCGACGAGGACGAGGTGCTGCGGCGCCTACTGCGTCGTGCTGATCCGGCTGCCGAGGTCGACCCCGCCGCCGCCCGGCGGCTCGAGCAGATGATGGAGACGATCATGAGCAGCAGCATCCCGACCACCGACCCCGCCCTCGCCGCCGAGCCGTCGCGCACGGTGCGCCGCCGGCCGCGCTGGGCCGTTCCCGCCGCTCTCGTCGGAGCGGCCGCCGTCGCCGCCGCGGCCGTCGTGATCGGCACGGGCAGCGGCGCGTCACCCACCCGGTTCATCGCTCCGGAGGCCGTCGGCCCGGCCACCTCCTGCGCCGTCCTCACCGCCGAGGGTCTCGCGATGAACGAGATCGCCTTCGCGGCGACCGTCACGAGCATCGAGGGGGACCAGGTCGAGCTGCAGGTCACCGAGCGGTTCCGCGGCGACGTCGGCGACCGGGTCGTCGTGGCGCAGGGAACCGACCCGAACCTCGAGTACTCGACGGGTGAGTTCGTCGAGGGAGAGGACTACCTCGTCGCGATCACGGGCGGCGCGGCCGCCTCGTGCGGCCTGACCGGGCCCGAGAGCCCCGAGCTGCGGGCGCTGTACGAGGAGGCCTTCGCCGGCTGAGCCCGCGGCGGTCTCAGCCCTGGTCGAACGCGGCGATGAGCTCGAGCTCGTCCTCCCGGGTGAGCCCGGCGCGCCGCGGCCGATCGAGCCCGCGCTCGCGCTCGTCGGCCAGGGTGTCGACGAGCGTGTCGCGCAGCGGCCGCAGGCGTCCTCCCGCGGCGCGGTAGTGCTCGTTCGAGCGTCGTGCGAATCCCTCGTACTCCGCCGGCAGCCACAGGGGCAGGGATCGAGGGCCGGCCCAGGGCGCGACGCGGTGCTCGATGAGACGGTCGTCGTCGGCCGGCACCAGGCGGGCGGAGGAGTCGGCGACCTCGGCCGCGAGCGCGAGGACCTCGTCGAGAGGCGTCGGATCGCCGACGGCGTTGACCGTGCCGGTGACGCGGGAGCGAGCGGCGTCGGCGACCCACGCCGCCAGGTCGCGCACGTCGATCGCCTGCGCGGACTGCTGGGCCCGCCCCGGCACGAGCACGGGCCCGCCCCCGGCGAGCGCGAACCGCCCGACCCAGTAGCCGAAGCGGTCGCTGCCGTCGCCCGGCCCGACGATGAGGCCGGGGCGCGCGATGAGCAGCCGATCGCCGACCCGGTCGGCCGTCGCCTGCTCGGCGGCGACCTTGGCGTGCGCGTAGTCGCTCGGATCGGTCGGCTCGACGAGCGCCGCGGTCTCGTCGGCGCCCGGTTCGTCGTTCGCCGCGTAGACGGAGACGGAGGAGACGATCGTCCAGTGCTCGGCCCTCGGGGCGAGGGCCTCGAGGGCGCCCGTCACGAGATCGTGATCGTAGGCGAGCTCGATCACCGCGTCCCAGCGCGTGCTGCCCGCCTCGTCGTAGGCGCCGGGCTCGCGTCGGTCGCGAGCCATGAGGGTCGCTCCCGGGGCGACGGTTCCGGATGCCCCGCGCGCGAGGCACGTGACGTCGTCGCCGCGGGCGACGAGGCTCGCCGCGATGAGCCGACCGAGCCACGCCGTGCCGCCGAGGATGAGGATTCGTGCCATGCCCCGATTCTGGGGCAATCGGACCCCGCTCACCGCGGGTTTCTCCGAGGGCGGACGGTGCCCGCCCTGCGCGGCGTCAGCCCACCACGTACCGCGCGAGGTGCTCGCCCGTGAGCGTCGAGCGCGTCGCCACGAGCTCGGCCGGCGTGCCCTCGAAGACGATGCGCCCGCCGTCGTGCCCGGCGCCCGGGCCGAGGTCGATGATCCAGTCGGCGTGCGCCATGACGGCCTGATGGTGCTCGATGACGATGACCGAGCGCCCCGAGTCGACGAGCCGGTCGAGCAGGTCGAGCAGCGTCTGCACGTCGGCGAGGTGCAGACCCGCGGTCGGCTCGTCGAGCACGATGACGTCGCCCTTCTCGCCGAGGTGCGCCGCGAGCTTCAGACGCTGCCGCTCGCCGCCCGAGAGGGTCGTGAGCGGTTGGCCGAGACCGATGTAGCCGAGCCCGACTTCGACGAGCCGCCGCGCGATCGCGTGGGCGGCGGGGATGCGCCCGGCGCCCTCGGCGAAGAAGGCCTCGGCCTCGGCGGCGGGAAGGGCGAGCACCTCGCTGATGTCCTTCCCCCCGAAGCGGTGCTCGAGCACGCTGGCCTGGAAGCGGCGGCCCTCGCAGGCCTCGCACGGGGTGGCGATCCCCGCCATCATGCCGAGATCGATCTCGATGACGCCGGCGCCCTTGCAGGCCGGGCACGCGCCCTCGGAGTTCGCGCTGAAGAGCGCGGGCTTGACCCCGTTGGCCTTGGCGAAGGCGGTGCGGATGGGGTCGAGCATGCCCGTGTAGGTCGCGGGGCTGCTGCGGCGGGACCCGCGGATCGCTCCCTGGTCGATCGCGACGACCCCGTCCCGCGGGGCGACGGAGCCGTGGATGAGCGAGCTCTTGCCCGATCCGGCGACGCCGGTCACGGCGACGAGCACGCCGAGGGGGATGTCGACGTCGACGCCGTGCAGGTTGTGCGAGGTCGCGCCGCGCACCTCGATGACGCCGCGCGGGGTGCGCGGGGCATCCTTCACCGCGACGCGATCATGCAGATGACGGCCGGTGAGCGTTCCGCTCGCGGTGAGCTCGGCGACCGTGCCCTCGAAGCAGATCGTGCCGCCCGCGGTGCCGGCCCCCGGGCCGAGGTCGACGACGTGGTCGGCGACCTGGATCGTCTCGGGCTTGTGCTCGACCACGAGCACCGTGTTGCCCTTGTCGCGCAGGCGCAGCAGCAGCTCGTTCATGCGCTGGATGTCGTGCGGGTGCAGGCCGATCGTGGGCTCGTCGAAGACGTAGGTGACGTCGGTGAGGGAGGAGCCCAGGTGCCGGATCATCTTGGTGCGCTGCGATTCGCCGCCCGAGAGCGTGCCGGACGGCCGGTCGAGCGAGAGGTAGCCGAGCCCGATCTCGACGAAGGAGTCGAGCGTCTGCTGCAGCACGGTCAGCAGCGGCGCGACGCTGGCGTCGTCGAGGCCCCGCACCCAGTCCGCGAGGTCGCTGATCTGCATCGCGCAGGCGTCGGCGATCGAGACGCCCCGGATGCGCGAGGACCGCGCCGCGGCGGTGAGACGGGTTCCCTCGCACTCGGGGCAGGTCGTGAAGGTGACCGCGCGGTCGACGAAGGCGCGCACGTGGGGCTGCATCGACTCGCGGTCCTTCGAGAGGAACGACTTCTGGATCTTCGGGACGAGACCCTCGTAGGTCATGTTCATCGACTGCAGCTTGACCTTGGTGGGCTCGCGGTAGAGGAAGTCGTTCCGCTCGGCCTCGGTGTAGTCGCGGATGGGCTTGGTGGCGTCGAGGAACCCGGACTCGGTGAAGATGCGCACCATCCACCCGTCGACCGTGTACCCGGGGATGGTCAGCGCGCCCTCGGCGAGCGAGAGGCTGTCGTCGTAGAGCTGCGCCAGGTCGATGTCGGAGACCGAGCCCATGCCCTCGCACCGCGGGCACATTCCGCCGAGGTAGATCTCGTCGTCGACGATGATGCGCTCGCCCGTCGCCGTGGTGCGCACGCCGCTCGTGCGGCTGGTCGGGATGTTGAAGGAGAAGGCGTTCGGTGCCCCGATGAACGGCTCGCCGAGCTTGCTGAACAGGATGCGCAGCATCGCGTTCGCGTCGGTGGCGGTGCCGACCGTGGATCGGGCGTTGGCGCCCATGCGCTCCTGGTCGACGATGATCGCGGTCGTGACGCCTTCGAGCAGGTCGACGTCGGGGCGGGCGCGGCTCGGCATGAAGCCCTGCACGAAGGCGCTGTAGGTCTCGTTGATCATGCGCTGCGACTCGGCCGCGATCGTGTCGAAGACGAGCGAGCTCTTGCCCGAGCCCGAGACGCCCGTGAACACCGTGAGGCGGCGCTTCGGGATCTCGACGCTCACCTCGCGCAGATTGTTCTCGCGCGCGCCGACCACGCGGATCAGGTCGTGACGATCGGCGGGGTGCCGGGCATCCGTCGCAGGGTGCGGATCGGCGGCGGTCTCGCTCATGCGGTCAGGATACGGGGGAGGGGTGGCGCGCGGGGTCGGTGATCCGCCCGCCGCCGAGCCCGATCTGCGGGAGGATGCGCGCATGACATCGACCGAGGGCACCGACCCCGATGCGGCGAGCGCCGCCCCGATCGTGCACGCCTCCGCCGAGCTCACCCCGGAATCGCGGGTGCTGCTCTGGCAGGCGGGCACCCCGCACACCGGCCGGCTGCTCGACCCTGTTCTCGCGATCGCCCGCGCGCTCGGACGCGAGCTCGTCTGCGTCGCCCGCCCCGGCTACGGCGGCGCGCCGCGACGGCCCGGCAGGAGCGTCGCCGAGGGCGCGCTCGACGCGGCCCTTGCACTGCGGCGGCACGATCTGCGCGACGTGCTCGTCGCCGGGTACTCGGGCGGCGGACCGCACGCGCTCGCCCTCGCCGCGGCCGAGCCGGCGCGCATCCGTGCCGTCGTCGTCGCGGGATGCCCGGCGCCCTACGCGGGCGCCGACGAGTGGTTCGCCGGCATGGTCGACCCCGGCGCCCTGCGCGCCGCGGTGGGCGGCATCGATGCTCGCGGCGCCCACCCCGAGGTCTGGGAGCCGCGCTCGTTCACCGCCCGCGACTACACGGCGCTGGAGGGGGAGTGGGGCGTGCTCGGCCAGGACGCGGGTGCCGCCGATGCGCTCATGGACGGGGGAGCCGTCGACGACGACGTCGCCTTCGTCACCGACTGGGGGTTCGCGCTCTCCTCGGTCGCCGCGCCCGTCACCCTCGCGCACGGGTCTGCCGATCGCATCATCCCGGTCGCGCACGCCGCGATGCTCGCCGAGAGGCTGCGGGATGCCCTGCTCGCGATCCACGACGGCGACGGGCACGTCTCGGTTCTCGAGCACCTCCGGGAGCATCTCGCGGCCGCCGACCGGTAGGCGGGCCCCGCACTCGGGGCTACGCTCAGCCCATGAAGCGCATCCGGTTCAGCAGCGGCTCGGTCGTCACCGGCGACGCGGTCGCGGCGGCGCTCGTGGAGTACATCACCTCGGTGTCGACGACCGAGGGCAGCGTCCCGGTCGAGATCCCGGTGCTCGGCGACGACGGCCAGACCTCGGTCAGCACCCTCGTGGTCGGTGCCGACACGCAGATCGAGGTGTCGGCGGAGGACGACCTGCACGTCGATCACGAGACGGAGAGATTCCCCGTGCCGGAGCTCCCGAGCATCGGCCTCGCGGCGACGGTCGAATCCGGCCCGCATGCCGAGCGCACCGCGGTCGACATCGACGCGATGATGGCCGACATCGACGAAGGGCTGGGGCAGTAGCCGTGGGGCGATTCATCTACGGCACGCCGTCGATCACCGTCGACTTCGACGATCGCGTGCTCGCCCACCTGAAGATCGTCATCCTGTCGAAGGTGCGGCGCGGCGAGAGCTTCACCTTCTCGTGGGAGTACTCGGTCTCCTCCGGCAGCGGGCACAGCTCGATCTGGATCAACCCGACCATCCCGCTGCAGTTCGACTTCGACGGCAGCCGCGAGCCGCGACTCAACCGCGCCTGGGTCGAGGAGCTCGTGCGGCTGAGCAACACGCCCGCGGGTCTGCGCGTCGTGCCGGAGCCTCCGGATCTGCCCGAGGTGGCCGGGGGGCGCTGACCGCCTCGTCACGCCCGACCGGGAGGACGGACGTCGGCCGCGGATGCGCCGGAGGTCGGCATCGCACTGCCGGCGACCACCTGCCAGCGGCCGTCGATGAGGCGCCACGTGCGCCGGTAGGTGAGCGCCGACTCGATGCGCGCGCCCTGCCACAGCACGACGGCCTGCACGCGCGTCTCGGTCGTGCCGGAATCGCCCTCGCGGTGGGAGTTCCGCTCCTGCACGTCGAGCCGCTCGAACCGGGTGGCGCCGGTCCGATGCGCCTCCAGGTCGGCCTGCTTGCCGGTGGACGAGCCGTCCGGCAGCGTGAACACGAGCTCTTCGGCGATGAGCGCGTCGAGCGCATCGACGTCGCTCGCGAGCATCGCGTCGAGCATCCGGGTCTCGGCGTCGTCGAGTGGTGCTGCGTCGTCGGGAGTCATGCGCCGAGGCTAGCGATCACGGGATGCCCGGCAGCGGCATCCCGGTAATGCCCACCGCGAACACGACCCTGCCGACCCCCGGTCAGCGGACGGTGGCCAGTGCGGCGGCGTAGCGCGCCGGATCGTCGCGGGTCGCCTCGGTCATGAGCAGCGTCGTGCGGCTGAGGGCGCGGGTGTAGTCGCCGGGGCAGGGGATTGTGATGATGGTCGTCAGCCCCGCCTGCCACGCGGCGATGAGCGCATCGAGCGAGAGGTGCTCGGGGGTCTGATCCAGGGGAGGGTATGCGCGCCGGGTTCGGGCCTCGAACCGTCGCCGGCTCCACGCGTCGAAGTCGGCACCGAGCCCGAGGTCGCCGAAGCGGTCGCGCCAGCCGGAGCCGAGGGCGGCCCGCATGAGGGTGGCGCGCTCGGGGGATCCGTCCGGCGTGGCGAGCAGCCGCTCGTGGAGCGCGACGGGGTCGACGGAGGCTCCGGCGTGGCCGAGGACGGCCGACCAGACTTCGGCCCACGCGGTCTCGAGCTCGGTCACGTCGGCGGAGGAACGAGCGGGCGAGGGAGCGTCGAGGAGGGGCGGCGGAGCATCCACCGGGGGATTCAGGCCGAGAGCGTTGCGGGCCCACAGCGCCTCGAGCAGCAGACGCGGCTCGCTGTCGACGCGGATCGACATTCCTCGCGGCCAGGGGTTGTCGGGCACCGGATCGATGAACCGTTTCGGGCGTCTCAGCCGCCGAACTCGGCGATCGTGTAGATCGCGGTCTGGTTCTCGGCGCAGGTGGCGGCGACGCGGTTATGCGCCTCCTGCGTGCGGGCGAGGAGCTCGCCCGGTACGCGATCGGAGGCGCTCGCGATCGCGGCGAGCTGCGTGAAGGAGTCCGCGAGCGATGTGCGCGACTCCGCGCCCATGGCAGCGAGCTCGGTGGCCGCGCCGTCGAGTCGGCTCGCCCACTCCGTCTCGTCGAAGGCCGCGTAGACGGTGAAGCCGGACTCCGCGTTGGACAGCGCGCTGAGCGGGACGATGGCGCGCTCGCACTCGGCCTCGAGGTCGGGATCGATGAAGAACTCCTCGGCGGAGAACAGGGGTGTGGCGGACCAGTCGACGCCCTCGGGGATGACGACGGACAGTCGCGTGCTCGCCTGACCGGTCACCGGCCAGGCGAGGTCGGTGACACCGTCGCAGGTGCCGCTGAGGGGCGCCTGCCCCTGCGCCATCGAGTCTCCGAGCTCCACCGAGAACTCATGGCCGCCCTCGCAGGCGAACTCGATGATCACGGATCGAGCTCCGGCATTGAGGGGGAAGTCGGTGCCGGGATAGGGGCTCGGCCCGGTACCGGTGACGGGCTCGGCGCTGATCTGCCCGGAGGGCGGGTCTGCCGCCGCAGGCGTCGCGGCCGGGCTCGGACCGGCGGATGGCGACGTGCCCGCCGTGCACCCGCTCACGGTGAGGGCGAGGAGGGCGACCGTGACGGCCGCCGCGCGGGCCCGGTCTCGACGAGCGGGGGAGCGGGTCATGCGGTGCACCGGTTTCCTCGACGGGAGCGAGCGCGCATCGACGCCGGCTCGGGGATATGAGGAATACAAGCATATTCCGGCCCCGGCGTCACTACTCGTCGGCGATGCGAGCGCGCTCGAGGGCGTCGAGCACGAGGTCCAGGCCGTAGGTGAACTCGTCCGCGGGGTCGTAGTCGCCCGCCATGAGCTGGGTGGCGGATTCGTGCAGATAGGGGTACTGCTCGGCCGGCAGCTGCGGCAGGTACACCTCGGGGATCATGTCGCCGAGCTCGGTCGCGTCGGCGAAGGGTAGGCCCGCCTCCTGCAGCGCGTGGCCGTAGACGTAGCTGTTGAGAAGCCAGTTCGCGTGGGTGGCCATCCGCACCGAGAATCCGGCGGTGCGGAGCGTCGCGGTCACCGCCTCGCGGTGGCGGAGATTCGCCGGCCCGGGCGTTGTGCGCGACTCCATGAGGGGGATCGCCCAGCGGTGCCGGGCGAGCACCTCCCGCGCCGACACGGCCTCCGCGCGCATCGCCGCCCGCCAGTCCCCGCCGCTCTCGGGCAGGGTCAGCTCGGCGAAGACGAGGTCGACCATGCCGTCGAGCAACTCCTCCTTGCTGCGGATGTGGTGGTACAGCGACATCGCCCCGGCGCCGAGCTCTCGCGCCAGTCGGCGCATGGTGAGCCCGGTGATGCCCTCGGCGTCAGCGAGGGCGAGGGCTGTCCGCAGCACCCGCTCCTTGCTGAGCGGGGCACTGCTGGCGCTGGCACTGGCGGTGTCGCCGTCGGTCGCTCCGGCCGTCATGGCGGTCTCCGTTCCCTCGCGGTCTTGACGATCGTACAGCGTACGAATATCGTACGGCGTACGGGAGTCGTACGCCGTACGAAATGCCGGGGGTGGGACCGACGCGCGCGGCACTTCCGCGGCATCAGCGACCGCTGCCCTGCCGACCCGCCGATCGACCGAACGATGGAGAAGACCATGACCAGAGCATCCGCCAGCATTGCCCGTCAGGAACCGCCGATATCGGTGCAGGCGAAACTCGCCGCCGCCTGGACGAGCCTCATGTTCCTCGTCATCTACATCGACTACTTCCACCTGTACCAGCCCGGCGAGATCGACCTCATCCGCAGCGGCGTCATCTTCGACTTCGCCATCAGCGGCGCCCTGATGTCCGTCTTCTTCGTCATCATCGCGATCCCGGCCCTGATGGTCATGCTCTCCATGGCGCTGCCCGCCCGAGCGAACCGCGCCACGAACCTCGTCATCGCCGCCCTGTACATCCCGATCATGGTGTTCAACGCGGCCGGGGCGACGGGGGAGTGGGCCTTCTACTACGCCCTGACGATCGGGGTCGAGGTCCTGATTCTGGCCTACATCCTGCGGTCGGCGTGGACGTGGACCGGTGCGCGTTCGACGGCCGTGATGGATGCGGCGGCCGGGCGAGTGTCGGGGGATGCGCGCGTCTGAGCTGTCGTGATCGAGTCGGGCGGTACGCATCCTGGGCGCGGCGGCTCGTGGCGCTTCGGGGCCAGGCGGTGGTCGGCGCGGGCGCTCGGCGGCCACGGAGACGGTGCACGCCCTTCAACCCGAGCAGGTCAGCTGCCGTCTGCGCTCACCGGCTCCGAGCGCCAGGGCCGGGGATCGTCGGCGAGGATCGCCATCATCACCGACGACCGCCACGCGCCGTCGATGAACTGAGTGTCTCGTTGCAGACCCTCGAACACGAACCCGGCCTTCTCGTACGCTCTGCGAGCGCTCGGGTTGAAGTCGAAGACGTCGAGCGAGATGCGGTGCAGGCCGATGACGTCGAACGCGTGATCGACGACGGCGCGCGTCGCCTCCGTGCCGAAGCCGCGTCCTCGGAACGCGGCGCCTGCCAGCGCGATGCGGAAGTTCATGGCCTCCGCCTCGGCATCGAGCTCGTTGAGTACGACCTCCCCGATGAACTCTCCCGTCTCGCGGAGGATCATCGCCCAGTCGGCACGGTCATCCCTCTCGGCCAATCCTGACAGCCACGTCGTCACCTGCGACTCCTCGAACGACTCGGTCGTTCCCGTGAGTCGCCTGCTCTCCTCGTCGGCGAGGGAGGCCCATAGCCCGGTGAAGTGGTCGAGCCCGAGCGGCTCGAGGCGCAGCCGCTCGGTGTCGATGACGGGTACGTCGATGAATGACGAGGAGTCGATGGTCACGGGCTGTCCTGGTGTCGGAGGGGATGCGCGCCGAGGCGAGTCATCCTCGCGGGTCACGGCGCGAGCAGATCCGACTCTGCCAGTCGAGGCAGGAATCCGCCTGCTCGGTGCGTGGTCCACGCGGAGTGGCGTGAGGGCGCATCGTTCCTCGCAACGATCGCTGCGTCGAGGAGAGGCTCGGGGCCGGGCCGCGAGGCCGCCGCCCGTCCCGCCGAGCTGACATAATGATGATTATCGGATTCCGGATCGATCCGCCGAAGCGGGGTCAGTCCGCCGTTCTCATCGCGATTTCGTCGTGACGTCGAGTCGCGACTGCCGCACCTGCGCGCGCCCGATGAGAACCCATGCGGCTGGGCCGAGAAGCGGCGCCAACAGCACGACGGCCGACCAGACAGCCGTCGCCAACGGCGACAATCCGTCGCTGTGGCGCGCGATCGACACGAGCGACGCGGCGATGAGCGCGATCATCATGATCGGCACGAGCGTCAACAGAAGGTCGTAGCCGGCAGGCAGCATCGGGTTCGCGGTCTCGCCGTCGAGGGTCGCCAGTGCGGGGATCATGTCGGCAGTCAATCACCTGGAGGGCGCGAGCGCGAGCATTCCTCCGCTGAGGGCGGCCGCGTGCCGCTCCCTAGTCGGCGGCGCGGTGCCGAGCGCCGAGGCCGAACCAGAGGGCCACGCCGACCGGACCGCCGACCATGACGACCACGATCCATCCGATGAGCGCGCGCGGGGGCATCCCGTCGCGGTGGGCGGCGATGGAGACGAAGGCCGCGGCCCACATGATCACGAGCAGGATCATGACGATCGAGACCCAGCTCGAGAAGAACGGCCCCACGGTCGCGGCCCGGTCGTACTGCGTACCGGGGATCACGTCGACGAGCGCGCGCATCGTGAGCAGGGCCGACTCCCCTGCTGCATGCGCCGCGAACACCATGGCTGCAGTGAACCACGATCCGCTCGGAGCGTCACCCGGCAAGATGCGCGCGCACGGCCTCCATGGCGAGGGCGTGGTCGTCGACGTCGGGCAGACCCGAGACCGTGAGGGTGCCCACGAGCGCTCCCCCGGCCATCCGCAGCGGGATGCACCCGCCGGCCAGCGCGTACTGCACCGGGTCGAGCCAGCCCAGGTCGTCGCCGTCGAGCTCGTGCCGCACGCGGGCTTGCAGGCTGCTGATCTCGAGCCGACGCACGAGCCGGATCTTCCGCTCGATCCACGCATCGTTGTCGGCGCTCGTGCCGGCCGTCGCCGCGTGGAAGGCCAGCTGGTCACCGCGCATCACCCGGATGGCGACCGCCAGGCCGCGCTCGAGCGCGAGGGCGAGCGCTCGGGTGCCGAGATCGACGGCGTCGGCGTGCGCGAAGGTCGGCAGGGTCGACTCCTGCTCGTCGGCGTGCACCTGCTCGAGCAGGGCGAGCAGCTCGGCACGGGCATCCATCGCGACGGTCATGCCGGTGCGTCCGGGGCGAAGCGGCGCAGCAGGGCGGGCAGCTCGGCGGGCTCGAAAGGCTCCGAGCCCGACTCCAGCTCCTCGGCCGTCATCCAGCGATGGGCCGTCACGTCGACGTGCTCCTCGTCCGTCCAGTGATCGGAGCTCGGCTCGAAGCGCTCCGGCACGCGCACGAGGTAGTACTCGGCGTGGCCGCGATCGTGGTCGGCCTCGTCCCAGGCGACGTCGAAGTCGAGGGAGTGCACGGGCTCGTCGACGGCGTCGATGCGCAGCCCCGTCTCCTCGAAGAGCTCGCGCACGGCCGCATCGGCGTGCGACTCCCCCGGGTCGACGCCGCCGCCCGGGGTGATCCAGCGGGAGAACCGCGAGGAGTCGGGCGCGGCCGTCATGAAGAGCAGAGCCGCGCCGTCGGGCGCGAGCAGCAGGATGCGCGAGGTGCGGCGCAGCCCGGGGGTCGCCGCCACGGGGCTACTCCCCCGCGGCGGTGAAGGAGGAGGTGTCGCCGACGAGGCGCGTGTTGTCGGCGGGGACCGGGTCGACGGCGGCCTGGGCGACCTCGGCGGCGAACTCGGCCACGTTGTAGAGCCGCCCCGCGTCCTGCTTGCGGGCGTCGATCGCGCCGGGGTTGGCCCGCTCGAGCAGGGTGGCCGTGATGGTGCCCTCGATCATGTCGCCCGAGACCACGGTGAATCCGATGCCGGCGGCCTCGAGGTGCGGGATGCGCTCGCGCAGGGCGTCCTCGCCCGCGCGCTTCGACAGCGCCACCGGCTCGTACTCGGGCATCGTCGGCACCGTGCGGATGAAGTGCGCCTGGTGGCTCGTCACGAAGACGACGCGGGACGCGGCACCGAGCAGCGGCAGCGCGGCGTCGAGCACGTTCAGCTGCGCGTCGCGGTTGAGGCGCAGGGCGTAGTCCTCGCCCATGTTCGCCTCCATGCCGCCGGAGGCGTTGAGCACGAGCACGTCGAGGCTGCCGAAGCGCTCGCGCACGGCATCCATCATCGCCGCGACCGAGTCGGGGTCGGTGAGGTCGGCGCCGATCGCGAGACCCTCGGTGCCGGCGGCCTCGAGCTCGGTCAGCAGCTTCTGCGCGCGCGGCGCCTTCGAGCGGTAGTTGATGACGACGTTCGCGCCGGCCTCGGCGAACAGGCGCACGGTGTCGGCGCCGATGCCGCGGGAGGATCCGGTGACGAGGACGGACTTTCCGGCGAGCGCGCCGGCGGGGAGAGGGCTGTTCACGGCCCCGAGACTATCGCGTCGCCGGAGAGCGGTGAGGGAGCCGGGCGCTGGTCGGGGGCCGGTGATAGCGTCGGCACCACTCGACCCGGGAAGAGGCGCCGATGCTCGTGGATCTGACCCAGTACCTCTGGATCGTCTGGATCGTGTTCGTGCTGATCTGCGTCATCATCGAGCTGCTCACCCTCGAGTTCACCTTCCTCATGATCGGCGCCGGCAGCCTGCTCGGCGGCCTCGGCGTCAACCTCCTCGGCGGCGAGTGGTACCTGCAGGTCGGCGCGGCCGCCGTCGTCTCGGGGCTGCTGCTGTTCACCATCAGGCCCCTGCTGCTGAAGACGCTGCGGCGCGGCGGCGACGAGCGCGGGTCGAGGACGAACGTCGACGCCCTCGCCGGGATGCGGGCGCGCGTGACCGCCCCCTTCGACGTGCACGGCCAGGGCTACGCGAAGCTCGCCAACGGCGAGACCTGGACGGCCCGGCTCGATCCCGCTCACGAGACCACCACCCTCGCGGAGGGCGACCGCGTGATCGTCGTCCGCGTCGACGGAGCGACCGTGGAGGTCGCCCCCGAGGAAAGGAACGCCTCCGCATGACCAGCCCCACCGAGTTCATCGGGCAGTTGTTCGTCATCGCCCTGCTCGTCGTCCTCGGCATCTTCGTCGGGGTCGTCCTCCTCCGGTCGATCCGCATCGTGCCGCAGGCGTACAACGGCGTCGTCGAGCGTCTCGGCCGGTACCACAAGACCCTCCAGCCGGGGCTCAACATCCTCGTGCCCTTCATCGACCGCATGCGGCCCCTCGTCGACATGCGCGAGCAGGTGGTGTCGTTCCCGCCGCAGCCGGTCATCACCGAGGACAACCTCGTCGTCTCGATCGACACGGTCATCTACTTCCAGGTCAACGACGCGCGCGCCGCGACGTACGAGATCGCCAACTACCTCGCCGGCGTGGAGCAGCTCACCGTCACGACTCTGCGCAACGTGGTGGGAGGGCTGAACCTCGAGGAGGCGCTCACCAGCCGCGACAACATCAACGGGCAGCTGCGCGTCGTGCTCGACGAGGCGACCGGCAAGTGGGGCCTGCGCGTCAACCGCGTCGAGCTCAAGGCGATCGACCCGCCCGCGAGCATCCAGGACTCGATGGAGAAGCAGATGCGCGCCGAGCGCGACCGTCGCGCCGTCATCCTCACCTCCGAGGGCTCCAAGCAGTCGCAGATCCTCGAGGCGGAGGGCGCCCGCCAGTCGGCCATCCTCAAGGCCGAGGGCGACGCGAAGGCCCAGGTGCTGCGCGCCGAGGCCGAGGCGGAGGCGATCAAGATCGTCTTCGGCGCCATCCACGCCGGCAATCCCGACAGCCAGCTGCTCGCCTACGAGTACCTGCAGACGCTGCCCAAGCTCGCCGCCGGCGACGCGAACAAGATGTGGATCATCCCGAGCGAGCTCACCGAGGCGCTCAAGGGCATCGGTGCCGGCTTCTTCCCCGGCGGGAGCGCTCCCGGTGCCCCCACCGCGCCGAGCGCCGCTCCCCCGGCCACCGGACCAGCCCGCTAGGTGCCCGCCCACCCGTACCTCAGCCCGGTCGGCCCCCGCGTGCTCGCGCACCGGGGGCTGGCGACGGAGGCGCCCGAGAACACGCTGCTCGCCTTCGCCCACGCGCTCGCGGTCGGGGTGACCCACCTCGAGACCGACGTGCACGCCAGTCGCGACGGCGTCGCCGTCATCGCGCACGACTCCGAGCTCGAGCGGGTCGCCGGCCGGCCGGGCGCGGTCGCCGACCTCGACGCCCGCGCGCTCGGGCAGCTCGACCTGGGCGGCGGCCACGGCATGCCCTCGCTCGATGAGGCGCTCGAGGCGTTCCCCGAGGCGCGGTTCAACATCGATGTGAAGAGCGCGGCCGCCATCGCGCCGACCGCCGAGGCCGTGCGCCGGCATCGCGCCGAGCATCGGGTGCTGCTCACCTCGTTCAGCGAGAAACGGCGCGCCGCGGCCGTGCGGCTCGCCCCCGGAGTGGCGTCGAGCGCCTCGTGCGCCCGCTTCGCGACCGCGCTGCTCGCCGCGCGGCTCGGGCTGCACCCCGTCGCGCGAGCGGCACTGGCCGGACTCCACGCCGTGCAGATCCCCGAGCGCGCGCTCGGCATCGAGACCACCTCTCCCCCGCTGCTGCGGGCGTTCCAGGGCGCCGGGCTCGAGGTGCACGTCTGGACGGTCAACGATCCGACGACCATGCGCCGTCTGCTGGAACGGGGCGTCGACGGCATCGTGACGGATCGCGCCGACCTCGCCGTGGAGGTGCTGCGCTCGCTGGCATGACACTGGCAATGGTCTGGGAAAGGACCCCCCTCCCCGGGGGCACTCGGACTCCAGGTCTATACCTATACATAGATTCGGGCACGGAACGGCGACACGAGACGGGGGTGGACCATGGCTGATCGCACACTGCGCGGCATGCGGCTGGGCTCGCAGAGCCTGCAGAGCGAGGAGGGCGTCGAGTTCGCCTCGCGCCAGAGGGCTCAGTACCGCACGACCGACGGCGAGTTCTTCGAGGTCGTGTTCTCGGCCGACGCCGAACTGCCCGACACGTGGGAGTCGCCCAAGAGCGGCCGCGAGGGCGTCCTCCTCGCCCCCGACGGCACGCCGATCGACATCGTGCAGGGCGAGATCAAGGCCGCCCGCACCCACTGGGACATGCTGCTCGAGCGCCGCAGCATCGCCGAGCTCGAGGAGCTGCTCGAGGAGCGCCTGCAGCTGCTGCGCGAGCGCCGCGGCACGGCCGGGAGCGAGAAGCTCGGAGCCTAGCTCCGGCTCGCGCCGACGGGCGCCCTGCCCCGCAGGCGGTCGCGCACGCCCCAGGCGGTGACGCGCCAGAGCGCCTCGGCCACGATGCCGGCGTGCATCTTCGAGCGGCCCGAGGCGCGTTCGACGAAGGCGATGGGATGCTCGAGGATGCGCTTGCCCGCGCGCTCGAGCATCCACGCCGTCTCGACCTGGAAGCAGTACCCGTGCGAGGAGACGACCGCGTCGTCGACGCCCTCGAGCGCGGTGACGCGGTAGACGCGGAACCCCGCGGTGATGTCGGCGATGCCCGAGCGCAGCAGCCGCCCGGCGTACCGGTTGCCCGAGCGGGAGATGGCGCGGCGCAGCCACGGCCAGTTGACGACGCTGCCCCCGGGCACCCAGCGGGAGCCGATGACCAGGTCGGCGGACTGCGCCTCGGCGAGCGCGATCATCGTCGGCAGCTCGGCCGGGTCGTGCGAGCCGTCGGCGTCGATCTCGACGACGTAGCGGTACCCGGCCGCGCGGGCGCGGGCGAAGCCGGCGAGGTAGGCCGAGCCGAGACCCTGCTTGCCCGAGCGGTGCAGCACCCCGACGGCCGGATCGATCGCGGCGAGCTCGTCGACGATCGCGCCGGTGCCGTCGGGCGAGGCGTCGTCGACGACGAGCAGGTCGGCCTCGGGCACGGCGGCGCGCACGCGGTCGATGATGGCGCGGATGCTCCCGGCCTCGTTGTACGTCGGCAGGACCACGAGCACCCGGGAGGCGGGCTCGCGGGTCACCGTCGCTGCTCCGGGTTCGCCGCGCTCCAGCCGAGGGGCCCGGATCGGCGCGGGTCGACCGCGCGCCGCCCCTCGCGCCCGAGGTGCAGGGCCGCGAGGGCGAGCGAGGAGAGCGCGAGCATCCCGAGCCCGAACTCGAGGGTGCGGCCGAGCGCGTGCGCGGGCGTCACGCTCGAGCTGAGCGGCACCTCGGCGACCATGTACCCGGCCTCGTAGAGCGGCAGGCTGTCGATGTCGCGGCCGTCAGGGCCGATGATGGCGCTCGCGCCGACGGTCGAGGCCTGCACGACGCTGCGGCCCTGCTCGATGGCCCGCAGGCGGGCGATGGCCAGCTGCTGCACGTTCTGGTCGCTGCGGCCGAAGTCGGCGTTGTTCGTGGGGGCGGCGATGAGCGTGGCGCCCTCGTCGATCATGCGGGCGAGCAGGTCGTCGTCGACGATGTCGTAGCAGATGGCGATGCCGGTGACGATGCCGCGGGCGATGAGCTCGGCGTCGTCGAGGATGGTGTCGCGCTGGCCGAAGGAGTAGTCGCGCGGCACGAGGTCGAACAGGTCGGGGGCGAGCGGGTAGAAGAAGTCGCGCTCGGGCAGGTACTCGGCGAAGGGCACCGGGTGGATCTTGTCGTACTGGTCGACGCTGCCCTCGCCGGACCGCCACAGCAGGGCGGAGTTGAAGGTCTCCTCCCCCTCCTGCGTGATCGTGCCGACGATGAGGGGCGCGTCGAGGTTGCGGGTCACGGCGTCGAGCACCGAGGCCGAGTACTCGTCGCGCAGCGGGTCGATGTCGCTCGCGTTCTCGGGCCAGACCACGAGGTCGAGCTCCTCCCCCGCGTCGAAGAGCGGCCGGGTGGCGTCGTAGTGGTCCTGCAGGATGGCGCCCCGCTCGCGGGCGGCGAAGAGCCCCGCCTCGGAGTCGCCCTGCACGGCGGCGACCCGGGCGGTGCCCGAGACCGCGGTCGGGAACGCCGGCCACGCGAGCAGCACGGCGGCGAGCCCCGTGACGAGCACGGCGCGGGCGAGCGCCGGGGTGCGGCGCTCGACGGCGACGACCGCGAGCAGCGCCCCGACGAGCGCGACGAGGAAGGTGAGGCCCGACATCCCGACCCAGCCGGCCCAGCCGGCGAGCGGGCCCTCGGCCTGCGTGACGGCGAGCCTGCCCCAGGCGAAGCCGCCCCAGGGGAACACGTTCGCGACGCTCTCGCGCAGCATCCAGAACGCGGCGAGCACGACGGGCAGCAGCACCAGCCGACCGAGTCCACCGGGGAAGGCGCGGGGCAGCCAGCGCCAGGCGAGCGCGATCGGCACGGCGCCGAGCGCCACCCAGAGCACCTGCGCGATGGTCAGCGCGAGCCACGGCACGAGCCCCAGGTACACGGTGAGCCACTCGATGAGCGCGCCGTAGTAGACGAAGCCGCCCACCGCGCCGACGAGCATCGCCCCGCGCAGGCTGCGACCCCGCAGGCTCAGCAGGAGCAGCGCGGTGCCCGCGATCGACAAGGGCCACCAGCCGCGGTCGGGGAACCCGGCGTCGAGCAGCAGCCCGGCGGCCGCGGCGGCGAGCAGGGCGATCCCGATGGGCATGCCGGCGGCGGCATGCGCGGGTTCGGGCGGCGGAGCGAGACGGGTGGGGGTGGCGCGCGGGGCGAGCGCGGCATCCATCACCCGACCGATTCTAGAAGGGCGACGATGGATGCTCACGCCACCGAGCTGTAGGCCACGATGCCGCGCCGCACCCCGTCGAGGGCCGCGCGCGCGGTGCGCCCGACCTGCCCGTCGGCGACGATCGAGATCTGGTCGAGCAGATCGATCGTCTGCTTGCACCAGCGCACGAAGTCGCCCGCCGCGAGGCCCGCCTCGCGCAGCACCTTCTCGAGCGGAGCGCCGTTCGCCCACTGGTACATGGGCAGCGAGAGCGTCGTGGCGAGCGGGATGGTGCCGGGCAGCTTGTGCTCCTGCTCGAGGTCGTCGAGCTCGGCCCACAGCAGCTGGGTGCGCTCGAGCGCCGGGCGGAAGGCGCCGCGGGGCAGAGCGTACTCGGGCGCCTGGCCGTCGTCGCGACGGGCCTCGAAGACGATCGCGCAGGCCATCGCCGCGAGGGAGGGGGCGTCGAGGTCGTTCCAGAGACCCGTGCGCAGGCTCTCGGCCACGAGCAGATCGCGCTCGCCGTAGATGCGGCGCAGCGCTCGGCCGTCGTGCGAGAGGCCGA
Organism: Microcella daejeonensis; assembly: GCF_026625045.1. Lineage (GTDB taxonomy): Bacteria > Actinomycetota > Actinomycetes > Actinomycetales > Microbacteriaceae > Microcella > Microcella daejeonensis. Next base: position 2,568,095 of record NZ_CP113089.1, on the reverse strand, counting down.
GGCGCCCGTGCTCGTCGGGGACGAGGTAGTCGAGGCGGCGCAGCACGTCGACGACGCGGTCGAAGACCTGCGCGACGGCGCCCGTGCGGCCGTGGATCTGCCGGCTGACCTTGTCGCTCTCGCGCTTGAGCCGCCACCAGCGCTCGGCCCAGCGGGAGTGCGCCTCGCGGTCGGCGCAGCCGTGGCACGGGTGCTTGCGCATGCGGGTGCGCACGCCCTCGATCTGGCGCTGACGGCGATCGCGCTCCGCCCGCCCCCCGGCCTCGCCCTTCTGGGCGCGCAGCCGCTCGAGGTCGCTGAGCTCGCGGCGCAGCGCCGCGTACTCGCCGAAGTCGCCCAGGTGGCACTGCATCGACTGCGCGTAGCCCTCGAGCGAGGCCTGCTGCTTGCGCACCGTGCGGGCGAGATCGACGACCGCGCGGTCGGCCTGGAACTGCGCGAACGAGCTCTCGAGGATCTCGCGGGTGCGCTGGCGGCCGAACTGCTCGATGAGGTTGACGGCCATGTTGTACGTCGGTCGGAAGCTCGAGTTCAGCGGGTACGTGCGGCGGGAGGCGAGCGAGGCGACGGCCTGCGGGTCGAGACCGTTCGTCCACTGGATGACCGAGTGCCCCTGCGTGTCGATGCCGCGGCGTCCGGCACGCCCGGTGAGCTGGGTGTACTCCCCCGGCGTGATCGGCACGCGCGCCTCGCCGTTGAACTTCTCGAGCTTCTCCAGCACCACGGTGCGGGCGGGCATGTTGATGCCGAGGGCGAGGGTCTCGGTCGCGAAGACGACCTTGACGAGCTTCTTCTGGAACAGCTCCTCGACCACCTCCTTGAAGGCGGGCAGCATGCCGGCGTGGTGCGCCGCGACGCCGCGCTGCAGTCCGTCGAGCCACTCCCAGTAGCCGAGCACCGCGAGGTCGTCGTCGCGCAGCGTGCGGCAGCGCTCCTCGACGATCTGGCGGATCTCCTCGCGCTCGTGCGCCTCCGTCAACCGCACGCCGGTGCGCAGCAGCTGGGTGACGGCGCCGTCGCAGCCGGCCCGGCTGAAGATGAAGAAGATGGCGGGCAGCAGATCGCGCTGCTGCAGCATCCCCACGATGTCGGCGCGGGATGCCCGCCCGTCGCCCTCCGCCCGCTTCTCCCACCGGCGCGGGTGGTGCTGCCGCCCGCGGTGCGGGGTGTGCCCGCCCGCGCGCGCGAGCTGCACGAGCTCGGGGTTGACGCGGTTGGTGGCCGCCTGCCCGCTCGAGTCGAAGAGGTCGACCATCTTCGAGCGCACGACGACGTGCTGCTCGAGCGGCACGGGCCGCGTCTCGCTGACGATGACGTCGGTATCGCCGCGCACGGCCTGCAGCCAGTCGCCGAACTCCTCGGCGTTCGACACGGTCGCGCTGAGCGAGATCATGCGCACCTCGGGCGGCAGGTGGATGATGACCTCCTCCCACACCGCCCCGCGGAACCGGTCGGCGAGGTAGTGCACCTCGTCCATGACGACGTAGGCCAGATCGCGCAGCAGGTCGGAGTCGGCGTAGAGCATGTTGCGCAGCACCTCGGTCGTCATCACGACGATGCGCGCGGAGGCGTTGATGTTCGTGTCGCCCGTCAGCAGGCCGACCTCGCTCGCCCCGTAGGTCGCGACGAACTCGTTGTACTTCTGGTTGCTGAGCGCCTTCATCGGCGCGGTGTAGAAGATCTTCGCGCGCGGGTCGAACATCGCCAGGAACACCCCGAACTCGGCCACGATCGTCTTGCCGGCGCCCGTGGGCGCGGCGACGAGCACGCTGCGGCCCTCCTCGAGCGCCGCGCAGGCGGTCTGCTGGAAGGGGTCGAGGTCGAAGGCGGCCTGGTCGCGGAAGGCCCTCAGGCGCGGATGCTGGCGCAGGGCCGCGGCGGCGGCGAACCGTTCCGCGGGGCTGGGGTCGCTCATGCGTCGGCCGTGTCGATGCCGTACTCGGCGGCGAAGGCCGCATCCTTCTTCGCGACCCGCTTGTCGTGCAGCACGGCGATGGCGGCGGCGGCGAAGTAGAGCCCGATCATGGGGATGGCGAGCAGCACCATCGAGAGCACGTCGGCCGCCGGCGTGGCGAGCGCGGTGAACGTGGTGACGCCGAGGATGGCCCAGCGCCAGGCCTTCAGGATGCCGACGCCGGTGATGACGCGGGCGAAGTTCAGCGCCACGAGGATGACGGGGAAGATGAAGCCCGCGCCGATCGCCAGGATGAACTTCAGCGAGAAGTCGAGGTAGGTACGAGCGCTCAGCAGCGTGGCCGACTCGGCGAAGCCGAAGCCGGTGAGCAGGATGACGATGTTGGGGAACACGAACCAGGCCGCGAGGCAGCCGCCGATGAAGAGCGGGGCGGAGGCGGCGAGGAAGCCGATCGCGTAGCGCTTCTCCTCGCGGTGCAGCGCCGGGACGATGAACGCCCACAGCTGGTAGAGCCAGATCGGCGAGGAGGCGACGATGCCGACGACGATCATGATGAGCAGGCGGGTGTCGAAGGCCTCGCCGATGGTCGTGTAGTTGAGGCTCGCCGCGCGGTTCTGCGCCTCGGCGACCTCGAGCACGGGCGCGCTGAGCGCCTCCCAGATCGGGTCGACCGCCCACCAGGCGGGGATCGCCGCGAGGACGATCGACAGACCCGCGATGGTGATGCGCTTGCGCAGCTCGACGAGGTGCGCGCCGAGGGTCATGCGGCCCTCGGGATTCCGGGGCCGCGGGGAGCGACCGGCCACCGGTTACTTCGAGGCGGTGGAGTCGGGGCCCTCGCCCGTGCTGGGAGCCGCGGACTGCTGCGGGGCGGGTGCCGACGTGCTCGGAGCGGCGGTCGTCGTGCCCGCCTCCGCGGACGCGTCGTCGTCCTCCTTGCCCGCCTTGATCTCCTTCTTGAAGATCGTCGCCGACTGGCCGAGGCTCTTGGCGAGCTGTGGCAGCTTCGGAGCGGCGAAGAGGAGCAGGATGACCAGCAGCAGGATGAGGCCGGTCCACCCGGAGAGTTGAGGCATGACTGCTCACGTCCTTCATATCGTCGAAGCGGTGCCCTTCCAGTCTAGCCGCGACGAGGGGCGCTCGACCGCGGCGCTCCCCGGGAGCCCGCCGTGCGATCGCCCTACGCGGGGGCGGGGGTCTCGCCGGCGGCGGCCAGCGCCGCCCTGGCCCACTCGGCGGCCGTGCGGCGCGCGTGCTCGGGGGCGGTGATGCTGCCGACCCCGGCGAGGCGCGCGGCCAGCCGGCCGATCATGCCCTCGTGCGCGAGCGGGATCGTCACGACGGCCTGGTCGCCCGAGTAGACCACCTCGTCCTCGGGGCCGAGGAAGTCGTGCAGCAGGCCGAGGGCCGAGGCGGGCATCCCGACCGTCACCCGCAGGTCGTCGGCGTCGCCGCGGAAGAGCTCGCCCGGCGCGGTCGAGGCCGGGTGGGCGGCTGCGGGGCCGATCGGCTCGGCGCTCGCCATGCGGTCGAGCCGGAACGTGCGCTCGGCATCGCGGCTGAGGCTCCAGCCGCGCAGGTACCAGACGTCGTCGATCGACTCGAGCCGCAACGGGTCGACCTCGCGCAGCTCGCGCTCGCCCTTGCTCGTGACGTAGTCGATGCGCAGGCGCTCCCGGCCGGCGACGGCGGCGGCGACGATCGTGCGCAGCGGGTCGACGGCGGTGGGATGCACGGCGAGCGGCGTCACCGTCGAGGCCGAGCCCCGTGCGAGCTTCGCCATGAGCTGCCCGATCTCGGGCCGCTCGGCGAACTCGGGCAGCGCCGCCACCGACTGCAGGCCGGCCAGCAGCGCCGCCGCCTCGCGCGCCGAGAAGCGTGGCCGCTGCTGCAGGGGCGCCGCGCGGAACCGGATGACGTCGCGCTCGTCGAAGTCGTCCCAGTCGATGTCGAAGAGCCCGTCGTGCTGGTAGAGCCCCTCCGCCCCGGGATCCCCCGTGGCGGTGAGGTAGGTGACGTACTCGCGCATCTGGGCCGGCGTCACGCCGAAGTGCGCGGCCGCCTCGGCGACCGTCACCCGGGCCTGGTCGATGAGGTACGGCACGAGGGCGAGCAGGAACGCGAGCTTCTCGCCCGACTTCTGAGGGGCGCGGCGCTCAGCCATGGGCCACCGCCACGGCGCGCCAGCGGTCGAGCACCGCGGTGCGCAGGGTCTCGGGCTCGAGCACGCGCACGCCCGCGCCGAACGCGGCGAGCTCGTCGGCGAGCACGTCGAGGTCGGTGGTGCGGATGCGCAGGGCCTCGGCCCCCTCGCCGCCCGCGACCGGCTCGACCTCGGTGCCGGCGCGGTTGCGCAGCACGACGTCGGCCTCGCTCCCGCTCGTCGTGCGCACGAGGGCGGTCGTGCGCTCCCAGACGCGCTGCAGCTCGGCGGCGGCCCGGGCGGCCTCGTCGGGCGCCGCGGGGCGGGCGGGGGCATCCTCGATGCGCACCGCGCCCACGATGCGGCGCAGCAGGAAGGTGCGCGAGCCGTCGGCGAGCTCGTCGTGGGCCTGCAGATGCCAGCGGCCCTCGTGGTTGACGAGGGCGAGGGGCGAGACGCGGCGGCGCTCGGGCTCGCCGTGCCCGGCCTTGAGGTAGGGGAAGCTCACCTGCCGACCGCGGTCGATGGCGGCGGCGAGCGGGTCGTAGGCCGGATCGCGGGTGCCGATGGACGGGGCGAAGCCGAGCTCCTGCGCGTCGACCGAGAGACCGAAGGAGCGCAGCTTCACGAGCGCGCGCCGGGAGTGCTCGGAGAGCGATCCCTCGCGCCATACCTGGCCGGCGAGCGTCAGCAGGGCGTACTCCTCGGCCGAGAACTCGACGTCCTCCGGCAGCTGGTAGCGCTCCTTCGCGATGCGGTAGCGCTGCTGCTTCGTGTCGTCCTCGGCGCCGGGGGGCGCGACGGTCTCGAGCGGCACGCCGAGCTCGCGCAGGTCGTCCTTGTCGCGCTCGAACTGGCGCTCGAGGTTGTCGCGATCGGCGGCCACGGCGTAGCGCTCGGCGTAGCCGTGCACGGTCGAGAGCAGCTCGTGCTTGGTGAGGCCCTGCGTGGTGGCCACGAGCGCGAGCACGAGGTTGAACTGGCGCCGCTCGACGGGCACGCGGGCGCGCACGGCGCCGGACGCGCCGGAGGCACCGGGCGCTCCGGTCGCGTCGGCGGAGCGGCGGGCGGCCATCGCGGCCGCTACTCCTCGATGCCGAGGACGTCGACGACGAAGACCATCGTCGAGCCGGCGGGTACCGTGGCGGGCGCCTGGCCCTCGGGGTAGCCGTCCTCCGGCGGGATGACGACGACCAGCTGGGATCCGACGGTGCTGCCGACGAGCGCCTCGGCGAGCCCCGGCACGACGCCCTCCGGGTCGTCCTCGAAGCTCACCGCGGGGAAGGTCGCGGCGGCGCCGCGCTCCCAGCTGGAGTCGAAGACCGTCTTCTCGTCCCAGAGCAGGCCCGTGTAGTGCAGCACCACGCGGTCGGACTCCTCGACGGTGTCGCCGTCGCCGCTCACGAGCACGTGCGTGCGCAGCTCGTCAGGAGCCTCCTCGTCGGGGATGGTGACGCCGGGGACGCCCTCGGGGCTCGAGACGACGGCGGGCACGCCCTGCGCGCCGAGCTGCGGCGTGCCGGTCGCGCGGCCGAGGTAGCTCTGCATGACGTCGATCACGGCGATGACGGGCGCGTCGTCCTCGATTCCGAGCCCGGGGTCGAGCGTGCCGGCGCCGAAGACGTCGGCGATCGACCCGGTCACGGCGATGCGCGAGCCGACCTCGGCGCACTGCACGGCCTCGGCGAAGAGCGGCGTGGTCGACCCCTCGACGGCCTCGCCGGCGGTCGTGCGCAGCGGCTCCTGCTCCTCGTCGTAGGCGGTCGCGGTGATGAGCTCGCCGCTCGAGGCGTCGAACAGGCTCACCTCGAGATCGACGATGCCGCCGGTGGGCACGATCACGCCGTCGCCGGGCACGAGCACCGCCTTCTGGGGGCGCTCGGAGAAGAGCGGCGTGGGGAACGTGACCTCGGGGGTCTCCCCCACCTCGCCGGCGGCGTCGACCGTCGCCGCGCCGGAACCGGCGCCGATGACGGGCTCGCAGACCGCGGGCGCGGCGGTGCAGGCCGTCAGGGAGGCGAGCAGGACGCCGCTCAGGATGAGCGCGGCAGCTTCAGTGCGCACGGAACCTCTTCTTGTCGCGTGGGGGGTGGGCCTGGCCACTCTACCGGCTGGCTCCGGGCTCGTCGGGGGCGGCGGGCGGCTGCTCGGCCGTGCCGTCGGCGCTCTCGAGCGGCGCCGTGCCCTCGGTCTGCCGCGGGGAGTTCCGCAGCGCCGAGCGCTCGGCGAGGGACTGCGACTCGCGCACGGCCTTGCGCAGCCGCTTGTCGCTCGCCTGCCGGTCGCCGAGGGCCCCGGGCGTCCACAGCTCGACGTCCTCCTCGCTGTGCTCGGTCTTCGAGCCGCGGCGCGCCTTGGTGAACGGGGGCGCCCCCGGGGCGAGGAGGCGGGCGGTGATGAGGAAGCCGGTGTGCGCCACCATGCGGTGGTCGGGGCGCACCGAGAGGCCGTCGACGTTCCAGCCGCGCACCATCGTCTCGCTGGAGAGCGGCTCGGTGAAGCGCTCCATGCCCCGGATGGCCTCGGCCGTGCGGGAGAGCTGGGTGGCGGTCGCGACGTAGCAGAGCACGACGCCGCCGGGCGCGAGCGCCTCGGCCACGGCGGGCAGGCACTCCCAGGGCGCGAGCATGTCGAGCACGACGCGGTCGACCGTGGCCGGCGCGACGGTCGCGGGCAGGGCATCCTGCAGATCGCCGAGGGTGATCGTCCAGTTCTCGGGGGCCTCGCCGAAGAAGGCGGCCGCGTTGCCGCGGGCGATGTCGGCGAACTCGGCCCGGCGCTCGAAGCTCAGCAGGCGGCCGCTCGGACCGATCGCGCGCAGCAACGACATGGAGAGCGCGCCGGAGCCGACGCCGGCCTCGACCACCGTGGCGCCGGGGAACACGTCGGCGATCGAGACGATCTGGCCCGCATCCTTCGGGTAGACGATCGCGGCGCCGCGGGGCATCGACATGACGAAGTCGTTGAGCAGCGGGCGCAGCGCGAGGTAGACGACGCCGGCGGAGTTCTCGACGACGCTGCCGTCGGAGAGGCCGATGAGCTGCTCGTGGGGAAGGATGCCGCGGTGCGTGTGCAGCGCCTTGCCCTGCTCGAGGGTCACGGTCGTCATGCGGCCCTTGGGGTCGGTGAGCTGCACCTGATCGCCCTCGACGAAGGGGCCGGACTGGCGGCGCAGGGTCATGAGGTGCCTTCCGGGTGGTGGTGGCGGTGCAGGGCGGCGGCGAGGTCGTCGACGCCGCGGCCGTCGAGCGTCGGCCAGAGCACGTGGGTCGGGGCCTCGTGCAGATCGACGTGGCAGGGCACGCCGACGGTGGCGGCTCCCGAGGCGATGGCCGAGACGAGACCGAACTCGCTGTCCTCGATCGCGACGCAACTCTCGATGGGCACGCCGAGGCGCTCGGCCGCGAGCAGGTACGGCTCGGGGTGGGGCTTGGCGTGCTCGACGTCGTCGCCCGCGACGACCTCGGCGAAGACGTCGTCGCCGATCGCCTCGGCGACTGCGAGGGCCATGCGCCGCAGCGACATGGTGACGAGGGCGACGGGGATGCCCTCCGCGCGCAGCGCCGCCAGCAGCTCGCGCGCTCCCGGGCGCCAGGGCACGCTCTCGGCGATCTGCGCCATGACCCGATCGGTCAGGTGGTCGATGATCTCGTCGGTGGAGAGCGCGACGCCCGCCTCCTGCAGGATGCGGGCGGAGTTCTCCAGGCCCGAGCCGACGAGTTGCATGGCGTCGTCGTGGCTCCAGGTGCCCCCGTGCTCGGCGACGAGAGCGGTCTCGGCCGACATCCAGTACGGCTCGGTGTCGACGATCGTGCCGTCCATGTCCCACAGCACGGCGGCGGGCCGGTCGAGGGCGTGATGCGGTGTGGTCACGACGGACGAGTCTAGAGGCGTTCTATCCTGGGGAGTCCCCCGCGCCGCCCCGCGTGCGCGGCCCCCGACCCCTAAGGCGAGTGCGTGACCTCCACCGATCTGTTCCGCAGCGGACGACTGCTCGTCGTGGCCTTCGAGGGCTGGAACGACGCCGGCGAAGCGGCGAGCGGCGCGGTCAAGGCCCTCAAGGAGGTGCTCGACGTCGTGCAGATCGCCGACATCGATCCGGAGGACTACTACGACTTCCAGCTGAACCGCCCACAGATCGAGACCACCGATGACGGCCGTCGCGTGCTGCGCTGGCCGGCGGTGACGATGTTCGGCCCGGCGAACGACGACGGACTCCCCCGCGAGGTCGCCCCCGAGGGTCCGCTCAACGTCAGCGGCACCAATCACGACAACATCTACCTGCTCGTCGGCACCGAGCCGAGCCGGGGCTGGCGCACCTTCGCCACCGAGACGATGGATCAGGCGCTCACGGCCGACATCACGGGCATCATCATGCTCGGCGCGCTGCTCGCCGACGTGCCGCACTCGCGGCCGATCGCGGTGCACGCCTCCAGTGAGAACGCGCAGGTGCGCGAGGAGCTCGGGATCGAGCGCTCGACCTACGAGGGCCCTGTCGGCATCCTCAGCGTCATCGCGGCAGCGGCGGAGGAGGTGGGCATCCCGGTGGTCACGCTGTGGGCCTCGGTGCCCCACTACGTGCACAACGCGCCCTCCCCCAAGGCGATCCTCGCCCTGCTCGACAAGCTCGAGGAGTTCGTCGACGTCACCATCCCCCGCGGCGACCTCGTCGACGAGGCCCGCGCGTGGGAGGAGGGCATCGACTCCCTCGCGGAGGACGACGAGGAGATGTCGACCTACATCGTTGCGCTCGAACGGGCGCGGGATGCCGTGGAGGCGCCCGAGGCCAGCGGCGAGGCGATCGCGCAGGAGTTCGAGCGGTACCTGCGCACCCACGAGGACGACGAGGAGCCCGGCGAGGAGCCGGGGGCGACGCCGGAGCCGGAGGACGGGCCGCCCGCCCCGGCGTGACCGACCGAGGCGCTACAGCGGGTCGAGAACGCCCGTCGCGAGCAGCACGAGCAGCACGCTGCCGAGCACGACCCGGTAGATCACGAAGGGCAGGAACGAGCGCTTCGAGATGTAGCGCATGAGCCCCGCGATGACGGCCAGGCCGACGCCGAAGGCGACGACGGTCGCGGCCGTGATCTCGAGCGCCGAGAAGGGGCTCGCGCCCGGCTCGCGGATGGCGGTGACGAGCTCGTAGAGCCCGCTGCCGAAGACCGCGGGCACGGCCAGCAGGAAGGCGTAGCGCGCCGCCGCCGGCCGCGTGTAGCCGAGGGCGAGGCCCATGGTCGTGGTGGCGCCCGAGCGCGAGACGCCGGGCACGAGGGCGAGCATCTGCGCAGCCCCGTAGGCGAGACCGTGCGGGTAGCTCAGCTCGGTGAGCTCGCGCGTGCGGCGGCCCAGACGGTCGGCGAGCCCCAGGATGATGCCGAAGACGATGAGCACGATGGCGACGAGCCAGAGCGAGCGGAACGCGGAGCGGATGTACTCCTGCGCCAGGAATCCGACCACCACGATCGGGATCGTGCCGATGATGATGAGCCAGCCCATGCGCACATCGGGGTGGTTCGCCGGCAGCTCGCGCCGCAGCACGTGCCGGAACCACGCGCCGATGATGCGCGTGATGTCCTTCCAGAAGTAGAGCAGCACCGCCAGCTCGGTGCCGATCTGCGTGATGGCGGTGAAGGTCGCTCCGGGATCCTGGGCGCTGGGGAGGATCTCGCCCGCGATGCGGAGGTGCGCGCTGGAGGAGATGGGGAGGAACTCCGTCAGGCCCTGGATGAGGCCGAGGACGAGGGCTTCGAGGAACGACACCCGCAGACTCTAGTAGCGGCGCAGCAGGTCGGTGAGCGCGGCGTGCCCGAACTCGAGCGCCGAGAGCGGCACGCGCTCGTCGACCCCGTGGAACATCGCCGGGAAGTCGAGGTCGGGCGTCAGCTTGAGCGGGGCGAAGCCGTACCCGGTGATGCCGAGCTCGCTGAGCGCTTTGTTGTCGGTGCCCCCGCTCAGCAGGTACGGCAGCACCTGCGCCTCGGGATCGTGCCGCTGCAGCGTCGCCACCATGGCCTCGACGAGCGGCCCCTCGAAGGGGTTCTCGAGGCCGACGTCGCGCACGACCACCTCGATCTCGACGTCGTCGGGCAGCATGGCGCGCACCTCGGCGAGAACGGCGTCCTCCTCGCCCGGCAGCGTGCGGATGTCGACGAGCGCCTCGGCGGTGTCGGGGATGACGTTGTGCTTGTACCCGGCTTGCAGGAGCGTCGGGTTGCTCGTCGTACGCAGGGTCGCGGTGAGGAACCCGGCCGCGGTGCCGGAGCGCAGCATGAGCTCGTCGGGCCCCGTGCGCTCGGGGTCGACGCCGAGCAGGCGGGCGATCTCGGCGAGCAGGCGCTCGGTGGTGCCCGTGAGGTGCAGGGGCCACTCGCGCCGGCCGAGGAGCGCGATGGCCTCGGCGAGCTTGGTGACGGCGTTGTCGTGGATGACGCGGGAGCCGTGGGCGGCGGTGCCGCGCGTGCGCAGACGGATCCAGACCAGGGCCTTCTCCCCCGTCTGCAGCAGGTACGCGCGATGCCCGCCGATCTCGACCGAGTAGCCGCCGACCTCGCTGATGGCCTCCGTCGCGCCGGCGAAGAGCTCGGGGCGGTGGTGCACGAGGTGGTGCGAGCCGTAGACCCCGCCGTTCTCCTCGTCGGAGAAGAATCCGACGATCAGGTCGCGGTTCGGCCGGGCGCCCGAGCCGAGGATCTCGCCGAGAGCGGTGAGGATCATCGCGTCCATGTTCTTCATGTCGACGGCGCCGCGGCCCCACAGCATGCCGTCGCGGATCTCGCCTGCGAAGGGGTCGACCGACCAGTTGGCCGGGTCGGCGGGGACGACGTCGAGGTGGCCGTGCACGACGAGCGCGGGGCGCTCGCCGCGGGCGGTGTCGACGGGATGCTCGTACGAGCCCTCGACGCGCGCGATGACGCTCGTGCGGCCCGGTGTGGCGTCGATGTACTCGGGCTCGAGCCCCATCCCCTCGAGCAGCGCGCCCACGTACTCGGCCGCCTCGGTCTCGCCGTTGCTTCGCCCCTCCCCGTAGTTGCTCGTGTCGAAGCGGATGAGATCGCGCGCGATCCGGGCGGTGTCGTGGAGCTCGTCGCCTGCCATGACCTCCACGCTACCCGGCGCTCGCCGCGGTGCGAGGGGGGTCTGCGGACGTGCTAATGTCGTCTCTCGGTTGCCCCGCCCTCGTGCGGAGCAGCCGGACCAGCGCGGGTGGCGGAAATGGCAGACGCGCTAGCTTGAGGTGCTAGTGCCCGTATAGGGCGTGGGGGTTCAAGTCCCCCCTCGCGCACGCTGGTCCGGCCGATGAGAATCCGTTCTCGTCGGTCGTTCGACCATAGGTTTCGACCTGGTTGAGACAGGCCTGATTCGTCAGGTGAACGGCCCCGGTGAGCTCCGCTCCCGGGGCCGTTCGGTCGTTCGGCGACGGGTCGATCCCGCGGCGGGATGCTCCCGGTAGGGTTGCGCGCGATGACCGTGTCGCGACGCACCCTCCTCGCCGGGGCCACCGGCGCCTCGGTGCTGGCGCTCGCCGCGTGCACGCCGGAGCGCCCGACGCCGACCCCCGCCCCCACCACGACGCCTCCCGTCGACCCCCTGCGGCCCGTCTCCATCCGCCGCAGCGACTGGACGGGCGACGGCTTCGCGCAGGGCGCCACGAGCTTCCTCCCCGTCGGCGAGACGCCCGACCGGCGCGACGATCTGGCCGCGCCGGTCGACGACCGGCTGTTCTTCGCCGGCGAGGCGACCTCCCGCACGGCCCCCAGCAGCCTGGAGGGCGCCCGCGAGAGCGGCGAGCGGGCGGCCGAGGAGCTGCTCGCCCTGGCCGAGGAGGGCGAGCGCATCGCGGTCGTCGGCGCCGGCCTCGCGGGCGCGATCGCCGCGCGCCGCATCCGCGACGCCGGCTTCGAGGTCTACGTCATCGAGGCGCGCGAGCGCGTCGGCGGGCGCATCCGCACCGTCGACGGCGCGGGGCAGCAGCCCGACGAGCTCGGCGCCCTGTGGCTGCGCGAGGGTCGCGACGACGTGCTGCTCGCCGCCCTGGAGGAGGCGGGGGTCGAGACCGAGCTCCTGCCCCGCACGTCCGTGCGGGCCGAGGATCGCGAGCTCGATGCCGGCACGACCGCCGAGGCCGTCGAGATGCTCGCCGGCTCGGTGGCCGCGGCGGCGGCCGAGGTGGCCTTCGATCTGCCCGTGAGCGGCGCTCTCGCCCGCCTCGCCCCCCTCGATGAGACGCCGATCGGCGAGGGTCCCTCGCCGCGCGAGGCGGCCGCCCTGCTCACCGACGCGCTCGGCATCGACACGGGAGCGGAGGCGCGGCGCCTCTCGGCGCGGTACTCCCTCGACGAGCGGCCGACCGGCGACCGGAAGCTGTCGGTCGGCGGGCTGCAGCGGTACGTCGACCTGCTGCTCGACGGGATCGACGTGCTGCAGTCGAGCGCCGTCACCGCCGTGCAGCGCGAGGAGGCCTCGCTGGGCCTGCGCCTCGGCACGGGCGAGTCGCTCACCGTCGACCGCGCGGTCCTCACCGTGCCGCTCGGGGTGCTGAAGTCGGGCGGCATCACCTTCGAGCCCGAGCTGCCGCTCACCAACCGGCGGGGCATCGCCGCACTCGCGGTCGGGTACCTCGAGACGGTGTGGGTGCGCTACTCCGAGCCGGTCTGGACGGAGAGCGCCGAGGCCTGGAGCCTCGTGCCGACCGACGGCGGCGCGCTGATCCGCACCTGGGTCAACCTCCAGGCCGTGACGGGCGACCCCGTGCTCGTCGGGGTGCTCAGCGGCGCGGAGGCCCGGCGGTTCGCGGGGCTCGGCGAGGACGAGGCCATCGACGTCGTGGTCGAGTCCCTGGCGCCGTTCCTGCGCGGCTGAGGCGCAGCATCCCGATCGCCGATTCCAGGCGCCGCAGCGGGTGGAACCGGCCCTCGAGGATGAGCAGCGCCGCGATGAGGGCGAAGAGGGCGAGCGCGGCGAGGCTGAACAGCGCGAACTCGCCGAAGCCGCTCACCTGCGCCGGGTCGAGGAAGAAGTAGGGGTACCAGCCGACGAGCGGCCCGCGCACGAGGGTGACGAGACCCCAGCCGACCGGGTACCCGACGACGACCGCCATGATGCGCCAGCTGACCCGGCGCTCCCCCGGCGCGAACAGCCAGTCGAGCAGCAGGTAGGCCGGCAGCCAGTAGTGCAGGATCTGGTCGCTCCAGGGCACGTCGAGGCGGTAGCCGCGCTCGGCGGCCTGCGAGGCGAGCAGGGCGAAGACGATGCCGGCCACGAGGAGGAAGCTCGTGACGGCGGCGCGCAGTCCGGGCATCCACCAGGGGTCGGATGCCCGCCGCAGGGCCACGACGCCGCAGGCGACGTTCGCGACCACCGCCACCATGTTGCTCTGCACGGTGAGGTAGGCGAAGAAGTTCGCCGAGGCGAAGGCGCTGAAGCCGAGCCCGTACTCGAAGCGGGCGACGAGGGCGATCACGCCGGTGACGGCGGCGAGCAGGCGCAGCACCCCGAAGGTCCGACGGCGCGCCCGGGTGGCGGCGTCAGACCGGTACGTCATTCCACCGAGGGTGCCATGTTCTCGGCCTGCCGCTTCAGCGCCCGCTCGCGGTTCGCCAGGAACAGCGGGAACGTGAAGGCGATCGCGGTGAGCCCCGAGAAGGCGATGTACGCCCACAGGTGCTTCATGCCGAGTCGCCGGCCCTCGATGACGATGAAGGCGCAGCCGGCGACGGCCATGATGAGGAGGTCGGTCGTGAGGGATCCGACCGCCGGGCCATTATTGAACCAGTCGCCCAGGAAGTCGTTGCGCTCGATGATGGCGATGACGTTGTACGTCCACGTGCCGACGAGGCCGATCACCGCGAGAACGAGGAACACGATGGCGCGAGGAGTCCAATGACGGGTGAGAGTGCTCAGTCGGGTCATGAGGCCATCATCGCTCCCCTGGGGCTGCTGCTCGACGTCGACGGGCCCATCGCGAGCCCCGAGTCGCGCACCATCGCCATCCCCTCGATCGTCGACGATCTGCTGACCCTGGCGCACGCCGGTGTGCCGGTCGCGTTCATCACGGGCCGCAGTGACGAGTTCATGCGCTCGCAGGTGGTGTCGCGGCTCGTCGCCGCCGGTCTGCGGGACTCCGCCCTCGTGTTCGGCGTGTTCGAGAAGGGCGGCGTCTGGGCGCCCATCACGCCCGCGGGTCTCGGGGCGCTCGAGATCGACGAGAGCGTCGCGCTGCCCGCTCCCGCCCGCGCTGCCGTCGAGGAGCTCGCGCGCGAGCACTACGGGCACGCGATGTTCGTCGACGACGGCAAGCGCGTCATGGTCTCGCTCGAGCAGCGGGTGGATGCCCCCGCCGAGGTGTACCGCGCGGCGCAGACGGCGTTCCAGGCCGCGGCGTTCGCCCTGCTCGGCTCGCTCGGGGTGGGCATCCGCTACGGCACGCGAGTCGTGGCCGACGCCTCGGGTGATGCGCCCTTCCGCATCGATCCGACCATCATCTCGACCGACATCGAGTCGGTGCGGCTCGACAAGGATCGCGGGGCCGACCGGGCCCTGCAGTGGTTCTCGTCGCACGGCGTCGGCGCTCGCCGCTGGTACTCGGTCGGCGACTCGCGCTCGGACTACCTGATGGCCGACCACGTGCACGCGCGGGGCATCCCGGTGGCGCACGTCGACGTGCGGCCGGCCGACGGCGTGCTCGAGCGCGAGTACGAGGTGATCGTCGAGGGCGAGCTCGTGCACGACCATGCGGGGGCGGCGTTCCTGCGGCGGATGGTTGTCGAGGAGCTCGGGCTGTGAGCGATCGACGCATCACACGACCGCTGGTCGTCGTCGGCGGGGTGTTCAGCCTCATCGGGGCGATCGTCACGGTCGTCTACTTCTTCCAGCCGTGGCGATCGTGCGAGTACGAGGACTCGTCCGCGGGATGCTCGATGCTGCCCGTCGATGCCGCCGTGATGATGGCGGCGATGGTGGCGACGGTCGTCGGTCTGGTGCTGCTCGCCGTGGGGTTGATTCTGGGTTCGCGGGAGCGGTCGCGCTTCCTCTAGAGGGCTTGCGGCGATGAGTCGGTCGGTGTCAGCGGTACCTGCCTCGCGTAGCTCGTGATCGTGCGTCCCTCGACGCGGTGCAGGAGGTACGCGGGGTTCGCGCGGTCATCGACCAGAGCGTCCTCGTAGTCGGTGACCTCGATATGGGGCAGTCGGCCCTCCGACCGCACGCCTGGGGCGATGAGCAGCGGTGCTGCGCCGCGGGCGCTGACCGTCGCGGAGTGGGTGTGGCCGGCGAGGATGCCGATGACGGCCGGATGCTCGGCGAGCTCGACGAGGTCATCCGCCGCCTGGAGCAGCAGCTGGTCGCCGACGGTGCCGTGGAGAGGCGCCGGAGGGTGGTGCAGCGCCAGGAGAGCGCGGTCGTCGGTCGTGAGCGCGGCGAGTCGCGCCCGTGCCTGCGCGAGGGATCGGGGTCGCAGCCGGGCGGGCGCACCCGTCTCGCAATCGATCGGCAGGATGCTGAGCCCCGGCGTGGTCAGCGAGGTTGCGGGGTGCTGTCTGATGCGGTGGATGCTCGCTGCATCATCGGTGTTGCCCGAGCAGCACACGAGCGGTACGTCGGTGGGCAGGAGCGTCAGGAGCTGCTCGAGCTGGGCATCCATCGCCGGGGAGGACCCATCGGTGATGTCGCCGGTGATGACGAGGGAGTCGAGCGGGGTGCGGCTGCCTCCGATGCTCGCCATGACGGCGGCGGTCCGACTCCACGACTCCGCTCCCCCGTCCAGGTGCAGGTCGCTGAGGTGGGCGATGAGCAGGGGGCGCTCGGACGTCATTGCGCGATTCTCGTGCATGGCAGGGTTCGTCGCTCGTGGTCTCCCGCCCCGTCGTTCCCGCCCTGATGGCCGACACGCCGTCGAATGTCGGTGGCGGTTGCCATATTCGAACGTATGTTCGACCATGGAGTCATGCCGGCTCTCGCCCTCTCCCCCACCGCGTCGGTCGACGCGGCCTCCGGGGTGCGCGCGGGCGCGGTCTCCGGTTCCGGGTCGGGCTCGGGGTCGGCGGCGCTCGCCGCAGCGCACGGCGGTGCGCGGGTGCGCACGGTCGACACGGTGCAGGCGCTGCAGGCCCGCATCGACTCGCTGCAGCGCACGACCCTCGACACCCGGCTGAAGCCCACCCATGAGGCGCTCGCCGACCTTCTGCCCGACGGCGGGCTGAAGGAGGGCGCCGCCTACTCGGTGAGCGGCTCGAGCGCGCTCATCATGGCGCTGCTCGCCGGCCCCTCCGCCGCGGGCTCGTGGTGCGGCGTCGTCGGCATGCCCGAGTTCGGCGTCGAGGCCGCCGAGGCCATGGGCATCGACCTCGACCGGCTCGTGCTCGTGCCGCACCCGGGCGACCAGTGGCTCACCGTCACGGCCTCCATCGCGGATGCGCTCGGCGTCATCGTCGTCAAACCCGGGCGGGCGGCGAGCGACGGCGCGGTGGCGAAGCTCGCGAGCCGGCTGCGCGAGCGCGGCTCGACCCTGCTCGTGCTCGGCGCCTGGCCGCAGACCGAGGCGATGATCAGCCTCACCGAGAGCCGGTGGTCGGGGCTCGGAGAGGGATCCGGCTACCTGACCAGTCGCGAGGTGACCCTCACGGTGACGAGCAGGCGCTCGGGGCGGCCCGTGAGCGGGCGGCTGCTCATGCCCGACCCCGAGCAGGGCATCCGCCGGCTCGACCCGCCGCTCGGGGCGGCGCGCACCCGCCCCGCGGTGCGCCGGGCCGAGCAGCGCTGGCGCGAGGTCGGCTGATGCTGCGCGCGCTGTGCCTCTGGGTGCCCGACTGGCCGGTGCTCGCCGTCGTGCGCGACGGCCAGGCCAAGCCCGGCGCCCTGCTCGCCGTCGTGAGCGCCAACCGCGTCGTCGCCTGCTCGGCCGCCGCCCGGGCGCAGGGCGTGCGGCGGGGCATGCGGCGCCGCGAGGCCCAGTCGCTCGCCCCGGCGCTCGCGGTCGTGCCGCACGACGACGACCGCGACCACCGGGTCTTCGGCCCGCTCGTCGACGCCCTCGAAGGGCTCGTCGCCGGGGTGCAGGTCGTGCGGCCCGGCCTCGTCGTGCTCGGCGCGCGCGGCCCCGCCCGCTACTACGGCGGCGAGAGGGCCGCGGCTCTCGCCCTGCGGGCCGCCCTCATCGAGGAGGGCGTGACCGACGCGCGCATCGGCATCGCCGACGGCGCCTTCACCGCCGATCTCGCCGCGCGGGATGCCCCCGCCGACGCCCCCGTGCGCATCGTGCCGGCCGGCGCCTCGGCGGCGTTCCTCGCCGCCCACCCCGTCACCGTGCTCGACGACCCCGAGCTCGCCACCCTGCTGCGGCGGCTCGGCATCCGCACCCTCGGCGAGTTCGCCGCCCTGCCCGACGAGGCCGTGCGCGCGCGCTTCGGCGAGCGGGGAGCCCATCGGCACGCGCTCGCCTCGGCGCACGATACGAGCCTGCTCGTGCCGCGCATCCCGCCGCTCGACCTCGAGCGGGTCATCGAGTTCGAGCCTCCCCTCGACCGGGTCGACCAGGTGGCCTTCGCCGTGCGCCGGCTCGCCGACGAGGTCGTCGAGACCCTCGCCGGGCACCGGCTCGTCGCCACGGCCATCCGCATCGGGTTCCGCGACGAGCTCGGCGGCGAGCAGGAGCGCGCCTGGCTGCACCCGCGCTCGTTCCGGCCGAGCGAGATCGTCGACCGCGTGCGCTGGCAGCTCAGCGGCGCCACGCGCGTGCTCGGGGCGCGGCCGGGCGGCGCGAGCGGCGGTGCGGGAGCCGGCGCGGCCGGGGCGATGGGCCCGGGCCTGCCCGACCTGCGCGCCCCCATCACCCGCGTGCGCATCGTGCCCGAGAGCCTCGACGCCCTCGCCCACCACGAGCCGGGGCTCTGGGGCTCGGGGCCCGACGAGCGCGTGCACCACGCCCTCTCGCGCGTGCAGAGCCTGCTCGGGCACGAGGCCGTGCTCACCCCGCAGCGCTCCGGCGGCCGCACCCCCGCCGAGCGCCGGGTGCTCGTGCCCTGGGGCGACCGCGCCGTGCTCACGCGCCCCGTCGACCGGCCGTGGCCCGGAGCCCTGCCGCAGCCCGCCCCGGCGACCGTCTACCCCTCGCGGCATCCCGTCACCGTGCTGGATGCCCGGGGCGAGGTCGTCACCGTCGACGAGCGCCTGCGGCTCAGCGCGCCGCCCGCGGGCTTCTCGCCCAGCGCCGGCGGGGCGGTGCGCCCCATCGGCTCCTGGGCGGGGCCCTGGCCGCTCGACGAGCGCTGGTGGGATCCGGCGCGCGCCCGCCGCGCGCACCGGCTGCAGGTCGTCGACGCCGCCGGCATCGCCTGGCTGCTCGTGCTCGAGGGCACGAGCTGGTGGGCGGAGGCGAAGTATGACTGAGCGCGCGGGCACCGTCGGGCTCAGCGGCACGGGTCGCCGCGTCGGCGAGCGTGCGACCGGGCCCGCCCGCAGCGGGGCGGTGCGCTGATGGCCGGCTGGCACAACCCGCCCATCCCCTGGAGCGACTTCGAGCGCGCCCTGCGCGACGGCACCCGCCCCGGCACGGCCCCGCCGCCCGGCGCCGACGGCGGAGACTCCCCCGCCTGGTCGAGCAAGCGCGCGCCCTACCGGCCCGCGGCCATCGAGCGGCCCGACACCGAGCAGCTCGTGCCCTACGCCGAGCTGCACGCGCACTCCTCGTTCTCGTTCCTCGACGGCGCCTCCAGCCCCGAGGAGCTGCTGGAGGAGGCCGCGCGGCTCGGCCTCAGCGGCCTCGCCCTCACCGACCACGACGGCCTCTACGGCGTCGTGCGGCTCGCCGAGGCGGCCGAGGCGCACGGGCTCACGACCGTCTTCGGCGCCGAGCTGAGCCTCGACCTCACCGGCCCGCAGCAGGGCGTCGCCGACCCCGAGGGCACGCACCTGCTCGTGCTGGCCCGGGGGCAGTCGGGCTACCACCGGCTCGCGGCCGCCCTCACCGAGGGGCAGCTCGCCGGCGGCGAGAAGGGGCGCCCGGTGTACCGGCTCGACGATCTGGCCGACAGCGGGCGGGGCGAGTGGGTCATCCTCACCGGATGCCGCAAGGGGGCCGTGCGCGCCGCCCTCGGCGATGCCGCGCTGCCGACGCGGGCGGCGCGCGATGCCGCGGGCGCGGCGCTCGACGCCCTCGTCGACCGGTTCGGAGCCGACTCCGTCGTCGTCGAGCTCATCGACCACGGCCGCCCCCTCGACACCGTGCACAACGACGTGCTCGCCGCCCTCGCCCGCGAGCGCGGGCTGCCGATCGTCGCGACGGGCGCGGTGCACTACGCCTCCCCCGCCCGGCACCCGCTCGCGAGCGCCTTCGCCGCCCTGCGCGCCCGGCGCAGCCTCGACGAGATGGAGGGCTGGCTGCCGCCCGCCGGCACCGCGCACCTGCGCAGCGGCGCCGAGATGGCCGAGCGCTTCGCGCGCTACCCCGGGGCCGTCGAGTACAGCGTCGAGCTCGCGCAGCAGCTCGGGTTCCCGCTGCGGCAGGCGAAGCCCGCGCTGCCCCGTCAGCGGGTGCCCGAGGGCCACACCCCCATGAGCTGGCTGCGCCACCTCGTGTGGGAGGCGGTGCCGCGGCGCTACCCCGAGGCCACCGAGGCCGACCGGGCGCGCATCGGGCGCGAGCTCGACGTCATCGAGCAGAAGGATTTCCCCGGCTACTTCCTCATCGTGCACGACATCGTGCAATTCGCGCGCTCCCGCGGCATCCTCTGCCAGGGCCGCGGCTCGGCCGCGAACTCCGCCGTCTGCTACCTGCTCGACATCACCGCGGTCGACTCGATCGCCTACAAGCTGCCCTTCGAGCGGTTCCTCTCGGCGCTGCGCGACGAGGAGCCCGACATCGACGTCGACTTCGACTCCGACCGGCGCGAGGAGGTGATCCAGTACGTCTTCGAAAAGTACGGGCGCCGCAACGCCGCGCAGGTGGCCAACGTCATCAGCTACCGGCCGAAGAACGCCGTGCGCGACATGGCCCGCGCGCTCGGGCACTCGCCCGGCCAGCAGGACGCCTGGTCGAAGCAGGTGGAGCGCTGGGGCGCCGTGCTCTCGAGCGACGACCACGACATCCCCGCCCCCGTCGTCGCCCTCGCCCAGCAGGTGCTCACCTACCCGCGGCACCTCGGCATCCACTCGGGCGGCATGGTGCTCACCGACCGCCCCGTCGGCGAGATCGTGCCCATCGAGCACGCCCGCATGGAGAACCGCACGGTGCTGCAGTGGGACAAGGACGACTGCGCCTGGATGGGCCTCGTCAAGTTCGACCTGCTCGGGCTCGGCATGCTCGCCGCCCTGCAGTACGCCTTCGATCTCATGCGCGAGCACCTCGACGAGGACTGGGAGCTCGCGACCCTGCCGAAGGAGGAGCAGGCCGTCTACGACATGCTCTGCCGCGCCGACTCGATCGGCGTCTTCCAGGTCGAGAGCCGGGCGCAGATGGGCCTGCTGCCGCGGCTGCAGCCGCGCAAGTTCTACGACCTCGTCGTGCAGATCGCCCTCGTGCGCCCCGGGCCCATCCAGGGCGGCGCCGTGCACCCCTTCGTGCGCCGCAAGCTCGGCGAGGAGCCGATCGTCTACGACCACCCGAAGCTCGTCGAGCCGCTCGAGCGCACACTCGGGGTGCCCGTGTTCCAGGAGCAGCTCATGCAGATCGCCATGGCCGTCGGCGGCTGCACGGGCGACGACGCCGACCTGCTGCGCCGCGCCATGGGCAGCAAGCGCGGTCTCGAGCGCATCGAGTCGCTGCGAGAGACCCTCTACGCCGGCATGGCGGGCAACGGCATCACCGGGCAGCTCGCCGACGAGATCTACGGGCGCATCCAGGCCTTCGCCAACTTCGGCTTCGCCGAGAGCCACTCGCTCAGCTTCGGGCTGCTCGTCTACGCCAGCTCGTGGATCAAGCTGCACCACCCCGGCATCTTCCTCGCCTCGCTGATGCGAGCGCAGCCCATGGGCTTCTACTCCCCCGCGAGCCTCACCGCCGACGCCGAGCGGCACGGCGTCGAGGTGCGCACCCCGTGCATCCTGCGCTCCGGCGTCGAGGCCGGCATGGAGCGGGTCGACCTCGTGGTCGACGACGCGTGGGCGCCCATCCCGGTGGATGCCCGGCGCGCCGCTGCGACCGGGCGCGAGCAGTGCCTCCACCGTCGGCAGCCGCCCGTGCCCGAGTTCGACGTCGCGGGCCCCGGCGGCACCGCCGAGGACTGCGCCGCGCACCGCCGCGACGGCGACCTGGCCGTGCGGCTCGGCCTCGGAGCGGTGAACGGCATCGGCCGCCCCACCGCCGAGCGCATCGTCGCCGAGCGCGACCGCGGCGGCCCGTACCGCGACCTCACCGAGCTCGTCTACCGCACCGGCCTCACCGCCGCCCAGGTCGAGGCCCTCGCCACCGCGGGTGCCTTCGACGTGCTCGGGCTCACCCGCCGCGAAGCCCTCTGGGCCGCGGGCGCCGCCGCGCAGGCGCGCCCCGAGTACCTGCCGGGCAGCGTGGTCGCGGTGCAGCCGCCCCTGTTCACCGACCTCGATGACGGCGAGACGATGGTGGCGAACCTCGTCTCCACGGGCATCGCCCCCGGCGACCACCCCGTGCGCTACGCCCGCCCCGCGCTCGGCCGCCGGGGGGTGCTCAGCGCGCGCCAGCTGCGCTCCGCCGAGCCGGGTCGCCGGGTCGAGGTGGCCGGGGTGGTCACCCACCGGCAGCGCCCCGCCACCGCGAGCGGACTGACCTTCATCAACCTCGAGGACGAGACGGGGCTCGTCAACGTCATCTGCAGCGTCGGCCTCTGGGGCCGCTACCGCCGCGTCGTGCGCGAGGCGCGCGCCCTCATCGTGCGGGGAACCCTCGAGCGCTCCCCCGAGGGCGTCATCAACATCGTCGCCGACCGGGTCGAGGCGCTGCCGCTGAGCGCGACGGTCGCCAGCAGGGACTTCCGATGACCGTGCTGCCGCAGGCCGGCTCCGCGGTACCGTGAGCCCATGGCAGACCGAGGCAGGGCATCCCGCGCGAGCAAGAGCGACCGCGCGGAGGACGCCGTCAAGGACCTGCACGAGCATCCCGCGTTCCGGGCCGCCGCCCGCGGCGGCTTCGCCGTCAACGGGCTCCTGCACATCCTCATCGGGGCCCTCGCCCTCGCGATCGTCGGCGGTGGAGGCGGCGACGAGGCCGACCAGGGCGGTGCGCTGCGCAGCATCGCCGAGAGCCCCGGCGGCATCCTCGTGCTGGTCGTGCTGCTCATCGGGCTCGCCGCCCTCGGGCTCTGGCTGTGCCTGGAGGCGTTCCTCGAGAACCGACCACGACGGAAGCCGGATGAGCGCTGGGCCAAGACCGCCCTCACCCTCGCCAAAGGACTCGTCTACCTCGCCCTCTGCGTGCCCGTCGTCACCGTGCTGCTCGGCGTCTCGAGCGAATCCGACGAGGACGTGCAGGAGGTCAGCACCTTCCTGCTGCAGACCCCCGGGGGCATCATCGTGCTCATCGCCGGCGCCGTCGCCCTGCTCGGCATCGGCGGGTACTTCGTCGTCAAGGGTGCGCGGCGTCGCTTCCTCGACGACATCCGCCTGCCGCGATCGCCCCTCGACCGGGCCGTCACCACGCTCGGCATCGCCGGCTACACGGCCAAGGGCGTCGCGCTCGCGGCGGTGGGCGGTCTGCTCGCCACCGCGGCGATCTCCACCGACGCGAGCGAGGCCGGCGGCATCGACGACGCGCTGCGCGCCATCGCGGCGCTGCCGTTCGGTCAGGTGCTGCTCGCGATCGTCGGCGGCGGGCTCATCGCCTACGGCATCTACTGCTTCGCCCGCGCGCGCCTCGCGACCCTCTAGTCGGCCGGCGATCCCGGCCGATGCCCGACCCGCGAACCGCCCGCAGTAACCTGAACGGATGGCCGCTCCCGAGCACCCGCTCCGCCCCGCGGCGCGTGCGGTGCAGGCGCTCGGACCCGACACCCCGCTCGACCCCGCCATCGAGACATCCGCCGGCACCGCGCGCGCCGCGCACTCCAGCCGCGTCTTCACGATCCTTGCCCGCTCCGGCTGGGCCGTCACCGGGCTGCTCCACCTCCTCATCGGCGGGCTCGCCATAGCCCTCGCGGTGGGCAATCGGGATGTCCGCGCCGACGAGGTGGGCGCCTTCGACGCCCTCGCATCCCCACCCCTCGGCGGAGTGCTGCTCGCCGCGGTCACGATCTCGCTCGCGGGCCTGGGGGTCTGGATGATCGCCGACGCCCTGCTCAACCAGGGCCCCATGCGCCGCCCCACCTCGGCGGTGTCCAGCGCCGCTCAGGGCCTCATGTACCTCGGCATCGCGACGCTCCCCCTCATCCTGCTGCTCGGCGGCGAGCTGCAGTCGGGCGGCGTGGCGCGCCGTCTGAGCGCCGACCTCCTCGGTACCGCGACCGGCACCGTCGTGCTCGTGCTGGTCGGCGCGGGCATCGCCGTCGCGGGCGGCTACTTCGTCGTCAAGGGCCTGCTGCGCCGGTTCTCGTGGGAGCTGCGCCCGCTGCCTCCCCGTCGCGGCCGCGCCGTGCGCATCGCCGGCCTCATCGGCTACGTCGCCCGAGGGATCGCCTTCCTGCTGCTCGCCGGCCTCATCATCGTCGAGACGCTCCAGGCCGACGCCGACGGTCTCACCGGGCTCGACGGGGCGTTCTCGGCCGTGCGCGAGGTGTTCCTCGGGCCGATCATCCTCGGGATCATCGGCGCCGGGCTCATCGTCTACGGGCTCTACGGCTTCGCCCGCGCCCGCCTCTCGCGTATATAGGCCGGCTGCGCCGACCGGCGCCTGACCCGCGGCTTCTAGGTGTTCGCCCCGCGGGCCGCCACCGGCCACTCCTCCTCGCGCCCCTCCGAGTGCACGGCGACGAGCAGCTCGGCGAGGTTGACGGCCGAGCAGACGTGGTTCGGCGCGAGGGAGAGCCGGTCGCCGAGGCCCGGCAGATCCGTTCCGGCGGGGAACTCGATCGTCGCGTGGTGCTCCGATAGCGCGACGACGCGCGCCTCGGGGTGGGCCGGCAGCCGCCCGAATCCGGTGGCGAAGGCGAGCCGGTCGGCGCCGAGAACCTTATTGCCCGCGTCGACGATGACCCGGTGGCCGCGCGCGCTCACGACCGTGGCGCGGGCGGTCAGGGCGATGCGGCCCGGCTCGGCGGAGCCGAGCTCCCACTGCTGGGCGTCGAGCAGCGGGTAGACGCCCGGGCGCAGCTCGGTGAGCACGCCGGGCGTCGCGTGCTCGACGCTCGGCGTCGAGCCCCCGCTGACGACGGGGCACGGGATGCCCTGCGCGAGCATCCCGTCGCGCGCGGTGCGCAGCGCCCGCTCCTCGTCGGCGGCCGCGGCCGCCCTGCGGTCGGGAGCGTAGGAGTGCCCGGGGAACGTGAACACCCCGTCCACGCCGAGCCCGGCGTCGAGCGCCGCCCGCGCCAGCCCCGCCGCCTCGGCCGGAGCGACCCCGCTGCGCGCGTGCCCGCTGTCGATCTCGATGGCGACCGTCACGGCCGCCCCGCTCGCGGCGAGCAGGCGCACGCCCTCGACCGAGTCGACGCCGACCCGCACCCGCGCGCGCTCGGCGAGGGCGCGCAGACGCGAGGCCCGGGGCCCGACGGCCCAGACCGGGTAGGCGATGAAGAGGTCGTCCACGCCGTGCGCGGCGAAGACCTCGGCCTCGCCGACGGTGGCCACGGTGAGGCCGACGGCGCCGTGCGCGAGCTGACGCCGGGCGATCTCGGGCGATTTGTGCGTCTTCGCGTGCGGGCGCAGGGCGACGCCCAGCCGGCGCGCGTGCGCGGCCATGTCGGTGAGGTTCTGCTCGAGCAGCTCGACGTCGACGACGAGGTAGGGGGTGTCGCGCATGCGCCCATCCTGCCGCGCCCGGTGCGGTCGGCGAGATCCTCGCGCCGGCGTCAGCCGCCCTGCGCCATCTGCTTGCGCAGGAAGTCGATGCGGGACTGCAGCTGCGCGATGCTCGCGTGGCCCACGGCGGGTCCGCCGCAGAGGCGGCGCAGCTCGGCGTGGACGTGCCCGTGCGGCTGCCCTGTGAGCTTCGCCCGCAGGCCGACGAGGCTGTTGAGCAGAGTCCGCTGCTCCTTGAGCGAGCGGTAGAGCGGAACGGCGGGCTGCTGGTCCGAGGGCGGACGCTCGGCCACCCGGCGCATCTGCCGCTGGTAGCGCGAGCGCAGCAGCTCGTGCACCTGGTCGGGCTCGAGGATGCCCGGCAGGCCGAGGAAGTCGAGCTCCTCGAGACTGCCGACCTCGGCCTGCTGGCCGAACTCGACGCCCTCGTAGAGCACCTTGTCGAATTGCGCCTCCGATTCCAGCGCCTTGAAGGTGTAGGTCTCGGTGAGGGCGTCGCTGGCGCTGTCGGGGGTCTCGGCGGCGTGCAGCAGGTCGTCGGCCAGCAGCTCGCCGGCGCCCTCGCGGTCGAGGGCGTGATCGCGCTCGCGCTCGAGCTCGTTCGCGAGACCCAGGATGGGCGGAACGCTGGGGATGAAGATCGAGGCCGTCTCGCCCCGTCGCCGCGCCCGCACGAAGCGGCCGATCGCCTGCGCGAAGAACAGCGGGGTCGAGGAGCTGGTGGCGTAGACGCCCACGGCGAGCCGCGGAACGTCGACGCCCTCGGAGACCATCCGCACGGCCACGAGCCAGCGGCTGTCGCCGTCGGCGTACTCCTGGATGCGCTCGCTCGCGCCGAGCTCGTCCGAGAGCACGACCGTCGGCATCTCGCCCGTGATGGCGCGCAGCAGCTGGGCGTAGGCCCGGGCGGCGGTCTGGTCGGTGGCGATGACGAGGCCGCCCGCGTCGGGGATGGCGTGGCGCACCTCCGTGAGTCGTCGATCGGCCGCGCGCAGCACCCCGGGCATCCACTGCCCCTCGGGGTCGAGGGCGGTGCGCCAGGCCTGCGAGGTGACCTCCTGCGTGTCGCCCTGGCCGAGGCTCGCCTCCATCTCGTCGCCCGTGGTGGTGCGCCAGCGCACCTTGCCCGCGTACGACATGAACAGCACCGGGCGCACGACGCCGTCGGCGAGGGCGCGACCGTAGCCGTAGGCGTAGTCGGTCTGCGAGATGCGGATGCCGTTCTCGTCGGGGAGGTAGGTGACGAAGGGGATCGGCGAGGTGTCGGAGCGGAACGGCGTGCCCGTGAGCGAGAGGCGCCGGGTGGCGCCCTCGTACGATTCGCGGATGGCGTCGCCCCAGCTCAGCGCGTCGCCGCCGTGGTGCACCTCGTCCAGGATGACGAGCGTGCGCGACGACTCGGTCATGATGCGGTGCACGTACGGCTTCGCGGCGACCTGCGCGTAGGTGACGGCGGCTCCGTGGTAGGCCCGGGCGACCGAGCGCTGGCTGTTGCGGAAGGAGGGATCGAGACGGATGCCCACCCGGTGCGCGGCATCGGCCCACTGGCGCTTCAGATGCTCGGTGGGGGCGACGACGACGACCCGCTCGACGGTGCGACGGGCGAGCAGCTCGGTGGCGAGCCGCAGGGCGAAGGTCGTCTTGCCGGCGCCGGGGGTCGCGGCGGCGAGGAAGTCGCGGGGCTCGGTCGCGAAGTAGGCGTCGAGGGCCTCGGCCTGCCAGGCCCGCAGCCGGCTCGCCGTGCCGCGGGCGGCGCGCTCGGGGAAGGACGGGGAGAGGTGCTCGGCGGCGAAGGTGCCCACGTGGGGTGCGGCGCGATCGGGCTGGCTCACGTGCATCGAGGCTACTCGCTGTCGGGGTCGTCGAGTCGCGAGAGGGCTGAGCGACGACGGGCGGTCGCGGGGCCGAGAAGGGATGCGCGCTGCACCGCGCCGCGCCCGAATCGATCGGCGACCGCGTCGATCGTCGTCTCGGCATCGCGCCAGGTCTCGTCGTCGTCCCAGAGCCCGCGGGCGATCGATCCCGTCGGCAGCAGGTTCTCGGCGCGCACGCCGATGAGCCGGATCCCCGCTCCGGCTGCGTTCGCCGCCCCGTACAGCGTGCGCGCCTCGCGCGCGATGCGCTCGGCGACGTCGGTCGGCTCGGGCACGGTGATCGATCGGGTGATCGTGCGGAAGTCGCCGAAGCGCACCTTCACCGCGACGGTGCGGGCGACCCAGCCGCCGCGGCGCAGCCGCTCGGCGACCCGGGTCGACAGCCGCAGCAGCTCGCGCTCGAGCGCGGCCCGGTCGAGCACGTCGCGCTCGAAGGTCATCTCGTGCCCGATCGACTTCTCGTCGTGCTCGGGCACGACCGCGCGCGCATCGCGGCCCCACGACAGGGCGTGCAGGCGCGCGGCCCCGGCGTCGCCGATGGCGCGGGCGAGGGAATCCACCGGCGTGCTCGCGAGATCGCCGATGGTGCGCAGCCCCAGGCGCACGAGCTTCTCCTCCGTCGCCGCGCCGACGCCCCAGAGGGCTGAGATCGGCTGCGGGTGCAGGAAGGCGAGGGTGTCACGCTCGGGCACGACGAGCAGCCCGTCGGGCTTGGCGCGGCCCGAGGCCAGCTTGGCGACGAACTTGGTCGCCGCCGCGCCGACGGAGGCGTTGAGCCCCGTCTCGCGGCGGATGCGCTCGCGAAGCGCACGTCCGATGGCCCAGGGCGGCCCGAAGAGCCCGGTCGCCCCGCGCACGTCGAGGAAGGCCTCGTCGATCGACAGCGGCTCGACGAGCGGGGTCATGTCGCCGAGGATCGCCATGACGTGGCGCGACCAGCGCTGGTACTGCTCGTAGTGCGGTTCGAGCACGACGGCCTGGGGGCAGCGGCGCAGGGCGACCGCCATGGGCATCGCCGAGTTGACGCCGTAGCGCCGTGCCTCGTACGTCGCGGCGGTCACGACCGAGCGCATGCCGCGATGCCCGACGATGACCGGCCGCCCGCGCAGCTCGGGCCTGTCGAGCAGCTCGACCGAGGCGAAGAAGGCGTCCATGTCGAGATGCAGGATGCCCGCGCTGAGGTCGTCGGAGGGCTCATCGGTCGTCTGCCGACCCGTGCCGTCCTGCTTGCTCATCGCCCGCCTCTCACGCGAGCATCCTCGCACCGACCACCGACCACCGACCACCGACCACAGACGCCCGACCCCGCACGAACGCCGACGGGGGCGGAGCGTCCGAGGACGCCCCGCCCCCGTCGGGCGGTGCTGTGAAGCGGCGGGTTACGCGCGCTTGCGGCCGGTGACGGCGCCGTAGATGACGAGCACGATGAGCGCGCCGCCGATGGCCAGCAGCCACGAACCGAGGTCGAAGAACCCGTCGATGCCCTCGTCGAAGATGACGCTGCCGAGGAATCCGCCCAGGAGGGCGCCGACGACGCCGAGGACGAGGGTGATGAGCCAGCCGCCGCCCTGACGACCCGGGAGGATCAGCTTGGCGATGGCGCCGGCGATGAGGCCGAGGAGGAGGAAGGCGATGATGCCCATATGGTGCTCCTTTATCTGTGGTTAAAGAACACGGATGGTTCTTAGGGGGCTCACAAGCAATTCGGTGGAATCACTCGGCGAGAAGTCAAGCACACCCCCGGACGGGGGGCGCGGCCGCACTCAGCCCGTTTTCAGTTTTGTCGTTCTTGCACCCTCTGCCACTCTGGGAGCATGGCTCAACTGCACCCGTGGTCGCGGTACGTCGCGATCGGTGACTCGTTCACCGAGGGCATCGGCGATCCCGAGCCGGACTCCCCCGGCGGCCATCGCGGCTGGGCCGACCGCGTCGCCGAGAACCTCGCCGAGCGCACCGAGCACTTCGCCTACGCGAACCTGGCCATCCGCGGGCGGCTGCTGCAGCAGATCGCCGACGAGCAGATCCCGAAGGCGCTCGAGCTGCGGCCCGACCTGATCTCCATCTCGGCCGGTGGCAACGACATCATCCGGCCCGGCACCGACCCCGACGAGGTCGCCTCCCGGTTCGAGTCCGCGATCGAGCGGCTCCGATCCGACGGTGCGACCGTGGTGATGTTCAACGGGCCCGACATCGGCATGACGCCGGTGCTGCGGCGCATGCGGGGCAAGGTCGCGATCTACAACGAGAACCTGCGGTACATCGCCGCGAAGCACGACGCGATCGTGGCCGACATGTGGGCGCTGCGCGAGCTGCAGGATCCGCGCATGTGGGCCCCCGACCGGCTGCACTTCTCCCCCCTCGGGCACCACACGATCGCGCGCGCCGTCCTCGACGCCCTGGCGGTGCAGCACGATCTCGCCCCCTACTCCCCCGAGCCGATGCCGGGCCGCACCTGGCAGCAGGCGCGGGTGGAGGACATCGGCTGGGCGCGGGAGTACCTCGTGCCCTGGGTCGTGCGCCGCATCCGGCACCAGTCCTCGGGCGACCGGGTCACCCCGAAGCGCCCCGGGCCCTTCGCGCCCGCCGGCTCGGGCCCGCGCGACGCGCAGTAGCGCTCAGCCGGCGCGCGCGTCCTCCGCGGGCAGCAGCCCCCAGAACCGCAGCGGCTGCTGCAGCCGCCATTCGAGATCCGGTGCCTGGATGCTCCCGCTCCACTCCAGCCCCACCCGCAGCTGCTCCTCGCCGAACTGCACGATCATGTCCTCGGCCCTCGGCGTCCTGCCGGCCTGCAGCCGGGGCGCCGGGATGAGGCTCGAGCTCGTCGCCGCGCCCCACGTCATCGCCGCCGCGCTCTCGGCCACGCGCAGCTCGGCGGTGTCGCCCCACGGCGCCTCGTACCGAGCCACGAGCTCGTCGTCGGCGGCGATCTGCACGGTGCGGTAGTCGTCGAGCGCGCTCGTCAGCAGGGCCCGCACGTCGCCGCCGACGACGGCGCCGCTCGGCCCGCCGAGCACGACCCCGACGAGGCGCACCTGCTCGCCGTCGCGGTCGACGACGGCGGTGAAGAGCAGGCACGAGCCGGCGGCGTTGGTGGTGCCCGTCTTGAGCCCGGTGATGCCGTCCTGCCCGAGCACGGGGTTGCGCGTCTCGAAGCGGCCGATGCCGGGCACCTCGACCGCCGGAAGAGCGGCGGCCGCCGAGATCACGGGGTCGGCCAGGGCCAGGCGGGCCAGGTCGAGCAGCGCCCGGGGCGTGCCCGCGCTCTCGGTCGCGAAGCCCGTCGCATCGGCGACCGTGATGCCGTCGAGCCCGTTCTCGTCGAGCCAGACCCGCGCTGCCTCGACGTAGGCCTCGACGGAGCCGAAGGCCCACGCGGCCAGCGTGTCGGCGTAGTTGTTGGCGGAGTGCACGAGCATCAGCTGGATCACCTCGCGCTGCGAGACCGTCGCCCCGACGGGGGCGGGCGCGACGACCCCGACGATCGCGCGGTAGTCCGCGACGCGCTGCGCGTCCTCGGCGGTGAGCGTGATGCTCTCGCCGGGTCCGTCCCCCTCGATGGGGCGGGCGTCGAGCACCACGAGCGCGGTCACGACCTTCGTGATCGAGGCGATGGGGCGCGGAGTGTCGAGGTCGCCGCCGGCCAGGGCGGAGCCGGGAGCATCCTGCTCGCCGATCGCGGCGGCGCCGTACCCCGGCAGCGCGACCTCCGCGGCGGGCGTGGTCACGGCGGAGCGCGGCTGCACCTCGGGGGCGATGGCGGGCAGCGGGAGCGAGAAGGCGTAGGCCGTGTAGCCGCCCGCTGCGGAGACGAGCGCGCCGACGATCGCGATCGCGAGGATGCCCGCGCGCAGTCGTGCCCCGCGGCGGCGCGCGCGGCGATGGACGGGGCCGAACCCGGGAGCCGTGCTCACGCCGAGTCGCGCCAGACGACGTGCGTGTCGAGCATGACGCCCGCCCGCGATCCCCGCCCGCCGGAGCGGATCTGCTCGAGCACGAGCTCGGCCGCCCGCGCGCCGAGCACTCCCGCGGGCTGGTGCACGGTCGAGAGCAGCGGCTGGCAGCGCAGCGCCCATGCGCTGTCGTCGAAGCCGACGACGCCGACCTGCTCGGGAACCCGGCGGCCCGCCGAGCGCAGGGCGTCGAGCGCACCGGCGGCGACGGCGTCGGAGGCGCAGAACACGCCGTCGATGTCGGGGGCGCGGTCGAGCAGCTCGGTCATGCCCGTCACGCCGGCGGTGAACGAGTAGAGCTCCTGCTCGCTGACGAGGGCCGGATCGAGGTCGTCGCCGAGGGCGTCGCGGAATCCGGCGAGGCGGTCGCGACCGGAGTCGCGGTCGAGGCCCGCGGCGATCATCCCGACCCGACGGCGCCCGGTGCCGATGAGGCGCTCGACGATCTGCCGGGCCGCGCCGCGGTTGTCGATGCCGATCCAGGGCAGCTGGGGCTGGTTGTCGGGGCGGCCGACCATGACGGCGGGCAGGTGCAGGTCGGCGATGGCCTTCGAGATCGGGTCGCCCTCGCGCGCCGAGACGATGATCGCGCCGTCGACGAAGCCGCCGCCGAGGTAGCCGGTGACGCGCTCGGAGTCGCGCTCGGTGTCGATCACGAGCGAGACGAGCTGGTAGTCGGCGTCGCTCAGGGCGGCGTTGGTGCCGAGGAGGATGTTGCCGATGTTGGGGTCGTCGACGAAGACGGAGTGCGGCTCGTGCACGATGAGCGCGATCGCCCCGGAGGACTGGGTGGCGAGGTTGCGGGCCGCCGTGTTGCGCACGTAGCCGACCTTGCGGATCGCCGCCTCGATCGCCGCGCGGGAGGACTCGGAGACGTAGGGCTCGCCGTTGAGCACGCGCGAGACGGTGCCCCGCGAGACCTTCGCCTCGGCGGCCACGTCGAAGATCGTGGCGCGCTTGGGGCGCGGGCGGGTGTCGGTCACGATCGCCAGTGTAATCGCGGCCGACCCGCCGATCCGGAAGGCGGGTGTTGACACGGCGGCGGCGGCGTGTTTACTCTGTGAACGCTCACAGAAACCTTCCCTCCGTGATCGCGTCGCAGAATCTGTGCACGCTCACAGAGCGGGTGGGATCGGGGCGACGACGATGTTGACCGAGACCCTGCGAGGACCGTTCCTGTGACCAGCACCCCCGCCCTCTCCCGCCCCGCCGAGGCCTCCCTCGTGCCCGGGTGGCCGACGCGGTCGATCCTGCTGGGGTGCGACTACAACCCCGAGCAGTGGGACGAGTCGGTGTGGCGCGAGGACGTGGCCCTCATGAGCCGGCTCGGGGTCGACCTCGTCGCGATCAACATCTTCGGCTGGGCCCACCTCGAGCCCCGCCCGGGCGAGTTCGACTTCCGCGGCCTCGACGCCGTCATGGCGATGCTGCACGAGGCGGGCATCCGCGTGAATCTCGGAACCGGCACCGCATCGCCGCCACCGTGGCTCAGCCGCGTCAGCCCCGAGATCCTCCCCCGCACGGCCGAGGGCGTCACCGCCTGGCCGGGCGGTCGTCAGGCCTGGTGCCCCAGCTCCCCCGAGTTCCGCGCGCGGGCACTCGCCCTCGTCGAGCGCGTCGCCGAGCGCTACGGGCAGCACCCGGCCCTCGCCCTCTGGCACGTCTCGAACGAGCTCGGCTGCCACAACGCCCGCTGCTTCTGCGACACCTCCGCATCGGCCTTCCGCGACTGGCTGCGCGGCCGCTACGGCACGATCGAAGCGCTCAACACGGCATGGGGCACCGCGTTCTGGAGCCAGCGCTACAGCGAGTGGGCCGACATCCAGCCGCCGCGCTTCACGCTCTCGGCCGGCAACCCCGCCCACCAGCTCGACTACCGCCGCTTCTCCTCCGACGCGCTGCTCGACTACTACCGCGCCGAGGCCGCCGTGCTGCGCCGGCTCTCCCCCGCGCCCGTGACCACCAACCTCATGGTCACCGACCACATCTCGACCCAGGACTACTGGGGGTGGACGGGCGACCTCGACCTCGTCGCCAACGACCACTACCTCGACCACCGCCTCGAGGATCCCCTCGCCGAGCTGGCCTTCAGCGCCGACTGGACCAGGGGCCTCGCCGCCGGCGCCCCGTGGATGCTCATGGAGACCTCCACGAGCGCCGTCAGCTGGCAGCCGGTCAACCACGCGAAGCGGCCGGGCGAGCTCGCCCGCACCGTGCTCGGCCACGTCGCCCGCGGCGCCGACTCCATCTGCTTCTTCCAGTGGCGCGCCTCGCAGCGCGGCGCCGAGCAGTTCCACTCCGCCCTGCTGCCGCACGCCGGAGCGACAGGCCCGATGTGGGACGACGTCGTCGCGCTCTCGGCCCTGCTCGACCGCCTCGAGCCCGTCGTCGGCACCCGCGTGGTCGCGCGCGCCGCGATGGTCGTCGGCTGGCAGGAGCGCTGGGCGACCGAGGCCGACACGCTGCCCACCTCGCTGCTGCGCTACCTCCCCGAGGCGCGCCGCTACCACCGCGCGCTCCGGGCCCTCGGGGTCACCGTGGACATCGTCCGCCCCGGCGCCCCCCTCGACGGCTACGATCTCGTCGTCGTGCCGACCCTCTACGCCGCCTCCGATTCGGCCGCCGCCGCGGTGGATGCCGCTGCCGAGGCCGGAGCGACCGTGCTCGTCACCCCCTTCTCAGGCATCGCCGACGACCAGCTCGCCATCCGCCTCGGCGGGTACCCCGGCGCGCACCGCTCCCTGCTCGGGATCGTCATCGACGAGTTCCGCCCGCTCGCGGCCGGGGAGAGCGTGCGGCTCGGCAGCGGCGCGCTCGGCACGATCTGGAGCGAGGCCGTGCGGGTCGAGGGCGCGGAGGTCCTCGACGCGTTCGCGGACGGGCCGGCCGCCGGATCCCCCGCCCTGACCCGCGCCGTGCGCGGCGCGGGCGCCGCCTGGTACGTCGCGACCGTGCTCGACGACGCGGGGCTCGATGAGCTCATGCGGCGGCTGTGCGCCGAGGCGGGCATCCCGATCATCGCCGTCGGGCACGACGTCGACGTCGTCGTTCGCCGCGACGACGCGCACGAGGCCGTGTTCATCATCAACCACCGCGACGACGAGATCGAGGTCGACCTGCACGGTCGCGACCTCGTCGACGGCGGTATCCACGACGGACCGACCCGCATCGCCGCCGGCGACGTGCGCGTGGTCATGAGAGAGAGGAACGATCGTGGCGCGTGAGACCCGTACCGCTGCGCGTGCCGTGAGTCACAAGAAGGCCATCGCGGTCTTCATCGTGCCGTTCGGCGTGCTCTTCACGGTGTTCTACGTCGTACCCATCGGGTATGCGATCTACCAGTCGCTGTTCGTGCTCGAGCGCGACGGCACCTTCGGGGCCGCCCGCCAGGTCTTCGGCGGCCTCTCGCAGTACATCGCGGTGTTCCAGAACGCCGCCTACTGGGAGTCGATCGGGCGCGTGCTGCTCTTCGGCGTCGTGCAGGTGCCGATCATGCTGGGGCTCGCGCTGCTGCTGGCCCTGCTGCTCGACTCGCCGCTCGTGCGCGGGTCCAAGTACTTCCGCCTGCTGTTCTTCGCGCCGTACGCCGTGCCGAGCGTCATCGCCGCCATCATGTGGGGCTTCCTGTACTCCCCCAACCTCTCGCCGTTCTCGGCCGTGACGGGCAGCATCGACTTCCTCAGCGCATCCAGCGTGCTGTGGTCGATCGCCAACGTCGTGACCTGGGTCTACGTGGGCTACAACATGCTCATCATCTACTCGGCCCTCCTCGCCATCCCGCAGGAGATCTACGAGGCCGCCCGACTCGACGGCGCGAGCCAGGCGCGCATCGCGTGGTCGATCAAGATCCCGCTCGTCGTGCCGGCGCTCGTGCTCACGGGCATTTTCTCGATCATCGGCACCCTGCAGCTGCTGGCCGAGCCCCAGGTGTTCCAGAGCTTCACCTCGGCCGTGACCAGCACGTTCACGCCGAACCTCACCATCTACTCCACGGCGTCGGTGCCCAACATCAGCCTCGCCGCAGCCATGAGCGTCGTGCTCGCGATCGCCACCTTCATCCTGTCGTTCACCGTGCTCAAGCTGACCCAGCGGAGGACCGCCTCATGACCGCCACGATCGAACGCAAGCCCTCGAAGCGCCGCGCCTCCGCTCCGCGCGGTCCTCGCGAGAGCCTCGTCTCGCGCACGATGGCCATGGCCGTCATGGGCATCGCCTCGCTCTACTTCCTCGTGCCGCTGTGGTGGCTCTTCGTCTCCGCGACCAAGACGCGGTCGGACTTCACGACCACCGCACCGCTGTGGTTCGCCGACTTCGCCCTGTTCGACAACATCGGCGCGCTCTTCGCCTACCGCGACGGGGTCTTCCTGCGCTGGCTCGGCAACAGCGCCCTCTACGCCGGAGCGGGCGCCCTCATCGCGACGCTGCTCGCGGCGATGGCGGGCTACGCGATGGCGAAGTACACCTTCCGCGGTCGCGAGCTGCTGTTCAACATCGTGCTCGGCGGCGTGCTCGTGCCGGCCACGGCCCTCGCCCTGCCGCTGTTCCTGCTGTTCAGCCAGATCGAGGCGACGAACACCTTCTGGTCGGTGTTCCTACCGAGCCTCGTGAGCCCCTTCGGCGTCTACCTCTCGCGCATCTTCGCCGCGGCGAGCGTGCCCGACGAGCTCATCGAGGCGGCCCGCATCGACGGCGCGGGCGAGGTGCGCACGTTCTTCACGGTCGGCACGCGCCTCATGGCTCCGGCCCTCGTGACGATCTTCCTGTTCCAGTTCGTCGCGATCTGGAACAACTTCTTCCTGCCGCTCATCATGCTGCGCGACGAGGAGCTGTTCCCCGTCACGCTCGGCCTGTTCGTCTGGAACTCGCAGGTGAGCCAGATCCCCGACATCCGCGCGCTCGTCATCGTGGGCGCCCTGCTGTCGATCATCCCCCTGATCATCGCCTTCCTCAGCCTCCAGCGGTTCTGGCAGTCCGGCCTCGCCAACGGCGGCCTGAAGTAAGGACGATCCCCCCGCCGCCATCCCCCTGATGCGGCGGTGCACCGAGAGAAACGAAAGGAACCACCATGAAGAAGCACAGCGTGGCCCGGGCGACGGCGCTCGCGGCGTTCACGGCACTCGTGCTGTCGGCGTGCTCCACCGGAGCCGATGGCGGCGCCGGGGCATCCGGCGACTGCGAGCCGGCCGGCGAGCCCGTCACCCTCACCTTCACCTCCTGGCTGCCCGGCGTCGAGGAGGCCGTCGCGATCTGGAACGAGGAGAACCCCGACATCCAGGTCGAGGTGCAGACCGGCCCGAACGGCAACAGCGGCACCTACCAGAACTTCTTCAACCAGCTCGAGGCCGGCAACGCCCCCGACCTCGGTCAGATCGAGTTCGACGCGCTGCCCAACTTCCGCGTGCAGGACGGCCTGGCCAACATCGCCGCCTGCGAGGGCGTGGCCGACGCCGAGTCGACCTTCATCGACTGGACCTGGAGCCAGGTCACCTTCGGCGAGGAGGACTCGGTCTACGCCATCCCGCAGGACATCGGCCCGGAGGCTCTGTACTACCGCGCCGACCTGTTCGAGGAGGCCGGCATCGCCGTGCCGACCACGTGGGAGGAGTACCGCACCGCGGCCGAGCAGATCCGTGCGCTCGGCGGCTACATCACCAACTTCTCGCAGGGCGACGTCAACGCCTTCGCCGGACTGGTGTGGCAGAACGGCGGCCAGTGGTTCGCGAACGACGGCGAGGCCTGGGACGTCACGCTCGACAGCCCCGAGTCGATCGAGGTGGCCGAGTACTGGCAGGGCCTGATCGAGGACGACCTCGTCGCGACCTACCCGACCTTCACCGACGAGTGGAACAACGGCGCCAACAGCGGTGAGCTGTGGAGCTGGGTCTCGGCCGTCTGGGGCGCGAACACCGTCATCAGCGGCGCGCCCGACCAGGCGGGCAACTGGGCCGTCGCGCCCATGCCGCAGTGGGAGGCCGGCGCGAGCGCGGCCGGCAACTGGGGCGGCTCGACCACCGCGGTCTTCTCGGGCGGCGAGAACACCTACGAGGCGGCGCAGTTCGCGCTGTGGCTCAACACCGACCCCGAGGCGCTCGCGTCGATGAACGCCACGGCGAACATCTACCCCGCCACGGTCGACGGCGGCGAGCTCGAGGCGTTCCAGGGCGGACTCGACTACTTCGGCGGTCAGGCCATCTACGAGGTCTTCGCCGAGGCCGGCGCCAACGTGAACCCCGACTTCG
Organism: Microcella daejeonensis; assembly: GCF_026625045.1. GTDB lineage: Bacteria > Actinomycetota > Actinomycetes > Actinomycetales > Microbacteriaceae > Microcella > Microcella daejeonensis. The sequence goes on along the minus strand of NZ_CP113089.1, from coordinate 2,531,118 downwards.
TCTGGGGCCCCACGATGACGCAGACCTACAACGACGTGGCCGACGGCTTCTCGGCCGCGCTCTCGGGCGACGGTACGCTCATGGACGCGCTGCTGGCGGGCCAGGAGGCCACCATCGCGGCGCTCCAGGCCCAGGCGATCCCCGTCCAGGAGTAGCTATTCCTCTTCACCACCTCCGTGCCGCGGGTGTCAGCGTTCTGCTCGACGCCCGCGGCACGGCCGTGCCGCGGCTCCTCCACTGGGGGGCCGACCTCGGCACGGTGAGCGAATCCGAGCTCGCCGACGTGGCGGGGGCCTCTCCCGCGATCGCGCCCAGCTCCCCCGACATCCCCCTCGCCCCCTCCGTGCTCGCGGGCGCCGCCGAGGGGTGGACGGGTCTTCCCGCGCTCGTGGCGCGCCGCAGCGGGATGCCCGCCTCGCGTCTGCCCGCGCGCATCCGGTTGACCGGTCTCGACCGCGATCCCCTCGCCGTGACGGCGCACCTCGAGGCGGAGGACGACCACGGCCCGCTCCTGTCGATCCGCTGGCGCCTGGCGCTCAGCCCCGAGGGCGTCATGACGATCGGGCTCGACGCGACGGCGCCGCACGACCTCCCGCCGGAGCTGCGCATCGACCTGCACCGCCTCGCCGCCGCCGTAGGCATCCCCCGCCGCGCGAGCGAGCTGCTCGACTTCTCCGGCCTCTGGGCGGGCGAGCGCCGGCCCTGGCGCGGCGCCGTGCGCGACGGCGTGCACCTGCGCGAGCAGCGGCACGGCCGCCCGGGCCACGACGCCCCCTTCCTCACGGTCGCGGGCACGCCCGGCTTCGGGTTCCGCAGCGGCGAGGTCTGGGCCCTGCACCACGCCTGGAGCGGCGACAGCTCGACGGGCGTCGAGTCGTTGCCGACCGGCCACCGCCGCCTCATCGCCGCCGAGCTGCTCGATCCGGGCGAGATCTCGCTCGCCGCCGGCGAGACGTACACGGCGCCCGAGACGGTGCTCGTTCACTCGCTTGCGGGGCTCGACGGCCTCTCCGACCGGCTGCACCCCTACGTGCGTCGCATCAGCCCGCCGACCTCGCGGCCCGTCGTGCTCAACACCTGGGAGGCCGTGTACTTCGAGCAGTCGCTCGACTCGGTCGCTCCGCTCGTCGACGCGGCGGGCGACCTCGGGGTCGAGCGGTTCGTGCTCGATGACGGCTGGTTCGCCGGCCGCCGCGACGACCGGCGCGCGCTGGGCGACTGGACGGTGGACTCCGAGCGGTGGCCCGACGGCCTGCACCCGCTCGCGGAGCGCGTGACCGCGCGCGGCATGGACCTCGGGCTGTGGGTCGAGCCCGAGATGGTGAGCCCGGAATCGCGGCTGGCGGCGGAGCATCCCGAATGGATGCTCGCGACGCCCGACGCGACGGTGCCGCCCACCTGGCGGTTCCAGCACACGCTCGACCTCGCGCAGCCGGAGGCCGCGGCCCACCTGCTCGCGGCGCTCAGCGCGCTGCTCGAGGAGTACCCCATCCGGTTCCTCAAGTGGGATCACAACCGTGACCACATGGCGGGCGCCTCCGCGGCGCACACTCGCGCGCTCTACGCCCTGCTCGATGCGCTGCGCGAGCGGTTCCCCGAGGTGGCCATCGAGTCGTGCGCCTCGGGCGGCGGCCGCATCGACCTGGGGATCGTGACCCGCGTGCACCGCTTCTGGACGAGCGATACGAACGACGCGCTCGAGCGGCAGCGCATCCAGCGCTACACCGGCATCCTGCTGCCGCCCGAGCTGCTCGGCGGGCACGTCGGCGCCCCCCGCGCGCACATCACCGGCCGCACGCACGATCTCTCCTTCCGCCTCGCGACGGCGCTCTTCGGCCACGCGGGCATCGAGTGGGACGTCACCCGGGCCTCCGACGACGACCGGGCGGCGCTGCGGCAGTGGGTGCAGCAGGTCAAGGCGCTGCGGCCGCTGCTGCACGGCGGGCGCACCGTGCGCACCGATGAGCCCGACGACTCCCGCCTCGTGCACGGGGTCGTCGCGCACGACGGCGCCGAGGCCCTCATCGCGCTCGTGACCCTCGGCGCCTCCCCCGTCGCCGTGCCGCCGCCGATGCGGTTCCCCGGCCTCGACCCCGAGCGCCGCTACCGGGTCGAGCCGATCGAGCTGGGCGGCGCTCCGCGCGCGGTGCAGGATGCTCCCCCCGCGTGGCTCGCCGCCGGGGGCATCACGGCGAGCGGTCGGGCCCTCGCCGAGCTCGGGCTGCCCGTGCCGCTGCTCGCGCCGGAGCAGGCGCTCGTGCTGCACGCCCGCGCGGTCGACGAGCCGGAGCGGGCCTAACCCAGCGCGTACAGCGCGACCGCGCTCGCGGCCGCGACGTTGAGCGAGTCCACCCCGTGCTGCATGGGGATGGTGACGACGACGTCGGCGGCCGCGAGGGCCGAACGGCTGAGCCCGTCGCCCTCGGCGCCGACGAGGATCGCGACCCTCTCCGGCGCGGTCGCCGCGAAGTCGCGCAGGTCGACCGCGTCGTCGGCGAGGGCGAGCGCGGCGATCGTGAAGCCCGCGGCGTGCAGCATCGGGGCCGCCTCGTCCCACTCGGGCAGGCGGGTCCACGGCACCTGCAGCACGGTGCCCATGCTCACGCGCACGCTGCGGCGGTAGAGCGGGTCGGCGCAGCGGGGCGTCACGAGCACGGCGTCGGCGCCGAGGCCGGCCACCGAGCGGAAGATCGCCCCGACGTTGGTGTGGTCGACGACGTCCTCGACGATGACGACGCGCCGGGCATCCCGCAGCAGCGTCGCGGGGTCGACGACGGGCGGCCGGTGCATGCTCGCGAGGGCGCCGCGATGCAGGTGGAACCCCGTGAGGTCTTCGAGCACGCCCGCCGCGCCCACGTGGACGGTGACGTCGTGGTCGGCGAGCAGGCGCTCGAGCTCGGGCAGCCACTTCTCGGTCGTGAGCACCGAGCGCGGGCGGTGGCCGGAGCGCAGGGCCCGGCCGATGACGGTGAGCGACTCGGCGATGTAGAGGCCGCCCTCGGGCTCGGTCACCCGGCGCAGCGCGACGTCGGTGAGGCGCGCGTAGTCGGCGAGCCCGGGGTCGTCGATGCTCGTGATCGTCTCGATGCGCATCGCTGCTCCGCCTTCCGCTCCGGGCGCACAGCCCGGGGAAACATACCGGAAACCGCGCGCGCTTATCCTGGTGGAGAACCCCTCGAGAGGAGTCTCATGTCGTCATCCGCTGCACCGGCCGCCTCCGCGGCCGACTCCGCGGCGCTGAGCGACGACGCTCGCACGGCGCTCGAGGCGGCGACGGGCATCCTGCGCGGGGCGCGCATCGCCGTGCTCACCGGAGCGGGCGTGAGCACCGACTCGGGCATCCCCGACTACCGCGGCGCCGGCGCCCCCGTGCGCACGCCCATGACGTACAGCCAGTTCCTCGCCGACGACACCTACCGCCGCCGCTACTGGGCGGGCAGCCACCTCGGCTGGCGCCGGTTCTCCGAGGCGCGGCCCAACGACGGCCACCGCACGCTCGCCGATCTGGAGGCCGAGGGGCACGTCGCAGGCATCATCACCCAGAACGTCGACGGGCTGCACGTTCGCGCGGGCTCGCGCCGCGTCGTCGACCTGCACGGCTCGATGGATCGCGTCACCTGCCTGCACTGCGGCCAGTTCTTCGCCCGCGAGTCGATCGCCGATCGCATCGAGGCGCTCAACCCCTGGCTCGACCCCGAGGGCCCGCACGCCATCAACCCCGACGGCGATGCCGAGGTCGACGACGTCAGCCGCTTCGCGATCCCGGAGTGCAGCGTCTGCGGGGGCACCCTCAAGCCCGACGTGGTCTTCTTCGGCGAGTTCGTGCCGCCGGTGAAGTTCGAGGAGGCCCGGGGCATCGTCGCCCGTGCCGACGCGCTGCTCATCCTCGGCTCCTCGCTCGTCGTCAACTCCGGCATCCGCCTCGTCGGCCTCGCCCAGAAGCGCCGCATCCCGACGATCATCGTCAACCGCGGCGCGACCAAGGCCGACTCCCGTGCGGCGGTCAAGATCGAGGCCGGCACGACCGAGACGCTCGCCGCCCTCCGCGACGCCCTGCGCTCCTGATCCGTGCCCGTTCTCGTCGGCGCGGCGCGCTTGACGGGTCGGGATGCTCGCGCGATGATCAGCGAGGAATCGTCGCACTCCCCTCCGTCGGTGGGCCGCTCTCTCCCGAGCCGATGAGCATCCGCGAAGGGGAATCATGCCGACCACCGCCCTCACCCGCACCCTCCTCCGTCGCGCGGGTGCGCCCGTCGTCGCCGGAGCCGCCGCCGGGCTCCTGCTCGCGGCCTGCGCCGCGCCCGCGGCCGTGAACGATGACGCGGGCCCGGCCGCGGTCGCCGCGACGCCCACGCCGACGCCCACGCGGACGGAGTCGCTCATGATGCCGGTCGAGGGCGACCCCCAGTGGGAGTGCGGGCAGGCGAGCGCGCTCCTCGGCATCGCGTTCCGCACCGAGTGGGAGCTGCAGAGCGGCGCGATCGACCAGGCGGCGTTCGACACCCGCATGGCGGCGCTCGTCGATGCCTGGCGCTACGCGCCGGTCGGCACCTCGGCAGTCACGGACGCGCTGAGGGCGACGGCGCGGGCGGCCGTCGACGGCGTCGGTCGCGAGGACGAGGCGTTCCAGATCGCCGCCTACGAGCTGACGACGGCCTGCAATGACGCGGGCTCGGTGATCATCTCCAGCGCGCTCCCCGGCATGGGCGGTTGAGGCGCGGCCCCTAGGATCGTCCCGGCCCCCACCGGAAGGACACCATGACCGCGTTCGCCCTCGTGCGCCACGGCGAGACCGACTGGAACCGCGCGCGCCGCATCCAGGGCTCGACCGACATCCCCCTCAACGACACCGGCCGCGAGCAGGCCGCCGCCGCGGGCGAGCTGCTGCGCGGGCGCGCGTGGAGCCGCATCATCGCCTCGCCGCTCTCGCGCGCCGCCGAGACCGCGGCGATCATCGCCGAGCGGGTCGGGATGCCCGCCCCCGAGCTCGATGCCGTCTTCGTCGAGCGGAACTACGGCGAGGCCGAGGGCTGCACGGGCGCCGAGCTCGACGCCCGCTTCCCCGACGGTGCGGAGGTTCCCGGCCGTGAACCGCGCGAGGCGGTCGCCGAGCGCGTCATCGCGGGCCTGCACCGCGTCGCGGCCGAGCATCCCGGCGAGGCGATCATCGTCGTCTGCCACGGCGGCGTCATCCGCAGCGTGCTGGAGTCGGTCGCTCCGGGCCGGCACCGCGAGCCGATCACCAACGGCTCGGTGCACTCCTTCCAGCACGCCGACGGAGACCTCGCGCTGGTGGCCTTCGACGACCCGCTCGACGAGGCGTCGATCTTCCCCTTCGCCGAGGACTTCGAGCAGCAGAACCCGCTCGCCGGGCGCGAGCGCTAGCCCCCGGGCCGGTCGCGCGGCGGTCCGGCCTCCAGCGCCCGCGCGGCCGCCGACCCGCCGGCGCCCGCGCGCCGGTCGACGGCTCTCAGCGCCCGCGCGCCGCGAGCTCGCGCAGCAGCGCCAGCAGCAGGGCTGCGCTGCGGCCCCAGTCGAAGCGCGCGGCCTGGGCGAGGCCCGCGCGCGAGCGGCGCTCCCACTCCCCCGGCGCGAGCAGCGCGGTGAGCGCGGCGGCGAAGGCGCTCGGGTCGTCGGCCGGCGCGTAGAGCGCCGCATCCCCGCCGATCTCGCGGAAGATCGGGGTGTCGCTGACGATGACGGGGGTGCCGCGGCCCATGGCCTCGACGAGGGGGATCCCGAAGCCCTCGTCGCGCGAGGCGTGCACGAGCGCCGTCGCGCCGTCGAGGAGCGCGCGGTACTCCTCGTCGCTGACGCCGTTGTGGGCGACGATCGCGCCCGCGGGCGCGAGGGCGAGCAGGCGCTCGCGGTCGGCGGGGCGGATGCGGCTCAGCAGGTGCAGGCGCGCGCGGGGCATCCCGTGCAGCGCCCGCGCGAGCGTCTCGACGTTCTTGTACGGCATGAACGAGCCCATGTAGACGAGCTCGACGCCGCCCTCGGGCCGCGCGCGCTCGGGCGCCGGATCGGGGCGGTCGGCGGCGTTCGGCACGACGACGACGGGCCGGCGGGTGAGCCGGTGCCGCTCGATGAGCGCGCGGGTCGTCTCGCTCACGGTCACGATCGCGTCGGCGCCGTTCAGCAGCATCCGCTGCGGCCACCAGGCCCGGTGGTACAGGCGCCACAGCAGTCGCACGGGGCCGGGCAGATCGCGGGGCGGCGTGGGATGCGCGTAGTAGATGAGGTCGTGAAGGGTGAGCGCGAGCGGGTAGCGCCGCCCGCGGGAGCCCATCGTCTGCATGGGGCTGAAGACGACGTCGGGCGCGATGCGGTTGACCTGCCGCGCCACGAGGGGCTCGCGCGGGCTCGTCGGGCCGCTCACCCGGTGCACCGGCACTCCCGCCGGCAGCATCGCGCGCTGGCGCTCGTCGCTGACGAGCATCGTGAGCCGCTCGTCGTCGCGCAGCAGCGGCAGCAGGTGCTCGACGAGGCTCGCGGTGAAGCGGCTGATGCCGTCGTGCGCGCCGAGGCGGGTGTACCGGCAGTCGATGACGAGGTGCGTGCCCGCGGGCCCGCTCACGCGAGGAACTCCTCGATCGCCCGGGCGGCGACCGCGGGCGTCTCGTAGTGGATGAGGTGCCCGACCTCGGGGATGGCGACGAGCCGCGCATCGGGGAACAGCGTCACGAGCCGGTGCTGCGCCTCGATCGGCGTGATGTCGTCGCGCTCCGCGGCGATGAGCAGGGTCGGCTGCGCGATGCGGGCGGCGTACTCCGAGACGTCGTGCGAGACGGATGCCCGGAACGCCTCGAGCAGGCTCTGCCGGCTCGCGAAGGCCGAGAAGTAGCGGTCGTGCTCCTCGTGGATCCAGCGCCGCAGCGCCGCGTCCCGCGTCTTCGCCATGGAGGCGCTCATGATGCGCGTCACCAGACGGCTGCGCAGGGCCGCGAAGCCGAGCCGCTCCGGCAGGGCGGCGCCCACCCGGTAGAACCCGACGGCGGCGCGGGTGAGGATGCCCCTGGGGCCCGCGAGCGCAGGCTGGCCGATCGGGTTCACCAGCACCATGCGGGGCGTCGGCACGCCCGCGGCGACCGCCGCCGCGACGACGATCGAACCGAAGGAGTGTCCGAGCAGCACGGCGGTGCCGCGCACGCCGGCCGCGACGAGGAACGCGTCGAGCCAGGCCGTGTAGCCCTCGATGTCGTGGGCCCGGTCGGGCAGCGGGGCGGAGTCGCCGAACCCCGGCAGATCCGGCGCGATGATGCGCAGGTGGGGCAGCTGCGCCACGACGGGCTCGAGCCCGTGGTGATCGCCGCGGAAGCCATGCACGACGACGAGCGTGCGCTCGGCATCCACCGGGCCGTACTCGACGACGGCCGTCGCGGCGCCGAGCACCTCGAGTCTCGACTCGCGGCGCGGGATGCGCGAGAGGGCATCGGCGTACGGGGAGGGGACGGGCACCCGGCCGATTCTAGGGGCGCGGCACGTGCGTGGGTCGGCGCCACCGCGGTTAGGGTTGACTCGCCCCGAAACCGATCCATCCCCTCTCGAGGAGTCGCGTGAACTTCACCGCCCCCATCACCCTGCCGGGTCTCGCTCTCGACCCCCAGTGGTACCGCCGCAGCGTGTTCTACGAGGTCATGGTGCGGTCGTTCATGGATGCGAACGGCGACGGCACCGGCGACCTGGGCGGGCTCATCGGCAAGCTCGACTACCTGCAGTGGCTCGGCATCGACGCGCTCTGGCTGCCGCCGTTCTTCCAGAGCCCGCTGCGCGACGGCGGCTACGACATCAGCGACTACACCGCGATCCTGCCCGAGTTCGGCACGATCGACGAGTTCCGCGAGCTCGTCACGAAGGCGCACGAGCGCAACATGCGCGTCGTCATCGACCTCGTCGTCAACCACACGAGCGACCAGCACGAGTGGTTCCAGCAGTCGCGCAGCGACCCCGACGGCCCCTACGGCGACTTCTACGTCTGGAGCGACACCGACGAGAAGTACGAGGACGTCCGCATCATCTTCGTCGACACGGAGGAGTCGAACTGGGCGTTCGACGCCGAGCGCCGGCAGTTCTACTGGCACCGCTTCTTCTCGCACCAGCCCGACCTCAACTTCGAGAACCCGGCCGTGCACGAGGCGATCTTCAACGTCGTGCGCTTCTGGCTCGACCTCGGCGTCGACGGCTTCCGCCTCGACGCCATCCCGTACCTCTACGAGAGCGACGGCGGCAACGGCGAGGGCGAGCCCGCGACCCACGAGTTCATCAAGACGCTGCGCGCCATGGTCGACAAGGAGTACCCCGGCCGCGTGCTCATCGCCGAGGCCAACCAGTGGCCCAACGAGGTCGTGCAGTTCTTCGGCACGAAGGAGGAGCCGGAGTGCCACATGGCCTTCGATTTCCCCGTCATGCCGCGCATCTTCTACGCGCTCCGCTCGCAGCAGGCGACCGAGCTCGAGCGCCAGCTGCGCGAGGAGATCGACGCGCCCGAGGGTGCCGCCTGGGGCGTGTTCCTGCGCAACCACGACGAGCTCACCCTCGAGATGGTGAGCGAGGAGTACCGGCAGGCGATGTACGGCTGGTACGCCTACGACCCGCGCATGCGCGCCAACATCGGCATCCGCCGCCGGCTCGCGCCCCTGCTCGACAACTCGCGCGCCGAGCTCGAGCTCGCCCACGCGCTGCTGTTCAGCCTTCCCGGCAGCCCGTTCCTCTACTACGGCGACGAGATCGGCATGGGCGACAACATCTGGCTGCCCGACCGCGACAGCTCGCGCACGCCCATGCAGTGGACGCCCGACCGCAACGCGGGCTTCTCGCACGCCGACCCGGGCAAGCTGTTCCTGCCCGTCGTGCAGTCGCTGGTGTACCACTACAACCAGATCAACGTCGAGAGCCAGCTGGCGCAGTCGCGCTCGCTGCTGCACTGGGTGCGCAACGTCATCCACGTGCGCAAGGCGCACCCCACCTTCGGCCTCGGCACCATCCGCGTGCTGAAGACCGACCACGAGTCGGTGCTCGCCTTCGTGCGCGAGTACGGCGGCAGCGGCACGCACCTGGGCGACGCCCCCGAGCGCATCCTCTGCGTGTTCTCCTTCGCGCACAACCCGGTGGCGGCGACGATCACGCTCGACGGCCACGAGGGCGCCCCGCTGTGGGATCTCTTCGGCGGCGCCGACTTCCCCTCGGTCGACGAGAACGGCAACGTCACGCTGACGATGGCCACGCAGAGCTTCTACTGGCTGCACGTGGGCGATCGCGAGCCGCACCCGCACCACGGTCCGGGCTACGGCGTCGGCGGTCACGCCTAGGCTGCCCGGCATGTCCGGTCTGCTCAGCACCCTCGCCGTCTTCGACCTCGAGACCACGGGCGTCGACGTCGGCACCGCGCGCATCGTCACGGCGCACGTCGGCGTCATCGGCCCCGACGGCGAGCCGCTCGAGTCGCGGGCCTGGCTGGCCGATCCGGGCGTCGAGATCCCCGCAGGGGCCTCCGCCGTCCACGGCATCAGCACCGAGCACGCGCGCGAGCACGGCGCCCCCGCGGCGCAGGTCGTCGCCGAGATCCTGGATGCCCTCCGCGAGCTCCTCGCCCGCCCCCTGCCCCTCGTGATCTACAACGCCCCCTACGATCTCAGCCTGCTGCGCGCCGAGGCCCTCCGGCACGGCCTCGCGCCTCTGGGGCGGCCGGCGCCCGTCGTCGACCCCCTGGTCATCGACAAGGCCGTCGACCGGTACCGCCGCGGCAAGCGCACGCTCGAGGCCGCGGCCGCCCACTACGGCGTCGCGCTGAGCGGCGCGCACGACGCCGGCGTCGACGCGATCGCCGCCGGGCGCGTCGCCCAGGCGCTGGCCGAGCGGCACGCCGCCGCGCTGCCGGCCACGGTCGACGAGCTGCACGCCGCGCAGATCGCCTGGCACGATGCGCAGAGCGACTCCTTCGAGGACTACATGCGCCGCGAGCGCGACCACCGGTTCACGGCCGACCGCGGCTGGCCGGTCCGGCGCTAGCCGGGCATCCCGCGCCGCACGCCGGGCGCTGCGCCCCTGCACGTCACCTCCGCAGCGGGCGCGCCCGGATACGACGAAGGCCCCGCCGGAGCGGGGCCTTCGTCATGCAGAACTCGGGTGCGACTACGCGCCGAAGTTCTTGAAGCGCTGGTTGAACTTCTCGACGCGACCGGCCGAGTCCATGATGCGCTGCTTGCCCGTGTAGAACGGGTGCGAGGCCGACGAGATCTCCACGTCGATGACGGGGTACTCCACGCCGTCGAGCTCGATCGTCTTGTCGCTCGTGACGGTCGAACGGGTGAGGAAGGTCTCCCCCGACGCGAGGTCGCGGAACACGATCGCCTTGTACTCGGGGTGGGTGTCAGTCTTCATGAACGGTTCCTTGGATTCGGTCGAGGTGGATTCAGCGGTGCACGTGTGATGGGCGGCGGGAGCGCGGAGCTCCGCAGGCCGACTCTCAAGACTATCAGAATCGGTGATCGAGCTCGCGGAGGGTCAGGCGGCGCGCGCCGAGAAGCGATCGCCGTCGCGGTGCACCGTGAGCTCGAGGCCGAAGGTCGCGCTGAGGTGCTCGGCGGTCACGACCTCGTCGATCGGGCCCGAGGCCGAGACGGAGCCCTCGGCGAGCAGCAGCGCGTGCGAGAAGCCGGTCGGGATCTCCTCGACGTGGTGCGTGACCATGATCATCGCGGGCGACTCGTCCGACGAGGCGTAGGCTCCGAGCAGCTGCAGCAGCTCCTCGCGCGCACCGAGGTCGAGGCTCGCGGCCGGCTCGTCGAGCAGCAGCAGCTCCGGGTCGGTCATGATCGACCGCGCGATCTGCACGCGCTTCTGCTCGCCGTCGCTGAGGCTGCCGAAGCGGCGCTCGGCGAAGCGGTCGAGGCGCCACTCGCGCAGCACGCGGTGGGCGCGGCGCTCGTCGACCTCCTCGTAGGTCTCGTTCCATCGACCGGCGACGGAGTGCGCCGCGGTCATGACGACGTCGAGCACGCGCTCGTCGCCCGGGATGCGCCGGGCCATCGCGGTGGAGGCGAAGCCGATGCGCGGGCGCAGCTCGGCGAGGTCGCTCGAGCCGACGCGCTCGTCGAGCACCGTGACGGAGCCCGAGGAGGAGTGCAGCATCGAGGCAGCGAGCTGCAGGAGCGTGGTCTTGCCGGCGCCGTTGGGGCCGAGGACGACCCAGCGATCGCTCGCGTCGACCCGCCAATCGACCGAATCGAGGATGGCCGTGCCATCGCGCGTGAAGGTGACGTCGTCGAACTCGAGAACACTGGCCATGGTGCGATCAGCCTATCGCCGCTCCCGGCCCGATCGGGGTCAGACGAGCAGGCTCTTGTACAGGCTGCGGGTGCGCTGGGCGATCGCGTCCCAGGCGAAGTGCTGCTCGGCGCGGTGCCGACCGGCCTCGCCCATCGCGTGCGCGCGCGGGGCATCCATGACGACCTCGCGCAGCACGTCGGCAAGGTCGCCGACGAACCGCTCCGGATCGATCGGCGTGCCCGTGCCGTCCTGCATCTGCTCGATCGGCACGAGGCGGCCGGTCACGCCGTCGTCGACGACCTCGGGGATGCCGCCGGTGGCTGTTCCGACGACGGCGACGCCGCAGGCCATGGCCTCGAGGTTGACGATGCCGAGCGGCTCGTAGACGCTCGGGCAGACGAACACCGTCGCGTGCGAGAGCACCGTGGCGAGCTCGTGCTGCGGCAGCATGCGCTCGATCCAGACGACGCCCGTGCGCTCGCTCTGCAGGGCCGCGACGCCCTCCTGCACCTCGCGCAGGATCTCGGGGGTGTCGGGGGCGCCCGCGCACAGCACGAGTTGCACGTCGTGCGGCAGACGGCGCATCGCCTGCAGCAGGTACGGCAGGCCCTTCTGCCGGGTGATGCGGCCGACGAAGACGACCGTCGGGCGGTCAGGGTCGATGCCGAGGCTCCGCACGAAGTCGGGGTCGATGGTGCGCCGCCAGCCCTCGAGGTCGATGCCGTTGTGGATGACCGAGACGCGCGCCTCGTCGAGGCTCGGGTAGCTGCGCAGGATGTCCCGGCGCATCCCGTCGCTCACCGCGATGACGGCATCGGCCGTCTCGAAGGCCTGCTTCTCGATCCAGCTCGAGATGCGGTAGCCGCCTCCGAGCTGCTCGGCCTTCCACGGCCGCAGCGGCTCGAGGCTGTGGGCGGTGACGACGTGCGGGATCCCGTGCAGCATCTGCGCGAGCTGCCCGGCCGCGTTGGCGTACCAGGTGTGCGAGTGGACGAGGTCGGCCCCGGCGACGTCCTCGGCGATCGCGAGGTCGACGCCGAGGGTCGCGAGCGCCGGGTTCGCGCCGGCCAGGATGCCCGGCACGAGGTAGGCCTGCGTCCCCTCCTCCTCGCGCGGCGCGCCGAAGCAGCGCACGCGCACCTCCAGTTCGGAGCGGAGGGCGCGGACGAGCTCGGCGACGTGCACTCCCGCTCCCCCGTAGACCTCGGGCGGGTACTCACGGCTGATCACATCGACGCGCATGACGTTGACGCTAGTACGGCGGCGGGCGCCTCACCTACTGTGGGGTTATGGCCGCACCCAAGATCTTCGGAATCGTCCTCGCCGGTGGAGAGGGCAAGCGCCTCATGCCGCTCACCGCCGACCGCGCCAAGCCCGGCGTCCCCTTCGGGGGCGGCTACCGCCTCATCGACTTCGCGCTGTCGAATCTCATCAACTCGGGTCTTCGGCAGGTCGTCGTGCTGACCCAGTACAAGAGCCACTCGCTCGACCGCCACATCTCGCAGACCTGGCGCCTGAGCGGCATGCTCAACGCCTACGTGGCCTCCGTCCCCGCCCAGCAGCGCCTCGGCAAGCGCTGGTTCTCCGGCTCGGCCGACGCCATCCTGCAGAGCCTCAACCTCATCCGCGACGAGAAGCCCGACATCGTCGTCGTGGTCGGCGCCGACCACGTCTACCGCATGGACTTCCGCCAGATGATCGACGCGCACATCGCCAACGGCGCCGGGGTCACGGTCGCGGGCATCCGCCAGCCCATCGCCCTCGCCGATCAGTTCGGGGTCATCGAGACCGACCCGGCCAACCCGCAGCGCATCGCCGCCTTCCGCGAGAAGCCGAAGGACGCCCAGGGCCTCGCCGACGCGCCGCACGAGGTGCTCGCCTCGATGGGCAACTACGTCTTCGACGCCGACGTGCTCATGGACGCGGTCATCCGCGACGGGGAGAACGACGACTCCGACCACGACATGGGCGGCGACATCGTGCCCGACTTCGTGAACCGCGGCGAGGCCTTCGTCTACGACCTCAATCACAACCTCGTGCCCGGGGCGACCGAGCGCGACCGCTTCTACTGGCGCGATGTGGGCACGATCGAGTCGTTCTTCGACGCTCACCAGGATCTGATCTCTGCTCTGCCCGTCTTCAACCTCTACAACGCCGAGTGGCCGATCTACACGCAGCAGCTCAACATGCCGCCGGCCAAGTTCGTGCGCGACGCCCAGGGCCGCACGGGCAACGTCGTCGACTCGATCGTCTCGCTCGGAGCGGTCGTCTCCGGCTCGCTGATCGAGCGCAGCGTGCTCGGCACGGCCGTCACGATCGAGTCCGCCGAGGTCGTCGACTCCGTGGTGTTCGAGCGCACGACCATCGGCGCCGGTGCCGTCGTGCGGCGGGCCATCCTCGACAAGGAGGTCGTCGTCGCCCCCGGCGCCCAGGTCGGCGTCGATCACGAGGCCGATCGCGCCCGGGGCTTCACCGTCACCGAGACCGGCATCACCGTGGTGGGCAAGGGCATCCACGTCGTCTGACCGGTCCGCGACGCCGCGACGCCCTGCCCCGCACGCCCATCCCGACCGCGCGGTCCACCGCGCCCTCCAGGAGCCCCGCATGACCCGCTTCCTCGTCGTGCTCGACGTCGACTCCACGCTGATCGAGCAGGAGGCCATCGAGCTCCTCGCCGATGAGGCGGGGGCGGGTGCCGAGGTCGCCCGCATCACCGAGCGCGCGATGGCGGGCGAGCTCGATTTCGCGGCGTCCCTCGCCGAGCGCGTCGCGCTGCTCGCCGGCCTCGATGAGGGATGCTGCGCCCGCGTCGCCGACCGCATCAGCCTCACCCCCGGCGCGGAGCAGCTCATCGCGGGCGTCCACGCCGCCGGCGGCGCCGCGGCCGTGGTCTCCGGCGGATTCCACGAGCTGCTCGACCCGCTCGCGGCGCGCCTGCGCCTCGACCGCCACCGGGCGAACCGGCTCGAGCTCGACGACGGGCGGTTCACCGGGCGCACCGCGGGCCCCGTGATCGATGCCGGAGCGAAGGCGCACGCCCTCCGCGAATGGGCCGCGGAGCTCGACGTGCCGATGCATCGCACGGTGGCTGTCGGCGACGGCGCCAACGATCTCGGCATGATGGCCGTCGCCGGGCTGTCGATCGCCTTCGACGCGAAGCCCGTCGTGCGCGCGGCCGCCGACATCAGCCTGCCGCAGCGCGACCTCTCGAGCGTGCTCGCGGTGCTGGGCCTGCGCGGCTGACCCCTCCCTCCCCCCTCGGCTGCGAGCTGAGCGCCGCTCGTCGCGCGATCGGCACCGCTCGTCGCGGTGACGGTGGACAGCGGTATCCGAGGGGTCCCGGTGCCGCCCTACGGTGGAATCCGCATCGTTGCGACCGAGGGGATCATCCGATGACGAACGACACCCGCCGCACCACCGCGCCCGAGGGCGAGGCGCTCAGCGATCGGCCCGATCCGCGGCGTCCCGCCGTCGCGATCGACGACGCGACGCTCGAGCGCGACCGCCGCTGGACCCCGCTCAAGGTGGTCGTCTGGGTCGCGATCTCCCTGCTCGGCGGTCTCGCCTGGACGATGATCGGCCTCGTCCGCGGGGAGACGGTCAACGCGATCTGGTTCGTCTTCGCCGCCGTCTGCACCTACCTCATCGCGTACCGCTTCTACTCGAAGGTGATCGAGCGGTACCTGCTGAAGCCCGATGACCGGCGGGCGACGCCCGCCGAGTACAAGGCCAACGGCAAGGACTACCTGCCGACCGACCGCCGCGTGCTCTACGGGCACCACTTCGCGGCCATCGCCGGTGCCGGCCCGCTCGTCGGACCGGTGCTCGCCGCGCAGATGGGCTTCCTGCCCGGCACGATCTGGATCATCGTCGGCGTCGTGATCGCGGGCGCCGTGCAGGACTACCTCGTGCTGTTCTTCTCGATGCGCCGCGGCGGCCGCTCGCTCGGCAAGATGGCGCGGGAGGAGCTCGGTCCGATCGGCGGGGCCGCGGCCGTGCTCGCCACCCTCGCGATCATGACGATCATCGTCGCGATCCTCGCGCTCGTCGTCGTCAACGCCCTCGGGGAGAGCCCGTGGGGCGTCTTCAGCGTCGGCCTGACCATCCCGATCGCCCTCTTCATGGGCCTGTACCTGCGCTACCTGCGACCCGGCAAGGTCACCGAGGTGTCGGTGATCGGTTTCGTGCTGCTCATGGTCGCGATCGTCGCCGGAGGCTGGGTCAGCGAGACGGAGTGGGGCCAGGCGCTCTTCACCCTCGACCGCCCGACGCTCGCGTGGGCGATCATCATCTACGGCGTCGTCGCGGCCGTCCTGCCGGTCTGGCTGCTGCTCGCCCCGCGCGACTACCTCTCGACCTTCATGAAGATCGGCGTGATCGGGCTCCTGGCCATCGCGATCATCGTCGTGCGCCCCGAGATCACCGTGCCGGCGGTCAGCGAGTTCGCCTTCTCCGACGCCGGTCCGGTCTTCGCCGGGCCGCTCTTCCCGTTCCTCTTCGTGACGATCGCCTGCGGGGCGCTCTCCGGCTTCCACGCGCTCATCGCATCGGGCACCACGCCGAAGCTCATCGAGAAGGAGCGCCAGACGCGCTTCATCGGCTACGGCGGGATGCTCATGGAATCGTTCGTCGCGATCATGGCCCTCGTCGCCGCCCTCTCGATCGATCGCGGCATCTACTTCGCCATGAACTCCTCCGCCGCGGCCACGGGCGGCACGATCGAGGGCGCCGTCGCCTTCGTCAACGGGCTCGGGCTCATGGGCGTGAACCTCACCCCCGAGATGCTCGCCGCGACCGCGCAGTCGGTGGGTGAGGAGAGCATCGTCTCCCGCACGGGCGGAGCGCCCACCCTCGCGCTGGGGCTCGCGCAGATCCTGCAGTCGTTCATCGGCGGCGCCGCGCTGACGAGCTTCTGGTACCACTTCGCGATCATGTTCGAGGCGCTGTTCATCCTGACGGCCGTCGATGCGGGAACCCGCGTGGCGCGCTTCATGCTGCAGGACACGATCGGCCAGTGGGTGCCCCGCTTCGCGGACACGGGGTGGCGACCGGGAACCTGGATCTGCACGATCATCATGGTCGGCGCCTGGGGCGCGATCCTGATCATGGGCGTGACGGATCCGCTGGGCGGCATCAACACTCTGTTCCCGCTCTTCGGCATCGCGAATCAGCTGCTCGCGGCGATCGCGCTCTCCGTCTGCCTCGCCATCGCCGCCCGGCGCGGACTGTTCCGCTGGCTGTGGATCATCATCGTGCCGCTCGGCTTCGCGGCCGTGGCCACCGTCGTCGCCTCGATGTACAAGATCTTCTCCCCCGTGCCGACGCTCGGCTACTGGGCGCAGCACACCGCGTTCCGGGATGCGCTCGCGGCCGGCGAGACGAGCTTCGGCACGGCGCCCTCCGTCGAGGCGATGGAGGCGGTCGTGCGCAACACGGCGATCCAGGGCAGCCTGTCGATCCTCTTCGTCAGCCTCGCGCTCGTCGTCATCACGACCTCGGTGATCGAGACCATCCGCTCCGTCCGCCGGGGCGGAGGACCGAACACCGAGGACGCCCCCGTCCAGTCGCGCATCTACGGACCGAGCGGCATGCTGCCGACGCGCACCGAGCGCGTGCTCGAGGCCGAGTGGGCGGCGGCGGAGCCGGCCCGTCGCGAGGGCGGTCACGGATGAGCGTCGGCGCCGCGGTGAGAGAGGCCGCCCGGCTCTGGCGCGGCCTCATGGGTGATGACGCCTACGCGCGCTACGCCGCTCACGTCGCGGCGGAGCCTCCCGACGGCGCCGTCGTTCTCAGCGAGCGCGAGTTCTGGCGCGGTCACCAGGACGGCTTCGACCCGCGCACCCGCGGGGGATGCTGCTGATCGTGCTGGCCCATGGGCCGCGCCCCGCCGTCGCGCGACTGCGGCGGCGGGGCGCGGCGACGAGCATCAGCCCGTCAGCGAGTAGTCGTCCAGCTCGAGCGTGCCGTTCGTGGCGAGCACGTGCTGGATGGTCATGCGCGCCGTGCCGGCGGGCGGTTCGATCGCCGTTCGGATCTGCGTCCATTCCGTCGCTCCGGGGACGGCCCCGAGCCACTGGTAGGTGCGCGACCCGTCACCGGCGGTGAACTCGACCACGAGGGACGTCGCCGCGGTCGATCGGTACCAGCTGCTGAACTCGTACCGGACGCCCGCCACGACGGCGACGGGCTCGAAGAACCATTTCGCGTCGCCGGAGGCATGGGAGGTGATCGTGAGCGACACGCCACGATCGTCCGTCCGGCCGGCCGCCGGGTAGGCGAAGGTCGTCGTGTTCGATCCCCACCCGCCGGTGTACCAGTTCTGGGGCGTACCGCCTCCGGAGTAGGGGGTCAGCATGCTCGGATTCGCGATCAGGTTGTCGGGTGCCGGGGGCGGGGGCGGGGGCGGAGGCGGCGCGACCGGGGTCACCACGATCTCCACCGATCGCACGTCCGTGCCGACGCTGTTGGTGCATGACAGCGTGTAGGTCGTGGTCGCGCCGGGGGTGACGGTCTCGGTGCCGCTCGTCGCCCTCGCGCCCGACCATCCGCCGCTCGCGGTGCAGGTGGTCCCCGTTCCGCCGGTCGTGGACCAGGTGAGGACGGCCGAGGAGCCCGCAGCGACCGAGGCCGGCTGGGCGGCGACGGTGATCACCGGTGCCGTGCCTGTCGGCGGCGGCGGAGGCGGGGGCGGGGGCGGCGGCGGGGGTGCCGTCGGCGCGGTCACCGAGACGGCGTCGATCGCGAGGAGTCCGATGCCCGTCAGATAGGCCCCGACCGTCATGGAGACCGCGCCTGCCGGGGTCGTGACGGTCTTCGTCGTCGTCTGCCACGCGCTGGTCCCGTCGGGCAGGGTGCCCAGCCAGAGATAGCGCTTGCTCCCGTCGGCCAGCGTGATCACCGCGAGAAGCTTGGTGGGGCCGCTCGCCTTCGACGCGAGGGACACGGCGTACGCGGTGGCGGCCGAGACCGGCTGCGGATCGAACTCCCACCTCGCCTCCCCGCTCGAGTGGCTCGTGATCCGGCTGGTCACGTGTCGGGTCCCCTCGAAGGATCCCGTGCCCTCCAGCGCGAAGACGGCGTTGTTCGTGCCCCATCGGGAGCTGCTCCACCCCGCCGGTGATCCAGCAGCGCGCTCGATCTCGAACGACGGGTTCGGCACGATGTTGCCGGTCGCCGGCGGCGGGCCGGCCGGAGCGACGGTCACGGTGACCGTCCTCGCCGCGGGCCCGGCGCTGTTCGTGCAGCTCAGGGTGTAATCGGTGGTGGCTGCGGGGGTCACCGTCTGCGACCCGCTGGTCGCGCGCGCTCCGCTCCATCCGCCGCTGGCGGTACACGCCGTGGGGCTGCCGGTGGTGGACCACTGGAGCGTCGCCGATCCGCCCGCGCTGATGGTCGCGGGCGAGG
Source organism: Microcella daejeonensis (assembly GCF_026625045.1). Taxonomy (GTDB): domain Bacteria; phylum Actinomycetota; class Actinomycetes; order Actinomycetales; family Microbacteriaceae; genus Microcella; species Microcella daejeonensis. Next base: position 2,512,446 of record NZ_CP113089.1, on the reverse strand, counting down.
CGGTCATCGTGATGGTGGGTAGAGGAGTCGGCGGTGGCGGCGGTGGGGGCGGTGCCATGGCCGTGGTCAGCGACATGTCGTCGACGGTGACACTGCCGGGGACGGCCAGGTATGTGTTGATCATGATGCTGGCCGCGCCCGCCGGCGTGGTCAGGGTCGCACTGCGCTCGGTCCACGCGGTGCCGGGCGCCGCCGCGTTGACGCCCAGCCAGAGGTAGCGATGCGAGCCGTCGGCGAGGGTGACGTCGGCGACCATCTTCGTCTCGACCGTGCTGCGGTAGAACAACCGCACCGTGTACGGCGTCTCGGGGGCGACGGCCACGGGAGCGTTGTGCAGGCGGATCTCGCCACTGCTCCGGGTGGTCATGGCGAGCATCGCGCTCCGCGAGCCCGTCCGCGCTTCGGTGGAGGTCGTGAGGGTCGCGTCGTTCTGGCCCCAGCGCGGGCCCGACCATCCGACCGGGAGCCCCGCAGTGCTCAGCGTCTCGAACGAGGCGTTGGGGAGCAGGTTCTGACCGCCCGTGGGAGGGGGCGCGGGCACGAAGTGCGCCGTGTAGGTGGTGTTCGCGGAGGGGAAGGCGATGGTGTGGTCGCGCGCTCCCCCGTCCGACCAGCGGTCGAAGACGTACTGCGTCCCTCCGAGGGTCTGAGGGCTCGGAGCAGTGAGCTGACGGGTCAGCCCGACGACGCCCTCCACCGTGGACGGCGTCGGGGACGAGGTCCCGTCCAGGCTCAGCGCGAGACCGGCCGGTTCGGTGCGGAGGGAGATGGACGCGGTGCTCGGATGGACGTCGACCGATGCGCTCCCCACCAGCCCGGCGCCGTCGGTCGCCTCGACCGTGATCCGATACCAGATGTCGGGGCTCAGCTCGCCGGTGCGCGGGACGGTGACCTCGCCGGATCCCCCGACGACCGGTCCGAGGAAGGGGTGATCGTGGTCGGAGTGATGGAGCCTGATCGTGGTGCGCAGGTCCGCGGCGGCGATGGGCGCCCCCGCTCCGTCGACGGCGCTGGCGGCGTAGGCGATGACGTCCCCGCCGCTGAACGTGCTGGTGGCCGTCGGGCTCGTGATGGTCACTCTCGGCTGCAGGCCCACTCGGATCGTGAGGGGTGTCGCCGGCGTGCTCGTCGCTCCATCGCTCACCGTGAGCGCGACGGCGTACTGGCCGTTCGCGGAATAGGTCTTCGTCGGATTGGCGCTCGTGGAGCTCGTTCCGTCGCCGAAGTCCCATCGGTAGGTGAGGGGCAGACCCTCCGGATCCGTGCTGCCCGCGCTGGAGAAGTCCACGGTGAGCGGCGCTGCGCCGCTGGTCCGGTTGGCCGACGCGACCGCGACGGGAGCGGCGTTCCCGCCCCCGGCGTCGTAATCGATCCGATACAGGGCTGGACTCGAGATCGTGACGAAGTAGACCTTGCCGTCGGGTCCCTCCGCGAGGTCGACGACTGCTCCGTTCCCGGTGCTGAAGGTGCTGTAGGCGGTCGAGCTGGTCGAGACGTCGGCGGTGCGGACGAAGCCCTGCACGTAGTCGGAGTAGAACATACGGCCCCGATAGGTGGAGGGGTAGGCGCTGCCGCGATAGATCGGACCGCCGGTGATCGACGAATCGTTGGTGTTGTTGGTGCCCGCGACGTGGGGGTACCAGTGCACGGGGTTGACGAAGGCGCAGGGGCTCGCGCACGGGCCCTCGGCGGCGGGCCACCCGTAGTTCCCGCCCGCCACGACCCTGTTGATCTCCTCCCAGGTGTTGAATCCGACATCCGCGACGTAGAGGGAGCCCGTCGTCCGGTCGAGACTGAGGCGGAACGGATTGCGCAGCCCGGAGGCGTAGATGCTCGGCAGCGCTCCGGCCGTTCCGAGGAAGGGGTTATCGGCCGGGATGGAGCCGTTCGCGGCGATGCGATGCACTTTACCGAAGGGGTTGGTGAGGCTCTGGGAGTTGCTCGGCGTGCCGTTGTCGCCGATGCCGAAGTAGAGGGCGCCATCGGCACCCATCTCGATGCCGCCGCCCGCGTGCTGGAAAGGGGAGGACGCGGGGGCCGTGTACAGCACCGTGAAGTCGGTGCCGAGGTCGCCGTTCACGGTGAATCGCCCGACGCGTGCGCGGCTGTCCGACGCCCCGACGTAGTAGACGTAGAAGTACGGTCTGGCCGGGAACTGGCGGTCGAACACGCCTCCCAGCAACCCCTTGTCGCCGGTGGCATCGACGCTCACGGTGCCGAAGGGCTGAGCCTTCCACGCGCCGTTCGAGAAGATCTTGATCTGGCCGTAGAGGTCCAGCACGAAGATGCGGCCATCCGGAGCGATCTCGAGCGAGCTCGGGGCGCTGATGCCGTAATTGACCAGCAGTGTCGAGCGGAATCCGCTGGCTTCTCCCTGCGGCGCGGCGGTCGCCGGAGCCGGGGACGAGGCGACGATCATCGCGATCGTGAGCGCCGCGATGACGGAGAGTGCGGTGAACCTGCGAAGGACGGGACGTTCCATGACGAGACCTCGCGATCACTCCCCGCGCGACGACGCAGCGGCGCGAGCGGCCGGGGAGGCGACCGCGATTCGAGGAGGGCGGGCAGGACGTGCTTCGGGTGGGAGCGGTCGCGCTCACGACATCCGGTCCCGGGTGCGGGCCCCGATCATCGGCACGAGCGCGTCCACGGCCTGCGCCAGGAATCGCAGGAGGGGGCGGGTATGTCTGAGGGGACCGTATACCCGCAGGGCGGTGCTGTCCAGCCGTTCGCGATAGAGACTCAGGCCCCCTGCGGGGGATCCTGGGACGGAGGCGAGCGCGAGCGCTAGTGGCCCATCCCGAGGCCGCCGTCGACCGGGATCACCGCGCCGGAGATGTAGCCGGCGTCATCGGAGGAGATCCACGTGACGACGCGGGCGACCTCCTGCGCGCTCGCGAACCGACCCGCGGGGATGGCGTCGCGGTAGGCCTTCTGCTGCTCCTCGGGCAGCGCCGCCGTCATGTCGGTCTCGATGAAGCCCGGGGCGACGACGTTCGCGGTGATGCCGCGCGACCCGAGCTCGCGCGTGAGCGATCGCGCCATCCCGACCAGGGCCGCCTTCGAGGCGCTGTAGTTGACCTGCCCGGCCGAGCCGTAGAGGCCGACCACGCTCGAGATGAGCACGATGCGGCCGAAGCGCGCCTTGAGCATCCCCTTCGCCGCGCGCTTGACCGTGCGGAAGGCGCCCGTCAGGTTGGTGTCGACCACCTGCTGGAAGTCGTCGTCGCTCATGCGCAGCATGAGGGTGTCGCGCGTGATGCCGGCGTTCGCCACGACCACCTCGATGGGCCCGTAGGCCTCCTCGACCTCGCGGTAGGCCGCGTCGAGCGAGGCGGCGTCGGTCACGTCGGCGGTGACGGTCATCGCGCCCTCCGGGCCGGCCCCGGAACGGGCGGTGACGGCCACGCGGTGGCCCTGGGCGAGGAACTCCTCGGCGATCGCGAAGCCGATGCCGCGGTTGCCGCCGGTGATGAGAACGGTGCGCTGGGTGGTCATGACCCTCAAGCTTATGCGCAGGCTGCGTCCTTAGACTCGAGCCGACATGAAGCAGACGCCGGGCGCCGCCATCACGAGCATCCCCGCCTCCCCGACCGAGGAGCGGCACGTCCGCATGGTCAAGTACGCGGTCGCGATGGGGATCCGTCTCGTCTGCATCGCGGCGTGCTTCGTCACTCCCGGCTGGTGGCTGCTGATCCCCGCCCTCGGCGCGATCATCCTGCCCTCCTTCGCGGTCCTCGTCGCCAACAACGTCGTGCCCTCCTCCGGGCCGGCCGTCGAGCGCCCCGGCCAGATGATGCCGTACTCCCCCGGCGGCCCCGGGCAGTCCGCGTGATCTCCCTGCCCGGCGAGATCTCGGGCACGCGCTGCTCGCGGGCCGGCTGCCGCGCCGAGGCCGAGTGGGCCGTCAACTGGCGCAATCCGAGCATCCACGCCGCCGACCGGGTGAAGGTCTGGCTCGCGTGCTCCGAGCACCGCGACTTCCTCTACGACTTCGTCGATCAGCGCGGGTTCCCGGTCACGATCACCCCGGCGGGCGTCGTCGTCGGGCGCGTGCCCGATCGGGGAGAATGAGCGCGTGAGCATCACGCGCCTCGCCCTGTCGCGCAAGTGGCTCGGCTACCTCGCCCTCACCGTCGTCGTCGCCATCGTGTGCGTCGGGTTCGGTCTCTGGCAGTGGGCGCGCCGTGAGGAGGCGGTCGCCGAGATCAGCCTCATCGAGGACAACTACGACGCCGAGCCGGTGGACTACTCCGTCGTCATGGGTGGTGGGCAGGGCTTCGACCCGGCCGACGAGTGGCTGCCCGTCGTGCTCGAGGGCGAGTACCTCGCCGAGGATCAGCTGCTCGCCCGCAACCGACCGCGCGACGGCCGCCCGGGCTTCGGGGTTCTCACCCCTCTGCAGCTCGACGACGGCACGATCGTCGTGATCGATCGCGGCTGGCTCCCGATCGGGTCCGCGCAAGACTCCCCCGATGTCGTGCCCGAGGCGCCGTCCGGCCGCGTCGAGGTGACCGCCCGCCTGAAGCCCGGCGAGCCCACCATCACCGGCCGCGGCGCGCCCGAGGGGCAGATCGCCACCATCAACCTGCCTCAGATCGCCGAGCTGCTCGGCGACGAGGTCGAGACGACGGCCTACGGGCAGCTGATCGCCGAGGATCCCGCGCCGGCGCAGCGCCCGCTCCCCGCCCAGCGCCCGATCCTCGATGAGGGTCCGCACCTCAGCTACACCTTCCAGTGGTACGTCTTCGCGATCCTCGCCTTCATCGGCTTCGGCTGGGCGCTGCGGCAGGATGCCCGTGCCGTCGAATCCGAGCGCACCGGGGTGCCCGTGGCCGAGCCGGCGCGACGTCGCCCGAGCGACGCCGATGAAGAGGACGCGCTGCTCGACGCGAGCCGCTGACGCCGGTCACGACTGCCTGTGCCTCCCTCGGACGGGGCCGGGCTACGCGAGCGAGATGAGCTCGGCGTAGTCCTTCGTCCAGAGGTCCTCGACGCCGTCGGGCATGATGAGCACCCGCTCGGGGTTCAGCGCCTCGACCGCGCCCTCGTCGTGACTGACGAGGATCACCGAGCCGGCGTAGCTCGACAGCGCGCCGAGGATCTCGAGGCGGCTCGCCGGGTCGAGGTTGTTCGTCGGCTCGTCGAGCAGCAGCAGGTTCGCCTTCGAGACGACGAGCATCGCCAGGGAGAGGCGGGTCTTCTCCCCGCCGGAGAGCACGCCGGCGGGCTTCGCGGTGTCGTCGCCGAGGAACAGGAACGAGCCGAGCACGCTGCGCGCCTCGCGCTCGGTGATCGTCTCCGAGGCCGACATCATGTTCTCGAGCACGCTGCGCTTCACGTCGAGCGTCTCGTGCTCCTGCGCGTAGTAGCCGACCCGCAGGCCGTGGCCCGGTTCGAGCTCGCCGGTGTCGGGGGCGTCGACTCCCGCGAGGATCCGCAGAAGCGTGGTCTTGCCGGCACCGTTGAGACCCAGGATGACCACGCGCGAGCCGCGGTCCACCGCCAGATCGACGGCCGTGAAGATCTCGAGCGAGCCGTAGCTCTTCGAGAGGTTGCGGGCCTGCAGCGGGGTCTTGCCCACGGGCGCCGGATCGGGGAACCGCAGCTTCGCCACCCGATCGACGGCGCGCACCTCCTCGAGCCCCGAGAGCATCTTCTCGGCGCGGGCGACCATCTGGTGCGCCGAGGCCGCCTTCGAGGCCTTCGCCCCGAAGCGGGCGGCCTGCTGTTGCAACGAGGTGGCCTTCTTCTCGACGTTGGCGCGCTCCTTCTTGCGGCGCTCCTCGTCGGCCTCGCGCTGGCGCAGGTAGTGCTTCCAGCCCATGTTGTAGATGTCGATCACCTGGCGGTTGGCGTCGAGGTAGAAGACCTTGTTGACGGTCTCCTCAACCAGATGGATGTCGTGGCTGATGACGATGAAGCCGCCCTGGTAGCTGCCGAGGAACTCGCGCAACCAGACGACGGAGTCGGCGTCGAGGTGGTTGGTGGGCTCGTCGAGGATCATCGTTTCGGCGTCGCTGAACAGGATGCGCGCGAGCTCGATGCGGCGGCGCTGACCGCCCGAGAGCGTGTTCAGCGGCTGGCCGAGGATGCGGTCGGGCAGGTTGAGGTTGCTGGCGATCGACGCCGCCTCCGCCTCGGCCGCGTAGCCGCCGAGCGCGAGGAACCGGTCGGTGAGCCGCCCGTAGCGATTCATCGCCTTCTCGCTGACCTCGGGGTCGGAGCTCGCCATGTCCTGCGTCGCCTGCTGCATGTCGATGACGATCTGGCCGAGGCCCCGGGCATCGAGGATGCGCGTGCGGGCGAGCTGCTCGGGGTCGCCGGAGCGCGGATCCTGCGGCAGGTAGCCGAGCTCCCCCGTGCGCTGCACGGTGCCCGCGGCGGGCAGCTCGTCGCCCGCGAGCACCTTCGTCAGCGTGGTCTTGCCGGCGCCGTTGCGGCCGACGAGGCCGACCTTGTCGCCCTTGTCGACGCGGAAGGCGACGTTCTCCATGAGCAGGCGTGCGCCGACCCGGATCTCGAGATCCTGAACAGCGAGCACAGCGGAGGTCCGTTTCTTTGGTGGGTTTCGTCAGCCGGGGCGACGGGGGGTCAGCCCGATAGTCTACCGAGGTCCCCTGATCCCCGATTCCCGTGAGGAACGCACCGCTCATGTCGATCGCCACTCCCCTCGCGCGCCCCACTCTCGTGGACCGCGTCCAGCCCCGCACCCTCGCCTCCGACATCGTCCTCGTGCTCGGCGGCACGGCGCTCGTCGCCGCCCTCGCCCAGGTCGCCATCCCGCTCTGGCCGGTGCCGGTCACGGGCCAGACGCTCGCGGTGCTCATCGTCGGCGCCTCGCTCGGCGCGGCCCGCGGCGCGGCCTCGCTCGGCCTCTACGCTCTGCTCGGCGGTCTCGGCCTGCCGATCTTCAGCGACACGGAGTCGGGGTGGAGCGTCATCGCCGGGCCGACCGGCGGCTACATCATCGGGTTCATCCTCGCCGCCGCGATCGTCGGCTGGGCCGCCGAGCAGCAGTGGGACCGCGGCTGGCTCAAGGCCGCCATCACCTTCATCGGCGGCTCGCTCGTCGTCTTCGCGGTCGGCCTCCCCTGGCTCGCGCTGTCGCTCGGCCAGCTCGGCCTGCCCAACGACCTCGGCAGCGTGCTCGCCTCCGGCTTCGTCCCCTTCATCATCGGCGGCCTGATCAAGGCCGGCATCGCCGCCGCGCTGCTGCCCGCGCTGTGGCGCGCGGCCGAGGCCCGTCGCACCGACGAGGCCTGACGCCCGCGCATCCCGCATGCAGAACGCCCCCGCCGAATGATCGGCGGGGGCGTTCCTCGTTCTGAGAGCGCAGGGGTCAGATGCTGAAGCCGAGGGCTCGCATCATGTCGCGACCGTCGTCGGTGATGCGCTCGGGGCCCCACGGCGGCATCCACACCCAGTTGATGCGGAACTGCTGCACGATGCCGTCGAGCGAGTTCGCGACGGACTCCTCGATGACGTCGGTGAGCGGGCATCCGGCCGAGGTGAGGGTCATCGAGATGATGAGGGCGTCGGACTCCTCGTCCCACGCGAGGTCGTAGACGAGCCCCAGGTCGACGATGTTGACCCCGAGCTCGGGGTCGATGACGTCCTTGAGACCCTCCTCGACCTGGTCGAAGAGCTTCGGTTCGAGAGCGACAGGCATGCGGTCAGGCTACCGGCGTCGACGTGACGAAGCGATCGTAGCCCTCGTTCTCGAGGCGATCCGCCAGCTCGGCGCCGCCCTGCTCGGCGATGCGGCCCTCGACGAAGACGTGCACGAAGTCGGGCTTGATGTAGCGCAGGATGCGCGTGTAGTGCGTGATGAGGAGCACGCCGAGGCCGGTCGACTCCTTCACGCGGTTGACGCCCTCCGAGACGATCTTGAGCGCGTCGACGTCGAGGCCGGAGTCGGTCTCGTCGAGCACGGCGAACTTCGGCTTGAGCAGCTCGAGCTGCACGATCTCGTGGCGCTTCTTCTCGCCGCCCGAGAAGCCCTCGTTGACGTTGCGCTCGGCGAAGCCGCGGTCCATGCGCAGGGCCTCCATCGAGCTCTTGAGGTCCTTGACCCACGCGCGGAGCGGCGGGGCCTCGCCGTCGAGGGCGGTCTTGGCGGTGCGCAGGAAGTTCGACACCGTCACGCCGGGGATCTCGACGGGGTACTGCATCGCGAGGAACAGGCCCGCCTTGGCGCGCTCGTCGACGCTCATCGCCAGCACGTCCTCGCCGTCGAGCGTGATCGAGCCCGAGTCGACGGTGTAGCGGGGATGCCCGGCGATCGTGTACGCGAGGGTCGACTTGCCCGAGCCGTTGGGGCCCATGATCGCGTGGATCTCGCCCTCGTTGATGGTGAGGTCGACGCCGCGGAGGATCTCCTTGGCGCCCTGATCGGTGTCGATCGAGACGTGCAGGTCGCGGATCTCGAGAGTGGCCATGTCGTGGGGTTCCGTTCGTCGTGGTGCCCGCGGGAGCGGGCGGCTGATGCGGGAGGGTGCCGGCTACGGCGTGATGACGGCGTCGGCGTCGACGAGGATCTCGCCGTTCTCGACGGTCACCGCGTAGACGGGCACCGGCTCGAAGGCCGGGAAGTTCTTCGGAGCGCCGGTCGCGAGGTCGAACTTCGACCCGTGCGCCCAGCACTCGAGCGTGCCGTCCTCGACGAAGCCCTCGCTGAGCGAGATGTCGCCGTGGGTGCACGTGTCGCCGAGCGCGTGGACGGCCCCGGCGGAGTCCTTGACGACGGCGATGGGCTTGCCGTCGATGACGACCTTCATCGCCGTCGCGGGCGCGAGCTCGCTGTCGGCGCAGACGCGGGTGCCGGCCATCTCAGTCGACCTCCATCGTCGCCAGCTCGGCCTCGACGGCGTCGATGAGCCGCGCGCGCACGTCGTCGACGGCGATCTTCTGCACGATCTCCATGAGGAAGCCGAGCACCACCAGGCGACGCGACTCCTTCTCGGAGATGCCGCGCGAGCGCAGGTAGAACAGCTGCTCGTCGTCGAACCGGCCCGTGGCGCTCGCGTGTCCGGCGCCGGCGATCTCGCCGGTCTCGATCTCGAGGTTCGGGATGCTGTCGGCGCGCGCACCGTCGGTGAGAACGAGGTTGCGGTTCGCCTCGTACGAGTCGGTGTCGACCGCGTCGGCGCCGATGAGCACGTCGCCGATCCACACCGTGCGGGCCTTGGCGCCCTGCAGCGCGCTCTTGTAGAGCACGTTGCCCTTCGTGGCGGGGCCCTCGTGGAACAGGTAGACCTGGCTCTCGAGGTGCTGCCCGCTGTCGGCGAAGGAGAGCCCGAAGAGCTCGGCGTGGCTGCCCTCGCCGGCGAGCCGCACGCTCGGGTTCACCCGCACCACGGCGCCGCCGAGGCTGACGACGAAGTGCGTGAGGGATGCCCGGCGCCCGACGACGGCCTGATGGGCCGCGGCGTGCACGGCGTCGTCCTCCCACGCCTGCAGCGACAGCACGGTGAGGGATGCGCCGTCGCGCACAATGATCTCGACGTTCTGCGCGAACTGGGCCGAACCCGTGTGCTCGAGGACGACGGTGGCGTGGGAGTCCCGCTCGGCCTCGATCACGATGTGGGCCGTGGACCGCGCGGTCGCGTCCGTGCCGTGCAGGCGCACGCGCACCGGCTGCTCGAGCACCTGACCCGCGGGGAGCCGCAGGTGCAGGGCGTCCTCGCTGCGCTTCCACGCGATGGCGCTCGGGCGATCCTCGGGGCGGAACACCTCACCGCGGACGGGGGCGTCGAGACCCGTGGAGGGCACGTGCACCCCGGCGGGGGCATCCACCTCGACGGTCACGGCGCGCGCGCTCTCGGCGGGCTCGTCGACGAACAGGGGCGCGAGCCGCTGCAGGTCGCTGAGCTTCCAGTTGACCTCGCGCGCCGAGGGGGCGGCGAAGTCCGCGGGCTCGAACGAGGTCGGGCGGGCGGATCGGGTCTGGATGGGCACGTCCGCCTGGCGGGCGGCGAGCGCGTCGGCGATCAGGGTCTCGGTCATCGAGCCTGGGGGTCCTTTCGTGGGGGCGGGAGGGCGGCGGCGCGGGCGATCAGCCGACGCTGCCCTCCATGTTCATCTCGATGAGCTTGTTGAGCTCGAGCGCGTACTCCATGGGCAGCTCGCGCGCGATCGGCTCGATGAAGCCGCGCACGATCATCGCCATGGCCTCGTCCTCGGGCAGACCCCGCGACTGCAGGTAGAACAGCTGCTCCTCGCTCACCCGCGAGACGGTCGCCTCGTGGCCGAGCTGCACGTCGTCGACGCGGATGTCGATCGCCGGGTAGGTGTCGGAGCGCGAGATGGTGTCGACGAGCAGGGCGTCGCAGCGCACCGTGTTCGCGGAGTGGTGCGCCGCGGCGTCCACGCGCACCTCGCCGCGGTAGCCGGCGCGGCCGCCGCCACGGGCGATCGACTTCGAGATGATCGACGACGTCGTGTACGGCGCCATGTGGATCATCTTCGCGCCGGCGTCCTGGTGCTGGCCGGGGCCGGCGAAGGCGACCGACAGGGTCTCGCCCTTGGCGTGCTCGCCGACGAGGAAGATCGACGGGTACTTCATCGTCACCTTCGAGCCGATGTTGCCGTCGATCCACTCCATGGTGGCGCCCTCGTGGGCGACGGCGCGCTTGGTGACGAGGTTGTAGACGTTGTTCGACCAGTTCTGGATCGTCGTGTAACGCACGCGTGCGTTCTTCTTCACGATGATCTCGACGACGGCCGAGTGCAGCGAGTCACTCTTGTAGATCGGCGCCGTGCAGCCCTCGATGTAGTGCACGTACGAGCCCTCATCGGCGATGATCAGCGTGCGCTCGAACTGGCCCATGTTCTCCGTGTTGATGCGGAAGTAGGCCTGCAGCGGGATCTCGACGTGCACGCCGGGCGGCACGTAGACGAACGATCCGCCCGACCAGACGGCCGTGTTGAGCGCGGCGAACTTGTTGTCGCCGGGCGGGATGACCGTGCCGAAGTACTCCTGGAACAGCTCCGGGTGCTCGCGCAGCGCCGTGTCGGTGTCCATGAAGATGACGCCCTGCTGCTCCAGGTCCTCGCGGATCTGGTGGTAGACGACCTCGGACTCGTACTGCGCGGCGACGCCGGAGACGAGGCGCTGGCGCTCGGCCTCGGGGATGCCGAGCTTCTCGTACGTGGCCTTGATGTCCTCGGGGAGCTCCTCCCACGTGGTGGCCTGCTTCTCGGTGGAGCGCACGAAGTACTTGATGTTGTCGAAGTCGATGCCGGAGAGGTCGGCGCCCCAGTTCGGCATGGGCTTCTTGCCGAAGAGGTCGTAGCCCTTCAGGCGGGTCTTGAGCATCCACTCGGGCTCGCTCTTGAGCGCGGAGATGTCGGAGACCACCTCGGTGCTGATGCCGCGGCGGGCGGTGCTGCCGGCGGCGTCGGAGTCGGACCAGCCGAACTCGTACTGCCCCAGACCTTCCAGCTCGGGTCGATCGATAAGCACGTCAGACACGATGTTCCTCTCTGTTGCCGAACCCAACCGGTGGCGATGGCGGCCCATTCCCCCCGCGGGACGCGGTGGGTCTCTTGAAGGCGGATGCTCATGGAGCCCGATTTACACTGGACTCTGGCGGGTCGATGCCCCTCGCGGAACCCGCGGAGGCACCCGCTATCGACACTGATGGTGAGCGCTGAAAGTCTACCGTGCTCAGCCTGGACGGAGAGGGTGCAGCACCGTGAATCGCCTGTGGCAGCAACTGGTCGGCTCGGCGCGCGCGGTGTGGGCGTGGCTCCCGACGACGGTCGACCGGCGCGTGCGGTTCATCGCGTGGGCGTCGCTCGTTAGCCAGACGCTCATCGTCGGCACCGGTGGCGCGGTGCGCCTCACCGGCTCGGGCCTCGGCTGCCCGACCTGGCCGCGGTGCACGGAGGACTCGTTCGTCGCGACGCCCGAGATGGGCATCCACGGCATCGTCGAGTTCGGTAACCGCCTGCTGACCTTCGTGCTCGTGATCATCGCGATCGCCGCCTTCGCCTTCGTCGTGCGGATGCGCCGCGAGCGCCCCGAGCTGCTGCGTCTCTCGATCGCCCTCGGACTCGGGATCCCGGCTCAGGCGATCATCGGCGGCATCACCGTGCTCACGAACCTGAACCCCTGGATCGTCGGCTTCCACTTCGTCGTCTCGACCGCGCTCGTCGCGCTCGCCACGGTGCTCGTCTACCGCGTCTACCGCGGGCCGGCCTCGCGCTCGCTGGCCGTGCCCTCCCCCGTGCGGATGCTCGGCCTCGCGACCGCCGTCGGCGCTTGGATCACGGTGCTCGTCGGCATCGTCGTGACGGGCTCCGGCCCGCACGCCGGCGACGGCGGTGCGGCGCGCAACGGCCTCGACTCGGAGCTGCTGCAGCATGTGCACTCCTGGCCGGCCTACGCGACCGCGGCCCTGAGCGTCGCCCTGCTCGTCGTCGCCGTGCGCCTCGGCATGCCGCGACTGCAGCGCGCGGTCGTCGCGCTGCTCGTCGTCGAGGCCGTTCAGATCGTCGTCGGGGTCGCGCAGGCGCGCCTCGGCCTGCCCGAGATCCTCGTGGGCGTGCACATGGTGCTCGCCTGCGTGCTCATCGCGGCGGTCACCCGGGTGCTGCTCGAGATGCGGCTCAGCCGCGCCGAGCAGCAGGCTCCCGCGGTCGAGCCGGCCGAGCCGGTCCTCGTCGCGCGTTAGCAGAGCAGCGCCGGCGCGGAGACGCCAGCGCGGCGGGAGCGGTTCCGCAACGCGCGGCACCAGTTGCACGGTGCTGGATCAGCGTCGCCAGCGCGCCCGGTCGCGCGCTGGGCGGGCGGCGCGGCGTCGGCCGCCCGCTTCCTGCTCCCGTCTAGTACGGCAGCAGCGGGTCGATGCCCACGGCGACGAAGAGCAGCGTCAGGTACGTGATGCTCGCGTGGAAGACCTGCATGGGCTTCGCCTCGCGGCCGTGCAGCGCCCGCGAGTAGAGCCGGTGGCTCTCGATGATGAACCAGGCGCCGGCGAGCACGGCCGCACCCGAGTACAGCGCCCCCATGTCGGCGACGGGGATGAGCAGGAGCGAGCACGCGACGGTCGCCCACGCGTAGAGGATCGTCTGCAGACCCACCATGGCCCGGCCCCGCACGGCGCCGAGCATCGGCACCGAGGCCGAGGCGTAGTCGTCGCGGTACTTCAGCGAGAGCGGCCAGTAGTGCGGCGGGGTCCAGAGGAAGACCACGAGGAAGAGGATGAGCGGCGGCCAGTCGAGCGAGCCCGTCACGGCCGTCCAGCCGATGACGACCGGGAAGCAGCCCGCGATGCCGCCCCAGATGATGTTCTGCTCGGTGCGGCGCTTGAGCACGAGCGTGTAGATGACGACGTAGAAGAGGATGGCGGCGAGCGCGAGCGAGGCGGCCAGCCAGTTGGTGGTGAGCGCGAGCCAGGCGATGGAGACGACGCCGAGGGTGTACGCGAAGACGAGCGCCTGGCGGTCGGTGAGCTCCCCCGTGACGAGCGGACGGTTCTGCGTGCGCTGCATGATGCGATCGATGTCGCGGTCGATGTACATGTTGAACGCGCCGGCCGACCCGGCGGAGAGCGCCCCGCCGATGAGAGTGGCGAGCACGAGCCAGAGGCTCGGGAGGCCGTCCTCGGCGAGGATCATGACGGGGGCGGTCGTGACCAGCAGCAGCTCGATGACCCGCGGCTTCGTCAGAGCGACGTACGCGGCCACGGTGCGCTTGAGGGTGCGCGGACGGGTCGTGATCGACGGGTCGAGCGCAGTATCCATGTCTCCTCTTCGCGCGGCGGGTGCGCCCTCCAGTCTACGGGTGCGGTGCTGGGCGGATGCTCGGCCGGCGCCCCCGGCCGCTGCGGCCGCTCTCTATACTGGGTCGAGCTTGTCAGCCGCCACGTCCGTCTCTCGAACGGGGGCGCCCTTCCGGGTGCCCGAGTGGGCCGCGGTCACGATCGATGACGATCACGGCAAGGTTCCCGCCAGGGGCAGTACCACCTCGATCGCCCCTGAGCTCGCATCGAGAAAGGGCTGTACCCCCGTCATGACCGACCTCACCTGGGACCCGCTGGACTCCGCCGCCGTCGACACGGCCCGACTGCTCGCGGCGGACGCCGTGGAGAACGTCGGCAACGGGCATCCCGGCACCGCGATGAGCCTCGCCCCCGTGGCCTACCTGCTGCACCAGAAGACCATGCGGCACGACCCCGCCGACCCGCAGTGGCTCGGGCGCGACCGCTTCATCCTCTCGGCAGGGCACAGCTCGCTGACGCAGTACGTGCAGCTCTACCTGGGCGGCTACGGACTCGAGCTGGACGACCTGAAGGCTCTGCGCACCTGGGGCTCCAAGACCCCCGGCCACCCGGAGTACGGACACACCGACGGCGTCGAGATCACGACCGGCCCGCTCGGGCAGGGCCTCGCCTCCGCCGTGGGCTTCGCCTACGCGGCGCGCTTCGAGCGCGGGCTCCTCGACCCCGAGACCCCCGCGGGCGAGAGCCCCTTCGATCACCACGTGTACGTCATCGCCGGCGACGGCGACCTGCAGGAGGGCGTCACGAGCGAGGCGGGCTCGCTCGCCGGCCACCAGCAGCTCGGCAACCTCATCGCCATCTACGACTCGAACCAGATCTCGATCGAGGACGACACCGACATCGCGTTCACCGAGGACGTCGCGGCGCGCTACGAGTCCTACGGCTGGCACGTGCAGACCGTCGACTGGAAGCAGACCGGCGAGTACGTCGAGGACGTGCACGCGCTGCACGCCGCGCTCGAGGCGGCGAAGGCCGAGACCGGCCGCCCGAGCCTCGTGATCCTCAAGACGATCATCGGCTGGCCCGCGCCGACCAAGCAGAACACCGGCAAGATCCACGGCTCGGCGCTCGGTGGCGAGGAGCTCGCGGCCACGAAGACCCTCATGGGCTTCGACCCCGAGCAGAGCTTCGTCGTCTCCGACGAGGTCATCGCCCACACGCGCGCCGCCGTCGAGCGGGGCGCCGCGCGCCACGCCGAGTGGCAGGTCGGCTTCGACGCCTGGGCCGCCGCGAACCCCGAGAAGAAGGCCCTCCTCGACCGGATCCTCGCGGGCGAGCTGCCCGAGGGGCTCACCGAGGCGCTGCCGGTGTTCGAGGGCGGCACGAGCGTGTCGACCCGCGCCGCCAGCGGCAAGGTCATCAACGCGATCGCCGGCGTCGTGCCCGAGTTCTGGGGAGGCTCGGCCGACCTCGCCGAGTCGAACCTCACGACGATCGCCGGGGGCGGCTCCTTCGTGCCCGCCGGGGGCTCGACGCACGAGTGGACGGCCGACCCCTACGGCCGCATCCTGCACTTCGGCATCCGCGAGCACGCCATGGGCGCCATCCTCAACGGCATCGCCCTGCACGGCCGCACGCGCGTCTTCGGCGGCACGTTCCTCATCTTCAGCGACTACATGCGCCCCGCGGTGCGGCTCGCCGCGCTCATGGGCGTGCCCGTCACCTACGTCTGGACCCACGACTCCGTCGCGCTCGGCGAGGACGGCCCGACGCACCAGCCGATCGAGCAGCTCGCGGCGCTCCGCGCCATCCCGGGGCTCGACATCGTGCGCCCCGCCGACGCCAACGAGACCGCCTGGGCGTGGAAGACCATCCTCGACCGGCACAGCCACCCGGCGGGCCTCGCCCTGACGCGGCAGAACGTGCCCGTGTTCGAGCGCGGGGACGACCTCGCCTCGGGCGAGGTGCTCGCCGCGGCCCACCACGTCGCACGCGGCGCCTACGTCCTGGCCGAGGCCGCGAACGGCGAGCCCGAGGTCATCTTCATCGCGACCGGCTCCGAGGTGCAGATCGCGCTCGAGGCCCGCGAGGTGCTCGCCGCGGAGGGCGTGCACGCGCGCGTCGTCTCCGCGCCGAGCCTCGAGTGGTTCGAGGAGCAGAGCGCGGAGTACCGCGAGTCGGTGCTGCCGGCCGCCGTCACCGCGCGCGTCAGCATCGAGGCGGGACTCTCGCTCAGCTGGCACCGCTACCTCGGCGTGCGCGGCCGCGCCGTGTCGATCGAGCACTTCGGCGCGTCGGCCGACTACCAGACGCTGTTCCGCGAGTTCGGCATCACGACCGAGGCCGCCGTGGCCGCCGCGCGCGAATCCCTCGCCGCGCGCTGACCGCGCTCCCCCACCGACCCCTCCCTCCCCCGCAGCACCAGAGAACCGAGGACAGCATGACCTCCACCCCCACCGCACAGCTCAGCGCACTCGGCGTGAGCATCTGGCTCGACGACCTGTCGCGCGACCGGATCTCCTCCGGCGGTCTCGCCGCGATCATCGCCGACCGCGATGTCGTGGGCGTCACCACGAACCCGACGATCTTCGCCGCGGCGCTCGCGACCGGCACCACCTACGACGACCAGATCCGCGACCTCGCGGCCGCCGGCGTCGACGTGACCGACGCCGTGTTCGAGATCACGACGGACGACGTCGCGGCGGCGAGCGACATCTTCGCCCCCGTGTACGCCGCGACCGCCGGCCGTGACGGCCGGGTCTCGATCGAGGTCGAGCCGGGCCTCGCGCACGATGCGGCCGGCACCATCGAGCAGGCGCGCCAGCTGTGGGCGAAGGTCGACCGCCCCAACGCGATGATCAAGATCCCGGCCACGCTCGAGGGCCTCGAGGCCATCACCGAGACGATCGGGGCGGGCATCAGCGTCAACGTCACCCTGATCTTCAGCCTCGAGCGCTACCGCGCGGTGATCGACGCCTACCTGGCGGGGCTCGAGAAGGCGCGCGACGCGGGGCACGACCTCGCGTCCATCCACTCGGTCGCCTCCTTCTTCGTCTCGCGCGTCGACTCCGAGATCGACAAGCGTCTCGAGGCCATCGGCACCCCGGAGGCGCTCGCGCTCAAGAGCAAGGCGGGCATCGCCAACGCGCGGCTCGCCTACGAGCTCTTCGAGCAGGCCTTCGCCGAGCCGCGCGCCACCGCGCTGCTCGAGGCCGGCGGCAACGCGCAGCGCCCGCTGTGGGCATCCACCGGGGTCAAGGACCCTGCCCTGCCCGACACGCTCTACGTCACGGCCCTCGCCGTCGGCGACACCGTCAACACGATGCCCGAGAAGACGCTCGAGGCCACCTTCGATCACGCGGTCGTCACGGGCGACGAGGTCAGCGGCTCCTACGACGCCTCGCGGGCGGTGCTCGCCGCGCTGGAGGAGCAGGGCGTCTCGATCGCCGAGGTGACCGCCCTGCTGGAGAAGGAGGGCGTCGAGAAGTTCATCGTCAGCTGGAACGAGCTGCTCGACACGGTCTCGGCCGCGCTCGAGGCCGCGAAGTGACCGCCACCGTCGGCGCCCGCGGCCCGGCCGCGGAGGCGATCGCGCGGCACGTGCCCACCCTCGTCGAGCAGCTCGTCGCGAGTCGGCTCACGGCGGGCGACCCCACCCTGTGGGGTCCGGCCGCGGAGGCGGAGGCCTCCGTGCGGCTCGGGTGGATCAACGCCGTCGGCGTCTCGCGGCCGTTGGTCGACGAGATCCGGCAGCTCCGCGAGGAGCTCGCCGCGCGCGGCATCACCCGCATCGTCCTGTGCGGGATGGGCGGATCCTCGCTCGCCCCGGAGGTCATCACCGCGACGGCGGGCGTCCCGCTCGTCGTCCTCGACGCGACCGACCCGCACCAGGTGCGCGGCGTCGTCGAGAAGGACCTCGCCTCGACCGCGGTCGTCGTCTCCTCCAAGTCGGGGTCGACCGTCGAGACCGACAGCCAGAAGCGCGCCTTCGAGGCGGCCTTCGCCGCCGCGGGCATCGACCCCGCCGAGCGCATCATCGTCGTCACCGACCCCGGGTCGCCGCTCGAGCAGGCCTCGCGCGCAGCCGGGTACCGGGTCTTCACCGCCGACCCGACGGTGGGCGGGCGCTACTCCGCGCTCACCGCCTTCGGCCTCGTCCCCTCGGGCCTCGCCGGCGCCGACATCGCGGAGCTGCTCGACGAGGCGGACGCGGCGCTCGCGCCCCTCTCCATCGACAGCCCGTCGAACCCCGGCCTGCAGCTCGCCGCCGCCATCGCGGGCACCGAGCCCCGGCGCGACAAGCTCGTGCTCGTCGCCGACGGCACCCACGTCGTGGGGCTCGGGGACTGGGTCGAGCAGCTCATCGCGGAGTCGACGGGCAAGGACGGCACGGGCATCCTGCCGGTCGTTGTCGGGATCGACGCGCCCGAGCTCGTCTCGCCTGCGCCCGACGTGCAGGTCGTGCGTCTCGTCGCCGACGCCCGCGCGACCGAGGAGGTGGCCGAGGGCGAGATCGAGCTCTCGGGCTCGCTCGGCTCGCTCATGATGACGTGGGAGTACGCCACGGCGATCGCCGGCATGATGCTCGGCATCAACCCCTTCGACCAGCCCGACGTCGAGTCGGCCAAGGTCGCCGCTCGCGGCCTGCTCGACGCGCGCCCCGAACCGGTCGCGCCGCTCTTCGTCGACGGCGGGGTCGGCGTCGCCGGTCCTCAGCCGCTGCTCGAGGGGGCGACGACGGTCAGCGAGGCCGTCGACCGTCTGCTCGCCGCCGTGCCCGCCGACGGCTACGTCGCCGTGCAGGCGTACCTCGATCGCACGGCGCACCCGGAGCTCGAGGCCGTGCGGCACCGCATCGCCGCCGCGAGCGGGCGCCCGACGACCTTCGGCTGGGGCCCGCGCTTCCTGCACTCGACCGGCCAGTACCACAAGGGCGGTCCGGCGCACGGAGTCTTCCTGCAGATCGTCTCGACGGCCGAGGGCGACCTCGAGATCGCCGATCGTCCGTTCACCTTCGGGCAGCTCATCGCGGCGCAGGCCGCCGGCGACGCCCGGGTGCTCGCCGATCACGGCCGTCCGGTCGTGACGCTCACCGTCGCCGACGCGAGCGCGATCGCCGCGCTCATCACCGCACTCGCCTGAGCTCCGCTCGCTCGAGACCTCACCCCTTCCCGCACGAGGAGATCCATGCCCCCGGTCGACATCTCGCCGGACAGCAACCCGCTGCGCTCCCCCGATGACCGCCGCCTGAACCGCATCGCCGGTCCGAGCGGGCTCGTCATCTTCGGAGTCACGGGTGATCTGTCGCGCAAGAAGCTCATGCCCGCCGTCTACGACCTGGCGAACCGCGGGCTCCTGCCGCCGGGGTTTGCCCTCGTCGGATTCGCACGGCGCGACTGGGAGGACCAGGACTTCGAGAAGGTCGTGCACGATGCCGTGAAGGAGCATGCGCGCACGCCGTTCAACGAGGACGTTTGGAAGCAGCTCGCGGCGGGCATCCGCTTCGTCTCGGGCGAGTTCGACGACGACGACGCCTTCGAGCGGCTGTCGGAGACGATCGCGGAGCTGGATCGCGAGCGGGGCACGATGGGCAATCACGCCTTCTACCTCTCCATCCCGCCGAAGTCGTTCCCGCAGGTGACGGAGCAGCTGCGCCGCAGCGGCCTCGCCGAGGCGGAGGACGGCCAGTGGCGCCGCGTCGTCATCGAGAAGCCCTTCGGGAGCGACCTCACGACGGCCCGGGAGCTCAACGCCGTGGTCGAGTCGGTCTTCCCGCCGGACTCGGTGTTCCGCATCGACCACTACCTCGGCAAGGAGACGGTGCAGAACATCCTCGCGCTGCGCTTCGCCAACATGATGTACGAGCCGATCTGGAACGCGAACTACGTCGACCACGTGCAGATCACGATGGCCGAGGACATCGGGGTCGGCGGGCGCGCCGGGTACTACGACGGCATCGGGGCGGCGCGCGACGTCATCCAGAACCACCTGCTGCAGCTGCTCGCCCTCACGGCGATGGAGGAGCCCGTCTCCTTCGCCGCCGCCGACCTGCGCGCCGAGAAGGAGAAGGTGCTCTCGGCGGTGCGTCTGCCGAAGGACCTCGGCGCCGCCACCGCGCGCGGGCAGTACGCCGGGGGCTGGCAGGGCGGGGAGCACGTGCGGGGCTTCCTCGAGGAGGACGGGATGAACCCGGAGTCCGTCACCGAGACCTACGCCGCGATGCGCCTCGACATCGGCACGCGCCGCTGGGCGGGCGTGCCGTTCTACCTGCGCGCCGGCAAGCGGCTCGGCCGCCGCGTCACCGAGATCGCCGTCGTCTTCAAGCGCGCGCCGCAGTACCTCTTCGCCGAGAGCCAGACCTCGGCGCTCGGCCAGAACGCGCTCGTCATCCGCGTGCAGCCCGACGAGGGCGTCACGATGCGCTTCGGCTCGAAGGTGCCCGGGGCGGGAATGCAGGTGCGCGACGTGACGATGGACTTCGGCTACGGCCACGCCTTCACCGAGGCGAGCCCCGAGGCCTACGAGCGGCTCATCCTCGATGTGCTGCTCGGCGAGCCCCCGCTCTTCCCCCGCCACGAGGAGGTCGAGCTCAGCTGGAAGATCCTCGACCCGATCGAGGAGTACTGGGCCACCCAGGGGCGCCCCGAGCAGTACGCTCCCGGCACCTGGGGCCCGAAGTCCGCGGACGACCTCCTCGCCCGCGACGGCCGCGTCTGGAGGCGCCCGTGATCATCACCCTGCCCGACACGACGACCAGCAAGGTCACCAAGACCCTCGTGCGCATCCGCGACGAGGCGGGGGCCGTCGCTCTCGGCCGTGTGCTGACCCTCATCATCGCCACGAGCATCGGCGAGGAGGAGGACGTGATCGCGGCGGCGAACGACGCCTCGCGCGAGCATCCGATGCGCATCATCGTCGTCTCGACCGACCGCGCCGACGCGGATGCCCGGCTCGACGCCGAGATCCGCGTGGGCGGTGACGCGGGCGCGAGCGAGGTCGTCGTGCTGCGCGCCCACGGCGACGCCGCGCGCGACCAGCACGGGCTCGTGACGGGTCTTCTGCTGCCCGACGCGCCCGTCGTGACCTGGTGGCCGGGCGAGTGCCCCTCGCGCCCCGGCGAGACCCCGCTCGGCGATCTGGCCCAGCGCCGCATCACCGACGCCGCCGCCTCGGCCGACCCGCTCGCCCGTCTGGAACGGCTCGCCCGCGAGTACGAGCCCGGCGACACCGACTTCGCCTGGACGCGGCTCACGCTCTGGCGCGCCCAGCTCGCCGCCGCCCTCGACCAGCCGCCCTACGAGCCCGTCGAGCGCGTCGAGGTCGAGGGCCCGCCCGACTCCCCCTCCACCGTGCTCCTCGCGGCCTGGCTGCGCCGTCAGCTCCAGGTGCCCGTCGAGGTGCGGGTCGTGGGCGACGACGCGACCGCCGGGCTCTCGCGCGTGGTGCTGCACCGCTCCTCCGGTCCGCTCACGCTCGAGCGCACCGAGCCGGCGATCGCGCGACTCACGCAGGCCGGGCAGCCGACCCACGAGCTGTCGCTCCCTCGTCGGACGCTGCGCGAATGCCTCGCCGAGGAACTGCGTAGGCTCGACCCGGACGATGTGTTCGGCGACGTGCTGCGCTCCGGTCTGGAGCCGTCAGCCTGAGTCGCCGACGGCCGCGGCTCCCGAGCCCCGGCCGAGCATCCCCGCCCCCGATACGCAGCAGAGAGGTTCACACCGACGTGACGACCGAACGACGGGTGCTCGTGCATCCCGACCGCCCCGCGCTCGCGGCCTCCGTCGCCGCGCGCTTCCTGACCAAGGTCATCGACCTGATCGAGGACGAGGGCGAGGCGCACATCGTGCTCACCGGAGGCTCCGTCGGCACCGAGGTGCTGCGGGCGATCGCGCAGTCCCCCGCGCGCAACAGCATCGACTGGTCGCTCGTGCACGTGTGGTGGGGCGACGAGCGCTGGCTGCCGCGCGGCGACGACGAGCGCAACGAGACTCAGGCGCGACGGGCGCTGCTCGACCACGTGCCCGTCGATGAGCGGAAGGTCCACCCCTTCCCCGCGAGCGACGAGGGTCTCGACATCGACGAGGCCGCCACCCGCTACGCCGATGAGCTGCGGTCCCATGCGGCGGAGGGTGCGGAGTTCCCGCGCTTCGCCATCACCTTCCTCGGCGTCGGACCGGACGGGCACGTGGCGTCGCTCTTCCCCGAGCGCGAAGGGCCGACGGTCACCGTGCCCGGCGTCATCGCCGTGCACGACTCCCCGAAGCCGCCCGCCGGCCGGCTGAGCCTCACGATGCCGCTCCTCAACAGCTCGGAGCGCATCTGGCTCGTCCTGACGGGGGCGGACAAAGCGCCCGCGCTCGGACTCGCCCTCGCCGGCGCCTCCGTGCAGGAGGTGCCCGTCGCCGGTGTTCTCGGCACGAAGCGCACGGTGTTCTTCATCGACGCCGACGCCTCGACCGATGTGCCCGAGTCGCTCATCATGCCGACCTCGTACTGGACGGGCGCGATGGACCAGTCGGACTGGCTGCCGACCCGGGCTCCGAGCGGCCGCGGCCGGTAGCGCCGCGAGAACCGCGCACCCCCGGAAGACGACGGCCCCGGCATCCAACTCAAGGATGCGCGGGGCCGTTCTCGTGCGGCTGGCGTCAGGCGGAGGTGCCGCGCCGCTCGCGGAGCTTCTGGAGCGCCTCATCGAGGATCTGCTTCGCCTCGTCCTCGGAGCGGCGCTCCTTCACGTAGGCGAGGTGGGTCTTGTACGGCTCGTTCTTGGCGACCTGCGGCGGGTTCGCCTTGTCGCGGCCGGCGGGACGACCGGTCGTCGGGGAGTCGATGACCTCGGGGATCTCCTCCTCGGGGAGGTTCGCCGCGAAGTGACGCACCGTCTCGTTGCCCGCGGCGTCCCAGTACGAGACGGCGATGCGCTCGGCGTGGACGCCCCGGTCCTGCTCGCCCATGGGGCCTGATCCGACCCGCGAACCGCGGATCGCGCTGCCACCGGAGACCATGTGGTGCTCCCTTCCTAGACCGCGTCGAAACGCGTGATGAGACCGAGGATCACGATCGAGGTCACCCAGACGAGGGCGAGCACGATGGTGATGCGATTGAGATTGCGCTCGGCGACACCGGAGGCGCCGAGGTTCGAGGAGACCCCTCCGCCGAACATGTCGGAGAGCCCGCCGCCGCGACCGCGGTGCAGCAGGATCATGAGGGTGAGCAGCAGGCTGGTGATGCCCAGGATGACCTGGAGCAGGACCTGAAGGATTTCCACAGGGGCTTTCCTCTCGGGATTTTCGAACAGTCCCCTACTCTAGCGCAGGGGTGCGCCGCGGCCGGTCGTCGACCCGGCCGCGGCGCCCGGCGGTTGCGCCGCCGTTCGATCAGACGGTGCCGACGTGGCTGCGGAACCGGGCGATTGCGGCGAACTCCGCCGCATCGAGGCTCGCGCCGCCCACGAGCGCTCCGTCGACGTCCTTCTGCGCCATGAAGCCGGCGATGTTGCCCGACTTCACGCTGCCGCCGTAGAGGATGCGCGTGCGAGCCGCCGCGTCCTCGCCGAGCTTCTCGACGATCGCCGCACGCAGCGCCGCGCAGACCTGCTGCGCCTGCTCGGGGCTCGCGGCCTGGCCGGATCCGATGGCCCACACGGGCTCGTAGGCGACGACGATCTCGGCGTCGGCGTCGGATGCGCTGATCGCGTCGAGCACGGTCTCCAGCTGCCCGACCGGGACGGCCGCGGGGCCGTGGGCCTCGAGATCCTCGGCCGTCTCGCCGACGCACACCACGGGCGTGACGCCGTGCTTCAGCGCCGCGACCGTCTTCTGCGCGACGACGCCGTCGTCCTCGTGGTGGTACTGCCGGCGCTCGGAGTGGCCGATGATCACGTAGCTGCAGGCGAGCGCCTTCAGGAAGGCGCCCGAGATCTCACCCGTGTACGCGCCGTTGTCGTGGATCGAGACGTCCTGCGCGCCGTGCACGAGCTCGAGCTTGTCGGCCGCGATGAGCGTCTGCACGCTGCGGAGATCGGTGAAGGGCGGGAACACCGCGACCTCGACCTCGCCGAAGCTGTGCTTCGCGTCCTTGAGCGACCACGCGAGCTTCTGCACGAAGGCGATCGCCTGCAGGTGGTCGAGGTTCATCTTCCAGTTGCCCGCAATCAGCGGGGTGCGGGCTACGCCCATCCGAGGACCTCCAGTCCGGGAAGCTTCTTGCCCTCGAGGAACTCGAGGCTGGCCCCGCCGCCGGTGGAGACGTGGCCGAAATCGTCGTCGTCGAAGCCCAGCGCCCGCACGGCGGCGGCGGAGTCTCCCCCGCCGACGACGCCGAGCCCGGAGACCTTCGTGAGGGCCTCCGCGACGGCACGGGTGCCGCCGGCGAAGGCCGGGAACTCGAACACGCCCATGGGGCCGTTCCAGAACACCGTGGTCGAGCTCGCGACCGCGTCCGCGAAGCGGGCGGCGGTCTCGGGCCCGATGTCGAGCCCGATGCCGGACGCTCCGGCCGGGCCGCTCTCGAGCGCGTCCGCGGCGAGCACGACGTGCGGAGCGTCCGCGGCGAAGCGCTCGGCCACCACCACGTCCGTCGGCAGCACGATATCGACGCCCCGCTCCTCGGCCTCGGCGAGGTAGCCGCGCACCGTCTCGAGCTGATCCTCCTCGAGGAGGCTCGCGCCGACCGCATGACCCTGCGCCTTGAGGAAGGTGAAGAGCATGCCGCCGCCGATGAGCAGGCGGTCGACCCGCGGAAGCAGGTGCGCGATCACGCCGAGCTTGTCGGAGACCTTCGAGCCGCCGAGCACCACCGTGTAGGGACGCTCGGGCTTCTCGGTGAGGCGCTCGAGCACGTCGGTCTCGGTCGCGATGAGCGAGCCCGCGGCGCTCGGCACCGTCGTCGCGAGCTCGTAGACGCTGGCCTGTTTGCGGTGGACGACACCGAAGCCGTCGCTGACGAGCACGTCGCCGAGCCCGGCCAGCCGATCGGCGAACGCCTGCCGCTCGGCCGCGTCCTTGCTCGTCTCCCCGGGGTTGAAGCGCAGGTTCTCGAGCACGGCGATGCCGCCGTCCTCGAGGCCGGCGACAGTCTCGGCGGCGCTGTCGCCGACGGTGTCGCCGGCGAAGGCCACCGGGGCGCCCAGCAGCTCGGAGAGCCGCTGGGCGACCGGCTTGAGGCTGTAGCGCGCGTCAGGAGCCCCCTCGGGTCGACCCAGGTGCGAGACGACGATGACGCGAGCGCCGCGGTGGAGCAGTGCGTTGAGCGTCGGCAACGAGGCGCGGATGCGCCCGTCGTCGGTCACGGCACCGTCCTTGATCGGCACGTTGAGGTCGCAGCGCACGATCACGCGTCGACCCGCGAGCTCGCCGAGCGAGTCGATGGTGCGAAGGCTCACAGCCGGCCCCGCGCTCAGAGACGCTCGGCGACGTACTCGGTGAGGTCGACCAGACGGTTGGAGTAACCCCACTCGTTGTCGTACCAGGCCGAGACCTTGACCAGGTTGCCGCTCACGTTGGTGAGCTCGGAGTCGAAGATCGACGAGTGCGGGTTGAGCTGGATGTCGCTCGACACGATCGGGTCCTCGGTGTACTCGAGGAAGCCCTTGAGCCGGCCCTCGGACGCGGCGGCCTTGTAGGCGGCGTTGATCTGCTCGACGGTGAGGCCGTCGGTCGGGGTGACGATCGTGAGGTCGACGATCGAGCCCGTGGGAACGGGCACCCGGTAGGACGAGCCGCTGAGCTTGCCCTGTAGCTCGGGCAGCACGAGGCCGATGGCCTTCGCCGCGCCGGTCGAGGCGGGGACGATGTTGATCGCGGCGCCGCGGGCGCGGCGCAGGTCGGCGTGCGGGCCGTCCTGCAGGTTCTGGTCGGCCGTGTACGCGTGCGCGGTCATCATGAAGCCGCGCTCGATGCCGAAGGCGTCGTTGAACACCTTCGCCAGCGGGGCGAGGCAGTTGGTGGTGCAGGAGGCGTTCGAGATGATGACGTCGGTCGCGGGGTCGTAGGTCTCCTCGTTGACGCCCATGACGATCGTGGCGTCGTCGCCCGAGGCCGGGGCGGAGATGAGGACCTTCTTGGCGCCGCCGGCGATGTGCTTCTTGGCGTCCTCGGCCTTGGTGAACCGGCCGGTCGACTCGATGACGATGTCGACGCCCAGCTCGCCCCACGGCAGGTTGGCGGGGTCGCGCTCCTCGAAGACGCGGATGCGGCGGCCGTCGACCGTGATCGAGTCGCCGTCGTGCGAGACCTCGTGCGGCAGCACGCCGCCCACCGAGTCGTACTTCAACAGGTGCGCGAGAGCCGCGTTGTCACTGAGGTCGTTGACGGCCACGATCTCGAGGTCGCTTCCCTGGGCGAGAGCCGCCCGGAGGTAGTTGCGGCCGATGCGGCCGAATCCGTTGATGCCGACTTTCACGCTCACGGGATCTCCTGTTGCTCTGGCGCTCCACGGCGCCGTGGGTGGTGGTGGGGGGTGGTGGGGGGTGGTGATGCGGTGCGGAAAAGGCGAAGGCCGGGGCGAACGCCCCGGCCACGACGCCTTTACGACAGTAGCAGTAGGCCGTCCGTCGTCGAACGGGCCGCGGCGAAGCGTGCGGCGACGTTGCCCCAGTCGACGATGTTCCAGAAGGCCTTCACGTAATCGGCCTTCACGTTGACGTAGTCGAGGTAGAAGGCGTGCTCCCACATGTCCAGCTGCAGCAGCGGCACCGTCGTCTGCGCGGTGTTGGCCTGCTGGTCGAACAGCTGCTGGATGATCAGCCGGCGGCCGATCGGATCCCACGACAGCACGCCCCATCCGGAGCCTTGGAGGCCGAGCGAGGCGGCCGTGAAGTGCGCGCGGAACTTGTCGAAGGAGCCGAAGAACTCGTCGATCGCCGCGGCGAGCTCGCCCTCGGGCCGGTCGCCGCCCTCGGGCGAGAGGTTGGTCCAGAAGATCGAGTGGTTGACGTGACCGCCGAGGTGGAAGGCGAGGTCCTTCTCGAGCCGGTTGACGTTCGCGAAGTCGTCGGCGTCGCGGGCGGCGGCGAGAGCGTCGAGTGCGCCGTTGGCGCCGGCGACGTAGGCGGCGTGGTGCTTGGAGTGGTGGAGCTCCATGATGCGGGCGCTGATGTGGGGCTCGAGCGCCGCGTAGTCGTAGGGGAGCTCCGGAAGGCTGTAAACGGGCATGCGTGCATTCTCCTCGCGGTTGTGCTGAGGCCGCGTCGAGCGACCCCGCTGACGACTGTCAGTCTACGGACGGCAACCGCCCAGGCGCCGCCGGTGTTCCCGCTGCACACGCACCTCCCAGTGAGGGCCGGGGTCAGTCGACCTCGGAGGGGAGGTTCGCATCGGTGCCGCCGATGCCGAGCTGCTCGGCGCGCTTGTCGGCCATGGCGAGCAGACGGCGGATGCGGCCGGCGACGGCGTCCTTCGTCATCGGCGGGTCGGCGTGGTGACCGAGCTCATCGAGGCTCGCATCACGGTGGGCGAGGCGGAGGCGCCCCGCGTACTGGAGGTGCTCGGGCACCTCGTCGCCGAGGATCTCGAGCGCCCTCTCGACCCGCGCGCACGCGGCGACGGCGGCCTGGGCGGATCGCCGCAGGTTGGCGTCGTCGAAGTTCACGAGGCGGTTCGCGGTCGCCCGCACCTCGCGGCGCTGGCGCATCTCCTCCCAGGCGCCGACGGTGTCGGACGCCCCCATCAGGCGCAGCATCTGACTGATCTTCTCGCCGTCGCGGATGACCACGCGGTGCACGCCGCGCACCTCGCGCGCCTTCGCCGGGATGCCCAGCCGACCCGCGGCGCCGACGAGCGCCATCGCCGACTCGTTACCGGGGCAGGTGATCTCGAGGGCGGCGGAGCGGCCGGGGTCGGTCAGGGATCCGTGGGCGAGGAAGGCGCCGCGCCACACGGCGGCGAGCTCCTCGCGGGAGCCCGTCGTGAGCCGGTTGGGGAGGCCGCGGACGGGCCGGCGCCGAGCATCCAGGAGCCCCGTCTGGCGGGCGAGCGTCTCGCCGCCGTCGACGACCCGCACGACGTACGTGGGGGTGCGGCGGATACCGCTGGCCGACATCATCGCGCCATCGCTGCGCATGCCGTAGAGCTCGGCGAGGTCGCGGCGCACGCGGCGCGCGGTGGTGGCGGCGTCGAGCTCGACCTCGACGGCGACGCGACCCGAGATGAGGTGGAGCCCGCCCGCGAAGCGGAGGACCGTCGCCAGCTCGGCGGCGCGCACCGTGGTCTTGGTGACCGCCAGCTGTGCGAGTTCCTCTTTCACATCGGCGGTCAATGCCACGGTGTTCCTCTCGTTCGTCGTCGTACTGCTCCTCGCCCGAGGGCGACAGTCGAGCCTACTCTCGACCGAGGTCGCGATGCTTCACGGTGACGGCGATGCCGGGCAGAGCGCGCACGCGCGCCGCGAGCTGCTCGATCATCGCCACCGAGCGGTGCTTGCCGCCCGTGCAGCCGATCGCGATGGTCGCGTGCCGCTTGTTCTCGCGCGCGTAGCCCGCGAGAACCGGCTGCAGCGCCGCGAAGTAGGCGTCGAGGAACTCCTGCGCGCCCTCCTGGCCGAGCACGTACTCGCTCACGGCGGCATCGAGACCGGTCGAGCTGCGCAGATCCTCCTGCCAGAAGGGGTTCGGCAGGAATCGTGCGTCGGCGATCATGTCGACGTCGGTCGGAGCCCCGTACTTGAAGCCGAAGCTCTCGAGCGTGAGCTTCACATCGGCGGTGCCCGCGGGGGCGAAGATCTGGCTCACCGCCGTCGCGAGCTGGTGGATGTTGAGCTCGCTCGTATCGATGATGATGTCGCTGAGCTCGCGCACCTCCAGCATGCGCTGGCGCTCCTGGGCGATGCCGTCGAGGATGGTGCCGTCGGCCTGGAGGGGGTGGGGCCGTCGCACCTGCTCGAACCGGCGGACAAGGGCGGCATCCGTCGCCTCCAGGAACAGCACGCGCACCGTCGCGCGGTCGCGCAGCTCGTCGATGATCAGCGCGAGATCGGCGAAGAGCTTGCCGCCGCGCACGTCGACCACCGCGGCGATCTTCGGCAGCGCGCTGCCGGGATGCACCGCGAGATCGACCAGCGGCCGGAGCATCTGCGGCGGCAGATTGTCGACGACGTACCAGCCCAGGTCCTCCAGGGCGTTGGCGACCGTCGATCGGCCCGCGCCGGACATCCCGGTGACGATGAGCACATCGTGCGCGTTCTGCATCATGGTCGGCCCTCGCTCGTCGGGGCTCTCAGCCTACCGGGGCCGCCCTGCCGCACCGCCCTGTGCACCTGCTCGGCGGTGATGCGGCCGATGCCGTCGACCGCGACGAGCTCGTCGATCGAGGCGGCGCGCAGCCGTGCGACCGATCCGAAGTGGGTCAGGAGCTGCTTGACGCGCGTCGGGCCGAGACCCGGGATGCTCGAGAGCTGCGTCTGGATGTCGGCCGAGCGCTTCGTGCGCTGGTAGCGCAGGGCGAAGCGGTGCGCCTCGTCGCGGAGCCGCTGCAGCAGGAAGAGCGCGTCGGAGCTGCGCGGCAGGATCACCGGGTAGTCGCTGTCGGGCAGCCAGATCTCCTCCAGCCTCTTCGCGATGCCGCAGACGGCGATGTCGTCGATGCCGGCGTCGGCGAGGGCGCGCGCGGCAGCGGCCACCTGCGGTTGCCCGCCGTCGATGACGAGGAGGCCGGGGCGGTAGTGGAACGCCTTCCGCGTGCCCGTCGTGACGGGCGCGTCGGCGGCCGCGACCTCCGAGGCCGCCGTCCCCTCCGCGCCGTCGACGGCCGCGGACTCCGCTGCCGCGACGGCGTCGGCGGCGAGATCGGTGTCGGCCGGCACCTCGACGCCCGTCGCCCCGGGCCGCAGGTAGGCGAGCCGTCGACTGAGCACCTGGTAGACGGCATCGGTGTCGTCGCGGGCGGAGGCGATGGAGAACTTGCGGTACTGATCCTTCTTCGGCAGGCCGTCCTCGAAGACCACCATCGAGGCGACCTGATTGGTCCCGCCGAGGTGCGAGACGTCGAAGCACTCGAGCCGCAAGGGCGCCTCGGCGAGCCCGAGCGCCTCCTGGATGTCGGCGAGCGCTTGCGATCGCGCGGTGAAGTCCCCGCTGCGCCGTGTCTTGTAGACCTGGAGCGCGTTGCGGGCGTTGGTCGTCACGGTCTCCGACAGGGAGGCCTTGTCCCCGCGCTGCGCGGTCTTCACGACCACGGCACCGCGCTCCCCCGCGGCGCGTCGACGCTCGGTCAGCACCTGCTGCAGGGCGGCCCCGTCGTCGGGCACCTCGGGCACGATGATCTCGCGAGCGGGCACGGTGACCTCGTCGTAGGCGTTCTGCAGCACCTGGTCTACGAGCTCCGACAGGGCGACGTCGAGCTCGGTGTCGACGACCCATCCCCGCACGCCGCGGATGCGGCCGCCGCGCACGATGAACAGCTGCACGGCGGCGGCGAGCTCGTCGTGCGCGATGCCGAACACGTCGACGTCGACGTCCTCCTGCAGCACGATCGAGCTCTTCGAGAGGGCGGTCTCGAGCGCGCCGATCTGGTCGCGCAGGCGGGCCGCCGACTCGTAGTCCATCTCAGCGGCCGCGGCGGTCATCCGGGCCCGCAGCTCCCGCACGTGGCTCGCGTCGTTGCCGGCCATGAAGGAGGCGAAGTCGAGGGCGATCGACTTGTGGTCGGCCTTGCTGATGCGGTCGACGCACGGCGCGGCGCACTTGCCGATGTCGCCGAGCAGGCACGGACGGTTGCGGTCGCGCGCACGCTTGTAGGTCGCCTCGCTGCACGACCGCATCGGGAACGCCTTGAGCATGATGTCGACGCTCTCGCGCACCGCCCAGACCTTCGTGTACGGCCCGAAGTAGCGCGCGCCCGGGATCCCGCGGGTGCGGGTCACCATGACGCGGGGCACGGCGTCGCCGAGGGTGATCGCCAGATAGGGGTAGGTCTTGTCGTCGCGGAACTTGACGTTGAAGGGCGGGGCGAACTCCTTGATCCAGCCGTACTCGAGCTGCAGCGCCTCGAGCTCGCTGCCGACGACCGTCCACTCCACGCCGCGGGCCGTCGTCACCATGCGACGGGTGCGCTCGTGGAGCGTGTGCAGCGGCTGGAAGTAATTGCTCAGGCGCTGGCGCAGGTTCTTCGCCTTGCCCACGTAGAGCACCCGGCCCGCGTCGTCCCGGAACCGGTACACGCCCGGCTCGGTGGGGATCTCGCCGCGCCGGGGCCGCCAGGACTCCCGTGTCTCCTGAGGCGTCATGCCGCCGCTCGCACGGATGCTCAGCCCGCCGCCCGCGGCGACCGCGCGGCCCGCTTCGCCGCACCGCCGCCCCCGGTCGTCGAGCTCGCGCTCTTCGCGGTGCCGGCCTTCGCCGTACCGCCCTTGCCTGCGCCGCCCTTCGCCGCGCCGCTCTTGGACGGCGCGCTCTTCGCGACGGCGCCCTTCTTCGCGGTCGCCGTCGCGCGGCCTCGCGTGACGGGCGCGGCGATCACGTCGGTCTCGGGCAGCAGCTCGGCGAGGAATCGACCGGTGTGGCTGCCCTCGACCGTCGCGAGCTGCTCGGGCGTGCCGGAGGCGAGCACCGAGCCGCCCCCGGAACCGCCCTCGGGCCCGAGGTCGATGAGCCAGTCCGCGGCGCGGATGACGTCGAGGTTGTGCTCGATCACGACGACCGAGTTGCCCTTGTCGACGAGGCCGCCGAGAACCGCGAGGAGCTTGCGCACGTCCTCGAAGTGGAGGCCCGTCGTCGGCTCGTCGAGCACGTAGATGCTGCGGCCGTTCGAGCGCTTCTGCAGCTCGGTGGCGAGCTTGACGCGCTGCGCCTCGCCGCCCGACAGGGTCGTCGCGCTCTGACCCAGCCGGACGTACCCGAGCCCGACCTCGACGAGGGTCTTCAGGAACCGGTGGATGGCGCTGATCGGCTCGAAGAAGTCGGCGGCCTCCTCGATCGGCATGTCGAGCACCTCGGCGATGTTCTTGCCCTTGTAGTGCACCGACAGGGTGTCACGGTTGTACCGCGCTCCCCCGCACACCTCGCAGGCGACGTACACGTCGGGCAGGAAGTTCATCTCGATCTTGATCGTGCCGTCACCGGCGCAGTTCTCGCAGCGGCCGCCCTTGACGTTGAAGCTGAAGCGCCCGGGCAGGTACCCGCGCATCTTCGCCTCCTGCGTCTCGGCGAAGAGGGTGCGGATGCGGTCGAACACGCCCGTGTAGGTGGCGGGGTTCGATCGGGGGGTGCGCCCGATGGGCGCCTGGTCGACGTGCACGACCTTGTCGAGGTGCTCGAGCCCCGTGATGCGGGTGTGCTTGCCGGGAACCTGCCGCGCCCCGTTGAGCCTGTTGGCGAGCACCTTGTAGAGGATGTCGTTGACGAGCGAGCTCTTGCCCGAGCCGCTGACCCCCGTCACGGCGACGAAGACGCCGAGCGGGATGTCGACGGTGACGTCGCGCAGGTTGTTGGCGCGCGCCCCCTCGATGGTGAGGGTGCGACCGAGGTCGACCGGGCGGCGTCGCACCGTCTCGACCACCTGACGCCGGCCCGCGAGGTAGTCGCCCGTGATCGACTTCTCGTTCGCGAGCAGGCCCTCGTAGCTGCCGGAGTGCACGACCTCGCCGCCGTGCTCGCCCGCACCGGGGCCGATGTCGACGATCCAGTCGGCGGTGCGGATGGTGTCCTCGTCGTGCTCGACGACGATGAGCGTGTTGCCGAGGTTCTTGAGCTTGACGAGCGTGTCGATGAGACGGCGGTTGTCGCGCTGGTGCAGGCCGATCGAGGGCTCGTCGAGCACGTACAGCACTCCCGTGAGGCCCGAGCCGATCTGGGTCGCGAGCCGGATGCGCTGCGCCTCGCCGCCCGAGAGGGTGCCGGCCGCGCGGGCCATGCTGAGGTACCCGAGACCGACCTCGAGCAGGAACTCCAGTCGCGCCCGGATCTCGCGCAGCACGGCGGCGGCGATCGTGGCCTCGCGCTCGGTGAGACTGATGCCCTGCATGAAGTCGTACGCGTTCTGGAGGCTCAGCTCGGCCACCTGAGCGATGCTGCGGCCGTTCACCTGGACGGCGAGCACCTCGGGCTTGAGTCGCGCTCCGTCGCACTCGGGGCACGGGACCTCGCGCAGGTACTCGGCGAACCGCTGCTGGGACCAGTCGCTCTCGGCCTCGGCGTATTTGCGCTCGATGTAGGGGATGACGCCCTCGAACCCGGTCGAGTAGGTGACGTCGCGGCCGTAGCGGTTACGCCACTTGACGCGCACCTCGAAGTCGTTGCCGTGGAGGATCGCGTCCTGCGTGCTCTCCTCCAGCTCGCCCCACGAGGTGTCGAGCGAGAAGCCGAGGTCGCGCGACAGACCGGCGAGCAGCTTCTGGAAGTAGCTGTACAGGCCCTTGCCCTGCTGGTTCCAGGGCAGGACGACGCCGTCGTTGAGGCTCAGGCTGGGATCGCCGATGAGCAGATCGACGTCGACCGCCATGCGGGTTCCGAGACCGGAGCAGACGGGGCAGGCGCCGAAGGGCGCGTTGAAGGAGAAGGTGCGGGGTTCGATCTCGGTGAGCTGCAGCGGGTGGCGGTTCGGGCAGCTGAGCTTCTCGCTGAAGGTGCGGCGACGATCAGCCGCCTTCTCGTCGCGGTCGACGTAGTCGACGACGACGAGCCCGTCGGTGAGCCGCAGCGCCGTCTCGAGCGAGTCGGTGAGCCGGGTGAGCCCCTCGTCGTTGGCGACGAGGCGGTCGACGACGACGGAGATGTCGTGCTTGACCTGCTTCTTGAGGGCCGGGGGCTCGCTGAGCTGGATCATCTCGCCGTCGACGACCGCGCGCGAGAAGCCGCCCTGCGCGAGCTCGGCGAAGAGGTCGACGAACTCGCCCTTCTTCTGGCTGACGACCGGGGCGAGGATCTGGAAGCGCGTGCCCGTCTCGAGCGTCATGAGCTCGTCGGCGATCTGCTGCACCGTCTGGCGCTGGATGGGCTCCCCGCAGACGGGGCAGTGCGGGATGCCGACGCGCGCCCAGAGCAGGCGCATGTAGTCGTAGATCTCGGTGATCGTGCCGACCGTCGATCGCGGGTTGCGGTTGGTCGACTTCTGGTCGATCGAGACGGCCGGGCTGAGGCCCTCGATGAAGTCGACGTCGGGCCGGTCGACCTGCCCGAGGAACTGCCGCGCGTAGGCCGAGAGCGACTCGACGTACCGGCGCTGGCCCTCGGCGAAGATCGTGTCGAAGGCGAGCGAGCTCTTGCCCGACCCCGACAGACCGGTGAACACGACGAGCGAATCCCGCGGGATCACCACGTCGACATCGCGAAGATTGTGGACCCGTGCGCCGCGGACGCTCAGGTGGGAATGGAGGTCGAGAGGGGATGCCGGCACTCGCGTCATTCTACGTGCGACCCCCGACATTCCCCCGTGGGCGCCCAGCCCCCGCGCAAGCCCGAGCCGGGCATCCCGCCCCGTCGACGCCGGATCGGCGAGCCCGCCCGCATCAGCGCACGTGCCCCGCCTCGACCATCTGCCGCAGCTCGCGCTTGAGCTCCTGCACCTCGTCGCGCAGGCGCCCGGCGAGCTCGAACTTGAGCTCCTCGGCGGCCTGCAGCATCTGGGCGGTCAGGTCGGCGACGATCGACTCGAGCTCGGCGGCGCCCTCGGCGGCCTTGCCCTCGCGGCGCAGGCGCGGGGTGGGCGACTTCTTGCCGCCCTGCGCTCTGGCGGCGAGCAGCTCGGCGGTGTCCTCGCCCTCGCGCACGAGCTGGTCGGTGATGTCGGCGATCTTCTTGCGCAGCGGCGTCGGATCGATGCCGTTGGCGAGGTTGTACTCGACCTGGCGCTCACGACGGCGGGTGGTCTCCTCGATGGCCTGCGCCATCGAGGGCGTGACGACGTCGGCGTACATGTGCACCTCGCCGGAGACATTGCGCGCCGCGCGGCCGATCGTCTGGATGAGCGAGGTCGAGGAGCGCAGGAAGCCCTCCTTGTCGGCGTCGAGGATCGCGACGAGGGAGACCTCGGGCAGGTCGAGGCCCTCGCGCAGCAGGTTGATGCCGACGAGGACGTCGAAGACGCCCTGCCGGAGCTCGCGCAGCAGCTCGACCCGGCGGAGGGTGTCGACGTCGGAGTGGAGGTACTGCACGCGCACCCCGGCCTCCTGCAGGAACGCGGTCAGCTCCTCCGCCATCTTCTTCGTGAGGGTCGTGACCAGGACGCGCTCGTCGCGCTCGACGCGCACGCGAACCTGCTCGAGCAGGTCGTCGATCTGGCCGAGGCTCGGCTTCACGACGATCTGCGGATCGACGAGCCCCGTCGGGCGGATGATCTGCTCGACGACCGTGTCGGTGATGCCGAGCTCGTACTTGCCCGGCGTCGCCGAGAGGTAGACCTTCTGACCCGTGCGGTCGAGGAACTCCTCCCACCGCAGCGGACGGTTGTCGAGCGCGCTGGGCAGCCGGAAGCCGTGCTCGACGAGCGTGCGCTTGCGCGAGGCGTCGCCCTCGTACATCGCGCCGATCTGGGGCACCGTCACGTGGCTCTCGTCGATCACGACGAGGAAGTCCTCGGGGAAGTAGTCGAGCAGGCAGTTGGGCGCCTCGCCCGGCTGCCGACCGTCGATGTGTCGCGAGTAGTTCTCGATGCCGTTGCAGAACCCGATCTGCTCCATCATCTCGAGGTCGAAGGTCGTGCGCATGCGGAGCCGCTGCGCCTCGAGCAGCTTGCCCTGCCGCTCGAGCTCGGCCAGGCGCGGCTCGAGCTCCTCCCGGATGCTCACCATCGCCCGCTGCATCGTGTCGGGCGAGGCCGCGTAGTGCGTCGCCGGGAAGACGGAGACCGCGTCGAGCTTCTTGACGACGGCGCCCGTGAGCGGGTGCAGAGCGAACAGGCCCTCGATCTCATCGCCGAACATCTCGATGCGGATCGCGAGCTCCTCGTACACCGGGATGATCTCGATCGTGTCGCCCCGCACGCGGAACTTGCCCCGCGAGAAGTCGACGTCGTTGCGCTGGTACTGCATGCCGACGAAGCGGCGGATGAGCGTCTCGCGCGAGATCTGCTCCCCCACCTGCAGGGCCACCATCGCCTCGAGGTACTCCTCCGCGGCGCCGAGGCCGTAGATGCAGGAGACCGTCGAGACGACGACGACGTCGCGCCGGCTCAGCAGCGAGTTGGTCGTCGAGTGGCGCAGCCGCTCGACCTCCGCGTTGACCGAGCTGTCCTTCTCGATGAAGGTGTCGGTCTGCGGCACGTAGGCCTCGGGCTGGTAGTAGTCGTAGTACGAGACGAAGTACTCGACCGCGTTGTGCGGCATGAGCTCGCGGAACTCGGTCGCCAGCTGCGCGGCGAGGGTCTTGTTGTGCGCGAGCACGAGCGTCGGTCGCTGCACCTGCTCGATGAGCCAGGCCGTCGTCGCGGACTTGCCCGTACCGGTCGCGCCGAGCAGCACGATGTCGGTCTCACCGGCGTTGATGCGCGCCGTCAGCTCGGCGATCGCCTGCGGCTGATCACCGCTCGGCGTGTACTCGCTGACGACCTCGAAGGGGCGGACCGAGCGCGTGGGTTGCATGGGGAGAGCCTAGGACTCGCCACCGACATCCTGCTGGGCGCCGATCAGGCCGAGGGGATGCCCGCCGCGCGCTCGGCGAGGATCGACTCCCACAGCGCATCCACCTGCTCGAGCGTGCGCTCGAGGCTGCCCGAGGCGTCGATGACGTGGTCGGCCATGGCCCGGCGCTCGGCGTCGGGGATCTGCGCGGCCACGCGGGCCTCGGCGGCCGGGCGCTCCATGCCGCGCAGGGTGACGAGACGCTCGATGCGGGTGGCGGCAGGGGCATCCACCACGATCACCGCGCTGAACTCGCTCGCGGCCCGCGCCTCGGCGAGCAGCGGCACGTCGTAGATGGTCACGGCAGCGGGATCCTCCGCCTCGATCGCCGCGACGCGGCGCGCGTAGGCCTCGCGCACGGCAGGATGCACGATGGCGTTGAGCGCCAGGCGCTGCGCGTCGTCGCCGAAGATGATCGCGCCGAGGGCCGCCCGATCGAGCGCGCCGGTGGCGTCGAGCACGCCGGGGCCGAATCGCTCGACGATCGCGGCGAGAGCGGGAGTGCCCGGCTCGACGACCTCGCGGGCGAGCGCGTCGGCGTCGATGATGCGCGCGCCGAGCTCGGCGAAGCGCGCCGCGACCGCCGACTTCCCCGCGGCGATGCCGCCCGTGAGACCGATGACGTTCATAGCGCCGACTGTACCGCCCGCTACCATGACGGCACCGACGACCGAAGGGGGCCTCTCGTGCTCGAAGTGCTGACCGGGACGGGCCTCGCGGTCGCGGCCGGACTCAACGCCTACGTGCCGCTGCTCGCCCTCGGGCTCGCGGGGCGGTTCCTCGACGTCGTGCAGCTGCCCGCCGGATGGGCGTGGCTCGAGAACGAGTGGGTGCTCGGCATCATCGCGGTGCTGCTGGTCATCGAGCTCGTCGCCGACAAGGTGCCCGTCGTGGACACGGTCAACGACTGGCTGCAGACGATCGTGCGCCCGGCATCCGGCGGCATCGTCTTCGGCACGGGCGCGACGAGCGAGACGGCCGCCGTGAGCGACCCCGCCGCGTTCGTGGAGTCGGGCAACTGGGTCCCCGTCGTCATCGGCGTCGTCATCGCCCTGCTCGTGCACCTCGCGAAGATGGCGATCCGGCCGGCCGCGAACGCGCTGACCGCCGGCGCGGCCGCCCCGATCCTCTCGGTCACCGAGGATGCCGGCGCCCTCCTGCTGAGCGTCCTCGCGCTGCTCATCCCCGTGCTCGTGGTCGTGGCGCTCATCGGCGCCGTGGTCGTGGTGGTCGTGGCGCTGCGGCGCGCGCGTCGTCGGCGACGGTCGGTCTCCCCCGCCTGAGACCGCGGCCGCGCGTCCGGGAACGCGGAACGGGCCGCCCTCCGTGAGGAGAGCGGCCCGTTCGCGGTGGTGCGTGCTGCTGATCTAGCTGTTGCTCGAGAGCTTCTCGCGCAGAGCGGCGAGCGACTCGTCGTCGGCGAGCGTTCCGCTGCCGGCGGTGTCGGAGCTGAACGTCGAGCCGCTGGGGAGGTCGAGAGCGGCCTCCTCGGTGAGCGACGCGGCGACCTGCTTCTTGTGCGCCTCGTAGCGGGCCTGGGCGGCAGCGTAGTCCTGCTCCCACTTGGCGCGCTGCTCGTCGAAGCCTTCCTTCCACTCGCCCGACTCGGGGTCGAAGCCCTCGGGGTACTTGTAGTTGCCGGCCTCGTCGTACTCGGTCGGCATGCCGTACACCGCGGGGTCGAACTCGGTGCCCTCGGGGTCGACGCCCTCGTTGGCCTGCTTGAGGCTCAGCGAGATGCGACGGCGCTCGAGGTCGATGTCGATGACCTTGACGAACACCTCGTCGCCCACGGCGACGATCTGCTCGGCGAGCTCGACGTGCTTGCCCGAGAGCTCCGAGATGTGCACGAGGCCCTCGATGCCGTCCGCCACGCGCACGAAGGCGC
This sequence comes from Microcella daejeonensis, assembly GCF_026625045.1. GTDB lineage: Bacteria > Actinomycetota > Actinomycetes > Actinomycetales > Microbacteriaceae > Microcella > Microcella daejeonensis. The sequence continues at coordinate 2,474,280 of NZ_CP113089.1, read as the reverse complement.
CGAACGGGACGAGCTTCGTGACCTTGCCCGGTGCGACCTGGCCGATCGCGTGGGTGCGGGCGAAGACCTGCCACGGGTCCTCCTGCGTCGCCTTGAGCGAGAGCGACACGCGCTCGCGCTCGAGGTCGACCTCGAGGATCTCGACGGTGACCTCCTGGCCGACCTCGACGACCTCGCTGGCGTGCTCGATGTGCTTCCAGCTGAGCTCGGAGACGTGGACGAGACCGTCGACGCCGCCGAGGTCGACGAACGCGCCGAAGTTGACGATCGACGAGACGACGCCCTTGCGGACCTGGCCCTTGGCCAGGTTGTTGAGGAACGTCGTGCGGCTCTCGGACTGCGTCTGCTCGAGCAGGGCGCGGCGCGACAGGACGACGTTGTTGCGGTTCTTGTCGAGCTCCAGGATCTTCGCCTCGAGCTCCTGACCCAGGTACGGGGTGAGGTCGCGCACGCGGCGCAGCTCGATGAGCGAGGCGGGGAGGAAGCCGCGAAGACCGATGTCGACGATGAGGCCGCCCTTGACGACCTCGATGACCTGACCGGTCACCACGCCGTCGGCGTCCTTGATCTTCTCGACGTCCCCCCATGCGCGCTCGTACTGGGCGCGCTTCTTGGACAGGATGAGGCGGCCTTCCTTGTCCTCCTTCTGGAGGACGAGGGCCTCGACGGTGTCGCCGACGCTGACGACCTCGGTGGGGTCGACGTCGTGCTTGATCGAGAGCTCGCGCGAGGGGATGACGCCCTCGGTCTTGTAGCCGACGTCGAGGAGGACCTCGTCGCGGTCGATCTTCACCACGGTGCCCTCGATGAGGTCGCCGTCGTTGAAGAACTTGAGGGTCTTCTCGACCGCGGCCAGGAAGTCTTCAGCAGAGCCGATGTCGTTGATGGCGATCTGCTTGGGGGCCTTGGTCGTTACGATGGTCATGTAGTAGTTGCTCCGATGCGGACATGGGTCGGGCCCGGGGCGACGCATCGCGCGGCGCGGGATGCTGATGATGTCGCAGGTGGTGATTTCCGCCGCAGTGCGGGTGCATTGCGATCGGAGCCCGGGCAAGCGGACAGGATGTACGTCAAATCGACGACTCCCCAGCCTATCCCGCCCGATGACTCCGCGGCAAACGCCCGCCTCGTCGTTCTCCGGGAGTTCAGCTCCGCGACGGCGAGAGGATGCTCCGCAGCGCCTCCTCGAGATGCGGGTGCTCGAAGCGGAACCCGGCGGCCTCGAGCCGCTCCGGCACCACCCAGCGGCTCTTGAGCACGAGCTCGCTCTCAGTGCGGATCGCGATCGAGCCGAGCTCGAGCATCCATCGCGGCATTGCCGGCCCGACGGGCCTGTTCAGGATGCGGCGCAGGTGCGCCATGAGCTCGGCGTTCGTCTCGGGATTCGGCGCGGCCGCGTTGATCGGCCCCTCGATGCCGGGCCGGGTCTCGAGCCATTCGACGATGCGCACGACGTCGTCGAGATGCACCCAGCTGAACCGCTGCCGGCCGTCGCGGCTGCGCTGCGGGTTCTCGGTGCCCGCCGCGCGGCGCCGCCGTGAGGGGAACCAGCGGCCGTCGCTCTGCGCTCCCCCGGCGCCGAGCCGGGTGAGCGCGACGAGCGGGGCGAGCGCGCTGCCGTCGCCGAGCACGATCGGCAGGCGCAGGGCGATGCGGCGCGTGCCGGGCAGGTCGGGGTCGAGGAGCGCCTCCTCCCAGGCGGTGGCCACCGACACCGAGAACCCTCGACCGATCTCGCCCGTCGACTCCGTCTGCGGACGATCCATCGCGTGGCGGTAGATCGTCGCCGTGGAGGCGTTGATCCACAGCGGCGGAGGGGTGCCGGCGCGGGCGATCGCGAGACCGAGCTCGCGGGTCGTCTCCACGCGCGAGCGCAGGATCTCGGCGCGGTTCGCCGCGGTGTAGCGGCAGTTGACGCTCTTGCCGGCGAGGTTGATGAGGACATCGGCCCCGTCGAGCAGGTCGGCGATCCCTGCGGCGTCGCCCCATCGCACGCGCTCACGGCGCCCGATCCGATCGACCCGCCATCCGCGCTGCTGATAGGCGGATTCGAGACGCCCGCCGATGAAGCCGGAGGCCCCGGCGATGACGACGCGACCCGCACGGGCGGCGCTATCGGTGCCGGGGCGCTCCGGGGAGGTCATCCGAGCAGTGCCGTCTTGAGGGTGTCGAGGCCGACGCCGCCGAGGTCGAGGGCCTTCTTGTGGAAGGCCTTGTTCGAGAACGCCGCGCCCTCGCGGGCCTTGTACTCGTCGCGGATCTGCTCCCAGATGCGCTGACCGACCTTGTAGGAGGGGGCCTGGCCCGGCCAGCCGAGGTAGCGGTTGACCTCGAACTGCACGAAGCCGTCGTTCATGTTGACATTGCTGCGCAGGAAGGCGAAGGCGTCGTCGCTCGTCCACGTGCGGCCGGTGGTGGGATGCTCCTTGCCGAGGTGCACGCCGATGTCGAGCACCACGCGCGCGGCGCGCATGCGCTGCCCGTCGAGCATGCCGAGCCGGTCGGCCGGGTCGTCGAGGTAGCCCAGCTCCTCCATGAGGCGCTCGGCGTAGAGCGCCCAGCCCTCGGCGTGGCCGCTCGTGCCGGCGAGCAGGCGCCGCCACGAGTTGAGCTCGGCACGGTTGTAGACGGCCTGGCCGATCTGCAGGTGGTGCCCGGGAACGCCCTCGTGGTACACGGTCGTCGTCTCGCGCCAGGTGTCGAAGGAGTCGACTCCCTCGGGGATCGACCACCACATGCGCCCGGGGCGCGAGAAGTCGTCGGTCGGGCCGGTGTAGTAGATCGCGCCGCCGGGGGTCGGGGCGATCATGCACTCGAGCGCCCTCACGGGCTCGGGGATGTCGAAGTGCGTGCGTGAGAGCTCGTCGACGGCCGTGTCGCTCAGCTGCTGCATCCACGCCTTGAGGGCGTCGCGGCCGTGGAGCTTGCGGGACTCGTCCTTCTCGAGGTGCGCGATCGCCTCCTCGACGCTCGCACCGGGGAGGATCTCGTTGGCGATGCGCGTCTGCTCCTCGACCATGCGGGCGAGCTCCTCCTTGCCCCACTCGTAGGTCTCGTCGAGGTCGATGGTCGCGCCGAGGAAGCGCCGCGACATGAGGCTGTAGAGCTCGCGGCCGACGGCGTCGTCGTGCCGCGCGGCGGGGGCGAGCTCGCCCTCGAGGAAGTCGCCGAAGCGGCCGTAGGCGTCCGCGGCGCGCTCGGCGGCGGCGGCGAGGTCGTTCTTGAGGCTCTCGGGCACCTCGGCCGCGCCGGTGAACTCGGCGAAGAAGCCGTCGCGCGCGGCGTTCGTGCGCACCTGGCTGAGCACCTCGCGCACCTGTCGGACGGCGGGGGTGTTGCCGTTGGCGATGCCCTCGCGCAGGGTCTCGGCGTAGCCGTCGAGAGCGTCGCCGACGCGATCGAGACGGCGGGCGATGACCGCCCAGTCGTCCTCCGTCGCGGTCGGCATGAGGTCGTAGATCTCACGGATGCCCTGCGCGGGCGAGGCGAGCACATTGATGTCGCGCGCCGCCCAGCCGGCCTCCTCGAGCTCGACGTCGAGCCGCAGCTCGGCGGAGAGGTCGGTGATCGTCACGCGGTCGGTCTCGTCGACGGCGTCGGCGGCGTCGAGCTGGGCGAGCGTGCGCTTCTGGGCGCTCAGCAGCTCGGCCCGCCCGGCCGGCGAGTAGTCGCTGTACTCGTCGAGCTTCTCGGTGCCGCCGATGTAGGTGGCGAGCTCGGGGCTCAGGGCGGAGAGGGTCTGCACCCACTCCTCGGCGATGCGGTCAACGGGGGTCGGCGTACGGCCGGCAACGGTGTCAGACATGAGCAGAAGCCTAGTGCGCCGCCTCGTCCCAGTTCCGGCCGACTCCCACCTGCACCTCGAGCGGCACGCGCAGCTGGGCCGCCCCGCCCATGCGCGAGCGCACGATCTCCTCGAGCGTCTCGCGCTCGCCCGCGGCCACCTCGAAGACCAGCTCGTCGTGCACCTGCAGGAGCATCCGCGAGGCCATCGAGCGCTCGCGCATGTCGGCGTCGACGCCGATCATGGCGATCTTCATGATGTCGGCCGCGGTGCCCTGGATGGGGGCGTTGAGCGCGGCCCGCTCGGCGTTCTCGCGCAGAACCCGGTTCGGCGAGTTGAGGTCGGCGAAGGGGCGGCGGCGACCGAAGATCGTCTCGGTGTAGCCGTCCTCCTTCGCCTGCACGACGACGCCGCGCAGGTACTCCCGCACGGCTCCGAAGCGGGCGAAGTAGTCGCTCATGAGCTGCTTGGCCTCGGCGGACTCGATGCGCAGCTGCTTGCTCAGGCCGAAGGCGCTCAGTCCGTAGGCGAGGCCGTAGCTCATCGCCTTGACCTTCGTGCGCATGAGCGGGGTGACCTCCTCCGGGGGCACGCCGAAGATGCGCGCGCCGACGAAGCGGTGCAGGTCCTCGCCGATCGTGAAGGCCTCGATGAGGCCCTCGTCGCCCGAGAGGTGGGCCATGATGCGCATCTCGATCTGCGAGTAGTCGGCCGTCAGCAGACCCTCGAAGCCCTCCCCCGCGACGAAGGCGGCGCGGATGCGGTGGCCGACCTCGGTGCGCACGGGGATGTTCTGCAGGTTCGGGTCGGTCGACGAGATGCGCCCCGTCGTCGTGCCCGTCTGGTCGTAGGTGGTGTGGATGCGGCCGTCCTCGGCTGTGGCCTTCTCGAGGCTCTCGATGATCTGGCGCAGCTTCGTCGCGTCGCGGTGCTGCAGCAGCAGCCCGAGGAAGGGGTGCGGGTGCTTCTCCTGCAGGTCGGCGAGCGAGGCGGCGTCGGTGGAGTAGCCGGTCTTCGTCGCGCGGGTCTTCGGCATGCCGAGCTCGTCGAAGAGCACCTGCTGCAGCTGCTTCGGCGAACCGAGGTTGACCTCGCGGCCGATCTCGCCGTAGGCCTTCTCGGCGAGCTCGCCCGCCGTCGTGCCGAGCTCGGCGTTCAGCGCCGTGAGAGCGGGCCGGTCGACGGCGACCCCGGTGCGCTCCATGCGCGCGATGACGGGGGTGACGGGAAGCTCGATCTCGGTCAGCACGCGGGTGCTGCTCTCGGCGAGGCGCTCGCGCTGGGCGGCGACCACCCGGCCGAGGAACCAGGCGCCCGTCGCCGGCGGGGTCGCCGCGGTGTCGGGCACGAGCTGGTTCGGGTCGCTCTCAGGCAGGCTCTCGCCGAGCGCCGCGCTCACCAGTTCGGCGAGGGTCTGCGGCTTGGAGCCGGGGCGCTCGAGCCAGGCGGCGAGGGCCGCGTCCCAGACGACGCCCGCGAGCGACAGGTCGTGGTCGGCGAGGATGCCCGCCGCGCGCTTCGCGTCGACGACGAGCTTGGGCGCGGAGGCGTCGCCGAGCCACTCCTCCAGCGCCGCGTAATCGGGCCGCCCCGCGGCCCAGTTGACGTGCACGGTGGGCGTGGACGCGGAGCCGGCGGCAGAGGCGAGGCCGAAGCCCTCGAGGTGCCCGAGAGGGGCATCCACCACGAGGGCGATCGGATCGCCGGCGGCGACCGCGGCGCGGAGCCAGGCCGCGAGCTCCTCGTCGACGAGCGTCGCCACGGGCGGCGCGTCGGCGGCGGGGCCGGCGGCGTCGCCCTCGGAGGACATGTCGGCGCCCTCGGCCGCGGCGATCTTCAGCACGCGCTCGGTCAGGGTGCGGAACTGCAGGCGCTCGAAGATGCTCTTCACCGCGGGCACATCCATCGGGCCGCGCTCGAGGTCGTCGGGCCCGACGGGGAGCTCGAGGTCGGTGAGCAGGCGGTTGAGCCGGCGGTTGCGCTCGGCGCGGTCGCGCTGCTCGCGCAGGTTGTTGCCCACGACGCCGCCGATCTCGTCGGCGTGCTCGAGCAGGTTCTCGAGGGAGCCGTACTGGGTGATCCACTTCACCGCGGTCTTCTCGCCGACCTTGTCGATGCCCGGCAGGTTGTCGCTCGTCTCGCCGACCAGGGCCGCGATCTCGGGGTACTGCTCGGGCGCGATGCCGTAGCGCTCGCGCACCGTCTCGGGGTCGTAGCGCTTGAGCTCGCTGACGCCTCGGGCGTTGGGGTAGAGCAGCGTGACGTTCTCGTTCACGAGCTGGATCGTGTCGCGGTCGCCCGAGACGACGAGGACGTCGTAGCCCTTCTCGGAGCCCTGGTGGGCGAGGGTCGCGAGGATGTCGTCGGCCTCGTAATCCTCCTTCGTGATCGTCGTCACGTTCATCGCCGCGAGGGCCTCCTGCAGCAGCGGCACCTGGCCCACGAACTCGGGCGGCGTCTCGCCGCGGGTGCCCTTGTACTCGGGGTACTCGCGGGTGCGGAAGGAGAACCGCGAGATGTCGAAGGCGACGGCGACGTGCGTGGGCTTCTCCTTCGCGAGGAGGCCGAGGAACATCGAGATGAAGCCGTGGATGGCGTTGGTGTGCTGCCCGTCGTGCGTCACGAAGCTGTCGACCGGCAGGGCGTAGAACGCCCGGAATGCCAGCGAATGGCCGTCGACGATGAGCAGAGTAGGCTTCCCGGAGTCCGTCACGCCGCCAGCCTACTGCCGTGCTCCGACACCGCGCCGGGCGCCCGGCGGCCCTCCCGACACCCCTCGAAGGACCCTCGCGATGACGCTGTTCCCCGCCGATCTCGACCCCGAGCTCTACGAGCGCCTCATCACCTCGGGCGGCGGGGCGCTCACCCGCAAGATGGGCATCGAGTTCAGCGAGCTCGGCGCCGAGCGATCGGTGGCGCGGATGCCCGTCGAGGGCAACACGCAGGTGATCGGTCTGCTGCACGGGGGCGCGCACGTCGTGCTCGGCGAGAGCCTGGGCTCGATCTCCTCCGCCATCCACGCCGGAGCGGGCCGCTACGCCGTCGGCATCGAGATCAACGCCACCCACTCCCGCTCGGTCACCGCGGGCTGGGTGACGGGCACGTGCACGGCGCTCGTGCTCGGGCGCACGCTCGCCACGCACGAGATCGTCATCCGCGACGAGGAGGGTCGACGGCTCTCGACCGTGCGCATGACCAACATGCTGCGCGACCGCTGACGCGGGCCGCGCATCCCGTCGCCCGCATCGCTGCGTAGGACGGATCGGGCCGGGCTATTCGGCGGGGCTATTCGGCGGGCTCGGCCTCGGCCGCCTTGCGCGGCTCCTTCTTCGGCGCCAGCTGGTCGATGATCGCGTGGGCCACGGCCTGCATGGTGGTGCGACGATCCATGGACGCCTTCTGGATCCATCGGAAGGCCTCGGGCTCGGTCAGCCCCATGCGCTCGTTGAGCAGGCCCTTGGCGCGGTCGACGAGCTTGCGGGTCTCGAACCGCTCGACGAGGTCGGCGACCTCGGCCTCGAGGGTCAGGATCTGCTGGTAGCGGCTGAGGGCGATCTCGATCGCGGGCAGCAGGTCGTTCGGGGTGAAGGGCTTGACCACGTAGGCCAGGGCGCCGGCCTCGCTCGCCTGCTCGACGAGCTCCTTCTGCGAGAAGGCGGTCAGCAGCACGACGGGGGCGATGTGGTTCTCGCTGAGCCGCTTGGCGGCCTCGATGCCGTCGAGCTGCGGCATGCGGATGTCCATCACGACCAGGTCGGGGCGCAGCTCGGTGGCGAGGGCCACGGCGGTCTCGCCGTCACCGGCCTCACCGACGACGTCGAAGCCGTTGTCGCGCAGGATCTCGACGATGTCCATGCGGATCAACGACTCGTCCTCGGCGACGACGACACGACGGGGGGCGACGGTGCTCTGTTCCTGGTCACTCACGGTTGTAGAGCCTACGGTATCGTCGACCTGCCGCCCCCAAAGGGGCTGCGCCGGCTTGGCGGAATGGTAGACGCGGCGCACTCAAAATGCGCTGTCCGAGAGGGCGTGTGGGTTCGAGTCCCACAGTCGGTACGCGACACCACGCGCGCGCCTCAGGCCGAGCCCGGTGCGCCGACGCTGCGCGTCGCGGGGTTCGAGTCCCACAGTCGGTACGCGACACCACTCGCGCGGCTGAGGCCGAGCGCGGTGCGCCGACGCGATGCGTCGCGGGGTTCGAGTCCTGCAGTCGGTACGCGACACCACTCGCGCGGCGCAGGCCGAGCGCGGTGCGCCGACGCGATGCGTCGCGGGGTTCGAGTCCCCTCCCCCACCTGTGCGCGGGCTGTCAAGCCCCCTGCGGCCGCGCGCGGAGTGCGCTTCGATGGGCTCCGACTATTGGAGGTCACTATGAGCACTCCCGACGATCGCGAGCGCATGCCCCGCACCCCGCCCGCCGAGCGCGACCCGGCGGCACGCACCGAGCACCTCGACCACGCGGATCGCACCGACCGCGTCGACCCCGTCGACGACGCGACGCGCCGCGACCACGACGCCCCCGCCGCGCCCACCCGCGCGGTGCCGGCCGCCGCGGCACCTGCTGCGCCCGTCGCCGCTCCCCCGGTCGACGATCGCGCGCGGCACGCCGACCCCGTCGTCGAGGACCCCCGCACGGTGCAGCGCGAGGTCATCGCCCGCGAGAAGGAGGCCTTCGGCGGCATCCAGTGGGGTTCGGCCTTCTTCGGCTGGCTGACCTCGGTCGGCACGGCCGTGCTGCTCACCGCGCTCGTCGCGGGAACGGGCACCGCGCTCGGCCTCGCCACGAGCACGAGCCCCGATGAGGCGATCGAGGGCGCGGCGCAGAGCGTCGACACCGTCGGCATCGTCGGAGCGGTGCTGCTCGGCATCATCGTGTTCGTCGCCTACTACGCCGGCGGATACGTCGCCGGGCGGATGGCGCGCCTGAGCGGAGCCAAGCAGGGCGTGGCCGTCTGGGTGTGGGCGCTCGTCATCGCCGTCGTCGTCGCCATCATCGGCGCTCTCGGCGGCGCCGATCTCAACGTGCTCGCGAACCTCAACGGATTCCCGCGCCTGCCGATCGGCGAGGGCGAGCTGACGACCATCGGCATCGTCACCGCGGTCGTCGCGCTGCTCGTCAGCCTGCTCGGAGCCGTCGTCGGAGGGCTCGCCGGCATGCGGTTCCACCGCCGCGTCGATCGTGCGGGGCTCGGGCTCGACCCGCGCTGACCCCCGGATCGAGCAGCACTCGGCCGGGGCGCAGCCCCGGCACGTCGAACGGCCCGGCACCCGCGAGAGCGGGGGCCGGGCCGTTCGCATCCCGTCGCCTCATCGGCGGAGGGGACGATGCCGTGATCAGTCGGCGTGATCACCGCTCTGCCAGGCGGGGGCCTTGGCGTTGACGGCGTCGCCGATCGTGTGCACGCGCAGATCGTTGGTCGAGCCCGCGATCCCGGGAGGGGACCCGGAGATGACGACGACCTTGTCGCCGACCTCGGCGAGCCCCTCGCGCAGCAGCACCTCGTCGACCTGGTGGTACATCGCGTCGGTGTGGTCCACGCGGTCGACGAGGAAGGACTCGATGCCCCAGGTGAGCGACATGCGGCGCTGGATGGCCTCCGAGGGCGTGAACGCCTTCATCGGGATGCGGAAGCGCAGGCGCGACATGCGGCGGGCGGAGTCGCCGGACTCGGTGAAGACGCAGACGTACTTCGCCTCGACGAAGTCGGCGACCTCGGCGGCGGCGAGCGTGATGGCGCCGCCCTGGGTGCGCGGCTTGGTGCCGAGCGGCGGGATGCGCTCGAGGCCGTGCTCCTCGGTGGAGGCGACGATGCGCGCCATGGTCGAGACGGTGATGACGGGGAACTCGCCGACGCTCGTCTCGCCCGACAGCATGACCGCGTCGGCGCCGTCGAGAACGGCGTTGGCGACGTCGGAGGTCTCGGCGCGGGTCGGGATCGGGCTGCCGATCATCGACTCGAGCATCTGGGTGGCGACGATGACGGGCTTCGCCATGCGGCGCGAGAGCTCGACGGCGCGCTTCTGCACGATCGGCACGGCCTCGAGCGGCAGCTCGACGCCGAGGTCGCCGCGGGCGACCATGATGCCGTCGAAGGCGTCGATGATCTCCTCGAGGGCGTCGACGGCCTGGGGCTTCTCGATCTTGGCGATGACGGGGATGCTGCGCCCCTCCTCGGCCATGATCTCGTGCACGCGCACGACGTCGGAGGCGTTGCGCACGAAGGAGAGCGCGATGTAGTCGGCACCGAGCTTGAGGCCCCAGCGCAGGTCGTCCTCGTCCTTCTCCGACAGAGCGGGCACGTTGACGGCCACGCCCGGCAGGTTGATGCCCTTGTTGTTCGAGACGGGGCCGGCGACGACGACCTCGGTGCGCACGCGCACGCCGTCGGTGTCGAGCACCTTCACCTTGACCTTGCCGTCGTCGATGAGCAGGAAGTCGCCGGGCTTGACGTCGGCGGGCAGGCCCTTGAAGGTCGTGCCGACGAGCTCCTTGGTGCCGAGCACGTCCTCCGTGGTGATGGTGAAGACGTCGCCCTCGGCGAGCTCGTGCGGGCCGTCGGCGAACTTGCCGAGGCGAATCTTGGGGCCCTGCAGGTCGACGAGCACGGCCACGGGGTGGTCGGCGTCGGCGGCGGCCTGGCGGACGTTGCGGTAGACCTCCTCGTGCACGTCGTAGGTGCCGTGGCTGAGGTTCATGCGGGCGACGTCGACGCCCGCCTCGATGATGGCGCGGATGTTCTCGTAGCTCGCGGTGGCGGGTCCGAGGGTGGCGACGATCTTTGCTCGTCTCATGACTTCCTTACAGGGGTGGTGGTGGTGTGGTGGTCATGGTGCAACCGCGTCGAGCGCCGGACGGGCGCGGCGAGGCGGGGGTCTTGTCCAGGTGGAGCGGTCGGGGTCAGAACGGGGCGGCGGTGAGAGGCCGGTCGTGCGCCGTCACCGGGGCGGGCAGCAGGGTGTCGCCCTGCAGGAACCGGTCGACCTGGGCCGCGACGGCCCGGCCCTCGGCGATCGCCCAGACGATGAGCGAGGCGCCGCGGCCCGCGTCGCCGGCGACGAAGACGCCCGACTCGCTCGTCGTGTAGTCCGCACCGCGCGCCACGCTACCGCGTTCGTCGAGCGGGAGCGGCAGCTGCTCGTCGAGCGTGCGGCGCTCGACGCCCGTGAAGCCGAGGGCGAGCAGCACCAGATCGGCGGGGATCTCGCGCTCGGTGCCCTCCTTGGGGATGCGGCGCCCGTCGACGTACTCGGTCTCGGCCACGCGCAGCGCGCGCACCTCGCCGACCTCGTTGGACAGGAACTCGACGGTCGAGGCGAGGAACATGCGCTCGCCCCCCTCCTCGTGCGCGCTCTGCACCTCGAAGAGGGTGGGCTGCACGGGCCACGGCTGGTGCTCGGGCCGCTCGCTGGGCGGCTGCACGCCGATGGCGAGGTTGGTGACGCTCAGGGCGCCCTGGCGGTGCGCGGTGCCGATGCAGTCGGCGCCGGTGTCGCCGCCGCCGAGCACGACGACGTGCTTGCCCTCGGCGCTGATCTGCTCGGCGACCGCGTCTCCGGCCTGCACGTGGTTCGACTGCGTCAGGTACTCCATCGCGAAGTGGATGCCCAGCGCGTCGCGGCCCGGGATGGGCAGGTCGCGCGGCACGGGGGCGCCCGTCGCGATGACGACCGCGTCGTAGCGGCGGCGCAGCTCGTCCCAGGCGATGTCGCGGCCGATCTCGACCCCGGCGCGGAACCGGGTGCCCTCGGCCTGCATCTGCGTGAGCCGGGCATCCAGGTGGCGCTTCTCCATCTTGAAATCGGGGATGCCGTACCGCAGCAGGCCGCCGATGCGGTCGTCCCGCTCGAAGACGGCGACCGTGTGCCCCACGCGGGTGAGCTGCTGCGCGGCCGCGAGCCCGGCCGGGCCGGATCCGACGACCGCGACCGTCTTGCCCGTCAGCCGCTCGGGCGGGGCGGGCTCGACCCACCCGTTCTGCCAGGCCTGCTCGATGATCGAGGCCTCGACCTGCTTGATGGTCACGGGCGGCTGGTTGATGCCGAGCACGCAGGAGGACTCGCACGGGGCGGGGCACAGCTTGCCCGTGAATTCGGGGAAGTTGTTGGTCGCGTGGAGGCGCTCGATCGCCTGGCGGCCCTCGCCGCGCCACGTGAGGTCGTTCCACTCGGGGATGAGGTTGCCGAGCGGGCAGCCGTGGTGGCAGAAGGCGACGCCGCAGTCCATGCAGCGGCCGGCCTGGCGCTTGAGCACGGCCTGGTCGCCCTGCTCGTAGACCTCCCTCCAGTCCATCAACCGGATGGGCACCGGTCGGCGGGGCGGGAGCTCGCGCTCGGGGACGTTGATGAAGCCGCGGGGGTCAGCCACCGGTCACCTCCAGGATGCGGCCCCACACGACGTCTCCGTCGGGGTCGAGGCCTTCGTCGAGTGCGGTCTGCCGCGTGGCGAGCACGGCGGCGAAGTCGCGAGGGAGCACCTTCACGATGCGGTCGAGGGCGGCGCCGCCCTCGGCGATGAGGCGCTCGGCGACAGCGGAGCCCGTCTCGTCGTGGTGGCGGCGCAGCAGATCGGCGACGACGACGCGGTCGTCGGCGTCGAGCGGGCCCAGCTCGAGCTCGCCCGAGGAGAGCGCCGCGCTGTTGACGCGCTCGCGGTCGAGGTCGAGCACGTAGGCCACGCCCCCCGACATGCCGGCGCCGAGGTTGCGCCCCGTCTCGCCGATGATGAGGGCGGTGCCGCCGGTCATGTACTCGAGCGCGTGGTCGCCCACGCCCTCGACGACGGCCGTCGCGCCGGAGTTGCGCACGAGGAACCTCTCCCCCACGATGCCGCGGATGAACATCTCGCCGCTCGTCGCGCCGTAGCCGATGACGTTGCCGGCGATGACGTTCTCCTCCGCCGCGAAGGCGGCCTCGCGCGAGGGGCGCACGATCACCCGACCGCCCGAGAGGCCCTTGCCGACGTAGTCGTTGCTGTCGCCGTAGAGGCGCAGCGTGATGCCGCGCGGCATGAAGGCGCCGAGGCTCTGCCCCGCCGAGCCGGTGAGGGTGACGTCGATGGTGTCGGGGGCGAGGCCGTGCTCGCCCTGCGCCATCGTGACGTGGTGGCCGAGCATCGTGCCGACCGCCCGCTCGGTGTTGCGCACGGGCAGGTCGATGCGCACGGGGGCCCCGTGCTCGATGGCGTCGGCGCTCAGGCGGATGAGCTCGTTGTCGAAGTGCTCCTCGAGCTCGTGATCCTGCTCCTCGCGCTTCGTGCGGGCGGCCGTCTCGTCGAAGACCGGGCCCGAGAGGATGGGCGAGAGGTCGAGGCCGTCGGCCTTCCAGTGCCGGATGGCGCGGTCGACGTCGAGCAGGTCGCTGCGGCCGATCGCCTCCTCGAGGGTGCGGAAGCCGAGCGCGGCGAGGTACTCGCGCACCTCCTGGGCGAGGAACTCCATGAAGGTGATGACGAACTCGGGGGTGCCCGTGAACCGCTTGCGCAGCTCGGGGTTCTGCGTCGCGACGCCCACGGGGCAGGTGTCGAGGTGGCAGACCCGCATGAGGATGCAGCCGGAGACGACCATGGGAGCGGTGGCGAAGCCGTACTCCTCGGCGCCGAGCAGGGCGGCGATGATGACGTCGCGGCCGGTCTTCATCTGGCCGTCGGCCTGCACCGTGACGCGCCCGCGCATGTTGTTGAGCATGAGCGTCTGCTGCGCCTCGGCGAGGCCGAGCTCCCACGGGGTGCCGGCGTGCTTGAGGGAGTTGAGCGGGCTCGCTCCCGTGCCGCCGTCGTGCCCGGAGATCAGGATGACGTCGCTCTTGGCCTTGGCGACGCCCGCCGCGACCGCGCCGATGCCCGACTGGCTCACGAGCTTGACGTGCACGCGGGCGCCGGGGTTCGAGCGCTTGAGGTCGAAGATGAGCTGCTTGAGGTCCTCGATCGAGTAGATGTCGTGATGCGGCGGCGGGGAGATGAGACCGACGCCCGGGGTGCCGTGGCGCAGCTGCGCGATCCAGGGGTACACCTTGTTCGCCGGCAGCTGGCCGCCCTCGCCGGGCTTCGCGCCCTGCGCCATCTTGATCTGGATGTCGTCGGCGTGGCTGAGGTACAGGCTCGTGACGCCGAAGCGGCCGCTGGCGACCTGCTTGATGGCGCTGCGGCGCTCGGGGTCGAGCAGACGCTCGGGGCTCTCGCCGCCCTCGCCCGTGTTGCTGCGCCCGCCGATGCGGTTCATGGCGATCGCGAGCGTCTCGTGCATCTCGGGGCTGATGGCGCCCATGCTCATGGCGCCGGTGGTGAACCGGCGAACGATCGAGGCGACCGACTCGACCTCGTCGATCGGCACGGGAGCGCGGTCGTCGGTGCGCAGCCGGAAGAGGCCGCGCAGGGTCATGAGCCGCTCGGCCTGCGAGTCGACCGCGTGCGTGTACTCGCGGAAGATGTCGTACCGCTTCGAGCGCGTCGCGTGCTGCAGGCGGAACACGGTCTCGGGGTTGAAGAGGTGGGGCGGGCCCTCGCGACGCCACTGGTACTCGCCGCCCGTCTGCAGGCGCTCGTGCGGGTTCACGGGGGCGCCCGCCGGGTAGGCGAGCGCGTGCCGCTGCGCGTTCTCGGTCGCGATCATGTCGATGCCGACGCCGCCGAGGACGCTCGAGGTGCCGGTGAAGTACTTGTCGACGAACTCCTGGCTGAGCCCGACGGCCTCGAAGGCCTGGGCGCCGGCGTAGGAGCCGACGGTCGAAATGCCCATCTTCGACATGATCTTCAGAACGCCCTTGCCGAGCGCGGTGATGACGTTGCGCACCGCCTTCTCGGGCGTCATGCCGGTGATCATGCCGCTGCGCACGAGGTTCTCGACCGACTCCATGGCGAGGTACGGGTTGATCGCCGAGGCGCCGTAGCCGATGAGGAGCGCCACGTGGTGCACCTCGCGCACGTCGCCGGCCTCGACGATGAGACCGACCTGCATGCGCTTCTCGGTGCGGATGAGGTGGTGGTGAACCGCCGCCAGCATGAGCAGCGAGGGCACAGGGGCGAGATCGGCCGTCGAGTCGCGGTCGCTCAGCACGATGAACTGCGCGCCGTCGGCGATCGCCTCGTCGACCTCGTCGCACATGGCCTGGATGCGCTTCTCGAGCGCCTTGGGGCCCTTGTCGACGCGGTACAGGCCCTTGATCGTCGTCGTGAGCGAGGAGCCGGGGCGCGGGTCGATGTGCTGGATCTTCGCGAGCTCGTCGTTGTCGATGACGGGGAAGTCGAGGACGACCTGGCGCGCGTGCTTCGGACCGGCCTGCAGCAGGTTGCGCTCGGGGCCGAGGCCGAGGCGCATCGAGGTGACGACCTCCTCGCGGATGGAGTCGAGCGGCGGGTTCGTCACCTGGGCGAACTGCTGGGTGAAGTAGTCGAACAGCAGCCGGGCCCGGTCGGAGAGGACGGCGATGGGGGTGTCGGAGCCCATGGCGCCGAGCGGCTCCGCGCCCTTCTGCGCCATCGGCATGAGCAGCACGCGCACCTCCTCCTCGGTGTACCCGAAGGTGCGCTGACGGCGCACGATCGAGGCCGGGGTGTGGACGATGTGCTCGCGCTCGGGCAGGTCGTGGAGGTTGATGCGGTTGCCGTCAAGCCACTCGCCCCACGGCTCGGCGCTCGCGAGCTGCGACTTGATCTCGTCGTCCTCGATGATGCGGCCCTCGACCGTGTCGACGAGGAACATCTTGCCGGGGCGCAGGCGGCCCTTGCGCACGACGCGGGCGGGGTCGATGTCGAGCACGCCGATCTCGCTCGCGAGCACGACGAGTCCGTCGTCGGTGACGAGGAACCGGCCGGGGCGCAGGCCGTTGCGGTCGAGCGTCGCGCCGACCAGCGAGCCGTCGGTGAAGGAGAGGGCGGCCGGGCCGTCCCACGGCTCCATGAGCATGCCGTGGTACTCGTAGAAGTCGCGCAGGGCGGGGTCGATGTCGGTCTGGTTCTCCCACGCCTCGGGCACCATCATCATGATGGCGTGCGGCAGGGAGCGGCCGCCGAGCGTGAGCAGCTCCACGACCTCGTCGAAGGAGGCCGAGTCGCTCGCGCCCGGGGTGACGACCGGGAAGACGTCGCGGAGGTCGCCGAACAGCTCGGAGCTCAGCTGCGACTGGCGGGCGCGCATCCAGTTGCGGTTGCCCTGGACGGTGTTGATCTCGCCGTTGTGCGCGATGCCGCGGAAGGGCTGCGCGAGGGGCCACGACGGGAACGTGTTCGTCGAGTAGCGGGAGTGCACGAGCGCCAGGCGCGAGACGAAGCGCTCGTCGCTCAGGTCGGGGTAGAACGGCTCGAGCTGCAGGGTCGTGACCATGCCCTTGTAGACGATGGTGCGGCTCGACAGCGAGGGGAAGTACGAGCCCAGCTCGCGCTCGGCGCGCTTGCGCAGGCGGAACGTCTGACGGTCGAGCGCGATGCCCTCGAGCGGCTCGCCCTCGGCGTCGGTGCGGGTCGAGGCGACGAAGAGCTGCTCGAAGGCCGGCATGGCGGCGTGCGCCAGGGATCCGACGTGGGCCGGGTCGACCGGCACCTCGCGCCAGCCCAGCACCGTCAGGGCCTCCTCGGCGGCGATCGCCTCGATCGCGGCCTTCTCGGTCTCGCGCTCGGCGCGATCGGTGGGGAGGAACGCCGTGCCGACGGCGTAGCGGCCGGCGGCGGGGAGCGCGAAGGGCGCGACGGCGCGGAACAGCGCGTCGGGCACCTGGGTGAGGATGCCCGCGCCGTCGCCGGTGCCGGCGTCCGAGCCGACCGCACCGCGGTGCTCGAGGTTGCGCAGGGCGTCGAGGGCGGCCTGGATGATGTCGTGGCCGGCCGAGCCGCGCAGGGTCGCGACCATCGCGAGCCCGCACGCATCGCGCTCGAGCTCGGGGTCGTACATGCCCTGGGCGGCCGGGATCGCGGAGAACCGCTGGTAGGGCTGCTGGCTACGTTCCATGGGAGAACCGTCCTCACGTGACGCTGGGGAGGGTGGGACGTCGTCGGCCCGATGGAGTGGTGCGCGCGAGGGTGCTCGCGACGCGGCCGGAGCCGCGCTGGAGGTGCCGTGGTGGGAAGGGCGCGGGATCAGCGGATGCTGATCGTCACGGCCGCGCGGCGGCGCCGCTTGTGGCGGCGTCTGATGGTGCGGGTGCTGCTCCGGTGGTGGCGGAGGGTGCTGCGGATGCTGCGACGAGCTCGGCGTCATTGTCGGCGTCGTCCGTCTCGGTGTAGACGTCCTCCGAGTCTACCCCAGCGGCCTCCTGCCACCGGCGACCGTCGGAGTACGGCCCGGGCTCGGCGCCCGTGTGCCGGCGGCGCTGCACGATGATGAGCACGATCCCCACCACGACGGCGGCCCAGGCGGCCCAGACGTTGACGCGGATCCCGAGGAAGAGCTCGCTGGGGTCGATGCGGATCGACTCGAAGACGCTGCGGCCGACGCCGTACCAGATCAGGTAGCCGCCGAGGAGCGTTCCCCACTGCGCCTTGAGCCGGGCATCCAGAAGGAGCAGGAGCGCGACGCCCGCGAGGTTCCAGACGATCTCGTAGAGGAAGGTGGGGTGGAAGAGGGTGCCCTCGGGCAGGCCGACCGGGATGGCGCTGTTGCCCGGGTCGATCTCGAGACCCCACGGCAGGTCGGTGGGCAGGCCGAAGAGCTCCTGGTTGAACCAGTTGCCGAGCCGGCCGAAGGCCTGCGCGAGCAGCAGGCCCGGTGCGAGCGCGTCGGCGAAGCTCCAGAAGCGGATGCCCGTCACGCGGCAGCCGATCGCGACGCCGATCGCCCCGCCGATGAGGGCGCCGAAGATCGCCATGCCGCCCTCCCATATGTAGAGGGTCCTCAGCAGATCGGCCCCGGGGAAGAAGTAGTCGTCGGGGTGGGTGAGCACGTGGTACACGCGGCCGCCGATGATGCCGAGCGGCACGGCGAACAGGGCGATGTCGAGCGTGATCCACGGCTCGGCGCCCCGGCGGGTGAGCCGGTGGTTGGTGAGCATCACGGCGGCGACGATGCCGAGCAGGATGCACAGCGCGTAGGCGTAGATGTTGATGTCGAACCCGAACCAGGTGAGCCCGATGTCGCGCAGCCACTGGCCGAGGTTGAAGACCTGCCATTCGGGCGCGGGGCTCGGGATGCTCGTGGGGAGGATCACGGTGGGGAAGACCTTTCTCGGGGGGCGCGGGCCAGCCTAGCGGCGGGCGCGAGGGCCGGATGCGCGCGAGCGCCTCAGCGGGTGCCGGCGGAGAGCTCGGCGGCGGTGCGGCCGACGGCCGCGACCCCGCCCTCCGCGAGCGCGGAGACGAGCGCGGAGCCGACGATCGCCCCGTCGGCGTAGCTCAGGACGTCGCGCACCTGATCCGCCGTGGAGATGCCGATGCCCACGCAGGCGCTCGAGGCGCCCGCCCCGCGGAGGCGGCCGATGACGTCGCGGGCGGCGCGGTCCATATCGGTGCGGGCGCCCGTGATGCCCATCGTCGAGACGGCGTAGACGAAGCCTCGGCTCGAGTCGACGGCCTGCTTCATGCGCGCCTCGCTCGAGGAGGGGGCGGCGAGGAAGACCCGATCGAGGTCGTGCTCCTCGCTCGCCTCCATCCACTCGCGCGCCTCGTCGGGCACGAGGTCGGGCGTGATGAGGCCCGCTCCCCCGGCGTTCTCGAGATCGGTCGCGAAGCGCTCGACGCCGTACTGGATCACCGGGTTCCAGTAGGTCATCACCAGCAGCGGCGCGTCGACGCGGGAGCGGATGCGCTCGACGGCCTCGAAGCCCTGGGAGAGCTTGAAGCCGCCCTGCAGAGCGGCCTGGGTCGCGCGCTGGATGACGAGGCCGTCCATGACCGGGTCGCTGTACGGCAGGCCCAGCTCGATGATGTCGACGCCGTTCTCAACGAGGGCGACGGCGGCGTCGACGCTCGTGTCGAGGTCGGGGAACCCGACCGGCAGGTACCCGATGAGGGCGCCGGAACCGGCATCGACGCGCGTGCGGATGGTCTGCTCGACCGTCGAGGCGCTCATCGGGCGTCCTCCGGGGCCGTGCTGCCCTGCGCCGCAGCGCCGCGCTCGGACTCCATGACGGCGGCGTCGGCCGCCTCCTGCGCGTCGAGCAGGCCGAAGTAGCGCGCGGCCGTCTCCATGTCCTTGTCGCCGCGACCGCTCAGGTTGACGAGCACGATCCCCTCCGGGCCGAGCTCGCGGGCGAGCTGCAGCGCGCCGTGCAGGGCGTGCGCCGTCTCGATGGCGGGGATGATGCCCTCGGTGCGGCTCAGCAGGCGCAGAGCATCCATCGCCTCGCGGTCGGTGACGCCGCGGTACTCGGCGCGCCCGATCTCGTCGAGCCAGGCGTGCTCGGGACCGACGCCCGGGTAGTCGAGGCCGGCGCTGATGGAGTGCGACTCCATCGTCTGGCCGTCCTCGTCCTGCAGCATGAGGCTGCGCGCGCCGTGCAGCACGCCGGGGCGGCCCTTGGAGATGGTGGCGGCGTGGAACAGCGTGTCGACGCCGTCGCCCGCGGCCTCGAGGCCGACCAGGCGCACCGACTCGTCATCGAGGAAGGGGTGGAAGATGCCCATCGCGTTGCTGCCGCCGCCGACGCAGGCCGCGATGACGTCGGGCAGGCGACCGGTCATCTCGAGCATCTGCGCGCGCGCCTCGGTGCCGATCACGGAGTGGAAGTCGCGGACCATCGCGGGGAACGGGTGTGGTCCGGCGACGGTGCCGAGCAGGTAGTGCGTGCTCTCGACGTTGGCCACCCAGTCGCGCAGGGCCTCGTTGATGGCGTCCTTGAGCGTGCGCGATCCGGTCGTGACGGGGACGACCTCGGCGCCGAGGAGCTTCATGCGCGCGACGTTGAGGGCCTGCCGCTCGGTGTCGACCTCGCCCATGTAGACGACGCACTCGAGCCCGAAGAGGGCCGCCGCCGTGGCGCTCGCGACGCCGTGCTGGCCGGCGCCGGTCTCGGCGATGATGCGCGACTTGCCGAGGCGCTTGGCGAGCAGCGCCTGGCCGAGCACGTTGTTGATCTTGTGGCTGCCGGTGTGGTTGAGGTCCTCCCGCTTGAGGAAGATGCGGGCACCGCCCGCCGTCGCGGCGAAGCGGGGGGCCTCGGTGATGATCGAGGGGCGCCCCGTGTAGCTGCGGTGCAGCTCGGCGAGCTCGGCGGCGAAGGAGGGATCGGCCTTGGCCGCCTCGTACGCCGCATCGAGCTCGTCGAGCGCGGCGATGAGGGATTCGGGGACGAACCGACCGCCGAAGGAGCCGAAGTACGGGCCGGACTGGGTGCGAAGACTCATGAGACCGCCAGGAATTCTGTGAGGGCGGCGACGGGATCGCCGCCGGTGACGAGGGCCTCGCCGACGAGGACGACATCGGCGCCGCCGCGACGGTAGTGCGCGACGTCGTCGACGCCGAGCACCGCCGATTCGGCGATGCGCACGGTGCCCTCGGGGATGAGGGGGGCGAGCCGGGCGAACAGGTCGCGATCGAGCTCGAAGGTGGAGAGGTCGCGGGCGTTGACGCCGATGACCTGCGCGCCGAGGCCGACGGCCCGGCGCACCTCCTCCTCGGAGTGCGTCTCGACGAGCGGCGTCATGCCGAGCTCGAGCACGAGGGAGTGCAGCTGCGAGAGCTGCGCGTCGTCGAGAGCGGCGACGATGAGCAGAACGAGGTCGGCGCCCGCGGCCCGGGCCTCGAGCACCTGGTACGGCTCCGCGATGAAGTCCTTGCGCAGCAGGGGCGTGGGCACGGCGGCCCGCACGGCCTCGAGGTCGGCGAGGCTCCCGCCGAAGCGGCGCTGCTCGGTGAGCACGCTGATCGCGCTCGCCCCGCCCTGCGCGTACTGACGGGCGAGCGCGGCGGGGTCGGCGATGGCGGCGAGGCTGCCGCGCGAGGGGCTCGCGCGCTTGACCTCGGCGATCACCTTGACGTGATCGGCGCGTTCGAGAGCGGCTCGGGCGTCCAGCGCCGGCGGACGGGCGAGCGCGGCGGCCTCGACCGCGGAGAGCGGTCGGGTCGCGCGCCGCTCGGCGGCGTCGGCGAGGGAACCGGCGACCAGGTCGCCGAGCATCTAGGAGTGCGCCTTGGCGGTGGAGCGCTGACCGCCCGCGCCGTAGCCGGCCTTGGCCATGACGCCGCCCGCGATCCAGCCCGCGAGGGCGAGGGCGGCGCTGGCCCAGACGAGCCAGACGATCTCGAACCAGAACGCGACGGTGCCGATCGTGAACGCGACGAGGATGATCGTGACGGCCGTCCAGGCGGCGATCGAGTGTCCGTGGCCGAGCTCAGACTGGGCGTTCATGATTCTCCTGCGATAGGGGTCGGGATCAGCGTCGAGTCTACCCCGGGCTAGGAGGGGTCGGCCTGGGTGCCGGGCCGGGGATCGCCGGGCATCCGCCCCTGATCGGTCGGATCGCGCCCGTCGCTGAGGGCGTCCCAGTCGTCGAAGCGGTCGCGCCCGGCAGTCGGGGCGTCGGAGGGGTCGGCCGTCTCGAGCCGCACGGCGTCGTACCGCCGGGTGCGCTGGGGCCAGCGCCCCGAGAGGGCGGCGATCAGGATGCCCACCAGCACGCCGAGCACGCCCACGACGAGGGCGACGCCGGGCCAGGGGGTCACGGCGGTGCCCGCGACGAGGGCGGCGACCGAGTCGGGCCCCTCGATGCCGGTGAGCTCGGTGATCGCCGGAGCGGCCGCCGTCACGGGCTGCGCGAGCGCGAGCGCGGCCGAGGTGGCGATCGCGGCGCCGAGCAGGCTCAGCAGCAGGCCGAGGATGATGCGGAACACGCGGCCGGCGAGGGCCAGGGCGGCGACGAGCGCGAGCATCGCGAGCGCGAGCGCGGGGAGCGCGGGCGCGGCGATGTCGCCCGCGACCGTCACCGTGCGGCCGTCGAGCAGCCGGACCTCGACCCAGGGCTGGGTCCAGGCGAGCAGCGCGATCGCTCCCAGCAGCCCGGGGGCGAGCAGGGAGACGAGCCGCACGCGGGAGGGGGTCACTCCTCGGCCCTGCGCAGGGCGTTGGCGATCGCGACGGCACGGAGGGGTGCTGCGGCCTTGCTGATGGTCTCCTGGTACTCCGTCTCGGGGACGGAGTCGGCGACGAGGCCGGCCCCCGCCTGCACCCGGGCGGTGCCGCCCTGCAGGAAGGCGGTGCGGATCGCGATCGCGAGATCGGCATCCCCCGAGAAGGAGAAGTAGCCCACCACTCCCCCGTAGACGCCGCGGCGCGCGGGCTCCAGCTCGTCGATGATCTCGAGCGCCCGCGGCTTGGGCGCGCCGCTCAGCGTGCCCGCCGGGAAGGTCGCCCGGAACACGTCGACGTGGCTCGCCTCGGGCCGCTGGTCGCCCTCGACGCTCGAGACGAGGTGCATGATGTGGCTGAAGCGCTCGACCTGCATGAACTCGGTGACCTCGACGCTGCCGGCGCGGCAGACCTTCGAGAGGTCGTTGCGGGCGAGGTCGACGAGCATGAGGTGCTCGGCCTGCTCCTTCTGGTCGGCGAGCAGGCTCTCGGCCAGCTGCTGATCGGCTTCGGGCGTCTCGCCGCGCGGGCGGGAGCCCGCGATCGGGTGCATGTGCACGCGCCCGTCGACGACCTTCACGAGCGCCTCCGGCGAGGAGCCGACGATCGCGTAGGGCTCGCCCTCGTCGCTCTCGTGCGTGAGCACGTACATGTACGGGGAGGGGTTGAGCGCCCGCAGCACCCGGTAGACCTCGAGCGGGCTGGCCTCGAGCGCGTGATCGAAGCGCTGGGCGACGACGACCTGGAACACGTCGCCGTCGCGGATGAACTCCTTCGACCGCGCGACGGCCGCCAGGTACTCCTCGTGCGTCGAGCGGAACCGCGGATCGGGAGCGGTGGAGAGGTCGATGCGGCGCGGCTCGGGAGCGGCGGGAGCGGCGAGCGCGTGCTCGAGGGCGTCGAGTCGGCGCTGAGCGTCCGACCAGAGCTCGTCGGCGCGCGCGGTGCCGACCGCCGCGCCGTCCGCGCCGTCGGCGAGCACCGAGACGACGAGGTCGACCGTGCCCTGGCGGTGGTCCATGACGACGAGCTCGCTGACGAACGCGAAGGCCAGCTCGGGGCACGGGAAGTCGCTCGGAGGGGCATCCGGCAGGTTCTCGATGCGGCGCACGGCGTCCCAGCCCATGAAGCCCACGAGGCCGCCGGTGAGGGGCGGATGCGCGGGGTCGCGCGGCGACTCCCACCGGGCGGAGAGCGCGTCGAGGGCCGCGAGCGGGTCGCTCGGCACGGGGCCGCCGAAGGCCCGATCCGCGGCGAGGCCGGTATCGCGCCAGACGGCCGAGCCGCCGCTCTCGGTCAGCACGCCGAAGGAGCGCACGCCGATGAAGGAGTAGCGCGACCAGATGCCGCCCTGCTCCGCCGATTCGAGGAGGAAGCCGCCGGGGCGGCCCTCGGCGAGCGAGCGGTAGAGGCCCACCGGGGTCAGCGCGTCGGCGAAGACGGTGCGGATGACCGGGACGACCCGCGCGTCGGCGGCTCGGGCGTCGAACTCGGCGCGGGTGGTGCCGGTCATGGCGTTCCCTCCGGGTCGTCGGTGCGGTGCGCCTGCGCCGGGAGCGGCAGGAACGGGTCGACGTCGAAGCAGCGGCGCTCGCCCGTGTGGCAGGCGGGGCCGTGCTGCTCGACCTGCAGCAGCAGGGCGTCGCCGTCGCAGTCGAGCTCGGCCCCGCGCAGGTGCTGGGTGTTGCCGCTCGTGTCGCCCTTGCGCCAGTACTCCTGCCGCGAGCGGCTCCAGTACGTGACGCGGCCCTCGACGAGGGTGCGGCGCAGTGCCTCGGCGTTCATGTAGCCGACCATGAGCACCTCGCGGGAATCCCACTGCTGGACGACGACCGGCAGGAGTCCGGCGGCGTCGAAGCGGGCCCGGGCGACGACGGCAGCGGCATCCTGCTCGGTCATCGCAGCATCGGCGGGAGTCGGGTTCATCGCACGCTCATCCCCTCGGCGCGGAGCGCGCCCTTGACCTCGCCGATCGTGAGCTCGGCGTTGTGGAAGACGCTCGCGGCGAGCACGGCGTCGGCGCCCGCGGCGATGGCCGGGGCGAAGTGCTCGAGCGCGCCGGCGCCGCCCGAGGCGATCACCGGCACCGTCGCGACGCCGACGATGGCCCGGATGAGCTCGGTGTCGAAGCCGGCCTTGGTGCCGTCGGCGTCGATCGAGTTCACGAGCAGCTCGCCCGCACCGCGGTTCATGGCCTCGGTGGCCCAGGCGAGGGCGTCGATGTCGGTCGTGCGGCGGCCGCCGTGGGTCGTGACGACGAAGCCGCTCGGTGCCGTCGCGCTGCGGGTGACGTCGAGCGAGAGCACGCAGACCTGGGCGCCGAAGCGGTCGGCGATCTCGTCGATGAGGGCGGGGCGCAGGATGGCGGCGGAGTTCACGCCGATCTTGTCGGCCCCGTGGGCGAGCAGACGCGCGACGTCCTCGGTCGTGCGCACTCCCCCGCCGACCGTGAGCGGGATGAAGACCTGCTCGGCGGTCGCGCGCACGACGTCGTACATCGTGTCGCGGTCGTCGACGGTTGCCTTCACGTCGAGGAAGGTGATCTCGTCGGCGCCCTGCTCGTAGTACTTCGCCGCGAGCTCGATCGGATCGCCCGCATCCCGCAGGCCCATGAAGTTGACGCCCTTGACGACGCGACCGGCGGCCACATCGAGGCAGGGGATCACCCGGACGGCGACGCTCATCAGATGCGCGCGGCGTGGATGGGGCTGACGAGGATGGCGCGGGCGCCGATGTCGTAGAGGGCGTCCATGACGTGATTGGTGTCGTCCTTGGGCACCATCGCGCGCACGGCGACCCAGTCGGGATCGGCGAGCGGGCTCACCGTGGGCGACTCGAGGCCGGGGGTGACGGCCTGCGCCTGCGCGAGCAGCGCGCGCGGCAGGTCGTAGTCCATGAGCACGTACTGGCGCGCGACGAGCACGCCCTGCAGGCGGCGCTGCAGGGTGGCGATGCCGTCCACCTCGGGGCGGGCCGAGATGAGCACGGCCGTCGACTCGAGGATGACGGGGCCGACGATCTCGAGGCCCTGCGCCCGCAGGGTCGAGCCCGTCGAGACGACGTCGGCGACGGCGTCGGCGACGCCGAGGCGGATGGCCGACTCGACGGCGCCGTCGAGCTTCACGAGGCGCGCCGTGATGCCGTGGCGGGCCAGGAACTCGCCGACGAGGGTCGGGTAGCTCGTCGCCACGCGGCGGCCCTCCAGGTCGCCGAGCTCGTGCACGGTGCCGGGCACGGCGGCGAAGCGGAAGGTCGAGTCGCCGAAGTCGAGCGTCTGGATCTCCTGCGCCTCGCTCGAGGAGTCGAGCAGCAGGTCGCGGCCGGTGATGCCGACGTCGAGCGCGCCCGAGCCGACGTAGGTGGCGATGTCGCGGGGGCGCAGGTAGAAGAACTCGACGCCGTTGCGCGGGTCGGCCACGGTGAGCGCGCGAGGATCGCGCCGACCGGTGTAGCCCGCCTCGACGAGCATCTCGACGGCGGTCTCGGAGAGGGAGCCCTTGTTGGGCACCGCGATTCTCAGCATGGGGTTCTCTTCATCACTGGCGCGGCGAGGCGCTCGGGCGGGGGCTGCTCACAGGGCGTGAGCCCTAGAGCTGGCGGTACACGTCGTCGAGGGTGAGACCCTTCGCGAGCATGAGCACCTGCAGGTGGTAGAGAAGCTGCGAGATCTCCTCCGCGGTGGCCTCGTCGCTCTCGTGCTCGGCGGCCATCCAGACCTCGGCGGCCTCCTCGACGATCTTCTTGCCGATCGAATGGATGCCCGCGTCCAGTCGCGCGACGGTGCCGGAACCGGCGGGACGGGTGCGGGCGGTCTCGCTCAGCTCGGCGAACAGCTCATCGAAGGTCTTCACAACCGTCCAGGGTACCGGGCGGCGCCTGCCGCCCGGCCCCGAGGAGGTGCGCTCAGCTGACGCCGAGCAGATCGATCACGAAGACGAGGGTCTTGCCCGAGAGGCGGTGGCCGCCGCCGGCCGGACCGTAGGCGAGCGCGGGCGGGCAGACGAGCTGCCGACGGCCGCCGACCTTCATGCCGGGGATGCCCTGTTGCCAGCCGGCGATGAGCTGGCCGAGCGGGAAGTTGATGCTCGAGCCGCGGTTCCACGAGGCGTCGAACTCCTCGCCGGTCTCGAACTCGACGCCCACGTAGTGGACGTCGACGGTGGCGCCGGGCGTCGCCTCGGCGCCGTCGCCGACCACGAGGTCGGTGATGACGAGCTCCTGCGGCGCGGGGCCCTCGAAGAAGTCGATCTCTGGCTTGCTCAGATTGGTCATGAGTCCATCCAATCAGACCGATCCGGACGGTCGCGACGCGGCGGTCAGTGCGCGTGCGCGGCGATCGCGGCCGCCCGCAGGCCCGCGATCGCGGCCTCGACGTCGTCGGCGCCGTAGACGCTCGACCCGGCGACGAAGGTGTCGGCCCCCGCCTCGGCGGCGATGCCGATCGTGTCGACCGTGATGCCCCCGTCGACCTGCAGCCGGATGCTCCGCTCATCCGAGCGCAGCGCCGCGCGCAGCGACCGCAGCTTCGGCATCGTCTCGGCCATGAACGACTGGCCGCCGAAGCCGGGCTCGACGGTCATGACGAGCACCTGGTCGAACTCGGGCAGCAGCTCCAGGTACGGCTCCACGGGCGTGCCGGGCTTGAGCGCGAGACCGGCGAGCGAGCCCCGCTCGCGCAGCGCCCGGGCGGTGGCGACGACGTCGGCGGCCGCCTCGGCGTGGAAGGTGACGCACTCGGCGCCGAGCTCGGCGTAGCCGGGGGCCCAGCGGTCGACGTCGGCGATCATGAGGTGCACGTCGAGCGGGATGCTCGACACCG
This sequence comes from Microcella daejeonensis, assembly GCF_026625045.1. GTDB lineage: Bacteria > Actinomycetota > Actinomycetes > Actinomycetales > Microbacteriaceae > Microcella > Microcella daejeonensis. Next base: position 2,447,686 of record NZ_CP113089.1, on the reverse strand, counting down.
CCTGCAGGCGCTCGACCATCTGCGGACCGAAGGTGAGGTTCGGCACGAAGTGGTTGTCCATGACGTCGACGTGCACGGCGTCGGCCGCGGTGATCCGCCCGACCTCCCGCTCGAGGTTGACGAAGTCGGCCGACAGGATGCTCGGATGGATGCGCACGGTCACGCGCCCAGGCTATCCGCGGCCGGGGCGGAGGGGGGCGCGGCCGGGACGGTCAGCAGCTGGATGAACATGGCGTCGGTGCCGTGGCGGTGCGGCCAGAGCTGCACGGCGCCGTCGAGGGATCCGAGGTCGAGGGGTGCGCGCGTGACGCCGGCGAGCACGGCGGCGGTGTCGACGCGGACGACCTCGGGACGGGCATCCAGCACGCGGTCGACGACGCCCGTCGTCTCGTCGGGATGCGGGGAGCAGGTGACGTAGGCGAGCAGCCCGCCCGGGGCGAGCGCGTCGAGAGCGGCGTCGAGCAGCTCGGCCTGCAGCGCGGCGAGCTCGGGGACGTCGTCGGGACGCTTGCGCCAGCGGGCCTCGGGTCGGCGGCGCAGGGCGCCGAGACCCGTGCAGGGCGCGTCGAGCAGGATGCGGTCGAAGCCGTGGCGGTCGGTGCGACCGATGTCGCGCCCATCGGCGGTGCGCACCTCGACCGCGGGATCGACCGCGGCGAGGGCGCGCTGCACGAGGCCGGCCCGCGCGGGCACGACCTCGTTCGCGGTGAAGCGGGCTCCCCCGGCGCGCGCCTCGGCGGCGAGCAGGGCCGCCTTGCCCCCTGGCCCGGCGCAGAGGTCGAGCCAGCGCTCGCCCGCGGCGACGGGACGCGCGCGGCTGAGGGCGAGGGCGGCGAGCTGCGAGCCCTCGTCCTGCACGCGCACCCGACCGGCGGCGACGGCGGGGTCGTCGCCGGGATCGCCGGAGGCGGCGCGGCGCCCCAGCGGCGAGTAGGGCGTCGGGTCGACCTCCTCGCCGAGGTCGCCCGGCTGCGCGAGCCCGGGCAGCGCGGCGAGGGTGACGCGGGCGGGGACGTTGTCGGACTCGAGCAGGGCCTCGAGCTCGCCGCCCCTGCCCTCGCGCTCGAGGGCGGCGCGCAGGGCGACGACGACCCAGACCGGGTGCGCCGTGGCGATGGCGAGACGCTCGTCGGGATCGTCGACGCCGCGCAGCAGCCGTGCGGCCCACTCCGGCGCCGTGCGCTCGCTGATGCGGCGCATGACGGCGTTGACGAAGCCCGTGGCGCGGGCGAGGCCGAGGGGGCGGGTGAGGCCGACCGTCTCGTCGACGGCCGCGTGCACCGGGGTGCTCATGCCGAGCAGCTGGTGGGCGCCGAGGCACAGCAGGTCGAGGGCGGCGGGGTCGATGGCGTCGAGGTCGCGGCCCGAGGCCTCGCGGATCACGGCGTCGTAGAAGCCGCGGCGGCGCAGCGTGCCGTAGGCGAGCTCGGTGGCGAAGGCGGCGTCGGCGCCGTGAAGGGATGCCCGGCGCAGGCGCTGCGGCAGCACCAGGTTCGCGTACGCGTCCTCGGCCGAGACCGCGTGCACGACGTCGAAGGCGATGCGCCGGGGCGTCGCCTGCTCGCGCACGGCGGGGCGGCGCGCGTCGCGCGAGGCGGTGCCGTCGGCGCGGTCGCGCCGGTCGCGGCGGTCGTCGCGGTGGTCGCCGCCGGCACGGCCGGGACGGCGGGGTGCGGGGCTCATGCGAGCTCCGGCAGCGCGGCGGCGTCGAGTCCGCGCGCCCAGTCGACGGCGGGCATGGCGGGCTTGCCGGCGGGCTGCACGCGCAGCAGCTCCAGGGGCTGGGAGGCGGTGCCGACGAGCGGGCGGCCGTCGAGGAGCGCGAGCCTGCCTGGGGCGAGCGGCGCGGCCTCGCGGGCGGGGGCCGCCTCGAGCACCTTGAGCACGGCATCCGAGCCGATGATCGTCGTGAAGGCGCCCGGTTCGGGCGTGACGCCGCGCACGCGGGCGTGCACCGCATCGACCGGGGAGTCCCAGTGGATGCGCGCGTCCTCGCGCACGAGCTTCGGCGCGAGCGTCACCTCGCCCTCCTGCGGGCGCGCGACGGCCGTGCCGGCGGCGAGCTCGTCGACGACGCGGGCGGTGAGGGCGGCGCCGGAGTTGCTGAGGCTCTCGAGCAGCGCCCCGGCCGTGCGGTGGGCGCCGATCGGCTCCTCGAGGCGGGCGTACCAGTCGCCCTCATCGAGACCCTCGGTGAGCTGGAAGACGGTCGCGCCGGTGCGCTCCTCCCCCGCCATGATCGCGCGCTGCACCGGGGCGGCCCCGCGCCAGGCGGGCAGCAGCGAGAAGTGCAGGTTGATCCAGCCGAGCCGCGGCCACTGCAGCAGCGGGGCGCGGACGAGACCGCCGTAGGCGACGATGACGCCGAGGTCGACCTCGAGCTCGAGCAGCTCGGCCTGCACGTCGGCTAGGCGGGCGGCCTCCACGACGGGGATGCCGTGGCGCTCGGCGGCCTGGGCGACGGGCGTGGGCGTGATGACGCGCTTGCGGCCGAGCGGGGAGGCCGGACGCGTGATGACGCGCACGATCTCGTGCGGGCCCGCGGCGAGGGCGTCGAGGGTGGGCACGGCGGCGGCGGGGCTGCCGGCGACGACGAGGCGCAGAGCGGTCATCCCCCCATTCTCCCCGAGGGCGGAGCATCGGCCGCGCGCGCGGGGGACGCCGCCGGCCGGCCGGGCGCGGGGTCGTCGAAGGGCTCGTGGTCGTCGAAGCGGACCCGCAGACCGGGAACCCGGCGCCGCGGCGGCCGACCGTCGACCCGGCGGGGCTTGGCGGTGGCCGAGCGGATGAGCGCGACTTTGAGGGTCTCGGCGACCTCGGCCCCGCGGGCGTAGTCGAAGCGCACGATCGCCCGCACGCGATCCTCGTCGAGCTCGACCGGGCCGAGCACGTCGACGCCCTCGAGCGCGGCGACCTCGGCCGAGGCGCGCGCCACCTGCTCGGGCTCGCCGACCATCGCCGCGACGCGCACCGCCGGCGGGAACCGCAGCAGGCGCCGATCGGCGAGCTCTTCGGCCGCGATGCGCTCGGGCTGCCCCATCGCGAGCGCCGAGGCGACCGCGCCGCCCACCCCGACGAGCATGACGGGGGCGTCGGGCGCGGCGAGGGCGGCCGCGGTGCACCACCAGCGCACGCAGTCCTCGACGACGCGCAGGCTCTCGCGCGCGAGCATGCGCTCCCCGTCGAGCAGCAGTACGGCGCGGTACCCGCCCTCGGCGACGGGCTCGGCGCCGCGGGTGGCGACGACGAGCGTGCGGCCCGCGGGCACGTGCTGCACCCCGGCCTCGCCGTCGGCGACGATGATGCGCGCGCCGGGGAACGCGCGGCCGAGCTCGTCGGCGGTGCGGCCCGAGCCGCTGCCCACGGTGCGCCAGCGCTCGCCCTCGCACCGGGAGCACCGCCACTCGACCGCGAGCGCCCCGCACCACTGGCAGGCCGGGGTCGCGCCCTGCCGCTTCTGCGCGATCGGACCCTGGCAGGCGGTGCAGCGGGCGGTCTCGCCGCAGTCGGCGCAGGCGAGGCGCGGCGCGTAGCCGGGCCGGGCCACCTGCACGAGCACGGGGCCCTCGTCGAGGGCGGCGGCGACGGTGCGCCAGGCGGTCGAAGGGATGCGGGCCCGCGCCGCGGGCCCGTCGGCGCTCGTGAGCTGCGCGGTCGGGGTGATCCGCCGCCGACGGGCGGGGGTCGGAGCGAGCTCGCCGACGTAGCCGACCTCGACCAGGCGCTGCACATCGGTCGTGCGGGCGTGGGAGGCGAGCACGAGCGCCGCGCCCGAGTCCTCCTGCCGCAGCAGGGCGAGGTCGCGGGTGTGCACGCCCGGGGCGTGCGGCTCGACGTGCAGGCCGTCGCCGTCGTCCCAGAGGGCGATGAGACCGAGGTCGTGGGCCGGAGCGGCGACCGCGGTGCGCATGCCGAGCACGATGACCGGGCGCGGCTCGAGCGCCCGCAGGAACCCCCGGTAGCGGTCGGGGTTCGACTGGCCGGCGTCGACGCGGGCGACTCCGTCGGCGGGGACGAGCACCTTCAGCGCCGCGGCGACGTTCTCGAGGTCGCGGTAGTCGGGCACGCTGACGATGGCCGAGCGGCCGCGGGCGAGAGTCGCGGCGGCGAGCTCGGCGAGCGTGCGGGCCGCGGCGGGCATCCAGCGGCGGCCGGAGGGCGCGTCGGGATCGGGGACGGGGGCCGGTTCGGGGATCGCCGTGAGGGCTACGCGGCGCCGGGGGCCCGGGGCTGCGGGGTCGAGGAGGGCGTCGATCGCGGCCGGGTCGTAGCCGAGGACGACGGGGGCGGTCACGGCCGGGCCCTCGGCGGCCGGGCCCTCCGGGGCCGGGCCCTCCGGGGCCGGGTTCTCGGCTGCCGGACCCTCCGGGGCCGGGTTCTCGGCTGCCGGGCCCTCCGGGGCCGGGTTCTCGGCTGCCGGGCCCTCCGAGGCCGCGTCCGCGGTGGCAGCGTCCTCTGAGACCGCCTCCTCGATGGCGGCCTGCTCGGCGGCACGGCGGGCGAGCCAGGCCTTCTCGACGCGCACCTGCCGGGTCGGGATGACGAGGCGGGCGAGGTCGCTCGCGGTGCCCGCGGCGCGATCGGCCGCGCGCCGGATGAGCCGGTAGACCTCCGGCTGCAGCACGGGCACGGCCGAGACGACGTCGACGAGCTCGCTCAGCACGCCCTCGAAGGACTGCTCGTCGACCACCTCGATGAGGTAGCCGCTCGCCTGCCGCCCGGCGGCCCGCAGCGGGACGGTGACCCGCACGCCCGGAACGGCCAAGGCGCGCAGGCGCGGCGGGATGCGGTAGTCGAAGAGCCGGTCGAGCTGCGGCAGCGGCGAGTCGAGCAGCACGCGCGCGATGGCCGTCGCGCCGACGTCGTGCTGCTCGGCCGCACTCCGCCCGATCGGGCTCGACTCGGGCATGCGCGGCTCGGACGGGCTCGGCGCGGGCGGGATCAGAGGCCGGCCGCCGCGCGCAGATCGTCGGCGCGGTCGGTGCGCTCCCAGGTGAACTCGGGCAGCTCGCGCCCGAAGTGGCCGTAGGTGGAGGTGCGCGCGTAGATGGGGCGCAGCAGGTCGAGATCGCGCACGATCGCGCCGGGCCGCAGGTCGAACACCTCCTGGATGGCGGACTGGATGCGCGCCTCGGGCACGTGGTGGGTGCCGAAGGTCTCGACGTAGAGCCCGACGGGCGATGCCTTGCCGATGGCGTAGGCGACCTGCACCTCGAGGCGGTCGGCGAGACCGGCGGCGACGGCGTTCTTGGCGACCCAGCGCATGGCGTAGGCGGCGGAGCGGTCGACCTTCGACGGGTCCTTGCCGGAGAACGCGCCGCCGCCGTGCCGCGAGGCGCCGCCGTAGGTGTCGACGATGATCTTGCGGCCGGTGAGCCCGGCGTCGCCCTGCGGGCCGCCGATGACGAAGCGGCCGGTGGGGTTGATGAGGATGCGCGGGCGCTGGTCGCCGAACCCGTGCGCCTCGAGCACGGGGCGGATCACCTGCTGCTCGACCTCGGCGCGCAGCTGCTCGGTCGTGACCGAGTCGAGGTGCTGCGTCGACAGCACGATCGTCTCGATCGTCTTCGGCACCTGGCCCTCGTAGCCGACGGTGACCTGGGTCTTGCCGTCGGGGGCGAGGTAGTCGAGCACTCCCGTCTTGCGCACCTCGGCGAGGCGCTCGGCGAGGCGGTGCGCGAGCCAGATGGGCAGCGGCATGAGCTGCGCGGTCTCGCGGGTGGCGTAGCCGAACATGATGCCCTGGTCGCCGGCGCCCTGGACGTCGCCCGCGTCGGCGCTCGCCTGCTCGCGCGACTCGTAGGCGGCGTCGACGCCCTGCGCGATGTCGGGCGACTGGCCGCCGATCGAGATCGAGACGCCGCAGGAGCGGCCGTCGAACCACACGTCGGAGGAGGTGTAGCCGATGTCGGTGACGCGCTGGCGGACGATGCCGGGGATGTCGACGTAGCCGACCGTCGAGACCTCGCCCGCGACGTGCACGAGGCCCGTCGTGACGAGGGTCTCGACGGCGACCCGCGCGTGCGGGTCGACGGCGAGCAGCGCATCGAGGATCGAATCGGAGACCTGGTCGCAGATCTTGTCGGGGTGGCCCTCGGTGACCGATTCGGAGGTGAAGAGGCGGAGGTCGGTCATGGTGGTGCGTTCCCGTCGAGTCGAGCGTGGTCGTGGAGTGCCGCGGCAGCGCGGTGGGGTGGAGCCGGCGCGGAGCGCGATCGGCGCGGAGGCCGGTTCAGCCGATCGCGTCGAGGATACGGTCGGCCACCGACAGCTTGTCCCCCGAGGCGGTGGAGACCACGCTACCGTCGGCTCGCACGATCATGACGTCGTTGGTCTGCGTGCCGAAGCCCTCGCTCCAGCCGACCCGGTTGACCACGATCAGATCGGCGCCCTTGCGGCGCGCCTTGCCCGCGGCGAGCTCCACGAGCGCGCGCTCCTCCCGCTCGGTCTCGGCGGCGAAGCCTACGATGCGCTGACCGGGCGCGCGGCCCGCGGCGAGGGCGGCGAGCACGTCGGGGGTGCGCTCCAGCTCGAGCGTCAGGCCCCGCTCGTCGTCCTCGCTCTTCTTGAGCTTGCCGGCCGCGACCTCGCGCGGGCGGAAGTCGGCCACGGCGGCAGCCATGATGACCGTGTCGTGGTCGGGGGCCAGGCGCGTCATGGCCTGCAGGAGGTCGGCCGTGGTCTCGACGTGCTCGAGGGCGGCCCCGGCGGGGGCATCCACCTCGAGGTGGGCGGCGACGAGGGTGACCTCGGCCCCCCGGGCGAGCGCCGCTCGGGCGAGGGCCGTGCCCTGCCGACCGCTCGACCGGTTGCCGAGGAAGCGGACGGGGTCGAGGGGCTCGCGCGTTCCGCCGGCCGAGATGAGGATGCGCCGGCCGACGAGGTCGCGCGGGCCGACGAGCGCGAGCGCCTCGGCGACGATCTCGTCGGGCTCCGCCATGCGGCCGGCGCCCACGTCGGTGCCGGTGAGGGCGCCGGAGGCGGGGCCGACGACGTGCACGCCGCGCTCGCGGAGCGTGGCGATGTTCGCGCGCGTCGCCGCATTGCCCCACATCTCGGTGTGCATCGCCGGGGCGATCACGAGCGGGGCCTCGGAGGCGAGCACGGTGGTGCCGAGCAGGTCGCCGGCGAGCCCCGCGGCGAGCGAGGCGATCGTGTGCGCGGTCGCCGGGGCGATGACGATGAGGTCGGCGCGCTGCCCCAGGGCGACGTGGCGCACCTCGGCGACGCCCTCGTAGAGGTCGGTGTGCACCGGGTTGCGGCTGATCGCCTCGAGGGTCGGCCGACCGACGAAGCGCAGCGCCCCCTCGGTGGCGATGACGTGCACGTCGTGCCCGGCGAGGACGAAGCCGCGCGCGACGCCGACCGCCTTGTAGGCCGCGATGCCGCCGGTGATGCCGACGACGACGGTCAGCCGGCCGGACGGGGTCGCGGGCGACCCGGTCATGCTGCGGGCTCTACTCGGGGAGCTTGGTGAGGACGAGCTTGCCCTCGCTGATCTCGTGCATGGCGACCGAGAGGGGCTTGTCGTCGACGGTCGAGTCGACGAGCGGGCCGACGTTGTCGAACAGCGAGCCCTCGTGCAGGTCGGCGTAGTAGTCGTTGATCTGACGGGCGCGCTTCGAGGCGAAGATGACGAGCTGGTACTTGGAGTCGACCTTCGTCAGCAGCTGGTCGATGGGGGGATCGATGATGCCCTGGGTCTTGCTGGCGGCCATGTCTGCTCCGTAATGTCGTCGTCGTGCGGGTGCGTCGGCGTGCTCGGGCGCGCGATCACGCGCGGGGCACTGCCAGCAAGTCTACGACCTCCCGGGCGGCGCGCTCGACATCATCGTTGACGACGAGCACGTCGAACTCGTCCTGCGCCGCCAGCTCGACGGTCGCGGTGCGCAGACGGCGGGCCTGCTCCTCGGCGGATTCGGTGCCCCGGCCGACGAGCCGCCGCACGAGCTCCTCCCAGGTCGGCGGCAGCAGGAACACGAGCACGGCCTCCGGCATCGCGCGCCGCACCTGCCGCGCCCCGTCGAGATCGATCTCGAGCAGCACGCTGCGCCCCTCCGCGAGCGCGGCCGCCACGGGCGGGCGCGGCGTGCCGTAGCGGCTCTGATTGTGCACGACGGCCCACTCCAGGAACTCGTCCGCCGCGACCATCGCGTCGAAGCGCTCGTCGTCGAGGAAGTAGTAGTGAACGCCGTCGATCTCGCCCGGGCGGGGGGTGCGGGTCGTCGCCGAGACGCTCAGCAGCACCTCGGGGAAGTTCTCGCGGATGAACGCCGAGACCGTCCCCTTGCCGACCGCCGTCGGCCCGGCGAGCACGACGAGCCGGCCGTGCCCCGCGACGGCCTCGCGCGAGCGCAGCCAGGAGCGCAGCGCCTGCCGCTGCCGGTGCCCGAGGCCGCCGAGCCTCTTCACCTCGGCGATGCCGAGCGACTCCAGCGCCGCGAGCGTGCGCGTCGGGCCGAGACCCTTGAGGGTGGCGAGCAAGTCGCGCACGCGCATCCCCGCCTCGACGCTCTCGGCATCGCGCCAGGCCGTCTCGGCGACGGAGAGCGCACTGCGCTCCCCCGCGCGCACCGCCTGCTTGACCGCGGCGCGGGCGCGGCGAGCCTCCACCGCGGCGCGCGAGGCGGCAGCCCGGTCGACGGCGGGCATGTCGGGATGCCGCTGCCCCTGCCCGGTCATCGCCGCAGCTCCGCGCCGTGGGCCGCGATCGCCGCGCGCACCCCGTCGGCGCCGGCGCCGAGCACGCTGCGCGACACGGTCGGGATCACCGCGGGCGCGGCCGCGCCGAAGAGCGCATCGAGCTCGTCGAGACGAGCGCCCTGCGCGCCGAAGCCCGGGGCGAGGATGGGGGTGCGGGCGAGATCACGCGGATCGATGCCGGTCTCGGCGAGGGGCCGGGTGGCGCCGATGACGACGCCGAGGTCGGCGAGCGCGGTGCCCGGTGCACCGGTGTTGCGCTGCGCGACCTCGTGCACGAGCTGCGCCGAGACGGTGCGCCCGGTCTCGTCGCGCGAGGCCTGCAGCGCGCGGCCCTCGGGGTTCGAGGTGGCCGCGAGCACGAAGAGGCCGCCGTCGGCGGCGATCGCCGCCTCGAGCGAGCCCAGGCCCTGGAAGGCGACGGCGGTCATGGCGTCGGCGCGCAGAGGCGAGCCCTCGCCGAGCCAGGCGGCGGCGTAGGCCTCCATGGTGGAGCCGACGTCGCCGCGCTTGGCGTCGGCGATCACGAGGAGGCCCGCGGCGCGCGCGGCTCCGATGACCTCCTCCAGCACGGCGTAGCCGGACGCACCGAAGCGCTCGAAGAACGCCACCTGCGGCTTGACGATGCCGACCCGGCCGGCCGCCGCCTCCACGACCCGCAGGGCGAGCTCGCGCGCACCCGCGGCATCATCGCCGAGACCCCAGAGCCCGAGGAGGGCGGCGTGCGGGTCGATGCCGACGCAGAGGGGGCCGTGGGCATCCATCGCCGTGGCGAGGCGCGCGCCGAAGCCCGCCGTCGTCGCCGGCGCTCCCCCGGCGGCCGGCCCGGTCACACCCGCTCCGCCCGCGCGATCGCGTAGTCCTGCAGGCTCGTCACCGTGACGCTCTCGCCGCGGCTCTCGAGCGAGGCGACGGCCGCGCCGAGCTGCGCGATGGTCGTGAACAGCGGCTTGTCGGCCGCGACCGTCGCGGTGCGGATCTCGAAGCCATCGGCGCGGGCGCTGCGACCGCTGGGCGTGTTGACGACGATCTCGACCTCGCCCGCGTTGATGCGGTCGACGATCGAGGGCTCGTCGGGGTCGTCGCCGGGCTTGAGGAAGGCCTCGCCGTGCTTGCGCACGATGCGGGCGGGGATGCCGTTGCGCGCGAGCACCTCGGCGGTGCCGTCGGTGGCCCAGATCTCGAAGCCGAGCTGCTGCAGGCGCAGGATGGGCAGGGTGATCGCGCGCTTGTCGCGGTCGGCGACCGAGACGAACACGACGCCCGAGGCGGGCAGCCCGCCGTAAGCGGCGTCCTGGCTCTTGGCGAAAGCGCGCGGGAAGTCGCGGTCGATGCCCATGACCTCGCCGGTGGAGCGCATCTCGGGGCCGAGCACGCTGTCGACGATGCGGCCCTCGACGGTGCGGAACCGCTTGAAGGGCAGCACGGCCTCCTTGACGGCGACGGGCGAGTCGATCGGCACGATCGAGCCGTCCTGCGCCGGCAGCATGCCCTGCTCGACGAGCGAGCGGATGCTCGCGCCGGTCATGACGAGGGAGGCCGCCTTCGCGAGCGGGATGCCGAGCGCCTTCGAGACGAAGGGCACGGTGCGCGATGCGCGCGGGTTCGCCTCGAGCACGTAGAGCACGCCCGCGCCGATCGCGAACTGCACGTTGATGAGCCCGCGCACGCCGATGCCGTTCGCGATCGCCTCGGTGGCGGTGCGCACCCGGTCGATGATGTCGCGGCCGAGCGTCACGGGCGGCAGGGTGCAGGCCGAGTCGCCCGAGTGCACGCCGGCCTCCTCGATGTGCTCCATGATTCCGCCGACGTAGAGCCCCTCGCCGTCGTACAGGGCGTCGACGTCGATCTCGACGGCGTCATCGAGGAACCGGTCGACGAGCAGCGGCTGGCCGGGGCCGATGATGGCCTGGTCGCGCACGCGGTCGAAGTAGTCCACGAGCGAGGGGCTGTCGTAGACGATCTCCATGCCGCGGCCGCCGAGCACGAAGCTCGGGCGCACGAGCACGGGGTAGCCGATCGACTCGGCGACGGCCACGGCGCTGTCGACGTCGGTCGCCGTGCCGTTGCGCGGCGAGACGAGCCCGGCCTCGTCGAGGATGCGCGAGAAGGCACCGCGCTCCTCGGCGAGGTCGATCGCCTCGGGGCTCGTGCCGAGGATGGGCACCCCCGCATCGGCGAGGCCGTGCGCGAGCCCGAGGGCGGTCTGCCCGCCGAGCTGCACGATGACGCCGACGAGCTCGCCCGAGGCCTGCTCGGCGTGGATGACCTCGAGGACGTCCTCGAGGGTGAGCGGCTCGAAGTAGAGCCGGTCGGAGGTGTCGTAGTCGGTCGAGACGGTCTCGGGGTTGCAATTGATCATGATCGTCTCGAACCCGGCGTCGCGCAGCGCGAAGCTCGCGTGCACGCACGAGTAGTCGAACTCGATGCCCTGGCCGATGCGGTTGGGGCCCGAGCCGAGAATGACGACCTTGCGGGCGTCGCTCGGGGCGACCTCCGTCTCGGTCTCGTAGCTCGAGTAGTGGTACGGCGTGAGCGCCGGGAACTCCCCCGCGCAGGTGTCGACGGTCTTGAAGACCGGTCGCAGGCCCGCATCGGTGCGGATCGCGCGGATGTCGCGCTCGGTGAGCCCGCGCAGCTGCGCGAGCTGGGCGTCGCTGAAGCCGTGCTGCTTCGCGTGGCGCATGAGATCGGGCGCGAGCGCGTCGGCCGCGGCGACCTCGGCGGCGACCTCGTTGATGAGGGCGATCTGATCGAGGAACCACGGGTCGATCCCGGTCGCTTCGAAGGCCTCGGGGATGCTCGCCCCGGCCCGCATGGCCTGCTGCAGCGTCACGATGCGGCCGTCGGTGGGCATCGCCGCGAGCGCGAGCAGGGCATCCTTGTCGCCGGGCTCGCCCTCCCAGTGGAAGCTGGACCCCCGCTTCTCGAGCGAGCGCAGCGCCTTCTGCAGGGCGGTGGAGTAGTTGCGGCCGATCGCCATGGCCTCGCCGACCGACTTCATGGTCGTCGTGAGCCCCGTGTCGGCGCCGGGGAACTTCTCGAAGGCGAAGCGCGGCACCTTCACCACGACGTAGTCGAGCGTCGGCTCGAAGCTCGCCGGCGTGACGCGGGTGATGTCGTTGGGGATCTCGTCGAGGCGGTAGCCGATCGCGAGCTTCGCGGCGATCTTCGCGATCGGGAACCCGGTGGCCTTCGAGGCCAGAGCGCTCGAGCGCGAGACGCGCGGGTTCATCTCGATGACGATGACGCGGCCCGTGGCGGGGTCGACGGCGAACTGCACGTTGCAGCCGCCCGTGTCGACGCCGACGTCGCGGATGATGCGGATGCCGATGTCGCGCAGGTTCTGGTACTCGCGGTCGGTGAGCGTGAGGGCGGGCGCGACCGTGATCGAGTCGCCCGTGTGCACGCCGACAGGGTCGACGTTCTCGATGGAGCAGACCACGACGGTGTTGTCGGCGCGGTCGCGCATGAGCTCGAGCTCGTACTCCTTCCAGCCGAGGATGGACTCCTCGAGCAGCACCTCGGTGGTCGGCGACTGGTGCAGCCCGTCGGCGACCATGCGCTCGAGCTGCTCGCGGTCGTAGGCGAAGCCCGAGCCGAGGCCGCCCATCGTGAAGGAGGGGCGGATGACGAGCGGGTAGCCGAGGTCCTCGGCGAACTCGACGGCCTCGGCCACGGTGTGCGCGATGTGGCTGCGGGCGACGTCGGCACCGGCATCCAGCACCAGCTGCTTGAACAGCTGGCGGTCCTCTGCCTTGTGGATGGCCTCGAAGGAGGCGCCGATGAGCTCGACGCCGTGGCGCTCCAGGATGCCCTGCTCGTGCAGCGCGATCGCGGCGTTGAGCGCGGTCTGGCCGCCGAGCGTCGGCAGCACCGCGTCGGGGCGCTCCTTGATGATGATCGCCTCGATGACCTCGGCCGTGATCGGCTCGATGTAGGTCGCGTCGGCGAAGTCGGGGTCGGTCATGATCGTCGCCGGGTTGGAGTTGACGAGGATGACGCGGATGCCCTCCTCGCGCAGCACGCGGCAGGCCTGGGTGCCCGAGTAGTCGAACTCGGCCGCCTGGCCGATGACGATGGGGCCGGAGCCGATGACGAGGACGGATCGGATGTCGTCGCGCTTGGGCATCAGTGGGTGTCCTCCGTGGAGTTGCTCTGGTCGCTCGGGTCATTCTGCGGTTCGCGAGGAAGCGAGTCGCTGCCGTCGGAAGGCACGTCGGTGCCTTCCTCCTTGAGCAGCGCATCGCTGACCATCGCGCGGAATCGATCGAAGAGGTAGGTGGAGTCGTGCGGACCGGCGGCGGCCTCCGGGTGGTACTGCACCGAGAAGGCGGGGATGTCGAGCGCGCGCAGACCCTCGACCACCTGGTCGTTGAGGCCGACGTGGCTGACCTCGACGCGGCCGAAGCCCGCGGGGCTCTCGACGACGCCCTCCACGGGGGCGTCGACGGCGAAGCCGTGGTTGTGGGCCGTGATCTCGATGCGGCCGGTCTCCTTGTCGAGCACCGGCTGGTTGATGCCGCGGTGCCCGAAGGGCAGCTTGTAGGTGCCGAAGCCGAGCGCGCGGCCGAGCAGCTGGTTGCCGAAGCAGATGCCGAAGAACGGCAGGCCGTCGCGCAGCACGCCCTGCAGCAGCTCGACGTGGCCGTCGCTCGCCGCCGGGTCGCCGGGGCCGTTCGAGTAGAAGACGGCGACGGGCTCGAGGGCGCGCAGCTCGTCGAGGGTCACCGACTGCGGCAGCACGTGCACCTCGAAGCCGCGCTCGGACAGGTGGCGCAGCGTCGAGGCCTTGACGCCGAGGTCGAGCACCGCGAGGCGCCCGATCCTCTCGCCGACGGCCGGCACGACGAGCGTCTCGGCGACCGAGACCTCGGCCGACAGGTTGCGGCCGGCCATGCCGGCGCCGGCCCGCACGAGCTCGAGCTGCCGCTCCGGGTCGAGGCGGGCATCCTCGCCGGAGAAGATGCCGGCGCGCATGACGCCCGCATCGCGCAGGCGGCGGGTGAGCGCGCGGGTGTCGATGCCGCTGATGCCGACGACGCCCTGCTCGACGAGCTCGTCGTCGAGGCTGCGCACCGCGCGGTGGTTCGAGACGACGCGGGAGGGATCGCGCACGACGTAGCCGTCGACCCAGATGCGACGGCTCTCCGGGTCCTCGTCGTTCATGCCCGTGTTGCCGATGTGCGGCGCGGTCTGCACGACGATCTGGCCGGCGTAGCTGGGGTCGGTCAGGGTCTCCTGGTAGCCGCTCATGCCGGTGGCGAAGACGGCCTCGCCGACGGTGCGGCCCTCGGCGCCGTAGGCGCGGCCGGGGAATCGGGTGCCGTCTTCGAGCACGAGCACGGCGGGGGCGGAGGTCATGAGGCGGGCCTTTCGTCGGGGCGGAGCGCGGGCTCGTCGGGGTGGGAGTCGGAGGCGTCGGATCCGGGGGCGGCGCCGTCGGCGGGCGCGACCGCGCGCAGGGCGGCGTGCAGCGCGGCGGCGCGGTCGTCGGTGACGCGCAGGTAGCTGTCGACCTCGGTGCCGTCGAGCGTCCAGGCGAGCATCACGAGCCCGCCCTCCTCGACGACGCGGTCGATGGTCCAGGTGGCGCGGGTCGCGCCGCGCACGGCGGCGGCGGGCACGTAGACCGGCTCCTGGCCGCGCAGCGCGAGCACGACGCCCTCGGGGTGCACGCCGACCTCGCCGCGCGAGCGGAAGCCGAGGCCGTGCACGGCGATGCGATCGAGCGGGGCGTCGGCGCGCGTCGTGGCGACGTAGAGCACGGGCACGCGGATGCTCGGCTCGCCGATCCCCGCCGGCAGCGGCTGCGGCCGGCCGAGGCCGGCCTGGCGGCGCCGGCGGTTGCGCCAGCCGAGCAGCATGAGCGCGAAGGCCAGCAGCAGGATCAAGATGACGATGAGCGCGGGCGTGAGCCTATCCACGGGCCACCTCCTCGGCGGGGCGTATCGCCCCGTCGAGCAGGGTCGGCACCCCGCCGTGCACGGTGGTGACGATCGCACCCGCGAGCTCGACGCCGGTGTACGGCGTATTCGAGGAGCGGCCGTGCAGGTCGTCGGCGCCCCAGGTGCGGCGGGCTCCGGGGTCGACGAGGGTGAGGTGCGCGGGCGAGCCCTCGGCGAGCGGGGCGTCGTAGCCCTCGAGCCGCCCGATGGCGGCAGGGGCGGTCGACAGCACGCGGGCGAGATCGCCCCAGCCGAGCATCCCGGTCTCGATCATCGCCGTCTGCACGACCGGCAGCGCCGATTCGAGGCCGACCATGCCGAAGGCGGCCTCGGCCCAGGTGCACTCCTTCGCCTCGGCGGGGTGCGGGGCGTGGTCGGTCGCGACGATGTCGATGGTGCCGTCGGCGAGGGCGGCGCGCAGGGCGTGCACGTCCTCGTCGCGGCGCAGCGGCGGGTTGACCTTGAAGCGCGCGTCGTAGCCGCGGGCGAGCTCCTCGGTGAGCAGCAGGTGGTGGGGGGTGACCTCGGCGGTCACGGCGATGCCGCGAGCCTTGGCCCAGCGGATGACGTCGACGCTGCCGGCGGTCGAGACGTGGCAGACGTGCAGGCGCGCGCCGACGTGCTGGGCGAGCAGCACGTCGCGGGCGATGATCGCCTCCTCGGCGACGGCCGGCCAGCCGGCGAGGCCCAGCTCGCCCGAGAGCGCGCCCTCGTTCATCTGGGCGCCCTCGGTGAGGCGGGGCTCCTGCGCGTGCTGCGCGATGACGCCGTCGAAGGTGGCGACGTACTCGAGCGCGCGGCGCATGAGCAGGGCGTCGTGCACGCACTTGCCGTCGTCGCTGAAGACCCGCACGGCCGCGCGCGAGCGGGCCATGGCGCCGATCTCGCTGAGACGCTCCCCCGCGAGGCCGACGGTCACCGCGCCGATCGGGCGCACGGTGGCGTAGCCGTGGCGGTGCCCGAGGCTCGCCACCTGCTCGACGACGCCCGCGGTGTCGGCGACGGGGCTCGTGTTGGCCATGGCGAAGACGGCGGTGAAGCCGCCCGCGGCGGCGGCGCGGGTGCCGGTGAGCACCGTCTCGCTCGCCTCGCCGCCGGGCTCGCGCAGGTGGGTGTGCAGGTCGACGAGGCCGGGGAGCGCGACGAGGCCCTCGGCGTCGATCACGGTCTCCTGCAGCTCGGGCAGCAGGGTGCCGGTGGCGACGATGCGGCCGTCCCGCACGCGGATGTCCTCCCGCGCGCCGCCGAGCGTCGCGGCACCGCGGATGAGCAGGCCGGTCATGCGCCGGCCCCGTCGCCGCCGCGCCCGGCCGCGCCCTCGGAGGGGCCCTCGGAGCCGGCGATGAGGAGGTAGAGCGCTGCCATGCGGATGAAGACCCCGTTCGTGACTTGTTCGAGCACCGTCGACCTCGCGGAGTCGGCGGCGGCGGACGAGATCTCCAAGCCCCGATTCATCGGGCCGGGGTGCATGACCATCGTATCGGCCTCCAACCGGCCGAAACGTTCCGCGGTGAGCCCGTACTCGCGCCCGTACTCCAGCGCGCTCGGGAAGAAGGCGTCGTGCATCCGCTCCTGCTGCACCCGCAGCATCATGACCGCGTCGGGCCCGGTCGCGAGGGCGGCGTCGAGGTCGTGGTGGATGCGCGCGGGCCAGGTGCCGACCCCGGCCGGCAGCAGCGTGCGCGGCGCGCAGAGGTGCACCTCGGCGCCGAGGGTCTCGAGCAGCCAGACGTTCGAGCGCGCGACGCGCGAGTGCAGCACGTCGCCGACGATGAGGACGCGCATCCCCGTCAGGTCGCGGCCGCGCGAATCGGCGCCGTAGCGGCGGGACCGGATCGTGTACGCGTCGAGCAGGGCCTGGGTGGGGTGCTCGTGCGTGCCGTCGCCGGCGTTGAGCACGTGGGCGTCGATCCAGCCGCTGTGCGCGAGCTGGTGCGCGGCGCCGGAGGAACCGTGGCGCACGACGATCGCATCGGCGCCCATCGCCTGCAGGGTCTGCGCGGTGTCCTTGAGGCTCTCGCCCTTCGAGACGCTCGAGCCCTTCGCGCTGAAGGTGATGACGTCGGCGCTCAGGCGCTTCGCCGCCGACTCGAAGGAGAGGCGGGTGCGGGTGGAGTCCTCGAAGAAGAGGTTGACGACGGTGCGCCCGCGGAGGGTCGGCAGCTTGCGCACCTCGCGGGTCGCCGTCTGGGCCATGTCCTCGGCGACGTCGAGCAGCCGCACGGCGGCGGCACGGTCGAGATCGCGGGTGGAGAGCAGGTGCCTCATGGCTCGATCGTCACCTCCTCGACGCCGTCGACGTCGAGCAGCCGCACGCGCACGCGCTCGCTCGTCGCCGACGGCAGGTTCTTGCCCACGAAGTCGGCGCGGATGGGCAGCTCGCGGTGCCCGCGGTCGACGAGGACGGCGAGGCGCACGGCGCGCGGGCGGCCGTGATCGGCGAGGGCGTCGAGCGCGGCCCGCACCGTGCGGCCGGAGTAGAGCACGTCGTCGACGAGCACGACGATGGCGTCGTCGACGCCCTCGGGCGGGATGCGCGTCGGGGCGGGCGCCCGCGTGGGGGTGCGGCCCAGATCGTCGCGGTAGAGGGTGATGTCGAGCGAGCCGACGGTGCTCGAGCCGGGCTCGATGGCCTCGACGAGCGCGTGCACCCGCTCGGCGAGCGCGGTGCCGCGGGTCGGGATGCCGAGGAAGACGATGCGGCCGTCGCCCCGGCGGGATTCCACCACCTCATGGGCGATGCGGCGCAGGGCGCGCGCGATGTCAGCGTCGTCGAGCACGGTGCGTGCGACCACTCTGACCTCCTTCCCCGCCTCTCGGGACGGCTCTTAAAGGATGTCGGTACCTGCCAGCGTAGCGGTCGTCCGTCCTACGCGTCGCCCTCGGCCGAGGGCAGCACCGCCACGGCGCGCACGGGCGAGCCGTCGCCGCCGGGCAGGCTCAGGGGCAGGGCGAGCAGCTCGGCACCGCTCGCGGGCACCCGATCGAGGTTCACGAGGTTCTCGATGATGATCCCGCCGGCGCCGAGCACGAGCTCGTGCACCGGCAGGCGCCACAGCCCGTCCTCCCCCGCGCGGCTCGGGTCGGGGCTCAGCGCGTCGACGCCGATGACCGTCACGCCGCGGGCGAGCAGCTGCTCGGCGACCTCCGGTGCGAGGGCCGGGTGGTCGGTCGCGTCGGCGTCGTCGAAGCGGGCGCTCCAGCCCGTCTCCACGACGACGGCGTCGCCGGGGTGCACGTCCGCGGCCTGCCGGGCGAGCTCGGCCCAGGTGATCAGCGCGCTCGCGGCGCGATCGCGGGCGCGCAGCACGCGCAGCGGGGCGATGAGCCGATCGAGCGCCAGCCCGTCGACCGCGACTCCCCCGACGACGCTGTGCGAGGGGGCGTCGAGGTGCGTGCCGCTGTGCGAGCCCAGGTGCAGGGCGCTCACCCGGAAGCCGTCCTCCTCGAGCGTCGCCGCGGTCTCGATCGACACCGCGGGGTCGCCGGGGAACACCGTCATGCCGGTGCGGAGCGGGCGGCTCAGGTCGACGACGGCCCGACCGGAGAGGCGCGCGGTCACGCCGCCTCGTCGGGCGCGCTCGACAGGTGCTCGTGCACGGCGAGCAGACGGCCGTCGCCCTGCCGGTGCAGCACGATCGTCTCGCGCTCGTGCAGCTCGGCCGTCGCCTCGCCCTCGCCGGTGGCGATGCGGGTGCGCACGGTGTGGCTCAGCACCGCGGCGTCTCCGAGCACCTGGACGTGGGCGTCGGTGCTCGTGCAGTCGAGAACCCGCCAGCCGGAGGCGACCCACTCGGCCCAGAGCCGCTCGTAGGCGGCGCGGGAGTCGAGGCGGGCATCCTGATCGGGGAAGACGAACGTGGCGTCCACGCTGAAGCAGGCGAAGTACGCGGCGCCGTCGGTGCGGCGGAAGGCGTCGACGATCGCGTCGACGGCGCCGAGCACCTCGGTCTCGGTCAGGGCGGGATGCTCGGTCATGGTGTCCTCTCGCGGCGCGCGCGACGGCCGGCCGCGCGTTGCCCCAGAGTAAACATCCGTAGCCTCTGGGGCAACCCGCGGGATGACCGGGCCGGGTCTGATCAGCCCCAGCGCTTCAGCAGCGCCCGCTCGCCGAGGCCGACGAGCGCGTCGGTCGACTTGCCGAGGATGGCGAGCAGGATGATCGCGAGGAAGATGCGGTCCATCCGGCCGTTGTTCTGCGAGTCCGTCAGCAGGAATCCGAGCCCCATGGACGAGGCGATGAGCTCGGCGGCGACGAGGAAGAGCCACGCCTGCGCGAGCGCGAGCCGCAGTCCCGAGACGATCGCCGGGACCACCGCGGGCAGCTGCACGGTCGTCAGCAGACGTCCGCGGCCGAGCCCGTAGGCGCGCCCCACCTCGACGAGGTGCGGGTCGACGTGCCGCAGGGCCCCCGCGACGGTCGTGAAGACCGGGAAGGCGGCGCCGATCGCGATGAGGGTGATCTTCGGCTCCTCGTAGATGCCGAGGTAGATGGTGAGGAGCGGTACCCACGCGAGAGAGGGCACGGCGCGGATCGCTCCGAGCGTCGGAGCGAGCATCCGCGAGGCGAGCGTCGACAGGCCCACGAGCGCTCCCAGGGCGAGCCCGATGGAGGCCCCGATCGCGAAGCCGATGAGCACCCGCTGCAGGGAGATGAGGATGTAGGTGGCGAGCAGACCGGAGCTGCCGAGCTCGATGCCCGCGTCCACGACCTGCGTCGGCGAGGGCAGCAGGAAGTCGGGGATGTCGGAGAGCTCCGCGGTTCCCCACCAGAGGGCGAGGATCGCCAGCGGCACGACGAGTCCGAGCACGACGGTGCTCGCGCGGCGCTGACCGGGCGTGCTCTCGGGGAGGTCGCCTCCCGCGGCGGAGAAGCCGTAGCTGGAGGCGAAGCCGAACAGGGAGGGCCGGCGGCGCTGATCCTGCGGCGCCTCATCGGCCCGGGCGGACGCCCCCGCCCCGCGCGCCCCCTCCGAGGAGGGACGCGGGACGAGGGCGGCGCCGCGTTCGTCGAAGCTCATTCGCCGGCGAGGGCGTCCGGGTCGGCGGCCGCCGCGAAGGTGTCGTTGAACAGGCTGTCGAGCGCGGTGTCGATCTGCTCCTGGTTCGGAACATCGCCGCTCTCGACGAAGATCGGGCCGATGATCTCGAGCACGTCGCGCTGGGTCTGGCCGGGCACGGGGTCGATGTCGATCACGGTGCGCTCGATCGTGGCCTCGGCGATGGGCACCTCGATGCCGGCGACCTCTGCGAGGATCGCCGCGGTCTCCTCGGGGTTCTCCAGCGCCCAGGCGCGGGCCTTCTCGTAGGCGTTCACCACGAGCTGCGCGAGATCCGGGCTCTCGGCGATGAAGCTCTCCGTCGCGTTGAGGAAGCCGTAGGAGTTGAAGTCGACGTTGTCGTAGATGATCTCGGCCGAGCCGTTGTAGACGGAGGTCGACAGCAGCGGGTCGAGCCCCGACCAGGCCTCGACGGCCCCGGTCTCGAGGGCGGTCTTGCCGTCGGCGTGCTGCAGGTTCTGCAGCTGGATGTCCTCGAGCGCGAGGCCCTCCTCCGCGAGCGCCTGCAGCAGGAAGAAGTAGGGATCGGTGCCCTTGGTGGCGGCGACCGTGCGACCGGCGAGGTCGTCGACGGAGTCGATGTCGGAGCCGGCGGGCACGAGGATCGAGGCCCAGTTCGGCTGCGTGTAAATGTCGATGACCTGGATGGGGCTGCCGTTGGAGCGGGCGAGCAGCGCGGCCGAGCCGGCCGTCGAGCCCACGTCGATGGCCCCGGCGCGCAGCGCCTCGTTGGCCTTGTTGGAGCCGGCCGACTGCACCCAGTTGACGGTGACCTCGTCGCCGAGCTCGGCCTCGAGCCAGCCCTGCTCCTTGATGATCAGGCTCAGCGGGTTGTAGGTCGCGAAATCGAGCGTCAGCTCGGTGGCCGACCACTCGGCGCCCTCGGCGGGCTCCGGCGCGGTCTGGCCCTCGCCGGCGACGCACCCCGTCATGACCATGGCCGCCGCGGCGGCGGTCGCGGTCAGCAGGGTGAGGCGGGTGCGGGTGGTCATGATGGCCTTTCAGGGCGGTGGGGGCGGGTGGTGCGCCGGTCGGTCGACCGGGGTTCGTGGGGGCCGTCAGCGGCCGTGGTGGCTCGGCACGCCGAGACCGTCGAGCAGTTGCGCGCGCAGGCGGGCGAGCACGGTGGATGCCCGATCGCGCGGTCGCTCGCCGGGCACCTCGAGCACGCGGCTGATGGTCGCGCCGGGCCGGTCGAACCGCGTGCCGAGCAGCACCACGCGGTCGGCGAGCATGAGCGCCTCGTCGACGTCGTGGGTGACGAGCACGATCGTGGCCGGCTCGGTGCGGTGGATGTCGATGAGGAGGTCCTGCATGGTCAGCCGCGTGAGGGCGTCGAGGGCGCCGAAGGGCTCGTCGAGCAGCAGCACTCCCGGCCCGCGGGCGAGCGCCCGGGCGAGTGAGACGCGCTGCGCCATGCCGCCGGAGATCGCGCGGGGCTTGAGCTGCGCGGCGTGCTCGAGCTGCACGAGCGCGAGGAGCTCGGCGACGCGGGCCCGACCGGCCTCGCGGTCGAGGCCCCGGGGCAGCCCGAGCTCGATGTTGCGCGCGACGGTGCGCCACGGCAGCAGCCGGGGCTCCTGGAACGCCACGGCGCTGCGCTGATCGGCCGGCGCGACGCGCGTGCCGTCGATCGTCAGAGTGCCGCGCGTCGGGCGGTCGAGGCCGCTGATCTGCCGCAGGAGCGTCGACTTGCCGCAGCCGGAGGGCCCGAGCAGCGCGACGATCTCACCGGGCTTGATCGTGAGCTCCACGTCGCGCAGCACGATGCGCGGCTCCTCGCCGCGCGCTCCGTCGAAGTCGCGACCGACGCCGTGGAGCGCGACCGGCAGAGCCGGTGTGGCCGTCGCGCCGCGGGTACGGGTCGTGGAGGACATGCGAGCCAACCTACGGAGGCCCCGCCCCGGTCGGCAAAAGCGCGGGACACGTGACGCAACGGAGTGAAACATGACGTCACATTGCTGCTCCCCCGGCGTGTCCGCCCGTGCCGGAGCCGCTCAAAGATCAGCGCGGCGGCCTCCGGGCGCGACGGCTCAGGCCGTGCGGTGCAGGGCGTCGGAGATCGCCCCGAGCACGCCGTTGACGAACGACGAGGAGTCGTCGGTCGACAGCACCTGGGCGAACTCCACCGCTTCGGCGATGGCGACCGCGTCGGGCACGTCGGGATTGTGCACGAGCTCCCACACCGCGAGGCGGAGGATCGCCCGGTCGACGGCGGGCATGCGCGAGAGCATCCACCCGTGGGCGTTGTCCTCGATGAGGCGGTCGATCGCGGCCGCGTTGTCGATCACGCCGCGCGCGATGTCCTGCGCGTAGGGCCAGCTCGAGGCGCGCTGCGGCTGCGCCGCGGCCCGCTCGCCCTCCTCGACGAGGATCTCGGCGAGAGGCCGCTCGCGCACGTCGGCGATGTACAGCATGTCCAGGGCCCGCTTGCGGGCCTTCGTGCGAGCGCCCACTACTCGTTGACGCGGCCGAGGTAGTCGCCCGAGCGGGTGTCGACCTTGACCTTGGTGCCCGTCTCGAGGAAGAGCGGCACCTGGATCTCGTAGCCGGTCTCGACCGTCGCGGGCTTCGTGCCGCCGGTGGAGCGGTCGCCCTGGAGGCCCGGCTCGGTGTAGGTCACCTCGAGCACGACGGACGCCGGGAGCTCGATGTAGAGGGCCTCGCCCTCGTGGATGGCGATGGTCACCATCTGGTTCTCGAGCATGAAGTTCTTCGCGTCGCCGACGATGACGCCGGGCACGGTGATCTGGTCGTAGTGCGTGGTGTCCATGAAGACGAAATCGGCGCCGTCCTGGTACAGGTACTGGTAGTCCCCGCGGTCGACGGTGGCGAAGTCGACCTTGAGGCCCGCGTTGAACGTCTTGTCGACGACCTTGCCCGAGCGGACGTTGCGCATCTTGGTGCGCACGAACGCGCCGCCCTTGCCGGGCTTGACGTGCTGGAACTCGATGATGTTCCAGAGCTGACCGTCGAGGTTCAGCACGCTGCCGTTCTTGATGTCGTTCGTCGAAGCCATGGCGAAGGGGGTGTCCGTTTCCGTATCGGGTGGTGCCGGGGGCGTGCGCGCACGCCGAGGGGAGAGTCTAGTCGAGGCTAGGCCCGGCTGACGATGTGGGCGAGGGCGAGGCGGTACGAGCCGAAGCCGAGCCCGGCGATCACGCCCGTCGCCACGGCGGAGATCACGCTCGTGCGCCGGAACTCCTCGCGCGCGTGCGGGTTCGAGAGGTGCACCTCGATGAGCGGCAGCCCGGCCCCGGTGACGAGGGCCGCTGCGTCGCGCAGCGCGTAGGAGTAGTGGGTGAAGGCCGCCGGGTTGAGGATGACGGGGCTGCCGGTGTCGACGGCCTCGTGCAGCCAGCCGATGAGCTCGGCCTCGTCGTTCGTCTGCCGCAGATCGACCTCGGCGCCCGCGGGCGCCGCATCCCGCAGCTCGCGCTCGAGATCGGCGAGCGTCGCCGTTCCGTAGACATCGGGCTCGCGGGTGCCGAGGCGGTTCAGATTCGGTCCGTTGAGCACGAGGATGCGGCGCGGGATGGTCATGAGGCGAGCCTACTCAGCGGTCGGGCGAGCGGCTTCGCCTACTCGCCGACCTCCTGGTAGGCGGCGAACAGCATCGACTCGTCGGTGCCGTTGAGCACGCGCGGGCGCCCCTCGGCCTCGAGGATGATGAACCGCAGCATGCCCGCGCGCGCCTTCTTGTCGCGCTGCATCGTCGCGAGGAGCGTCTTCCAGCGGCTGAGCGGGTAGCCCGTGGGCAGCGTGAGCGAGGCGAGGATGCGCCGCGTGCGCTCGACCGTGGCGTCGTCGAGACCGCCGGCGAGGCGGCTGAGCTCGGCGGCGAAGACCATGCCGACGGCGATCGCCGCACCGTGCCGCCAGCGGTAGCGCTCGGCGTGCTCGATCGCGTGCCCGAGCGTGTGCCCGTAGTTGAGGTGCTCGCGGCGCCCCTGCTCGGTGAAGTCGTCGCTGACCACGGCCGCCTTGACGCGGATGCTGCGCTCGACCAGCTCGCGGAACACGGGGCTCGCGGGGTCGGTGGCGACGGTGATGTCGGCCTCGAGCAGATCGAGGATGACCGGATCGGCGATGAAGCCGGCCTTCACGATCTCGGCGAAGCCGGCGAGGATCTCGTGGGTGGGCAGCCCCTCGAGCAGGTCGAGGTCGACGATCACCGCGTGCGGAGCGTGGAAGGCGCCGACGAGGTTCTTGCCCTCCGCGGTGTTGATGCCGGTCTTGCCGCCCACGGCGGCGTCGACCATGCCGAGCACGGTCGTCGGCACCTGCACGAGGGCGACGCCGCGCAGCCAGGTCGCCGCGACGAAGCCCGCGAGGTCGGTGGTCGCTCCCCCGCCGAGCCCGATGACGGCGTCGGTGCGGGTGAAGTCGGTCTGGCCCATGATCTGCCAGCAGAAGGCGGCGACCTCGATGCGCTTCGCGCCCTCGGCGTCGGGGACCTCGGCGAGCAGCACCTCGATGCGCCCGGCCAGCTGCTCGCGGAGCCGCTCGGCGACGGCGGCGAGCGGGGGCGCGTGCACGACGAGCACCTTCGCGACGGTGGGCGGCAGGTGCGCGCCGAGCTCGGTGACGAGGCCGCGCCCGACGTGGATGCGGTGAGGGGCGGAGCCCGTGACCTCGATGATCGTGGGCGGGGCGTCGGTCACGGGGAATCCTCTCGGGGCTCGACGGCGGGGTCGGAGCTTCGGTCGGTGGTGCGGGTGGTGATGCGTGCGGCGGCCGGGTCGGCGTCGTGCGCGGTCGCCCAGTCGGCGATCTCCTGCGCGATGCGATCCAGGGGGCGGCGCGAGGTGTCCCAGCTCGCGGTCGCGAGCCGCTCGTACAGCGGGGCGCGCGCGGCGACGAGCGCCGTCCAGGCCTCGACGCCGCCGGCGAGCGGCCGGGAGGAGCCGTCGAGCCGGGCGGCGGCGGCCTCCGCCGACAGCGTCAGCAGCACGACCGGCAGACCGGCGAGCTGCTGCTGCGTCGCCGGGTCGAGCACCGCTCCCCCGCCGAGCGAGACGACGGCGCGCTGCTCGAGCGCGGCGGCGACCGCCTCCCGCTCCCACGCGCGGAACACCGGCTCGCCGTGCTCGGCGAAGATCTGCGGGATGGGGCCGTGCGCCTCGACGACGAGGCGGTCGGTGTCGATGAGCGGCAGATCGAGCAGGCGCGAGAGGCGACGGCCGAGGCGGCTCTTGCCGGCCGCCGGGGGGCCGATGAGCACGACGGCGGGCGTCGTGCGCGCCGGCTCGGCGGCACCCGAGGGGGCAGGCACGGGCGGGATGCTCAGCCGCGGCCGTCGGAGACGACGGTCGTGAGCGCCTCGGGCATCGCCGCCAGGTAGCTCTCGAGGTTGCGCTTCGTCTCGGAGACGGCGTCGCCGCCGAACTTCTCGAGCACCGCCTCGGCGAGCACGAGCGCGACCATGGCCTCCGCCACGACGCCCGAGGCGGGCACGGCGCAGACGTCGGAGCGCTGGTGATGGGCCGGAGCCGCATCCCCGGTGGCGACGTCGATCGTGCGCAGCGCGTGCGGCACCGTGGCGATGGGCTTCATGCCGGCACGGACCCGCAGCACGGTGCCGGTGCTCATGCCGCCCTCGACGCCGCCGGCGCGGTCGCTGAGGCGCTCGATGCCCTCGGCGCCGACGACGAGCTCGTCGTGCGCCGCCGAGCCCCGGCGCTCCGTCGTCTGGAACCCGTCGCCGACCTCGACGCCCTTGATGGCCTGGATGCCCATGAGAGCACCGGCGAGGCGCGAGTCGAGTCGGCGATCCCAGTGCACGTAGGAGCCGAGACCCGGGGGCAGGCCGTAGGCGAGCACCTCGACCACGCCGCCGAGGGTGTCGCCGGTCTTGTGCGCGTCGTCGACCTCGGCGACCATCCGGGCGCTCGTCTCCGGGTGCAGGCAGCGCAGCGGGTCGGCGTCGAGCAGATCGACGTCGCCCGGCAGCGGCAGCGGGGCGTCGTCGGGCACGCGCACGGTGCCGATGGCGAGCGTGTGAGCCACGAGGCGGATCCCGAGCTCGCCGAGGAACGCGCGCGCGACGGCGCCGAGCGCGACGCGGGCGGCGGTCTCGCGGGCGCTCGCGCGCTCGAGCACGGGGCGGGCCTCGTCGAAGCCGTACTTCTGCATGCCGACGAGGTCGGCGTGGCCGGGGCGCGGGCGGGTGAGCGGCGCGCCGCGGCCGCCGGTGAGCTCGCTCGCATCGACCGGCTCGGCGCTCATGACCGTCGTCCACTTCGGCCACTCGGTGTTGCCGATGCGCAGGGCGACGGGGCTGCCCATCGTGCGCCCGTGGCGCACGCCGCCCGAGATCGTGAGCTCATCCTGCTCGAACTTCATGCGGGCGCCTCGGCCGTAGCCGAGCTTGCGCCGCTGCATGTCGGCCTGGATCGCCTCGCGCGTCACGGGAACGCCCGCGGGCATCCCCTCGATGACGGCGATGAGCTCGGGGCCGTGGGATTCTCCGGCGGTCAACCAGCGCAACATGACCCCATCCTCCCACGCGGTCGCCGGGGGTTCGCGCCACCGGGAGCCCCGCCGTGCGCGGCTAGGCGAGGGCGGCGGCCATGGCCCTCTCGACCTCGGCCTCCTCGGGCATCGGAGCGGCATCCGGGCCGCCGACGAAGAGGCGCACCTGCCGCACCGCCTGGTGCAGCAGCATGTCGCGGCCCGAGGCGACGGCGCCGTCGACGGCGCGCCACTGCTCGGCGAGCGGGCTCGGCCACGGGTGGTAGGTGACGTCGAGAAGAGTGGATGCCCGTCGCACCGCCTCGGGGACCACCCCGCCGGGCGGCACGCCGTTCGGCAGCGTCCACGCCACGACCTCGTGCGCGGGTACGAGCCGCTCGAGGTCGCCGAGCGGTCGCGGCGCCGCCTCCAGCCCGAGGCGCTCGGCGAGGTCGAGCAGCGCCCCGGCTCGCGACTCCTCGCGCACGAGCACGTCGAGCTCGACCGCGCCGAGCCGCGCGAGCGCCACCACGATGGAGCGCGCCGTCGCGCCGGCCCCGACGATCGCGGCGCGGCGGAGCGTCGTGAGACCCGCCCGCTCGAGGGCGGTGCGCACGCCCGCGATGTCGGTGTTGCGGCCGGTTCGGCGCCCGTCGTGGAGCAGTACGGTGTTGGCGGCGCCGGTGAGCGCGACGTCCTCGTCGTAGGCGTCGAGCAGCGGCAGCAGAGCCTCCTTGAGCGGCATCGTCGCTGAGAGGCCGCGCCAGGTGCCGTCGAGGCCGTCGAGGAATGCGGGCAGCCCGTCGACGGTCACCTGCTCGCGGCCGTAGGCCCAGTCGAGTCCGAGGCGCGCGTAGGCGGCGGCGTGGAGGGCCGGCGAGAGGGAGTGCTCGATGGGCGACCCGATGACGGCGAGCCGACGGCGGTCGGCCGAGCCGACCGGATCAGCCACAGGCGCTGTTGCCGGGGTTCTCGCTGCACCAGCGGCGCAGCTGCGCGACCCCCTCCTCGTGCTGGGCGACGGTCTCCGAGAAGACGGTCTCCCCCGAGTCGAGGTTCACGGTGACGAAGAACAGCCACGGGCCCTCGGCGGGGGCGAGCGCGGCCTCGACGGCCAGGTCGCCCGGGTTCCCGATCGGACCGATCGGCAGCCCTTCGATCACGTAGGTGTTGTAGGGGTTGTCGGCCTCGAGCGTCTCCTGCGTCGAGAAGACGGAGCCGTCGGCCTGCGCGCTGCCGTACTGGGCGGTCGAGTCGAACTCGAGCCGCCAGCCGTCGTCGAGCCGGTTCTGGATGACCCGGCTGACGCGGTAGAAGTCCTCGGGGAGGCGGGCCTCGCTCTGCACGAGCGAGGCGATCGTGAGAACGCGGTGCCGATCCTCGGCGGCGACGCCGCGCGCATCGAGCCGCGCGAAGGTCTCGTCGACGAGGCGCCGCACCTGATCGATCGCCGGGGTGCCGGGTTCGAAGGTGTAGGTGGCCGGGAACAGGTAGCCCTCGACGGTCGGCGCCTCCGGCGGGAGCCCGAGGGCGGCGAGGTCGGCGATCGCCGCCTCGTAGTCGGCGAGCGGCACACCGGTGGCGGCGGAGAGGATGTCGATGACCTGGCCGGCGCGCAGACCCTCGCGGATGGTGGCGGTCGACTCGCGGCGGTTCGCCGGGTCGAGCAGGGCATCCAGCGCCGACTGCGCCGACATCTCCTCCTGCAGCGCGTAGGTTCCGGGCTGGAACGCGATGGAGGGGTCGGCGAGCAGCAGGTCGTAGAACGCGTCGTAGGTCATCGTGACGCCCTGCTCCTGCAGGGTCGTCGCGATGTCCGATCCGATCTCGCCGGGAGTGATCGTGACGAGCACCTCGGTGCCGTTGCCCGTTCCCTCGTAGTCGTTGGGCAGCTCCCAGCCGAGCGCCTCGCGCAGCTGGGGCTCGTAGTTCGCCCAGGCGTACGCCACCGCACCGGCACCCAGGCCGCCGAGCAGCAGCAGCACGCCGAGCACCCACGGCCACACCCTGCGGCGCCTCGGCGGCCGGCCCTCGTCGAGGATCTGACGGGCCGATCGGCGGTCGGGCGCCGCGGCACCCCGCTCGCGGAGCGCCGCGCGCGTCACCGGCGGCTCCGCGGCCGCCGGGCCGCCGACGGGTGCGCCGGCCGGTGATCCGGTGGATGAGCCGGGGGCCGCGGAGCCCTGCTCGGTGCGGGCGGTGTCGGGCTGCGATCGGAAGATCGCGTCCCAGGCGTCGTCGTCGCTCACAGTCAGGGTGATCCTCCGTCGGGAACCAGCAGCTCGCCGGGGGCTTCTCCCCGCGACTTCTCGTGGTCCAGCGCGTGCTGGAGCAGGATAACAGCGGCCGCTTGGTCGATCACGGAGCGCGAGGTGCGCCCGTCCCGCCCCGACTCCCGCAGCGAGCGGGCGGCGGTCACGGTCGTGAGCCGTTCGTCGACCAGCCGCACCGGCACGGCGACCTGGCGGGCGATGAGGGCGGCGACATCGCGCGCATCCTGCGTCGACGCCGTCTCGGAGCCCGAGAGCGCGAGCGGCAGTCCGACGACGATCTCGATCGGCTCCCACTCGGCGACGAGGCGGTGGATGCCCGCCATCATGCCCTTCTTGCGCGGCAGCGTCTCGACCGGCGTCGCGAGGAT
This sequence comes from Microcella daejeonensis, assembly GCF_026625045.1. GTDB lineage: Bacteria > Actinomycetota > Actinomycetes > Actinomycetales > Microbacteriaceae > Microcella > Microcella daejeonensis. Next base: position 2,418,884 of record NZ_CP113089.1, on the reverse strand, counting down.
CCCGTGCGCATCGCACCGCGCGACGCCCACGCGCGCGGTGCCCACGTCGACGCCGAGTCGTACGCCGAGGCGCATCGGGGCGAGCCTCAGCCGCGCAGCTCGGCCAGCACGGCCTCGAGCGCGGCCGGGATCGCGGCCGCATCGGTGCCGCCGCCCTGGGCGAGGTCGTCCTTGCCGCCGCCTCCGCCGCCGAGCACGCCCGAGGCGACGCGCGCGAGAGCGCCCGCCTTCGCGCCGGCCTCGCGGGCGGCGGGCGTGGTGGCGACGATGACCGCGGCCTTGCCCGCGACCTCTGCCGCGAGCACGACGACGGCGGCCTGCGCGCTGAGCCGCTCGCGCACCGAGGTGGCGAGCTGCCGCAGGTCGTCGGCGGAGCCGAGCGCGCCGAGCGATTGCGCGACGACGGTGACGGCGCCCTGCGGCGCGGCGGTCGCGACGAGCGCGGGGACCTTCTCGCTGAGCCGGCTCGACTCGAGCTGGGCGAGCCGCTTCTCGGCGGCCTTGAGCTGGGCTCCGAGGTCGGCGATGCGGCCGACGAGCTGATCCCGCGGGGTCTTGAGGTTGGCGCTGAGCTGCTGCACGAGGGCGCGCTCCGCGGCGAACTCGCGGAACGCCTCGAGACCGACCAGCGCCTCGACGCGGCGGTTGGCCGAACCGACCGAGGACTCGCTGACGAGGCTGATCATGCCGATCTCGGCGCTCGACCCGACGTGGGTGCCCGCGCAGAGCTCGCGCGACCACGGCCCGCCGATGTCGACGACGCGCACGCGGTCGCCGTACTTCTCGCCGAAGAGCGCCATGGCGCCGAGCGACTTCGCCTCGTCGAGGCCCATGACGCGGGTCTCGACGGGCAGGTTGTCGCGCACGGCGATGTTGCTGATCTCCTCGAGCTCGCTGCGGGTCGCGGCCGAGAGGGCCTGGTTCCAGCTGAAGTCGAGGCGCATGTAGCCGGCCTTGTTGTACGAGCCCGACTGGTGGGCCTCGTCGCCGAGCGTCTGCCGCAGCGCGGCGTGGATGACGTGCGTCGCCGAGTGGGCCTGCGCCGCCGAGCGCCGCCAGACGGGGTCGACCTGGGTGCGCGCGAGCGCGCCGACGCGCACCTCGCCGCGGCGCACCTGCACGGTGTGGCTGAAGAGTCCCGCGACGGGGCGCTGCACGTCGAGCACCTCGAGATCGAAGCCGGTGCCGACGATCGAGCCCTCGTCCGACTCCTGGCCGCCGGACTCGGCGTAGAGGGTCGTCTCGGCGAGGATGATCTCGGCGATCTCGCCCTCCTGGGCGACGTCGACGCTCGTGCCGCCGACGATGATGCCGAGCACGCTCGACTCGGTCTCGAGCTGCTCGTAGCCGAGGAACCGGGTCTCGCCCGCGGCGCGGAACGCGCCGTAGACGCTGAGGTCGGCGAGCTGCCCCTTCTTCGACTTGGCGTCGGCCTTGGCGCGCGAGCGCTGCTCGGCCATGAGGCGGTCGAAGGCCTCGCGGTCGACGCTGAGCCCGGCCTCCTCCGCCATCTCCAGCGTGAGGTCGATCGGGAACCCGAAGGTGTCGTGCAGCTGGAAGGCGGTGTCGCCGGCGAGGGTCGCCGAGCCCTGCTGCTGCGTCTCCGCCACGGCGAGATCGAGGATGCTCGTGCCGGCGGTGAGCGTGCGCAGGAACGCCTCCTCCTCGCCGAGGGCGAGGCGCGAGACGCGGTCGTAGTGCTCGGTGATCTCGGGGTAGGCGGCGCTCATCGCGTCGCGCGAGGCGGCGAACAGCACCTCGAAGCTCGGGGCGTCGACCCCGAGCAGGCGCATGGCGCGGATGCTCCGCCGCAGCAGACGGCGCAGGATGTACCCGCGGCCCTCGTTGCCGGGCGTCACGCCGTCGGTCATGAGCATGAGGCTCGAGCGCACGTGGTCGGCGATGACGCGCATGCGCACGTCGTCGCCGTGGTCGGCCCCGTAGCGGCGGCCTGACATGGCGGCGGCGGCGTCGAGCACCGGGCGCACCTGGTCGATCTCGTACATGTTCTCGACGCCCTGGGTCAGGAACGCGACGCGCTCCATGCCCATGCCGGTGTCGATGTTCTGCTGCGGCAGCTCGCCGAGGATCTCGAAGTCGTTCTTGCCGGTGCCCTCGCCGCGCAGGTACTGCATGAAGACGAGGTTCCAGATCTCGACGTAGCGGTCGTCGTCCGTCGCCGGACCGCCGTCGATGCCGTACGCGGGGCCGCGGTCGAAGAAGATCTCGGAGCAGGGGCCGGCGGGGCCGGGCTGGCCGGTCGACCAGTAATTGGTGTCCATGCCGAGCCGCTGGATGCGCTCGTCGGGCAGGCCCGCGATCGACTTCCAGAGGCGGATCGCCTCGTCGTCGTCCTCGTAGACGGTGACCCAGAGGTCCTTCTCCGCGAAGCCCAGACCGCCGTCGCTCTGCGAGCTCGTCAGCAGCTCCCAGGCGTACGAGATCGCGCCCTCCTTGAAGTAGTCGCCGAACGAGAAGTTGCCGTTCATCTGGAAGAACGTGCCGTGGCGAGGGGTCTTGCCGACCTCCTCGATGTCGTTCGTACGGATGCACTTCTGCACGCTCGTGGCGCGCGGGTACGGCGCGGGCACGACGCCGGTGAGGTACGGCACGAACGGCACCATCCCCGCGACGGTGAAGAGCAGGGACGGGTCGTCGCTGACGAGCGAGGCGGAGGGGACGACGGTGTGGCCGCGGTCTCCGAAGAAGTCGAGCCAGCGGCGCTGGATGTCGGCGGTCTGCATGGGGTCGCGGTATTCCTGGGGCGTCGGTGATGCGGGAGAGGCCGGGGCCCGGCCGGGGGCTTACTTCAGGCGGTCGGTGAGGTCGGCGATCGTCTCTTCGGCCTCGGCGACGGCGGCGCGCAGCTCGGCTTCGCGCTGCTGGTAGCCCTCGAGCACCGCGTCGGTGAACTCGCGGGTCTTGGCGTCGATCTCGTCGAAGAAATGGCGGCCCTGCGGGGTCTTCGAGGCCTGGTGGGCGACGACAGCGCCCAGGGCGACGCCGAGCACGAGCCAGAGTGCGTTCTTCATGGGTTCTCCTTGCGATCGCGAGCGCGGGTGTGGTGCGCGTCTCGATGGTGCGTGCAGGATGCGCGGCACGGGGCCGCTGACGCCCCTCCACCCTATCGGCGCGCGCTCGACGCGCAGCGTGCCGCGGCGGGGACGACGACGGGGGCCCGGCACGAGGCCGGGCCCCCGTCGGAGGCGATGCGGTGAGTGCTAGCGCGCGGCGTAGTACTCGACGACGAGCTGGACCTCGCACGTCACGGGGACCTCGGCGCGCTTCGGGCGGCGCACGAGGCGCGCCTGCAGCTTGTCGAGCTCGACCTCGAGGTACGCGGGGGTCTTGGGCAGCACGTCGACGTGACCGCCGGCGGCGGCGACCTGGAACGGCTCCATGCCCTCGCTCTTGGGCTTCACGTGGATGGTCTGCTCGGGCTTCATGCGGAAGCTCGGGCGGTCCACGATCTTGCCGTCGACGAGGATGTGGCGGTGCACGACCATCTGGCGGGCCTGCGCGGTGGTGCGGGCGAAGCCGGCGCGCAGCACGAGGGCGTCGAGACGCATCTCGAGCAGCTCGACGAGGTTCTCACCGGTCAGGCCGGCCGTACGACGGGCCTCCTGGAAGATGATGCGGAGCTGGGCCTCGCGGATGCCGTACTGGGCGCGGAGACGCTGCTTCTCACGGAGACGGACGGCGTAGTCGCTGTCGGCCTTCCGCTTGGTGCGGCCGTGCTCGCCGGGAGCGTAGGGGCGCTTCTCGAGGTACTTGGCCGCCTTCGGGGTCAGGGCGATGCCGAGGGCCCGGGAGAGGCGGGTCTTGCTGCGGGTGCGCGACTTGGTCGACACAGGTGTCCTTCCATGCTCGTGGCCGGGGATCTCACGGCTCACGGACGTACGACCGCTCCGTCCGATCCGAGGCGCACGCCGAGGCGCTTCGGGGAACAGCATCGATCGAGTCGATGCGCAGGGGAGGGTGTGCCCATATCTGACGGGCCGGTAGAGCTTAGCAGACGGGGGTCGTCCCGCCCGGCGCGGTCACTCCCCGCGCGCGGCGCCGCGGATGATGGCCCGCAGCTTCGCCAGTCGCGCGCCGATCTCGCGCTCGGCCCCCCGCTCGGTCGGCCGGTAGTACTCGCGCCGCTTCACCGGATCGGGCAGGTGCTGCTGCGCCACCACGCCGAGCGCGTCGTCGTGCGGGTACACGTAGCCCTTGCCGTGGCCGAGCCGCTTCGCCCCGGGGTAGTGCGCGTCGCGCAGCGGCTTCGGTACGCGGCCGATGCGCCCCGCGCGCACGTCGGCGATCGCCTCGTCGATGCCGAGGTACGCCGCGTTCGACTTCGGCGCGGTCGCCAGGTAGACGACCGCCTCGGCGAGCGGGATGCGCCCCTCGGGCATGCCGATGAGCTGCACGGCCTGCGCCGCGGCCACCGCGAGCGGCAGCGCGTGCGGGTCGGCCACGCCGATGTCCTCCGCGGCCGAGATGATGACGCGGCGGGCGATGAAGCGGGGGTCCTCCCCCGCCTCGATCATGCGCGCCAGGTAGTGCAGAGCCGCGTCGGGATCGCTGCCGCGGATCGACTTGATGAAGGCGCTGATGACGTCGTAGTGCTCGTCGCCGTTCTTGTCGTAGCGCAGCAGGGCCCGGTCGACCGCGGCGGCCACCGTCTCGGCGGTGATCACGGGCGCGGCCGCCGCCCCCGCCGACTTCTTGCCCTTCGCGGCCGGGGCCGGGGTGGCACGGGCGGACTGCGCCGCGGCCTCCAGCGCCGTGAGCGCGCGCCGGGCATCCCCCGAGGCGAGACGGATGATCGACTCGCGCCCGTCGTCGGCCAGCGACACCGCGCCGGCGAGACCGCGCGGGTCGGTCACGGCCCGATCGACCAGCACGCCGAGATCGAGGTCGGAGAGCGCCTCGAGCGTGAGCAGCAGCGAGCGGCTCAGCAGCGGCGAGATCACGGAGAAGCTCGGGTTCTCGGTCGTCGCCGCGATGAGGATGACCCAGCCGTTTTCGACGCCGGGCAGCAGGGCGTCCTGCTGGGCCTTCGTGAAGCGGTGGATCTCGTCGAGGAACAGCACGGTCGACGAGCCGTAGAGGTCGCGGTCGGAGAGCGCGCGCTCCATGACCTCGCGCACGTCGCGCACGCCCGCGGTGATCGCCGACAGCTCGACGAAGCGCCGGCCCGACTGGCGGGCGATCGCCTGCGCGAGCGTCGTCTTGCCCGTGCCGGGAGGACCCCACAGGATGACGGAGACCGCGGAGGGCGGGGCGCCGTCGTCGCGGGCGAGGCTGACCAACGGGGATCCGGCCCCGAGGAGGTGCGTCTGACCCGCCACCTCGTCGAGACGCGTGGGACGCATGCGCACGGCGAGAGGGACCGCGGCGCTGCCGAGGCCGGGTGCGGCATCCATACCGGCGATCGTATCGGCCGCCTCCGACACCGATCGCCCTCGGCGGGGGCGAGGGGATGCTCGACTAGAGTTCCCCCCGGCAATCGCCCGACCCGCACGACGAGGAGGCATCGGTGGCACGGATCGCAGGGCAGGACCGCGAGGCGCGCGAGCGGCTGAAGCGCTACGAGGCGCGGCAGACCGTGCACCGCACCCAGATCGACCGCCGCCGTCGCGACAACGTGCTCGTCGCCGTCGTCGGCGTGCTCGTGATCGCGCTCGCCGTCGGCGCCCAGCTGCTGTACTTCGGCGCCGGCCCGGGTGCTCCCTCGACGACGCCGAGTGCGAGCCCCTCCCCCGGAGCGAGCGAGACCCCGGCCGCGAGCGACGAGCCGACCGGGCAGGCGCCCGACCCCGCGGTCAGCGAGAACCGCACGTGGACGGGCGAGCTCGCCATCGACGGCATCGAGCCGCTCGGCATCGAGCTCGACGGCGCCGCCGCCCCGCAGGCGGTCGCGTCGTTCGTCACGCTCGCCCAGGAGGGCTTCTTCGACGGGACCTCGTGCCACCGCCTGACGACGGCGGGCATCTTCGTGCTGCAGTGCGGCGACCCGAACGGTGACGGCACCGGCGGGCCCGACTACCGCTTCGGACCGATCGAGAACGCCCCCGACGACGACGTCTACGCCGAGGGCGTGCTCGCGATGGCCCGCCAGGGCGGCAACGCCGAGAGCCAGGGCAGCCAGTTCTTCATCGTCTACGACGAGTCGACCATCCCCTCGGACGCCGCCGGCGGCTACACCGTGCTCGGGCGCGTGACGAGCGGTCTCGACGGGCTCCGCACCGGCATCGTCGACGCCGGCACGGAGGACGGCGCGAGCGACGGCCGCCCCGCCGTGCCCGCGACGATCAGCGGCATCACGATCCAGTAGCGAAAGCCGCCCGCGCCCCGGGCCCGCCCTCCACCCGGCGAGCGGTGGAATATGCTGATCAACCGTCCGGTGCGCGCACGGCGAGCCGGTGCAGTCGATGGGGATATGAGGCGTGGTGGCAGAGAACCAGCAGACCGTCTGGGGCCGGGTCGATGAGACCGGCACGGTGTACGTGACCGATCGCGGTGCGGAGCGCGCCGTGGGCCAGTACCCCGACGGCACCCCGGAGGAGGCTCTCGCCTACTTCACCCGCAAGTTCACCGAGCTCGAGGGCCAGGTGCGGCTGCTCGAGCAGCGCGCCAAGGGCGGCGCTCCCGCCGCCGACATCGTGAAGACGGTCCGCTCGCTGACGGCCGCGCTCGAGGAGCCCGCCGCGGTCGGCGACATCGAGGCCCTCCGCACGCGGGTCGGCGCCCTCACCGGCGCGGTGGAGAAGCTCACGGAGGAGCAGCAGGCCGAGCAGCGCGCCGCGGTCGCGGCCGCCCTCGAGCACCGCACGGCGCTCGTGGTGGAGGCCGAGGCCCTCGCCGCGAAGGATCCGCAGAGCATCCAGTGGAAGCAGGCGACGGCGACTCTCGACGCGCTCTTCACGCAGTGGAAGGACCACCAGCAGAACGGTCCTCGCCTGCCGAAGAAAGACGCCGACGAGCTCTGGAAGCGCTTCCGCTCGGCGCGCAGCACCGTCGAGACCCACCGCCGCTCGTTCTTCGCCGGCCTCGACGCCGAGCACAAGGAGGCCAAGCAGCGCAAGCAGGCGCTCGTCGCGCAGGCCGAGGCGCTCGCGCCGCAGGGCACCGGGGGCATTCCCGCCTACCGCCGCCTGCTCGACGAGTGGAAGCTCGCGGGTCGGGCCGGCAAGAAGGTCGACGATGCGCTGTGGGCCGCGTTCAAGGCCGCCGGCGACGTGCTCTACGCCGCCAAGGCGGAGGTCGACGCGCAGGAGAACGAGGAGTTCACCGCCAACCTCGAGGCGAAGAAGGCGCTGCTGACCGAGGCCGAGCCGCTGCTCACCGCCACCGACCGCGTCAAGGCGCGCGCGACCCTCACGGGCATCCAGCGCAAGTGGGACGCGATCGGCAAGGTGCCCCGCGACCAGGTGCGCGTCGTCGAGGATCGCCTGCGTGCGATCGAGACGCACGTGCGCACGCTCGAGGAGGACCACTGGAAGAAGAACGACCCCGAGAAGAAGGCGCGCGCGGAGGGCCTCGCCGGCCAGCTGCAGGACGCCATCGCCGCTCTCGAGGCCGATCTGGCCGCCGCGACCGCGGCGAAGGACGCCGCCCGCACCGCGGAGCTGACCGAGGCGCTCGAAGCACGCAAGGCCTGGTTGTCCGCCGTCGACCGCTGACGGCCGAGACCGCACGACGGGGTCGCCCCGGGGTTCTCCCCAGGGCGGCCCCGTCGGTCGTTCTCCCCCGATCCGTCGCCCCGTCCGACGAGGGGATGCCCGGCGCAGCATCCTCTCCGCCATGAGCCGACTCCTCCCCGCCGTCCTCCATCCCCCACTCCTCTCGGCGGCCGAGCTGCGCGCCGCCGAGCTCGACGGCGAGCTCTTCGCCGTCGGCGCCGGATGGGAGCCCGCCGATCTGCCGCCCAGCCCCCGCAGCCGCGCCGCCTCCCTGCGCCCGGAGCTCCCGTCGCGCGGCATCGTCGCCGATCGCACGGCGGCCTGGGTCTGGGGCTGGACGGCCCGGCGCGTCGGCATCGCCATCTGCATCGACTCCCGGGCGCGCATCTCGTCGACGCGCCGTCAGGGGCTGCGCGCGCGCGAGGTCGTCATCGACGGCGACGAGCTCCGTCACCCCGGTGGTGTGGCGGTGACGAGCCCCGAGCGCACCATCGTCGATCTCGCCCGGCACGACGAGGGCGACGACGTGATCACCCTGATCGCGGCCGGGATGCGCCACCACGGTCTCACGGTGCAGCGCATCGGCATGATCGCCGATCGGCGCCCGAGTTCGGCCGGCCGCCGCCGCGCGAACGATCGGATCGAGCGGGCGGCGGCGCTGCTCGGCTCAGCCGTTGCTGACGCGGTAGACGTCGTAGACGGCGTCGATGCGGCGCACGGCGTTGAGCACGCGGTCGAGATGCGTCGTGTCGCCCATCTCGAAGACGAAGCGGCTGATGGCGAGGCGATCGCGTGAGGTGTTGACGCTCGCGGAGAGGATGTTGACGTGGTGCTCCGAGAGCACCCGCGTGACGTCCGAGAGCAGCCCGGCGCGGTCGAGCGCCTCGACCTGGATCTGCACGAGGAACACGCTCTTCGTGGTGGGGGCCCACTCGACGTCGATCATGCGGTCGGGCTCGTTCAGCAGCGACTGCACGTTGGTGCAGTCCCCGCGGTGCACGCTGACGCCCTGGCCGCGCGTCACGAAGCCGACGATGGCGTCGCCCGGCACGGGCGTGCAGCACTTGGCGAGCTTGACGAGGATGTCCGGTGCGCCGCGGACGAGCACTCCCGAATCGCTCGTGCGCACCGGGGTGCGCGAGCGCGTCGGCACGACGAAGGCCTCGTCCTCGCTCTCCGACTCCACGTGCAGCGCGGCGACGATCTTCTCGATGACCGACTGCGTCGAGACGTGCCCCTCCCCGACGGCGGCGTACAAGGCCTCGACGGTCTCGTAGCGCAGCTGGGAGGAGACGTGCGCGAGGGAGTCCTGCGCCATGAGCCGCTGGAGCGGCAGGTTCTGCTTGCGCATGGCGCGGGCGATGGCGTCCTTGCCCTGCTCGACGGCCTCGTCGCGCCGCTCCTTCGTGAACCACTGACGGATCTTGGAGCGCGCGCGCTGACTCGTCACGAAGGCGAGCCAGTCCTGGCTCGGGCCGGCGTCGGGGTTCTTGGAGGTGAACACCTCGACGGTGTCGCCCGAGTTCAGCACGGTCTCCAGCGGCACGAGGCGCCCGTTCACCTTCGAGCCCATCGTGCGATGCCCGACCTCGGTGTGCACCGCGTAGGCGAAGTCGACGGGGGTCGCGCCGCTGGGCAGCCCGATGACCTTCCCCTGCGGGGTGAAGACGTAGACCTCCTTCGCGCCGATCTCGTAGCGCAGGTTGTCGAGGAACTCCCCCGGGTCGCTCGTCTCCGCCTGCCAGTCGCTGATGTGCGCGAGCCAGGCCATGTCGGTGTCGCTGCGGCCGCCGTCGAGCTCGCTGCGGCCCGAGTTCATCCGCTCCTTGTACTTCCAGTGCGCGGCCACGCCGAACTCGGCGCGCTGATGCATCTCCTGGGTGCGGATCTGGATCTCGACGGGGCGGCCGCCGGGCCCGAACACCGTCGTGTGGAGCGACTGGTAGAGATTGAACTTCGGGGTCGCGATGTAGTCCTTGAAGCGGCCGGGCATCGGGTTCCACCGCGCGTGAACCGCGCCGAGCACGGCGTAGCAGTCGCGGATGGAGTTCACGAGGATGCGGATGCCGGTGAGATCGTAGATCTCGTCGAAGTCGCGGCCGCGGTTGACCATCTTCTGGTAGATCGAGTAGTACTGCTTCGGCCGACCGACGATCTGCGCCTTGATGCGCGACTGGCGCAGGTCGCTCGTGACGGCGTCGATCACCTGCTGCACGAAGGCCTCGCGCTCGGGCGTGCGGTTGCGCACCAGGCTCTCGATCTCGACGTAGAGCTTCGGCTGCAGAACCGCGAACGAGAGGTCCTCGAGCTCCCACTTGATGGTCGAGATGCCGAGACGGTGCGCGAGCGGCGAGTAGATGTCGAGCGTCTCCTGCGCCTTGCGCCGGGCCGACTCGCTCTCGACGAAGCCCCACGTGCGGGCGTTGTGCAGACGGTCGGCGAGCTTGATCAGCAGCACGCGGATGTCCTTGGACATCGCCACGATCATCTTGCGCACCGTCTCCGCCTGCGCGGCGTCGCCGTACTTGACCTTGTCGAGCTTGGTCACGCCGTCGACGAGCATCGCGATCTCGTCGCCGAAGTCGGCGCGCAGCTGGTCGAGCGTGTACGGCGTGTCCTCGACGGTGTCGTGCAGCAGCGATGCGGCGAGCGTCTTCACTCCGATGCCCAGCTCGGCGAGGATCTGGGTCACCGCGACGGGATGGGTGATGTACGGCTCGCCGCTCTTGCGCTTCTGGCCGCGATGCGCGCGCTCGGCGACCTGGTACGCGCGCTCCAGCAGCGCGATGTCCGCCTTCGGGTGCTGGGAGCGGACGGTCTTGATGAGCCGCTCGAAGCCGCCGACCGGCTGCGCGCGGGAGAACAGCCGGGGAAGCAGCGCGCGAAGGCTCGCCGTGCTCTGCGTCGTCTCCGTCATCGGCCGCCCTCCTTCAGCGCGATCCTACGCCGGGGTCGCTGTGCGCTCGGGCTCAGCGGACGGCGCCGGAGTCGTTCAGCACGCGCTGGGTGCGAGCACCCTGCTTCTGCACCTCGGGCTCGTTCTGGCGCAGATGCACGTACAGAGGGGCCGCGATGAAGATCGAGGAGTACGTGCCGACGATCGTGCCGACGAACAGCGCGAGCGCGATGTCGAACAGCGTGCCGGCTCCGAGCAGCAGCGCCCCGATGATGAGGATGGCCGCGACCGGCAGCGTCGCGATGATCGACGTGTTGATGGAGCGCACGAGGGTCTGGTTGACCGCGAGGTTCACCGACTGCGCGAAGGTGCGCCGGGACTCCACGCCGTCCTCGCTCGTGTTCTCGCGCACCTTGTCGAAGACGACGACGGTGTCATAGAGCGAGTAGCCGAGGATGGTGAGGAAGCCGATCACCGCCGCGGGCGTGATCTCGAAGCCGAACACGCCGTAGATGCCCGCGGTCAGCACGAGGTCGTGGGCCAGGGCGATCAGCGCCGCGACCGACATCTTCCAGGTGCGGAAGTAGACCGCGAGCACGAGGCTCGCGAGGGTCAGGAACACCACGAGCGCGATCAGCGCCTGCCGGGTGATGTCGGCTCCCCAGGTCGCGCCGATGAACGAGGCGCTGACCGCGTCGGGGGCGACGTCGAAGGACTCGGCGAGGGCGGCCTGCACCTGCAGGGTCTCCTCGGGGGTGAGCTGCTCGGTCTGGATGCGCACCGAGTCGCCGCCCACGATCGACACGCGCGGGCTCGACCCGTCGACGAGCTCGGCGACGACCTCCTCGCCCTGCGCCGTCGCCGCAACGGGATCGGCCGCGGCCTCCGCCACCGAGGAGACGCGGAACTCCGACCCTCCCCGGAACTCGATGCCCGGGTTGAATCCGCCGCGCAGCACGGTGATGAGCACCGTGAGCACGATGAGCACCCCGGCGATCGAGTACCAGAGCGTGCGCCGCCCCACGAAGTCGATCGATCGCGCCCCGGTGTAGAGGTCGTTGCCGAATGTGGTGAACCTGCTCATCAGGCGTCCGTCCCTTCGCCGCGGTCCTGCGCGGCCTTGCGCTCCGCGATCGTCTGGCGACGCTGCGCCTCACGGCTGCTCGATGACTTCTTCGTCGCGCCGACCTCGGCCAGGGGTCGGAACTGCGCCCGGCCGCGGTAGACGGCTCCGAGGGCCTTCGGGTCCAGGCCGCTCAGGCGGTGCCCGTTGGTGAAGAAGGGAGTGCGCGCGACGAGCTGCATGAGCGGGTGGGTGAACAGGGCGACGACGACGAGGTCGATGACCGTGATGATCCCGAGGGTGAAGGCGAATCCGCGCACGTTGCCGACCGCGAGCACGAACAGCACGATCGCGGCGATGACGTTGATGACGTCGGAGATGACGATGGTGCGGAAGGCGCGACGCCATCCGGCCTCGACGGCGCCGTCGACGCGGCGTCCGTCGCGCAGCTCGTCGCGGATGCGCTCGAAGTACACGATGAACGAGTCGGCGATGACGCCCACCGAGATGATCAGACCCGCGACGCCGGCGAGCGAGAGCCGGTATCCGGACTCGTTCGAGAGGTAGGTGATCACCAGGTAGGTCAGGACGCCGGCGATCATGAGCGAGGCGACCGTCACGCCGCCGAGAGCCCGGTACTGCGCGAAGGCGTACAGCACGACGAGCAGCAGACCGATGAGACCGGCGATGACGCCGCTCTGCAGCTGGGAGATGCCGAGGGTCGCGGAGATGTTCTCGCTCGACTGCAGCTCGAAGCCGATCGGCAGGGCGCCGAAGCGCAGCTGGTCGGCGAGGGTCTGCGAGCTCTCCTGGTCGAAGCTGCCCGAGATCTGCGGCGAGCCGTCGGTGATGGCGCTGATGGTCTGCGGAGCGCTGATGACCCGGCCGTCGAGCACGATCGCGAACTGGTTGCGCACGCCCTGCAGGGTGACGAGCCGCTCGGTGACCTCGCGGAACTGCTGCGTGCCCTCGGAGTCGAAGTCGATGAAGACGCCCCACTCGTTGGTGGTGGCTCCCGTCGACGAGGGGACGAGGCCGGCGGTGGCGCCGTCGATCGCCTCACCGGTCACCTCGACCGGTCCGAGGATGTACTTGATCGTGTCGTTCTCGCAGGTGATGAGCGGCTCGTCACGGGGAGCGATGTTGGTGCCCGCCTCGTCGACGGTCGCGCAGTCGAAGGAGTCGAACCGCTCCTGCAGCTCCGGGGTGATCCAGTTCGGGTCGCTCGCGTCCGTCGGCTCGACGCTCGGCGTCGGAAGCGGCTCCTCGGTGGCGGGGCTCTCCGACGCGGCCGTGTCGGTCGCGGCCGGGTCGCTCGCCTCGGCCGCCGGGTCGGTTGCGGCGTCGCTCGCCCCGGGGCTCGGGCTCGCGCTCGGATCGGTGCCCTCGGCGCCCTCCTCGCCCAGCGTGTCGGTCGAGGCGAGATCGGCGGCGAGAACGGCGCGGAACTCGAGCTGCGCCGAGCGGCGGATGCGCTCGAGGGTGGCCTCGTCGGGAGTGCCGGGGATCGACACGACGATGTTCGTGCCGCCCTGGGTGTTGATCTCCGACTCGCTCACCCCGGCCGCGTCGACCCGCTGCCGGATGATCCCGACCGCCTGGTCCATCTGCTCCTGCGAGGGCTGCGCGCCGGACTCGAGCTGCGCCTCGAGGATCAGCTGCGTGCCGCCCTCGAGGTCGAGGGCGAGCTTGGGCGTCCACTCCCCGTTGTTGAAGGCCACGCTCGCACCGTTGGCGCCGATGAGGGCGACGATGATGACGAGCAGCCAGACCAGGGAGCGCAGGGCTTTGCGCTCGGGAGTGCTTCGTGCCACCTCAGGAACTCATTTCTGCAGGATCGGAAGGGCGCACCGTGCAGTGACGGTCGCGCCGCGGAGCGGTCGGGGCTACTTGTCGCCCGAGCGCTTCTCGTCGACGGCGGGGTCGACGCTCGACACGTTCAGCTGCGGGGCCTCGTGCTCGACGGCGTCGACGTCGTCGTCACCGGCGACCAGGGCCTCGTCGTCCTCGACGACGCGCGCCAGCGTCTGACGGTGCACGCGCACGGTGCTGCCGGGGGCGGTCTCGATCACGGCGACGTTGTTCTCCTCGTCGACCGAGACGAGCGTGCCGAAGAGGCCGAAGTTGGTCATGATCTCCGCGCCGGGGACCATCTTGTCCTGCAGCTTGGCCATCTCCTCCTTGCGCTTCTTCGAGTTGCGGAACATGAAGAAGATCAGGAGGGCCAGGACGGCCAGCATGACGATGGTCAACGGATCCATGGGGTGGGGCCTTTCGAGGATGTCGGCGGTCGTGCCGTGACGGCGGGCACCTGCACGCGATGGATGCTCCGGTGCGACCTGCGGTCAACTATAGGTCATGCCCCGCGGCCGCCCCGGGCTCGCGGCCGAGATGCCGCCAGGCCTCGGCGGTCGCGACGCGACCGCGCGGGGTGCGCGCCAGCAGGCCGGATCGCACGAGGAACGGCTCCACCACGGCCTCGATCGTCTCCGCCTCCTCCCCCACCGACACGGCGAGGGTCGAGAGGCCGACGGGGCCCCCGGCGAAGCGGTCGACGATGACGTGCAGCACGGCGCGGTCGAGCCGGTCGAGACCCTGCTCGTCGACGTCGTAGAGCTCGAGCGCCGCGCGCACCGCCGTGCGATCCGCGCGCCCGCCGTGCACGAGGGCGTAGTCGCGCACGCGGCGCAGGAGCCGGTTGGCGATGCGGGGGGTGCCCCGGCTGCGTCCACTGATCTCGTGCAGGGCATCCCCGTCGACGTCGAGGCGCAGCAGCGTCGCGGCCCGCTCGATGACGCGGAACAGCTCGCCCGGCTCGTAGAACTCGAGGTGCGCGGTGAAGCCGAAGCGGTCGCGCAGCGGGTTGGGAAGGAGGCCCGAGCGGGTCGTCGCCCCGACGAGGGTGAACGGCGCGAGCTCGAGCGGGATGCTCGTCGCCCCCGCCCCCTTGCCGACCATGATGTCGACGCGGAAGTCCTCCATCGCGAGGTACAGCATCTCCTCCGCAGAGCGGGCCATGCGGTGGATCTCGTCGATGAAGAGCACCTCCCCCGGCGTGAGGGAGGAGAGCACGGCGGCGAGGTCCCCCGCGTGCTGGATGGCCGGACCGCTCGTCATGCGCAGCGGGCGGCGGCCCTCGTGGGCGACGATCATCGCGAGGGTCGTCTTGCCGAGCCCGGGCGGGCCGGCGAGCAGGATGTGGTCGGGCGCGCGGTTCTGCAGCGTGGCCGCCTCGAGCAGCAGCTGCAGCTGGCGGCGCACCTTCTGCTGGCCGACGAACTCGCCGAGGCTCTGCGGCCGCAGCGCGCCCTCGAAGGCGAGCTCGGTGTCGTCGGCATCCGGCCGCAGGATCTCGTCGCTCATGAGCGCGCCCCGCGGTCATCGGGGCGGGATGCCCGGGGCCCGAGCTCGGCGAGGGCGCGCCGCAGCAGCGCGGGCAGCGGCTGCGACTCGGCACCGGCCTCGGCGTTGAGCACGGTCTCGGCGGCCTCGATGGCGCTGCGCTCGGGCCAGCCGAGCCCCGTGAGGGCCTCGACGAGCGCGGCGGCGGTGCGGGCCGAGGCGCTCGGGGCCGGAGCGCCTCGCGCCGGGGTCGGCCCCGCCGGCGCCACGACCTTGCCGGCGAGCGTCACGACGATGAGCTTGGCGGTCTTCGGCCCGATGCCGGTGACCTTGCGGAACGGGGCGTCGTCGCCCGCCGCGATGGCGTGGGCGATCGCCGCAGGCTCCATCTGCCCGAGCACCCCGAGCGCCGACTTCGGGCCGACGCCGCCGACCGTGCGCAGCAGATCGAACAGGCCGAGCTCGAGCTCGTCGACGAAGCCGAAGAGACTGATGTCGTCCTCGCGCACGATCATCGCCGTGCGCAGCTGCACCGTCTCGCCGAGACGCAGCTCGAGGGCGTGCCGCTCGGAGATCGAGACCGCGTAGCCGATGCCGTTCACCTCGACGACGGCGCGGGACTGCCCGAGCGAGACGAGGGTTCCGCGAAGGCTGGCGATCACCTCTCGACCCTAGGGGCGGCCGCCGACTTCTCGGCGGCGCGCCACGCGCGCTGGGCGGGCGTGAGCCGATCCGACCCCTCGGCGCCGGCGGGGGCGACCGCCCCGCGGCGCCAGCCGTGGCAGATGGCGAGGGCGAGGGCGTCGGCGGCGTCGGCGGGCGTCGGCGGGGCATCCAGTCGCAGGATGCGCTGCACCATGGCCGTGACCTGCTTCTTGTCGGCGCCGCCGTGCCCGGTGACGGCGGCCTTCACCTCGCTCGGCGTGTGCAGGGCCACCGCGAGGCCGCGCGCGGCGGCGGCGCTCAGCACGACGCCGCTCGCCTGGGCGGTGCCCATCACCGTGCGCACGTTGTTCTGCGCGAAGACGCGCTCGAGGGCGACGACGTGCGGGGCGTGCTCGTCGAGCAGGGCCGCGACCCCCTCGGCGATCGCCAGCACGCGCTGCTCGAGCGGAGTCGCCGGATCGGTGCGGATGACGCTGACGTGCACGAGGGTCGCCCCGCGGTCGGCCGCGATGTCGACCACGCCGACGCCGCAGCGCGTCAGCCCCGGATCGACGCCGAGCACCCGCAGGGCCGCCACGAGGGCCTACTCCTCGTCGTCGTCGAGCGCGGCGCGCACCTCGGGGGTGAGGGAGACGTTCGTGTAGACGTTCTGCACGTCGTCGAGCTCGTCCATCGCGTCGACGAGGCGGAAGAGCTTGCGCGCGGTCTCGGCGTCGGCCTCGATCTGCACGCTCGCGACGAACTCGGCCTCGGCCTCGTCGTACTCGATGCCGGCCTCGGTGAGCGCGGCGCGGGCGGCCGTGAGCTGCGACGGGTCGGTGACGACCTCGAAGCCGCCGCCCTGGTCGATGACCTCCTCGGCGCCGGCGTCGAGGACGGCGAGCAGGATGTCGTCCTCGGTGACGGCGTCGGTCTTCGTGATCGAGATGACGCCCTTGCGGGCGAAGTTGTAGGCGACGCTGCCGGGGTCGGCCATCGTGCCGCCGTTGCGGCTCATGGCCGTGCGCACCTCGGCCGCCGCGCGGTTGCGGTTGTCGGTGAGGCACTCGATGAGCAGCGCGAGCCCGCCGGGGCCGTAGCCCTCGTACATGATCGTCTGGTAGTCGACGGCGTCGCCGGTGAGGCCGGCGCCGCGCTTGATGGCGCGATCGATGTTGTCGTTCGGCACCGAGGTCTTCTTGGCCTTCTGCACGGCGTCGACGAGCGTCGGATTGCCGTTCAGGTCGGCGCCGCCGATCTTCGCGGCGACCTCGATGTTCTTGATGAGCTTCGCGAACGACTTGGCACGGCGGCTGTCGATGATCGCCTTCTTGTGCTTCGTCGTCGCCCACTTGGAATGGCCGGACATGGGGCTCCTTCAGCGCTGGGGGACAACCGCCCCAGTCTAGGGCAGGGCGTTCGCGCGGATGCCGGCGCGCTCGAGCTCCAGGGCGGCGAGGGCGCGGATCACGCGCGGATCCCCCTGCCGGTAGGCCGACCCGGGGTCGGGATGCACGGCCGTCAGCCGACGCAGCGGCGCGGTCGCGACGGCGCGCGCGGCGAGGGTGTCGGCGCCGAGGCCCGCGGCGAGCATCCGGCGCACCCGACCGGCGCGGCGCACGAAGCGCACCCGGGGCCACAGCCACACGATGGCGAGCAGCAGCAGCGGCACGATGAGCGTCACCGCACCGAGCACCTGCGCGACCGACTCGACGAGCTGCTGCTGGCCGCGACCGGCGTCGACGACCGCTCCCCCGGCACCGGCGGCCGCATCGAGGGGCGCCCGGATGCCCTCGCCGATGATCGGCACGCCGCCGAGCTGGTCCGCCGCATCGCCGAGCCCCTCGCGGAACGAGCCGCCCGCCGCCTCGAGATCCCGCCCGAACTGCGCGAGGGCCCGGATCGCGGCGGCGACCGCCACGGCGCTCGACGCGGCGACGACGACGATCAGGAGGGCGAGCGCATCGGCGACGATCTGCGCCGTGCGCCGACGGGGGTAGTCCGAGTAGAGCTGCACGAGCCCATGGTGCCCCGCGGGGCGCGGGTCAGCGGCGCGACGCGGCGGCGGTGCGCACCTTCTCGAGGAAACGGCGGTGGAAGCGGTCCTCCCCCTCGACCTCGGGGTGGAAGGAGGTGCCGAGGAGCGGACCCTGCTCGACGGCGACGATGCGGCCGTCGTCGAGCCGGGCGAGCACCTCCACCGACGGGCCGACGCTCTCCACGACGGGGGCCCGGATGAACGTCGCGTGCACGGGCTCGTCGCCGAGGGCGGGCACGGCGAGGTCGGTCTCGAAGGAGTCGAGCTGCGAGCCGAAGGCGTTGCGGCGCACCACGGCGTCCAGCCCGCCGAGCGACTGCTGCCCGACGATGGGGTTCTCGATCGTGTCGGCGAGCATGATGAGCCCGGCGCAGGTGCCGTAGACGGGCATCCCCTCAGCGATGCGGCGCCGCAGCGGCCCCTGCAGATCGAAGAGCCGCACGAGCTTGTCCATGACGCTCGACTCGCCGCCCGGGATCACCAGGCCGTCGACGCGCTCGAGGTCGGCGGCGCGGCGCACCTCGACGGCCTCGACCTGCAGGGTGCGCAGCACCGTGAGGTGCTCGCGCACGTCGCCCTGCAGGGCGAGGACGCCGACGGTGACGGGCGGGGTGCTACCAGCCACGCTCGGCGAGGCGGTGCGGAGCCGGCAGGTCGGCGACGTTGATGCCGACCATGGCCTCGCCCAGACCGCGGGAGGCCTCGGCGATGACATCGGCGTCCTCGTACGCGGCGGTCGCCTTGACGATCGCGGCGGCGCGCGCAGCGGGGTTGCCCGACTTGAAGACGCCCGAGCCGACGAAGACGCCGTCGGCGCCCAGCTGCATCATCATCGCGGCGTCGGCGGGGGTGGCGACGCCGCCCGCGGTGAACAGCACGACGGGCAGCTTGCCGGTCTGGGCGACCTCGGCGACGAGGTCGTACGGCGCCTGCAGCTCCTTGGCGGCGACGTACCACTCGTCGGGGGTCTTCGCCGAGAGGGCGCGGATCTCGCCGAGGATGGTGCGGATGTGCTTGGTCGCCTCGGAGACGTCGCCCGTGCCGGCCTCGCCCTTCGAGCGGATCATCGCCGCGCCCTCGGTGATGCGGCGCAGGGCCTCGCCGAGGTTGGTGGCGCCGCAGACGAAGGGCACCGTGAAGTCCTGCTTCTCGATGTGGTTGACGTAGTCGGCCGGGCTCAGCACCTCCGACTCGTCGATGTAGTCGACGCCGAGCGACTGCAGCACCTGCGCCTCGACGAAGTGGCCGATGCGGGCCTTCGCCATGACGGGGATGGAGACGGTCGCGATGATCTCGTCGATCAGGTCGGGGTCGCTCATGCGGGCCACGCCGCCCTGGGCGCGGATGTCGGCCGGCACGCGCTCGAGGGCCATGACGGCGACGGCGCCCGCGTCCTCGGCGATGCGCGCCTGCTCGGCGTTGACGACGTCCATGATCACGCCGCCCTTGAGCATGTCGGCGAGGCCGCGCTTGACGCGGGGAGTGCCCTGGATGCCCGAGGAGGTGTTCTCGCTCATTGCGTGTGTGCCCTTTCATCCGCGCCGGCGGGCGGCGCTGTCAGACGCGCGCGGATCGCGCGCGGAAGTGGTGTGCGTGGCGGCGGAGCGAGTCTACTGCGCGCTGTCTGAGGGCCAGGCGCGCGCGATCTCGTCGCGCACCTCCCCCAGCAGCCGCGGAACGGCCTTCGTGCCCGCGATGATGGGGAAGAAGTTCGAGTCGAGCGCCCAGCGCGGCACGATGTGCTGGTGCAGGTGGGCGGCGATGCCGGCGCCGGCGATGCGGCCCTGGTTCATGCCGATGTTGAAGCCCTGGCAGTGCGCCGTCTCCGTGAGCACCCGCATGGCCGTCTGCGTGAGGGAGCCGATCTCGGCGACCTCCGCGGGGCTCGCCTCGTCGTACGTCGCGATGTGGCGGTACGGGCAGACCAGCAGATGCCCGCTGTTGTAGGGGTACAGGTTCAGCAGCACGTAGGCGTGCTCGCCGCGCGCCACGATGAGCGCGTTCTCGTCCTCCATCTCGGGGGCGCGGCAGAACGGGCACGCGTCGTCATCCGGCTGCTGGCCGTTCTCGATGTAGACCAGGCGATGCGGGGTCCACAGCCGCTGGAACGCGTCGGGCACGGCGGCGAAGCCGGCGCCCCGCTCGGCCTCGACGCCGTCGAGCGACGGGTGCGGGGCATCCATGTCGGTCATCGTGGATGCCCGCCTACAGCTCGGCCGACCGCGAGGCGATCGTGCTCGTGATGCGCGCGACGGCCTCGGCGACGGGCACCCCGTTGACCTGGGTGCCGTCGCGGAAGCGGAAGCTCACGGCGCCGTTCGCGACGTCCTCCGCGCCCGCGAGCAGGAGGTACGGCACCTTGCCCGTGGTGTGGGTGCGGATCTTCTTCTGCATGCGGTCGTCGGAGCGGTCGACGTGCGCGCGCACGCCCGCGGCGCGCAGCTGGGCGATGACCTCCTCGAGGTGCTCGGCGTGATCCTCCGCGACGGGGATGCCGACGACCTGCTCGGGGGCGAGCCATGCCGGGAAGGCGCCCGCGTAGTGCTCGAGCAGGATGGCGAAGAAACGCTCGATCGAGCCGAGCAGCGCGCGGTGGATCATGACGGGCTGCTGGCGCGTGCCGTCGGTGGCCGTGTACTGCAGGTCGAAGCGCTCGGGCTGGTTGAAGTCGAGCTGCACGGTCGAGAGCTGCCAGGTGCGGCCGATGGCGTCGCGGGCCTGCACCGAGATCTTCGGGCCGTAGAAGGCCGCTCCCCCGGGGTCGGGCACGAGCTCGAGTCCCGATTCGACCGCGACCTCGCGCAGCGTGTCGGTCGCCTGATCCCAGACCGCGTCGTCGCCGACGTACTTCTCCGGGTTCTTCGTCGAGAGCTCGAGGTAGAAGTCGTCGAGGCCGTAGCCCCGCAGGGTCTCGAGCACGAACTGCAGCTGGCTCGCCACCTCGGCCTTGACCTGATCGGGCGTGACGTAGATGTGCGCGTCATCCTGCGTGAGGCCGCGCACGCGGGTGAGCCCGGAGAGCGTGCCGCTCTTCTCGTAGCGGTAGACGGTGCCGAACTCGGCGAGCCGCAGCGGCAGCTCGCGGTAGCTGCGGCCGCGCGCGCGGAAGATCAGGTTGTGGAACGGGCAGTTCATCGGCTTGAGGTAGTAGTTCTGCCCCTGCCGCGTGACGTTGCCCTCGGCGTCGCGCTCCTCGTCGAGGTGCATCGCCGGGAACATGCCGTCCTCGTACCACTGCAGGTGGCCGCTCGTCTCGAACAGCTGCCCCTTGGTGATGTGCGGCGAGTAGACGAGCTCGTAGCCGTTCTCGACGAGGCGCTCGCGCATGTAGTCCTCGATCTCGGCGCGGATGATGCCGCCCTTGGGGTGGAACACCGCGAGGCCCGAGCCGATCTCGTCGGGGAAGGAGAACAGGTCGAGCTCGACGCCGAGCTTGCGGTGATCGCGCTTGGCCGCCTCCTCGAGCCGCGCCTGGAACGCGCGCAGCTCGTCCTTCGTCGGCCATGCGGTGCCGTAGATGCGCTGCAGCTGCGGGTTCTTCTCCGACCCGCGCCAGTAGGCGGCCGCGACGCGCTGCAGGGCGAAGCCGTTGCCGATCATGCGCGTGCTGGGCAGGTGCGGGCCGCGGCACAGGTCCTTCCAGTGCACCTCGCCCGAGCGCGGATCGACGTTGTCGTAGATCGTCAGCTCGGCTCCCCCGACCTCGACGCTCTCGCCGTCGGCGCCCTCGGACGCCGCGCCCTTGAGCCCGATGAGCTCGAGCTTGTAGGGCTCGTCGGCGAGCTCCGCGCGCGCCTCCTCCTCGGTGACGACCCGGCGCACGAAGCGCTGGCCCTGGCGGATGATCCGCTCCATGGCCTTCGTGAGCTCCTTGAGCTGCTCGGGCGTAAAGGGCTCGGCGACGTCGAAGTCGTAGTAGAAGCCGTCGGTGATGGGCGGCCCGATGCCGAGCCGCGCCTCGGGGTTGATCTGCTGCACCGCCTGCGCGAGCACGTGCGCGGCCGAGTGGCGCAGGATCGCGAGGCCGTCGGGCGAGGAGATCGTGACCGGCTCGACGACCGTGCCCGGCTGCACGCGCGCGGCGAGATCGCGCAGCTCGCCGTCGATGCGCATCGCGACCACCGAGCGGTCCGCGAAGAGGCCGAAGCCGTCGGTCTCCTCCGTCGCGGTGACGGGGCCCGGTGCGGTCGTCTCGGCCGGCGCGCCCTCGGGTGCGGGGGCGGCGGGATGCTCGGCGACGGGCTCGGACACGGTGCTCCTCAGTGCTGGCGGCAGGGACCGTACGAGCCTACCGGCGCGCCTGAGGGTGGACGCGCGCGCTCAGCCGAGCAGGGCGGCGACGTTCGACCCGATGCCGGTCATCCACTCGACGACGATCGGGCGGTCGAGCGCTGCCGTCCAGGCGATCGCGATCTGCACCACCGCCACGAGGTCGACGAGCAGGTTCTGCCGCAGGGTGCGGGCGGCGGGGATGAGGGCGATCGCGAGGATCGTCAGCAGGGTGAAGGTCACCCCGGCCGACCCCGGCGCGATCATCCCCAGCAGGAAGGCGGCGTTCAGCAGCAGGAAGACCACGACCGACAGCGGGATCGCCACGGGGCGGCGCACGATCGCCGCGACGAGCCACGCGCTCAGCACCGGGGCGGCGAGGAGCAGCCCGGTCGGCGAGCTGTAGCTGGCGGCCAGCTGCGTCGCGCGCTCGGGGACGCCGTCGAGCACGGCCCCGAGACCGTCGAAGGCCGTCGTCCCGAAGAACAGGAGCGACAGCGCCGACACCGTGACGAAGGCCCCGATCGACGGGAACGCGATGACGAGCATGTTCGCCGCACGGAGGCCGCGGGCGGGGGGCCGCCCGTGGCGCAGGAACGGCGAGGCGAGCACCGCCACCGTCGCGAAGAGCACCCCCGTCGGATCGCTCAGCACCGACAGCATGAGCAGCAGACCCGCGCGGAACCCCGACTCGGTGTTGCCCCAGTTGACGAACCGCACCAGATCGGCGATCGCCAGGGCGAAGAACGTCAGCGCGAGGAATCCGGCGAGGTTCTCCGTCGCGAAGTACGCGAACAGGGGATTCGCCGCGAGCGCGATGACGAGGATCGTGCCCGTGGAGCGCGGGATCGAGCGCTGCGCGATGATCTCGCACACCTTCTGCAGCAGGAATCCGGCGGCGATCGCCGCGACGAGCCCCAGGCCGAGACGCCCGAGCGGGTTCGCCGAGGCGAGCAGCACCGTCACGTGCGGGTAGAGCGAGCTGAGCCACTGGGCGTCGCCGCGGGTCCATTCGATCCCGGCCACCGTCTCGATCAGTCGAGCGTTGGGGCTGCCGGTCAGCGGGGGGCCGAGCTGATCGAGCACCACGAGGAGCGCGATCGGGAGGGAGAAGGCGAGGCGGAGCATCCACCGGGCCGTCGTCGAGCGCGGGAAGGGATCGAGCCGCGTGCGGGCCCGGCGGGGGGCGCGCAGATGCCGGCTCCGCAGCGGGGACTCCTCGACGACCGTGGCGTCAGTCGGCGTGCTGGACATGCGTCGTCAATCCGTGCTCGGTCTTCTCCCAGTAGTGGGGCTTGGTCAGCAGCTGCCAGAGCGCCTTGTACGAGGCGACCGAGTGCAGCAGCCAGTAGACGGGGTTCAGCAGCGCCCAGAGGACGAGATGGAAGGTGCCCCGCTTGTAGGGGCCCATCATCGAGAGGTAGATCATGATCACGTTGCCGATCACGAAGTTGAGCAGCGTCAGCCAGATGAGCCAGAGCGGGAAGAACGGCTGCACCCACTCCATCGGCAGGAAGAGCGTGATCGCCGTGATCGTGTAGAAGGGGATGACCCCGAGGAAGGTCAGCGGCGTGCCGGCGATGAGCAGCACGAAGGCCAGGAAGCGGCGCAGCCCGATCTCGCGGATGATCGCCATCGGCTGGCGCGCGTGCACGAGCGTCGTCTGCATGTAGCCCTTGATCCAGCGCGAGCGCTGCCGCACGAAGTTGGGGATCGAGGTGTTGGCCTCCTCCATCGTCGTGGAGTTGATCACGCCCACCCGGTAGCCCAGAGCGCTGGCGCGGATTCCGAGGTCGGCGTCCTCCGTGACGTTGTACGGGTCCCAACCGCCGAGCTCGACGAGCGCCGAGGTGCGGAAGTGATTCGAGGTGCCGCCGAGCGGGATGGGGAGGTCGCCGAGGTCGAGGCCGGCGAGCATGTAGTCGAACCAGTAGCTGTACTCGAGCGTGAACATGCGCGTGAGCGCGTTCTCGGTGTCGTTGAAGTAGTTCAACGACGCCTGCACGCAGACGGTCTTGTCGCCGCCGCGCTCGAAGGCGACGACGGCCTTCTTCAGCTGATCGGGGTCGGGCGTGTCCTCGGCGTCGTAGATCACCAGCAGGTCGCCGGTGGCGAAGAAGAGCCCGACGTTGCAGGCCCGGGGCTTCGTCTGCGGCTGCCCCTTGGGGATGGTGACGATGCGGAAGTGCGGGGGCGGGTCGGAGCGCTCCACCGCCTCGCGGGTCTCGTCGTCCTCCTCCTCGATCAGGATGAGCACCTCGAGCTTCTCGGTCGGGTAGTCGAGCCCTCCCAGGTTCCTGATGAGCTGGCCGACGATGTTGGCCTCGCGGAACACCGGCACCAGCACCGTGTAGCGGGGCAGGTCGACGTCCTGCAGCGCATCGACCTCGGCCGCGGAGACCCGCTCCACGACGTCGTACCGCGCCCCGCGCATCGCGACCAGGAACTTGAAGCTCGTGCCGGCGAGGAAGATCAGGCTCATCGCGGTGAGGAGACCGATCGCGACCTGCACGGGCCAGATGACCGCGAGCGCGACGAGCACGATCGCGGAGACGATGCCGGCGACCTTCTGGCCCCGGCTGAAGGTGATGCGCGCCGACATCGCCGGGTTCTGCCGCCACAGCTCGTTCGCGGCGTCATCGGCGATCTCGTTGCGGAAGAGCCGGAGGACGGCGTTCTTGATGTCCCACGACGTGGTCGCGACCATGCGGATGCGCTCCTCGCCGAGGGCGCTGCGGATTCGCGCGATGCGCTCGGGAGCGACGCCGCGGCTCGTGGCGACGTACACGGTGCCGTCCGCTGCGCGCCGGAGGGGCATCCAGTTCTCGGAGAGGTAGGTCTGCCCGGACTGCCGTCGCACGAGCTCGTCGTCGAACTTCACCTCGGGCAGGTCGACGGGCAGGATGCCCCACGCCTCGGCCTCGGCGATCAGGAGCGACTCGGTGTCGAGCAGACCCTGACTGATGAGCACCTCATCGATGCGCGCACCCGTACGGCTCTTCACGGCTCGGGCGAACTCGAGCGTCTGCTCCGTCACGAGTCCGCTGGAGAGGAGCAGCGCCGCGAATGCTTCGCTCTCGTCGGTGCGCTCGACCTCGATCGTCATGCTGCCGAGCGTAGCGAGCGCGGGACAGACAGATCGGTCGCCGCGCGCACTCGCCGGGGATCTCCGCTGCGCCGCGATCGCCGGAAGCGACGGCACCCGCACGGGCGCGACCGACCCTGTTCTGGCGGTTCTGACACGAAAGGCCCCCGGGAGTACCGGGGGCCTGGTGGTGGGCGATACTGGGATCGAACCAGTGACCTCTTCCGTGTCAGGGAAGCGCGCTACCGCTGCGCCAATCGCCCATCGGGTGATGGGGTGCTGCCGTGGTGCATGGCAGCGATGAGGTGGCGACGGGATTCGAACCCGTGTGCACGGCTTTGCAGGCCGCTGCCTCGCCTCTCGGCCACGCCACCGTGGGCGGGGCCCCGCGCTGCCGCGAGGCCCTACTCGAGCGGATGACGAGATTCGAACTCGCGACCCTCACCTTGGCAAGGTGATGCGCTACCACTGCGCCACATCCGCATTTCGCTCGCCGTTTCCGGCGTGCGTTGAAACCATAGCCGACCCGAGATGGGGATGCCAAACCGAGCGGACCGGGCGTGTCCCCGGGCGGGGTCCGCCCGCCTCCGCGCACCACCTCCGCGTGCGCGGAGCGCCCGCCGAATATGGCAGGATGGTTCTCGACGGGCGATTGGCGCAGTTGGTAGCGCGCTTCCTTCACACGGAAGAGGTCATCGGTTCGAGTCCGGTATCGCCCACCATATTGACCGCGCGGCACTTTCATGCGAACGCACCCCCGCGGGCTGACGCTCGCGGGTCGCCGGTCGTTCTCAGCCAGAGCTCGTCGTCGTCGGGTGGGCTCGTCGCCGGGCATCCACCGGCACCGCCAGTCTTCGCGCGATCGCGGCGACGGCCCAGCACGGGAGGGCGAGCACCGCGCTCGCGATCACGACCCCGAGAACGGCACCGATCTGAGCTGCCGTGAGGACGAGCGTGCCCGTCGCGGCGAGTCCGAAGCCGTCGGCGAGCAGCGAGGTCATCACGCCGCCGACCAGCACCGCCGTGATGACAGCGAGGGATGCCCCCGCTGACGCTCCTGGCGGATTCCTGCGGTTGTCGCCGCGCGCGGCGCCCGCCGCGAGCCCGCTGATGAGCGCGACGGCGACCAGTCCGACGGGCGCGAGGAACGGCGCGCCGATGCCGATGGCGGCCCACCCCGCCATGACCCCGGAGACGAGGCTGAGCGGCGTCGACCGAGCCCAGCGGATGCGCTCCATGACCAGCCATGCCATGACGGCGAGGGCGAGCCCGAGGGCGCCGTTGCCGAGGATGCGGGCCGAGAGCTCGTCCACGACCCGCTCCACGCCGACGAACCAGCCGAGCGCCCCGATCGCGACCATGCCCGCGCCGAGCGACGCCCTGCCCCAGCGGATCGGGTCGGTCGCGCGCACCTCGACGCGAGCGGGGAGCACGGCGACGACGAGGAGCGCGCCCGCGGGCGCGATGTGCGTGGCGAGGACACCGGCGTAGTCGACCGCGCCGAACAGCGTCGCGATGACGGTCGGGTACTCCCCCAGGACGGCGGGGAAGACGACGGGGCTGATGAGGATCCCGTAGCCGGCACCGAAGACCGCGCCGCCCGCCCGGCCGAGCCGAGGGACGGCGAGCATGGCGACAACGGCCGCGATCGACCCTGCCATGGCGGCGTCCAGCGCTCGTGCCGAGGGGTCGGGGATCCCGCCGCCGAGTGCCGCCGTGATCGCGAGAGCACCCGCGCCGACGACCCCCGCCGGGGCGGCCACGGCGATCCGGCTCGTACGGCCGGTCGGGAGGACCAGGGCGATGCCGATCGGCGCGAGGAGGACCAGGGCGGCGCAGAGGAGCTGGAGTGCCGGATCGCTCATCGATCCTCCTCGTGCTCGACGGCGGGCAGACGAAGGCGGGGCGCTGCTCTCTGTGGGAAGAGTAGCGCCCCGCCGCGGTGGTGCGAGAGACCGATCAGCGGGTCTCGAGCACGTAGCCCTCCTCGCCGTGCACGACGGGGTCGATGCCCGCGAGCTCGTCCTCCTGCGTCACCCGGAAGCCCATGGTCTTCTCGATGGCGAAGCCGATCACGTAGGCGATCACGAAGGAGTAGATCATCACCGCGAAGGCGGCGATGGCCTGCTTGCCCAGCTGCTCGGCGCCGAAGCCGAAGAACAGGCCGACGCCCTCGCCCAGCAGGCCGATGTAGAGGGTGCCGATGAGGCCGCCGACGAGGTGGATGCCCACGACGTCGAGCGAGTCGTCGAAGCCGAGCTTGAACTTGAGGTCGACCGCGAGGGCGCACAGCACGCCGGCCAGCAGGCCGAGCACGATCGCCCAGAACGGGGTCAGCACCGCGCAGGCCGGGGTGATCGCGACGAGGCCGGCGACGGCACCCGAGGCGGCGCCGACCGAGGTCGCCTTGCCGTCCTTGATCTTCTCGATGATGAGCCAGCCGATGATCGCGGCGGCCGGAGCGGCGATCGTGTTCATGAAGGCGATGGCGGCGATGCCGTCGGCCGCGAGCTCCGAGCCGGCGTTGAACCCGAACCAGCCGAACCAGAGCAGACCGGCGCCGAGGAGCACGAACGGCGGGTTGTGGGGCACGTGGGCGCCCTTGGCGAAGCCGATGCGCTTGCCGAGGACGAGGGCCAGCGCGAGCGCCGCCGCTCCGGCGTTGATGTGCACCGCGGTACCGCCGGCGAAGTCGATCGCGCCCACCGTGTAGGCGATCCACCCGCCGTCGACGACGCTGCCGTCCTCGCCGAGCGTGAAGTTGAACACCCAGCTGGCGACGGGGAAGTAGACGAGGGTCGCCCAGACGCCCGCGAAGACCATCCACGCGCCGAACTTCGCGCGGTCGGCGATCGCGCCGGAGATGAGCGCGACCGTGATGATGGCGAAGGTCGCCTGGAACGCCGCGAAGGCGATCAGGGGGAACCCGCCCTGCGGGTCGCCCGCCTCGGCGTACACGCCGGCGAGGCCGAACTCCGCGGTGTCGACGCCGAGGATGCCGTCGAGGCCGACGAAGCCGCCGACGCCCTCGTTGGAGAACGTGATCGCGTAGCCGTAGAGCACCCAGAGGACCCCGATGAGGGCCATCGCTCCGAAGCTGAGCATCATCATGCTGATCACGCTCTTGGCCTTGACGAGTCCTCCGTAGAAGAACGCGAGACCGGGAGTCATGAGCAGGACGAGTGCTGCGGCGAACAGGAGGAAGGCGGTGTTGCCCTGATCCATGTCGAACCTCTCTTGTACCGTGGGAAGGACGGCCCGGCTCGGGGATCCGACAATCGGGTCGTGGATCCCCCGACGAGGTCGGGCGCTTCCTCAGTGTCAGTGCGAGAGGTTTCGGGAGAAGTGTCGGCGTGTTTCCCGAGTGTTACGCGACGGGGCCCGATGTAAACATCCGGTTTCGGGCATCCACCGATCGCCTATGACGCCGCTGAACCGGAGTACATGTCGGGAACGCCGTCGCCGTCCGAGTCCTGCTCCTCCTCGGCGCGGAGCCGACGGTAATGCCGATTGCGGGCCGACAGCAGCACGGAGGCCGCGACGGCGGCGAGGAGCGATCCCAGCAGGATGCCCACCTTGGCAACGTCGTCGAGCGCCGTGCCCTGCCCGAAGCTCAGCTCGCTGATCAGCAGCGACACGGTGAAGCCCATGCCGGCGAGCATGGCGAGCCCGATGACGTCGATCCAGGCGACGCCGCGCGGAAGGGAGACGCCCGGGAGCCGGGTGACGAGCCAGGATGCCGCCGTGATGCCGACGGTCTTGCCCACCACGAGCCCGACGACGATGCCGATGGCGACGGGCGAGGCGATGGCCTCCCCCAGGCCCTCGAGACCGCCGACGGCGACACCGGCGGAGAAGAAGGCGAACACGGGGACGGCGAAGCCCGCCGAGATGGGGCGCAGGCCGTGCTCGAACTTCTCGGCGAGTCCCTCGTGGCCGCCGAGGCCGTCCTCCTCGCCGCCGCGCGCGAGCACGGGCACGGTGAAGGCGAGCAGCACGCCCGCGACCGTGGCGTGGACGCCGGAGGAGTACATGAGGAACCACACCACGATCCCGATGGGGGCGAGGATGGCCAGGGCCGCGGTCGACCGCAACCGGAACAGCTCCTGGTACCGCTGCGCGATGAGCCCGAACAGCGCCAGCACCACGAGTGCCGCCACGAGGTACGCCGGCTGCAGGTCGTCCGTGTAGAAGAAGGCGATGACGGTGATGCCGATGAGGTCGTCGACGACGGCGAGCGTCAGCAGGAAGGTGCGCATCGCGATCGGCAGGCTCGTGCCCACGACGGCGAGCACGGCGAGGGCGAAGGCGATGTCGGTGGCGAGCGGGATGGCCCAGCCGCGCAGCACCTCCGGTCCCTGAGCGGCGTTGATGGCGAGGAAGAGCAGTGCGGGGACGGCCGCACCGCCGAAGGCGGCGGCGACGGGTACGAGGGCGAGCCGCGGGTCGCGCAGCGAGCCGGCGACGAACTCGCGCTTGAGCTCGAGGCCGGCGAGGAAGAAGAAGATCGCGAGGAGACCGTCGGCGGCCAGATGCCCGACGGAGATCTCGAAGACCGCGTCGCCGAACCCCACGCTCACGTAGGTGTCGCGCAGGTCGAAGTACGCCGCGGCGACCGGGGAGTTGGCCAGCGCCACCGCCGCGACCGTGGCGAGCAGCAGGAGGACCCCGCCGACCGTCTCCTTGCGGAGGATCTGCTCGATCCAGAGGGTCTCGCGGTAGCGCTCCGCGCCGTCCGAGGAATCGGAGGGCGGGGATGCGACCGGCACGGCCTCGGGCGAATCCGATCCGGGCGAGACGGGAGCGTCGGCGGGAGGCGGGGAGGGCGTCATGGGAGTCCTTCGGGAGAGGTCGACGGTGCGGTTCCGCTCGGCTTCTCGCCGAGGGGCCGACCAGACTTCCCGGCGCTCCTTGCTGAGAAGTCTACCGGGGGCGGACGAGCATCCCCTGAACGCCGATCAGGCGGTGGTGAGGGCGATCATGCGCGAGACCGCGCGCAGGTACTTCTTGCGGTAGCCGCCCGACAGCATGTCCTCGGTGAAGATCCGGTCGAGCGGCACCCCCGTCGCGACGATCCTGATCTGCGCGTCGTAGAGGCGGTCGACGAGAGCCACGAGCCGGAGGGCATCGGTCTGGTTGCGGAGGACCGCGACGTCCCGCAGTCCGATCGCCGTGAGCCCGTCGATGAGCCCGATGTACCGGCTCGGATGCACCGAGGAGAGGTGGTGGAGCACGGCGGCGAAGTCGTCGACGGTCGCCGTGCCGCGCGCCGTCTCGAGCCGCATGCGATCGGTGAAGGCCCCCTCGTCGAGCGCCACGGCATGCCCCTCGATATCGCGCTTGCGGTAGTCGTCGCCGTCGATGCGGAAGATGTCGAAGCGATCGGCGAGAGCGGTGATCTCGCGGAGGAAGTCCTGAGCGGCGAACCGGCCCTCGCCGAGGGCGTGCGGCGGCGTGTTCGAGGTGGCGGCGATGCGGGTGCCCCCGGCGACGAGCTGCCCCAGCAGGCGCGACATCACCATGGTGTCGCCGGGGTCGTCGAGCTCGAACTCGTCGATCGCGATCAGGCGGGCGCCGGAGAGCGCTTCGACGGCGTGCGCGTAGCCGAGCGCGCCGACCAGGGCCGTGTACTCGATGAAGGTGCCGAAGTACTTGCGGCCCGACGTGCGGTGCCATAGGGCGGCGAGCAGGTGGGTCTTGCCGACGCCGAAGCCGCCGTCGAGGTAGATGCCCGGCTTGTCGACCACCACCGGGGCCTTGCGGCGGAACAGCCCGGCGAGCCCGGTTGCGGGCGCGTCCGGCACGCCGTCGGCGAACCGCCGCACCGCCTCGACGGCCTCCGCCTGCGAGGGATGCGCGGGGTCGGGCACGTAGTTCTCGAGGCTGGCGCTGGCGAACTGCGGCGGCGGGGCCAGGTGCTTGAGCAGCTCGGCGGCGGCGAGACCCGGGTTGCGGTCGATCAGGCGCAGTGCGGTCGTCGCGGAATCCACCGGTGTCGAGCTCCTCGGGTGCGGCGCATCAGTGCCGGATCGTGGTCGGCGCCCAGCCGGAGTGCGTAGATTCGTCGGGCGCGGTCGCTCCCAGGATAACCGGGGGCCCGCCCCTCGATGCCACGATCCCCCGCCGTCCCGTCCGGACGCCGACGAGCCAGGAGAAGCGCCATGACGATCCCCGTCGACAGCACGAAGAAGTTCCAGGGCTACGCCCACCCCGAGCGCCTCGTCTCGACCGACTGGCTCGAGCAGCACCTCGGTACCGAGGGTCTCGTCGTCGTCGAGTCCGACGAGGACGTACTGCTCTACGAGGTCGGGCACATCCCCGGCGCGGTGAAGGTCGACTGGCACACGGAGCTCAACGACCCGGTCATGCGCGACTACATCGACGGCGCGCAGTTCGCGGCGCTCATGAGCGCGAAGGGCATCGCCCGCGACTCGACCGTCGTGATCTACGGCGACAAGAGCAACTGGTGGGCGGCCTACGCGCTGTGGGTGTTCACGCTGTTCGGCCACGATGACGTTCGACTGCTCGACGGCGGCCGCGACCGCTGGATCGCCGAGGGCCGCGCCATCACGACGGACGCCCCGGCGCCCGCCCCGACCGAGTACCCCGTCGTCGAGCGGCGCGATGAGAGCATCCGCGCCTTCAAGGAGGACGTGCTCGACCACCTCGGCAAGCCGCTCATCGACGTGCGCAGCCCTGAGGAGTACAGCGGCCAGCGCACCACCGCGCCCGCCTACCCCGAGGAGGGGACGCTCCGCGCCGGGCACATCCCGACCGCGCGCAGCGTGCCGTGGAGCCGCGCCGCGAACGAGGACGGCACCTTCCGCCCGCTCGACGAGCTGTCGGCGATCTACCGCGACGAGGCGGGCGTCGGCGACGCGGACGACGTCATCGCCTACTGCCGCATCGGCGAGCGCTCGAGCCACACCTGGTTCGTGCTGACCCACCTGCTGGGCGTCGAGAAGGTGCGCAACTACGACGGCTCGTGGACGGAGTGGGGCAGCGCCGTGCGCGTCCCCATCACGACGGGCACCGAGCCCGGCGACGCTCCCGCTCGATAGCCTGGCGCCGTGACCGTCGACCTGCCCCCCGCCCTCGCCGAGACCCGCGAGGACTTCCTCGCCCTGACCGAGAAGGACAGGCTGCAGCTGCTGCTCGAGTTCTCGAACGAGCTGCCCGAGCTGCCGGAGGAGTACCGCGACCGGCCCGAGCTGCTCGAGCGCGTCGAGGAGTGCCAGTCGCCCGTGTTCCTCTTCGTGGCGGTGGACGACGGCACGGTCGCCGTGCACGCCACGGCGCCGGCCGAGTCGCCGACGACCCGGGGCTTCGCCTCGATCCTCGTGCAGGGGCTCTCGGGTCTCGACGCGGCGGCCGTCCTCGCCGTGCCCGACGACTTCGCCTTCGATCTCGGGCTCACCACGGCGGTCAGCCCGCTGCGCCTGCGGGGCATGACCGGGATGCTCGGCCGCATCAAGCGCCAGGTGCGCGAGAAGACCGCGGCGTGATCCTTCATCGGCTGCTGCCGGCACCGGGCGACGAGCTCGACGTCGAGGCGCCGGGGGCTCGGGATCGGCTGCTCGAGTGGTACGCGCCGCGGGACGCGGAGGGCATCCGGTGCAACCTCGTCGTCACCATCGACGGCCGGGCGGCCGGCGGTGACGGCGGGTCCGACTCCCTCAGCAGCCGCACCGATCGCATGATCCTCGGCGTCATCCGCGAGTCGGCCGACGCCGTGCTCGTCGGGGCCGGCACGGTGCGGGTGGAGGGGTACCGCCTGCCCTCCCGCGCGCCGCTCGCCATCGTCACGGCGAGCGGAGATCTCGCCGGTCATCGCCTCGAGCCGCGCGAGGGCGCCGCTCCCGTCGTCGTACTGACCACGCTCGCGGGGGCCGAGCGCGCGCGGGCATCCCTCGCGGCCCTCCCCCACCGCATCGAGATCGTCGACGAGACCGGGTTCTCGATCGCCCAGGCGGTGGGGTCCCTGCGCGAGCTCGGGTTCCGCTCGCTCGTGGCGGAGGGCGGCCCCTCCGTCATCCGCGCGCTGCTCGACGCGGACCTCCTCGATGAGCTGTGCCTCACGACGACCCCGCGACTCGGGGGCCGCGCGCTGCCCCTCCTCGGCGGCGGGGATGCCCCTCTCACCCCCTGGCAGCGCACCCAGCTGCTCGTCGACGCCGACGGCCTCGCCTACGCGCGCTGGTCGAGGGTCTCCGCGTCCTCCTGACCGCGAGCCCGGAGCCACCGGGCGATGACCGCCTCCCAGCGCACCGGGTCGACGTTCCAGAGCTTGGTGTGCCGGGCGACGGCGAAGCGCTCGAGCGTCACGATGTCGGGCCGAGCGGCGGCGAGGGCGAGCGAGGCCTCCGCCGGCACGTAGCCGTCGTCGTCGCTGTGCAGCAGCAGCAGCGGCACGGCGAGCTCGTCGGCGCGGGCGACGAGGTCGAGCTCCCGCAGATCGATCGGGGCGCCCGTGCCGAGCAAGGGGCGCGCACCGGCCGATCCGAGCACGCCGAGCGCGATCTCGCCGACGGGCCGGGGAAGACCGGAGAGCGCGGCGTGGAAGCGGAGGACCGTGCGCCAGTCGACGACGGGCGACTCGAGAACGGCGCCGATGACGTGGCGCGCGAGCGGTGACCGGGTCAGGAACTGGAGCGCGATCGCGCCGCCCATCGACCAGCCCATGATGACGATGCGCCGGGCGCCCCGCCGCATCGCCTCGGCCACCGCCGACTCCACGTCGCGCCACTCCTCGAGGCCGAGGGCGTAGCGGCGGTCGGCGCTCGGCGGTGCGAGGCCGTCGTTCCGGTAGCTGATGAGCAGGCTCGAGAAGCCGGCGCGGCGGAAGACGGGGAGGGCGCGCAGGCCCTCCGAGCGGGTGACGCCCCGACCGTGCACCTGGATGACCCAGTCGGTCGACGGCCCGGTCGCCGGATGCACGGCCCAGGCGGGGGCGGGCCCGAGCTCGGTCATGACGTCCAGCTCGTCGGCGTCGAGCCCGAGATCGGCGGGGACGAGGTGGTACCAGGCGCCCCAGCGGCCGCGGCGGGCATCCTCGAGGCGCCCGATCTGCACGCTCTCCAGTAGGCGGGTCACGGTCGTCGACGTCGTCGTGAGCACCCGGCCGATGCGAGCGTGACCGGAGCCACCGGCGAACCAGAGGCCGTACCGGCCGGGCACGACCGTATCGGGGGTGCGGGCGAGCCTGATCCATCCGGCATCGACGTCCGCCGCGAGGATCGCGACGTCCTCCTCGCGCCGCACCGCCGGCGTCACGACCCTCCGCGCCATGCCGACCGCGATCGCCGCCGTCGCCGCCGCTGCCGCCGCTGCGGTCCCCAGCGCGAGCGCCCCGACCAGCAGGGCCGCGCGCGCGTTCGAGGCGGCGCTCATCGGGCGCGCACCAGCGCGGGTGCGGGTGGCCCGGCGAGTCTCACGCGACGAACCTAGCAACT
Organism: Microcella daejeonensis; assembly: GCF_026625045.1. Taxonomy (GTDB): domain Bacteria; phylum Actinomycetota; class Actinomycetes; order Actinomycetales; family Microbacteriaceae; genus Microcella; species Microcella daejeonensis. The sequence goes on along the minus strand of NZ_CP113089.1, from coordinate 2,384,421 downwards.
GCTCCTAGTCTGCACACGTGCCCGCCTCTCCCGTCGCCATCGACCCCGCGGCCGTGTTCGCGGCCCTCGTCGCGTCGCTCGACGCCGCGACGCCGCGGGCCGAGCTGGTCGTCACGACGATCCCGGCGCCGACGGGACTCGCCCCCTACGCCCACGCCCTCGCCGCCGACGTCAACCCCGCGCGTCACGCCGACGACGCCGACCTCGGCACGGGCAGGCTCATCCTGCTCTACGACCCCGATTCCCCCGAGGGCTGGGGCGGCCCGATGCGCATCGTGTGCCTCGCGCAGGCGCCCCTCGAGAACGACATCGGTCTCGACCCCTTCGTGGCCGACGTGGCCTGGGCCTGGCTCACCGACGCTCTCGCCGATCGCGGCGCTCGGTACACCGCGGCGAGCGGCACCGCCACGCGCATCCTCTCGACCGGCTACGGCGAGCTCGCCTCCCAGGGCAGCGGAGCCCAGATCGAGCTGCGCGCCTCGTGGACCCCGCTCGACGACGACCTCGCGGCGCACGTGGAGGGGTGGGCCGAGCTGTTGTGCATGGTCGCCGGCTACCCGCCCTCCCCCGAGGGCGTCGTGACCCTCCCCCGACGACGGAGCCCCCGTGCCTGACCCGATCCCCGATCCCTTCGAAGTGCCCGAGTCTGCCCGTGCGCGCCTGCCCGGTCGACCCGCGACGCCCGACCCGGCGGAGGTCGGCGAACCGGCCGTGCCGCCGACCACCGGGTCCGCCGCCGAGCGCGGCGCTGTGACGACCGTCGACTCCCCGGCCGCTCCCGGCTCCCCCGCCTCGCCCGCCGACGACGAGCGGGCTCCCCTGCCGATGGCCGTTCCCGCGAGCCCGCCGTTCGTCATCGAGACGCGCGAGGACTACCTCGACGCGGTCGCCGCGCTGCGTGCCGGCCACGGCCCGGTGGCGGTGGATGCTGAGCGCGCGAGCGGCTTCCGCTACTCCCAGCGGGCCTACCTCATCCAGGTCTTCCGCCGGGGCTCCGGCACCTTCATGTTCGATCCCCCCGCCGTCGGCGACTTCTCCGAGCTGCAGGAGGCGATCGGCGGCGAGGAGTGGGTGCTGCACGCGGCCAGCCAGGATCTCCCCTGCCTGCGCGAGCTCGACCTCGAACCCCGCAGCCTCTTCGACACCGAGCTTGGAGCGCGCCTCGCGGGCCTGCCCCGAGTGGGTCTCGGCGCCGTGGTCGAGGAGACCCTGGGGCTGCACCTGGCGAAGGAGCACTCGGCAGCCGACTGGTCCACGCGACCGCTGCCGGCCTCCTGGCTGACCTACGCGGCGCTCGACGTCGAGCTGCTGGTGGACGTGCGCGATGCGATCGCCGCCCGCCTGGAGGCCGACGGCAAAGCGGAGCTCGCCGCCGAAGAGTTCGCCGCGGTGCTCTCCCGCTCGGCTCCCGAGCCGAAGGCCGAGCCCTGGCGCCGCCTCTCCGGCCTGCACACCGTGCGCGGGCAGCGCGCCCTGGCGGTCGCCCGCGAGCTCTGGCTCGCGCGCGACGCCTACGCGCGCGAGATCGACAGCGCGCCGGGCCGTCTGCTCCCCGACGCCTCGATCATCGTCGCGGCCCGGTCCGCGGCGACGAGCAAGCGCGAGCTCGCGGCGCTGCAGGGCTTCCACGGGCGGGCGAGCCGCTCGCAGCTCGACCGCTGGTGGGCCGCCATCGAGACCGGCCGCACTACCGCTGATCTGCCGGTGCTGCGCTCGGGTGAGGAGACCATCCCGCCCCCGCGGTCGTGGGCCGACCGCAACCCCGAGGCCGACCGACGGCTGAAGATCGCGAAGCCCGCGGTCGCCGCGGTCGGCGAGGCCCGCACGATCCCGCTCGAGAACCTTCTGACGCCCGACCACCTGCGCCGGCTGGCCTGGAATCCGCCCGCCGAGATCGACGCCGACTCCATCGCGGCCGCTCTCTCGGAGCTCGGTGCGCGAGCGTGGCAGATTGACGCAACAGCACAGGTGATCGCCCGTGCCTTTGTCGATGCGGCCCAAGGCCCGGACGAGGCCGCGGAGACCCCTTCGTAGGGTTGAGCACACGAAGCCTGCCGCGCGCTGGGGGCCTCCTAGGCTGGCGGGCGTTGTCCGAGAGAGGGAGGCAGAGTGGCCGATCGAGCCGAAGTCGTATTCGTGGATGGGGTTCGTACCCCGTTCGGACGTGCAGGCGAGAAGGGGATGTACTGGGGCACCCGCGCCGATGATCTCATCGTGAAGGCGATGATCGGTCTGCTCGAGCGCAACCCCTCGTTGCCGAAGGAGCGCATTGACGATGTCGCGATCGCCGCGACGACCCAGCAGGGCGACCAGGGCCTCACGCTCGGCCGCACCGCCGCGATCCTCGCGGGCCTGCCGATGTCGGTTCCCGGCTACGCGATCGATCGCATGTGCGCGGGCGCCATGACGGCGGCCACGACGGTCGCCGGAGGCATCGCGTTCGGTGCCTACGACGTCGCCATCGCCGGCGGCGTCGAGCACATGGGCCGCCACCCGATGGGGCTGGATGCCGATCCGAACCCGCGATTCCTCGCCGAGAAGCTCGTGAGCGGTGACGCCCTCAACATGGGCATGACCGCCGAGCGACTGCACGACCGCTTCCCCCAGCTCACCAAGGAGCGCTCCGACCGCTTCGGCATGCGCAGCCAGCAGAAGGTCGCCGCCGCCTACGAGGCGGGCAAGATCCAGCCCGACCTCATCCCCGTCGCCCTCCGCAGCGAGCAGGGCTACGGTCTCGCCACGCAGGACGAGGGTCTGCGCCCGGGTACGACCATGGAGGGCCTCGCGACGCTGAAGACCCCGTTCCGCCCCCACGGCCGTGTGACCGCCGGCAACGCCTCGCCGCTCACCGACGGCGCGACCGTGAGCCTGCTCGCGAGCGCCGAGGCCGCGAAGGAGCTCGGTCTCGGGGTCAAGATGCGCATGGTGAGCTTCGCCTTCGCCGGCGTCGCCCCCGAGGTCATGGGCATCGGACCGATCCCCTCGACCGAGAAGGCGCTGCGCAAGGCCGGCCTGACGATCGATGACATCGGGCTCTTCGAGCTCAACGAGGCCTTCGCGGTGCAGGTGCTGAGCCTGCTCGACCACTTCGGCATCGACGACGACGACCCGCGCGTCAACCCCTGGGGCGGCGCGATCGCCGTCGGCCACCCCCTGGCCAGCTCGGGCGTGCGGCTGATGATCCAGCTCGCCCGCCAGTTCGAGGAGCGACCCGACGTGCGCTACGGCCTCACGGCCATGTGCGTCGGCCTCGGCCAGGGCGGCAGCGTCATCTGGGAGAACCCGCACTACAAGGGAAAGAAGTGACCATGGCCAGCGCCATCAGCCAGTACTCGGTCGGCCAGTTCGACAGCCTGCTCGCCCTCAGCGACGACGAGGTGGTCACGCACTCCCACGTGCGCGACGTGCCGGTGCCGAGCGGCGGCGTGCTCGCGCTCGTCACCCTCGACAACGGCCGCGACCACACCCGCCCCAGCACGCTCGGCCCGCAGGGGCTGCTCCAGTTCGCCCGCGTCATGGACGACCAGGCGGCCCGCGCCGCCCGCGGCGAGATCGCGGCGGTCGCCGTCACCGGCAAGCCGTTCATCCTCGCGGCCGGGGCCGACCTCTCGAAGGTCGGCGACATCCCGAGCCGTGAGGCGGGCGTCGCGATGGCCCAGCTCGGTCACTACGCGCTCGGCAAGCTCGGCGAGCTCGGGGTGCCCTCGTTCGTCTTCATCAACGGGCTCGCGCTCGGCGGCGGCGTCGAGGTCGCCCTCAACGCCGACTACCGCACGATCGACCGCAACGCGGCCGGCATCGCGCTGCCCGAGGTCTTCCTCGGGATCATCCCCGGTTGGGGCGGCGCCTGGCTGCTGCCCAACCTCATCGGCATCGAGAACGCCCTGAAGGTCGTCATCGAGAACCCGTTGAAGAACAACCGGATGCTCAAGGCGCCCCAGGCGTTCGAACTGGGCATGGCCGACGCGATGTTCGACTCCGCGAGCTTCCTCGAGGACTCGATCCGCTGGGCCGACGGCGTGATCGCCGGACGCACCAAGGTCAAGCGGGCGAACGAGCCCGGCAAGCTCGAGCGCGCCGTCAAGTGGGATGCCGCGATCGGCATCGCCCGCAAGATGCTCGAGAAGCGCATCGGCACGGTCGCGAAGAGCCCCTACGTCGCTCTCGATCTGCTCAAGGCCGCGAAGTCGAGCACCAAGGCGCAGGGCTTCGCCGCCGAGGACGAGGCGCTCGGCGAGCTCATCTCGGGCGACCAGTTCCGGGCATCCATCTACGCCTTCAACCTCGTGCAGAAGCGGGCGAAGCGCCCCGCGGGAGCGCCGGACAAGGCGCTCGCGAAGCCCGTGACGAAGGTCGGCGTGCTCGGCGCGGGTCTCATGGCCAGCCAGTTCGCGCTGCTCTTCCTGCGCCGCCTGCAGGTGCCGGTGATCATCACCGACCTCGACCAGGCGCGCGTCGACAAGGGCCTCGCCTACATCCACGGCGAGCTCGACGAGCTGCAGCAGAAGGGCCGACTCGACTCCGACGAGGCGAACCGCCTGCGCGCGCTGCTCTCGGGCACCGTCGACAAGGCCGACTTCGCCGATTGCGACTGGGTGATCGAGGCCGTGTTCGAGGAGCTCTCGATCAAGCAGGCCGTCTTCGCCGAGATCGAGCAGCACGTCTCGCCCGAGGCCGTGCTCGCGACGAACACCTCCTCGCTCTCGGTCGAGCAGATCGGCGCGGAGCTGAAGCACCCCGAGAGGGTCGTCGGCTTCCACTTCTTCAATCCGGTGGCCGTCATGCCGCTCATCGAGGTCGTCAACGCGCCGGCCACCGATGACGCGACCCTCGCCACGGCGATGGGGGTGGCGCAGAAGCTGCGCAAGAACGCCGTCATCACCGCCGACTCCCCCGGCTTCGTCGTCAACCGCATCCTCGCCAAGCTGCTCGGCGAGGCGATGCACGCGGTCGAGAACGGCACGCCCTTCGAGGACGTCGTCGCGGCTCAGCGCCACTTCGGTCTGCCGATGGATCCGTTCGTCCTGCTCGACCTCGTCGGTCTCAAGGTGGGCGCTCATGTGCTCGACACCCACCACGCGGCCTTCCCCGAGCGGTTCTTCCCCTCCGCGGCGCTCCACGAGCTCGCCGAGGCGGGCGTGCTGCTGGAGAAGGACGGGAAGGGTAACCCCACCGGGATCGACAAGAAGGCCGTCAAGATCGTCGCGAAGCACCGGCCGGAGGGCGCCCGCCCCTCGACCGTGGCGGAGCTCACGGCGCGCCTCGAGGACGGCCTCGCCGACGAGATCCACCGGATGCTCGAATCGGGCGTGGTGAGTGCGGCGGAGGACATCGACCTCTGCATGATCCTCGGTGCGGGCTGGCCGTTCCAGATGGGCGGCGTCACGCCCTTCCTGGATCGCGTCGGCGCGTCGGAGCGCGTCTTCGGCGCCACCTTCCACGACCCCCGCATCCAGGGCGTCGGCTGAATCAACCGGGTTCCCGCATCGCGACGGCCCCCGCCTTCCTGAGGGAGGGCGGGGGCCGTCGTCGGTCGTGAGCCCGACGGTCCGGAGCGGCTGCGCGGCGACGTGCCCGCCGGGGTGCCGTCACGATCAGCGTTGCTCGAGCTGCCGGGGGCCGAGCGGTTCTCCAGCACGACCGACGTGCGTGAGAAGCCTGGGCGGCAGCCGCAGCCCCGACGACACCGCCGGCTCGACATCCGACCGGACGACGTGAGGCGGGGCGGCTAGCGCCGACGCTCGTCCTGCTCGTGATCCGCGGTACCGGTGCCCTCTGCGAGGCGGGAGTCGTCGAGTTCGGCCGCGTCCTCGCCGGGCAGCGGTCGGGCGACGGGGATACGGCGGCCGAGCACCTGGGCGACGAGGTCGCGGGCGATCGCCTGCGGCGTGAGCCCGACCTGCTCGAGGATCTCGTCGCGGCTGGCGTGGTCGAGGAACTCGTCGGGCAGACCCAGCTCGTCCACGGCGGTGTCGACGCCGGCGGCGCGCAGATCCTGTCGGATGCGCGTGCCGATCCCGCCGACGCGGATGCCGTCTTCGATGCTCACGACGATGCGGTGATCCCGTGCGAGGTCGATGATGCTGCGCGGCACCGGCACGACCCAGCGCGGGTCGACCACGGTCGCACCGATCCCCTGGGCGGCGAGCCGCTCCGCGACGTCGAGCCCGAGCTTGGCCATCGGACCGACCGTGACGATGAGCACGTCCTTGTGCGGCGCCTCGCGCAGCACGTCGACGCCGTCGGCCGTGCGCCGGACCGCGTCGAACTCGGTGCCGACCGAGCCCTTCGAGAAGCGGAGCACGGTGGGAGCATCCTGCACCGCGACCGCCTCGGCGAGCTCCTCGCGCAGCCGGGTCGCATCGCGCGGCGCCGCGAGGCGGATGTTCGGCACGACCTGCAGGATCGCGAGATCCCAGATGCCGTGGTGGCTCGGCCCGTCGGGACCGGTCACGCCGGCGCGGTCGAGCACGAAGGTGACGCCGGCCTTGTGCAGGGCGACATCCATGAGCACCTGGTCGAAGGCGCGGTTGATGAAGGTGGCGTAGACCGCGACGACGGGGTGCATGCCTCCGAAGGCGAGCCCGGCGGCCGAGGTGACCGCGTGCTGCTCGGCGATGCCCACATCGAGCACCCGTCCGGGATGCTTCTCCGCGAGCTTGTGCAGTCCGGTGGGCCGCAGCATGGCCGCGGTGATCCCGACGATGCGCTCATCGCGGTCGGCGAGGGTCACCAGCTCCTCCGAGAACACGCTCGTCCACGAGGGGCGGGTGGAGGTCTCGACCGACTCGCCCGTCTCGGGGTCGATCTGGCCGACCGCGTGGAACTGGTCGGCCACATCCGCGAGAGCCGGCTCGTAGCCGCGGCCCTTCTGAGTGATGGTGTGCACGATGACCGGCGCGCCGTACTCCTTGGCCTGGCGCAGCGCCCGCTCCATATCGCGCAGGTCGTGGCCGTCGACGGGGCCGATGTACTTGATGTCGAGGTTCGAGTAGAGCGCCTCGTTGTTGCTGAACCGGGAGAGGAAGCCGTGGAGGCCGCCGCGGACCCCGCGGTAGAGCGCGCGACCGGGGGCGCCGAGGTGACCGAAGAAGCTCTCCGTCGAGGTGCGGAACCGGCGGTAGGACCGGCGGGTGCGCACATCGGAGAGGAAGCGGGCCATGCCGCCGATCGTGGGGGCGTACGAGCGCCCGTTGTCGTTGACGATGAGCACGAGGTTGCGGCTGTTGTCGTCGCTGATGTTGTTCAGCGCCTCCCAGGTCATGCCGCCGGTGAGGGCTCCGTCGCCGACCACGGCGACGACGTGCCGATCGCCCTGCCCGGTCATCGTGAACGCGCGCGAGATGCCGTCGGCCCAGCTCAGCGAGCTCGAGGCGTGCGAGCTCTCGACGATGTCGTGCGGGCTCTCCGAGCGCTGCGGGTAGCCCGCGAGGCCGCCCTTCTGGCGCAGGCGCGAGAAGTCCTTGCGGCCGGTCAGCAGCTTGTGCACGTACGACTGGTGCCCGGTGTCCCAGACGATCGCATCGCGGGGCGAGTCGAACACCCGATGGATGGCGAGGGTCGTCTCCACCACGCCGAGGTTCGGGCCGAGGTGGCCGCCCGTCTTCGAGACCTCGGTGACGAGGAAGCGGCGGATCTCCGCCGCGAGCTCCGTCATCTCCTCATCGCTGAGGCGATCGAGATCGCGGGGTCCGTCGATGCTGTCGAGCAGTGCCATCCCAGCACTCTACGGCAGGAGGCCTGGCCGATCGGGGCTCCCCCGCCGCCCGATGACTGGATGTTGCCGGAGTGTCCGCTGTACGCGGATGCCGTCGGGGCGGGAGGGATGCCGAAGGGCCCGATCGACGCATCGATCGGGCCCTTCGCGCAGCGCGGCGTCTAGACGAGGCTGCGCAGCACGTACTGCAGGATGCCGCCGTTGCGGTAGTAGTCCGCCTCGCCCGGGGTGTCGATGCGCACGACCGCGTCGAACTCGATCGGCGCCTTGCCCGCAGCGGAGTGCGCCGTCGGGGCGGCCGTCACGCGCACGGTCTTCGGCGTCGTGCCCTCGTTGAGCTGCTCGATGCCGGAGATCGAGATGATCTCCGTGCCGTCGAGCCCCAGCGACTCGGCCGACTGGCCGGCGGGGAACTGCAGCGGGACGACGCCCATGCCGATCAGGTTCGAGCGGTGGATGCGCTCGAAGCTCTCGGCGATGACGGCGCTGACGCCGAGCAGGCTCGTGCCCTTCGCCGCCCAGTCGCGGCTCGAGCCCGATCCGTACTCCTTGCCGGCGAGGATCACGAGCGGGATGCCCGCGGCCTGGTAGCGCTGGCTCGCGTCGTAGATGAACGCCTGCGGGGCATCCGCCTCGGTGAAGTCGCGGGTGAATCCGCCCTCGACGCCGTCGAGCAGCTGGTTGCGCAGACGGATGTTCGCGAAGGTTCCGCGGATCATGACCTCGTGGTTGCCGCGGCGCGAGCCGTAGGAGTTGAAGTCCTTGCGGTCGACCCCGTGCTCCATCAGGTAGGCGCCGGCGGGCGAGTCGGCCTTGATGGAGCCGGCCGGGCTGATGTGGTCGGTCGTGACCGAGTCGCCGAGCTTGGCCAGCACGCGGGCCCCGACGATGTCGCTGACCGGCGTGGTCTCGAGGGTCATGCCGTCGAAGTACGGGGGCTTGCGCACGTAGGTCGACTCGGAGTCCCACTCGAAGGTGGCGCCCGCGGGCGTCGGGAGCGAGCGCCAGCGCTCGTCGCCCTCGAAGACCGAGGCGTACTGCGTGTCGAACATCGCCGTGTCGATCGAGGAGTCGATCGTCGACTGCACCTCGGCCGCGTCGGGCCAGATGTCCTTGAGGAAGACCTCGACGCCGTCCGCGTCGGTTCCGAGGGCATCCTTCTCGAAGTCGAAGTTCATCGAGCCGGCGAGCGCGTAGGCGATGACGAGCGGCGGGCTCGCGAGGTAGTTCATCTTCACGTCGGGGTTGATGCGACCCTCGAAGTTGCGGTTGCCCGAGAGCACCGCGGTGACGGCGAGGTCCTTCTCGGCGATGGCCGCCGAGATCTCCTCGGCGAGGGGGCCGGAGTTGCCGATGCACGTCGTGCAGCCGTAGCCGACCGTGTAGAAGCCGAGGGCCTCGAGGTCGTCGGTGAGGCCGGCCTTCTCGTAGTAGTCCGTGACGACCTTCGACCCCGGCGCGAGGGTGGTCTTCACCCAGGGCTTGGCCTTAAGGCCGCGCTGCACCGCGTTGCGGGCGAGCAGCCCGGCGGCGAGCATGACCGAGGGGTTCGAGGTGTTGGTGCACGAGGTGATCGCCGCGATCGTGACCGCACCGTGGTCGAGGGTGAACTCGGTGCCGTCGACCGTGACGTCGATGGGGGCCGAGGCGGTGGCGGGCGAGTGCGAGCGGTGGCGGTGCGAGAGCTCGTGGGCCGACTCCTCGTCCTGCGGGGTGAGCCCGATCGGGTCGGAGGCCGGGAAGGTGCCCTCGACGGCGGCGTCGACCTTGGAGTGGTCGTGGCTGGTGTAGTCCACGAGCGCGGTCTCGAAGGCGGACTTGGCCTCGGTGAGAACGATGCGGTCCTGCGGGCGGCGCGGGCCGGCGATCGAGGGCACGACGGTGGCGAGGTCGAGCTCGAGGTACTCGCTGAACACCGGCTCGGTGCTCGGGTCGTGCCAGAGCGACTGCAGCTTGGAGTAGGCCTCGACGAGCGCGACCTGGCTCTCGCTGCGGCCGGTGAGGCGCAGGTAGTCGAGGGTGACGTCGTCGATGGGGAACATCGCCGCCGTCGAGCCGAACTCCGGGCTCATGTTGCCGATGGTGGCGCGGTTTGCGAGCGGCACCGAGGCGACGCCCTCGCCGTAGAACTCGACGAACTTGCCGACGACGCCGTGCTTGCGCAGCATGTCGGTGATCGTCAGCACGACGTCGGTCGCGGTGACGCCGGTGGGGATGGCCCCGGAGAGCTTGAAGCCGACGACCTTGGGGATCAGCATCGACACGGGCTGGCCGAGCATCGCGGCCTCGGCCTCGATGCCGCCGACGCCCCAGCCGAGCACGCCCAGGCCGTTGACCATCGTGGTGTGCGAGTCGGTGCCGACGCAGGTGTCGGGGTAGGCGCGCAGCACGCCGTCGACGGTGCGCGTGTAGGTGACCTTCGCGAGGTGCTCGATGTTCACCTGGTGCACGATGCCCGTTCCCGGGGGGACGACCTTGAAGTCGTCGAAGGCCGTCTGGCCCCAGCGCAGGAACTGGTAGCGCTCGCCGTTGCGCTCGTACTCGATCTCGACGTTGCGCTCGAGCGCGTTGGCCGAGCCGAAGAGGTCGGCGATGACGGAGTGGTCGATCACGAGCTCGGCGGGCGCCAGCGGGTTGATCTTGTGCGGGTCGCCGCCGAGGGCGGCGACGGCCTCGCGCATGGTGGCGAGGTCGACGATGCAGGGCACGCCGGTGAAGTCCTGCATGACGACGCGCGCGGGCGTGAACTGGATCTCGGTGTCGGGCTCGGCCGTCGGCTGCCACGAGCCGAGGGCCCGGATCTGCTCAGCCGTGACGTTCTTGCCGTCCTCCGTGCGCAGCAGGTTCTCGAGTAGGACCTTGAGGCTGAAGGGGAGCTTCTCGTAGCCCGCCACCTTGTCGATGCGGAACACCTGGTACTCGGTGCCTCCGACATCTAGGGTGTCCATCGAATCGAAGCTGTTCACTGCTGACACGTCGCCGTCTCCTTGAGATCTGCCGGGCATCCGCGCACCGACCACCGGTCAGCCTAGCCGCCGGGGCGCGCTCGCCCCAGGGGGCGATTCGGTGCGACATCGCGAGCGGTGAGCCCGGAAATTTATCTTGATGTCGAGATACTTCATGGTAGCACCGGCGGTCACGGGCGCGGCGTCGACACCCGGTCGAGAGCGGTGAGGGATGCCCGCCCGAGCCGCCGCGAAAGACTCAGTCGACCCGGCGGGCGTAGACCGAGCGCACCATGAGCCAGGTCACCCAGAGCACCGCCGCGTAGAGCGGCACCCCCATGAGCAGCTTGGTGGCGGCGAGGGCCGTCGCCTGCTCGGCGAGGTAGAGCGGCACCTGCACGCCGAGCCGGAGGGCGAACAGACCCACCCAGAGCCACGTCGTGACGGTGAGCACGGTGCGCTTCGCGCTGTCGGCCCGCCACTCGGCGTCGCCGGTCAGCAGTGCGGTGATGACGCCGATCAGCGGACGGCGCACGGCGAGGCTCACGAGCAGGGCGGTGATCCAGACGGCGTTGATGACGAAGCCGAGGAGGAAGTTCTCCTCCGCGCGGCCCGTGGCGAGGGCGAGCCCTGCCGAGAGCGCGATGCCGACGAGCCCGACGACCGCGGGCAGGATCGGCGAGCGGGTGACGGCCCGCACCACGACGAAGAGGACGGCGATGCCCACGGGGACGAGCACCGAGGGCGTGACCTCCTGCGTGATCGCGAACACCACGAGGAAGAGGAAGCCCGGAAGCAGCGACTCCACGAGCCCGCGCACCCCGCCGACGGCGGCCCAGAGGTCGGCGGCCGTAGGGCGCTCACCGGGTGCGACGCGGGCGAAGGCCGATTTGCGCGCGGCCTCGGAGAGGGCATCCGTCACGGAGGGTGCCTGCTCAGCGGAGGACGCGGCGCCCGTCGCGGGCGCGTCATCGCTCGGGCGCTCGGCTCCGGTCGGCCGCGCCCCGTCGTCGGGACCCTCGGTGCTCATGCCTGCGATGCGGAGGGGGCGGCGGCACCGGCCTGCCCGGTGGCACCGGGGCCGGCCGCCGACTGCGTCGCGCCCGCGGGGACGGTCAGCGGGATGAGGTCGCGGGGCGGCATGGGGGTCTGCCCGCGGACGACCACGATGCTGCGGAAGACGTCGTCGATCTGCTGCGCGGCGTCGGCATCGATCGCGCCCTGGCCCGCCACGACGCCGCGGAGGAACCAGCGCGGCCCGTCGACACCGATGAAGCGCGCGATGCGCGTCGCGCCCGGCTCTCCGCCGGCGACGGGGATGCGCGCGATGATCTCGGGGCCGAACGCGCCGTCGCGCTCGGTGGTCTCGCCGCCCTGCTTCTTGATCTGCTCCGTGATCTGACCGCGCACCTCGTGCCACAGCCCGCTCGAGCGCGGAGCGGCGAAGGGCTGCACCTGGAGGGTGGAGCCGGCGTAGTCGATGCCGACGGCGATGACCCGCTTCGAGCCCTCCTCGACCTCGAGCCGCAGCTGGAGGTCGGGCCGCGGCACGATCTTGACGCCGCCGAGGTCGACGTAGGGGCGCACGGCGTTGGCCTCGGCCTCGTCGAGCGGCCCGGCGGTCTCGCGATCCTCCGGCGCCGACTTCGCGTCGTCGGGCAGGGGCCCGTCGGTCAGGCTCGTGTCGGTCACTCGGGTGCTCCTTCAGTCGATGCGGCTCGTCCACGGTAGCCCGTCGAGCCGAAGCCCTGCTCACCGCGGTGGCTGCCGGGCAGGCTCTCGACGGGGACGAACCGGGCGCGCAGCACCTCCTGCACGATCATCTGGGCGATGCGGTCGCCAACGCGCACCTCGAAGGGCTCGCGCGCGTCGGTGTTGAGAAGCGTGACCCGGATCTCGCCCCGGTAGCCGGCGTCGACGGTCCCCGGGCTGTTGACGATCGTGATGCCGTGCCGGGCCGCGAGCCCGCTGCGGGGGACGATGAACGCGACGCAGCCGTCGGGCAGCGCGATGGCGGTGCCGGTGCCGATCGTCGCCCGCTCCCCCGGGGGGATGACGACCGCCTCCGCCGCGAGCAGATCGGCTCCCGCATCGCCGGGGTGGGCGTAGACCGGAACCCGGTCGCCCGCGATGAGGACCTCGACGTCGTTCGGCACGGCACGAGGCTAGTGCATGGTCGAATAGGGGGCATGACGAGCTATCGCGAGCGACTGTGGCCCTCCGCCTGGATGTACGGCGTCATCGCCCTCGTCATCCCCGCCACCCTGCTCGTCTTCTCCCCCATCGACCTGATCGTGGGCGGCATCGTCGCGATCGTGCTCGCGGCGGGCAGCGTGGTGCTGCTCCTGACCTCGGCGCCCGAGATCGTGGTGGGCGACGGGATGCTCCGCGCGGGCCGAGCGAGCATCCCCGTCGCCCTCACCGGCGAGGCGATCGTGGCACGCGGCGACGACGCCCGGCACGAGAAGGGCCCGGGCGGGGATGCTCGCGCCTGGCTCATGCTGCGCGGCTGGGTCGAACCGGTGGTGCGCATCGCGGTGCTCGACCCGGACGACCCCGCGCCGTACTGGCTGCTGTCGACCCGGCGGCCCGAGGACTTCGTGGCGGCGCTGCGCGCGGAGCGCGCGGCCGCGACGACCTGAGCCGACCCGCGGGAGGCCCTCTGACGACGACGGCCGCCGCCCCGATCAGAGGGCGACGGCCGTGTAGTCGAGGAGGAGGGTCAGGCGGCGCACTCGCGGCAGACGGCCCCGAGCTTCTCCTCGTGGTCGAGCTGCGAGCGGTGCTTCACGAGGAAGCAGCTGACGCAGGTGAACTCGTCGGCCTGCGGCGGCAGCACGACGACGTCGAGGTCGAGGTCGGCGAGGTCGGCGCCGCCGAGCTCGAAGCCCGGGTTGTCGGCGTCCTCGGCGTCGACGACGCCCGACATCTTGTCGGGCACGCGCTCCTGCAAGGCCTGGATCGAGTCGGTGTCCTCGTCGGTCTTGCGGGGTGCGTCGTAATCGGTAGCCATGGTGTCCGTTCTGGGGGAAATCCGGGGGAGAAATCGCTGAGGGCCGCGGGCGGCGGCCACAGTTTGCAGGAAGGCCCTTCGAAACGCAAACCGTCTCAGAACCCTCATGTCGACCGTGCTCGAGCGCCAACTCGCGGCACGCCCGCGCTATTCCCGGGCTACGGGCCGACGGCGTGGGATGCTGTGCCCGACCACCGCGAACGAGAGGGTCTCGTCATGGACGAACTCACCGCCATCGGAGCCGAGAACGGCGCCCTGATCGTCGTCTCGGCCGACGGCGCACGCTACCGCGTGCCCATCACCGAGGCGCTGCACACCGCCCTCCGGCAGAACCGGCCGGCGGCCGCCGCCGCGCACCGAGTCTCGCCGCGCGAGGTGCAGACCCTCATCCGCTCGGGTCTGACGGCGGCCGAGGTCGTCGAGCGCACCGGGGAGCCCCTGGAGTACATCCAGCGATTCGAGGGCCCCGTGCTCGCCGAGCGCGAGTACGTCGTCACCGCGGCCCGGAGCGTTCCCGTCGCCGTCGCCGCCGACACGGAGTCCGGCGTCGGCGCCCACACCTTCGGCGCGATCATCGACTCGCGCCTCGACGACGTCTCCGCGACGGCCGTGCGCTGGGCGAGCCGCAAGCTCGAGCAGCACTGGCTCGTAACCGTCTCGTTCCTGGAGGGCGAGACGGAGCGCGAGGCCCGGTGGACCTTCGAGCCGAAGAAGTCGGCGCTCGTCCCCTCCAATCACGAGGCCCAGTCGCTGTCGCAGCAGAGCGAGACGCCCACCACGCTCATCCCCCGCCTGCGCGCCGTATCGGCGAGCGACGCCGACGACCGCACGCGGTTCGACAGCGGCGCCTTCCTGCTCTCGGACGACCTGGGCGAGGCGCCCGTGGCCGTCGCCCCCGCTTCCGCCCCCTCCTCGCCGGCCGCACCGATCTCAATCGCGCCCGCGCGCCCCGGCGTGCGCACGGCCCCCGATGAGGAGACGACTGCGGACGTGTCCAACACCGCCGACCTGCTGGAGGCGCTGCGTCGCCGTCGCGGCGAGCGCGAGGCCGCCCCGCAGGACGACCGCGAGGCGTCGCGGGCGGCGCACCCGTCGACCGGGAGCATCCGCATCATCGACATCCCGCTCGACGTGCCCGCCGACTCCGCGGCCGAGCCCGAGGAGGAGGATCTGCCCGCCCCGCGGTCGATCAGCCCCTTCGACTCGGGCGAGGCGACGGCCAAGACCGCGAACCGTCGCGGCCGTGCCGCGATGCCGAGCTGGGACGAGATCGTGTTCGGCGCCCGGCCCGACGAGGACCCGGCCTGAGCCGACGCGGTACCGGTCTCAGCCCGGACGCCTCATCCCGGTGAGGTCGCCCTCGCGGCGAGGGGCGGCGCATCAGGGGGCGTAGACGCCCCAGCGCGCCAGCGGGATGCGCGTCTCCTCCGCGGAGAGCGAGCCGTGCTGGCCCACCATCGCGAGCGAGCGCGGTGTCGCCGTGCGCTCGTCGTAGTACGCGACGGCCGACCGCGCGGCGATGAGCAGGTCGCCGATGCGGGGCAGCACCTCGGCGCTCACTGCACCGAACCATCCCGCATCGATCGCCTCCTGACGGGTCACCACCCAGGAGCGGGAGCCCTCCGCCGCCTCCCAGCGGGCGCGCGCGGCCTCGAGGTCGGCATCGCCCTCCAGCGCGAGCTGCAGGCACCGCGGCTCCCCCGCGACGTGACGCACGCCCTCCCACACCGGGTCGTCGGCGGCGATCACGAGCCGTCGGTGCTCGGGGACGTCGATCATGCCGTGGTCGGCGGTGAGCAGCACGCCGGCGTCGTGCGGCAGTCGGCGCTCGAGGGGCGCGAGCGCGGCATCCAGCTCCTCCAGGCGGTGGAGCCACTGCTCCGAGGCGGCGCCGTGCGCGTGCCCCGCGGAGTCGAGCTCGGGGATGTAGACGTAGACGAGCCGGCGGCCCGGCGCGGCGAGCTCGCCGACCGCCGCGTCGATGCGATCGGCGATGGTCGCGGCCGGGACGAACCGGGCCCCGCGCAGCACCGCCTCGGTGAAGCCGGTCGAGCGGTAGCGCTCCGGCGCGATGACGGCCGCCTCGACGCCCTCCGCGGTCGCGGTCTCGAAGAGCGTGGGGTGCGGCTGCCAATCGCGCGGCTGCATGCGCTCGTCCCAGTCGGAGAGCACGGTGACGACGCGGTCGTGCCGGGCATCCACCGCGCTGTACCCGGTGAGGCCGTGCTCGCCCGGCAGCAGGCCCGTCGTGAGACTGGCGAGCGCGGAGGCCGTGGTGGAGGGGAACCCCGAATGGATGCTCCCGCCCTTCTTCGGCACGGCCGCGAGGATGCGCCGCGCATGCCCCGCGCGCGCCGCGAGCGGCGCCGAGCCGAGACCGTCGACGAGCACCACGGCCGCGCTCCGCGCCCGCGGCAGCCGGAGCAGCGGATCCCCGCCCGACAGCGAGGCCGACGCGCCCGCGAGCACGTGCCGCAGTGACGGGGTCTGCGCCTGCCTCGCCGGTAGCATGGGGGCCATCCTATGACTCCCCCTCCTGCGCCCCGATCGTCCCCTGCCGGTACCGACGAGCCCCTCGGCGAACGCATCGACGACGTCGATCTCACCGATGAGATGCAGGGCTCGTTCCTCGAGTACGCGTACTCGGTCATCTACTCCCGCGCTCTGCCCGATGCGCGCGACGGCCTCAAGCCCGTGCAGCGCCGCATCCTCTACATGATGAGCGAGATGGGGCTGCGCCCCGACCGCGGCCACGTGAAGTCGGCGCGCGTCGTCGGCGAGGTCATGGGCAAGCTGCACCCGCACGGCGACACCGCCATCTACGACGCCCTCGTGCGCCTGGCGCAGGACTTCACGCTGCGCGTGCCCCTCGTCGACGGGCACGGCAACTTCGGCTCGCTCGACGACGGCCCCGCCGCGGCCCGCTACACCGAGGCGCGCATGGCCGCCCCCGCGATGGCGATGGTCGACGACCTCGGCGAGGACGTCGTCGATTTCGTGCCCAACTACGACAACCAGCTGCTGCAGCCGGAGGTGCTGCCCGCCGCGTTCCCCGCCCTGCTGGTCAACGGCGCCAGCGGCATCGCCGTCGGCATGGCGACGAACATGGCTCCGCACAACCTCATCGAGGTCGTGGGCGCCGCGCGGCACCTGCTCGACAACCCGGGTGCAACGCTCGAGGAGCTCATGGCCTACGTGCCGGGCCCCGACCTGCCCACCGGCGGCACGATCATCGGCCTCGACGGCATCAAGGACGCCTACGCGACCGGTCGCGGCTCGTTCAAGACCCGCGCGAAGCTCTCCATCGAGCCGATCACCGCGCGCAAGACCGGCATCGTCGTCACCGAGCTCCCCTACCTCGTCGGGCCCGAGAAGGTGATCGAGAAGATCAAGGACGGCGTGCAGTCGAAGAAGCTCGCCGGCATCAGCGACGTCACCGACCTCACCGACCGCACGCACGGTCTGCGCCTGGTCATCGGCATCAAAACGGGCTTCAGCCCGGATGCCGTGCTCGAGCAGCTCTACCGGTACACGCCCCTCGAGGACGGCTTCTCGATCAACGCCGTGGCCCTCGTCGACGGTCGACCGCAGACGCTCGGCCTGCGGGATCTGCTCCAGGTCTACGTCGACCACCGCATCCGCGTCGTCACGCGCCGCAGCCGCTACCGCCTCGATCGTCGACGCGAGCGGCTGCACCTCGTGGAGGGCCTGCTCGTCGCCATCCTCGACATCGACGAGGTCATCCAGGTCATCCGGGCCTCCGACGACGCCGACCAGGCCCGCCAGAAGCTCATGAGCGTCTTCGACCTCTCGACCCTGCAGAGCGACTACATCCTCGAGCTGCGACTGCGCCGGCTCACCCGCTTCAGCCGCATCGAGCTCGAGGCCGAGCGCGACCAGCTGCGCGCCGAGATCGCCGAGCTCGAGACGCTCCTCGCCGACCCGCAGCGCGTGCGCACCGTCGTCGGCGACGAGCTCGAGGCGACGGCCGAGCGCTTCGGAACCCCGCGCCGCACGCTGCTGACCGAGGCGAGCGCCTCGATCGCCGCACCGCGCTCCCGGGGCGCGGCACCGGTTCTCGAGATCGCCGACTCCCCCTGCCGGGTTCTGCTCTCGACGACCGGTCGCGCCGTGCGCGTCGATCTCAGCGAGGATGCCCCTCTCACGCCCCCCGCGCGCCGCAGCAAGCACGACGCCATCCTGTGCGCGGTCGACACCACGGCCCGCGGCGATCTCGTGGCGATCACCTCGCGCGGGCGCTTCGTGCGCTTCACCCCCGTGGGGCTGCCGGGCGTGCCGGCGAACTCGATGCAGCTCGCCGCCGGCACGCGCCTGCGCGACTACATCGGGCTCACCGACGCCGCCGAGACGATCGTGGCGATCGTCGACCCGGCCGATCCCGCCCCGCTCGCCCTCGGCACGCGCGACGGCATCGTCAAGCGCGTCACCCCCGCGGCGTACCCGCCGAAGCCCGAGGGCGAGGTCATCGGCCTCAAGGCCGGCGACGAGGTGGTCGGCGCGGCTCCCGCCCCCGATGACCGCGAGCTCGTATTCGTCACCTCCGAGGCGCAGCTCCTGCACTTCGCCGCCGATCAGGTGCGACCGCAGGGGATGCCGGCGGGCGGCATGGCCGGCATCAAGCTCGGCACCGGGGCCCGCGTGGTGCACTTCTCGGTCGTCGACCCGAGCTCGGCGACCGTCGTCACGGTGTCGGGATCGACCCAGACCATCGCGGGCACCGACCCCGGTCGCGCCAAGGTCAGCGACTTCTCCGAGTTCCCCGGCAAGGGGCGGGCGACGGGCGGCGTGCGCTGCCACGCGTTCCTCAAGGGCGAGGACGTGCTGCAGCTCGCCTGGGTCGGCGCCTCCCCGCTCGCGGTCGGGCCCGACGGCGCGGCGCGCACGCTGCCCGAGGGCGGCGCGCGCCGCGACGGCTCGGGCACGCCGCTCGAGGCCGTCATCGGCTCGATCGGCATGCCGATCGCCTGAGCCGTCCCGGCGGTCAGCCCCGGCGACCCGCCGAGTACTCCTGCCAGAGGTCGAGGAGCATCTCGGTGAAGGCCGGGTGGTCCTGCACGCGGTGCCCGGCACCGGGCAGCTCTCGATGCGTCGCGCCCGCGCGGGCGAGCGCGGCCGCGGCTTCGTCGTACTCGCGGTTCCACCCGCCCGTGAGCACGAGCGTGGGCACCTCACGAACGGCATCCGCGCTCAGGGGGGCCTCCCACGGTGCCGCGGTGAGCCGTGAGATCTCCGCGCTGCGCAGCTCCTCCTCCGTCTGCGGCGCAACCGGATCCGTCTGGCCGAATGCGCGCAGCAGGGCGACGACGAACTCCGAGGGCCCCAGTTCGCCTCGTCGCTCGAGCACGGGTGCGACCGCGGCGACGTGCGCCTCGACGCCGGGCTCCCCACGGGCGAGCGAGAACGCGGGAGGCTCGATGAGGCACATCGTGCGGATCCGATCGGGATGCTGCGCCGCCGCCAGCAGCGCGGCGAGTCCCCCGTACGAGAACGCGACGAGATGCGCCCCCGATCCGACCGCGGCGAGCACGGCGTCGCGCTCCATGCCCCAGTCGGTCGCGCGCGGAGCCTCCGCTCCGCCGTAGCCGGGGCGCGTGAGGTACATCGATCCGCGCAACCGTGCGTCGTCGCGCTGCCGCGGCCACGCGGCGGCCCCGGCCAGGCCCGTGCCGTGGACGAAGACCGCGCGCGGGGCATCCATTCGGGGCCTAGACGTCGATTCGGTCGCGGTCGAGGCCCTGCCCGGCGATGATGAAGTCCTTGCGGGGGGCGACCTCGTTGCCCATGAGCAGCTCGAAGACCTTCGACGACATCTCCGCATCGCTGACGCGCACGCGACGGAGGGTGCGGTGCTGGCGGCTCATCGTCGTGTCGGCCAGCTGGTCGGCATCCATCTCGCCGAGGCCCTTGTAGCGCTGGATCGGATCCTGGTACCGCTTGCCCGCCTTCTTCAGCGCTGCGAGCACGCCCTGCAGCTCCTTCTCGCTGTAGGTGTAGATCGTCTCGTTGGGCTTCGAGCCGGGGTTCATGACGACGACGCGATGCAGCGGGGGCACCGCGGCGAACACGCGTCCCTCGTCGATCATGGGCCGCATGTAGCGGAAGAAGAGGGTCAGCAGGAGCGTGCGGATGTGGGCGCCGTCGACGTCGGCGTCGGCCATGATGATGACCTTGCCGTAGCGCGCCTGCGCGAGATCGAAGGTGCGGCCGGAGCCGGCGCCGATCACCTGGATGATCGAGGCGCACTCGGCGTTCGAGAGCATGTCGCTCACCGAGGCCTTCTGCACGTTGAGGATCTTGCCGCGGATCGGCAGCAGCGCCTGGTACTCGCTGTCGCGCCCGAGCTTCGCCGTGCCGAGCGCGCTGTCGCCCTCCACGATGAACAGCTCGCTGTTCTCGACGTCGTTGGAGCGGCAGTCGACGAGCTTGGCGGGCAGGGAGGAGCTCTCGAGCGCGTTCTTGCGCCGCTGGGTCTCCTTGTGGGCGCGCGCCGAGATGCGGCTCTTCATCTCGGAGACGACCTTGTCGAGCAGCAGGGAGGTCTGCGCCTTGTCGTCGCGCTTGGGAGAGGCGAACCGCTCCTTCAGCGCGCTCGAGAGCACCGAGGCGACGATCGAGCGCGCTCCGGGCGTTCCGAGGATCTCCTTCGTCTGGCCCTCGAACTGTGGCTCGGGGATGCGCACCGTGAGCACGGCCGTGAGGCCGGCCAGCACGTCGTCCTTCTCGAGCTTGTCCGAGCCGATCTTGAGCCGTCGGGAGTTCTTCTCGACCTCCGCACGCAGGAAGCGCAGCAGTCCTTGCTCGAACCCCGCCTGGTGGGTGCCGCCCTTCGGGGTCGCGATGATGTTGACGTAGCTCTTCACGACCGTCTCGTAGCCCGTCCCCCAGCGCAGAGCGATGTCGACGACGCACTCGCGCTCGAGCTCCGTGGGCACCATGTGCCCGTTGGCCTGCAGCACCGGCACGGTCTCGGTGAAGGTGCCCGTGCCCTGGATGCGCCAGGTGTCGGTGATGGGGGCGTCGGCCGCGAGGAACTCCGCGTACTCGCTGATGCCGCCCGCGTACTGGAAGGTCTCGGTGCTGGGCGCATCCGGACCGCGCTCGTCGGCGATGGAGATCGAGAGACCCGGCACGAGGAAGGCGGTCTGCCGGGCGCGCCCGACGAGGTCCTCGGTCTGGAAGGCGGCGCCGCGCGTGAAGATCTGCGGATCGGCCCAGTAGCGGATGCGCGTGCCGGTCGTCGCCTTCGACACCTTGCCCGTCTCCCGCAGGACGCTGTTGGAGACGAAGGGCGTGAAGGGTGCGTCGGGGCGGGGGCCGTCGGGCCCGTCGTCGAAGATCCCCGGCTCGCCGCGGTGGAAGGACATCGCCCAGGTTCGCCCATTGCGGTCGACCTCGACGTCGAGGCGCTCCGAGAGCGCGTTGACGACCGAGGCGCCGACGCCGTGCAGACCGCCGGACGCGGCGTACGAGCCGGAACCGAACTTGCCGCCGGCGTGCAGCTTGGTGAAGACGACCTCGACGCCCGAGAGCCCGGTCTTCGGCTCGATGTCGACCGGGATGCCGCGGGCGCGGTCGCGCACCTCGACGCTCCCGTCGGCGTGCAGCACGACGTCGATGCTCGACCCGTGCCCGCCCAGCGCCTCGTCGACCGAGTTGTCGATGATCTCCCACAGGCAGTGCATGAGGCCCCGCGAGTCGGTGGACCCGATGTACATGCCGGGTCGCTTGCGCACCGCCTCCAAGCCCTCGAGGACCGAGAGGTGATGGGCGTTGTAGTCGGACTGGGCCACGGAGAACCGCCTTGGTGCGTCGGTGATGAACGGATGCAGCGGCCCTCGCCGGGGCCCCCGACAGCCTATTCGGGCGCACCCTGCGCGGCCCTCTCCCACGCGGGTGGGGGCCCCGCCGGGCGCACGGCTTCCGCGGTCAGCGAAATCACCGTGCGATTGGCACCGATCGCTCGGTCGGGTGTGTTCGAATACAGGTCAGCAGGATTTGCTGACGATCAAGGAAGCGAGGGAAAACCCATGACGCAACTCACCAGCGAGAGCCCCGAGATCGTCACCGCCCAGCCGCTCACCGTGGCCGACCGTTGCGACAGCTGCGGAGCCCAGGCGTACGTGCGCGTCACCCTCGCCACCGGCGAGCTCCTGTTCTGCGCGCACCACGGGACGAAGTTCCGCGAGAAGCTCTCCGGTCAGGCTCTGGCCTGGCACGACGAGTCGAGCAGGCTCCACGACTGAGGCAGCACGATCCACCCCGAGAACCCGGCCATCGCGCCGGGTTCTCGGCGTTAACGCTCCGGGCTCGCGACGGGTGCGGTGCCGCGGTGGAGACGAGGGATGCGCGGCGACACGCGCAGCAGGATCTCCTCGCCGATGGTGCCGATCGCCTCGGCGAGGGTCGTGGCGGAGCGCTCGCCGAGCATCCCGGAACCGAACACCGCGATGACGTCGCCGACCGCGGCCCCCGGCCACCCGAGGACCGCGAGGGAGTCGGCGTCGACGCGGAGGAGCTCGCGCGGCCCTGCGGGCGTGCCGACGGCGACGCGCCCGGCGAGCGTCGAGGGCACGCCGTCGAGCGAGCCGAGCGCGACCGTCACCGTCTCGTCGTGCACCGCGATCACCGTGCCCTGCAGCGTGGCGACGGGTCGCAGACCCAGCGAGCCCGCGCCGGGCCCCTCGGCGGAGCGAACGCCGTAGCAGAAGGCGCCGATGCGCACCGCGTCGTAGCGGAACTCCGGGCGGGCGAACGCCGCGGCGCTGGCGGCGAGGTGGCGCAGCTCCAGCCGCATGCCGGCCGCCTCGAGCTGCTCGACGGCGGCGTCGAAGAGCGCTCGAGCGGCGTCGTCCTCGGCGTCGCTGGCCTCGGCGATGTGGCTCCACACCCCCACCACGCGCAGGAAGCCGCTCTGCTCGAGCACGCGCGCACGGTGCACCGTCTCGGCCCAGTCCTCGGGACGGAACCCGTTGCGGTGCAGACCCGTGTCGATCTTGAGGTGGATGCGCGCGACCGCCCCCGCCGCCCGGGCCTCCGCGGCGACGGTCTCGAGAAGAGCGGCGTCGCCGACGCCGAGATCGATGGACGCTCGGACGGCGCGGTCGACTCCGTCGGACGCTCCTGCGGGCCAGGCGAGAACGCGCGCGGTCCGCCCGGCGAGTTCGCGCACCTCGAGAGCGGTGCCGAGGTCGGAGACGCCGAACCAGGTGATGCCCTCGGCGACCGCCGTGGCGACGATCGGCGCGAGACCCTGGCCGTACGCATCGTCCTTCACGACGAGGATCAGCTCCGCGGGGGCCACTCGGGCGCGCACCGCCCGGAGGTTGTCGATCAGCGCGGCGTGATCGATCACGAGAGCGGGCGACGGCTGGTCCGCCCCGCCGCCGAGCAGCTCGGTCATCCGTCGTCCTCCATCGCGCATCGCAGGGCGACCGCCGTGAGCAGCTCGGCGGCCGAGAGTCCCGTGATGCGGGCCCAGTCGACGAGGGTCGGCTCCTCGCGCCGCGCATCGCCCAGCAGCACCACCGGCGCGCCCGGCTCGACGTCGGCGTCACCGACATCGACCACCATGACGTCCATCGCGATGCGCCCCACGATCGGATGGCGACGCCCGCCGATCGCGACCTCGGCGGCATTGCCGAGCGCGCGCACGATGCCGTGGCTGTAGCCGCCCGGCACGAGCGCGACGCGCGTGTCGTTCAGCGCGCGATGGATGAGGCCGTACGAGACGCCCTCCCCCGCCCGCAGGATCTTCGTCGTCGCGACAGCCGATACGAGCGTGCTCACGGGCGCCCCGCCCGCCCCGGGGAGGCCGAGCAGGAGGTCGAGGTCGAGGGTCGCGGGCGGCTCGGCCGGCTCCAGACCGAGGGCGTGCGCCGCCTCGAGGTCGCGGGGGTCGAGCACGGCGCGCCGCAGGCCGGCCTCGGCCAACACCCGGCCGACGCGCGCGAGGCCGTGGCCACGGGCATCCCGTCGCAGATCGGCCGTCGCGCCCGGATCGCGCCCGACGAGCACCGCCGCGTTCGCCCGCAGCGCAGCCGGCGAGACGCGCAGCACCGGTGCCGCGAGCAGACCGGGCGCCTGCCCCACCGGCCGTGCGCTCATCGCGTCCCGACGTCGCGGAACGCCCGATCGTGGAGCGGGCGCGTACCGTGCCGGATGCCGGTGGCGCTCACGCGGGTCTCGTAGAGGCCCGGGGTCCAGTTGCCCTCGAGGAGCACGGGACCGTCGGGACCGATCGCGACGTCCCAGCCCACGTAGGGCACGGCGGGGATGCGGCGCGCGGCCTCGTCGAGCATGGCGAGCGCCTCGTCCCACAACGGGAGTTGGAAGTCGACGATCGACTCCCCCGAATCGGGGTGCGTCTCGTACCGGCTGACGTGGCGGCCGGTGTGGCCGGGACCGACCGCGCGGCCGTTCTCATCGAGCATCGTGAAGAAGCCGCCCCAGGTGAATTGGTCGCTCACGGCGCCGCGCCCGAACTTCTGCGCGATCACGAGCGGGCGCACCGTCTCGCCGTCGAAGTAGGTGGTGATGCGCGTGGTGTTCACGGTACCCGCGCAGTACTTCGCGAGGTAGGGATGCTGCACGATGGGCTGCTCGATGAGCACCTGGCCCTTGCTCACGAGGTCGGCGTGGAACGCCGTCCACTCGGAGACCTCGGCCGTGTCGTAGCGGAAGACGCCCTTGCCCTCCCGGCTCACCGGCACCTTGGCGATGATCACGGGATGGCGCTCGGCGAAGGAGCGCAGCCCGTCGACGCCCGCGGTGCTCAGATCGATCCACTCGCGGTGCAGGAACTCGGCGAAGGCGGTGTTGAACGCGATCTTGTTCTCGAAGGTCTTCGCGGCCTCGCGGTCGTTGAGCGCCTCGGCCAGATGATGCTGCAGCAGCGAGGTCATGAAGGTCGCCCGCTCGGCCCGCGTCAGAAGAGCGAAATCGGCCTCGTAGTAGTCGAGGTAGGCCGTGTCGCGGAAGGCCGCGGAGTAGAGCATGTCGATGAGCACCGGCACGGGGTGCTTGCCCTGCTCCTTCGAGATCTGGGTGGCGAAGCCCCAGACGCGCCCGAGGCGGAAGGATCGGGCCCGCTTCGCGAGGTAGCGCGCTCGCGCGCGCAGAGAGACTGCCATGACTGATCGTGCGCCTTTCCCACGGGTCGTCGGCCGGGCGAGCGAGCGCGCTCCGGGGCCGACGGCGAGTGGCCAGACTATCGCGGCGCCGGCCCGGAGGCCGGGCGCGGCGGAGCGTGTAGCGTGATCGGATGCGTCAATCCGGTCTCCGTCTCCGCTATCTGGCCGAGCGCGCCGTGCGTCTCAACCCCACCAATCTGATGGAGTGCGCGCGGCAGGCGAAGCGCATCTCGCGCGCCCCCCTGCCGGTCATCGTCGCCGACATGCTGTGGTGCTCGGTGCGCTACGAGATGGCCTTCCGCGACTACGCGGTGTGGGACATCCGCTCGCTGTCGGCGAAGGAGCGCGCGACGTGGATGACCCATCCGAAGGCCTTCCGCCTCAACACGACCCTCAACGGCCCCGACTCGCGCGCGATCCTCGGTGACAAGCCGCGGTTCTACCGCGACTTCGCCGACATGATCCGTCGGGAGTGGCTGGACGTCGCCGACGCCGACGCGGCCGAGGTCGCGGCCTTCCTCGCGCGGCATCCCCGCGTGCTGGCCAAGCCCCCTCACGGGGAGGGCGGCGCCGGCATCAGCATCTACACGACCGATGAGATCGCCGACGTCGCCTCATGGCGGCAGTCGATCATCGATCGGGGGCAGAGCCTCATCGAGGAGGTCATCCCGCAGCACCCCGCGATGGCCGCTCTCTACCCGGGCAGCGTCAACACCGTGCGGATGATCACCTACCGCAAGCCCGACGGCGAGCTCGTCGTCATCGCCGCCGTACTGCGGATCGGCAACGGCGGTGTCATCGACAACTTCGCCGGGGGCGGCATGTTCACGATGCTCGACGAGCACGGCGTGGCCCGCTGGCCCGGGGTCGACAAGCAGTCGAACATCTACGCCACCCATCCGGTGACCGGGGTGGCCATCCCCGGCTTCGCCGTGCCGGAGTACCACGCGGTGCTCGCCATGATCGACGAGGCCTCGCGCCGGCTCCCGACCGTGCCCTACGTCGGATGGGACATCGCGATCACCCCTGACGGACCCGCGCTCATCGAGGCGAACCACAACTCGAGCGTGTTCCAGATGAAGCCCTCGGCCTCGGGCATCCGCACCGGACTGCTCGATCGCTATCGCGACGCCGTCGGGCCGGGCGTGCTCGACCGGCGCCGCTGAGACGCGAGCGGTCAGCGACCGAAGCGGCTGCGCAGCAGTCCGATGCCGAGTCGCAGCTCGGGCACGCGGAGCACCGCGAGGACGGCGACGTAGACGAGGACGGCCACCAGGCCGATGACGAGCGTTCCCAGCGCCCCGAAGAGCTTGTCGGCGAGCATCCACCCGTTCGCACCCCCGCTGAGAAGGTAGACGCCGTAGCCCGCCGCGCCGGCCGGGAGTGCGGCGACCGCGAAGCGGCCCAGCGCCCCGAGCGCCCGCCCGAGACCGAAGGGGCCGATGCGGCGTCGCAGCAGCCAGGAGGCGAGCGCCAGCTGGGCGATGCCCGCGATCGTCTGGCCCGCGGCGACCGCGGCGGTGAGCGTCGCATCGCTGGCGAGGGCGACCGCGACGAAGGTCAGCACCACCACGAGGGAGCCCTGGACGAGCGTGAACCAGAACGGGGTGCGGGTGTCGCCGTACGCGTAGAAGGTGCGCTGCACGACGAAGAGCACGGCCATGGGGGTGAGCGCGAACAGGAAGGCGATGAGCACCGGCGCGGAGGCGAGGGCGTCCGCGGTGTTGTTCGTGAAGATGCGCGCCGCCGGGGCCGCCGCCGCGATCACGGCCGCGGCCGCCACGACGATGAAGAGCCCCAGCACACGGATCGCGCGATCGACGTCGGCGCGCAGCTCCTCGTGCCGCTCCGCGGTGGCGTGCTCGCTGATGCGCGTGAAGTACGGGGTTCCGATCGAGAGCACGATGAGCGAGTACGGGAGCATGTACACCAGCCAGGCGTTCTGCCAGACGAACACGGAGGCGTCGTCCCCGGAGACCTCCGAGATCTGCTGCTGCTGCACGATGCCCGCCGAGAGGCCGATGAGCATGGTCGCGAACGTCCAGCCGGCCCGGAGACCCAGCCCGCGCAGCCCCATGCCTCGCCACTGGAAGTCGAATCGCAGCGGCACCCCCGTGCGGCGCCAGAAGGCCAGCAGCAGCAGGGTCTGCGCGATGATGCCGAGCGTGGCCGTGCCGGCGAGGGCGGCGATGCCCGCGGGCCCCCACTGGTCCAGATCGGTGCGATCGGCTCCGAAGATCGCGATCACGACCGCGAACCCGGCGATCGAGACGACGTTGTTGACGATCGGCGCCCAGGCGTACGGGGCGAAGATGCCGCGCGCGTTGAGCGTCTCGCCCATGAGGGCGAACATGCCGTAGAAGAACAACTGAGGCAGGCACCAGTAGGCGAAGGCCGTCGCGAGCGCCTGCTGCTCGGGGCTGAACTTCGCCGCGAAGAGGACCACGAGCGCGGGGGCGAGGAGGGTGGCGACCACGGTGATCGCGAGCAGCAGCACGACCCCCATCGTCAGCAGCTTCGGCAGCACGGCGCGCCCGCCGTCCGGCTGCGCGCTCACCGCCACGACGTGGGGCACGATCACGCCGGTGAGCAGGCCCGTGGAGATGACCATGAGCAGCGCGTTGGGGAGCTGGTTCGCCGTCGCGAAGGCGTCGCTCGCCTGCCCGATCGCACCGATCGCCGCGACGAGCACGACGGTGCGCAGCAGACCGCTGGCGCGCGAGGCCAGGGTGCCGACGGCGATGACCGCGCTGGAGCGCGCGAGGCTCATGCGGGGCGGACGATGCCGAGCGGCGTGCTCTCGTGGCCCTGACCGAGCGGGTTGTCCTTGAGGATGCGCACCAGCTGGCGCTCGCGCTCGGCGGAGACCGTCGAGCCGAGGATGTTGCCGCCGAGGTCGTTGATGTCGACCACCGCCACGTCGACCGCCACCGGCAGCGCCCTCTGCAGCTCGGCGGCGACGCCGCGCGGGTTCTCGGGCACGAGCACGACCTGCTGGTTGTAGGGCGGGATGGTGTGCGCGGTCGGACCGTCGATGCCGCGGGCCTTGGGCCCGGCGACGCGGTAGAAGTCGCCCGTGCGGCCGAACAGCTTCGTGACGGCGGAGACGCCGGCGGCGAAGAGGATGCGGGGGGTGCCGCACTCGCGGAGCGCCATCTCCATCGTCTCCGGGATGCCCAGGCCGATGCCGAACGAGGTCTTCGTCACGTACTTCGACAGGAAGGTCGCGAGCCGGCGCGGCTCGATGTCCTCCATCGGGAAGGAGCGGCCCTGCGAGATCGCGACGATCTTCTCCGTCACGAAGAGCAGGTCGCCCTCCTGCAGCTGCCCCGCCGTGTACCGGGTGACGACCTCGACGATGTCGTCGTCGGCCGTCACCACGTGGGTGCGGAGCGGGATGCGCGAGAAGCGCCGGCCGTCGATCTCGACCGCGAGGGTCTTGCCCTCGTTGGGGGTCGCGGCACTGGGGGTGGCGGTCATGCGGGTCTCCTGTCGCTGGATGCGGTGCGGCGGGCTACTCGAGGTAGTCGCGCAACGCCTGCGACCGCGAGGGGTGCCGCAGCTTCGCCATCGTCTTGGACTCGATCTGGCGGATCCGCTCGCGGGTCACCCCGAAGGTATCGCCGATCTGGTCCAAGGTCTTCGGCATGCCGTCGCCGAGTCCGAATCGCATGCGGATAACCCCCGCCTCGCGCTCCGAGAGCGAGTCGAGGAGGCTCTCGAGCTGCTTCTGCAGCATCGTGAAGCCGACGGCGTCGGCGGGCACGACGGCCTCGGTGTCCTCGATGAGGTCGCCGAACTCGCTGTCGCCGTCCTCGCCGAGCGGCGTGTGCAGCGAGATGGGCTCGCGGCCGTACTTCTGCACCTCGATGACCTTCTCGGGGGTCATGTCGAGCTCGCGGCTCAGCTCCTCGGGCGTGGGCTCGCGACCGAGATCCTGCAGCATCTGCCGCTGGACGCGGGCGAGCTTGTTGATGACCTCGACCATGTGCACCGGGATGCGGATCGTACGCGCCTGGTCGGCCATCGCGCGCGTGATCGCCTGGCGGATCCACCACGTGGCGTACGTGGAGAACTTGAAGCCCTTGGTGTAGTCGAACTTCTCGACCGCACGGATGAGGCCGAGGTTGCCCTCCTGGATGAGGTCGAGGAACTGCATGCCGCGACCGGTGTAGCGCTTCGCGAGCGAGACGACGAGGCGGAGGTTGGCGCCGAGCAGGTGGTTCTTGGCGCGCTGGCCGTCCTTGGCCACCCAGGAGAGCTCGCGGCCGAGCTGCGTCCGCTTCTCCTTGTCGGTCATCGACCCGAGCTTCTCCTCGGCGAAGAGGCCGGCCTCGATGCGCATGGCGAGCTCGACCTCCTCCGCGGCGTTGAGGAGGGGCACCTTGCCGATCTGCTTCAGGTAGTCCTTGACCGGGTCGGCGGTGGCGCCGGTGATGGTCTGCGAGTAGACCGGCACCTCGTCGTCGTCGGAGTTGTTGAGCACGATGGCGCCCGTGGGCAGCGGGCCGGCGGCGGCGGCATCCTTCTCATCGTCGTCGTCCTCGTCGGCGTCGTCGGTCTCGGCGCCCTCCTCGGCGGTCGCCACGGCGGCCTCGAGCACGACCGGCTCGGCGTCGTCCTCGTCGGCGTCGCCCTCGGCCGCGTCGGCGGGGCTCGCGGCCTTCTTCGTCGCGGTCTTCTTGACGGGGGACTTCGCGGCCGGAGCCTTGGCGGGCGCGGCCTTGGCCGCTGCTGCCGGCTTCTTCGCCGGCGCTCTCTTGGCGGGGGCGGCCTTGGCCGCGGGGGCGGCGCTCGTGGGCGCCTCGGTCTCGGTCGACGCGGGGGCGTCGGTGGTGGTTCGGGTGGCCATGGAACCCTCTTTCGCGATCATCCGGAGTCGGAGCCTCCGGGCGGTGCATCTCCGGCGGCGCGGCCTCCGGGCAGAACAACGACCCATGTCAAGTCGCTGTGCTCGCGCGCTCTGGATGAGAGCGGTGCGGGCGGGGCGTCCGACCGGGTCGTGAACCTCAATTATCGCACAGGTTTGCGAGAGCGGCGTGCACGGCGGCGGCGCACGATCGCCACCCAGAGCGGGGCGACCGCGATGCCCTCCTCCTCCTGCAGACGCCGCCGCGTCCGGCGCCGGGCGATGAGGAGCGGGATGAGCGCGGCGGCGATGACGGGGAACTGCAGCGCGAAGGCCGGCCGCCAGTTCTCCCACGCGTACAGCGCCGCGGGCTCGGCTCCGGGGCTCAGGGCGTCGAGGACGAGACCGATGCCCAGGAGCAGCACCACCGAGATCGAGAAGCCGCCGACGTTGACGAACCCCGAGGCGGCCCCCTGGCTCGGCCCCGGGTTGAAGGTGCGGGCGAAGTCGAACCCGATGAGCGACCCGGGGCCGCCCACCGCGATCACCACGAGGAGCACCACGATCGCCGCGAGCGGCGGGCGGTCGGGCCAGAGGAGCACGACCGCCCATGCCGCGCCCATGACGGCGACGATGCCGAGCACGATGCTGGAGCGCCGGTAGGGGAACCGCGCCGACAGGAGCCCGATCACCGGGCCGATGAGCGCTCCGGCCACCACCACGATGCTCAGCAGCGCCGACGCGAGTGCCGGCCCGTACCCGAGCCCGACCGAGAGCGCCGGGAAGCCCCAGAGCATGACGAGCACGGTGCCGGGCGAGCCGGTCACGGCGTGAGCCCAGAAGGCGAGGCGCGTGCCCGGCCGGCGGAGGGCATCCCGCAATTGCCGCAGCGCGATGCGCAGCGTCGCCGCGCGTCCGCGCTCCGCACCGGGAGGGGCGTCGCGGACCGCGAGCAGGACGGCCGCGGCGACCACCACCGAGATCGAGGCCAGGCCGAGGAAGGCCGGCTGCCACCCCGCGGTCGCGAGGACGGCGCCCAGCGGGACGGCGGAGAGCAGCTGCCCGCTCTGCCCGAGGGTGCCCACCCACTGCGAGAGCACCGGGAGGCGGCGGGGCGAGAACCAGTGCCCGAGAAGACGGAGCACCGAGATGAAGGTCATGGCATCGCCCGCGCCGACGAGGATGCGGCCGAGCACGGCGATGCCGATGTCGGGGGCGACGGCGAGCACGATCTGCCCCGACGCCATGACGATCGCCCCGATGCCGATCAGCGCGCGCGGCCCGAAGCGATCGACGAGCACGCCCACGGGGATCTGCAGCAGGGCGTAGACGAGCAGCTGCAGCACCGCGAGCGAGGAGAGCGCGGTCGCGTCGACCGAGAACCTGTCGGTGGCGACGACCCCCGCGACGCTGAGCGAGGTGCGCTGCAGGATCGCCGTGATGTAGGCAGCGCCGGCGATGACGAGCACGACGACGGCCCGGCGCGAATCCACGCGATCAGCCTAGGGCGCGCCGGCGGAGGAGCCGGCCGGGCTCAGAGCTCGCGGTCGTCGTCGGTCGCGCGGCGAACCGCGAGGAAGTTCTCGAGCTCGGCGGCGATCGAGTCGGCGCTGGGCAGCTCGCCGTCCTCATCGGTGAGCGGCGAGCGAAGCGGGTTGTCCTCCATGTAGGAGTCGTGCCGCTCCTCGAGCGTGCCGACGAGGCGGGCGAGCTCGGTGTTGCCCTCGACCTGGTCGTCGATCTTCGCGAGGAACTCCCTGCCCTCCTCGCGCAGACGGTCGGTCGGGAACAGCAGACCGGTCGCGGCCGTCAGGCTCTCGAGCGCGGTCACCGCGGCGGAGGGGAACTCGGTGTCGGCGAGGTAGTGCGGCACGAGCAGCACGAAGCCGGTGACGGGATGCCCGCTGCCGTGCAGCCGGTGCTCGAGCAGGTGCATCGCGTTGCCGGGGGCCTGCGTGCGCGGGCGCCAGATCGAGAGCGCCTCGATGAGGTCCTCGCGGCTGCCGCTCACGGTCACCCCGATCGGCCGCGTGTGCGGCACCGGCATCGGGATGGCGTGGATCCACGTCGTCGCCGAGACCTCGAAGCGATCGATGAGCGACCGCACGGCGGCGACGAAGGCCTCCCAGTGGAAGTCGGGCTCGTAGCCGGTGAGCAGCAGGAACGGCGCCCCGAGCTCGTCCTCGGCCAGGCGCAGGGCCAGTGACGGCATGCGGAACTCGGTGATGCGGGTCTCGTCGAAGACGATCACGGGCCGACGAGCGCGCCAGTCCAGCAGCTCGTCGTTGTCGAAGACGGCGAGATCGCGGTGCTCGAGCTCGTCGAGGAGGTAGGCGGACACCTGGGAGACGGCGCCCCCCGCGTCGGAGAACCCGGTCAGGCCCGCGACGAGCGGCAGCCCGCGCGGGACCTCGTCATCGCCGGGCAGAAGGCGGTAGAGGCTCTCGGGATCGCGCATGCCTCAATGCTAGATCGGCCCCGGGGGCGCACCCGTGCTCCGAGCACCTGCCGACAGCGAACAGGCGATCCGGGATGCCCGGCGCGCGCTCCGCGACCCCCCGAGCCCCCGTCCTACGATGGAGCCCATGACCTGCCCCTCCCTCGCCGTCACGTCCGCTCCCGCCGCCGATCTCGAGGCCGATCTGCTCGTCGTCGGCGTGCTCTCGACGCCCGAGGGCCCGGCCCTCGCCGGAGCGGACGACGCGCGTCTCGCGCCCCTCGCCGCCGCGCTGCTCGCCCTGGGCCTCACCGGCGCCGCCGACGAGACCGCCCGGCACCCCGCGCCCGAGGGCGTCGCCGCCGGCGCCGTCCTGCTGGTCGGGCTCGGATCGGCCCCGACCGCCGACACCCTGCGCAGCGCCGCCGGTTCGGCGTCGCGCGCCGCGGCCGGTGCCGAACGGCTCTCGGTCGCGCTCCCGACGTCGGAGGCCGCCGAGGTGCAGGCCGTGCTCGAGGGCGCGGCGCTGGGCGGGTACCGCTACACGACCTACCGCTCGGGCGAGCAGAAGCCCGTCATCGCGAGCATCCTGCTCAGCACGACCGTCGACGGGGCCGCGGAGGCGGCGACCACCGCCGAGGCCGTCGCGGAGGCCGTCATCGCGGTGCGCGATCTCGTGAACACGCCGCCGAACGACCTCTACCCGGTCAGCTTCGCGGCGCACGCGCACGAGCTCGCAGACGGCCTCCCGGTGGAGATCCAGGAGTGGGACGTGCCGGCGCTCCAGGAGGGCGGATTCGGCGGGATCCTCGGCGTCGGTCAGGGATCCTCGCGCCCGCCCCGGCTGGTCGCGGTGCGCTACTCCCCCGAGGGCGCCGAGCGCCACCTCGCCCTCGTCGGCAAGGGCATCACCTTCGACTCCGGCGGGCTGTCGCTCAAGCCGCCGGCAGCGATGGTCGGCATGAAGTACGACATGACGGGCGCGGCCACCGTGCTCGGCGTGACGCTCGCCATCGCCCGGCTCGGCCTTCCCATCCGCGTGACCGCCTGGCTCTGCCTCGCCGAGAACCTGCCGTCGTCGACGGCCATGCGCCCCAACGACGTGCTGACGATCCGGGGCGGCACGACCGTCGAGGTGCTCAACACCGACGCCGAGGGCCGCCTGGTGCTCGCCGACGGCCTGGTGATCGCGAGCGAGGAGCACCCCGACGCGATCGTCGACGTCGCCACGCTCACCGGTGCGGCCCGGGTCGCGCTGGGCGATCGCTACGCGGGCCTCATGGGCGACGACGCCCTCGTGCGCCGCGTGCAGGACGCCGCGGCGGCCACCGGGGAGCTGGTCTGGCCGATGCCGCTGCCCGCCGACCTTCGCTCGATCATCTCCAGCGAGATCGCCGACATCGCGAACGCCAAGCCGGGCAACACCGCCGCGGGGATGCTCATCGCGGGCGTCTTCCTGCAGGAGTTCGTCGGACGCACAGGGGACGCTCAGGATGCGCCGCGCATCCCGTGGGCCCACCTCGACATCGCCGGTCCCGCCAACAACGGCACGGCCGCGTACGGGCACACCCCCAAGGGCCCCTCGGGCGTCACCGTGCGACTGCTGGTCGAGCTCGCGCGCGGACTCGCCGACGCGGGCCTGCAGCGGTAGTAGGCTCGCTTGTTGGCGCGCGGAACCGCGTGCCGCTCTCCAGGCCGACGTGCCACCCATGGGTCGGCCCCGCACGCATCCACAAGGGAGACTCCTCGGTGTCGGAACAGAACTTTGACCTGGTCATCCTCGGTGCGGGAAGCGGCGGATACGCCGCCGCCCTGCGCGCGAGCCAGCTCGGCATGACCGTCGGGCTGATCGAGAAGAGCAAGGTCGGGGGAACCTGCCTGCACGTGGGGTGCATCCCCACGAAGGCTCTGCTCCACGCCGGCGAGGTCGCCGACGCTGCCCGCGACTCCGCCCGCTTCGGCGTGAAGGCGACGCTCGAGGGCATCGACGTCCCCGCGGTGAACGCCTACCGCGACGGGATCGTCGCCAGCAAGTACAAGGGTCTGCAGGGCCTCATCAAGGCGCGCGGCATCACGACGATCGAGGGCGAGGGCCGTCTGACCTCCCCGACGACCGTGCAGGTCGGCGAGCACACCATCACGGGCAAGAACGTCGTCCTGGCGACCGGCTCCTACTCGCGCTCGCTCCCCGGCCTCGAGATCGGCGGACGGGTCATTACCTCCGAGCAGGCGCTGCAGCTCGACTACGTGCCCCGCAAGGTCGCCGTCCTCGGCGGCGGCGTCATCGGCGTGGAGTTCTCGAGCGTATGGCGCTCCTTCGGCTCCGAGGTCGTCATCATCGAGGCGCTGCCCCACCTGGTGCCCAACGAGGACGAGGCGATCTCGAAGCAGTTCGAGCGCGCGTACCGCAAGCGCGGCATCGAGTTCAAGCTCGGCGTCCGCTTCCAGGGCGTGACCCAGGACGAGAACGGCGTCGTCGTCACGCTCGAGAGCGGCGAGACGATCGAGGCCGATCTGCTCCTGGTCGCCGTGGGCCGAGGCCCGTCGACGGCGAACATGGGCTTCGAGGAGGTCGGCGTCACGATGGACCGCGGCTTCGTTCTCACCGACGAGCGGCTGCGCACGAACATCCCGGGCGTCTACGCCGTCGGCGACATCGTCCCGGGGCTGCAGCTCGCGCACCGCGGCTTCCAGCACGGCATCTTCGTGGCCGAGGAGATCGCCGGCCTCAACCCCATCGTCATCGACGACATCAACGTGCCGAAGGTCACCTACAGCGAGCCGGAGGTCGCGTCGGTCGGCCTGACCGAGGCGAAGGCCAAGGAGAAGCACGGCGACGCCGCGATCGCGACGTACGACTACAACCTCGCGGGCAACGGCAAGAGCCACATCCTCGAGACGGCCGGGTCGATCAAGGTCGTGCGCGTCGTGGACGGCCCCGTGGTCGGCGTGCACATGATCGGCGCCCGCGTCGGCGAGCTCATCGGCGAGGCCCAGCTCGCGGTGAACTGGGAGGCGCACCCGGAGGACATCGCTCCGCTGCTCCACGCGCACCCCACCCAGAACGAGGCGCTCGGCGAGGCCTTCCTCGCCCTCGCCGGCAAGCCCCTGCACGGCATCTGAGCCGCGTCCATAAGCTGAATCACTACAGGTCTTCAAAGGAGCATCACTGATGAGCGAATCCGTCAACCTCCCGGCGCTCGGCGAGAGCGTCACCGAGGGCACGGTCACCCGCTGGCTGAAGAACGTGGGCGACCGCGTCGAGGTCGACGAGCCCCTGCTCGAGGTCTCGACCGACAAGGTCGACACCGAGATCCCGTCCCCCGTCGCGGGCGTCGTCGAGGAGATCCTCGTCGCCGAGGACGAGACCGTCGAGGTCGGCACCCCCCTCGTGCGCATCGGCGATGGCGCCTCCGGCGGCGGGGATGCCCCTGCCGAGCCGGCCGCCGAGCCCGCAGCCGCGGAGCCCGTCCCGGCGGAGCAGCCCGCTCCCGCCCCGCAGCCCGCTGCTGAGCAGCCCGCCCCCGCTGAGCAGCCCGCCCCGTCGGCACCCGCCGCTCCGGCGCCCGCCGAGCAGCAGGCACCGGCGGTCTCGGCCCCCGTCCAGCCGTCCACCGAGCAGCCGGAGGCGGCCGAGCAGCCCGCTCCGCAGGCCGCCCCCGTCGCCTCCGCTCCGGTCGCGGCGCCGGCTCCGGCCGCCGCTCCCCCGGCCGCTGCTCCCCCGGCAGCCGCCCCTCCGGCGGCCGCTCCTCCGGCCGCTGCCCCTCCGGCAGCCGCGCCGCCCGCTGCGGCACCCCCGGTCGCGGCACCCGCCGCTGCCGCGCCGCCCGCTGCGGCACCCGCGCCGGCCGCCGCTCCGACCGCTGAGCCGGCGGCGCCCGCCGGCGGCAACGCCGGCTACATCACCCCGATCGTGCGCAAGCTCGCCCAGGAGAAGGGCGTCGACCTGGCGTCGATCGTCGGAACCGGCGTCGGCGGTCGCATCCGTCGCCAGGACGTCATCGCCGCAGCCGAGACCGCCCCCGCCGCTACGGCGTCGGCTCCGGCGGCCTCGCGTGCGCCGGTCGAGACGTCCCCGCTCCGAGGCACCACGGTCGCCATGTCGCGTCTGCGCAAGGTCATCGCCGAGCGCGCCGTCGCGTCGATGCAGTCGACGGCCCAGCTGACCTCCGTGGTCGAGGTCGACGTCACGAAGGTCGCGGCTCTCCGCGTCGCGGTCAAGGACGCGTTCCTCGCCGAGACGGGCGTGAAGCTCTCGTTCCTGCCCTTCTTCGCGAAGGCGGCGACCGAGGCGCTCAAGGCGTTCCCGATCATCAACGCGACGGTCGACGGAGACTCCATCGTCTACCCCGAGACCGAGAACCTCTCGATCGCGGTGGACACCGAGCGCGGTCTTCTCACCCCGGTCGTGCGCGACGCGGGCGACAAGAGCATCGCCGATCTCGCGAAGGACATCGCAGACCTGGCGACGCGCACCCGCGACAACCAGCTGAAGCCCGATGAGCTCGCCGGCGGCACGTTCACGCTGACGAACACGGGATCGCGCGGAGCGCTCTTCGACACGCCCGTCGTCTTCCTCCCGCAGGTCGCCATCCTCGGCACCGGCATCGTGACGAAGAAGCCCGCGGTCGTGACGGTCGACGGCGCGGACGCCATCGCGATCCGGTCGACCGTGTTCCTCGCCCTGTCGTACGATCACCGCATCGTCGACGGCGCCGACGCGGCCCGCTTCCTCACCGCGGTCAAGAACCGCCTCGAGGAGGCCGACTTCGACGGAGACCTCGGCATCTAGTCGAGCACCGATCGAACGCGCCATCCGGCCTCGCTCCTCACCACGAGGAGCGAGGCCGTTCGCGTTCCGTCGTCGTGGATGAGGTCGATGAGCGCGGCGGAGCCCAGACGGTCGGCGACGACCACGTCGGCCGGGGGCTGCGCGAGGAGATCGTCCGCGGCCGTGACGCGCGAGTCCATCAGCGACTCGCTGGCAGCCGAGCCCTCCTGCACGACGGTGCTCGCGCACGAATCCGACCCCTCGCCGGTACGGCCCTGCTCGCGGCAGTCCGCCCACCGCCGCGCGAGCTCCGCGACGAGCGCGAGCCACTCCTCCGGGGCCGGCTCCGCGCCCGTATCCACCGCGGCAGGAGCAGCTGGGTCCTCTGGCTCCGGCGATTCTTCGACCGGCGGGATCGCCGCATCGCTCTCCCCTGGACGCTCGTCGGCGGGCACGCTCTGCGGTCCCGGTCGCGCGCTGCCCTGCGCGTCGACGTCGAGCACGACCACCGCGATCGAGGCGGCGAGGGCGAGCAGTCCCGCCGCACCCAGGAGCACGATCGATCGACGCGGACGCGGCGCGGGCCCCGTTTCCGCCGACCGGCCGGCCCGCCGAGGCTTCGGGGGCTTACCGAGCCGGTCCGCTCGCACCGGTCGCGGAGCGCGCAGGCGGCTCGGTGCCCCGGGCAGACCGCGGTAGGGCGTCGGTCGGAGCGCCGACACGATTGCGGGCGGCAGGCCGAGGTCGTCGAGGATCCGCAGCACGGTGCCGCGCAGACCCGGCTCGTGACGCTCCTGCCTGTCCGCGAGCTCGGAGCCCACGGGCGCCTCCCGATGGCGAGCGTCCGGCGACATGACCTCGGGGTCCGGGTGAGGAGCGGCGGAGGACAGAGCGAGCACCACGGGAGCCGGGCGGGCGGCATCGAAGAGCGCCTGCTCGAGGGAGAGGGTGTCGTCGACGCCCTCGACGGCGGCGAGCAGGGCATCCCGACGTTCGGGCCGCACCCCCGCGACGACCCGCTCGGCCAGCCCGCGAAGGCCGACCAGGTCGGCGAGGATCCCGGGCTCCCGGCGGCGGAAGCGCTCCGGGAGGGGCGGTGCGGCGAGGAGACCGCTCAGGGCCGTCAGCACGGGGGCGCCGTCGGCGCCGATCCGCACGCCGGCCGCGCCCCACCGCCCGACGGTCACCCCCACCTCGTGCAGCTCGTGGACCAGTTCGGCGAGGGGGGCGAGCACCGTCACCGCCTCGCCCGGGTCGAGGGAGCCGCTCCGTCGGCGCAGCAGCTCCTCGAGGGTCGGGCCGATCACGGCGTCGAGCACCGGGACCGGCCGGCCGTCCACACCGGTCGCGAGGTCGAGCAGCGTCGCCAGATGGCGGGATCGCACGCGCCCGAGCGATTCGACCTCGGCGTCGATGCGGCTGTCGGGCACGCCCTCCCGGTAGCAGCGCAGGGCGACGCTCGACCCCCCGCCCCGGGCGAGCAGCACGGCCGCGGTCGAGCCGCCCCCGAGCCGCCGGACGACGCGGTACCCGCCGAGCGACCCGGGCGGGGCGGCCGACGGTGGAGGGATCGCGGCGCCGCTCGCCGCGGGGGCGGGGCGCGCCACCCCGCGCACGGAGGCCGCCGTGGGATTGGCCGAGGACGGCAGGGATGACGGCGCAGGTTCGAGCATGGACGCAGAGTGCCCCGAGCCCCGGTCGTCGGCGCGTGCAGGAGCGCGCAGCTGGGGGTCGCGGATGCCTCCCCAGGTCGGTGAGGAGCCGCGCGGGGCACTATCCTGAGACGCATGGCCCGCAGCTCCGCACCCTCCTCCCCCGCCAAGGAACCCGGCCGGATGAAGCAGATGGGGCAGGTCTTCCAGATGACCCGCCGCAACGACAAGGCGGCGCTGCCGCTCATGCTCCTCTGGACGATCCTCCCGGTCGTCGCCGGCATCCTGCTCGCCGCCTTCCTCTCGGCCGGCAACATCATCGGCCAGGTGCTCTACGTGATCGCCGGCATCATGGGCGGCATCCTCGGTTTCCTCCTCGTGCTGGGCCGCCGCGCCGAGCGCGTGGCCTACCGCCAGATCTCGGGGCAGCCCGGCGCGGTAGGCGCGGTGCTCAAGAGCGCCCTGCGTCGTGCCTGGCAGGCCGGGGAGATGCCGGTCGCCGTCAGCCCCCGCACCCAGGACGCCGTCTACCGCGCGGTCGGCAAGCCGGGCGTCGTGCTCATCGGCGAGGGCCCCAAGTCGCGCACGAAGCGGATGCTCGACGACGAGCAGCGCAACGTGAAGCGCATCGTGCCGAACGTGCCGGTGCACATCATCCACGTGGGTCCCGACGAGGACAGCGTGCCGCTGGAGAAGCTGCCGAAGTCGATCACCCGGATCAAGAAGGCCATCTCGAAGGCCGAGGTCTACGCGGTCTCGAACCGGCTGAACTCGCTGAGCAAGGCGAGCTCGCTGCCCATCCCCAAAGGCATCGACCCCACCAAGGTGCGGGCGCCCAAGCCGCGCTAGCGCCGCAGCAGGATCGTGCCGACGGCGCGATCGTGCAGACCGCGCTGATCCGCGTCCCAGATCATCGCGGGCACGACGAGGGTCAGCAGCAGGGCACGGATGACGGGCTTGACGACTCCCAGCCGTCCGCCCTCGATGCGCTGCAGGCGCATGCCGAGCACCAGGTGACCGGCGCTGGCATTGATGCCGATGGTCAGCAGGATCTGCATCCCGAGGAAGATCAGCTGCGTCGCGACCGGGTTGTACTCGAAGAACACGACGGCGATCACGACGGCGATGCCCCAGTCGATCGAGATGGCGGCGAGCCGGCGGCCGAGGCGCGCGATCGAGCGCGGCCCCGTCTCGGGCAGCCCCAGGCGCTTGCCGGGCCAGGTCGGCGGGGTGGAGGGTGCGGTGGTCACGCTGACGATCGTAGGGCGGGCGTCCCGCGGCATCCTGTGCGACGGGCGCCGGGCATCCCGCCGCACCGTGCGTCTCTGAGCGGGGGACTCAGAACCCGCGCGTAGACTGGCCCTCGTGATCGACTTCGTCGACGCGGGGCTAAGCGCCAACTCCGTGCCGTACCTGTCGGGTCTCGAGCAGCAGCGTGCCCTGCACGCCGCCGTCGTCGAGGGCCGGGCGCCCGATACCGTCATGCTGCTCGAGCACGAGAGCGTGTACACCGCCGGCAAGCGCACCGAGCCGCACGAGCGGCCGAGCGACGGCACCCCCGTCATCGATGTCGACCGCGGCGGCAAGATCACCTGGCACGGACCGGGGCAGCTTGTCGGCTACCCGATCATCCGGCTGCCCGAGCCCGTCGACGTCGTGCGCTACGTGCGCGCGCTCGAGGGCATGCTCATCGCCGTGCTCGAGGATCTCGGCGTCGAGGGCGCCGGTCGCGTCGACGGCCGCAGCGGCGTCTGGATGCGCGGCACCGACAAGATCGCCGCGATCGGCATCCGCGTGGCCCACGGCGTGACCATGCACGGCTTCAGCCTCAACTGCAGCAACTCCTTCGACGCCTACTCCGCGATCGTCGCCTGCGGGCTCGCCGATGCCGGCGCCACCTCCATCAGCCGGGAGCTCGGCCGCACGGTCGAGCCGGCCGATGCCGCGGCGCGCGTCCGCGCGCGCTTCACCGAGCACGTCCTCCTCCCGCTCGGCCGCCCGTCGGCCGCCCCGACCCTCTCTGGAGCCCCGTCATGACCGCCGTGCACCCCACCGCCCCCGTCGAGGGCCGCAAGATGCTGCGCCTCGAGGTGCGCAACGCCGCCACGCCCATCGAGAAGAAGCCCGAGTGGATCAAGACCCGGGCGAAGATGGGTCCCGAATACACCGAGCTGCGCGCCCTCGTGGGCGAGAAGCAGCTGCACACCGTGTGCCAGGAGGCCGGCTGCCCCAACATCTACGAGTGCTGGGAGGATCGCGAGGCGACCTTCCTCATCGGCGGCAGCCAGTGCACCCGGCGGTGCGATTTCTGCCAGATCGACACCGGCAAGCCCGCCGACTACGACCGCGACGAGCCGCGCCGCGTCGCCGAGAGCGTGCGCGAGATGCAGCTGCGCTACGCGACCGTCACGGGCGTCGCGCGCGACGATCTGCCCGACGAGGGCGCCTGGCTGCACGCCGAGACCGTGCGGCTCATCCACGAGATGAACCCCGGCACGGGCGTCGAGATCCTCGCGACCGACTTCTCGGGCAACCCCGAGCTGCTGCGGGTCGTGTTCGAGTCGCAGCCGGAGGTCTTCGCGCACAACGTCGAGACGGTGCCGCGGCTGTTCAAGAGCATCCGACCCGCCTTCCGCTACGAGCGCTCGCTCGATGTGATCTCGCAGGCCCGCGCCTTCGGTCTCATCACGAAGTCGAACCTGATCCTCGGCATGGGCGAGACCCGCGAGGAGGTCTCGCAGGCGCTGCAGGATCTGCACGACGCGGGCACCGACATCATCACGATCACGCAGTACCTGCGCCCCACCCCGCGCCACCACCCCATCGACCGCTGGCTCAAGCCGGCGGAGTTCGTCGAGATCAAGGAGGAGGCCGAGCAGATCGGGTTCCTCGGCGTGCTCGCCGGCCCGCTCGTGCGCTCCAGCTACCGGGCGGGGCGCCTGTGGGCGCAGTCGATGACGGCGAAGGGGCGGCCGATCCCGGATGCCCTGCGCGGGCTCGCCGTCTCGACCGAGCCCTTCGCGCAGGCCGTCGGCTGAGCATCCCGACCCCGCTCGCGGGCACCGCTCGGCCGGTGTTCGCGAGCCGGATTCGGCGTAACATCCCCGAAACAAACGGGACACCGAGGGGAAACTCCCCCTGCGTAGCCTCGGGTGAGGTTGCGATCGCAGCTTTCCGGTACCAACCCAGGAGACCCATCACATGTTTAGTGATTCTTCCGAGGTCCTGAAGTTCATCAAGGACACGGACGTCAAGTTCCTCGACATCCGATTCACCGACCTTCCGGGCGTGCAGCAGCACTTCAACATCCCCGCCTCGACGGTCGACGAGGAGTTCTTCTCGGTCGGTCAGCTGTTCGACGGCTCCTCGATCCGCGGTTTCGCGTCGATCCACGAGTCCGACATGCAGCTCATCCCCGACGTCACCACCGCGTACATCGACCCCTTCCGCGTCGAGCGCACGCTCATCATGGTCTTCGACATCTACAACCCGCGCACCGGCGAGATCTACAGCCGCGACCCGCGCCAGGTCGCCAAGAAGGCCGAGAAGTACCTCGCCTCGACCGGCATCGCCGACACCGCCTACTTCGCCCCCGAGGCCGAGTTCTACATCTTCGACGACGTGCGCTACGAGACGAAGCAGAACGCGAGCTTCTTCTCCGTCGACTCCGAGGAGGGCGCCTGGAACACCGGTCGCGTCGAGGAGGGCGGCAACCTCGCGAACAAGACCCCGTACAAGGGCGGCTACTTCCCCGTCAGCCCCGTCGACAAGCAGGCCGACCTGCGCGACGACATCAGCCTCAAGCTGATCGACGCGGGCCTCATCCTCGAGCGCGCCCACCACGAGGTCGGCACCGGCGGCCAGGCCGAGATCAACTACCGCTTCGACACCATGGTGCACGCGGCCGACGACATCCTGAAGTTCAAGTACATCGTCAAGAACACGGCCGAGCAGTGGGGCAAGACCGCCACGTTCA
This sequence comes from Microcella daejeonensis, assembly GCF_026625045.1. GTDB lineage: Bacteria > Actinomycetota > Actinomycetes > Actinomycetales > Microbacteriaceae > Microcella > Microcella daejeonensis. Next base: position 2,341,911 of record NZ_CP113089.1, on the reverse strand, counting down.
TGCCGAAGCCCCTCTTCGGCGACAACGGCTCGGGCATGCACACCCACCAGTCGCTGTGGAACGACGGCACCCCGCTGTTCTACGACGAGAACGGCTACGGCGGCCTGAGCGACCTCGCCCGCTGGTACATCGGCGGCCTGCTCAAGCACGCCCCCGCCGTACTCGCCTTCACGAACCCGACGCTCAACTCGTACCGCCGCCTCATCCCCGGCTTCGAGGCCCCCGTCAACCTCGTCTACTCGGCGGGCAACCGCTCGGCCGCGATCCGCATCCCCATCACGGGCACGAACCCCAAGGCCAAGCGCATCGAGTTCCGCGCGCCCGACGCCTCGGGCAACCCGTACCTGGCCTTCGCAGCGCAGATGATGGCGGGCCTCGACGGCATCCTCAACAAGATCGAGCCGCACGAGCCCGTCGACAAGGACCTCTACGAGCTCCCGCCCGAGGAGGCCAAGAACATCCCCCAGGTCCCCGCGACGCTGTCGGGCGCGCTCGACGCGCTCGAGGCCGACCACGAGTTCCTGCTCCAGGGCGGCGTGTTCACGAAGGACCTCATCGAGACCTGGATCGCGTACAAGCGCGAGAAGGAGATCCTGCCGGCCGCCCAGCGTCCGACGCCCATCGAGTACGAGCTCTACTACTCGGTCTGATCCAGCCCCGCAGCCACGAGGGCCGCATCCCGTTCACCGGGGTGCGGCCCTCGTGCCGTTCCGAGCATCCGCCGCGGCCTCGCCGGTCGGGGCGCGGGATGCGCGGCGCGCGTCACCCGTAGAAGCAGCGTTCGAAGACCTGCCGGGCGAGCCGCGTCGTGCGCAGGTAGTCCTCCTCGAGCTGCGAGGCGCTGCCGGCCGGATACCGCAGCAGCCGCGCGACCCCGTCGAGCTGCCCCCGCTCGGTCGGCAGCACGTCGACGGTCTTCGCGCTCCACAGCGTCATCGCCGAGCGGGTGCGCGAGGCGATGAGCCAGGCCTCCCGCAGCCGCACGGCCTCCTCGGCGCTCAGCAGCTCGGCGTCGACGAGCGCCGTGAGGGCGCCGAGCGTCGACGTCGTGCGCAGCTCCGGCACCGCGGCGGCGTGCCCGAGCTGCAGCAGCTGCACGCACCACTCGACGTCGCTCAAGGAGCCGCGGCCGAGCTTGAGGTGGCGGGAGGAGTCGGCGCCCTGCGGCAGCCGCTCCGACTCGATGCGGGCCTTCATGCGCCGGATCTCGCGCGCCGCCGACTCCTCGAGCTGCACCGGGTACCGCAACGCGTCGGCGAGGGCGGTGAACGCCTCGATGAGCGGGGCATCCCCCACGACGCCGCGGGCGCGCAGCAGCGCCTGCGCCTCCCAGGTGAGCGACCAGCGCTCGTAGTAGGCGCGGTAGGAGTCGAGGGAGCGCACGAGCGGCCCGGTCTTGCCCTCGGGGCGCAGCCCGGCGTCGAGGTCGAGCGGCAGCCGCAGATCCTCGCTCAGGCGGGCGATGTCGCGCACGACCTGCTCGGCCCGCTGCTGCGCGTGCTCCCCCGCGCCGACGTCGCGGTAGACGTACATCACGTCGAGATCGGAGCCGAAGCCGAGCTCGCCGCCGCCGTAGCGCCCCATCGCGATCACGGCGAACTCGATGCCGTCGCCGTAGCGGTGCGCGATCGAGAGCAGGCCGGTGAGCAGCGCGGTCGCGATGTCGCTGAGCGCCCGCCCGAGCTCGTCGACGGTGATGACGTCGAGGATGGCCGCGAGGGCGATCCTCAGGATCTCACGGCGGCGCGCGGTGCGCAGGGCTCCCGCGGCCGCGGCGTCGTCGTCGCCGTGCCGGGCGACCGTGGCGCGCGCCTCGTCGAGCAGGGCATCCAGCGATCGGGGGCGCAGCTCCTCCTCGTTCTCGAGCCAGGCGGCGCCCTCGGGGATGCGGCGGAACAGCTCGCCGACGTAGCGGGAGCCGGCGAGCACGCTCGTGAGCCGCTGCGCCGCGCCGGAGGAGTCGCGCAGCATGCGCAGGAACCAGTAGGTCTCGCCGAGATCCTCGCTGAGGCGCCGGAAGGCGAGCAGCCCGTAGTCGGGGTCGGCGCCGTCGGAGAGCCACTGCAGGATGACCGGCAGGAGCGTGCGCTGGATCGCCGCGCTGCGGGACACCCCGCCCGAGAGCGCGGCGATGTGGCGCAGCGCGCCGGCGGGGTCGACGAAGCCGATCGCCTTCAGCCGCGCCTCGGCCTGCGCGCTGGTGAGGCTCAGATCCTGGTCGGGAAGAGCCGCCACCGCCGAGAGCAGCGGGCGGTAGAAGAGCTTCTCGTGCAGGCTGCGCACCGCGGCGCGGGTCTGCTGCCAGCGCACCGAGAGCTCGTCGGCCGTCGCGAGCGCGCCGGTCGCCCTGGCGATGACCCGCAGCTTGTCCGGATCGCGCGGCATGAGGTGCGTGCGCCGCAGCCCGTCGAGCTGCAGCCGGTGCTCGATCACCCGCAGCAGCCGGTAGTCGCCCGAGAACTCGGCGGCCTCGGCCCGGCCGATGTAGCCGTGCTCCGCGAGGGCCGCGAGCGCACCGAGCGTGTCGGGCTGGCGCACGCGGTCGTCGGAGTGCCCGTGCACGAGCTGCAGCAGCTGGATGGTGAACTCGACGTCGCGCAGGCCCCCCGGCCCGAGCTTGAGCTGCTGGTCGACCTCGTCGGCGGGGATGTTCGCCGTGACGCGCTCGCGCATGCCCTGCACCGAGGCGACGAAGCCCTCGCGCTGGGAGGACTGCCACACCAGCGGGCTGATCTGCTGCAGGTACCGCTCCCCCAGCTCGGCGTCGCCCGCGAGCGGCCGCGCCTTCAGCAGGGCCTGGAACTCCCAGCTCTTCGCCCAGCGCTCGTAGTACGCCTTGTGCGAGTCGAGGCTGCGCACGAGCGCGCCGTCCTTGCCCTCGGGGCGCAGGTTCGCGTCCACCTCCCAGAGGCCCGGCTCGATGCCCGCCTCCTGGATGTTGCGGGCCGTCGCGCTCGCGAGCCGCGTCGCGATCTCCACGGCCCGCGAGGTCTCGATCCCCTCGACGCCCTCGGCCGCGTAGATGACGTCGACGTCGCTCACGTAGTTGAGCTCGCGAGCGCCCGCCTTTCCCATGCCGATGATGGCCAGTCGCACGCCCGCGAGCTCCTCGGCCGGCACCGGCGAGGCCGCGCGCGCGGCGTCGAGCGCGGCGTCCAGGGCGGCTCCCGCGAGATCGGCGAGGGCGGCACCGACCGCCGGCATGGCGGTGAGGGGGTCGGGATGCTCGAGATCCCAGGCGGCGAGGCGCAGCAGGTGGTGCCGGTACCGCACCCGAAGCGCCACCACGCCCTGCTCCGGGCTCGGCGCGGCCGCGACGGCGGCGCGCAGATCGTCGCGGTAGCCCTGCGCGGTGAGGGGCTCCGGCAGGGGCACCCGGAGGGCGCGCAGCTCGGCCGGGCGCCGGCGGAGGAAGTCCGCCAGGCCCTCGCTGGCGCCGAGCACGCGCACCAGGCGCGCGCTCCACTGCTCGTCGTCGAGCACCTCGGCGAGGGCATCCGGATGCTGCTCGTCGAGGCGCCGCAGCAGCCGCAGCGCGCGATCGGGGTCGGCCGCGCGGGCGAAGGCGTCGAGATGCCGCTCGTAGCCCCCGAGCGCCTCGCGGGCGTCGGAGAGCTCGGCGAAGCCCATGCGGGCGAGATCCGTGAGCGTCAGCGTCGAGCGCGTCATGGCGGCGGGGCGGGGACTCGGGCCCGCGGGGCCCTAGAGGATCTCCAGGTTGCTCTTCAGCTCGTAGGGCGTGACCTGCTCGCGGTACTCGCGCCACTCGCGCCGCTTGTTGAGCAGCACGAAGTTGAAGACCTGCTCCCCCAGCGTCTCGGCGACGAGCTCGCTGTCCTCCATGAGGGTGAGCGCGCGGTCGAGGCTCGCGGGCAGCGCCTTGTAGCCGAGCGCGCGGCGCTCCGCCTCCGTCAGCGCCCAGACCGTGTTCTCGGCCTCGGGCGGCAGCTCGTAGCCCTCCTCGATGCCCTTGAGGCCCGCGGCGAGAAGCAGGGAGTAGGCGAGGTAGGGGTTCGCGGCCGAGTCGATGCCGCGGTACTCCACGCGCGCGCTCTGACCCTTGCCGGGCTTGTAGAGCGGCACGCGCACGAGCGCCGAGCGGTTGTTGTGGCCCCAGGTGACGTAGCTGGGCGCCTCGTCCCCGCTCCACAGCCGCTTGTAGGAGTTGACGAACTGGTTCGTCACCGCCGTGATCTCGGGGGCGTGGGTGAGGATGCCCGCGACGAACTGCCGGCCGATCTGCGAGAGCTGGTACTCGCCGGAGGCGTCGTAGAAGGCGTTCGTGTCGCCCTCGAAGAGCGACATGTGCGTGTGCATCCCGGAACCGGGGTGCTGCGCGAGCGGCTTCGGCATGAAGGTGGCGTACACGCCCTGCTCGATCGCGACCTCCTTCACCACCGTGCGGAAGGTCATGATGTTGTCGGCCGTCGTGAGGGCGTCGGCGTAGCGCAGGTCGATCTCGTTCTGGCCGGGGCCCGCCTCGTGGTGGCTGAACTCGACCGAGATGCCGAGATCCTCGAGCATGCGCACGGCGCGGCGCCGGAAGTCGTGGGCCGTGCCGCCGGGCACGTTGTCGAAGTAGCCGGCCGAGTCGACGGGCTCGGGGCCCTCGGGGCCGTACTTGCTGCTCTTGAGCAGGTAGAACTCGATCTCGGGGTGCGTGTAGAAGGTGAAGCCGCGGTCGGCGGCCTTCGCGAGCGCGCGCTTGAGCACGTGGCGCGGATCGGCGGCGGCCGGCTGCCCGTCGGGGGTGGTGATGTCGCAGAACATGCGCGCGGTCGGGTCGACCTCGCCCCGCCAGGGCAGGATCTGGAAGGTCGTCGGGTCGGGATGCGCGAGCACGTCGGCCTCGTAGGCGCGGGTGAACCCCTCGATGGAGGAGCCGTCGAAGCCGAGGCCCTCGGTGAAGGCCCCCTCGACCTCCGCCGGAGCGATGGCGACCATCTTGAGCGTGCCCACGACGTCGGTGAACCAGAGACGCACGAACTTGACGCCCCGCTCCTCGATGGTGCGGAGAACGAAGTCCTGCTGCTTGCTCATACTGCCCTCTCTGCGGCACGGAAAAGGCCCACAGGGCCCGGCGTTAGGCTACCCGGTATGCCCCGTCTCCGCTTGGCTCTGGCCCAGACGAACCCCGTCGTCGGAGACCTCCGCGGCAACGCCGAGCAGGTGCTCGCCGCCGCCCGCGAGGCGCACGCCGCGGGCGCCGACATCCTCGCCGTTGGCGAGATGGCGATGACCGGGTACCCCATCGAGGACCTCGCCTCGCGGCCCTCGTTCCTCGCCGCCGCCGGGGCCGCGGTCGCCGCGCTCGCGGGTCGGCTCGAGCAGGAGGGGCTGGGTGATCTCGCGGTCATCGTCGGGCATCCCGACGGCCCGCACGAGCCCCGCCTTCTCGGTTCGTCGAACGCGCCCACCGCGATCGCGCAGAACTGCGCGAGCGTGCTGCACGGGGGCGAGGTCGTCGCCCGCTACGCCAAGCACCACCTGCCGAACTACTCGGTCTTCGACGAGTACCGGGTCTTCATCCCGGGCGACGAGCTGCTGGTGCTGCGCCTGCGCGGCGTCGACGTGGCGGTCATCGTCTGCGAGGACCTCTGGCGCGACGGCGGCCCGGTCGGGCGCGTGCTCGAGGCCGACGCCGGGGTGCTTGTGGTCATCAACGCCTCGCCCTTCGAGCGCGACAAGGACGAGGTGCGGCTGCCGCTCGTCACCCGCCGCGCCGTCGAGACCGACACCGTCGTCGCCTACGTCAACATCGTCGGCGGGCAGGACGACCTCGTCTTCGACGGCGACAGCGTCGTCGTCGACGGCACGGGCGCGATCCTCGCGCGGGCGCCCCAGTTCCGCGAGCACCTGCTGGTGGTCGACGTGGATGCCGAGGCCGCCGCCGACTGCGCGCTGCCGCCCGCCGTCTCCCGCGTCGAGATCGGCACCCCGGGGCGCGAGCGGCCCCCCGTGGCCGCGGACGTGGCGACGCTGCCCGACGACACCGAGCAGGTCTGGAACGCCCTCGTGCTCGGCCTGCGCGACTACGTGCGCAAGAACGGCTTCCGCTCGGTCGTGCTCGGGCTCTCGGGCGGCATCGACTCGGCCGTCTGCGCCGCGATCGCCGCCGACGCCCTGGGCGCCGAGAACGTGCACGGCGTGAGCATGCCGAGCCGCTGGTCGAGCGACCACAGCCGCAGCGATGCCGACGAGCTCGCCGAGCGGATCGGCGTCAACTACTCGACCGAGGCGATCGCCGATCTCGTCGCCCCGATCGAGCAGCAGCTCGCCCTCGACGGGGTCGCCGCCGAGAACCTGCAGGCGCGCATCCGCGGCATCATCCTCATGGCGGCCTCGAACACGCACGGGCACCTCGTGCTGACGACCGGCAACAAGACCGAGCTCTCGGTCGGGTACTCGACGATCTACGGCGACTCGGTCGGCGGCTTCGCCCCCATCAAGGACGTCCCCAAGATGCTCGTGTGGGAGCTCGCGCGGTGGCGCAACGCGAACGCGGTCGCGCGCGGCGAGACCCCGCCGATCCCGGTGGGCTCGATCGAGAAGCCGCCCAGCGCCGAGCTGCGCCCCGGCCAGGTCGACCAGGACTCGCTGCCGCCGTACGAGGTGCTGGATGCCCTGCTCGAGGCGTACATCACGCAGAAGCTCGGCAAGGACGACGTCATCGACCTCGGCTTCGACCGCGAGATGGTCGAGCACATCACCGGGCTCGTCGACCGCGCGGAGTGGAAGCGCCGCCAGGGGGCGATCGGGCCGAAGATCTCGGGCATGGCCTTCGGGCGGGATCGCCGGCTGCCGATCACCTACCGCCCCACGGAGTAGGCGCCGGTCAGGGCGGCTCGCCCGCCGCCCTGCGCACCGCTCACGAACGAGGCCGAGGTCTAGGCTTGCAGCATGGCTGATCAGGCGATGAAGCGCGTCCGCACCCGGCACTTCCAGCGGGCGAAGGAGCAGGGGATCAAGATCACCGGCCTCACCTCCTACGACGTGCTCACGGCGCGGATCTTCGATGAGGCGGGCATCGACTTCCTCCTCGTCGGCGACTCGGCCGGCAACACCGTGCTCGGCTACGACACGACCCTCCCCGTGACCATCGACGACCTCATCCCCCTCACCCGGGGCGTCGTGCAGGGCGTCACGCGAGCCCTCGTCGTCGCCGACATGCCCTTCGGCTCCTACGAGACCGGCCCCGACGAGGCGCTGCACACGGCCTTCCGCTTCATGAAGGAGACCGGCGCGCACGCCGTCAAGCTCGAGGGCGGGCAGCGCTCGGCCGAGCAGATCCGCCGCATCGTCTCGGCGGGCATCCCCGTCATGGGCCACATCGGCTTCACCCCGCAGAGCGAGCACGGGCTCGGGGGGCACGTCATCCAGGGGCGGGGCGAGGGGCTCGAGCAGCTCCTGGCCGACGCGCGCGCGGTCGAGGAGGCCGGCGCCTTCGCGGTCGTGCTCGAGATGGTGCCCGCCGAGGCGGCGCAGCGCGTGACGGCCGAGCTGGGCATCCCCACGATCTCGGTCGGCGGCGGCCCGCACTGCGACGGCCAGCTGCTCGTCTGGACGGACTGGGCGGGTCTGTCGACCGGCCGCATCCCGAAGTTCGTCAAGCAGTACGCGAACCTGCGCCAGGTGCTGACGGATGCCGCTCTCGCGTTCCGCGCCGACGTCGAGTCGGGCGCCTACCCCGGCGAGCAGCACAGCTACAGCGACACGACGGCCGAGCAGGCCCTGCGCGACCGCTCGAGCTGATCCGGCGGGGGCTCAGTCGCCCCGCGACTCCTCCTCGGCCCAGCGCCGGGCGCGCTCCTTCGCGATCTCGGGAGCGCGTGCCGCCTCCTCGCGGCTCGCGTACGGGCCGTCACGATCCGAGCCGAGCGACTGCCGGCCCTCCTCGACCTCGCCGGTCTTGTGGTTGAACCACCACTGCGTGCTCTCAGCCACGGGTCCTCCTCCATCGGGGCGCCGCCGGGCGGGGCCCGCCGTCAGGGCGGTCCTCCAGCGGCTGGATAGACTCGAGACTATGCCCCGCGATGCCTCCGGCCACCTCCTCCCGGGGCGGCACGCCCCGCAGCGCGGAGTGCCCGCGAGCATCGAGCGGCCCGAGTACGTGGGCAGGCCGGCGCCCTCCGCCGAGCGCCTGAGCGACGTCTACGACGCCGAGACGATCGAGCTCATCCGCGCCTCCAGCCGCATCGCCGCGCAGGCGGTGGAGGAGGTCGGCGCCGCCATCCGACCCGGCGTGACGACCGATGAGCTCGACCGCATCGCGCACGAGTACGTGCTCGACCACCGCGCCTACCCCTCGACGCTCGGCTACCGGGGATTCCCGAAGTCGTGCTGCACGAGCATCAACGAGGTCATCTGCCACGGCATCCCCGACGACACCGTCATCGAGGACGGCGACATCGTCAACATCGACATCACCGCCTACCGCGACGGCGTGCACGGCGACCTCAACAAGACCTTCATCGCTGGAGAGGCGAGCGAGGAGGCGGCGCTGCTCGTCGAGCGCACGCGCGAGGCCCTCGCGCGCGGCATCAAGGCCGTGGCGCCCGGCCGGCAGATCAACGTCATCGGGCGGGCGATCGAGTCGTACGCGCGGCGCTTCGGCTACGGGGTCGTGCGCGACTTCACCGGTCACGGCGTCGGGCGGGCCTTCCACAGCGGCCTCATCGTGCCCCACTACGACGCCGCCCCCGAGTTCAGCACCGTCATGGAGCCCGGCATGGTCTTCACGATCGAGCCCATGCTGACGCTCGGCGACATCGCCTGGGATCTCTGGGACGACGACTGGACGGTCACGACCCGCGACAAGAGCCTGAGCGCCCAGTTCGAGCACACCCTCGTCGTCACCGAGCGCGGAGCCGAGATCCTCACGCTGCCGTGAGATCCGACCCCGCCTGAGAAAGGACACCCCCATGAAGCTCGCCATCGGCATCGACATCGGCGGCACCGGCATCAAGGGCGCGGTCGTCGACCTCGCGACGGGCGAGCTGGTGAGCGACCGCGTGAAGCGGCCCACCCCCGCGGGCGGCGAGCCGGGCGCGATCATCGCGACCGCGGCCGAGATCATGGCCGAGCTGGATGCCCCCGCCGACTCCCCCGTCGGCGTCTGCTTCCCCGCCATCGTGCTCGAGGGCCGCACCATGTCGGCCGCGAACGTCTCCGACGCCTGGATCGGGCTCGACGCCGACGCGCGCTTCGAGGAGGTGCTCGGGCGGCCCATCCACTTCGTCAACGACGCCGACGCCGCGGGCTTCGCCGAGGCCCGCTACGGCGCCGCGGCCGACCGGCGCGGGCTCGTCATCGTGACGACCCTCGGCACGGGAATCGGCAGCGCCTTCGTGCACGACGGCGTGCTCATCCCGAATACCGAGCTCGGGCATCTGGAGCTCGAGGGGGCCGACGTCGAGACGTGTGCCTCGAACGCCGTGCGCGAGCGCGAAGGGCTCAGCTACCCCGAGTGGGCGGCCCGCCTGCAGCGCTTCTACGCGCACGTGGAGTTCCTGTTCTCCCCCACGCTGCACGTGGTCGGCGGCGGCGTCTCCAAGCACCACGAGCAGTTCCTGCCGCTGCTGAGCCTGCGGGCGCCGATCGTGCCGGCGAGGCTGCGCAACAACGCGGGAATCATGGGCGCTGCGGCGCTCGCCGCGCGCTGAGACGGCGCGGGCCGCGCCGTCTCGCGGTGTCAGGCCGTCGCGTCGGCGACGAGGTACCAGACGAGCGAGACCGCCGCGACGAGGGCGATGACGGTCGAGGCGTAGATGATCCAGCGCTGGGACACGGAAGAGGCTCCTGACGGACGACGACGGCGATGACACCAGTGTGCCATCGCCGTCGGAGGGGATGCTGCCGGCGCGTCGGGCGCCGGAGGATCAGCGCACGATCACGTGCGGCGGAACCGGTTCACCATCGGGCAGTCGAAGGGGTCGCGGGCCGAGAGACCGACCTCGTTGAGATAGCGGATCACGATCCGGTACGACTCCCCGACGGTCGCCTCGGTGTACGGGATGTCGAGCGTCGCCGCGTACTCGCGGGTGATCTCGCGAGCCTTCGACAGCGCCGGGCGCGGCATGTTCGGGAACAGGTGGTGCTCGACCTGATGGTTGAGCCCGCCGTAGAGCGCGGTCGCCCACCAGCCGCCCTTGATGTTGCGCGAGGTGATGATCTGGCGCGAGAGGAAGTCGAGCGGGCTGTCGTGCGGGAGCACGGGCATCCCCTTGTGGTTGGGGGCGAAGCTCGCCCCCATGTACACGCCGAAGACGGCCATCTGCACGCCGATGAAGGCGAAGGCCATGCCGAGCGGCAGCGCCCAGAAGATCACGGCGGCGTACAGTCCCAGACGCAGGAAGATGAGCGTGAGCTCGAGCGCACGGCCCTCGATCTTGCCCTTCTCGAAGAGGCTGAGGATCGACCGGAAGTGCAGGTTGAGGCCCTCGAGGGTCAGGAGCGGGAAGAACAGGTAGCCCTGCTTGCGCGTGATGAGCGCGACGAGTCCGGTCGCCTTGGCGGCGTCCTCCGGGATGAAGGAGATGGTGTCGGGGGCGATGTCGGGGTCGGCGCCGATCTGGTTCGGCTTCGCGTGGTGGCGCGAGTGCTTGTGCATCCACCAGTGGTAGCTGATGCCGACGACGCCCGCGGCGAGCCAGCGGCCGACGTGGTCGTTGACCTTGCCCGAGGCGAAGATCTGGCGGTGCGAGGCCTCGTGCGTGACGAAGGCGATCTGCGTGAGGATGATGCCCAGAGCGGCGGCGATGAGGAGCTGATACCAGCTGTCGCCGAGAAGGATGAACCCCGTGACGGCGCCGCCGAGGGCGACGACGAGACCCGAGAACAGGGCGACGTAGAACCCGACGCGGCGGCGCAGCAGGCCCGCGTCGCGGACCGTGCGCATGAGCGCGGAGTAGCTGCTCGTGGGCTGGACGCGGTTCGGGTCGCGCGGGGTGGTGGAGCGGAATCCGCCCGAGGACGAGGAGGCGATGGAGGTCATGCGGCCTTCCGGATCGGGTGCGTCGACTTCCCAGCCGGCAGGGTGACCCGGCGGGCGCCAGGTCGATGTTTCGACACTACGCACCCGTGTATTCCACCCGTGGTATGGGCGCGCGCAACTCACAGGGTCGAGAACGGGGGCCCGGGGGCCCCCGAGCCCAGGCTCTCCTTGCTTGAGCAGTCGGCAGCGCGGTGATTGACTGCGGCCATGAGCGAGAGCGCCGTGCGAGCATCCGGGCCCCATGCCGATGAGCCCCACGACCGGGGCGCCTACTCGGATCGCGTCAATCGCATCCGCGCCGGCGTGCTCGGAGCCAATGACGGGATCGTCTCGGTGGCGGCGGTGGTCGTGGGCGTCGCCGGGGCGACGAGCGATCTCGTCCCCATCGTCACCGCGGGCGTCGCGGCGGTCGTGGGCGGGGCGATCTCGATGGCGCTCGGCGAGTACGTCTCGGTGTCGAGCGCCCGCGACAGCCAGACGGCGCTCATCGCGAAGGAGCGGCGGGAGCTCGCGGAGCAGCCGGAGGAGGAGCTCGCCGAGCTCGCCGGCATCTACCGGGCGAAGGGCCTGAGCGAGGAGACGGCGCAGCGCGTCGCGGTCGAGCTGACCGCGCACGACGCTCTCGGCGCCCACCTCGAGGCCGAGCTGCACATCGACGAGCACGAGGTGCTGAAGCCCTGGCAGGCCGCATGGGCCTCCGCGATCGCGTTCCTGCTCGGCGCGGTGCTGCCGATGCTCGCCATCGCCCTGCCGCCCGCCGAGCTGCGCATCCCCGTCTCCTTCGTCGCCACGCTCGTCGCCCTCGGGATCACCGGCGCCGTGGGGGCCCGGCTCGGCGACAGCCACTGGCTGCGGCCGACGCTGCGCGTGCTGGCCGGCGGGGCGATCGCGCTCGCCGTCACCTTCGGCGTCGGCGCGCTGCTCGGCACCGCGATCGGCTGACGCGCGGGCGGGTACGATTCCCTGTGCCCTCGAACGCTCCTCCTCCCGCCGCCGCTCCCTCCGGTATCGATCCGGACGATCTCGCCGCGACCCTGCGGGTGCTCGACCAGCTGCAGCACGTCGACGAGGCGCACCCCGATTTCACCGCCGTGCGCCAGGCCACGGCCCACATGATCCGCGCGGTCAAGGTCAATCGTCGCCTGACGAAGCGGGCGGAGATCGCGGAGGCCGACCGCGCGGTGATCGCCGCGACCGCCACCGGGGCCGACGATCGCATCGATGACGAGACGCGGGGGGCCGAGCTCTCGGCCTCGACCGCGGCGCCTCTCGCGGGCGTGCTCGCACGCTCGCGCCCCTGCTACATCTGCAAGCAGCACTACGTCGAGGTCGACGCGTTCTACCACCAGCTCTGCCCCTCGTGCGCCCGCCTCAGCCACGCGAAGCGGGATGCCCGCACCGACCTGAGCGGACGCCGCGCCCTGCTCACCGGCGGTCGGGCCAAGATCGGCATGTACATCGCGCTGCGCCTGCTGCGCGACGGCGCGCACACCACGATCACCACGCGGTTCCCGCGTGACGCCGTGCGGCGCTTCACCGCCCTCCCCGACTCCGCCGACTGGATCGATCGTCTGCGCATCGTCGGGATCGACCTGCGCGATCCGGCCCAGGTCATCGGCCTCGCCGAGGACGTCGCGGCGCAGGGCCCGCTCGACATCCTCATCAACAACGCCGCGCAGACCGTGCGCCGCTCCCCCGGCGCCTACCAGCCGCTCATCGAGGCCGAGCTGGCCCCGCTGCCCGAGGGGCGGATGCCCGAACTCGTGACCTTCGGCCACACCCACGACGCGCATCCCCTCGCCCTCGCCGAATCGGTGACCGCCCACCCTGTGCTCGCCGCCGCGGCCTCGCGCGCGGAGCAGCTCACCGCCGAGGCGATGACCGCGGGCTCCGCCTCGATCGAGCGGCACCGCGACGGCACGGCGATCGACGCCGGCGGCCTCGTGCCCGACCTGCACGGCGTCAACAGCTGGACACAGGCGGTCGGCGCGGTCGAGCCGCTCGAGATGCTCGAGGTGCAGCTCGCGAACAGCGTCGCGCCGTACATCCTCGTCGACCGGCTGCGGCCCTCGATGGCCTCCTCGCCCGCTCGGCGCACCTACGTCGTCAACGTCTCGGCGATGGAGGGCGTCTTCGGCCGCGGGTACAAGGGTCCGGGGCATCCCCACACCAACATGGCGAAGGCCGCGATGAACATGCTCACCCGCACGAGCGCGCGCGAGATGCTCGAGACCGACGGGATCCTCATGACGAGCGTCGACACCGGCTGGATCACTGACGAGCGGCCGCACCCGACGAAGATCCGGCTCGCCGAGGAGGGGTTCCGCGCGCCGCTCGACCTCGTCGACGGGGCCGCGCGGGTCTACGACCCGATCGTGCGCGGCGAAGCGGGCGAGGACGTGTTCGGGGTGTTCCTCAAGGACTACGCGCCCTCGCGCTGGTAGTGGAAGGGCATCCACCGCCCTCGATGAGGGCCGGCGGGGCAAGCGGGCCGGCCGATACGCCGGGTTCTGTTCCCGGGGCGGACCCCGTTCGACGGCCATCTATCTCGGGGAGCCGTTGCCGACACCCTCCAGCGGTCTACCCGGCACCTCAGCGAGCCGCTTCGACAGTGCCTGTTCGACCTTGCTCCGGGCGAGGTTTACCCAGCGAGCCCGATCACTCGGGCCCCTGGTGGTCTCTTACACCACCGTTTCACCCTTACCCCCGGCGTGACGCCGGTGGCGGTCTGCTCTCTGTTGCACTTTCTCGCGGATTGCTCCGGGTGGGTGTTACCCACCGCCCTGCTCTATGGAGCCCGGACGTTCCTCGGCGGAGCCGTCCCCCCTCGCGGGGGCGCGCATCCGACGCGACCGTCTGGCCGACCCACTTGCGTGACTCAGGCTAGCGGGCCGCGGCGGCCTCAGAGTCCGGATTCCGCCGTCCGCACGAGGATCGCGCTCGAATCGGGGCACAGGATGACGTCATCGGGCGCCGCGCGGCGCACCTGATCGAGGTCGCTGCCCGTGAGGGTCACGCCGCTCGCGCTCGACACCCGCGCCCGCAGCAGCGAGGCGCCGTACCCGTAGCGCTCCCGCTGCGTGTCGTACAGCGCGAGCAGATCGGCGGGGATGCGTGCGGCGACCGTCGCGCGATCGGCGGCGGCGTGGTCGCGCTCCGCCACGAGCGTCGCGAGCGCGGTCTCGAGCTCGTGCTGAGCGGCCTCGAGACGGGCGGCGTGCGCCTCGAGGGTCTCGCGGGCGCCGGTCGCCGCGGCCTCGAGCAGCTCGATGCGCTCCATGACGGCGAGCTCGATCTCCTCGAGGTTCGCCAGGCGGACGCGCAGCGACTCCAGCTCGTGCTCGAGCCCCTGGATGTCCTTGACCGAGCTGCTGGCCTGCAGCCGCTCGGTGTCGCGGGCGATGCGCTTCTCGACCACGGCGACGTCGCTCTCGACGCGGCCGAGCTCGATGCGGGCATCCTCGAGGTGACCGCTCGTCTCGGTGGAGGCGGCCTTGATGCGCTCCGCGTCCTCCTTCAGCGCGGCGACGGCGGCCCGCTCGGGCAGCGTGCGCGCCCGGTGGGCGATCTGCGTCAGCAGGGTGTCGAGCCGCTGAAGATCGAGCAGCAGCGCTTGGGTCTCGGGGGCGGCCTTGAGTGCCATGGTGTGCCTTTCTCGGCCGGGATGCCCGGCGGGGTGGTCAGGGGAGGACGACGAAGTCCCACGGATCGGTGCGCAGCTCGCTCACGACGATCTCGACGCCCGGCAGCTCGCGGCGCAGCTCCTCGGCGGCGGTGTCGAGCCACAGCCACTCGCTCGCCCAGTGCGAGACGTCGATGAGCGCGGGGCCGCCGGTCACGCGGGCGGTCTCGCGCGCCTCGCTCGCCGGGTGGTGGCGCAGATCGCTGGTGAGGTAGACGTCGGCGGATCGCACGGCCGCCTCGCCGAGCAGCGAGTCGCCCGCGCCGCCGCAGAGCGCGACCGTGCGCACGACCCGGTCGAACTCGCCCGCGACCCGCACTCCCCCGGCGGTCGCCGGCAGGATGCCCGCCACGCGCCGCGCGAGCGCTCCGAGCGTGATCGGCTCGGGCAGGGCGCCGACCCGTCCGAGCCCGCGCCCCGGCCCGGTCTCGACGACGGGGGTCGGATCGACGAGCCCCAGCAGCCCGGCGAGCCGCCCGCTCGTGCCCGTCTCGACCACGTCGGCGTTGGTGTGCGCGGCGACGAGGGCGCAGCCGCCGCGGATGAGCGTCGCGAGGAGCGCACCCTTGGCCGTGGTCTCGGCGACGGTCGTCACGCCGCGCATGAGCAGCGGATGGTGCACGAGCAGCAGATCGGCACCCGCCTCGATGGCCTCGTCCACCGTGTCGCGCACGGCGTCCACCGCCAGCAGGATGCGGGTGACGGGAGCCGCCGGATCGCCGCTGAGGAGCCCCGCCGCATCCCAGCTCTCGGCGCCGTCGAGGGGCCAGAGCCGCTCGATCGCGGCGGTGGCATCGGCGAGCGTCGGCGGCATGGCTCCAGTCTAGGAGTCGACCGCGGCGCGCTCGGCGGCCTCGAGTCGCCGCAGCGCGGGAACACCGGCCGCGACCGGCACGAGCAGGCCGAGCCCGAGAGCGACGAGGACGCCGAGGTCGCTCGCGATGAGGACGGGGTCGGCTCCCAGGAGCGGCCACAGGTAGCCCTGCCAGCCGAGACCGGCGGTGTCGGCCGCCGTCAGACCCCAGCCGATGAACGTCACCCCGAGAAGGACCACGAGGTTCAGAACGCGTACGGCGGGATAGACCCCGCCCGAGCGCAGCAACGACGGCGAGTGCACGCGGCGGCGGCGCATCATCGTCTCCGCACCGAAGACCCCTGCCCAGGCGGCGACCGGCACCGCGAGCGTCGTGAGGCCGTCGCGCACGAGGGAGTCGAGGGCGGGCGCCGTCACCGCGAGCACGGCGAGCACCGCGCCGGTGCCGACGGAGGCCGCCAGGACGGCGCCCCAGCGGGGCGCGCGCAGCCCGGCGCTGAGGATGGCGAAGCCGCCCGAGTACAGCGCGAGCGCCGCGGCGAGCACGAGACTGATCGCCAGCGCGAGGACGAGCGCGAAGGAACCCGCACCCGGCAGCACCGCGCCGAGCGCCCCGATCGGATCGGTCGCGAGCCCCGAGGCCAGCTGCGGATCCGAGGCGGCGAGCAGGGCACCCCAGCAGACCAGCAGGAACGCCGGGAGGGTGGCGCCGAAGCCCGTTCCCATGACCGCTCCGACGCCGAGCGTCGCCCGTGACTGGTAGCGGGCGAGGTCCCCGCTCGACTGCGCCCACGCGAGCCCGATCACGCTGAAGACGAGCACGGCCCCCGTCACCACGAGGGCCCACCCGCCATCGGGGATGGTGAGGGCCTGCGGGATGTCGAGGCGAGGGGCCGTGAGGGCGATGAGCGCCACGAGCAGCACGGCGGCGAGCACGCTCGCGACGGCGGCGACGCGCACGATGAGTCCGAATCCGAGGCCGGCGACGGAGGCCGCGATGACGAGGCCGACGGCCGCCGCGACGGGGGCCGTGAGCGCCGGGTCGAGACCGAGCGGGGCGAGCGCGCTCGCGATACCCGAGCCGAGCATCCACACCAGGGCCGCGGCCCACACGAGGCGGGTGACGACGGCGAGCAGCGCGGGCACCGCATTGCCCACGATGCCGAAGGTGGCGCGCGAGACGACGATCGTCGGCTGGCCGCTCCACTTGCCGGCCAGGGTTCCGAGCCCCAGGGGCAGGAACGAGAGGGCGACGCCGATGAGCGCCGAGAGGATGGCCTCGCGCAGGCTCATGCCGAGCCCGAGCAGCACGCCGCCGAGCCCGATGCTCACGGCGCTCGCCGAGACGGAGAACCAGAGCCAGAACAGCCGCAGCGACCGGCCCGCGCGCAGGGCTGCCGGCGTCGGCTCGAGCGCGGACTCCTCGATGCGGAGGGCGGCGGGATCGCGCGGCGGTCCGGTCGACGGCAGGGGCGCGATCGGGGCCGTGCCCGCCGCGCCCGAGCTGACCGACCCCACCGCGGTCGGGGCGGAGGGCGCCGACGCGGCGAGGACGGGAGCGCTGGGTGACGACGAGGCTGCGGGCGCCGGGATCAGCGGATCCGGCGGGACCGGAACGGGACCCGAGGCCGACGGGGCTGACGGAGACGCGGCTGACGGAGACGGGGCTGGCGGAGACGCGGCCTCGGCCTCGGCGAGCTCCGGCGCGACCATGACGTCGTCGTGCGCCGTGGGGCTGGCGATGCCGGCGAGCAGACGATCGAGGTCGCTCGGCCCGGTCAGGGTCGGTTCGGGCTCGACGAGCGGGACCGGGGCGAGCCGCGGCGGCGCGGTGGCGGAGACGACCGACGGCGGGCTCGCGAGCGACGCCGAGGCCGTCGCCGGGGGGAACGGGGCCTCCGGCGAGGGGGACGGAGCCTCCGCTGCGGAGCTCGGGGGGCGAAGCGGGATGACGGGGATGTCGGCGGTGTCGTCGTCGGCAGGAGGCGGCGCGACGGCCGAGGGCACAAGCCCGACGGGCGGCGGCGCCGCGGCCAGAGCACCCGAGACCGACGGCGCCGCGGAGGGTGCGAGCGGCGGCAGGGGTGCGGCGGGAGCGGCGGATGCGTCGGGAGCGGAGGGTGCGACCGGGGACGGCACGGGAACGCCGGTGCCGAGGATCGGCGGCGGCGCATCGGCGAGGGCGCTGCGCAGCGCCGGCGAGGGCGAGGCCGCAGACGCGGGCGCTGCGGCGTCCGAGGCCGCAGACGCGGGCGCTGCGGCATCCGAGGCCGCAGCGCCGACGCCCGCGGCGGTGGGCCACGATGCTCGGGCATCCGCTCCCGCGTCGACGACCGCCGCCGGGTCCGCCGCCGGTCCGGTCGCCGTCATCGGGTCGACCGTCGTCGACAGGGCGGGGGCGTTGGCCGGCTCGCGGTCCTCCTCCAGGCGCGGCGGGGGTGAGACCGTTCCCGGGTACTGCGCCCAGGGGTCTTCGGAGCCGCTCGGCGCGGCGTCCCGCGGGGGCACGAGGTCGATGACGCCGGTGAAGCTGCTGCGCACCGACTGCACGAGCTCGTCGGCGTCGGGGATGCCCGCGTCGCGCACGGCGCGCTCCCAGAGCTGCAGGCGCGCGGCCTCCTCGACGCGCAGGGAGAGCTGCTGCTCGACGAGGGCGATGAGGGCCGCGGTGTCGGCGTCGGCCGCATCGGGGTCGGCGACGCGCAGCAGCGCCTCATCGGTGAGGGATGCGCGGCGCGGCGGATCGGGGATGCTCACGGGCGCGGAGACGGGCGAGGCCGATGCCGCGCTCGGCACCGCGTCGACCGGCATGGGCGAGGGGGCCGGAGCGGCGAGGGGCGGCACGCCCTCCCCCTCGGTCAGCGAGCCGGGACGGTACTCGGCGCCGGCCGGCGGCGGGGTGAAGGTCGACCGGCGGGGCCCGGGCGGAGCCTCGGAGCCCGGGATGTCGGGCTCGGGCCGCTCGTCGATCATGCCCCGATGATAGGGGCGCTACGCGGCGATGCGCGGGCGACGGGCCGTGGAGACCACGCCGACGCCGACGAGGATGAGGGCGAGCCCGACCCAGCCGACGAGCTGGAGTCGCTCCCCCACGATGAGCACCGCGAGGATCGTCGCGACCAGGGGCTCGAGCAGCGTGATCACCGTGACCGTGCTGCTGCGCAGGGCGCGAAGACCCCAGCCGAACAGCAGGTAGGCGAGCAGCATCGGGCCGAGCGCCAGGTAGGCCGTGAGCGCGATCGTCCTCGGGCCGGTGGTGAGGAGAGGGCCGCCGGTGACGAGCAGCACGAGGGCGAGCGGCACCGCGCCGAGGCCGAAGACCGCGCCCATGGCGCTCCGGCTCGGCACGCCGAGGGCGATGACCCGGCTGGAGGCGTAGGTGTAGAGCGCGTAGGCGGCGCCGGCGAGGAGGCCGAGGGCGACGCCGAGGCCGAGCGATCCGGCGCCGTCGGAGGCCGCTGCGCCGCCGTGCCCGCCGACCACGAGGAGGGCGACGCCGATGATCGCCGTGCTCGCGCCGAGCATCCATCGCCCGGTCAGTCGGCGGCCCTCGACGAGCCTCTCGAGGATCGCTGCGAAGAGCGGGCCGGAGCCGAGGGCGGTCACGTTGCCGATCGCGACGCCTGCGAGATCCATGGCGGAGTAGAAGGCGAGGGGGTAGATCACGACGCCGACGGCGCCGATCAGCAGCCAGCCGCGGGAGTCGTGGGAGCGAATGGCGCCGAGCGCGCCCCGGGCGGAGACGAGGAACAGCAGCGCGCCGCCGACCGCCATCGTCGCGGCACCGATCGCCAGCGGACCGACCCGGTCGTCGATGAGGCTCGCCACGGTGCCGGTCGTGCCCCACAGCACGCTCGCGGCGACGAGCGCCCAGACGGCACTGCTCACGGTGCGCTCCTCTATCGTGGGCGGGTGCGGCGCCCGCCGCGAGCACCATTCTCACCGAGACGGCGCCGTCGAGACGACCGCCGCCGCGACACCCCGGGAGCCACCGTGACCGAGACGCAGCTGATCGCGCACTGGAACACCGCCCGCTGGCACATCATCGTCTCGCAGCTGGCCCCGACCTTCCTGCTGGCCGTGACGGTGTGGATGCTCGTCGACGGCCTCGCCGAGACGGAGCTGCCGGTGCGGCTCGCCGCCATCGGCATCCTGCTCGCCTCGGGCGTGCTCGGCGCCGTCGCCCAGTTCGCCGCCGCGAACGAGGGGGCCGCCGTCATCGAGGAGCTGCGCCGGCTCGACGCCCCGAGCGCGATCGCGCGCCGGATCATCGCGACGGGCCGCGGCGTCGACGTCGTGCGGTTCGTCTCGCCGGCGATCTTCGTGCTCGTCTTCATCGCTCTGCTCGTCGCGCTGCTCGCCTAGCGGCCGCGGTCAGAACGGCTCGTCGTCGTCGAGCCGCTGCTCGGCATCGACCGGCGCGGACGACGCGGCCCCTCCGAGCCAGTCGAGTACCATGCCGTGCAGCTCGGGGGTCGGCGGAGTGGCCCGCTCGAGGCTCCAGACGGCGTGCCGCTGCGTCTCCGCTCGGCGCTCCCCGATCTGGATGGCCGTGCGCTCGGGCGAGATCGGCCGCAGCTGCAGGAAGCGCTCGGCCGGGTCGTCGAGCCGGTGGAGGAGGAACCACTCGCCGTCGGCCCGGGCGTGATCGACGAGGTGGTCGAGGTGCTGCCAGGACTGCACGCGCCCCGCGCGGCCCCCGAGCGTCGGCGACAGGTACCCGAGCGGGATGGACAGCCTCGCATCGGCCATCGCTGTCGTCGTCATCGCTGTCGTCGTCATCACTGTCGTCGTCATCACTGTCGTCGTCATCGTGCCTCCTCGGTGCCGGCCTCTCTCGCCATCACGGTAGGGGTGAGCACCGACATCGCTCAGGCCCGCCGGTACGCCGCGACCATGAGCTCGCCCCGAGCCTCGCCGATGCGCTCGATCAGCTGCTCCGCGGCGCGCTGCGAGATGCCCGGGACGACCAGATCGTGCGGGCCGAGCGCAGCGAGCGGGCGCACGCGGACCCGGATGACCTCCCACCCCACCTCGCGCAGCAGGCGGTCCTTGCGCCGGTCGACGGCCTCGCGCCGCCCGACGTGCTCGTCGCCCGCGCGCCCGATGGTGTCGAGCTCGATGGCGAGGGCGAGCTCGGGGATCACGATGTCGGGCCAGACCTCGAGCCGGTCGAAGAACGCGGTGCGCACCCGCACGGCGTTGGCGCTGAGATCCACCGCGAGCCGCTCGGCGAGGAGCGCGCGCACGCGACCCTCGGAGGCCGAGGTGGCCCGCGGCGCCCGGGCGCTGCGGAACGCACGACCCGGGGGCACGGTGCTGCCGTCGACCGTGCGCACCGCACGATGCGCCGCGGGCACGTGCCGGGGGCGGGATGCCCGGCTCGGGTGCGCGCGAGCGCGGGCGACCGCGCCCGCCCGCTCGTCGTGCCCACGGGCTCCGCCCGCCGTGGCGATCTCGGAGGCGGACGGCCACCGCCGCCCGGGCGGCGGTGCCTCGCTCGGCGCGGCGCACACGGGGCACCAGGAGCGCGCGGAGCGGGAGGCGCCCGGACGCGCCCGCTGCTCGGCGGGCGTCGCGACGAACTCGTGCCGCAGGGCGCAGACCCAGACCAGCCAGACGTCGGCCGCGGGAGGGATCTGCGACAGCAGCAGATCGCCGTTGCGCTCGGGCCGGAATTGCTCGACGAGCACCGGGTACGGCGACCACGCCGCCCGGTGCGCGCCGACGGCGTAAGGCTCGGAGCGGCCCGTCGACCACTGCCGACGCCGCCACCACTGCTCGACGCTCTCCGTCACCGCCGCCTCTCCCTCCCGCGCCGGGGCGCAGGCCGAGGGTACGGAGGACCGCCGACATCGGCGGAGGGGCGCTGCCGAGCCGCCGGCGGAGGCACGGCGACCCGGAACCGCGAGGCGCGCGGCGCCGCACGGGTGGAGTGGGCCCTGAGGGACTCGAACCCCCGACATCCTCGGTGTAAACGAGGCGCTCTACCAGCTGAGCTAAAGGCCCGGACCCGACGAGGCTACCGGTCGAGCGCGGCGAGCGCCTCGCGATACGCGCCGAGGTCGCGCGCCTCGCCCGGACCGGTCGCGAAGGCGGCGCGGAGCATCCCCTCACGATCGATCACGAAGGTACCGCGCGCGGCGAAGCCCTTGTCCTCCAGCAGCACGCCGTAGCGACGCGCGACCTCGCCGTGCGGCCAGAAGTCGGCGAGCAGCCGGAACGGGTAGCGCTCCCGCTCGGCGAACTCCCGCAGGGTCGCCGTGGAATCCACGGAGATCGCCAGCAGCTCGACGCCCGCGTCGTCGAAGAGCGCGATGTTGTCGCGCAGCTCGCACAGCTCGCCCGTGCACGTGCCGGTGAAGGCGAGAGGGAAGAAGACCAGGACGACCGGGCGCTCTCCGACGATCTCGGAGAGGACGACCATCGCCCCGTGCTGGTCGCGGAGCGTGAAATCGGGGGCGGGAGCATCGAGAGCGGGGAGCACGGCGGCCTTCCTGGCGTCGTCCGACGACCTCCGCCCAGCATGCCACCCGCACGCACGGAGGGTTCTCCGGGCGCGGGTCTAGAGTGGAAGCGCCGTGCCCGCGCGGGTCGAGACCCGACCGTGACGCCGAGGCGGCGCACTCCCCCATCTACCCCCAGGAAGAGGTCAAGGGTGACGGTCAACGACCAGGATCCGTACTCGGTGAGCACCATGGATGCGGATCCCGAGGAAACCGCCGAGTGGAACGAGTCTCTCGACGCGCTCGTGCAGCAGCACGGCCCCCAGCGGGGCCGCGAGATCATGCTCAGCCTGCTGAAGCGCTCCAAGGAGCTGCACCTCGGCGTGCCGATGGTGCCGACCACGGACTACCTGAACACGATCGCCGCCGAGAACGAGCCCGAGTTCCCCGGCGACGAGGAGCTCGAGCGCCGCTACCGCGCCTGGATCCGCTGGAACGCCGCGATCACCGTGCACCGCGCCCAGCGCCCCGGCATCGCCGTCGGCGGCCACATCTCGACCTACGCCTCGAGCGCCGCGCTCTACGAGGTCGGGCACAACCACTTCTTCCGCGGCGCCGACCACCCCAACGGCGGCGACTCGATCTTCTACCAGGGCCACGCCTCCCCCGGCATGTACGCCCGCGCCTTCCTCGAGGGCCGCCTGGGCACCGAGCAGCTCGACGGGTTCCGGCAGGAGAAGTCGCACCCGACCGGGGGCCTCTCCAGCTACCCGCACCCGCGCCTCATGCCGCACTTCTGGCAGTACCCGACGGTCTCGATGGGTCTCGGGCCCATCAACGCCATCTACCAGGCGCAGCTCAACAAGTACGTCACCAACCGCGGCATCGTCGACGGCGACGACTCGCAGGTCTGGGCGTTCCTCGGCGACGGCGAGATGGACGAGGTCGAGAGCCGCGGAGCGCTGCAGCTCGCCGCGAACGATGGCCTCGACAACCTCAACTTCGTCATCAACTGCAACCTGCAGCGCCTCGACGGCCCCGTGCGCGGCAACGGCAAGATCATCCAGGAGCTCGAAAGCTTCTTCCGCGGCGCCGGCTGGAACGTCATCAAGGTCGTCTGGGGTCGCGAGTGGGATGCCCTGCTCGCCCAGGACCACGATGGCGCCCTGCGCGACCTCATGAACATCACCCCCGACGGCGACTACCAGACCTACAAGGCCGAGTCGGGCGCGTTCATCCGCGAGCACTTCTTCGGCCGCGACCCGCGCACGGCCGCGATGGTCGAGGGCTACAGCGACGACCAGATCTGGAAGCTCAAGCGCGGCGGCCACGACTACCGCAAGGTCTACGCCGCCTTCAAGGCCGCGCAGGAGCACAAGGGCCAGCCGACCGTCATCCTCGCGAAGACGGTCAAGGGCTACGGCCTCGGCCCGAGCTTCGAGGGCCGCAACGCGACCCACCAGATGAAGAAGCTCACGCTCGACAACCTCAAGCAGTTCCGCGACGAGATGCGCATCCCGATCACGGATGCCCAGCTCGAGGCCGACCCGTACCAGCCCCCGTACTACCACCCGGGCAACGACGACCCCGCGATCCAGTACATGCACGAGCGTCGTCGCGAGCTGGGCGGCTACCTGCCGGAGCGGCGCTCGAAGCACGTCGACATCACCCTGCCGCCCGAGAGCGCTTACGCGATCGCGAAGAAGGGCTCCGGCAAGCAGGAGATCGCCACGACGATGGCCTTCGCCCGACTGCTGAAGGATCTGCTGCGCGACAAGGAGTTCGGCAACCGCATCGTGCCGATCATCCCCGACGAGGCGCGCACCTTCGGCATGGACGCCTACTTCCCGACGTCGAAGATCTACAACCCGAACGGCCAGCACTACACCTCGGTCGACCGGGAGCTGCTGCTCGCCTACAAGGAGAGCCCGCAGGGCCAGATCATCCACACCGGCATCAACGAGGCCGGCGCCTTCGCGGCGTTCACCGCGGTCGGCACGAGCTACGCCACGCACGGCCAGCCGCTCATCCCCGTCTACGTCTTCTACTCGATGTTCGGGTTCCAGCGCACCGGTGACGCGATGTGGGCGGCGGGCGACCAGATGGCCCGCGGGTTCATCATCGGCGCCACCGCCGGTCGCACGACGCTCACCGGCGAGGGCCTGCAGCACGCCGACGGGCACTCGCCGCTGCTGGCGAGCACCAACCCGGCGGTCGTGAGCTACGACCCCGCCTACGGCTACGAGATGGGCCACATCGTGCGCGCCGGTCTCGACCGCATGTACGGCGGGAACCATGCCGACCCGAACGTCATGTACTACCTGACGGTCTACAACGAGCCGATCGTGCAGCCGGCCGAGCCCGAGGGGCTCGACGTCGACGGCGTGCTCAAGGGCCTCTACCTGCTCAACCGCAGCGAGGCGCAGGGCCCGAAGACCCAGCTGCTCGCCTCGGGCGTCGCGGTGCCGTGGGCCCTCGAGGCGCAGCAGCTGCTGCAGCAGGACTGGGGCGTGTCGGCCGACGTCTGGAGCGTCACGAGCTGGAACGAGCTGCGCCGCGACGGTCTCGCCGCCGACGAGCACAACTTCCTGCACCCCGAGCAGGAGCCGCGCACGCCCTACGTGACGCAGAAGCTGCAGGGCGCGCAGGGCCCGGTCATCGCCGTGAGCGACTTCATGCACGCGGTGCCCGACCAGATCCGGCAGTTCGTGCCCGGCGATTACGCGACGCTCGGCGCCGACGGCTTCGGATTCAGCGACACGCGTCCGGCGGCACGCCGGTTCTTCACCATCGACGGACCGTCGATCGTCGTCCGCGCGCTGCAGCAGCTCGCGCGCCGGGGCGAGATCGACCCGAGCGTCGTCGGCCGGGCGATCGAGCAGTACCGTCTGCACGACGTGACCGCGGGCACGACGGGCTCGGCGGGCGGCGAGGCCTAGCCACGAGCACCATCACCGGGGCCCAGCACCGCTGGGCCCCGGTGCATCCGTTGACCGATCGATCGATGAGGGGCGCGACGTGGCGCAGATGACCAAGGCGCAGACGCTGTCGTACCTGCGCAACATCTCGGGCGATCTCGCGACCGCGACGCTCAAGCGGCTCGACGACACCCTCCCCTGGTACCGCGACATGCCGCCGAGCCGCCGCAGCGCGGTCGGCCTCGTCGCGCAGGCCGGCATCTCCTCGCTCATCAGCTGGTACGACGATCCCACCTCGCAGCCGTGGATCGCGGCCGACGTCTTCGGAGCCGCTCCGCGCGAGCTGCTGCGGTCGGTGAGCCTGCAGCAGACGCTCCAGCTCATCCGCGTCACGGTCGAGGTCGTCGAGGAGCGCGTCACGAGCGGCGACCAGGGCCTGCGCGAGGCCATCCTGCTGTACAGCCGCGAGATCGCCTTCGCCGCGGCCGACGTCTACGCCCGCGCCGCCGAGGCACGAGGGCTGTGGGATGCCCGGCTCGAGGCCCTCGTCGTCGACTCGATCCTCAGCGGCGAGTACGACAACGAGCTGCCCAGCCGCATCGCCGCCCTCGGCTGGAACGGCCACGGCTCGGTCTGCGTGCTCGTCGGCACGACGCCGCGCATCGTCGACGTCGACCAGATCCGCCGCACGGCCCGGCACGTCGACGCCGATGTGCTCATCGGGGTGCAGGGCAACCGCCTCGTCATCGTCATCGGCCGCGCCGCGCCGAAGTCGGAGGAGCCGCCGACCGTGCCGCTCGCCTTCCCCCAGATCGCCGAGGGCCTCGAGCCCTTCTTCGGCACCGGGCACCTCGTGCTCGGTCCGGAGGTTCCCGACGTCGTCGACGCCGGGAAGAGCGCCAAGGCCGCGCTCGCCGGGTTCGCCGTCGCGCGCTCCTGGCGCAACGCCCCGCGGCCCGCCCTCGCCGACGACCTGCTGCCCGAGCGCGCGCTGGCCGGGGATCCGATCGCCCGCGGCACGCTCATCAACCGCATCTACAAGCCGCTCAAGCAGCACAACGTCGAGCTCCTCACCACGCTGTGGGCCTACCTCGACAACGGCCGGAGCCTCGAGGCGACCGCCCGGGAGCTCTTCGTGCATCCCAACACCGTGCGCTACCGCCTCAAGCGCATCAGCGAGCTGATCGGCTGGGACGCCACGGGCGCCCGCGAGGCGATCATCCTGCAGTGCGCCCTCATCGTCGGCTCCATCTCCGAGCCGGAGCCGCCGCGACGCTGACCGTCGCTGTGCCTGGTGCACAATGTCGTCGTCGTCTCGTGTGGGATTCCCACCACCGCCCCGTGATCGCCCTCTTGGGAGGATGAAACCCATGATCGTCGTCGTCGCCCCCGGACAGGGCTCCCAGACCCCCGGCTTCCTCGAGCCGTGGGTCGCCGACCCCGCGCACCGCGCCCGACTCGAATCCTTCGGCGAGGCCGCCGGGCTCGACCTCGTCGCCCACGGCACCACCTCCGACGCCGACAGCATCCGCGACACCGCGATCGCGCAGCCGCTCATCGTCGCCGCCTCCCTGCTGAGCGCCGCAGCGCTCCTCGAGGGGCGCGCCGACCGCGTCGGCGCCGTCGCCGGGCACTCCGTCGGCGAGTTCGCCGCCGCCGCGATCGCGGAGGTGATGACCGAGCAGGAGGCCCTCGCCCTCGTGCGGCAGCGCGGACTCGCCATGGCCGAGGCCGCCGCCCTCGTGCCGACCGGCATGAGCGCCGTCCTGGGCGGCGACGCGGATGCCCTCGCCGAGCGCCTCGTCGAGCTCGGGCTCGAGCCGGCCAACGTCAACGGCGGCGGGCAGACCGTGGTCGCGGGCGAGCTGAACAACCTGGAGGCGCTCGCCGCCGACCCCGTGCGCGGCAGCCGGGTGATCCCGCTGCAGGTCGCCGGCGCGTTCCACACCAGCTACATGCGGCCCGCGGTGGACCGCGTGCGCAGCGCGGCCGCGGCCATCGAGGCGCGCGCGCCCCGCATCCGGCTATACACCAACCACGACGGCACGGTCGTCACCGACGGCGCCCGCGCGATCGAGCTGCTCGTCGGCCAGGTCGCCTCCCCTGTGCGCTGGGATCTCTGCATGGAGTCGATGGCCGCCGACGGCGTCACCGGCATCATCGAGCTGCTGCCCGCCGGCGCTCTCACGGGTCTCGCCAAGCGCGGCCTCAAGGGCGTGCCGACCGTCGCCGTGAAGACCCCCGACGACCTCCCCGCCGCTATCGAGATGCTGGAGAACGCATGACCGAGCCCGTGCTGCAGCAGTCCGTCGGGGTGCCGTTCACCCGCATCCTCTCCCTCGGGGCCGCCCGCGGCGACGTGACCGTGCCCAACGACGACATCGTCGGCCCCATCGACTCCTCCGACGAGTGGATCCGCCAGCGCACCGGCGTCATCACCCGCATGCGGGCCTCCGA
Organism: Microcella daejeonensis; assembly: GCF_026625045.1. Taxonomy (GTDB): domain Bacteria; phylum Actinomycetota; class Actinomycetes; order Actinomycetales; family Microbacteriaceae; genus Microcella; species Microcella daejeonensis. The sequence goes on along the minus strand of NZ_CP113089.1, from coordinate 2,314,601 downwards.
GAGCGTCGGTGCGATCGACCTCGCCGAAGCCGCCTCCCGCGAGGCCATCGAGCGCGCCGGCATCGACCCGAGCGAGATCGGCGCGGTTATCGTCTCGACGATCTCCAACGCCGTGCAGACCCCCTCGCTCGCGGCGCTGCTCGCCGAGCGCATCGGGGCGAACCCCGCACCCGCCTACGACGTCTCCGCGGCCTGCGCCGGCTACACCTACGGCATCGCCCAGGCGGATGCCCTAGTGCGCGCCGGAGCCGCCCGCTACGTGCTCGTGGTCGGCGCCGAGAAGCTCAGCGACTTCGCGAAGCCCACCGATCGCACCATCTCCTTCCTCCTCGCCGACGGCGCCGGAGCGGCCATCGTCGGTCCGAGCGACACCCCCGGCATCGCGGCGAGCGTCTGGGGCTCCGACGGCTCGAAGTGGGAGACCATCGGCATGGATCGCACGATCGCCGAGGGCGTCGACGCGGGCGAGTTCCCCACCCTGCGCCAGGAGGGCCAGACGGTCTTCCGCTGGGCCGTGTGGGAGATGGCGAAGGTCGCCCAGCGCGCCCTCGACGCCGCGGGCGTGACGGCCGATCAGCTCGCCGCCTTCATCCCGCACCAGGCGAACATGCGCATCATCGACGAGTTCGCCAAGCAGCTGAAGCTGCCGGAGTCGGTGGCGATCGCGCGCGACATCGCCACGACCGGCAACACCTCGGCGGCGAGCATCCCGCTGGCCACCCATCGGCTGCTCGAGGAGCACCCCGAGCTCAGCGGCGGACTCGCCCTGCAGATCGGCTTCGGCGCCGGACTCGTCTTCGGCGCGCAGGTCGTGCGCCTGCCCTGATCGACCGCGGCGCCCCGCCGCCGACCGCCGCCGACGGCGGGAGCCCCCGCCCTAGGATGGGGGACGGTCAACCGACACCCCCTTTAGGAGAACCACATGGCACTGTCCACCGAAGAAGTCCTCGCCGGCCTGGCCGAGCTCGTGAACGACGAGACGGGCATCGCGACCGACTCCGTCCAGATGGACAAGTCGTTCACCGACGACCTCGACATCGACTCGATCTCGATGATGACCATCGTCGTCAACGCCGAGGAGAAGTTCGACGTGAAGATCCCCGACGAAGAGGTCAAGAACCTCAAGACCGTCGGCGACGCCGTCACCTTCATCACCAACGCCCAGGGCTGATCGAGCCCTGACCGCGTCGGGGCCGGCACCACCGGTCCCGACGCGCAGCACCTCCCGCGCCGGATCCCGGGCGCCCGACCAGAGAGAGCCGATGCCATGACCACCATCGTCGTCACCGGAATCGGTGCCACCTCCCCCCTCGGCGGCACCGCCCGCGAGAGCTGGGACGCCCTGCTGCGCGGGGAGTCGGGCAGCCGCCCGCTCGAGCAGGAGTGGGTGGCCGCGCACGAGCTGCCCGTCACCTTCGCCGCGCAGGCCAAGGTGCGCCCCTCGGAGGTGCTCGAGCGCCAGGAGGTCAAGCGCCTCGACCCCTCCGCGCAGTTCGCCCTCATCGCCGCCCGCGAGGCCTGGGCCGACGCCGGCGCTCCCGACATCGAGCCCGAGCGCATCCTCGTCGACTACGCCACCGGCATCGGCGGTCTCTGGACCCTGCTCGACGCCTGGGACGTGCTGAAGGAGAAGGGCCCGCGCCGGGTCCTCCCCATGACCATCCCCATGCTCATGCCGAACGCCGCCGCGGCCGCGATCAGCATGGGTCTCGGTGCGCGCGCCGGCGCCCGCACCGTCGTCTCCGCCTGCGCCTCGGGCACCGAGGCCATCGCCAACGCCTACGAGCACCTGCAGCAGGGCCTCGCCGACATCGTCGTCGCCGGCGGCACCGAGGCCGTCGTGCACCCGCTGCCGATCGCCGCCTTCGCCTCGATGCAGGCGCTCTCGCGGCGCAACGACGACCCCGCCGCCGCCTCACGCCCCTACGACACCGGCCGCGACGGCTTCGTGCTCGGGGAGGGCGCCGCCGCGATCGTGCTCGAGACGAAGGAGCACGCCCTCGCCCGCGGCGCCCGCATCTACGCCGAGCTCGCCGGCGGCTCGGTCACGAGCGACTCGTACCACATCACCGCTCCCGACCCCGAGGGCTCCGGTGCGGCGCGCGCCGTGCTCGCCGCCCTCGCGCAGGCCGGGGCGAGCGTCGACGACGTGACCCACATCAACGCCCACGCCACGTCGACCCCCGTCGGCGACATCGCCGAGTTCGAGGCGCTCAAGCGCGTCTTCGGCGACCGCGTCGGCTCCATCCCCGTCTCGGCGACCAAGGCCTCGACCGGCCACCTGCTCGGCGGCACGGGTGCCCTCGAGGCGATCTTCACGATCCTCGCTCTCCACGAGCGCACCGCTCCCCCGACCATCAACCTCGACGAGCAGGACGAGCGCATCCCGCTCGACGTCGTCACGAGCCCGCGCGCGCTCGGCGACGGGCCGCAGCTGGCGATCTCGAACTCGTTCGGCTTCGGCGGCCACAACTCGGTCATCGCGTTCCGCTCGTACGACGACTGAGGCGGGCGGCGCCGCGCCGCTCCCGAGCGGCGGGCCCGCCGGGCTCGAGCGCGGCCGCCCGTCGGCGTGAGAGCGCGCGCGGCGAGGAGCGGCGTCGACAACTCAGGATGATGCGGGCCACCTCGCGCGGGCATCCCGATCAGTGGGGATGCTGCGCGCACGCGCTGCGGCGAATCTCCTGAGTTCTCGACGACCGCCCTCCGCCGGGTCGTGATGCCGCGCGCGCCGATCGGCCGCGCGGGTGCAGTCGGATCGCGCTCAGCCCGCGCGGTGCAGCCAGACGACGCGACTGCCGTCGCCCGCGTGCCGGAACGCCTCGAGCTCGTCGTCCCAGGCCTGCCCGAGCGCGAGCCGCAGCTCGCGGTGCAGCTCGAGAGCGTTGGATCCGGCGACCTCCATGGCGTACCGCAGGCGGTCCTCGGGGATCACCATGTTGCCGGCGACGTCCGTCTGCGCGTAGAAGATGCCGAGGTCGGGAGTGTGCATCCACCGGCCGCCGTCCGTCCCGTGCCCGGCGTCCTCCGTCACCTCGAACCGCAGGTGCTCCCAGCCGCGCAGCGCGCTCGCCATGCGGGCCGCCGATCCGCGATCGCCCTCCCAGACGAACTCGGTGCGCTGGGCGCCGGCGAGGGCGGGCTGCTCGATCCAGTCGAAGCTGACGGGGCGGCCGAGGGCGCGGCCCGCGGCCCACTCGATGTGCGGGCTCAGCGCGCGCGGTGCCGAGTGGACGTAGAGCACGCCGCGCGCCACGGGCGCGCTCGCCGCGTCGGTCGTCGATGACGAGGCCCCCGTCGTCATGGACGACGAGCGCCGGGCGGAGTCCTCCGCCGGGGTGCGCCGGGTCGTGGGACCCTGCGTGATGAATCCATCTGCCACAGTCCGCTCCGTTTCCTCAGGTTCGACTTCCCCATCGACCTGGTCACGGTGCATGCAGCTCTGCGATTCTGCGGTGTTCGATTGTGCGCGCGAGCGCTGCTCGTAGTATCACCTATCCGGTGCACGAATGACAAGCATGGGATTCCGCCGGCCTCCGCGCGCCGCCGCGGCCCGCTCGGCTCCGTATAGCCTGGGGTGCATGACGCTGCGTCATTCCCTCCTCGCCGTGCTCACCCTCGGACCGGCGTACGGCTACCAGCTGCACGCCGAGGTCGTCGAGCGCACCCGCCGCGACGCCCCCCTCAACGTCGGGCAGGTCTACTCCACCCTCGACCGCCTGCGGCGCGACGGTCTCGTCGAGGACGCCGGCAGCACACCCGACAACCTGCCGCTCTACCGCCTCACCGGATCGGGCGGCATCGAGGCGCGCATGTACCTCACCGAGCCCGATCTCGCCGACTGGCACGACATGGTCGAGCGGGTGCTGCTCGCGCTCTCCCTGCCGGGGGATCACGCTCCCGAGCTCATCGCGAGCTACCGGCGTCTGTGGGCCCCCCGACCGGGCGTCTCCGACGAGGTCATCGACCCGACCGGCGGCGCCGCGCAGGCCTCGGCCGCCCACGCGCAGCGACTGCTGCGCTCCGCCGCCCTCGCCTGGCTCGACTCGCTGCCGCAGCTCGACCCCTGGCCCCTGCGCACCGATCGCCGGCGTCGCGGCCGTCGCGCCGCCGAGGCCGACGTTCAGACCGAGTCGGACGCCGCGGTCTCGCGCGACGCCGCGGGCTGACACGACTGGTCGGCACCGTGGACTGACGCGACGGGTCGGCGCTGCGGGCTGACGCGGCGGATCGGCGCCGCGAGCGGACGCCGCTACTTCGCCTCGCTGTACCGCTGCACGGTCGCGACCGTGACCGGGAACGTCACCGGCGCGTCGCCGAAGAGCAGCCGCCCGGCATCCGCGGCCGCCTCCCGCAGCGCGGTCGCGGCCTCCTCGGCGCGGGCCGCCGGAGCGTGCACCATCAGCTCGTCGTGCAGGAAGAACACCAGGTGCGGCTGCCGGGCGAGCGGCCCGCCCTCGGCGCTCCAGAGTCGTCGGCGCACCCCCGCCATCCACGCGAGCGCCCACTCGGCCGCGGTGCCCTGCACCGCGAAGTTGCGGGTGAACCGGCCCTGCCCGCGGGCCGCGGTGCGGGCATCCCGCCGCTCGCTCTCGCCCGCCCCCTCGGCCGCGGCGAGCAGCTGCCGCTCGCGCCACTCCTCGCCGGGCGAGGGCGAGGTGCGGCCGAGACGGGTGCGCACCGTCTCCCCGCGCTCTCCGGCCCGAGCGGCCTCCTCGACGTAGGCGATCGCGCGCGGGAACACCCGTTGCAGCCGCGGCAGCACCCGGGCGCTCTGCCCCGTCGTACCGCCGTACATCGCGCCGAGCATGCCGAGCTTCGCCTGCTCGCGGGAGTCGACCGCCCCGCTGTCGACGATGCCCTGGTACAGGTCGACGCCTGCGCCGGCCCGCGCCATCTCCGCATCCTGCGAGAGCGCGGTGAGGATGCGCGGCTCGAGCTGCGCCGCATCGGCTACGACGAGCACCCAGCCCTCGTCGGCCCGCACGGCGCTGCGCACCTGCCGCGGCAGCTGCAGCGCTCCCCCGCCGTCGGAGGCCCAGCGCCCGGTCACGACCCCGCCGGGCACGAAGGTCGGCCGGAACCGCCCGTCGCGCACCCACTCGTCGAGCCAGTTCCACCCGTTCGCCGTCATGAGGCGACTGAGGGTCTTGTACTGCAGCAGCGGGGCGATCGCGGGATGCCGCTGCCGCTGCAGCTCCCACGAGCGGGTCGTGGCGACATCGATGCCGGCGCCGCGCAGCGCGGCCACGAGCTCAGGCGGCGAGTCGATCGCGAGCGAGCCGGGGCGCACGCCGAGCTGCCGCTCGACCTCGGCCGCGAGGGCGGCGAGGTGCACGGGGCGCTCCCCCGCCGCCGGGCGGGGGCCGAGAGCCTCGACGAGCAGCCGTTCGTGGTCCTCCGCGCTCCACGGCAACCCGGTGAAGGTCATCTCCGCGGCGGCGAGGGCTCCGGCCGACTCGGCGGCCGCGAGCAGCGCGAGCGCGCCGGGCGCGCGCGTCGAGGCGCGGGCGAGAGCCGCGAGCTGCTCGGCGTGCAGCTCCGCCGCCGGCGGGGTCCGCTCCGCCTCGCGCGGTTCCGCCTCCAGGTCGAAGAGCGCGGCGGACTGCCGCTCCGGCATCGCGAGGGCCGCCCGCGGTCGCGCCGCGAACGATCGCACCGCGCGACCCTCGGCCCCCGCGATGATGGCCTCGACGAGGCGGAGGTCGTGGCAGCGCTCGACCCGCAACCCCGCGCGGAGCAGCGGCGGGTACCAGAGCGCCGTGTCGCTCCAGACCCATCGGGGCGGGGTGGAGCGGCCCTCCTGCGCGACGACGTAGGCGGGGAAGGCGGCGGCCGGGACGACCTCGGTGCCGCCGCGGTGGTCGGTGACGAGCATCCCCCCGGGGTGGCGGTCGACGGCGAGATGCACGCCCGCCAGTCTGCCCTGCCGCACCGACGTCGCCGAGCGCCGCCGCGCCCGCCCCGCGCGCCCGAGCCGCGGGCGGACGACCGGCGCACGGGCGACCCGAAACACGTCCGTCCGCCGGGGGTCCGGGCTCAGGCGAAGGGCTCCGCGGTCTCCATGAGCCGCGAGCGGATGAGGAACCGCACGCCCTCCGGCGCCTCGACGCTGAATCCGCTGCCGCGGCCGGGCACGACGTCGACCGTGAGGTGCGTGTGGCTCCAGTAGGCGAACTGCTCGCTGCTCATCCAGAACTCGATCGGCTGCGGCTCCTCGCCCGGTTCGGCGAGGTCGAAGCGGCCAAGCAGCACGTCCTGCGCCGAGGTCATGAAATCGCCCGCGGGGAAGCACATGGGTGAGGAGCCGTCGCAGCATCCGCCGGACTGGTGGAACATCAGGGGCCCGTGGATGCCCTGCAGCCGGCGCAGCAGTGCCACGGCCGCATCGCTCAACGCAACCCGCGAGCTCGTCTCGTTCTCGATCGTGACGGCGGAATCCAGCATGCTCGGTCCTCATCTCCTCGGTCGGCCCGGGGGCCGGGTCGTGCGGGGGTGCGCGGCGGCCGGCCCCACCAGGTCGGGACCGGCCGCCGCGACGCTCACGGGATCAGAAGAACCCGAGCTTGTTCTCGCTGTACGACACGAGCAGGTTCTTCGTCTGCTGGTAGTGCGAGAGGGCGAGCTTGTTGTTCTCGCGGCCGATCCCCGAGCTCTTGTAGCCGCCGAACGCCGCCCCCGCCGGGTAGGCGTGGTAGTTGTTCACCCAGACGCGACCGGCCTGGATGTCGCGGCCGGCGCGGTAGGCGACGTTGCCGTTGCGGGACCAGACCCCCGCGCCGAGCCCGTAGAGGGTGTCGTTGGCGATCGAGATGGCGTCGTCGTAGCCGTCGAAGCTCGTGACCGCCACGACCGGGCCGAAGATCTCCTCCTGGAACAGCCGCATGCCGTTGTGGCCCTCGAAGATCGTCGGGGTGACGTAGTAGCCGTCGGTCAGGTCGCCGCCGAGGTCGTTGCGCTCGCCGCCGAGCAGCAGTTTCGCGCCCTCCTGCTTGCCGATGTCGATGTAGCTCATGATCTTCTCGAGCTGGTCGTTCGAGGCCTGCGCGCCGACCTGCGTGCCGGTGTCGAGCGGGTTGCCCTGCACCGCCGCGCGGGTGCGCTCCACGGCATCCCCCAGGAAGCTGTCGTAGATCGGCTTCTCGATGAGCGCGCGGCTCGGGCAGGTGCAGACCTCGCCCTGGTTGAAGGCGAAGAGCGCGAAGCCCTCCTGCGCCTTGTCGTAGAACGCGTCATTCTTGTCGGCCACGTCGGCGAAGAAGACGTTGGGGCTCTTGCCGCCGAGCTCGAGCGTGGCCGGGATGATGTTCGCGCTCGAGTACTGCAGGATGAGCCGGCCGGTCGTGGTCTCGCCCGTGAAGGCGATCTTGCGGATGCGGTTGCTGCTCGCGAGCGGCTTGCCCGCCTCGACCCCGAACCCGTTGACGATGTTGATGACCCCGGGCGGCAGGATGTCGCCGATGAGCTCGATGAGCACGAGGATCGACACCGGCGTCTGCTCCGCCGGCTTCAGCACGACGGCGTTGCCGGCGGCGATCGCGGGAGCGAGCTTCCACGCCGCCATGAGGATGGGGAAGTTCCACGGGATGATCTGCCCGACCACGCCGAGCGGCTCGTGGTACTGGTAGGCGGTCATGTCGCCGTCCATCTCCTGGAAGTCGCCGTCCTGCGCGCGGATCGCGGCGGCGAAGTACCGGAAGTGATCGGCCGCGAGGGGCAGGTCGGCGTTGAGGGGCTCGCGGATGGGCTTGCCGTTGTCCCAGGTCTCGGCGACGGCGAGCAGCTCGAGGTTCGCGTCGATGACGTCGGCGATCCTGTTCAGCACCGCGGCCCGCTCGGTCGTGCTGGCCCTGCCCCAGGCCGGGGCGGCCTTGTGCGCCGCGTCGAGCGCGGCCTCGATGTCCTCCGCCGTGCCGCGGGCGACCTCGGCGAAGGGCTTGCCGTTCACCGGCGAGATGTCCTCGAAGTACATGCCCTTGGCGGGCTTCACCCACTCACCCCCGATCCAGTGCTCGTAGCGCGACTTGAACTGCACCTTGCAGTCGGGCGAACCGGGAGGGGCGTAGACGGTCATGATGCTCCTTGCGACGACGGTGTCGGGATGCTCGCGCTGGTGTCGCGCGTGCCGCCACGGTAGGCGGCCGCGGGTTGCACCGGGTTGCACGGAGTTGCGGCGGGCGCGTCGGCACGGCGCAGCACCGCATCGCCGCATCGGAGGTGCGCGGCGCTGCTTCGCCGCGGCGCCGGCGCGCGCGGGGCGCTGCCGCCCCGCTCAGCGGCCGAGCTCGCGCTCGATCGCCTCGATGCGGGTGACGACGGCGGTTCGGCGCGGGCTGTCGATCGGCAGCGCGCGCAGCGCCGCCGACCACACGGGCAGATCGAGCGCGGCCTCGTCGCTGCGGGCGTAGTCGAGGAGCGTGTCCACGTGCGCGTCGGCGAGCATCGCATCGCGCAGTCGGGCCGAGACCTCGGCGCGCACGGCGTCGACCCCCGGGGCGTCCGAGCCGGGCAGCACGGGGCCCGCGTAGTGGCCGAGGGCGACCCGGTGCGCGCCCCGATCGAGGAAGGCGAGCACCCGCTGCGCGTCGAGAGCGAGCGGTACGGGCAGGCGGTACGGGCGCGAGAGCGGCGCGAGCGCGTCGAGACCCGCGCGCGCGAGGGTGCGGCGCAGGCGCACCATCTCGGCCCGCAGGGTGACGACCGCGTCATCGCGTCCGTAGACGGCGGCCGCGAGCGCCTCGGCGCCGAGGCCGGCGCGGTGCCAGGCGAGCAGGGCGAGGATCTCGGCGTGCCGGGCGCTGAGCTCGAGCTCGACGCCCTGCGCCTCGAGGAATCCGGTCTCGCGGCCGAGCACGTGCAGCCTCGGCTCGGCCAGACGCGGAGCCGCGGCGCGAGCCGGGGTGCGCGGGCGCTCCTCGCGCTCGGCGAGGGCATCCAGCCGGCGCACGTGCAGTTCGGCCTCGACCGCCGCCACCGTCGCCTCCAGCAGCGGCAGCGTCGCGGGGGCGACCGCCTCGTCGCCGCCCGTGATGTCGATGACGCCGACGATGCGGCCGCTCGCCGGATCGTGCACGGGCACGGCGGTGCAGCTCCAGGGGTGGACGATGCGCGAGTAGTGCTCCGCACCGCGGATCTGGATCCCGTGGTCGAGAGCGAGAGCGGTACCGGGGGCGGAGGTGCCGGCGACCTCCTCCGACCAGTTCGCCCCCTCCACGAAGGCCATGCTCTCCGCGCGGCGGCGCAGCCCCCGGTCGCCGTCGATCCACAGCAGCCGGCCCGACTGGTCGCCGATGGCGATGATCAGGCCCGCATCGAAGGTGTGGCGGATGAGCAGGCGGTGGATGATCGGCACGGCGCTCGCGAGCGGATGCGCCGCGCGGTACTCGCGCAGAGCATCCTCGTCGAGATCGATCGTGCCGGGCAGCCGGTCGGGGTCGACGGCCCGATCGCGGGCGCGGCGCCAGGAGTCGCGCACGATCGACCGCACCGGGGCACGACCCCCGGTGGCCTGGGCCTCCTCGAGCCGCTCGCGCCAGGCCGAGGCGTTCTCGGGCGGCGGTGATGACAGCCACGGGCTCGACATGCACCACCTCCGCCGCGCAGCCGACGGTGGCGGCGCGAGCACATGCTAACCCCGCGCGCCCCGAGCACGCCGGACGCGCACGCGGATCAGTGCAGGAGGGTGCCGTCGGCCTTCAGGACGTTCTTCTCGCCCGCCTCGATCGCGAAGGGGAAGCGGTTCTGCTTCGGCGGGAGCGGGCAGTTGAAGTTGTAGCTGAAGGCGCACGGCGGCAGGATCGCGGTGTTGAAGTCGAGGGTGATCGTGCCGTCGGGGTTCGGGGCGAGGAACAGGAAGCGGCCGACCGAGTACGTGCTGTCGCCCGCCGTGGCGTCGCTGAAGACGAGCTGCAGCGCGCGACCCGACTTGAAGGCCGCGATGTCGTACTCGACGCCCTCGTGGGTGAAGCGGATCTCGCCGGGGACGACCTCGTCCCTGGTCCGGCCGTCGTCCTTGAGGTGCTCGAAGCCGACGGTCGTGCCGCCCTCGATCTCGCGGAACGTGCCGGTCAGCACCCAGGCCGGGTCGTAGTCGAAGGCGTCGATGCGGCCGAAGGAGGCGATCGCCTCGCTCTCGGCGTCCCAGACGCGCAGGGCGTAGGCGCCGCCCTCCCCCGCGATGACGAAGCCCGTCGTGTGCTCGTCGAACACGATGGCGCTCGGCGCGGCATCGTCCTTGCCGCGCACGCGCACCGTGCCGTCCACGAGCGCATCGTCGACGCGGATCCCGTCCGCGGCCTCGGCCGTCAGCAGCAGGCCGCCCTCGGGCGCCGGAGCCCAGCGCCCCGGCACGCCCCAGATGGTCTGCTCGCCGTCGACCCACTGCGTGTTGACGAGGGCGAGAGGGCCCTGCGGCTGCACCGCCGCGAGGTCGCGCCGCTGGCGGAAGACCGCGTAGCGCTCGGCGGGGCTGGCGGGGGCGGGGGATGCGCTGCTCATGCCGTCCATCCTGTCGAGTCGGGGCGGCTCCTGGCGAATCGACGCGCGGCGGTCGGCGAGCGGGGTCGAGCGACCTCGAGCGCCGGCGTTCGGAACGGCTCAGCGGTTGCGCACCAGGGCGAGCGCGCCGGCATCCCACCACTGGCCCGCCGACGGCCCGCCGTTGCACGTGCCGTCGCTCTCCCCCGGCCGCTTGACCCACAGCAGCCCCTCGAGCCGACCGCCATCGGCCACGAGACGGGGCGCCTCGCCGATCGCCGCCCCGAGCGGATTGCACCACTCCCCCGCGGAGCCGCGGCCGTTGCGCGACACATCGATGACGTAGCCCTTCCCGCCGACGAGCGCGGAGACCCGATCCGCGTAGGCGCGCTCCGAGGCCGTGGCGTTCATATTGGACACGTTGGTCGCGAAGCCGCGAGCGTCGGCGATCCCGGCGGACTGCAGGAGCGCGGCCATCCGATCCGGGGGGATCCAGTTCGAGTGGCCGGCGTCCAGGTACACCCGCAGCCCCGCTGCGGAGAGCGTCCGCACGGCGTCCCTCAGGAGAGCGGGTCGCGTCGACACCGCGCTCGCGCAGGCGGGACTGGTGAGCAGCGCGAGGGCGTCGGGCTCGACGATCACGATCGCCCCGCTGCCGCGCAGCGCATCGGCGACCGCCACCGTCCAGGCCCGGTAGGCGGACTCGGAGAGCCCGCCCGCGGAGTAGCCGCCGCAGTCCCGCAGCGGGATGGCGTAGGTGACGACCGCCAACGTCTTCCCGGCTGCCTGCGAGGCCGTGACCAGGCCGCGCAGGTAGGTGGTCACCTGCGCGGTGGTCTGCCAGTCCCCGATCCAGAACGCCTGCGGCTGGGACGCGATGACGTCGATCGCCGCGGCGTCGGCGGTGCGTCCGGCGGTGCGCAGGCGCGCCGCCGCGAGAGCGGCCTGACTCGACGGGTCGACGTAGAGCGCGCTCGCCGGGGTCGGTGCGGGCGCGGGCGTAGGCGCAGGGGCGGGAGTGGGTGCAGGCGTCGGTGCAGGGGTGGGTGTGGGTGCAGGCGTCGGTGCAGGGGTGGGTGTGGGTGCAGGTGTGGGTGCAGGTGTGGGTGCAGGTGTGGGTGCAGGTGTGGGTGCAGGTGTGGGTGTGGGTGCGACGATCGCCGCGGGCCGCCGTAGGACCGGCTCATCCCGTCCATTCCCGTCGACATCGCCGACGAGGGCGGCATCACCACGAGTGCCCCACACGAAGGCAAAGTGCGCAGACGCCGCTGCGATCGAGCTGCGCAGGTGCCACTGGCCGCTCGGGGTCACCCACCCGGGCGTATCGCGTCGGTCGCCATCCCAGTCCCCCGCGATCAGCGCGTCCGTCGCCGCCGGAGCACCCGTCCGCAGCACGGTGACGGTGGACCGTGCGCGCAGCTGGTCCTGGAGGTGCCAGGTGCGGTCGGTGGTGCGATAGATCGCGAGTGAATCGAAGCCATCTCCGTCCCAGTCCCCGACGAGCGGTCGATCCCGCCCGCCGCTCCAGCCGTACTGCACCTGCAGGTCGGCGTTGCCCGCGGACGCACTGTTGCGCAGGAACCAGGTTGAATCGCTCGGGCGGTAGATGCCGGGCGAGTCGATGCGGTCGCGATTCCAGTCGCCGCAGACGGGCACGAGCCCAGACCCGGCGGGTCCGAACCGGAATGAGCGCTCGACCGGTCCCGCTCCGGGGTTGTTCCGGATGTGCCACGTGCCGTCCCCCGGGCGGTAGACGCCGATCGTCGACCGACCGTCGCCGTTCCAATCGCAGAGAAGCGCGACTCCGGGAACGAGCGTCGCGCCGGGCGTGCTGCTCGTGGACGCGCTCGTCCCGATTCCGCTCCGCACCAAAACGGTGGGCTCGCCTGCAGCCGCGCTGGCCGGCACGACCACCGCTGTCGCCGCGAGTACGGCCCCGATGACGATCGCCGTGATGGAACGTCGATGGAAGTCGTGCATGTCGGATCCCCCCGGTCCGCGCGATCCCCGCTCCCGCCGTGCTCGACGGAAGAGAGATTCGGCTCTGCGCAACCGCTGCCCAGCGGTCGGGAGCACTGTAACCCGCCGACGCAGCGACCGTCCATCGCCCCTGTTCGGGTTCCGAATGTTCCGTTCAGCCGGGGGCGAGGATGAGAAGGGTCAGCGCGACGAACACGATCGGGATGAGCGCCAGGAGGAGAACGGCGATCGACTCCACACGCGGCGCCATGCTGCCGCCCGCCCGTGCAGGCCGTGCAGCGAACCAGATGAGAACCCAGGGCAGAGAGACAAGCGCCAGCATCACCAGCGTCACGACGCGCACGCCGACGCTCGGCCCGACCCCGGCCAGGCCGCCGCCGATCTGAGCGAAGGCGATGACACCCCAGGGCACGATCGCGATCGCGGTGCCGAAGGAGTAGGCGAGCAGACCGCGCCTCCCCGGCTCCGCGCGCCGATCGTGCAGCACGAGCATGAGGGGCGCGGCGGCCCCCATCGCGTACAGCAGCACGAGCGCCGGGATCTCGGCGATGCCGTTGAGCTGCCCGACGAGGAACACCGTGATACCGCTCAGCTGCGACAGCTCGATCCAGCGAAGCCCGTGCCGGTCGCGCGCGACCGCGTCGAGCCAGGCCCCCCGCGCGGCCGGGCGGGAGGACCCGAAGCGCAGCAGCGCGACGAAGGCGAGCATGACGACGATCGCGAGCACGAGATCGACCTGCGCGAGCACCACCCGGACGGGTGCGCCCTCCCCCGCGCCGAAGGAGGCCTCCGCCGGCAGCAGCAGCCGATCACGGGATGCCCCGACCGAGGCCGCGACCACGGCGGCGATGAGCAGCAGGAGCCCCGTGCCCGCGTTGACGATCGCGAGCAGCCGCTCCGACGCGCCCCGATCCGACTCGGATCCCATGACGACCTCCCCGGCAGCAGTGCGACGGTAGGGCGGACGGGACTTGAACCCGTGACCGACGGATTATGAGTCCGCTGCTCTGACCAGCTGAGCTACCGCCCCGTGCGGCCCGCGGCGGCGGACCCGCTCACACTCTAGCGAGCGCGCATCGGGGGCAGCGGCATCCGCCCCGCCCTCGATGCGCGCGGTCGGGGTCAGTGGGTGGTCGAGCCCACGCCGTCGGCGACCGGGTCGTCGACCGGCTCGCCGCGGTAGAGGGCCTCGAAGGTGTCGAGCGTGCGGTTGATGTCGTGCGCCTCGACGATCGCGAGGCTCTCGCGCTTGAGCACGAGAAGCTCCTCGTGGGACATGGTGAAGATGCGGTTAAGCCGCTCGGCGAAGCCGTCGATGTCGCCGGGCTCGAACAGGAAACCGTTCTCGCCGTCGTGGATGAGGTGGGGCAGCGCCATCGCGTTCGCCCCGACGACGGGGAGCCCGCTCGCCATCGCCTCCATCGTCGCGATCGACTGCAGCTCGGCGATGGAGGGCATCGCGAAGACGGTCGCCCGGGTGAGCTGCCGCATGAGGTAGTCCTCCGGGGCGTAGCCGGCGAAGTGCACGCGGTCGGCGATGCCGAGCTCGCGGGCGAGCCGCTCGAGGGCCGGCCGCTGCTCCCCGTCGCCGATGATCTCGACCTGAACGGCGAGGGAGGCGTCGAGCCGCGCCACCGCCCGCAGCATCTCGTCGATGTGCTTCTCGGCCTCGACGCGACCGAGGAACAGCACGACGTTCTCGTCGCGCGGTTCCATCGCCGGCGTGTAGTTGTCGATGTGCAGCCCGCAGCTGATGGCGTGCACGCCCCGAAGCTCGGTGTACTTCTCGAGGTAGTCGGCGGCCCGGCGCGTCGGCGTCGTGACCTCCGCGGCGAGACCGAAGGTGCGCCCGGCGGCCTTCCACATGGCCGAGATCGCGCGATCCTTCAGCCCGCCGATGAAGGGGGTGAACTGCATCGCGTTGTCGGGCATGAAGTGGTTGGTGCCGATGACGCGGATGCCGCGCTTCGCCGCCTGCCGGGCGAGCCCGCGGCCGATGACGATGTGCGACTGGAAGTGCACGACGTCGGGTCGCACCTCGTCGAGGATGCGGGCGGCGTTCTGCTCGATGCGCCACGGGAGGGCGTACCGCAGCCAGGGGTGCGGGTGCCAGCGCCACGAGCGCAGGCGGTGCACCGTCATCCGCTGACCCTCGTGCTCCTCGATGCGCGTGACGTTGGGGCCGTCCTCCGGACGCGGGGCGACGACGTGCACCTCGTGCCCGCGCTCGACGAGTCCGCCGGCCAGTCGCTCGGCGAACTTCGCGGCGCCGTTGACGTCGGGGCCGAAGGTGTCACCGCCGATGAGGATGCGCAGGGGGCGGGCGGTGGAGCCGGGCTGATGCGGGGCGTCCGTCAACTCGTGGGTCCTTGACGTAGGGGGCGGTGGGAAGCCTGGTCCAGGATGCGGACGGCTACGCCGACAACGGTACCGCAGAGCGCGGCGGGGGCGGCGGTGCTCAGCGGTGGGTCTGCGGATGGTGCTTGGCGAGCCGGACGACGCCGATGATCGCGACGACGCCCGCGACGCCGCACAGGAGCGCGGCGGGCAGCGGGATGAAGACGGCCTCGCCGAGGACGAGCACGCCGATGAGGACGGCGACGAGCGGGTCGACCACCGTGAGCCCGGCGATGACGAGATCGGGCGAGCCCACCGAGTAGGCGGTCTGCACGAAGTAGCCGCCAAGCGCCGCGGAGGCCAGCAGCGCGACGATGGCGATCACGGTCAGCACCTCGAAGTCGCCGCTCGCGATGCGACTGATGACGACCTTCGCGAGCGTCGCGACGAAGCCGTACAGGATGCCCGCCCCGGCGATGTAGAACATGGCGCCCGCACGGCGCCGGTACCGCACGAAGAGCACGCCGAAGCCCGCCGTGACGACCGCGAGGATCCCGAGCACGGTGAGCAGCTGCTGCTCGTTGATGCGCTTCTCGACGGCGAAGGTGGCCGCGACGACGACGAACACCGCGACGCCGCCCACGCTCATCCCGATCGCTGTGATCGCCTTGCGATCGAGCCGGATCCTCGAGATGCGGGCGTTCAGGATGGCCGTGATGACGAGGGCGACGACGCCGATCGGCTGGACGACGATGAGGGGCGCGAACCCCAGCGAGGTCAGCTGGAAGACGATCGCGAGGCCGAGCATGACGGTGCCGAGCACCCAGGACGGCCGCCCGAGGAGGTGGAGGAGCTGGCGGGGGCTCAGCCCTGCCCGGGCTCCGTCGCCGAGCCGCGCCTCGACCTTGGTGACGCCGCGGCTCTGGAACTGCGCGCCGAGCGAGAGGAAGACCGCACCCACGAGCGCGAGCGGGATACCGAATCCGAGGGTCGGCGATCGGAAGAACTCCTCCGTCAATTCCTCGATTCCCGTCCCCAGCACCCGGACAATCTAGCGGCCCGGGCGCGGATATCCTTGGCGAATGGCCGTGCTCCCCATTCGCATCACCGGTGAGCCGGTGCTCCACACCCGCGCCGAACCGGTCACCGTGTTCGACGACGCGCTGCGCGCGCTCGTCGACGACATGGTGGCCACCATGGAGGCGGCCCCCGGGGTCGGTCTCGCCGGACCTCAGGTCGGCGTGCCCCTGCGCCTGTTCGTCTACGACTGGACCGATGAGGACGACGTGCGCTGGCAGGGCACGGCGATCAACCCCGAGCTGCTCATCAGCCCGCTCGCGCTCGACGAGCTCGACGAGGACCTCGAGGCCGAGGGCTGCCTCTCGGTCCCCGGCGAGCGGTTCCCGCTGCGGCGCGCCGATCGTGCCCTGCTGCGGGCCGTCGATCTCGACGGCCGGCCCTTCGAGATCGATGCGCACGGCTGGCTCGCCCGCATCTTCCAGCACGAGTACGACCACCTCGACGGCGTGCTCTACGTCGACCGCCTCGCGCACCCCTACGGCAAGGCCGCGGCGAAGGCCGTGCGGCGCAACTCCTGGGGCTCGCCCGGCGCGAGCTGGCTGCCCGGTCGCGACCACCTCGACGACTGAGGCTCCTCGCCCGCGCGGCGAGCCGCCGCCGTCGCGTTCCCGCGCCTCGCGTCGACAACTCAGGAGATCGTCGCTCCGCCGCCGATGGCGCGTCGACGAGCGGCCCGCCGTTCCGCGGCCCGGCGCACCCCGGGGCGGGGCGGCCTCGGCGATGCTCCTGAGTTGTCGACGCGGGGACGCGCGGGCGCGTGGTGCGAGCGCGCGGTGCGTGGGCGCGGGGCGCGGCGTGCGGGGGCGCGGCGTGCGGCGAGCGACTCAGGCGGCCCAGCCGAGCGCGCGCAGCGCCGCCGCGGTGAGCGCCGCCGCGAGGATCACGAGGATGAAGGGCGCCCGCACGGCGAGCAGGGCGGCGGCAACGGCGATGGCGGGGAGCCGGGCATCCACCACGAGGGCCTGACCGACCGAGGCGGTCTGCACCACGATGAGGGCCGAGAGCAGAGCGACCGTGGTGAGCTGCGCGGTACGGGCGGCGGCGGGCTTCTCGAGCACGGAGGGCGGCACGAGGTAGCCGAGCAGCTTCAGGGCGAGCACGGCGATCGAGGCGAGCAGGATGATCTGCCAGACGGTCATCGGTCGGCCTCCCCCGTGTCGGGCGCCGGCGGGATCTCGGCGTGCGTCGCGACCGGCGACGGCTCGGGCCGGCCGAGCAGGTCGAGCAGGCCCACGACGATCGCGACCAGGGCGGCGAGGATGACCGGCAGTCCGGCGGGCAGGACGGGAATCGTCACGGCCGCGACGACCGCGGCTCCGATCGCGACGACGACCGGCTGCAGCGCGCGCAGCCGCGGCCAGAGGAGGCCGAGGAAGGCGGCCGCCGCGGCGGCGTCCAGGCCGTAGGCGCTCACATCGCCGAGCAGGTCGCCGAGGAGCGCGCCGATGAGGGTCGTGAGGTTCCAGCCGAGGAAGATGATCCAGCCCGTCCACCAGAACCCGGCCCGCTGGGCCTCGGGCTCGGCCTGGGCTGTGGCCACCGCCGTGGACTCGTCGATCGTGAGGTGGCCGGCGAGCAGGCGCCGCCAGAAGCCCCGACCGACGATCGGCGAGACACGCACGGCGTAGAGGCCGTTGCGCAAGCCGAGCAGGGCGGCGCCGGCGATCGCCGCGGGGCCCGCCGCGACCCCTCCCGAGGCGAGGACGCCGATGAGGGCGAACTGCGAGCCTCCCGAGAACATGAGCAGCGAGAGAACGCATGCCTGCCACACGTCGAGACCCGAGGCCACCGCGAGGGCGCCGAAGGAGACGCCGTAGGCGGCGACGGCGAGACCGACGGCCCAGGATGCCCGCCGCGCCTCGCTCACGCCCGCCGAGATCGACTGCCGATCGTCGCCGGCTTCGGCAGCGGCGGAGGCCCGGCGCCCGATCACGAGCGCCTCAGGTCCACTCCGTGCACGCCGTTGTGGTGGCGCAGCGAGGGGAACACCACCGAGAGCGTGAAGCCCACCGCGGGCTGCGTCGTCGCGCTGAGGATGCCGCCGTAGAGCTCGGCCCGCGCCCGCATCTCGGCGATCCCGCGGCCCGTCACCGTCGCGGTCAGCGCGGCGATGTCGTCGGCGATGGTCACCCGATCGGGCTCGTCCTCCCCCGCCGCCCGCGCCCGCGCGCGGATGCCGTCGTCCTCCACCCGCAGCTGCAGGCCCTCGCCCGACCAGGTGAGCGTCACCCGCACCTCGGTGCCTCGGCCGCCGAAGGCGAGGGCGTTCGCGAGGGCCTCCTGCACGATGCGGTATACGGCGATCTCGGCGCCGGGCTTGAGGTCGAACGCCGTGCCGAACTCCTCGACCGTGATCACGAGCCCCTGATCGCGCATGATGTCGAAGAGCTCGTGGGTCGTGTCGAGCCGCGGGGCGACGGAGCCCGACTCCCCCTCCCCCACGAGCGACATGATGCGGCGCAGATCGGCGAGCGTCGACCGGGTCGTCTCGGCGATGACCGCGGCCGACCGGGCGGCGGCGGAGGGGTCTCGCTCGGCGGCGTAGCGCGCGCCGTCGGCCTGGCTGATGACGACGGAGAGCGAGTGGGCGGCCACCTCGTGCAGCTCGCGGATGATGCGCAGCCGGTTGCGCTGATCGGCGGCGGCGAACTCCGCCTCGACCCGCGCCTGCTCGGCGGCGGCGCGGTCGCGGTCGCGGTGCGCGGCGCGGGAGCGCGCGCGGACCCACGCGATGAGCAGCACGAACACGAGCACGAGCAGCACCGCGGCGACGGCCGTGGCACCGAGCACCAGGTCGGGCGCGACCTCGAGCATCCACGCGATCATGAGGCTCCTTATGCCCGACCCCCGACGCACCGCCGCCCCTGCCGGCCGCGGGTCTCGCGGGCCGTTCAGGGGCGGATCGGTGGTGATTGGGGAGTTGCTCCCCGACTTGGACTCGAACCAAGAACCTGCCGGTTAACAGCCGGCTGCTCTGCCAATTGAGCTATCGAGGATCGCTGTGAACAGCGCGTCAACGCTATCAGAATTCGCGGCGGTCGAATGCACGCGGGATGCTCCGCGCGCGCTCGTCCTCTCGCGCTCAGTACCCCGAGGCCGGGTCGACGAGCCCCACGAAGCGGCCGTCGCCCAGGAACCCGCGCACGTTGCCGGTGATGCGCCGTGCGAGCAGCGGCGCGGTCATCTCGGGGGTGTCGGCCGAGTGGGAGGTGATGATGCAGCGCGGCTCGCGCCAGAGCGGGTGGTCGTCGGGCAGGGGCTCGGGATCGGTGACGTCGAGCCCCGCGCCGAGGAGGCGCTTCTCGCGCAGTGCGGTGGTGAGGGCATCCGTGTCGATGAGGGCCCCGCGGGCGATGTTGACGATCGCCGCGTGGGCGGGCAGCAGCGCGAGCTCCTCGGCGCCGAGCAGGTGGCGGCTCTCGGGCGTCGACGCGGCCGCGAGGATGACCGCGTCGGCCTCGGGCAGCACGCTCCGCATATCGGCCGCGACGACCGTGCGATCGGCGCCCGGCATCGGCTCGGCCGAGCGGCGCACGACGGTCACCCGCACCCGCCAGGGCGCCAGCAGCCGCAGCAGCTCGGCCGCGATGCCGCCCGCACCGACGAGCACGATGTGCGCGCCGAAGAGCGAGAGCCCCGTGCGCACCGGCGCCCACCGCGCGGTCCGCGCCTTGGGGCCGAGCTCGCGCATGACGGCGTGGAGCAGCGCGATCGCGTGCTCGGCGACGGGCTCGCTGTACGCGCCCTTCGCGCTCGTGAACACCGGCCCTCCCCCGTCGGCGAAGCGCGGCAGCACGCTCGCAAAGCCGTCGACGCCCGCCCAGGGCAGCTGCACCCAGCCGATGCCCGGGTACTGCTCGAGGATCTCGCCGAGCTCGTCGGCGCGCCGCTCGCTCAGCCAGATCAGACCACGGGTACGGGCATCCAGGGGCGCGATCTCGGCCCCGCCCGCGACCGCCGCGTCGACGAAGAGCGCCGTCGGGCGCGGCAGCACGGCGATCGGCCCGGGCTCGGGACGACGGCCGCCCTCCGGCAGGCGCGCCGTGCCGGCGACGGGGTCGCGATGCTGATCGGGATGCCCGATCGGACCCTCCGGCACGAGCGAGCGCGCGGGCGCGCTCGGAGTCGCACCGCTCAACGGGTCGGGGTCGGGCTGCTCGTGCACGCGGGGGCCTCTCGGGGTCATGTCGCCGGGGGTCGGGAGCGGGGTCCTGAGCGGACCGCGCCGCGGCCGCCTCAGCGCCGACCGAGTGCCGCGAGCCGCTCGACGTACGGGTGGGTCGGCGCGTCGAGCACCTGGTCGATCGCGCCCATCCCCACGATCGTGCCACGATGCAGCACCGCGAGGCGCTCCGACAGACGGCGCACCTCGCCGATCTCGCTCGAGACGACGAAGGCCGTGAAGCCGCGCCGCCGCTGCACCTCGGCGAGATGGTCGAGGATGCTCGAGCGCACGGTGGCGTCGACACCCGAGGTGGGCTCGTCGGCGACGAGGAGGTCGGGGTCGAGCACGAGGGCCCGCGCGAGCGCCACGCGCTGCCGCTGACCGCGGCTGAGCTCGTGCGGGTACTTCGGGATCGTCGCGAGGGTGAGGTGCATCGCGTCGATCGCCTCGGCCACGATGCCGCCGGCGACGCGGCGGGTGAGCTTGGCGTTGCGCTCGTAGAGCGGAACGGCGACGTTCTCGCCCGCGGTGAGGTGGGGGTCGAGCACGTGCGCGGTGTCCTGCGGCACGTAGCCGACGCGCAGCGCGAGCTCGTCCGATTCGCGCGGGCGCAGGTGACGCACATCGATGCCGAGCACGCGCAGCCCGCCACCTGAGATCTGCGGTCCGCCCTCGCGGCTCCGATCGGTGAGCCCCGCGATGACCCGGGCGAGCGTGCTCTTGCCGCTGCCGGCCTCGCCCACGACGGCGAGCGTGCCGCCGACGGGGATGCTCAGCGAGATGCCCGTGAGCGCGGTCGCGTGACCCCGTCCGGCCCCCGCGCGGTACCGCGCCGAGAGGTCGTCCACGTGAACGGCGGCTCCGTCGCCCTCGTCGACGCCGAGAGCGGCGCGAGGTGCGAGGGCGGTCATGGTGAAGCGTCCTTCCCGACGACGGACGGAGTCGATGCGGTGAGAGAGGTGAGATGGCGGCGGAGCCCGGGGGAATCAGTGGATCTGACGACGACTCTACAACCGACGGGGCTCGCCCCGCGGGCGGCGCTCGGCTAATCCCCGAGAACGCGACGGCGCTCGGCCTCGGTGTCGACGAGCTGGCGCTGAAGAGCCCGGTAGCGGTCCGGATCCTCCGCGGCCGAGGTGCGCTGCAGGGCGCCGAGAAGCTCGGTCTTGCGCCGCAGCAGGTCGCGGCCGATGAGGCTCGTGGTGAGCCCTCGGCAGTACTCGCGCACCTGATCGTCGCGGATGGGCAGCGGGGCGATCGCGAGCTGCGTGACGAGGGCGGCGAACACCCCGGGCGCCTCGTCGGCGGACCTGGCCACCCACTGCTGCGTGCCGTAGTGCTCGAAGGCGGCCACGAGCGCGTCGCGGACCGTCGCGAGCGCGGGCTGGGTGAACGTCGTCGCGAGCGCCCGCGCGGCGACCTCCCGGTCGACCTCGCCGGGGTGCTGGAGCACGGCCATGAGCAGCTCCCGCTCCAGGCGCGTGACCGGGTCGGTGGGCAACTGGTCGATGCTCATCGAGGGGGCGGCCTCGGGCGCGGGAGGGGTCGGGGATCCGGCGGAGCGGGCATCCTGCCCCTGGCCGGACGCCCGAGGGGCGTCGGCGCGCCCGCGCGGCGCGTCGGCGGGCTTGGCGGCCGCCGCGGTGCGGGCCGACTGCACGGCCCGCGCGACCTCCTGCGGGTCGAGCCCGATCCAGCCCGCGAGCGTGCGTCCGTAGCCCGACTGCATCGAGCGATCGCGGATGCCCGCGACGACCGGAGCCGCGGCCCGGAGCGCGCCGACCCGGCCCTCGACGGTCTCGAGGTCGAACTGCTCCAGCTGCCGGCGGATCATGAACTCGTACATGGGCTTGCGGCCCGAGACGAGCATCCGCACCGCATCGTCGCCGCGGGCCAGGCGCAGATCGCACGGGTCGAGGCCGTCGGGGGCGACGGCGACGAAGGTCTGGGCGGCGAAGCGCGACTCCTCGGCGAAGGCGCGGCTGGCGGCCTTCTGCCCGGCGTCGTCGGGGTCGAAGGTGAAGACCACCTCGCCGAGCTGGGTCGTGTCGGCGTTCGCCGTGTCGCCCATGACGCGGCGGATCACCTTGATGTGGTCGACGCCGAAGGAGGTGCCGCAGGTGGCGACGGCGGTCGTGACGCCCGCGAGGTGGCAGGCCATGACGTCGGTGTAGCCCTCCACCACCACGACCTGCTTGGCCCTGGCGATGTCGCGCTTCGCGAGGTCGAGCCCGTAGAGCACCTGCGCCTTGTGGTAGACCGGCGTCTCGGGCGTGTTGAGGTACTTCGGGCCCTTGTCGTCGTCGAGCAGGCGGCGCGCGCCGAAGCCGAGGGTCTGCCCCGTGACGTCCTTGATCGGCCAGAGCAGGCGGCCGCGGAACCGGTCGTAGGCGCTGCGATCGCCCTGACTGAGCAGCCCCGCCGCGAGCAGTTCCTCCGTGCTGAAACCCCGCCCGGTGAGGTGCGTGCGCAGGGCGTCGAAGGACTGCGGGGCGAAACCGATCGAGAAGCGGTCGGCGGAGGCCGGGTCGAAGCCGCGCTCCCCCAGGAACCGTCGGGCGGGCTCGGCGGCGGCGGTGACGAGCTGCTCGCGGAAGAACGCTTCCGCGGCCTCGTTCGCCGCGAGGATGCGGCGCCGGTTGCCTTGCTCCTCGCGGGCCGGCCCGCCGTCCTCGTAGCTGAGCGTGAAGTTCAGGCGCTGGGCGAGACGCTCGACGGCCTCGCTGAAGGTGACGTGATCCATCTTCTGCAGGAAGGTGAACACGTCGCCGCCCTCGCCGCAGCCGAAGCAGTGGTAGAAGCCGACCTGCGGCCGCACGTGGAAGCTCGGGCTGCGCTCGTCGTGGAAGGGGCAGAGGCCCGAGAGCGAGCCGACGCCGGCGCGCTTGAGCGTCACGTACTCGCCGACGATCTCGCCGATGTTCGTGCGCGACCGGACCTCGTCGATATCGCTCCGCTTGATCAGGCCCGCCACGAGCCGATTCTAGAGGCGACCGGGTGGATGCCCGCCGCGGGCCTCAGCGGACGACGCGCTCGTGCCAGACGAGCGCCGACTGGTCGGTGAGGCTCGCGACCTGGTCGACGATCACCCGGCGCCGAGCGGCGTCGTCGGGAGCGGCGCGGAAGTCGTCGGTGAAGCCGGGGTCGAGCTCGGCATCCCCCGCCTGCCAGAGGGCGTCGGCGAGCTCGGTCAGCAGCGAGCGCTGGCGCGCGTAGATCGGCTGGCGGCTGTTCGTCGACATGACGTTCGCCGCGACGATGCCCTTGAGCACCGCGATCTCGGCCGCCGTCTCGCGCGGGACGATGATGTCGGCGCCGAAGCGGGCGAGGCTCTGCCGGGGGTACGCGGCCCGGGTCGCGTGCACGGCCTCGTGGGCGAAGCGGCCGATCAGCTGGCTCGTGAGGTTCTTCAGGCGGGCGAGATCGCGGCGCGAGCCGTCCCAGGTGTCGATCCAGAAGTCGAGGTGATCGAGGCGGTCGAAGGCGGCGACGAGCTCGTCATGGCTGATCTCGCCGCCGATCCACTCGAACATCGAGTCGACGAGGGCGTCGTGGTCGACGCGGGCGCTGAGGGCGGGCACGTCGAGGTAGCCGCTCACGATCGCGTCCTCGAAGTCGTGCACGCTGTAGCCGATGTCGTCGCTGAGGTCCATGACCTGGGCCTCGATGCAGCGCTGGCGCTCGGGGGCGCCGGCGCGCAGCCACTCGAAGGCCTCGGCGTCGTCGTCGTAGAAGCCGAACTTGCTGCGCCCGCTCGGATCGGGGATGCCCTGCGCCTGCGGCCACGGGTACTTGCAGCTCGCGTCGAGACTCGCGCGCGTGAGGTTGAGCCCGTAGCTGCGGCCGTCGGCGCCGAAGACCTTCGGCTCGATGCGGGTCAGCAGGCGCAGCGTCTGCGCGTTGCCCTCGAAGCCGCCGACGTCGCTCGCCCAGTCGTTGAGGGCGCGCTCGCCGTTGTGCCCGAACGGCGGGTGGCCGAGGTCGTGCGCGAGGCACGCCGTGTCGACGACATCGGGGTCGAGCCCGAGGCTCGAGGCCAGCTCGCGGCCCACCTGGGCGACCTCGAGCGAGTGGGTGAGGCGGTTGCGGGCGAAGTCGAGCCCCGCGGTTGGGCTAAGCACCTGCGTCTTCGCGGCGAGCCGGCGCAGCGCGCTCGAATGCAGGAGGCGCCCGCGGTCGCGCGCGAAGTCGCTGCGGCGGGTCGAGTGCTGCTCGGGCAGCCAGCGCTCGGCGTCCTCCGGCAGGTAGCCGGGGGTCATGACATCGGTCAGCACGTCGCTCAGCCTCCGCTGTGGTGCAGTTCGGCCGCGGTGACCTCGGCGCGGTGGGCCTCGTCGAGCTCGCGGCTCGCGAGCCAGTTCTGGGGCAGGGAGGGCTTCTTCGGCGTTCCGGCGCGGCCGCGCTGGCCCTCGGCGGGAGCACCCGGGTACGGCTGGTCGCGGTCGAGCTCACCGAGCAGGTCGTCCATCTGCGCGAGGCTCTCGACGCGCGCGAGACGCGCGCGCAGCTCGCCGCCGACGGGGTAGCCCTTGAAGTACCAGGCCACGTGCTTGCGAATGTCGCGGCAGGCCCGCGCCTCGTCGTCGTCGTAGAAGTCGACGAGCAGCTCGGCGTGCCGGCGGAAGGCGTCGCCCACCTCGCCGAGCCCGGGCTGGATCTTGAGCCCGCCGCCGGTGAACGCCGAGGCGAGGTCGCCGAACAGCCACGGACGCCCGAGGCAGCCGCGGCCGACGACGATGCCGTCGCAGCCCGACTGCTCGACCATGCGCAGCGCGTCCTCGGCGCTCCAGATGTCGCCGTTGCCGAGCACGGGAACGCTCGACACGGCCTGCTTGAGGGTGCCGATCGCATCCCAGTCGGCGTTGCCGCTGTAGAACTCGGCCGCCGTGCGCGCGTGCAGCGCGATCGCGGCGACGCCCGCGCCCTCGGCGGCCTTCGCCGCCTCCAGGTAGGTGAGGTGGTCGGCGTCGATGCCCTTGCGCATCTTCACCGTCACCGGGATGCTCCCCGCGGCCTTCACGGTGGCCTCCACGATCCGGCGGAAGTGCTCGAGCTTCCACGGCAGGGCCGCTCCCCCGCCCTTGCGGGTCACCTTCGGCACGGGGCAGCCGAAGTTCATGTCGATGTGGTCGGCGAGGCCCTCGCCGACGAGGAAGGCGGCGGCCTCTCCCGCGGTGACCGGATCGACGCTGTACAGCTGGATGCTGCGCGTCGTCTCGCTCTCGTGGTGCTTGATGAGGCGCATGCTCTCGGGCGTGCGCTCGACGAGCGCGCGGCTCGTGATCATCTCGCTGACGTACAGGCCCGCGCCGTACTCGCGGCACAGGCGGCGGAAGGCCGTGTTCGTGATCCCCGCCATCGGCGCGAGCACCACGGGCACGCTGAGGGGCAGCGGGCCGATCGTCAGCGGCGCGGCGGCGGGCGCCGTGGGCGCGGGCGCGGCGGGCGCGGCGGTATCGAGGGCGGAGGGCATGGTGCCCCTATCCTCCCATCACCGGAGCGGAGCATCCGCATCGGGGCGGAATAGCCGGGACTCAGGGGCGTTGCACTGCACCATGACCCGTGGCCCGACCGGAACCGAGCGCGTACTCGCCGATGCCGCCGCGCGCGGTCTCGACGTCGAGATCATCGACCGGCCCGAGGCCCGCTCGGTCGAGGAGGCTGCTGCGCTCATCGGGATAGAGCTCGGCTCGCTCGTCAAGACGCTGGTCGTGAAGCGCTCCGACGACCGCTTCCTGCTCGTGCTGGTGCCGGGCGACCGCCGCATCGCCTGGGCTCCGCTGCGAGCCCTCGTGGGCGTCAACCGACTGCAGCTGCCGCACGCCGAGCAGGCGCTCGCCGCCACCGGGTACGCCCGCGGCACCATCACCCCGCTCGGCGCGCTCGGGGACTGGCCGCTCATCGCCGATGAGCGCATCCGCGGCCGCCGCATCGCCCTCGGCGCGGGCGCACCCGGACGGAGCGCGCTGGTCGACGCCGACGCCCTGCTCGCCGTCTACGGCGCGACCGTCGGCGACATCACCGAACCGGCGTAGAGCAGGAGGCCCGGAGCCGCGCGCGGCCGAGGCCGGGACTGTGCGCTGCGGAGGCCCGGGCCGTGCGCGGGCCTCGGGCTCGCGCTGCGCGCGGGCCGCGGGCTCGGCGCCGAACTCGCCTCGACCCTCCCATCGCGGTCGAGTCCGCACCTGCCTCTGCGGCGCGGTTCGTCGACAACTCAGGACGATCGGGCGCGACGTGCCCGTCGCACGGAGACAAGGCCTCCCCCGCTCGACATCTTTCCTGAGTTGTCGACGGCGAGGGGGCGCTCACCGCTCTCGACCCTGCCGGGCGATTGCGTGTGAACCGTCTCAGGCGGGGACGAAGCAGGGACGGCGCAGGGCGCTCGGGTCTCCCCCGCTCAGTCCGCGGCGGGTACTGCGCAGACGTCGCCCTCGCACGCGGCGGCGTCGGCCGAGCCGAGCATCACGAAAGGCCGAGGCGACGTCGGGGATGCCGTCTCGGCGGTCTGGCCGCTCACGCGCCCCGCCCCGCGTCGACCTCGGCACCGGTGCTCTCGCCGGATCGCTCGGCGGCGGCCTGCCGCAGGGCTCCGAGAAAGGCTTCCGGCTCCTGGGCGCCGGAGATCCCGTAGCGGTCGTCGATGACGAAGAACGGCACGCCCTGGATGCCGTACGCGACGGCCTGCGCCATGTCGGCCTTGACGTCGGCGAGGTAGCGGTGGTCGGCGAGCGACTCGGCAGCGGCATCCCGATCGAGCCCCACCTCGGCCGCGAGGTCGGCGAGCTCCTCCGCTCGGCCGACGTGCCGACCCTCGACGAAGTAGGCGCGCAGGAGGCGCTCCTTCAGCTCGAGCTGCAGCCCGTTCGCCTTCGCGAAGTGCAGCAGCTCATGGGCGAGCACCGTGTTCGTCTGGTGGACGTGCTCGAAGTCGTACTCCAGACCGACGTTCGCGGCGATCTGCGTGACGCGATCCAGCATCTGATGAACCTGGTCGACCGGCAGTCCCTTGCGCTCGCTGAGGTAGTCGACCGTCGAGCCCTCGTAGTCGACGGGGGTATCGGGTGCCAGCTCGAACGAGCGGTAGACCACGTCCACCTCGCCGTCGAACTCGGCCACCGCCGCCTCGAACTTGCGCTTGCCGATGTAGCACCATGGGCACTGGACGTCGGAGAAGATCTGCACGCTGATGGGAGAGCTCATGCAGAGGGCAACGCTGAACGCGCGCGAGTATTCCGTCGGAGGCGGACAGGTCGATCCTGACCGGGCGGCAGCGCGACCCGCTCGCGCAGCGCTCGGCGGACCGCCCGCACCACCGCGCTCCAGTCGTCGAAGACGTGCCGGGCGCTCGGGCGGAGGACGTGCATCCCCGCCGCGGTGATGACGAGGTCCTTCGCGCGGTCCTGCTCGAAGCGATCACGGTGGAAACGATCACCGTCCACTTCGAGCGCGACGACACCCTCGATGACGAGGTCGATCGGGCCGGCGCCCTCCACCTCGACCTGGGATCGCACCTGCAGACCCGCCGCTCGCAGCCGCGATCGTGCGAGGCTCTCGGGCAGCGAATCGCAGAGCGCGTCGGCCTCGCGCAGACGCGGCACGAGGGGGCGGGGGATGCTGCGCGCGAGTGCGGCCAGGCCGTCATGGTCGAGCGCGCCGGTGCGCAGGGCCCAATCGACCGCCGCGATGGCGACCTCCCGCGTCTCCTCGCGGATCACCACCCGCAGCGCCTCGGCGACGGGCACGATGCCCGAGCTCGTGTCCCGATCGTGCGCCTGCGCGACCCAGTGGACGGTGACGCCGCGGCGCGACCGATCCCGGAGCGGTCGACGGCGGTGCGGGTCGCGGAGACGGGAGGCGTTGCGGGGGACGGCCACCTCGAGCCGCGGCGGGCGGAGCACCCAGCCGCCGAGCGCCTCGATCGCCGCGAGGCCGGTGAGCCGGCCGCCGAGCCTCAGCGCGGCGAAACGGCTGTCGCCCCGCGGCCAGACCGTGTACCAGCCGCGCCGGGCGCGCTGGATGACGCCGGCGCGCACCGCGGCCCGGAGCTCGCGATCGGTGAAACCCCGATCGGTGAGATGCCGACGCCCCGCGGCACCCCCGACCTCGACGATCGCGGCGATGAGCGGGTGCATGCACGGAGTGTGCAACGACCGGCCGTGCGAGACGGGCGGACCCGGACCGGGCGGGGAACGATCCCGCTCCGATGATCGTCGGGAGGACCCGTAAACGGGCGGTATCCGCCTGTCGCCGTCGACAACTCAGGAAATCGGGCCGCATAACCGCTTCGAACCGGCCACAAGGCGGGTGAAAGCGCGCGGACTCCTGAGTTGTCGACGGGTGCGAGGGCGGATGAGGCCGGGCGCGGGCGGGCGGGCGGGCGCGGCCGGGCGAGCGCGGACGGGCGCTGGCGGGAGGGCGCCCGGGCGGGCGCGGACCGTCCGGCGGCGCCGCGCTCAGGCGCCGAGCGGCGGCGGCGCGCTCAGGCCCCGAGCAGCTCCGCCGCGAGGAAGCCCTCGAGCTTCGCCAGCGGGATGCGCTGCTGCTCCATGCTGTCGCGCTCGCGCACCGTCACCGCCTGATCCTCGAGGGTGTCGAAGTCGACGGTGATGGCGAACGGCGTGCCGATCTCGTCCTGCCGGCGGTAGCGGCGACCGATGGCCCCGGCGTCGTCGAAGTCGACGTTCCAGTGCTGGCGCAGCGTGGCCGCGAGCTCGCGCGCGACGGGCGAGAGCTGCTCGTTGCGCGAGAGCGGCAGCACGGCGGCCTTGACCGGCGCGAGACGGCGGTCGAGCCGCAGCACGGTGCGCTTGTCGACGCCGCCCTTCGTGTTGGGCGCCTCGTCCTCGTAGTAGGCGTCGAGCAGGAACGCCATGAGCGCGCGCGTGAGACCGAAGGCCGGCTCGATGACGTACGGCACCCAGCGCTCGTTCTTGGCCTGGTCGAAGTACGACAGGTCGGTGCCCGAGGCGGCCGCGTGGGTCGACAGGTCGAAATCGGTGCGGTTCGCGACGCCCATGAGCTCGCCCCACTCGCTGCCGGCGAAGCCGAAGCGGTACTCCAGGTCGACGGTTCGCTTGGAGTAGTGCGACAGCTTCTCAGCGGGGTGCTCGTACTGCCGGATGTTCTCGGGGTCGATTCCGAGATCGCTGTACCACTTCTGCGAGAGGTCGATCCAGTACTGGTGCCATTCCTCGTCCGTGCCCGGCTCGACGAAGAACTCGAGCTCCATCTGCTCGAACTCGCGCGTGCGGAAGATGAAGTTGCCCGGCGTGATCTCGTTGCGGAACGACTTGCCGATCTGCCCGATGCCGAAGGGAGGCTTCTGCCGCGAGGCGCCGAGCACGTTGACGAAGTTCACGAAGATGCCCTGGGCCGTTTCGGGGCGCAGGTAGTGCATCCCGGATTCGTCGTCGACGGGGCCGAGGTAGGTCTTGAGCAGGCCGCTGAACTCGCGCGGCGCGCTCCACTGGCCGCGGGTGCCGCAGTTGGTGCAGACGATGTCGGCGAGGCCGTTCTCGGGGGCGCGGCCCTTCTTCTCCTCGTACTCCTCCTCGAGGTGGTCGGCCCGGTAGCGCTTGTGGCACTGCAGGCACTCGACCAGGGGGTCGCTGAAGACGTCGACGTGGCCCGAGGCCTCCCAGACCTTCTTCGGCAGGATGACGCTCGAGTCGAGGCCCACGACGTCGGCGCGGCCCTGCACCATCGTGCGCCACCACTGGCGCTTGATGTTCTCCTTGAGCTCGACGCCGAGGGGCCCGTAGTCCCACGCGGAGCGCGATCCGCCGTAGATCTCACCGGCCTGGAACACGAATCCGCGCCGCTTGGCGAGGGAGATGACCGAGTCGAGTCGGGTCGGGGCTGCCACTGTGGGTCTCCTTGAGGGGTCGGCCGAACTGGATGCTCGGCGCCGGTCGCGCAAGGGCCCAGTCTAGTGAGCCGCGGGTCGGCTACTCCCCCGGCGCGGGCTCGGCGGCGACGCCCGCCGCGCGGTCGACGGGCGCGCCGCGCTCGCCGAGAGAATCGGCGCCGGGCTCGGCGACGGGCTTGTCGACGGCTCCCCCGAAGCGCCGGTCGCGCCCCGCGTACGACTCGATCGCCGCCCACAGGTGCCGACGGCGGAAGTCGGGCCACAGCGTGTCGAGGAACACCATCTCGGCGTAGGCGCTCTGCCAGAGCAGGAAGTTGCTCGTGCGCTGCTCGCCGCTCGACCGCACGAAGAGATCCACGTCGGGGGCGTCGGGCTCGTAGAGGTGGGCGCCGATCGTGCGCTCGGTGATGCGGTTCGGGGCAATGCGGCCGGCCGCGGCCTCCTCGGCGATGCGGCGCACGGCATCCACCAGTTCGATCCGGCCGCCGTAGTTGACGCACATCGTGAGGGTGAGGCCGGTGTTGCCGGCGGTTCGGCGCTCGGCCTCCTCGAGCTCGGAGACGACGCTGCGCCACAGCCGCGGGCGGCGCCCCGACCAGCGGATGCGCACGTTCCACGCGTCGAGCTGGTCGCGGCGGCGGCGCAGCACCTCGCGGTTGAAGCCCATGAGGAACCGCACCTCCTCGGGGCTGCGGCTCCAGTTCTCGGTCGAGAAGGCGTAGACGCTGAGGTGCGTGACCCCGAGCTGGATGGCGCCGGCGACGACGTCGAGCAGGCTCGCCTCGCCCGCGCGGTGCCCCTCGATGCGGGTGAGGCCCTTGAGGTTGGCCCAGCGGCCGTTGCCGTCCATGACGATCGCGACGTGCTTCGGCACGGCGGCGGCCGCGACGGCGGGGGGACGCTCGCCCGTCCAGTCGATCGGACGCAGCGGCTCGGCGACCTCGGCCCTGCGGGCCGCGCGGCGCTCGCGGCCGCTCGTGCGCGGCGCCGGCCGGCCCTCGTCGCGCTGCGCGCCGCTCACGCCGTGCTGCCGATCGCGAGATCGTCGGCCGGGTGCACGGGGATGCTCGCACGGGCATCGCGGTCGACGTGCGGCAGCGAGCGCAGGCCGCGCTCCAAGTGGAACTGCGCGTAGGCGGCGATGATGCCGCTCGCCTGCTGCCGCGGGCGCTCCTCGCTCGCGTCGGCGACGTCCCAGTCGCCCGTCATGAGCGCGGAGAGCAGCGCGAGGGCGGGCGGGCTCACCCTCGGCGCCCCCGGCGGGGCGGCCTCGTCGGCGACCATGCCGCCCAGCTGCACCACGAACGACCGGTGCGGGCCGGGCGCGCCGGTCACGGCGCAGTCGCCGAAGCTCGGCGCCCATCCCGCGATCGAGAGCGACCGCAGCAGGTACGAGTCGAGCGTGAGGCTCGGGTCGTGCTCGCCGCGCGAGAGCGAGCGCAGGGCTCCGACGAGCAGCAGGTACTGCTGGATGCCCCCGCCGTCGTCGCCCGTCACGCGATCGGCCGTCTCGACCATGACGCTCGCGGCCGTGTACCGGCCGTAGTCGCTCACGATGTCCTCGCCGTACGCGCCGAGCGACTCGGCCTGCTGCACGATGTCGAGGCTGCGCCCCTGGTAGAGCTGCACGTCGGCGACCATGAACGGCTCGAGGCGGGATCCGAACCGGCTGCCGGTGCGGCGCACGCCCTTGGCCACGGCGCGGATCTTGCCGTGCTGGCGGCTCAGCATCGTCACGATGCGGTCGGCCTCACCCAGCTTGTGGGTGCGCAGCACGACGGCTTCGTCTCGATAGGTGGGCACGTGACCAGTATCGCGCGGGAGACGGGGCGGGCGCTGGAGGGCGCGCTGCCCGCGCAGGGCGCCCGGTCAGCGCACGGCGCTCGGACGGCGCAGCGTCCGCAGCCAGCGCGGCCAGCGCAGGGCGCGCAGTCAGCGCAGCGCGCGCAGCCCGGCGGCGGAGTCCTGCAGCGCCGCGACCGCCGTGTTGAGGTCGGCGTCGCTCGTCTCCGCTCCGAAGCTGAAGCGCAGCGCCGTGCGAGCGAGGTCGGGGTCGTACCCCATCGCGAGCAGCACCGGCGAGGGGTCGTCGCGGCCGGCGGCGCAGGCCGACCCGCTCGAGCAGATGATGCCGCGGTCGTCGAGGGCGATGAGCAGCGGCTCACCGCCGAGTCCGTCGACCACGAAGGAGGCGTGGCCGGGCAGCCGCCGCTCGGGGTGGCCGGTGAGGCGGGCCTCGGGCACCGCCGCGAGCACCGCGGCGATGAAGCGGTCGCGGCGGGCGGCGACGGTGCTCACGGTGCCGGGATCGCGCTCGGCCTCGGCGAGCTCGAGCGCCGTCGCGAGACCCACCGCCCCGGCGACGTTCTCGGTGCCGGAGCGGCGGTCGCGCTCCTGGCCGCCGCCGTGCACGAGCGGCTCGAGGGGCGCGCTCGTTCGCAGGACGAGGGCGCCGACGCCTTTGGGGGCCCCGAGCTTGTGACCGCTGATGCTGATCGCGTCGGCCGTCGACAACTCAGGAGTTCTCGCCGGGTCAAGCGGCACCCAGCCCGCGGTCTGCACGGCGTCGACGTGCAGCAGCGCACCGACCGCGTGGGCCGCCTCGCCCAGTGCCCGCACGGGCTGCAGGGTGCCCACCTCGTTGTTGGCGTGCTGCACGCTCACGAGAGCCGTGCCCGGTCGGAGGGCGGCACGCACGGCCTCGACGTCGACTTCTCCTGAGTTGTCGACGGGAGCGATCGTGACCTCGACCTCGTGCCAGCGGCGCAGGTGGTCGGCGGCCTCGAGCACGGCCTCGTGCTCGACGGCCCCCACGATGATGTGGCGGTCGCGGCCGGCTCTGATGCTTCCGAGGGTCAAGCCGATCACGGCGAGGTTGTCGGCCTCCGTGCCGCCGCTGGTGAACACCACCTGCGCCGGACGGACCCCGCAGCGGGCCGCGACGCGCGCGCGGGCATCCTGCAGCGCCGTCGCGGCCGCCCGCCCGAGGGCGTGCGTGCTCGACGGGTTGCCGTAGCCGCCGGTCAGGTGCGGCCACATCGCCTCGAGCACGGCGCGGCGCACGGCCGTCGTCGCCGACTGGTCGAGGTCGATCAGCCGGTCGGTCATCGCACCGAGATGTCGAGCCCGAGATCGAGCGCGGGCGCGGAGTGGGTGAGCGCCCCGACCGAGATGATGTCGACGCCGGTCTCGGCGATCGCGCGCACGGTGTCGAGGCTCACTCCCCCGCTGGCCTCGACGAGCGCCCGGCCGTCGATCAGCGCCACGGCGGCGACGAGGTCGGCGAGCGCGAAGTTGTCGAGCAGGACGATGTCGGCGCCGCCGTCGAGCACGGCCTCGATCTGGTCGATACGGTCGACCTCGACCTCGAGCGTGGTGGTGTGCGGGATGCGGCTGCGCACCGTGCGGATCGCCTCGGCGATGCCGAGCCCCTCCGCGGCGAGCACGGCGAGGTGGTTGTCCTTGAGCATGACGGCGTCGGAGAGCGAGTGGCGGTGGTTGTGCGCCCCGCCTGCGCGCACGGCGGCCTTCTCGAGCACGCGCAGGCCCGGCGTGGTCTTGCGGGTGTCGACGATGCGCGCAGGGGTGCCGGCGACGGCGTCGACGTAAGCGCGCGTGAGGGTCGCGACCCCGGAGAGGCGCTGGGCGAGGTTGAGCGCGACGCGCTCTCCGGTGAGGATGCCCCGCGCCGGGCCGCGCACGACGGCGACCTCGGCGCCCGGGGTCAGCGGCGCACCGTCGGGCAGCAGCATCTGCACCTCGATGCCGGCGTCGGCCCGTCGGAACGCGGTCGCGAGCGCGAGCCCGCCCGCGAGCACCCCGTCGACGCGGCTCGACAGCCGCGCGGTCGCCAGCGCCGACGCCGGGATGGAGGCCTCGCTGGAGAGGTCGCCCCAGGGGGCGTCCTCGGCGAGGGCCAGGTCGACGATCGCCTCGACGGCGGGGCGCGGCGGGTCGAACTCGCCGGGGGTGCGGGCGTCGGTCATGCGGGGGGCTCCTGCGGGGGTCGAGGGGGCGGGTGCCGCCGAAGCGGAGGCGGCGAGGCTGGAGGCGGCGGGGCTGGAGGCAGCGGGGCGCCCGGCGGCTTGGGTGGGCGCAGCTGCTGCGGGCGCGGCGGGGTGCTCCCCCTCCGCAGCGGACGGCAGCATCGCGGCTGCGCGCGCTGTCGACAACTCAGGAGATGCCGGCGTCGCGCGCGTCCAGGCCCGTCGCAGTCGAGCAGCAGGATCCGGCGCGGGGGCGTCGGACCGAGCATGCGCGCCGCGCGACTCCTCGCGCGCCAGGGCTGCTGCCGTCACGAGGCGCGCCAGGGGCAGCAGGGTGCGGGCGAGGGCGTCCGAGGGCCGGGAATCCGCCAGACGCTGACCGAGCGAGATCAGGGAGAGCCCGTCACGGACGAGCCCGAGGTGCTGCCAGGCGAGCTCGCGCACCTCCTCCCCCGTGATCGGCAAGAGCCCGTCGGCGAGGACATCGGGTGCGGATGTCGCGGCTGCCAGCAGGGTGGGGATCTCCTGAGTTATCGACACGGACTCGACGGCGACGGGCGACGACGCACGCCGGGACGGCGACTCGGAGGCGGGGACGGCGAGAGACGCGCCCCAGCGGTCCGGCTCCTGCTGCAGCAGCGCCGCGCAGCGCATGGCCGAGACGGCGGCCTCGAGCAGCGAGTTCGAGGCGAGACGGTTCGCGCCGTGCACGCCGGTCGCCGCCGTCTCGCCGATCGCGAAGAGGCCGGGCACGGTCGTGCGGCCGTCGAGGTCGGCGAGCACCCCACCCATCGCGTAGTGCGCGGCCGGCGTCACCGGTACGGGCTCGGTCGCCCAGTCGATGCCGAGGCGCCGTACGAGCCGGTCGATCGTGGGGAAGCGCGCGGCGAGGGCGCTCGCGCCTCCGAGCCCGGTGGCGTCGAGATGCACGGGCCTGCCGCCCTGCGCGGCCATGGCGTCGGCGATGGCGCGGGCGACGATGTCGCGGGGGGCGAGCTCGGCGCGGGCATCCACGTCGAGCATGAACCGCCGCCCGGACTCGTCGCGCAGCACGGCGCCCTCGCCCCGCACGGCCTCGGAGACGAGGCCGCCCCCGACGAGCACGGTGGGGTGGAACTGCACGAACTCGAGGTCGGCGACCGCCGCACCCGCCCGGTAGGCCAGCACGATGCCCGACCCGATGGAGGTCGCGGGGTTGGTCGTGTGCGGGTAGAGCGCGCCCGCTCCCCCTGTGGCGAGCACGACCGCATCGGCGGCGAGCTCGCTGATCCCCTCCGGCCCGTCGATCTCGACGCCCGTCGCGCGCCCGTCCGTCACGAGGATGCGCGTGACGAGAGTGCGCTCGCGCACGATCACGCGGCTCTCGCGCAGGCGCTCGCTCAGAGCCGTCACGATGACCGAACCGGTCGCGTCGCCGCCGGCGTGCAGGACCCGGGGTCGGGAGTGCGCCGCCTCGAGGCCGCGGGCGAGCTCCCCGTCGGCGTCGCGGTCGAACTCGACCCCGCGGGCGATGAGCTCGGCGACGGCGGCTGGACCGTCGGCGCACAGGGTCGCCGCGACGGCCGGGTCGGTGAGCCCCGCGCCGGCGGCGATCGTGTCGGCGGTGTGCAATTCAGGAGAATCGTCGGCGCCGGTCGCCGCCGCGAGCCCGCCCTGCGCCCAGAGGCTGGAGCCCGACGGCAGGACCCCGCCCGTGAGGAGCACGATCTCCTGAGTCGTCGACGGCGACCCGTCGGCCACCCGCAGAGCCGCGAGCTGACCCGCGAGCCCGCTGCCCACGACGATGACGCGCATGCCGGGCCTCAGTCGCGCGGCTTCGCGGCGAGCATGCGCTCGAGGGCGACGCGGGCGCCCGACTGCACGCGCTCGTCGACCTCGATGCTGTTGACGACGCGGCCGGCGACGAGCTCCTCGAGCACCCAGGCGAGGTAGCCGGGGTGGATGCGGTACATCGTCGAGCAGGGGCAGATGACGGGGTCGAGGCAGAAGATCGTGTGCTGCGGGAACTCGGCCGCGAGCCGGTTCACCATGTTGATCTCGGTGCCGATCGCGAAGGTCGTCGGCTCGGTCGCCCCCGCCACCGCGCGGCGGATGTAGTCGGTCGATCCGGCCTCGTCGGCGGCGTCCACGACAGCCATCGGGCACTCCGGGTGCACGATGACGCGAACACCGGGATGCTGCGCCCGAGCCTGCTCGATCTGCCCCACCGTGAACCGCTTGTGCACGCTGCAGAAGCCGTGCCAGAGCACGACCTTCGCGTCCATGAGCTCTTGGCGGGTGGAGCCGCCGAGCGCTTTGCGCGGGTTCCACATCGGCATGAGCTCGGTCGGCACGCCCATCGCCTTGGCCGTGTTGCGCCCGAGGTGCTGGTCGGGGAAGAACAGCACGCGCTGCCCGCGCTCGAAGGCCCACTCGAGCACGGTCTTCGCGTTCGAGGAGGTGCAGACGATTCCGCCGCGCTCGC
Organism: Microcella daejeonensis; assembly: GCF_026625045.1. GTDB lineage: Bacteria > Actinomycetota > Actinomycetes > Actinomycetales > Microbacteriaceae > Microcella > Microcella daejeonensis. The sequence goes on along the minus strand of NZ_CP113089.1, from coordinate 2,278,245 downwards.
CGCAGAACGCCTTGAGCGCGGCGGAGGAGTTCATGTACGTGACGGGGATGATCGGCACGCGGCCCTCGGCGTCGGGCTCGGTGCCGTAGACGGCCTCGAGCTCCTCCCACGCCGCCATGACGGAGTCGATGTCGGCCATGTCGGCCATCGAGCATCCCGCGGCGAGGTTCGGCAGGATCACCTTCTGCTCGGGGCGGGCGAGGATGTCGGCCGTCTCGGCCATGAAGTGCACGCCGCAGAACACGATGTACTCGGCATCGGGCTTCGTGAGGGCGGCGTTCGCGAGCTGGAACGAGTCGCCGAGGAAGTCGGCGTGCTCTACGACCTCGTCGCGCTGGTAGAAGTGCCCGAGCACGACGAGGCGGTCGCCGAGGGTCTGCTTCGCGGCGACGATGCGCTGACGCAGCTCCTCGGCGGGAGCATCCTGGTACTCGCGAGGCAGGCCGCCCTGCCGGGGCGAGCCGGTCGGGATGACGTCGAACATCGACGAGCCGGGGCCGTAGCCGGGCACGCCGTCGAACTCCCACGGGCCCTTCGCGAGGTCGGGCGTGCACGTGTCGCCGGGCGCCTCGCCGTTCGTGATGGCGCGGATGGTCATGTCGAGCGTGGTCATGCGGGGATCCTCGGGGTGAGCGGGCCGGCGTCGACGAGCTGCACGTCGCCGACGTATCGATACAGGCGGGGAGGGCGGTGGCGGCCGCCGGTGACGACCTCGTCGGTGGCGACGACGTCGCCCGACGACTCCATCTGCCGGCGGAAGTTCGCGGGGTCGAGCGGCTTCTGCAGCACGGCCTCGTACACCCCGCGCAGCTCGGCGAGGGTGAACTGATCGCCGAGGAACGCCTGGGCGATGCGCGAGTACTCCATCTTGGTGCGCAGTCGCCACAGGGCGTAGTCGACGATGACGTTGTGGTCGAAGGCGAGCTCGGGCAGGGCATCCGCCGCGAACCAGCGCACGTTCTCGCCCGCCGTCACCCGCTCGGCCTCGTCGGCCCGCACGAGCGCCCAGTAGACGATCGAGACGACACGGCGGTCGGGAGATCGGTCGACGTCGCCGAAGGCGTAGAGCTGCTCGAGGTAGGCGGGCTCGAGCTGCGTGGTCTCGAGCAGGTTGCGCCGCGCGGAGGACTCGAGGCTCTCGGCCGCGTCGACCGGCCCGCCGGGCAGCGCCCAGCAGTCGAGGTGCGGCTCGCGGATGCGGCGCACGAGCGGCAGCCACACGCTCGACACGCCGCGCTCGTCGGTGCGCAGGGCGAAGATCACCGTCGAGACGGCGAGGCTGATGGATGCGCTGCTCGTCATCGCCGCCTCCTCCGCACCCCTCGGGGTCGTTCACGTCGGGTTAAAGTCACTCCGACAAGAACTGATGCTACCAGTTCAGGTCACCCGCACATGAACTGGCCCAGCGGACTGGCAGACTGGCCCCGTGACCGCCCTGTTCGTGATCCCCCTGTGGGCCGACCTGCTCGCCGTCGGCATCGGGGCGCTCCAGGGCGCGCTGTTCGCGGCGCAGTTCCGCGACCGCCGACTCGACCTGCTCGGCGTCGCCATCATCGGCATCGCGACCGGCTTCGGCGGCGGAATCCTGCGCGACATCCTGCTGGCCGAACCGCTCGCCCCGCTCGCCAGCAACTGGTACCTGCTCGTCGCGACCGCCGCGGCGCTGCTCGGGATGCTCCTCGAGCGCCTCTTCTCCCGCCTCAGCATGCTCATCACGGGTCTCGACGCCCTGACGCTCGGCCTCTTCGGCGCGATCGGCACCACCAAGGCGCTCGCCCTCGGGCTGCCCCCGGTCGCCGCCGTCTTCGTGGGGGTTCTCGCGGCGGTGGGCGGATCGATCCTGCGCGACCTCCTCCTCACCATGCCCATCGCGCTCATGCACGTCGGATCGCTCTACGCCCTCGCGGCCGCGGGCGGCACGATCGTGCTCACCGTGCTGCTCGCGTTCGAGGTGCCCGTCTTCATCGCCGCGGGCATCTGCGTCGTGGTGACCTTCGGCGTGCGCATCCTGTCGGTGCTCTTCGGCTGGTCGCTGCCGGAGCAGCGGCGCATCGAACGGCTGCCGCGCATCCCCCGCCCGCGTCTCGCGCGTCGGCGCACCGTGTCGACCGCGACGGGCGTCATCCACCTGCACCCGACCAGCTCGATCCCCGTGCAGCAGCAGGACGAGCCGGTCGGTCTCGTCGAGCGGGCGCGCACGGGCGCGATCCGGATCGTGCGACCCGCCCCCGAGCCCGCGCGCGGGCGGCGCCGCTCGCCCATCCCGGGGGCGAGCCGCAGCCGGCGCTGAGCGACTGCCGCATCTGGCCGTCGCGGCGACAGGCGCCGCGCGCTCCCGCGCGGCACGCGTCGACAACTCAGGAGTTCCGACCCGAGCGCGTTCGAGCATCCCCGGGTTCGCGGCGGCCGCGCGCCGGGCGTCCGAGGGATCTCCTGAGTTGTCGACAGGACAATGGTTCTCACCTACGGTCTGATGGGTGCCCTCCCGCTCCGCCCGCATCCCTCCGGGGGTGATCGCCGCGGTGCAGGCCGAGGGCGCGCGGGTCGTCGTCGCGGGGGTATCCGGCGCGGGCAAGACGACGCTCGCTCGGGCGATCGGCGCGCGGACGGGCATCCGGCATGTCGAGATCGACGCGCTGCACTGGGGTGCGGGATGGACGCCGCGCCCGGAGTTCCTCGACGACGTGAGGTCGTTCGTCGCCACCGACAGCTGGATCACCGAATGGCAGTACCGCCGCGCGCGCGACCTCGTCGTCGCCCGGGCCACGGTGCTCATCTGGCTCGACCTCCCCTTCCCGCTCGTACTGGCCCGCGTCGTGCGGCGCACGGCCCGACGCCGCCGCCGGCGCGAGAAGCTCTGGAACGGCAACGTCGAGCCGGGTCTCCGTCATGCCGTCCTGAACCGCGAGGGCGTGATCCGCTGGTCGATCGCCACGCGTCGGAAGTACGCGCCGATGATCGCCGCACTGAGAACGACCGCGCCGCACGTCGAGGTGATCCGACTCCGCTGGCGGCGGGATGCCAGACGGCTTCTGCGCGCGCTCGATCCGGAGCCGCTCGTCAACAACTCAGGAGATCGCTGACGCGCGCCCGGGCGCGACCGCGACGGTTCGCGACTCGCCGGGTCGCGTGCGGCAGGAACTCCTGAGTTGTCGACGCGGGGGCACGGGTGCGGGGCGACTCGGGGTGCGGACGTTCGGGACCGAGCGCGGGCAACGACTAGCGGGCGCGCGCAAATACCGACCCACGCGCGGGAGGACGGTGGCGGAGCCGGGGCGTTACGAGTGTGGACACCGGCCGCGGACGCGGGCGGGCGCCGATCGCCGGCACACCCGACCGGGCACCGGCGCGGGCTGCCGCCACGATCCCGGCGCGGCGCGCTACGCTTCGACGAGCTCGCGGTCGGGCGCCTCGAGCCGGATGGCCCGGTTGACGGCCGAGACGACCGCCTTGAGCGACGCCGTCGAGATGTCCGCGTCGATGCCCACGCCCCAGAGGGTGCGGCCGTCGACCTCGAGCTCGACGTACGACGCCGCGAGGGCGTCACCGCCGGCGCTGAGAGCGTGCTCGACGTAGTCGAAGAGGCGGATGCTGATGCCCTCCTCCTGCATGATCGACAGAAACGCGGCGATCGGTCCGTTGCCGGTCGCCGTGACGCCGTCGATCGCCTCGCCGTCGCGCAGCGTCGCGTCGAGGCGCACCTCACCCGTCATGTCGCTGGCGGTGCGGGTCGAGAGCAGCTCGAAGCGGCCCCACTTCTCGTCGGCGACCGCCGCGGGCAGGTACTCGTCCTGGAAGATCTCCCAGATCTGCTCCGAGGTCACCTCGCCGCCCTCGGCGTCGGTCTTCGCCTGCACGACGCCGCTGAACTCGATCTGCAGCTTGCGCGGCAGGTCGAGCTTGTGGTCGGTCTTGAGCAGGTACGCGACCCCGCCCTTGCCCGACTGCGAGTTGACGCGGATCACGGCCTCGTAGGAGCGACCGAGATCCTTGGGGTCGACAGGCAGGTACGGCACCGCCCACACGAGGTCGTCGACACCGACGCCCTCGGCCGCGGCACGGGCATCCATCGCCTCGAAGCCCTTCTTGATGGCGTCCTGGTGCGAACCGCTGAAGGCCGTGTAGACGAGGTCGCCCGCCCAGGGGCTGCGCTCGTGCACCTTGAGCTGGTTGCAGTACTCGGCGGTGCGCTTGATCTCGTCGAGGTCGCTGAAGTCGAGCTGCGGGTCGATGCCCTGAGTCAGCAGGTTGATGCCGAGCGCGACGAGGTCGACGTTGCCGGTGCGCTCGCCGTTGCCGAACAGGCAGCCCTCGATGCGGTCGGCGCCGGCGAGGTAGCCGAGCTCGGCGGCGGCGACGGCGGTGCCGCGGTCGTTGTGCGGGTGCAGGCTCAGCAGCACGTTCTCGCGGTGGGCCAGGCGGCGGTGCATCCACTCGATGGAGTCGGCGTAGACGTTCGGGGTGGCCATCTCGACGGTCGCGGGCAGGTTGATGATGACCTGGCGCTCGGGCGTCGGCTGCAGCTCGTCGAGCACGGCGTTGCAGATCTCGAGCGCGGTCTCGAGCTCGGTGCCGGTGTAGCTCTCGGGGCTGTACTCGTAGAAGATCTCGGTGCCGGGCACGGTGGCCTCGTACTGCTTGCACCAGCGCGCGCCCTGCAGCGCGATCTCCTTGACGCCGGCTACGTCGGTGCGGAACACGACCTCGCGCTGCAGCGCGCTCGTCGAGTTGTAGAAGTGCACGATGGCGCGCTTGGCGCCCGTGATCGACTCGTAGGTGCGGGCGATGAGCGACTCGCGCGACTGCGTCAGCACCTGGATGGTGACGTCATCGGGGATGAGGTCGTCCTCGATGAGGCTGCGCACGAAGTCGAAGTCGGTCTGCGAGGCCGAGGGGAACCCGACCTCGATCTCCTTGAAGCCCATGCGCACGAGCAGGTCGAACATGATGCGCTTGCGCTCGGGGCTCATCGGGTCGATGAGGGCCTGGTTGCCGTCGCGCAGGTCGACGGCGCACCAGCGCGGCGCGTGCGTGATGGACTTCGTCGGCCACGTGCGGTCGGGCAGGTCGACGGGAAGCACCGACTGGTACGGCGCGTACTTGTGGATGGGGAGTCCGGAGGGCTGCTGACGGTTCTGCATGAGGTGCTCCTGGCGGTTCGCGGGTCTAAAGATTTCAGCCGACGACGAACTCCGCGACGAGGGAGGCTAAGGGCTAGACCTCGTCGCGGCAGCGAAGAAGAAGCTGACCGAACACGGCTTCAGGGTACACCCGGGCCTGCACGAGCGCTGAACGGCAGCTCGGGATGCCCGGCGCGGGCAACCGTTCGGATGAACCCTCTCATCCCTGAGGATGACATCCGCTCGCGTCCTCCCCGTTCGGAGCGGCTCGGGGCTTAGCGTGACGAGCATGTTCGATCGACTCCTCGCCCGGCTCAGCGACCGCGGGCAGCACCGACTCCTCATCGCCGAGATCGTCATCGGCGTGCTGTTCTCCGCCGCGGCGTTCTACACCGCACTGGATCTCACGAGCTCCAGCCTCATCGCGACCGCCCTCCTGCCGCTCGGCGCCGGCATCGCGCTGCATCGGGTCGCGCCGTTTAAGGCGCTGGCGATCTCGGTCGTCCCCCTCATCATGCTTCTCCTCCTCGGCTTCAGCGGCGGAACCCCCAACGGGGCGTATTGGCTGCCCGTCTACGTCGCCCTCTTCGGCACGGTGGCCTACGGCTCCGACGCGGTCCGCTGGGTCGGCCGCAGCGCGGCGCTCGGGCTCACGGCGATCTTTGTCGCCGGTGGCATCTACGTCAGCTCGTACGGACTCGGTGCGGCAGGGTTCGTGGTCCTGCTCGCTCCGGCGATCGCGGTTGTGGCGGGCGAGCTGGTGGTCGCCGCCTCACGGCGTCGCGCCCTCGGCGAGGTCGTCGAGACCGTCAGCACCGAGCGCGACGCCGCCCTCACCCGCGCCGACCTCGAGGCCGAGCGCTCGCGGGTCGCCCGCGACGTGCACGACATCGTCGCCCACTCCCTCACCGTCGTGATCGCGCAGGCCGACGGCGCCCGCTACGCGACGGCCGAGCGCGACGCGCAGGCGGCCGAGGCCTTCGAGACGATCGCGCGCTCGGCCCGCGACGCGCTCGCCGACGTGCGCGTGCTGCTCACCGAGCTGCGGCACACCCAGGAATCCGGTCCGCAGCCGGGGCTCGCCGACCTCGACGGCCTGCTCGCCGCGATGCGCGACTCGGGTCTGGTGCTCGAGACCCGGCAGTTCGGCGACCGCGGCCGTCTCACCGAGGCCCGCCAGCTCGCGCTGTACCGCATCACCCAGGAGGCCCTCACGAACGCCCTGCGCCACGGCGACGGCACGGCGACGTTAGAGCTGGAGTGGGGGCAGAGCGCCGTCGACCTCGTGGTCACGAACCCTGCGCGCTCCGACTCCCCCGCACCGAGCGGCGTCGGCGCGGGTCACGGCATCGACGGGATGCGCGAGCGCGCCGCCCTCGCCGGGGGCGAGCTGAGCATCCACCACGGCGGGGTCGTGCGCCTGCGGGCCCGGCTGCCGCTCGAGCCGGCCCCCTCCGAGGCGCACCCCGATGACGGCGAGCTCGGCGGATCGCCGGTGCTCGCTCTCGAGGCCGGGTCGCGCGCATGACCGCCGCCGGCACCCCCGCGCCCGCCCCGGCCGATCCTCCGGCACCCGCAGCACCCATCGGACCCGCAGCACCCGCAGCGCCCGCGAACGCCGGGACCGCACCCGGAGCCGTGCGCATCATCGTGCTCACCGTGCCCCGCCGCCGCGGCGATCTCGCGATCGCCCTGCCCTGGTTCCTCGGACGGGCGTTCAGGCGATGAGCCCGCACCCGATCGGCGTGCTGCTCGTCGACGATCAGCCGCTGTTCCGCCGCGGCATGGCGATGCTCATCGACTCGCAGCCCGACCTGCGGGTCGTCGGCGAGGCCGGCGACGGCGCTGCCGCGGTCACGACGGCGCAGCAGACGGCGCCGGACGTCGTGCTCATGGACATCCGGATGCCGGGCACCGACGGCATCGCGGGCACGGCGGGCATCCTGCGCGACGCCGCCGCGAACGGCCGCACCCCGCCGCGCGTCATCGTGCTCACGACCTTCGACCTCGACGACGCCGCGCTGCGGGCGATCCGCGCCGGGGCGAGCGGGTTCCTGCTGAAGGACGCCGAGCCCGAGTTCCTGCTCGCCGCCGTCCGGGCGGTGCACGGCGGGCACGCGGTGGTCGCGCCGGGGGCGATCGGCGACCTGCTGGCCCACGTGGATGCTCGCGCCGAGCATCCCGCCCCCGCCGGCCGCGCCGCCGACCCCGCCGCGCTCGACGCGCTCAGCCCGCGCGAGCGCGAGATCTTCGCCGCCGTCGCCGCGGGCCTGAGCAACGCCGAGATCGCCGCCCGCGAGTTCGTCAGCGAGGCGACGGTGAAGTCGCACGTCGGCCGCATCCTCGCGAAGCTGGCCCTGCGCGACCGCGTGCAGGTCGTGCTCTACGCGCACGACCACGGGCTGCTGCCTCGGCGGGCGGGCGGCGGGCCCTAGAAGCCGAGCCGCCCCAACTGCTTCGGGTCGCGCTGCCACTCCTTGGCGACCTTGACGTGCAGCTTGAGGAACACGCGGCGGCCCAGCAGCTTCTCGATCTCGCCGCGGGCCCGCGCGCCGACCTCGCCGAGGCGGGCGCCGCGGTGGCCGATGATGATGCCCTTCTGGCTGTCGCGCTCGACCCAGACGTTGGCGAAGATCTGCAGCAGGCCGTCGTCGCGCTCGTCGATCTCGTCGACCGTCACGGCGAGCGAGTGCGGCAGCTCGTCGCTCACGCCCTCCAGCGCGGCCTCGCGGATGAGCTCGGAGATGCGGTCGTCCTCGGTCTCGTCGGTGCGCGCCTCGTCGCCGTAGAGGGGCGGCGACATCGGCATCAGGGCGAGCAGGTGGTCGAGCAGCAGCTCCACCTGGTCGCCCGTGACGGCGGAGAGCGGGATGATCTCGTCCCAGTCGCGCAGGCGCGAGACGGCGAGCAGCTGCTCGGCGACCCGCGCGGGGCCGGCGGCGTCGGTCTTCGTGACGATCGCGACCTTGCGCGTGCGCGGGAACGACTCGAGCTGCTCGTTGATGTACTTGTCGCCCGGGCCGATCGCCTCGGTCGCGGGCACGCAGAAGCCGATGACGTCGACGTCGCCGAGGGTCGTCTGCACGACCGAATTGAGGCGCTCGCCGAGCAGGGTGCGCGGGCGGTGCAAGCCCGGTGTGTCGACGACGATGAGCTGACCGTGCGGGCGGTGCACGATGCCGCGGATGGCGCGGCGCGTCGTCTGCGGCTTCGAGGAGGTGATGGCGACCTTCTCGCCGACGAGGGCGTTGGTCAGGGTCGACTTGCCGACGTTGGGGCGGCCGACGAAGGTGACGAAGCCGGCGCGGTGCTCCGGGGTGCCGGCGGCGGGGCCGGTCGGGCTCTCATCGCGGGATGCTGCGCTCATGCCTGCTCCTCCACGAGCGTCTGCTCGTCCTCCGAGAACGCGCGCCGGGCATCCAGCAGCGTCTGATCGGCCTCGACGAGCACGGTCACGACGCGCTTGCGACGGCCCTCCGTGCGCTCGGCCGTGAGCTGCAGCCCGTCGATGCTCGTGCTCGATCCGGCCACGGGGAGCCGGCCGAGGTGCTTGGTGAGGAGGCCGCCCACCGTGTCGACGTCGTCGTCGTCGAGCTCGATGCCGAACAGGTCGCCAAGCTCGTCGACGGGCATGCGCGCGCTGACGCGGAAGAGGTTCTCGGACAGCTGCTCGGAGGCCGCCGTCTCGCGGTCGTACTCGTCGCTGATCTCGCCGACGAGCTCCTCGATGAGGTCCTCCATCGTCACGAGACCGGCGATGCCGCCGTACTCGTCGACGACGAGGGCGAGGTGGTTCGACTCCAGCTGCAGCTGCCGCAGCGCGTCGTCGGCCTTCTTCGACTCCGGCAGGAAGAGGGCGGGCTTCGCGACGCTCTCGACGAGCGTCGTCGCGCAGGCCTCCGGCGTCTCGAAGGCCATGCGGGAGGCGTCACGCAGGTACACGACGCCGAGCACGTCGTCCGTGTCGTCGCCGATGACGGGGATGCGCGAGACGCCGCGCGCGAGGAACAGACCCATCGCGTCGGAGACCGTCGCGTCGCGCTCGAGCGTCACCATGTCGGTGCGGGGCAGCATCACCTCGCGCACGATCGTGTCGTTGAACTCGAAGATCGAGTGGATGAGCTCGCGGTCCTCCTTCTCGAGCACCTCGAGATCGGTGGCCTCGTCGACCATGCTCAGCAGCTGCTCCTCGCTCGAGAAGGTCGCACTGCGGGGCCGGCCGGGCGTCACCCGGTTGCCGATCGCGACGAGCGCGTCGGCGAGCGGCCCGATCGCGAGGCGCACGCCGCGGATGAGGCCGCCCGTGACCCGCAGGAGAGGCCGGGGGTGGGTGCGGCCGACGCTGCGCGGGCTCGAGCCGACGAGGATGAACGAGACGGCGATCATGATGAGCGCGCTCACCGCGAGGGCCCACCACCACTCGTCGATGAGGCGCGCGAACGCGAGGGTCACGAGCACCGCCGCGATCGTCTCGGCGACGATGCGGAGGAAGTTGACCGCGTTGACGTGGGCGCCGACCTCGTTCGCGACGGCGAGGAGGGTGCGCGGGTTCTTCTTCTGCGAGGCCAGGTCGACCATGTCGGTGCGGCTGACCGAGCCGAGGGCCGCGTCGATGGCCGCCATGAGACCGCCGAAGGCGACGAGCAGGGCGGCGACGATGAAGAAGACGGCGGTGATCATCGCGCTCGGCGGCGCTCGGCGAGGGTGAAGCCGACGAGCACGTCGCGCTGGATGCCGAACATCTCCTTCTCCTCCTCCGGCTCCGCGTGGTCGAAGCCGAGCAGGTGCAGCAGGCCGTGCGTGGTCAGCAGCAGCAGCTCGTCCTGGGTCGAGTGCCCCGCGGTCTCGGCCTGGCCGATCGCCACCTGCGGGCAGAGCACGATGTCGCCCAGCAGTCCGGGCGGCGTCGGCTCCTCGTCGCTGCCGGGGCGCAGCTCGTCCATGGGGAAGCTCAGCACGTCGGTCGGCCCGGGCTCGTCCATCCACTGCAGGTGCAGCTGCTCCATGGCGCCCTCGTCGACGAGCACGATCGCGAGCTCGGCGTCCTGGTGCACGTTCAGGTACTCGAAGGCGTGGAAGGCGAGGCGCTGCAGGGCGGCCTCATCGACGGGGATGCCCGACTCGTTGTTGATCTCGACGGCCATGGTCTACCAGCCTCTCGGTCGGGGGTCGCGGCGCTGGGTCTGGCGGTCGCGGTTCGCGCCGGCCCGGCGCGCGGCGCGGTTCTCGCCCTCGCCCGAGCCGCCGGCCTCGCGCGCGTGCTGCTGCGCCTGCTTCTCGGCGTCGTACTTGGTGTAGGCGTCGACGATTCGGCCGACGAGCGAGTGCCGCACCACGTCGTCGCTGGTGAGGCGGGCGAAGTGGATCTCGTCCATGCGGTCGAGCACGCGCGTGACGAGCTGCAGCCCGCTCGCGCCGACCGGCAGGTCGACCTGCGTGATGTCGCCCGTGACGACCATCTTCGAGCCGAAGCCCAAACGCGTGAGGAACATCTTCATCTGCTCGGGCGTCGTGTTCTGCGCCTCGTCGAGCACGATGAAAGAGTTGTTGAGCGTGCGGCCGCGCATGTAGGCGAGCGGCGCCACCTCGACGACACCGGTCGTGAGCAGCTTCGGCACGAGCTCCGGATCCATCATCTCGTTGAGCGCGTCGTAGAGCGGCCGCAGGTACGGGTCGATCTTGTCGGTGAGCGTGCCGGGGAGGAACCCGAGCCGCTCGCCCGCCTCGACGGCCGGCCGCGTGAGGATGATGCGGTCGACCTCCTTGCGCTGCAGCGCCTGCACGGCCTTCGCCATCGCCAGGTAGGTCTTGCCGGTACCGGCGGGGCCGATGCCGAAGACGATCGTGTTGAGGTCGATCGCGTCGACGTACGACTTCTGCCCGAGCGTCTTCGGGCGGATGCTCTTGCCGCGGCTCGTGAGGATCGACTGGCTCAGCACCTCCGCCGGGCTGCCGGCGCCCTCGGCGATGATCCTCGCCGAGCTGGCCACCTCGGTGGGGCCGAGTTCGTGTCCGTTGCGAACCATGGTGATGAGCTCCTCGACCAGCGTGGTGGCCGCTTGTACCTGCGAGGGCTCGCCCTCGAGGGTGATGAGGTTGCCGCGCACGTGCACGGCGAGGTCGGGATGCTGCTGCTCGAGCGTGCGCAGAAGACGATCCTGCGGGCCGAGCAGCTGCACCATGGCGACGCCGTCGACCTCGAGCTCGGCGCGCGAGCCGGGCGGGGCGGGTGTGGTCGCGTCGTCAGCCGGCAAGCGAGCCCTCGTGCACTCCCCCGGCGAGCACGTGCGCGTGCACGTGGAACACCGTCTGCCCGGCGCTCTCGCCGGTGTTGAACACGAGCCGGAAGTCGCCGTCGGCGTGGCTCTCGGCCAGGCTGCGCGCGGTCGCGACGAGCTCGGCCAGCAGCGCGGGGTCGCCCGCCGCGAGCTCGACGACGTCGCGGTACTGCTCGGTCTTGGGCACCACGAGCAGGTGCACGGGCGCCTGCGGGGCGATGTCTCGGAACGCGATGACCCGCTCGGTCTCGTGCACGATCTCGGCCGGGATCTCGCGCGCGACGATGCGGCTGAAGATGCTCGGCGACGGCTCGGTGCTCATGGCCTCAAGTCTAGAGCGAGCCGCCGACGGTGCTCCCGCCGCCTCCTGCCGGTTCGCTGTCAGCGTTCCAGCGCTCGCGCCAGCGGCGGATGAGCCGCTCGTCGCGCTCGATGCCGTAGGCGTCGAAGAACGTCTCCTCCCAGCCGGTGCCGTAGTTCCACTCCAGCGACATCGAGGCGATCGCGAGATCCGACCAGCGGTCGGCCGCGCCGAGGGCGCCGAGATCGACGTGGGCGAGGAACGCGCCCTCGGCGTCGAGCAGGGTGTTCGGCGCGCAGGCGTCGCCGTGGGCGACCACGGGATGCTCGACAGCGGGCTCCCCGTCGAGCCGGGGCCCGGCGAAGGGGCACTCGGCCACGGGCAGCGCCTCGTGCAGCCGGCGGAGCCCGGCGCCGATCGCCCGCACCGCCGTGCGGGGATCGGCGCGCCAGCGGTCGCTCACGGCCGAGTCGCCGGGCAGGGCCGCGGTGAGCATCCACTCGGCGGAGCCGCCCGCGCCGTCGTCGGCCTCGCCCGCATCCAGCACCCGGGGCACGGGGTGGTAGCGACCCGCCCAGTCGAGGCGGGCCCGCTCGTCGGCGAGGGCGACCTCGCGGCCGGCCGGGCTCCACTTGAGGATGAGCGAGGCGCGGGCGCGATGCGGGTCGAGCCGCACCGTGAGCCCGCCGAGGCCGTTGCGCCAGACCGGGATGACGCGGGAGTCGGGCGCGAGACGGGCAGCCAGAGCGCGCAGGGCGTCCGGGAGCGGGGCGTCCGCGCGCAGCAGCTGCGCGGAGAGGTCGACCCGATCGGTCACCGGGCTACCAGCGGCCGAGCGCGGCGGAGAGCACCGCGATCGCCGCGGGACCGGCGGTGGAGGTGCGCAGCACCGTCGCGCCGAGGCGCACGCGGCGGGCGCCCGCCCGCTCGAGGGCCGCGAACTCCTCCGGGGTGATGCCGCCCTCGGGGCCGACGACGAGCAGGATCTCGGTGACGCCCGCCGGCTCCCCGAGCGCCGCGGCGTCGAGCGCGCTGAGCGCCGTGGTGCCGAGCGGATCGAGCACGAGCGCGAGGGTCGTCGGGGCGCCCTGCTCGATGCGCCGCGCGAGAGAGGCGGTGGCGGTCACGGGCGCGACGACCGGCACGTGCGCGCGGACGGCCTGCTTGCTCGCCTCGCGCACGATCGTCTGCCAGCGCGCGCGGCCCTTCTCGGCCTTCGCGCCCTCCCAGCGCGAGACGCTGCGGGCGGACTGCCAGGGCTGCACCCCGTCGACGCCGAGCTCGGTCGCGGCCTGCACGGCGAGCTCGTCGCGGTCGCCCTTGGCGAGCGCCTGCACGAGCGTGAGCCGCGGGCTCGGCTCGGGCTCGTGCCGGATCGACTCGGCACGCAGCAGCACCTCGTCACGATCCGACTGCACGACCTCGCCCTCGACGACGAGGCCCGCCCCGTCGCCGATCGCCACGCGCTCGCCCGTGCGGAGTCGGGCGACGGTGACGGCATGCCGGGCATCCGCCCCCCGCAGCGCGACGACCCCACCCGGGCCCTCGGGCTCGACGAGCGACTCGTCGAGGTAGAAGTGGGCCACGCCGGCGGCCTAGAGGTGGAGGAAGCGGTCGCGCAGCTTGGAGAACAGCCCCTGCTGGAAGGTGGAGAACTGCGGCGGGATGGGGCGGCGGCTGTTCGCGAAGTCCTGGACGAGCTTCGTCTCCTTCGAGTTGAGCCGCACCGGGGTCACGACCTGCACGCCGACCTTGAGATCGCCGCGACCGCTGCCGCGAAGGCGCGTGATGCCGCGCTCCTTGATCGTGATGATCTCGGCGCTCTGCGTGCCCGGCTTGATCTCGACGCTGACATCGCCGTCGAGCGAGGCGAGAGTCGCCGTGGTACCCAGGATGGCGTCCGTCATCTGCACCTCGAGCGTCGCGAGCAGGTCGTCGCCCGATCGACTGAAGGTGTCGTGGGTCTTGACCTTGATCTCGAGGAACAGGTCGCCGTTCGGGCCGCCGGCCGGGCCGACCTCGCCCTGCCCGGGCATCTGGATGCGCAGGCCCGTGTCGACCCCCGCGGGGATCTCGACGGGGATGGTGCGCCGAGCGCGCACCCGGCCCTGGCCCGCACAGGTGGGGCAGGGGCTGGGGATGACCGTGCCGTAGCCGCGGCACGTGCCGCAGGGGCTCGAGGTCATGACGTTGCCGAGCAGGCTGCGCACGGTGCGCTGGATCTGCCCCGAGCCGCGGCAGATGTCGCAGGTGGCCGGCTCGGTGCCGGGCGAGCAGCAGCTGCCGTTGCAGGTCTCGCAGAGCACCGCGGTGTCGACCTCCAGCTGGCGGGTCGTGCCGAAGACGATCTCCTCGAGCTCGACCTCGACGCGCAGCAGGGCGTCCTGCCCGCGCTCGCGGCGCGAGCGGGGCCCGCGCTGCGACTGCCCGGCCCCGAAGAAGGTCTCGAAGATGTCCCCGAAGCCGCCGAAGTTTCCGCCGCCCGCGCCGCCGAAGCCGCCCGAGCCGCCGAGGTCGTACTGCTGGCGCTGCTGCGGATCGCTGAGCACGTCGTACGCGTGCGTCACGAGCTTGAACCGCTCCGCCGCGTCGCCCGAGGGGTTCACGTCGGGGTGCAGCTCGCGCGCGAGCCGGCGGTACGCCTTCTTGATGTCGTCCGCGCTCGCATCGCGGGCGATGCCGAGAACGTCGTAATGGTCTGCCACGTGCCTAATCCTCACCGAGCAGCCGTGAGACGTAGCGCGCGACGGCGCGCACGGCTGCCATGTTGTTCGAGTAATCCATCCGAGTGGGGCCCAGCACCCCGAGTTTGGCCGATCGGTCTGCACCGACTCTGTACGCGCTCGTGACGACCGCGGTCTCGCGCAGCACCTCGTCGTTCTCGCGCCCGATGCGAGCGGAGACGCCGAACTGGTCGAGCTCCATCTCACGGAACAGCTTCAGCAGCGTCACCTGCTCCTCGATCGCCTCGAGCACCGGGTAGACGCTGCCCGCGAAGTCGCCCTCGGTGCGCACGAGGTTCGCCGCCCCCGCGATGACGAGGCGATCGCTGCGATGCGCATCCACGTGACCGACGAGCGAATCGGCGATGACGGCGACGGATGCGCGCCGCTCGGGCGCGAACTGGGCGGGGAGGGCGGCCGCGACATCCGGCACCTGGACGAGCTCGGTGCCGTCGAGCGAGGCGTTGATCTTCGCCCGCAGCTCGCCGATGAACACCTCGTCGGTCTCGGCCGGCAGCTCGATGATGCGCTGGTCGACGCGCCCGCCGTCGGTGATGAACACCGTCATGACGCGGGTGGCCGACATCGGGATGAGCTCGACGTGGCGCACGCGGGCGTTGCCGAGAGTCGGGTACTGCACGAGCGCGACCTGGTTCGTGAGGTGGCTGAGCAGACGCACGGTGCGGCCGAACACGTCGTCGAGATCGACGGACTGATCGAGGAACGCCTCGATCGCGCCGCGCTGGGCGGCGGTGAGCGGGCGCAGATCCTGAAGCTGGTCGACGAAGAGCCGGTAGCCCTTGTCGGTGGGCACGCGGCCGGAGGAGGTGTGGGGCGCCGCGATGAGCTCCTCCTCCTCCAGCTGAGCCATGTCGTTGCGGATGGTGGCCGCGCTCACCCCGAAGCTGTGGCGCTCGACGATGCCCTTGGAGCCGACGGGCTCGCGCGAGGAGACGTAGTCCTGCACGATCGCCTGCAGCACCTGCATGGCGCGCTCGGAGACCATCACCCACCTCCTCCCGTTGGCACTCGTGAAGCCTGACTGCCAATTCTACCGCGGCTCGCGCCCCCGCGATCGTTGCCCGCGCGGTGCGGCGGCGCTACCGTGTGCTTGTGCGGGCGCCTCCGGGCGACCGGCGCCGTCCGTGCGGAGCCCCGCGCGATCGTCATCACCATCCGGAACCACCTCCGAATCGACGCGTCGAAAGGCACCCACCATGACCGCCACACCCCCTCCCGCATCCGCCGCCGCCGCACCGCTCAGCGAGGCGGAGGACCGCCAGTGGGCCTCGTTCGCCCACCTCGGCGGCATCCTCGGGATCCTGCCGTCGCTCATCATCTACCTCGTCTTCAAGGATCGCGGCGCCTTCACGCGCACCGAGTCGAAGGAGGCGCTGAACTTCCAGATCACCCTGCTCGGCATCCAGATCGTCGCCTACATCGTGGGCACGATCCTGATCATCGTGTTCATCGGCTTCCTCTTTTACGTCGTGACCTGGGCCGCGTACATCGCCGGCCTCATCTTCTCGATCCTCGCGTTCCTGAAGTCGAAGGACGGCCAGGCCTACCGCTACCCGTTCGCGCTGCGCCTCATCAAGTAGGCCGCCGCACCTCGGAGGGGCCCGACCATCCCCGGTCGGGCCCCTCCGTCGTCCGCGCGAGCGGCACCGCCCATTCCGAGCAGCGCCCCCGCGGGCCATACTGATCGCATGACCGATCAGCCTCCCGCGAACCCCTACGCCACCGGCCCCGCGACCATGCGCCCCGAGGACGAGAAGCTCTGGTCGATCCTCACCCACATCGGCGGCATCGTCGTGTTCCTGATCGTCCCGCTCGTCGCCTACCTCGTGCTGCGCGACCGCGGCCCCTTCGTGCGGCATCACACCGGCCAGGCGCTCAACTTCCAGCTGACGATGCTCATCGCCTACGTGGTCGGCTTCGTCACGAGCTGGTTCGGCCTCGGGTTCCTGCTCATCCTCGCGGCGGGCATCCTCACCCTCGTCTTCGGCATCATCGCGGCCGTCGCCGCCTCGCGCGGCGAGTTCTACCGCTACCCGCTCGCGATCCCCTTCACGCGCTGAGCCCGCGGCACGCCGCGCTCAGTCGTCGGGCAGCAGCCGTCGCACGACCGCGTCGGCGAGCAGGCGGCCCCGGCGTGTGAGCACGACGCGGCCGCGGAACGCCGACGCCGCCTCGACGAGCTCGTCGGCGATGAGCCCCGCGATCGCCGTCCGCCCTGCGGGGCTGAGCGCGTCCGTCGCGAGCCCCTCGACCAGCCGCGTCTCGAGCATGACGCGCTCCACCCGGCGGGTCTCCTCGTCGAGCGTCTCGCGGCCCGCGGCGGGCGAGAGCGCGGCCGCGAGGCGCTGGGCGTACGCGGCGGGGTGCTTGACGTTCCAGAACCGCGTGCCGCCGACGTGGCTGTGGGCGCCCGGGCCGATGCCCCACCAGTCCTGACCCGTCCAGTAGGAGCGGTTGTGCCACGAGCGCTGCTCGGGCGAGAGCGCGAAGTTGCTCACCTCGTACCAGCCGTAGCCGGCCTCGGCCATGCGGGAGTCCAGCAGCTCGTAGAAGCTCGCGTGCAGGTCGTCGTCGACGCCGGGCACCTCGCCGCGCGCGATCTGCCGGGCAAGCTTCGTGCCCGGCTCGACGATGAGCGCGTAGGCGCTGAGGTGATCGGGATGCTCGGCGAGAGCCGCGTCGAGGCTGCGGCTCCAGTCCGCCATCGACTCGCCCGGGGTGCCGTAGATGAGGTCGAGGCTCACGGCGAGACCCGCGGCGCGGGCCTCGGCCACCCGCAGCGGCACGTTCGCCGGATCGTGCGTGCGCTCGAGCACGCTCAGCACGTGCGGCACCGCCGACTGCATGCCGAGGCTCAGCCGGGTGAACCCCGCCGCGGCCAGGTGCTCCAGGCCCGCGGCATCGATCGAGTCGGGGTTCGCCTCCGTCGTGATCTCCGCGCCCTGCGCGAGGCCGAAGCGCTGCTCGACGGCCTCGAGCATGCGCACGAGGTCGTCCGGCGGCAGCAGGGTGGGCGTGCCGCCGCCGAAGAACACGGTCCTGACCGGCCGCGCCGGCAGGCCGCTGCGCTCGAGCACGGAGGCCGCGACGTCGAGCTCGGCGATGGCCTGGTCGGCGAAGTCCGACCGCGAGACGCCGCGCACCTCCTCCGCGGTGTAGGTGTTGAAGTCGCAGTACCCGCAGCGCACCCGGCAGAAGGGCACGTGCAGGTAGATGCCGAGGTCGCGCGACTCCGCGCCCTGCGCGGCGCTCGGCGGGAGCATCCCGTCATCGGGGGCGGGATCGGCGATCGGCAGGGCGCTGGGCACGCTCCATCCTCCCACCGGCGGCCTCGGCGCTCGCCCCGTCGACGACTCAGGAGATGCGCGCGCCGGGGCGGTCGACACGCCGCTCCCCGCGGGGTCGCGCGCCCGAGCATCCTGATTCGTCGACACGGGGTCGAGCGGTACCGGCGCGCGGCGTCCAGGTGATGCGCGCCCACGGCGGCGATGATGGGCGCATGAGCGACACGACGCCCGCGCCCGCGCTGCCCGAGACCGTGGAGGTGCTCGTCGTCGGCGGAGGGCAGGCCGGGCTGGGGATGGGGTACCGCCTGCGCGAGGCCGGGATCCCGTTCGTGATCGTCGACGACCGCGCGCGCATCGGCGACGTCTGGCGCGCGCGCTGGCGCAGTCTCGTGCTCTTCACGCCGCGCCGGTTCGCAGCCCTGCCCGGTCGACCGCTGCCGAGGTCGACCTCCTTCTACCCGTCCAAGGACGAGATCGCCGACTACCTCGAGCGGTACGCCGAGGACCACGCGCTGCCCGTCGTCACCGGCGCGCGCGTGACGGCCGTGCGTCACGAGGGCGGGGAGTTCGTGACCGAGACCTCCCGCGGCGTCGTGCGCGCACGGGCGGTCGTCATCGCGACCGGCCCGTTCCAGTACCCGAGGGTGCCGCGCCTCGGGGCGAAGCTCGCCGCCTCCGTCGCCCAGCTGCACTCCAGCGCCTACCGCTCTCCCGACGATCTGCCGACCGGCCGCACGGCCGTCGTCGGCGGCGGCAACTCGGCCGCGCAGCTCGCCGTCGAGCTCGCCGCGACCCGCGAGGTGACGATGGTCGCGCCGGCGCCGCCCTGGTTCATCCCCGAGCGCATCCTCGGCATCTCGGTCTACTGGCCGCTGAAACTGCTCGGCATCCTCGGCTCGCCGGCCGAGAGCCGCATCAGCCGCTACATCCACTCGCGCGGCGACGGGATCCTCGGCACCGAGGCGAAGCGGGCGGTGCGCGCCGGCCGCCTCGCCCTTCGAACGAGCCGCGTGGTGGATGCCGAGGGCGAGACCCTCGTGCTCGCCGACGGCTCCCGGCTGGAGGTCGACGCCGTGCTGTGGGCGACGGGGTTCCGCACCCACTACCCCTTCGTGCAGGTCGACGGGGCGCTCACCGAGCACGGGGCCCCCGTCCACGACGAGGGCGTCTCCCCCGTCGCCGGCCTGTACTGGATCGGCCTGCCGTGGCAGAGCCGCCTCGACTCGTCCATCCTGCACGGCATCGCCGCGGACTCGCGCGACCTGCTCGCCGCCCTGCGCGCGCACCTGGGTCGCCCCGCCCGCAGCGCCTCTGCCAGGCTGGACGGGTGACCGAGACCCCCGCTCCGACGCCCACCACGATCCTCTGGGACGTCGACGGCACTCTGCTGTTCAACGCCGCCTCGGGCGGGGGCGAGCTCTACCACCGGGCCGTCGAAGCGGCGGTCGGCCGTGAGCTGAGCCCGCCGCTCCCCCGCGCGCACGGCAAGACCGACGGGCAGATCCTGTTCGAGATCCTCGAGGCCTTCGGCTACCCCGCAGAGCGGCAGCGCGAGGCGCTCGCGCAGCTCGACGCCCTCTCCGTCGCCCGGCACGCGGCGGGCGAGCGGCGCACGATCGCCCCGGGCGTTCCCGAGGCCCTGACGGCGATGGCCGACCGCGGCTTCACGAACGCGCTGCTGACCGGCAACTCGGCGACCCGCACCCGGGTCAAGCTCGAGGGAGCCGGTCTGGAGCCGGAGCTCTTCGACTGGAGCCGATCGCACTTCGGCGGCAGCGCGCGCGTGCGCAGCGAGATCACCCTCGCCGCGCGAGCGGGCATCCCCGACGATCGGCTGGTCATCATCGGCGACACCCCGCGCGACGACGAGGCCGCACGGGCTGCGGGCATGCCCTTCATCGCCGTCGCGACCGGCGTCTACTCCGTGGAGGAGCTGCAGCGGACGACGGCGATCGTCGTCGTGCCCGACCTCGCCGCGGGGCTGCCCGCCGTCCTCGCCGCGCTCGACGCTCTCTGAGCGGCGAGCCGCCCCGCCGCCCCGCCGCCCGGCGCGAGAGCCTCACGCCCCCTGCACGAACCAGATCTCGCCCATGCGGTAGACCATGACGGCGACGGCGAGCGCGACGACGCCGAGGATCACGGTCGCCCATCGGGAACGGTCGACGAGACCCCAGATGATCGCCGCGGGCGGCAGCAGCAGCGCCGAGACGAGGTAGATCCAGTACTCGAGGAGGTCGCCGGTGGGCTGGTTGCCGACGACGGGCGCGACGATCGAGATGACCACCTGCGCGAGCAGCAGCAGGGTGAGCAGCGCGCTGAGCCCGTTCGTCAGGTCGCTCGGGGGCTTGCCGATGCCGCCCGCCACGAGGCAGACGATGCCGATGACGACCGCGACCACCACCTGGGCGGTCGTGTACCACTCGATCACGGGATGCTCCTGCCGTTCGCGCCCTCGCCGACGGGGCGACGGGATGCCCGCCCGCGGTCGCTCACGCGGGGAACCCCACCAGCGTACGGCCGACCCCGCGCCGCACGCTGATGAGCGCGACGAGGCGGCCGTCCTCGGCCACCGCCGCCACGGGCTCGGCGTCCTCCTGCCCGGTGAGGTCGAGCTTCTTGCCGTGCCCGAGGTCGACGGCCTGCTCGGCATCGAGCCGCAGCACGGGGAACAGACGCTCGGCGACGGAGGCGGCCGGCAGGAGCGCCGCCGGGCCCTCGTCGGCGAGCCGATCGAGGTCGATGGCGCTCGCGACGGGGAAGGGTCCGACCCGGGTGCGGCGGAGGGCCGAGAGGTGGCCGCCGACGCCGAGAGCCGCGCCGAGGTCGCGCGCGAGGGCGCGGATGTAGGTGCCCGACGAGCAGTCGATGCGGGCATCCACCTCGATGGCGGCGCCCGTGCGGCGCACGGCCAGCACGTCGAAGGCGGCGACGGTGACGGCGCGGGCCGCGAGCTCGACCTCCTCGCCGGCGCGCACGCGGTCGTAGGCGCGCTTGCCGTCGACCTTGATGGCGCTCACGGCGCTCGGGCGCTGCTCGATGGGCCCGGTGAGCCGCGCCACCTCGCGCGCGAGGCTCTCGTCGGTGACCGCCTCGAGCGCCTCGACGGTGGCGGGCGAGCCCAGTGGTTCGCCCTCGGCGTCGTCCGTGGTCGTCGCGCGGCCGAGCACGATGGTCGTCTCGTACTGCTTGTCGAGGCCGACGAGGTAGGTGAGCAGGCGCGTCGAGGCACCGACGCCGAGCGTCAGCAGCCCCGTCGCCATCGGGTCGAGAGTGCCGGCGTGGCCGACCTTCCGCGTGCCGAGCGCGCGCCGGGCGCGGGCGACGACGTCGTGGCTGGTGTGCCCGGCGGGCTTGTCGATGAGGAGCATTCCGCTGGTCACCGCTCCACGGTAGCGCCCCGCCGCACCGTAGGATTCGCAGGGTGCGGGACGGGCGGCGGATCGGGGTGCTGGGGGCGGGCGCCGTCGGCGGAGCCCTCGCCGCGCTGCTCGACCGCGCCGGGCACGAGGTGCTCGTCACCGCGCGGGGCGAGCACGCCGACGCCCTGCGCGCGCACGGGCTGCTGCTCACCGGCGGGTGGGGCGAGTCGGTGCATCCCCTCGCCGTCGTCGACCGTCTGCCGGCCGATCTCGATCTCGTCGTGCTCGCCACCAAGGCGCACGACTCCGCGGCGGCGCTCGAGGCGGCCCGCGAGTGCGACGGCGTGCCCGTCGTGGTCGTGCAGAACGGCCTGGGCGGGGCCGATGCGGTGCGGGATGCCTTGCCGCACTCCCCCGTCGCCATCGGCCTCGCCCTCTTCGCCGCGAGCCTCGTCGGCCCGGGGCGCATCGCCATCACCGGCCCGGCCGGCCTCACCCTCGGCGGGGACGCCGCCGCCCTCGCCGTGGCGCTGCCGCTGCTGACCGAGGCCCTGCCCGCCCCGGTCGGCACGGCGGGCGATGTGCTCGGCGCGCAGTGGACGAAGCTGCTCGTCAACCAGGTCAACGCCCTGCCCGCGATCACCGGGCTCAGCGTGCAGCAGGTCGTGGCGCACGACGCCCTGCGGCGCCTGCTCGTGGCGAGCATGCGCGAGACCGCCGCGGTGGGGCGCGCCCTCGGCGTGGCCTGGGCGACCATCGGCCCCGTCGGGCCGGCCGCGGTGGATGCCCTGCTCGCCGAGCGCGCCGCACCGGGCGGATCGCTGCCGGGCGAGGACGTGCCGCGCGCGCTCGCCGCCGGCATGGGCGACGAGCCGAACCCCGCCTCGACGCTCCAGAGCATCCGGCGCGGGCGCACGACCGAGATCGACGCTCTCAACGGCGCCGTCGTGGCGG
Source organism: Microcella daejeonensis (assembly GCF_026625045.1). Classification (GTDB taxonomy): domain Bacteria; phylum Actinomycetota; class Actinomycetes; order Actinomycetales; family Microbacteriaceae; genus Microcella; species Microcella daejeonensis. The sequence continues at coordinate 2,256,202 of NZ_CP113089.1, read as the reverse complement.
CCGGGGGGCGGGCGGGGATCGCGACGCCCGTGAACGCGGCCCTGGTCGCGCTGGTGCACGGGGTCGAGCGCTCGGGGGCGTTCCTCGCGCCCGAGGCGGTCGTGACGGCCGTCGAGCGCGGGCTCGGCGACCGCTGATCAGCACGCCCGTCGAGCGCCGCGCCGGGCAGGAGACGACGGAACGGGCCGGTCCCCCACCACGAGGACCGGCCCGCTCAGGCGACGACGAGGACTACGCCATCGACTTCGTGTGCCAGACCGTCTTCGTCTCGACGAAGGCCGTGACGCGCTCGAGCGAGGGCGCCGGAGCGCCGGAGACCGGGGGCAGCACGCGCGTGAGCGTCTCCGCCGCGGCGATCTGCAGGTCGATCCAGGCCGCGCCGTCGCCGATCGATCCCGCACCGGCGAGGTCGAGCGCGTTGACGTCGGCGTGCGAGGCGAGCCACGGCGTGATCTCGGCCGGCGAGCCGGTGAGGATGTTGATGACGCCGCCGGGCACGTCGCTCGTGGCGAGCACCTCGCTGAGCGAGATCGCCGAGAGCGGCGAGGCCTCGTTCGCGACGACGACGACGCTGTTGCCGCTGAGCACGATCGGCGCGACGACCGCGGCCAGGCCGAGAAGCGAGACGCCCGTGCGCTCCTGCGGCGCGATCGCGGCGACCACGCCCATCGCGTCGGGCACCGAGATGTTGAAGTACGGGCCCGAGACGGGGTTGCCGTTGCCGGCGACCTGCGCGTACTTATCGGCCCAGCCGGCGTACCAGACCCAGAGGTCGATGGCGGCGTCCACCTGGGCGCCGGCCTGAGCGGCGGTGACGCCCTCCGACTCGACGATCTCGGCGAGGAACTGGGCGCGACGCCCCTCCAGCAGCTCGGCGATGCGGTAGAGCACCTGGCCCCGGTTGTAGGCCGTGGCGGAGGCCCACTTCGGCTGCGCGGCCCGCGCGGCGACGACCGCGTCGCGGGCATCCTTGCGCGAGGCCATCGCGGCGTTCGCGAGGAAGCCGCCCTTCGGCGTCGTCACCGCGTAGGTGCGGCCGCTCTCGCTGCGCGGGAACGCTCCGCCGATGTAGAGCTTGTAGGTCTTGGGCACGGTGAGTCGGCTCACTTGGCCACCGCCTTCCTGGCCTTGCGGCCCGATCGAGTGGATGCTGCTGCCGACTCGGCCGGGGCGTCCCAGCCGCTCGCCTCGAGGTACGCGGCGAGCCCGTGGCGGCCGCCCTCGCGGCCGTAGCCCGACTCCTTGTACCCGCCGAACGGCGAGGAGGGGTCGAACTTGTTGAAGGTGTTGGCCCAGACGACGCCCGCGCGCAGCTGGTCGGCGAGGGCGAGCATGCGCGAGGCCTTCTCCGTCCAGATGCCGGCCGAGAGGCCGTAGGGGGTGTTGTTCGCCTTCGCGACCGCCTCGGCGGGGGTGCGGAAGGTCAGCACCGAGAGCACCGGCCCGAAGATCTCGTCGCGGGCGATGCGGTGCGAGGTCGACACGTTCGTGAAGATCGTCGGCGCGAACCAGAACCCGTTCTCGGGGATCGCGCACGCGGGGCTCCACCGCTCGGCCCCCTCCTGCTCGCCGATCTCGCTCAGCGCGCGGATGCGGCCGAGCTGCTCGGCCGAGTTGATGGCGCCGATGTCGGTGTTCTTGTCGAGCGGGTCGCCGAGGCGCAGCGTCGAGAGGCGCTGCTTGAGCCGGTCGACGACCTCGTCGTGCACGTTCTCCTGCACGAGCAGGCGCGAGCCGGCGCAGCAGACGTGGCCCTGGTTGAAGAAGATGCCCGAGACGATGCCCTCGATGGCCTGGTCCATCGCGGCGTCGTCGAAGACGATGTTCGCGCCCTTGCCTCCGAGCTCGAGGGTGAGCTTCTTTCCCGTGCCCGCCGTCGAGCGGGCGATCTCGCGCCCGACCGGGGTGGAGCCCGTGAAGGCGACCTTGTTGACGTCGCCGTGGTTGACGAGCGCGCGACCGGTCTCGCCCGCACCGGTGATGATGTTGACGACGCCCGCGGGCAGCTCGGCCTGCTGGCAGATCTCGGCGAAGAGCAGCGCCGTGAGCGGGGTCGTCTCGGCGGGCTTCAGCACGACGGTGTTGCCGGCGGCGAGGGCCGGGGCGATCTTCCACGCGAGCATGAGCAGCGGGAAGTTCCACGGGATCACCTGGGCGGCGACGCCGAGCGCGCGAGGGTTCGCGCCGAGGCCGGCGTACTCCAGCTTGTCGGCCCACCCGGCGTAGTAGAAGAACCAGGCGGCGACGAGCGGGATGTCGACGTCGCGGGTCTCCTTGATCGGCTTGCCGTTGTCGAGGCTCTCGGCCACGGCGAGCTCGCGCGAGCGCTCCTGGATGAGGCGGGCGATGCGGAAGAGGTACTTGCCGCGGTCGGAGCCGCTCATGCGCGACCAGGTGCGGTCGTAGGCCCGGCGGGCGGCGGCGACGGCGCGGTCGACGTCGGCCTCGTTGGCGCCCGCGATCTCGGCGATGCGCTTCTCGGTCGAGGGGCTGATGCTGAGGAAGGATTCGCCGCGGCCGTCGACGAACTCGCCGTCGATGAAGAGGCCGTAGCTCTCGCGGAGGTTGAGGATGCTCGTCGACTCGGGAGCCGGAGCGTATTCGAGGAAGCTCATGGTCTAGTCCACCGTCACGTAGTCGGGGCCGCTGTAGTGGCCGGTCGTCATCTTCTGCCGCTGCAGCAGCACGTCGTTCACGAGGCTCGAGGCCCCGAAGCGCCACAGCTGCGGTGTGAGCCACTGCTCGCCCACCGTCTCGGCGACGGTGACGAGGTAGCGCACGGCGTCCTTCGAGGTGCGGATCCCGCCCGCGGGCTTCATGCCGATCTGCTCGCCCGTCAGGCGGTGCCAGTCGCGGATGACCTCGAGCATGAGCAGCGTGACGGGCAGCGTCGCCGCCGGGCTCACCTTGCCGGTCGAGGTCTTGATGAAGTCGGCGCCCGCGAGGATCGAGAGCCAGGATGCCCGGCGCACGTTGTCGTAGGTCTGCAGCTCGCCGGTCTCGAGGATCACCTTGAGGTGGGCGTAGCTGCCGTCGGCACGGCGGCAGGCCTCCTTCACCGCGACGATCTGGTCGAAGACCAGCCCGTACCGGCCGGAGAGGAAGGCCCCGCGGTCGATCACCATGTCGATCTCGTCGGCACCCGCGCGCACGGCGTCGGCGGTGTCGGCGAGCTTGATGTCGAGGCTCGCGCGGCCGGAGGGGAAGGCGGTGGCGACCGCGGCCACCTGGATTCCCGTGTCGCCGCCCGCGGCGTGGTGGCCGCCGAGCGCCTCGACGGCGTAGCCGACCATGTCGCCGTAGACGCAGACCGCGGCGACCTGGGGGGCGCTGAGGTCGCTCGGGTCGGGCGTGATCGCCTTGGCGACGAGCGAGCGCACCTTGCCGGGGGTGTCGGCGCCCTCGAGCGTCGTGAGGTCGCAGGTGCGGATGATCGTGTCGAGGGCCCAGGCCTTCGACGTGGTCTTGATCGAGCGGGTCGCGAGCGAGGCCGCGCGGGCCTCGAGGCCGATCGCGTCGACGCCGCTCAGGCCTTCGAGATGCAGGCGCAGGGCCTTCTCGGTGAGGTCGCCGCCGAGCAGGCGCACCGCTCGGTCGGCGGGCGCGAGCGCCACGGGGTGGTCGATGGTCATGAGGCGTCTCCTCCAGAGGGGACATCGTGGTGGTCGGGGGTGCCCGCGCCCTCCTCGTCGAGGAGCGCGCGAGCGGTGTGCTCATCGGTGACGAGCACCGAGCAGAGGGAGTGGGCGACGATCGCACGGGCGATCGGGTGCTTCGACTCGCCGCCGATGACGAGGATGCTCGTGGCGGCGCCGCGCAGCTCCTCCAGCGAGAGGCCGAGGGTACGGGCATCCAGCTCGGGGTCGGCGATGGTGCCCTCGGCCGTGATGTACCGGCCGATCACATCGCCCACCGCGCCCCGGGCGACGAGGTCGTCGATGTCGGCGGGCGTGAGGTAGCCGCTGTCGACGTGCACCGAGGTCGTGTCGGCGACCCCGGCGCTGTAGAGGTAGGCCGCGGCGCCCCGCGCCATCTGCACGACGCCGCCGACGGTGCGGTCGCCCTCGATGGCCTTCTTCGTCTCGAGGCGCTCGAGGATGGCGGGGCTCGGCAGCAGGGTGGCCTGACCGCTCGCCTTCTGCGCGATCATGACGGCGGTGCTCGCCGCGGTGCCGGGGCGCTTGGAGAGGCTCACGCCGCCGTTGATCTGCACGACGTTGACGCCCGTGGACCAGCCCATGGGCAGCGCCTCGGCGACCTGGTGCAGAGTGCGGCCCCAGCTGACGCCGAGCAGGCGCGGCACGGGGCGCACGCTCACGAGGTAGTCGGCGGCCGCCTCGGCGACGCGGGCCTGCAGCTCCGCATCCTCGACCGGCGCGGGCACGACGATGGCGTCCTTCAGCCCGTACCGCGCGGTCAGCTCGCGCTCGAGGGCGAGACGCCGGGCGCGGGGGTGCACGATCTCGATGCGGATGATGCCGCGCTCGCGCGCCTGGGCCAGCAGCCGGCCCACCTTCCAGCGGGTGACCCGAAGGATGGCCCCGATCTCGTCCTGCGTCTTGTTCTCCTCGTAGTAGAGCTCCGCGGCGCGCACGGCGAGCAGTTCGGAGGCGGAGGCGCTGTCGGTCGACACGATGGGTCTCTTCCGTCGGTGCAGGGGCGGGATGCTCGTCCCAGGCTATGCCCGCTCCCCCGGGCTCGCCAACATATGTTGCTGGCCTGCTCAGATGAGCACAAGCTGCGCGGCCGCGCCGCGCGCGCATCGGTACTCTGGAGCGACGCCGCCCCGCACGTGGGCCCGTACTGGAAGAGGACCCCCGTGACCGAGTACGCCCTCGCCGTCGATCTCGGCGGCACCAAGGTCGAGTCGGCTCTCGTCGACGAGCACGGCGCCGTGCTGGCCGCGAGCCGGCACCGTCGCCCGACCGGCAGCGCGTCGACCTCGGAGCAGCTCGCCGCCGCGGTCACCGGGGCCGTCGCCGACGCCCTCGCCGCGCTGCCCGCCGACGCGCGCCTCGCCGGGGCGGGCATCGGCTCGGCCGGCCCCATCGCGGGCACCTCGGGCGACGTCTCCCCCCTCAACCTCCCGGCCTGGCGCGACTACCCGCTCGGCGGCCTCGTGGCCGGCCTGCTGCCCCACGGCGTGCCGGTCACGCTGCGGATGGACGGCATCTGCATCACCCTCGCCGAGATCTGGACGGGCGCGGCGCGCGGCGAGGAGAACGTCATGGGCATGATCGTCTCGACTGGCGTCGGCGGCGGGCTCGTGCTCGGCGGGCACGTCGTCACCGGCCGCTCGGGCAACGCCGGCCACATCGGCCACGTGCAGGTCGCCGGCTTCGACGACCTCTGCGCCTGCGGCGCCCGCGGCTGCCTCGAGGCCGTCGCCTCGGGACCGCGCTCGGTCGCCTGGGCGCGCAGCGAGGGCTTCACGGGCGCGACGGGTGAGGATCTCGCCGCGGCCGCCCGCACCGGCGACGAGGTCGCGCGCGCGGCGATCGAGCGCTCGGCCACCGCCGTCGGCCGCGCGATCGCCTCGGCCTCGGCCCTCGTCGACCTCGACGTCGTCGCGATCGGCGGAGGCTTCTCGCACGTCGCGGACGACTACGTCGCCCTCGTGCAGCAGGCCGTCAGCGAGCACAGCGACTTCGCCTTCGTGACCTCGACCCGGGTGGTCGCCTCGGCCCTCAGCGGCGAGGGCCCGCTCGTGGGGGCCGCGGCGCTCGTGCACCGGCGCGATCTCGTCGTCTGAGCATCCCGCCCCCGCGATCGCGGAGAGGACGGCGCCCGTCGTCAGCGCGCTCGACGGGCCAGCTCGGCGTCGACCGTCTCGCCCGAGCGCAGGAACGGGATCGCGGTGAGCGCCAGCAGCGCGACCGTCGCGAGCACGATGAGCGCCGGCGCCCATGATCCGGTGAGGGCGTTGATGCCGCCGAAGGCCAGCGGCACGGAGGCGGCGATGCTGTAGCCGACGGCCTGCACGAATCCGCTCAGGGTCGTCGCGGTGGCCGGGCCGTCGCTGCGCTGCGAGATGAGCGCGAGGCAGACCGGGAACAGCACCTGACCCGCTCCCATCAGCGCGACCCACAGGAGCGGCGCAGCGGTCGGCAGCAGCAGCATGCCGCTGAAGCCGGCGACGCCGCAGGCGGCACCCATGACGATGAGCGGCGTCGGCCGTCGGAGCCTCCCGACGAGGACGGGGGCGATGAGGCTCAGCGGCAGCCCGACGATCGCGAACACCGCCAGCGCGGTGCCCGCCGCCGCCTCGGAGAGCCCCGCGACGTCCTGCAGCACGAGCGGGAGGATGGCGAACACCGAGTAGGCCGTCATGCTCGAGGCCGTGAAGGCGATCGTGATGCCCCAGGCGACCCGCGAGCGGCGCAGGTCGCGGAACCGCCCGGTGTCGGGCTGCTCGATCGCCACGGCGAGATCGATCTCGCCGGTCGGCGGATCGGTGGGGGCGGGAGGCCGCGGCGGGCGCAGGGCGAGGACGGCCCACGGCGCCGCGGCGAGTACGGCGACCACCGCCCACAGCCCGAGGGCGACCCGCCAGTCGACGGCGTCGGCGACGGGCACGCCGATCGCGGGCGGCAGCGCCGTGGAGATCGACATGAGCGTCGCGTAGGCCGCGGTGACGGTGCCCAGAGCCAGCGGGGCGTACCGCTTCACGGCGGGCGGTAGGAGGACGTTGCCGAACCCTGCGCCCATGAGCACGATCGCCGTGCCGAGCACGAGCGCGAGGTAGTCGGGCGCCGCCGCGCGGAGCAGATGGCCGACGACCATCGCGAGCACGGCGAGCAGGAGCGAGCGCTCGAGCCCCCAGCGCCGTGCCACGAGCGGTGCGACGATGCCGCTCAGGGCGAAGGCGACGGGCGGCACGACGCCGAGGAGGCCGATCGCCGTGGGATCGAGGGCGATGTCGGCGTCGATGCGGGCAGCGAGCGGTGAGAGCGCCGCCACCGCCGAGCGCACGTTGAGCGCGATGAGCAGGATGCCCGCGAGCCCCAGCAGGCGCAGGGACCGCGGCGACAGGGCGCCGGAGGGCACCGCGGCTAGGCCGCGTCGGGCAGCGGCAGACCGAGCACCGAGCGGATCTCGAGCTCGTCGCGGCCCATCTGGTCGGCGAGGGCGTCGGCGCTCGGGAACTTCTGCATGCCGCGGATGTAGGCGACGAACTCCAGCTCGACCGTGCGGCCGTAGAGGTCGACGACCACGTCGATCGCGTGCGCCTCGACCGTCTTCTCGGGCACGTCGCCGAAGGTCGGGTTGTTGCCGACCGAGACGGCCGCGCCGTAGCGCTCCCCCTCGACCGAGAGCCAGCAGGCGTAGACGCCGTCGGCCGGGATGAGCCCCTCGGCATCGTGCGCGAGGTTCGCCGTGGGGTATCCCATCTCGCGACCGCGCTGATAGCCCGGCACGACGAGCGAGCGGATGCGCGGCGCCCGACCGAGCGCGGCCGTCGCCTCCTCCAGACGCCCCGCCTCGATGGCCTGGCGGATGCTCGTGGAGGACACCCGCCGCCCGTCGACCTCGCACACGTCGTCGACGAGGCCCACGACGAAGCCGTGCTGCTCGCCGAGCTCGCGCAGGGTGGCGACCGTGCCGGCGCCGCGCGCCCCGAAGCGGAAATCGCTGCCGACGAGCACCTCGGCGCTGCCGAGCGCGTCGACGAGCACCTGCTGAACGAACTGCGCGGGGGCGAGCGCGGCGAGCTCGGCGGTGAAGGGCAGCACGACGACGAGTTCGACGCCCGCCTCGACGAGCGCCTCGGTCTTCTGGGCGACGCTGAGCAGGGGGGTCGGAGCGCGATCCGGCGCGAGCAGCTCGGCGGGGTGGCGGTCGAAGGTGACGACGACGCTGCGGGCGTCGGGATGCGCGGCGGCGCCCTCGAGCAGCGTCGCGATGACGGCGCGGTGGCCGCGGTGCACGCCGTCGAACTTGCCGATCGTCACGACCGAGGGACGGGCATCCAGCGGCAGGCCGCTGAGGCCGTGCACGACCCGGCCGGTCATGCGGCGACCTGCGCGTCGAGAGAGCGGCGCACGCGGCGCAGCCACAGCAGACCCAGCACGGGCAGCACCAGGGGGATGAAGAGGTAGCCCTGGCCGAAGCGCGACCACACCGTGTCGTCGGGGAACAGCACGGGGTCGATGAGGCTCAGCGTGCCGACCACGAGCACGCCCAGCAGCTCGAAGCCGATCGCGACGAGCGCCGTGCGGTACGCCCCGCGGCCGCGGCGCACGAGCGCGACCGTCGCGACGATGTAGACCACCGCGGCGAGGGCGGAGAGCGTGTAGGCGACGGGCGCCTCGGCGAACTTCGTGCCGATCTGGTACCCCGATCGACCGGTGGCCGCGAGGGCGAGAATGGCGTAGACGACGACGAGCACGCGGCCGATGCCGGTCGTCGTCGGGCGGGGTTCCTCGGTCATCGGCACCAGACTAGGTCAGTCATCCTGAGCGTCGCGCGGGGCCTCGACGGCCGACTCGGAGTCGACGCCGATCGGTCCGGCGAGGGCGCGCAGGTAGCGCCGCGACCAGGTCTCCTGGAACACGCGCAGGGCGGGGGCGACGAGGCGCCAGCCAAGATTCGCGGGGCGGGAGAAGGCGCGGATGCTGAGCCACACCGAGCCGTCCTCGGTGCGCTCGACGACGAACAGCTCCTCCCCCGATTCGGGATGCCCCGGCAGGGTGCCGTAGGCGAACCCCCGTCGATCGGGCTCGTCGACGATCAGCACGACCCGCGCGGGCGCGGTCACCCTGAACAGGCCGAGCACCGGCACGTGGAGCACGATCGTCTCGCCCGGGAAGGTCAGCTGCACGCCGTCGGCCGTGTACTGCGGCTCCGACCCCAGCTCGGCGGCGCCGATCGGCTGCCCCTCGTCGTCGAACTGCACGGGCTGGTAGCCCGACTCGGCGAACCCGTCGGCGGATGGGATGCGCTCGACGCGCATCCCGGAATGGTGCTGGATGCCCCAGGTGAGCACCTGGTCGCAGGCGTACTGCCAGCGCGCCTCGCCGTGGCCGATGCGGGCGCGGTACTCGGCCGGGCGGTGCCCCTTCGGCGGGTACTGCATGAGATCGACGGCCTGCGTGCCCCCGACGGAGCCGTAGGTGACGCTGCGCTGCGCCACGGGGGTGCGGGCCATGACCTACTTCTTCTCCTTCTTCGTCTCGGTGTCGCCGGAGAGCGCGGCGATGAACGCCTCCTGAGGAACCTCGACGCGGCCCACCATCTTCATGCGCTTCTTGCCCTCCTTCTGCTTCTCGAGGAGCTTGCGCTTGCGGGTGATGTCACCGCCGTAGCACTTCGCGAGGACGTCCTTGCGCATCGCGCTGATGGACTCGCGCGCGATGATGCGGGCGCCGATCGCGGCCTGGATGGGCACCTCGAACTGCTGGCGCGGGATGAGCTTCTTGAGGCGCTCGGTCATGAGCACGCCGTAGGCGTAGGCCTTCTCGCGGTGCACGATGGCGCTGAACGCATCGACCGCCTCGCCCTGCAGCAGGATGTCGACCTTGACGAGGTCGGCCTCCTGATCGCCGGTCGGCTCGTAGTCGAGGCTCGCGTAGCCGGCGGTCTTGCTCTTGAGCTGGTCGAAGAAGTCGAAGACGATCTCGCCGAGCGGGATCGTGTACTTGATCTCGACGCGGTCCTCACCGAGGTAGTCCATGCCGATGAGGGAGCCGCGGCGCGACTGGCACAGCTCCATGATCGTGCCGACGTAGTCCTTCGGGGCGAGGATGGCGGCCTTCACCATCGGCTCGCTCACGCTGGCGATCTTCGCGCCCGTCGGGAACTCGCTCGGGTTCGTGACCGTGAACTGCTTGCGGTCGTCGGTCGTGACCTCGTAGGTCACGCTCGGCGCGGTGGAGATGAGGTCGAGGCCGAACTCGCGCTCGAGGCGCTCGGTGACGATCTCGAGGTGCAGCAGGCCGAGGAAGCCGCAGCGGAAGCCGAAGCCCAGCGCGACCGAGGTCTCGGGCTCGTAGTTGAGCGCGGCGTCGGAGAGCTTGAGCTTGTCGAGCGCCTCGCGCAGGACGGGGTAGTCGCTGCCGTCGATCGGGTACAGACCCGAGAAGACCATGGGCTTCGGGTCGGTGTAGCCGGGCAGCGCATCGGTGCTGGGCTTGCGCGCCGTCGTGACCGTGTCGCCGACCTTCGACTGGCGCACGTCCTTCACGCCGGTGATGAGGTAGCCGACCTCGCCGACCCCGAGACCCTGGCTGGGCGTCGGCTCGGGCGAGCTCACGCCGATCTCGAGGAGCTCGTGGGTGGCCTTGGTCGACATCATCTGGATGCGCTCGCGCGGGCCGAGGCTGCCGTCGATCATGCGCACGTAGGTGATGACGCCGCGGTAGGCGTCGTAGACGGAGTCGAAGATCATCGCGCGCGTCGGGGCGCTCGCGTCCCCGACCGGGGCCGGGATGCGCTCGACGACCCGGTCGAGCAGGTCCTCGACGCCGAGGCCCGTCTTGCCGCTGACCCGCATGACGTCGTCGGGGTCGCCGCCGATGAGGCTCGCGAGCTCCTTCGCGTACTTGTCCGGGTCGGCGGCGGGCAGGTCGATCTTGTTGAGCACCGGGATGATCGTCAGGTCGTTCTCGAGCGCCAGGTAGAGGTTCGCGAGCGTCTGCGCCTCGATGCCCTGCGCGGCGTCCACGAGCAGGATGGCGCCCTCGCAGGCCGCGAGGCTGCGGCTCACCTCGTAGGTGAAGTCGACGTGGCCGGGCGTGTCGATCATGTTGAGGGCGTAGGTCGACTTCTCGACCTGCCACGGCATGCGCACGGCCTGGCTCTTGATCGTGATGCCGCGCTCGCGCTCGATGTCCATGCGGTCGAGGTACTGGGCGCGCATGTCGCGATCGCTCACGACGCCCGTCACCCCGAGCATGCGATCGGCGAGGGTCGACTTGCCGTGATCGATGTGCGCGATGATGCAGAAGTTGCGGATCATCGACGGATCGGTCGCGGCGGGGGCGAGGGGCGTGAGGGAGCGCGGAGACATGTCGCGCCATTCTCCCACGACGCGGGCGCCCGTCCGTGCGAGGGCGGGATGCCCGGCGCGAGCATCCCGCGACGACGCGCCCGCCGCCCCGATTGCCGGTGCCGCTCGGCGACTGGTAACGTTGCCTGTTGGCTTGCGTGTCAGGAAGCCCTCTCTCTTCCGACACGGAATGCGGCCCCAGTTCGCCACGGAGCATCACCGCTCCAGGCACCCCCACGGCGGCCGCGTCACTCATCCGACCACCTCGAAGAAAGACAGTCATGGCGAACATCAAGTCGCAGATCAAGCGCATCAAGACGAACCTCAAGGCGCAGGAGCGCAACAAGGCCGTCAAGAGCGAGCTCAAGACGGCCGTGCGCCGCGCCAAGGAGGCCATCTCGGCCGGGGACAAGGAGAAGGCCGCCGCCGCCCTCGTCGTCGCGACCAAGAAGCTCGACAAGGCCGCCAGCAAGGGCGTCATCCACAAGAACCAGGCGGCGAACCGCAAGTCGGCCATCGCCAAGCAGGTCGCGGCGCTGTAGCTCGACCTCCTCGCACCACCGACGCCCCGCTCCGCCTCACGGCGAGCGGGGCGTCGTCGCGTTGCGGGAGGGCCGGGCGCCCCGTTCCGTCTCACGGCGGGCGGGGCGTCGTCGCGTTGCGGGAGGGCCGGGCGCCCCGCTCCGCCCCAAGGCGGGCGGGGCGTTCGCGTTGCGGCGGGGGCGGGCGGTCGCGGTTCAGCCGACGGGCAGGCCTCGCGCGGCGACCATGCGCACGAGCATCTCGAGCGAGTAGACCGGGTCGCGGCCGGCGCCCTTGACCTGCGCGTCGGCGTCGGCGACGGCGAGGATGGCGCGGCCGAGCCCCTCCTCGTTCCAGCCCTGCAGGTCGCGGCGGGCGCGGTCGATCTGCCAGGGGGCGAGCCCGAGCGATCCGGCGAGCTGCCCGCCCGAGCCGCGGCTGCCGCCGACCTTCGCCATCGTGCGCAGCTTCATCGCGAAGGCCGCGACCATCGGCACCGGATCGGCCCCGGTCGCGAGCGCGTGGCGAAGCAGGCCGAGGGCCTGACCGTAGTCGCCGGCGATCGCGGCGTCGGCCACGGCGAAGGCGTTCGTCTCGACGCGGCCGCCGTAGTAGCGGGTCACCGTCTCGACGGTGATGTCGCCGGTCGTGTCGGCGAGCAGCTGCTGGCAGGCGCCGGCGAGCTCGGCCAGATCGTCGGTGAAGGCGCTCACGAGCGAGCGCAGCGCGGCCGGTGCGATCGCGCGCTGAGCATGCCGGAACTCGGCCGCCGCGAACTCCGCCCGATCGCTGTCTCGCTTGAGCTCGCTGCAGACGACCTCGACGGCGCCGCCCTTCCCCGAGCGCACGGCGTCGAGCAGCCGCTTGCCCCGCACGCCGCCGCCGTGCCGCAGCACGACGACGACGTCATCGGCCGGGGACTCGAGGTAGTCGATCATCTCGAGCAGGAACGCGTCGGTGGTCTTCTCGACGTTCTCGACGCGGATGAGCCGCGGTTCCCCGAACAGGCTCGGGCTCGCGAGCGTGAGCAGCTCGCCGGGACCGTAGCCGTCGGCGGTGAGGTCGTGCACCTCGAGGCTCGGATCGCGGTCGCGCAGGGCATCCCGCAGCAGGCGGCTCGCGCGATCGGCGAGGAAGTCCTCAGGACCGCTCAGCAGGATGACCGGTGCCGGGCGGATCTCGTGCCAGGCGAGCTGCGGGATGGCGGCCTTGGCGGTCTTCGCACCGCGCGCTCCTCCGCGGGGGGACGCTGCCATCGTGCTCCTCGGTGCTGGGGGGATTTGCGGGTGGACGGTGCACGCGGACGATGCGGCGAGAACGGGGCCGCCGAGTCGGTGCGCGTCCAGACTATCCGCCGCCTCCGACGGCGGACCCGAGCGGTGCCGCTCGCTCAGCCGCCCCGGTCGAGCTCCCCGCGCTCGGTCCAGACCCGCCACACGTCGGGCCGACCCGGCTCGGGGGCGATGAGCACGAGTCCGTGGGCGTCGCTGCGCACCGGGGTCCCTCCCGCCGCGGTCACCGCGTCGAGGGCCTCCGGCGCCGGATGCCCGTAGGTGTTGCCCTCGCCGACCCCGATCAGTCCGAGGGTCGCGGCGGCCGCCCGGTAGAGCTCCGGTTCCTGATCCGCCGAGCCGTGGTGGCTCACCTTGACGACGCTGACGGCCCGGATGCGCACCGCGGCGAGGAGGCCGCGCTGCGCCTCCTGCCCCAGGTCGCCGAGGGCGAGCATGCTCGGGGCGCAGGCGACCGAGCACTCCCCCGCCGCGCGCCACTCCAGCACGAGACTGGCGTCGTTGCCGGGCTCGATCCCCCGATGGTCGGGCGGCCACAGCACCCGCCAGCTCTGCGCGCCGAGCATCCCCTGCTCGCCCGCCGCCACCGGTCGGACGACGGCCCCTCCCGCGGCGAGCGCGTCGAGGATCTCGGCATCGCGCTCGTCGGCGAGGGGCCCGGCGATCACCTCGTCGACGCGCCCGACGACCACGTCGACGGCGCCGACGTGATCGTGATCGAAGTGGGTGAGCACGAGCAGGTCGAGGCGGTCGATGCCCAGGGTGCGCAGGCAGGCGTCGAGCAGCTCCGGCTCGGCGCCCGTGTCGATGAGCGCGATCTCGCCCGCCGAGCGCACGAGCACGGCGTCGCCCTGCCCGATGTCGCACTGCGCGATCGTCCAGTCCGACGGACGCCCGAACCCCTGCAGCGTCGCCGTCCCGACGGTGAGTCCCGCGGTGACGGCGAGCAGACCGCTCGTGGCCGCGAGCGCTCTCCGACGGCCGCGGCGACCGAGCACCGGGGGGACACCCGCGGCCCCCAGCAGACCCGCGATCACGACGGCGAGCAGCACGGCCCCCGCTCCGCCCTCCGGCCACGGCAGCTGCGCTCCCGGCAGCTCCGCGGCGACGCGGGCGATGCCGCCGATCCACGATGCCGGCAGCCAGGCGATCCCGGCGGCGCCGAGCGCGAACGGCGGCGCCACCGGGGCGAGCAGGCAGGCGAGCATGCCGACGATCGTCGCGACCGGTGCGGCCGGCGCGGCGAGGATGTTGGCGGCGACGCCGGCGAGCGGGATGCTCGGCTCGAGCAGCACGAGAACGGGCTGGCACGCGATCTGCGCGGCCAGCGGCACGGCGATCGCGAGCGCGAGGGGTGCCGGCATCACCCGGCCGAGCCGCTCGGCGAGCGGCCCGGCGAGGAGCAGGAGCGCCGCGGTGGCGAGCACCGACAGCACGAAGCCGTACTCGCGGCTCGTCCACGGATCCAGCACGAGGATGCCCAGCACCGCCGCGCCCAGCACGGGCAGCCCGCGCCCGGGCCGCCCGCCGGCGAGCGCGACGAGGACGACCGCCGCCATGACGGCCGCCCGCACCACGCTCGGCTCGGGCGTCACGAGCAGCACGAACCCGCCGAGCGCCGCGAGCGCCACCCCGATGCGCACCGGGCGGGGCCACCCCGCGAGGGCACCGGCACCCATCACGAGCCCGACGACGATGGCGCAGTTCGCCCCCGAGACGGCCGTGAGGTGGCTGAGGCTCGAGGCCTTCATCGCATCGTCCAGCTCGTCGCTCACGGCGCTCGTGTCGCCGATCGCGAGGCCCGGCAGCAGCGCGGCCCCGTCCCCGCGGAAGACGCCGGCGACGTCGAGGAAGCGCGCTCGCAGATCGTCCGCCGCGGAGAGCAGAGGGGGCGCAGCACCGCCGACCGTGACGGCGCCCATCGGCGCGAGGAGCGCGGCCCGATCGTCGCCCGCCTCGGTCGGCAGCACGCGCCAGCGCGCGTCCAGCCGGGTGCCCAGGGCGAGACGCTCCTCGGCGGGCACCTGCAGCAGTCGCACGGGGACCCGCATCCCGAGCTCCTCGCCCGTACCTCGGTCCTCCAGCACGAGCAGCGTGGCGTCGGCGCCTCCCTCGGCTCCCGGCGCGACCGTCGCCTCGAGAGCGACGACGCCGACGGCCGACCCGCCCTCCTCCCCCAGGTCGGCGAGCAGGGGCGGGATCCTGGCCGGCGCGGCGAGGGCGATCGCCGCCGCGACGACGCCCACGGCGACGACGGACGGCAGGAGCGCGCGAACGAGCCCCGGGACGCGGGGGCGCCTCGCCGCGCGTCGGACGACGAGGACGGACGAGAGGGCGGCCGCGAGGGCGATGACGGACGTCGCGAGCGCGGCCTGCGGCAGGGCGACGAGGAGCACGGCGGCGAGCCACCCGACGCCGGCGGGGAGCGCGAGACGGGCATCCACCGCCGTCGGATGCGCCGCCGTGTCGCGGGCAACGACCGGTGCGCCGCTCACACCGTCACCTGATCGCGGAAGCCCTCGAGCGTGCGATCGCCGATGCCCGAGACCGCGAGCAGCTCGTCGACGGCGCGGAAGGGCCCGTTCTCGTCGCGCCAGGCGATGATGCGGGCCGCGAGGGCGGGGCCGACCCCGGGGAGCGTCTCGAGCGCGGCGGCGTCGGCCGTGTTGAGATTCACGACGCTCGAATCCGCGGGAGCTCCGCCCGCCGTCGCGGTCCCCTCCGCCGGGGGCGGCGGGGTGACGACCTCGCCCGCCCGCGGCACCCGCAGCTGCTCGCCGTCGGCGAGCACGCGGGCGAGGTTCACGCCGCCGAGGTCGGCGTCCTCCGTCGTGCCGCCCGCGGCCGCGATCGCGTCGACGACCCTGTCCCCCGGCCGCACCTCGACGATGCCGGGCGTGCGCACCGCACCGAGCACGTGCACGATGACCGCGGTGGCGGCGGCTCCTCCGCCGGTTCCCGCCCCGTCGTCCCCCGCGCCGGCCGGGCCGGAGGGGGATGCTCCGCCCTCCGCCGCCGCTCCGCCCGCGTCGACCGCGGTCGTCGTGCCGCCGGGGGTCACGATCGCTCCGACGACGGCGGTGGCGAGCCCGAGCAGCCCGAGGAGCAGCACGCCGCCGATCGCGGCCCGCACCCGTGCCGAGCGGCGAGGAGTGCGAGGCGCTCCGTCACTCATCGCCATCCCGCCCCCGTCATCCCGCGGGAACCGCCCCCGCGTTCGGAGACCCTAGGCGGGCGCGCCGCGGCCCCTGCGTGCAGGACGCCGGGGCCGGGGAGCGGCTAGCGCTGGGTGGCGATGTTGACGACCCGCGGCGCTCGGGCGATGACCCGGGCGATCGGGCGGTCGCCGATGGCGCGCTGCACGGCGGCCGAGGCGAGAGCGAGCTGCTCGAGCTCGTCGTTGCCGATCTTCGGGCTCACCTCGAGCCGGTCGCGCACCTTGCCGTCGACCTGCACGACGGCCGTCACGGCCTCCTCGACGAGCAGCAGAGGATCAGCCTTACGCCAGCCGGCGAAGGCCACGAGCCCGTCGCGGCCGCGCGAGGCGTCGCCCCGGCCGAGGCGCTGCCACATGTCCTCCGCCGTGTACGGCGCGAAGATGGAGAGCGCGACGGTGACCGCCTCGACGGCCTCCCGCACGGCCGGATCCGCAGCACCGGGACCGGAGTCGACGGCCTTGCGGATCGCGTTCACGAGCTCCATCGACCGGGCGACGACGACGTTGAACTTGAACGACTCCATGAGGCCCGGACCCTCGGCGAGGAACCGGTGCGTCGCGCGACGCAGCGCCGGGTCACCGGTCGACGGGTCGGCGTCGACGGGCGACGAGACCTCATTCGCCAAGCGCCAGGCGCGCGCGAGGAACTTCTGCGACCCGGTCGGCGAGACGTCGGCCCAGTCGATGTCATCCTCCGGCGGTCCGGCGAAGGCCATCGTCAACCGGACGGCATCGACGCCGAAGTCGTCGACGCCGTCGGTGAAGGTGACGATGTTGCCCTTCGACTTCGACATCTTCGCCCCGTTGAGCACGACCATGCCCTGGTTGAGGAGGGCGGAGAACGGCTCGGTGAAGCTCACGTAGCCGAGGTCGAAGAGCACCTTGGTGATGAAGCGCGCGTAGAGCAGGTGCAGGATGGCGTGCTCGACGCCGCCGACGTACTGGTCGACGGGCGCCCACTTCTCGGCCTCGGCCGGGTCGAAGGCGCGCGTGGCGTCGTTCGGGTCGAGGAAGCGCAGGAAGTACCACGACGAGTCGACGAAGGTGTCCATCGTGTCGGTGTCGCGGCGGGCGGGCTGCCCATCGGGGGTGGTCGTGGCGACCCAGTCGGCCGCGCCGCCCAGCGGCGAGGTGCCCTTCGGCTTGAGATCGAGGCCCTCGGTGTCGGGCAGGCGCACGGGCAGGGCATCCATCGGGACAGGCACCTCTGTGCCGTCCTCGGTGTACATGATCGGGATGGGCGTGCCCCAAAAGCGCTGCCGGCTGATGAGCCAGTCGCGCAGGCGGTAGGTCTTCGCCGCCCGGCCGGTGCCGCGCTCCTCCAACAGCTCGATCACGCGCTTGATGGCGTTCTGCTTCGAGAGGCCGTCGAGGGGCCCCGAGTTGATGAGGCGGCCGTCGCCCGTCAGCGCCTCGCCCGTGTGCGAGGGGTTCAGCTCGGGGATATCGCCCGTCTCGAGCATCTCGGGCGTGATGACGGGCATGGCGCCGGTCACGGGCGCGTTCGTGTCGACGACGACCTTGACCGGCAGGTCGAAGGCGCGGGCGAAGTCGAGGTCGCGCTGATCGTGCGCGGGCACGGCCATGACGGCGCCGTGGCCGTAGTCGGCGAGCACGTAGTCGGCCGCCCAGACGGGCATCCGCTCACCCGTGACGGGGTTGATCGCCCAGCGGTCGAGGAACACGCCGGTCTTCTCGCGCGAGGTGTCCTGACGGTCGATCTCCGACTTCTTCTGCACCTGCTCCAGGTAGTCCTGGAACCGCATGCGCACCTCGGGCGTCGAGCCCGCCACGAGCTCGGCGGCGAGGTCGCTGTCGGGCGCGACGACCATGAAGGTGGCGCCGAAGAGGGTGTCGGGGCGCGTGGTGAAGACCGTGACGGGGCTGTGGTGGCCCTCGATCAGGAAGTCCACGTCGGCACCCGTCGAGCGGCCGATCCAGTTGCGCTGCATCGCGAGCACCTTCGACGGCCAGGAGCCCTCGAGCTGGTTGAGGTCGTCGAGCAGGCGGTCGGCGTAGTCGGTGATCTTGAAGTACCACTGCGTGAGCTTCTTCTTCACGACGACGGCGCCCGAGCGCTCGCTCGTGCCGTCGGCGAGCACTTGCTCGTTGGCGAGCACGGTCTGGTCCACGGGATCCCAGTTGACCCAGCTGTCCTTGCGGTAGGCGAGGCCCTTCTCGTACATCTTCAGGAACAGCCACTGGTTCCAGCGGTAGTACTCCGGGTCGCTCGTGTGCAGGACGCGGCTCCAGTCGAAGCTCGCCGCGTAGCGCTTCATCGACGCCTTCTGCTGCGCGATGTTCTCGTACGTCCAGACCCTCGGGTCGACGCCCCGCTTGATCGCGGCGTTCTCGGCCGGGAGCCCGAAGCTGTCCCAGCCGATGGGGTGCAGCACGCTGAACCCGCGCTGACGCCAGTAGCGGGCGACGATGTCGCCGAGCGCGTACTGCTCCGCGTGACCCATGTGCAGATCGCCCGAGGGGTACGGGAACATGTCGAGGATGTACTTGCGCGGCCGGTCGGCGTCGTCCTCGGAGATCGAGAACGGCTGCATCTCCTCCCATACGGGCGCCCAGCGGGACTCGATGGCCCGGAAGTCGTAGGCGTTCTCGTCGCGGTCGTCGTGCGGGCGGTTCTCGTCAGTCACGGAAGGTCTCTCGCAGAAAAGGCATGAAGAAGCGGGGGATGCGGCGCGAGCGCGCCGTCTCTCATCGTACCCGCGGCCCGGCGGCGCTCAGGCGCGCTCGACCCCCAGGGCGGCGAGCAGCGCGGCCGACTTGAGGCGCATCTCGGCGACCTCCTCGACGGGGACGCTGAGGGCGGTGATGCCGCCGCCCGCCCCGAGCGTCGCCGTGCGGCCCTCGACGAGCACGCTGCGGATCACCATGGCCAGATCGGCCGTACCGTCGGCGGCGAGGTAGCCCGCGCACCCGGAGTAGACACCGCGCGGAGCGCCCTCCAGCTCCGCGAGCAGCTGCATCGCCCGCCGTTTCGGCGCGCCCGTCATCGAGCCCGCCGGGAAGCAGGCGGCGACGGCGTCGAGCGCATCCAGCGCGGGGCGCAGGCGGCCCTCGATGGTCGAGACCAGCTGGTGCACCTGCGCGTAGGTCTCGATCTCGAGCAGCCCGGTGACCGTCACGGTGCCGAGCGCGCACACCCGCGAGAGGTCGTTGCGCATGAGGTCGACGATCATGAGGTTCTCGGCGCGCTCCTTGTCGCTCGCGGCGAGCTCGGCGGCGAGGGCGGCGTCGGCTGCGGCATCCGCCCCCCGCGGTCGCGTGCCCTTGATGGGGCGCGTGCTCACGACGAGACCCTCATCGTCGCGCTCGAGCCGCAGGAAGGTCTCGGGGCTCGCGCTCACCAGCGCGGTGCCGCCGATGCGCAGCAGGGCTCCGTGGTGCGCGGGGCTCGCGGCGCGCAGACGGGCGTGCAGGGCGAGCGGATCGATGTCGGCCTCGTGCTCGACCGCGACCGAGGTGGTGAGGCACAGCTGGTAGGCCTCCCCCTCGCGGATGGCCTCCTGGCAGCGCTCGACGAGGGCGGCGTAGCGGTCGTCGTCGTGACGGCGGGCGGGCGGGGCGCCGCCGGCGGGGCGGTCGGCCGGCGCGGTCGCGGTCGCGCCGGCGGTGCGCGCGCCGTCACCGGTTCGGGATGCCGCCCGCGCGCTCGCCAGCAGCTCGAGCATCTCGTGCCGCCACGCATCGAGCTCGGCGCTCCAGGCGCCCGCGCCCTCGCGATCCAGCGCCACGAGCTCGGCCGTGCCGTTCTCATGGTCGACGAGCAGCCCGCGGTCGACGGCGAGCCACGATGCCCGGTGGTGGGCCGGAGCGCGGGGCACGGGCATCCCCATCGTCTCGTCGGCGAGCTCGTAGCCGAACCAGCCGACGAGGCCCAGGGGCACGACGTCGCCCGGCGCGAGCGCCGGCATCGAGGCGAGGGCGGCGCGGAGCTGCGGCAGCACCGGAAGCCCGGGCTCGAGGACGATGCGGGAGCCGGTGGCGAGGAGGGAGCGTCCGGTCTCGGCGGCGGCGCCCGAGTCGAGCCAGACGAGATCGGCCCCGGGATCGCGCGCCTCCATGGCGGCGGCCAGGTCGCCGAGAGAGGGAGGACCGTCGAGCGGATGGCGCAGCAGCCCCGCGCGTGGCGCCCCTCGTCCCATGGTCCGAGTGTACGAGCGGGAGCCGCCCGCGGCGCTCGCAGCCGGGGCGGGGAGGCCTGCGAAAAGGGGGCATCCGGCATTCGGAATGCGCATGCTCGCCACCCGGACTGGGGGCGTGAGGGCACTCCCCTTGATCCGACCCGATCCGTAAGCTTGCGGCAGCCGCGCCACAGGTGCGCGGCACTGATCGGGGGATCGATAGCGTGAGCGACGACGAGTACGGGCGGGTTCCCGCCGGGTGGTACCCGGACCCCCTCGGCCTGCCCCAGCTTCGCTGGTGGGACAACCACGCGTGGACCGAGCACGTCTCGGACGCCCGTCAGCCCGTGGTGCCGCAGGCCACCGCGCCGACCACCTTCGCCGACGACGAGCTCCCCGAGCGCGAGGAGGCCGACCCGAGCGGCACGAGCGGCACGATCGTCGAGCAGCCGAGCGTGCAGGTGCTGCGGGAGCTCGAGCCGCCGCGCACCGATCCCGTCCCCCTCCTCATCGAGCCCGACGTCATGCAGGCGGCCGCCGCTGCCGCTGATGGCGTCCCTCCTCTGAACGCGACCATTCCGAGCACGCCTCCGCCGGCGGTCCCGACCTACGTCGCGCCGGCCGCATCGGCGGCCTCCGCCGCACCCGCATCGACGCCGGCGGCTCAGGGCTTCCCGAGCGCTCCGGCGGCATCCGCTCCGCCCGCGCAGGCCGCGCCCGTCACGGGCGATCACGAGCAGCCCGCCGGCAGCGTGCCCGGCCCCGTCCCGGCCGCCTCCACGCCCTCCACCGCCTACTCGGCGGGCTACCCGTCGGCGGCGCAGCCCTCCGCTCCGCATCCTTCCGCCGGCTACCCCTCCGCTCCGGTCGGCGGCGCGCCCTTCGGCGCGAACCCGGACTACGGCGGATGGACGACCGAGGCGGCGGGTTCCGCACCCCAGTACACGGGCCCCGCGAGCGCCTCCGCACCCTTCGGCTCCGCGGCCGGCGGCCCTGCCTACGGGCAGAACGCCGGCTACGCGCCCCAGTCCGCCGGGCAGGGGTACGCCCCGCAGCCCGGATACGGGCAGCAGGGATTCGGCCAGCAGCCGGGCTACGGTCAGCAGTTCGGGTCGCCCGCGGGCTACGGATCGGCAGCGGGGTACGGATCGGCCGCGGGCTTCGGCTCGGCGCCCGGCGCCCCCACCTACGCTCCCTCGGTCACCGAGACCCCGGTCGCCGCGACGCGACGTCGCGGCGGCGGCGCCTCGATGAGCGCGGGCACGGCGCCCACGGCACCGGCCCTGCACACCGTCTCGGCCTGGGCGATCGCCCTGCTCCCCATGCTCCAGCTCCTGCTGAGCCTGCTCGTCGTCGCCGCCTTCACGGGAGGGCAGAGCCTGCCGATCATCGGCGCGCTGTGGCTCGCGCCCTACCCCGTCGTCATCGTGCTCGCGATCCTCGACGCCCGAGGGCTGCGTCGACGCGGCGTCGATCGTCCGGCCAGCTGGCTGTGGGCGCTCCTCGGGCCGCCCGTGTACCTGACCGCGCGCGCGGTCCGGCTCAGCCGCTTCTCCGGCGCCGGGTTCGGCCCCGTCGCGGTCTTCCTCCTCCTCGGTGGCCTGCAGGCCGGCGCAGTGATCGCCGTGCCCGGTCTCATCATCGGCGCCGTGCCGCAGCTGTTCGCCGCCGAGGCCTCGAACAGCATCGAGCTCAGCGCCCGCAGCATCGGCTCGAGCCTCGATGTGACCTGCCCCGACACGCCGCCGCTGTTCATCGGCCAGCAGTTCCGCTGCCCGGCGGTGTCGAGCGACGGGACATCGGTCGTCGTGACGTCGAGCCTGCAGCGCAGCAACGGATGGATCGCCTGGCAGGTCGACGACTGGGGCGTCTACACGCTCGGCGGATAACCGAATAGGCAGCACGTCGCACCCGCCATCTCGCGGGGGCGGCGCACCGGGCGGCAACGGGTGTCGCGCGGTGGGACCGACCGGGGGGTCGGATCGATCGGGGGATCGGATGAGCAGCACGACGACGACCACGCGGGTGCCCGCAGGCTGGTACCCGGATCCGCTCGGGGACGCCGGGACGACGCGACGGTGGTGGAACGGCGAGGCCTGGACGGAGTACACCGCCCCGCTCTCCTTCGGCTCCGCCTCGAGCGCCTCGTCGACGACCAGCGCCGATGCGGCGGGGCTCGACGACGACGCGCAGCGCGATCCGGCCGCGAGCGGGAGCACCGCCCTCGCCGCCCCTCTCGCGCCGACCGCGCACGACTCGGCGCTCGCGGCGCTGGCCATGTCCCTGCACGCGGGGTCGCCGGCGACGAGCCCGTGGGATGCGCTGCCCTCCGTCGCCTCCGCGACGGTCTTCTCCCCCGCCGCGGTCTCCGTACCGAGCACCGCCACCGGGTCGACCGCGACCGCCGACAGCACGCATACGCGCACCGCGGCGCGGTCCCGGTCGGCGAGCTCGAGCGCGGGAGGGTCCGCCTCGACGGATTCCGCGCGCGACCACCGGTCTTCGATCGACACCGGCCGTCCGCCCGTCCTCGTGCCCGCCACCCGCACGCACACCCCCGCCGTCTGGATCATGACCACGATGCCCGCGGTGCACCTCCTGCTGCTGGTGGCCCTGGCGACGCGCTTCCCGGTCGACGCTCCGGTGTGGACGATCGGTCTCGCCCTCGCGCTGCCCGCCGTCTGCGCGGCGGGCCTCGCCGCCGTGGACGGCCGACTGCTCGGTGAGGACGGTCACCTGCGCGTGGCCCCGTGGGGTCTCGCCGTCCTCCTGCCCCTGCTCTACCTGATCGTGCGCGCGGCGATGCTCCCGCGCCGCCGATCCGCCTGGGCGCCCGTCCTCGCCGGCGTCGTCGTTCTCGCCGCCGTCGTCGCCCTGGGCATCCTGCTCGCGCCCACCGCCGTCGCCGCGGTGGTCGCCCTCATCGTCTGAGCCCGCCCCCCGGGTTCAGACATCACCCTCCGAGCCTCTCGTAGGCTCGGAGGGTGAACCTCCTCCCCCGTCGACCCGGCGCGAGCCTCGAGCTGCTGCGCGCCGAGGCGCACGACGAGCTGCAGACCGTCGTGCACGAGCGCCTGCGCGATGGGCAGGACCCGTGGGACTTCATGGAGGAGCTGCCGACCGTCGACGAGCTGGTGGTGTGGATGCTCCGCGCCGAGCGCATCCGCGAGGACGGTGAGCGCATGCCGACGCCCGCCCGCGACTACCGCGTGCTGCGCCAGATCGCGCTCGACCATCCCGCCCTCACCCCGACGGTCTGGCGCATGCTCGGCCGTCTCGAGGCCGACGCCGGCTGACGCCGGACGCCAGGAGCCGCGCACCGGGCGCCGCGCGCCGCGCGCCTAGAGCCTGCGCAGCCCGAGCACCCGCACGACCGCGACCCCCTGCTCGGCGCTCTCCGCCAGGTCGACGACGGCCTCGATGCCCCAGTCGCGATCGCCGGCCGGGTCCTCGACGACCTGCCGCACCGCCCACGTGCCGGGAGCATCCACCGGGTTCTCGTCGATCTGCACCATGCTCGCCGCGCGCGCCGCCCCGCCGGTGCCGATGACGTCGTGCTCGTCGTAGTAGGCGTCGAGGGCCTCGGGCCAGCCCGCATCGGGATCGAGGGCCACGAGGTCGTCGTCGCGCTGCAGGGCGGCGAGCTGCACGCGGCGGAACAACTCGTTGCGCACGAGCACGCCGAAGGCGCGACGGTTCGTCGTGACGTCCGGCGGGGGCGGGGGCACGACGGGCACGGAGGGGTCGGTCGTGGGGTTCGAGAGCTGCTCCCACTCGTCCTGCAGGCTCGAGTCGACCTGGCGCACGAGCTCCGAGAGCCAGGCGATGAGGTCGCGCAGCTCCTCGGTCTTCGCCTCGTCGGGCACGGTCTGGCGGATGGCCCTGTCCGCGTCGCTGAGGTAGCGCAGCAGCAGGCCCTCCGAGCGCGCGATGCCGTAATGCGAGACGTACTCGGTGAAGGTCATCGCCCGCTCGTAGACGTCGCGCACGACCGACTTGGGGCGCAGGCTCGCGTCGCGGATCCACGGCTGCGAGGAGGCGAACGTCTCGAACGACTCCTCGAGCAGCTCCGCGAGCGGGCGGGGGTAGGTGATCTCGTCGAGCGCGTCCATGCGCTGGTCGTAGTCGAGGCCCTCGGCCTTCATCGCCCCGATCGCCTCCCCGCGCGCGCGGTGCTCCTGCTGGTTGAGCACCGGCCGCGGATCGTCGAGGGTCGCCTCGATGATGCTGACCACGTCGAGGGCGTAATGGCCGGTGCCGATGCCGCCCCGATGGGAGCCCGTCTCGTCGCGCGACGCGCCCTCGACGTCGTCGGGATCGAGCAACTCGATCATCGCGAGCGCGAAGGGCGAGAGCGGCTGGTTGAGGGCGAAGTTCGGCTGCAGATCGACGGTGAGGGCGATGCGGGGCGGATGCCCGGCCGGCACGTCGCGGTCGATGACGAGCACCCCGGCCGCGACGAGGGTCTTGGCGATCGACAGCGCGCGGCGCACGAGGTCGCGGCGCCGGGCGGCGGGCTCGTGATTGTCGGTGAGCAGCGAGCGCGCGTGCTCGAAGACGTCGCCCCCACGGGCGATGATGTTGATGAGCATCGCCGCCGAGACCCGCATGCGGCTCTCGAGCGGCTCGGGCACGCCGCCGACGAGGCGCTCGAAGCTCGTCTCGCTCCACGTGACGAAGCCGGCGGGCGCCGCCTTGCGCACGATCTTCTTCTTCTTCTTGGGGTCGTCGCCCGCCTTCGTCGTGGCGAGGGCGTTCTCGATCTCGTGCTCGGGCGCCTGCACGACGACGAGCCCCGAGGTGTCGTAGCCGGCCCGGCCCGCGCGCCCGGCGACCTGATGGAACTCGCGCGCGGTGAGCTGCCGCGTGCGCACGCCGTCGTACTTCGACAGCGCCGTGATGAGCACGGTGCGGATGGGCACGTTGATGCCGACGCCGAGCGTGTCGGTGCCGCAGATGACGCGCAGCAGCCCCTGCTGGGCGAGCACCTCGACGAGGCGGCGGTACTTGGGCAGCATGCCGGCGTGGTGCACCCCGATGCCCGCGCGCACGAGGCGGCTGAGGGTCGTGCCGAAGCCCGTGGTGAAGCGGAAGTCGCCGATCGCGGCGGCGATCTCATCGCGCTGCTCGCGGCTGACGATGCGGATGCTCGACAGCGCCTGCGCGCGCTCCATCGCCGCCGCCTGGCTGAAGTGCACGACGTAGACCGGCGCCTGCCGCTCGTCGAGCAGCCGCTGCACGGTCTCGTGCACGGGCGTGCGCACGTACTCGTGGGTCAAGGGGATGGGCCGCTCGGTGTGCGTGACCTCGCTCACCGGGCGGCCGGAGCGGCGGTGCAGATCCTCCGCGATCGCCGAGACGTCGCCCAGCGTCGCGCTCATCAGCAGGAACTGCGTGCTCGGCATCGTGAGCAGCGGCACCTGCCAGGCCCACCCGCGATCGGGATCCGCGTAGTAGTGGAACTCGTCCATCACGACGAGCCCGACGTCGAGGCCGTCGCCGTGCCGCAGAGCGAGGTTCGCGAGGATCTCGGCGGTGCAGCAGATGATCGGCGCATCCCCGTTGACCGCCGAGTCGCCCGTCACCATGCCGACGTTCTCGGCGCCGAACACCTCGACGAGCTGGAAGAACTTCTCGCTCACGAGCGCCTTGATCGGCGCGGTGTAGTAGCTGCGGCGACCCTCGGCGAGGGCGACGGCGTGCGCGGCGACCGCCACGAGGCTCTTGCCCGAGCCCGTCGGGGTGGCGAGCACGACGTGCGCGCCGGCGACGAGCTCGAAGACGGCCTCCTCCTGCGCCGGGTAGAGGGGTCGTCCGCCCTCGGCCGCCCACGCGGCGATCGCGTCGAAGGCCGCGCCCGCCTCGTAGGGTTCGGGCATGCGCTCCATCAGCTGAATCATCGTCTCGAGTCTGCCCTACCCGGCCCCGGGAGGAGGCCCTGCTCGCGGCGTCGTCGACGGTGCCGTGCGCGCCGCCCGCCGCGCCCTAGCGCCTCGCGAGCCCGCCGTCCACCCCCTCGTCGCGAGGAGCCCGGTGCGGTGGACTGACTGCGCGTCGCCCGGTCGGGACGGCGCGACGAGCCGGGAGGACCCCATGACCGACGACCAGCGAGCCCCGCACGAGAACGAGACGATGCACGACCCCGACGCGGTCACCGAGCCGGAGAGGACGCCCGCCGAAGGGCGCTTCGACATCGGCGAGGGCGTGAGCGGTGTCGCCGAGACCGATGCGGAGCCCGCGGCGGACGCCGCTGCGGAGCCCGACCCGAGCGCCGAGCAGGCGAGCCCCGGATACGGCGACGCCCGTCGCAGCATCGCCGGAACCGGCGAGGATCGCGACGCCTGAGACCCGTCGGCGCCGCGCGGGCCGGGGGTGCGCATCCTCGGCAGCACCGGCTCCGCCGCGCCCGCCCGGTAGGTCGCTCCAGGACCAATGACCCTGTCCGACCGCGCGGGCCCCCGCTTCACTGTTCACCAGCCGTCGACCCCCGTACCCGGCGGTCGCTGCCCGACGACGCCGCCCGACGACCAGGAGACATCGATGACCCCCTCCCCCCGCTCCCCGATCCAGGCTGCTCCGATCGTCGTGCCCCGCACCGGCTCCGCGCCGGCGCTGCCCCCCGGCGCGCCCGCACGGCTGATCGATCGAGCGCTCGCCGCCTGGTCGGCGCGGGGGTACACCGAGCCCCACGCCGCCGGTCCGCGCTCCCGGCGTCGTCACCCGGCGGGATCCGACGCATGATCGCGGTGCGCCCGCGTCCCGCGGGCGAGGGCAGGAGCGGGCGATGACCCTCATCTCCGTCGTCATCCCCGTGCTCGACGATGCGCCGATGCTCCGCGTGTGCCTCGCGGCGCTGGCGACGCAGTCGAGGCCCGCTGACGAGATCATCGTCGTCGACAACGGCAGCGTCGACGGCAGCGCCGAGGTCGCGCGCCGAGCCGGAGCCCTCGTCGTGCGCTCCACCGCCGCGGGGATCCCCGCCGCGACGGCCACGGGTTTCGACGAGGCGAGCGGCGACATCCTGGCCCGCCTCGACGCCGATTCGGTGCCGCCGATGGATTGGATCGAGCGCATCGAGGCCGCGCTGGAGGACCCCGAGCTCACCGCGATCACGGGCCCCGGCCGCTTCTACGGAGGCTCGAGCATCGGCAACTGGATCGGTCGACGCGTGTATCTGGGCGGGTACTTCCACCTCGTCGGATGGGCGCTCGGCCGACCGCCGCTGTTCGGCTCGAACTACGCGATCCGCCGCCGCGCGTGGGCGATCGTGCGGGGCAGCGTGCACCGCGATCAGGCCGACGTGCACGACGACCTCGACCTCAGCTACCAGCTGACCGCCGACATGCGCGTCGACTTCGACCCCGCCCTCGTCGTGGAGGTATCGGCACGGCCCTTCGCCTCGATGGGCGCCATCGCGCACCGCCTGCATCTGGCGTACACGACCATCCTCGTCAACGAGCGCCGCCGATCGTCGTGGCGGCGCCGTGCTGACCAGCGGGCCGCTCTGCGCACCCGCGAGGAGTCGGCTGCGGAGCAGCGACCGGCGATCCCCCGGTAGCGCTCGGGCCGACCGCGCACGAGCGCGCCCATCGGGGCCTCTCCCGCTCGCCCGACGCACTGCCCGCCTCGCGGCACCCTCAGCCTGCCGCGGCGGTCAGGCTCCGACGGCCGCCGGCACGGCCGTCACCCGGCGCACGAAGGCGACGAGCCGTCGGTACACCTCCTGCGATTCGGGATGCCGGTAGTCCTGCTGCCAGGTGTGCCGGGCACGGCGGGATGCGCGGCCGTAACTGAGCACGTCGACGGGCACGCCCCATCCGCGGGCGCGGGCCACGAAGTTCGTGCTCGCCCGGTGGAAGTAGTCCCGCTCGGAGGTCGTGAGGAAGACCGCCGGATAGTCCGCGTCGATCCACTCGATGGGCGACAGGAAGCGCGCGGGGGCGCTCAGGTCCCCCTTCCGCTCGGCCTGCGGCAGGAGCATCCTCACGAAGCCGCGACCCAGCACGGAGCCGCGCTCGAGCACGGTCGAGAAGTCGCCGGGGGTGCAATGCTGCACCACGCCGCGGATCGCCGCCGACGGTGCCGCGGCGTCGATGCCGTACCGCTCGCGCAGCTCGGGCCGGGTCTGCGCGGCCACGAGCAGGGCCGCGATCTGCCCGCCGGCGGAGTCCCCGCCGACGACGATGCGCGCCGGGTCGCCGCCGTGCTCGCCGGCGTGGTCGATCGCCCAGGCGAGCGCGGCGGCAGCATCCTGCATGATCTGCGCCATGTGCACCTCGGAGGACACCGTGCGGTAGTTGACGTTCACCACGAGCACTCCGTGCGAGGCCTGCGTCGCGCAGTACTTGCGAACCGCCGCCTTGTCCCCCGAGGTCCATCCGCCGCCGTGGAAGTAGACGTAGACGGGGAGCCCCTCCCGAGGGCCGTGGGGCGCCAGAACGTCGAGCACCTGCTCCGACGTTCCGCCGTGCACGTACGGGACGTCGTTCACGTGGTGGACGCCGGCGATCGGATCGACGTTGAAGCGTCGCCGCTCGGCCGGCCCGATCAGCCCCATCAGCGCGCGCCAGACCCAGACGGGCACTCTGGCGAGAGGGGGTCGCATTCGCCCACGGTAGATCCCGAGCACCGATGCGCCCTGTGGCCGAGCTATGCGCGCGCCCTGTCCGCCCGCGGCGGCGAGCCGGATTCGGGTCAGGGTGACGGGACGAGGAAGATCGGCAGCAGCCCGGGGTTGTGGGCGTGCACGATCACGAGGAACACCGCGAGATCGAACAGCAGGTGCACGATCAGCACGAAGGTGAGGCTCCTGGTGCGGGTGAAGATGAACCCCTGCAGCAGGGCGAACGGGATGGTGAGCGCGGGCCCCCACGCCTGGTAGCCGAGCTCCCACAGGAAGCTCACGAAGATGATCGCCTGCAGGATGTTCGCCACCAGCGGTCGGAAATGGCGCAGCAGCAGCGCGTAGCAGGTGCAGATGAAGAAGAGCTCGTCCCAGGTGCCGACCGCGTTGACGCCGACGAACAGGCGAGCGATCTCGTCCGGCGCCTCCACGGCGGGCCAGTTCAGGTACACCTCGCTGGTGATGAAGTAGAACGGCAGGATCAGCCAGCCGAGGAACGGCACCGAGATCAGGTACGACCGCTCCCACGGCTCCCACTTCTGCCCGCTCCGCCAGGGGAAGCGGATGGTCCTCCGTCGGTAGACCAGACGATCGATGAGGAAGGGCACGAGCACGGCGAGCGTGAACACCGTGCCGAGCACGAGGATGTTGAGGTAGCTGATGTCGGCCTCGACGCTCACGAGGCTCACGATGGTGATGCCGATCGCGATCAGCAGCAGGTCCTGGAACAGCGGTCGATCGAGCACGAAGGCCGCCCCGAGGCTCACCACGAGCAGGAGGTAGCCACCCGGGCGCACGGGCTGGTCGTAGAGGCCGAACAGCAGCACCGCCGAGAGCGCGACGCCGATCGCCGGTAGCAGGCGCGCAGCGGTGAGGGGCGGGACGTCGGCCGGGGCGAGGGCTCGATCGGCGGCGGGCATGCCCCCATCCTGCCCTGGATGCCCGGCTCCCGCCGCTCTGCCGCGCGAGCGAGCGCGCACACGGTAGACCCGTGCGCTCCCGCTGTCCAGCCCCTGCCGATGCGCGGGACTTTCGGCTTCACTGGCCTCATGACCGCACACGAGCAGGACGAGACCACGATGGGCCAGAACCCCGGAGCCGACGGCGACGTCGGAGCGGGGCACGGCGAGAGCACGCAGACCGGCGCGCACCCCACCGGCACCGAGCAGCCCCGCCCGGAGGAGCTGGAGGAGGACGGCGGCTTCGACGAGGGGCAGCGCGACGGCGGCGTGCCCGGCAACGCTCCCGAGCACGACCACGACGGCGGCACCCGATGACCGCCGAGCACCACGACGGCCAGGGCGGCGAGCACGAGGAGCAGATCCACGTCTCCGCCGACGCCCTCGGCGGGTCGAACGCGACGGGAGGCTACGGCGATGAGTCGACCGGTCTGAGCGACGCGGCGACCGCCGACGAGGCGCCCTCCGATGGCGCAGGCCACGAGACCGAGCTCAGCGACGACACCCCCCTCCTCGACCGCAGCCCGGGCGAGGACGCCGTGGATCCCCGCGGCGGCAACGCCGATCGCTAGCGCCGTGATGGATGCTGCGCCCGGCTCGCCCGACGGCCGCCCCGAGGCCGCCGACGCCGAGGAGTCGTCCGAGGAGCGCGCGCACGCCGCCGACGAGCGCACCGATGCCGGTGCTCCCCCTGCTCAGGAGGAGCCGGGCTGAGCCCGCGCCCCGCGAGCGGGGCTCCCGCCGCCATGGCGCGGAGCTCCGCTCAGCGCGGCCCGACCTCGCGCCACATGCCGCGCATATCCTCGGAGCCGAAACCCGCCTGCTCGTAGAGGTGCTCCGCCTCCGGGCTGGCGAAGAGCCCCACCCACACCGGTGCCGCCGCGTGCTCCGCGGCCCGCGACAGGAGCCGATCGACGAGGGCCTCGGCGATCCCCTCGCCCTGGTGCTCGGGGTGCACGATGACGTCGTGGATCATGAGGTACTGGCGGCCGTCGCCGAGCATCCGCGCCATGCCGATCGCGCCGCCGTCGGCGTCCAGCGCGACCGCGCCGAGGATCGAGGCGTCGAGCGCCTCGTCGATCGTGGGCCAGTGGAAGTGATCGAGCCAGCCGACCGCCGCCGCGAGGGCGTGGAACTCCTCGACCGTCGCGACCCGATCGAGCAGGCGCGCGCTCCCCTCCGCCGCCTCCGCGGTCTCCGTATCGGCCATCTCGTCCACGCCCTTCCGACTCCTGCGCGGACCCGCCGCGGTTCGGGGAGAGTGTAGAACGGCTCCGCCGGCTCCCGTGCCCCCCTGTCGCGGGTCGTGCGCCGGCGTCGAAGCCGACGTACACTCGCCGAAGTCGACTCCGTGAACCCGAATCACGGAACCTGAGGGGGGACCGCGATGGACTCTCGTGCCGGAACGCCGGCGGCGGGGTGGTATCCCGATGCCGCACGCCCGGGCACCGCCCGGTGGTGGGACGGCGCCGCATGGACGGAGCACAGCGTGCTCATCGACGAGGCCCCGTCCGCGGCGAGCTCGGACGATCACGCGAACGGGAGCGCGTCGAGCGCGTCCGCCGAGCCCGCGTCGAGCGCGTCCGTCGAGCCCGGCTCGAGCCTGACCGCCGAGCCCGACCCCGGCCTATCCGTCGACCGGCCGACGAGCGACCCGACCGTCGACCCCGGCGCCGAGCCTTTCTCCGCCGCCGCGTCTGCCGCGCCGCTCGATGCCGCCCCACCGCTCAGCCGGCGGGAGCGACGTGCGCTGGACGAGCGCCGGCAGGCCGCCTCCGCCTCCTCTCCGCCCGTCATGTCCGCCCCCTTCGCCGCTCCCCCGGACGGCGGAACCTCGGCCGCCACCCCCGATCCCGGCGAGATCGACGCCGCCTGGGCGCCCGTCGCCGCGACCGCCGGGCCGGCCGCCGAGCCGACGGCGGACCCGGGGCTCGCCTCGGATCACCCGACCGCCGAACCGCAGCCCGACGCGACGACCGCCGCGCGGCTCGCCGAGGCGGCACCGCCCCTCGCGGGCACCGCCGCGCCGCCCGAGATGCTCGCCCCGGGCTGGCCCGTGCTGCCGCAGCTCGCCGTTCCCGATCGGGTCGTCGACATCGCGTCGGCCGACTACCAGCCGATGGCGCGCACCTACCCCTCGTCTGCGGCGGCTCCTCCGTACCTCATCCGCGGCGCCCTCTCGACGGCGACCTTCGGAGCCTGGGCGCTCGCGCTGATGCCGCTCGCGATCGCCGCGGCGCTCGCGGCGGTGTTCGTGCTGCTCGTCCTCCCCGATCCGAGCGTGCTGCTCATGGCCGGCAGCGTGCTCATCGCCGTGGCCGCCATCGGGGTCGGCACGCTGATCTGGACGATCCTGTTCTCGGCCCTCGATCGCCGACGCCTCGGTTCGCTCGGCCACGATCGCCGGCCCTCCATCCTGTGGGCGGTGCTGCTCGGGCCGTTCGCGTACTTCGTCGCCCGCGTCGTCGCCCTGCGGGAGAGCGGACGCCGGGCGGCAGCGCCGCTCGTCGGGTACATCGTCGCCCTCGCGCTCGTGGCGGTCGGTGCGGGCGTCGCCGTCGGCGTGGGTGCCGCGAGCCTGACGAGCGTCTCGGCGATCGGCAGCATCGAGTCCTCGCTCGCCGCGTCTCTCGCGCAGCAGGGCATGCCCTACTCGGTGCTCTGCCCCAGCGGTATCGATCTCGTCGACGGCGCCGTCCTCGTGTGCGAGGCGCACGACGAGATCGGGGTCGCCGCGCTCGTCGAGGTGACGATCACCGATCCGGCCGGAGCCTTCTCCTACCGCCTCGTCTAGTCGTCCCGAGGAGCCGCCGCGCTCGAGGGCCGTGCCGAGGCCGCGGGTTCCGCCGCCCACCGTGCGACGGTGTCGAGCACCTGCGGGTGCGCGAGCACGCGGAAGTGCCCCGCCACCGGTATCTCGACGTTCCGCGCGCCGGCGAGCCTGCTGGTGCCGGGCACGTACTGATCGAATCGGCTGTAGATCGACACGATGCGGTCGTCGACCTCGGTCGCGGCGGCGAGCTCCCTGATCACGGGGCGGGCGGGAGAGAACTCGCGCCAGGCGCTCACCGCGTAGCGGGCCAGAGGCGAGCCGGGGAAGGGGGCGTTGATGGCGATGATGTGCGCGATCCGGGCATCCCGATCCTGCATGAGCAGCAGCTTGCCGATCAGCCCGCCCTTGGAGTGCCCGACGATGACGACGTCGCGCAGGTCGAGGCGTTCGAGGTAGCGCTGCACGATCAGCGCGGTCTCGGGGATGGGGCGGCGCGTGAAGCCGAGCTCGGCCGGGTGATGCACGGCGTGCCCCTGCTCGCGCAGGCGGGTGGCGACGGCATCGAGGTAGTGCCAGGTCTCGAAGACCCCGGGGATCAGGAGCACCGGCCGCGCGGTGGGCGTCGAGCTCGGCGGCGGCGGTGTCATGCCGCGTCGGAGCGAGAGCCAGCGTCGACCGAGCACGTAGCCGTAGTCCTGCACGATCTCGCGGGCGGTGGTGAGGCGGTGCACGGCCCCAGTCTCGCCCACCGGGCTGACGGCCCGGTCGCGCTCGCACGGCGTTCACAGGTCGTCGATGCCGAGCAGGAGCACGCCTGCGTCGTGCGCGAGCAGCAGCGCGCGCAACGGGATGCCCGCCTCGGCCGCCGCGTCGACGAGCACCGCGCCCCAGGCCCTGACCCCCCGATCGGGATGCTCGCCACCGGGTCGCTCGAGCACCGCCACGACCGAGGCGGCGCCGGCCGAGCGCGCGAGCTGCTCGATGATGCGGGCCATCCCGTCCACCGCGTCGAGCTCGGGATGCGCGGGGATGCCCTCGACGGGCACGAGCAGCGGCAGCTGCCGATCGCGCGGATCGAGCATCATGAGCCAGAGCTGCGGGCGGATGGCCGCTCCGACGAGCCGGGCGACGCGATCGAGCACCTGCTCGTCGCTGCGCAGCGGTTCGTCGTCGTGGGCGGGAGGGCGGGGGTGTCCGGTCGGGGATCTCATGCCGGGCATCCTGCGCCGCCCGCTCGCGACCGACCGGCGCGCACCCGCGATCCGGGGAATCCGGTGTGCGGCGCCCGACCGGGGAGGGCCCGCGGTGCGTAGGGTCGGGGCATGACCGATCGCCTCTCGAGCCGCTCCGACATCGGCCCCGCCGACGCGATCGTCGTCGGCGCCGGCCCGAACGGTCTGGCCGCCGCCGTCACCCTCGCCCGCGCCGGACTCGACGTGCTCGTCATCGAGCGCTCGGCGACGATCGGCGGGGGTGCGCGCACCGCCGAGCTGACGCTGCCGGGGTTCCGGCACGACGTCGGCTCCGCCGTGCACCCCCTCGCGCTCGCCTCGGGGTTCTTCCGCCGGTTCGAGCTCGATCGCCGCATCGAGCTGCGGGTGCCCGACGCCTCGTACGGGCATCCCCTCGACGGCGCGCGCGCGGCGATCGCCTGGCACGACCTCGATCGCACCGCCGAGGGGCTCGGCGCCGATGGTGCCGCGTGGCGTCGGCTCTTCGCTCCGCTCGTCGCCCGCTCGCAGGAGGTCGCCCAGTTCACCGGGTCGCCGCTGCTGAGGGTGCCGCCGCACCTCGGCACCGCGCTGCGCTTCGGCCTGCGCGCGCTCGAGCAGGGCACGCCGCTGTGGGGCGAGCGGTTCCGCGGGGAGGAGGCGCCGGCGCTGCTCACCGGGGTCGCCGCCCACTCCATCCAGCCGATGCCCTCCCTCGGCACCGCCGGTGTCGCCCTCTCGCTCGGCACCGCGGCGCACGCGGGGGGCTGGCCGGTGCCCGTCGGCGGTTCGCAGGCGATCGCGGATGCCCTCGCCGACGATCTGCGCGCCCACGGCGGCCGCATCGTCACGGGCGTGCAGGTCGAATCGCTCGGCGACCTTCCGCGCTCCCCGATCGTGCTGCTCGACACCTCCCCCGCGGCGCTCATCGCGATCGCCGGCGATGCGCTGCCCGATGCCTACCGCCGCCGGCTCGAGGACTACCGCTACGGCAACGGGGTCGCCAAGGTCGACTTCGCCCTCGATGCGCCCGTGCCGTGGGCGGCGGCGGATCTCGCCGCCGTGCCGACGCTGCATCTCGGCGGGTCGCGGGAGGAGATCGCGTACGGCGAGCTCGAGGTCGCCTCCGGACGGCACGCCACCTCCCCCTACGTGCTCGTCGCCCAGCCGTCCGTGATCGATGCCACGCGGACGCCCGCCGGTAAGCACACGCTCTGGGCGTACACGCACGTGCCCGCCGGGTCGACCCTCGACCCCACGGAGGCGGTGACGCGGCAGATCGAGCGGTTCTCCCCCGGATTCCGGGACGTGATCATCGCCTCCGCCGCATCCTCCGCCGCGCAGATGGAGCACGGCAACCCCAACTACCTCGGCGGCGACATCGCGGTCGGTGCGCCCTCGCTCGTGCAGCTCGCCGCGCGCCCGGTGCTGTCGCGCGACCCGTGGCGCACCCCGGTTCCGGGGCTCTACCTCTGCTCGTCGGCGACACCCCCGGGGCCGGGCGTGCACGGGCTCGCCGGCGCCTACGCCGCGCGCAGCGCCCTGCGGCACGAGCTCGGCATCCACCGGCTGCCGCACCTCGGCATCGACCGCTGATGTCGGTGACCGTCATGGCCATGCGCTGCCGGCCCGAGGACGTCTTCGACGTGCTGGCCGACGGCTGGATGTTCCCGACCTGGGTGGTGGGAGCATCCCGCATGCGCGCCGTCGAGGCGGGCTGGCCCGAGGCGGGCGGGAGACTGCACCACTCGTTCGGCATCTGGCCCGCGCTCATCGACGACGTCACCGTCATGCGGGAGTGGGATCCGCCCCGGCGCGCGGTCATGACGCCCGCCGGCTGGCCGCTCGGGGAGGCGGTGGTGATCATCGAGGCCCGCGAGCGCGCCGGTCGGGGCGATGGCGGCTGCGTGGTGCGCCTCACCGAATGGGCGGAGCGCGGGCCCGGCGCCCTCGTACCCGCCCCGCTCGCCGACGCCGTCCTGCGGGTGCGCAACCGCGAGACGCTGCGGCGGCTCGCGTTCATGGCCGAAGGCCGCGGAGGCACCAGAGCCGACTGAGGACGGGCGCGCCGCGCGTGTGGAGAGAGGCCGCGGCGATGGCGGATGCTCGCTCTACCCTCTCGCGCATGCCCACGATCCGCGCCCGCCGAGCCCTGCCACCCCGGTCGCTCGTCCTCCCCGCGACCGCCGCGCTCCTCGTCGCCCTCGCCGGATGCAGCGACACCCCGGCCATCCCCGACGCCGACCCCACGCCGACCGCCTCGCCGTTGTTCGCGAGCGAGGAGGAGGCGCTCAAGGCCGCGACGGCGGTGTACGAGGAGTACCTCGCCATCGGCGGAGCCATCCTTCAAGACAGCGGATCCGCGCCAGAGCGTCTCGAGCCGCTCCTTACGGAAGAGATTTACGAAGACGAACTCGCCTCTATAGAAACCACGGTCGCGGCAGGAGAGCGCTGGACGGGATCGCTTCGACTAACCGGCGTAAAGCTTCAGCAGTACGCAAATGACGCCAGCGGCGGTATCGAGCTCCAAATGTACGCCTGTGTGACTAATGAGGACGTCCGCATCTTCGACGCTACTGGCGAAGATGTGACGAATCCGGACCGAGTTAACCTCGGCACCTTCGACGTCGTTGTCGAATCCACCTCGGACGGAAGGCTCGTTATAGCTCAGCGGGATTATTGGTCAGAGGGCGACGAATGCGCCGAGTAGCCATTATCGGGATCATCGCGATCATCCTTGGCGTCTTTGCCTCGGGATTATCTATGTCGTCGGCTTGGGCGTGTGGCCAGTCTGAATTCGCAAATGATGCTTGCCCGGGGAATCCAGTCAGAAGTGCCGACGGAAAATCGGTTTCGCTTCAGGAATCAAGGACGCTCGACGCGGGGACCGACGGGCCCAGGGGCGGCGGCTCCTCCGGCAACACTGTCGGCAGCGCCGCCCCCTCGGCCCCACCACCGCCGCCCGAAGCCTACGAACGCGCCCTCCCCATCGCGCGGGGGGCCGCCTGCCCCACGCTCTCCGCCCGCTTCTGCTCGGAGGAAGCGCTCGGCGGCTACGTCCCCCCGGCCGAGCCGGCTGATCCCGTGGCCACCCCGCCCGGGCAGCCCGCGATCACCATCACCGACCTCGTCACCTTCCGCCCGCAGACCGCGGCCCTCGCCTCCGAGCCCTCCAACGTCGCCATCGTGGGCCTGCCTTTCAACCCCTACGCGACCATCGGGCAGCACGTCGTCGCCGGAACCCTGCTCGGCCAGCCCGCCGAGGTGCGCTTCACTCCCTACGCCTACCAGTGGGACTACGGCGACGGCACCCGATCCCGGACGGGCACCGCCGGCGCCTCCTGGGCGGCGCTCGGCGCCCGCGAATTCGACCCCACCGCGACCAGCCACGTCTACCGCGAGCGAGGCAGCTACACCCTGACCCTCACCGTCGAGTACACCGCCGAGTACCGCTACGCCGGCAGCCCGTGGATCCCCGTCACCGGGGTGCTCACCCTGCCGGCTCCCCCGCTCGAGGTCGTCACGACCGGCGCCACGACCGTGCTCGTGAGCGGCGACTGCCGGCAGCAGCCCTCCGGGCCGGGGTGCTGACCCGCGCTCGACCTCAGGCGCCGGGCTCAGGCTGCACGATGCGCAGGAACGCGCTCAACTCAGCGACCCCCTCGGCCGACCGGGGCAGGTAGTCGACGAGCGCGGGCGAGTGCACGACGAAGGCCGCCCACTGAGCCCGCGAGATCGCCACGTTGAGCCGATTGCGGTTCAGCAGGAAATCCAAGCCGCGCGGAACCTCCGCAGCGCTCGACGCGCACAGGCTCACGATGGCGACCACCGCCTCCTGCCCCTGGAACTTGTCGACCGTGCCGACGCGGGTGCCGGTCAGACCCGCCGCATCGAGGTGCTCGCGCACGAGCTGCTGCTGCGCGTTGAACGGGGTGACGACGATGACGTCGGAGTCGCGAAGGGCATCCGGAACCGCGTCTGCTGACGGCCGCCACGCCGTACCGAGGAGCCCGCGAACGATCTCCACGACGCGCGCCGCCTCCTCCGGCGAATCCACCGCGTTGCCGTGATGCTCCACCGGCACCGCGTGCACGCCCGGCTCGACGCCGTCGAGAGACCGCAGCGCCGCCGACGGATGCGCGTGCAGAGCGCCCTCGTACGACAGCGCGCTCACGACGTCGGAGACGGCGGGATGCATGCGGCGGGACTCGGCGAGGAAGTAGCCCAGCTCGGCCGGCAGCACGTCGTGCCCCGCACTGAGGAAGCCGAGGGCGGAACCGTCCACCGGCTCGGGATGCGAGCCCTGGCTCACCTGCGGCAGCTGCTGCGGGTCGCCCAGCAGCAGCAGCGCTCGCGCCGACATCGCCGAGGCGATCGTCGCCGCGAGGGAGAACTGCCCCGCCTCGTCGACGACGAGGAGGTCGAGACTGCGGCGGCCGACGCGCTTCGGATCGGCGAGATCCCACGCGGTGCCGCCGACCACGAAGCCGGCGGGCTGCTCGCCGATCCAGCTGCCGAGGGTGCCGCGGGGAACGACGGTGTACGCGCGGGTCTCCTCCGCCTCGCCCTCGCGCGGGCACTTGCCCACCCGCGCGGGCGGGAGACCGGCATCCACCACCGCGCTGAGCACGTGCTCGACGGTGCTGTGCCCCTGGGCGACCACGCCGACGCGCCACCCGTGCTCAGCGACGAGCCGGGCGACGACGCGGGAGCCGAGGTAGGTCTTGCCCGTGCCGGGAGGGCCCTGCACCGCGAGGTACGAGCGGTCGAGATCGAGCAGGCTCGCCACGACGGCCGAGACCCGGTCGGGCTCCCCCTGCGCGTCGACCGTCACCGGCGCGAGAGCTCCGCTGCGCGTGCGCGGCGGGATGCGCCGCAGCAGGTCTCCGACGGGATCGACGGGCCATTCCGGCGCGGCCTCGGCCAGTTCACGCCCCCACTCCTCGATCGCCGGCTTCTGCTGACCGGGCGACGGAGGCGACGCGGGCGTGAGCGCCACGGGGATGTCGTCGTAAGGGTCGACGCCCTTGGGCAGGGTCTCCTCGATCGTCACGCCGTCATCGTGGATCGCGATGATGCGGACGGAACGAGCGGGACGAGCGAGCGGGTCGGCGCCCGGCGCCGCGAAGGGCCCGGGCAGGTCGTAGAGCGCGAACGGCCCGGCCTGGCTCGAGAGCGACGGTCGGCTGCCCGGCGCCCAGCCGCCCCTCAGCCGCACATGGCGGCGCAGGCTCTGCCGGGGCGTGTCCCGGTACCAGACCATGGTCAGCTGCTCGCCCGAGGTCACCGAGAGCACGTCACGGGTGTCGGCGAAGTCGGCGACGGGAGCGCTGAGGCGGGCGAAGTGGTCCCACCAGAAGGACTTGTGCTCCCTCCGGTGGTAATCGATCGCGGCGGCCGCGAAGGCCCAGGCGCGCTCGTCGTCGGTGCGGTCCGGCTCCCCCGCCGTGCCGGCGAGCCGCAGAAGCGACTCGCGCAGCGGGCTCGGCTCGAGCTCCCGCGGTTGCGGCGGGTCGGTGCCGTCGAGCGCTGCTGACCCGGTCGGCACCCCGTGCTCCTCCGCGCGGTCGACGAGCCAGTCGCGCAGCGCCCGCGTCGACTCGCAGTCGATGCGGTTGTACGCGGCGATCTCGTCGAGCAGCAGCCGGAAGCCCGTCTCGTCGCCGTCGTCGCGGGCGGCGATGGCCCTGGCGTACTGGTCGACGGAGGCAGCGCCGTCGGCGACCGCCGCTCCCGCGCGCGCCTCCGGCAGGTACAGCGGCTCGAGCTTCTTGATCGAGTAGCTCGACGAGCCGAGCCGCATCGCGGCGCGCACGATCGGGTAGAGGTCGACGAGCACGCCCTCGCGCAGCAGCTGGTCGACCTCGTCCTCGCCCTCGCCGTGCCGCGCGGCGAGGCTCAGAAGATGCGTGCGCTCGTAGGGGGCGTAGTGGTACACGTGCATCTGCGGATGCTCGGCCCGTCGTCGGGCGAGATCATCGAGGAATCCGCGCAGCGCCCGGCGCTCCTCGGCGAGATCGTGCGCCCAGAACGCCGTGAACCGGCCCTCGGCATCGACGAGCCCGAAGAGGTAGTCGAGCCCCCACCGATCACCGCCGACCCCGGCCCCGGCCCCGGCCCCGGCCCCGGACCCTCCGGCGGCCCCGCCCGCGGAGAGACCGGCCTCGCGGTAGAGCGGGTCCCCCTCGAAGTCGAAGAAGATGTCGCCGGGGCTCGCCTCGGGCAGCACCCGCAGCGCTTCCGGATTCGTCCACTCGACAGGCGGCGGCGCGCCGATGACCGCGGCGTGCTGCAGCCGCGCCTGCGCGCGGAGGCCCTCGAGCGCAGCGCCGCCGATGCCGCCGACGGGGCCGACGGAGTCGGCCAGGCCGGGCAGCGTCGTGATGCCCGCGGCCGCGAGACGGCTCCACTGCCCGGCTCGCAGCCCGGCGACCTGCCACACGTCGTCGTGCGCGGTGATCTCGGCGCGGCACCACGCGCAGTCGCCGCAGTGCGCGAGATCGGCATCCCGCCACGGGGTCGCCCCCGTCGCCCTCCGGCGGCGCTCGATGAGGGCGAGCAGCCGGGCCTCGCGGTGCCGGTGCACGGGGGCGATGTCGGCCAGACGGTGGATGCTCACGCCGCCGTCGCCCAGGATGAGATCGACCTCGTCGGCGACCACGAGGCCCAGGCGGCGCAGCTGCTGCGCGTAGGCGGCGAGCTGCAGCAGGGCGGTGACCTTCGCCCGGCGCGACAGCTTGGTGTCCTGCACGCGCCAGCGCGCCGGGGCGTCGGACGCCCCTCCCTCGGATCGCGCGCGGACGATGAAGTCGGCGAAGCCGAGGAACCCGACCGAGAGCTGGTCGGGCGTTCCCTCGGCGACCACGGCGTGCGCCTCGTCGAAGAAGGTGGCCTGGAAGAGCGTGTCGGGCGCGGCGGCGAACGCCGACGCCGTCTCGGTCGCGCGCTGCGCGAGCCCTGCGCGATCGAGACGCTCGGGCCGGGCGATCTCGATCACCCGCCCGCTCGCCCGGTACTGCTCGAGCACGCGATCCTCGTGCTGGGTGCCGAGCGCCGCGGCGCGCTGCAGCATGGCATCGGGCTCGTCGACGACGGCGTCGACGCGGCCGAGCTTCGCATCGAGCGACCGGCTGAAGCCGAATTCGCACTCGCTCGCCCGGGTGAGGTCGCTCGCCGAGACGACGAGGAGCGGTCGGGTCTCGTCGTCGGTGAGGAGGAACACAGCGTCCTTGTCGGTCGATCGGTGGCGGGAGTGACGGGCCGGAGCCCGGTGCCAGCGTAGGCCGGGCATCCGACACCGCGTCACCGTCGGCGGCGCGGCACGGGCGCCTCGCGATGAGGGAGGATCGTCCGGTGCCCATCCCCCCGGACGACCTGCTGACCATCGGCGCCTGGGCGCGCGACCGCGTGCCGCCGGCGCACCGCGCCGAGTGGCGCATCGAGTGCGAGATCGAGTCGCGCCACGTCACCCTCGTCGAGGTGCGGTCGCCCTCGAACGATCCCGGCGGCGCATGGACGCGCAGCCCGCTCGTGCGGCTGCGCTACACCGGGACCACGGCGCTGTGGTCGATCTACTGGCGGGATGACCGAGGAGCGTTCCACCGGTACGCGCCCTTCCCGCCCACCGCCTCGATCGGTGCGGTGCTCGAGAGGCTCGACGCGCTCGACGACCCGCTGCTCTGGGGGTGACGCGCGACCGCGCCGGGAGCCCCGCCGCTCAGTCCTGCTTGGGGTAGTGGAACTCGCGCATCCCGCGCCGCACCGCGCGCCAGATGACCGTGTACAGGAGCCAGAACCCGATCGCGACGACCGCGATGTACGCGACGACGAGGAACAGGATGCCGATCAGGCCGAGACCGAGGAGGCCGCTCGGGTCGTTAGTGGTCATGGTCGAAGCATGCCATGCGAGCCCGCGATGCCGACAGTCCGGGGCGCGCGGGACCCGGACGGCCGGATCACGACCGTCAGGCCGGGCTGTGGGGGCTCGCGGGAGACTCCCACGGCGCACTGATCGGACTGGCCGTCGACCCCCACGTCGCCCTCACCGGGAACTGCCCGGCCGCGGTCTCGGCATCGGCGCCGCGGAGGGCCGCGACGAGCTCGGCGAGGAGCTGATCGGCAGCGGGGTGCGGGGCGAGGGCGGGCCGGGATGCACGGGCGAGCGGAACCCGCTCGGCGACGGGCTGCATCGCCGTGACGAAGTACTCGGGCAGGATCTCGTGCCGGGACACCCGGGCGGTGATCACCTCGGCGCCGAAGCGGCTCAGCGCCGTGAGCCCCTCGCGCGAGAAGAGCAGGTGGCCGTCGCGGTCGGACCAGGCCTGCGGGTACGCGGTGCGGACGGCGGCCCAGTAGTGGGCGATGAGGCGCGCGAGCAGTCGCGCCCCCTGCTCCAGGCGGGCGTGGGCGGCGGTGCCGGCGCCCGACAGCGCGGCCTCGGCCCGCAGCTCGACGGGCAGGAAGCGCGCGACGAGCGGGTGCGCGTCCCGCAGCGTGTGCCGCATCATCGTCGTGATGGCGGTGCGCCCGATCGCGGGCGCCGCGGGCGCGTCATCGATCGCCGTCGGCGAGAGCACGGCACCGGGCGTCATGAGCTCGTCGGCGATCCACGCCGCGAGTCCGTCGTCGTCGAGCAGGCGCTCGAGGTCGTCGGGCCGCGCGAGCAGGGGCGCGGGGAGGGGGCCGGACTCGCGGGTGCGGAGACCGAGTGGGCTGAGGGTTTCGGGCATGGCGGTGCTCCCATCGGGATGCCGTCGGGGTGCGACGGCATGGGTGCGGTTCGGGTGATCGCGCGCCGGGTTCGGGGGCGGCGCGCGACGGGGTCGGGTCGTGCGTGATCGGGTCGAGCTGAGTCGGGTCGAGCGCGGGGCGAGGGGTGGTCGCTCTGTCTCGACATCGTGCGACAGCGGCCCGCCATCCGCAACCCCCCGTTCCGGGGCAACGCCCGCCGACCACTGGGTCGGCGAGGTGCCCGGCCGCGTCGGTCGACGGGCGCCGGCCGCGGGGCGTCAGTCGAGGGGCGTCGGCACGAACCAGGGCGGGTACACGGCGACCTTGGCCGGCACGCCCGCCGCGGTCAGCATGCGCTTGACCTCGTCGCGCCGCTTGTCGTTGGCGACGGCGACGAGCGCGACGGAGTCGAGGGGCACGGTGCCGGGCACCAGCGCCTCGGCGGCCTGCATCACGGCGTCGTCGAGCGCGGCGCGAGCGAGCATCCGCTTCGCCTCGAGCGGCGTCGCGCCGACGGTGGTGACCATCGCCGCCGCGTCGCCGTCGGTGACGACCAGTCGCTCGGCGACCGCGGCGATCGGAACCCCCAGCACCACGAAGTCGACGGCGAGGGCCTGGCGCGCCTGGTCGCTCCACGTCGGGCCGGCAGCGCCGTCCTGGACCTCCGACCACCAGGTGGCGCGCGGGCTGAGGGAGAAGGCGACGCAGTCGAGAACGCTCGCGACCTCGGTCGCCCGCGCGGTCTCCCGCAGCTCACCGGTGATCGGGCTGCTGAGCTTGACGGCCGGCTCGGCCTCGCTGCTCGGCAGCAGCTCCCCCGCCGCGAGGATCGCGGGCAGGTTCTCGACGTGGGTGACGTGGAAGATGCGCTGGGGCAGGTTGGATGCCCGGGGCTCGGGCTTCGCGGCCGCCGCGGTGCCCGGGGCCGGAGTGCGCAGCACGGTCTTCGCCGGCTTCGACGGCCGCTTGACGACCACCTTCTCGGGCTCGGGCGGAGGGAAGCAGGAGGCGCACATTCCAGGCTCGAAACCGTGAATGCACTCGTCCATGTCGCTGCTCCTCAGATCGTCTTCAGGCCGAAGGCCCAAAGGTCTACGGTACGCCCGTTCCGCGGCGCGTGCTGACGCGCTCGCGGCCGGACGGCTCGCTTATGCTCGGATCACCCGCGAACGACGATGACGAGGAGCAGCCCATGACCCCGACTCCGACGCGCGCGACCCGCGCGCTCGTCATCGGCGAATCGCTCATCGACGTCCTCGTCACCGAGGGCCCCGACGGCGAGTCGGTGCGCGAGATGCCGGGCGGCAGCCCGATGAACACGGCGATCGGGCTCGCCCGCCAGGGGGTCGACGTCGCCTTCGTCACCGAGCTCGGCGCCGACCAGCGCGCCGACACGATCGAGCAGCGCCTCGTCGCGGAGGGCGTCGACGTCTACACCGCTCCCCGAGCGGGTCGCACCTCCACCGCCGAGGCCCGCATCGCGGCCAACGGCGCCGCGGACTACTCCTTCGACCTCTCCTGGAACCTCGGCGAGGTGCCGCTGCCACGCGGTGACGCCGACGTCGTGCACTTCGGCTCGCTCGGCGCCGCTCTCCAGCCGGGCTCCGACACCGTCGACGCCCTCGTGGAGCGCTACGCGGCCGCGGCGACCGTGACCTTCGACCCGAACATCCGCGCGCGCGTCGACCGCGATCCCGACGCCGCCCGGCAGCGCGTCGACCGCCACGCCGCCCGGAGCGACATCGTCAAGGCGAGCGACGAGGACATCGCCTGGCTCAACCCCGACGAGCCCCTCGACGCGGTCATCGACCGGTGGCTGGCGGGCGGCACCGCGATCGTCGTCGTCACCCAGGCCGAGGCCGGGATCGTCATCGCGACCGCCGACCACCGCGTGCGCCTGAGCGGTCGGCCCGTGCCCGTAGCCGACACGATCGGGGGCGGCGACGCCGTGACCGCCGGACTGATCGCCGCGCTCGGCACTCTCGGCCTGCTCGGGGCCGAGCACCGCGACGAGCTGCGCGCGCTCGACGAGGCCACCCTGCGCCGGGTCGGCGCTTGGGCGCAGCGCACCGCCGAGATCACGGTGACGCGCGCCGGTGCCGAGCCGCCCACCTCGCTCGAGATGCTCGAGCGGAGCGCGCCCGGCGCGCCGGAGTGACCCGGTTCCTCGGCATCGATCTCGCCTGGGGCCTGGGCACGACGCACGCTGTCACGGGGCGC
Source organism: Microcella daejeonensis (assembly GCF_026625045.1). Classification (GTDB taxonomy): domain Bacteria; phylum Actinomycetota; class Actinomycetes; order Actinomycetales; family Microbacteriaceae; genus Microcella; species Microcella daejeonensis. Next base: position 2,211,529 of record NZ_CP113089.1, on the reverse strand, counting down.
ACTCGTCCGCCGAACGAGACGGGGCTGTGCCTCCTCGACGCCGAGGGCGCCGTCCTCGACGCCGGCTGGGCGCGGGGCGTCGACGAGGTCGCCGACTGGGTGTTCGGCCACGAACGGCCCGGCGACGTCATCGCCATCGATGCGCCGCTCATCGTCGTCAACGAGACGGGGATGCGCCAGGCCGAGCGCGCCGTCGGCCGCGGGTACGGGCGCTGGAAGGTCGGCGCCAACGCCAGCAGCCGCACCCTCGCGGCGCGCGCCGGGGAGCTGCTGCTCGAGCGCCTCGGCGAGCGGGGCATCCGGTACACCGATGGCACCACCGCCCCGCCCGCGGGCGTCACCGTCGCCTTCGAGTGCTACCCGTTCACCACGCTCGTCGGCGCGCCCGAGCTCGGCTACGAGGATGAGCGGCCCCGGTACAAGCGGCTCATCCCCGGGATCCCCCGCGACGAGGCGCGCGCTCGGCGCGCGGCGGCCGCGGACGAGCTGCTGGCGCGCATGGCCACTCTGTCGGCGGCCAGCCCTGCCCTGCGGATGGACTCGCACGAGCGGACGGCGGAGCTGCTGACCGAGCCCTCCCCGCTCGTCGACCGCGCCTACAAGCACCGGGAGGATCTGCTCGACGCCGTGCTGTGCGCCTGGACCGCGGCGCTCTGGTTCCGAGATGCGCGGGCGCCCGAGGGGCCCTCGCGGGTCCAGGTCCTGGGCGCGCCCGACTCCGCCACCCCGGGCGAGGTCGACGCGCTCGGCCGCCGAGCGACGATCGTCGCCCCCGCCCGGCCCGAGCAGCGCCGCTAGCGCCCGGTCACTCCGGCGCCGGGGGCGTGCGGGCCTGCGTCCCCTCGCCCGTGTGGGGTGCGGTCGGTCGAGCGCCTCCGTCGGACGCCGCGGAGCCGTCGACGGTGGTCTCCGCGTGGGGCGCACCCTCCCGGTCGCGCTCCTCGAGGTTCTCGGGTGACGGTTCGTTCTGCCAGGTCATGGGGTGCCTTCCGCTCGGGATGCGCTCGACGGGCCGCCGCGGCGCAGTGCCCAGCGTGCCCGGTCGGCGCGCAGCCGGGAAGGGGGTTGCGCTACGAGCCCGCGATCCGGATCGGTCAGGAGGCGGGAGCGGCTTCGGCGGCCTCCGCGGCCTCCTCCGCCTCGCGGCGCTCGCGCTCGGCGCGCGCGCGGTCGACGTCGCGCAGCGACTCGGCGAGCGCGAGGATGCGCTCCTCGGCGAGCTCGACGCGGCTGGCCTTCAGCCGCTCGCGCAGCAGCGCCTCGGCCTCGAGGTGGTGGCCGCCGCGCAGGTCGTGCCGCATCTGCTCCATCAGTCCCGCGACCTTCTGCCGGCGCAGGGCCGCCGTCGCGCCCGAGAGCACGGGGATCTCCATCGTGGTGGGCTCCGCCTTGGGAGCCGGCTGGAGGGTCCACGGGCCGCTCGGCAGGGAGCGGTTGGCGCTCGCCGCTCCCGGCTCGGGGCGCACGCGAGGGAGGGGGCCGGTGCTGGTGCTCTTCCAGGTCATGTCGACACGGTGCTCGCCGAACCGGCGGTGAAGGTGGATGCTCGCCGTGCGTTTCCTGAACGCCGTGGTCGAGCATCGCCGCCGTCGGCCGCCCGCCCGATCAGGCCGTGTCCGCCTCGAGACCCTCCGCGAGCTGCGCGACCCGGGCGCCCTCGACCTCGATACCGGACTGGTCGAAGCGCTGCTGTAGCAGCTCGCGCGCGGACTTCTGGTGGCCTCCGGCGAGATCCTGCCGCGTCTGGGCGACGATGCCGGCGATCTTGTCCTCGTCCGTCGCCTCGAGGGCGCCGTCCTCGATGGGCTCTGACTGCGCGTTGGCCGGGTCGAGGCGCGGGCTCGGGGCGTCGTTGGGGTGGGTCATCCCCCGATCATGCCGCGCCCGCCCGGATGGAGCCTGCGGACGCGCCCGCGACGGCGTCGGCCACCGCCGCGCAGCGGAACGGACGGGGGGCGGAGATCGAGATCGTCAGTCGGAGGACGTCGCGGGCGCGGCCGCGGCATCCTCCGACTCGGCATCCTCCGCCTCGGCGGCCTCCCGCCGCGCCCGGCTGTGATCGACGTCGCGCAGCTCCTCGGCGAGCGCCTCGATCTGCGCATCCTCGAGCTCGATGCGGCAGGCGGCGAGCCTCTCGCGCAGCAGCGCGGCGGCTTCGAGATGATGCCCGCCGTGCAGGTCGTGCCGCATCTGCTGCATGAGGCCGTCGACCCGCTCGAGCACGGTCGCCGAGACGGCTCCGTCGAGCACGGGGCCGGCGAGCGGTGCCGGCGCCGACCCGGTCGAGGCCAGGCGCTCGTGCACGACGGCGATCGAGCCCGTCGGGTCATCGGCGCACCAGTCGGTCACGGTGTCGTCATCATCGGTCGTCGTCGCCGTCGCGAGCCCGGCGAGGGACGATCTCTTCGTCATCCATCCCATGGCGGGAGCGTGCGCCCCGCGTCGGCGAGTGCGCTGGGGGTCGGCGGGGAAGCCCCTGGGAGCGCGCGCCGTCGCGCCCGCCCTCGCGGCTCAGACGAAGCGGATGCTCGACTGCAGCCGGGTGCGCACCTCGAAGAGATCCGTGCCCCCGACGCCGACGCCCGGCAGCCCCGTGCGGATGAGGTTGACGAGGCGCGAGCGCTCCACGAGCATCCCCTGCGCCCCGCGCACGCTGCCGAGCTCGGTGAGCGAGCCGGGCGCCTGGCCGTCCTCCACGACGATCACGAGGGCCGAGAATCGCGCCTTCGCAGCTCGGGCCACCGCCTTCGCCCGGGTGCCGAGCTGGTGCAGGGGCCGCTCCCCCGGGGCGAGACCCTCGCCGATGAGGTCGCCGCGCTTGACGCGCACCTCCGAGCCCCAGTCCTCGCTGAGCACGGCCCAGAGCCCGGTGGGGCCGAGCACCACGTGGTCGACCTTGTCCTCGGGGGTCGGGCCGGCGACGACGTCATGCCAGATCGTGAAGCCCATGCCGAGCGTGGCGAGCGCGGTGGCCGTGCGCTCCTCCGCGACGGCGGCGGCCAGCAGGTGCTTGATCTCGCGCGGGGCGGTGCGCACGAGGCGGGGATCGTAGGGATCCTCGAGCTCCGTGCCGCGACCCGCCCACTCGCGCATGAGCCGCAAGTACTGCTCGCGGTACCAGCCGCCGGGGTGCCCGCTGCTCTTCGCGCTCGGGCGCGTGTCCCCGCGGCGAGCGCCGCCCCCTGCCGCTCCGTACGACCAGGCGGCCGATCCGCCGCTCGACGCGTCGCCGCCCGCGTCGTACGCCTGCCGCGCCTGCGCGGTGCCGATGCGCTGCCACGCCTGCTGCACCCGGTCGAACTCCGCGGAGGATCCTCCGGTGTCGGGGTGCGCCTCGCGCAGCCGCCGGCGGTACGCCTTCTTCAGGTCGTCGTCGCTCGCGGTGGGCGCGACGCCGAGAACCTCGTAGGGGTTCGCGGCGAGAGGGGACTCGCTCATGGTGCGACGAGCCTAGCGAGCGGTCTTCGGTGTTCACTGCACGGCGGGCGCGGGGGCGCCAGCAGCCCCAGGGCACGGGCGGGGGCACGGGATGCTCCGCCTACGCTGGAGCGGTGACCGACGCCCCCCTCGCCAAGACGATCCCGACGACCCGCACGCACCACGGCGACACCGTGGTCGACCCCTACGAGTGGATGCGCGACAAGGAGGATCCGGAGGTGCTCGCCCACCTCGCGGCCGAGAACGCCTACGCCGAGGCCCGCACGGCGCACCTCGACCCGCTGCGCGAGCGCATCGTCGCCGAGATCCGCGGCCGGGTGCGCGAGACCGACATGGGCGTCCCCGTGCGCGAAGGCGACTGGTGGTACTACGGCCGCACGATCGAGGGCAGCCAGTACGCCGTGCAGTGCCGCATCCCCGCCGAGCCCGGGGACTGGACTCCCCCGCCGCCGCTCGACGACCCCTCCCAGCCGCGCGAGGGCGAGCAGATCGTGCTCGACGCGAACGCCGAGGCCGAGGGCCACGACTTCTTCAGCCTCGGCTCCCTCGACATCACCCCCGACGGGCACCGCATGCTCTTCGCCGTCGACACCGAGGGCGACGAGCGCTACGTGCTGCGCATCCGCGATCTCGCGACGGGCGAGACGCTGCCCGACAGCATCGAGGGCACGGCCTCCGGCGCCTTCTTCAGCCCCGACGGCCGCTTCGTCTTCTACTCCACGGTCGACGACTCCTGGCGGCCCGACACGGTCTGGCGGCACGAGGTCGGCACCGATCACGCCGACGACGTGCGGGTGTTCCACGAGCCGGACGACTCGTTCTGGGTCGGCGCGGGTCTCACCCGGTCGCAGCGCTACCTCGTGATCGAGGCCGCGAGCTCGGTCACGAGCGAGACCCGGTACCTCGACGCGAGCGACCCGACCGGTGAGTTCACGATCGTGCAGCCGCGCGCCGCCGACGTCGAGTACGACGTCGATCACGCCGTCATCGGCGGGCGCGACTGGTGGCTCATCACCCACAACGAGGACGCCCCCGACTTCCAGGTGGTGGCGGTGCCGATCGGTGAGGATGCCCGCTCCGAGCACGCCGTCACCGTCGTGCCGCACGTGCCCGGCCGCCGCGTCGAGGGCGTCGACGCCTTCGAAGGCTTCCTCGTGCTCGACTCCCGACGGGAGGGCATGCCGCGCACCGCGGTGGCGCCGCTCGCCGGCGTCGCCGACCCGCGGGCCGTCGACTTCGTCGAGCTCGAGGTCGGCGCGGGGCTCGTGTCGATCGGCGCGAGCGGGAATCCGGAGTGGCGGCAGCCGATGCTGCGGGTCGGGTACACGAGCTTCGTCGAGCCGGCGACCGTGGCCAACTACACCGTGGCGACGGGCGAGTGGACGGTGCTCAAGCGGCAGCCGGTGCTCGGCGGGTACGACCCTGCCGCGTACGCCGAGCGGCGCGATTGGGCGGTCGCGGCCGACGGCACGCGCATCCCGATCTCGCTCGTCTGGAAGCGGGGCCTCGCCCCCGCGCTCGACGTGACGGAGGAGACCGCCTCGGTGGGGGCGGGCGCCGTGCCGAGCCCGACGCTGCTGTACGGCTACGGCTCGTACGAGGCGAGCATGGATCCGGGCTTCTCGATCCCCCGGCTCACGCTGCTCGACCGCGGCGTCGTCTTCGCGATCGCGCACGTGCGCGGCGGCGGCGAGATGGGTCGGCAGTGGTACGAGTCGGGCAAGAAGCTGCAGAAGCGCACGACGTTCACCGACTTCGTCGCCGTCGCCCAGCACCTCGTCGACTCCGGCGTCAGCAGCCCGCAGCAGCTCGTCGCGGAGGGCGGCAGCGCGGGCGGCCTGCTCATGGGCGCCGTGGCGAACCTCGCCCCGCAGCTCTTCGCCGGCATCCTCGCCGACGTGCCCTTCGTCGACCCGCTCACCTCGATCCTCGACCCCTCGCTGCCGCTCACGGTCATCGAATGGGACGAGTGGGGCGACCCCCTGCACGATGCGGAGGTCTACGCCTACATGAAGGGCTACTCGCCCTACGAAAACGTCACCGAGCAGCCCTACCCCCGCATCCTCGCGGTCACGAGCCTCAACGACACCCGCGTGCTGTACGTGGAGCCCGCGAAGTGGGTGGCGCGCCTGCGCGAGGTCGGCGCCGACGTCATCATGCGCTGCGAGATGGAGGCAGGGCACGGCGGCGTCTCGGGCCGCTACTCGGCGTGGAACCAGCGGGCGATCGAGCTCGCGTGGATCCTCGACGTGCTCGGCCTCGCCGCCCCGGCAGCGGAGCCGGCGGCCGGGGCGGCGTCGGCCGAGTAGGGGTCAGGCCAGGCGCGCGAGCTCGTCGGCGGTCAGCTCGAGACCGAACGACTGCACGAGCTCGGGCAGCTGCTCGACGGTGCGCGCCGAGGCGATCGGCGCGCCGACCGCGGGCTGCTGGCGCAGCCAGGCGAGCGAGACGGCGGTGACCGAGACGCCGCGCACGGCGGCGATGTCGTCGAGCACCGCGAGCAGCTCGAGGTTGCGGGGGATGTCGAGGAGCTTCGAGGCGTTGCCGGCGCGAGCGGAGTCGACCGTCACCCCGGGGCGGTACTTGCCGGTGAGGAACCCGCCCTGCAGGGCCCCGTAGGGGAGCTCAACGATGTCGAGGTCGAGCAGGGTCGGCACGAGATCGTGCTCGAGCTCGCGCTTGACGAGGCTGTAGCCGTCCTGCGCCACGGTGAAGCCGGCGATGCCGAGCTCCTTGGCGATGCCGACCGCGGTGCGCAGGCGCCCGGCGCTGAAGTTGGAGGCGCCGACGAGGCGGATCAGGCCCTCCTCGACGAGCTCGGCGAAGGCCTGCACGTACTCCTCCTGCGGCACGCTCTCGTCATCCCGGTGGGCGTAGTAGAGGTCGAGGTAGTCGGTCTGCAGCCGTTCGAGCGACTCCCGCACCGCTGCGCGGATGTTGTCGCGCGACAGACCGGGGCGCGCCTCGAGCGAGAAGACCTTCGTGGCGATGGAGACCTGGTCGCGGTTGCCGCGCGAGGCGAGCCACTCGCCGAGGATCGTCTCGGACTCGCCGCCGCTGTTGCCCGGCGCCCAGGCCGAGTAGACGTCGGCGGTGTCGATGGCGCGTCCGCCCGCGGCCACAAAGGCGTCGAGCACGGCGAAACTCTCATCGCGCGAGGAGGTCCAGCCGAAGGTGTTGCCGCCCAGCACGAGGGGGCCGAAATCGAGATCAGTCATGCGGACAACGCTATCCAGGCCGTCTGGAGGCGCCTCCCAGACTCGCTCACCTGCCGTGCGCGCCCGACCAGTCCGCGCCCACCATGACGTCGCCCGCGCCGAAGGTCAGCGTCGCCTCGACGAACTCCCCCGCGAGCGCGCGCGGCAGCCAGTGCACCGCATCCGCCCACATGCGGTCGAGCGGCAGCTCCTCCCGCGGGAACCAGCGCGGTGCCAGCTCGGTCGACGCCCGCGGCTCCCCTTGCCAGCGCTCGCAGACGAAGGCGTGCGAGAACTGCGACCACTGCGGTCGATCGATGAAGGGGTAGGCGATCCGGGCGATGGGCATGAGATCGGCCTCGTGGATGCTCACCCCCACCTCCTCGGCGACCTCGCGCACCGCGGCGGCGGTCGGCGACTCCCCCGGCTCGAGCTTGCCGCCGGGGCCGACGAGCCGGCCGCGGCCGAAGCCGGTGAGCTTCTCGCCCAGCAGCACCTCTGCGGGGGCATCCCGACCCGCAGCCGGAGGGCGCACGAGGTACACCACGCTCACCTCGAACATCGCCACGCGCTCAGCCTAGGCAGGGCCGCGTTGATACGGTGACGAGGTGCCGACGACGACCGCCCACGCCTCCTCGCCCGTCATGAGCCGTGCAGGGGTGCGGAGTCTTCGACGCGGGCTCGGGGCGCTCAGCGCCCTCGCCGGGCTCGCCGTGCTCGCCGCGGTCATCACGCAGGTGAGCGACCAGATCGCCGCCGGTCGCTTCGAGGCCGACGAGTACTTCCACTTCTTCACCATCCAGACCGCGCTCATCAACGTCGTGGTGCTGCTCGCGGGGGGCGTCGAGGCGTTCCGGCGCCCGGTGGACACGCTGCTGTACACGGCGGTGCGCGCGAGCGCGGTGGCCTACGCGGTCGTGACGGGCCTCGTGTACAACGTGCTGCTGCGGGGCATCCCGAACGACGACGGCTACGTCGGCCCGGTCTGGCCGAACGAGCTGCTCCACGTCTGGATCCCCGTCTACATCGCCCTCGAGTTCCTCGTGAATCCGACCCGCGCTCGTCTGGGATGGGGCGCGCTCGGCCTCGCGGTGAGCTTCCCGCTCGCCTGGGTCGGGGTCACGATGGTGCGCGGAGCGATCGACGGCTGGTACCCGTACCCGTTCCTCGAGCCGGATGGGCCGAACGGCGTCGGCGGGGTCGTCGGCTACGTCATCGGGATCGCCGTGCTCATCATCGGGCTCGCCGCACTCACGGTGCTCGTGACCCGGGGGCAGCACCGCCGTGGTGCTTCCCGCGGTGCTGAGTAGCGAGCCGCCGAGTCCGATCAGCGATCGCCGCGATCCCACCGATCGGCGGCGTCAAGGAGCCCCGCTGCAGCCTTGCGCATCGCCTCGGCGAGCTGCCGCGCCTCCGGCGCGTCCAGGCGGGTGTTCGCGGCGACCTCCACATCGAAGGCGATGAGATCGCCGCGATGCCAGGTCGCGAAGTGTTCGAGAACGTCGCCGTCCGCAGTCCGGGTGAGTCCCTCGAGCAGGAGAAGAGGCGCACCGGGGCGCACGCCGAGCAGGCCTGCGAGCTGGGCATCCGCCGCGACGGCGCGCACCTGCCTGCTGCCACCGTCGACGATGATGCCGTGCCGTTCAGCGAGCAGGGCGTGCAGGGATGCGTCTGTGAGGTCGTCGACCGTCAGTCCGTTGCCGAAGCGCAGGGGCAGCCAGGTGCGGATGACCGCGCTCGGCGTTCCATCAATCGACCGCAGTCGCTCGAGCCTCACCGCGTCGCCCCCGCCGAGAGCGGGAACCGCTCGGGGCGCTCGCTCCTCCCCGAGGTGCAGGATCTCCGTTCGCAGTCGAGCGCCCGTCGACCCGATCTGACTGTAGAGACCTGCGGCGCTGTCGACGATGCGGTGGTGCTGCCTCTCCGGAGCGACGACCGATCCGCGACCGCGACCGCGCAGCACCAGCCCCTCGCTCACCAGCGTGGTCATCGCCTGCCGCGCGACCGAGCGGGAGATGGAGAACCGCTGCTGCAGTTCCGCCTCCGTCGGGAGGGCCTCGCCCGGCAGGATGTCGCGATCGTTGATCAGCTCGCGCAGCACCGCGGCGACCTGCGCGTGGAGGGGCTCGCGGGAGTTCGGGTCGAGCGCCCCGTGGTCGGGAGCATCCATCGCGGTCACCGCCTCATGCTAGCCACCGAAGCGTCAGGAGGGCGGCGACCCCGCGCTCGCCTGCGACGTGCGCCACACGTGATCCCACCCGGGAGCGAGTTCCGCCGCGCGCTGCATCGCGAGCACGAGAGAGCCTTCGCGGGCGATGCCCTGACCGGCGATGTCGAACGCGGTTCCGTGATCGACCGACACCCGCACCACCGGCAGACCCACCGTGATGTTCACCCCGTCGTCGCCGTAGACCGCCTTGAAAGGGGCGTGACCCTGATCGTGATAGCAGACGATGACGAGCTTCCAGCGACCCTTCACGGCCTGCGGGATGAGGGCGTCGGCGGCGATCGGCCCGTGAGCGTTGACGCCCGCGGCCCGGGCCCGCTCCACGGCCGGCGCGAGCACGTCGGCGTCCTCGTCGCCGAACAGGCGGTTCTCCCCGGCGTGCGGGTTGAGACCGGCGACTCCGATGGGCTCGTCCGATCTACCGAGGGATTCCGCGAACGCCCCGACGAGGCGCAGGACGGCGTCGGTACGTTCGGGAGTCACGTCGTCGATAGCTCGTCGGAGGGAGACGTGGGTCGTCAGGTGGAACAGGTAGAGGTCGCCGGCGGAGAGCACCAGCGAGTAGTCCTCGACGCCGAACTCGTGGGCGAGCAGTTCGGTGTGCCCGGGGAATGCGTGTCCTCCCATGTGCATGGCCGCCTTGTTCAGCGGGGGTGTGACGATCCCATCGACCGATCCCTCCTTGGCGAGCCGGCACGCTTCGACGACGAACCGGTACGCGCCGTCGCCGGCCTCCGCTGAGAGCTCGCCGACCGGCACGTCGCCGAGGCTCGGCCCGGTCTGGACGAGCTCGATGAGCGCGGGGTCGTTCGTCGCCTCTCGGGGATCGGCGATCACCCGGACGGCGTCGGGGTCGAGGCCCGCGATGCGCGCGCCGCGCCGCATCGCGTCGGCATCGCCGATCACGACGGGCACGCAGCGCTCCCGGAGCTCGGGGTGCTGCAGGAGGGCGCGGGCGAGGATCTCCGGGCCGATTCCTGCCACATCACCCAGGGTGACGGCGAGTGTGGGGACTGCTGCGGTGGTCAATGATCCTCCCGAGAGATCGAGTACGCCGCTGGTGCGGCGTCGGCGGTGCCGCCGATGGTGGTGATGGTGGGTGTCGCGGTGATGTCGAGGAGGACTCTGTGCTCCCCGAAACCACCCGCTTTGGTCCAGATGATGATGCCGGGCGCGTCGCCGTCATCGGCCATCGACAGCGGCACTCCCTCCGCTGCCGCGCCGGTCACCGTGAGCGACCCGACTCCGAGCGAGCGCAACGCCGCCCTGGCGCCGTCGCCTCCGACGAGCCCGAGGCGCGCGACCCCGCCCTCGCGCACGATCGTCGCCACGGCATCCCCCATCGCCTCGGCGATCTCCTGCGCCGCCGCGGTGCCCGCACGCGGGTCCCGCATCTCCGGCGGACGGACGAGTAGGATGGACGACGCGTCGGCACTGACGACCGCGCACCGGAGGCGCCCGGTCGCGCTGCCGTCGGTGATGTCCTCGAGGGTCAGGTCGACGACGATCGTGCCCGGGCGCTCCGCGAGCGCGGTCGCCTGCGAGCGTGCCACGTCGTGGAGGGAGGTCACCTGCACGAGATGAAGCCCCGTTGCCGAGAGCGGCCGGCGTCCCGCCGCGGGGAACGGGTTCTGCGGTCCATGCTCGTCGAGCGCGGCCCAGCTCTCGGCGACGGCGATGGCGAGTCCGGCGGAACCGACCGGGACGGCGCGCGGCCCGATCGCCGCTATTCGAGCGGCGATCGCCCGCAAGTCGCCGTCATCGGCCGCGTCGAGGATCAGCACATCGCCCGCCGCTGCCCCGTCGATCTCGTCGACGAGGGCTCGCCGTGATCCGCGCACGAGGTCGAGGATGTCGCTCGAGGCGACGGGGGTGACGGGGTCGGTGCCCGCGGCGGTCATCGACACCGGCACGCCGCCCACGAGCAGCTGGCCGGCCACCACCGTGCGCCCCATCGCCGGGTACGCCGGACACACCACGGCGAACGCCCCGGGATGCCGAGCACTCCACCCCTCGAGCGCCCCCGCGATCTGCCCCGCGATGCTGCCGCGCAGGGTGGAGTCGACCTTGAGGTAGAGCAGACCGGCCTCATGCGCCGCGTCCACGGCATCGTGGACCGACCGGGCGGCGTCGACCGGAGCCAGTGCTCGGCTGTCGGTCAAGATCGCGATGACGAGAGGCGCCCCCGAGGGTGCGGAGCGAGAGGACCCGCCGTCGAGCTGGATGCGCGTGTTCCATCCGCGCCGCGCGAACTGAACCGCGGTATCGTTCGCACCCGTCAGATCGTCAGCGGCCACGAGGACGGTCACCGCACTACTGGCGTCATCCACCTCAGAGCTTCGGTTCGTCATGCGCTGCCGCTCCGTCGGCGCGCCGTTCCGCGCCGCCTCGCACGATGGAGTGGTCGTCCGCCTCGGCCGACTGCTCCTCTTCGGGCGATGTGAGCGCCCCATTGCGCTTGAGCACGAGGGAGGCGATGAGCGGCGCGAGGATCGCGGTGACGAGCACTGAGGCGGCCACCTGCGCGGTCGCGACCTCGACGTACGGAGCAAAGCGCTCGTCGATGGCCCCGACGATCGCCGGAGTGGCGATCGCGTTGCCCGCCGTCGTCCCCGCGGCGAATCCCAGACCGCTCTTGCGGCCCCGGCGCAGCAGGAACCGGTAACCGAGGTACACGAGGAATCCGGTAAATGGAGCGACGATCAGACCCACGATCAGCCCCTGCGCGCCACCGGCGACGACGTTGCCGAGGTTGATTCCGGTGCCGAGGGCGAAGGCGAAGAAGGGGATGACGATGGCCGGCACCGGGAGGAGCACGTTCTTCCACTTCGGGTCGAGGTTACCGACGATCATGCCGAGGACGAAGGGCACGACCGCGCCGACGAGGGCGAGCAGGGGGATGTCGGCGAGGCCGGAGGCGCCGAGGAACAGCAGGCTCAGGAAGGGTCCGTCGTTCACCGCGGAAGCGATGTACGCACCTCGATCGCGGTAGTCGCCGTAGCGTCCCGTGAAGGCCAGCCAGAGCCCGCCGTTGCTGTTGTCGACCGCGACGAGCAACGCGAGGATCGACACGCCCAGGATCCCGTCGAGACCGACGAGGAGCCCGATCCCGATCACGAGGGCAGCCGGGATGAGCGACTTGGTCAGCAGCACGACGCCCGCGTGGGCGAGTACCGGACCGGTCGTGCGCGCAGTGACCTGCGTTCCCGTGGCGAAGATCAGCAGGGCGATCAGAGGCAGCGCACTGTTCTGGAACAGCGCCGTCGTGAAGCTGCCGATGGCCAGCGCATCGGCGAAGAAGGTGCCGACGATCGAACCGAGGATGAGCGGGATGAGCATGAGCCCACCCGGGATCCTGTTCATGCCGTCGTAGAGGGGAACCGAGAGTCGCGATCCTGCAGCCATGGTGATTCCATCTCCTTCGATGGGGTCGAGGGGCATCGCCCGTATGTACGTACAATTGGTCCTACTTTTACAGTTCGTGCCAAGGAAGTCAATTTTCCTGCTCCCTCCGGGTGTTCCCGTGACCCCGCCCGGGATAAGCCGTTGCCTCCGCGGTCGACCGGTTTGACCGATGTCGTCGCAGTGCGATGCACTGTACGAATGACGAACCAGGGGACGGCGGATCGCGATCTCGAGAGCACCCACTGCCCGGACTGCGGCACCGTCGCACCGTTGCCGATCGTCTACGGCTACCCAGGCCCGCACCATATCCGCGCAGCCTTGCGCGGCGAGATCGCGCTGGGAGGCCAGGTGCATTCCCCCGTACGACCGTCGTTCGAGTGCCGCAATGAGCACTGCGGGCACACGTTCGACACCCCGACGCTCTGACGGATCACTGGACGCGCGATCCGGCGAGCGCTGGGACAAGCTGGCACGATTGGTCCTATGAGCACGCCCCAGCACCTCATCCTCGTCTCCCACGATCAGGAGGGCCACGCCACCGGGCTGCTGCCCGCCGAGGCGGACGCCCCTCAGCTCAGCGTGCTCGACGCCTCGGTGACCCGCGGCGATGGCGTCTTCGAGACGATCAGCGTCGGGTCCGGGCATCCGCAGGCGCTCGACGCCCACCTCGACCGCTTCGCCCGCTCCGCGCGCATGCTCGACCTGCCCGAGCCCGATGCCGGACTCTGGGGCGATGCGGTGCACGCGATCGCCGAGGCGCTCGCGGGGCACGAGGAGGCCTGGGTCAAGACCGTCATCAGCCGCGGCATCGAGGGCGGCAGCACCCCGACGGGCTGGGCCTACGGCTCGGTCTCGCCCGACTTCCGCCGCGAGCGCACCGAGGGCGTCGCCGTGGCACTGCTCGACCGGGGCCTGCGCAGCGATGTCGCCGAGACGGCCCCGTGGCTGCTCGCGGGCGCCAAGACGCTCTCCTACGCCGTGAACAAGGCCGCCGTGCGCGAGGCGCAGCGCCGCGGCGCCGATGACGCCCTGTTCGTGTCGAGCGACGGGCTGCTGCTCGAGGGCCCGACGTCGACGCTCATCGTGCTGCACGACCGCGCGCTCGTGACCCCGCCGGCCGCTCTCGGCATCCTGCCCGGCACGACGCAGCACGACCTGTTCAGCGCCGCCCGCGATTGGGGTCTCGATGCGCGCGTCGACGTGCTGCGGCCCGACGATCTGCGCACCGCCGAGTCCGCATGGCTCGTCTCGAGCCTGCGCCTGGCCGCCCCGATCCGCGCGGTCGACGGCGCCGCGACCCCCGTGGACGCGGGGCTCACGGCGGCGATGAACGGCTTCCTCCGCTCGCGCCGCTCCTGAGCGTTCCCGGTGCATTGCTCGTGCGTGCGAGGGATGCCCGGCGTAGTGTCGAGGTATGAACACGACCGTGGACTGCCTCACCGACTGGATGACGCGGCAGCGGTGGTACGCCGGCAAGGGCCGGGTGCCGAACCTCGTCGATGTGAGCTCCGAGAACTGGGCCTCGCCCGACGAGGACGCCCGCATCGTGGTGCACATCCTCCGCGACCTGGCGAACAATCCGCCCTCGCTGTACCACGTCCCCGTCGTGGCGCGTCGGACGGTGCCGAAGGGCATGGGGCCCTACCTCATCGGCCGGGACGAGAACGACGACTACCTCTTCGACGGCGCGCACGACCCCGCGTACACCAGCGCACTGCTGCGGCGCATGCACGTGCACCGCGGCGACGAGCACTCGCGGGTGCACGCCGGCGAGCAGTCGAACACCTCGATCATCTTCGATCAGGGCGGTGAGGCGCCCCTCGTCGCCAAGATCTTCCGCCTGGTGCACGCGGGCGAGAACCCCGACGTGACCCTCCCCTCCGCGCTCACCTCGCGCGGCTACCGGCAGGTGCCGAGGATGCTCGGCTCGGTGACCGCCCACTGGGACGACCCGCACCGCAGCTCGCGCACCGAGACCGGGCACCTCGCCTTCGCCCAGGAGTTCGTGCAGGACGTGCGCGACGGGTGGGAGCTCGCGCTCGAGACCGCCGCCCGCGGGGACGAGTTCACCGTCGAGGCCGAGCGGCTCGGCCGCACCACCGCGGTGGTGCACCGGGGGCTCGCCGAAGCCATGCCCGTCCGCCCGGCGACGCTCGGTGACATCGTCGGCTTCGTCGCGGGCTGGCACCAGCGGCTCGCCGTCGCGACCTCGGACGTGCCCGCGCTGCGCGAACTGCGCCCCGCGATCGAGGCCGTGTACGACGCCGCCCAGGATGCGCCGTGGCCCGCCCTGCAGCGCATCCACGGCGACTTCCACCTGGGGCAGGTGCTGCGGCGCTCCTCGGGGGAATGGGTTCTCGTCGACTTCGAGGGCGAGCCGCTGCGCCCGCTCGAGGAGCGCACCCGGGTCGATTCGCCGCTGCGCGACGTGGCCGGAATGCTGCGCTCCTTCGACTACGTCGTCGGCTCGCGCCTCAACACTGCGGCCGATGCCGCGGCGCGCGAGACCGTCGACACCGGGTGGTCGCACCGGGCCCGCGCGGCCTTCCTCGACGGCTACATCCGCGAGAGCGAGATCGATCTGCGGGCGCACCGTGCGCTGCTCGACGCCTTCGAGCTCGACAAGGCCGTCTACGAGGCGATGTACGAGGCGCGCAACCGCCCGGCGTGGCTGCCCATCCCGCTCGCGGCGGTGCGGCACCTCGTCTCGGCGGAGCGCGCGAGCGCCCGACCCTAAGGTCGGGGCGCCCGCGCGATCGCGGCACCGCCGCCTCGCCCGCGAGGGCCTCAGCGGCGGCGGAGCGCCTCCATGAGCAGGGCCTGCAGCGCCTGCAGCTGCACCGTGCCCTCCTGCACGACGGCCTCGTCCGAGCCGTCGAGAGCGCGGGCGGCGAGGCCCGCCTTCGAGTCGATGAGGTCGGCGATGCGGGCGTCGATGGTCTGCGCGGCGAGGATGCGCCATGCCGTGACCGGCAGCTCCTGGCCGATGCGGTGCACCCGGTCGATCGCCTGCGTCTGCTCGGCCGAGGTCCACGAGAGCTCGGCGAGCACGACGTTCGAGGCGGCCTGCAGATTGATGCCGACGCCGGCGGCCGAGAGCGAGCAGACGATCACGGCGACGTCGGGATCGTTCGTGAAGGCGTCGATCGCCTCCTGCCTGGCCTTCGTGCTCTGATCGCCGCGGATGCTGACGGCCCGCAGACCGGCCTGCGCGAAGTGCGCCTCCGCGGCATCCATCACGTCGATGTGCTTGGCGAAGAAGACCACCTTGCCGACGTTGCGGGCGAGCTGCGCCGTGTAGTCGGCGGCCAGCACGGCCTTCGCCGTACCGATGCGGCGCACGAGCGTGAACACGTTGTCGCCGTTCGTCGAGCCCTTCGACTCCTCGAGCTCGGAGTGCGCGACGAGGCGCACGAGATCCTCGTCGATGCCGACCGGCGCGGTGTCGCGCGCGGCGACGACGCGGTCGTAGCGCTCGACCAGACGGGCGACGAGAGCGCGCTCGGAGGCGCGGATCGATCGGCCGTACTCGTCATCGAGCTCGACGGGGATGTCGGCGATGCGACGGGCGGGGATGTCGGCGGCGACGTCGACCTTCTTGCGCCGCACGATGCCCATCTCGATGACGCTGCGCCGGGCCTCGGCGAAGAAGCCCGGATCCGCGGGGGTCAGCCCGCTCTCCTCGAGCCGCAGCATGAGGCGACCGAGCGGCTTCTTGTCGTCGATCCATCCGAGGAACTTCCAGATCATGCGGAAGTCCTCGATCTGGTTGATGAGAGGCGTGCCGGTGAGCGCCATCATGAGCGCGCGCGGATTGAGCGTGCGGATGCTCTGCGCGAGATTCTGCACGTGGCGCGAGCGCTGCGAGGTCGCGTTCTTGATGAAGTGCGCCTCGTCGACGACCATGCCCTTGAACCCGAAGCGCCCGAGCCAGCCGACGTGGCGGTCGAGGATCTCGTAGTTGACGATGATGACGTCGCTGA
Organism: Microcella daejeonensis; assembly: GCF_026625045.1. Taxonomy (GTDB): domain Bacteria; phylum Actinomycetota; class Actinomycetes; order Actinomycetales; family Microbacteriaceae; genus Microcella; species Microcella daejeonensis. The sequence goes on along the minus strand of NZ_CP113089.1, from coordinate 2,195,279 downwards.
AGGCGTCGAGGTCGTCGCCGTCGCCGTGCACGACCGTCGAGGTGCGCCCCGGGATCCAGCGCTGGACCTCGCGCGCCCAGTTCGTCTTGACGACGTTCGGCACCACGACGAGGAGCGGGAAGGCGCCGGCGACGTTCGCGGCCATGAGCGCCTGGGCGGTCTTGCCGAGTCCGGGCTCGTCGGCGAGGAGGAAGCTGCGGTGACCCGCGCGGACGGCCTCGATGAGCCGCGCCTGGTGGCGCATGAGCTCCATGCCGCCCGGCGTGACGAGCGAGCCGGCCTCGGGCAGCGGCATGCTGGCGGACTGGCCGCCCGCTCCGTACTCGAACGAGCGGAACAGCGGCTCGATGAGCTCCCAGTTCGAGAGCCGGGCGGTCGCCGGCTTCGGCTCCGCCGCGAGGGCGGAGAAGTCCGGGGCGAGGAACGGGTTCGCGAGCTGCGCGCGCTGCACCGACGGGGGCAGCACCTGCTTGGCGGCCTCGGGCTTCGCCGCCTCGGGCTCGCTCACGATGATGAGATCGTCGGGCTCGAGCTCGGCGCCGGAGGCGAGCAGCATGTCGCGCCGCATCATCTTCGCGGTGTCCGAGATCTTCGCCTCGGGCGCGAGCAGCGCGATGAGCGTCGTGTCGCGCGCGGCGGTCTTCGCCATGATGCCCGCGAGACCGTCGAGGCGCTTGAGCACCTCGGCGCGCTCGCCCTCGGGCACCTCGCGGTCCTCCTTGACGCGCGCGCGCTCCTCGCGCACGAGCAGCGCCGCCACCTGGAACTTGACGCGGTTCGAGCCGCTCACCTTGCCCCCGCGCTCGGCGGCGCTCTCCACCTCGCGCACGGCGCGCGCGAGGATCGGGATGATGCCCTGCTCGTCGAGCGGGCGGCGTCGCCGTGCGGGGGTGCCCGCGCTCTTGCGCGACTTCTGACGCTGGCCGGTCTGGGCCATGCTCCTCCTCGAAGGACGCTCCCGGTGCGACGACCGGGGGCATGCGGGGTGCGGGTGACAGGGCGTCCCGAGCGGAGGCAGAGCATCCTCTCGACGACGCGCCGGCACCGGCACGCGTGGGTGATCCGTGTCATGCGTGGACCGTGTCCGTGGACCGTGTCCCGACTGCAACGGCCCCGCCGTGGTGCGCGGAGCCCGGCTCCCGAGCCCTGACCCGGTCGAGAACGACACGGTGGGCTGCAGAAGCTGACGGTCAGTCTACGCCTCTCCGCGCTCCGCGGCGACGCGGGCGCGCGGCGGACTCTCAGACCCCTCCGCCGCCGCCTCCGCCCCCACCGCCCCCGGCGGACCCTCCCCCGCTCGACCCGCCGGAGGAGCTCGAGCCCGAGTAGCTCGACGTCACCGTGGACGCCATGGCGCCGACCCCGGCGGAGAAGCTCGCGACCGAGAACGATCCGGTGCCCCGGTACCACTCCGGCTGGTACGTCTCGTCGGCGTATCGGCCGAGGACCTCGGCCCACTGCTTCTCGTGGTGGAACAGCACCGCCCACGGCAGCAGCCGCTCCGTCAGCCGCAGCTGCTCGTCCCGGCTCGAGGCATCGACCGGGTCGCGCAGCGCGCCCTCGGGCGACTGCAGCACCCGCATGCGATCGGCCTCGGCGAGACGGATGTACCGCTCGAGCCCGCGCAGATGATCGCGCACCTCGCTGCCCTCGGCCGTGAACGGCCGGCGGTACAGGCAGACCGCGACCACCGCGAAGCCGCCGATCGCGAGCAGGATGAGGGCGAACGGCAGCCCGCCGCCCCGAGCCTCCCCCGCCGCGATCGCCGCGCCGACGCCCATCGCGACGAGGGCGAGGAGGGCCAGCGCCGTCAGGCCGAGCCCGTGCCGGGTAGCGACGGGGCGACGCAGGCCCCGCGTCGTCATGCGCCCGTCCTCCCGCAGCAGGAGCTTCTGGATGGCGGTGCCCGTCGTCGTGTCGCTGTTCGTCAGCGTCTTCTCGGCACCGGGGACGAGGCCGGCGGGGAAGAGCACCTCCAGCAGGGCGCGCTCCGCGCCCTCGACGCCCTCGGCCGACTCCAGGCGCAGGCGCCACGAGCGCTTGCGCCCTCCGCGCCCGGTGCCGGTCTCGATGATCGTGATCACGCGGCGCACCGCGAGGTCGACCAGTTGGCTCGCCACGGCCCGGTTGCGATGGTGCAGCAGGAGCGCGGCATCCATCACCGGCAGCCCCCGCGGCGGCAGGTACTCGGCGACGATGACCGGGCGACCGGGCGCATCGCGGTAGCGGCCGCGGCGCAGGACGACCGCCCAGGCGGCGGTCGCGATCGCCGCGAGACCGCCCAGGACCTGCACGACGGCGCCCGGGCTCGCGAGGTAGGAGTCGTCGTAGAGGGTGAAGGTGCCCGGGCGGAACCCGAGTGCGACGGTCGCCGTCTCATAGGGGGCCTGACCATCGGCGGTCGCGACGACGGTGCCGCCCTCGAGCGCGATGGGGCAGGGGTCTGTCGAGCCCGCCGCACCCCGGTAGCAGAACAGCCGTTCGGGCAGCAGCGCCTCGGCGAGACCCTCTCCGAGCACCACGCGGGCGGTCACGCGGGCGAAGGGCTGGGCCCAGTCGGTCCCCGTGACGTCCCAGTAGAACTCCTCGGCGCCGGTGTCGTCGAACGCGTCGACGGCATCGCGCAGGGAGTAGGTGATCACGTAGGTCTGCACCCCGCGCACGAACTGCCCCTCGGGGACCGCCGCGGTGACGCGCGTGACGCCGTCCTCCGACTCGACGGAGTACGGTCGGGCGATCCCGCGCTCGTCGGTCACGGAGTCGACCTCGAGCCCGGTCGGACGGCCCTGGTAGCGCTCCGGGATCTGCCGGCGGATGCCGCGGTTCTGGTCGGCCTCGGGGAACCGGGCGACGAGGGTCTCGACCACATCGAGCGTCGCCCGGCCCCGGGCGTCGCGGTCGAGCCGGTACTCGACCTCGATCGAGTCGAAGACGAAGTCGTCGACCGAGCCGCTGGACGCGGCCTGCGCCGGCACGGGCACCGCCGTGAGCCCCGCCGTGACCGACCCGACGACCCCGAGCGCGAGAGCGGCCAGCAGCAGCAGGGCGGCGGTGCGATGCGGCGTCGGGCTCATAGGGGCGAGGCTAGCGGCCCTCGTGCCCGTGGGCGCGGCGGCCTAGAGTGTGCGGATGACCGAGGTCTCGACCGCGGCCGCCCCGGTGCACGGCGACGACGCCGCGCTGGAGCGGTTCCGCGAGCTCCTGCGCATCCCCACGGTGTCGTCGCGGAGCGGCGGCGATCCGGAGCCCTTCGACCGGTTCCTCGCGGCGCTGCCGCGGCTCTACCCCGGAGTGCACGCCGTGCTGCAGCGCGAGCGGCACGCCGGGCACGCGCTGCTCTACCGGTGGGAGGGGCGGGAGCCCGGCCCGGCGACGGTGCTCATGGCGCACTACGACGTCGTACCGGCCGACGACGAGGGATGGGAGCACCCGCCCTTCGACGCGGTGCTCGCGCGCGACGAGACCGGTGAGCGGGTTCTCTGGGGCCGCGGCACGCTCGACGACAAGGGCGCCGCGGTCGCCGTCCTCGAAGCCGTCGAGCGCCTGCTCGCCGAGGGCGTGACGCCGCGCCACGACGTGCTGCTCGCCTTCGGGCACGACGAGGAGACGGCGGGGACGGGGGCGCGCGCGATCGTCCGCGCGCTGGAGAAGCGCGGGGAGCGCCCCGCGCTCGTGCTCGACGAGGGCGGGGCGATCGTGCAGGGCGCGTTCCCCGGGGTCGCCGAGCCCTTCGCCGTCATCGGGGTCGCTGAGAAGGGCGTGACGGTGCTGCACCTGCGCGTCGACCAGCACGGCGGGCATGCCGCGAGCCCGCCCCCGCTCTCGGCCACCGATCGGCTCGCGCGGGCGGTGCTGCGCCTCGCCGAGCGCCCCGCTCCCGTGCGCCTCGACCCGACCACCCGCCGCATGATCCGCACGCTCGGCGCGCACGCCCGCCCGCCGCTGCGCACCGTCTTCCGTCTCGTCGACGTTCTCGCGCCCGTGCTCGCCCGGGTGCTTGCCCGCCGCGGTCCCGAGACGGCGGCCATGGTGCGCACCACGCGCGCGGTCACCGAGCTGCGCGCGGGGCACGCCGCGAACGCCCTCGCCGAGCGCGCCGAGGCCACGGTGAACATGCGCGTCGCTCCGGGCTCGAGCGTCGAGGAGGCCGTCGAGCAGGTGCGGCGGGCGATCGACGACCCGCAGGTTGTCGTGAGCGTGACCGATCCGAGCGAGCCCTCGCCCGTGTCGCCCGCCGAGGGCGAGGCGTGGAACGCGGTCGTCGCGGCGGTGCAGGAGGTGCATCCCGGATTGCTCGTCACGCCCTACGTGATGATGCAGGCCAGCGACGCCCGCTGGTTCACGACGATCAGCGATCACGTGTACCGCTTCGCGCCGTTCCGGATGAGCGGCGAGGAGCGCTCCTGCCTGCACGCCCGCAACGAGCGCATCAGGGTCGACGCGTGGCTCGAGGGCATCGAGGTCTACGCGGCGCTGCTGCGCCGGCGCTGAGCCGCTACGTGCCGGGCGCCGTGTTGGCCAGCCAGGCGTCGAGCTCGCTGGGCTCGTCGGTGATGATGCCGTCGACGCCGTAGTCGAGCGCCTCGCTCCAGCGCTCCTCGCTGTTGAGCGTGTAGAGCAGCAGCCCGTACCCGGCCTCGTGCATGCGGTCGACCACCCCCGGATCCTCCTCCACGGCCTGCAGGCGCGTGAGCACGGCGGCCGCGCGGTAGAACTCGGCGAGCCAGACGGGATCGAACTGCAGATCGCGCCGGATGATCACGCGCGGCAGGTTCGGTGCGGCATCCACCAGATGGTGCATCGTCGCGAAGGCGAAGCTCGCGAAGACGATGCGGCTCTGCACGCCGGCGGCGTAGATCTCGCGCACGAGCGGGCGGATCTCGTCGACCGACCACTCCCCCTTGAGCTCGACGAGGGCCTTCTTCTGCGAGCCGCGGAACAGCGCGATGAACTCGTCGAAATGCGGGATGCGCGTCCCCGCGTACTCGCCCGCGTACCAGCTGCCCGCATCGAGCGCCGAGAGCTGCGCCCACGTCAGCTCGGCCACGAGACCGGTGCCGTCGGTCGTGCGATCGACGGTCTCGTCGTGGATGATGACGGGCTCGCCGTCGAGGCTCTTCTGCACGTCGATCTCGACGTACTCCATCTCCGACTCCAGCACGGCGGCGATGGCGGGCAGCGTGTTCTCGGGCGCGGTGGCCCGATCGCCGCGGTGGCCCGCGATGAAGGCCGCGTCGCCCGGCTGCCGCAGCCCGCCGAACATGCTCTGCGCCTGCACGCTCGCGGCGTGCACCGAGGCGGCATCGGCGTCGACGCTCATCACGAGCACGAGGGCGACGGTCGCCGCGGCGGCGGCGATTGTGCGGTGCGCGGGATGCGCGGGCCGCCGTCGGGCGGGGCGCGCGCGGGGCTGCCGTGCGGGGCTCGGGTGGACGGGTTGCGGTGACGTCATCGGCACGCTCCCATGAGGGTCGGGGTGCCCGCGACGGTGCGGGTTCCGTCACCCTAGCCCACGGCGTTACCGTTCTGTGACCTGAAACGCCTTCGCGGGTTCGGCGCGTCGCGCGAGACCGATCATGCGACGACGGATGCCCGGCACGAGCATCCCGCCCCCGACGAGCGCGGCGAGACCCGCGAGCGCCGCGAGCACCGCACCGGCGTCGACCCGCACGCCCTCGAGGGCGCCCACCGCGGAGGCGGCGACCGGGTCGGCCCCGCTCGGGTCCACGGGCCCGCCGCTCGAGGTGCGGGCGGCGACCGCCGCGGCCTCCTCCTGCTCCTGCTGCTGCGCGGCGAGCGCCTCGCGGGTCCGCGCGATGCGGGTCTCCTCGGCGGCCTGCGCGGCCGCGAGCTCCTCGGCGCGCACGCGCTCCTCCTCGGCGATGCGCGCGGCTTCCGCCGCCGCGGCGGCCTCGGCCTCCGCCGCGACGCGCGCGGCCTCCGTGGCGGCGGCGTCGGCGGCCGCGCGCGATGCACCCGATGACGAGCCGCCGGGGCCGGAACCGGAGCCGGGAGCCGGAGCCGCCCCCGGGGCCGGGGCGGCCGGGAGCGCCCCGTAGGCGGCGAAGACCTGCACGCCCCAGGTGGTGCCGCCCGCGCTGAGGAAGGCGATGCCGACGTCGGTGTAGGCGCCCAGCATGTTCGCGCGGTGGCCGGAGGAGTTCCACCAGCCGTCGTGCATGGCCGAGCCCGAGGGGTAGCCCTGGGCGACGTTCTCGCCCACGCGGCTCCAGCCGCCCGGGATCTGGGTGCTGTAGTTCGGATTGTGCGCGAGCGTGCCGCTCGCCGCCATCTGCGCGGCCCAGGCGGCGGCGACGGCATCGAGCGAGCCGTTGCGCCGCAGCGCGCCGAGGCCGTTGGCCGCGCGGGCCTCGTTGAGGCGGGCCGCGATGACGCCCGACTCATCGGCGTGGGCCGGCGCAGCGGGGCCGGCGAGCACGAGGCCGGCGAGCAGCGTGACGAGCAGGGTCAGGGCGGCGAGGGCGCGCGCGAGCGCGGGACGGGCATCCGTCATGGTCGTTCTTCTCCCCCCGGAGAACGGTCGGTGCCGATCGGCACAGGATCGTCGCGGCTCAGCGGGCTCGGCCCGATACCGCGGTCTTCGCCATCGAGCTTGCCATGCCTTGGAAGATCACGCCATGGAACGGCAGGATCGAGGTCCAGTACAGGCGGCCCCCGAGCCCGGAGGGGAAGAAGATCGCGCGCTGCACGAGCCGCGAGCCGCCCCCGGGGCGGGGCTCGACGGAGAACTCGAGCCACGCGCGGCCCGGCACCTTCATCTCGGCGCGCAGGCGCAGGAACCGGCCGCGGTCGATCGTCTCCACGCGCCACCAGTCGAGGGCGTCGCCCGGCGCGAGCCGCTCGGGATCACGACGGCCCCGGCGCAGCCCCACGCCGCCGACGAGCTTGTCGAGCCAGCCGCGCGCAGCCCATGCCACGGGCCACGAGTACCAGCCGTTGTCGCCGCCGATGCCCTCGACGACGCGCCACAGGGCCTCGGGGGGCGCCGAGGAGTCGATCGTCTTGAGGTCGGTGAAGACGGTGTGCCCGCTCCAGTCGGGGTCGCTCGGCAGCAGGTCGCTCGGGGCGCCCTGCACCGCCGCATTGCGCCAGCTCGTCTCGACCTCGCCCTCGCGCATCTTGGCGAGGGCGTAGCGCACCGAGGTGCGGTAGCCGGTGAGCCCGCCCTCGGGCGGCGCGATGACGGCGTCGATGTCGTGCTCGCGCGCCACGGCGTCGTACTGCAGGCTCGAGATGATCGGCACGGCGAGCGAGCGCGGGATGGGCGTGACGAGGTTGACCCACTGGCTGGCCAGGTACGGCGTGAGCACCGGCAGGCTCGCGATGGGGCGCTGCTTGAGCCCGGCCTCGAGGGCGTAGCCGTTCATCATCTGCCCGTAGCGCAGCACGTCGGGGCCGCCGATGTCGAAGGTGCGGTTGACGTCGTCGGGCAGCTCGGCCGATTCGATCAGGTAGTGCAGCACGTCGCGCACGGCGATCGGCTGGATGAAGTTTCGCACCCACTTCGGCGCGGGCATGTACGGCAGCACCTCGGTCAGGTGGCGGATCATCTCGAAGCTCGCCGAGCCCGAGCCGATGACGACGCCCGCCTGCAGGGCGACCGTGGGCACTCCCGAGCTGAGCAGGATGTCGCCGACCTCCTTGCGGCTGCGCAGGTGGCGCGAGAGCGGGCCGTCGGGGTGCAGGCCGCCCAGGTAGACGATGCGGCGCACGCCCGCGGCCTTCGCGGCGTCGGCGACCGTGCGGGCGATCACCTGCTCGGTGCGCTCGAAGTCGCCGCTCGACGCCATCGAGTGCACGAGGTAGTAGACGACCTCGATGCCCTCGACCGCGGCGCGCACGTCGTCGGCGTGCTGCAGATCGCCCTGCGCCACCTCGACCTCGTCGCCCCACGGCACCTCGCGCAGCCGTGCCGCGTCGCGCACGAAGACCCGCACGTCGTGGCCCGCCTCGATGAGGCGAGGGACGAGCCGCCCGCCGATGTACCCCGTAGCTCCCGTGACCAGTACGCGCATCGCGCCAGGCTAGGGGCGAGTGCTGGGAGTGCGGTGCGGTCGCGGTGCGCCTCCCACCGCGCGCTCAGCCGCCGGTCCGCGGCGAGGCGCTCCCGGGCGCTCAGCAAAAGTCGTCGAAGAGGCGCCGCGGGCTCGCCGGGTCGGCGTTGTCGATGATGACCGAGGCGGCCCGCCGCGGGTTCGCCTCCTTCTCGTACAGGTACTGCCCCTCGGTGTAGCGCGGCGCCACCGAGTGCTCGCCGTCGCGCGCCCGCAGCCGGGCGTCGCGCACCTCCGGCGGCACGTCGAGCCAGATCGTCCAGTGCCAGAGCGTCCTCAGCTCGGGCCGGTGCAGGAAGATCCCGTCCAGCAGCAGCACCGCATCGCGCGGGATGCCGCTCTCGCGCTCGTCGACAGCGGAATCGCTCTCATGGTCGAACACGGCGGTCTCGACCTCTTCCGCCCCCGAGCGGAACGGCTCGACGAGCCGAGCCCGGAGCGCCCCGAGGTCGAACGAGTCGCGGTAGTAGCCCTCCGCCGACTCGCGTCCGCGCGCGTACCGCGCGCTGCGCGGCTGGTGGAACCCGTCGATCGAGGCGCGCACGACCGCGGCGCCGCGCGCTCGCAGCACGGGCGCCCAGCCGTCGGCGAACCGGGTCTTTCCCGCGCCGTCGACGCCGTCGATCGCGACGATGATGCGGCCGCGCGGGTGCAGGGCGAGCAGTTCGGTGCTGAGCGCGTCGAGGAGGGTGAGGCGGGCATCCGGCAGCGGCGTCGCGTCGGCGTCGGAGACCGGTTCGGCGGCGGGGTTCTCGCTCATGCGACCACCCTAGGCTGGCACCGTGGAGCCCGCCGATCGTCTGTCAGCCCTCGCGCAGGCGGTGATCGACTGGTTCGACGAGGCCGCGAGACCGCTGCCGTGGCGCGAGCCGGGATTCCCGGCGTGGGGCACGCTCGTGAGCGAGATCATGCTGCAGCAGACCCCCGTCGCGCGCGTCATCCCGCGCCTCGCGCAGTGGCTCGAGCGGTGGCCGACGCCCGACGCGCTCGCCGCCGACTCCCCCGCCGAGGCCGTGCGCGCGTGGGACCGTCTCGGCTACCCCCGCCGGGCCCTCGCCCTGCACGCGGCCGCCGTCGCCATCAGCGAGCGCCACGATGGCGTGGTGCCCCGCGAGGTGGATGCCCTGCTCGCCCTCCCCGGAATCGGCGACTACACCGCCCGCGCCGTCGCGAGCTTCGCCTACGGGGTGCGCGCGCCCGTCGTCGACGTGAACACCCGCCGGGTCATCGCCCGCGCGGTGAACGGTCTCGGCGAGGCCGGCCCCGCGCGCACCCGCGTCGACCTCGCGGCCATGGAGGCCCTGCTGCCCGCCGACCCGGAGCGCGCCCGCGCCCTCAACGGCGGCACCATGGAGCTCGGGCAGACGGTCTGCACCGCCCGCGCCCCGCGCTGCGAGGCCTGCCCGATCGCGCACCTCTGCGCCTGGCGCTCCGCGGGCTACCCGGCCTACGACGGCCCGGCCGCCCCGCGCCAGGCGAAGTTCGAGGGCAGCGACCGCCAGGTGCGCGGGCTGATCATGCGCGAGCTGCGGCAGTCCGACACCCCCGTGCCCGCCGAGGTCGTCGAGGCGCTCTGGCCCGACGCCGTGCAGCGCGAACGGGCTCTCGCAGGTCTGCTGCGCGACGGGCTCGCGCTCGGCTCGGCCGAGGAGGGCTACCGGCTCCCCGGCTCCTGACAGCCGACGCGATCGCCTCCCGGCCGTCGCGCAGACGCATCCGTGTCAGGATGCTGTGCAGAGGCCGTCCGCGGCCGCCCACCGTTCTCGCCCTCGCTCCGAGGGCCGCACCGCACGAGGAGACCCGCGATGACGCTCCCCACCTCCCCCACCCCGTCGGAGTCGACGCAGAAGCTCGGCAAGGTCGAGGGCGCGCTGCTCGGCGTGCTCGGGCTCATCGCCGTGCTCATCACCGGCGGCGCCGTCGCGATCAGCATCGTCTCGCTCGTCATCGGCGGCGGTCAGGTCGAGATCTTCACCGAGTAGTCGCGCTCGGGCCGGCGGCCGCCGGCGCGCGAAACGCTCCGCCACGGCGCAACGAGCAGCGCCCCCGGCGCGGCCTTCGCCGTATCGGGGGCGCTGCTCGTGCGTGATCAGTCCTCGTCGTCGCCGAGCTCGCGCGGCTTGACGTAGGGGTCGGGGTCGCCCGCGTACTCCGCGGCCTCCGCCTCGGCCAGCGTGCGGGCATCCCGCTCACGGGCCTCGCGCAGCAGCGCGTCGATCGCCATCGCGTTCTCGGGCACCCCGTCGAGGATGAACTCGAGCGAGGGGGTCAGGCGCGTGTTGAGATTGCGCCCCACCTCGGTGCGCAGCATGCCCGTGGCCGCCTTGAGGGCCGCGGCCGTGTCGGCGCGCTCCTCGTCGGAGCCGTAGACGGTGTAGAAGATGCTGGCGTGCTGCAGATCGCCGGTCACCTGCACGTCGGTGATCGTGGCGAAGCCCATGCGGGGATCGCGGATGCCGCGCTCCAGCCGCTTGGCGACGATCTCCTTGATGCGGTCGGCGACCTTCCGCACGCGAGGGCTCTCACCCATGGTCGTTCCCTTCACTGGGGAGGAGAGCGGCCCCCGTCGAACGACGGGGGCCGCGGAACCGGCGTCGATCAGACGCGCGGCTTCTCCTTCATCTCGATCGTCTCGATCTCGTCGCCGATCTGGATGTCGTTGAACTTGCCGAGACCGATACCGGCCTCGAAGTCCGTGCGCACCTCGGTGACGTCGTCCTTGAAGCGCCGCAGCGACTCGATGGCGAGGTTGTCCCCCACCACGACGCCGTCGCGGATGACGCGGGCCTTCGCGTTGCGCGTGATCGTTCCGCTGCGCACGATGACACCGGCGATGTTGCCGAACTTCGACGAGCGGAAGATCTCGCGGATCTCGGCGACGCCCGACTGCACCTCTTCGAACTCCGGCTTGAGCATGCCCTTGAGCGAGCTCTCGATCTCCTCGAGCGCCGCGTAGATGACGGAGTAGAAGCGGATGTCGACGCCCTCGCGCTGAGCGCGCTCGCGCGCCTTCGTGTCGGGGCGCACGTTGAAGCCCACGATGATCGCGTTGTCGATCGTCGCGAGGTTCACATCGCTCTCGGTCACCGCACCCACACCGCGGTGGATGATGCGCAGCTGCACGCTGTCGTCCACCTCGATCTTCATGAGCGACTCCTCGAGCGCCTCGACGGCACCCGACACGTCACCCTTGATGATGAGGTTGAGCGACTCGACCTTGCCGTCCTCGAGCGCCTTGGTGAAGTCCTCGAGGCTGATGCGCTTGCGGGCCTTGGCCAGCTGGGCGTTGCGCTCGGCGGCCTCGCGCTTCTCGGCGATCTGGCGCGCCGTGCGGTCGTCGTCGGTCACCAGGAAGGTGTCGCCGGCCTTCGGCACGCTCGAGAGACCCTGCACCGCGACGGGGCGCGAGGGGTAGGCCTCCTCGATCTTCTCGCCGTTCTCGTCGACCATCGCGCGGACGCGGCCGTAGGCCGTGCCGGCCACGATCGCGTCGCCGACGCGCAGCGTTCCCGACTGGATGAGCACGGTCGCGACCGCGCCGCGACCCTTGTCGAGGCGGGCCTCGATGGCGACGCCGCGAGCGGTGCGGGCCGGGTTGGCGCGCAGGTCGAGCCCGGCATCCGCCGTCAGCAGCACCGCGTCGAGCAGGGCGGGGATGCCCTTCCGCTGCAGCGCGGAGACGTCGACGAACATCGTGTCTCCGCCGTACTCCTCGGCGACGAGGCCGAACTCGGTCAGCTGCTGACGCACCTTGGCCGGGTTCGCGCCCTCCTTGTCGACCTTGTTGACGGCGACGACGATCGGCACCCCGGCGGCCTGGGCGTGGTTGAGCGCCTCGACCGTCTGGGGCATGATGCCGTCGTCCGCCGCGACCACGAGGATGGCGACGTCGGTGACCTGGGCACCACGGGCGCGCATGGCGGTGAACGCCTCGTGGCCCGGGGTGTCGATGAAGGTGATGGCGCGCTCGATCTCCTCGTGCTCCGTCCACACCTGGTACGCACCGATGTGCTGCGTGATGCCGCCGGCCTCGCCCGCGACGACGTTCGCCTCGCGGATGGCGTCGAGCAGCTTGGTCTTTCCGTGGTCGACGTGGCCCATGACGGTGACCACGGGCGGGCGGATAACGAGGTCCTCCTCGTTCTCCTCCTCGTCCAGGTCGATGTCGAAGCTCTCCAGGAGCTCCTTGTCCTCGTCCTCGGGCGAGACGATCTCGATGCGGTAGCCGAGCTCGGCGCCGAGCACCTCGAAGGTCGAGCCGTCGAGCGACTCGGTGGCCGTGGCCATCTCGCCGAGGTGGAACAGCACCGTCACGAGGTTGCCCGGGGGCACGTTCATGCCGCTGTGCTGCTCCAGCTTGTCGGCGAAGTCGGTGATCGAGGCGCCCTGGCGCAGGCGGATGACCTGCTTGCCGTCGCCGCGGGGAACGCTGACGCCGCCGACCGACGGAGCCTCCCGCATCTCGAACTCCTGCCGCTTCGTCCGCTTGGACTTGCGCGCCTTGCTCTTGCCGCCGCCGCGACCGAAGGCGCCGGCCGTGCCGCCGCCCGGTCCGCGACCGCGTCCGCCGCCGCCACCGGGGCGGGGGCCGCTGAAGCCGCCGCCCGGAGCGCCGCCGGGGCGCTGGAAGCCGGCACCGGGAGCACCGCCGGGACGGCCGGGGCCGCCCGTGCGGCCCTGGAAGGGCGTGTTGCCGCGGGGCGCGCCGGGGCGCGGGCTTCCGGGGCGGGGGGCGCCGGGACGCGGGGCGCCGGGACGCGGAGCCGTCGGACGCGGGATGGCGCCGCCACCGGGACGGGGCATGCCCTGCGACGACGAGAAGGGGTTGTTGCCCGGGCGGGCTGCGCCGGGGCGGGCCATGCCCTGCTGCGAGGCGAAGGGGTTGTTGCCGGGGCGGGGCGTGCCGGGCGCCGCGGAGGCGGGCTTCGACTCGCCGCCCTCGGCGGGCTTCGCCGCGGGAGCGGCCGGCGCGGCCGGAGCCGCAGGGGCCTCGGCGGCCGGAGCGGCGGGAGCCGCCGGCGCCTCAGCGGGCTTGGGGGCGGTGGGGGTCGCCGAGGGCTTCGCGGCGGCCGGCTTCGCAGCCGGCGCGGGCGCGGCGGCCTCGGGCTTCTTGGCGATGCCCGCGGCCTCGACGGCCTGCCGCAGCTTGCGGGCGACGGGGGGCTCGATGGTGCTCGAGGGACCCTTGACGAACTCGCCGAGCTCCTTGAGCTTCTCGAGGGCGACCTTGCTTTCGATGCCGAGCTCGCTCGCGATCTCGTGCACGCGTGGTTTTCCAGCCACTTCTTATCTCCTGTCTGGGATCCGCTCCCAGGCAGGGGCGGACCACTAGTAGTGGACGGGTCTCATTTCGAGCCGCTCATTAGTTGTCCATTGGCCGATCAGCCTGTTCTCTCGGGGATCCGGCGGATCCGATCACTGCCAGAACCGGGGCCGCATCGAGCGGACCCGCGACGCGCAGCGCCCGCCCGAAGGCCCGGCGCGACATCGCGGTCTCGATGCAGTCGCGGGTGGCATGCACCCACGCCCCTCGACCCGGCGACCGGGGCGAGGAATCCGGCACGGCCGTCTCGCCGCGGGCCACGACCCTCGTGAGAGAGCCCTGTGGCGCACGCCGACGGCAGCCGATGCACGTTCTGACGGGTTCCATCCTACCCCCTCGGTGTCGGGATGCTCATGATGGGCGTGTCGCGGGTGCGAGCTGCTCAGTCCTCCATGACGGAGTCGGGCTGAATATCGATCCGGGCCCCGGTGAGTTTCGCAGCGAGGCGGGCGTTCTGCCCCTCCTTGCCGATCGCGAGCGAGAGCTGGTAGTCGGGGACGAGAGCGCGCACCGCCTTCGTGGCGGGGTCGATGACGAAGGCGTCGGTGACCTTCGCGGGCGAGAGCGCCTGCTTGACGAAGGTCGCCAGGTCATCGCTGAAGTCGACGATGTCGATCTTTTCGTTGCCGAGCTCGTTCGTCACCGCGCGCACGCGCTGACCGAGCTCGCCGATGCAGGCTCCCTTGGCGTTGACGCCCGGAACGGTGGACCGCACCGCGATCTTGGTGCGGTGACCGGCCTCGCGGGCGAGGGAGGTGATCTCGACGGTGCCGTTCGCGATCTCGGGCACCTCGAGGGCGAAGAGCTTGCGCACCAGGGAGGGGTGGGTGCGGCTCACGGTGATCGACGGGCCCTTCATGCCCTTCGACACGCTCGTGACGTAGACACGGATGCGCCGTCCGTGGGCGTAGTCCTCGCCCGGCACCTGCTCCTCCGGCGGCAGGATCGCCTCGATCGACCCGAGGTCGATGTGGATCATGCGCGGGTTCGGCCCCTGCTGGATGACGCCGGCGATGATGTCGCCCTCGCGCCCCTTGAACTCGCCGAGCACCTTGTCGTCGCCGATGTCGCGCAGGCGCTGGTTGATGACCTGCTTCGCGGCGAAGGCGGCGATGCGGCCGAAGTCGTCGGGGCTGTCGGGGGCCTCCCCGATCAGCACACCCTCCTCGTCGAACTCGGGCGCGTACACCGTGACGTGGCCCGTCTTGCGGTCGAGCTCGACGCGGGGCTGCGGGGCGTCGGTGCCGCGCTCGTCGGACTGATCGGTGTGCTTGAGGTACGCGGTGAGGATGGCCTGCTCGATGATGGCCACCAGCTCGTCGAACGGGATCTCCCGCTCGCGCTCCATCATCCTCAGAACGGCAAGATCGATGTCCACGTCGGTACCTCCACTATTCGATTGGCGACGCCGGCCGCGCTGACGCAGGGCGGTCGGTCGCCCCCTACGGTACCCGAGAACCTCCGCGCCCTGCCCCGTGATAGGCCGCGCACCCATGCCGCCGGATGACTACTCTGACCGGATGGACGACCTCCTCGCCTCCCTCGAATCCGTCATCGCCGCTGCAGGCGGCACCCTCTGGAGCTGGCTGGTGCTCCCCGTCGTGATCGGGCTCGGCCTGTACTTCACGGTGCGCACCGGGGTCGTGCAGCTGCGGATGATCCCCGCGATGTTCTCCACGCTGACCGACCGCACCCCCGCCGACGCCGACGGCCGCCCGCAGTCGATCTCGGCGTTCGGGGCCTTCACCGTCAGCGCCGCCTCCCGGGTCGGGGTGGGCAACATCGCCGGCGTCGCCACGGCCCTCGCGGTGGGCGGCCCGGGCGCGATCTTCTGGATGTGGACGATGGCCTTCATCGGCGGGGCGTCCTCCTTCATCGAGTCCACCCTCGGCCAGCTCTACAAGACGAAGGATTCCGAGGGCTTCCGCGGCGGCCCGGCGTACTACATGCAGCGGGGTCTCGGGCAGCGCTGGATGGGGATCCTCTTCGCCGTCCTCCTCATCACCTGCTTCCCCTTCGTCTTCTCGAGCGTGCAGGCCAACACCATCACGGCGACCGTCACCGGCGCCGTCGGCGCCGAGGCCCCGGGATGGATCCCGTGGGCCGTCGCCGGCACCCTCGCCGTGCTCACGGCGCTCGTCATCTTCGGCGGCATCCGGCGCATCGCGAGCGTCACGCAGGCCATCGTCCCCGCGATGGCGCTTCTCTACCTGCTCATCGGCCTCGTGATCGTCGGCATCAACGTCGGCGAGGTGCCGCGGGTCTTCGCCGAGATCTACGGAAGCGCCTTCGACCCGTCCTCGGTCGCGGGCGGCGCGATCGGCACGATCATCCTCGTCGGCGTGCAGCGCGGCATGTTCTCGAACGAAGCCGGGCTCGGTTCCGCGCCGAACGCGGGGGCCTCGGCCGCGGTGACCCATCCCGTCAAGCAAGGGCTCGTGCAGACCCTCGGCGTCTACTTCGACACCTTCCTCATCTGCTCGATCACGGCGTTCATCATCCTCGTGACGAACCCCGACCTCTCGGCCGCCGAGCGCGGCGTCGACCTCACCCAGCAGGCCATCGTCACGACGCTCGGCAGCGGGGCGGGCATCCTGCTCGCCGTCGTGATCTTCCTCCTCGCGTTCAGCTCGATCCTGGGCAACTACTACTACGGCGAGTCCAACCTGGCCTTCATCACCTCCAGCGCGACTGCTCGCCGGGTGTACCGCGTTCTCGTGATCGCCGCCGTGGTGATCGGCGCGGTCGTGTCGACCTCGCTCGTCTGGACGACGGCCGACCAGGTGATGGGCCTGATGGCGCTTGTCAACCTCACCGCTATCGCGCTGCTCTCGGGAGTCGCTCTGAAGCTGCTGCGCGACTATCGCGCGCAGCGCGCAGAGGGACGCGACCCGGTCTTCACCCGCGACCGCCTGCCCGAGGTGCGCGGCGTCGAGCAATGGCAGGACGAGCTCAGCGTCACGGGCCCGATCCCCACGACCCGGGCGAAGGACGCCGTGCACGCAGGCACGCAGAAGGCCCCCCGCCGGTAAGGCGAGGGGCCCGGTCGCGCGGGGTCGAGCGGGTCAGCCGCGCCAGACCTGCATGACGGAGGGGCGCGGTGCGGCGGGCGCCTGGCCGGGGCCGGGCACGCCGTAATCGGGGAAGAGGGAGGTGGGGGCATCCCATGCGCCGTCCTCACCCGGATGCTGGACGGCGACCAGCACCATGCCCTCCGCGTTGCGGATGACCGGTCCGCAGACCTCCGCGTCGCGCGGAACGGAGAGGAACTGCTGCACGCGACCGCGCTCCGCGCCCTCGAGGGGCACCTTGAACAGGCCGTCGTTCCGGCGGATCGTGCTCGGGGCCCCGTCGGTCGAGATCCAGAGGTTGCCCTCGGAGTCGAAGGCGACGTTGTCGGGGCAGGAGATCGGCGACACGCGATCCGCCGGGAAGCCGGCGAAGTAGGTGAGGGCCGCCCCGGCGGGGTCGCCGCAGAGCAGCAGGATGCTCCACCGGAACGTGCGACCGCCCGCGCCCTGCTCCTCCTCGAGCTCGATGACGTGCCCGTCGCGGTTCGCCAGGCGGGGGTTGGCCTCGTCGACCGGCACGGCCGTCCCGCGCTGGGTGTTGTTCGTGCAGGCGATGTAGACGCGGCCCGTCGTCGGGTGCGGCTCCACGTCCTCGCAGCGATCCATCTTGGTCGCCCCGACGGCATCGGCGGCCAACCGGGTGTGCACGAGCACCTCGTCGAGCGTCATGCCGGGGACGGCGCTCGCGCGTCCGCGCGTGAGCGGGATCCACTCCCCGACGCCGTCGAAGGCGCCGTCGGAGGGCAGGCGCCCCGAGCCGTCGATCTCCGCGGCGGGCGAGTCGCCGGAGAACCGGGCGACGAAGAGGTCGCCCTCGGTGAGCAGTCGACGATTGTTGCGGCGGGCGGCCTGGCCGACCCCGCGGTCCATGCGGAACCGCGAGACGAACTTGTAGAGGTAGTCGCCGCGCTCGTCGTCGCCCATGTAGGCGACGACGCGACCATCGTCGTCGACGCGCACGTTCGCCCCCTCGTGCTTGAAGCGCCCCATGGCGGTGTGCTTGACGGGGGTCGAGGTCGGATCCTGCGGGTCGATCTCGACGATCCAGCCGAAGCGGTTCGGCTCGTTCTCGGAGCCGGCCGCGCGGGCGTCGAAGCGGGAGTCCCAGGTCTCCCAGCCGGTGGAGGTGGGGCTCTCGCTGAAGCCGTAGCGCGCGCGCTCGGGGCTCGACGCCGAGGCGACGAAGTACCCGTTGAAGTTCTCCTCGCCCGAGAGGATGGTGCCCCACGGCGTCGTGCCCCCCGCGCAGTTCCCGAGGGTGCCGAGCACCACCCGGCCCCCGGGGTCGGCGGCGGTGCGCAGCAGCGAGGAGCCGCGCGCGGGGCCCTCGACCGCGAAGGGCGTCGTCACCGTGATGCGGCGGTTGCGGGCGCCGCCCACGACGGTGCGCCAGGGGGCGCCGACGGAGTCGCGCACGACCTCGACGACGCTCAGACCCTGCGCGGCCTGGAAGATCTCGCCGCGCCGGCGGAGCTCGGCGGGGTCGTCGCTCGGCGGGAACATGATCGCCGGGTTGACGTACTCGTGGTTGGCGACGAGCACGCCCGTGAGCCCGGAGGGGTCGACGAGGATGTCGAGGTAGTCGTTGTTGTACCCGAACTGCCGCGCCTGGGCGGCCGCGCTCTGGGCGCCGATGTCGAAGATCGGGGCGTCGGCGAAGAGCGGGTCGCCCCAGCGGATGAGGGGCTGCCAGCGGTATCCGTTCGGCACGACGACCGCATCGATCGTCGCGTCGACGGGCGCGATGGGGTCGAACGGGAGCCCGCCGGGGCCGGGGCTCGCCGCGGCCGAGCCGCTCGTGCCCGAGGCGGCCGCGATCGTGAGCGCCCCCGCGGCCGCGCCGCCGAACAGCGACCGACGGCTGAAGGCCGCCGCAGCGATCGAGCGGAACGTCGGGTTGCCCGAGGTGTTGCACTCGGGGCGATCGCAGGCGTCGGCGCACTTCAGCCGGCAGGTCACCGGCGATCGCTTGCCCCGGGCGTGCGCGGCGATCGGCAGCATGGTCCGCTCCCCCGTGGAGACGGCCGTTGCTCGGTCGGGCGTGATGGTCATCGTGGTGCTCCCCTCGAACGCGTGAGGGTTCGAGCGTGGACCCGTGGGCAGACCGGTCGGTGCCCACCGCATGAACGGCGGATGGCGCGCCGATGACCCGCCGGTGAACCGATCAGCCTCGTTCGGGGGGTCTAGCCCGCGGCGCGCACGGCGTCGAGCACCTCGTGCAGGGCGATGTCGCGGCGCTCCCCCGATCGACGATCCCAGAACTCGACGACGCCCTCGGCGGCGTTGCGCCCGACGATCACGACGAGCGGCACGCCGATGAGCTCGGCATCGCCGAACTTCACGCCGGGTGAGACCTTCGGACGATCGTCGTACAAGGTGTCGAGCCCGATGCCGTCGAGCTCGGAGACGAGCGTCTCGGCGATCCCGTAGACCGCCGGGTCCTTGCCGGTCGCCACGACGTGCACGTCGAAGGGCGCGACGCTGCGGGGCCAGATCAGGCCGCGCTCGTCGTGATTGCCCTCGGCGATCGCCGCCAGGATGCGCGTCACGCCGATGCCGTACGAGCCCATCGTGACGGTGACGAGCTTGCCGTTCTCGTCGAGCACCTTGAGATCGAGCGCCTCGGCGTACTTGCGGCCGAGCTGGAACACGTGGCCGATCTCCATGCCGCGGGCGAGCTCGACCGGTCCGCTGCCGTCGGGCGCCGGATCCCCCTCGCGCACCTCGGCGATGTCGGCGATGCCGTCGGCGATGAAGTCGCGCCCGGCCACGAGGGAGAGCACGTGCTTCTCGGGCAGGTTCGCGCCGGTCATCCAGGCGGTGCCGTCGCCCACCCGGGGGTCGACCAGGTACCGGATGCCCGTGACCGAGGTCTCACCGAGCACGGCGCCCTCGGGCGACCACGGGCCGATGTAGCCCTTGACGAGCCCGGGGTTCCTCGCGAAGTCCTCATCGCCCGCCGCCGAGACCTCGGCGGGGGCGAAGGCCACCTCGGCGCGCTTCATGTCGACCTCGCGGTCGCCCGGCAGGCCGACGACGACGAGCTCGACGTCGCCCTCGAGGGTGCGCAGGCGCAGGACGACGTTCTTGAGGGTGTCGGCCGCCTCCCACGGACGGTCGGCACGCGGCTGCACCTCGTTCGCCAGCGCGACGAGCGTGGCGATCGTGGGCGTGCCGGGGGAATCGAAGACGAGGGGCTCGGCGAGCCCGTCGACGGGGAGGGGCTCGGCGCGCGGCGCGCGGTACGCCTCGACGTTGGCCGCGTAGCTGCCGGCCGAGCGCACGAAGGTGTCCTCCCCCACCGCGGTGGGGTGCAGGAACTCCTCGCTGCGCGAGCCGCCCATGGCGCCGGCGTCGGCGTGCACGATCACGTACTCCATGCCCAGACGGCTGAAGATGCGCTCGTAGGCGTCGCGCTGCGCCTGGTACGAGAGGTCGAGACCGGCGTCGGTGTAGTCGAAGGAGTAGGCGTCCTTCATCGAGAACTCGCGCCCGCGCAGCAGGCCGGCGCGGGGCCGGGCCTCATCGCGGTACTTGTCCTGGATCTGGTAGATCGAGAGCGGCAGATCCTTGTAGCTCGAGTAGAGATCCTTCACCAGCAGCGTGAAGACCTCCTCGTGCGTCGGGGCGAGCAGGTAGTCGGCGCCCTTGCGGTCCTGCAGGCGGAAGAGGCCGTCGCCGTACTCGACCCAGCGCCCGGTGCGCTCGTAGGGCTCGCGCGGCAGCAGTGCCGGGAAGTGCACCTCCTGCGCGCCGGCGGCCGCCATCTCCTCGCGGATGATCTGCTCGATGCGCCGGCGCACCTTGAGCCCGAGCGGCAGCCAGGCGAACACGCCCGGCGCCTGCCGGCGGATGTAGCCGGCCCGGACGAGCAGGCGATGGCTGGCCACCTCGGCGTCGGAGGGGTCGTCGCGGAGCGTGCGGACGAAGAGCTGGGAGAGGCGCGTTGTCACCCGCCCACACTACTTCGTGCGGGGCACCTCGACCCGCGGCGTGGCGCACCGGTGGCGGTGCCCCCCGAACGGGGGAGAATGGGTGTCGGCCTGCGAGCGACGGCAAGGGGGGCTTGGGTCGCTCGCAGGCCCTTCCCGCGCGCCGGGCGCGCGGGAAACCTGCGGACCGGGTGGACTCGGCACGACGTGCGCGCAAGACCGGGCGCCGCCCCCCGGCGCCCCGCTTCGAGTGACGTCACCCGACCGCTGGGTTCAGGCTAGCGGCGCGGTGCGCATGCCGGTCAGTCCCCCAAGAGGGGGACCGCACGACGGGATGCCCTTCAGGTCGCGCGCGTCGACGCTCAGGCCGTGACGACCTCGGGCGAACCCAGCTCGCCGGCCGGCATCTCGGCGGCGAGACGGTTGGCCTCCTCGATGAGGGTGGCCACGATCTCGCTCTCGGGCACGGTCTTGATGACCTCGCCCTTGACGAAGATCTGACCCTTGCCGTTGCCGGAGGCCACACCGAGGTCGGCCTCCCGCGCCTCGCCCGGGCCGTTCACGACGCAGCCCATGACGGCGACGCGCAGCGGCACGGTCATGCCCTCGAGGCCCTTCGTCACGTCCTCCGCGAGGGTGTAGACGTCGACCTGCGCGCGGCCGCAGGAGGGGCAGGACACGATCTCGAGCTTGCGCTCGCGCAGATTGAGGCTCTCGAGGATCTTCAGACCCACCTTGACCTCCTCGGCCGGCGGGGCCGAGAGCGAGACGCGGATGGTGTCGCCGATGCCCTCGCCCAGCAGGATCCCGAACGCCGTGGCGCTCTTGATCGTGCCCTGGAACGCGGGGCCGGCCTCCGTGACGCCGAGGTGCAGCGGCCAGTCGCCCCGCTCGGCGAGCTGGCGGTAGGCCTTCACCATGACGATCGGGTCGTTGTGCTTGACCGAGATCTTGAAGTCGTGGAAGTCGTGCTCCTCGAACAGGCTCGCCTCCCAGACGGCGCTCTCCACGAGCGCCTCGGCGGTGGGCTTGCCGTACTTCTGCAGCAGCCGGGGATCGAGCGAGCCCGCGTTGACGCCGATGCGCAGGCTCACGCCCGCATCCTTCGCGCGCTTCGCGATCTCGCCGACCTGGTCGTCGAACTTGCGGATGTTGCCCGGGTTCACGCGGACGGCCGCGCAACCGGCGTCGATGGCCTGGTAGACGTACTTCGGCTGGAAGTGGATGTCGGCGATGACCGGGATCTGGCTCTTCTTGGCGATGATGTGCAGCACGTCGGCGTCGTCCTGGCTCGGCACCGCGACGCGCACGATGTCGCAGCCGCTCGCCGTGAGCTCGGCGATCTGCTGCAGCGTGCCGTTGATGTCGGTCGTCGGCGTCGTCGTCATCGACTGCACGCTCACCTGGGCGTCGCCGCCGACGAGGACCTTGCCGACCTTGATCTGGCGCGACTTGCGGCGGGGGGCGAGCACCTCGCGGGCCTTGGGCATTCCGAGGTTGACTGCAGGCACGATGACTCCATTTTCGATGGTTCACGACGGTCGAGCCGCCGACGGGTACGTCGTCAGACTAGGGCACGGCGCTGAACGCGACCCGGAGCGGCGGCTCCGTCGCGGCGCGCACCTCCTCGACCGTCACGCCCTCGGCGAGCTCGATCAGATCGAGGCCGTCGTCGGTCACGTCGATGACCGCGAGGTCGGTGATGATGCGGTCGACGACGCGCCGTCCGGTGAGCGGCAGCGAGCACTCGTGCACGATCTTGGGCGAGCCTTCCTTCGCCACGTGCTCCATCAGCACGATCACGCGGCGCGCGCCGTGCACGAGGTCCATCGCGCCTCCCGGCCCCTTGACCATGCGCCCGGGGATCATCCAGTTGGCCAGGTCGCCGGCGGCCGAGACCTGCATCGCGCCGAGGATGGCGGCGTCGATCGCGCCCGAGCGGATCATCCCGAAGCTCGCCGCGGAGTCGAAGAAGGCCGCGCCCGGCAGCACGGTCACGGTCTCCTTGCCCGCGTTGATGAGATCGGGGTCGACGGCGCCCTCGCCGGGGTACGGGCCCACGCCGAGGATGCCGTTCTCGGACTGCAGCACGACCTCGATGCCCGGCGGCACGTGATTGGGAACGAGGGTCGGCAGCCCGATGCCGAGGTTGACGTACGAGCCGTCGACGAGCTCGCGCGCGGCGCGCGCCGCCATCTGCTCGCGGGTGAGCGCCATCAGCGCGCCCCCGCCCCGGTCGCGGCCGCGCGCGTGGTGCGGCGCTCGATGCGCTTCTCCACCTGCTCGCCCACCTCGATGACGTGATCGACGTGGATGCCCGGCAGATGCACCGCGTCCGGATCGAGCTCCCCCGGCTCGACGAGCCGCTCGACCTGCGCGATGGTCACGCGCCCCGCCATCGCCGCGAGCGGCGAGAAGTTGCGGGCGGAGCGGGCGAAGACGAGATTGCCGTGCCGGTCGCCGAGGGCCGCGTGCACGAGGGCGTAATCGGTCGTGATGGCCTCCTCGAGCACGAACTCCCCCTCAAGCCCGCGGTAGGTGAAGGCCCGCACCTCCTTCGGCGCGGAGGCCAGCGCGATGCTGCCATCGGGGGCGTACCGGCGGGGCAGTCCGCCCTCGGCGACCTGCGTGCCGACCCCGGTCTGCGTGAAGAAGGCGGGGATGCCGGCGCCGCCGGCGCGCAGCTTCTCGGCGAGCGTGCCCTGCGGCGTCAGGTTGACCTCGAGCTCGCCGGAGAGGAACTGCCGCTCGAACTCCTTGTTCTCACCGACGTAGGAGGAGGTCATGACGGCGATGCGGCGCGCGGCGAGCAGCACGCCGAGCCCCCAGTCGTCGACGCCGCAGTTGTTGCTCACGATCCGCAGGCGATCGGCGCCCTGCTCGAGGAGCGCCTGGATGAGCACCATCGGGATGCCGCACAGTCCGAAGCCGCCGACGGCGATGCTCGCGCCGCTCGGGATGCCGGCGACCGCGTCCCGCGCGGTCGGGACGGTCTTGTCGATGGCCATGGCGCACCTCTCCTGGGTGGGCGCCGCCCGTGCCGGGGTCTCCGACAGAACCGCACGCCCTCGTGCCCCGCGTGCGCGGCCCCCACCCGGGCGGGGTTTCCGCGCTACGGTGGCGGCTGCCGCCGCGTTCAGCCGAACGGTATCGGCGGCCCGGCGACGCTGTCAATGCCCGCCCTCGAGAGCGCGAAGGAGCACTCCATGACCGACGACATCGTGATCGTCTCCGCCGCCCGCACGCCGTTCGGACGCGTCCGCGGCGCCCTCTCCCCGCTCACGGGGGTGGACCTCGGCGCCCTCGCCGTGCGCGGGGCGCTCCGACGGGCCGGGCTCGACCCCGCGGCGGTCGACGCCGTCGTCATGGGCCAGGTGCTGCAGGCCGGCGCCGGGCAGAACCCCGCCCGGCAGACGGCGGTGGGGGCGGGCATCCCGCTCACGGTGCCCTCGGTCGCCGTCAACTCGGTCTGCCTCTCGGGCGCGCGCGCCGTCATCGATGCGGCGCGGATGCTCCTCGCGGGCGACGCGGACGCCGTGGTCGCCGGCGGGCAGGAGTCGATGACCCGCGCTCCGCACCTGCTGCCCGGCAGCCGGCTCGGCTGGGCCTACGGCACCGTGGCGGCGCTCGACCACGCCGCGCACGACGGCCTCACCGACGCGATCAGCGGCCGCTCCATGGGCGAGGCCACGGAGGCCGACGTGGCGGTGCTGGGTCTCGGCCGCGCGGAGCAGGACGCCATCGCCGCGGACTCGCACCGGCGGGCGGCGGCCGCGGCGGGCGATGGCGTGCTCGCCGCCGAGCTCGAGCCCGTGACCATCGCCGGGCGCAGGGGCGACACCGTCGTCGACGCCGACGAGGGGATCCGCCCCGACACCACCGTCGAGACGCTATCGGCGCTGCGCCCGGCCTTCGCCGCCGAGGGCACCATCACCGCCGGGAACGCCTCGCCGCTGAGCGACGGCGCCGCCGCGGTGATCGTCGCCCGGGCCTCGTGGGCCCGCGAGCAGGGCCTGCCCGTGCTCGCGCGCATCGCCGGCTGGGCGCACGTCGCCGGGCCCGACACCTCGCTGCACGGGCAGCCGGCGCGCGCCATCCGGCGCGCGGCGGATCGTGCGGGATGGGGCATCGAGACGCTCGACCACCTCGAGATCAACGAGGCCTTCGCCGCCGTCGCCCTGCAGTCGGCGCGCGACCTCGGGGTCGACCTGGCGCGGGTGAACCCGCACGGCGGGGCGATCGCCCTCGGGCATCCCATCGGCGCATCGGGCGCGCGCCTCGTCGCGCACGCCGCGCACGTGATCGCCGCCGGCGGGGCGCGCCGGGCGGCGATCGCGCTCTGCGGCGGCGGCGGTCAGGGCGACGCGCTGCTGCTCGAGACCGCCTGAGACGGCCGCCGGAGGGGCGGCGGCTAGAAGATGCTGACCGGGTTGACGATGTCGGCGTAGATCAGCAGGGCGCTCATCGCGCCGAGCACGAGCACCACGGCGAGCGTGATCGGCACGAGCCGCGCGGTATCGATGGGGCCGGGCTCGGGGCGACCGAAGAGCTTCGCGATGCGGCGACGCAGCCCCTCCCAGAGCGCGCCGGCGACGTGCCCGCCGTCGAGCGGCAGCAGCGGGATGAGGTTGAAGACGAAGAGCGCCACGTTGAGCGAGGCGAGCACGCCTGTGATGTTCGCGATGCGGTCGACGACCGGGATGGTGTCGAGGCTCGCGATCTCCCCCGCGATGCGCCCGACGCCGACGACGCTGATGGGGCCGTTCGGGTCGCGCTCCTCGGTGCCGAAGGCCGCCTGGGCCACGTCGATCATGCGCTGCGGCAGCGAAATGATGATCTCGACCACCCGCACGATGTTGTCGCCGACGGCCGGCAGCACCTCGGTGATCGGCTGCCGGACGGTCTCGAACGCGGCACCGACGCCGACGAAGCCGACCTCCTCGAGCACGGGCTCGCCGTCGGGGCCCTCGACGACCTCGCCGTCGACGACCGCGAAGCGCTCCGTCAGCAGGGGCGTCACGGTCACGGTGAGGGGCGCGCCCTCGCGCTCGATCTCCACCGAGAGCGGCTCCCCCGCCGACGGTCGCACGGCGCCGGTGACGTCGTCCCAGCTCTCGACGGCCTCACCGTCGATCGCGACGATGCGGTCGCCCGGCAGCAGCCCGGCCTCGGCGCCGGGAGAGGCGGCATCGCCCGGGGCGCACTCCTGGCGCTCGCTCGAGGCGGGCAGCACGCACTCGTTGACGCTGCCGATCGTCGTCGACAGCTGCGGGATCCCGAAGCCCATGAGCAGCACGCCGTAGAGCACGACCGCGATGACGAGGTTCATGAACGGGCCGCCGAGCATGATGATGACGCGCTTGAGCACCGGGAGGCGGTAGAAGGCCCGCTGCTCCTCGCCCTCGACGATGGTGTCGGCCGAGGCGGTGCGGGCATCCTGCACCAGGGTCTGGAAGAAGCCCGTCGAGGCGGTGCGCGCGCGCCCGCCCTCCTTCACCGGCGGGTACATGCCCGACATCGAGATGTAGCCGCCGAGCGGGATCCACTTGAGCCCGTACTCGGTCTCGCCGCGACGGCGCGAGACGATCGTCGGGCCGAAGCCGATCATGAACTGCCCGACGCGCACCCCGAACCACTTGGCGGGGGCGAAGTGACCGAGCTCGTGGAGGGCGATCGACACGGCGAGGCCGACGACGATGGAGAGCACGCCGACGATGTACAGCACGATCTCCACGGCGACACTGTAGCCGCGCTCGCACCGCCGGAGCCTGAGGGCGGCCTGCGGAGCGTCTCGGCCCTCTCATCCGGCGCGGGTACGCTCGACCACCGTGCACCAGACATCGAACGACGGCGCCACGACCGACGGCGCCACGACCGACGGACGCATCGGCGCGCTCGTCGCCGGTCGCTACCGCATCGACCGGCTCATCGGCCGCGGGGGCATGTCGACGGTGTACGAGGCGGCCGACCAGAACATCCCCCGACGGGTGGCGCTCAAGGTCTTCCGACCGGAGCTGACCGACGACGACGACATGCGCCGGCACGAGGGCGAGGTCGGCATGCTCGCCTCGCTCAACCACCCGGGCCTCGTGACGCTCTTCGACGCCGTGGCCGACGACGACGGCAGCGCCGTGCTCGTGCTCGAGCTCGTCACGGGCGGCGACATGCGCACCGCGATGGATGCCGGACCGCTGTCGAGCAGCGAGGTCGCGGTGATCGGGGCCGCCGTCGCCGACGCGCTCTCCTACAGCCACGATCGCGGCATCGTGCACCGCGACGTCAAGCCGGGCAACATCCTCGTGCCGGAGCGCGAGAGCGCCGACACCGGCGCCCGCGCCAAGCTCGCCGACTTCGGCATCGCTCGACTCATCGACGAGACGCGCATGACGGCCACGGGCTCCGTGCTCGGCACCGCCCACTACCTCAGCCCCGAGCAGGCCGTCGGCGGGGCGGTCGGGCCCGCGAGCGACGTCTACAGCCTCGGACTCGTACTGCTCGAGGCGCTCACGGGCGAGCGGGCCTTCCCGGGCTCCGGTGTCGAGTCGGCCGCCGCCCGGCTTGCGCGCGATCCCCTCCTGCCGGCCCGACTCGACCCCGCGTGGGCCGAGCTCCTCCGCGGCATGACAGCGCGCGAGCAGGATGCCCGTCTCACCGCACGCGAGGCCGCCGAGCGCCTGCGCGCCGTGGCCGCGATCCCGGCGCTCCCCCCGGCGCGCGATGAGGGGCTCGACCCGACGCTCCGCCTGCCCGTGGCCGCGCCGAGCACGGGCGCCGACCTGCCGACGGCGGCGATGGGCGCCGCCGGGGCCGACCCCGAGACGGCGCAGCACGCCGATCGATCGAGCCCGACCGCCGCCACCGTCGCCCTGTCCTCGGCCCTCCCGGCGCCCCCTCCCCCCGCTCCGGGCTCCCGGCCCGCCCGTCCCGAGGCGACGACGCCGTCCCAGAGCGACTCGACCGCACCGCGCACGGCCGACCGGCCCGAGACGGGCGCGATGACGGCGCTCCGTCGGCATCCCGTCGTCGCGATCGGCGGCATCGCCGCCTCCCTGCTCGTCGTGGGGATCGCCCTGGCCGCGCTCTTCGGAACGACGACCGGCTCGGCGGCGCGCGTGGACGCGGACACCCCGCCGGAGTACGCCGTCGTCGACGGGACCCTGGGTGAGCATCTCGAGCAGCTGCAGAGGAGCGTGGAACCATGACCGACCGCATCCCGAGCCGACGGCCCCGCGCGGCGCGCTCGCGCGCCGCCGCCGCCCTCGTCATCGCCGCATCGCTCGTGCTCGCCGGCTGCGCCGGATCGGGCTACGACGCCGAGACCGCCCTCGGGCTGCAGGAGCGGGTTGCCGCCGTCAGCACCGCGGCGGCGGGGGGCGACTGGTCGACGACGGAGACCGAGCTCATGGAGCTCGAGACCGCCGCGCAGACCGCCCTGGCCCGCGGCGAGATCACGCAGGCCCGCGCCGACGCGATCGCCGCTGCTATCGCCCTCGTGCGCGCCGACGTCACCGCCGCGCTGGACGCCGAACGCGCGGCCGCCGAGCAGGCCGCCGCCGAGGAGGCCGCCGCTGCCGAGGCCGCGCGCGTCGCCGCGGAGCAGGCCGCCGCGGAGGAGGCCGCCCGCGACGAGGAGCGGGGCAACGGCGGCAAGGGCAAGAAGGACGACGAGGACGACGACTAGCCGTCGCGCCGCTCGACCTCGGCGGTCGAGCGCGACCGCGGTCGAGGGCGCTCGCCCGCGGCCCGCTCAGTCATCGGCGGGCGCGCGGAGCACGACCTCGAAGGTCTCGCCGAGGAGGCGTCCTCCGTCGAAGAGCGGCTCCTCCTCCAGGGTGTCGAGAACGCGCCGGTCCTGCGCAGCAGCCGCGATCCCGCGATCGCGCGCCGTGCGCGAGGGCCATTCGATCACCGAGACCACGACCGACTCCGCATCGCGCGCCCCCGCGGCATCGGCGAGGCCGCGCAGCTCGCCCTCGGCGTAGACCGCGCCCTCCGCGTGGAAGTCCTCCGGGCGAGCGCGCTCGCCCGCCTGCCAGTACTCGACGATGCGGGTCGCGCCGTGATCGCGGTACACCGCGGCCATGCGCGCCGAGAAGGCGCGGTAGGCCTCCTGGCGATCGCGCGGCACGGGCACCATCGTGATGTCGGCGAACGTCATGAGCGGCTCCTCCGGATCGGGCGCCCCGCGGGCGAGCATGACCCATCGTGCTGCATGGGCACCGGCCCGGGACGGGTCGCCG
Source organism: Microcella daejeonensis (assembly GCF_026625045.1). Classification (GTDB taxonomy): domain Bacteria; phylum Actinomycetota; class Actinomycetes; order Actinomycetales; family Microbacteriaceae; genus Microcella; species Microcella daejeonensis. The sequence continues at coordinate 2,166,638 of NZ_CP113089.1, read as the reverse complement.
GGGCTCTCCTAGCCGGCGCCCCGCGCGATGAGCGCGTCGGCGGCCGCCCGCGCCTCGATCTCGGCCCCGAGCACTCCATCGAGCGTCATCGGCTGGGGCTCGTGCGCATCCACCACGGCGGTCACCACGTCGAGGATGCCGAGATAGCCGATGCGGCCGTCGTGGAAGGCGTGGACGGCCTGCTCGTTGGCCGCGTTGTAGGCCGCCGGGTAGGTCGCGCCGGCCATCCCGACCCGCTTCGCGAGCGCCACGGCCGGGAACGCCTCCTCGTCGAGCGGCGCGAAGGTCCACGTGCTGGCGGTCGTCCAGTCGAGGGGCGCCCCGACGCCGGCGACGCGATGCGGCCAGTCGAGGCCGAGCGAGATCGGCAGGCGCATGTCGGGCGGCGAGCACTGGGCGATCGTCGAGCCGTCGACGAACTCGACCATCGAGTGCACGATCGACTGCGGGTGCACGGTCACCTCGATGCGGTCGTACGGCACGTCGAACAGCAGGTGCGCCTCGATCACCTCGAGGCCCTTGTTGACGAGGGTCGAGGAGTTGGTCGTGATGACGCGCCCCATGTCCCAGGTGGGATGCGCGAGCGCCTCCGCCGGGGTGACGGCGGCGAGCGAGGCGCGGTCGCGCCCGCGGAACGGGCCGCCGCTCGCCGTCAGCACCAGCCGGCGGACGTCGGCGTGCGTGCCCGCGAGGAGCGCCTGCGCGATCGCGGAGTGCTCGCTGTCGACGGGCACGATCTGCCCCGGCCGCGCCCGCGCGGTGACGAGCTCGCCACCGACGATCAGGCTCTCCTTGTTCGCGAGCGCGAGCACACGACCGGCGTCGAGCGCCGCGAGGGTCGGCGCGAGCCCGACCGAGCCGGTGATGCCGTTGAGCACGACGTCGCAGGCCACGTCGCGCACGAGCTCGGCGGCCTGCTCGGCTCCGAGGGCGACGTGCTCGACGCCGAACGCGCGCGCCTGCTGCTCGACGAGCTCGCGGTTGCGGCCGGCCGCGAGGCCGACGACGCGGAACCGCTCGGGGTTGGCCGCGACCACCTCCAGCGCCTGGACGCCGATGGAGCCGGTCGAGCCGAGGATGATGATGTCGCGCATGGTCTCATCCTGCCCGACGCGAGCCGGGCATCCCCCCGCCGCTACTGGACGGCGAGGATGTCGACGATGAAGACGATGGTGTCCTCCGCGCCGATCGAGCCGTCGGGCGTGCCGCCCGAGGGGCCGTAGCCGAGCTCGGGCGGGATGACGGCGATGACCTGGCTGCCGACCTGCTGGCCGACGAGCGCGTCGCGGAAGCCCGGGATGACGCCGCTGGTCGGGAAGCTCGCGGGCTCGCCGCGCTCCCAGCTCGAGTCGAAGACCTCGCCGGTGTTCCAGTTGTAGCCGGTGTAGTGCACGACGACGGTGGCGCCCTCGGCGACCTCCTCGCCCTCGCCCTGGATGAGCGTCGCGAGCTGGAACTCGGCCGGCGGCTCCTCGTCGGGGATGGTGACGGTCGGCTGGCCGTCCTCGGCGAGCTCGACCTCGGGCAGGCCGGCGGGCGCCTCCTGCGGCTCGCCCTCGGCGCGCTCGAGCGGCTCGGGCGCGATGCCGATGACATCGGCGACGACGACGAGCGACTGCTCGGCCTCGAGACCGAACTGGGGCTGACCCTCGGCGCCGAAGGCCTCGGCGGGCGGGATGACGCCGACGACGCGCGAGCCCTCGGTCACGCAGCCGATGGTCTTCGACAGCCCCGCGAGCAGCTGCGAGTCGGTGTCGACGAGCACGCTCACCGGGGGCTGGTCGCCGAAGCCGGTGGTCTCGATCTCCTCGCCCGTGCCGCCGTTGACGATCGTGTAGTGGATGGTGAGGGTGTCGCCCTCCTCGATGGCCTCGCCGTCGCCCTCGACGAGCACCGTGCGCTCCGTCTCGGTCGGCTCGAGCGGCCCCTCGAAGGTGATGGTCGGCAGGGCGCCGGCCTCGCCCTCGACGGTCACGGCGTCGGACGAGGTGCCGGCCGCGGTGGGCACGCACTCCTCGGCCGCGGTCTCGCCGTCGACCTCCGCATCGGAGTCGGCGGGAGCGCAGGCCGCGAGGCCCGCGACGAGCGCGAGGGAGAAGAGGATGGCGGGGGTGCGGCGCACGAGATGTCCTTTGCTGTCGGCGAGCACGAAGTCCCCATCCTCGCACGGGCGGGCTATGCGCTCCCTCCACGACGGCCGGGCATCCGCGGCGCGATGCGCGGACGGCGGCGAGGTCGACGGCGCGGTCGGCGGCCGGTTCAGGCCTCGGCGATGAGGATGCGCGGCTCGTGCCGCACCGGGAAGCTCACCGAGTTCGCGATGAAGCACAGCTCGCCCGCCCGGGCGTGGGCCGCCATCGCCCGGCGCGCATCCCCCTCGTCGTGATGGGCGGCGAGCGTGACGACGGGATGCAGGACCGCCCCGACCATGCGGCCGCCGAGCCCCTCGGTGCGCAGCGTGCCGCTCGCGGCATCGCGGTACGCGACCACGACGAGACCCTCGGTGGTGGCGACGTGCAGGTAGCTCAGCAGGTGGCACTGCGCGAGGGCGGCCACGAGCATCTCCTCCGGATTCCAGCGATCGGCCTCGCCGCGGAAGGGGCGCGCCGCCGACCCCGCGATGGCGTGCTGCTTGCCCTCGGCCCGTACATCGTGGTCGCGGCCGTAATCGCGGTACCCGGTCGTGCCGCCCTCCCGGGCCCCCGTCCAAGTGATCTCGACGGCGAAGCCGTGCTCCGGATCCATGACGCTCCTCCCCCGCCGACGACGGACGCGCCGACGGATACGCTCGATCCATCATGCCCTCCGCTCCCGCGCACGCTCCCTCCCCCACCACCCCCGCACCGCTCGATGCGGCCGGCAGCGTCGAGCTCGCCGTCGTCGAGCGCTCGGGGTTCATTGAGTCGCGGCACATCGGCGCGGCCGTCGTCGTCGATGCCGACGGCCGCGTTCTGCGGGCGGTCGGCGAGGCGCGGGCGCTCGTGTTCCCCCGGTCGACGCTCAAGCCCGTGCAGGCGCTCGCCGTGCTCGGCACCGGCGCGCGCTTCACCGACGAGGAGCTCGTCCTCGGCACCGCGAGCCACTGCGGCTCGCCCGCGCACCTCGCGGTCGTCGAGGGGATGCTCGCCGCCGACGGTCGCGACGCCTCGGCCCTGCAGTGCCCCGCCCAGTGGCCCCTCGGCGCGCGCGAGCGCGCCGCCCGTCAGGCGGCCGGACTCGGGCCCGCCCGCATCACCATGAACTGCTCGGGCAAGCACGCGGCCTTCCTGCGGGCGAGCGACGCGCTCGGGGCGGACGCCGAGCACTACCTCGACGCCGAGCACCCCCTGCAGCGCCGCATCGTGGAGACGATCGAGGAGTGGACCGGGGAGCCGGTCGCGCACTCCGGCCTCGACGGCTGCGGAGCCCCCCTGCACGCGACGAGCCTCGTCGGGCTCGCGCGCGCCATCGCGCGCATCGCCGCCGGCGCGGACGCGCACGCCGCCCGCCTCATGGCCGCCGTGCAGGCCGCGCCGTGGGCGATCGACGGCCCGGGGCGGGCGAACACCGAGGCCATCGAGCGCCTCGGCGTGCTCGCCAAGATCGGGGCGGAGGGGCTCGTCGTCATCGGCACCCCGAGCGGGCACGCGGTGGCCGTGAAGGTGCTCGACGGCTCCATGCGCGCGACGACGCCGGTGGCGCTCGCCCTGCTCGTCGCCGAGGGGCTCGTCGACCCGGCGGCAGCCTCCGAGGTCGTCGCCGCCGGGCGGGAGCCCGTGCTCGGCGGGGAGACCGTCGTCGGCGGGCTGCGCGTCACCGCCGTCTGAGGCGGGGCGGGTATCCCGTCATCGGCGACCGCCGGCCGCGGCGGTCGCCGCCGTGTCGGCACCGCGACGGTCTGGTGCGCTCAGTCGTCGGCGCCGCCCGCGACGAGGCGCCGCACGTACGCCGTCGAGGGCGCTCGGACGAGATCCGCGACCGTGCCCGCCTGGGTCGTGCGCCCCTCCTCGATGACGATCACGTGATCGGCGAGCACCCGGGCGTCCTCGAAGTGATGCGTGACGACGATCGTCGGCCCGCCCCACTCGCGGATGTGACGGGCGAGCTCCGCACGCACCTCGTCGCGGATCGCGACGTCGAGCGCGGCGAGCGGTTCGTCGAGCAGCAGCAGCTCGGGGTCGGAGGCGAGGGCGCGGGCGAGGGCGACGCGCTGCTGCTGCCCGCCCGAGAGCTGCGGCGGGCGGCGCCCCGCCAGATCGGCGATATCGAGCCGCTCGAGCCACCGCGTCGCCGTAACGCGCGACGCGAGCCGCCCGTGCCCGCGCGACCGCGGCCCGAAGGCGACGTTCTCGAGCACGGTCAGGTGGGGGAACAGCAGGTAGTCCTGGAACACGTACCCGACCCGGCGGCGCTCGGGCTCCACGCCCTGCAGCGATCGACCGCCGAGGCGGATCGTGCCCGAGGCGTCGACGAGGCCGGCGAGCGCCTGCAGGATGGTCGACTTGCCCGCGCCGTTCGGCCCCAGCAGGGCCAGCGTCGCGCCGGCCCCGACCGTCGCGTCGAGAGCGACCGCGAACTCCGCGCGGTGCGCGGTGATGCTCACCTCGAGGCTCACGACAGCACTCCCGGCACCCATCGATCGCGGAGCCCGAGCAGCACCGCCACCGAGACGACCATGAGCACGAGGGAGAGCGCGATCGCGGCATCGGGGTCGGTCTGCAGCAGCAGGTAGGTGGAGATCGGGAGGGTCTGGGTCGTGCCGGGGAAGCTGCCGGCGAAGGTGATCGTCGCCCCGAACTCCCCGAGCGAGCGGGTGAAGCACAGCAGGGCGCCCGAGGCGATCCCCGGCGCCACGAGCGGCAGGGTGATGCGCCGCAGCACGGTGAGCCGCGTCGCCCCCAGGGTGGCTGCGGCGACCTCGATGCGGCGGTCGGAGGCGCGCAGGGCGCCCTCGACGGCGATCACCAGGAAGGGCATCGACACGAAGACCTGCGCGATCACGACCGCGAGAGGGGTGAACGGGATGCTGAACGGCAGCCACTCGCCGATCAGACCGCGGCGACCGAGGAGGAGGAGCAGCGCGACCCCGCCGACGACCGGGGGCAGCACGAGCGGAACGCTGATGAGGGACCGCAGCAACCGCCGGGGGACGGCCGGCCACGCCGCGGATCGCGCCAGCACGAGAGCGAGCGGGATGCCGAGGAGGAGGCAGACGGACGTCGCGGCGGCGGCCGTGGCGAGGGAGAGCCCGAGGGCCTGAGCGACGGCGGGCTGCGCGAGCAGCGACGGGAGCGTCGCCCATGGCGCCCGCACGATGAGGGCGACGAGCGGAAGAAGCAGCAGGCCGAGGGCGAGGCTCGCCGGCACCCACAGCACCGGGGCCAGCGACGATCTACGGCGCGCCAAACCCGGCCTCCCCGAGGATGCGCCGGCCCGCGGCGGAGAGCACGAAATCCACGAACGCCTCCGCAGCGCGCGGGTTGCTCGATGCCGAGAGGGCCGCGATGGGGTACCCGACCGGATCGGAGTCGACCTCGATGCCCTCGACCGCGTCGCCCGCCTCCCGCACGTCGGTGACGTACACCACCCCCGCGTCGACCTCGCCGAGCTCGACCTTGGTGAGGACGGCCCTGACGTCCTGCTCGTAGGTATCGGGCGAGGGGGTGATCCCGGCGGCTGCGAAGAGCTCCGCCGCGGCCGCGCCGCAGGGCACCTCCACGGCGCAGAGCGCGATCGTGCGCTCGGGATCCGCGAGATCGTCGAGAGCCGAGACGGCCCCGGGGTTTCCGGGGGCGACGGCGATCTGCAGCCGGTTGGTCGCGAACGCGACCGGCGCACCGCTCGTGAGCCCCGCATCCCTCACGGCCGCCATGGTGGCCGGGTTCGCCGCGGCGAACACGTCGGCCGGCGCGCCCTCGACGATCTGGGTGGCGAGGCCGGCGCTGCCCCCCACGCTCACGGTCACCGTGACGCCCGGATTATCCTGCCGGAAGGCTTCGACGATCGTCGCGAACGATCCGCCGAGCGAGGCGGCGGCGAACACCGTGATCGCACCGGCGGGAGCCCCGTCGGGAGGCGTCTGCTCGGCGACGGCGCTCGCGCAGCCCGCCAGGATCAGCCCGGCGCCCGCGAGAGCGATCATGGCCGACGGGCGTCTCATGGCAGCTCGACGACGACGGTCGTCGCCTTCACGCTGGCCGTCGCGAGCGTTCCCGGCTCGAGGCCGAGCTCATCGGCGGCCTCCCTGCTCATGAGCGAGACGAGGCGGAACGGACCGGCCTGCATCTCGACCTGCGCCATGACGCCGTCCCTGACGACCCGCGTCACGATGCCCGTCAGGCGGTTGCGCGCCGAGGCCCTCGAGGTGGGGAACGCGGCGGCGAGCGGCGACTCCCCCGCGAGCTGCTGCGCGAGGGCGGCCAGCTCGGCGCCCGGGATGACGGCGGGGCTGCCGCTGAGCGTCAGCCGCCCCGCCTCCGCCCATCTCCGTACGGTGTCATCGCTGACCCCGAGGAGGGCGGCCGCTTCGGAGACACGGAAATGCGGGGGCATGGCACGACAGTAGCCGCATCTGCGGAATAAATTACCGCATTTTCGCGCATCCCCACCGGGACGCGCGCTCCCCCGCGATCGGCGGGGACCGCCGTCAGCCGGTCTTCGCCAGCCGCCGCCGGCGCGCCGCCGCGCTGAACTGGGCGATGAGCACGAGCGCGATGGCGAGGAAGAACACGCCCGACGCGATGACATTCGCCTCGGGCGGGATGCCGCGCGCCGCCGCGGTGTAGATGTACGAGGGGAAGGTCACATCGGCGCCGCGGTTGAAGTTCGTGATGATGAAGTCGTCGAAGCTCAGCGCGAACGACAGCAGCGCGGCGGCGATGATGCCGGGCAGCAGCAGCGGGAACGTGATGCGCCAGAACACCAGGGACGGGGAGCCGTAGAGGTCGCGGCCCGCCTCCTCGAGCGCCGGATCGAGGCTCGCCACGCGGGCGCGCACCGTCACGACGACGAAGCTGATGCAGAACATCGTGTGGGCCAGGATGATCGTGCCGATGCCCTTGCCGACGCCCGCCTGCAGGAACTGCGCCGCGAGCCCCGCACCGAGCACGACCTCGGGGGTCGCCATCGGCAGGAACAGCAGCAGGCTCGTCGCGGAGCGGAACCGGAACCGGTAGCGCACGAGCGCGAGGGCGATCATGGTGCCGAGGGTGGTCGCCAGCACGGTCGCGACGACGCCGATCAGGATGCTGTTGCCGAAGGCCTGGCAGACGCCCTGCGCCTCGCACACCGTGAACCAGTTCTCGAGGGTGAAGCCGCGCCAGACGATGTTCGTGCGGCGGGCGTCGTTGAACGAGAACACGATCGTGTAGACGATCGGGATGAGCAGGAACGTCAGCGCGATGGCGGAGTAGACCCAGATGCCGTACTTGCCGAAACCCCTCACAGCAGATCGTCCGTTCCGCTGCGCTTCACGTAGAAGCTGACCAGCACGAGGATGACGGCCATCAGGATGATCGAGAGCGACGCGGCCGCCGGGAAGTTCTGGAGCACGAGGAAGTTCGCCTCGATCACCGTGCCGATCATCGCCGTGTCGGTCGAGCCGAGGAACTCGCGACTGGCGTTGATGTAGTCGCCCGAGGCCGGGATGAAGGTGAGCAGCGTGCCCGACATGATGCCGGGGGCGGCGAGCGGCAGCGTGACCCGGAAGAACGTCGAGGCGGGGCTCGCGTACAGGTCTCCGCCGGCTTCGACGTAGCGCAGGTCGAGCCGCTCGAGCGAGGTGTAGATGGGCAGCGTCATGAACGGGATGAAGTTGTAGGTGATGCCGAAGACCACCGCGAAGGCGCTTCCGGTGATCGCCGCGCCCTCCGGCAGGATCGAGAGCGCCGAGAGGAAGCCGACGACCGGGCCCTCATCCGAGAACAGCTGCTTCCAGGCGAGCGTGCGCAGCAGGAAAGAGATGAAGAACGGCGCGATGACGAGCACGAGGGCGAGCGCCTGCAGCAGCGGGAAGCGGCGCAGGGTGATGCCGATGAAGTAGGCCAGCGGGAACCCGATGAGCAGCGCGAAGAGCGTCGCCAGAGCGGCGTAGCCGAAGGAGCGCACCGCCTGCGGCCAGTACTGCTCGAGCACCGCGACGTAGTTCTCCCAGCGGAACGCGTTCTGGAAGGTGCCGAAGATCAGCGGGTCGGGCTCCTGCAGGCTCGTGATCACGAGGGAGACGAGCGGCACCAGGAAGAAGAGCCCCAGGTACAGGATGCCCGGCAGGAGCAGGAACAGCGCGATGGGGCTGCGGCGACGGGCCGCGGGCTCCACCGGCGCGGCGGTCGTCGTGCCGAAGGCGCCGAAGGCCATCGCCCTACGCCCCTTCCAGCTCCGCCGCGAGCGCCTGGCGCTTCTGCGTGGCGAGCATGCTCGTGTCGGTGTCGTCGTCGAAGCGCATGGCCTCCGCCGGGTCGTCCTCAAGACCGAAGCCGTGCTCGACCGCCCAGCTCAGCCAGACCTCCTCGCCCGCGTGAGCGAGCGTGTCGATCGAGGTGTTCTGCGCGAAGACCGTCAGCGGTCCGAGCCCGGGCACGGTCACCTCGTACTGGGTGCTCACGCCGCTGAAGGAGACGTCGGTGATGCGACCGGGGCCGACCACGTTGCGGGCGCTCGACTCGGCCGGGGCATCCCGATGCAGCGCGACCTTCTCGGGGCGCACCCCGATGGTGACCTCGCCGGCGTGCCGCTGGGCCCGCTCGCGCGGCACCTCGATGGCGCGGCCCTGCACGTCGACGACGATCGAGGTGCCGCTCGAGGAGGTGACGCGCCCCATGAAGAGGTTCGACTGCCCGAGGAAGGTCGCGACGAACGCCGTGCGCGGCAGCTCGTAGAGCTCCTGCGGGGCGCCCATCTGCTCGATCTCGCCCTTGTTCATCACGGCCACGACGTCGGCCATGGTCATGGCCTCCTCCTGGTCGTGCGTGACGTGGAGGAAGGTGAGGCCGACGGTGCTCTGGATGTCCTTCAGCTCGATCTGCATCTGGCGGCGCAGCTTGAGATCGAGCGCGCCGAGCGGCTCGTCGAGCAGCAGGAGCGCAGGGCGGTTGACCACGGCGCGGGCCAGGGCGACGCGCTGCTGCTGCCCGCCCGAGAGCTGCGCGGGCTTGCGCGCGGCGAGGTGGTCGAGCTCCACGAGGCGCAGGGCCTCGTGCGCGAGAGCGTTCGCGTCGGCCACCTTGCGCCTCTTCAACCCGAAGGAGACGTTCTCGATGATCGTCATGTGCGGGAACAGCGCGTAGCTCTGGAAGACCGTGTTGACGGGGCGCTGGTAGGCCTTGGTCGCCGTGACGTCCTTGCCCCCGATGAGGATGCGCCCCTCGGTCGGCTCCTCGAGCCCGGCGATGAGCCGCAGGGTGGTGGTCTTGCCGCAGCCCGAGGGGCCGAGGAGAGCGAAGAAGGACCCGGCGGGGATCGTCAGGTCGAGCTTCTCGATGGCCGTGAAGCCGGGGAATCGCTTGGTGATGCCGACCAGTTCGAGGTCGGCGCCCGCCTCGGCGAAACCGCCGTGGGGAACGTCGCTGTTCGTCACCGGGGTGACACTCCTTCGGGGTAAGAGGGACTACGAGCCGAGCAGCACGCTCTGGAAGGCCGACTGGAACTCGTTCTCCTCCTGCGCGCTCAGCCCGCGGAACACCGAGACCTGCGACAGCGTCTCCTCGTTGGGGAAGATGAGCTGGTTCTCGGCGAGCTCGGGGTCGATCGCGATGGCGGCCTCGTAGGCGCCCTCGACGGGCGTCACGTAGTTGACCCACGCGGCCACCTCGGCGGCGACCTCGGGCTGGTAGTAGTAGTCGATGAGCTTCTCGACGTTGGCCTTGCGGGTCGAGCCGATGGGCACGAGGAAGTTGTCGTTCCAGAGCGTGCCGCCCGCCTCGGGGATCACGAACTTCCACTTCTCGTAGCCGGCCTCGAAGTTCAGCAGCGTGATGTCTCCCGACCAGCAGATGGCCGCGAGCGTGTCCTCGCTCACGAGGTCCTCGGTGTAGGCGTTGCCGCGCACGTTGCGGATCTGACCGCTGTCGACCTTCTCTCGGAAGACGTCGAGCGCGGCCATGAACTCGTCCGAGCTGAAGTCGCCGGTGATGTCGACGCCGTTCTGCAGCATGATGAGGCCGATCGTGTCGCGCATCTCGCTCAGCACGCCGACGCGGCCGGCGAGATCGGGGCGCCACAGGTCCTCGACGGACCGCAGCTCGTCGGTCTGGTCGGTGTTCCAGGCGATGCCGGCGAACCCGCCCTGCCACGGGAGCGAGTGCACGCGACCCGGATCGAAGGCCGGGTTCTGCAGCGCCTCGACGAGATTGGAGGCGTTCGGGATGTTGTCCTTATTGAGCTCCTGCGTGTAGCCCAGCTGGATGAAGCGGGAGACCATCCAGTCGGTGAGGCAGACGGTGTCGGCGCCGATGTCCTGGCCGAGGGCCAGCTGGTCGCGCACGGTCGCGAAGTACGAGTTGTTGTCGTCGACGTCGATGTTGTAGTTGACCGTGATGCCGGTCTCCTCCTGGAACCGCTCGAGCGTCGGGTAGCCGCCCTCCTCGTCCTCGTCGATGTAGAAGGACCAGTTGGACCAGTTCAGCGTGGGGTCGTTCGCGGAGTTGTCCTCGGCGGCCGTCACCTCGCCGGGCCCGGTGGAGCAGGCGGCGAGCGCGAGAGCCGTGGCACCCGCGCCCGTACCGGCCAGCATGGTGCGGCGGCTGACCTGCGCGCGGCGGGCCTGCGCGATCAGGCTGCGGATCATCGGGTCTTCGGGAAGCGGACGATTCATGGCGCTGCTCCTTCGGCGAGGGAGGTACGGCGATGTACCCGGGCTGTGATGGTGGGTTGATACTGGCATACGGCATGACGTGGTGCACCACAAAGGGCCCGATTCGCCCATTCTGAAACATGAACGTCACGAAATCAGCACAAAAGACGAGATTTCGGTGCGGAATCCATCGTCTCGGGCCGCTACGCTGATCCTGCAGCGCAGCGTGGCGCGGGAATGCCGCGCGTGCGCCCTCGAACAGGGAGAAGTCATGAGAATCGCGGTTCCGGCAGAGGTCAAGAACAACGAGTTCCGGGTCGCCATCACGCCCGCGGGCGTGCACGACCTCGTGGGCGGCGGGCACGAGGTGATCATCCAGTCGGGTGCCGGACTCGGCTCCTCGATCACCGACGCCGAGTACGCGGCGCAGGGTGCGCGCATCGTCGCCGATGCCGAGACGGTCTGGGGCGAGGCCGAGCTGCTGCTCAAGGTCAAGGAGCCCATCGCCTCCGAGTACGGGCACTTCCGCGAGGGCCTCGTGCTCTTCACCTACCTGCACCTCGCCGCGGAGCGCGAGCTCACGCACGCGCTCGTCGAGAGCGGCGTCACCGGGATCGCCTACGAGACCGTGCAGCTGCCCTCGCGCGCCCTGCCGCTGCTCGCCCCGATGAGCGAGGTCGCCGGCCGCCTCGCTCCGATCGTCGGGGCGACCGCCATGATGCGCCCGAACGGCGGGCCCGGACTGCTCGTCCCCGGGGTTCCCGGAACGCACCCCGCCGACGTCGTCGTGCTCGGCGGCGGCGTCGCCGGCACGAACGCGGTCGCGATCGCCGTCGGCCTCGGAGCGCAGGTCACCGTGCTCGACACGAATCTGCAGCGGCTCCGCGAGATCGACGCGCTGTACGCCGGGCGCGTGCGCACGATCGCCTCGAACGGCTACGAGATCGAGAAGGCCGCCGTGCGGGCCGACATGCTCATCGGCTCGGTGCTCATCCCCGGGGCCAAGGCGCCGAAGCTCGTCAGCAACGAGCTCGTCTCGCGCATGAAGCCGGGCAGCGTGCTCGTCGACATCGCGGTCGACCAGGGCGGCTGCTTCGCCGACTCGCGGCCGACGACCCACGCCGAACCGACCTTCGCGGTGCACGACAGCATCTTCTACTGCGTGGCCAACATGCCGGGGGCCGTGCCCTCGACCTCGACGCACGCGCTGACCAACGCGACGATGCCCTACGTGCGCGCGATCGCGACGCACGGGTGGGCAGCGGCGCTGCGGGCCGACCCGGCGCTCGCGCTCGGGCTCAACACGCACGCCGGCTCGGTCACGAACGAGCCGGTCGCGCGCGCGCACGGGCTCGACTCGGTGCCCCTCGCCGACGCTCTGGTCTGATCGGGACGGCCCTCCCCGCGGCAGCACCACCGCGGGCGGCGCCGCTCGGCGCCGGTGTCGACGCTAGTGCTCCGGAGCGGCGGCGGCGCCGAGGGCCGACCAGCGCGCGCGGCGCAGCGGCTCACCGGCCTCCGCGATCCAGACCTCCGCGGAGGCGCCGAGGCGCCGGGGAGGCGGAGCGGTCCGGTGACCGAGCAGGAGCCGGACCTCCGCCTCGGTGACGTCCGCCAGGACGATCGCCCCCTCGCGGCGGGCAGCGGACAACGCCCCCCACGCCGACTGCCAGGTCTCGGCGTCGGCCGCGACCACTGCGGCCGCGCGAGCACGCACCGCGGGATGCTCGAGGTCGACGGTCGCGGCGGCGAGTGCGCCGGGGTCGGACGAGGCGCTGATGCCGCTCTCGGCCAGTCGCGCGAGCACGGCGCGGGGCCGCGCGGTGACGACGGCGATCGGCGCCGCCGGAGGCGTCCACTCCTCGATCGGATCCGCCGCGGGCTCGGGCAGGGGCACGGGCGAGAGCCCGACCTGGACGAGGGTGCCGTGCCACCGCCCGCGCCCCGGCGGGGCATCCCGGTTCCACGGCCCCGCGCCCCCCGCCAGTCGGTGCTCCTCGAGCGACGCGGCACGCATGAGCAGGACGGAGTCGAAGCGCGATGCGGCGGAGGCGGGCAGGCCGGTGAGAGCCCGCACGCTCGCGGCGAGACCCCCGCCCCGAGCCCGGAGGATCCGGATCGCACCGTCGAGCCGGTCGAGCAGCGCGGGAGTCGCGTCGCCCGCGGCGGCGAGCAGGGCGTCGAGGTCGTCGATGAGGAGGAGCCCTGCGGGATCGCCGCCCGCCGCCTCCCGGGGTGGGGCGATGGGCCGCCCGTCGACGATCGCCCCGAGCACCGCCCAGGCGGCGGCCGGCTCGATCGGCAGCACGGTGACCGGCGCCCCGCCCCCGGCGGCCGAGAAGGCGAGCGCGCCCAGCGCACGGCTGCGGCCGCTGCCGGTGGCGCCGACGACGAGGAGCGCGCCATCACGCCGAGGGTCCCACCGGGCGATCGCCCGCCGCTGCTCATCGGGCTGATCGAGCACCCCGAACGCCCAGCCCCCGCCCTCATCGAGCGAGGCGGCGCCGGCCGGGAGGACGCGGTCGCCCCGACTGCCGCCCGCCTCGTCGAGGGGCATCGGGATCACCGCGGGCAGCGCCTCGAGCCAGGGGCGATCGGGCGCCGGCGCCGCGCGGTGCCGGTCGGCGACCACGACGATGTCGCCCTCCTCGATCCGGGCGATCTGCACGACGGCGGACCCGCCGCCCGCCGCGACGACGGCGCGACCGATGGGCGCGGCCTCGATGCCCGCCGCCGGTGCCCCGAGCAGCGCCCGGCTGTCGGAGGCCGCGGTCACCCGGAAGAGGATCCTGATGGAGCAGTTGGCGAGCACGGCATCCCGCACCACCCCCGCAGGACGCTGCGTGCACAGCACCAGATGGATGCCGAGGGAGCGCCCGCGGGCGGAGAGATCGGCGAACAGCGCCGGCAGCTCCTCGACCGACTCGACGAGCGCCGCGTACTCGTCGACGACGACCAGCATCCTGCTCAGCACGCCCCGGGGCAGCTCGGCGATGTCGCGGCAGCCGTGCTCGAGCAGCAGCCGCTCACGACGACGCAGCTCCGCCCGAAGACTGCGGAGCGCCCGCTCGGCCGCCTCGGGCGCGAGATCGGTCATGAGTCCGACGACGTGCGGCAGCGCGGCGAGTCCCGTGAAGGCGGCGCCGCCCTTGAAGTCGACCAGGAGGACCGAGTGCTCGCGGGGCGCGGCCGCGCTCGCCCACCCCAGCACGAGGGTGCGCAGCAGCTCGCTCTTGCCGCTGCCCGTCGTGCCTCCGATGAGGGCGTGCGGACCATCCGCCACCAGATCGAGATGAACGGGGCCCTCCACCCCCACGCCGATCGGAATGCGGCCGGGCCGTTGAGGGCTCGGGCTCGGGAGCTCGGCGACGCGCACCGAGGACGGGAGAGCCGACTCGGCCTCCACGGGTCGGATCAGCTCGATCTCGAGGGCGGTGACCGGTTCGAGCCGCAGGTCGATGCCGATCGCACCCGGTACTTGGAGCCGCGCGCTCGTGGCCGAGCGCACCGTCACGGCGGACGCAGCCTCGGAGGGCCCGGTCACGAGGGTCGTGCCGGGGGCGGCGGTGACGAGACGGCGCAGATTGTCCGCGGCCGTTCCGCGCCCCTCGACGACGACGGGGCCGGGCGGGAGCCCCACCGGGAGCCACGGATGCACCGCCGCGCGCTCATGGAGTGCGCGGAGCCGGTCGCCGTCGGCATCGGCGGGGAGCGCGCGCGGGGCATCCGGCGCGCATCGACTGGGTCGTGGGGCGACCCCGATGCGCACGGGGAGGTGCGGAGCGCCGGGGGATCCCGCCCCCGCCGCCCACGGAGGCGGGAGCGCTCGATCGACCTCGAGCCGCTCGGCGGCGTGCGCCCGCTCGATCTCCCTCTCGTACTCGACGACCTCGCGCTCGAAGCGCTCGCGCTCCTCGCGGCGATGGCGGCGGGCCTGGCGGCGGCCGTCGGCCATGGTGGCGAGCGCGATGAGCGGACTGAGCACGGCGAAGACCAGCACGAAGGGGCTGCGCACCAGGAGCCCGATCACCACGGCGCCCAGGAGAGGGGCGATGACCGCGATCAGGGGGAACGGCACGCGCGGGGGCGCTGAGGGCGGTGCCGGGAGGGGCGGGAGGCGGAGCATCCGGCCAGTGAAGCGCGCCGCCGCATCACCGAGCCCGCACCTCGGCACCGTTCTGGAGAGCGCGTCGCCCCCGGTGTCTGGGGAGGAGCCGCCTCAGCTGATGACGACGAACTGCTCGCCGAGATCGACGCGGGTGCCGCGCACCACGCGGTAGCGGCGGCCCGGCTCGGCGTACCGGGGCTCCGCACCGGGCTCGCGGATGATCGTGCCGTTGCCCGAGTGCCGATCGCTGATGAAGAAGACGCCGGAATCCTGGCCGAACTCCAGATGCGTCTTCGAGACCGATCGGCCGGGATCGACGATCGTCACGAGGTGGTCCACGGCCTCCCCCGGCTCGGATCGCGGATTGCGCCCGATCAGACCGGACCCGACCACGGTGTAGCTCTCACCGGTCGAGAACTGGAGGACGAAGCGCGCGCCGGAGGCGGAGCGCGGGACGAGGCGGGTGCTCTCGACGTCGGGGTCGAGCCGCGGAGGCGGGGCGAGCGGCGGGGTCGCCCGCACGGACCCGCGGTCGGCCGAGCGCTCGATGCCGGGCGCGAGCGGGGCCGCCGCGGCGTCGGGGACGACGGGCGGGGCCGCGGCCTCGGGGACGGCGCGCGCGGGCGCCGGCGCCGCCGGCGTACTCGCCGGCTCAGCCGTACCCCGCCCCGGGACGACGACGGAGGACGCGGCGGTACTCGACGCGAGCGGTCCGCTCGACGCGGGCGCCGCGCTGCCGGTGAGCAATGACGCCCAGGACGGGAGCGGGGCGACCGTCTCCGGTGCCGGCCCGGCAGCGGCCGGTTCCGGGGCCGGCGGGGCGGCGGCCGGTTCCGGGGCCGGCGGGGCGGCGGCAGGATCCGGCGTCGGTTCCGGCGTCGACGGCGCGGCCGCCGGGGCAATCTCGGGAGCCCGCGGCTCGGCGGGAGGCGCCGGGGCGACCAGGCGCTCGATCACGCGGGTGTCCTGCGGCATCGGCGCGCCGCACTCGGCGCAGAACAGGTCCTCCTGCTCCCCCACCGTGCCGCAGGAGACGCAGACGGGAGGCGGCGCGGCCGCCGCGGTTCCGCGCGCGGAGGGCGCTGCCGCCTCGACCGCGTCGGCGACGGCGGGAGCAGGAGCGGGAGCGGGCGCAGAAGCGTGAGCAGAAGCGTGAGCAGCAGCAGGAGCCGAAGCGGGAGCATCCACCGCCGCACCGGCGGCCGGATCACCCGCCGCGTTCGAGACGGACGAGGGCGGCGGCGCATCGGCCTGCGGCTCCGACGGATCGTCCTCGGGGGCCTCCGGCGGCGTCGCGGGCGTGATCGAGAGCACCTCGCCGGCCGAGAACACCGGTGCCGCGGCCGTCAGCACGACGGGGGGCACGACGGGCGTGCGGGCGGCGACCGAGCGACCGCACTCCCCGCAGAACATGGCGATCGGGGGCAGCGTCGCACCGCAGTGGCGACAGATCATCGCGACGCTCCTCCCCTGGGTCGTGCACGTCCAGGGTATCGGCGCAGCGAGCGGGTCGAGACGGCGGCGCGCCACCGCTCGCGACGCGTGCCGTCGACGGCGAGGGATGCCCGCACCGCGTCGACCGCCTGCCAGACCCGGTCGACCTCCTCCAGCGGAGGCGCCTCGGGGGCGTAGTCGGCCCGGTCGGCCACCCGCGCGAGCACGGCAGCCTGCGGCCTGCCGATCGCGAGGGCGAGCTCCCGGCGCGTGCCGCCCGCCGGCAGCGGGATCCCCCGGTCGACGGCCGCGTCCGTCACCTCGCGCCAGCCGGCGAGGATGCGGCGCACGGCATCGCCCTTCCGCCGCCGACGCCGGCGCCGTCGGGCCTTCGCGGCGACGATCCCGATGAACGGCGCCGCGATGAGGCCGAGCGCGAGCAGCACCGCTGCCGTGATGGTCAGGATGAGGAGGACGAGGGCCAGCAGGGAGTCGTCGACGGGCGCGTCGCCCGGCTCGATCTCGGGCGGCGCCTGATCGTCGCGCACGGGCGGATCCTCGACGGGCGGCTGCACGGCGTTCTGCGGGCGCGTCACGGGGATCGGCTCGTCGGGCTCGGCCGGCGGGATCTCGCGCTCGGGGGGCATCACATCGACGGGGATCCAGCCGAGGCCCGCCGCGTCGATCTCGATCCAGGCGGTGAGGTCCGCCCCGCGCAGCACGAGGTCGCCGGAGCCGGCGGGCGCGTAGCCGAGCACGACGCGGGAGGGGAAGCCGGCCTCGCGGGCGAGGAGCGCCGCCGCCGCCGCGTACTGCTCGGCATCGCCGAGCATGGGCCGGGCGGTCACCAGCTCGGCCAGCCGGTCGAGCGAATGGCCGGAGCGGCTCGGCGGCTCGTCCTCTCCGACCCCGTGCGAGATGTACCCCTGCTCCTGGAGGGCGGCGATGGCGGCGGCGAGACGCGGTCCCGGCCCCTCGGCCTCGACCGTCACCGCCTGGAACCAGGTGCGCAGCTCGTCGGGGACGGCCGCGATCGCGGGGACGGCGGCGGCGCCGGGCGCGAGCTCGTCGAGCTCCGGCGGGGTGAGCACGGGCTGCAGGGCGGTCAGGCGGTACGCGCGTCCGGCATCCACCCCGCCGATGAGGGCCGCGGTACCGGTGACGTCGTTGACGACGAAGCGGTCACGCACATCGGCCGCATCGTCGCCGTCGAACCGGATCGCGGCGAACTCGCCGATCGTCGGCAGCCACGGCCCGATGGGCTGCTCGATGACGAGGTCGACCTCGATCGGGTCGCCCTCGATGCCCGTGACGTCGCGACGCGTCGGGATGCGCTCGAACCGCCCCGACGCCGCATCGACCTGCTCGCTGCCGACCGCGAACACGACGCCGTCGTAGCTGTCGAGCGTCGCGACCCGCAGCCGGGCGCCGGAGGGCAGCCCCGACACCCGCACCGCCGGGGCCTCGACGGCCCCGGGCAGGAAGGCCGTGCGGTAGGCGGCGAGCGGGCTCGGCAGCGCTCGGGGGTCGAACGGCGGCTCGGTGAGCGATCGGAGGACGGTGCGCTGCTGCTCGGGCGGAGCGATCGCGACGGCCGCGGCGCCGATGCCGCCGGAGAGCAGCAGGAGGATCAGCGCGCCGACGACGGGGCGCGCGACCGCTGCGCGACCGCCCGTCACAGCGGTGGTCGAGGAGGGCGCGGCACCGGAGCGGACCGCGTCCGTACGGCGGTGCCTTCCCTGCACGACGAGCCAGAGCAGTAGGACGACCGCGAGCGCCACGGCCGTGCCGGCCGGGAGCGGGACGCGCTCGGAGCCGAGCGCGACGGCGAGCGCGAAGGCGAGCAGCGGCACGAGCGCCGCGAGGGCCGGTCGTCGGGTGCGCAGCGCGATGCTCGCGGTCAGCACCGGGCCGGCGAGGAGGAGGACGAGCGCGGGGACGAGCAGCGCCTGGTAGTCGGCGACCGGCAGCTCGATCGTGACGAGCTGCCGCCAGCCGAGCACGACCCCCGAGACGAGCTCGAGCAGTCCCTGCGGCTCGGGCAGCACGCCGTAGAGCGCGCGCCCGGGCACCGCGAGGGGCACGCCGACGATGATGAAGAGCGCGACGGCGGCGAGCAGAACGCCCTCGCCGCGCCACTTCGCGAGCAGGCCTCCGACGACGAGCAGCACGCCCAGCGGCACCGCGACGCCCGCGAGCAGAAGGAAGCTCGGGTGCTGGTAGATCGGCCACAGCGCCGCGGCCACGGCGGCCCAGGAGAGCAGCGTGAAGACCCCGGCGGAGACGAGCACCGCGGCCCGAGGACGGGTGACCGGAGGGCGTCGACGGCGGCGGCGTGCTGCGGCGGCCGCGGCCGCGCGGCTCACCACGACTCGGCCCCCCGCATGGCGCGCCGCAGGTCGGCGAGCGAGCCGATCGTGATGACGGTGAGCGCGCCCAGCCGGCGACGACCGGGGATGCGGTCGGGATCGCACTGCAGCGCGACGACCTCGACCGCGGGCGGGAAGGCCGCGGCGGCGCTGCGCAGCCGGGCGGGCGTCACGCTCGAGCCGACGACGAGGAAGGCCACCGAGATGCCGCGGGCGTCATCGCCCGACAGCCGGGCGACGTCGAGGATGCCGAGGGCGGACGGTCCGAACTCGACGAGCGCGAGCTCATCCAGCAGGGCGGTCGGCGTGCGCGTGGGGAGCGGCCGCAGGGCGACGACGGTGCGCTTGGCGAACTCCGGCGTCACGGCGCTCACGACGACCGAGATGTCGCGGGCATCCCGGATCGCCCGCGCGCCCAGCGAACCGGCCACGGAGACGGCGAGCTCGAACTCGATGTCGGAGGCGAAGTCGATGCTCGCGATGCTGAGCGCGACGACGAGGTGTGATCGACGGGTCTCCTCGTACTGGCGCACCATGAAGGTGCCGGTCTTCGCCGTCGACTTCCAGTGGATGTGCCGGCGGTCGTCGCCGGGGGCGTACTCGCGCAGCGCGTGGAAGGCGAGGTCGCTCGCGGTGAGCTGCCGCGTCGGCTGGCCCTCCAGATCGCGCACGAGCCCGCTCGAGGTGGAGGGGATGTCGATCGTGCGCGGGTGCACGATGACCTCGGCCGGCTCCGTCCAGGTGATCTCGCGCCGCACGAGCCCCACCGGGTCGGCGCGCACGCTGTTCACCGGTCCGATGACGAGCCGCCCGCGGCGCCGCGTCGGCACGGGGATGCTCAGGACCGCCTCGCGACCGGGAGCGAGGCCGGGCAGAGCGACGGGGACGAGGCCGTCGCCGACGGGCACGTCGAGCACGGCGGAGAAGCTGCGGCGCGCGCGCCGATTGCGAACCAGGATGCTCGCCGCGGCCTCGTCGCCCACCGCCACCCGGGCCGCCGGCGGGGTGAGCTCGACGGCGAGCGGAGTGCGCCCGAGCAGGAACAGCAGCGCGATCGCCGCGAGCACGCAGCCGGAGATGCCGAGCACGACCAGCTCGCTCCACCCCCAGGCGTACCCGGCGAGCAGGAGCAGCGGCACGAGCGCCAGCAGGCTCCAGCCGAGCGGCGTGATGACGGAGGAGGCGGCGGCGACCGCTCCGCCGACGCCGGCCCGCACGGCGCGGGCGCTGCGCACGGCCGCGACGACCGCGTCGGCTCCGACGCCGGTGCGGCTTCCGACGATGCGCGTGCGCGCGGTCGTGACCGTCGAGGCGATGGCGGTGTCCTCGACGGTGCGCCGCGTGCGCTCCCGATCGCGGTCGCGCCCGCGCGTGGAGGTGGTCGATCCGCGCGCCGGGCGGCTGGGGGTGCGCAGACTCACACGGCGACCCGGTCGCTCGGCGGGGGCGTCTCGAGCAGCAGCTGCCCCATCACCGAGACCGTCGTGACGCCGTCGAACTCGGCCTCGGTGTCGAGCACGAGCCGGTGGCCGAGCACAGGCTCGGCGAGCGCCTTGACGTCGTCCGGCACGACGTAGTGACGGCCCTCCATCGCCGCGTAGGTCTTCGCGCAGCGCACGAGCGCCAGGGCGCCGCGCACGCTCGCCCCGAGCCGCACGTCGCTGTGCGAGCGGGTCGCCTCCACGAGGCGCGCCACGTAGTCGGTGATGACGGGGTCGACGTGCACGGTGCGGGCCGCGGCGATGAGGTCGCGCACGACGTCGAGGCCGACGACCGGCTCGATGACCGAGGCGCGCGGTCCCCCCGCGCCGTCGAGGATGCGCACGGTCGCGGCGTGATCCGGGTAGCCGATGGCCGTCTTCATGATGAAGCGGTCGAGCTGCGCCTCGGGCAGCCGGTACGTGCCGGCCTGCTCGATGGGATTCTGCGTCGCGATGACGAGGAACGGCGCCTCGACGTCGTGCGTGACGCCGTCGATGGTGACGTGACCCTCCTCCATCACCTCGAGCAGCGCCGACTGGGTCTTCGGGCTGGCTCGGTTGATCTCGTCGGCGAGCACGATGGTCGCGAAGACGGGCCCGCGGTGGAACGTGAAGTCGCCCGTGCGCTGGTCGTAGACGGTGATGCCGGTGATGTCGCCGGGCAGCAGGTCGGGCGTGAACTGCACGCGCGTGGTGGTGCCGCGGATGCTCTGCGCGAGCGCACGGGCGAGGGAGGTCTTGCCCGTTCCCGGCACGTCCTCGAGCAGCAGGTGCCCCTCGCTGAGCATGGCCGTGAGGCTCAGGCGCACGACGTAGGTCTTGCCGAGCAGCACCTGCTCCACGTTGCCGACGATGCGCGCGGAGATGTCGGCGAACCATCGGGCCTGATCGGGGGTCATCGTCATGGTCGGGGGTGGCCTTCCGGGTCGGGGATGCGCGGGCGCGGGGCGGCGGGCGGGCGAGGGGCGGCGGGCGGCGGTGCCGTGCGGCGCACGCCCTCCCTCATCCCTACCACCGGTAGACCCGGTCGTACTCCGCGCCGCCCTCTCGGACGCGGATGAGGAGCTCGGGCACCTGCCCGGTGGAGAGCGTCATCTCGCACCGGCCCGCGTCGGTGTCGATCGATACGACGGCACCGCCGCGGCAGATCTGCTCGACGAGGTCGTACGCCGCGCCGCGGACGGGGCTCCAGGTGATGACGACGGCGCGCACGTCGGGCGAGGTCTCGGTGAACTCCGCCGCGGGGGCTGCGTCGATCTCGACCGCGGCCGGCAGGGCGAAGGGCCCCGACCATGCACCGCACAGCAGCGTCTCGTACTGCCGGCACGCCCGCACCTCGAGGGCGAGGGCGGCGCCGTAGTGCGAGCGGTCCGCCGTCGTCAGGGCGGCCGGGAGCGTCACGAGGCCGGACTCGCCCCGGGTCGAGCCGTCGGCGATGAGGCGGTACTGCACGCTGTCGATGCGCCCGCCGCCCTCGACCGCGACGGAGCGCAGGGTGGGATTCCACGGTCCGATGTCGTTGGGGCCGGCCTGCCGGGGCGGCGCGGCGACGTCGACCTCGGTGACGGCGCCGGGCACGGGCCGCGGCGTCGCGCGCACCTCGACGGCGGCCGTGCATCCCTGCCCGTTGTATGCGTAGACGACGACCCGGTACTCGGTGTCGGCGGCGAGCCCGGAGACCGTCGTGCTCGTCGCGCCGTCCACCCTCGTGGTGCCGGGAGGCTGAACGGGCTGCGGAGCGCCGTCCTCGACCCCCGTCACGGTGCAGGCGGGCGCCGTTCCGCCCGCTGAGACCCAGACGTAGTAGTACTGCACGGCCTGCCCGTTGCCCGCGAAGACCGAGGGCCAGGCGACGTCGACGCGATGGCCGGTGTCGCCGGTGGTGTCGCGCGAGCCGACGGCCGAGACCGCGCCGACCACGAGCGGCGCCCCGGCCGGCGTGCCGGACCCCTCGGCGCTGTTCCACCGCGTGAGCGGTCCGAACGA
This sequence comes from Microcella daejeonensis, assembly GCF_026625045.1. Classification (GTDB taxonomy): domain Bacteria; phylum Actinomycetota; class Actinomycetes; order Actinomycetales; family Microbacteriaceae; genus Microcella; species Microcella daejeonensis. Next base: position 2,144,492 of record NZ_CP113089.1, on the reverse strand, counting down.
GTCGTTGCGGGCGCTCACGCTCACCCCGTAGTTGGTGCCGTTCTCGAGCGCTCCGTCGCGCACCGCGATCACGTAGTCCGTGCCCTCGGGGTCGGATGCGAGGGCCCGGACCTCCCTCACGACGGGGCCGACCGTCACCACGTAGCTAGTGATCGGCGAGGCGGACGCCTCCTGCGCGGGCTTGCGGAAGGCGACGCGCAGTCCGCCGTCGAGCGGCGTGATCCGCGAGATGACCGGGGCCGGGGGGACGAGGTCGCTCCAGACCCGCTCGGCGAGGGTCGTCGGCGCCGACTCGCCCTGGGCGTTGAGGGCGACCACGCTGATCCGCACCGCGTTCTCCGAGCCGTTGCCGGGGGTCGGCACGGTGCACGGGGAGAAGGCGCAGTCGACCTCGGCGGTCTGCGCGCCGTCGGAGACCCGCACGACGCGCGCGACGAATCCCTCGATGGGGGCGTTGTTCGACCCGCCGGGCTGCCAGGCGACCTCGAGCTCGCGATCGCCGTACCCCTGCACCCGCAGGCCGGTCACGGCGTCCGGGACGTCCTGCACCGAGATGCGCACCGAGGCCCACACGTAGCGATCCGGATCGCGCGTCGCGTCGGAGACCTGGTACTGGAGGTTCGTGTCCACGGGAGCGGCGGTGCTCGACACCGTCACCTCGAGCCGCTGCCCGTCGTCCGAGGGGACGACGCGGACCCCGGCCGGCAGCGAGCCGCCGTCGATGCCGCGGATCGCCTCGACCCGCAGCGGCTCGTCGGGGAACGGGTTGCCCGCCTGGTCGTTCTGCAGCACATCGACGGTGGTCGTCTCGCCGCGCGGGGCGATCGCCGAATCCGCCGCCGGGTTCGGGAGAGGACGCGTGGAGGGCACGACGGTCACCGTGACGCGGCCGGAGGTGCCGACCGCGGCGTCATCCCGGACACCGAGGGTGACGCTCGCGATCGTGCCGCGCGCCGTTCCCGGCGGCACGCTGACGATGAGCGTCTGCCCGCGCAGCTGCACCTCGAGCCCCGCCTGCGGACCGGCGAGCACCGAGTAGACGAGCTCCTCGAGGTCGTCGGGGTACGGGTAGGAGGTCACCCGCAGCAGGTCGATCTCGCGCTCGCCGCCCGGCTCGAGCTCGATCGTCGCCCCGATGAGCGCGGGCGGCTGGTTCTCGCGCGGCGTCACCTCGATGGGCAGCACGATCGTCGCGACGCGTCCCTCCGGGTCGGTCGCGCTCGTGCCGTCGGTCACCTCGAACGAGATCGAGGCGGGCCCGAAGTACAGGTCGGCGGAGGTGAACCGCAGCGTGTCCTCGTCGACCACGAGGGACGAGCCGTCGGCGTTCGTCGCGCGCACGGTCGCGGTATCGGTCAGCCGCACGCCGTCGTCCCCGACCGCGATGACGTGGTCGTTGATGTCGATCTCGACGGTCTCCTCGCTCACGACGCTGATGGGCCGCGCCCGGCGATCGAGCTGCGGCAGCGCGTCATCGGTGCCGGGCACCCAGATGAAGGCGTAGGCGCGCACGGAGGGATCGACGGGGTGCCGCAGCTCGAAGGGGATGATCTGCCGCTGCTCGCCGACTGTGACCCGGATGCTCCGGTTCGGCAGGATGCGCGCGGTCTCGCCGTCGTAGCCGGGCACGATGCCGAGCCCGAGCTCGGCGATCTCGCCCTCCGCGAAGAAGACCTGCGAGAGCACGTCGACGTCGATCGTCTCGCGGTCGAGCACGTCGGCGAGGGTCAGCACGACGTCGCGCGCCACGGGCGGCGTGAGGGGGGCGTCCTCGACCACGTCGACGGTGAGGAAGGCCTGGGATGCTCCGCCCGCCTCGCTCACGATCGTGTACACGAACCCGTACCGGCCCGTGCCCTCCGGCGGCACGACGCGCACGAACTCCTCGTCGACCACCGCGGCGGCGGCCGTCGGATCGGAGGACTCCACGGCGCTCACCCGCAGCGCCGAGCCGTCGGGGTCGGTGTCGTTCTCGAGCACCGGCACGAGCACCGCGACCCCGGGGCGCACCACGACGAGGTCGTCGTTCGCGACGGGGTTGCGGGCGCCGTCGAGCCGCGGACTGATGCCGACGCGCACGAGGCCCGTCGCGCGCGCGCCGAGCGCGTCGACGACGGTGTAGCGGAACTCGTCGGTGCCCGCCGCGTACTCCCCCGCCGTGTAGACGATGGTGTCTGCCGTCACCTCGGTGACGGTGCCCCGCTCGGGCGCGGTCTGCTGCCCGATGATCTGCACCGAGTCGCCGTCGGGATCCATCCCCTCGACGGGGATGCGGATGCGCACGGTCTCGCCGGCGATCACCCGCGCGGTCACCGTGCGCGGCACCGGGGCGGAGTTGGTGTCGACGGAGACCTCGCGCACGCTGATGCGCACGGTCGCCTGGGCGCGCTCGAGCCCGAGAGGGCCGGTGATCTCGTAGACGGCCGTGTACTCGCCCGGCTGGTCGGGCGCGAGGTACCGCAGGCGGTCGCCGGCGACGAACAGGAGGCCGGAGTCGCCCTCGAGGCCCTGGGGCAGCACGGGCGAGAGCGTGAGCGGCTCGTCGTCGGGGTGCTCGTCGTTGTCGAGAACGGGGATGCTCACGGCGTCGCCGACCCGCACCGTGATCGCGTCGTCCCGGGCGATCGGCGGCTGGAGCCGGTCGAGCGGAGGGATCTCGATGACGGTGATGGTGCCCTCCGCCTCGGCCACCCCGTTGCTGATGCGGTAGCGCACGTCGGTGGGGCCGTCGAGCGGGCGGGTGAGCGAGATGCGGATGTCGCGCTGCTCGAGGATCTCGGCGCGGATGCCGCTCGCCGGCGGCACGGAGGAGATGCCGGTGACCACGAGGACGCCGCCCGCGGGATCGATGTCCGCCGTCGCGACGGCCACCGTGGTGCTCGACAGCGTGCGCACGAACGCCGTCTTCGGCACGGTGATCGGCCCCGCGCCCGTCTCGGGCGGCGGCAGCACGTCGACGCGCACCACGCCGGTCGCCGTCACCTCGTTGTCGGTGACGACGTACTCGAGGTAGTGCGTGCGCACTTCGTCGCTCACGAAGCGGAAGATGCCGCGGTCGAGGCTCGGGGTGATCGTCGACCCCTGCTTGGGCGGCACGGCGCTCAGCCGGATGGGCCCCGAGCCGCCGCGGACGTGCACGAGCGGATCGATGCGCACCTCCTCCCCCGCGTAGGCCGAGACCGCGAAGGGCTCGGTGATGATCGGCGTCTGCCCCACCGGCTGCACGGTGACGGCGAGCGAGCCGGCACCGCTGAGCGCGCCGTCGGAGACGGTGAGCGAGACGGGGCGCAGCTCGCCGGCACCGCCGGCCTCCCGCACGGTGACCCGGCCGTCGGCGCGGAAGGTGACGACGTCGGGGGCGGCGATCGCGGCGTCGGCGAGGTAGAGGGGGTCGCCGTCAGGGTCCACCCACTCGGCGAGCACCGCGGCCGTCACCGTGCCGCCCTCCGCGACGAGGGTCTTCGCCGTGCGCACCTGCACCGGGGGCCCGTTCTCACCCGCCGCGCGCGCGGTCACGGTCACGACGGCGCTGTCGCTGCCGCCGCGCCCGTCGGTGATCGTGTAGGCGAAGGACGCCGTGCCGCTCGCCGAGCCCGCCAGTTCGATCTGCAGCTGCTGGCCCGCACCGACGACGTCGACGCGGCCGAACGCCGGGTCGACCGGCTCGACGGCGCTGATGACGAGCACGTCCCCGTTCGGATCGCTGTCGTTGAGCAGCACGGGCAGCGGGGAGACCCGGCCAGGGCGGGCGCCGAACTCGTCGTCGACGGCGACGGGCGGCTGCGGCGCGACCTCGAGCTCGGGCGGCGTGTCGAGCTCGTCGAGCTGCGCCTGCTGCTCGTCCTCCTCCTCGACGAGGAGCTCGTCCCAGTTGTCGATGAGGGCGCCGTCGGCCTGCACCGCCCACGCCGATCCCGAGCGGGTGTCGTTGAGCACGGCGCGCCCGCCCCGAGCGGCGACCGCGAGCTCGGCGTTCGCGGCCATGCCGGCGAGCTCGAGCAGCACGGCCTGCTGCCCCTCGCACTGCCGCCATGCCGCGCCGTCGGACCACGCGGCGAGCACGCAGCCGTCGACCAGCGCGGGAGCGGCCGGGCGGCCGTCGCGGCCCTCCGCGACGACCGTCGCGCCGCCGTCGGCGTCGACCGCGATCAGGCCGCCCGGATGCGCGATGAGCAGCTCGTCACCGCCCGGTGCCGCGAGCACGGCCTCCGAGGGCGCGTCGATGAACCCCGAGAGATCCACCGCGCCCTCGGCGGTGTGCAGCACGGCCGTGCGCAGGGACAGCACGGCCCAGCGGTCGCCGGCGGTGGTCACCGCGACGGGCTCGTCGGGCTCCACGGGCAGCGGCCAGCGCTCGGCCACGCGGTCGGGGGCATCGAGGCGGATGCGCAGCACCTCGGCGGTGCCGGGTGCGGCGGCGATGAGGCCGAGGCGGGCATCCATCACGACGGCGGAGCCCTCGCCGAAGACGAAGGGCGCGGCCGAGAAGGAGTCGAAGTCGGTGAGCAGGGTGCGCGGCACGAGCCAGGTCTCGCCGGTGCCGCCGCTGTGCACGACGGCGGTCTCGTCGAGCATCATGAGGCTCGGCGAGTCGGGCGGCAGCGGCACGGTGTCGGAGACCTCGGCGAGGGCCGCATCGACGATGTCGGCGGTCGCGTTGACGGCGTCGACCACGACGACGTCGGTCTCGTCCTGCACCACCGCGAGCGAGGAGCCCTCCCCCGGCACCACCGTGTCGAGCGAGCCCAGCTGCAGATTCGCGCGACCGACGGCCTGGCGCTCGCCGTTGGCGACCCACACCGAGCCGTCGTTGAGGTCGAGCCGCTCGGCCTGGAACCCGGGGGCCACGATCGCGAGCGTCGTGAGCACGGCGAGGGCGGTGCCGCCGCCGATGCCGCTGACGGCCGCCGAGCGATGACGCGCGAACCAGTCCCGGAATCCCACGTCAGCCCCCCGCCGACTCGGCGCACTGCTCGGCGCTGGAGGGTCCGACGCGGCCCTCGCGGGTGACGCTCACGGTGAGGCAGACGCGCGTGCCCTCGGGCGCGGCGACCGAGAACTCCGTCGAGCGCTGCACGGTCGATTCGCCGCCCTCGACGCGCACCTGGAACGCGTCGGTCTCGCGGATACCGGGGTCGGGCCACCGGAAGGCGACGGTCGGGCCGTCGACCGTCGCGGTGACACCGGTCACCCGGGGCAGGTCGCCATCGGCCCCCTGCAGCGCGATCACGGTCACGAGGGCGCCGAGACCGACGACCGCGAGGACCGATCCGACGAGGATGCCCGCCGCGAGCCGCCCGCGCGGGGCCGTCCGTCGCGCCCCCGTGCCGGTCGACGCGGGCGCCGCCGCCTCGGGGGCCGATCGCCGCCGACGCCGATCCGGGCGCGGAGCCGGCGATGCCGGGGCCACCGCGCGCACGACCGTGCGGTCGCCGGGGTCGTCGGCGGTGACGAGGGCCCAGTCCTGCACCGCGACGTCGGCGGGCGTCGGCGTGAAGCCGAGCTCGAGCTCGATGGTCTGCAGCTCGCGCACGAACTCCATAGCGCTCTGCTGGCGGCGACCCGGGTCGCGCGACATGCCCCGGCGCAGCATCCGCTCGAGCGAGTCGGGTACGTCGTCCCGCCCGATCGCCGGCAGCTTCGCCTTCGTGATGCGGGCGATGAGCTCGTCGGAGGTGTTCGTGCCGTCGACGATCTCGAACGGCGAGCGCCCGGCGAGCAGGGAGTACACGGTCGCGGCGAGCGACCAGACCTCGCTCGTGACCGCCCCCGGCGTGGTGTCGAGCAGCACCTCGGGCGCCGACCAGGGGATGGACATCCCGACCGTGTCGTGCGCCGTCGCCGCGCTCAGCGTCGCCGCGATGCCGAAGTCGCTCAGAACGGGATGCCCGTAGACGGTGGTGAGGATGTTCGAGGGCTTGATGTCGCGGTGCAGCACGCCCTGCCGGTGGGCGGTCTCGACGGCGCTGCCGATCTGCACGCCGATGCGCAGCACCTCGGTCACGGGCATCCGCTCGCGGCGGAACCGCTCGGCGAGCTGCGCGGAGCACAGCTCCATGACGAGGTACGGACGGCCGTCGGCCGAGATGCTGGCCTGGTAGACGGTGAGGATGCTCGGGTGCGCCGACAGCTGCGCCATGAGGTTCGCCTCGACCTGGAACATCTGCCGCACCGATTCGGTGACGACGTCGGCGAGCATGACCTTCACGGCGACCTGCCGCCGGGGCATGTTCTGCTCGTAGAGGAAGACGTCGGCGAAGCCGCCGGATCCGAGCATGCGGATGTGGCTGAAGCCCGGCAGGATCGGCGGATCCGAGGGTCGACGACGCGCCACGGTTCCCCCCTTCTGCCGCTGTCTTCCCCTCAGTGTAGGGAGTGGGGGCAGCGCCGCCGTGCCGCGTCACCGCATCGTGATCGGCGCGTCGGATGCGCGGAGCGGGTCCGGCCGGGGATGGCTGCGGCCGGGCCTGCGCTCCCCTCGTCAGTCGTCGGAGGAGGGAGCGCGCACGACGTCGACGACGACGACCGTGATGTTGTCGCGGCCGCCCTGGGCGAGCGCGGCGTCGACGAGCGCGTTCGCCGTCTCCCGGGCGCTCAGGCGGGCGGCGAGGTGCAGGCGCAGGCGCTCGGCCGGCACCTCCTTCGTCAGCCCGTCGGAGCACAGCAGCAGGCGCATGCCGGCCTCGAGCGGGATGCGCACGAAGTCGATCTCGGGATCGACCGAGAAGCCGACGGCCCGCGTGATGACGTTCGCGTCGGGGTGGCTCTCGGCCTCATCGGCGGTGATCTGCCCGGCGTCCACCATCTCCTGCACCATCGAGTGATCGGTGGTGACCTGCCGCAGCTCGTTGCCGGTGAAGAGGTACACGCGCGAGTCGCCGACGTTGAAGACCGTGACCACCGGCCGGCCGTCGTGCAGGGTGAGCGCCGCGCCGGTGACGGTCGTACCGATGCCGCGCTCCTCCTCGTCGAGCTCGCCGATGTCCATCGTCGCCCGCTGCAGGGCCTCGATGATGCGGTCGGGCTCGACGAAGTCGCCGTCGACGGCCGCCTGCAGGCGCCGCACGACCGCGTCGCTGGCGCGGTCGCCGTGGGCGTGCCCGCCCATGCCGTCCGCGACGGCGAAGAGCGGCACGTCGGCGAGGTAGCTGTCCTCGTTGGCGGCGCGGCGGTAGCCGACGTGGGTGACGCCGTGCCACGAGAGCTCGACGACGTCGGCGCGATCGGGGAGGGCGAGGATGTGTCGCACAGTGCTGCGGCCGAGCGCGGTCACGGGCGTCTCCGTACGGGGATTCGAGGGGCGGACGGGCGTCGTGCGGAGGGGGCGGCGCCGATCACGACGCTCCGGGATCGATCGCCTGGACGGCGATGTCGATCCCGTCTCCGAGCGAGACGACCGAGCCGGGGAGCACCGCGCAGGACTCTCCAGGGCGGAGCCGGCGGACCGGCCCACCGGGCAAGTGTACGACGATGCCGTTGGATGATCCGAGGTCGGTCACGACGAGGGCGCCGCCGAGCTGCTCGATGCGCGCGTGCCGCGCCGAGACGCCCCGGCGGTCGGCGGGGACGACGATGCGCAGCGGGGAGGGCGTCTCGGGCATCCGCACCGCCCCCGGTCGGCGGCCGATCACGACCGGCCGGTCGAGGGGCACGTCGCGATCGACGCCCGGGATGCGCAGCGTGGCGAGCGGCGCCGGCAGCGCGGGCGGGCTCGCCTCGACGGGCTCGTCGGGCGGACGGGGCGGCAGCACCGCCGCGGAGAGCGGCGCCCCGGCCGGCACCCCGAGCGGCACGGTGGGCGGGATGTCGGGCTCGATGAGGCGGATGACGGTCGCGTCATCGACGCCCTCGGCCGGGAGCGGGCTCGGACCGAGCGACCGGCGCGGTCGGATGACGGTGTCGTCGTGCTCGTCGCCGCGCCCCGGCTCCCCCTCGTGCCCCATGCGATGAACGCTACCGCGCGCGGCTCACTCCCCCAGGTAGCTCATGACGTGCTTGAGGCGGGTGTAGTCCTCGAAGCCGAAGTGGGAGAGGTCCTTGCCGTAGCCCGAGTGCTTGAAGCCGCCGTGCGGCATGTCCGAGACGAAGGGGATGTGCGTGTTGATCCACACGCAGCCGAAGTCCAGGTCGCGACTCACGCGCATCGCCCGGGCGTGGTCGGTCGTCCACACGCTGGCGGCGAGCGCGTACCGCACCCCGTTGGCGAGCGCGAGCGCCTCCGCCTCGTCGCGGAAGCTCTGCACCGTCAGCAGCGGCCCGAAGACCTCCTCCTGCACGGCCTCGTCGTCCTGCCGCATCCCGGTGACGAGCGTCGCCTCGTGGAAGTAGCCGCGCTCGCCCTGCCGACGTCCGCCGGTCACGATCTCGGCGTGCGCGGGCAGGCGCTCGACCATGCCCTGCACCCGGGCCAGCTGGTCGGCGTTGTTGAGGGCGCCGTACAGGATGCCCTCCTCGTGCGGCGCGCCGGTGCGGGCGTGCCCAGCGATGCGGTCGGCGAGCGCCGCGACCACCTCGTCGTAGATGGACTCGTGCACGATCACCCGGGTCGCCGCGGTGCAGTCCTGCCCGCCGTTGAAGAAGGCGGCGAGCGTCAAGCCCTCGGCGACCGCCCGCGGATCGGCGTCGGCGAACACGAGCGCGGGCGCCTTGCCGCCGAGCTCGAGGTGCACGCGCTTGAGACCCTGAGCGGCGGAGCGGGCGACCTCCATGCCCGCGCGCACCGATCCGGTGATCGCGACCATCTGGGGGGTGGGATGCTCCACGAGCGCCGCCCCCGTGCCGCGGTCGCCCAGCACGACGTTGAGCACTCCTGCCGGCAGATGCTCCGCGGCGATCTCGGCCAGCAGCAGCGTCGACTGCGGGGTCGTGTCGGAGGGCTTCAGCACGACGGTGTTGCCCGCGGCGATGGCCGGAGCGATCTTCCACACCGCCATGTTGAGCGGGTAGTTCCACGGCGTCACCTGCCCGATCACGCCGATGGGCTCGCGGCGCACGTACGAGGTGTGCCCGGCGAGGTACTCCCCCGCCGACCGCCCGTCGAGGTCGCGCGCGGCCCCGGCGAAGAACCGCAGCTGATCGACGGACTGGTCGATCTCGTCGGCGATGAGGGATGCCCGGGGCTTGCCGGTGTCCTGCGACTCCAGATCGGCGAACTCCTCGGCGCGCGCCTCGACGGCGTCGGCGAGCCGGAACAGCGCGAGCTGCCGCTGCGCCGGGGTCGTGCGGCCCCAGCCGGCGAAGGCGCGCTCGGCCGCGCGGTACGCCGCATCGACCTCCTCGGGCGTGCTGATCGGCGCTCGGGCGTAGACCTCCTCGGTCGCCGGGTCGATGAGATCGATGGCCTCGTCGGCGCCGCTGCGCACGTGCTCGCCGTCGATGAGATTGGTCAGGATGCGGTCGGGGCCGGCGGCGGGAGGGGTCATGCTGGGAACAGTACCGGGCCGCTGCACCGGATTCCAGAGCTGGAGCGACGGAATCAGTCGAGAATCCGCCGTGCTGGATACGGATTCACTTGTCAAACGACGCGATGACTGTCAGGATCGGCTCATGGCAGCCCGTAGCAAGCCCGTGCAGCTCGATGAGGTCTCGAAAGCGATCATCGAGCAGCTGCAGGACGACGGCCGCCGCTCGTACGCCGAGATCGGCAAGCACGTCGGGCTCAGCGAGGCGGCCGTGCGACAGCGCGTGCAGAAGCTCACCGAGTCGGGCGTCATGCAGGTCGTCGCGGTCACCGACCCGATGCAGCTCGGCTTCTACCGCCAGGCGATGATCGGGATCCGCGTGACGGGTGACGCGACGCACGTCGCCGACACCCTCGCCGGCATCTCCGAGGTCGACTACGTCGTGCTCACGGCCGGCAGCTTCGACATCCTCGCCGAGGTCGTCTGCGAGAGCGACGACGACCTCATCACCCTTCTCAACACGCGCATCCGCGGCATCGAGGGCGTGCTCTCGACCGAGACGTTCGTCTATCTACGACTGCAGAAGCAGTTCTACAACTGGGGAACACGATGAAACTCCTGAAGAGCAAGAAGAAGACCTCCACCGACGCGACCACCGCGCACGAGGCGCACGTCGCGCCCGCCGCGGCGGTGAAGAAGCTCACCGGCCCCGCGGCCGCCGCCGAGGCGGCGATGCAGAAGAAGGCCAAGGACCACCTCTGGATGCACTTCGCCCGTCAGTCGGGCATGGCCGCCGGCAACGGGGTGCCCATCATCGTCAAGGGCGAGGGCCACCACATCTACGACAGCCTCGGCAACAAGTACATCGACGGCCTCTCCGGCCTCTTCGTCGTGCAGCTCGGCCACGGCAACGAGCGCCTGGCCGAGGCCGCCCGCAAGCAGGCCGAGGAGCTCGCGTTCTTCCCGCTGTGGTCGTACGCGCATCCCACCGCCATCGAGCTCGCCGACCGCCTCGCCGACTACGCCCCCGGCGACCTCAACCGCGTCTTCTTCACCACCGGCGGCGGCGAGGCCGTCGAGTCGGCGTGGAAACTCGCCAAGCAGTACTGGAAGCTCGTCGGCAAGCCGATGAAGCACAAGGTCATCTCGCGCGCCGTCGCGTACCACGGCACCCCGCAGGGCGCGCTCGCGATCACCGGCATCCCCGGCATGAAGGAGATGTTCGAGCCGCTCACCCCCGGCGGGTTCCGCGTGCCGAACACCAACTACTACCGCGCCGAGGAGATGGGCTTCCACGGCACCCTCGAGGAGTTCGGCCAGTGGGCCGCGAACCGCATCGAGGAGATGATCCTCTTCGAGGGCCCCGACACCGTCGCGGCCGTGTTCCTCGAGCCCGTGCAGAACTCGGGCGGCTGCTTCCCGCCGCCCCCCGGCTACTTCCAGCGGGTGCGCGAGATCTGCGACCAGTACGACGTTCTGCTCGTGAGCGACGAGGTCATCTGCGCCTACGGCCGCACCGGCTACATGTTCGCCTGCGAGGGCTTCGGCTACGTGCCCGACATCATCACCTCGGCCAAGGGCCTGACCTCCGGCTACTCGCCGCTGGGCGCGATGATCGTCAACGAGAAGGTCTACGCGCCCTTCACCGAGGGCACGACGGCGTTCTACCACGGGTACACCTTCGCCGGGCATCCCGTCTCGGCCGCCGTCGCGCTCGAGAACCTCAACATCTTCGAGGAGGAGGGCATCCTCGAGCACGTGCGCGAGAACTCGCCGAAGTTCCGCGCGGCGCTCGAGCGCCTGCTCGACCTGCCCATCGTGGGCGACGTGCGCGGCGAGGGGTACTTCTTCGGCATCGAGCTGGTGAAGAACAAGGAGACGAAGGAGACCTTCAGCGAGGCGGAGTCCGAGCGCCTGCTGCGCGGCTTCCTCTCCAAGGCGCTCTTCGACGCGGGCCTCTACTGCCGCGCCGACGACCGCGGCGACCCCGTCATCCAGCTCGCCCCGCCGCTCACCATCGGCCCGGCCGAGTTCGACGAGATCGAGGGGATCCTGCGCAAGGTCCTCACCGAGGCGGGGAAGCTGCTCTGATCGATCCCGCCGCTCCCCGCACCGACGCCGACTACCGCGGGCTCAGCCTGTGGCACGGCACGGTCGACGATGATCTGAGCCCGCGCGCGCCGCTCGACGGCGACGACACGGCCGATGTCGCGATCATCGGTGCGGGGCTCACCGGCCTCTGGACGGCCTACGAGCTGCAGAAGCGCGACCCCGGTCTGCGCATCCTGCTGCTCGAGAAGGAGATCGCGGGCTTCGGCGCCTCCGGGCGCAACGGCGGCTGGGTCTCGGCGCTGTTCCCGCAGTCGACCGCGGCGCTCGCCCAGCGGCACGGCCGCGAGGCGGCGCTCGCGATGCGGCGCGCCATGATCGGCACGGTCGACGAGGTCGGCCGCGTCATCGCCGAGGAGGGCATCGACGCCGGGTTCGCGAAGGGCGGCACGGTCGTCTTCGCGCGCTCCGAGAACCAGTGGCGGGATGCCCGGGCCGAGGTCGAGCGGGCCGCGGGCTTCGGCGTCGACCACCTCGAGCTCTGGGGTGCCGAGCGCGTGCGCGCCGCCGGCGCCCTCGGCGCCGTGTTCGACCCGGCCTGCGCCCGCGTGCACCCCGCGCAGCTCGTGCGCTCGCTCGCCCGCATCGTGGAGCGACGCGGCGCGATCATCCGCGAGGGCACGACGGTGCGCTCCTGGAGCCCCGGCGAGGTGCTCACCGATGGCGGCCGCGTGCGCGCCCGGCGCATCGTCGTCGCGCTCGAGGGCTATGCGGCCGCCGTCGCGCAGACCCGGCGCCGCGTGCTGCCGCTCTACTCCCTGATGATCGGCACCGAGCCGCTGCCGTCGAGCGTCTGGGAGGAGATCGGCATCGAGCACGGTCAGACCTTCTCCGACGGCCGGCACCTCGTCATCTACGGCCAGCGCACCGCCGACGACCGGCTCGCCTTCGGCGGGCGTGGCGCCCGCTACCACTTCGGCAGCGCGATCGACCCGTCCTACGACCGGGTCGAGGCGGTGTTCGAGCACCTCGTCGCGACCGTGCGCGAGCTGTTCCCGTCGATCGGCGAGCTGCCGGTGACCCACCGCTGGGGCGGGCCGCTCGGGGTGCCCCGCGACTGGCACGCGAGCGTGCAGTACGACCGCGTCACCGGCATCGCCTCCGCCGGCGGCTACGTCGGCGACGGCCTCTCGACCACGAACCTCGCCGGGCGCACCCTCGCCGACCTCCTCACCGAGGAGGAGACGCCGCTGACCCGCCTGCCCTGGGTCGGGCACCGCTCCCCCTCGTGGGAACCGGAGCCCCTGCGGTTCCTCGGGGCGAACGCCGGCCTCGTCGCGATGACGGCGGCCGATCGCGAGGAGCGCCTCACCGGGCGGGGATCCCTCATCGCGCGGGCCATGGCACCGCTGATCGGTCACTGAGCGCGGGGATCACGCGGACGCGTTCGCACGCGCTCCCCCGCTCCCGCCTCGGCCGCGCCCAGCCCGCGTGCAGGAGGCTCGGAGCGAGCCGCCGTACTCTCGACATCGGAGAGGAGTGCCATGGTCACGATGCAGCCCCGCAGTCGCGCGGCCGAGCGAAGCGCTGTGCGCTCCACCGTCGCACTCGTCGGCTTCTTCGGCATCGCCTTCCTCGTCGCCGCCTTCGGCTCCGCCGTCTCGGCTCCCGCCATCGACGGCTGGTACGCCGACACCCCGAAGCCCATGTGGAACCCGCCGAACGCGCTGTTCGGCCCTGTCTGGACGATCCTGTACAGCGCCATGTCGGTGGCGGCCTGGCTGGTCTGGCGCAGCCCCGCGAGCGAAGCGCGCCGCCGTGCGCTGTCGATCTACGTGGCGCAGTTGATGATCAACGCGGTGTGGACCCCCGCCTTCTTCGGCCTCGGCTCGGTGGTCGGTGTCGCCGGCATCTGGGTCGCCCTCGTGATCATCGTCGTGCTCGACTTCATGGTGCTCGCGGCCATCATCCGCTTCGCCGAGGTCAGCAAGCCCGCGGCGGCCCTCCTCATCCCGTACTGGTTCTGGGTGCTCTTCGCCACGACTCTCAACGCGGCGATCGCCGTCCTCGCGGTCTGATCGGCGCACCGCCGGTACCGTGGACGGCGTGACCTCCCCCGCCGTCCGCACCCCGCGATCCCGGGCATCGCGCGCCGGCCGGGGCGCGCTCGTCGCGGTGGCCGCCCTCGCGGTGCTCGCGCAGGGCGCGGTCATCGCGGGAGCATCCTGGGCGGTCGCGAACCCCCGACCGGTCACCGACGCCGTCACCGTCTGGACCACCGAGCTCGACCCGACGATCGAGCGCTACGCCGCCGATGCCGGGCTCAGCGATCGCGGCAGGTTCCTGCTCGCCGCCAGCCTGCCGCAGATCCTGCCCGCCGAGCGCTTCGAGCAGTTCTGCACCGTCTCGGCCCCCGGTATCGGCGTGCTCGGCTGCTACACGCTCGATGACGCCCGCATCCACCTCTACGACGTCACCGATGACGCGCTCTCGGCGCTCGAGCCCGTCGTCGCGGCGCACGAGACGCTCCACGCGGCGTGGGACAGGCTCGAGCCCCGGGAGCGCAGCGCCCTGGTCGATCCGCTCGAATCGGCCCTCGCCGCGCTCGGCCCCGACCACGAGCTCGTCGAGCGCATCGCCGGCTACGAGGAGCGCGATCCCGACTCCCGCATCCCCGAGCTGTACGCGATCATCGGCACCGAGATCGCCGGCTCCGCGAACGACGGACTCGGCCCGATCCTCGAGGAGCACTACGCCGCGTACTTCGACGATCGCTCGCGCGTCGTCGCGCTCGCCCAGCAGGTGCAGACCCTGTTCGCGCAGCTCGACGAGCAGCTGCGGCAGCTCTCCGCGCGGGTCGATGAGCTGTCCGCCCGCATCGTGAGCGAGCAGCAGGCCTACCGCACCGACTCCGACGCCTTCGCCGCCGATCTCGCCGTGTTCGAGGAGCGCGCCGCCACCCCCGGCGGCTACCGCAGCCAGTCCGTCTTCCTCGCCGACCGCGAGGCGCTGATCGCGCGACAGGATGCCCTGCGCGCGCGCCGCGACGCGACCAACGCCCTCGTCGACGAGCACAACGCGCTGCTCGTCGAGCTCGAGGCGCTCAACGCCGAGGCCGCCGCCCTCAACCAGGCGATCAACGTCGTCGCGCAGCCGCTCGAGGAGACCGCGCCCCCGCCCGAGGGAGCCGTCGAGACGGACCCCTCCGGCGGCTGAGCCGTACGACCGGCGAGCGGGCGCGCTAGTAGGAGGTCAAGCCGCCGCTGCCGGGCGGGAAGAGCGCGTCGATGGCCGCGAGGTCGTCGGGCGACGGCGTCCAGGAATCCGCGGCCCCGGCGTTCTGCACGACCTGCTCGGGCGTCGTGGCACCCGCGATGACGCTCGTGAGGGACGGGCGGCTCAGCAGCCAGCCGATGGTCGCCTCGAGCATCCCGATGCCGCGGTCGGCGCAGAAGGCCGCGTAGGCGTCCATGGCGTCCCACGGCGCGTTCTCGACCAGGTGCGGGCGCTGACGCATGATGCGAGTGTCGGCGGGGCCGCCGTCGCGGGTGAACTTGCCGGTAAACAGCCCGTTGTGCAGCGGGAAGTAGGGCAGCAGGCCCACGCCGCTCGCGGTCGCCGCCGGCAGCAGCTCGGCATCGGCGCCCCGCACGAGCAGGCTGTACTCGTTCTGCGTCGACACGAATCGAGGATGCCCGTCGCGCTCGGCGATGAGGTCGGCCTGCACGAGCTGCCAGGCCGCGAAGTTCGAGTGCCCGTAGTAGCGGATCTTGCCCTCGTCGACGAGCTCGTGCAGCGCCGCGAGCGTCTCCTCGATCGGGGTGAGCGGGTCGGGCGTGTGGAACTGGTAGAGGTCGATCCAGTCGGTCTGCAGGCGCCGCAGCGAGCCCTCCACCGCGAGCCGGATGTAGCGGCGCGACCCCTTCGCGCCCCAGTGCGGCACCGGGCTGTCGTAGTCGGCGTGACCGAACTTCGTGGCGAGCACGACCTCGTCGCGGCGGCCCTTGAGGGCGTGCCCCATCAGCGTCTCGCTGCGCCCGTAGGCGTAGCCGTAGATATCGGCGCCGTCGAGCAGCGTGATCCCCGCATCGATCGCCGCGTGCAGCACGCGATCGGTGCCCTCCTGCGTCTCGGTCGCGGTGCCGGGGCGGCCGAAGTTGTTGCAGCCCAGTCCGACGGTCGAGACGCGGAGTCCGCTGCGGCCGAGGGTGCGGTAGGTCATCTCGCTCATGCCCTCCATCCTCCCCTACCGCGGTCGGTGCGTCCCGCGCGTGCGCCTGCCGCTCCTCCCCCGACGCCGGTTCGGGATGCCCGTCCCCCGCGTCCGATTCCCGCCGGAGTCGCTCGGTCCCCCGCGCTAGCCTCGAGCCATGCCGACCCTGACCGACGCCCCCGCCGCCGCCGCTCCTGCCGCTCCTGCCGACGCACCGGCCGTCGCCCCTCGAGCCCTCGCGGCCTCCGCCGCGGCCATCGCCGCCCGCGCCTCGGCCGCCCGCGTCATCGACTCCCCGATCGGGCGCATCCTGCTGCTGGGCGATGGCGCGCATGTGACCCTGCTCGAGATCGAGGGCCTGCACGGCTTCCGCACCGCCGTGCCGGCGCCCGAGCTCGAATCCGACTCCGTGCTCGACGCCGCCGCCGTGCAGTTGGCGGAGTACTTCCACAACGGCCGCCGCAGCTTCACCGTGCCGGTGCTGCTGCAGGGCACCGCCTTCCAGCAGCAGATCTGGCAGCAGCTGCGCGAGATCCCCTGGGGCGAGACCCGCACCTACGGCGAGCTCGGCATCGCGAGCGGGCGCCCGACCGCGGGCCGCGCCGTCGGCGGGGCGGTCGGCGCCAACCCCGTCCCCCTCCTCGTGCCCTGCCACCGCGTGCTCGCGGGCGATCGGCGCATCACGGGCTACAGTGCCGGCGCCGGCGTGACGACCAAGGCTCAGCTGCTCGACCTCGAGCGCATCGCGCACCGCTGATGGTCGTGCGTCACGATCTGCGTGTCGGACCCGACGATCGCGCGCGCTGCGGCTGGATCGGCGAGGACGCCGAGTACCGGCGCTACCACGACGAGGAATGGGGGCGACCCCTGCACGGCGATCGGCCGCTGTTCGAGAAGCTCAGCCTCGAGGCCTTCCAATCGGGGCTCTCCTGGATCACCATCCTCCGCCGCCGCGAGGGCTTCCGCGCCGCCTTCGACGGGTTCGCCATCGAGGCGGTTGCCTCCTACGACGATGAGGATGCCCAGCGCCTGCTCCTCGACGAGCGCATCATCCGCAACCCCGCGAAGATCGCCGCGACCATCGCGAACGCGCGCGTGCTCCACGACTGGCTGCAGCAGGAGCCCGGCGGGCTCGACGCCCTCATCTGGTCGCACGCTCCCGCGCCGGGGCGCCGCACCCGCCCGAGGTCGCTCGCCGAGGTTCCCGCCACCACGCCCGAGTCCACCGCGCTCGCCCGGGCCCTCAAGGCGCGCGGCCTCCGCTTCGTCGGTCCGACGACCGCCTACGCGCTCATGCAGTCCGCCGGCCTCGTCGACGATCACCTCGAGGGGTGCTGGCGGGCGGAAGCCTGACGCAGTGCCCTCATCGCCCCGCGCTGGGCCGACCGGCCCGCGAAGCGCCCCTCGGCCGGGCCCTGCTGACCGGACTGCAGCGCGACGGAGCACCGGCGCTCGACGGATCGACGGGCGCCCTCTCGGTCTGCCTCTGCTGCAGCGGCCCACCGACGCTCGACGGATCGCCCGGCGCCCTCCCGGTCGACTTGCGCCCCGCTGCGCGATCGGCGCCCGCGACGCCGGCGCCGTCGCGATCAGCCCTCGCGGGCGACGAGCGCCAGCTCGCCCTCGGCACCCGGGCGCAGCACCCAGCCCGCCTCGCGCGCGACCTCGAGCAGCCCCTCCACCGAGTCCGGCGGATCTCCGTGCTCGAGCAGCGCGCGCACGAAGAGCCCCTTCGACTTCTTGTTGAAGTGGTTGAGCGCTCGCACCGCGCCGTCGGGCCCCTCCGCCACGACGCGGACGAACAGCGCGTCCGGCCGCGCAGGCAACGGGCCGAGCGCCGCGTAGCCCTCCGAGCGCAGGTCGAGGATCGGACCCTCGTGCCGCTCGAGAAGGGCACCCAGCGCGGGAGCCCACCGCCGCCTCAGGGCCCCGCCCGGAAGCCGCGAGGAGTGCGAGAGCCGGTAGGCCGGCACGGGGTCGTCCGCGCCCAGGAGGCCGAGCAAGGCGGAGTGGATGCGCACGTGGCGCCCCGCGCGCTCGCGCGCCGCCGCGCTCAGGGTCGGCGCATCGAGGGCGTCGAACAGCACGCCCGTGTAGCGCTCGAGGGCCGGCATGAGCGGGCTCGAGCGCACCGCGCGATCGCGGGCGAGCTCCGCCTCGGCGATCTTCGCGCCGACGCCGAGCGCGCGGGCAGCGTGAGCGTCGTCGCCGGCCACGAGCTGCTCGAGCGCGGCGAGGGTCGCGAGCCGGGCATCCCGCACCGCCGCGTCATCGGCGGCGAGCAGAGCGTCGACGTCGAGGGCGGATCCGGGCGCACCACCGTCGCGCTTGGTCTCGGAGGGCGGCAGCAGGAGGAGCAGCGTCACGACCGCAGGAAGGCGACCGCCTCGGCCACCAGCTGCTCGAGCGGTGCGACGGTGTCGAGCACGATGCGCGGAGCCGCGTCGGCCTCGCCCGACCAGGGTGCGTACTCCTCGAGGCTCTGCTCCACGGCGTGCCAGGTCGGCTCGACCAAATGGGCGAGATCGCGCTGGCGCTGCTCGAGGCGCCGCCGGTGCAGCTCGGTATCGCTGCAGACGACCTCGACGAAGCGCACCTCGACCCGATGACGCCGCGCGAGCCCGACCCACTGGTCTCGCGCCGGCGAGACCGCGTTGACCGCATCGACGATAACCGCCGGGCCGGTGCGCAGCACGGCGTCGGCGATCGTCTCCGCGACGAGGTACGCCGCGAGTCCGGTGGGCTGGTCGCTGTCGATCCCCGCTTGCAGGATGGCCGACTCCACGGGGTCGACCGAGACCACGGGAGCCGACAGCGCGCGGGCGATGCCCTCCGCGATCGTGCTCTTGCCCGAGCCGGGCAGCCCGGCCATGGCGATCAGCACGTCAGGAGAGCAGTTCGGCCTGGCCCGCGACGATGGTCACGGTGTTGTTCTCGACGGAGAGGAAGCCGTCCTCCGCGCGCGCCGTCACGACGGCACCCGACACGGGCGTGATCCGCACCTCGCCGGCCCCGAGGATCCCGAGGAGGGGCTCGTGGCCGGGGAGGATGCCGATCTCACCTTCGGTGGTGCGCGCGACGATCTGCTTCGCGGCGCCCGACCAGACCTCGCGGTCGGCCGAGACGACGCTCACGCTGAGCTCGGCCACGGTTAGCCGTTCTCCTTCTGGATGCGAGCCCACGCCTCTTCGACGTCGCTGATCGCACCGACGTTGAAGAACGCCTGCTCGGCCACGTGGTCGAACTCGCCCTTGGCGATCGCGTCGAACGACTCGATCGTCTCCTTGAGCGGGACGGTGGAGCCCTCGACGCCCGTGAACTTCTTGGCCATGTAGGTGTTCTGCGAGAGGAACTGCTGGATACGGCGCGCACGCGACACCGTGATCTTGTCCTCCTCCGAGAGCTCGTCGACACCGAGGATGGCGATGATCTCCTGCAGCTCCTTGTTCTTCTGGAGGATCTGCTTGACCGTCGTGGCCACGCGGTAGTGGTCCTCGCCCAAGTAGCGGGGGTCGAGGATGCGCGAGGTCGAGGTCAGCGGGTCGACAGCGGGGTACAGACCCTTCGACGCGATCTCGCGGCTGAGCTCGGTCGTCGCGTCGAGGTGCGCGAAGGTCGTGGCCGGAGCCGGGTCGGTGTAGTCGTCGGCGGGCACGTAGATGGCCTGCAGCGAGGTGATCGAGTGACCGCGCGTCGAGGTGATGCGCTCCTGCAGGATGCCCATCTCGTCGGCGAGGTTCGGCTGGTAGCCCACCGCGGAGGGCATGCGGCCCAGCAGCGTCGAGACCTCGGAGCCCGCCTGCGTGAAGCGGAAGATGTTGTCGATGAAGAGCAGGACGTCCTGGTTCTGCACGTCGCGGAAGTACTCAGCCATGGTGAGGGCCGAGAGGGCGACGCGGAGACGCGTTCCCGGCGGCTCGTCCATCTGGCCGAAGACGAGGGCGGTCTTGTCGAAGACGCCCGCCTCCTCCATCTCGAAGATGAGGTCGTTGCCCTCACGGGTGCGCTCACCGACGCCGGCGAACACGGACACACCGCCGTGGTCCTGCGCCACGCGCTGGATCATCTCCTGGATGAGGACGGTCTTGCCGACACCGGCGCCGCCGAACAGGCCGATCTTGCCACCCTGCACGTACGGGGTGAGGAGGTCGATGACCTTGATGCCGGTCTCGAACAGCTGGGTCTTCGACTCGAGCTGGTCGAATGCCGGGGGCTTGCGGTGGATGGGCCAGCGCTCGGAGACCTCGACGGCGGCACCGGGCTCGCCGTTGAGCACCTCGCCGAGCACGTTGAAGACCTTGCCCTTGGTGACGTCGCCGACGGGGACCGTGATCGGCTCGCCGGTGTCGCGCACCTCCTGGCCGCGGACGAGGCCGTCGGTCGGCTTGAGGGCGATGGCGCGGACGAGGTCGTCACCGAGGTGCTGGGCGACCTCGAGCGTCAACGTCGTCGACTCGTCGCCGATGGTGACGGTGGTCTGCAGCGCGTTGTAGATGCCCGGGATGGCGTCGTGCGGGAACTCGATGTCGACGACCGGACCGGTCACGCGGGCGATGCGGCCCACGCCGGCGCCCGAGGTCGGGGTGGCGTCGCCCGCGCGGGCGGCGGGCTCGTTCGCGGCGGGGGTCGTCCCGGCGGGTGCTGTCGTGGTCATGGCTTCCCTTTTCTCGTGCGTTCTACTTGGCCGAGCTCAGGGCGTCGGCGCCGCCCACGATCTCGGAAATCTGCTGGGTGATCTCCGACTGACGGGCGTTGTTGGCCAGTCGGGTGTAGTCGGTGATGAGCTTGTCGGCGTTGTCGCTGGCCGACTTCATGGCCTTCTGGCGGGCCGCGTGCTCGGAGGCCGCCGACTGAAGCATCGCGTTGAAGATGCGGCTCTCGATGTAGACGGGCAGCAGCCCGTCGAGCACCTTGTCGACCTCGGGCTCGAACTCGTACAGCGGCAGCACCTCGCTCGACGGAGGCGCCTCGACGCCCTCGACGACCTCGAGCGGCAGGATGCGCACGACCTCGGGGGTCTGCGTCACCATGCTGACGAAGCGGTTGTAGACGATGTGGATCTCGTCCACGCCGCCCTCGGCGGTCGGCTGCACGAAGCGGTCGACGAGCGCGTCGCCGATCTCCTTCGCGGTCGCGAACTCGGGCTGGTCGGTCCCGCCCGTCCACGCCTGCTCGACGTCGATGCGACGGAACGAGAAGTACGCGACGGCCTTGCGGCCCACGAGGTAGAACACGACCTGCTTGCCCTCGCCCTCGAGCCGCGAGCGCAGCTCCCCCGCCTCGCGCATGATCTGCGAGCTGAAGGCGCCGGCGAGACCGCGGTCGGAGGTGAAGAGCACGACGGCGGCGCGCGTGGGGTTCTCGGCCTCGGTCGTGAGGATGTGGTCGACGTTCGAGTACGTCGCGACGGCCGAGACGGCCCGCGTGACGGCGCGCGAGTACGGACCGGAGGCCTTGACCCTGGCCTGCGCCTTCTGAATGCGCGAGGCGGAGATCAGCTCCATGGCACGAGTGATCTTCTTGGTCGTCTGGGCAGACTTGATCTTCTGCCGGTAGACCCGAAGTTGCGCTCCCATGTCCCTTGCTTTCCTGTAGTCGGTGGTGGAGTCGATGTGCGACCGGGGCGGCGGCGCCCCGCGCTGCTGGGGCCCGGTGGATGCGCGAGAGCGGCATCCACCGGGCGCCCGATCAGCGCTTCTGCTTGACGATCTTCTCCTGCTGGATCTCGTCCTCGTCGATCGCGTCGAACTTCTCGGCGCCGGGCGCCGAGCCGTTGCCGGCCTGGAACTCGGTGACGAATTGGTCGACGGCCTTCTCGAGAGCGGCCTCGGTGTCGCCGTCGAGGACGTTCGTCTCGCGCAGCGTCGTGAGCACGTCGGTGTTGCGGCCGAGGTGGTCGATGAGCTCGCGCTCGAACCGCAGCACGTCCTCCACCGGGATGGTGTCGAGCTTGCCCTTGGTGCCGGCCCAGATCGAGACGACCTGCTCCTCGACGGGGTACGGCGAGTACTGCGGCTGCTTGAGCAGCTCGGTGAGGCGGGCGCCCCGGGCGAGCTGACGACGGCTGGCCGCGTCGAGGTCGGAGGCGAACATCGCGAAGGCCTCGAGCGAGCGGTACTGCGCGAGCTCGAGCTTCAGCGTTCCGGAGACCTTCTTGATGCTCTTCACCTGGGCGTCACCACCGACGCGCGACACCGAGATGCCGACGTCGACCGCGGGGCGCTGGTTCGAGTTGAAGAGGTCGGACTGCAGGAAGATCTGGCCGTCGGTGATCGAGATCACGTTGGTCGGGATGTACGCCGAGACGTCGTTCGCCTTCGTCTCGATGATGGGGAGACCCGTCATCGAGCCGGCGCCCAGCTCGTCGGAGAGCTTGGCGCAGCGCTCGAGCAGACGCGAGTGCAGGTAGAACACGTCGCCCGGGTACGCCTCGCGTCCCGGCGGGCGGCGCAGGAGCAGCGACACGGCGCGGTAGGCCTCGGCCTGCTTCGACAGGTCGTCGAAGATGATGAGGACGTGCTTGCCGCCGTACATCCAGTGCTGGCCGATGGCCGAGCCGGTGTAGGGGGCGAGGTACTTGAAGCCGGCGGGGTCGGAGGCCGGGGCCGCGACGATCGTCGTGTACTCCATGGCTCCGGCGTCCTCGAGGGCGCCCTTCACCGCGGCGATGGTCGAGCCCTTCTGGCCGACGGCGACGTAGATGCAGCGCACCTGCTTCGTCGCGTCGCCCGACTCCCAGTTCGCCTTCTGGTTGATGATCGTGTCGATCGCGATGGCCGTCTTGCCGGTCTGGCGGTCGCCGATGATGAGCTGGCGCTGGCCGCGGCCGACGGGGATCATGGCGTCGATGGCCTTGATGCCGGTCTGCAGGGGCTCGTGCACGCTCTTGCGCTGCATGACGCCGGGCGCCTGCAGCTCGAGGGCGCGGCGGCCCTCGTCGACGATGTCGCCGAGACCGTCGATCGGGGCGCCGAGCGGGTCGACGACGCGACCGAGGTACGCGTCGCCCACGGGGACGGAGAGGACCTCGCCCGTGCGGGTGACCTCCATGCCCTCGACGATGCCGGTGAACTCGCCGAGCACGACGACGCCGATCTCGTTCTCGTCGAGGTTCTGGGCGAGGCCCAGGGTGCCGTCGGCGAAGCGGATGAGCTCGTTGGCCATCACGCCGGGCAGGCCCTCGACGTGCGCGATGCCGTCAGCGGCGTCGGTGACGCGACCGACCTCGGTGGCCGCGGCCGCGCCGGGCGCGTAGCCCTTGGCGAAGTTCTTCAGCGCGTCGCGGATCTCGTCCGGGCTGATCGTCAGTTCTGCCATGTTCTTCCCTTTTCGTTACGACCCGCCCGCGAGGGCGAGCCGTCTGGTGTGACGGCGAAGGCCTAGCCGGCCAGCCGGAGCTTGAGTTCGGACAGTCGCGCGGCGATGCTGCCGTCGACGACCTCGTCGCCGACCTGCACGCGCACGCCGCCGATGACGGCGGGGTCGATGACCTGGTTGAGCGTGTGCTCGCGGCCGTACCGGCGGGCGATGCTCTGCGCGATGGCGCTGCGCTGCTCGTCCGTGAGCGGACGGGCCACGGTCACCGTGGCGACGCCCTTGCCGGAGGCATCGGCGACCGTGGTGGCGGCCGAGCGGACCAGCTCGCCGATGCGGCGGCCGCGCGGCTGCTGCACGAGGTGCCCGGCGATCGATCGCGCCTGCGGGCTGGCCTGCGCGAGCAGAGCGTCGACCAGGTCGCGCTTGCCCTCGGGGGCGCCGCGCTTGCTGCCGATGGCCAGCTCGAGCTCGGCGTCGGAGGTGACGCCCTGACCGAAGGCGAACAGCTCGCCCTCGACCGAGGAGCCGGCGGGGGCCGAGGCGGCGATCGCGCGGATGCCGACCTCCTCGATGCCGGCGAGCAGGTCGTCCCCGCTGGACCAGCGGCTCGCGACCATGCCCTCGAGGAGGGTGCGGGCCGCGGGCTGCAGACCCGCGAAGATCGTGCCGATGAGGCCGGCCTTCGCGGAATCGGTGGCCGAGGGGTCGGTGAGCGCGCTCACGAGCTGCTTCGACGACCCGATGGTGCGGGCCGCGCCGAGCAGCTGCTCGCCGGTCGTCAGATCGACGCCCGAGGTGCGGGCCAGCGCTGCGCGGGCCGACTCGGTGGCGCCTCTCGTCGCGGAACCCATGCCTACTTGGCCGCCTTCTCGCTCGTCTCGAGGTCGGCGAGGAAGCGGTCGACGAGGGCCGTGGCCTTCTTGTCGTCCGCGAGCGACTCGCCGATCACGCCACTGGCCAGGTCGAGCGCCAGCGAGCCGACCTCGGCGCGGAGCGAGACGAGAGCCGCCTGGCGCTCGGCCTCGATCTGCTGCTGCGCGGTCGCCGTGATACGGGCGGCCTCCGCGGAGGCCTGCTCCTTGAGCTCGGCCAGGATGGCTCCGCCGTCGACGCGTGCCTGCTCGCGGATCTTCGCGGCCTCGGCGCGACCCTCGGCGAGGAGCTTGTTGTACTCCTCGAGCGCCGCCTTGGCCTCGGCCTGGGCCGACTCCGCCTGCGCGATGCCGCCCTCGATCTTCGCGGCGCGCTCGTCGAGCGTGCGCTGCATGCGCGGCAGCACGACCTTCCAGAACAGCAGGAGGACGAGCGCGAACGGGATGATCGAGTAGACGATGTCGTACCACGCCGGGAGCAGGGGGTTGACGGGCTCCCCCTCTTCCGCCGCGATGATGAGTTCGGTCAGCATGGAAGACCCTTAGACGAAGATGTAGAACGTGGCGATGCCGATGAAGGCGAGAGCCTCGGTGAAGGCGATGCCGATGTACATGAGGACCGTCAGGCGGCCCTGCAGCTCGGGCTGGCGGGCGACCGACTCGATCGTCTTGCCGACCACGATGCCCACGCCGATGGCGGGGCCGATCGCGGCGAGGCCGTAGCCGACCGTGGCGATGTTGCCCGTGATCTGGGCGAGAACCGTGTTTGCGTCCACGAGGGGTGTTTCCTTCCGTGAGGGAGTGAGGCGAGCGGGGCGCTCGAACTCGATTAGTGCTCTTCCGCCAGCGCGAGCTGGAGGTACACAGCGGTCAAGAGGGCGAAGACGTAGGCCTGCAGCACGGCGACGAGGATCTCGAAGAACGTGAAGACGATGCCCATGGCCTGCGTGCCGACGGCGAAGAGGGCGGTGAAGCCCCCCACGTCGAACATGAAGAACGCCGAGGCGGAGAAGAACAGCACGAGCAGCAGGTGCCCGACGATCATGTTCATCAGCAGTCGCAGCGTGAGCGTGACGGGGCGCAGTACGAACATCGAGACGAACTCGATCGGCGTCACGATGATGTAGAGCGGCCACGGCACCCCGGGCGGGAACAGCGCGTTGCGGAAGAACGCCAACGGGTGCTTGCGGATGCCCGCGTAGATGAAGGCGAGGTACGCGGCGGCGGCGAGCACGAGCGGCAGGCCGATCGACCCGGTGCTCGCGATGTTGATGCCAGGGATGATGCCCGTGAGGTTGGAGAACAGCACGAGGAAGAAGATCGTCGTGATGAGCGGCAGGAACCGCTTGCCGTCCTTCTTGCCGAGGAGGTCTTCGGCGATGTTGACGCGAACGAGGTCGAGACCCATCTCGATGGTGCCCTGGAAGCGACCGGGCACGAGCTTCATGCGCCGGGTGCCGAGCCAGAAGACCAGGATGAGGAGGGCGGCGACGAGCAGCCGGACCAGCATGATGCGGTCGAGCTGGAAGAACTCGTTGCCCTCGAAGAAGATCGCGGGCGGCTGGAAGTCGCCGATCGAGGGACCGGAGAAACCACCGCCGGAACCGTCATCGGTCGCGAACGGGAGCAGGGGGATCAGGGCAGCAGCGCTCAGGGGAGTCTCCAGAATCGGGGCGGCACGAGAGTGTGCCGCGGCGATCGGCAGTTGCTTCTCACCTTAGCAAGAGAACGCCCCCCGACCGAATCGGGAGGGCCCCTCGCACGGGGAGGGCGACGGGGTCAGGGGCGGGGTGCGCGGGGCGCGTCGACGTAGGGCACTCGCGCCCGCGCGACGCCGAGCAGATCGGTCACGAGACCACCCAGCACGGCGACCACGAGCGTCAGGAACAGCACGATGCGGTCGAGGGCGGGGACGTCGCCGAGCACGAAGATCAGCACGAGGAAGATCAGGAACTTCAGCAGCCAGGCGCCCAGCACGATGCCGAAGTACGCGGGCGAGAGCAGGTCGCCGCGCGTGACGCGATCGGCCAGCAGGATGCTCGCCGCGGTGAGCCCGAGGAACACGAATCCCATGAGCGCGCCGATGAGCCCGCTCAGGAGGCCGGGCAGCTCGGCCACGAGCGCTCCGACGACGCTCGCGCCGATCGCGAGGACGACGGTGAACACGGCGCCGTACAGGAGCGACTTGCGCATCGCGGGCACCGCTCCGGAGACCGCGGTGCCGTCGGCGGGGCGGGGGTCGGCGGGCTGGTCGGGGGTCGTCATCGGATCTCCTCGGCGCGGCGCGGGCCGCGGGCGGTCATGGAGGCGGGGGCCTCGGCGGGATCGGGCTCGTGGTCGAGAGGGGGCGCGGCGGCGTCGAGCGGGTCGAAGCGGGCGACGTCGGCGGGGGCATCCATCGCCGACTGCGCGGCGGCCTCGACGCGCTTGCGGCGGCTGAGCGGCGCGAGCGTGACCGCCGTGCAGACGATCAGCCCGAAGGCGATCGCGGAGAGCGCCCACCACCACGCCACGAACAGGAACAGGAGGGCGCCGAAGGCGACGACGGCCGTCCAGCCGTAGAAGATCAGCACGGCGTGGAAGTGCGAGTGGCCCATGTCGAGCAGGCGGTGGTGCAGGTGCTGGCGGTCGGCGCTGAATGGCGACTTGCCCGCGCGCAGGCGGCGCAGCACCGCGAGCCCGAAGTCGAGCAGCGGCACGACGAGGATCGCGAACGGGAGCGCGATGGGGATGAAGGCGGGCAGCAGCAGGCTGCGATCGATCGAGGCGGGGTTGATCTGCCCGGTCACGGTGATCGTGGAGACCGCGAGCAGCAGGCCGACCACGAGTGCTCCCCCGTCGCCCATGAACATCTTCGCCGGGTGCCAGTTGAAGGGCAGGAAGCCCGCCACGGCGCCGAGCAGTACCGCCATGACCAGCGAGGCGAGGTTGAAGGCGGTCTGCGAGGTGTCGATCGCGAGGATGTAGCTGTAGACGAAGAAGACCCCGCCGGCGATGAGCGTGACGCCGGCGACGAGGCCGTCGAGACCGTCGATGAAGTTCACGGCGTTCATGACGAGCACCACCGCGAGGACGGTGAGGATGAGGAACCCGGTCGGGCCGAACAACGAGATGCCGTTGTCGATGCCGATCGGCAGTGAGACGATCTGAACGCTCGACCAGGCGAGGAACCAGGCGACGATCAGCTGGGCCGCGAGCTTCGTCATCCAGTTGAGGTCGAAGAGATCGTCGAGCACGCCGACCCCGAGCATCACCCCGGCCGAGAGCAGGATCGCGATGATGGGGAACGGATCGGCGTAGACGCCCTCGAACCAGGATATCTGCGAGGCGACGGCGAGCGAGACCGCGACGCCGAGGAGGATCGCGATGCCGCCGAGGCGCGGGGTCGGGTTCGTGTGCACATCGCGGTCCCGGATGCCCGGGTACAGCTTGTAGCGCTTGCTCAGCCGGTAGACGGCGTAGGAGGCTCCGAGGCTCGCGAGCCCGGAGACGAGGGCGACGAGGAGGTAGAACCTCACGCCACGCGCTCCGCGCCGACCACCCGGATGATCTCCTCGTCGGAGATCGCGCCGTGGCGGACGATGCGCAGGCGGCCGTCGGGTCGCAGCAGGCCGGTCGCGTCGACGATCGTCGAGCCCGGGTCGCGCCCCGGCTCGGCTTCGGCGCCGACCTCGCCGCCGTCGAGGTACACCGAGACCCGTTCGCCGAGCATCTCGAGGGCCTCCTGCGCGGTGCGCGCGGCGGGCATCCCGCTGATGTTGGCGCTCGAGACGGCGAGCGGACCGGTGTCGGCGAGCAGGTTGAGGGCGACGCGGTCGTCGGGCATGCGCAGGGCGACGGTGCCGCGGGTCTCGCCGAGATCCCAGGCGAGGGATTCGCGCGCCTCGACGATCACGGTGAGGCCGCCCGGCCAGAACTCGCGCGCGAGCGCCGTCACCTCGTCGGGCACGGTCTCGGCGAGGGCGGCGAGGGTCGGGATGCCCGGCACCAGCACGGGCGGCGGTGCATCGCGCCCGCGCTCCTTGGCGTCGAGCAGCCGCTGCACCGCCTCGGGGCGGAACGCGTCGGCCGCGATGCCGTAGACGGTGTCGGTCGGCATGACGACGAGCTCGCCCCGGCCGATCGCGCCGCGGGCCGCTCGCAGACCGGCGAGCAGCCGGCTCTCGTCGGAGCAGTCGTACACGGTGGTCATGATGCGTTCATCGTAGTGCGGCACACTGGCAGGACGGGCTCAGCAGCACCGCAGCCCCGGCTCCGTCCTCCGTCGGCGGAACCGGATCGCCGCCCCGAGCCCGCTCCCCCGACGTCGACCCGAGAGCCCCCTCCCCCTCATGAGCCTGCTGTTCCTCTTCGACATGGACGACGTCCTCTACGACTACGACTGGCGCGAGCGCATGGCCGGGCTCACGGCCATCACCGGTCACGACCTCGACGAGCTGCGCCGCCGCTGGTGGATCAGCGGGCGCGAGTGGTCGGCGGAGGCGGGCGACCCCGCGACGCCGGAGGGGTACCTCGAGATGGTCAACGAGAGCATCGGGGCGAGCATCCCGCGCGAGGAGTGGGTGCGGATCCGCGGCGACGCGACCCGACCGCGGCCCGACGCGCTCGCCGCCGTGCAGCGCGCGACCGAGCTCGGCCGGGTCGCCCTGCTCACCAACAACGGGATCCTCGTGCACCACCACCTGCACGAGGTCGCCCCGGAGCTCGTGCCCATCATGGGGCGCGAGAACATGCACGCCACCGCGGCCTTCGGCGCCCGCAAGCCCGACCCGCTCGTCTTCGAGCGCGTGCTGGCGCACTACGGGACGGACGCCGCCGACGCCTTCTTCACCGACGACCGGCCCGAGAACGTCGCCGGCGCCGAGAGCATCGGCATCACCGGGCACCTCTACCGCGATGCGGCCGGGATGCTGCAGGCGATCGAGTCGTTCGCCGCGCGCGTTCCGGCGAGCTGAGCCGGCGCCGACGCCGACGTCGGCGGCAGTAGGGCCCGCGGCGGACGGGCGGCGGGACCCCTAGCGGCGGGCGGTCGTGGCCCGGTCGCGTCCGAGCAGGTCGCGGTGGGCATCCACGGCTGTGAAGCCGTCGGCGCGCAGGATGGCGGCGATACTCGCCGCCTGCAGCTCGCCGTGCTCGATGACGAGCGCGCCGCCGGGGCGCAGCAGTCGGAGCGCGGTGCGCGACAGCGCCCGCACGGCGTCGAGGCCGTCCTCGCCGGAGTAGAGCGCCGCCTCCGGGTCGAACAGTCGCACCTCGGGGTCGCGGGGCACGGCGCCGAGCGGGATGTAGGGCGGGTTCGAGGCGACGACGTCGACGGTGCCGTCGAGCTCGGGCAGGGCATCCGCCAGATCGGCGAAGACGAGCCTCACGCGATCGGCGCCGTACCTCTGCACGTTGCGCCGCGTCCAGGGCAGCGCCGCGGGCGAGTTCTCGACCGCGACGACGCGGGAGTGCGGCACCTCGGTCGCCATGGCGAGCGCGATCGCACCGCTGCCGCTGCCGAGGTCGACCGCGAGCGGCTCGGGCGAGGCGACCGCCGCGAGGGCGTCGATGGCGAACTGCACGACGAACTCGGTCTCGGGCCGGGGCACGAAGACTCCCGGGCCCACGGCGAGCTCGAGCAGGCGGAACGGGGCGAGGCCCGTGATGTGCTGCACCGGCTCGCGCAGCGATCGGCGCTCGACGGCCTCGGTGATGGCGAGGATCTGCTCGGCGTCGACCGCGCTGCGGATGAGGGCCTTGGCCTGCACCTGCCCGCGGCTGAACCCGAGCACGTGCCCGATGAGCAGGTCGGCATCGGCCTCCGGCGATGGCACGCCGGCCTCGGTGAGCACCGCGATGGCGTGCGTGCGCAGCGCCTCGAGATCCGGGGGGCTCCGGCGCTCCGGGGAGGAGGTCACGCCGGTCAGGAGTCGGTCTCGCCGAGGGCGGCGAGACGCGCCTCCTCATCGGCCTGGATGCACGACTCGATGACCGGTCCGATCGCCCCGTTCATCACGGTGTCGAGGTTGTACGCCTTGTAGCCCGTGCGGTGATCGGCGATGCGGTTCTCAGGGAAGTTGTACGTGCGGATGCGCTCCGAGCGGTCCATGCCGCGGATCTGGCTCTTGCGGGCGTCGGAGGCGGCGGCATCCACCTCCTCCTGGTGCTTCGCGAGGATGCGGGCGCGCAGGACGCGCATGGCGGCCTCGCGGTTCTGGATCTGGCTCTTCTCGTTCTGCATCGACACGACGATGCCCGTGGGCAGGTGCGTGATGCGCACGGCGGAGTCGGTCGTGTTCACCGACTGGCCGCCGGGCCCGGAGGAGCGGAAGACGTCGATCTTGAGGTCGTTCTGGTTGATCTCGACCTCCTCCGGCTCGTCCACCTCGGGGAAGACGAGCACCCCCGTCGTCGAGGTGTGGATGCGCCCCTGCGACTCGGTCGCCGGAACGCGCTGCACGCGGTGCACGCCGCCCTCGTACTTGAGGCTCGCCCAGACGCCCTGAGAGGGATCGGAGGCGTTCGACTTGATCGCCACCTGCACGTTCTTGTACCCGCCCATGTCGGAGCTGGTCGCGTCGAGCAGCTCGGTCTTCCACCCCCGCGACTCGGCGTAGTACGTGTACATGCGCAGGAGGTCGGCGGCGAACAGCGCGGACTCCTCGCCGCCCTCGCCGCCCTTGATCTCCATGATCACGTCGCGGGCGTCGTCGGGGTCGCGCGGGATGAGCAGGCGGCGCAGCTTCTCCTGCGTCGTCGCCACCCGCTCCTCGAGCGCCGGTACCTCCTCGGCGAAGGCCTCGTCCTCCTTGGCCAGCTCGCGCGCCGCCCGCAGGTCGTCCTGCGCCTGCAGCCAGACGGTGTTGGCGTGCACGATGCGGCTCAGCTCGGCGTAGCGCCGGTTGAGCTTCTTGGCCCGCCCCGCGTCGGCGTGCACCGCGGGGTCGGCGAGCTGCTCCTGCAGCTCCTCGTGCTCGGCGATCAGTGCGCCGACCGAGTCGAACATGTCGTGCTCCCTCGTGATCGGGCCCGTGTGGGCCCGCTCGGTCAGTCGTCCTTGTGGGCGGAGCCCTGGTGGCCGGTCTGCGGCAGCGCCTTCTGGATCTGCACGAGGAACTCGACGTTCGACTGCGTCTCCTTCAGCTTGCCGAGGACGATCTCGAGCGACTGCTGCGGGTCGTGGCCGGCGAGGGCGCGACGCAGGCGCCAGGTGACCTTGACCTCCTCGGCCCCGAGGAGCATCTCCTCGCGACGGGTTCCCGAGGCGCTGATGTCGACGGCCGGGAAGATGCGCTTGTCGGCGAGCTGGCGCGAGAGGCGCAGCTCCATGTTGCCGGTGCCCTTGAACTCCTCGAAGATCACCTCGTCCATCTTCGAACCGGTCTCGACGAGCGCGGTGGCGAGGATGGTCAGCGAGCCGCCGTCCTCGATGTTGCGCGCCGCGCCGAAGAAGCGCTTCGGCGGGTAGAGGGCCGCCGAGTCGACGCCGCCCGAGAGCACGCGGCCGCTCGTGGGCGCCGTGATGTTGTAGGCGCGACCGAGGCGGGTGATCGAGTCGAGCAGCACGACGACGTCGTGGCCCAGCTCGACCAGGCGCTTCGCGCGCTCGATGGCGAGCTCGGCGACCGTGGTGTGATCCTCGGCGGGGCGGTCGAAGGTCGAGGCGATGACCTCGCCCTTCACCGAGCGCTGCATGTCGGTGACCTCTTCGGGGCGCTCGTCCACGAGGACGACCATGAGGTGCACCTCGGGGTTGTTCTTCGCGATCGCGTTGGCGATGGCCTGCAGCGCGAGCGTCTTGCCGGCCTTGGGCGGCGAGACGATGAGGCCGCGCTGGCCCTTGCCGATGGGCGCCATGAGGTCGATGATGCGGGTCGACAGCTTCTGCGGCTCGGTCTCGAGGCGCAGGCGCTCCTGCGGGTACAGCGGGGTGAGCTTGCCGAACTCGACGCGCGCACCCGCCTCCTCGATCGTCTGACCGTTGACGGAGTCGATCGAGACCAGGGCGTTGTACTTCTGACGGCCCTGGTTCTCGCCCTCGCGGGGCTGGCGGATCGCGCCGACGACCGCGTCGCCCTTGCGCAGGTGGTACTTCTTCACCTGACCGAGCGAGACGTAGACGTCGCTCGGGCCGGGCAGGTAGCCGGTGGTGCGCACGAAGGCGTAGTTGTCGAGCACGTCGAGGATGCCCGCCACGGGGATGAGCACGTCGTCGTCGCTGACCTCGGGCTCGAAGTCGTCGCCGCCCGGTCCGCGCCCGCGCTTGCGGTCGCGCCCGCGGCCGCGGCCGCGCGCATCGGCGTCCTGCTCCGCCGCGCGGTTGCCCTGCGCCTGCGGGCCGTTCTGGCCGCCGTCGTTCTGCTGGCCGCCCTGACGGTTCTGGTTCTGCTGGCCGCCCTGGTTCTGCTGGCCGTTCTGGTTCTGCTGGCCGTTCTGGCGGCCGCCCTGCTGGCCGCGGGCCGGACGGGCGTCGTCGCCCTCGGCCTCGGAGCCGTTCTGCGCCGGGTTCTGACCGCCGCCTTGGCGGTCGCCGCGGCTGCGACGGTTGCGGTTGCGACCGCGACCGCGGCCCTCGCCCTGCTCGTCGCCCTCGCGGGCCTCCTCGTCGCGCGGGGCGGAGGCGGGCTCGTCGGCGCCGTCCGTCGGCGCGGCGGCGGACGGCGCCGCCTCGGCCACATCGACGCCGGCCTCGCCGCCCGCGACGTGGGCGCGAGCGGAACGACGGTTGCCGCGACCCGAGCGCGCCGTCGCGGCGGGCTGCTCGGTCTCGGCAGCAGGGGCCTCGGCGGCGGCGGTGTCGGCGGTGGCCTCGGCGGCGGGCTCGGCGCTCGCGGACGAGGCGCCGGCGGTGGTGGTCACGGGCTCGGCGGGCTGCTCCGAGGTCGTGCGCACGGCTGCGGTCACGGTGTCGCTCGAGACGCGGCGCGAGGCGCGGCGCTTGGGGGCCTCCGCGGCGGGCGCGGCCTCGGCGGCCACGGGGGCCTCGGCGGGGGCATCCACCGCGGCGGTCGTGTCGACGACGGCGTCGGGGGCGGGTGCGTCACCGGCCTGATGGGCGGTGATCGCGGCGAGCAGGTCGCCCTTGCGGAGCTTCGAGACCCCGGGGATGCGGAGCTCGGTGGCGAGCTGCTGCAGCTGCGGGAGCTTGAGGGTGGTCAGGTCGGCGGGGACGCCCGCGCTCGTGGCGCGGTCGAGGGAATCAGTCACAGGGGGTTGGTCCTTTCGACTCCGCGGCGCACTGCCGCGAAGGATGGCAATCGCTTCGACACCGGCCGCACCAGAGAGGCGGCGGGACGTGCTGTGGAACGGCCGTCGCGCGGTGATCGCGGAGCGCCGGGAGAAAGCGAGAGCTGCTTGGGGATGACCGGGGAGATGCGCCTAGGCGACGGTCTCGACCGGATTCGGCACCACTGTAGCACCCTTGAAATCGACGGCCAGCATGTGCGCCTGCCACGGCGTGGTGCTCGCCGCGGCCACCACCTCGGCGGCCGCGAGGCGCTCGGCGGGGTCGCCGCAGAGCACGAGCACCGAGGGCCCGGCGCCCGAGACGACGGCCGCGTAGCCCTTCGCCCGCAGCGCCTGCACGAGCGCATCGGTCTCGGGCATGGCCGCGGCCCGGTAGTTCTGATGCAGCCTGTCCTCGGTCGAGGCGAAGAGCAGCTCGGG
Organism: Microcella daejeonensis; assembly: GCF_026625045.1. Classification (GTDB taxonomy): domain Bacteria; phylum Actinomycetota; class Actinomycetes; order Actinomycetales; family Microbacteriaceae; genus Microcella; species Microcella daejeonensis. Next base: position 2,110,992 of record NZ_CP113089.1, on the reverse strand, counting down.
GCTCTGGATGAGCGCCGCGATGAGCAGCGCCGAGCGGGAGACGTTGAAGATCGCGTCGGCGTGCGGCACCGACTCCGGCTGCAGGGAGCGCGCGAGCGCCGTCGACATCGTGCTCGTCTCCGGAACGCAGACGAGCAGCGAGACGCCGCGGTGCACGGTGAGGCGCTTGTGCTGCGGGCCGTCCTCCGCCATCCAGGCGATCGTGAGGCCGCCGAAGAGGGCGGGGGCGACGTTGTCGGGATGCCCCTCCAGCTCCGTCGCGCGCGCGAGCAGCCCCGCGGAGTCGATGTCGACGATGCCCTCGAGGAGCCCCTTGGCGGCCATGACCCCCGCGACGATCGCCGCGCCGGAGGAGCCCATGCCGCGCCCGTGCGGGATGACGTTGCGCGCGACCAGGTCGAGACCGGGCATCGGGATGCCGTAAGCGTCGAAGGTGTGCCGGATGGAGCGCACCACGAGGTTCGTCTCGTCGGTGGGCACCTCCCCCTCCCCCACGCCGTGCACGACGACCGTGGCGCCGGGAGCATCGCGAACGGCGACGTCGAGCTCGTCGTAGACGGCGAGGGCGAGCCCGAGCGTGTCGAAGCCCGGCCCGAGGTTGGCGGTGGTGGCGGGCACCTTGACGTGCACCCGGCGGCCCGCGAGCCGCGGGTCGGTCATCAGACGACGGCCTCGCGCGTGAGGCCCAGCACCTCCGCGACGCCCGCGGTGTCGGCCGGCACGACGGTCGGCGAGACCTCGGAGCCGTCGGCGCGCTTGAGCGCCCACTGCGGATCCTTCAGACCGTGGCCGGTGACGGTGAGCACCACGGTCGCCCCGCGCGGGATGACGCCGGCCTCGCTGCGCTCGAGGAGTCCCGCGACCGAGATGGCCGAGGCGGGCTCCACGAAGATACCGACCTCCTGCGAGAGGAGGCGGTGCGCCTCGAGGATGTGCGCGTCGTCGATCGCGCCGAAGTAGCCCTGGCTGTCGGCGTGCGCGTGCAGCGCGAGCTCCCACGAGGCGGGGTTGCCGATGCGGATGGCGCTCGCGATGGTCTCGGGCTTCTTGACGACCGAGCCGGTGACGAGCGGGGCGCTGCCCGCGGCCTGGAAGCCGAACATGCGGGGCAGCTTCGTCGTGACACCGCGCTCCAGCTCCTCGCGGTAGCCGCGGTGGTAGGCGGTGTAGTTGCCCGCGTTGCCGACCGGCAGAAGGTGGAAGTCGGGGGCGTCGCCGAGCACCTCGACGACCTCGTAGGAGGCCGTCTTCTGGCCCTCGATGCGATCGGGGTTGACGGAGTTGACGAGGTGCACCGGGTAGCCGGTGGCGAGCTCGCGCGCGATCTCGAGGCAGTCGTCGAAGTTGCCCTCGATCTGGATGATCTCGGCCTTGTGGGCGATCGCCTGGCTGAGCTTGCCGAGCGCGATCTTGCCCTCCGGCACGAGCACGGCGGCGGTGATGTCCGCGTGCGTGGCGTAGGCGGCCGCCGAGGCCGAGGTGTTGCCGGTCGAGGCGCAGATGACGGCCTTCGCGCCGTGCTCGACGGCCTTCGAGATGGCCATCGTCATACCGCGGTCCTTGAAGGAGCCCGTGGGGTTCATCCCCTCGTACTTCACGTAGACGTCGGCGCCGGTGCGCTCGGAGAGGTACCGCGCCGGGATGAGCGGCGTGCCGCCCTCGCCGAGCGTGATGATCGGCGTCGCCGCGGAGATGTTCAGACGGTCGGCGTACTCGTGCAGGAGACCGCGCCACTGCTTCGACAAGATTTCTACAGTCCTTCTACTCGCAGCACGCCGGTCACGCTGTGGACGACCGTGCTGGTGGTCAGTGCCGCGACCGTTGCGGCGAGATCGGCCTCCCGGGCCTCATGGGTGCCGATCACCAGGGTAGCCGCGGGCGCGCTGCCCGCCTGCTCGGCGTCGGAGGCGACGATCGACTGCTCGATCGTCTCGAGGGAGACCCCGTGCTCGCTGAAAAGGGTGGCGATTCGCGCGAGCACGCCGGGTTCGTCCGCCACCTGGAGGGTGATCTGGTAGCGGGTGGTGACGGCGCTGATGGGCAGCACCGTCAGGTCGGCATTCGTCGACTCTGCCACACCCGGGCCGCCGACGACGTGCCGACGGGCGGCCGAGACCACGTCGCCGAGCACGGCCGAGGCCGTCTGGATGCCGCCGGCGCCGGCGCCGTAGAACATGAGGGGGCCCGCGGCCTCGGCCTCGACGAAGATCGCGTTGTTGGCGCCGTGCACCGCCGCGAGGGGGTGGTCGAGCGGCACGAGGGCCGGGTAGACGCGGGCGGAGACGCCGTCGACGGAAGCCGCGGCGTCGACGATGCGCTCGCAGATGGCGAGCAGCTTGACCACGTAGCCGGCCTTGCGCGCCGCGCGCACGTCGTCGAGCGTCACCTGCGTGATGCCCTCGCGGTGCACCTCGTCGAGCGGGATGCGCGTGTGGAAGGCGAGGCTCGCGAGCAGCGCGGCCTTCTGCGCCGCGTCGAAGCCCTCGATGTCGGCCGTGGGGTCGGCCTCGGCGTAGCCGAGCTCGGTCGCCGTCGCGAGCGCCTCCTCCATGCTCTCGCCGTGGCGGTCCATGCGGTCGAGGATGAAGTTCGTCGTGCCGTTCACGATGCCGAGGATGCGCTCGACGCGGTCGCCCGCGAGCGAATCGCGCAGCGGCCGGATGATCGGGATGGCCCCGCCCACGGCGGCCTCGTAGTAGAGCTGGGCGCCGACCTGCTCGGCGGCCTCGAAGAGCTCGGGGCCGTGGGTGGCGAGGAGCGCCTTGTTGGCGGTGACGACGTCCGCTCCCGAGTTCAGGGCCTGCAGGATGAGCGTGCGCGCGGGCTCGATGCCGCCCATGAGCTCGACGACGATGTCGGAGCCCAGGATGAGGCTCTCGGCGTCGGCGGTGAGCAGCTCGCGCGGGATCTCGGTGTCGCGCGGGGCATCCACATCTCGCACCGCGACGCCCACGAGCTCGAGGCCGGCGCCGATGCGCGAGCCGAGCTCGTCGCCGTGGCGCAGCAGCTGGTCGGCGACCTGGGATCCGACGGATCCGCCGCCGAGGACGGCGATGCGCAGGTTTCGGTACTCGATCACGCGGGGTCTCCTTGTCGTTCGACTGCGGTTGCGGCGTCGGCGCCGGTGCCGGCGCCGGCGAGCACGTCGCGGCGCAGCAGATCCTCCTCCGTCTCGCCGCGCACGATGACGCGGTCGATGCCGTCGCGCACGGCGACGACGGCGGGGCGGGCGAGGTAGTTGTAGTTGCTCGCGAGCGAGAAGCAATACGCACCGGTCGCGGGCACGGCGACGAGGTCGCCGGGGGTCACGTCACCGGGCAGGTAGTCGGCGTGCACGACGATGTCGCCGCTCTCGCAGTGCTTGCCGGCGAGGCGCACGAGCGCGGGGTCGGCGTCGGAGACGCGACCGGCCAGCCGCACGCCGTAGTCGGCGCCGTAGAGGGCTGGGCGGGCGTTGTCGCTCATGCCGCCGTCGACGCTCACGTAGCGCCGCACGGCCGTGCCGCCGCCCTCGAGGCCGACCACGACGTCCTTCGTCGTGCCCACCTCGTACAGGGTCACCCCCGCGGGGCCGATGATCGTGCGCCCCGGTTCGACCGCGATCGCCGGTACCGGGATGCCCAGCTCGCCGCACACGGAGGCCACCGCCTCGGCGAGCCCCTCCGCGATGCGCTCGATCGGCAGCGGGTCGTCGCCCTCGAGGTAGGCGATGCCGAAGCCGCCGCCGAGGTTGAGCTCGGGAACCTCGCCGCCATCGAGCAGGGTCGCGTGCAGCGCGAGCAGGCGCCGGGCCGCTTCGAGGAACCCGTCGACGACGAAGATCTGCGAGCCGATGTGCGAGTGCAGCCCGAGGAACCGCAGGTGCGGGGCGTGCGCGCGGATGGCGGCGACCGCGGCGGGCGCCTCGGCGAGCGGGATGCCGAACTTTTGGTCCTCCCGCGCGGTGGCGAGGTACTCGTGGGTGTGCGCGTGCACGCCCGAGTTGATGCGCAGCCGCACGGCCTGCGTGCGGCCGTGCCGCTCGGCCGCCGCGGCGATGCGCTCGATCTCGACGAGCGAGTCGATGACGATCGCGCCGACGCCGACGCCGACCGCGCGGTCGATCTCGCGCAGCGACTTGTTGTTGCCGTGCAGGCCGACCCGTGCGGGGTCGACCCCGGCCGCGAGCACGACAGCGAGCTCGCCGCCGCTCGCGACGTCGATGTTGAGACCGTCGGCCGACATCCAGCGCGCGATCTCGGTGCTGAGGAACGCCTTGCCGGCGTAGTACACCGTGGCGCGGCTGCCGATGGCGGTGAAGGCCGCGTCGAAGGCGCGGCGGGTGCGCACGGCCCGGTGGCGGGCATCCGCCTCGTCGATGACGTAGAGCGGGGTGCCGTGGGATGCCGCGAGCCGCGTCGCCGGGACGCCGCCGATCTCGAGCGCGCCGGTCTCGTCGCGCCGCGCTGACCCGGGCCACACGGCGGCGGCGAGCGCGTTCGCGTCCTCCGGGTGGCGGAGCCGCGCGGGAGCGAGGGGGTTCACGGTCACGGTGCGAGTGCCTGTCGTGAGGAGGGAGGATGCGGGAGGACGGCGGATCGCGCCGACGCCCGAGTTTACGGGACGCCCGGTGGGTGGATCAGCCGCAGGAGCCGGTGCTCGATCCGGCGAGCACGACGCCCTCACCGCCGAGCTCGAGCGCGATGGTCTCGCCGGCGACGACGACCGACCGCAGCGAGATCCCCGCGGGCAGACGCTCGTCGACGCAGATGGTCGGAGCGGCGAGAGCCCCGCCCTCCGCGTCGAGACCGAGCAGCCCGAGCAGATCGCCCAGCGGGACATCGGCGCCGTCGGCGAGCGCGACATCGGTCGGGGTGAGCACGAGCGCGCCGGCCTCGACGCTCGGCTCGAGAGCGACCGTCAGCGGCAGCTCCGCACCGAAGACCGGCAGGGCCGTCGCGAGACGGATGAGCCCGTCCTCGAGCTCGAGGCCCTGGAACGGCAGCTCGAGGAAGCCCTCGCCGGCCGCGCGGACGACCTCCTCGGGCACGGTCACGGTCGCCGAGACCGCGTCGACGGGCTGCGCCGGATCGAGCGGGACCCCGGTGAGGATGAGCGCGAGGTCGCCCTGGAAGGGCGGGACCTCGATGCGATCGGCGGTCACCTCGACCTCGTCGAGACGACCGCCGAGCAGCTGCAGCAGCACGGATGCGCCGGCGATGCGCACGTCGACGGGCTGCTCGGCGGGCAGGGAGAGCGCGGATCGCACCTCGTCGGCGACACGGGCGTCCGCCTGCTGGCGCACGACCGATTCGGCGATGATCGCGGCCACGACGACCAGGGCCACGACCACTCCGAGCACGATGACGACGACGAGCCCGGGGCGACGACGGCGCGGCGGCGCGGAGGTCGGCATCGGGGCGGACGTGGGGGTCGGATCCGAGCCCGTGCTCTCGCTCACTCTCACATCCGCTCGGGGGCGGAGACCCCGAGGAGGTCGAGCCCGTTGCGCAGCACCTGACCGGAGGCGTCATTGAGCCAGAGGCGCGCGCGGTGCACGTCCTCCACTGCGTCGTCGCCCTGCGGGGCCACGCGGCAGGAGTCGTACCAGCGGTGGTACGAGGCCGCGAGCTCCTCGAGGTACCGCGCGACGCGGTGCGGCTCGCGCAGATCGGCGGCCTGAGCGACGATGCGCGGGAACTCCGCGAGAGCACCCAGCAGGATGCTCTCCGACTCCTCCACGAGCGCCTCGGCCGCGAAGCCCTCCTCGCGGCGCACCCCCGCGGCAGCCGCATTGCGCGCGACCTGGTGCGTGCGCGCGTGGGCGTACTGCACGTAGAAGACCGGGTTGTCGTTGGTGCGCTTCTGCAGGACGTCCAGGTCGACGTCGAGATTCGAGTCGCTCGAACTGCGGACGAGCGCGTAGCGGGCCGCATCGACGCCGACGAGCTCGACGAGATCCTCGAGCGTCACGACCGTCCCCGCGCGCTTGGACATCCGCACGGGAGTGCCGCCCTGCACGAGGTTGACCATCTGGCCGATGAGCACCTGCAGCGTCTCGTTCGGCGTGTCGCCGAAGGCCGCGCACATCGCCATCAACCGCTGCACGTAGCCGTGGTGGTCGGCGCCCAGCATGATGATGCAGCGGTTGAAGCCGCGCTCGCGCTTGTTGAGGTAGTAGGCGAGATCCCCGGAGATGTAGGCCGCCTCGCCGTCCGACTTGACGACCACGCGGTCCTTGTCGTCGCCGAACTCCGTGGTGCGGAGCCAGACAGCGCCATCGGCATCGAAGATGTGCCCGAGCTCGCGGAGGCGAGCGATCGCCCGCTCGACGGCGCCGTCCTCGTGGAGCGTGTTCTCGTGGAAGAACACATCGAAGTGCACTCCGAAGTCCGCCAGGCTCTGCTTGATGTCGCCGAACATCAGGTCGACGCCCTCTGCACGGAACGCCTCCTGCAGCTCCGCCGGCTCGAGGGAGGGGAGATCGGCACGGCGCGCCACCACACGATCCGCGATGTCGGAGATGTACTGCCCGCCGTAGCCGTCCTCGGGAGTCGGCTCCCCCTGGTAGGCCGCGACGAGACTCCGCGCGAATCGATCGATCTGCGCGCCGTGGTCGTTGAAGTAGTACTCCCGCGAGACGTCCGCACCCGAGGCGTCGAGGATCCGGGCGAGCGAGTCGCCTACGGCCGCCCACCGCGTTCCGCCCAGGTGGATCGGGCCGGTGGGGTTCGCCGAGACGAACTCGAGGTTGATGACCTGGCCGGCAAGGGTCTCGGTGCGGCCGTAGTCGGCGCCGGCCTCGACGATCGTGCGGGCGAGCATCCCCGCCGCCGCCGCGTCGAGGCGGATGTTGAGGAAGCCCGGACCGGCGATGTCGACGGCGGCGACGCCCTCGATCGCCTGGATGCCCGGCACGAGCTCCTCGGCGAGCGCGCGCGGCGCCAGGCCGATGCGCTTGGCGACCTTCAGCGAGACGCTCGTCGCCCAGTCGCCGTGATCGCGGTTGCGCGGCCGCTCGAGGGCGATGTCGCCGACGCTCAGACGGGCCGCCTCGGCCTCGTCGCGTCGACCCACGGCAGCGGTCACGACGGCGAGCAGGGAGGCGGCGAGGAGGTCGGGATTCACGAGGGTCGATCCTACCGGGCGCGCCGCGGACGGCCGCCGCGGGGAGAGGGCATGATGGCCGCATGACGGGGCGGATGCGGGGTGCGGCGATGGCCGCGATGGTGACGGCGATCGTGCTGAGCGGATGCGTCGGCGACGACGACGCGGCGGAGCCGAGCGCCTCGCCGACGGAGCCCTCGGCGAGCGCCGAGCTCTCGGCGAGCCCGGAGCCCTCGGCCACCCCCGAGCCCTCGCCGAGCGCCCCCGCGGAGCAGCCGGACGCTGCCGCCCTCGTCGCGGTTCCGCTCGGCGTCGGCTGCGATGCCCTCGTGAGCCCGCAGGCCCTCTACGACTTCAACCCCAACGTCGGCACCGACCCCGCCTTCGACCCGGGGGCGTGGGCGCTCGCCCCCGTCGCCGCGCAGCTGCAGGGCTCGGCGTGCGGGTACCTGAACCAGAGCAGCGGGGAGCGCATCGCGGTCTCGGCCGCGCGCGTGGCGCCGGGGAGCGTCGAGGCCCTCGCCGAGCAGGTCGCCTCCCGCGGCGCCGCGTTCCGCACCGCGGGCGCGACGAGCACCCTCGAGGTGCTCGCCGGCGACCGCTGGATCGTCGTCGAGGCGCCGTCGTTCTTCGGCGAGGGCGACCTGCAGCCGCTCGCCGACGCCGCGCGCGCGAGCACCGGGGGCTAGCGGCGGGCCCTGCGCGGTCAGCGCAGGGCGACCTCGGCCGCCGGGTCCTCCTCGAGCGGCTCCGAGGTCTCGGCCTCGACGCGGATGCCGGTGAGCGTCAGCCACGAGCCGTCGTTGGCGAGGAATGCCGTGTCGGCCGAGTCCCGCCCGGTCGCGATGCGGAGCATCCCGGATCGGGGCGCCAGCCCGGTCGCGTCGAGCAGCAGCCACTCGTCGTCGATCGCCACCTCGACGACGGCGTGGAAGTCCATCGGCACGAGCTGCGGCGCGTAGACCGAGACGGTGCGCGCCGGCAGGTCGGTGGCCCGCAGGATCGCGGCGAGCAGGTGCGCGAAGTCGCGGCACACGCCCTTTGCCTGCTCGAGGGTCTCGACGATGCCGTCGGTCGGGCCCGTCGAGCCGGGGCGGTAGTCCAGCGTCTCGCGCACCCAGTCGCGCACGACGCGCACGCGCTCGCGCGGCGGGATCGCCATGAACTCGTCGACGAGCCCGGCCGGCAGCAGGTCGCTGTAGAGCAGATCGGCCTGCGCGTAGCGGCTCGGGCGCACGTGCACGATGCGATCGACGGGCTCGACCCGGCGCGGCGCCGCCCGGCCGGTGACCGTCGCCCGGTAGTCGATCTCCAGGGAGCCCGGGCCCGCCTGCGCGGTGTGCCAGCGCGTGCCGCCGGGCCCGGCGACCTCGGTGACGGCGACGGGATGCCCGTCGAGCGTCACCCGCAGCGACTCCACGAGCTCGGCGGGGCTCGGATCCGCGACCGCCACGGCGAGCACGAGCCCGCTCTCGCCGCTGAGCTCGGCCTGGAGCCGGCTGCCGACCCTGCGCACGAGCGCACCGTCGTGCCGCTCGCCGCCGACGTCCGCCCGCTCCCCCGTCATGCCGTCACTCTGGCACGACGGAAGCCCCCGGGGAACCCGCTAGGCTAGTAGTCACGCCTCCGTAGCTCAGGGGATAGAGCATCAGTTTCCGGTACTGAGGGCCGCAGGTTCGAATCCTGCCGGGGGCGCGACCGCAGTGCACGACGGCCCGTGGATCATGACGATCCCGGGCCGTCGCTGCGTTCCGGGGTGCTGTCGCGCGGCGTTCCGAAGTGCGCATTGCGACGCGGTCGGCGCTGCGGTCAGCGGCCGCGGTTGGCGCGGCGGACCTCCTTGGGGGCCCTGCCCCCGAGGAACGAGCGCCGGGCATCCACCACGAAGCCCTGCCGCAGCGTCTGGCGGCCGATCAGCATGCGGAACCCCATCGCGTCGCGGTTGCTCAGCGTCATCTCGGTCGGCACGACGACGCCGTGGATCGCGACCTCCATGATCACGACGATGCGCTCCTGCGCGTGGCCGGAGGAGCTGCGCACCCGGCGCCGATCGTGCACCGGGCACTCGACCTCGACCTCGTCCTCGTCGCTGTCCTGCCACGGACGGATGCGGAAGCGCACGCGCTCCTCCGCGCCCTCCCCCTCGACGTGCACGTCGTAGGCGTGGATGGTCGAGGTGCGGGCGCCCGTGTCGAGCTTCGCCTTGATCCACGGGATGCCCACCCCGGGCAGGCCGACCCACTCGCGCCACCCCGCGATGGTGGTTGAATGGGCGCTCCTCGTCACGTCACCATCTTGTCAGGGGCTCCCCATGAAGATCGCCATTCTCTCGCGCGCCCCGCAGTCGTACTCGACCGGGCGCTTGCGGACCGCCGCCGTGCAGCGCGGCCACACCGTCAAGGTGCTCAACACGCTGCGGTTCGCGATCGACCTCTCGGGGCCGGAGCCCGACCTGCACTTCCGCGGCCGGCCGCTGTCGAGCTACGACGCCGTGCTCCCCCGCATCGGCAACTCGATCACCTACTTCGGCACGGCCGTCGTGCGGCAGTTCGAGCAGATGGACGTCTTCACGCCCAACACCGCCAACGGCATCAGCAACGCGCGCGACAAGCTGCGCGCGACCCAGATCCTCTCCCGCCACGACATCGCGATGCCCGCGACCGCCTTCGTGCGCAACCGGGCCGATGTGCGCCCGGCGATCGAGCGCGTCGGCGGAGCGCCCGTCGTCATCAAGCTGCTCGAGGGCACGCAGGGCATCGGCGTCATCCTGGCCCCGCAGGTGAAGGTCGCCGAGGCGATCATCGAGACGCTGCACTCCACGAACCAGAACGTGCTCATCCAGAGCTTTATCTCCGAGAGCCGCGGGCGCGACATCCGCGCGCTCGTCGTCGGCGATCGGGTGGTCGCGGCGATGCGCCGCACGGCCGACGGCGACGAGTTCCGCTCGAACGTGCACCGCGGCGGGCGCGTCGAGGCGGTCACGCTCGACCCCGCCTACGAGCGCGCCGCCGTGCGCTCGGCGCAGATCATGGGCCTGCGGGTCGCCGGCGTCGACATGCTCGAGGGCAACGACGGCCCGCTGGTCATGGAGGTCAACTCCTCCCCCGGCCTGCAGGGCATCGAGACGGCGACGAAGCTCGACGTCGCCGGCGCGATCATCGACTACATCGCCCACGAGGTGGCGTTCCCCGACATCGACGTGCGCCAGCGGCTCGCCGTCTCGACGGGCTACGGGGTGGCGGAGCTGGTCGTGCACGCCGGGGCCGACATCGTCGGCACGACCCTCGGCGACTCGGGGATCCTCGAGCGGGACATCACCGTGCTGACCCTCAACCGCGGCACCACCGTCATCCCGAACCCCCGTCGCGGGCAGGTGCTGCAGGCCGAGGACCGCCTGCTCTGCTTCGGCAAGATGGACGAGATGCGGTCGATGACGCCGAGCAGGCGGCGCCGGGCATCCGTGCGCAAGCTGCCCAAGCTGCCCAAGCCGACGCCCGCCGCCTGAGCCGAGGCGCGTCCGCCGCGCCGCTACTGCGCCGCGCGCGGCGCGTGCTCCTCGAGGAACGCGTAGAGCTCCTGATCGTCGACGCCCGGGAAGGTTCCGCTCGGCAGCGGCGAGAGGATGTGCGCGTGCAGCTTCGCGCTCGTCCAGACCTTGCCGCCCCAGCGCCGGCCGAGTGAGCCGTCGGGGCGCTTGCAGCACGAAGGGTCGGGGCAGGTCGACACCCGGCGCTCGGTCGTCTCGCGCCCGCGGAAGAACTTCGCCTGCGCGAACGGCACGCCCACGGTGATCGAGTACTCGTCGGTCGAGCTGGATCCGATCTGCGTCGACTCCCAGAAGGTGCCGTCGGGCGTGTCGGTGTACTGGTAGTACTCGGTCGTGCGCGTCGTGCGGGCGAAGGCCCGGCGCGCGGCGACGTTGCGGCACACCAGCTGGCCCTCGACCGAGCCCGTGACGTCGACCGGCAGACGGAGGCCGTCGTTCTCGTAGGCCTTGTACACGGCGCCGTCGTCGCCGACGCGGAGGAAGTGCAGCGTCAGGTCGAGGTGCGCCGTCGCGAGGTTCGTGAACCGCAGCGCCGCGGCCTCGTGGGTGACGCCGAAGGCGTCGCGGAAATCCTCGACCGCGATGTTGCGGTCGGCCTTCGCCTGGGCGAGGAACGAGATCGACTGGGTGCGGGGCATGAGGCAGGCCGCGGCGAAGTAGTTGATCTCGAGCCGCTGCTGGAGGAACTGCGCGTACGTGCTCGGCACCTCGTGGCCGAGCAGCCGGTGGGCGATCGCCTGCAGCGCCATCGATCGCAGGCCGTGCCCGCCGGGGATCGACGCCGGCGGCAGGTAGATGCGCCCGTTCTCGAGGTCGGTCACCGAGCGCGCGGAGTGCGGCAGGTCGTGCACGTAGACGAGCTCGAAGCCCAGCCGCGTCGCCATGACCTCCACCTCGCGGTGGGTGAGCGCTCCGCTGACGTGGCCGGTCTCGCGCACGGTGCGCTCGGCGAGCTCCTCGATCTCGGGCAGGTGGTTGTCGAGCGTGCGCATGTGCAGGCGCAGCTCGGTGTTCGCCCGCCGCGCCTCCTCGGGGGTGGCGATCGTGCGGCGCTCGCGCGCGACGAGCTCGCGGTGCAGGCCGACGAGCGAGGCGAGCACCTCGTCGCTCATCGAGCGGCCGGGCCGCACGACGGGGAGGCCGAGCGAGCCGTAGAGGGTGGAGCGCTGCGCCCGCTCGAGCTCGACCTCGAGCGCGGCGCGCTCGGTCGGCGGGCTCTCGTCGAGCAGCGCGGCGAGCGGCACGCCGAGCGCCTCGGCGATGCCGGTGAGCAGCCCGATGCGCGGCTCGCGCTTGCCGTTCTCCATGAGCGACAGCTGGCTGCCGGCGACGCCGACGCGCTCGCCGAGCTGGTCGAGGGTGAGATCCGCCTCGGTGCGGAAGTGCCGGATGCGCTGGCCGAGGATCATCAGGTCGCTCATGCCTTGACCATACCGAAAGAAACGCTGATCTTTCGACTGAATCCACCAGAATGGATGCCCGGACCTCATCAGACTGGTCACATCCAGGTTTCCTTGTCGAGAGTGGAGTTCCCCGTGACGCTGATCGAGCATCCCCGCACCGGCCGCGACATGCCCCCGCGCACCGCGGCCTCCCCGGCGGCTCCGGCCCTGCGGCCCTCCGACGTCGTCGCCTGGGTCGATGAGATGACGCTGCTGCTGCAGCCCGACGCCGTGCACTGGTGCGACGGCTCGACCCGCGAGCGGCACGAGCTGCTGCAGGGCCTCGTCGCCGCCGGCACCCTCGAGCAGCTCAACCCCGACCTGCGGCCCTACTCGTTCCTCGCCCGCTCCGACGAGCGCGACGTCGCGCGCGTCGAGGAGCGCACCTTCATCTGCTCCCGGGACGAGGCCGACGCGGGCCCCACCAACAACTGGGCGGAGCCGACCGCCATGCGCGCGGAGCTCACCGAGCTGTTCCGCGGCGCGATGCGGGGGCGCACCCTCTACGTCGTGCCCTTCTCGATGGGGCCGGTCGGATCGCCGATGGCGAAGATGGGCGTGCAGATCACCGACTCCCCTTACGTCGTCGTCAGCATGGGCACGATGACCCGCATGGGCTCCGCCGCCCTCGGTGCGATCGAGCGCGGCGCCGACTGGGTCGCCGCCCTGCACAGCGTGGGCGCCCCGCTCTCTCCCGGCCAGAAGGACGTGCCGTGGCCGTGCAACGAGACCAAGTACATCGTGCAGTTCCCCGAGGAGCGCGAGATCTGGTCGTACGGCTCCGCCTACGGCGGCAACGCCATCCTCGCCAAGAAGGCCTTCGCGCTGCGCATCGCCTCGGTGCAGGCGCGCGACGAGGGCTGGCTCGCCGAGCACATGCTGCTCATCAAGGTGACGGCTCCGACGGGCAAGGCCTACCACCTGGCCGCCGCCTTCCCGAGCGCGTGCGGCAAGACCAATCTCGCGATGCTCACGCCGAGCATCCCGGGCTGGACGGTCGAGACGATCGGCGACGACATCGCCTGGCTGCGCATCGGGGCCGACGGCCGCCTGCGCGCGATCAACCCCGAGGCGGGCTTCTTCGGCGTCGCCCCGGGCACCGGCCCGGCGACGAACCCGACCGCGGTCGAGACCCTCTGGGGCAACACGATCTTCACCAACGTCGCCCGCACCGAGGACGGCGACGTGTGGTGGGAGGGGCTCAGCAAGCACGCTCCTGCGGGCCTGACCGACTGGCGGGGCGAGCAGTGGACGCCGGACTCCGGCCGGCCCGCCGCCCACCCGAACTCGCGATTCACCGTGTCCGCCCAGCAGTGCCCGTCCATCGCGGGCACGTGGGAGGACCCGGAGGGCGTCGTCATCGACGCCATCATCTTCGGCGGCCGCCGAGCCAGCAACGTGCCCTTGGTGGTAGAGGCGCGCGACTGGGATCACGGTGTCTTCATGGGCGCCACGATCGCTTCCGAGCAGACGGCGGCCGCCGAAGGCACCGTGGGCGAGCTGCGCAGGGACCCCTTCGCGATGCTCCCCTTCTGCGGCTACAACATGGCCGACTACTTCGCGCACTGGCTCGCCTTCGGCCGCACGCTGCGCCGCTCGGCGCGGGTGCCCCGGGTGTTCCAGGTGAACTGGTTCCGAAAGGACGCCGAGGGCTCGTTCCTCTGGCCCGGGTTCGGCGAGAACGCGCGCGTGCTGCAGTGGATGGTCGAGCGGCTCGAGGGCAGCGCGAGCGCGGCCGAGACCCCGCTCGGCTCCGTCCCCCGCCCCGGCGAGCTCAACGTCGACGGTCTCGACCTCGACGACGCGGCGCTCGCCGAGCTCTTCGCCGTCGATGCGGAGGCCATGCGCAGCGAGACCGACGACATCGAGCGGTTCTTCGCGACCTTCGGCGATCGGATGCCCGCCGAGCTCGACCGCCAGCTCGCGCTGCTGCGGCACCGCCTCGAGGCCTAGCCCGCTCACCGCTCCGTCTTCCCTCCCGCGCCCTGGCGTGCGAGGGTGGCCGCAGCCCCGGCGGGGGCGACGGCGGAGGGCGGAGCGGTGGCACGCGCGGCGGAGGGCTGGGAGCGGGTGCTCGCGCGCCTCGTCGCCGAGCGCGGCGACGCCCTGCTGCGCTACGCGCACCTGCTGTGCGGCGACGAGGACGACGCCGCCGACCTCGTGCAGTCGGCCCTCGTGACCGCGTTCGGACGCCTGCGCCCCACCACCGATCTCGACCTCGCCGAGACCCGCGTCAAGCGCGCGGTGCTCGCCGCCGCCGTGGACGGCGGGCGGCGGCGCGCCCGCTGGAGACGATCCGCGCACCTGCACCTCGGGCCCGAGGTCGCCTCCGCCGAGTCGGAGCGCGTCGACCGCCGGTACGATCTGCGCGTCGCGCTCGCGCGCCTCAGCCCCCGCGAGCGCGCCTGCGTCGTGCTGCGGTACTACGGCGACCAGCCCGTCGCGGTCATCGCCGCGGAGCTCGGCATCAGCGAGGGCGCCGTCAAGCGGTACGTGAGCGACGCGCTCACCCGGCTCACCGGGGTGCTCGCGGAGGGATCCGACCCGTCGGCCGGCGGACCGCGCGCGCTCGACGACGACGCCACGACCCGAGGAGGCTCCCGTGTCGGATGAGCAGCTGCGCATCGCGCTCGACCGCGCGGCGGAGGGCGCGCCCGGGGCATCCCGCCTCGACGTCGGCGCCGCCGTGCGCGCCAGCCGCGCCCGTCGCCTGCCCGCGCAGCTGCTCGCCGGCACGGCTGCGGCGATGCTCGTGCTCGGCGCCGGAGGGCTCGCGATCGCGGCCCTGCCCGGGGTGGGCGGCGTCATCTCGGCGGCGGACGAGTCGGCCGACGCGCCGACGGCGGGCGAGGCGGACGGCGGGGCGGAGAGCGGGGGCGGCGCCGACAGTGACGGCGGGGTCGGCGGCGGCGGGGTCGATGCCGGCGCGCTGGCGGCGTGCGGCGCGGCACCGCCGGTCGAGCCCGACTCGGGGCTGGAGCTCGTCGTGCGCGCCACCGGGGACGCCGGTCCGGAGGGCATCCCGGTGCGCATCACGCTGCGCGGCACCGCGGAGGCGCCCCTCGAGCTGCGCCTGGTCTCCGAACCGGCTGCGGCGCTCGCGAGCGACGGCCGGATCATCGGACCGGCCGGAACGGATGGCAGCGCAGCGACGCGCTTCGCGCTCGACCCCGGTGCCGAGCGCACCTGGACGGCCCTCGTGCCGACGACCTCGTGCGCGACGGGCGCCCCGCTCGACCCCGCCGCCGTCGAGGGGGCCGCGCTCCTGGCCGCCGTCGCCGTCGAACTGCTCGACGCCGGCGGCGAGGTGGTCGCCGTGATCTCCGAGCCCTCGCGGATCGGCGCCCGATGACGGTGCGGGATGCTCGCGCTCGCGCCGCCCCGCCTGACTAGAATCTCCCGCGACGGCGCTCCGGCGCGGCGCACCCGAGCGGGGTCGCCGCCGACGTCGCCGGATGCGGAAGAGGACGCCATGGCAGGCACAGCTCGCGAGCCGGATCGCACCGCGCCCTCCCTGACGCCGCCGCGCTCCCGCGCCCGGGGCACGGGCCGTGCGCCGCGCCGCCTGCTCGCCGCCGCGGCCGCGCTCGCCCTCGTCGTCGGCGGTGCGCCGAGCCCGGCCCTCGCTTCCGAACCCGTCGACCTCGGCGGCGCCTACGTGCTCGACGAGACGGGGGTGCTCGACGGTCGGATCGAGATGATCGAGGCGGAGCTCGACGCCCTGATCGAGGCGGAGGGGGCATCCCTCTTCGTCGTCGTCACCGATCGCTTCGACGGCACCGCGACGCCCGCCGACTGGGCCGACCGCTCGGCCGTCGTCTCCGGTCTCGGCGACCGCGACGCCCTGCTGGCGATCGCCGTCGACGACCGGGCCTACGCCTACTCGGTCGGGGCGGAGTGGCCCGTCGACGACGCGACCCTCGCCCGCGCGGAGACCGAGGCGCTGCTGCCCGCCCTGCGCGCCGATGACTACGCCGGCGGCGTCATCGCCTTCTCGGAGGCGCTGCGCGGGCAGTCCACCGGTGCGGGCGGGGCTCCCCTGCTGGCGATCGTGGTGCTCGGCGCGGTCGTCATCGCCGTCGTCATCTGGCTCGTGCTGCGGCGGCGTCGGCGCACCGGCGCGGGAGGCGGCGGAGCGCCGGATCGGGAGACGCCCGCCCAGACGGAGGCCCGCGCCTCGCGTCGTCTCGTCGAGCTCGACGACGCCCTCACGACGAGCGAGCAGGAGCTCGGATTCGCCGAGGCGCAGTTCGGGGCCGAGGCGGTCGCGCCGTTCCGCGACGCGGTGCGCGAGGCCCGCGCGCGCGTCGCCGAGGCCTTCCGTCTGCACGGCGGCACCGCCGCCCCCGAGGGCGAGACGGGCGAGCAGCGGCAGGCGCGGCTGCAGCGCGCCGCCGCCCTGTGCGACGAGGCGGATGCCCTGCTCGAGCAGCAGGAGGAGGCCTTCGACGCCCTCCGCGACGTCGAGGCCGGCCTGCCCGAGGCCCTGCCCGCCCTGCGCGCCGCCCACCCCGCCCTGCAGGATCGCGCGCAGGCCGCCGCGCAGCAGCTCGAGGCGCTGCGCACCCGCTTCGCGCCCGCCGCGCTCACCGCGGTCGCCGACGCCGACGCGCAGCAGCAGGGCCTGCTCTCCCTCATCGAGGCGGAGCTCGCCGAGGCCGAGCAGTCGGTCGCGGCCGGCGCGACGGGAGCCGCCGCCGTCGACGTGCGCGCCGCCCAGCTCGCCCAATCGCAGCTCACCGCCTCGCTCGACGGGCTCGAGCGCCTCGCCGCCGAGCTCGACGCCGCCGCCGTCGCGCTCCCCGCCCATCGCGTCGAGCTCGAGCAGGGGATCGCCGCGGCGCGCGGGCTCCCCGCGAGCGAGGCGCTCGCGGCCGCGATCGCCACCGCCGAGGCGGCCCGCGCCGCGACCGATCAGGGGGCCGCCGATCCTCTCGCCGCTGCGCACCGGCTCGTCGAGGCCGATCGCGCTCTCGACGCCGCGATCGACAGCGCCCGCGCGGAGGTCGACCGCCGGGCCGCGGCGGTCGCCGCGCTCGATCGCTCGCTCGCGGCGGCGCGCAGCCGCATCCTCTCCGCCGCCGAGTTCATCGCCGCGCATCGCGGCGCAGTCGGGGCGACCGCCCGGGCCGCGCTCGCCGAGGCGCAGGCGCTGCTCGACACGGCCGTCGCGGCGCAGCAGGCCGATCCCCTCGCGGCGGTCGCCGCCTCGCAGCAGGCCGTCCAGCGCGCGGCCCAGGCTCTCGAGGCCGCGCAGGCCGACGTCGCCTCGCGCCTCGACGGCGCCGAGCAGGGCGGCCTCCTCGGCGGTGCCGGCGGAGGCGGCGGTCTCGGCGGCCTCGGCGGCCTCGGCGGGATGCTGGGCGGCGCGATGGGCGGCTCGCGCGGGGGCAGCGGCATCGGCGACGCCATCATCGGAGGCATCATCGGCGGGCTGCTGAGCGGCGGGGGCGGGTCGCGCGGCTCGGGCGGCTCCGGCTTCGGGGGGCCGTCGTTCGGCTCCTCCCGGCGATCCGGCGGCGGCGGCTTCGGGGGCGGCGGCTTCGGCGGCGGCGCCCGGCGCGCCTCGAGCGGCGGGGGCCGGTCATCCGGTCGCCGCAGTGGAGGCGGCAGATTCTGAGGAGCGCCCGCGAAGCTGGTGCGGGCATCCCGATGCCCCACGACCGGCACCGAGACCCAGACCGACACTGAGACCGAGCCCCCGACCGAGACCGACACCGACGACCCGCACCGACGACCGGCACCGACCCTGACGACCCGCACCGACGCGACCGTCCCCCGCTCCCCGACCACCGATCCGAAAGGCAACACCCGACCATGACGAAGCAATCGATCTTCGGCCGCATCGCCCAGCTCGCGAAGGCCAACATCAACGCCCTGCTCGACTCGGCGGAGGACCCGCAGAAGATGCTCGACCAGATGGTGCGCGACTACTCCGCGAGCATCCAGGAGGCGGAGGCGGCGATCGCGCAGACCATCGGCAACCTGCGCCTGCTCGAGCAGGACTACGCCGAGGACGTCGCGACCGCGCAGGACTGGGGCCGCAAGGCCGTCGCCGCGAGCGCCAAGGCCGACGAGTACCGCGCGGCGGGCAACGCCGCCGACGCCGACAAGTTCGACAACCTCGCGAAGATCGCCCTCGGCAAGCAGCTCTCGGCCGAGACCGAGGCGCGCGCCGCGCAGCCCACGATCGCCTCGCAGACCGAGGTCGTCGACAAGCTCAAGTCGGGCCTCGAGGCGATGCGCGGCAAGCTCGGCGAGCTCGCCGCCAAGCGCGACCAGCTCGTCGCCCGCGCGAAGATCGCCGATGCGCAGAGCCAGGTGCTCGACGCCGTCAAGAGCATCGACATCATGGACCCGACGAGCGAGCTCGGCCGCTTCGAGGAGAAGGTGCGCCGCGAGGAGGCCAAGGTGCTCGGCCAGCAGGAGCTCGCCGCCTCGAGCCTCGACGCCCAGTTCGAGCAGCTGGAGGACGTCGGGCGCACCACCGAGATCGAGGCCCGGCTCGCCGCCCTCAAGAGCGGCTCCACGCCGCCCGCGATCGGACAGTAGGGCCGCCATCAGCACGCCGCACTCCGCATCCGACCCCCGCCCGGCCCTCCGCTGGACGGGGGTCGATGCCGCGCGCGGACTCGCCGTGCTCGGCATGTTCGCCGCGCACACCGTGCCCCGCACGAGCACCGACGAGCTGCTCGTCGACGGCCGCCCCTCGGTGCTCTTCGCCCTCGTCGCCGGGGTGGCGCTGGGACTCGTGACGGGCGGAGCGCGACCGACGCCGCCCGCGAGCCGCGGCGAGGCGCGCGCCCGGCTCGCCATCCGCGCGCTCGTGCTCTTCGCCATGGGCGTGCTGCTGTGGATGCTCCCCCACGGCGTCGCCGTCATCCTCGACTACTACGGCGTGATGTTCTTAGCGATGATCCCGCTGCTGCTGGCCTCCCGGCTCGTGCTCGCCGGGGTCGGAGCGGCGGTGCTCGTCGCGGGCCCCCTCCTGCGCCGGGCCGTCGAGGCGCGCCCTCTCCCCGGCGAGCCGCTCGACACCGCGATCGACTACCTGCTCACCGGCTGGTACCCGGCGCTGCTCTGGGTGCCCGTGCTAGCAGCGGGCCTGATCGCCGCGCGCAGCGATCTCGGGCTCGCGCGGACGCGCACGGCGCTCATCGGCTTCGGGGCGATCGCGGCGGTCGCGGGCTACGGAGCCGCCGCCGTGCTGCCGGGCGTCGACGCCTCGGCGCACAGCGGCACGACGGCCGAGCTGCTGGGCGCCGGCGGGCTCGCGGCCGCGGTCGTCGGCCTGCTGCTCGTGCTGCTCGACCCGCCTCTGCCCGCGGAGGGCGCCACGAGCGCCGCGGCGTCCCCCACCCCCGCGCCCGCACCCGCACCCTCCCCCGCCGCCACCGCCCTCCGCCGCGCCCTGGGCCTCCTGCTCGCGCCGATCACCGCGATCGGCCGCATGCCGCTCACGATCTACGTCGCCCACCTGCTCGTGCTCGCGGCGATCTCCCCGCTCGGCCCCGCCGGGCAGTTCGACGGGGTCGTCGGCTGGGTCGCGCTTCTCGTACTCTCGGTCGCCGCCGCGGCCTTCGCGCTCGCCTGGCAGGCCCTCCGCCTGCCCGGTCCGCTCGAGTGGGTGCTGCAGCGCGCGGCCGGTCTGCCGTTCCGCTACCGCTCGGTGCGAGACTTGCGCGCATGACCTCCCACTTCTTCGTCGTCCCGCAGTGGCAGGGCTCCGGCAGCGACCGCGCGATGCGGCTCGTCGACGGCGCCCTGGCGATCCAGGGCGACCTGCCCGAATCGGCCACCACCCTCGTGGCGGTGCCGCTCGAGGCGGGCGACGGCGAGGGCACCGGCATCCACCGGTACAGCTCGCTGCGGCTCGTGCGCGAGCGCCAGGCGCGCGAGATGGCGGCCGTCGACGCGACGCCCATCACCATCGGCGGCGACTGCGGCGTCGAGTACGCGGCGGTCGAGCACGCGGCCCGCGCCGGGCGCACCGTGCTGCTGTGGGCGGATGCCCACGCCGACCTCAACACGCCCACGAGCTCCCCCTCCGGCGCCTTCCACGGCATGGTGCTGCGCGCGCTCATCGATGACGGCGTGATCGCCGCCGACGACGTGCTGCTGCTCGGCGCGCGCGACCTCGACCCCGCCGAGGAGCAGGCCGTCGCCGAGCTCGGCATCGCCCGCGTCACCCCCGGGACGGCCGCCGAGGCGGTCGCCGCGCGCGCGGCCGACGGGGCCACCGGGCTCTACGCCCACGTCGACCTCGACGTGCTCGACCCGGGCGAGTTCGCCGGGGTCGCCTTCGCGACGCCGTTCGGCGAGACGACGGCCGATCTCGTCTCCACCCTGCTGGCGGTGCGGGCGGCCCTACCGCTGCGGGGTGCGGGGGTGACCGAGTTCGCCCCGGCCGACGCGGAGGCCGCGGTCGACGACCTGCCGAGCATCCTGCGAATCGTCTCGGCGCTCACCCGACCGGTCGAGCCCGCCTCGCTACGCTGAGCGGCCATGAGCGAGAACCGCGTCACCGTCGACCGCCGAGGCCCCCTGCTTCTGATCGGGCTGAACCGCCCGGAGAAGCGCAACGCCGCCGACCTGGCCATGCTCGAGCAGCTGGCCCTCGCCTACGGCGAGCTCGACCGCGACCCCGGGCTGCGGGTCGGGGTGGTGCACGCGCACGGGGACCACTTCACGGCGGGGCTCGACCTCGGCGACCTCGCCCCGCGAATCGGCCCGGAGGGCCTGCGCATGGTGCCCGAGGGCGGCATCAACCCGTGGGGCACGGAGGGCGCGCAGGTCTCGAAGCCCGTGGTGCTCGCCGTGCAGGGCACCTGCCTGACGCTCGGGATCGAGCTCGCGCTCGCGAGCGACGTCGTCGTCGCCGCGGATGACACCGTGTTCGCGCAGCTCGAGGTCTCGCGCGCGATCCTGCCCTTCGGCGGCGCCACCACCCGGTTCGCCGCGCGCGCCGGGTGGGGCGATGCGATGCGCTGGATGCTCACGGGCGACCGCTTCGACGCCGCCGAGGCCCGCCGCATGGGTCTCGTGCAGGAGGTCGTGCCCGCGGGCTCCCAGCTCGACCGGGCTCTCGAGCTCGCCGAGCGCATCGCCGCGCAGGCCCCGCTCGCCGTGCAGGCGACGCTCGCGAACGCCCGCCTCGCCGAGCGCGAGGGCCCGGCCGCCGCCGAGGCGCGCCTGCAGGGCGAGCTCGTGCGGCTCATGCAGACCGACGACGCGCGCATCGGCATGGAGGCCTTCATGACCCGATCGACCCCGCACTTCACCGGAAGGTAGCCCGTGATGGCATCACTCGACAGCACCTACGACCTCATCGTGCTCGGCGGCGGGGCGGTGGGCGAGAACGTCGCCGACCGCGCCGTGCAGGGCGGCCTCAGCGTGCTGCTCGTCGAGCACGAGCTCGTCGGCGGCGAGTGCTCGTACTGGGCCTGCATGCCCTCGAAGGCGCTGCTGCGCTCCGCCGCGGCCCTCGAGGCCGCCCGCGCGCTCGGCGGCGCTCGCGAGGCGGTCACGGGCGAGCTCGATGCGGCGGCGGTTCTCGCGCGGCGCGACTCGTTCACCTCGCACTGGGACGACGCGGGGCAGGTGCGCTGGCTCGAGGGCGCCGGCATCGCCCTCGCCCGCGGTCACGGCCGCCTCGACGGCGAGCGGCGCGTCATCATCACCGACGCCGCGGGCGTCGAGCACGCGGTGGATGCCCGGCACGCCGTCGCCGTCTGCACGGGTTCCGAGGCGCTCATCCCGCCCGTGCCGGGTCTCGCGGAATCCCGGCCCTGGACGGCCCGCGAGGCGACGAGCGCCCAGGAGGTGCCGCAGCGCCTCGCCATCATCGGCGGCGGCGTCGTGGGATGCGAGCTCGCCACCGCCTGGAGCTCGCTCGGCTCCTCCGTGACCCTCATCAGCCGCGGCACCCTGCTCGGGGGCGCCGAGCCCTTCGCCGGCGAGGCCGTCGCTCAGCGTCTGCAGTCGCGCGGGGTGCGCGTGCTCATGCACGCCTCCCCGGTCGAGGTGCGGCGCGAGGGCGAGGGGCCGGTGCACCTGGTGCTCGACTCCGGTGACGCGATCGAGGCCGACGAGGTGCTCGTCGCCACGGGGCGCACGCCGCGCACGACCGGCATCGGGCTGGAGACGGTCGGGCTCGAGGAGGGCGCCTGGATCGACGTGGACGACACGCTGCGGGTGCCCGGCAGCGCGTGGCTCTACGCCGTCGGCGACGTCACCCACCGAGCCCTCCTGACGCACCAGGGCAAGTACCAGGCCCGCGCGGCCGGCGACGTCATCGCAGCGCGCGCCCGGGGTGAGCGGGTCGACGACGCGCCGTGGGGGGCGCACGTCGCCACCGCCGACCACGCCGCCGTGCCCCAGGTGACCTTCACCTCCCCCGAGGTCGCGAGCGTCGGTCTCACCGCGGCGCAGGCCGAGCAGCGCGGGCTGCGCACCCGCGTCGTCGACTACGCCCTCGGGTGGGTCGCGGGCGCATCCCTACACGCCGACGGCTACGAGGGAACGGCCCGCATGGTGGTCGACGTCGAGCGCGACGTCATCGTCGGATTCACGGTCGTCGGGGACGACGTGGCCGAGCTGCTGCACGCCGCGACGATCGCGGTCGTCGGCGAGGTGCCGATCTCCCGCCTCCAGCACGCCGTGCCCTCCTACCCGACGATGAGCGAGGTGTGGCTGCGCCTGCTCGAGACGGATCGCGCGCAGCGCTCATCAGCGCACTGAGCGCGACGCACTGAGCACTGCGTGCCGCAAACCCGGCACGACTGCTAGGAATGAGCCATGAACCCCGCACCATCAGAGCCTCGCCGCACCGCCGGCGGCTCTCCGCTCGTGCGGGGCCGGTTCGCCCGACTCGTCGATGAGGCCCGTCGACGCCCGCTGCTGCGCCGCGTCGCGCTCACCCCCGCGGTCTCCCGCCCCGGGTACTGGGCGGTGAGCGGCCTCGCTCTCGTCTGGGGCTCGCTGCTCGGCGGCTTCCACGTGCGTCGGCGCGGCGGAGTGCTCGTCTGCGCCGGGCTGCCCCGCTGGGCCTTCGGCCGCGGCGGCACGACGATCGGCGCCGTCTACCTCACGCACGCCAACACCGGTCGCGCCGTGCTCGAGCACGAGGCCGTGCACCGCGCGCAGTGGCGGTACTACGGGCTCGCCTTCATCCCGCTCTACCTCGCAGCGGGTCGGGATGCCCGGCGCAACCGCTTCGAGATCGAGGCCGGTCTCGACCGAGGGGGCTACCGCTGATGCGCACGGTCGTCATCACCGGCGCGAGCTCGGGCCTGGGCTCGGAGGCCGCGCTCGAGCTCTCCCGCCGCGGCTGGCAGGTCGCCGTGGTCGGGCGCCATGAGGCCCGCACGCACGCCGTCGCGGCGCGCGTCGGCGGCGTGCCCTTCACCGCCGACTTCGACGAGCTCGACCAGGTGCGCTCCCTCGCCGACCAGCTGCTCGCCCGGTTCCCGCGCATCGACGCGCTCGCCTCGAACGCCGGCGGGCTCGTGCCGCAGCGGGCCCGCACGGTCGACGGCTTCGACCTCGGCTTCCAGCGCAACGTCCTCGCCGGCGCGCTCCTCACCGAGCTGCTGCTCCCGCGGCTGCGGGCGGCGCGCGGACGCGTCATCGCGACCGCGAGCGTGGTGAACCGCCTCGGCGGGCTGCGGCTCGACGACCTCGACTTCGCCCGCCGGCGGCTCGGCGGCAGCTGGCGCCGCTACGGCGCCGCGAAGCTCGCGACCATCCTCTACGCCCGCTCGCTCGCCGAGCGCACCGGGCTCGAGAGCTACGCGTTCCACCCCGGCTACGTGCGCAGCTCCTTCGGCGCCGAGTCGCCGAGCGCGCGGGTGTTCATCGCCCTGACGAGCAGCATGCAGATCTCCGCCGACGCGGGAGCGGCACCGCTCGTGCATCTCGTCGACACCCCCGAGCTGGGCGTGCCGAACGGCACGTACTTCGACGGCCTCAACCCCTTCGGGCAGACCCACCCGAGCGCGGGCGACGCGCGCCTCGCCGAGGATCTCTGGCACGCGATCGCCGACCGCATCGGCGTTCCGGTGAGCACGGCCGATCGCTGAGCCCGGCCGACCGCTGAGCCCCGCCGGTCGCTGAGCTCCCA
Organism: Microcella daejeonensis; assembly: GCF_026625045.1. GTDB lineage: Bacteria > Actinomycetota > Actinomycetes > Actinomycetales > Microbacteriaceae > Microcella > Microcella daejeonensis. Next base: position 2,086,796 of record NZ_CP113089.1, on the reverse strand, counting down.
CGACCGCCGGCGGTCGGTCGCCCGCCCGCACGCCGGATCGCGCGCGGAACCCTCCGGGGGTTCACCACATCGCGGGATGCGGCAGCGGCCCGCGGCGGCGCTCGAGCTGCGCGCCGAGCGCGAGCAGGGCGGCCTCCCCTCCGGGGCGGCCGATGAGCTGCACGCCCATCGGCAGGCCGGGCTCGGCCGACTCCGCACCGGTGATGCCGACGGGCACCGTGAGCGCCGGCAGCCCGCTGACGTTCACGAAGCTCGTGAACGGCGTGTACTGCACCTGCTGGCGGAAGTTGCGCTCGGCGTCCTCGGCGTCGTACCAGCCGATCGGCCGCGGCGTCATCGCCAGCGCGGGCGTGATGACGACGTCGACCGAGGCGAAGCGGCGGATGACCCGGCGCTCGAACGCCGCGAGCCCCGAGAGGGCCTCGGCGAGGCGCGAGGCGGGCAGCGCGCGCCCGCGCTCCACGAGCCAGGCGGTGAGCGGTTCGAGCTGCGACAGCTGCTCGGGGGTGCGGGCGGGGATGCCGGCGGCGCCGGCCATCCACACCGCCCGGAAGTGCTCGGCGTACTCGGGCTCGGGCGCCGGCGCGAGCCGCTCGATGCCGTGCCCGATCTCGCCGAAGATGCGCAGCGCCTCGTCGAGGGCCGCCTGCGCCTCGGGGGCGAGAGCCACCTCGCACCAGTCGTCCCACGGCGAATCCGTGACGACCCCGAGCTGGAACCGGCCCTCGCCGCGCACGGCGTAGCCGAGCAGCGGGCCGTCGTGAGGGCTCGGGGCGCGCGTGGCGAACTCCCACGGCGCTCCCTCGACCATCGCGTCGAGCACGAGGGCGGCGTCGGCGACCGTGCGGGCGAGCGGCCCGGGCACGACGAGGCCGGCGAGACGATCGAGCCCGCTGCCCGCCGGCACGCGGCCGCGCGAGGGCTTGAGCCCGACGAGCCCGCAGGCGGCGGCGGGGATGCGCACGCTTCCGCCGCCGTCGCTGCCGGGGGCGACCGGCAGGAGCCCCGCCGCCACGGCCGCGGCCGCGCCGCCGCTCGAGCCCCCCGCTCCGCGCGTCAGGTCGTAGGGGTTTCGCGTCGCGCCCGACTGGGCCGACTCGGTGTACGAGGGCAGGCCGAACTCGGGCGCCGCCGTCGCGCCGAGGCTGATGGCGCCCGCCGCGTCGAGCTGCTCGACGAGCTCGTCGGAGCGCTCGGGCACGAAGCCCGCCATGAGCCGCGAGCCGTAGCTCGTCACCTGGCCGGCGCGCGCGCTGAGCTCCTTGTCGGCGATCGGGATGCCCCACAGCGGCGCCGTGCGCGCGACCTCCCCCTCCAGGGCGTCGGCGCGGGCCCGCGCGCGCTCGGGCTCGACCACCGTGAGGGCCCCGATGGCCGGATCGAGTCGCGCAATGCGCTCCAGGTAGTGGTCGACGAGCTCGCGCGGCGAGAGCCGACCGCGATGCAGCTCATCCCACTGCTGGAGGGCGGTCAGGTCGTGGATGTCGGACACCCGTCGAGCCTAGGCGGAGCATCCGCGGTATCGATTCGGCAACGAAGGCGCGCGCACCCCTCGTGAGGGGGTGATCGAGCGGTCTCGGGAAACACCGCCCTGCTACATTCGCGCCGAGGGCACGCCACCGTCGTCGCCGCCCCGCCGCCCGAGCCCCATCCGCCCGAGCGCCGTTCCGCCGGAGCGCTGCATCGCACTCCGCCTCCGCGGCACGCCACCGCCCCGCAAGGAGAGCAATGTCCCCGTCGCGTCGTCTGCTCGCGAGCTCCGCCGTCGTCGCCCTCGTGGTCGGCCTGTCGGCGTGCGCCCCTGCCGTCGAATCGGAGGAGCCCGTCGTCGAGCCGAGCACCTCGGCGACCCCCGAGCCGGTCGAGACGCCGACGGCCTCGCCCGAGCCCGAGGCCCAGCCGCGCGTCTTCACGATGCCGGCCGACTGCACCGTCATGCTGCCGCCGGAGCGCGTCACCGAGCTCACCGAGCAGAACCTGGCGCTGCTCGGCGGGCCGGGCAGCCTCTACGGCGACGAGTACTTCTTCAACGCGACCCCCGAGCAGCTCGCCGGCGGCATCAGCTGCGTCTGGGCGCAGGAGGGCGTCGACCTCTCGAGCCTGCTCATCAGCGCCGCGCCGCTCACGACCGCGACCCGCGGCCAGATCATCACCGACCTGAGCGCCCAGGGCCTCAACGAGGTCATCCTCGAGGACGGCTCCCTCACCTACGGCGTCGTCGGTGACGAGGCCGCCGCCGGAGCGCAGTTCAACCTGCTCACCGACGACGCCTGGATCTCGGTCATCAACGCCTTCGGCGGCGACGTCTTCTTCGACGAGGCCGTCGTGCTCGCGAACGAGGTGCTCGACCACAACTCGGAGTGAGCCTGCTTCTGGAACACCTGCACTTCTGGAACACCTGTGCTACTTTTATGGCACAGACGTTCTAGAATTGGAGTCCCCATGGGGTACGTGTTCCTCGTCGGCGCGATCATCGCCGAGGTCATCGCGACGAGCTTCCTCAAGCTGACGAGCGGCGAGCGCGCGGTCTGGTGGGCCTTCCCCATCGTGATCGTCGGTTACATCGGCGCCTTCTCGCTGCTCTCGCTCACGCTCGGCCGCGGCGTGCCGCTCGGCACCGCCTACGGCATCTGGGCCGGAGCGGGCGTGGCCCTCGTCGCCCTCATCAGCTGGGCGGTCTTCGGCGAGACGCTCACCTGGGCGCAGCTCGCCGGCCTCGCGCTCATCATCGCGGGGGTCGCGCTCGTCGAGCTCGGCGGATCGCACGACAGCACGACGGCCGCCCCGGCCTCCCTGACGCCGTGAGCCTGACCGAGAAGGGCCGCCGCCGCCGCGAGGCGCTCCTCGACGCCGTCGTGCTCGTGCTCGAGCGGGAGGGCCCCGGCGCGGTCACCCACCGCGCCGTCGCCGCGCAGGCCGGGGTGCCCGTCTCGGCGGCGACCTACTACTTCGCGACGATCGACGATCTGCTGATCGAGGCGCTGCGTCGCGCGGTCGAGGAGGAGACGGCCCTGCTGCAGCCCGACGCGCTCGCCGACACGGCCGACCTCGCCCGGGCCCTGCACGACTACGCCGTGCAGCGTCGGGCCACCGCCGTCGCGCACTACGAGCTGCTGCTACTGGCGACGCGGCGCCCGGCGCTGCGGCCGGACGCCGAGCGGTGGTACGCCAGCCTCGAGGCAGCGCTCGACGCGGGCTTCCCCTCGACCGCGGGCGAGCATCCCGACGAGCGTGCGCAGCGCCTCGCGAGCGCCGCGATGGCCCTCGACGGACTCATCCTGCGCATGCTCTGGCGCGGCGAGCCGTCGACCCCGGCCGAGGTCGAGCGCTCCCTCGAGCCGCTGCTGCGGCCGCTGCTGCCCGCGATCGCGCGCTGACCGACCGCCGCGGGCTCGGCCGTCAGCGCTTCTTCTTGAGCGACTTCTGCATCATCACGATGCCGAGCCAGCGCTCGAACTTGAAGCCGACGCGGGCCATGCGCCCGGTCTCGACGAAGCCGAACTGCTCGTGCAGCGCGATCGAGGCCTCGGCCCCGCGGTCGGCGATCACCGCGATGACCTCCTTGATGCCCGCCTCGCGCGAGCGCTCGAGCAGCTGCTCGAGCAGCACGCGGCCGAGGCCCTTGCCCGTCGCGCCCGGCCCGAGGTAGATCGAGTTCTCGACCGTGAAGCGGTAGGCCGCCTTCTCCTTCCACGGGTACACGTAGGCGAAGCCGAGGATGACGCCCGAGGGCGATTCGGCGACGAGGAAGGGGTGGCCGAGCTTGCGGATCTTGGCGAACTTCGTGCGCAGGAACCGCAGGGTCCAGGGCTTCTCGTCGAAGGTGACGGTCGAGTTCGCGACGTAGTGGTTGTAGATCTCGCGGATCCACGGCAGGTCGGCCTCGACCGCCTCGCGGATCTCGTAGGCGAACACCGGCTCGGGGGCGGCGGGCGCCCGCAGATGGGGCGGCAGCACGCGACGCGGTTGGTACTCCTCCTCCAGCACGGCCTCAGTCTAGGCCGGGCCCAGCATGGTCAGGACGCTCGGGCAGGCTCCAGTCGACGGGGTCGGCGCCCTGCTCCTGCAGCAGTGCGTCCACCCGCGAGAACGGCCGGGATCCGAAGAAGCCGCGGTGGGCCGACAGGGGGCTGGGATGCGCGGAGGCGACGACGGCCGCCCCGCCCAGCAGCGGGCGGGCGGCGGCCGCATCCCGCCCCCAGAGCACGCCCACGAGCGGGGCGTCGCGCGCGGCCAGGGCCTCGACGGCGCACGCCGTCACCTCCTCCCAGCCGTGACCGCGGTGGGAGCCGGCGGCGCCGGCCCGCACCGTGAGCACCCGGTTCAGCAGCAGCACGCCGCGACGGTGCCAGGCGCTGAGGTCGCCGTGCGCGGCCGGCGCGAGCCCGAGGTCGTCCTGCCGCTCGCGGTAGATGTTGACGAGGCTGCGCGGCAGGGGCCGCACATCCGCCTCGACCGAGAAGCTCAGGCCGACGGCGTGGCCGGGGGTCGGGTACGGATCCTGCCCGAGGATGAGCACCCGCACCGCGTCGAGCGGCTCGGAGAAGGCGCGCAGCACGCGCTCCCCCGCCGGCAGGTACGGCCGCCCGGCCGCGGTCTCGGCGCGCAGCCACTCGCCGATCCGGGCGATGCGGTCGGCGACGGGCGCCAGGGCCTCGGCCCAGCTGGGATGCACGAGGTCGGCGAGGGGCCGGGGTTCGGAGGTCACCGGGCAACGGTAGCCGGGCATCCCGCATCACCGGCGCCCGCGGTGCCCGCACCGCCCGCCCGCACCGCCCGCCCGCGCCGCTACTCCCCGCGCGCGCCGCCGGGTCTAGCATCGCGGCATGCCCCTCGCCTCCGGCCGCACCGTCGCGGCCCTCCGCGGCCGCTCCGGCGCCATCACGCTCGGCCTCGTCGGCTACCTGTTCTTCGTCGAGTTCGTCAGCGGCGTGCTGCAGGGGTACTACATCCCGCTCATCCCCGACCTGGTCGACCATCTCGGCATCCGCGACGCCGACTTCAACTGGTTCGAGGCGGCGCAGCTGCTGCTGAGCGCGATCGTCGTGCCGGTGCTCGCGAAGCTCGGCGACATGCTCGGCCACAAGCGCATCCTGCTCGTCTCGACCGTGCTCACCGCGGCGGCGAGCTGGTGGCTGGCCTTCGCCGGCGACTTCTGGAGCTTCCTCATCGCGTGGACCCTGCAGGGCTTCTACGTCGTCTGGCTGCCGCTCGAGGTCGCTCTCATCTTCGACCGCGGCCGCGCGACGAACCGCGCCGCCTCCGATACGCGGCGCGCCGCCGGATTCCTCGTGGTCGCGCTCGAGGCCGGCGCCATCGCGGGAGCCCTGGGCGGCGGGCGCCTATTCGAGGCCCTCGACGGCGACGTGACCCTCGCGCTCATGGTGCCCGCGGCGAGCGTAACGATCGCCTTCTTCGCCATCCTCTGGGGGGTGCCGGAATCGGCGAGGGTCACCGGCCGCCGCCTCGACACCGTCGGCTTCGCCCTGCTCACGCTCGCGCTGCTGACGATCACCTCGGGGCTGACCTTCCTGCGCATCAACGGGCCCGATGCGCTGTGGGTCTACGCCCTCATGGCGCTCGGGGTGCTGCTGCTGCTCCCCTTCGGCCGGTGGGTGCTGCGCCACCCCGACCCGGCGATCGACCTGCGCGTGCTGCGGCAGCCCACGATGTGGCCGGTGCAGCTGACGGCGGGGCTGCTCGGGGTGAGCATCCTGGGCGCCCAGGCGCCGCTGTCGACCTTCGCCGGCACCGACCCGGCCGAGGCGGGCTTCGGGCTCGGGCTCTCGGCGAGCGCGATCTCGACCATCATCGGCGCCTACCTGATCGCCATGATCATCGGCGCCCTGCTGTTCCCGGTCGTCTCGCGGCGGACGACGCCGCGCATCGCCCTCATCGTCGGCACGCTCCTCATCGCGGCCGGATACCTGGCCTTCCTGATCAACAGCGCCACCTCGCTCGGGGTGACGCTCAACATGGTCGTGGCCGGCATCGGCTCGGGCGCGCTCGTCGCCGCCCTGCCCGCCGCCGCCGCGGCCGCCGCCCCGCTCGGGCAGACGGGCATCGCCACGGGGCTCACCAATACGACGAAGACCATCGGCGGATCCTTCGCGAGCGCGGTCTTCGCCGTCGTGCTCGTTTTCGCCGCCGGGCAGGCCGCCGTCGGCACGGCGGCGAGCCTCGCCGGCTACCTCGTGGTCTTCGGCATCTGCGGCGTCACGGCGCTCGTCGCAGCGGGCGTCCTCGTGCTCGTGCCGCGGTCGGCCTTCGCCGACGCCCCCGCCGAGCGCGTGCCCGACCGCGTGGGGTGACCCGGCCGGGTGGTTCGACCCGACCGCGTGGTTCGACCCGGCGGGGTCTCAGGCCTCGCGCACCCGCAGCGGCTCGCGCACGAGCTTGTGCTGCGCGGCCTGCGCGACCGGGCGCATCGTCACCTCGTCGAGGTTGACGTGCTGCGGCAGGGTGATCGCGTGCACGATGGTCTCGGCGACGTCGTCCGCCGTGAGGGGATGCTCCACGCCCGCGTACAGCGCGGCGACCCGCTCCTCGTCGCCGCCGAAGCGGTTGAGGGCGAACTCGTCGGTGCGCACCATCCCCGGCGCGATCTGCACGACCCGGAGCGGCTCCCCCGCGAGCTCCAACCGCAGCGCCCCCAGCAGCCCGCGCAGGGCGAACTTGGCCGCGTTGTAGCCGCCACCGCCCTCGTACGGCACCTGCCCGGCGGTCGAGGTCACCGCGACGATGTCGGCGACGCCACGCTCGACGGCGCCGGCGCGCAGGCTGCCGATGAGCGCGGCGATCGAGCGCTGGGCGGTGAGCACGTTGAGGTCGAACATGGCGGCGAGATCCTCCGCCCGGGCCTCGGCGACGGGATCGGTGCCGATCGCGCCGCCCGCGTTGGCGACGAGAGCGTGCAGGGGGCCGGATGCCCGCACGGCCTCGGCGAGGGCATCCACGTCATCGGCGACCGTCAGATCGGCGACGACGACCGAGCACCCCGTCTCGGCGGCGAGCGCCTCGAGACGGTCGGCGCGTCGTGCGACGGCCGTGACCGCCCACCCGGCGGCGACGAGCCGACGCACCGCGGCCGCCCCGATGCCCGAACTGGCTCCTGTCACGACGGCGCGATAGCTGTGCATGGGCCTCACGCTACAGCGGCCCCGCCGAGCACGCGCAGTAGCCTGGGGCCCATGCAGGCGAGCGAGCGCACCAAGGCCCCCCGCGAGCGCGTGCCCTTCTGGGACAACGCCCGCTTCGTCTGCATCACCCTCGTCGTCGCCGGCCACGCCATCCAGCGCCTGACCGCCGAGAGCGACAACGCCCTCGTGGTGTACCTGTTCATCTACGCCTTCCACATGCCGGCCTTCGCGATGATCAGCGGCTACTTCTCCAAGCCCGGGGCGCCCGGGGCCCGGCAGATGCGCAAGGTCATCACCGACATCGTGCTGCCCTACGTGATCATGGAGACGATCTGGACCCTGGTGCAGTTCCTCGTCGAGGGCTCCGTCGCGCTCAATCCGACGCAGCCCTCCTGGACGCTCTGGTTCCTGCTCGCCCTCGGCATCTTCCGGCTGATCCTCCCCTACCTCGCGCTGCTCAAGTGGCCGCTGCTGTGGGCGGTCGTCTTCTCCGTCGGGGTCGGGTACCTCAGCAACGTGGACTCGACCTTCTCGCTCTCGCGCGCGATCGGGATCCTGCCGTTCTTCGTGCTCGGCTGGAAGCTCAAGGAGTGGGGCCTCATCGAGCGCTGGCGCTTCGTCGAGGCGCCGGCGCGGCTCGTGCGCATCGGCTCCGTCGCCGTGCTGCTCGTCTGGGTCGCCGTGCTCGTCGCCTTCATCGACGTGTGGCGGGCGACCGACCTGCGGTTCTGGTTCTTCTACGACGACTCCTACCAGGGCCTCGGCGAGGACCAGTGGTGGGCCGGACTCGTGCGCCTGCTGCTCATCGCCCTCGCCGTGCTGCTGTCGGGCTGCGTCTTCGCGCTCGTGCCGCGGCGCGAGACCTGGATGACCGCCTTCGGCCAGGCGACGATGTACGTCTACCTGCTGCACTCCTTCGTGCTCTACCCGATCCGCGAGTCCGGGGTCATCGGCGGCGACAACTCCTCGCTCACCTGGCTCATCGGGCTGCTGCTCGCCTCCGTCGCGATCACCGTCGCGCTCGCGAGCCCCCTCGTGCGCCGCATCACCCGCCCGATCATCGAGCCGAAGCCGCGCTGGATCTTCCGCGAGCAGCCCGACGAGGAGTCCCGGGAGCCGCGCTCCGGCTCGTCGAGGGTCGACCCGACGGGCGCTCGCCGCCGCTGAGCGGTCGCGCCCGGGCCGACCGCGTGACGGGCGGCGACGGGATGCGGCGAGATTACGCCGCGTGTCCGCCATCGTTGACCGCCGCTCGACCTCTTCCGTACGGTTGCGCTGACGCCGGAGCCCCGCGCCGGCCGCCGCCCACCCGCGAAGGAGCCATCCCATGAGCGACGAGTACCGCTTCGAGACCCTGCAGATCCACGCGGGTGCCGCGCCCGACCCGCAGACGAACGCCCGCGCCACGCCGATCTACCGCACGACGGCGTACACCTTCGACAGCGCCGAGCACGCGAAGAACCTCTTCGCGCTCGCGGAGTTCGGCAACATCTACACGCGCATCCAGAACCCCACCCAGGACGTCGCCGAGCAGCGCGTCGCCGCGCTCGAGGGCGGCACCGCGGCCCTGCTGCTCTCCTCCGGCCAGTCGGCGACGACGTACGCGGTGCTCAACATCGCGCAGGCCGGCGATCACATCGTCTCCTCCTCCTCGGTGTACGGCGGCACCTACAACCTCTTCAAGTACACCCTCGCCAAGCTCGGCATCGAGACGACCTTCGTCGAGAACCAGGACGACCCCGAGGAGTGGGCGCGCGCCGTGCGCCCGAACACCAAGCTCTTCTTCGGCGAGACGATCGGCAACCCGAAGATCAACGTGCTCGACATCGCCACGATCGCCGGCGTCGCGCACGACCACGGGCTGCCGTTCATCGTCGACAACACCATCGCCACGCCGTACCTCATCCGCCCCTTCGAGCACGGCGCCGACATCGTCGTGCACTCGGCGACGAAGTTCCTCGGCGGGCACGGCACGGTGCTCGGCGGCGTCATCGTCGACGGCGGCCGCTTCCCGTGGTCGCAGCACGTCGACAGGTTCCCCGGCCTCACCGAGCCCGACCCCTCGTACCACGGGGCGAGCTACACGGGCGTGCTCGGCGACGGCATCGCGTACATCATCAAGGCGCGCGTGCAGCTGCTGCGCGACATCGGCTCGGCCATCTCGCCCGACAACGCCTGGCAGATCATCCAGGGCATCGAGACCCTCAGCCTGCGGGTCGAGCGCCACGTGCAGAACGCCGAGGCGGTCGCGCACTGGCTCGAGGAGCACCCCGACGTCGCGAGCGTCAGCTACTCGGCTCTGCCCTCGAGCCCCTGGTACCGCCACGCGCAGACCTACGCCCCCAAGGGCGTCGGCGCGGTGCTCTCGTTCGAGCTCAAGGGCGGCGTCGACGCCGGCCGCGCGCTCGTCGACTCGCTGTCGCTGTTCAGCCACGTCGCCAACATCGGCGACGTGCGCAGCCTGATCATCCACCCGGCCTCGACGACGCACTCGCAGCTCACCCCCGAGCAGCAGCTCACCGCGGGCGTCACGCCCGGCCTCGTGCGCCTCTCGGTGGGGCTCGAGAACATCGACGACATCATCGCCGACCTCGACAAGGGCTTCGCGGCCGCCCGCGCCGTGAGCCTCGCCAACGCGAACGCCTGATCCGGCCGCACCGCACGCTCCGCGCCTCCGCCCTCGCCGTCATACGGCGGGGGCGGAGGCGCGTCTGCGACAGAATGAGTCCGACATGGACTGGCAGACATCCGAAGACACCGTCCCCTCGGCCTTCATCACCGAGGCGAGCCGGCGCGCCCTGAGCGGCGCCCCGCCCGTCACGGGCGCCTGGCGCGAAGGCGACCCGGCGGGCGGCCGCGTCTTCGAGAACCTCGGACCGCTTGAGCTCGAGTCGGGCGCGCGGCTGCCGCACATCCGGCTCGCCTACGAGAGCTGGGGCGAGCGGAGCCCCTCGGGCGACAACGTCGTGCTGCTGCTGCACGCGCTGACCGGCGACAGCCACGTCGTCGGGCGGCCCGGCAACGGGCATCCCACCGCCGGATGGTGGAGCGGCATCGTCGGGCCGGGCCTCGCCATCGACACCGACCGCTGGTTCGTGCTCGCGCCGAACATGCTCGGCGGCTGCCAGGGCTCGACCGGGCCGGCCTCGTTCTCGCCCGACGGCGCGGAGTGGGGCTCGCGGTTCCCGTACCTCACCATCCGCGACCAGGTCGCGGCCCAGCGGATGCTCGTCGACCGGCTCGGCATCGACCGGCTCGCGGCCGTCGTCGGCGGGTCGATGGGCGGCATGCACGCCATCGAGTGGGCCGCGACCCACCCCGAGCGGGTGGAGCGGCTCGCCGTGCTCGCGGCCCCCGCGGTATCCACCGCCGACCAGATCGCCCTCAACTCGGTGCAGCTCGAGGCGATCCGCATGGATCCGGCCTTCCACGGCGGCGACTACTACGACGAGGACGAGGGGCCGTACCGCGGTCTCGCCCTCGCGCGGCGCATGGCGCTGCTCAACTACCGCTCCCCCGACGAGCTCAACGAGCGCTTCGAGCGCTCCTGGCAGGGCGTGCTCGACCCGCTGGGCGCGGGCGGCCGCTTCGCGATCGAGAGCTACCTCGACTTCCACGGCAACAAGTTCACCCGCCGCTTCGACGCGGGCAGCTACAGCGTGCTCGTCGAGGCGATGAACTCGCACGACATCACGCGCGGCCGCGGCGAGCTCGCCGAGGTTCTCGCGCCCGTCTCGCGGCGCAGCCTCGTGCTCGGCATCGACAGCGACCGGCTGTTCCCCGTCGAGCAGCAGCAGGCGATCGCGCGCGCCCTCCCGGGCACCATCCACGGCGACGAGGCGATCGTCATCTCCTCCCCCTTCGGCCACGACGCCTTCCTCATCGAGGACGACCTGGTCGGCCCGCATCTGCGCGCCCTGCTCGAGAGCTGACGGGCGGGATGCGCGGCACGGGTCGAGCGGCGGCGCTGCTGCTCGCCGCGCTCCTGCCGCTGACCGGGTGCGCCGCCGTCGGCGCCGCGCCCGCCGACGCCCCGAGCCCGGAGCCCTCCCGCGCACCCCTCGCCGCCTCCGTCGACGAGCTGAGCGTCACCGCCGACCTCTACCGCACCCGCTCCGACCCCGGTCGCGGCGGCATCCAGCTCTCCCTCGCCAACGGCGCGGCCTCGCCGCTCGCGGTCCGCTCCGCCCGCCTCGAGTCGCCCGCCCTCGCCGCGCCGATGCTCCGCCGCGACGAGGCGACCGTGCCCGCCGGGCAGCGGCGCGACCTGCCCCTGCGGCTGCCGGCGCCGGTGTGCGGCGATCCCGCGCCCGCACCGCCGGAGGCCGTGCTCGAGATCGAGCTCGACGACGGCTCGATCGTCGAGCTGCGCGTGGCGACCGCCGACCGCATCGGGCAGTGGGCGCGCTGGCACGAGGAGGCGTGCTTCGCATCCGCCGTCGCCGGGCTCGCCGCGCTGCGCCTCGAGGCGGTGCCGCCGGCGGAGGAGGGCGAGATCGGCGTGCGGCTCGTGGCCGCTCCGGGGGCCGTCGGCGATGGCGCGCCCGGAGGTCTGCGCCTGATCGAGGTGAGCGGCTCCGTTCTGCTGAGCGCGCTCGATGCCGAGGGGCGGCCCGTGACGAGCATCCCGGTGCCCGTCGGGCGAGCGGGGGCACCGACCGAGCTCGACCTGCGCTACTCCCCCGCGCGCTGCGATGCGCACGCGATCGCCGACGACAAGCAGGGCACGCACCTGCGGGTGCGGGTCGCGATCAAGAGCCCCGCGGGCGAGCGGCAGGGCGAGGTCGTGGTGGTGCCCGATGCCGTCACCCGCGATGCCCTGCTCAGCGCCGTGCTCACCGCCTGCGCGTCGCCCGCCCGGGACGACCGCGGGTGACAGACTGAGCCCGGAGCCGCGAGCGGCACGGAATCGCGCGGGAGAAGCATGGATCTGATCGACAAGGAGCGCCGGGCGCTGCTGCAGCACGCGGCACGGGCCCTCGGCCTCGTGGGCGTCGTCATCGCGGCCTTCTGCCTCTCGCTGCCGGGCGTCGTCGAGGCCGATGTGCTCCCCTCGGTGCTCATCGTGCTCGCCGGGCAGGCGGCGGCGCTCGTCATGGTCGGCCGCTCCTCGCACATCGGCTGGCCCGCCCTCACGATCGTGCTCGGCTGCGGCGCCCTGGTGCTCGCGCAGCTGCCCTTCGACGGCACCGTCTCGGCCTCGCTGCCGATCGCCCTCGCCCCGCTCGCCGCGGCCGGCATCGGCGCGGTGGGCACCGTGCTCAGCGAGGGGCGCGCGCGATGGATGCTCTGGGCCCTCGGCACCCTCGCCTCGAGTCTGCTCGTGGCCCTCGCCGGCCCCACGCGCGGCCTCATCTCGGTTCCCGCGATCGCCGCCCTCGCCGGCTGGGCCATCACGCTCATCATCGGCATCTGGGTCACCGCGGGGGTCCGGCGCGGCCTGCGCCGGATCGCCCAGATCGGCCTCGCCCACCAGGCGGAGCGCCAGGCGAGCGAGACCGAGGCCCAGCGCCGCCAGAGCGCCCGGCTGCTGCACGACACGGTGCTCGCGACGCTCACGCTGCTCGCCCACTCCGGCGTCGGCGTCAGCGCCGACGCGCTGCGCCAGCAGGCGGCGGAGGATGCGCGTCTGCTGCGCCAGCTGCGTCTCGGCTCGACGCCCATGCCCCGCTTCTCGGGCTCGTACAGCCTCGAGCCGGTGGGCGAGACGACCCTCGGCACGACGCTGGAGTCGGTGAAGCAGCGGTTCCTGCGCATGGGGCTGACGGTGCGCTGGCACGGCACGGGGCAGGTGCTGCTGCCGAACGACGTGCTCGACGCCTTCCTGCTCGCCCTCGCCGAGTGCCTCGAGAACGTGCGGCGGCACGCCGGGGTCACCGAGGCCGACGTGACGATCACCGAGAGCGACGACGCCCTGCGCGCCGTGGTCACCGACGCCGGCGTCGGCTTCGACCCGACCGCGATCACCACCGAGCGCCTGGGCTTCAGCGAGTCGGTCGTCGCCCGGCTGCGCGACGTCGGCGGCAACACCCGCGTCTTCTCGACACCCGGCGCGGGAACGACCGTGATGCTGGAGGTGCCGCGATGAGCTTCGCGCAACCGTCGGGCCGGCCCGAGCGCCCCAGCAGCCCTTTCGCCTTCCCCGACGAGTCGACCCTCGGCGGCAGCGTGCGCCCCGCCGGAGCGCGCTCGGCCGTGCGCCGCGGCAGCCCCACCTCGACCCACGGCTCGGCGCTCGGCACCGGGTTCCTCGGCATCGGCGTCGCCATCGTCGCGGCCCTGCAGTCGATGATCGGTCTCGGGCTCTTCCTCGCCCGCGCGGGCGACTACCCCGTGCTGCTGCCCGCTCTGGGCGCCTGGATGCTGCTGCTGGTGACCTTCCTCGGGCTCATCATCACCATCTCGGCGACCGGCGAGCGGCTGCCCGACTGGTTGTACGCGGTGTTCCTCACCGCGCTCGCCGCGGTCGTCGCCCTCGACTTCGCCGCGATCGCCCCGCTCGACGACATCGGCCGGTGGGCGACCGCCTCGGTCAGCGCCGGCTTCGTCCTGCTCGTCGTCGTGACCCTGCGCGCCCAGTGGGAGGTGCTGGCGGCGGCCATCGCGCTCGGCGCGGCCTTCGTCGTCGCCATCGTGCTCACCACCCCGCTCACCCCGATCACCATCCCTGCCCAGATCGTCACCGTCGCGCTCGCCGTCGCCCCCGGCGTCTCCGGCGTGCTGCTGGTGGCCGGCTTCGAGCGCATGCTCAAGCGCGAGCTCGACCGCGTGCTCGTGCAGTCGACCGTCACCGCGCCGCGGCTCGCCGTCGGCATGCTCGCCTCGGAGGAGCTCGCCCGCCTCGACCTCGCCGCCGAGGAGCTGCTCGACGCCGTCGCCGAGGGCAAGGTGCCGCTGCCGCTGCGCCCCAAGATCGCCTCGCAGGCCTCGGGGCTCGCCACCGAACTGCGGCTGCACCTGCTCGAGGGCCGACGCGAGACGTGGCTGTTCCACGCCGTGACCGAGTCCGAGCAGCTCGGCAAGAGGGTCACCGTGAGCGACCCCGGCACGCTCGCCGGCCTGCTCGACGACGTGCAGCGCGACGCCCTGCTGGCGGCGCTGTGGATGTTCGGAGCCGACCCGCTCGGCTCCGCCCCGGCCGAATCGGTGAGCGTCGCGCTCGGCCCGATGACCTCGGCGACGATCGACGGCCACGGCCGCACGCTGGTGCCGGTGGTCATCGAGGTCGCCGGACTGAAACGGAATCGCGTCGATCCCGGAGTGTGGGAGGCCCTGGACAAGGTCGGGCGATACAGTGACAGCACGGCGAAGGGCGCGGTGCGCATCGAGATCGACTGCGCGGTCGAGAATCCGGTCGACGCCGCCCGCCCGTCCTGAGCCCTCCCCCCCGGGGGCGCCAGATCCGCGATATCGGAGGACACGAAGCCATGACCGACGCACCCATCCGCCTCGCGCTGGTCGACGACCACCGCATGCTCCTCGGGGCGCTCACCGAGTGGATCCGCCAGGCCGCCGACGACATCGCGATGGTCGCGGCCGTCGCGAGCTGGCCCGAGCTGCTGGCCCACCCGGAGTTCCCCGTCGAGGTCGTGCTGCTCGACCTCGATCTCAAGGACAACATCCCCGTCTCGCTGAAGATCCAGACGCTCAAGGCCACCGGCGTCTCCGTCGTGCTCATGAGCACCTACAGCGAGCCGAACGTCGTGCGCGAGGCGCTCAACGCCGGCGCGCTCGGCTACCTCGTCAAGAGCGAGGACGCGGGCATGATCGTCGAGGCGATCCGCGCCGCGAAGGCCGGCGAGTCGTTCATCTCGGCCGAGCTCGACCTCGCCCTCAACGCCGCCGACGTCGGCGGCTCGCCGCGCCTCAGCGCGCAGGAGCGCCGGGTGATGGCGCTCTACGGCGCCGGCGAGCCCGTGAAGGCCGTGGCCTACCAGCTGGGCATCTCCGAGGAGACGGCGAAGAGCTACCTCAAGCGCATCCGCGAGAAGTACCGCATCGCGGGCATCGACGTCGGCACGAAGGTCGCGCTGCGCAAGCAGGCCCTCACCGACGGGATCCTCGTGGACGCGCAGGGCGCCTGAGACCCCACCGCGGCGGGCGGCGCGAGGCGGGCATCCCGCCGCGGCTCAGCCCCGCTGCGCAGCCCCGCGCTCGAGACGCACGCTGAGCACGGCCAGCAGTACACCGCCGACGGCGAGCGCGAGCCCGACCCAGGCGGGGGCGAGGTAGCCCCAGCCCGCCGCGACGACGACCCCGCCGAGCGCCGCGCCGAGCGCGTTGCCGATGTTGAGCGCGGAGTGGTTGAGCGCGGCGGCGAGGGTCTGCGACTCCCCCGCGACGTCCATGAGGCGCGTCTGGATGATCGGGCTCAGCGTCGCCGCCATGAAGCCGACGAGCGCCGTTCCGACGAACAGGCCGACCGCGGTCGCCCCGGTGAGGCCGAGCACCACGACCGAGGCGATGAGGCCGGAGAAGCCGAGGAAGATCGCCCGCACCGTGCCGCGGTCGGCCAGCCGACCGCCGATGAGGTTGCCGATCGTCATGGCGATGCCGGTGGTGACGAGCACGATCGGCACGCTCGAGGCGGGGAGTCCCGCCTCGTCGGTGACCATGGGGGCGATGTAGGTGTACATCGCGAAGAAGCCGCCGAAGCCGATCGCGCCGACGAGCAACGCGATCCACACCTGCAGCGAGGCGAAGGCGGCGAGCTCGGAGCGGATGGTCGACCGCGGGTTGCCCGGCTGCCACGGCACGAGCAGGCGGATGGCGATGGCCGTGGCCGCGAAGAGTGCGGCGACGAGCAGGTAGGCGACGCGCCAGCCCTGCGTCTGGCCGACGGCGGTCAGCACGGGAACCCCGATGACGGTCGCGATCGTCAGCCCCGACAGCACGAGGGCGACGCCCTGCCCGCGCTTGCCCGGGCCCATCAGATCGGCGGCGACGAGCGCCGCGACGCCGAAGTAGGCGCCGTGCGGCAGAGCGGCGACGAAGCGGGCCACGAGCACGGTCTCGAAGGTGGGCAGCAGCGCCGAGGCCACGGTGCCGAGCGTGAAGGCGACCGCGAGGGCGATGAGCAGCGTGCGGCGCGGCATGCGCGCGGCGAAGGCGGCGATGGTCGGCGCCCCGACGACGACGCCGAGCGCGTAGGCCGTGATGAGGGCGCCGGCGCGGGCGTTCGCCTGCTCCGAGCTCACCGCGTACAGCGCGGGCAGCAGGTCGCGCGCGAAGTCGGGCAGCAGGCCCATCGCGACGAACTCGGTCGAGCCGATGCCGAAGCCGCCGAGCGAGAGCGCGAGGAGAGCGGCGATGACGCGGCCCCGGCTGAGCGGGGCGCCGTGCCGGTCGCGGGCGACGAACGCGTCCTGCGGGCTCTGCGCGCCGTCGGGATGGATGCTGCTGCCGGCGCCGCGCGGGGCACGGCGGTCGGCGGGGATCACGGGGATCGGGGCGGTGGGAAAGCTCACGGCATCCTTCGAGTGGTCGGGCGGTCAGTCTATCGAAACGATTCGATAGCCCCGGCCATTCCCGGTCCGGGCCCGCTGAGCCGCCCGGCCGCTCAGCCGCTCAGCCGCTCAGCCGCTCAGCCGCCGAAGCGGTACCAGTGCCGCACGTGCTGGCGGTCGGCGCGCGCCTGCCAGAACTCGATCTCGCTCGGCTGCAGCGCCCAGGCCGCCCAGTCGGGGTTGCTCGGCTCGGTGACGGCGGGGCGCGCCGCCCAGTCGGCCGCGGCGACGGCGGAGTCGAGCTCCTCCACCTCGCCCGTGATGCGGATCTGCCGCCCGCGCGTCGGCCAGTAGAAGGTCAGGGCGGCGGAGGGGTTGGCCGCGAGGTCGACGCCCTTGCGGGTGGATCGGGCGCCGGCGAAGACCCACTGGCCGTCGACGAGGTCTTTGAGGATGAGCGTGCGGGCCGTGACGTGCCCCGTCGGCCCGGCGGTCGACAGCGTGGCGGCGTGCGGCTGATGCACCCCGGCCGCGAGAGCCTCGTCGAGCCACTGCACGAAGAGCTCGGCCGCGTCATCCGGCGCCTGGGCGGGGTCGAAGTGGGGCAGGTCGCTCGGGAAGTCGGGGAGCGCCCGGAGGCGCTCGCGCAGAGGCTCGGTCATGCGATCAGGCTATGCCGCGCATCCCGAACCGACCAGGGGAACCGCCGGGAGCCCCCGTCGATCGCCGCGCGGTGAGGCGGGTCTAGTCAGGCGCTCTTCTCGCGGCGGATGCTCGCCCGCGGCACGATCGTGGGCGCGGCGTTCTCGAGCACGGCCTCACGGGTGACGACGACCTTGGCGACCTCGTCGCTCGAGGGCACCTCGAACATGATCGGCCCGAGCACCTCCTCCATGATCGCGCGCAGTCCGCGCGCACCGGTCTGCCGCAGCACGGCGAGGTCGGCGATCGCGTCGAGGGCGCCCTGCTCGAAGTCGAGCTCGACCCCGTCGAGCTCGAACATGCGCTGGTACTGGCGCACGATGGCGTTCTTCGGCGTCGTGAGGATCTCGATGAGCGCGACCCGGTCGAGCGGGGTGACCGTCGTGACGACGGGGAGGCGACCGATGAACTCGGGGATGAGCCCGAACTTGTGGAGGTCTTCGGGCAGCACCTCGCTGAAGAGGTTCTTCTCCTGCGCCTTGTCGTGCAGCGGAGCACCGAAGCCGATGCCGCGCTTGCCCGCGCGCTGGCTGATTATGTCCTCCAGGCCCGCGAAGGCGCCGGCGACGATGAACAGCACGTTCGTCGTGTCGATCTGGATGAACTCCTGATGCGGGTGCTTGCGCCCGCCCTGCGGCGGAACGCTCGCGACCGTGCCCTCGAGGATCTTCAGCAGCGCCTGCTGCACGCCCTCGCCCGAGACGTCGCGCGTGATCGACGGGTTCTCGGCCTTGCGGGCGATCTTGTCGACCTCGTCGATGTAGATGATGCCCGTCTCGGCCCGCTTGACGTCGTAGTCGGCGGCCTGGATGAGCTTGAGGAGGATGTTCTCCACGTCCTCCCCCACGTAGCCGGCCTCGGTGAGGGCGGTGGCGTCGGCGACCGCGAAGGGCACGTTGAGGCGCTTCGCGAGGGTCTGGGCGAGGTAGGTCTTGCCGCAGCCGGTGGGGCCGATGAGCAGGATGTTGCTCTTCGAGATCTCGACGTCGTCGGCGAGCTGGTCGGCGGCGGTGAGGGTCTGGCCGGCGCGGATGCGCTTGTAGTGGTTGTAGACGGCGACGGAGAGCGCGCGCTTGGCGGCGTCCTGCCCGATGACGTACTCCTCGAGGAAGGAGTAGATCTCCTTCGGCTTCGGCAGCTCGAACTCGGCCGTCGACTCCTCGCTCGACTCGGCGAGGCGCTCCTCGATGATCTCGTTGCAGAGCTCGACGCACTCGTCGCAGATGTACACGCCGGGGCCGGCGATCAGCTGCTGCACCTGCTTCTGGCTCTTTCCGCAGAACGAGCACTTCAGCAGGTCGGCGCTTTCCCCGATACGGGCCATGAGCCACCCCTCCTCACGTGATTGCCCCGAGCCTATCCCTCCGAGCCGACATCGCGGCGCACGCGGCGGCCCCGCGGGTGTCGGCCGACCGAGCGACCGGGGGCGGGGCTCCGAACACCGGGCGCGGTCGCCGACCAGGCGCGGTTCGTAGAATGGGGTGCACGATGATGGATGCTCCCGCCGCGCTGCGCGATCGCCGCGCCCGCGCCGCCGCATCCCTCGTGGTCGCCGCCCTCGCGATCGTCGTCACCGCGGTCGGCCACGGCCTCGCCGGCGGCGCCGTGCCGCACCCGGTCGCCCTCCTGCTCGGCCTCGTCGCCACCGCGCTCGTCGGCATCCTCGTCATCGGGCCGCGCCCGACCGCGGGCCGTCTCGCTCTCGGCGTGAGCGTCGACCAGCTGCTGCTGCACGGCCTCTTCACCGCGCTCGGAACGGCGGCCGCCCCGGCGCCCGCCGCCCTCGCGCCTGCCAACAGAGCCGCGCACGCCGCCCACGCCGCCCCCGCGCTCATGCCGACCCACAGCTCCGGCGGCGACGCGCTCCTCGCCCTCCTCGACCCGGTCATGGCGGGGCACCACGCCCTGGCCGGCGTGGTCGTGCTCGCGCTGCTGCTGCGGGGACGGGCATCCCTCATCGCGGCGTTCACCGCCCTCGAGCTGCGCATCCGCCGCGCGCTCACCCCGTTCGACGCGCTCCGCGCCCCCGTGACCCCGCGCCCCGTCGCGATCCCCGCGGCCCCGGCCGCCCCGCGCTCCGCCCTCGCGCCGCGCCCCGAGCGGCGCCGCGGCCCGCCGGCGTTCGCCCTGGCCGCCTGAGCCGAGCGCCTCCTCCCCCCTCCGCAGGGTGATGGACGGGCGCGCGGTGCGGTCACGCGCACGCTCCCATCCCGCCGCTCGGCCTCGGCCCGCGCCCTCCTGGCGCCACCCTCGCCGCGGCACCCTGACTCAGGAGAACTCCCATGATCACGCGCCACCTGGCCATCCCCGCCGTCGTCGCGGGCACCCTGCTCGCCCTCGCCGCCCCCACCGCGGCCTCCGCCCACGTGTCGGCCTCCGCCTCGAGCTCGGCTCCCGGCGCCTACACCGTCGTCACCCTCAGCGTCCCCCACGGCTGCGAGGGCTCGCCCACGCAGGTCGTCACGATCGACATCCCCGAGTCGGTGCCGTCGGTCACCCCGACGATCAACCCGCTGTGGACGGTCGAGAAGGTCATGGTGCCGCTCGACGAGCCCGTCGAGAGCGCCTACGGCGAGCCGCTCACCGAGCGCGTCGGCCAGATCGTCTACACCTCGACCACCGGCGGGCTCGAGGACGGGTTCCGCGACGTCTTCGCGCTCTCGCTCCAGCTGCCGGACGGCGAGGAGGGCGATGCCGTCGAGTTCCGCACCACGCAGACCTGCACCGAGGGCACCGCCGTCTGGGAGGGCGAGGACGTTCCCTCGGTCGTGCTCGCCGGCGCCGCCGAGGCCGGCCACGGCGCGAGCGACGAGGCGACCTCCGACGACGAGGCCTCCGACGACGAGACCGCCACGACGACCGCCGCCGAGGGCGACGCGAGCGCGGCATCCGCCACCACCACCGCCACAGGACAGGGCGACGTTCTCGCCCGCGTGCTCGGCGTTCTCGGACTCCTCGTGGGTACCGTGGGCGTCGCGCTCGCCATCATCAGCCGTCGCGCCGCGCGCGCCTCGGCCTAAGGAAGGAGACGCCATGCGTCGCACCACCGCTGCAGCGAGCATCATCGGGATGTCCGCACTGCTCGCCCTCGGCGCCAGCCTGCCGGCGAGCGCCCACAACTACGTCGTCTCGTCGACCCCGGCGGAGGGCGAGGCCGTCGCGGCCGTGCCCGAGGGCTTCGTGCTCACGACGAACGAGGCGATGCTCGCCCCCGAGGGGGCGGCCGGCGCCGAGACCGCGGGCTTCGCCATCCAGGTGACCGACGCCGCCGGGCTCTACTACGGCGACGGGTGCCTCGAGGTGGCCGGCACATCCATGGGCATGGGCGCGGGGCTCGGAGCCGCAGGCGACTACACGCTCGCCTACCAGTTCATCTCGGCCGACGGCCACACCGTGAGCGACAGCTACTCCTTCAGCTACGCGCCCACGGGCGACGCCGCCGTGCAGACGGGGCTCGCCGAGCCTCCCGTCTGCGGCGAGGCCTCGGTGACCGGCGAGCCGGCGGCCGAGACGGGCCCGAGCGAGGTGCCCGACGCGAGCGCCGCGCCCGAGGCCTCCGACGAAGCCGCGGCGCCGGCGCCGGGCGACGACACCGCGACGACCGGGGTGAGCGACACGGACGAGGTGGCCCTCGTGCTCGGCATCGTCGGCGGCGTGCTCGCGCTCCTCCTCGTCGCCGGCATCGTCACGGCGATCGTGCTGCGTCGCCGGGCGAGCGGTGCGGGGTCGAACCCGGTCGACTGACCCGCAACCGCGAACGACGAGGGCCCCGCATCCGTGAATGGATGCGGGGCCCCCGTACTGCGTGGCGCGAGTTACGCGGTCAGCGCGTTGAGCGTCTTGCGGCTCGTGAGCACCTGGTCGATCAGGCCGTACTCGAGGGCCTCCTGCGCGATGAGGATCTTGTCGCGGTCGATGTCCTTGTTAACCTGCTCCTTGGTGCGGTTGGAGTGGTGGGCCAGGGTCTCCTCCAGCCACTCGCGCAGACGCGCGATCTCCTTCGCCTGGATCTCGATGTCGGAGGCCTGACCGCGGCCCGCATCGCCCGTGGCGGGCTGGTGGATGAGCACGCGCGCGTTCGGCAGGGCGAGACGCTTGCCCGGGGTGCCGGCCGCGAGCAGCACGGCCGCGGCGGAGGCCGCCTGGCCGAGCACGACCGTCTGGATCTCGGGACGGATGTACTGCATCGTGTCGTAGATCGCCGTCATGGCCGTGAACGAGCCGCCGGGGCTGTTGATGTACATGACGATGTCGCGATCAGGGTCCTGCGACTCGAGCACGAGCAGCTGCGCCATGACGTCGTCGGCGCTCGCGTCGTCGACCTGCACGCCGAGGAAGATGATGCGGTCCTCGAAGAGCTTCGCGTACGGGTCCTGGCGCTTGTAGCCGTAGGCGGTGCGCTCCTCGAAGCTGGGGAGGATGTAGCGGCTGCTCGGCATCGCGAGCGGGGAGCCGCCGAGGTTCGGGGTTTCCATGTGCGTCTCTCTCTTGATCTCGACGGGCCTAGGCCTGGGTTCCGCCGCCGCCGACGATGTCGGTGGCCGAGGAGCGGATGTGGTCGACGAAGCCGTACTCGAGGGCCTCCTGCGCGTTGAACCAGCGGTCGCGGTCTCCGTCGGCGTTGACCTGCTCGACCGACTTGCCCGTCGCCTCGGCCGTGATGGCCGCGAGACGGTGCTTCATGTCGGTGATGAGCGCGGCCTGCGTCTGGATGTCGCTCGAGGTTCCGCCGAAGCCGCCGTGCGGCTGGTGCAGCAGAACACGGGCGTTCGGCGTGATGTAGCGCTTGCCCTTCGTGCCCGCCGTCAGCAGCAGCTGGCCCATCGAGGCGGCCATGCCGATGCCGACCGTGACGATGTCGTTCGGCACGAACTGCATCGTGTCGTAGATGGCCATGCCCGCGGTGATCGAGCCACCGGGCGAGTTGATGTAGAGGTAGATGTCCTTCTCAGGATCCTCGGCAGCGAGAAGCAGGAGCTTCGCCGCGATCTCGTTGGCGTTGTCATCGCGCACCTCGGAACCGAGCCAGATGATCCGGTCTTTCAGAAGGCGGTCGAAAACACTGTTGGGCATTGCCGGTTCGGCCATGGGAGTGAGCTCCTTGTTCGTCTCGTGGTTCGAATCTACAGAAGCCAACGCGCGCGCCCGGCCGTGTTCGCCGTGGGCAGAGAGGGTGTCGTCGCGGCCCTCGTCGGGGTGCTCCACCGCCGCCGCCCCGCCGCTACCGTGGGCTCATGCCGCGCTTCCGACGCCCCACCCCCGCCGACCTCCCCGCCCTCTACCGGGTCTGCCGGCAGACCGGAGACGCGGGAGCGGATGCGAGCTCGATGTACGCCGACCCCGACCTGCTGGGCCACCTCTGGTGCGCCCCGCACGCCATCACCGACCCGGCGCTGTGCGAGGTCGTCGACGACGAGAGCGGAGTCGCGGGGTACCTGGTCGCGACGGCGGACACTCCGAGGTTCGAGGCGTGGTGCGCGCAGAGCTGGTGGCCTCCCCTGCAGGCGCGGTACCCGCTCGAGCAGGCGCGGCCCGCGGCCGACCAGCGGCTCGTGCGGAGCATCCACGCGCCCGAGACGACGCCCGCCGCGATCACCGGGCCGTTCCCGGCGCACCTGCACATCAACCTGCTGCCGCGGCTGCAGGGGCAGGGGGCGGGCCGGATGCTCATCGAGCGCCTGCTCGACCGCCTGCGCTCGCGGGGCGTCGCCGGGGTGCACCTCGGTGTCGACGCCGCGAACGCGCGTGCGATCGGCTTCTACGAGCACCTGGGCTTCTCGCGGGTCGCCGTCGAGGACGACGGCGGCATCATCATGGGCATGCGGCTCGCCTGATCGGGCGGGATCGCTGAGGGGCGCCGACGACGAAGGGCCCGACGCTCGCGCGCCGGGCCCTTCGCATCGTGCGGGTGCTGCCTAGTGGTTGTGACCCTCGTGGTCGTCGTGCGCTTCCTCGTCGTCGCCATCGGGGATGGCGTCGGTGACGGGCTCGGTAGCCGCGGCGGTGAAGGCCGAGAGGTCGACCGCGTCGCCGTTGCCGTCGACGACCTTCGCCTTGCTGAGGGCGACGGAGAGCGCCTTCGAGCGGGCGACCTCGCCGACCATCGACGGGATCTGGCCGTTCTGGTCGAGCAGCTGGATGAACTCGCCCGGCTCCATGTTGTACTGCGCGGCACCCTGGATCAGGTACTGGGTGAGCTCCTGCTGGCTGACCTTGACCTCCTCCTTCTCGGCGAGCGCGTCGAGGAAGATCTGGTTGGTGAAGGTGGTCTTCGTCGACTCGGTGACCTCGGCGCGGTGCACGTCGTCCTCGAGGCGGTTCTCGTTCTCGAGGTGGCGGTGCACCTCCTGCTCGACGAGCGACTCGGGAACGGGGATCTCGACCTCGGCCAGCAGCTTCTCGAGGAGGAGGTCGCGGGCCTGCGCGCCCTGGCCGAAGGCCTTATTGCGCTTGACCTGCTCGCGGATGTCGTCGGTCAGCTCGGCGAAGGTGTCGAACTGGCTGGCGATCTGGGCGAAGTCATCGTCGGCCTCGGGCAGCTCGCGCTCCTTGACGGAGAGCACGGTGACCTCGATCTGCGCGGTCTTGCCCTCGTGGTCGCCGCCGAGCAGCACCGACTCGAAGGTGGTGGTCTCGCCGGCGCTGAGCGAGTCGAGCGCCTCGTCGATGCCCTCGATGAGCTCGCCCGAGCCGACCTCATACGAGATCGAGCTGGCGGTGTCGACGGTGTTGCCCTCGACGGTGGCGGTGAGGTCGATCTGCACGAAGTCGCCGGTCGCCGCGGGGCGGTCGACGGTGATGAGGGTGCCGAAGCGCGAGCGCAGCTGGTCGAGCTCGGCCTGCACCTCCTCGTCGGTGACCTCGGCGGTGTCGACGGTCAGTTCGAGCCCAGCGTAGTTCGGGATGTCGAACTCGGGTCGCACGTCGACCTCGACCTCGATCTTCAGGTCGCCCGAGAAGTCCTTCTCGCTGGGCCAGTCGGTGACGTCGGCCGAGGGGCGGCCGAGAGTGCGCAGCTTCTGCTCCTGCACGGCGGCGCGGAAGAAGCCGTCGAGGCCCTCGCTGACGGCGTGGTTGAGAACCTCGCCGCGGCCGACGCGCTGGTCGACGATGGGCGGCGGAACCTTTCCCTTGCGGAAGCCCGGGATGCTCACCGACTCGGCGATGTGCTTGTACGCGTGCTCGATGCTGGGCTTGAGCTCCTCCGGCGTGACCGTGATGGCGATCTTGACGCGGGTGGGGCTCAGCTTCTCAACCGTGGACTGGACCAAAAGGGGTTCTCCTGAGTGTGTTGGCGTGCGGCATGTGGGGGTCGTGGTCGGGGCGACAGGATTTGAACCTGCGACCTCCCGCTCCCAAAGCGGGCGCTCTAGCCAAGCTGAGCTACGCCCCGAGGAGGACGACCCGTTGACCAGAGCAACGGAAGACGAAGGGTCGTCCGAAAAATGGCCTCGGCAAGTCTAGCCGAGCGGAGCCATCCGGACGCCGGGAGCCTCTCGCGGATGCGTTAGGCTTGCGTCTCGCACGGGCCGAAACTGGCCCTCGCGGGGATGTAGCTCAATGGTAGAGCCTCAGTCTTCCAAACTGATCACGCGGGTTCGATTCCCGTCATCCCCTCTCCGTTTAATGCTTCGCCGCCGCTCCTGCGGCGAACGCGCGACGCTCACTGCTTCGCCGCCGCTCCTGCGGCGAACGCACGGCGGCTCCTGCGGCGAACGCTCGGCGGCTCCGGCGCCGCTCCCCTTGCGGGCGACTAGGCCTTCGCGACGGAGAGCACGGCCCAGGCGATGAGCGAGTCGATGCGGCGGATGTCGGCGCCCTTCGCGAGCTTGATCTTGATGTGCCCCGCGCGGGTCCAGAGCTCGATCTCGGAGTTGAAGTCGAGCATCCCCGCGTTCTCCGACGACCACATGCTGATCATCGAGTACGGCAGGGAGTAGATCTCGACCTTCTTGCCGGTGATGCCCTGAGCATCGCGCACGATCAGACGCCGGGTCGTGAAGGTGGCGGAGTCGCGGAAGGTGCTGAACGAGGCGACGGCGGTCTCCCCGTCGACCAGCAGCGAGGTGACGTCAGGCGGGATCGGGATCTCCTGCTGGAGGGTCCAGGTGAGCATCGGGGCGGTTTCCATACCGAGACTGTGTCAGGCGACGAACCCTCGAGTGCGCTGCGACCCGCCCATCAATCGCGCCGGGTATCCGATGCGTGCTCGCGCTCCGAGGTCGCCCGCGCCATCTCGGCCGATTCTTCCGCCCGGGCGCGCTGAACGATGGCGTCGAGGTCGAAGCGGCGCTGAACGTAGTGCGTGGGTATGCCACCGATCAGGATGAATCCGAAGAGGGCGAGGACCAGGAGCACCTGCTCGACCGGCGGGAACGCCCCGGCGATGATCCAGAACACCATGAGCGAGACCGCGAGCAGGTACACGGGGGTTGCGAGGACGACGAACGCCTTCGTCAGCGGCGCGCGCCCCGACCACCATCTCCTGACCATGCCGCGCGAGCATACTCCTCTCGGAACAGCTCGATCTCGACCGGCTCGGGCAGGGCGATGACGCCCTCCTGGAGCGAGATGACCGTGGTGTACCAGCCCTCGGGCTGGAGGAACGCGTAGCCGGGCACGAGCCAGGCGTCGCCCTGGGCATCCCACACCAGCAGCATCGTCGCCTCCGCCTCCTCGAGCGTCACCGTGACCTGCTCGGGGCTCGGCTCGGGCATCGGCTCGGGCAGGGGCTCGATCGTGGGCTCCGGCTCGGGCAGGGGAACGGGGGCTGGCTCGGTGCCGGGCAGCGGCTCGACGGTCATGTCGGGCTTCGGCTGCGGCTCGTTGTCGGGGATGGCAGAGGGAGCCGGGTCGGGCTCGGCACCGGTCGACGGAATCTCGGTGGGCTCGGCCGGGGCGCTCGGGTCGACGGGCGACGAGACGGGAGCATCCGGATCGATGGGCACGACGGCGACACCCGACTCGGCGCGCGCGGCGCCATCGGCCAGGATGCTCACCCCGCCCTGGTAGTCGGGGCCGCCCGAGCCGAACCAGCGGCCGTCGGCCAGGCGGTCGACGGCGTCGACGGCCGAGACGGTGCCGTACTCGCCGCGGTCGACGAGCTGCGCCGTGTGGCCGGATGCCCACGCCAGCTCGCCCGTCGACGACCACGATGCCGCCCACTCCACGGCGGTGCGCACGCCGCCGACCTCGAGCGAGGCCGAGGCCGTCACCTGCCACTCGTCGGCCTGCACGCGGATGTCGTCGGCGTCGAGGTCGAGCCCGGTCGCCTCGAAGATCTCGAGCGCATCGGCGCGGGCCTCCTCCTCGGAGGGGACGGCGCCGGCGGGCTGCGGGTTCGCCTCGTCGGGAGCGAAGACGGGGTTCGCGCTCGGGTCGGAGTACCACCACGCGCCGGTTCCGTGGTCGCCGAGCACGAGCGAGGGCCCTGACCCGTCCTCCGTGCCGATGAGGAGCGTCGGGTAGGTCGGGTCGGAGTAGGAGGAGTCGGTCGGCTCGCCCTCGATACCGACGACCGCCGCGATCCCGCGCAGCGACTGCTCCGCCGAGTCGGGGCGCTCGAGGGCGTAGGCGCGGCCGCTGCCCGCATCCGTGCCGAGGCCGGGGCCGGCGAGGTAGGTGTACTCGATCCACTGGGCGATACGGGACTCGTCGGCTGTGCCGAGCGTCGCCGCCTCGGGGCCCGCCGCTCCCCCGCCGGCGACGGTGAACAGCGGCGCGTCCGGGGTGCCGGGCAGGGTCGCGGGCACGACGACGAGAGCGATGGCGGTGGCCCCGGCCAGCGCGAGCACGGCGCCGCCGGAGGCCTGCGCGACGCGCCCGCGGTTGACGAGGCGGGGTGCGCGGCGGTCGGGGGCGCCCTCGACCACGGAGGCCGGCAGGGCCGGGGCGTCGTCCGCGCGGTCGAGCGAGCGGCGCAGGCGGGCGTCGAGGTCGGGGCGGGGGGTGTCGTCGTGCTCGGTCATGACAGGGGAACGTCCCGGGCGGATGCGATCTTTCACGATCTGCTGGATTCGATGCGGGATGCCCGGCGCGGGCCGCGCGCTACTCGGCCGTGCGCTCCCGCTCGAGGGCCGCCGCGAGCGCCTTCTTCGCCCGGTGCAGGCGGATGCTGACGGCGTTGGGCGTGGATCCGGCGGCCACCGCGATCTCGGCCACGGGCATCCCCTCGAGCACCGCCAGGGCGAGCACCTCGCGGTCGCGGGGGCGCAGGGCCGCCCAGGCCGCGGCGAGCGCCGGGTCCCCGTCGTCGACGAAGGCGTCGGCGGCGGGAGCCGAGTCGGGGGCGATGAGCAGGTGCGCGAGCGAGGCGCGCGTGGCGAGCCGGCGGCGGTGGTTCGCGACGACGTAGGAGGCGATGCGGTACAGCCAGGGCAGCTCCTCGCCGGGGGCGACCGAGGCGCGCTTGCGCCAGGCGATGGCGAAGACGTCGGCGGCGAGATCCTCGACGGCGGCCGCGTCGACGCGGCGGCGCAGGTACCCGCTGACCGCGGGCAGGCACCGGGTGTAGGCCTCGGCGAAGGCGCGGGCCTCGTCGCGCTGCTCGGTCATGCGCCCATCATGGCGCGATCACGGCTCCTCCCCGACGTGCGCGCACCGAGAGTCGTCCACATGTCCCCACGATTTCCGCGCCCGGCCGGGGCTGGCAACCGATAGCGTGTGCCGCGATGAGCGAGACAATCTCGACCCCCGTGCCCGGTGCCGACGACGACGCACGATGGGCGGGGCGCGTCGACTTCCCCCGCGGCCCGGCCGACCTGCGCTCGGTCACCACCTGCCCCGCCTGCCATGCGCCGCTGCGCTCGGCCCTCTGCACCGTCTGTGCGCTCGATCTCCGGCATCCCGATGCGGCCGAGCTCGCCGCGGTTTCCGCGCGGGCCGCCGATCTGCTGGATGCCCGCCGCGCCCTCATCGGCCGCCTGCGCCGCGATGCCGCCGCCGCGAGCCGCGCGCACGCCGGCCCCGCTGCCGTCCCCGCCGTACCGCTCGCGCCCGCCGCCCCAGTAGCTCCTCTCGCCCCCGTCGCTCACGCCGGTCCGGCGATCCCTGCGGCCGCCGCCGCTCCGCCCGCGTCCCTCGTCGCCTCCGCTCCGTCCCGCACCACGATCCCGCCGGCCGCCCCGGGGGCGCCGCAGCGGCCGGTGCCCTCCGCGCCGCGGTCGGGTCGCTCGGGCATCCAGGTGGCGCTCCTCGTCGTCGGCGTCAGCCTGCTGTCGATCTTCGCGATCTTCTGGCTCGCCTACGCCTTCCTCGTCTACGGCTCGACCGTGCGCATGCTGATCATCGCGGGGGGCACTCTCGCGACCCTGGCCGCGGCGGCCGCTCTGTCCCGCCGCGGGCTCACGGCGACGGCGGAGGGCATCGCCGTGCTCGTCACGATCATCCTCGTGCTCGACGCGTGGGCCCTGCGGGCGAACGACCCCGTCGGCATCGGCAGCGTCGACGGGCCGCTCTACTGGGGCGTCGCCCTGCTGGTCGTCGCCGCGGTCGCCATCGCTTGGTCCCGCCTGGGTCGGCTCTCCTCCCCCGCGGTCGGCGCGGCGCTCGTGCTGCCGCTCGGGGCGGCGCTCGTCACCGGCCACCTCGCCGACGCCGGTCGGCTCGACGCCCAGGCCGTCGCCGTGATCGCCGGGCTCGCGGCCTTCCTCGTGGCGCTCGCGCATCCCGTCATCGCTCCGGCCGCCCGCCCCCGTCTCGCCGGGGTCGTCGCCCTGACCGCCCTCGCGGCCGCCGCGCCCGGCGCCCTGCTCGCCCTCGGAGCCGGCATCGGCGGCGGTCTCGGCCAGAGCGGGGCCGACGCGCTGCCGCTCGTCACCGGCCTCGGGCTCGCGCTCGTCTCGGCCCTGCACGTGCTCCTCGCACCGCGCGCATCCGGCACGCCCGTCGTCGCCGCGGGGATCGCCGTGGCCGCGGCGGCGGGCGGCACGCTCGCGCTGCTCGCGGGCATCGTCGCGAGCATCCTGCAGAACGAGGGGCGCCCTCTCACCACCGCCGGCGCCCTGCTCGTCGTCGTCACCGTCGCCGTGCTGCTCTCCCTCCTCCCCTCGCGCCCGGCGCGCGTGCTCGATGCGGCTCGGGTCGCCGCGGTCGCCTCCGCCGCGGTCGTGGCCGCCGCGGCCGCCGCCGTCACGCTCGTCACCGCTCTGAGCCCCGCTCTCGAGGCCCTGCTCGCCGTCGCGACGCCGGTCGACGACGTGACGTCGCCGCTGCAGACGGCCACCGACGCCGAGCTCGCCGCACTCGGCGGAGCGGCCGCGACCCTCGCCCTCATCGCGCTCGGCGGCAGGCTCGGGGGCCCGCTGCGCCCCGTCATGCCGTTCACGCTGCCCGGGCTCGGTGCGCTGCTCGTCGCCGCGACGCCGCTCGCCGGGCCCTGGTGGCTCGCCCTCGCGCTCGCGGTGCTCCTCGCGATCGGTGGAGCGGCAGGCGTCTCCCGCGCCCGAGGCCTCGCCTCCGGGCCGCCCCGCACCGCGCTGCTGGTCACGCTCGGCATCGTGGCCGTCGGCGGCTCGGTGATCGCCCTCGTCGTCGCCCCGCGCGTCGAGTCCGCGTGGATCATCGGTACGGCCGCGGCGCTGCTCGCGATCACCCTCGGCCGACGGGTCGCTCCTCAGACCCCCGCCGCTCTCGCCGCCCTCGTCGCCGCCGTCGTGCTCGTGCTCGCCGTCGCCCCCGCCCTCGGCTCCGACCTCGTGCGAGCAGGCGTGAGCGTCTCCCTCCCCGGCGTGCTGCTCATCCTCGCCGCGCTCCTCGTGATCGCTGTCCCCCTCGGGCGGCTCGACGAGGTCGAGCAGCGGGCCACCGCGCTCCTCGCCGGCGTCGCCGGACTCGGTGCGGCCGCCCTGATGCTCGACCTCGGCTCCGGTGGACGCACCGCCGTCAGCGATGGCCTCGCGATCGCGCTCGGCGTCGCCGCGCTCTCCCTCCTCGTCCTGCGCAGTCGCGACGCGGCGCTGCGTGTCCCCGCCGCCGCTCTCCTCGGCCCCGCCGCGGTCGGGCTCGTCACCGTCGCCCTCCGGATCGTGGCCGCGGGCTCCCGCGAGCCCGCCACCATCGCGGGGATCGCTCTGTGGGGCCCGATCGCCGCCCTCGGTGCCCTTCTGCTCGTCACCGCCGTCGCCCTCGCCACCCTCGAGCGCGGCGCCGCGTCCGGCCGCGTCGAGGAGCATCGCTCGCTGCGATTCGCCGTCGACGGCGGCGTGGTCGTCAGCGGGGCCTGGATGCTCTCCCTCGCCATCGAGCGCGATGTCGCCGTGCTCGGCCTCCTGCTCGCCGCCGTCGTCGTGCTGCTCATCGCACTGAGCGGCGACGGGCTCATCGGAGCACGGTCGCGTCGCCGTCATCTCGGGTGGATCGCGCTGGCGCTCGGCACCTCCGCCCTCTGGACGGGGCTCGCCGACGAGAGCATCGCCGACCCCGAGGGCTACGCGCTCCCCCTCGCCGGAGCGCTGCTGCTCATCGCCGCCGCCCTCGCCCGCCACGGCGCCGCTCGCGGCACCCCCGCGCGCAGTGCGGCGCCGCTCATCGGCGCCGCGCTCGCCCTCGCGCTGCTGCCGATCGCGCTGCTCAGCGGCATCGGGGCGGGCACCCCGACCCTCCGCTCCGCGGTGGTGGGGCTCGCGGCGCTCGCGCTGCTGGGGGTCGCGGTCGCGCGCACCGAGCGGCTCGAGAGCGGCATCCCGACCCTGCCGATCGTGCTCGCCGGCGTTTCGCTCACCGCCCTCGGCGTGGTCAGCGGCGCCCTGGTCATCGACCTCATCGCAAGGGTCGCGACTCCGCTCGAGCTGCAGCTGCGCGGTCTGCTCGTCGTCGTCGTGCTCGCCAGCGCCGCCGTCGCCGTGCGGGTGCTCACCACCGCGGCGATGCGCGACCCCGTGGCCGGCATCCTGCTCGGGTTCGGCGCGCTCGCGGCCGCCGTGCTCGGCATCGCCGGCACCGTCGCCCCGGTCGAGCTCATCGCGCTGCCCGTCGCCCTCGCCGCTCTCGCGCTCGGAGTGCTCGAACTCGACCGTCGCCCCGGCACGAGCAGCTGGCCGCTGCTCGCCCCCGGCCTCCTGCTTCTGCTCGCGCCCAGTCTCATCGCGATCGCCGGGGAGCCCGAGCCGTGGCGCATCGTCGCCCTCGGGGTCGTCAGCGCGGGCGTCATGCTCGGCGGCGTGCAGCAGCGCCTGCAGGCGCCGTTCGTGCTCGGGGGCTCCGTGCTGCTCGTGCACGCCCTCGTGCAGAGCTGGCCGCTGCTGAGCCGCGCGGCCGCCGCCGTCGACTGGTGGATCTGGCTCGGCATCGTCGGGATCCTCGTCGTCGCGGTCGCCGCGCGATACGAGCGCCGCGTGCAGAACCTCACCGCGATCGCCCGCCGCATCGCCGACCTGCGCTGAGGCCGCCCGCCGCGCGCCTCGCGCGGCCGCGGGGGCGGACCCTCACCGGTGGGGGCCGATCGGCTCCACGGGGGCCCCTGCCTGGGAGTGCACTGCGTGCCCCCTGCACGATGTCAGCCCTGGCGGCTACCGTGGATCCCGACCGGAGCCCCACGAAAGGACCGTCATGACCGACATCGCATCCTCCCCCGACGCCACCGACACCGACATGGTCTCGGGCGTCGCCCAGTACCTCGCCCCCGTCGTCATCGACCTCAACGCCCTCGCGCTCGAGGGTAAGCAGGCGCACTGGCACGTCCGCGGGCCGAACTTCATCGGCGTGCACGAGCTGCTCGACACCCTCGTCGAGCACGCGCGCGACTACGGCGACACGGCCGCGGAGCGCATCGTCGCCCTCGGCCTGCCGCTCGACGCCCGCACCGCCACCATCGCGAAGAAGACCACGGTTCCCGCCGTGCGCGCCGGATTCCAGCAGTCCGACGACTTCATCGCCGACGTCGTCGCCGGCATCGACGCGGCACTCGTCACCCTCCGTGCCGCCATCGACGGCCTCGAGGAGATCGACCCGGTCAGCCAGGATCTCGTCATCGCGATCACGGCCGACCTCGAGAAGGACCGCTGGTTCCTCTTCTCGCACGTCGCGAAGTAGGGAACAGCACAGCACAGCAGCAGCAGCAGCACCGCACCACCCGAGAACGGGGCCGGACCAGCCGAGTGGTCCGGCCCCGTTCGTCGTGCGGGGAGGCCGCGCCGCGCAGAGCCGGGACGCTCAGGCCCGCAGGCCCGCGACGCTCCGGCTCGCAGACCCGCGGCGCTCCGGCTCGTGGAGCCGCGAGCCCGCGTCTCAGAGGGCCGAGTGCGTCGGCCGACCGCCGAGGAGCGTGAGCGCCACGGGCATCGACCGGAGGGCATCCCCCGATGCCGTCAGCGGGTCGGCGTCGACCAGCAGCAGATCGGCCGGCTCGCCGACCGCGACGAGCGAGCGCGTCGACGCCGTGAGCGCCTCGTGCGGGGTGATCGACTGCTCGGCGTGGAACGGCTCACGATCGCCGCGCGTGCGCGTCGTCGCCGCCGCGATCGAGACCCACGGGTCGAGCGGCGCCACGGGAGCATCGGAGCCGAGCACGAGGCGCGCACCCGCGTCGAGCAGCGAGCGCAGCGCGAAGGCCCGCCCGGTGCGCCCCGGCCAGAACCTCTCGGCGACATCGCGATCGTCGACGGCGTGCTCGGGCTGCACGCTCGCCACCACGCCGAGCGCCGCGAAGCGCGGGAAGTCGCAGGGCCGCAGCAGCTGCGCGTGCTCGATGCGGCCGCCACGACCGATGCGGGCGAAGACGTCGAGCGCCGTGTGGTTGGCGCCGTCGCCGATGGCGTGCACGGCGAGCTCGAAGCCCGCCTCCGCCGCGCGCGCGAGCAGCGGCTCGAGATCGCAGGGCGGAACGGTGAGCACGCCGTAGGGCGTCGCCGAATCCTCGGGGTACGGGTCGCAGCAATAGGCGGTGCGGGTGTTCAGCGAGCCGTCGGTGATGACCTTGAGAGGCCCGACCCGCACGCCGTCCGCGACGTCGAGCCCCGAGCGCAGGCCGAGCTCGATCGCGCGGTCGAGGTGCTGCGGGTAGACGCCGAACTCGACCCGCAGAGCGTCGAAGCCCGCCGCGACCCGGCGGGACCAGTCGTCGCGGTTCCAGCGCATCTCGAGGTCGACGACGCCGACGACGCCGCGAGCGGCGGCCTCGCGCGCGGCCTCATCCACCCAGCGGTCGAGCACGTCATCGGGGGCGCCGTCGAGCTGCCGGGTGACGGCGAAGGCCGCCTCCTCCCGCAGCAGTCCGGAAGCGAGAACGGCGCCGGCCGTATCGGCGGTCTCGGCACCCTGCGAGCCGGCCGAGGCCGCGGCGTAGGCGGGCACGTAGCGCGCGAGCGCGGCGGTGCTCAGCCAGGCGCAGTGCACGTCGGCGCTCACGAGCACCACGGCGTGATCCGGCGCGGCCGCGTCGAGCAGGGCGGCCGTCGGGGCATCGGGCCAGAGGGCGTCGCGGAAGCCTCCGCCGACGATCGTCTCGCCGGGCGCGGCCTCGGCAGCGGCATCCCGCACGATCGATGCCACCTCGGCGGCGCTCGACGCGCCCTCGAGGTCGAGCCGGCGGCGGTGCTGCGCCCACTGGGTGAGGTGCACGTGCTCATCCCACAGGCCCGGCATGATCCAGCGGCCGGCCGCGTCGATGACGCCCTCGCCCGCCGCGAGAGTGCCGGCGGGGTGGATGCCCGTGATGAGCCCGTCGGCGATGCTCACGTCGATCGGCGCGTGCCCCCCGAGCGGCCGGGCATCACGAATCGCGGTGATCATCGAGTCTCCTCATCTCCCGGGCGAGGCCCGGGTGGGCGTAGGGGCCGTCGCCCTCGAGGTGCGTCATGATGCTCTCGCGCACCTCGGGGGTCTTGCCCTGGCTGAGCTTCAGGCGCGCGTCGAAGCGGGTGACGCGCAGGCGGATGCCGACCGTGCCCTTCGCGACGCGCGCGCTGTACTCGGGGTCGAGGTGCAGGCCGCGCGGCTCGGCGACGTGCTGCTCGAAGTGGTCGGTGAGCGCGCTGAGCACCCGCAGGTTCTCCTCCGCCGAGAGGATCTCGGGGGTGCCGTAGAGGTGCGCGGTGACGTGGTTCCAGGTCGGGATGATGTCGCCCTCGGCGTACCAGGAGGGCGAGATGTAGCCGTGGGCGCCCTGCACGATGACGAGCACCTCGCTCTCGCCGAGCCGGTGCAGCTGCTCGTCGGGGCGGCCGACGTGGCTCAGCAGCACGATGTCGTCGCCCGTCGAGGCGGCCTCGTCGAGCAGGAACGGGTAGTGCGAGGCGACGATGCCGCGGTCGGGCACGTGCGAGACGATGCCGGCCCACGGGTTCTCGCGCACGAGCCGGCGCACCTCGTCGGGCTCGGTCAGCAGGTACTGGGGGGTGTGGCGCATGATCGGTGCTCCTCCCCTCAGCTCTGGCAGCTCGGGCAGTAGTAGAGCTTGCGGCCGGCCGCGACCTCGAGCACGATGTGCGTTCCGCAGATGCGGCAGGGCAGCCCCTCGCGCTTGTAGACCCAGTGGCGGTCGGCCCGATTGCGCAGGGCGCGCTTGCGCGACTCCTCGTCGAGGCCGTCCATCGTCATCATCTGGCCGGTGTCGACGCCGATGCCCAGCAGGTAGCGCCAATCCCGCCACAGGTCGCGGATGACGTCCTCCGGCAGGTTCGCGCCGGGCGTGTGCGGGTCGAGCCGCGCACGGAACAGCATCTCGGCGCGGTACACGTTGCCGATGCCGCTCACGACGCTCTGGTCCATCAGCAGGAGCCCGATCGGCACCCGGCGGCGGCGGATGCGCGCGAGCATGCGCTCCTCGCCCTCCTGCGCGTCGTCCACGAGGGGATCCGGCCCGAGCGCGTCGATGACGGTCTGCACGGCCGCGGCGTCGAGCACCTCGCAGGCGGTCGGCCCGCGCAGGTCGGCGACGACCCGGTCGGTGAGCAGGCGCACGCGCACCTGCCCGATCGGCTCGGGCGGCCAACCCTCGACGGCGGCGGCCGTCTCGGCCTCGGCCATGCGCAGGCGGGTGCGGCGGGGCGCTCCGATGGAGGACAGCGAATCCTCGTGCTCGCCGACGACCGTGGCGGGGGCATCCCCCTCATCGCCGGTGCCGCGCATGCCCGTCTGCCCCATGCGTCCGCGCGCGGCGCGCTGCGTCGCGTCCTGACGCAGGTCGCCGGAGAAATCCCAGGCGCCGTAGATGCCGAGGTGCACGCGCAGCCACAGCGCCTCGTCGAACTCGAGGAACATCTGCTTGCCGACGGCGCGCGAGGCCGTCATGGTGCGGCCGTCGATGAGCGCCGCGCCCTCGGCGAAGCGGCCCTGCGGCGAGCTGACGGCGACGGCGTCGCCGACCATGTGCCGCCCGAACTGGCGGGCGATGCGGTGGACGGAGTGACCCTCGGGCACAGCTAGACGACGTCGCGGCCGGCGATCGCGCCGGTCGTCTCGTACTCGCCGATCTGGCCGATGCGGCGCACGTGGCGGATGTCGCCGCTGAACGGCGTGGCGAGGAAGATCTCGATGAAGCGCAGCACGTCGTCCACGGGGTGCTGGCGGGCGCCGATGGAAATGACGTTCGCGTCGTTGTGCTCGCGGGCGAGCGCGGCGGTCGCGTCGTTCCAGACGAGGGCGGCGCGGATGCCCTGCACCTTGTTCGCCGCGATCTGCTCGCCGTTGCCCGAGCCGCCGAAGACGATGCCGAGCGCCTCGCGGCCCTCCGCCTGATCGTGCGCGACGGCGCGGGCGGCGTCGATGCAGAAGCCCGGGTAGTCGTCGAGGGCGTCGTACTCGACCGGCCCGTGGTCGATCACCTCGTGCCCGAGGGAGGCGACGTGCGCCTGCACGGTGCGGCTGAACTCGAGGCCGGCATGGTCGGTGGCCACGTGGATGCGCATGGGGTGATTCTACCGGCGGGACTTTCGGCCCTGAACCGATCGGGCGGCGGCTGGGAATCTGCAGTGACGGAGGAGACGAGGCGGCAATGGCTCAGCAGCGCACGTGCATCATCACCGGATCGGCGAGCGGCATCGGGGCGGCGACGGCCGCCCTGCTGCGCGAGCGGGGCCAGCGGGTGATCGGCGTCGACCTGCACGATGCGGAGATCGTCGTCGACCTGTCGACGCACGCCGGTCGCGCCGAGCTCGTCGACCGCGCCGCCGAGCTGAGCGACGGCTCGGTCGACGCCGTCATCGCCAACGCGGGCCTCTCCTCCGAATCGACCGCGACCGTCGCCGTCAACTACTTCGGCGCTCTCGCGACGCTCGAGGGCCTGCGGCCGCTCCTCGCGGCGTCCTCCGCGCCGCGCGCCGTGCTGACGGCATCGATGGCGGCCCTCTTCCCGCCCGACGAGGAGCTGCTCGAGGCCTGCCTCGCGCACGACGAGCCGGCCGCGGTCCACCGCGCCTCCGAACTGCTCGACACCGGGGCGGGGAGCGCGATCTACGGAACGACCAAGCGCGCCCTCGTGCGGTGGGTGCGGCGGAACGCGGCGGCCGAGGAGTGGGCAGGGGCGGGCATCCCGCTCAATGCGATCGCGCCCGGGGTGATCCGCACCCCGATGACCAGCGGACTCACCGCGACCGCGGAGGCCGAGCGGGCGCTGCTGGAGATGGTGCCGATGCCGCTCAACGGCATCGCCGAGGCCGCGACCGTGGCCTCGCTGCTCGACTACCTCACGAGCGCGGAGAACTCGCACCTCTGCGGCCAGATCGTCTACATCGACGGCGGCAGCGACGTGGTCATGCGAGGCGACTCCGTCTGGTGACCAGCGGGCGCCCGGGGCTCAGGCGATGTAGATCTTGCGGAAGGTCTCGAGCACTTCCCACTCGGTCTCCTCGCCGTCATCGAGACGGCCGACCGAGCCGGCGACGAGCTCGGTCTCGGAGCCGTCCTCCCGGCGCAGGATCGCGCGGCCGGCGAGCACGATGAAGATCTCCTCCACCTCGACGTCGGTGGCGATGCCGGGCGTCATCTCCCAGACCCCGACCTCCCAGTCGTCGATCTCGGTGAGGGCCTCGACACCGGTCGTCGGCGAGCCCTCGACGACGCGCTCCTCCTCCACTGGCTCGTGATCGAGCGCGAGGGTGAGGGCCTGCAGCACGGTGGCGGCGTCGAGCGGGAGTGAGGTCACGAGTCGAACCCTAGACCCACCGCATCGAGAGTGCGAAGGAAAGCGCCCCGGCGGCCCTCCCGGTGATCGGCGCGGTCGAGCGCGGCGCGCACCGCCTGCACGGCGAGGTACGTCGCCGGCTCGGGCGGGAACGGCAGCGGCAGCTGATTCACCATCCGCAGGCTCGTGCGCTCGGTCTCGAGGCCCGCGAGCTGGTCGAGCATGACCTCGGCGGTGAAGCGGGTGGCGGCGACCCCGAGCCCGGTGAAGCCCGCCGAGTAGGCGACCCGACCGCCGTGGGCGGTGGCGTGGAAGGCGCAGAAGCGGCTCGAGGTGTCGATGACGCCCGCCCATCGATGGCTGAACCGGATGCCCTCCAGCTGCGGGAAGGTCGTGAGGAAGTGCGCGGCGAGCATCTCGAAGCTCTCGCGGCGCTCCTCGTACGACCGGCGGATGCGCCCGCCGTAGTGGTAGACGGCGTCGTACCCGCCCCACAGGATGCGGTCGTCGGCGGTCAGCCGGTAGTAGTGGAACTGGTTCGCCGAGTCGGCGATGCCCTGCCGCCCCTGCCAGCCGATCGCGGCGCGCTGCTCGGCGCTGAGCGGCTCGGTCATGAGCACGTAGTCGTAGACGGGTACGGTGTGCAGCCGGTAGCGCTTGAGCAGAGACGGGTACGCGTTCGTCGCGAGCGCGACGCGGTCGGCGGCGACGGTGCCGTGGGCGGTGTCGAGCAGCACCGCGTCGGGCTCGGCCCGCAGGCCGCGGACGGGCGACTGCTCGTGCACCTCCACCCCGGCATCGAGGCAGGCCTCGAGCAGGCTGCGGGCGAGCTTGCCGGGATGCACGAGCGCCGTATCGCGCGTCGACTCCAGCCCGCCGAGGTAGGTGGGCGAGTCGACGAGCGCCCGCATCCCGCCGCCGTCGTGGAACAGCTCGTGCTCGCCGTCGTGCGCCTCGGCGAGCGCCGCCAGCTGGTAGTGCTCGGTGGCGACGGCGATCGACCCGACGCGCTCGAACTCGCACCGCCACCCTCGGGCTTCGACGGTCTGCTCGATGGCGTCGAGGTTCGCCATGCCCAGGCGGTCGAGCTCGGCGAGCTCGGTCGGGAACCGCGTCTCGCCGTTCGCGGCCCCGTGCGTGAGGGTCGCCTCGACGAAGCCGCCGTTGCGGCCGGAGGCGGCGTGGCCGATGCGCGCGCCCTCGAGCAGCACGACGCGGGCCCCGGGGTCGCGCTCCTTGGCCAGCAGCGCCGTCCACAGACCGGCGTACCCGCCGCCGACGATCGCGAGGTCGGCCCGCACGCGGCCGGTGAGCCGCGGCAGCGCGGGGCTCGCGGGCAGCTCGTCGAGCCAGAACACCGAGGGCTGCGACGCGGCGAGCGCCGCCGTGACGAGTCGGGCGTCGGGACGGTCGCGGTCGAATACGGTGGTGGCCATACCGCCACGATGCCAGACGGTTATCCATTTGGACAATAGGGGAACGCGCAATGGAGCACACCCGCACCCGGTCGATCGACGCCGCGCTCACCGCGGCCCGCCTGCCGCAGACCGCCGAGGACGACTGGCGGCAGCTGCTCGGCCGCGTCGATCGCGAGCTGCCGCGGCTCGAGAGCCTCTTCCGCCGGGTCTACGGCGACACCGAGGCGACCGAGGCGCAGCTCGCCCTCCTGCTCGGCGAGCTCGCCGCGAGCTGGCAGGCCCGCCCGGCCGACCTCAAGGCGGTCGACGCCGCGCGCGAGGCCGATCCGCACTGGTTCCTGTCGAACCGGATGCTCGGGGGCGTGCTCTACGTCGACCGCTACGCCCGCGACCTCGACGGCGTGCGGGCGCGCATCCCGTACTTCAGGGAACTGGGCCTCACCTACTTGCACCTCATGCCGCTCTTCCTCGCCCCGGAGGAGAACAGCGACGGCGGCTACGCGGTGTCGAGCTATCGCGAGGTGAGCCCCGCGCTCGGCGACATGGAGCAGCTCACGGCCCTCGCGGCCGAGCTGCGCGAGAACGGCATCGCCCTCGTCGTCGACTTCATCTTCAACCACACCTCGGACGAGCACGAGTGGGCCCGGCGCGCCCGGGCCGGCGAGCAGGAGTACGCCGACTACTACTGGATCTTCGACGGCCGCGAGATGCCCGACGCCTACGAGGCGACCGTGCGCGAGATCTTCCCCGACGACCACCCGGGCTCCTTCGTGCCGATGCCGCTGCCCGACGGCACCGTGCCGAGCCGCGAGGAGGCGGAGCGCTGGGTGTGGGCGACCTTCCACTCCTTCCAGTGGGATCTCAACTACGGCAACCCCGCGGTCTTCCGCGCCATGGCCGGCGAGATGCTGTTCCTCGCCAACCGCGGCGTCGACATCCTGCGCATGGACGCCGTCGCCTTCATCTGGAAGCAGCTCGGCACGACGTGCGAGTCGCTGCCCGAGGCGCACCTGCTCATCCAGGCCTTCAATGCGGCCCTGCGCATCGCCGCCCCCGCCGTGCTGTTCAAGTCGGAGGCCATCGTGCACCCCGACGAGGTCATCCAGTACATCTCGCCCGAGGAGTGCCAGCTCAGCTACAACCCGCTGCAGATGGCGCTCATCTGGAACTCGCTCGCCACCCGCGACGCCCGGCTGCTGCAGCAGGCCCTCGACCGCCGGCACGCGCTGCCCGCCGGCACCGCCTGGGTCAACTACGTGCGCAGCCACGACGACATCGGCTGGACCTTCGCCGACGAGGACGCCGCCGAGCTCGGCATCGACGGCTTCGAGCACCGGCGGTTCCTCAACAGCTTCTTCGTCAACCGGTTCCCCGGCAGCTTCGCGCGCGGCGTGCCGTTCCAGGACAACCCGAAGACCGGCGACTGCCGCATCTCGGGCACGACCGCCTCGCTCGCGGGGCTCGAGGCGGGCGACGACGGCGCGATCGACCGCATCGTGCTCGCCCACTCGATCACCCTCTCGACCGGCGGCGTGCCGCTGCTCTACCTCGGCGACGAGGTGGGCCAGCTCAACGACTACTCCTACGTCGACGAGCCCGGCCACGCCGAGGACAGCCGTTGGGTCAACCGCCCGCCGTACCCCGAGGAGCGCTACGCCGAGCGCATCGACCCGACCACCTCAGCGGGGATGCTCTACGCGCGCCTGCAGCAGCTGCTGGCCGTGCGCCGCCGCACGCCGGAGTTCGCCGGCGGCGCCCTCATCGGCTTCGACGCCCGCTCCCCCCACGTCGTGGGCTATCAGCGGCCCGGTGACGGCGGAGGCCTCGTGCTCTGCCTCGCCAACGTCGCCGACGCTCCCGAGACGGTGCTCGCCTCCACGCTGCAGGGCATGCCCGCCACGGGTGAGGATCTCATCGCCGGGGGCGTCGTCGACCTGCGCCGGGACCTCGTGCTGCCCGCCCACGGCATCGCCTGGATCAGGGTGCGGCGGGGCGGAGCCGAATAGGCTGGCAGACGGTGCGGCCACGAGCCGCGCATCCCGTCTGTCGCCGAAGGAGGCTGCACCGTGCCCGGAGAGAACCTGACCCGCGTCGAAGCGCAGGAGCGCTCGTCGCTCGTGTCGACGAAGAGCTACGAGATCGAGCTCGATCTCACCACGGGGGACGAGGTGTTCCGGTCGACGTCGACCGTGACCTTCTCGGCCACCGCCGGAGCGAGCACCTTCATCGACGCGATCACGCGCACCGTGCACTCCGTCACCCTCAACGGCGTGGAGCTCGACGCCGCCGCGGTCGCCGACGGCACGCGCATCCAGCTCGAGGGCCTCGCCGAGCAGAACGTGCTCACCGTCGTCGCCGACCACGAGTACACGAACACGGGCGAGGGCCTGCACCGCTTCGTCGACCCCGTCGACGGCGAGGTGTACCTGTACTCGCAGTTCGAAGTGCCCGACAGCCGCCGCGTCTTCGCGGTCTTCGAGCAGCCCGACCTCAAGGCGACGTTCCAGTTCACGGTGCGCGCCCCCGGCCACTGGGTCGTCGTCTCCAACTCCCCCAGCCCCGAGCCCGTGGCCGACGGCGAGTCGAAGGTCTTCACCTTCGCGCCGACCCCGCGCATCTCCAGCTACATCACCGCGATCGTGGCGGGCCCGTACCAGTCGGTGCACTCGGAGCTCACGAGCGCCGACGGCCGCACCATCCCGCTCGGCGTCTACGCCCGCGCATCCCTCTTCCCGTACATGGACGCGGACTACGTCTTCGAGAAGACCCGCCAGGGCTTCACCTACTTCGAGGAGAAGTTCGGCGTCGCCTACCCCTTCGAGAAGTACGACCAGCTCTTCGTGCCCGAGTTCAACGCCGGCGCCATGGAGAACGCGGGCGCGGTCACGTTCACCGAGACGTACGTGTTCCGCTCGAAGGTGACCGACGCCATCAAGGAGCGCCGCGTCGTCACGATCCTGCACGAGCTCGCCCACATGTGGTTCGGCGACCTCGTGACCATGAAGTGGTGGAACGACCTCTGGCTCAACGAGTCCTTCGCCGAGTGGGCATCGACCATTGCGACCGCCGAGGCCACCGAGTGGACGGAGGCCTGGACGACGTTCCAGGCGATGGAGAAGAGCTGGGCGTACCGCCAGGACCAGCTGCCCTCGACCCACCCGGTCGTCGCGACCATCAACGACCTCGAGGACGTGCAGGTCAACTTCGACGGCATCACGTACGCCAAGGGCGGCAGCGTGCTCAAGCAGCTCGTCGCCTGGGTCGGGCAGGAGGCCTTCTTCGCCGGCGTCTCCGCGTACTTCCGGAAGCACGCCTGGGGCAACACCGAGCTGCGCGACCTGCTCGTCGAGCTGGAGGCCGCGAGCGGCCGCGAGCTCACCGAGTGGAGCCAGAAGTGGCTCGAGACGGCCGGTGTCAACACTCTGCGCCCCGAAATCGAGACCGACGCCGACGGGGTCATCACCTCGTTCGCCGTGATGCAGAGCGCGCCCGAGGACTACCCGACCATCCGCCCGCACCGCATGGCCATCGGCTTCTACGCGCTGCAGGACGAGTCGTTGGAGCGGGTGCACCGCCTCGAGCTCGACGTCGACGGCGAGCGCACCGAGGTGCCCGAGCTCGTCGGTCAGGTGAAGCCGGATCTGGTGCTGCTCAACGACGACGACCTCGCCTACGCGAAGATCCGCCTCGACGACGACTCGCTCGCCGTCGCGATCGAGCACCTCGCCGGCATCTCCAGCCCGCTGGCCCGCGCCATCGTCTGGGGCGCCGTCTGGGACGCCACGCGCGACGCCGAGGCCGCGCCGCGCGACTACGTGCGCCTCGTGCTCGGCAACATCGCGACCGAGACCGAGTCGACGACCATCCGCACGACGCTCACGCAGCTGGCGACGGTCGCGCGCATGTACGTGGCGCCGGAGCACCGCGACGCCGTCATCGCCGAGGTCGCCGACGGGTTGTGGATGCTCGCCCAGGGCGCCGAGGCCGGCAGCGATGCCCAGTTCCAGTTCGTGAAGTTCTTCGCGGCCATGGCCTCGACGCCCGAGCACGGCCGCACCCTCGCCGGGCTGCGCGACGGCTCGATCGCCCTCGACGGGCTCGAGATCGACACCGACCTGTCGTGGGAGCTTCTCGAGGGCCTGGCCCTCGTGGGCGCCGCGACGGGCGCCGAGATCGACGCCGCGCTCGAGGCCGACAACACCTCGAACGGCGCGCAGGCCGCGGCCCGCGCCCGCGCGGCGATCGAC
The DNA here is from genome assembly GCF_026625045.1 of Microcella daejeonensis. GTDB lineage: Bacteria > Actinomycetota > Actinomycetes > Actinomycetales > Microbacteriaceae > Microcella > Microcella daejeonensis. Next base: position 2,043,785 of record NZ_CP113089.1, on the reverse strand, counting down.
ACCGCCGAGGCGAAGCGCGCGACCTTCGAGCACCTCGTCGGCGACGACACCGTGCCGAACGCGATCGTGCGCATGACGACGATGGGCTACCTGCACGTCAACGATCCGGCCCGTCTCGAGCAGCTCGTCGAGCCGTACTTCGCGGCGCTGCACGAGCTGTGGGAGAACCGCAGCTACAAGATCGCCGAGTACCTCGTGCTCGGGCTCTACCCGGCCCCGCTCGCCTCGGCGAGCCTGGCCGAGGCGACCCGCGCGTGGCTCGACGCGAACCCGGGCATCCCGGCGCTGCGTCGCATGGTGTCGGAGAACCTCGCCGGGGTCGAGCGCGCGCTCGCGGCGCAGGAGCGCGACCGGGCCTGACCGACGCCGCACGATCGCTCCACGGACGGGGGCCCGCCACGACGGCGGGCCCCCGTCCCGCGTCCGGGCCCATCCGCGGCCCGCTCCCGCTCGTCCCCCGCGCGCGGCTCGCGCGAGGGGCCGCTCGGTAGTCTGGAGCCGATGGACACCTTCGACTGGGACATGTTCTGGCAGATCTGGGGCACGCCGATCCGCATCATCGCGCTGCTCGTCGGCGCGGGCATCCTGCGCGCCGCCCTGCGCTTCTCGATCAAGCGCGTCGTCGACCGCGTCGTCAGCGGCGTCAAGAAGGCGCAGGCGGTCGAGCACACCGTCGAGCTGAGCGCCTCGCCGCTGCACGCGGTGCGCGTCGTGCAGCGCACCCGCACGATCGGCAGCGTGCTCAACAACCTCGCCACCTGGGCGATCATCTCGGTGACGCTCGTGCTCGTGCTCGCCGAGCTCAACTTCTCGGTCACCGCCCTGATCGCGAGCGCCGGCGTGCTCGGCGCGGCGCTCGGCTTCGGCGCGCAGAACGTCGTGAAGGACATGCTCAACGGGCTGTTCATGGTGTTCGAGGATCAGCTCGGCGTCGGCGACATCGTCGAGCTCACCTCCACGCAGGGCCCGGTCTCGGGCGTCGTCGAGGAGGTCGGCGTGCGCGTCACCCAGGTGCGCGACGTCAACGGCACTCTCTGGTTCGTGCGCAACGGCGAGATCGTGACCGTCGGCAACAAGTCGCAGGGTTGGGCGCGCGTCATCCTCGACATCCCCGCGCCCTACACCTCCGATGTGGAGGCCGTGGAGGAGGTCATGCTCGCCACCGCCGTCGCGCTCAGCGACGAGCCCGAGTGGAAGCGCAAGGTGCTCGAGAAGCCCGAGATCTGGGGCATCGAGTCGATCTCGGCCGAGGCGCTCGTGGTGCGCCTGGTCGTCAAGGTGCGCACCGCCGACCAGTTCGACATCGCGCGCGAGCTGCGCCTTCGCCTCAAGCTCGCCCTCGACGAGATGGGCGTCACCCTGCCGGCGATGAACCGCCTCGTGCTCGACGCCATCGACGCCCCGAAGGCTCCGCGCAGCCGGAAGGCTGCCGCGGCCCCGGAGGAGAAGCCGTGAGCGACGCAGCGGCACCCGCGGGACCGGTCGACCCCTTCTTCACGCAGGTCGGCGGCCATGACACCTTCGTGCGCCTCGTGCGCCGCTTCTACGAGGGCATCGAGCACGACGAGGTGCTGCGACCGATGTACCCCGACGACGACATGGAGGGCGCTATCTGGCGGCTCACCGCGTTCCTCGAGCAGTACTGGGGCGGCCCCACCACGTACAGCGAGCAGCGCGGCCACCCGCGGCTGCGCATGCGGCACATGCCGTTCAAGGTCAACCCCGATGCGCGCGACCGCTGGCTGCACCACATGCGCGCCGCCGTCGACGAGCTGGCGCTGCCGCCGATGCACGAGGAGGCGCTGTGGGACTACCTGCAGCGCGCCGCGCACGCCATGGTCAACACCTTCGAGGAGTAGACCCGGCGCGCACGGCGCGACGGCGGGGTGGATGCTCAGCCCGCGAGCGCCGCCCGCAGACTCTGCTCGAGCGGCGTCGTCGGCCGGCCGATGAGGCGCGCCAGGTCGCCCGAGGTCGACGCCAGCAGGCCGGAGCGGATGTCGCCGTCGAGCGCCACGACGAAGCCCGCCGTGCCCGCGTCGAGCCCCGCGCCGGTGAGAGCCGCGACGTGCTGCTCGGGCGTGACCTGCTGCACCGCGATCGTCGCGCCCGTCACGGTGGACGCCGCCGCGGCGAGCTCGTCGAAGCCCCAGGCGACGTCGCCCGAGAGCTCGTACACGGCACCCTCGTGCCCCTCCCCCGTGATGACGGCCGCGGCAGCCTCGGCGTAGTCGCGTCGGCTCGCGCTCGCGACGCGCCCCTGGCCCGCGCTCGTCAGCAGCGCGCCGCTCTGCGCCGCCTGCTGCACGGCGCCGAGGTAGTTCTCGGTGTACCAGCCGTTGCGCAGCACGGTGACGGCGAGGCCGGAGTCGGCCAGCAGCCGTTCGGTCGCGGCGTGCTCGGGTGCGAGGACGAGCGGCGAATCGGCCGCATCGAGCACGCTCGTGTAGACGATGCGCCGCACTCCGGCACGCTGCGCGGCCTCGATCGCCGCCGCGTGCTGCGCGACGCGGGCTCCCACCTCGGAACCGGAGACGAGCATGAGGGTCTCGGCGTCGGCGAGCGCCGCATCCATCGCCGCCGCGTCGTCGTAGGCGGCCGCCACGATGCGCACCCCCCGCGCGGTGAGATCGGCGGAGCGCTCGACGGCGCGGCCGGTGCCGACGATCGCGGCGGGCTCGACGCCCCGGGCGATGAGCGCGTCGATGATGAGGCGGCCGAGGTGGCCGGTGGCTCCGGTGACGACGATGGTCATGAGGGGTGCTCCTTCGTGAGGGGGGCGCGATCGCGCGGGTCGACGGGGTCAACCGTCGCCGAGCATCCATACTTCCCGAAGCGCAGTACGCACTTTTCGGTAAGGTAGCGGGATGCCCCCCTCGGCTCCCTCCCCCGACGACGTCGGCGCGCTCAGCGCCCTGCTGCCGGGCGTCACCGACGGCGTGCTGCCCGCGGCCTGCCCGAGCCGCACCGTGCTCGACCACGTGACGAGCAAATGGGGCGTCCTCGTCATCATCGCCCTCAGCGACGGCACCCACCGCTGGAGCGCCCTGCGGCGGGTCGTTCAGGGCGTCAGCGAGAAGATGCTCGCCCAGACCCTGCGCACCCTCGAGGCCGACGGGCTCGTGCATCGCGAGGCGCGGCCGGTCGTGCCGCCCCATGTGGAGTACCGCCTGACCGAGCGGGGGCGCGGGCTGGCCGAGCATCTGCTGCCCCTCATGGGCTGGATCGCGCAGAACGCCGACGACATCGTCGCCGAGGCCGCGACCCGCTGAGCCTGCTCGGCAGCGGGCATCCCCGGCGACGCCGACCGCGCATTGCTACCCTCGCAGGCGGCACGACCGCCGTCCGCCCCGATTCGATGAGGACTCCCGTGAGCGACACGACCCCCGCCCCCGTTCCCGCCGGCTGGTACCCCGACCCCGCCGGAGGCCCGGGCCGCCGCTGGTGGAACGGCACCGCCTGGACGGAGCAGGTCGAGCAGCCGTACTCGGCCGGCTACGCCCCGCCGGTGCTCGGCGCGCCGGCCGGAACGGCCCCGTACACGCCGTGGATCTGGATCCTCGCGCTGCTGCCGCTCAGCTCGCTGCTGTCCTTCTTCCTGCTCGACGTCGAGGCGATCGTCGCGCAATCCCTGGCGAGCGACCCGTCCGACCCGTTCGCGATCCCCGCCCCGACCACGGGAGAGCTGCTGACGAACGGCCTGGGCTTCGCCGCCTGGGTGCTCGGCATCCTCTTCGCCTTCCTCGACTGGCGCGAGCTGAAGAAGCGCCGCGTCGACAAGCCCTTCCACTTCGCCTGGTCGATCCTGCTGTCGCTGGTCTACGTCATCGGCCGCTCGGTCGTGGTCAAGCGCCGCATCGGCACGGGGCTCGCTCCGCTGTGGACGGCCGTCGCCGTCACCGTGCTGAACATCGTCGTCGTCGTCGGGGTCACGATCCAGCTCACGGCCGCCGTGATCTCGGAGCTGCCGGCGCTCGCCCCCTAGCGCCTCGGCGCCGGGAGGTCAGCGCAGCGGCGTCACGGAGTCGCGCGCGCGACGATGCGGCGGGCGTGCCGCAGCACGGGCTCGTCGACCATGCGCCCCTCGTGCGCGAACACGCCGGGCCGGCCCTCCGCCGCGGCGAGCAGGGCGCGGGCCGCGTCGACCTCCTCATCGGAGGGGCGGTACGCCTCGCGGATCACCGCGACCTGCGAGGGGTGGATGCACGCGCTCGCACTGAAGCCCTGCGCCGCCGCATCGCGCGCCTCGGCCGCGAGGCCGTCGACGTCGGCGATGTCGAGATGCACGGCGTCGATCGCCGCGATGCCCCGGGCTGCCGCGGCGAGCAGCACCCGCGCTCGGGCGTGGACGGCGGCATCGCGGTACCGCCCGTCGACGTGCCTGCTGGAGGACCCGCCGAGGGACGCGATGAGATCCTCGGCGCCCCACATGAGGCCGACGACGCCCTGCTGGGCAGCGAGCGACTCGGCGGCCAGCACCCCGGCGGCGGTCTCGACGAGGGCGATCACCTGCCAGCGGTCGAGGCTGCGGGCATCCACCGCCTTCGGCAGCATGAGCCGCCGGTAGCCGGTGCGCGCGAGCATCGCGAGATCGCGCTCGTGATCCTCGGTGCCGATGGCGTTCACCCGCACGATGACGCGCCCGGGGTCGACGGGGGTCGCGAGCAGCGCCTCGCGCGCGCGCTGCTTGTCGGCCGGCGCGACCGCGTCCTCGAGGTCGAGGATGACGCCGTCGGCCCGGTCGAGCGCCTTCGCGTAGCGCTCGGGCCGATCGGCCGGGCAGAAGAGCAGAGCCGGGCCGGGCAGGCCGCTCACGCGCCCTCCTCCGCTCCCGGTGCGGCGCCCCGGCACCACACGAGGGTCGATCTCTCGGCGGTGGCCACGATCTCGCCGTGCTGATCGCGGCCGGTGTGCACGAGGCTCACCACGCCCTGACCCGGTCGGGAGGCCGAGAGCCGGGCACCCGTCACGAGCGTCTCGCTGTACAGGGTGTCGCCGAGCAGCAGGGGTCGGGGGAACGCGACCGCGCCGAAGCCGAGGTTCGCGACGAGGGTGCCCTGGGTGAGCTGGGCGACCGATGCCCCCACGATCGTCGCGAGGGTCAGCATCGAGTTGACCAGCCGTTCGCCGAAGGGCTGCGTCGCCGCCCAGTGCGCGTCGAGGTGCAGCGCCTGGGTGTTCATCGTGAGGGTCGTGAAGAGCACGTTGTCGGCCTCGGTGATCGTGCGGCCCGGAGCGTGCACGTAGGTCGCGCCCTGCTCGAACTGCTCGAACCAGAGCCCGCGCTGCACGATGCGGCGCCCGGCCGCGGCAGCGGCATCCCGGTCGTCGACGCTCATGAGCGGATGCCCAGCTCGCGCGCGATGAGCATGAGCTGCACCTCGGTGGTGCCCTCGCCGATCTCGAGGATCTTCGAGTCGCGGTAGTGCCGGCCGACGAGGTACTCGTTCATGAAGCCGTAGCCGCCGAAGATCTGCGTCGCGTCGCGGGCATTGTCCATGGCCGCCTCGCTCGCCGCGATCTTGGCGATGCTCGCCTGCGCGGTGAAGGGCTCGCCTGCGACCATCGCGAAGGCGGCGTCGTAGGTGGCGAGGCGGGCCAGATGCACGCGCGAGCGCATGCGGGCGAGGGTGAAGGCGATGTGCTGGTTGGACGAGACGGGGCGACCGAACACCGTGCGCTCGCCCGCGTAGCGCAGCGCCTCGTCGAGGCAGCCCTGCGCGACGCCGACGCCGAGCGCGGCGATCGCCACCCGGCCCTCGGTGAGCGTCTGCAGGAAGTTCGCGTAGCCGCGGCCGCGCTCTCCGAGCAGGTTCTCGGCGGGCACCCGCGCCTTCTGGAAGGTCAGGGGGTGGGTGTCGGAGGCGTTCCAGCCGACCTTGTCGTAGGCGGGCTCGACGGTGAACCCCGGCGTACCGCTCGGAACGAGGAAGGCGCTCAGCTCGGGCCGCCCCGCCTCGTCGCGGCCGGTCACCGCGGTGACGGTCACGAGCTCGGTCCGAGGGGTGCCGGAGTTCGTGATGAACTGCTTCGAGCCCGAGATGACCCACTCGTCGCCCTCGAGCACGGCGGTGGTGCGGGTGGCCCCGGCGTCCGTGCCGGCCTCCGCCTCGGTGAGGCCGAAGCCCGCGAGCGCGCGGCCTGAGGCGAGTCGCGGCAGCCAGTGCTGCTTCTGCTCCTCCGTGCCGCTGCGCAGGATGGGCATCGCGCCGAGCCCGACGGCCGCTTCGAGCGTGATCGCGACCGACTGGTCGACGCGCGCGATCTGCTCGATGGCGATGCACAGGTCGACGTAATCGCCGCCCTGACCGCCGTACTCCTCGGGCACGGGCAGGCCGAACAGACCCATCTCGCCCATCTGATCGATCACGGGCCAGGGCAGGGCGTGGGCGCGGTCGGCCTCGTAGGAGGCCGGGGCGACCACCTCGTCGGCGAACTCGCGCACGAGCTGCTGCAGCTCGAGCTGCTCCTCGGTGAAACCCCTCATGATGTCGCTCCTTCGCGCTGGGTCGAGTTCGGTGCGGCCGGGTCGGCCGCGGCTCCGTCGGGGACGGCAGAGGCGGTAGGGGCGATAGGGGCCGGTGGCGCCGGTTCGGCCAGGGCCTCGACGCGGGCGACGAGCTGGCGCTGACGCACCTGGTCGCCGACGTCGACGACGAGCTCCACGACGGTCCCCGCGAACGGGGCCGTGACGGCGTGCTCCATCTTCATCGCCTCGACGACGAGCAGAGGGGCCCCGGCTGCGACGACGTCGCCGACCGCGACGGCGATCGATACGACCGACCCGGGCATCGACGCGCGCACCTCGGGGTCGACGGCGCCCTCGATGCGGTCGAGCGTCGCCCGGTGCTCGGCGAGCAGCTCCTGCCGGTGCCGCACCCGCCAGGCGCTCCCGCCGGCGGCCCGCGGTCCAGTGCGGGTGAGCCAGACCGTCCCGTCATCGTCGTGCGCGACGAGGACGGCGGTGCGCACCTCGTCGAGGGCGACCACGACCCCGTCGTCCCGCCGATCGAGCACGACGCGGGCGGGCACGGCCGCGGCGAGAGCGGCGGCATCCGGATGCGCCCCGTCGACGAGAGCGACGCGGCGGGCCCCGGCGGCGCCCGAGACGAGCACCGTGGTCGAGCCGCCGCTCGCGTCGGCGACGACGTAGCGCACCGGTCGGGATCCCTGCAGGCGGAAGCCGGTGGGCCGCGCCCACGGGCCGGAGCCCGCGGCCGCGCGCTCGCGCTCCTCGTGCGCGAGCAGGGCGACGGCGACGATGGCGGCCTCGTCACGAGCGGGCGCCGCGGCCGCCTCCTCGGCGGCGCGGCGCTCGACGAGCCCGGTGTCGAGGCGGCCGCCGCGCACATCGTCATCGGCGAGCAGACCGCGCAGCGCGCCGAGGTTCGTGGGCACGCCGAGCACGACGGTGCGCGCGAGAGCCGCATCGAGCCCGGCGAGCGCCGCCGCGCGATCGACGCCGTGCACGATGATCTTCGCCAGCAGCGAGTCGTAGTGGGCGGTCACGATCGACCCGAGCTGCAGCCCGGAGTCGACCCGCACGCCCTCGCCGCCCGGCTCGCGCAGGGCGAGCACGGTTCCCGTCGCGGGCAGGAAGGCGGCGTCCTCCGCGCACAGCCGGGCCTCGATCGCCCACCCGGATGTCGTCACCGGCGGCAGGTCGAGGGCCTCCCCCGCGGCGACCCGCAGCTGCTGCTCGACGAGGTCGATGCCCGTGACGAGCTCCGTGACCGGGTGCTCGACCTGCAGCCGCGTGTTCATCTCCATGAAGAAGAACGCCGACGGATCGGCGTCGGAGACGAGGAACTCGACGGTGCCCGCTCCGCGGTAGTCGACGCTGCGGGCGACGGCGCAGGCCGCCTCGCCCATCGCGGTGCGGGCGGCGTCGTCGAGCAGCGGGCTCGGCGCCTCCTCGATGACCTTCTGGTGGCGGCGCTGCAGCGAGCACTCCCGCTCCCCGAGGGAGAGCGTCGTGCCGTGCTCGTCGGCGAGCACCTGCACCTCGATGTGACGAGGGCGCTCGATGAGGCGCTCGAGTAGCAGGGCGTCATCGCCGAAGACCGCGAGGGCCACGCGCCGCGCCGTGCGCAGCGCCGCGGGCAGCTCGGCGAGGTCGCGCACGACCGTCATGCCCTTGCCGCCTCCGCCCGCGGAGGGCTTCACGATGAGCGGCACGCCGACGTCCTGGGCGGCGAGGACGAGCTGCGCGTCGGACATGCCGGGCTCGCCCGCTCCGGGGATGATCGGCACGCCGTGGGCCGCGACGTGCGCCTTGGCGCGCATCTTGTCGCCCATCACCTCGAGCGCCCGCAGCCCTGGGCCGACGAGCGCGATGCCCGCCTCGGCGCAGGCGCGCGCGAGCACGGGGCTCTCCGACAGGAACCCGTAGCCCGGATGGACGGCCGAGGCGCCCGCGGCGCCGGCGGCTCCGACGACGGCGTCGACGTCGAGGTAGCTCTGCGCCGCGGGCGCGGGGCCGAGCCGCACGGCCTCGTCGGCGAGATGCACGTGGGGGGCATCCCGATCGGCGTCGCTGTAGACCGCGATCGAGCGGATGCCCATGCGCCGCAGCGTGCGGATGATGCGGCAGGCGATCTCACCGCGGTTGGCGACGAGCACGCTCTCGAAGGGAGGCATCCTGCATCACATCCTGAAGAGGCCGAAGGCCGGATCGGGCAGCGGCGTGCGGCTGCAGACGTCGAGGGCGAGACCGAGGATCTCGCGGGTGTCGGCCGGGTCGATGATGCCGTCGTCCCAGAGTCGACCGGTCGAGAAGTAGGGGCTGCCCTGCTGCTCGTAGAGCGCACGCACGGGGGCCTCGAAGGCCTCCTGCTGCTCGGGGCTCCAGTCGTCGCCGAGCTGCTCGCGGCGCACGGTGCCGAGCACGGAGGCCGCCTGGGCCCCGCCCATGACGGAGATGCGGGCGTTCGGCCACATCCAGAGGAACCGCGGCGAGTAGGCGCGCCCGCACATCGAGTAGTTGCCCGCCCCGAAGGAGCCGCCGATGACGACGGTGAGCTTCGGCACGCGCGTCGTCGACACCGCGGTCACCATCTTCGCGCCGTGCTTGGCGATGCCGCCCGCCTCGGCGTCGCGCCCGACCATGAAGCCCGAGATGTTCTGCAGGAACAGCAGCGGCACCCCGCGCTGATCGCACAGCTCGATGAAGTGCGCGCCCTTCTGCGCCGACTCGCTGAACAGCACGCCGTTGTTGGCGACGATGCCGACGGGGTGGCCGTGGATGCGGGCGAAGCCCGTCACGAGGGTCTCGCCGTACTCGCGCTTGAACTCGTGCCAGCCCGCGCCGCCGTCGACGAGCCGCGCGATGACCTCTCGCACGTCGTAGGGCGTCGGCACGTCGGGCGGAACGACGTCGTAGAGGCTGCCGGGGTCGATCGCCGGCGGCGTCGACGGCGCGACCTCCCAGACGGGCGGCGCCGGCGCGGGCAGGGTGGCGACGATGTCGCGCACGATCTGGAGGGCGTGCCGATCGTCGTCCGCGAGGTGGTCGACGACGCCCGAGACCGTCGCGTGCACCTCCCCGCCGCCGAGCTCCTCCGCGGTGACGACCTCGCCGATCGCCGCCTTCACGAGCGGCGGACCGCCGAGGAAGATCGTGCCCTGCCCGCGCACGATGACCGTCTCGTCGCTCATCGCCGGCACGTAGGCGCCGCCCGCCGTGCACGAGCCCATGACGGCGGCGATCTGCGGGATGCCCTGCGCCGACATGCGCGCCTGGTTGAAGAAGATGCGCCCGAAGTGGTCGCGGTCGGGGAACACCTCGGCCTGCAGCGGCAGGTAGGCGCCGCCGGAGTCGACGAGCGCGATGCACGGCAGACGGTTCTCGGCCGCGACCTCCTGCGCCCGCAGGTGCTTCTTGACGGTCATGGGGAAGTAGCTGCCGCCCTTGACCGTCGCGTCGTTGGCGATCACGAGCACCTGGCGGCCCTCGACGAGCCCGATGCCCGCGATGACCCCGGCGCCCGGAGCCTCGTCGTCGTAGAGCCCCGTCGCGGCGAGGGGCGCGATCTCGAGGAAGGGGCTGCCCTCGTCGAGCAGCGCGTCGATGCGCTCCCTCGGCAGCAGCTTGCCGCGGGCGGTGTGCCGCTCGCGCGAGCGCGGCGGCCCGCCGAGCGCTGCGGTCGCGAGGCGCTCGCGCAGCTCGTCGACGAGCTGCCGCATGCGGGCGGCGTTCGTCGCGCCGGTCTCGGGCGTCGTCGTCGTACCGAGGGTCTCCATCGACCGCTCTCCTCGTCCTCCGGGAGCGTGTCGTGGCGCCCTCGGCTCGCGTCGCGCACCGCAGCTCGGTTAGCCGCGATTCACTCGATCAGGTTAGCGAGCGTTCACCGGGCTGTCTACACTGAGGCCGTGGCGAGCGGATCGGGGACGGGGACGACGCCGCCGACCGACGCGCCGGCGGAGGCCACTGCGCGCGCGCGGGCGAAGGCTGAGCGGCGCACCGAGCTCCTGCGCGCAGCGGCGCGGCTCTTCGCCGAGCGCGGGTTCCCGCGCGTCTCGCTCGACGATCTCGGCGCCGCGGCAGGGGTGAGCGGGCCCGCCGTCTACCGCCACTTCGCGAGCAAGCAGGCGGTGCTCGCGGCCGTTCTGCTCGACGCCAGCGAGGGCTTGCGCACGGGCGGCGCCGCCGTCGTCGAGGCCGCGGGAGGCGCCCGCGTCGCGCTCGAGCGCCTCGTCGCCTTCCACGTCGAGTTCGCCCTCGCGAATCCCGACGTCATCCGCGTGCAGGATCACGATCTCGACAGCCTCGCCGAGACCGACCGGCACGCCGTGCGGGCGCTCCAGCGGCAGTACGTCGAGCTGTGGGTCGGCGTGCTCGCGCGGCTGCGCCCCGAGGAGGCGCGCGCGGCGCTGCGCACGCGCGCCCACGCGACCTTCGGACTGCTCAACTCCACGCCCTACAGCGATCGACCCGGCTCCTCGGCGACGACGCGCAGCACGCTCGAGCGCATGGCGCTCGCCGCGCTCACCGCCTGAGCGCGGCGAGCGCGAGCGGAGCATCCCGAAGCGCGGCATCGCACCGCGATGGCAGCACATTCGGCGCACCGCAGCAGCGAGTTCCCCGCAGCGTCGCGCGGAATGTGCTGCGCTCCACTGCCGCACCGCGCGGAACGTCCTGCGCTCCACTGCCGCACTGCGGGGAACGTGCTGCGCTCCACAGCCGCACCGCGCGCCGCACCGCCCGCGCTAGAGCAGCGCGAGCACGCTCGCCGGATCGCGCAGCACACCCGCGATGTCGGTGAGGAACCGGGCGCCCTGCTCCCCGTCGACCAATCGGTGATCGAACGACAGGCTCAGCGTCATCACCTCGCGCAGCGCGATGCCGCCCTCGAACTCCCACGGCTGCCGCCGCACGGCGCCCGTCGCGAGGATCGCCGCCTCGCCGGGCACGAGGATGGGGGTGCCGCCGTCGACGCCGAGCGAGCCGATGTTGGTGATCGTGATCGTGCCGCCCCGCATGGCCTGCGGCGTCGTGCGCCCCTCCCGCGCGGTCGTCGCGAGCTCGCGGATCGCGCCGGCGAGCTGCGGCACCGTCAACGCCTCGGCGTCGGGGATGCACGGCACGACCAGCCCTCTCGGCGTCGCCACGGCGATGCCGAGGCCGACGCGCCCGAAGCGGATGATCTCGCCGGCCTCCTCGTCCCATCGGCTGTTGACATCGGGCGTGCGGCGCACGGCGAGGCAGAGCGCCTTCGCGACGACGGCAAGCAGGCTCGCATCGTGCCCGGCCGCTCGCAGTCGGGCCACGAGCTCGGTGGTCGCCGTGACGTCGACCGTGAGAAACTCGGTGACGTGCGGCGCCGTGAACGCGCTGGCGACCATCGCCTGCGCGGTCGCCCGACGCACTCCGCGGATGGGGGTGCGGGTGTCGGCGCTCGGCGAGGGCGCGGCGAGGGGATGCTCCGCCCGCGCCCGATCGGCGGCCGCGGTGACGTCGGCGCGCGTGACGGCGCCGCCCTCCCCCGTGCCGACGAGCGCGCCGAGGTCGACCCCCCGATCGTGCGCGAGCTTGCGCACGGGGGGCGTCGCGAGCGCGGCGCCCCGGCCTGCCGGGCGAGCGAGATCGTCGCGGAGCCGGGTCGAGGGGCTCGCGGGCTCGGGCAGCGTGCGGGGCCGACGGGCCGGACGACGGCCCGTCTCGACCGCCGGCCCGTAGCCGACGAGCACGGCCGTGCGGGCGGATGCACCGACAGGCGCCTCCGCCGACTCCGCGGGAGCCGTGCCGGTCTGCTCCGCCGTCGCGGCCGGCGCCCCGGCCGGCAACGCCGGCGGCACGGCCGCAGTGTCTGCCGCAGCCGAGACCCGGTCGGCCGCCGCGCCTGCCGTGCCCCGCTCCGGGTCGGCTGCCGCGCCCGCCGCCGCGCCTGCCCCCGCGCCCGCCGCGGCATCGGCCGGCACATCGATGGAGAGCAGGGGCGCCCCCACCTCGACCGTGCCGCCCGCCTCGGCGTGCAGGGCGGTCACGATGCCCGCCCACGGCGAGGGCAGCTGCACGACCGCCTTGGCCGTCTCGACGTCGGCGATCGTCTGGTTCAGGGTGACGCGGTCGCCGACGGCGACGTGCCACTCGACGACCTCCGACTCGGTGAGCCCCTCCCCCAGGTCGGGCAGGGCGAACTGCTTGACGGTCATCGCTGGCTCCATCCGGTGAGGGCGTTCGCGCGGCCGAGCACCCGGTCGACGGCGTCGAGGATGCGGTCGAGGTCGGGCAGGAAGTGCTCCTCCGCTCGGGCGCTGGGGTAGGGGGTGTCGAAGCCGGTCACGCGCGCGGGCGCGGCCTCGAGGTGCAGGAAGCAGCGGTCGGTGATGCTCGCGGCAATCTCAGCGCCGAGGCCGCCCGACTGCTGCGCCTCGTGCACGATCACGAGCCTGCCCGTGCGGCGGACGCTCGCCTCGATCGTGTCGAGGTCGAGCGGGGCGAGCGAGCGCAGGTCGACGACCTCGATCGAGACGCCCTCGTCGCTCGCGGCCACGGCCGCGTCGATCGCGGTCGCCACGAGCGGCCCGTAGGCCACGATCGTGACGTCGGAGCCCTCGACGACGACGCGCGCGCGGCCCATCGGCTCGGCGCGGCCCGGCTCGTCGAGCACCGTCTCGTCCACCTTGCCCTTCGTCCAGTAGCGGCGCTTCGGCTCGAAGAACACCACGGGGTCGTCGCAGGCGATCGCCTGGCGCAGCATCGTGTGGGCGTCCTGCGGGGTCGAGCAGGTCACCACCCGCAGCCCCGCCGTGTGGGCGAAGTAGGCCTCGGGCGACTCGGAGTGGTGCTCGACGGCGCCGATCCCGCCGCCGTAGGGCACCCGGATGGTGAGCGGCATGCGCACGGAGCCGCTCGTGCGGTAGTGCAGCTTCGCGACCTGCGCGACGATCTGGTCGAAGGCCGGGTAGATGAAGCCGTCGAACTGGATCTCGCAGACGGGGCGGAACCCGCGGAAGGCGAGGCCGACGGCCATGCCGATGATGCCGGATTCCGCGAGCGGCATGTCCATCACGCGGTCGTGCCCGAACTCGCGCTGCAGTCCGTCGGTGACGCGGAACACCCCGCCGAGGGCGCCGATGTCCTCCCCCATGAGCACGACGCGGTCGTCGTCGGCGAGGGCCCGGCGCAGGCCGGAGCCGAGAGCCTTGGCGAGGGTGAGCTCGGTCATTCGGCCACCTCCCCGATGCTCCGGAGGTACGCGGCCTGCTGCGAGCGCTGGCGGTCGAGCCCGGCGTGCGGCTCGGCGTACACGTGGTCGAAGATCGACAGCGGGGCGGGCTGCGGCAGGGACGTGCATCCCGCCCGGAACGCCGCCGCGACCTCGTCGGCCCGCGCGGCGACGCGCGCCTCGGCCTGCTCGGTGAGCACGCCCTGGGCGCGCAGGTACGCCTCGAGGCGGGCGATCGGATCCTTGCCCGCCCACTCCTCCCGCTGCAGCGGGTCGACGTAGCGCGTGGGGTCGTCGCTCGTCGTGTGCGGCCCCATGCGGTAGGTCACGGCCTCGATGAAGGTCGGCCCGTCGCCGCGGTGCGCGCGCTCGAGCGCCCACCGGGTGACCGCGAGCACGGCGAGCACGTCGTTGCCGTCGACGCGCACGCTCGGAATGCCGAAGCCCGGCGCGCGCTCCGCGATGGGGCGCTGCGCCTGCAGCCCGACGGGCTCCGAGATGGCCCAGTGGTTGTTCTGGCAGAAGAAGACGACGGGGGCAGCGAAGGAGGCCGCGAAGACCATCGCCTCGTTGACGTCGCCCTGCGTCGTCGCCCCGTCGCCGAAGTAGGTGACCGCCGCGGTGTCGACGCCGTCGCGACGGCAGCCCACGGCGTAGCCGACCGCGTGCAGGGTCTGCGCGCCGATGACGATCGCGGGCGTCGCCATGCTCACCGCGTACGGGTCCCAGCCCGACTGCGAGGTTCCGCGCCACACGCGCAGCAGATCGCGGGGCTCGACGCCGCGGCAGTAGGCGACGCCGTTCTCGCGGTAGCTCGGGAACACGAAATCGTCATCGCGCAGCGCCCGGGCCGAGCCGACCTGCGCGGCCTCCTGCCCGAGCAGCGGCGGCCAGAGACCGAGCTCGCCCTGCCGCTGCAGCGCGGTGGCCTCGACGTCGAGGCGGCGCACGACGACCATGTCCTCGTAGAGGGAGAGGAGCCGCTCACCCGTCGCGTCGGCGACGTAGGGCTCGTAGAGGGGATGCTCCGTCCGCGTCCCCGCGGGATCCAGGAGCTGCACCAGCTCGTCGCGCGGGGGCTCCCCGGCGGGGCTGTCGAGCATCGATCCGATGCTCTGGTCGTGCCTGCTGTGGTCCTGCCTGCTCTGGTCGTGCCTGCTGTGGTCGTGCCTGCTGTGGTCGTGCACTGTCGTACGCAACGATTCTCCGATCCGCCGCGCCGCCAGCGGGTGAGCCGGTGCGCGGGCGATCCTCACAGCGCCGGCCTGTGGGCCCGCACTGACCCGGGCGCCGTTGCCCGGAGTTGCGTTCGACCGTAGTCAGGTCGTGCCCCGAGGGCAAGATCGACCCGCCGCGGATCGGAGGGAGCCTCGGCTCAGAGAGCGCCGACGACCTGCTTGACGAGCACGTGCCCGCGCCGGGTCGAGAAGCGCAGCCACGCCCCCGAGGCGAACTGCTGCACGGGGTCGTCGCCGAGGAAGCCGAGGCTCTCGAGCGCGAAGGCCGCCCCGGCCGGGATGTGATCGTGGCCGGGCAGTGCGCGCCCCCACACCTCGCGGCGCACGCGGTGCACGAGGTCGGCGCCCAGAGCGCCGGGGACGGCGGCGGCGACCTCCTCGATGCCGGCGCGCGCGGCGGCGGCGAGCGGGGCGGGCTCGAGCGGGGCCATCCGCTGCCAGCCCGAGCGGGGCGGCGTGATCGCGGCCCAGACCACGGAGCGCACCGGGTCGGGAACGCGCAGCTCGACGGGGGCGCCGGGCTCGGCCGGGGCATCCCCCGCCCCCATCGCGCCCTGCAGCGCCGAGGCGAGCTCGGCGATCGCGACCACCGCGTCGACGGCGCCGTCGACGAGCGCGAGGCTGCGGAGCCCGAGGACGGTCGGGCTGCGGTCGAGCAGGCCCTGCGGGTGCACGACGGCGGCGGAGACGGCGAGCACTCCCCCGCCGGCCTGCAGGCGCACGGCGCCGCCCGGGTCGAGGCGGGCGGCGCGGGCGAGGAAGGTGGCCAGATCCTGCGCGGTGGCGCGGTCGGGCAGCAGCAGGGTCGAAGGCATCGCTCCCTAGACTACGGGCGTGACCGACTCCACTCCCGACCCCGTCGCGGGCATGCTGCAGGCCCTCTCCCTCGCCGACACCGGCGCCCGCACCACGGAGGACGTGTTCACCGCGCCCAGCCAGTGGATGCCCCAGGGCCGGGTCTTCGGCGGCCAGGTCATGGCGCAGTCGGTGCTCGCCGCGAGCCGCACGGTCGAGGGCGAGCGCGCCATCCACTCCATGCACGGCTACTTCCTGCGCCCGGGCGACGTCGCCGAGCCGATCACCTTCTCGGTCGACCGCATCCACGACGGGCGCTCGTTCTCCACGCGGCGCACGCAGGCGTTCCAGAAGGGCGTGCCGATCCTCTCGATGATCGCCTCCTTCCAGGACGACGACCCCGGGCTCGACCACCAGGCGACGATGCCCGAGGGGATCCCGCAGCCGGAGGATCTGCCGAGCGCGGCCGAGGTGCTCGCGCCCATCGACCACCCGGTCGCCCGCTTCTGGGCGCAGGAGCGCCCCTTCGACCTGCGGCACGCACCCGACCCGATCTACTTCCGCAGCGCCGAGGAGCGCACGGCGCACCAGGCGGTCTGGTTCCGGGCGCTGGATGCCCTGCCCGACGACCCGGAGCTGCACCGGGCCGCCCTCGCCTACGCGAGCGACTACTCCATCCTCGAGCCCATCCTGCGCCGCCACGGCAAGAGCTGGATCACGCCGGGCCTGAAGATGGCGAGCCTCGACCACGCCATGTGGTGGCACCGCCACGCCCGCGTCGACGACTGGCTCTGCTACGTGCAGGAGTCGCCCAACGCCATCGGCGGGCGCGGCCTCTCGCTCGGCCGCATCTTCACCCGCGACGGGATGCTCGTCGCGAGCGTGGCGCAGGAGGGCATGGTGCGCGTCCCGCTCGACGACTGAGCCGCACGGCGCGCGTACTCTCGGGCCATGACGCCTCAGAGCTCCCGCCGCACCCCTCCCCGCACCTGGCACGAGAAGAGCACCGAGCGCCTCACCCGGGGCGAGCGCGCCGCCGACACCCTGCGCAACTCGATGGGCAGCTGGCCCTTCGTCGGCGGGTTCCTGCTGTTCATGGTGCTGTGGGCGGCCGTGAACGAGTTCGGGGCCGCGTGGGACCCGTACCCCTTCATCCTGCTGAACCTGTTCCTCAGCATGCTCGCCGGCCTGCAGGGGGCCATCCTGCTCATCGCCGCGAAGCGGCAGGATGCGATCGCCGCGGCGCTCGCCCAGCACGACTTCGACACGAACCTCGCCGCGAAGGCCGACATCGAGGCGGTGCTGTCGATCAACCGCGCGCAGAGCGAGATGCTCGCCGAGCTGCGGACGATCGTCGACCGCCTGGAGCGCGGCCGGCCGCGCTGACGGCGAGGTCGGCGGACGGCGCGCGTCAGTGACCGTGCGCCGACTGCCATACCGGGAACGGATCGGCGTACCCCGCCCATGCCATCGGCCCCTCCAGCAGCTCGCCGGGGGTCAGCAGCGCCGAACCGAGGGCGTCGACGATCGCCGCGCGTCGCAGGCCCGACCCCATGAGCACGAGTTCTTGGCCGGCCGGCGCCTCTGGGTCGTCGGACGTCATCGTCGTCGGGTCGAGCCGCAGGACCTCCCCCGCCGTGCACCACGATCCGACGCGCTCGACCCTGCTGGCGAGTCGCACGAGGCCTCGGGAGCGCCAGATCGTGCCGACCCTGGACGGCGCGAGCCCGCGCTCCACGACCTCGGCGAGCCGGTAGGGATGGAATGGGCGCGGATCACGGAACACCACGACGTCGACCGCCGGGCCCGACAGCAGCGCGCCGCGGAGGGCGAGCATCCACCCCTGGCACCGTCCGAGGTCGTCGACGGGCGCCCGCAGGATGCCGCGATAGCGAGACCGGTCGAGGCCGCGCTCATCGAGCACGGGCGATCGGGGATTGAGGGCGCGGACGAGGTGCCGCAGTCGGGGGTCGTCGCCGCCGGCCACGACGATCGCGGTCGCCGCCTCGATCCGCTGGGCGGTCGCCTCGGGAGCGTCGAGGTCGTGAGCGCCGCCCTCGTGGAGAAGGACCCGCAGCTCACGAGCGTGCGCGACGGTGACGACGTCGCTCAGTCGGACTCGGGCAGCGGGATGCTCCATCGCCCAGTGCTGCTGCAGCACCAGCGCGGTCTCCAGCGGGTCGAGAGAAGGATGGAGGGAGAGCGCGAGGGCACCGTTGAGCCCGGCGCGGGCGGCGGCGGAGACGGCGGCGGCCAGCGAATCGGCCGTTCCCGGTCCTGCATCACCGACCGTCCATCGCTCATCCGCGATGACGGCCTGCATCCGCCGTCGCAGCACCGCGTCCGATCCGGTCACAAGGGTGACGCGCACCCTCTCCTGCTCGCTCCGCATGATGCACTTCCCATTCGATGGTCTACCTTGTTGATAACCATACTCAATAAGGAGGATCCATGAAGGTCCGCAACTCGCTCAAATCCCTGAAGCGAATCCCCGGAGCGCAGATCGTGCGTCGGCGCGGCCGCGTGTTCGTCATCAACAAGCAGAACCCGCGCATGAAAGCTCGCCAGGGGTGACGACGCGCGCCGCCCCGCCCCGGTGCGCCGATGGCGCATCCACGGGGACGGGGCGGCGACCAGCCCTCTACGGGCCTCAGCCGCGCCGGGCGTGCGCCCTCGCGGCGCTCGACGCCGGATCGGCCGCGACGGGCGTCATCGGCGCATCCTTCTCGGGGACGAGACGCGGCCCCTCGGCGGGGAAGACGTGCTTCGGCTCGGGGAACAGGAACAGCGCGCCGAGGTACAGCACCGCCGCCGAGACGATCGCGACGAGCAGGCTGATGTCGGCGCCGCCCGCGACGTTCGTGAAGGGGCCGACGATGATCGGCGGGTAGTTGGCGAACGTCAGCCCGAGCACGGCCGAGCCGATCCAGGCGACCATGCCGCGCCAGTTCACACCGGCGCTGAACCAGTAGCGGCCGCCCGTCTCACCGCGGTTGAAGACCTGCAGATCGCGGCGGTCGAAGGCCCCGCGGCGCACGATGAAGCCGATGGCCATGATGATCATCCACGGGGTCGTCGTCACGACGATGGCGCCGACGAAGGCGTTGACCGCCGCCAGCAGGTCGAAGAACAGGCGGCCGAGGAGGATGAACAGGAACGCTGCGACGCCGATCGAGATCGTCGCCGTGACGCGGGTGAAGCGCGGGAACACGGACGAGAAGTCGAGGCCCGTTCCGTAGAGCGAGGTCGAGCCCGTCGAGAGCCCGCCGATGAAGGCGACGACCATGAGGAGCACCGCGTACCAGAGCGGCGCGGCCTGGATGAGCTCGAACACGTAGTCGATCTCGCCCGCGACGAGCGTCGCCGTGGCGACCCCGAAGAGGAACGGGATGAGCGTGAGCCCCTGGCCGAGCGCGGTGGCGGCGAGGATGCGCCGCTTGGGCGTCGCGGCGGGGATGTAGCGCGACCAGTCGCCGAGGAAGGCGCCGAACGAGATCGGGTTCGACATGACGATGAGCGCCGAGAGGATGAAGGTCGGCCAGAAGGCGCCGAGGGCGAGGGCATCGGGCCCCGGGTCGTAGCCCGGGTCGAACACGGTCGCGAAGGCGACGATCGCGAGCAGGAACAGGATCGTGTTGGCGATCGCCGCCGTCTTGTTGATGAGCAGCATGAACTGGTAGCCGAACACCACGACGACGATCACGATGAGGCCGATGAGGCCGTAGATGACCGTGCGCAGCCCGATCGAGTCGGGCACGCCGAACAGGCGGCTGAGCCCGCCGACGAGCGCGTCGCCGCCCACCCAGACCGAGATCGAGTAGAAGGCGATCGCCGTCAGCAGCGACAGGAACGAGCCGACGACGCGACCGCGCACGCCGAAGAAGGCGCCCGAGGAGACGGCGTTGTTCGTGCCCGTGCGCGGACCGAAGAGCCCCATGGGCATGAGGAACAGGATGCCCACGCCGAGGCCGAGCACGACCGCGGCGACGGCCTGCCAGAACGACAGCCCAAGCGCGATCGGGAAGGTGCCGAGCAGCACGGTGGCGAAGGTGTTGGCGCCGCCGAACTGGATGCGCATGAGATCGATCCAGGTCGAGGTGCGATCGGCGTCGGGGATCGTGTCGATCCCGCGCTGCTCGACCTCGGTCGCGCGCGGGCGGGCATTGAGGGCCGTGTCGTCGGAGAGGACAACCACTCTGTTGTCGGTCATTGCGATCCTTCGCTGGGGAGGCGGACGAATGACGCGACTCTAGACCGGTTGCACCCTGTGGGGCAACATTTGGTGTCTCACATGCACCCGGTCCGACACGCTGAGGAGGACGCGACCGGCATCGGGCGCGTCGGTACTCGAGCCTCAGCGGCGTCGGAACTCGAGCGGCGGCTCGTGGAAGGGCAGCCACAGCGCGCGCTCGCGCGCGCTGATGCGACGGGGACGGCCGGATGCGGCATCCACCATCACGATCGTCGTCGCGGCGCACGCGTACAGCACGTCGTCCTCGGTGCCGGCCGGGCCGTGCACCTCGTAGCAGACCTCGAGGCTGGCCCCTCCGATGGCGCCGAGCCAGAGCTGGATGTCGAGCGGATCGCGCAGGTGCGGAACCGGCAGGAGGTACTCGACCTCCTGCCGGGCGATGAGGCTGAGCGTGCCGTCATCCATGTGCAGCTCCGGCAGCGGCTCGGCGAGAGCGCTGCGCCCCGGCCAGAAGACCTCGATGCGCGCCTCCTCGAGCAGCGTGAGCATTCGGGCGTTGTTGACGTGCCCGTACGCATCGAGATCGCTCCAGCGCAGCGCGATGGGCACGTGGACGCGCGTCATCGCCGGCGCCCTAGTCGCGCGTCAGCTTGCGGTAGGTCGAGCGGTGGGGCTTCGCCGCGTCGGCGCCGAGGCGCTCGATCTTGTTCGCCTCGTAGGCCTCGAAGTTGCCCTCGAACCAGTGCCAGTAGCTCGGGTTCTCCTCCGTGCCCTCGTAGGCCAGGATGTGCGTGGCGATGCGGTCGAGGAACCACCGGTCGTGCGTGATGACCACCGCGCAGCCGGGGTACTCGAGCAGCGCGTTCTCGAGGCTGCCGAGCGTCTCGACGTCGAGGTCGTTCGTCGGCTCGTCGAGCAGCAGCAGGTTGCCGCCCTGCTTGAGGGTGAGCGCGAGATTCAGCCGGTTGCGCTCACCGCCCGAGAGCACGCCGGCCTTCTTCTGCTGGTCGGGGCCCTTGAAGCCGAACTGCGAGACGTACGCGCGGCTCGGGATCTCGGTCTTGCCGACCTGGATGTAGTCGAGGCCATCGCTCACCACCTCCCACAGCGTCTTGTTCGGGTCGATGCCGCCGCGGCTCTGGTCGACGTACGAGATGTCGACCGTCTCACCGATCTTGAGCGTGCCCGCATCGAGCTTCTCGAGGCCGACGATCGTCTTGAAGAGCGTGGTCTTGCCGACGCCGTTCGGGCCGATGATGCCGACGATGCCGTTGCGGGGCAGCGTGAAGCTGAGGCCGTCGATGAGCACGCGGTCGCCGAAGCCCTTGTGCAGCTTCGTCGCCTCGATCACCTGCGCGCCGAGGCGCGGGCCCACGGGGATGACGATCTCCTCGAAGTCGAGCTTGCGCGTCTTCTCCGCCTCCGAGGCCATCTCCTCGTAGCGGGCCAGGCGCGCCTTCGACTTGGCCTGGCGGCCCTTCGCGTTGCTGCGCACCCATTCGAGCTCGCCGGCGAGGCGCTTGGCGAGCTTCGCATCCTTCTTGCCCTGCACCTCCAGGCGCGCGGCCTTCTTCTCGAGGTAGGTCGAGTAGTTGCCCTCGTAGGGGTAGAGGCGGCCGCGATCGACCTCGGCGATCCACTCGGCGACGTGGTCGAGGAAGTACCGGTCGTGCGTGATGGCGATCACGGCGCCGGGGTACTTCTGCAGGTGCTGCTCGAGCCAGAGCACGCTCTCGGCGTCGAGGTGGTTGGTGGGCTCGTCGAGCAGGAGCAGATCCGGCTTCTCGAGCAGGAGCTTGCAGAGCGCCACGCGGCGCTTCTCGCCGCCGGAGAGGTGGGTGATCATCTCGTCGCCGGGCGGGCAGCGCAGAGCATCCATCGCCTGCTCGAGCTGGGAGTCGAGATCCCAGCCGTTCGCCGCATCGATCTCCTCCTGCAGGGTGCCCATCTCCGCCAGGAGCGCGTCGAAGTCGGCGTCGGGGTCGGCCATCGCGAGCGAGATCTCATTGAAGCGGGCGAGCTTGTCGTGCAGCGCGCGCACGCCGTCCTGCACGTTCTCCAGCACCGTCTTCGACTCGTCGAGCTCGGGCTCCTGCATGAGGATCCCGACGGTGTAGCCGGGGCTCAGCCGCGCCTCGCCGTTCGAGGGGGTGTCGAGCCCGGCCATGATCTTGATGATCGTCGACTTGCCGGCGCCGTTCGGGCCGACCATGCCGATCTTGGCGCCCGGGAGGAAGGACATGGTGACGTCGTCGAGGATCAGCTTGTCGCCGACCGCCTTGCGGGCGCGGACCATGGAGTAGATGAATTCGGCCATGCCCCCAGTGTAGGGAGCACGAGCGAGCCGATCGGCCGTGTCAGAGGTGCCGTGGGTCAGGCCGACGGCCGTTCGAATAGCGAATGCCGCCGCGTCAGACCGTTTGCGGGGCCCGCACGGGTGGGGCACTCTGATCGTCAACGACGCGGGAAGGGGCCGGGGGGCCTGGAGCCGCGGTCGAATCGGTGGAGCCGACCCGTTCGGGTCGGGTCGGCTCCACCGGATCACGGGTCTGCTGCTCCCGGCTCATTCGGGTGAGCCGGGAGCGGCGACCACGGATCATCTCCTCCGCGCTGTGCGAGCATGAGTGCCCCCGGTCCGGGATGCGACGCGGATCGGGCACGGCGACGGGCGACGGAGCAAGATGAGCGTGAGCGAGGCACTCGGCGGTCGCTGGGCGACACATCCGGTGGTCTGGCTGCTCATGCTCCCCGCCGCCTCGATGCTCGTCGTGCTGCAGGAGCTCGAGCCCGGCACCCCGACACCCGCGTGGGTTCTGCTCTCGGCATTGGCCCAGCACCTCGTCGACGGCGCCGTCGTCGTGGGCGGCGGCGCGCTCATCCGCCGTCGCCACCCGGTGCTGCCCGTGCCCGTCATCGCCGGGCTGTGGCTGCTCGCCGCCATCGGGCGCAGCGTGACGGGCGCCGCCGTGGCGGTCGCCGCGGGCGGGCGCGACCCCGAGCTGCTCTTCCGCCTGCTGAGCTGGAGCCTCACGAGCGCCGCCTGGGTGCCCGTGACCGTGTACGCGATCGCGGTCATCATGAAGCGCCGCGCCACCCTCGGCGAGCTCGACGTCATCGAGCAGCGGTTGCGGGCGCTCCGCGATCGCGAGCTGCGGACGAGCGAGACGACCCGCGCCTACCTGGTCTCCTCGTTGAGCGAGACGGTCGTCCCGGTGCTCGACGCTCTGCAGACGACGCTCGCGGCGACGCGGCACAGCATGTCGGGGGCCGCAGCGGCCGAGATGAGCCTGCGCATCTCGCAGGTGCACGACCGGGTGCTGACGGTCGTCGACTCCGTCGGAAGCCTCCCCGAGCACGAGGAGGCCGTCGCTCCCCGCCCCCCTCGCCTCAGCCGCGTCGTCGACCTCCGGCCGGACCGGCCGTGGTCGACCGCTCTGCTCATCGGGCTCTCGACGCTCGCTCTGCTCCTGCCCCCGGCCGCTGCCGCGTACGGGGCGCCCTCGACGATCGAGCTCCTCGTCGCGACGGCGGCGGCCGTCCTCGCCCTCGGCGCGATCCCGGCCGCGCTCGAGCGCTGGCCGATCCCCGGGGTCCCGGCCTACATGGCGACGCTCGCCGGCGGCGTGGTCTCGGTCGTGATCGCGCTCCTCGTCATGCTGACGAGCGGCATCGATTCGATCACCAGCAACGGGCTGCAGCTCGCCCCGCTGCTCGCCTTCAGCCTGGGCGGCGGCAACGTGATGATCCGGTCGGCGATCGCCGTCTCGAACGCCAACGATGCGGCGGAGTCGGTGCGCGCCTACCGCGGTCGCGAGCTCGAGGCGCTCGAGGTGCGGTACCTCGCCGTCGTCGCGCAGGAGCGCGAGCGTCTGGCGCAGATCATGCACGGACCAGTGCAGGGCCGCCTGGCCGCGTGCGTCATGGCGCTCAACTTCCACGCCGGACCGGACGCGGAACCCGGCGAGGTCGCCGCGATCGCCGAGCGGGTGCTGGATCACCTCTCCGCCGCCTCCTCCGATCTCGGGATGCTCATCTCGCGCCCGGCCTCCTCGGGCTCCTCCGTCTCCGCACCCGAGGTGTGACGATGCCGAGCCTCGACGGGCGGGCGCGTGCCTACACTGAGGCCATGGCACCCCTTCCGGGCCGCACCGCCGCGATCCTCGTCGCTGACGATGACGCGCTCGTGCGCGCGGTGCTGCGGATGGCGCTCGTCGCCCACGGGCACACCGTGGTCGAGGCCTTCGATGCCGCCTCGGTGGCCGAGGTCGATGCGCAGGTGCCGATCGCCATCGCGATCCTCGACATCAATATGCCGGGCGGCACGGTGCACGACAGCCTCGACGCGCTCGCCGCGCGTCGACCGATGCCGGCCGTCCTCCTCCTCAGCGGGGACGACCGCCCCGACGCGGCGGTGCTCGCGCGAGTCGCAGGCCTCGCCCGAAAGCCGATCGAGCTGGACGAGCTCCACGCCAGGGTCGCCGCGCTCCTGAGCGCGGCACCGCAGCCGGAGCACTGATGCCTCCGTCGACCGCGCGCGCCCCGGGACACCGGGATGACGGTCTGGAGACGGCCTTCGTGCGGCTGCTCGGGGAGCACCATGAACCGCACTGCCTCATCGGGGTGGACGGACGCATCCTCGCCATCAACGCCTCCGCCCTGCGTCTCATCGCGGAGGAATCGCAGACGGCCGTGGGCCGCCCCTTCGACAGCTGGGTGCCCTTCGAGAACCGAGCGCTGCTGCACGAGCACCTGGATCGTGCGCTGGCCGGTGAGCTGCAACGGTTCCGCATGCCTCACACCGCGACGTCCGGTCACTGGCTGGACCTCGAGATCACCTACATGCCTCTCTCCGACTCTCGCGGCATGCGGGCCGTGCTCTGCGCGACGACCGATCTCCCCTCGGCGCAGAACCGCGATCAGGGACGGACGGAGGGCGCGATGCTGCTGGCGATCGCCGGTCGGCTCGCCCGCTTCGGCGGGTGGGCGCTGCGCGCCGGCTCCTCCGAGCTCACGCTCTCGCCCGAAGCACGCCGGATCCTGGACGTCGAGGACGACGTCCCGGCCCTCCTCGAGGAGTCCATCCGCGTGCACGCGGAGCACGAGGGCGAGCGGATCCGCGCCGCCCTGGAGGCGCTCTTCACCCGCGCGGATCCCTTCGAGATCGAGATCACCGCGCAGACGGCCACCGGCAGACCCCTCGTCGTCCGCGTGCTCGGCGAGCCCGTGCTCGACGATCAGGGGCGGGTGGTGAGCGCGCGCGGCGCGATCTGGGACGTGACCGAGTCGGCGGCCGAGCGAGCACGGCGCGCGGCGGTCGAGCAGCGGCTCGACGAGACGCTGAACGCCTTCGGGGACGGGCTGGTGTTCCTCGACGGCGACGGGCGGATCGGCTACGTCAACACCCGCGCCGCTCAGATGGTGGGCAGGGCCGCGGTCGAGCTGCTCGGCATCTCGATCTGGTCGGTGTTCCCGGAGGCGATCGGCTCGAGCTTCGACCGAGCGTTCCAGCGCTCCATCGAGGAGAGCGTGCGGACGAGCGTGCGGGTGCGCTCGGATCGGATGGGCATCTGGCTCGACTGCACCCTCCATCCGACACCGGGAGGCCTCGTGCTGTACGCGCGGGATGCGACCGAGGAGGAGCGCATGCGGCGCCGGGCGGATGCCGCGCAGCAGCGGATCGCCGAGCAGGCGGCCCTGCTCGACGCCTCCCGCGACGCGGTCGTCGTCCGGAGCCTCGACGGCGTCGTCCAGTACTGGAACACGGCGGCCGCCCAGCTCTACGGGTGGACGGCGGAGGAGGCTCAGGGACGCCGCATCGACGAGCTCGTGGTCGCCCGCCCGGGCGAGTACGAGGCGGCGATGACGGCGACGCTCCGCGACGGGTACTGGAGCGAGGAGCTGAACGAGACCACGCGCGACGGTCGCTCCATCATCGTCGACAGCCGGTGGCAGCTGCTGCGGGATGCCGATGGGGCTCCTCGCGGCGTGTTCACGCTCGGATCGGATGTCACCCGGTGGCGGCAGGACGAGGAGGCGCGCCTGCGCGCGCGTCGACTCGAGAGCCTCGGCACGCTCGCCGGCGGCATCTCCCACGACCTCAACAACGTGCTCACGCCCATCCTCATGGCCGTCCAGCTGCTCGGGCAGGGCGAGCAGGATCCGGCACGGCGCGAGCTGCTCACGACGATGGAGACGGCCGCCCGTCGAGGGGCGGACATGATCAGCAAGGTGCTCGCCTTCGCCCGCGGTGTCGACGGACGGCGCGAGCGCATCGCGGTGGACTCGCTGCTCGACGAGCTGCGCATCGTCGCGCGCGATCTGCTCCCGTCGGATGTCGAGCTCACGGTCGAGGTCGAGCCCATCCCGCCCTCGTCGGCGCCGATCGGCGACAGCACGCAGCTCCTTCAGGTGCTCACCAACCTCGTCACGAACGCACGGGACGCGATGCCGGGGGGCGGAGCGCTGCGGGTGCGAGCCTCGACCGTCGATGGGGCTCCCGGCGAGGGGGCGGGCTCGCCGCCGCTCGGCGCGAGCGTGGTCATCGCCGTGGAGGACACGGGGACGGGGATGACCGCCGAGGTCGCCGAGAAGGTGTTCGAGCCGTTCTTCACGACGAAGCCCCTCGGCAGCGGGACGGGGCTCGGTCTCGCGACCTCGCTGTCGATCATGCGGAGCCACGGCGGCCTCATCCGCGTGGACAGCGCGCCGGGCCGGGGCACGCGGGTCGAGCTGCTGCTGCCCGTGCCCGAGGCGGGCGCGGTCGAGGACCCGGAGCGGACGGATGCCGAGCAGCCTCAGCCCCCCGGTGCGGGCGAGCTCGTCCTCGTCATCGATGACGATGCGAGCATCCGCACCACGGTCGCGCATGCCCTGTCGACCAGCGGGTACCGCGTTCTCACGGCGGCGGACGGCGCCGAGGGCATCGCCCTCGTCGAGAGCGCCGAGCACGCCGTCGACGCCGTGCTGACCGACATGATGATGCCCGTCATGGACGGTGCGGAGACCAGCGCCTATCTGGAGGAGCACCACCCCCGCATCCCGATCATCGCTTCGAGCGGGCTCGCCACGCACGTGGATCGCGACGAGGCGCCGGGGATGGGCATCTCCGCCTTCCTCGCCAAGCCGTACACCACCACCACTCTGCTGCGGACGCTTCGCCGGGTTCTCGATGAGGCGGCCGAGGCCCGCGCCACGCCGTCCGCCTCCCGTTCGGAGGCGGACGGGCAGCCAGGATGAGAGGGGTCGAGCGGATTCGCGACGACCGGAGGAGGACGGCATGACCGATCAGACGACCAAGGCGCTCCGCGTCGTCGTCGCGGACGACGACGCCTTCACCGTCTCGCTCGTCGCCGGCGGCCTCGAGTCCCAAGGCTTCGCCGTGACGTCCGCGACGAGCGTGGATGCCGCCTACGCCGCCGTGACCGATCTCGACCCGCACGCCCTCGTGACCGACCTCAACTTCGGCACGACGGCCTCCGGGGCCGACCTCCTGGATCGCGTCGCCCGCGATTTCCCGTGGATCGGCCTGGTCGTCCTCACCTCCCACCGCTCCCCCGAACTGGCCGTCCCCAATCCGCAGGCGATCCCCGCCTCGGTCGTCTACCTCGTGAAGTCGCAGCTCTCGGGCGTCGAGGATCTCGCGACCGCCGTGCACCGGGCGATCAGCGGCCAGCCGGACGAGCGGCTCGAGAGCGCCGACGATGTGCCGACCGTGACGGCCGCGCAGGCCGAGGTGCTGCGCATGCTCGCCGCCGGTGCGTCGACGCGAGCGCTCGCCGAGCATCGCGGGACGACCGTGCGGGCGGTCGAGACGATGCTCACCCGCCTGTTCGCGGCGCTAGGTCTGGATACGGGCGAGAGCGCGAACCCGCGCGTCGCGGCCGTCACGCTCTGGCAGCGGGGCGGGATCCGCGTGCGGCGCACGGCGCCGTAGCGCCCGTCGATCAGAAGGGGGTCGCGCCGACCGCGAAGGCCGCATCGGCGTCGGCCCTCGCCTCGTCGTCGGTCTGCCCGTCGCTCTCGACCTCGGCCGCACCCTCCTGGGGGCGACGCGCACCGACGACGCTGAGGGTGAAGGTGGCGCGGCCCCAGGTGAGGTCGTGACCGATGGCCTCGGCGTCGATCTCGATGCTCGTGCCGCTCTTCTCCTCGCTCGTCCAGTCGCGGATGCGCACCCGCCCGGTCACGAGCACGCGGTCGCCCTTCTGCACCGAGCTCGCGACGTGGGTGCCGAGCTGGCGGAAGGCGGTGACGGTGTACCAGTTGGTGTCGCCGTCGAGCCACTTGCCCTCCGTGCGATCGAAGCGGCGCTGGTTCGAGGCGAGGCGGAACGAGGTGATCGCGAGCCCCTCGGTCGTGACGATGTGGCGGGGGCTCGTGGCCACCAGGCCGGTGAGCGTGATGGTGTCGGACATGGCGTCTCCTCCTGCGATGGGGGCATCCGTCCGGATGCCCGAATTGATGGGAGGGGCGCCGAGCGGTTCGTGCCGGAATCACGCCCGGCACCCCGCGCAGGAGTATGCGATCAGGCCGCGGCACCCGCTCCCGACCGGAGGCCGGAGGTGCAGATCGAGCCGGGACCGCGGGGTGGGGAGGGGCGGCGCGCTGGGCTCAGCGCGACCGCCATCCCGAGGCGTGCAGTCTCGCGAAGGAGTCCAGGAGCAGATCGAGCGTGAACTCGAACTCCTCCTGCTCGTCGCACGCGCCGCCGGGGTTGCGCATGGCGGCATCCGCGGCGATCGCGGCGATATGCGGGAACCGCGCCGCCATGCCCTCGAGCAGCGCGCGCTCCTCCGGAGTCGATGGCGCCGGCATCCCCTCCATCGAGGCCGACGAGGCGCCGGAGAACGCCTCGGGGGTGAAGCCCCAGATGCGGTGACCGAGCGCGTGCATCGCGTGATGCACGAGGTCGTAGGAGAGCCCTCCGCGGGCGAGCTCCCCGGCGAGAGCATCCATGTGGCCGAGCACCGCAGGAGTGCGATGCACCGCGCCCTCGATGGCGGGGCGCAGCCATGGATGCTCGAGGAGCGCGGCGCGGGCGGCGAGAATCCGCGCGCGGACGGCGCGCGACCAGTCCATCTCCCCCGGTGCGGAGGCGTAGCCCGCGATGACGCGGTCGATCATGCCGGCGAGCAGATCGTCCTTGTCCGCGACGTGCTTGTAGAGGGCCATGGGCACGACGCCCAGGCGACCGGAGAGCCGGCGCATGCTGACGCCGTCGATCCCCTCGTCGTCGGCGAGGGCGACGGCCTCCGCGAGCACGCGATCGCGATCGAGCGGCTCCCGTGCCGCGCCGCCCTCCCGCGAGGTCACCATCCGCCGGTCCTTGACATGGTGTACACCGTATCGGTATTGTCCGGAGCACCGGAGTGTACGCCGTACACCACCTTCCGATCCCGCCGCGGAACCATCGAGCGGCCGACCGACCCGACAGGACCCGCGCATGACCCCCACCCGTCGACTCGCCCTCTGGGCGGGCATCCTCTACCTCGGCACATTCGTTACCTCGTTCCCCGCTCTCGCGCTGAAGACGCCGCTCCTCGCCGGGGAGGCCGAACCGCAGCTCGCTGCCTGGAGCGCGGTGCTCGAGATCACGCTCGCCTTCACCTGCGTCGGCACGGCCGTCGCCCTCTTCCCGATCGCTCGGAGGGTCAGCGAACCGCTCGCTCTCGGATTCGTCGCCTCCCGCACCGTCGAGGCCGGGATGATCCTCGTCGGCGCGCTGGCCCTCATGGCGCTCATCGACCTCGGTCCGGATGCCGTCGGCGCACCCGTTCTGGAGGAGCTCCACGAAGCCGCATTCCTCCTCGGGCCCGCCTTCATGTCCTCCATCAACGCCCTGCTGCTCGGCTCGGTGATGCTGCGAGGGCGACTCGTCCCGCGGATCATCCCGATCATCGGACTCGTCGGAGCACCCCTGCTGCTGCTGTCGTCGTACGGCGTCGTGCTCGGCGCATGGACGCAGGTCTCCCCCATCGGCGCGGTCGCGGCACTGCCCATCGCCGCATGGGAGCTCTCCCTCGGGCTGTGGCTCGTCGTCAAGGGCGTGCGGCAGCAGGGCGCCGCGCCCGCCGAGCAGACCGGCGCGAAGCCCCCGGTCGCGATCGTCGACTGATCACGGGGCGGGATCCGGGGCAGGAGCGCCTAGTGCTCGCGGAACTCCGGCCGATCGGCGCCCGGACCGAGTGCCGCGTGCAGCGCCTGCTTCGCGACCTCGAGGGAGTCGAACGGCCCCCGCTCCTCCGAGCCGGAGCGGAGCCGGACGCTGAAGCGGTCTCCGTGCCGGTGGATGGAGCCTGCTGCTCCGGCGGGGCCGAGAGCGACCCAGGTCTGGTGCGCGGTCGTGGACATGCTCATCATCGAGCTCCTTCCCCCGTCCGAGGTCGGACGGGCGCGGGCCCGACGCTACGCCGCCCCGGCTCCGCTGTCGAGGGAGGAGAGCGGAGCATCCCGGATCATGCTCGCCCGCGTCGGTCCGCCGCTCTAGCCTGATGTCATGCCTTACGACGCCGACCCCGCCCGTTACGACCGCCTCGAGTACGCCCGCGTGGGCCGCAGCGGCCTGAAGCTGCCCCGCATCTCGCTCGGCCTCTGGAACAACTTCGGCGGCGACCGACCGCTCGAGACCCAGCGCGCGATCCTGCGCCGCGCCTTCGACCGCGGCGTGACGCACTTCGACCTGGCCAACAACTACGGCCCGCCCGAGGGCAGCGCCGAGGAGAACTTCGGGCGCGTCCTGCACCAGGACCTGCTGCCGTACCGCGACGAGCTCATCATCTCGAGCAAGGCCGGGTACGGCATGTGGCCGGGCCCTTACGGCGAGTGGGGCTCGCGCAAGTACATGCTCTCCTCTCTCGATCAGAGCCTGACGCGCCTGCAGCTCGACTACGTCGACATCTTCTACTCGCACCGCTTCGACCCCGACACCCCGCTCGAGGAGACCATGGGCGCGCTCGCGACGGCGGTCACGAGCGGGCGCGCGCTCTACGCGGGCATCTCGAACTACGGGCCCGACGAGACGCGCGAGGCCCACCGCATCCTCGGCGAGATGGGCGTGCCCCTGCTCATCCACCAGCCGAAGTACAACATGTTCGAGCGCACGCCCGAGAAGGGCCTGCTGGATGCCCTCACCGAGACCGGCATCGGCAGCATCGTCTTCTCCCCCCTCGCCCAGGGCCTTCTCACCGACCGGTACCTCGACGGCGTGCCCGAGGGGTCGCGGGCGGCCGAGGGTCGCTGGATCAGCGAGGACAACATCGACGAGACCTACCTTCACCGAGCGCGCGCGCTCAACGAGATCGCCGCCGCCCGCGGTCAGTCGCTCGCGCAGCTGGCGCTGCTGTGGGTGCTGCGCCAGCCGCAGGTCACGAGCGCGCTCATCGGCGCGAGCAGCGTGCGCCAGCTCGACAACAGCCTCGACGCCCTGAACGGCGAGGCGCTCACGGCCGACGAGATCGCGGCGATCGAGCCGCACGCGGTGCACGGCACCGGATCCCGCCGCTAGTCCCCGGAGCACCGGAGCCGGCGGTCACGACCGCTCGACGGGGATGCCCGCCACCCGTGTGGCGCGCATCCCCGTCGCACTGCGGCCGCTAGCCTGCAGCCATGCAATGGGGGAATGACATCATCGACTGGCTGGCATCCGACGAGGGCGAGCGCGTGCTGTTCGGCGCGATCATCCCGTTCCTGGCGATCATCGTGGCCGGCTTCATCGGCGGCGCCATCGGCCGCGGCTCGACTCGGCGGGTCATCGCGCAGTACAACCGCGACGCCCTGACCGCCGCGGTGCAGGCCCTCGTGCTCGCCGGCCGCAAGGCCGCGGGGTGGAACGGGCTCAGCACCGTCGAGCGCGTGCAGGTCGACCACCTCATCGGCGAGGCCGAGACGCGCATCCGTCTGCTGCCCGTCGCGGGAGCATCCCTCGCCGCCTCCTGGGCGGCCCACCAGCTCGAGGACATGAAGCGCAACTCCGCCGGGTTCTCGTTCCAGGCGCAGCAGACGCTCGCCGAGTACCGCGACCGCCTCATCGCCTGGAGCGAGAAGCCCCGCAGCGCCAAGAAGCTGTTCGGCGCCGACATCGACCGCTGGAAGTACGAGACCGACGCCGACGAGCAGGCGCTGCTGGCCGAGCAGGCCCGCTGGGAGTCGTCGCGCACGAGCGAGCGCGAGAGCGCCGCGGTGGGCGGCCCGTCGGCGGCTCCGGCCGCCGCGCCGGCCATCGTTCCCGCGGCGAGCCCCGCATCCGCGACCCCCGCTCCCGCCTCCGCCCCCGCCGTCATGGGCGGCTCGGCTGCGGCGAGCCCGGCGGAGGCGACCCCGACGCAGGCCTACGTCGTACCGCCGCGGCAGTCCGACGACGAGGCGGGCACCGAGGCCCCGCGCCCGGTCGCGGCGAGCGACGTGCGCGACCGCGTCGCCCCGTTCGACTCCGACGAGCAGCGCTGATCGCAATCGCGCGCTACGGCGCCGACGACTCCTGCTCGGCGATGGCCGCCTCGAGCCGCTCCAGCTTTCCGTCGAGCTCGCCGGTGCGCCCGGGGCGGATGTCGGCCTTGAGCACGAGCGAGACCCGCGAGCCGTAGGCGCCCACCGCCTCCGTGGCGGCGCGCACGACCGCCATCACCTCATCCCACTCCCCCTCGATCTCGGTGAACATCGACGAGGTGCGATGCGGCAGGCCGGATCCGCGCACGACGCGCACGGCAGCCGCGACGGCGTCGTGAACCGAATCGCTCGAGGTGCCGCCCGAGGGGGCGACGGAGAAGGCGACGATCATGGGGATGCTCCCTGCTCGACGGACGGGACCCCCAGCCTGCCACGCTCAGCCGAGCGCTCGTCCTGCGCGGAGTCCCCGACCCGCTCCCCCGCGCCCGCCGAGCCGGATCCGCGCACGAGCCGCACGAGCTGCACCACCGCCCAGCCGAGCAGCACCGCCCAGAGCGCGTTGCGCAGGGTGATCACGAGCAGCATCACGGGCTCCAGGGCGAGCAGCCGCCCGTAGAGCACCGGGTAGATCGCCTGCGTGAGCGCGGCGATCGCGAGCGCGAGGCAGGCGGGCACGGCCATATGCACGCCCCCGCGCCGTTGGGCGAGGAGCCCCAGCGCAATCGGCGCGGCGAGCCACGTGCCGAACTGCGGCGACCCCACCTTGTTGAGCAGCACGAGCGCGGCGACGAGCGCGAGCGCGAGCACCGGCAGCAGCAGCTCGGGGTCGGCGCCCCGACGCTGCGCGACGACGGCGAGCAGAACGAGCACGCCGACGCCCACGGCGAGCAGCGGCGTCATGGCGGCCGCGGCCGCGTCGACCCCCGATCCGGCGACCTGGAAGGTCAGCAGGGGGTCGTCGTAGTAGACGCGCGCGCCCCACTCCCCCGCCGCGGCGGCCCAGAGCCAGGCGGTGGCGATCGCCGACTCGATCTGCAGGCCGCGACCGGTCTGCTCGGTGATGGGGGTCAGCAGAGCCGTCGTGCCGCCGAGGGCGAGCCCGAGGGCGATGACGAGGGCCGAGAAGGCGGCCGCGGTGCCGATCACGGCGGCGCGGTGCCGCGAGGCGATGGCGGCCGCCAGCAGCAGTGCTCCCGGCCAGATCTTGATCCAGGCGCCGAGGGCGAGAAGGCCCGCGGCGATCCGAGGTCGGCGGGCGAGCAGGGCAACGGCGGCGACCGCGAGGGGTGCGGTGATCGAGTCGATGCGGCCGAACGCGATGGGGCCGAGCAGCAGCAGGAAGAGCATCCACCACCAGGCGGGCAGGGCGTGCCGCACTCGGCGGCCGACCCCGGTGAGGCACACCAGGGCGGCGGCGTTCAGCAGGGTCACGAGCGCCAGCCAGCTCTCGCTGTAGAGCGCGGCGCCGCCGACGTACGCCGCGAGCATGGGCGCGAGCGCGACGTAGGGGTACACCCAGCCGGCGTCGATGCCGAGCCAGCGGCCGCCGATGAGCCCCTGCTCGACCCACGGCAGGTAGGCGAAGTCGACGTCGCCGAGCGGGAACCCGGGGGCCGTGAGGTTGAGCCCCCAGAGCCAAGCGTGCACGAGCGCGAAGGCGGTCCACAGCGCGAGCGGGCTGTGCGCGGCGGCGCGCAGCAGGGGCAGCGGGCGGGTCACGCGCACAGGCTACCGCCAACGCGGGGGCGGGCCGTGCGGGCCGGTCAGGGAGTGGGATGCTCTCGCAGCAGCCGCGCGATGGTGGGGCCCAGCTGCGCGCACAGGTCGAGCACCGTGAACGGACCGCCGGCCGAGGCCGCCTCGGCGGCGAGGCCGTGCAGCACCGCGGCGGCGGCCGCGAGATCGACGAGCACGGCGGGCTCGGCCCGCACCTGCTCGGCGTGCGTCGCGACGAGCGCGCCGAGAATGCCGGCCAGCGCGTCACCCGCGCCGGCCGTCGCGAGCCAGGCGGGGGCCGAGCGGGCCGCCCGCGCGCGGCCGCCGGGCTCGACGGCGATGCTCGTGCTGCCCTTGAGCAGCACGGTGGCGCCGTGCCGCTCCGCGGCCGCCCGGGCGCTGGCGAGGGGGTGCTGCTCGACCTCGGCGCGCGACGCGCCGAGCAGGGCGGCGAGCTCGCCCGCGTGCGGGGTGAGCACGCGCGGCGCCGAGGCGGTGTCGACGAGGTCGAGGGCGCCCGCATCGAGCACGAGCGGGCATCCCGAATCGACGGCGAGGGCGAGACGATCACGGGCCGCGCCATCGCGATCGGCGGCCGGCCCCATGCCGCTGCCGAGCAGCCAGGCCTGCACGCGCCCCGGCACGGTCACGGTCTCGGGTCGGCGCTGCAGCACGAGATCGCTCGGGCGCGCGTCGCCGAGGTAGCGCAGCATCCCGACGCCCGTGCGCAGCGCCGCCTCGACCCCGAGCACGGCCGCACCGGGGTACGGCGACGACCCCGTGACGACGCCGAGCACGCCGCGGGTGTACTTGTGGCTGGCCGCGGTCGGCACCGCGATCCAGCGGGCGGCGTCGGCGGCGGTCATGAGCGGCGGGGAGGTCACGCGGTCACCCTAGCCGCGCTCATCGCCCGCGCTGTCGGAATACGCTCGGGCGAGCAGGGCTTGGATGGAGGTGTGACCAGCGCCCTCTTCACCCCGATGACCATCCGCGAGCTCGAAGTGCGCAACCGCCTCTGGGTCGCCCCGCTCTGCCAGTACTCGGTGGATGCCCGCGACGGGGTTCCGCACGACTGGCACCTCGTGCACCTCGGCTCCTTCGCCCGCGGCGGGGCGGGGCTCGTGATCGCCGAGGCCACCGCCGTCGTGCCGGAGGGCCGCATCAGCCCGCACGACACCGGCCTGTGGAACGATGCGCAGGTGCAGGCCTGGCGCCGCATCACGGACTTCATCCACGGCCAGGGCGCCGCGGCGGGCGTGCAGCTCGCGCACGCCGGGCGCAAGGCGAGCGTCTACCCCGAGTGGGGCTCCACGACCGAGGGTCATTCGGGCCGCGGCACGATGCCGGCCGAGCACGGCGGCTGGACCCCGGTCGCGCCCTCCGCGCTCGCCTTCGACGGCTACGCCGTCCCGGCGGCGCTCGACGCCGACGGCATCCAGCAGGTCGTCGAGGCCTTCGCGCAGTCCGCCCGCCTCGCCGTCGAGGCCGGCTTCGATCTCGTCGAGATCCACGCCGCGCACGGCTACCTGCTGCACCAGTTCCTCTCGCCGCTGTCGAACCGGCGCGACGACGCGTGGGGCGGCAGCCTCGAGAACCGCGCGCGCATCCTGCTCGACACGGTCCGCGCCGTGCGCGCCGCGGTCGACGTCCCCGTGCTCGTGCGCTTCTCCGGAACCGACTGGACGGAGGGCGGCTGGGACGAGCAGCAGACCGCGCAGGTCGCCGCGTGGTCCCTCGACGCCGGCGCCGACCTCTTCGACATCTCCAGCGGCGGGCTCGTGCGCGCCGCCATCCCCGTCGGCCCCGGCTACCAGGTGCCGCTCGCCGCGCACGTTCGCAGCGAGGGCGGGGTGCCGGTGAGCGCCGTCGGCCTCATCACCGAGGCGCAGCAGGCCGAGGCGATCATCGCGGCGGGCGACGCCGACGCGATCATGATGGGCCGAGAGTGGATGCGCGATCCGCACGCCGCGCAGCGCTTCGCCCTCGCTCTCGGCGACGAGTCGGCGCTCGAGGCCCTCGTGCCGCCCCAGTACCGGCGCGCTCACGGCTGACAGTCGGATCCCGCTCGCGACGACGGCGCCGCCCCTTCTTGGGGCGGCGCCGTCGTCGTTCGCGGGCAGGGCTGCTCGCCCGGCGCCGCCGGCCTACAGCCGGCGCCGCGTCGCGTCCTGCACCTCGCCGACCAGCTCCTCGATGATGTCCTCGAGGAACAGCACGCCCGTGACGTTGCCCTCCTCGTCGACGGAGCGGGCGAGGTGGGCGCCGGAGCGGCGCATGACCGCGAGGCCGTCCTCGAGCTCGGCGCGGCTGAGGATGGAGACGAGCCGTCGGATGCGCTTCGGCGGCACGGGGTCGTCGAACTCGTCCTCGTCGAGATCGATGACGTCCTTGAGGTGCAGGTAGCCGGTCGGCTCCCCGTCCTCGTCGACGAGCACGTAGCGGCTGAAGCCGCGCTGGGCGACCGCGCGCTCGACGTCGGCGGGCGAGGCGTCCTCCGGCAGCGTCACGAGCTGGGCCATCGGCACGGCGATGTCGCTCACCGTCTTGGTGGTGAACTCGAACGCCGCGGTGAGCGCCCCGGAGCGGTCGTGCAGCAGTCCCTCGCGCTGCGACTGCTCGACGATCGTCGCGACCTCCTCGAGGGTGAAGGCGCTCGCCGCCTCGTCCTTCGGCTCGACCTTGAACGCGCGCAGCACGCCGTTGGCGACCGCGTTGAGCGCCCGGATGAGGACGCCGAAGACGCGGGCCACGGCCACGAGCGGCGGCGCGAGCAGCAGCACGGCGCGGGTCGGCAGCGAGAAGGAGATGTTCTTCGGCACCATCTCGCCGAGCACGACGTGCAGGAAGGTGACGATGAGCAGCGCCATCGCGAAGGCGATGCCGCTCACCACCTCGACCGGCAGCCCCGTCAGCTCGAGCGGGATCTCGAGGATGTGGTGCAGCGCCGGCTCGGACACGTTGAGGATGAGCAGCGAGCACACGGTGATGCCCAGCTGGCTGGTCGCGAGCATGAGGGTCGCGTGCTCCATGGCCCACAGCGCGGTCTTCGCAGCCCGCGAGCCGGCCTCGGCGCGCGGCTCGATCTGCGAGCGCTTCGCGGCGATGACGGCGAACTCGGCGCCGACGAAGAAGGCGTTGCCGGCGAGCAGCACGACGAGCCAGGCGAGGCCCCACCAGTCGGATTCGGAGATCATCGCTCGACCCCCTCGGTGCGGTCGGTCTCATCGGGGCGGCGCGGGGTGAAGCGCACGCGGTCGATGCGGCGGCCATCGAGGCGCTCGATGCGGAAGGTGCCCGCCTCGTGCTCGACGACGTCGCCGACGACCGGCAGGCGCCCGAGCTCGGCCATGAGATACCCGCCGAGGGTCTCCCACGGGCCCTCCTCGGGCACGGTCACGCCGACGCGGTCGCGCAGCTCGTCGGGGCGCAGCATGCCGGGGAAGGTGAGCCAGTCGCGCGAGCGCACGACGCCGACGAGCACGCGGTCGTGCTCGTCGGAGACCTCGCCGACGAGCTCCTCGACGAGATCCTCGAGGGTCGCGACGCCGGCGGTTCCGCCGTACTCGTCGACGACGACGGCCATCTGGTAGCCGCGCCCGCGCAGCTCGGCGAGCAGGGTGTCGAGCATCATCGTCTCGGGCACGCGCAGCGCCTCGTTCTGCAGGGCCGCGGCCGAGACCTCGGCCCGCCGGTCGTGCGGCACGGCGACGGCCTGCTTGACGTGCACGATGCCGACGATGTCGTCGATCGACTCGTCGATCACCGGGAACCGCGAGTGCCCGGTGCGGCGGGCGAGATCGATGACGTCCTGCGCGGTGTCGCCGCGCTCGACGCTCGCGACGCGCGGGCGCGGCGTCATGACGTCCTGCGCGGTGTGCTGCGAGAAGGCGAGCGTGCGCGACAGCAGCGTCGCCGTGTCGCTGTCGAGGCTGCCCTCGCTCGCGGAGCGGCGCACCAGGCTCGAGAGCTCCTCGGCGGTGCGGGCGCCGCTGAGCTCCTCCTTCGGCTCGATGCCGACGCTGCGCAGGATGGCGTTCGCCGTGTTGTTGAGCAGGAGGATGGCGGGCTTGAACACCGCGGTGAACACGGTCTGGAACGGGATGACGAGCTTCGCCGTCTGGCGCGGCAGCGAGAGCGCGAAGTTCTTCGGCACGAGCTCGCCGACGATCATCGACAGCAGGGTCGCGACGACGACGGCGGTGATCGTGCCGACCACGGGCACGGCGCCCTCGGGAAGGCCGACCGCGGTCAGCGGGCCGGCGAGGAGCCCAGAGATCGCGGGCTCCATGGTGTAGCCGGTGAGCAGCGTCGTCAGCGTGATGCCGAGCTGAGCGCTCGAGAGGTGGGTCGAGGTGATCTTGAGAGCCGAGATCGTCGGGCCGAGCCGCTTCTCACCCCGGCCCTGCCGGGCCTCGAGCTCGGAGCGGTCGAGGTTGACGAGGGCGAACTCGCTGGCGACGAAGAGGCCGGTGCCGATGGTGAGCAGAACGCCCACCCCGAGCAGGATGAATTCAGTTCCCACGCGCGGCGCCCCCGTTCACGGGGCGGTCGGCCGCGGGTCTATGGCTGGGGTCGGACGTCGAAGACGGAGGGTCATCCATGATGGCGTCGAGTATAACGAGCGCTCCTCCGGCGCCCGCCGTGAGCATCCGCCCCGATCGGCGGATCACCAGGAGACCGGCAGCGCCTTGCCCTCCTCGTAGCCCGCCGCCGACTGCACGCCGACGACCGCCCGCTCCGCGAACTGCGGCAGGGTCGCCGCGCCCGCGTAGGTCATCGACGAGCGCAGCCCCGAGGTGATCATGTCGAGCAGGTCGTCGAGCGAGGGCCTCTGGGGGTCGAGCAGGATGCGCGAGCTCGAGATCCCCTCCGCGAACAGCGTCTTGCGCGCCCGCTCGAAGGGGTCGAGACGGCGGAAGCGCTGCTCGACGGCCTTCGTCGACGCCATCCCCCACGACTCCTTGTACCAGCGCCCGTCCTCGTCGACGAGGATCTCGCCCGGCGCCTCGAGGGTGCCGGCGAACCAGGAGCCGATCATCACGGCCGAGGCGCCCGCGGCGAGAGCGAGGGCCACGTCGCGCGGGTAGCGCACCCCGCCGTCGGCCCAGACCCGGGCGCCGTGCTCGCGCGCGGCCTCGGCCGTCTCGAGCACCGCCGAGAACTGGGGGCGGCCTACCGCCGTCATCATGCGCGTCGTGCACATCGCCCCCGGGCCGACGCCGACCTTGAGGATGTCCGCTCCGGCCTCAGCGAGATCGCGCGCCGCCTGCGCCGTCACGATGTTCCCGGCGACGATCGGCACCCCGAGAGACCGGGCCGCGACCGCGCGCACCGCCTCGATCATCTGCTGCTGGTGCCCGTGGGCGGTGTCGAGCACGAGCACGTCGACGCCGGCCTCGACGAGCGCCGCGGCCCGCGCCGCGGGATCGCCGTTGACGCCGACGGCGGCGGCGACGCGCAGGCGGCCGTGCGCATCCCGAGCCGGCTCGTAGAGGGTGGCGCGCACGGCGCTGCGAGCGCTCAGCGAGCCGATGATGCGGCCGTGGTGCATGACGGCGACGGCCTCGACCCCCGCCGCCTCGATGAGGTCGAACGCCTGCCGCGGCTCGGTGACGTCCTCGTCGTCGACCGCGGGAACCGCCTCGGCGACCACGTCGCCCAGCTCGGCATCCGGCAGCACGTGACGCAGGGCGGCGACGGGGATGCACCGCACGGGCTCCCCCGCGCCGTCGACGAGCGTCAGCAGGGCGCCGGGGGTGTCCGGCGCGAGCCGCAGGGCCTCGGCGACGGTCGTGCCGCTGCCGACGCGCACGAGCGGGTCGAGCACGGCGTCGGCCGACTTCACGGCGCGGATGGCGGTGTCGAGATCCTGCAGCGGGAGATCCTGCGGAAGCACCCCGAGCCCTCCCCTCCGGGCCATCGCGGCGGCCAGTCGAGCGCCGGTCACCGAGGTCATGTTCGCGGCGACCAGCGGCACGCGCATCCCGCTCGGATCATCGACCGTCAGGTCGACCCCGAGGCGGCTGCCGACCTCGGAGCGCGCGGGGACGAGGAACACGTCGGAGTAGGTCAGGTCGTGGTGTGGCCGCTCGGTGATGAATCGCACGGATGAACGCTAACCACCCCCGCCGACGGCCGGTAGTCGCGGCCGGAAGTGGTTAGGCTTGACCGGGCGGAACCAGCGACGGCTCCGCGCGATCCGAACCTCGATTTTGGGAAAGTGGGCGGTCGGCTGTGTCAAGCCAAGTGACCGGAGTCAGCCAGGACGGCGGCGCCGCGGGCGATTTCGGTGCCAACGAGTGGCTCGTTGACGAGATGTACGAGCAGTTCCAGGCGGACAAGAGCTCGGTCGACCCGTCATGGTGGCCCATCCTCGAGAAGTACCAGGCGGCCAAGAACGGCGACGCCGCCCCCGCCGACGCCGAAGGGTCCGCGCACGCCGGCCCCGAGGTCATCCCCGTCGTCGAGATCCCGGCCGACGCGCCCGAGGCGACGACCGCCGCGCAGCCGGCGGCCTCGGTGCCCGCCACCGGCGGCCAGCCCGTCACCGGCAGCCAGCCCGTCGCGCGCACCACCTCGATCGCGCCGCAGCCGCAGCCGATCCCGGCGCAGGCTCCGACCTCCTCGGCGGCCCCCGCCGATCTCGACGACGAGCCGGTCGCTCCCGCGGAGGACGTCGTCACGCCGCTGCGCGGCATGGCCAAGGCGCTCGCCACGAACATGGACGCCAGCCTCACGGTGCCGACCGCCACGAGCGTGCGCACCGTGCCGGCGAAGCTGATGATCGACAACCGCATCGTCATCAACAACCACCTCAAGCGCGCCCGCGGCGGCAAGGTCTCGTTCACGCACCTCATCGCCTGGGCGATGGTGCGGGCGCTGAAGGAGTTCCCCAGCCAGAACGTCTTCTACGACGAGGTCGACGGCAAGCCCGTCGTCGTCACCCCGGCGCACATCAACCTCGGCATCGCGATCGACATGCCGAAGCCCGACGGAACGCGCGCGCTGCTCGTTCCCGGCATCAAGAAGTGCGACACGATGGGCTTCGGCGACTTCCTCGTCGCCTACGAGGACGTCGTCAAGCGCGCCCGCGACAACAAGCTCGCCGCCGTCGACTTCCAGGGCAACACCATCTCGCTGACGAACCCCGGCGGCATCGGCACGGTGCACTCGGTGCCCCGCCTGATGAAGGGCCAGGGCGCGATCATCGGCGCCGGCGCGCTCGACTACCCGGCCGAGTTCCAGGGCGCGTCGACCGAGACGCTCGCCGATCTCGGCATCGGCAAGACCATCACCCTGACGAGCACCTACGACCACCGCGTGATCCAGGGCGCCGGCTCCGGCGAGTTCCTGAAGAAGGTGCACGAGCTGCTCATCGGCCAGCGCGGCTTCTACGAGGACATCTTCGCCGACCTGCGCATCCCCTACGACCCGATCCACTGGGCGCAGGACATCAACGTCGACCTCTCGGGCGCGATCTCGAAGACGGCGCGCGTGCACGAGCTCATCAACTCCTACCGGGTGCGCGGCCACCTCATGGCCGACGTCGACCCGCTGGAGTACCGCCAGCGCTCGCACCCCGACCTCGACATCGCCAGCCACGGCCTCACCTTCTGGGATCTCGACCGCGAGTTCGTCGCCGGCGGCTTCGGCGGCAAGCGCACGATGCTGCTGCGCGAGATCCTCGGCGTGCTGCGCGACTCGTACTGCCGCACCGTGGGCATCGAGTACATGCACATCCAGGACCCGGCGCAGCGCCGGTGGTTCCAGGATGCTCTCGAGAAGCCCTATCAGAAGCCCACGCACGACGAGCAGATGCGCGTGCTCGGCAAGCTCAACCAGGCCGAGGCCTTCGAGACCTTCCTGCAGACCAAGTACGTCGGGCAGAAGCGGTTCAGCCTCGAGGGCGGCGAGTCGGTCATCGCGCTGCTCGACGAGATCCTGCAGGGCGCGGCCGAGGCCGAGCTCGACGAGGTCGCCATCGGCATGGCGCACCGCGGCCGTCTGAACGTGCTCGCGAACATCGCCGGCAAGACCTACGGCCAGATCTTCCGCGAGTTCGAGGGCACGCAGGACACCCGCGGCTCGCACGGCTCCGGCGACGTGAAGTACCACCTTGGCACCGAGGGCGTCTTCACCGCGATGAGCGGCAAGCAGATCCCCGTCTACCTCGCCGCGAACCCCTCGCACCTCGAGGCCGTCAACGGCGTGCTCGAGGGCATCGTCCGCGCGAAGCAGGACCGCAAGGGCGACGGCAGGTTCAGCGTGCTCCCCGTGCTCGTGCACGGCGACGCGGCGATGGCCGGCCAGGGCGTCGTGCTCGAGACCCTGCAGCTCTCGCAGCTGCGCGGCTACCGCACCGGCGGCACCGTGCATGTCGTCGTCAACAACCAGGTCGGATTCACGACCCCTCCCGGCGAGGCGCGCTCGTCGATCTACTCGACCGACGTCGCCAAGACCATCCAGGCGCCGATCTTCCACGTCAACGGCGACGACCCCGAGGCCGTCGTCCGCGTCGCGGAGCTCGCCTTCCGCTACCGGCAGGAGTTCAAGCGCGACGTCGTCATCGACCTCGTCTGCTACCGCCGGCGCGGGCACAACGAGGGCGACGACCCCTCGATGACGCAGCCGCTCATGTACAACCTCATCGAGGCCAAGCGCAGCGTGCGCACGCTGTACAC
Organism: Microcella daejeonensis; assembly: GCF_026625045.1. Lineage (GTDB taxonomy): Bacteria > Actinomycetota > Actinomycetes > Actinomycetales > Microbacteriaceae > Microcella > Microcella daejeonensis. Next base: position 2,001,109 of record NZ_CP113089.1, on the reverse strand, counting down.
CGAGTCGCTCGTCGGCCGCGGCGACATCACGGCCGAGGAGTTCGAGGCCGCCCACAAGGACTTCCAGGACCGCCTGGAGATCGCCTTCGCCGAGACGCACGCCGTGCAGACCGGGTCCATCCCGGTCGTCGACGGCGCCGGGACCGCGACCGCGGGCGAATCCGCCGAGCCGGCGGAGCCCGAGACCACGGGCGTCGACATCGCCGTCGTGCAGCACATCGGCGACGCGCACGACAACCCGCCCGCGGGCTTCACCATCCACGGCAAGCTGCAGGCGATGCTCAAGAAGCGCGTCGACATGAGCCGCAACGGCGGCGTCGACTGGGGCTTCGGCGAGCTGCTCGCGCTCGGCTCCCTGCTCATGGAGGGCACGCCCGTGCGCCTCGCCGGGCAGGACTCCCGCCGCGGCACCTTCGTGCAGCGCCACGCCGTTCTGCACGACCGCAGCAACGGCCAGGAGTGGCTGCCGCTGGCGAACCTGTCGGACAACCAGGCGAAGTTCTGGATCTACGACTCCCTGCTCAGCGAGTACGCCGCGATGGGCTTCGAGTACGGCTACTCGGTCGAGCGCCCCGACGCGCTCGTGCTGTGGGAGGCGCAGTTCGGCGACTTCGTCAACGGGGCGCAGACCATCGTCGACGAGTTCCTGTCCTCCGCCGAGCAGAAGTGGAACCAGCGCTCGAGCGTCGTGCTGCTGCTGCCGCACGGCTACGAGGGCCAGGGCCCCGACCACTCCTCCGCCCGCATCGAGCGGTTCCTGCAGCTCGCCGCCGAGGACAACATGACGATCGCCCGGCCCTCCACGCCGGCCTCGTACTTCCACCTGCTGCGCCGCCAGGCCTACGCCCGGCCCCGTCGCCCGCTCGTGGTCTTCACCCCCAAGGCGATGCTGCGTCTGCGCGGGGCGACGAGCGACGTCGCCGACTTCACCTCGGGTCGCTTCGAGCCGGTGATCGACGACGCGCGCATCACCGACGGCGCCGCCGTGCGGCGCGTGCTCGTGCACGCCGGCAAGATCCACTACGACCTCAAGAGCGAGATCGAGAAGCGCGGCACCGAGGGCATCGCGCTCGTGCGGCTGGAGCAGCTGTACCCGCTCCCCGACACCGAGCTGCAGGCCGTGCTCGATCGGTACCCGAACGCCGAGATCGTCTGGGTGCAGGACGAGCCGGAGAACCAGGGCGCGTGGCCCTTCTTCGCGCTCGAGAGCGCGAAGCGCTCCGGCCCGCGTGGAGTGCGTGTGATCTCGCGCGCCGCCTCGGCCTCCCCCGCGACGGGCTCGACCAAGCGCAGCGCGCAGGAGCACGCCGCGATCATGGATGCCGCGCTGAGCGACTAGAGCCGCGGAACGCCGAAGGGCCCGTCACCTCACGGTGACGGGCCCTTCGGCGTCATCCCGAACCCGCATCGAACGGCGCGGGAGTCGCGACGCCGCCGCTCAGACGTTCGCGTCGGCGCGCAGGATGGCGCCCTCGATCATGGCCCGCAGCTCGTCAGGAGCCTTCTCCTGGCACGACTGCTTGACCTTCTCGGTCAGCGTGATGCCGACGAGGTGCTCGGCGGAGCAGTCGTCGCAGTTCGCCATGTGCTCGCGGATGTCGTTGCACTGCTGCTCGCTGAGCTCGTTGTGCAGGAACTCCTCGAGCTCGGCCTTGGCCTTGTCGCAGCCGCAGTCGCTCATCTCGTCCTCCTCGGGGCCGTGCTCGCGACCATGCCGCGCTCGCGCGCGTAGTCGGCGAGGGAGTCGCGCAGGAGACGGCGGCCGCGGTGCAGGCGGCTCATCACGGTTCCCACGGGGGTCTTCATGATGTCGGCGATCTCCTGGTAGGAGAAGCCCTCGACATCGGCGAGGTACACCGCGAGGCGGAAGTCCTCGGGGATGGCCTGCAGGGCGTCCTTCACGACGCCGGAGGGCATCCGGTCGATCGCCTCGGCCTCGGCCGAGCGGCTCGAGCTCGAGGTCGCCGACTCGGCGCCCCCGAGCTGCCACTCGGCGAGCTCGTCGACCGAGCCCTGGTAGGGGTCGCGCTGCTTCTTGCGGTACACGTTGATGAACGTGTTCGTGAGGATGCGGTAGAGCCAGGCCTTGAGGTTCGTGCCCTGCTCGAACTGGCCGAACGCGGCGAAGGCCTTCACGAAGGTCTCCTGCACGAGATCGGAGGCGTCGGCGGGGTTCTTGGTCATGCGCATCGCCGCGCCGTAGAGCTGATCCATGAAGGGCAGGGCCTGCTCCTGGAACAGCACGCGGCGCTCGGCGAGCTCCGCCTCGCGGGCGAGAGCATCGGTCGCCTCGGCCACGCGTGCGGCGTCCGTCTGGGCCGTCTCGGCCCGCAGCTCGTCAGTCATCGAGCGCCAGTGTACTGAGCGCTCCTGCTCGCGGAATCCGCGCGGCGCGAGGGGTGCATCCAGCGTCATGGTGCTCATGGCGCCTCCTGTTCCTGTTCGCGGCTGCCGATACTCTGATAACCGATGCTGATCTCGAATAATTCCGGCCCGCAGTTCTCGCCCTACGGCGATGAGGAGCGCCCCGGCACCACCGATCCCGTCGCGGCCGATGGCGCGTGGCCCGCCCCGCGCGCCCGCGGCCCGCTGGATGCCCGCCTCACCCTCCCCGGATCGAAGAGCCTCACCAACCGCGAGCTCGTGCTCTCGGCCCTCGCCGACGACCCCTCGCTGCTGCGCCGCCCGCTCCACTCCCGCGACTCCGCGCTCATGATCGAGGCGCTGCGCGCGCTCGGCGTCGTCATCGAGGAGGTGCCGGGCGAGGGCCTCTACGGGCCGGATCTGCGCATCACTCCCCCGGCCGAGCTCGCGGGCTCGGCGAGCATCGACTGCGGCCTCGCCGGCACGGTCATGCGCTTCCTGCCCCCGGTCGCCGCGCTGGCGCTCGGCCCGGTCGCCTTCGACGGCGACGAGGCGGCCCGTCGCCGCCCGATGCGCACCACGATCGACTCGCTGCGCGCCCTCGGCATCGACGTCAACGACGACGGCCGCGGCACCCTGCCGTTCAGCCTCTGGGGCGCGGGCGCCGTGCGCGGCGGCGAGGTCGAGATCGACGCGAGCGCCTCGAGCCAGTTCGTCTCGGGGCTGCTGCTCGCCGCCCCGCGCTTCACCGAGGGGCTCACGCTGCGCCACACGGGCGAGCACCTGCCCTCGATGCCGCACATCGAGATGACGGTCGCCGCCCTCGCCGCCCGCGGCGTCGAGGTCGCGAGCCCCGACGAGGGCGTCTGGGTCGTCGCCCCCGGGCCGATCGCCGCGGCCGAGATCGACATCGAGCCCGACCTCTCCAACGCCGCGCCCTTCCTCATCGCCGCGCTCGTCGCCGGCGGCACCGTCGCGATCGAGGGCTGGCCGCGCGCGACGACGCAGGTCGGCGACGACCTCGCGCGCATCCTGCCCCGCTTCGGGGCGACCGTGCGCCGCGACGGCGAGGCGCTCGTCGTCGACGGCGGTGCCGGGCTGCTCGGCGGCGCGGCCCTGCCCGGGCTCGAGCTCGACCTGTCGACCGGCGGCGAGCTCGCTCCGGCCCTGGTCGCCCTCGCGGCCCTCGCCGAGGGGCCGAGCCGGGTGACCGGCATCCGCCACCTGCGCGGGCACGAGACCGACCGGCTCTCCGCCCTCGCCGACGACCTCAACGGCGTCGGCGGCGCGGTCACCGAGCTCGACGACGGGCTCGCCCTCGAGCCCGCATCCCTCACCGGCGGCCCCTGGCGCGCCTACGAGGACCACCGCATGGCGACGGCCGGGGCCATCGTCGGTCTCGCGGTGGACGGCATCGAGGTCGACGACATCGCCTCGACCGCCAAGACGCTGCCGCAGTTCGCCGAGCTGTGGCGCGGGATGCTCGCCACGAGCGCGGCCCCGGCCGAGCGCGCAGGGCAGCAGCCCGGATGAGCTGGCTGCCGCCCGACGACGACGACCTCGACCCCTACGGCGAGTACGACGAGTCGTCGGTGCGCGCGCGCCCGAATCCGAAGGCCAACCGCCCCCGCAGCAAGCAGCGGCCCGCCCACGTCGATGCGGTCGTCGGGCGCATCGTGACCGTCGACCGCGGGAGGTACCTGGCCCTCGTCGACGAGAACGGCGAGGAGGAGCGCGAGGTCATCACGACCCGCGCCCGCGAGCTGCGCAAGACCGCCATCGTGACGGGCGACCGCGTCGACGTCGTCGGCGACGTGAGCGGCGAGGAGGGCGCTCTCGCCCGCATCGTGCGCGTGCACGACCGCCGCACCCTGCTGCGCCGCAGCGCCGACGACACCGACGTCGTCGAGCGCATCGTCGTCGCGAACGCCGACCAGCTCATGATCGTCGTCGCGGCCGCCGACCCCGAGCCGCGCCCGCGCCTCGTCGACCGCTACCTCGTCGCCGCCTTCGACGCCGGCATCGCGCCCCTCATCGTCGTCACGAAGACCGACCTCGCCGACCCGGGGCCGTTCCTCGAGCACTTCGCCGGGCTCGACGTGGCGGTCGTGCGCAGCTCGAGCGAGGACCCGCCCGTCGACGAGCTGCTCGCCCACCTGCGCGGACGCACGACCGTCGCCGTCGGGCACTCGGGCGTCGGCAAGTCGACGCTCGTGAACGCGCTCGTGCCGGGAGCCGGTCGGGCCACCGGTCACGTCAACGCCGTCACCGGGCGCGGGCGGCACACGAGCTCGTCGACCGTCTCGCTGCGCCTGCCCGGAAGCGAGGGCTGGATCATCGACACCCCCGGCATCCGCTCGTTCGGGCTCGGGCACATCAACCCCGACAGCATCGTCACCGCCTTCGGCGACCTCGCCGCGATCGCCTCGACCTGCCCGCGCGGCTGCACCCATCTGCCCGACAGCCCCGACTGCGAGCTCGTCGAAGCCGCCGAGCGGGGCGAGCTCGGCCCGCTCGGTCCGCAGCGGCTCGACTCGCTGCAGCGCCTGCTCACGACCCTCACCCGCTCGGCGTACTGAGCCTCGCCTGCGCCGGGCGGCGCGACCCCGGGGCGGGCGGCGCCGCGCGGCGCGCGCGTACGCTGGAGGCGTGACCGAGCATCCCGACCTCGCAACCGATCTCGCCGCCGACCTGGACCTGGCCCTCGACCTCGCCGCGCAGGCCGACGCCGTCTCGCTCTCGCGGTTCCGCGCCATGGACCTCGCCGTGACGACGAAGCCCGACCGCACCCCCGTGACCGACGCCGATCGCGAGGTCGAGCGGGTGATCCGCGAGGGCCTCACCGCCGCCCGCCCCGACGACGGCGTGCTGGGCGAGGAGCTCGGCACCTCCGACGGCACCGGTGCGGGCATCCACCGCCAGTGGATCATCGACCCCATCGACGGCACCGCCAACTTCCTGCGCGGCAACCCCATCTGGGGCACCCTCATCGCGCTCGCGATCGACGGCGTGCCGGTCGTCGGCGTCGTCAGCTCCCCCGCCCTCGAGCAGCGCTGGTGGGCGGCCCGCGGGCACGGCGCCTTCACCGCGCGCACCGGGGCGCATCACGATCGGGATGCCCGGCCGCTGCGCGTGAGCGGCGTCGAGACCCTCGCCGACGCCGTCGTGTCGTACAACAGCCTGCCCGGCTGGGACGACGCGGGTCGCCTCGACGGCCTGCTCGCCCTCGCCCGGGCGAGCTGGCGGGCCCGGGCCATCGGCGACATGTGGTCGTACATGCTCGTCGCGGAGGGCGTGCTCGACGTCGCGGGGGAGTTCGACCTGCAGCCCTACGACATGGCGGCCCTGCAGCCCATCATCGAGGAGGCCGGCGGGCGCTTCACCTCGGTCGACGGCGAGGAGGGGCCGTGGCACGGCTCGGCGCTCGCCACGAACGGGCTGCTGCACGAGGAGGCCCTCGCGCTCGTGCGGGCGACCGGGGCCCCGTCGTGACCGCACCGCTCCCCCGTCCGCTCGGCGGGGCCGTGCTGGCCGCCGCGCTCGTGCTCGCCGGGTGCGCGGGCGTCGACGGGGATGACGCGGAGCCGCGCGGCGACGTGTTCTCCCTCGAGGTCGGCGACTGCCTCGGCGAGGCCGAGCTGGGAGCCGAGATCGACTCCGTCGAGGTGCTGCCGTGCGATGAGCCGCACGCGAGCGAGGTCTACGCCTCGATCATCCTCGGCGACCCCGAGTTCCCCGGCATCGCGGCGATCACGGCCGAGGCCGACGAGCGGTGCCTCGCCGAGTTCGAGGCCTTCACGGGCGGGCCGTGGACCGACTCGGCCTACGACTTCACCTACCTGCACCCCACCGAGGGCAGCTGGGCCAACGGCGACCGCGAGATCCTCTGCCAGATCTACGACCCGGCGGGCCCCACGACGGGGAGTCTGCAGGGCGCCGCCGGATGACCGCCCGATCGGCCGGCCCGGGCGGGATGCGCGCCGCGCATTCGCGCACGACTGTGCGGGGCGTCACACGCTCGTAACAGCGAAAGCATAGGGTCAAGTGATCCGCGAGGGGGCCGGTCAGCCGTTCCCCGTCGCGCGCACCCAGCACCGTCCAGCGTCACAGACCGGAGGAACACCTCAATGAGAGCAACTTCGCGACACACACGGCCCATGGCCGCCCTCGCCATGCTCGCAGCGGGAGCCATCGCGCTCACCGGCTGCGTGCAGAGCGAGCGCGACGGATCCGCAGGAGAGGGCGACGGCCCCGACGGCACGTTCGTCTTCGCCGCCTCGGGCGATCCCGTCAGCCTCGACCCGGCCTTCGCCAGCGACGGCGAGTCCTTCCGCGTCGCCCGCCAGATGTTCGAGGGCCTCGTCGGCGTCGAGCCCGGGTCGGCCGATCCGGCACCGCTGCTCGCCGAGTCGTGGGAGCAGTCGGAGGACGGCCTCAGCTACACCTTCCAGCTGAAGGAGGGCGTGAGCTTCCACGACGGCACCCCCTTCGACGGCGAGGCCGTGTGCGCCAACTTCGACCGCTGGTACAACTTCGAGGGCCTGGCGCAGAGCCCGGGCCTCGCGTACTACTACGGCAGCCTCTTCCGCGGCTACGCGGGTGACGAGGCCGCTCTCTACGAGAGCTGCGAGGCCACCGGCGAGACCGAGGCCGTCATCACCCTGACGACGCCGTTCGCCGGATTCATCGCCTCCCTCTCGCTGCCCGCCTTCTCGATGCAGAGCCCCACGGCTCTCGAGGAGTACGGCGCCGACGAGGTCGGCGGCACCGACGAGGCCCCTGTGCTCTCGGAGTACGCCACGGCGCACCCGACCGGCACCGGCCCCTACGTCTTCGAGTCGTGGGACGTCGGATCGCAGCTCGAGCTCAGCGCGAACCCCGACTACTGGGGCGAGGCGGGCGATGTCACCGACATCATCTTCCGCGTGATCGACGACCCGAACGCGCGCCGCCAGGCGCTCGAGGCCGGCAGCATCGACGGGTACGACCTCGTCGCCCCCGCCGACACCGTCGCGCTCGAGGACGCCGGCTTCCAGATCGTGCCGCGCGACCCGTTCACGATCCTGTACCTGGGCTTCAACCACGCCATCCCGGAGCTCGCCGACGTGCGCGTGCGCCAGGCGATCTCGCAGGCGATCGACAAGGAGCAGCTCATCGCGCAGACGCTCCCCGAGGGCACGCAGCTGGCCACCCAGTTCATCCCGCCCGTGGTCGCCGGCTACAACGAGGACGTCACCACGTACGACTACGACCCCGAGGCCGCGCGGGCGCTGCTCGCCGACGCCGGGTACCCCGACGGGTTCTCGCTGGACTTCAACTACCCGACGAACATCTCGCGGCCGTACATGCCCACCCCTGAGCAGGTCTTCACCAACCTGAGCAGCCAGCTCGCCGAGATCGGCATCGAGGTCAACCCGCAGCCGAACGAGTGGGGCGAGTACCTCAACCGCGTGCAGAACACGCCCGACCACGGCATCCACCTCCTCGGCTGGACGGGCGACTACAACGACACCGACAACTTCGTCGGCGTCTTCTTCGGGGCCGAGAAGCCGGAGTTCGGCTTCGACAACCCCGAGCTGTTCTCCGCGCTCGACGAGGCCCGCGGCCTCGGCGACCTCGAGGAGCAGCTGCCGCTCTACGAGTCGATCAACGAGCAGATCGCGCAGTTCATCCCGGCCGTGCCGCTCGCTCACCCGGCTCCCTCGCTCGCCTTCGGCGAGCGCGTGGAGAGCTACCCGGTGAGCCCGGTCAACGACGAGGTGTTCAACCTCATCGAGCTGGCCGAGTAGTACCGCCCGAGACGGGGGCGGAACCCACGGGTTCCGCCCCCGTCCCCCTGCGACCGGAAGGACCCCCCTCGTGCTCCGTCTCATCGGCAAACGGGTAGCGCTGCTCGTGCCGACGCTGTTCGGCCTCTCCCTGCTGCTCTTCCTCTGGGTGCGCTCACTGCCCGGAGGACCCGCCACCGCACTGCTCGGCGAGCGCGCCACGCCCGAGCGCGTCGCCGAGGTCAACGCCGCCTACGGCTTCGACCGCCCCATCCTCGAGCAGTACGTGACCTACATCGGTCGACTGCTCTCGGGCGACTTCGGGGTCTCCATCCAGACCGGCCGCCCGGTGCTCGAGGAGTTCGCCAACCGCTTCCCGGCCACCATCGAGCTCACGATCGTCGCCCTCATCGTCGCGATCGGCATCGGAATCCCGCTCGGATACCTCTCCGCCAAGTACTACGGCAAGGCGCCCGACCACGTCGCGGTCGTCGTGAGCCTCCTCGGCGTCACCATCCCGGTCTTCTTCCTCGCCTTCATCCTCAAGTACGTCTTCGCGGTCGAGCTCGGCTGGTTCCCGCCCGACGGCCGTCAGGATCCGCGCATCGACGCCACCGACGTCACGGGCTTCGCCGTCCTGGACGGGCTGCTGACGGGCGAGTTCGACGCCTCCGGCGACGCCCTCATGCACCTCGTGCTGCCGGGCATCGCGCTCGGCACCATCCCGCTCGCCATCATCGCGCGCATCACGCGGGCATCCGTGCTCGAGGTCACCGGCGCCGACTACGTGCGCACGGCGCGCGCCAAGGGCCTCTCGAGCGGACTCATCCGCGACCGCTTCGTGCTGCGCAACGCGCTGCTGCCCGTGGTCACGACGATCGGTCTGCAGCTCGGCCTGCTCATCTCGGGCGCGGTGCTCACCGAGACGGTCTTCGCCTTCGCGGGCATCGGCAACTTCCTCGCCGACGCGATCTTCCGACGCGACTTCCCCGTGCTGCAGGGCTTCATCCTCTTCATCGCGATCCTGTACGCCCTGATCAACCTGCTCGTCGACATCAGCTACAGCATCATCGACCCCCGGGTGCGTGTTCAATGACCAACAGCCTTCCTCCCGCCGCCGCTCCGATCGGCGGAACTCCCCGCCCCGGCGGCTCGGCCTCGGCCGACCTCGCCGGCTCGAGCCTCTGGCGCGACGCCTGGCGTCGACTGCGCCGCAATCCGCAGGCCATCGCGGGCGCGCTCGTCGTGCTGGCGTTCGTGCTCATCGCCGTGCTCGCCCCCGTGCTCGCCCCCTACCCGGGCGAGGCGCTGCCCGGCCAGCGCGAGGTCACCCCGACCTTCCTGCCGGGCATCGGCGAGAACCCCGCCTTCCCGCTCGGCATCGACCGCTTCGGCGGGGACGTGCTGAGCAAGCTCATCTGGGGAGCGCAGGCCTCGCTGCTCATCGGCCTCATCTCGACGGCTCTCGGGCTCGCCGGCGGCATGCTGATCGGCTGGGTCGCCGGAACCTTCGGCGGCTGGATCGACAACGTCATCATGCGCTTCGTCGACATCCTGCTCTCGGTGCCGAACCTGCTGCTCGCCGTGAGCATCGCGGCCATCCTCGGGCAGAACCCGGCCGCGATCATGATCGCCATCGGCGTCTCGCAGGTGCCCATCTTCGCCCGCCTGCTGCGGTCGTCGATGATCGCCCAGCAGAACAAGGAGTACGTGCTCGCAGCGCGCACGCTCGGCCTCAGCAAGAGCGCGGTGAGCCTCTCGCACATCCTGCCGAACAGCCTTGGCCCCGTCATCGTGCAGGGCACCCTGAGCCTCGCCACCGCCGTCATCGAGGCCGCGGCGCTGTCGTTCCTCGGCCTCGGCGGCGGACGCCCCGAGACCGCGGAGTGGGGTCGCATGCTGACCTACGCGCAGAACGAGCTGGCGATCGCGCCGCACCTGGCGTTCCTGCCCGGCCTCTGCATCGCCATCACGGCGCTCGGCTTCACCCTGCTGGGCGAGTCGCTGCGCGAGGCGCTCGACCCGACGGCCGGCACCCGCCGCTGACGCGGGTTCCTCGCGGCCCGGGCTCCTGCTCGGGCCGCGAGGTCGCGCCTGCGCTGCGGACTAGGCCGCGCCGAGCGCCGCGCCCGGGATGGAGGCGAGGAGCGCCTTCGTGTACGGGTGCTGCGGGCTCTCGAACAGCTGCTCGCTCGGCGCCTGCTCGACGATGCGCCCGTTCTGCATGACGCAGACGTGGTCGCTGATGAGACGCACCACGGCGAGGTCGTGGCTGATGAAGAGGTAGCTGAGCCCGAGCTCGCGCTGCAGGTCGGCGAGCAGATCGAGGATCTGCGCCTGCACGAGCACGTCGAGCGCCGAGACCGGCTCGTCGCAGACGATGAGGCGCGGCTTAAGCGCGAGCGCCCGCGCGATGGCGACGCGCTGACGCTGCCCGCCGCTGAGCTGCGAGGGGTAGCGGCTGGCCGTGCTCGTCGGCAGCGAGACCTGCTCGAGCAGCTCGTGCACGCGCGCACGGCGCTCGCTGCCCGAGCCGCGGCCGTAGACGGCGAGCGGCTCCTCGATGATGCGCTGCACCGTGAAGGAGGGGTTGAGCGAGGAGTACGGATCCTGGAAGACCGGCTGCACGTTCTCGCGGAAGCGGCGGAGCGCCGCAGTATCCATCGCCGAGACGTCCTCGCCGTCGAAGCGGATGCTGCCGCTCGTCGGCTCGATCGCCCGCAGCAGCATGCGCGCCGTCGTGGTCTTGCCCGAGCCCGATTCGCCGACGATCGCGACGGTGCTGCCGCGCGGGATGCTCAGGCTCACGCCGTCGACGGCGACGAAGTCGTCGCGGCGCCCGCGGCGGCGGTAGACCTTCGTCAGGTCGCGGATCTCGACGATGTTGTCGACCGCGTCGGGAGCGGCGGCAGTCGGCGCGCCCGTCGACCCGTCGGAGCCCTCGCCCTCGCCCGCCACGGCGGTCGGGACGGCGGTCGGCCGCGAGATCGGCACGGCGCGCGCGATGGCGACGCTCGGCGCCGCCGCGACGAGGCGGCGGGTGTACTCGTGCTCGGGCTGCGAGAGGATCTGCTCGGCCGAACCGGTCTCGACGACGCGGCCCTTGCTCATGACGACGACGCGCGCGGCGCGCTCCGCGGCGAGCCCGAGGTCGTGGGTGATGAGCAGCACGCTCGTGCCGAACTCGTCGGTCATGCGCTCGATCTGGTCGAGGATGGTGCGCTGCACGGTGACGTCGAGGGCGCTGGTCGGCTCGTCGGCGATGAGGAGGCGCGGCCGGCAGGCGAGGCCGATGGCGATGAGAGCGCGCTGGCGCATGCCGCCCGAGAGCTCGTGCGGGTACTGCTTGGCGGTCGCCGCCGGGTCGGGCAGGCCCGCGGCCGCGAGGGCGGCGTGCACGGCGGCGTCGAGCCCGTCGCGGCCGACCATGTCGTGCGCGCGCAGCGTCTCCGCGACCTGGGTGCCCACCTTGGAGACGGGGTTGAGGTTCGACATCGGATCCTGCGGGACGAGGCCGATGGAGGCGCCGCGCACCTTCTGCATGCGCGACTCGGCGAGCCCCACGAGCTCGGTGCCGTCGAAGCGGATGCTGCCGCGGGAGACGTCGCCGTTGCCGGCGAGCAGGCCGATGACCGCCATCGCCGTCGTCGACTTGCCCGAGCCCGACTCGCCGACGATGGCGACCGTCTCGCCCTCGGCGACATCGAGATCGACGCCGGTGACGGCCTCGACGATGCCGCCCGGGGTGCGGAAGCCGATGGTGAGGTCGCGGACCTGGAGGAGGGGGCTCGACGGCGTACTCATCCGACCATTCTGTCGGCTGCGGCCGCTCGGCGCGCGCGCAGCGCGCAGACGTCACGGGCTGGAAACATGCCGCGGGCCGCGCGCAGACGAGCAGCCCGCGGCGCGGCGAGGGCGGGCACGGGCGGCTCTAGCGGGCGAGAACCGCGCGGAGGGCATCCATCAGGGCCGTCGAGGGGTCGTCGCTCATCGTGAGCGAGCGCCAGGCGACGTGCTTGTCGGGGCGCACGAGCACGCAGCCGTCCTCCTCGATGCCGCGGATGCGCTCCCAGTCGTTGTAGACGTCGGTGACCTCGCGGCCCGGGCCGATGACGATCGCGGTGAGCGGGATGCCGAGCTCGGCGGCCGCGGCCTCGGCAGCGGTCGCCCACTCCTCCCCCGCGATGCCGGTGAGCAGGGTGAAGGCGCCGGTGGCCGCGACGTCGTGGGTCGAGACCTTCTGCCGGTCGCGCAGCAGCCAGGCGTGCGGCAGGCGCGCGCCGGGGTAGGTCGTGGCCTCGTAGTAGAGCTCGGGGTCGCGGGTCGGCACGGGCCGCTCGGTGCCGTCGGGCACGACCGCGGCGGAGTCGTACTGCTGGCCCAGCTCGACGCCGAGGGCGTTGAACTCGTAGTCCTTGAGCTCGATGGCCTTCGTCAGCGCCGCGCGGCGGGCGCGGGCATCCGGCGTGTTCTCCTTCCGCGCGTCGATGTTCGCCTGCATCTGCACGGGGTCGCTCGTGCCGAGCACGCCGAGGGCCTCGAAGATGGGCCCGAACTCGGCGCCCGACTTGTTGGCGCGCAGCACGATCTGCTTCGCGACGGGCGCGCGCTCGGCCTGGTAGCTGTCGAGCAGAGACTGGCCGGCGAGGCCCTTGATGACGTAGGCGAGCTTCCAGGCGAGGTTGTAGGAGTCGCCGATCGAGGTGTTCGAGCCGAGCCCGTTCGACGGCGGGTGGCGGTGGATCGCGTCGCCCGAGCCGAAGACGCGCCCGTTCGACAGGGTCGTGGCGTACATCTCGTTGTTGCCCCACAGCGAGGTGCCCGTGATCTCGACGGGCAGCTCCTGATCGCCGACGAGGTTGCGCACGATCTGGATGGCGGCCGCCTCGTCGACCTCGGGCGGCGGCTGCGTGATGTCGTAGCCCCAGACGATGAGCCACTCGTTCCACGGGCGCACCATGCGCACGAGCCCCATGCCGATGCCGCCGATGTTCGAGCCGGGCTGCAGTACCCAGTAGAGGACGCTCGGGCGGTGCGCGACGAGGTGGCTCAGGTCGGATTTGAAGGTGATGTTCATCGAGCCGGCGATGTCCATGCGGCCCTCGTACTCGAGGCCCGCCTGCGCGGCGACGACCGAGCGCGCGCCGTCGGCGCCGATGAGGTAGCGGGCCCGGATGCCGTACTCCTCGCCCGTGAGCCGGTCGCGCACGGTGACGGTGACGCCCTCGTCATCCTGCTCGAACGAGACGAACTCGGTCGAGAACCGCACGACGGCGCCGCGCTCGGCGGCGGTACGGATGAGGATGGGTTCGAGCAGGTTCTGCGGCAGGTCGCAGTTGAGGCTCGGGCTCGCCGCCTCGTAGTCGGCGTGACGCGCGGGCGAGGTGCCCCAGGTGTGCATGCGCCCGAGCTCCTCGCCCGTGAGCGAGGTGCAGAAGACGGTATCGCCCATGAGGTGGTGCGGCACGGCCTCGGCGAGCACCTGCTGCTCGATGCCCATGTCGCGGAAGATCTCCATCGCGCGCTGGTTGGTGATGTGCGCGCGCGGCGTGTTCGCCGTCCAGCTGTACTTCGTGATGACGTGGGTGCGGATCCCGTGGGTGGCGAGGAACACGGCCGCCGAGGCGCCGGCGGGGCCGCTGCCGACGATGAGGACGTCGGTCTCGATGCGGATCTCGGTCATGGTGCGTCTCCTGTGCTGGGGGTCGATGCGGTCGTCGGGGCCGGTGCGGCGGGGTCTCGGGATGCGAGGCTCAGGCGCCCGTGGGCGCGAGCACGATGTCGAAGGTGGTCGAGCTCCACGGCTCGTCGACGCGGCGGCCGGGCGCCTCGCCCGGCTCGTGCCGCTCGAAGTCGAGGATGAGGCTCTGCTTGACGCCGAAGACGGCGTCGTCGCCGAGCCACTCGTCGCCCGCGACGAAGATGTGCGTGATGAGGGTCTCGAATCCCTCGGCCTCGACCATGAAGTGGATGTGCGCCGGGCGCATGACGGAGCGGTTCGTCGCGGCGAGCAGGTCGCCGACGGGACCGTCGTGCGGGATGGGGTACGCGGCCGGCTGCACCGTCCAGAAGTCGTACTCGCCGTTCGCGTCGGTGAAGAGGTGCGCGCGCGCCTGCACGACGTCGCCGACGTACTGCACGTCGTAGAAGCCGTCCTCGTCCGCGCCCCAGACCTCGACGCGGGCGCCGGCGATCGGTGCGCCGTCGACGCCGGTGACCCGGCCGCGCACGTGGCACGGCATGCCCTTGACGCCCTCGCCCATGTCGCCCCCGCGCGGGATCTCTGGGCTGTTCTCGAGGAAGAACGGCCCGAAGACCGTCGACTCGGTCGCCGAGGCGGAAGCGGGCGCGTTCATGCCGACGGTGAGCATCGAGAGGCCGAGCACGTCGCTCAGCAGGATGAACTCCTGCCGGCGGTCGTCGGTGATGTGCCCGGCACGGGTGAGGAACCCGATCGCGGCCTCCCACTCGGGGGTCGTCAGCCGCACCTCGCGGGCGAAGGCGTGCAGGTGGCGCGTGAGCGCCTGCATGAGGTGCTGCAGCCGGGCATCCCCCGCGCCCTCGAAGCTCGCGACGACCTCGTCGGTCACGCGCTGCTCGCGCGCCGCCTGCTCGTGCGCATCGCCGAGGGTCTCGTGCTCTGCCGTCATGTCGCCGCCACCTCTCTGTGGTTGCTGGGAGTGCGAGTGCCGCGGGGTCGACCCTGTCGCCGCCCCTCGCCGCACTGTACTCTAGGCGAACCGAAGTTCGCTATCCGAATACCATGCATCCGCATATTACGCGGCGAGCGCGCGCGACCGACAGGAGCACCCCGTGGAATTCCTCTACACCGCCCTCCCCTACCGCGTGACGTTCGGCGCCGGGTCGAGCCGCACCGCCGTCGCGGGCGAGCTCGAGGCGCTGGGCCTCCGCCGCGTCATGCTCATCGCCGCCGAGGCGGAGAGCGCGCTCGCCGACGAGCTGAGCGCCCCGTGGCGCGACCGCGTGGCGGTGCGCTTCAGCGGGGTGCGCCCGCACGTTCCCGACGCGGTCGCCGAGGAGGCCCGCCGCGTCGCCGCCGAGCACGACGTCGACGGCCTCGTCTCGATCGGCGGCGGCTCGACCACCGGCACGGCCAAGATCGTCGCGCTCACCACCGGCCTGCCGATCATCGCCATCCCCACCACCTACGCCGGCAGCGAGATGACGCCGGTCTGGGGCCTCACCACCGCCGCGCGCAAGGAGACGGGGGTGGATGCCCGCGTGCTGCCGCGCAGCGTCGTCTACGACGACGAGCTCGTCGCCACCCTCCCCGACGACCTCGCCGTGGCCTCGGCGCTCAACGCCATGGCCCACTGCGTCGAGTCGTTCTGGACGCCCGCCTCGAACCCGATCGTGCGCCTCATGGCCGGCGAGGGCGTCCGCGCGCTGGCCGAGGGCCTGCGCGGGATCCGCGGCGCGCACCGCGACGCCGCCCGCGAGCGCCTCGTCTACGGCTCCTTCCTCGCCGGCATGTCGTTCGCCGCCGCCGGATCGGGCCTGCACCACAAGATCTGCCACGCCCTCGGCGGCGCCTTCGACCTGCCGCACGCGCAGACGCACGCCGTCGTGCTGCCGCACGTGCTCGCCTTCACCGCGCCCGCGGCCCCCGAGGTCGCCGCACGCCTCGCGGAGGCCCTCGGCGTCGACGATGCCGTCGAGGGTCTTCGCGAGCTCGGTCGCGAGGCCGGCGCGCCCCGCGGACTGCGCGAGCTCGGCCTCACCGAGGCGCAGCTCGAGGAGGCCGTGGGCATCGTCGAGGCGAAGCTGCCGATCGAGCACCCGGCTCCGGTCGACCGCGCGGCGATCGAGGGGATCCTGCGCGGCGCGTTCGGCTAGGCGCGAGCGGTCGGCACGGGCGGCGCCGAGGACGACTCGGCCGGCCGCGCGGTCGGCCCGCCTACCGGCGCGCGACGCGGGCGGCCCGGCTAGCGGCGGGCCGCGAGGTCGGCTTCGATCCCGGCGGCGACCTGCTGGATGCGCGCGAGGAAGGTCGTGCGCAGCGTGTCGAGCGTCACCCGGGTGGAGTGCGCCGAGGCGTTGACGGTCGCGATGACCTGGCCGCGGGCATCCCGCACCGGCACCGCGACGCTGCGCACGCCGATCTCGAGCTCCTGATCGAGCACGCACCAGCCCTGCTCGCGCACCCGATCGATCTCGGCGCGCAGCGCGTCGACGGTCGTGATGGTCGAGGGCGTGCGCGGTTCGAGCGAGACGCCCGCGAGGAACGCCTCGAGCTCGGCCTCGGGCAGCGAGGCGAGCATGACGCGCCCCATCGAGGTGGTCGCGGCGGGCAGACGGGTGCCGACGGCGAGATTGATCGACATGATGCGGGTGGTGGATGCCCGAGCGATGTAGACCACGCTGTCACCGTCGAGCACCGAGGCCGAGCACGACTCGTGCAGCTCGTCCGCGGCGGGGGTGAGGTGCTCGAGCGCGATGTCGGCGAGCGAGAGCGAAGAGAGGTAGGCGTAGCCGAGCTGCAGCACCGAGGGCCGGAGGTAGAACTGGCCCGCATCGCTGCCGACGTAGCCGAGGTGCTGCAGCGTGATCAGGAATCGTCGCGCGGCCGCGCGGGTGAGCCCCGTGTGGCGGGCGACCTCGGAGAGCGTCAGGCGCGGGCGCTCGTCGCTGAAGGCGCGGATGACGGCGAGGCCGCGCTCGAGCGACTGCACGAACTCGGTCGGCCGATCGACGAGGGGGGCGGCGCTGTCTGCGGTCATCTGGTCCGTTCCTGCGGGAGTGGGGGCGGGCGGCCCCGACGAGGGGATGCCCGGCGTGCGGCGGTCGCCGCGAAGTACGCATGCCGAACTTAGCGTGAGCGAGGGGCCTCCTCGTGTCAACCCCGGCGCTCCTTGACACCCGAACGACCGAGTCGCATAGTTCTCTATACGCACAGTGTTGCGCAATCCGAACAACGGCGTTGAGGAGAGGCACCATGAGCACGTTCCTGCACCCATCCAGCGGAGGACGGCGGCGCCGCATCCTCGCCCCGGTCGCCCTGACCGCGTCCACCGTCCTCCTGCTCGCGGCCTGCTCCGCTCCGACCCTCGGCGGCGCTGACGGCGGCGGCGGAGACGGCGAGAACGTCATCCGCATCGGGTACGTCACCCCGCAGACCGGCCCGCTCGCCGCCTTCGGCGAGGCCGACAGCTTCGTGCTCGACCAGGTGCGCGCGTACTACGAGGAGAACGGCGTCGTCGACGCCGCGGGCACCGAGTACAGCGTCGAGATCATCGTGGCCGACACGCAGAGCGACCCGGCGCGCGCCGCCGACGTCGCGGCCGAGCTCATCCTCGACGACGGCGTCGACATGATCCTCGCCTCCTCCACGCCCGAGACCACCAACCCCGTCTCGGACCAGTGCGAGGCGAACCAGGTCGTCTGCATCACGACCGTGGCGCCCTGGCAGGCCTGGTACTTCGGCCGCGGCGGCACGCCCGATCAGGGCTTCGACTACACGTACCACTTCTTCTGGGGCCTCGGCGAGGTCGGCAGCGTCTACAGCGAGATGTGGGCGGCCGTGCCCGGCGGGGGCTCCGTGGCGCAGCTGCTGCCGAACGACGCCGACGGCAACGCCTGGGCCGACACGACGACGGGCTTCGCCCCGATCATCGAGGGAGGCGGGCTCGCGCCGGTCAACCCGGGCGCGTACCCGAACGGGCAGGCCGACTTCTCGGCCCAGATCTCCGCGTTCCAGGACGCCGGAGCCGACATCCTCATGGGCGTCCCCATCCCGCCCGACTTCACGACCTTCTGGCAGCAGGCCATCCAGCAGGGCTACCAGCCGCAGATGGCCACGATCGCCAAGGCGCTGCTGTTCCCCTCCGCTGTCGAGGCGCTCGGCGCCGACGGCGAGAACATCGCCACCGAGGTGTGGTGGAGCCCCTCGCACCCGTTCTCGAGCTCGCTCACCGGGCAGAGCGCCGAGGAGCTCGCCGCCGCCTACGAGGAGGAGACCGGTCGCCAGTGGACCCAGCCGCTCGGCTTCGCCCACGCGCTGTTCGAGGTCGCGACGGCCACGATCGCCGCGAGCGACTCCGTCGAGACGGATGACCTGCGCGCCTCGCTCGCCGGGCTCACGACCGACACCGTGGCCGGCACGATCGACTTCACGGCCGGCCCCGTGCCGAACGTCTCGCTCACCCCGCTCGTCGGCGGCCAGTGGCGCGGCAACGGCGACGGCACCTACGAGCTCGTCATCGTCGCGAACGCCGACAACCCCGAGATCCCCACGGGCGGCGAGATCGAGCTGATCGACTGGACGGGTCGGTGACCCCAGCCGCTCCGCTCGTCGATGCGCGCGGGCTCACCAAGCGCTACGGCACCCTCACCGTGCTCTCCGGCCTCGACCTGCGCGTCGAGGCCGGAGAGGCCCTGGGCATCATCGGGCCCAACGGTGCGGGCAAGTCGACCCTGCTCGGGCTGCTGTCGGGCTCGGTGCGGGCGACGAGCGGACGGCTGGAGTACCGCGGGGACGACATCACCCGTCGCCCGGCCGCGTGGCGGGCGCGGCAGGGCATCGCGACGAGCTTCCAGATCCCCCGCCCCTTCGCCGGCATGACCGTGATGGAGAACATGCTCGTCGCGGCATCCTTCGCCGGCGGTGCGCGCGGCTCGACGGCGCAGACCCGGGCGATCGAGGCCCTGTCGCGCACCGGCCTCGACGCGCAGGCGAACGTCGCGGCGGGATCCCTGCGACTGCTCGACCGCAAACGGCTCGAGGTCGCGCGCGCGCTCGCGGCGAACCCCCGCCTGCTGCTGCTCGACGAGATCGCCGGCGGGCTCACCGAGGCCGAGGTGCCCGAGCTCGTCGAGCTCGTCCGCGAGGTGCTCGCCGCGGGCGTCACCGTCGTCTGGATCGAGCACGTCGTGCACGCGCTCACCGCCGTCGCCACCCGCATGATGTGCCTCACCTACGGCGAGGTGATCGCGGTCGGCAGCCCCGACGAGGTCATGGCGAACCCGCGGGTCAAGAGCGTCTACCTCGGCATCGACCCGGAGGAGGACGAGGATGCGTGAGGCGCCCGCGAGCTCGGGCAAGGAGATCGTGCTCGAGGTGCAGCAGCTGCGCGCCGGCTACGGCGAGCTGCCGGCCCTCCGCGGCATCTCGCTGCGGCTCGAGCGGGGCGAGACGCTCGCCGTCATCGGCGCCAACGGCGCCGGCAAGTCCACGCTGCTGAAGACGCTCGCAGGGCAGATGGCGCCGACGGGCGGGCGCATCCTCTACAACGGCGCCGACATCACGCGGATGCCCGCCCACGAGCGCGCCCGTGCGGGCATCATCCTCGTTCCCGAGGGCCGCCGGCTGTTCCCCTCCCTCACGGTCGAGGAGAACCTGCTCGTCGGCGCGTCGACGAAGCGCCGCGGCCAGTGGGACCTGTCGAGCGTGTACGCGCTCATGCCCCTCGTCGCGGAGCGGAGGTCGCGCTCCGCGGGCGACCTCTCCGGCGGCGAGCGGCAGGCAACCGCCATCGCCCGCGCCCTCATGTCGAACCCCGAGGTGCTGCTGCTCGACGAGGTGAGCCTCGGACTCGCTCCCGCCGTGATCGGGCAGCTGTACGCGAGCCTGCCCGAGATCCAGAGCACGGGAACGTCCATCCTCGTCGTCGAGCAGGACGTGCGGCAGGCGCTCGCCGTCAGCGACGAGGTGCACTGCCTGCTGCAGGGGGCCACCTCGCTCGCCGGCAGCGGCTTCACGATGGACGAGATCTCGGCCGCCTACTTCGGCGCCGGCGTCGCGCACGTCACCCCGACCGGCACCATCACCACGCTCGACGCGGCAGAACTGGAGGAGTCGTGAACCTGCTCGATCCGATCGTGCAGGGGGTGCTGCTCGGCGGCCAGTACGCCCTCTTCGCCGCCGGGCTCTCGCTGCTCTTCGGCGTCATGCGGCTCGTCAACCTCGCGCACGGCGACGTCGCCGTCATCGCGAGCTACGGCATGCTGCTCGTCGTCAACGTGTTCGCGGTCTCCCCCGTCGTCGCCCTCCTGGTCGTCGCGCCGCTCACCGCCGCCGCGGGCTGGGTGCTGCAGCGGTTCCTGCTGCAGCGCACCCTCGAGGCCTCGCCGCTGCCCTCGCTGCTCGTCACATTCGGGCTGTCGATCATCATCCAGAACCTGCTGCTCGTCACCCAGTCGGCCGATCAACGGCGCCTCACCCTCGGCGGCTTCGACACGGCCTCGCTCTCGCTGCCTTTCGGCCTGCAGATCGGGCTGCTGCCGCTGACGATCTTCGTGCTCGCGGTCGGGCTGCTCGCCGCGCTCTCCCTGGTGCTGCAGCGCACGGCCTACGGGCGGCTCATCCGCGCGGTGAGCGACGACGCCGAGACGGTCGCCCTGAGCGGCGTCGACCCGCGCCGCATCTACGCGACGGCGGCCGCGATCGCGTTCGGGCTCGTCGCCATCGCGGGCTTCAGCTCGGGCATCCAGAGCTCGTTCAATCCGTTCTCGGGCTCGCTGCTGCTCATCTTCGCGTTCCAGGCGGTGATCATCGGCGGGCTCGGCAACCTGTGGGGAACGCTGCTGGGCGCGATGATCCTCGGCCTCGCGCAGACGATCGGCGGCGCCTTCTTCCCCGCGCAGCAGGTGCTCATCGGGCACCTCGTGTTCCTCGTCTTCCTCGCCGTGCGCCCGCAGGGCCTGCTGAAGGGATCGGCCGTCTCATGAGCATCCCGACCCTCACCGAGCAGCCGTCGGCCGCCGCGTTCCGCGTCACGCGCTGGTCGCGCAGCTCGATCGTCGGCACGAGCATGCTCGGCCTCGCCGTCGTCGTGCTCGCGGCGCTGCCCTACCTCGTTGGGCTCGCGACCATCCAGTCGCTCGTGAGCCTCTTCATCCTCGTCATCCTCGCCTCGACCTGGAACCTGCTCGCCGGCTACGGCGGCATGCTCTCGATCGGGCAGCAGGCCTACATCGGCATCGGCGCCTACGGGCTCGTGCTCATCGCCGATCTCGTGGGGCTCGACCCGTTCCTCGCCGTGCCCGTCGCCGCGCTCATCGCGGCGCTCGTCTCCATCCCCATCTCGTTCCTCGCCTTCCGGCTCGTCGGCGGCTACTTCGCGATCGGCACCTGGGTCATCGCCGAGGTGCTGCGCCTCACCGTGTCGCAGGTGCCCGAGCTCGGCGCCGGCTCGGGCATCTCGCTCTCGGCGCTCAGCGGGCTCGACCGCATCCTGCGCATCGCGACCGTCTACTGGTGGGCGCTCGCGGTGCTCGTCATCGTCGTCGTCGCCTGCGTGCTCTTCGCGCGCTCGCGCGGCGGCCTCGCCCTCACCGCCGTGCGCGACGATCCGATCGCCGCCGCCACCTCGGGCATCGACGTGCAGCGATCGAAGCGCCTCGTCTTCGTCGCCGCCGCGGCGGGGGCGGGGGCCGCCGGCGCCCTCCTCGCCCTGTCGACCCTGCGCGTGCAGCCCAACGCGGTCTTCAGCGTCGAATGGAGCGCCTTCATGATCTTCATCGTGCTCATCGGCGGTCTCGGCACGCTCGAGGGCCCGCTCATCGGGGCCATCGTCTTCTTCGTGCTGCGGGAGTCGCTCGCCGACTACGGCTCGACCTACCTCATCGTGCTCGGCGTGCTCGGGGTGCTGTTCGTGCTGTTCGCCCGGCGCGGGCTGTGGGGGCTCGTGCAGCAGCGGTGGGGCATCTCGCTGTTCCCGACGGGGTACCGGGTGGCGCCGATCGAGTCGGGGCGACCGCGGCGACGGCGCTGAGCGGGGACATACTGGCGGCATGAGCGAGCCCGCGACCCCGCCCCCGCGCCCGACCCCGCCCGACCGCATCCGCGAGGAGCACCACCGCGACGGCACCCTCAAGGCCCGCGGCGGGATGCTCGGCGACGAGCTGCACGGTGCGTGGCAGTGGTGGCGGGCCGACGGCTCGCTCATGCGATCCGGCGCCTTCGACCGCGGCCGCCAGGTCGGCGAGTGGACGACGCACGACAGGCACGAAGCGCCGGTGCGCACGACCTCGTTCGGGGAGTAGCCCGCCGGCTGCGCATCCCGCCCCGCCCCCGCGGGAGCCCCGCCCGCAGGAGGGCCGTGCACGACCTCCTGCAGAACGGTGCCGAACGCCCTCGACGGACGCCCGGGGGCCGTTCTGCAGGAGTTACGGCACCCGCGACCGTCAGCGCAGCGCGACGACGAGCTTGCCGCGCACGGTGCGCGCCGCGAGCCGCTGCATCGCCGGCACGACCTCGGCGAGCGGCGCGACCTCGTCGACAGCGGGGGCGAGCCGGCCCGCGGCGACCTCGGCGAGCAGCGCGGCGATATCGGCGGCGTTCTCGCGCTGGGCGACCGAGGTGACCCGGTGCCGCACCCACGGGTTCAGCAGCAGGGCGCGCAGCTGCCGATCGAAGCCCTCGAGCACGGGCCCGCCGACGTGGTCGGCGCCGACGATGACGAGGGTTCCGCGCGGGGTGAGCGCGCGGCGCAGCACGTGCAGCGCGCGACCGTCGGCCGTGTCGATGACGACGTCGTACCGCCCCCAGTCGGCGGGCTCCCGCACGGCGCGGTGGTCGATGACCCGCTCGGCGCCGAGGCTGCGCACGAACGCCGCCTTGCTCGCGCTCGCGAGCCCGGTGACCCGGGCGCCGCGGGCGACCGCGAGCTGGGTGAGGAACGAGCCCACTCCCCCGCCCGCGCCGATGACGAGCACGCGCGCGCCCGGCCGCAGCTCGCCCGCGGCCCGCAGCGCCTGCAGGGCGGTGCCGCCCGAGACGGGCAGCGTCGCGGCCTGCGCCATCGTCACGCCGTTCGGGATGCGCGCCACGCGATCCGCCCGCGCGACGACGTACTCGGCCATCGCCGCCGGAGCCGTGCCGGCCACGCGATCACTGACCGCGAGGTCGCGCACGCCCTCGCCGATGCTCTCGACGACTCCCGCGAAGGCGAGGCCGATGATCGGCTGCCGAGGGCGGCGCCGGCCGAGCACGGCCCGGATCATGAGCGGCCGGCCGCGCATCAGGTGCACGGTGCCGGCGTCGGGGCTCACGGCCTCGACGCGCACGCGCACCGCGCCGGGGCGCACCGCGGGCAGGGGCAGCGTGACGGTGTCGAGCACCTCGGTCTCGCCGTAGGCGTGCTGCACGACGGCGCGCATGGTGGCGGCCGCGCCGACGGGGGCAGAGGGGGTGGGCTGGGTCTCGGTCATGATTCGGCTCCTGCCGGGTACTGGAACACCGCGTCGAGGGGCGCCTCGAACACGCGGGCGATCTGGAAGGCCATCTCGAGCGAGGGCGAGTAGCGCCCCTGCTCGATGGCGATGACGGTCTGGCGGGTGACCCCGATGCGCCGGGCGAGCTCCGCCTGGGTCATCTCGTCGGCGGCGAACCGCAGGGCGCGGATGCTGTTGGTGACGCTCGTGGGCTTCACCATGCGGGCATGACCCCGCGGTAGAGCGCGATGCGCGCGCCGACCTCGACGAGGCCGGAGACCACGAAGGCGAGGTAGATCGTGTTGGCGATCCAGAACGGGTCGGCCTCGAGCAGGGCGAGCGCGAGCGCTCCGAGCACCCCGATGGTGAGGAAGGCGCGCGAGGAGTGCGAGGCCCGCACGCTGATCTGCTTGTCGCGCTGGTCGCTCGTGAGCCCGTCGCGACGGGTGAGGATGCTCACGACGATCGTGACGAGGATGCCGGCGACGATGGCCGCCCCGATGCTCCACAGCAGGGCGTCGGCGTAGGGGGTGTCGGCGAGCTCGCCGCCGGCCGCACGACCCAGCACGACGGCGACGTACACGGCGTACGCGATCACTCCCACGATGAGGGCGACCCACGCGCCCTTCTCCTCGAACGCCATGACGGGCATCCCTTCCTCGATCGGCATGTCAAGAATTCCTGACATCGCCCAAGGTAAAGCAGATCGCACATGGTGTCAAGAATCATTGACACTTGCGATCGGATGGATGCCCTGCGCGCGCTCGGCGACGCCGCCCAGCCCGCGCCGATACGGTCGAGGGATGACCGATTCGACGACCTCGACTCCGTTCCACTCCCTCGATCGCTACATCGCGCTGCCGCGCGTGGAGGGCCTCGCGCTCTCGCCCGACGGCGAGCGCGTCGTGCTCACCGTCGCGACGCTCTCCGCCGACGGCACCCGCTACGAGCGGGCGCTGTGGCAGGTGCCCGCCCGCGGCGAGGGCGCGCCCCGCCGCCTGACCCGCTCCGCGAAGGGCGAGGCCGGTGTCGCATTCACCCGCGACGGCGACGCGCTCTTCGTCTCCGGCCGCCCCGATGCGGAGGCCGAGAAGGAGCACGACGCCAGCCAGCTCTGGCTGCTGCCCGCCGGGGGCGGCGAGGCCCGCGCGATCACCCGGCTCGGCGGCGGGGTGAGCGGCGTCGCCGCGACCGCGCTCGAGGCCGACACGATCGTCATCGCCGCCGACCTGCTGCCGAGCTCGACCGGCGTCGAGGACGACGCCGCCGCGCGGGCCGAACGCAGCGAGAAGAAGGTCGCCGCGATCCTGCACGAGACCTACCCCGTGCGGTATTGGGACCACGACCTCGGCCCGGCCGAGCCGCACCTGCTCGCCCTCGACCTCGAGGGCCTCGCCGACGCACTGCCCGACCGCTCCCCCGCCGCCGACGCGCGCGACGAGACCGGCGCGACCGGCGCGACCGACGGCGATGCCCCGACCCCGTACCCCGCGCACCTGCCGGCGCCGCGCGACCTCACCCCGCGGCCCGGCCGCAGCGCCGACACGGCGGGCCAGGCGCTCACCCCCGACGGCCGCACCCTCATCGCCGCCCTCCGCGTGCCGAGCCGGGGCCTGCCCCGCTTCGAGATCGTCGCGATCGACGTCGCGACGGGCGAGCGCCGCACCCTCCTCGGCGAGGAGGGCGTGCACTACGAGTACCCGACGATCAGCCGCGACGGCACGGCACTGGCCTACCTGCGCGCGCCGTTCAGCACCCCCGAGGGCCCCGGCGATCAGGAGCTGTGGATCGCCGGCGTCGACGGCTCGAACCCGCGCCGCCTCGCCGAGGGCTGGGACCACTGGCCCGCCGAGTTCCGCTTCGCCCCCGACGGCGCCTCGCTCGTCGTGGCGGCCGACCACGACGGCCGCGGCCCGGTATTCCGCGTGCCGACCGATGGCGGTGCGGTCGAGCAGCTGACGCACGACCACTTCTCGTACACGGGGCTCCAGGTGGATGCCGCGACCGGCGACATCGTCGCCCTGCGCTCCTCGTGGCAGGCCCCGGCGCACCCCGTGCGCATCGACGCCGGAACGGGCGAGGTGAGCGCGCTCGCGAGCCCCGCCGCTCCGACGCCCGAGGTCGGCACGATGACCGAGGTCGACACGCTGGCTGCGGACGGGTCGCGCGTGCGCGGTTGGCTGCTCACCCCCGAGGGGGCCAGTGCGGAGCATCCCGCGCCCCTGCTGCTCTGGATCCACGGCGGCCCCCTCAACAGCTGGAACGCGTGGAGCTGGCGCTGGGCGCCGCAGCTCGCCGTCGCCCGCGGCTACGCCGTGCTGCTGCCCGACCCGGCGCTGTCGACCGGCTACGGCCTCGACTTCATCGCCCGCGGCTGGAACTCGTGGGGCGAGAAGCCCTTCACCGACCTGATGGCGATCACCGACGCGGTCGAGCGGCGGCCCGAGATCGACGAGACCCGCACGGCGGCGATGGGCGGCTCGTTCGGCGGCTACATGGCCAACTGGGTCGCCGGGCACACCGACCGGTTCCGCGCGATCGTCAGCCACGCGAGCCTGTGGGCGATGGACCAGTTCGGCGGCACGACCGACAACTCCTCCTACTGGACGAGCATCTTCACCCCCGAGGGCCTCGACGCCAACTCGCCGCACCACGCGGTGGCCGACATCGTGACGCCGATGCTCGTCATCCACGGCGACCGCGACTACCGCGTGCCGATCGGCGAGAGCCTGCGCCTGTGGTCCGAGCTCAACGCGCACCACAGCGCCGACGACGGTTCGACCGTCCACAAGTTCCTGTACTTCCCGGACGAGAACCACTGGATCCTCAAGCCGCAGCACGCGGTGGTCTGGTACGAGACGGTGTTCGCGTTCCTCGACCAGCACGTGCTCGGCGCCGACTGGAAGCGCCCGGCGAACATCGGCTGATCGGCGGCGCGCGCCGGGCATCCCGCCCTGTCTTCGGGGGTGGATGCCCGGCGCGGGCCTAGCGCCGCTCGACGATCTGCTTGCCGAGCGGCACCAGCGCGACCGGCACCATCTTGATGTTGGCGATCGCGAACGGGATACCGATGATCGTGATGGCGAGCGCGACGGCGGAGACGATGTGGCCGAGGGCGAGCCACCACCCGGCGAGCACGACCCAGACGATGTTGCCGATGAGCGAGAAGCCGCCCGCGGTGGGCTTGTCGACGACGTCGCGCCCGAAGGGCCAGAGCGAGTAGACGGCGATGCGCCAGGCGGCGATGCCCCACGGGATCGTGATGATGAGGATGCACATCACGAGCGCGGCGAGGGCGTAGCCGAGGAACAGCCAGAAGCCCGAGAGCACGAGCCAGATGATGTTGAGAAGAGTGCGCATGGTCGCGCCAGTCTGGCAGGCACGGCGATGAGAGCTCGACGGGAGAGGTTCCTCAGTGCGTGACAGCGACCATGGTGGAGATGGGGGGAATTGAACCCCCGTCCACTACTGAGAGCCTGTGCCTTCTACGGGCGTAGTCTGCTGAGACGTTCTGCTCGGCTCCGGTGTTTGTTGCAGACCCCTACACCGACGAGCCCAGCCTCAGTGAAAGTCCCGCGTGCTCCTGAGACGCGCACACGCAGCAATCCTCCTTGATGACGCCAGGACCCGGGGCGGAGGCATACCCGGACTGACGGACTTTCTACTCTGCCTTAGGCGGCGAGAGCGAAGTCGGTGCGCTTAGCATCGGCACCTGTTGTTTGCAGAGATCGTTTACGAGATAACCCTGCATCCTCGACCCGCTTCTCACAGTGTCGCAGGCAGTGTCGAAACCGATCATCCCCGCGGACACCCTCGCCTGCTCCCCCGGCCGCCCGCGAACGGGCGCACGGATGAGACACGCGATGAGTGGGTCGCTGTCACGCACTGTGGAGTTGTGATCGCCGGCCAGCCAGTAACCCGGTGCCGACGCCCATGCACTGTTTCGAGTGCAGCCCTACAGTATAGGCCACCGCTGACAATGAGCCCCAGGGAGCCCGGAATGCCCGAGACGATCATCACCGTGCAGGGCTCCGCCCGCGGCGAGTACGCGCCCGAGCGGGCCGTGCTCACCTTCACGCTCGCGGGCGACGGCTCCGAGCGCGAGCCCGTCGTCGCCGACGTCGCCGCCGCGCTCGAGCGCATCTCCGCCGTGCTGCGCGACCACCACGACCCGCAGACCGGCCCCGTCGCCGCCTGGTCGACCGACCGCGTGAGCGTCGCCGGCCAGCGCCCCTGGAGCAGCACCGGCGAGCAGCTGCCCCTCGTGCACCGCGCGAGCGTCGGCGGCCGCGCCACCGTCTCCGGCCTCGACGCCCTGCCCGGCCTCGTCGACGCCCTCGCGGCCGAGCCGCTGGCCACGATCGACGGCATCGAATGGATGCTCGGCGAGGGCCGCCGCACCGCCGTGCTCACCGAGGTGCGCTCGCGCGCCGTGAAGGACGCCGTGACGAAGGCCACGGTCTTCGCCCAGAGCATCGGGCTCGGGAGCGTCACCGCCCTCGCCCTCGCCGACCCCGGCATGCTCGGCGACCAGGGTCAGGGCGAGGGCCCCACCCCGCACCTCTCGCGCATCGCGATGATGGGCGGCGACCCCCGCTCCCCCGGCATCTCGCTGCGCCCCGAGCCGATCGTCATCGAGGCGGCCGTCGACGCGCGCTTCGCCGCGCGATGAGCGAGCGGCGGCAGCCGCTGCGTCGGCCGCGTCCGACGCCCGAGCAGCATGGTGCCGTGGAGCGGGTGACGCGGCTGCTGGCCCGCGCCGACCTCAGCGGGCTCGCCCCCGGGGTCGACGGCATGCCGACGGACGAGTACGCGCCCGAGGCGGAGGATCTGGTGCAGCGCGCGCGACGGGCGCCGCTGACGGCCGACGACGTGCGGCAGGTGTGGCGCCACTGGTTCGACGACGCCCTGGAGGGGCATCCCGAATCGGAGCTGGCGCAGCTCGCCGCCCGCATCACCGTCACCGTCGGGCTCGACGCACCGATGCGGCGGCCGCAGCTGTAGCCGGCGCGCGCAGCGTCTAGTCCTGCGGCAGCCCCTCGGTGGCGCTCGGCGTGTTCTCGAGCGTGCCGGCCTTGCGCCCGCGCAGGTCGACGAGCGCGAGCAGCAGAGCCAGGCCGACGAAGGTCAGGATGACGAGGGCCGCGTTGCGGAAGGCGTCCTGGTAGAGCATGAGCTCGCCGACGCTGCCCTCCTCGGCGTAGATCGTCACGTAGAAGGCCGCCGTGGCCGCCGCGATGCCGACCGCGGTGCCGACGCGCTGGCCGACCTGACCGATCGAGCCGGCGACGCCGCCGGAGGTGACCGGCACGTCGGCGAGGGTGAGCGTCTGGTTCGGGGCGATGACCGCGCCGCCGCCCGCTCCCGCGATCGTCATGAAGGCCGCGATCACCCAGGGCGAGACCGCCGCCGGCAGCAGGAAGGCCGAGGCGAGCACGCCGCCGAAGCCGATCACCACGCCGAACAGGCCGAGCACGACGATCGAGCGCCCGTAGGTGGTGACGACCTTGCCGCTGTACCAGCTGGTCACGGCCGAGGCGAGGGCGAAGGGGATGGTCACCATGCCCGCGTAGACCGGCTCGAGGCCGAGGCCGAACTGCAGGAACAGCGAGAGCGTGAGGAAGGTCGCCGGCATCGCCGCGAAGTAGAACGTCGAGATGAGGATGCCGTTGCGGTACCCGCCGATGCGGAACAGCGCGAAGTCGACGATCGCCGTGCGCCCGCCCGCGGTGTACCGGCGCTCCCAGAGCACGAAGACCGTGGCGAGGCCCGCGAACACCGCGAGCCACCACCAGCGCGCCGGATCGTCGCTCGGGGCGCCCGTCGTGAGCACGAAGGGCAGCATGAGGCTCAGCACGGTGCCGCCGAGGAGGGCGGTGCCGATGAGGTCGAGGTCCTTCGCCGCTCCCGTCGTCGGCTGCGTGCGCGGCAGCAGCTTGTAGGCGAAGGGAAACAGCAGCAGCACGAGCGGCACGTTCATCCAGAAGATCAGCCGCAAGCCGTCCTCCGGGCCGCCGACGCCGATGAGCAGGCCGCCGAGGGTGGGGCCGAAGGCCGTGGCGAGCCCGATCACGGCGCCGAAGACGCCGAAGGCCCGGCCGCGGGCCGCGCCGGTGAAGAGCTGCTGGATGAGTCCCAGCACCTGCGGCATGAGCAGTCCCGCCGACACGCCCTGCAGGATGCGCGAGGCCGCGAGCAGCTCGACGGTCGGCGCGATGGCGCAGAACAGGCTCGCCAGCAGGAACACGACGAGCCCGATGAGGAACAGGCGCCGGCGCGAGCTGAGGTCGCCGAGCCGCCCGGCCGGGACGAGCACGATGCCGAAGGCGAGCACGTAGCCCGCGACGATGAGCTGGATCTCGGTCGGCCCCGCGCCGAAGGCGAGCTCGATCGCCGGGATGCCGACGTTGACCTTCGAGAGGTCGAGGATGGTGAGCGAGGCGACCGCCACCGCGACGGCGAAGGCCTGCCAGCGGGTGCGGTCGGTGTAGCCGTCCTCCCCGATCGCGGCGGAGTCGGGGGCCTCGGAGTCGGGGGCGTCGTCGGTCTCGGCAGGGCGGTGAGTCACGAACCGTGAGCCTACGCCCGGCCCGCTGGACTGCCGCTCCGAGGCCGCGGGGTTCCGAGCGCGCACGCAGGAGCCCTGCGCGCCCGAGTCGCCCGAGCGCGCCGCGCGGGCCGCGCTAGTCGCCGAGGCGGTTGCGCGAGCGCATGGCCCGCTCGGCCTCGCGCTTGTCCTGCTTCTCACGCAGCGTGTGCCGCTTGTCGTACTCGCGCTTGCCCTTGGCGACGGCGAGCTCGACCTTCGCGCGGCCGTCGACGAAGTAGATGCGCAGGGGCACGAGCGTGTACCCGCCCTCCTGCGTCTTCTGGCTGATCTTGATGATCTGCGCCTTGTGCAGCAGCATCTTGCGCTTGCGCCGCGGCGGGTGGTTCGTCCACGTGGCCTGCGTGTACTCGGGGATGTGCACGGCGTCGAGCCAGGCCTCACCGCCGTCGATGAAGCCGTAGCCGTCGACGAGGCTCGCGCGCCCCATGCGCAGCGACTTCACCTCGGAGCCGCTCAGCACGAGCCCGGCCTCGTAAGTGTCCTCGATGGTGTAGTCGTAGCGCGCTTTGCGGTTGGTCGCGACGACCTTCTCGCCCGTCTCCTTGGGCACGATTCACCTCCGGCCGGTATCGATGGATGCTCGCCGCGGGCCGCGGCAGCCCTCCAGCATATCCGACGGGGAGTCGGCGCGCCGCGCGAGCCCCCGCCGCGCTACACGCGCAGGTAGCGCGTGATCGCGACGTTCGCCGAGAGCGCCGCGAGCACGGCTCCCGCGCCCAGCAGCACGGGCACCACGAGCAGGGCATCCTCGAGGGTCACGAAGCTCGTCGTCGGCAGCGTCTGCGACAGGTAGCCCTGCACGAAGAAGTGCACGATCGCGACGACCGCACCGCCCGCCATGATCGAGCCGAGCAGCGCCGCCACGACGCCCTCGATGATGAACGGCGTCTGGATGAAGCGGTTCGAGGCGCCGACGAGGCGCATGATGCCGAGCTCCCGCCGCCGCGAGAAGGCGCTCAGCCGGATCGTCGTCGAGATGAGCAGGGCGGCCGCCACGAGCATGAGGGCCGCGATGCCGATGGCCGTGAAGCTCGAGGCGTTCAGGATGTCGAAGATGCCCTCCAGGTAGCTGCGCTGGTCGACCACGCTCTCGAGGCCGGCGATGCCCGTGAGCGCGTCCTCCAGGATCTCGGTCTGCGTCGGGTCGGCGAGGTTCACCCAGAACGCCTCGGGCAGCAGCTCGGGCGTGACGAGATCGGCGATCGCGTTGCCCTCGAACTGCTCCTGGAAGTTCGCGAAGGCGAGGTCGCGATCCTCGAAGTAGAAGTCCTCGATGAAGGGCGCGAGCGTCTCCGACTCGAGCTGCGCCTCGACCTGCGCGATCTGGTCGGGCGTCGCGGCCTGCGTGTCGCAGCCGCCGGCGGTGGAGAACTCGGTGCACATGTACACGGCGACCTGCGCGCGGTCGTACCAGTACGACTTCATCTGGTTGATCTGCGCCTGCAGCAGGATGGCCGTGCCGACGAAGGTCAGCGAGATGAAGGTGACCAGCACGACGGAGATCACCATCGAGAGGTTGCGGCGCAGGCCCTGACCGACCTCCGACATGACGAAGCCGAATCTCATCGGGTGCCCTCCGCGCCCCAGTAGGGGGTGGTCGCCGGCGCGTCGGCGGGCCGGGCGTACGGGGAGGCCGCGGGCGCGGCCTGCGGGTCGAGCTGGATGGAGGGGGACGACCCGGAGGGGGCATCCTGCCGGATGGTCGGCACCGCCTGCGTGACGTAGGTGCCGCCGCGCTCGTCGCGGATGACGCGGCCGCCGACGAGCTCGATGACGCGGCGCTGCAGCCGGTCGACGATGCCCGCGTCGTGCGTGGCCATGACGACGGTCGTGCCGTTCTGGTTGATGCGCTCGAGCAGGGTCATGATGCCGAGGCTCGTCGTGGGGTCGAGGTTGCCGGTCGGCTCGTCGGCGAGCAGGATGGCCGGCTTGTTGACGACGGCGCGGGCGATGGCGACGCGCTGCTGCTCGCCGCCCGACAGCTCGTGCGGAAAGCGCCCGCCCTTGCCCTCGAGGCCGACCATCGCGAGCGTGTCGGGCACGACCTCGCTGATGAAGCCCTTGCTCTTGCCGATCACCTGCAGGGTGAAGGCCACGTTGTCGGTGACGGTCTTGTTCGGCAGCAGCCGGAAGTCCTGGAAGACGACGCCGATGTTGCGGCGGAAGAACGGCACCTTGCGGGTCGAGATTCGCCCGAGATCCTGCCCCAGAACGTGGATCTGCCCCGCGTTCGGCCTGTCCTCCTTGAGCACGAGCCGCAGGAACGAGCTCTTGCCCGAGCCCGAGGCGCCCACGAGGAACACGAACTCACCGCCCAGCACCTCGATGCTCACGCCGTTGAGCGCGGGCTTGGAGTTGCCGCGGTAGACCTTGGTGACCTCATCGAATCGAATCATCGCCGGTCAGCCTAGGTCGGGGTTCGGGATGCCCGCGCAGCGACACCCGGAACGCCGGAGCCTCATGGACTCGCGCCGTGCCGTCCCGCGCGGCGCGCGGCCCGGCCGCTCAGGCCGCGGGCTGCTCGAGCTGCACGATGCCGACGACCGTGCCCTCGGGATCGCTGAACTCGGCGAAGCGCCCCCAGCCCGGCATCTCGACCGGCTCGGCGACGAGCTGGGCACCTGCTTCGAGCGCGCGCGCGAGTACGGCATCCACGTCGTCGATGCGCAGGAAAGTGCGCACTCCCAGGCCGCTCGGCCGGTAGCCGTCGCCCGCGCAGAGCGCGACCGCTCCCCCGGTGGCGCCCGGCTCATCGGGGAAGAAGGCCATCGTCAGTCCCCCGATGGTCTCGATGACGAGGTCGACGTCGAACACGGCGGAGTAGAAGGCGGCCGCCTGCACGAGGTCGGCCACGGGGATCTCGACGATCTCAGCGCGCACCATGGCGCCACCCTAGGGGCGGGCGCGGCGGTCGTAAAGGGTGCGGGCGAGGAGCACGCGGCGGCGGCGATCCGTCATGGCCGCATGACCGGAGCATGGGACGCAGATGACAGTCCGCTCATGGTGATCTCACGTCTCTGCAATCGGCGATCGATGGACTCGACCTCGTCGCCGAAGGACGGCGGGAGACGAGAGAGGACGCACGATGACCATCACCGCACTGGAGACCGCACAGGCCGCGCCCGTCGAGACCGGCGCCCCGATCGCGCGAGCCCGTGTCGAGCGGGCGAAGCGCGCCTACTCGACCCGTCATGTCCCGCTCCTCGGGCGCGACGATCTCGTCCTCCTGGCGGACGACGGCCTCGCCCCTCGAGCGGGCGACGTCGTGCTCGCCCGGGTCGAGGAGATCGGCCAGCACCGTCGGCTCGAGGGGGTCGATTCGCGCCGCCAGACGATCCTGCCCGGCGATGAGATCATCGTGCTCTACGGCAACCGGTACGCGAGCGACCAGTTCCTCGCGATCGTGCCCGACACGCTCGAGCCGTGCCACCTCGTCGCCGGCGGCGGCCTCGCCGCGCTCGTCCAGGAGCAGCACGACAGCATCGCGGCCGCCACCTCGATCACCCCTCTCGGCGTGCTGGGCGATGCGCACGGCCGTCTGCGTCTCGACCGTGCGGCGCCGCACGCCGTCGTCGACGCGCACCGCGTGACGCCGAGCGCGCTCCCTCCCGTGATCGCCGTCCTCGGTTCCGCGATGAACTCGGGCAAGACGACGGCGCTCGCGAGCCTGGCCGGCGGGCTGTCGGCCGCAGGACTGGTGGTGGCGGCGGGGAAGGCCACCGGAACGTGCTCGGGCAACGACCCGCACCGCTTCCGCGACTTCGGTGCGCGGCGCGCGCTCGACTTCACCGATTTCGGCCTGCCGACGACGTTCGGCGCGGGCACCGACCGCATCCGGGACCTGTTCGCCTCGATGGTGGCGGAGCTGGCCGCCGACGAGCCCGACGTGATCCTCATCGAGGTCGCCGACGGCATCCTGCACACGGAGACCGCCGATCTCATCGCCGATCCGGTCTTCGCGCGCGTCATCTCCAGCGTGGTCTTCGCCGCGCAGGATGCCCTCGGCGCCCTCGCCGCCATCGAGCAGCTCACCGCGCTCGGGATGCCCATCAGCGCGGTCACGGGGGTTCTCACCTCGTCGCCCCTCGCCGTCGCCGAGGCCCGACGGGCGACGACGACGCCCATCGTGGCGACCGATCACCTCCGCGAGGCCGACGTCGCTCGCGCGCTCACCATGGGGAGCGGAGCCTCGGCGTGACGCGCGCCTCGACGAGCCCCTGGCCGCGCCTGCTCGTCGGCGGACGCCGCGCGGTGTTCGGCGCACTCGTGGTGGTCGGGCTGGTCTCCTCCGCACTGGCCGTGGTCGCCGCGATCGGCGTCGGGCAGGCGCTGGCGGCAGGGGGGCCGCCCGGCGTCGCGATGACGGCGGGGCTCCTCCTCGCCTTCGGCGGGATCGCGGCCGCCCGATACGCGGAGCGCGTGCTGGGCGAGCGACTCGGGCAGTCCTTCGTGATGGATCTTCGTCGGGGGCTCGTCCGGAGCATGCTGCGACCCGATCGGCGAGGCTCGCTCGGGGTGCTCGTGACCCGCACGAGCAACGATCTCGCCGCGGTGAGGATGTGGATCGCGCAGGGCATCGCACCTCTCGTGACGGCGACGCCGCTCGTCGTCGGAGCCACCGTGTTCCTCCTCGTGCTCGATGCCCGATTGGGGGGCGTCGTCGCCGGTCTCCTCGCGCTCACCGGGTGCGCGGTCGTCGTCATCGCCGGCGCGATCCTCGCCCGGGCGCGGGCGGTGCGCACGCTGCGAGGCCGACTCGCCGCCCTGGTCGCGGATTCCGCGCGCGCCGCTCCCTCCGTCGCCGCCGGCGGCGGGATCGAGCGGGAGGTCGCCCGCGTCGGACGGGCGGGTGAGCTCGTGATGTCCGCGTCGATCCATCGCGCCTCCGCGGTCGGCGCGATGCGCGCCCTCGTCCTCGCCGCCGCCTCGGCCGCGACCATCTCGGTCGTCGTCGTCGGCACCGGAGTCGGGCTCGAGCTCGCGACGATCGGATCGGCGCTCACCCTCACGGGGCTGCTCGCGACCCCGTTGGCCGATCTGGGGCGGAGCGTCGAGTACCGGCAGAACTTCCGGGCGGCGCGCAGGATGATCGAACCCGCCCTCGCGGAGGAGGCCGCTGCCATCGAGGGTTCCGCGCCGACGGCCGACGGCGCCGACGGCGCCGACACGGCCGACGACGGTCCGGTCGTCGAGGTCGCCGTGGGCGGGCGGACGGTGCGGTGGCCTCCCCGCACGCGCGTGCGCCTCGACCCGCACGAGGACGGGGCGCTGCTCGACGTCCTCGTCGACGCCGCGTCGGGTGCCGGCCGGCGCGATGCCGTCCGCATTGGCGGCGACCCGATCGCGGCGATGAGCGAGCGCCGACGCCGCCGGCTCGTCGGTGCGGGACGGTCGGGATGGCTGATCGAGCGCGGCCCCCTCGCGCGCGCGGTGACCTACCGCCGTCCGCGACTCCCCGCGGAATCCGCCGAGGCGATGCTGCGTCGGCTCGGCCTCGATCCGGACGGACTCCCCGACGGCATCCGCACGCGTCTGCGGGAGGGCGGGGCGCCGCTCACCGCGGCGCAGCGCTCCATCGTGCTCGCGGCGCGCGCGATGCTCGACGAGCCTCCGCTGCTCATCCTCGACGGGATGCTGGAGGTCCTGCCCGATGACGCCGCAGGCGCGCTCCTCGACACCCTCCGGGCCTATCCGGGGGTCGTCGTGCTGGGCACGCGACGCTCGGAGGCCGAGCTGCGGTGGTGAGGGCGCGTTCCGCCTCCGTGCCGCGGGTCAGTCGTCCTGCGGGCGCTTGCGCCACTTGATGCCGGCGGCGATGAAGCCGTCGAGGTCGCCGTCGAAGACCGCGGTGGGGTTGTTGACCTCGTGCTCGGTGCGCAGGTCCTTCACCATCTGGTACGGCGCGAGCACGTAGGAGCGCATCTGGTCGCCCCAGCTGGCGGTGATGGTGCCGGCGAGCTCCTTCTTGGTCGCCGCCTCCTGCTCCTTCTGGATGAGCAGCAGGCGCGACTGCAGCACGCGCATGGCGGCGGCGCGGTTCTGGATCTGGCTCTTCTCGTTCTGCATCGAGACCACGGTGCCGGTCGGCAGGTGGGTGATGCGCACGGCCGAGTCGGTGGTGTTGACGCTCTGACCGCCGGGGCCCGAGGAGCGGAAGACGTCGACGCGGATGTCGCCCTCGGGGATGTCGACCTCGAGCGTCTCCTCCATGAGCGGGATGACCTCCACCGCCGCGAAGCTGGTCTGACGCTTGCCGGCCGCGCCGAAGGGGCTCATCCGCACGAGGCGGTGCGTGCCGGCCTCGACGCTGAGCGTGCCGAAGGCGTAGGGCGCGTCGATCTGGAAGGTCGCGCTCTTGATGCCCGCCTCCTCCGCGTAGGAGGTGTCCATGACGGTCGCGCCGTAGCCGTGCTTCTCGGCCCAGCGCAGGTACATGCGGAACAGCATGTCGGCGAAGTCGGCCGCGTCGACGCCTCCGGCGCCCGCGCGGATGGTGACGACGGCGGGGCGGTCGTCGTACTCGCCGTCGAGGAGGGTCTGCACCTCCATGTCGCCGAGGGTCTTCTCGATGCCCTCGAGCTCGGCGAGCACCTCGGCAGCGGCATCCTCGTCGTCGGCCTCACGGGCCATCTCGATGAGCACGTCGAGGTCGTCGAGGCGCTGGTCGAGCTCGACGATGCGGCGCAGCTCGGTCTGCCGGTGGCTGAGGGCGCTCGTGACCTTCTGCGCCTTGTCGGTGTCGTCCCAGAGGTCGGGCGCGCTGGCCTGCTCGCTCAGATCCTCGACGTCGGCGCGGAGGGCCTCGACGTCGACGACGGACTGGATGTCGCGGAAGGTGGAGCGGGCGGCGGCGATGCGCTCGGAGAAGTCCAGATCGATCATGTCGCGCCCAGCCTACCCGCGGGTTGACGCCGCGACCCGGGCGTAGCATCCAGAGGCCATGCCGATCGATGACCGTCCCTTCCGGTGGCGGTCGATCGCCGCCCCCGCCTTCGGGCCCACCCTGCTCTTCACGATCGGCGAGGGCGCGATCATGCCGCTTATCCCGGCCCTCGCGCTGCGGGTCGGCGCCGACCTCTCCGGCGCCGGCGTCGTCGCCGCGATGCTGCTCGTCGGCGTGCTGATCGGCGACGTGCCCGCCGGCTGGATCGTCGGCCGCATCGGCGAGCGCATCGCCATGCTCGGCGCCTCGGCGCTGGCCGCGCTCGGCATCGGGCTCGCCCTGCTGGCGCCGACCGCGGTCGTGCTCGGCCTCGGCATGACGGTGCTCGGCATCGCCGCGGCGGTCTTCGGGCTCGCTCGCCACGCGCTGCTCACGAGCGTCGTGCCGGCCGCCTTCCGGGCCCGCGCGCTCTCCACCCTCGGCGGCACCTTCCGGCTCGGGCTCTTCCTCGGCCCGTTCGCCGCGGCGGCCCTCGTGGCCGCGACGGGCGACGTCGGCGCCGTGCTGTGGTTCGCCCTGCTCATGTGCGGGCTCGTCGCGCTCAGCCTCGTGACCCTGCCCGACCCCGAGCGCATCCTGCATCACCGCTCCACGCCCGACGGCGGCGGCCAGAGCCCCGCGGGCGTGTTCCGCACGATCGGCGAGCGTCGCGGCGTGCTCGCGCGGCTCGGAGCCGCCGCGCTCGTGGTGTCGGCCCTGCGCGCCGTGCGTCAGGTGATCCTGCCGCTCTGGGCCGTCAGCATCGGGCTGGGCGAGGCCGAGACGGCGCTCATCATCGGCATCGCGGCGGGCGTCGACGTGGCCCTGTTCTACCTGGGCGGCTGGCTCATGGACCGTTTCGGCCGCCTCTACACGGCCGTGCCCTCGATGATCGGTCTCGGGCTCGGCCTCATCGGACTCGCGCTCTCCGACCTCTCGACCGACCCGGTGCCGTGGTTCGTCGCCGTGGCGGTCTGGCTGTCGCTCGCGAACGGCATCGGCGCGGGAATCCTCATGACGATGGGCAGCGACCTCGCCGGCCGCACGAATCCGGCGCCGTTCCTCGGAGCGTGGCGCTTCGTCATGGACTCCGGCTCGGCCGGCGCCCCGCTCGCGCTCGCCGGCATCACCGCGCTCGGCGGCATCGCGGTCGCGGCGGGCGTCTTCGGCGTGGTCGGCCTCATCGGGGCCGGGATGCTCGGCTACTACATCCCCCGGCAGCTGCCCGGCGCGGAGTAGGCACGACCCGGCCGCATGCCGGGCCGCCCGTCAGCGGGTCAGTCGCGGTGCTGGTCGCCCTCGTGCTGCGGGTCGCCGTGCTGCTCGGCATCGTGGTGCTCGTCGCCGTCGTGCTGGCTGCCGTCGTGCTGCTGCTCGCCGCTGTCGTGCTGCGCCGGCTCGTGCTGCTCGCCGCCATCGTGCTGCTGCTGCTCGGCTTCGATGTGCTCGGCGTGCTCGGCCGGAGCGGGAGCGCCGTCGTCGGTCGGCGCCGGAGCGCTGCCGGGGGTCGGGGCGCTCGGCGCGCTCGGAGCGGAGGCGCTGCTCGCGGCCGGGTGGGCGCTGCCGGGCGACGCCGGGCTGTCGACCGATGCTGGGCTGCCGGCGCTGCCCGCCGAGGCGGGGCTCGACGCCGAAGCATCGGTCGGGGCCGAGGCCGAGACCTCGAGCGGCATCTCGGCCGCCATCTTCACCGCCGGATGAGCGTCAGGGCCGGCCTCGACCGGCTCCGCGGCGACCATCGGGGCCTCGGGGTGGGAGATCTCGGTGAAGGCCGACGACGGCAGATCCTTCTCGTCGTTCACGATGCCCGCCACGATGCGGGCGGCGACGCCCGCAGGGTCGTAGCCGGTGGGGAACTTCGGCGTCTCGCCCGCGATGGGGTGCCGCGAGAGCTCGGTCTCGGTGTGCCCGGGGCGGGCATCCATCACGCGGATGCCCTGCCGACGCAGCTCGCGGGCGGCGACCGAGTGGAACGCGGCGACGGCGGTCTTGACGGCGGAGTACGCGCCGAGGCCGGCGGTCGGGTTCTCGCTGACGACGCCGCTGAGGGTGACGATGAAGGGGGTGCCGCCGTCCTCCTTGGCGTGCTCGAGGGCCGGCACGGCGGCGCGGAGGACGCGCATGGGGGCGAGGGCGTTGACGGTCCAGAGCTCGTCAAGCGTGGCGTCGCTCGTCTCGGCGACGGGGCCGAAGGCGACGACGCCCGCGGCGTTGATGACGCCGTCGAGGCGCCCGTGCGCCATGACGGCGAGGGCGACGAGGGTCTCGGGCAGCTCGGGGTCGGTCAGATCGCCGGCGATGTGCGTGCCGGGGATACCGAGCTCGTCGAGGGCCTGCTGCGAGCGGGCGGTGAGCGTGAGGTTCGCGCCCGCATCGGCGAGCTGCCGGGCGATGTGCCGCCCGAGCCCGCCGGTCGCGCCGATGATGAGGATCGAGGATCCAGCCAGTTCAGCCATGAGGTCACACTATCCGCGTTCCGTGGGAACTCTTGGCTCCCGGTCAGGCTTCCTCCCAGCCGGGGTCTGTCGCCGGGCTGCTCGACGCCCGCGGATGCCGGGCTGCTCGATGCCCGCGGATGCCGGCCTGCTCAGCCGAGCACGCTGCGGCCGACGGTCGTCACATCGAGGCGGATGCCCTCCGGCACGAACGGCGTCACCACCGGTGGGCGCCAGAAGCTCGAGAGCCTCACGGTCGCGCTCGAGCCGTCCTCGCTCTCGGCGCGCTCGAGCTGAAGGCCCTCGAAGCCCTGCACCGGGGCCTCGGCGAGGTACTGCTCGACGACGGCGCGCACGGCGGCGTCGTCGAGCGGCGGACGGGAGATCGCGCCGCTCGGCGCGACGGTGAGGTCGGTGAGCTCGTACGCCTCCGCTCCGGCGAGCGCCGCGCCGTCGGCGAGGGTGAGCAGGCGCTTACGCTCGAGGTACAGGCTCGTGGCCGCGGTGACGAGCAGCACGACGAGGAGCGCGAGCGCGCCGTACCCGGCGACGAGCGGCAGGATCGAGCCCTCGTCGTCGCGGCCGCGGCTGCGCATCCCGATCACGGAGTCGACCCCCAGAACCGCGAGACCTGCTGCGTCGCCGTCGCCTCGATCGGCACCGAGAGCGGCACCCGCAGGTCGAGGACCGGCGGGATGAGCGGCAGGGGCACGTCGACCGCGACGTCGACCGAGACCCAGCCGCTGCGGGTGTGGCAGACATCGGGGCGGGGCGCGCACCGGATGCTCAGCGCGGGCTCCCCCTCGACGCCGTGGTCGTCCAGCGCCAGCTGGAGGGCCCGCGCGGCGGCGGCCCGGCCGGCCTCGTCGCCCGGCGCCTGCACGTAGACCCGCGCTGCCTGACGGGCCGCCCCCTCCGTCGCGAGCGAGGCCGACTGGATGGCGGAGAGGGTCAGAACGAGGTAGACGAGCGGCACGAGCAGGAGCAGACCCGCGGTGATGAACTCGAGCGAGGCCGAGCCGTCGTCGGCGCGGGCGGCGCGGTGCAGGCGGGCGAGGATCCGCGAGCCGGCGATCGTCCGGCGCCCCCGCGCCCCGGCACGCAACCGAGTCCGCGGCCTAGGCCGGAGCCGCTCAGCGCAGGGGCTCGAGGGCGGCACGGCCCGAGACCTCCAGGGTTCCGTCGAGGCCGGCGAGGCCGACGAGCGGGAGCGGCGAGCGCACCGACACCGTCACGATCGCGATCTCGCTGCTGTCATCGACCGCTACGGAGATGTCGCGCGCGTAACCGGGCCCGAGGGCCGTCTCGATGAGCTCGCGGCTGCGCTCGACGCCCCGCTCGAGCGAGCTGTCGGCGAGCGCCGCGTACCGCGCGCCCTCGGCCGCCGCGTCGATGAGGGTCGAGCGCACGTGGAGGGCGAGGGCGACCTGCAGCACGGAGAGCGTCACCACCGTCAGCAGCACGCCGACGAGCGTGAACTCGACCGGGGCCGAGCCGCGATCGTCGACGAGCGACCAGCGGCGCATCAGAAGCCGGTGACCCGATCGATCGCCTGCTCGAACACGCCGCTGAGCGCCGGGCCGGCGAGCGCCCAGATCACGATCACGAGGCCCGCGGTCATGAGCGTGATGAGCACCCAACCGGGAACGTCCCCGCGATCCTCGGTCGACAAGCGGTCCACGATCCTGCTCCAGCGCGACATGACGCATCCTTCCGTTCCGGGTGACAGAGGGATGATGGAGGCCGGGCGGGGGCGAGGGCGGTCGCTCTCCACAGTGCATCGGGCGTGCGATGTCCGCCCTGCGCGGTGGACGGAGCGCCCCGCCGCCGCGCAGACTCCGCAGACGGCGTGTCGGCGCGACGACCGCGCCACGCGGACACCGTCAGCGCATGCGAGCCCATGCTCCGCCGGCGTCGTCCCGTCGCCACTGCTGCGCCGGCCCATCCGGCCGCGGTGGCTCGGTGAGCCAGAAGGTCGTGTCGGGGCTCCACCCGGCGATGAGGGATGCCCGCTCATCGTCGACCGGGATCACTCGACCCGCGAGCGCGAGGTACGCCGAGACGGAGAGGTGCATCGCATCCCACTCCCCGGCGATGGCCTGCCAGTCCGGCAGCACCCAGGCGCCGTCCCGACCCGTGGTGCGGAACCAGTCGTGCCGTCGGGAGGCGGAGACGTCGATCGGGTGCGCGCGGCAGAGCGCGGCCCAATCCTCGGCCGTGCGCAGCTCGAGCACGCGATGCTCGCCGAGTGCGATCGGCATCACCGTCGCTCTCTCCCATCCGAGATGATCCTCCACGAGGTCGAACCCCCTCGGTGTCACCCCGACGGTGCTCGGAACGCCGCCGGGGATCGACCACCACTCCCCCGACGCTCCCTCACCAGGATCGACGGGCCGGGCCGATCGCGATCGCACCTCGTCGGCCCGCGTGCGATCGGCCCACTCCCGCAGCAGCGACCCGGTCGGCAGCCCCCGCGGCCGCGCGTCATCCCAGGCGACGCGCCACTGACGAGGCGAGGCGGGCGCGGGCCAGTCGGCGGTGAGCGGGCTGGAGAGCAGCGAGCGAGCGATCGGTTCGAGCGCGCTGCGAACCGCAGGGTGCTCGGCGAGCACGTCCTCGCCATCAGGTGCCTGCCAGTAGCGCGCGTAGCTCACGGCCACATCCAGGGCGTCGTCGATGTCTTTCGCGGTAAGCACCCGCGCCGCCCGGTACGGCAGTAGCCGTGCGAACTCCTCGACGCTTATCGGGTCAGGCGGGGGAGGAGGCTCACCGTTCGAGATGCGAGCGGCGGCGACCTCGGCGGCGGTCCTGGGATGGGGGTCCATCTCGTGCGCGAGCTGCATGAGCGCTTGCGAGACTTCGTACCCCGCGCGACCCGCGAGCGAGAGGCACAGCCGACGCCCGCGAGGGCCGCTCATCAGCTCCGCGACAGCCAGACCCTCAGCATCCGGTCGCATGCCCCCGCCTCTCCCCGCTCCGCACCCTAGCGAGCCTCGCTCCACCGGCGTCGTCAGAAGCCGAGCTGCAGCACCATGAGCCCCGGGAAGACCGCGAAGAGCACCGTCACCGGCAGGTTGAGGAAGACGAGCGGCACGAGCATCGCGACCTCGCGCGTTCCTGCGGCTTCGAGCAGCAGCCGCTTCGACTCGTCGCGGGCGTCGAGGGCGTGGGCGCGCAGCACCTCGGCGAGCGGGGTGCCGCGATCGAGCGCCGCGAGCACCTGGTCGACCAGGCGAGAGACCGCGGGGATCTGCAGGTCGTCGCGCAGCTCGGCGAGACTCGCCGTGAGCGCCTGGCCGGCGGCCGTGCGCTGCTCCACCCGCGACAGCTCCCCCGCGAGCTCGCCGGAGCCGGTCGAGGCCGCGCGACGGATCGCATCGTGGATGCTCTCCCCCGCCGCGACGCTGAGGGAGAGGAACTCGACCACCGTGGGGAACTCCTGGGCGATGCGCGCCACCCGTCGACGGGCGGCGCGGGCGAGCAGGGCATCCGTCAGCGCCAC
The DNA here is from genome assembly GCF_026625045.1 of Microcella daejeonensis. GTDB lineage: Bacteria > Actinomycetota > Actinomycetes > Actinomycetales > Microbacteriaceae > Microcella > Microcella daejeonensis. The sequence goes on along the minus strand of NZ_CP113089.1, from coordinate 1,958,334 downwards.
CCCGGCGACGAGCCCGCCCACCGCGCCCGCGATGCCCGCCGGGATCATGGCGAGCCCCTGGCGGCCGGCGATGAGCCCGAGCGCGAGCCCCGCCGCCGCACCGAGCGCGGCGCCGACGAGCTGCCGGGTGCGATGGCTGCCGACCGGGGCGAGCGAGCCGCTCTGCCGCAGACGGGTGCGGATGACCGCCTCCCCGCCGAAGACCGTCTCGATGGTGCGGAGGGCGCCGTCGATCAACGGGGAGGTCATGGCCCCGAGGACGGGGAGCGGGTCGCTGCGCCGATCGCGCAGCAGCTCCCGCGCTTCGGCGGACATGTCGACGAGGTAGGGCGCGAGGCGGGTCGTGAGCCGGGGCCGGCCGAGGCGGGGGACGAGGGAGACGAGCATCCACAGGCCCAGCCCGAGGGTCGAGCCCGCGGCGAGGGCGAGCGCCATCGAGGTCGTCATCGGAACCACCGCCCCTCCTCGGGCAGCCGGCCGAGCGCGAGCATGAGCCGGTAGGCGATGAGCGTCGCGGCGAGCCCGCCGACGATGAGCGCGGCCCCGGTCGGCGAGTTGTAGGCCGCGGCGGCCTCGGGGCGGGTGCCGAGCAGCAGCAGCACGATCCAGGGGGCGGCGACGCCGAGCCGGGCCGCGTTGCGCACCCACGACTGGCGGGCGTCGACCTCGGCCCGCACGGCGGCATCCGACCGCAGGTACTGCGCGAGCGACCGCAGCACGCCGGGCAGCTCGGTGCCGCCCACCTCGCGCGCCATGCGCAGGGTCTCGATGATGCGGTCGGCCACGGGGTCGGCGAGCGCCGTCTTGAGCCCGTCGAGCGAGTCGCCGAAGCGCGCGGTCGAGGTCCACTCCCGCCGGAACTGCCGGAACGGCCCGCGCACGGCATCGGGGGCGGTCTCGCCGAGCGCTCCGATCGCCTCGGGCAGGCCCAACCCCGCTCGGATGCCCGACACGAGGTGGTCGACGACGTCGGGCCACACGCCGCGGAGCGCCCGGCGCCGCGCGGCGGCCCGTGCCCGCAGGCCCATGATCGGTAGCACGCCCGCCACGACCGCTGCGACGGGCACGAGGGGCAGTACCGGGACGACGACGAAGACGGCGGCCGCGGCGACGAGAGCGAGCAGGAGCATGACGACGATGAGGACGACGGGCGAGACGGTGGACAGCCCGGCGCGCGCGAGCAGGTCGGCGAGGGCGCCCGATGCACGCCGCTCGCGGGGCCGATCCGTGCGGGGCCAGAGCCACGGCGAGGCGATGAGGAGCGCGCCCGCCGCCATCAGCAGGGCGGCGACGACCGTCATGCCGCCGCCCCCTCACCGTGCGGCTCGAGCGCGGCGGCGGCGAACTTCTCGGTGCGGCGCGGGAGGGAGCCGGTCGCGGTGAGGCGCCCGTCGACGAGCCGGAACAGGGTGTCGGCCTCGACGACGCCCTCGGCGTGCCGGCCCGTCGGCGCGATGATCTCGGCGACGCGGCGTCGCCCTCCGGCCACGAGCTCGCAGTGCACGACGAGGTCGATCGCGCTCGCCACCGTCGGTACGACGAACGAGGCGTCGATGTTGCGCCCGGCGAGCAGGGGCAGGGTCGAGAGCTTGGTGAGGGCATCCCGCGCGCTGTTGGCGTGGAGGGAGCACATGCCCGGCAGTCCGCTGTTGAGGGCGATGAGGAGGTCGAGGGACTCGGCCTCGCGCACCTCGCCGACGATGAGGCGGTCGGGGCGCATCCGCAGCGCCTCCTTGATGAGGCGGCGCAGGCTGATCTCGCCGGTGCCCTCGAGGTTGGGGCTGCGGCACTGCATCGCGACGCAGTCGACGGCCGTGAGGTCGAGCTCGAAGGTCTCCTCGACGGTGACGACCCGCTCCTCGGGCCGGGCGCTCGCGAGCAGCGAGCCCAGCATCGTCGTCTTGCCCGACTGCGTGGCGCCCGAGACGAGGATGTTGCAGCCCGCGAGCACGGCGCGCCGGAGGAAGGCCGCCGCGGGCGGGGTCATCGAGCCGAGCTCGACCAGGCGGTCGAGCGAGCGGATGCGCTGCGAGAACTTGCGCACGTTGACTGCCCAGTGACTGCGGGTGACGTCGGGGATGACGACGTGCAGGCGCGAGCCGTCGGGCAGGGAGGCATCGACGAAGGGGCTCGAGAGATCGACGCGGCGGCCGGTGGCCTGCAGCATGCGCTCGACGAGCGTGCGCACCTCGTCGTCGCTGAGACGCAGGGGCAGCTGCTCGCTGATGCCCGCGCGGGCGATGAAGATCGCGTCGGCTGCTTTACTATTTCCCACATGAGAGCAGTGTTGTACGCGCGAGTGTCCAAGGACGATTTCTCCAAGGGCAAGAAGACCAGGGAGGAGCAGGCCGCTGAGGCCTCTAACTCAATCCAGGCACAGCTGGCAGCAGCGGCAGAGTTAGCGAAGGCCAAGGGAATCACCATCATCGAAGAGCTGGTGGATGACGGCATCTCCGGCTACAGCGGCAAGGAGCGCGCGGCCTTCAACGCCCTCATGGGGTACATCATCCGCAAGGACGTGGATTACGTCATCGCCCGTGCTGCCGACCGGCTTGGCCGCAACGATGCCGACAACTCCTCCATCCGCATGGCGCTGGCCGACAGCGGGATCCCCATCATGGGCTTCTCCGGCGAGTTGACCGATGTCTCCAGCGCGTCAGGCGGTCTGCAGTTCCAGATGGCGCAGGCCGTCTCTCAGTACCAGTCGGCAATGAAGTCAGAGGCCGTCCGCAATGCCGTGAAGCTCAAGCGCGAGAAGGGCGAGTACCAGGCCCCCAAGGGCACCTTCGGCTACGACGACGAGGACCGCTCCAAGCTCGTGCCGTGGGAGGCAGACCTCATCAAGGAGGCCTACTTGCTGGTGGCCGACGGGCGCACCGTGGGCAGCATCGTGCGTGAGTGGAACGAGAAGGGAGTCCCCCAGCGGAAGGGAGGCGCTCGCTGGCAGTATGCGCACCTGAACAACATCCTCAAGCGCCCCCGGAACGCTGGCCTGGTAGATCCAGACGGGGAGCCCATCGGCAAGTGGGAGGCCATCGTGGAGCCCGAGCTGTGGCACACGGTCCAGCAAGTATTGGCGACCCGCAAGGGCACCGCGCCGGGCTTCCAGCCGGTCCACCTCTCCAGCGGTCACGCCCGGTGCGGGGTCTGCGGATCTTCGATGCGCTCCAACACAGCCACCGACAGCCGCCGAGGCACGCGGGTGAAGATCCTCCGCTGTGCCGCCGCCAAAAAGGGTGAGCGTCACGCCAGCGCCCACCTGATGGATCTGGAGGCCCTCGTCCACAAGGAGGTCATCGCAGCCTTTCTCTTCGGCGGTGATCTGCTGATGCCCCGCCATGAGGGCATGGACGTGGATGCGATGCTCACCAAGCTCCAGCGAGTGCAGGCGGACGTGCAGGACGTGTACGACGATTTCGACGCCGACCTCATCACTGCTGCTGTGAAGAGGGAGCGCCTGGTGCAGCTCAAGGAGCGTCGGGAGCAGATCGAGGAGCAGCTGGAGGAGGCTCGTCAGAGCAACGCCTCAGCCCACATGCTGCTGGATCTCCACCGCCGAATCTTCACGCCGGGACGGGTGAGCCTGGACGATGCCGTGACGGCTCGTCAGCAGCTCGCCGAGCGCTTCGACGCCCTCCACATCGAGCAGCGCCGGATGCTGGTGGCGAAGCTGCTGGACATTCGCGTCCTGCCCGGTAGAGGGCTGCAGAAGTACTTCGTCACCCACACCGTTGTCACGTCCCTCAACGACGAAGCCGCGTAGTCAGCAGGAATGCAGATGCGTTAGTGGCAATTGCTTTCCATAATGCGTCAATTGCGATCTAGATTGATTCCAGCTCGTCGGATAATCTAATTGATGGGAAGAGCTTCTAATCCTCCTCGCCCCCGTCTCGGCCCTAAGCAAGCCAATGAGGCGGGGGCATCCTTGCGCCCTGGCCTCTGTCAGATAACTAGGCGGATCACGCAGCCGACCTCTGTCAAATGACTAGTGCTGCTGGACTGCAACATCCGTCAGATAACTAGGGCTGCAGGCTCTGCCAGATAACTATCCTTCCATCGGAAGGATGTGAAGAACTGCCGGGGTCCAGCCCTGAGCCTCGCCAGCGGCAGCTGCTGAGCCCCGGACCGGATCGCAACTGTTGCGGCTTGTGCAGCCCGCGCGGATGCGGCAGAGTTGACCCAACACAGCGACATCCAAACCAATGGCTATGAGTCTGCAAGCAGCACAATGAGCACGAGTCCCGTAGCTCCCGTTGAAGCAATAATTGCTCCGGGAAGCGATGCGAGACATCCCGGATAGCAAAAGCTATCTCGCAGGATAGAAGCTCACATGGACTCCCCCAAGCTGTACCCATTCCCAACTCCTCGGTACCACCGCAGGCTCCCCCCGTGGACCTATTCCGTGGAAATGAATGACCCAGAGCAATATCGCGATTTCAGCACCAACCTGATTCGCTGGATGGGCCGGAACGCTCTCCGCAAGCTCCGGGCTTACGAGAAGGCTGGGCTGCCGTTCCCCACCATCGAAGACCTCGCCATCTGGCTGGAGGGGATCACCTTCCCGAAGGCTGAGGCGGTCATGGACGACACGAAGAGCAAGTGGCGCACCTCGGTCGAGGACATCGAGCACAAGGCACTGGAAGCCGCGACCTGGGCTCTGGAGAACTACAACCCGCTGATCTACGTGCGAGCAGCCAAAGGCGGCAGCAAGAGCAAGCGCCGCACCACGCACTCCCTGGAGGGCCTGGAAGACCTCAGCATCGCGCAGCAGGCCACCTCCCTGGGCGTCTCACTCAGCACGGTCTCCCGGCTCCGCAGAGCCGCTGCAGCGGCATCCGTTTCCGCAGCTGAGGCTGCCGACAAGGCCCTGCTGGATTCCATCGATCCCGTGGAAGGAACCCGGCAGCCCGAGGAGGACTGGATCGACGCCTTCCTGGCCGATGAGCCTGAGCCCACCCCTGAGCCCGGCATGAATGCACCTCCCATCGACGTGGGACTGCTTTCCGAAAACGAGTCTAAGCAGCTGATCTACGACGAGATCACCGAGATGTTCGCTGGCATGGGCGTCGTCCGGCTGAGCAATGGCGGCTGGCACATCCCTGACCCAGATCCCATCGGCATCGATGACGTGCTGACCGGCCTCATCGATCCCTCGGTCTCCTCTACGCCCACTTCGGCGGAGCTGGATCGTCTTCTGGAGGGAGCGGATCTCTAGCGCGTCAGTCGCGCCGAATCTTGCGCACTACAACGATCCCGCACCGGGAACTCCGATGGCCGATATCACAAGCATGAGCGCAATTGACTGCAATCCATTTCCTCGTAGCCCGCAGGCTGCAGGCCCGCTCCAGGAAAAGCTGACCTTCTCGGCGGTCATGGCCGTCGAATCCCTCCGCGAGCAGGTGGCCGCGACACAAGACGCCCAGGCGCAGTACGAGTCCGAGCGTCAAGTCCGCGACGAACTGATCTCCTCAGCACGCGACGCAGGGATCCCGGTCGCCGCGCTCATGCGCGCCACCGCTCTTAGTCGGGACCGGATCTCGAAGATCCACACCGCTCAGAAGGGAATGAAGTGATGACCGCACACAAGGTTGAAACGCCACTGGGCATGGCAGCGGAAGGCGATGTCGTCCACTGCGTCCAGAGCGGCCTCACCGCGTTCGGTGGAGTACTTGTGCGTGGGCAGGAGATCACTCTCACCGCCGCGATGATCGAAGGGACCTTGGATCGCGACGGGTCGAGCTTCCTTGACCGCGAGCTCAGCAGGCCGGATGGGCGGCTGCAGAAGGGTGCGTGGCCGGGCGGTCCGACCTGGACTGCGGGCAGCGTCGAGGAGGCTGAAGCGCGGGAACGAGACCGGAAGGTCGCGTGGGCGGAGCCCAACCCGGTGCGACGTGCTGCTGCTCTCCGTCAGGTCGAGGCTACCTACGGTGCCGCGTTGCCCACCTCGCGCACTCTGGGCGCAGGCACGAGCAATGAAGTTCAAATCGCTGATCAGCGCTCTCGAATGTCCTCCCAGGGCCGCTTGGTGACGAGATCCATGACGCTTCACCGTGAGAGCTGAAGACCATGGGTCTTCGCATCAATGGACATTTCCAGAGCATGATTCCAGTGCAAGTGGGACGACACCGTTTCGAGATCCCCCCTCGCTCCCGTGTAGCTCACATCCAGGGCGAGCGCGTGGCGTATGCCCTGACCCCCGACGGCAGGGTTCACGCCCTTACTGGCGCGGGCGAGGCGTTCGACATCCCCGAGCCGCTGGCGAGCCTGGTTTGCAGCCGGTACTTCGGAGAGACCACCGTGCATCCGAGGGGCCTTCCCGGGTGAACACCTTGCGCATCTCCCTTTCGACTCTCAGGGCTGCTGCGATGCGGCAGTAGTCCTGAGCTGCGAGGCCGACGGTCAGTGAGATGGCGTCGAGCCGAGCAGGAGGTCCGCGACCCTGGGTGGGCACGCCTTAGGTCGCGGACCTCGTGATCCTGCCGGACCAAAACACACACGATAATGTCTGTTATCATGTGGAAATGAGGCTATCGCTGTCGTTCTCCGATTCGAATGAGGGCAGACACGGCGCGCTGGCCGGTGCCTGGCTGATGTCACTGAGGAACGAGAACACTCGGCGCGCTTACAGTCGCGACCTGCAGGGGCTCTTCACTCTCTTCGACTCGGCCAACTTTGATGCGCTTGAGGCTCAGCGCCGCCACATCGACCTTTGGGTTCAGACGCTTGTCGGGGCACCAACAACCATCGCCCGCCGCATCTCGGCTGTTGCTTCCTTCTACGCCTACCTGCTCTCGGAAGATGTCGTCAGCTCGAATCCCGTCGCGCATGTTCGCCGCCCGAGAGTCGATCCCGATCACAGTGCGACCCGTGGCCTGACGCTCGAAGAAGCGAAGGTCATGCTTGTTAGCGCAAGGGAGGACAGCCCAAGGTCAGGGGCACTCTTGGCCCTGCTCCTCATCAGCGGGGTGAGACTTTCGGAAGCCTTGAAAGCCAACCTCAGCGACCTTCAGCATGATGCGGGCCATCGTGTTCTCGTCATCAGCAGGAAAGGTGGCAGAAGACAGAAAGTAGTCCTAGCCCCGCAGGTTGTGGATGCGTTCGCGCCACTTGTTGGTGCCCAGCAAGCGTTAGGCCTTGCGGTCGTCCAAGCAGGGGCGGACACCCAGGATCGACCGCTGTTCACGACGCGCTCGGGAAGTCGCTGGGCACAAAGTGAAGCGTTTCGCGCCGTACAGCGCATCGCACGCGCCGCTGGCCTGGAGGGGAAGGTGACACCGCACAGCATGCGACACACCCACGCCACGTTGGCCCTTGAAGCTGGAGTTCCTTTGGCGGATCTGCAAGACAGCCTTGGCCACGCAGATCCACGCACAACGAGACGATACGACCGCGCACGCGCGCGACTGGAAAAGTCAAGCGCTTACGCGGTAGCTAACTCCTTGGCGCGCTGAGGCGTCCTGGCTCGAATGTCCCTGCTCGGCTCTACAGTGATTTCGTTGCACATTGGAGACGGGGGTGAGTGATGTCCAACGAGATTCGGGACTTGATCAACAACATCTTGAGCGGGGTTCCGGCGGGCAGCAAGGTCAAGGTGAGCCACCTGCAAGCCGCCCCCCGGGTTCAACGTCGAGTAGAGGGCGCAGAGGCGAGCGAAGCCTTGATCGCTGAAGCGCGCACCCTTCGAACCTTCACGGGGATGCCGTTTTGGCATGCACTTTTTTTGGCAGGAGAGCAGGCCGAATCGGGGGTTCCGGATGACATCCTTCGATCCGCGATGTACCACCAGGACCCTGCCGATGGAGACGTGACGACCCTGGAAGTGGGACCACACACGCCAGACGACCTCATCGCCCTGGCTGAGAAGGTGGAAGGTCGCGATGTACTTGCTCTTACGTCCAGGGTTGAGTTGCCCACCGGTGAAGAGCGATTCATCCCCATGCTCGACTTCACCTCCAAGTCGGACCTCAGGGGTTCCGCTTCAACGGTTGCGTCGGCAGCTCGGGTACTAGGTGCGCCGGGCTTCCTGGCGGCATCTGGTCGTTCGTTCCACTTCTATGGTTCGCAACTGATGGAACGCGCGGAGCAGACGAATTTCTGGGCGCGAGCTCTCTTGCTTACGCCGATTGTCGATGAGCGGTGGATCGCACATCAGCTCCGCCAAGGAGAGGGAGCGCTGCGCATCTCGCCCAACGAGCGCGGGCAAGTACCGCGCTTCACGGCCCGCGTACCCTAGGTCCGTGGCCACCGACGCGAACACGCTCATTGCCGCTTTCGCCGAGGCCGTTCGCCTAGGCGAAGCGTCTGTATTCGTCGGCGCAGGCCTCTCCGTCGCCGCTGGGCTGGACGACTGGAAATCGCTGATCAAGGACATCAGGGAGGTTGCTCAGGTCCCGGATGCCGTGTCAGATGGACCTCTCGCTGCCGAGTACGTGGTGCAGGAGCGGGGTCGCAACGAACTCGATGAGCACGTACGAAATCGACTGGATACCGATGCCACGCCAACAGCCTCGCACTTCCACCTCGCAGCCTTGGCGGTACGGGACTTCTGGACAACGAACTACGACACCCTTATGGAAGATGCTCTCTCGGCCACCAAACTCCCCCTGAGGGTCCTCGTAAGCGAGAGCGACTATCAACGTGGCTTGAGGACGACGGCAGCTCGACGGCTCACGAAGATGCACGGCTCTTTGGAAGGAGAGCCAAGATCACGAACTTGGTCATCTAAACCAGTGCTGACTCGAACCGACTACGAGTGGTACGAAGAGCGCCACCCAATCACATGGGCTCGACTGCGAGCAGAGTGGTTGACGAACAGCTTCCTGTTTTTGGGTCTGAGCTTTGATGATCCGAACTTGAACATCTTGCTCCAACTAACCCGCTCGTTGCCCGAAAACGCCAAGGCTCCTACGCACTACGTAGTGTTGAAGAGGGAAGCTGGAGAGTTGGATGCTCGACTACAAGACTTGCGCGTGCGGGATCTAGAAGCCTCTGGAGTGACAGTCATCATGATTGATTCGTTCGACGCCATGACGCCACTTCTCGCGCGGCTCGAAGTCCGGTGTAGAGAACCTCGATTGTTCATCGCGGGAAGCTTCGATGCGGCGGATCGAGAAGCATCCGAGTTTGCCGCATCGGTCGCCAGCGGCGTCGGACAGACCCTTGCTCAACTCGTGCGCGACCACGAACTCGCTGTTGCCTCATTTGGTGGTCCGTCGGCCCTTGCTGTCGGTCGGGCGCTCCGGGACGCATTAGGTCCCAGCGACTACAGCCCAGAAAGCATCCGGTTCTACTACCGAAAAGCTGTGACTGACGACGAATCGCTACCCATCGAACACCGGGTCGGAATGGCCGTCTTCACCGAGCAAGACCTTGCCGAAATGCGAACGAGCGTGTTCCAACAAGTGCGGGCGATGCTCATTGTGGGCGGAGGCAGACGTACTGCGGAAGAAGCCAGGGAGGCCCGAGCCCATGGCGTGCAGATCATCCCGGTTGCGGCGACTGGGGGTGCTGCGGAGCAACTCTGGCAGGAGATCCTTGACCAGGACGGCATTGAAGCGCATGACCTCGAACTGTGGAATCAATTGCGGGTAGGGGACGCGGAGTCTGTGACCAAATCTGCTGTTGAGATGGTCGGTCGCCTTATGTTCGCCTGAAATCGAGTCGGGCAGCAGCGGTCCAGTCAAACGCAACGGATCTCTGACGCTCGAATACTGTCTGACTATCCCGGCTGTAGTTCGGGTTGTAGCGACGACCCACTACGACAAGCGCAGCGACGTTGGCACCGACACTCCTCAGAGCAAATGCAGCACTCTGCGCTCGCGCGCCCGATGTGTAGACATCATCTATCAGCAAGACGCTGCGCTCTGCCAGATCCCCGTCGGCCTCGAACGCCAAACGGTTCGGACGGTTGTGGCCTAGCGCACTTGTAGTGCGACGCAACCCGCCCAAAGTCGGATAGTTGACAACTCCGGTCGCTTCCAAAAGTACGGCGAGCGGATGGGGAGGCTTACGGATGGTTGAAGGCACCACCATGCATCCGTCGATTTCAAGATCTCTCAACCAGTCGCTGCTGGAGGCGAAAAACGAGCCTACGATGCGACTGACAGCGCGACCTGCTGCAGGGTCGGCGAGAGTGTCGCCATCGTCCTTGTAAAAGGTCAGCCAGTCTCGAAGAGCGCTGGGTTTGGAATACAGCGAGATCGGGACTACCGGCTGTAAGACCCCATCGAGGGCCGCTGCGTTCTCCACACAGTTGAAGCAAGAATCAACGTTGCCCGCGAGCAGACCTCGGCACCATCGGCACACAACGTGATCCGGGATCGGAGGCAGAATCATCTGAGCAAGCTCGTCGCCATCTACGAAAGAGATTGGCTGCGAGGGGAGCTCATGCACTACTCAAGCGTAGTCCGGACAATCCAAGAAGGCGCGTTTCACCGCCACCCATGCGCTTGAACCCAGGGTCGGAAGATACGCGGACTCGCACCGGTGCGATGAAGGTCTCTAGATCGGCTGGTGCAGACTCTTGGCAGCACTGGTTCACGGCCTCGTGGTCGGAGGACACTCGAAGCCCAAATCCCAACTTGATGGAGAGTGCAAGTGGCGATCTCGCAGAGGGACCGAAAACTGCTTTGGGGTCGCTCCCACAATCGATGCGCGCTTTGCAAACGTCCCCTGACAGGAGATGCAGAGTCACCGGGATTGCCAGGCCTCGTTCTCGGCGAGGAAGCACACATCATCGCGCGTGCTCTTGCTGGTCCTCGTGGTGACTTAGGTAGCCGCAAAGCGATCGACGCGTACGCCAACTTGATTCTGCTTTGCCCCGAGGACCATAAACGCGTGGACGAACAGCCCGATGTTTATACAGTGGAGAAACTCCGCTCGATGAAGCTGGAGCACGAGAGGTGGTCCGAGTCACGGATCGATGACGACCCCGTTCCGCAGCCAATCAAGATCGAAAGAGATGCCGACGAGGACTCGATACCTTTTGACTCGATTCGTTCCGGGGCGCAGGCGTTCGGCTTAGTTCGGAACGTCCAGGCCTACAACTTGATTCCGCTTGCGGAAGACCATACGGACGACCGGATCGACGCTGCGGACGCCTTCCTTGAAAGTGCGCAGAGTTGGGGTGAGATATCTCAGGACCTCGACGGTCTTTCCCAGTACCGGCAGGCCCAGAGGTCACTCGACTCTCTACTGAAAGATCTTTGGGAAAAGGAGCTGTTTGCTTGGGGGCGGAGACTCACGCGAACGATCTCGGGCGGCGTGTTGCCGCCGGGAACCTGGATCGTCGCGGAACTTCTAGTCATGGCCGCGGAAGACGTTCTCGCGGAGGGTGACCACTCGACTATCGACGACTCGGATTGAGCCCTTGATTGGGTTCACACGGCCTGACCGTTGGGGTCGCTCAGCTTTGTGATGTGGAAGCCGCCATTCCGACCCCCACGCCAGACGCTGTACCGTCGCAGCTTGGTCTCGATGATGACCGGCAGGTTGCCCTTGCCTGGTAGCCGTTCGACCGTCACTATGTCGCTCTCGGGAATGGCAGGGAACATGCGCAGCAGTTCATCGAGGTAGTCCCTGTAGTCGTCCTTGGCTGCAGCGAGCTGCGCTTCTGACTGCTTCGTGAGCAGGCTCTCCACCATCTCGCTCATGGAGCCCTGCAGACCTACGATCTCCTCCCTCAACTGGCGTTGCTCGCCTGCGTTGATGACGAAGATCAAGGCTGCCAAAACGAGTGCCCATAGTGTCGCCCATAGACCAAGAAAGCCGGAAAAGGCCAATCCCTCATATGCAGCCACGAGGTCGGCTATCACGAAAGAAACAAACCCTGCGTAAACGATCACCAGCCACGGTCGCGTGGCGTACTCGATGAAGTCTCTGGGTACTGGAGGCCTTTGGTTGCGCCAACGCTTGAACATGTCCCAACTCTGACACGTGGTCAGCGTCCTCGGACGCGTTGGCGGTCAACGCGTGACTCAGCATGAGTGGCGCTACTCCGTAGTTTCATCTTGCGCCGTCGATCTCGTGACGGTGTGGGCCTGACCCACCGCAACAGCATCAACTCTCGCCTGCGGCGGGCGGGCAGTGCTGCCGGAGGTGCTGGGGGTACTGGTTCTCACCGGGGTCGGGACCGTGTCTGCGGATCCACGCGCGGTGCGCGATCTCGCAGGCTGACTTGAGCGTGAGCCGGTATCCGACGACCCGGCGCGGCTCGACGTAGGTGGATGCTCGGTACCCGGTCTCATTGCAATTGCGGATGATCTCCACGACGGCGTAGGGGCCGGTCTGAGCGGTCAGGATCCAGTGGCCGGGTTCGTGCTCCACGGCGGCAAGGACGGGGTGCCAGTCAGCCACAGAGCGTCATCGTTCCTCACTCCGGCCGAGACCCCCACGGTACGCGAGCAAGGGGACATCCGAGCACCACCGTGGGTGCCGAAGAGCACCTGCGGCCCTAGGGCACCACGACCACAGCATCGTCGCCGGGGAAGACGATGGCCTGCTCCAGCGTCAGAGGGTTCTTGCTGAATCCACACGCGAACGTTCCACCATCGAATCGGCCCTGTACATCCCAGGCGATGGCGGTCTCGGTTTCGCTGACGATGATGGGGTTGTCGAATCGACCTTCCCAGGCCTGACTGATCTCCTCGATGCAGGTCTCGTGCGCGCCTGGAGTGCCGCCAGGGCTGCCCATGGCCTGCCAGATGAAGAACGGGACTAGAACGAGGCCCAGGAGCACCAGGCACCCGATGCCCGCTCCGAACCCTCGACGGGGAGCGGGGGCAGGAGGCGGGCCGGTGAGCGGCGCACGCTGGTCAGTCCATGCTGTGCCGTCCCACCATCGCAGCGACCCGCTCTCGGGATACCAACCGGGCGGGATGGGTGGCGTCTGAGTCACGTTGTGAGATTAGGTGACGGAAGAGCGGATCTCCACAGCCCCACGGCTACCAACATCTACAATTGCTACTGAGCCGTCGGGGCGGTTGATCCAGATCTCCTCGACCGTCGGATCGTCGAAGTAGGGCTGCAGCGGGCCGTAGCCGGTGAGGCCCGCGAGCACCTGGCCGAAGGCGGCGGCCTCATCGGGGATGCGCGGCAGGATGCCGGAGAGCGAGCGCTCGGCGTAGCGGCGCAGCTCTTCGCGGATGAGGCGCTCCGCTCCCTCCGGGTCGCGCCGCAGATCGAGCCGCTCGGCTCGCACCCGCTCGCGGACCCGGTCGGTGATGGCGGAGACGGCGGTCGACATGCGCGACATCATGCGCAATCGGCGGGCGGGCATCCCGCGCTCTCTCCACAGCGGGTCGGCACCGCCGCGCGGGGCCGCCCCTAGGCTGTGCGCACCGCGCCGGCGCCGCCGACGCCGCTCGTGCGAGGAGGCCGGATGCCCGAGGTGCTCATCGCCGGGCTGGCCGGGCTCGGCGCCGCGAGCTGGCTCGTCGTCGGGGCGGCGATGGGATGGTTCCTGCGCCTGCCCGCCACGCTCGTGGCCGGCGTCATGGCCTTCGGCGCCGGCGCCCTCGTCTCGACCCTCGCCTTCGAGCTCGTCGGCGAGGCCCGCCGCACGGGAGGGGTGCTACCCACCCTCGGCGGGTTCGTGCTCGGCGCCGTCGTCTTCGTCGCCGCCGACCTGCTGCTCGCCCGACGGGGCGCCCGCGCGCGCAAGCCCTCGATCGCCCTGCAGAGCGAGCCCGGCGTGCACGCGCTGCCGGCGGCGACCGCGAGCAGCGCCGTCGGGCTCGCCGTCGCCCTGGGGGCGCTGCTCGACGGCGTTCCGGAGAGCCTCGTGCTCGGGCTCTCGCTCGCCGACGGCGGGGCGGTGAGCCTGCCCATCCTCGTCGCGGTGGCCGTCTCCAACCTGCCGGAAGGGCTCGGCAGCGCCGCGGGCATGAAGCACGAGGGGCGCAGCGCGCGCTACGTCTTCGGGGTCTGGGGCGGCATCGCGCTCGCCTCGGGCATCGCCGCGGCGATGGGCTTCGCACTCCTCGCCGAGGCTCCGCTGGAGGCCATCGCGGTCGTGACCACCATCGCGGCGGGAGCCATCTTGGCGATGGTCGCCAACACGCTCATCCCCGAGGCCTTCGCCTCCGACCGCTCGTTCACCGGCCTGTGGGCCGCCCTCGGATTCGCCCTCTCGTTCGCGCTGACGCAGCTGGGCTGAACGACCCGGCGCCCTTCTGCGTCGACCTCCAGGCCGTATGTGGGATATGTGACACTCTGAAATGGATTCGCACGAAACCCGTGCGTTCCACCCCCGAATGTGGTTCCCTCATGACCACGGCTCACCGAGGGCCGCCGCGACGCGACGATGCGCGCACGAACCCGACCGCCCCGCCTCGCTCCCGAAACGGCCGCCGTGAACCCGACACTCCTGCGCCTGCAGCTCGATGATCAGCCCCCGCTGAACCTCGACTGGCTCGTCACGCCGCTCATCATCCTCATCGGCATCGGCACGATCGTCGTCGTCGCCTGGCTGTGGCGGCTCGGCCACAGCCTGCACGATGTGACCGAGCACCACGCCGAGGAGCCCGTGCGCCTGCGCCTGCGCCGCCCGCACGCTCGTCGCCGCTCCCGGCGCCCGCGCTCGCGCAGCATCACCTGAGCGGCGCCCGCGGCCCGGTCACAGCGCGGGCCTGCGAGGCTGGCCGGGTGACCCCATCCCTCGCCCGCCCGCGCGCGGTGCATCCCGCCGCTGTCGTCTCGGCCTCGCTCGCCCCCGTGTTCTTCATCGGCGGCACGATCGTCGCCGAGCTCGCCTGGCCGGGATTCGATCCGGTGAACCAGACCATCAGCGAGCTGGCGGCCGGGGATGCCCCGACCCGCGTCTTCATGACGGCGATGTTCGTGCTCACCGGCCTCTGCCACCTCGTCACCGCCGCGCTCGTGCCCGCCATCGGGCTGCTCGGCCGCCTCTCGCTGGGCCTCGCCGGCGTCGCACTGTGGGCCGTCGCGGCCTTCCCCCTGCCGACGGTGGAGACCACCTCGGCCGCGCACTACTACTCGGCCATGATCGGGTTCATCGCCCTCGCGGCCTGGCCGTTCCTCGGGATGCGGCGCGGACCCGACGCCCCCTGGCTGCTGCGCCCGCTCGGCGCCACCCTCGGCACGCTGCTGCTCGGCGGGCTGTGCATCGGCTTCGCCCAGCTCGAGGCGATGGACGGGCCGTTCATCGGCCTCTCGGAGCGCGTGGCCGCGAACACCGAGTCGGTCTGGCCGCTGCTCATCGTGCTCGCGCTCGTGCTGCGCGGGCGGCGCGCGCGCCGCAGCTGAGAATTCCGCACCCCGTGCCCTGCGCCGTGCCAGACTGACGGCGAGCGCCGCTCCGCGGCGAAGAGGGGGGCCTCATGAGCCTGTTCACCGCCACCGCCGCGGCCGCCGTCACCGAGAGCGACTCCGGCTGGATCGTCGGCATCGTCGTTCTCGTCGTCGTCGGCCTCATCATCGCCGCCGTCGCCCTTCTCGGCTCGCGCCGGAAGGCCGCGACCCACCGCGAGAGCCTCGCCGCCGACCGCGCCGACCGCGCCGACCGCGAGCGCGACCGGCTGGCCGCCGCCCAGCAGAGCGACAGCCTGCGCAACGGCAGCCGGCCGCCGCAGAACCTCGTCGGCATGTGACGCGAGCCGGGCATCCCGCACCGGGCGCCCGCGCCGCGTCGACCGCACCCGTTCCCCCGCGCTGAGAACCCGCACCGCGCGCAGGAGTATCCGCCGCCGGGCGGCCACCACAGCGCCCGGCGGCGGACGTGCGTCCGCTGAAATCCCTACGCGTGCGGGATCAGCGTGTACTTGGTGACGAGGTACTCGTCGATGCCCTCGAGGCCGCCCTCGCGGCCGATCCCCGACTGCTTGACCCCGCCGAAGGGCGCTGCGGCGTTCGAGACGACGCCCGCGTTGAGGCCCATCATGCCCGTGTCGAGGCGGTCGATCATGCGCATGCCGCGGCGCAGATCCTCGGTGAAGACGTAGCTCACGAGGCCGTACTCGGTGGCGTTGGCGAGCTCGACCGCCTCGTCCTCCGTGTCGAAGGGAACGATGGCGAGCACGGGGCCGAAGATCTCCTCCGTCAGCAGGCGGCTGTCGCGCGGCACGTCGGTGAGCACGGTGGGCGGGTAGAACGAGCCCGCGCCCTCCGGCACCGCGCCGCCCGTCGCCAGCGAGGCGCCGCGGTCCACGGCATCCTGCACCAGCTCGTGCGAGCCGTCGACGGCCGCGTCGTTGACGAGCGGGCCGATCGTGACGCCCTCCTCGGTGCCACGGCCCATGCGCATCGCCTGCACCCGCTCGGTGACGCGGCGGCTGAACTCCTCGACCACGCCGCGCTGCACGAGGAACCGGTTGGCCGCCGTGCAGGCCTGCCCGATGTTGCGGAACTTCGCCAGCATCGCGCCGTCGACCGCCTTGTCGAGGTCGGCGTCGTCGAAGACGACGAAGGGCGCGTTGCCGCCGAGCTCCATCGAGGTGCGCAGGATGCCGTCGGCGGCCTGCTTGAGCAGCTGGCGTCCGACCCCGGTCGAGCCGGTGAACGAGAGCTTGCGCAGGCGCGGGTCGGCGATGATCTCGGCCGAGAGCGTGGAGCTGCTCGAGGTCGTGACGACGTTGACGACCCCCTTCGGCAGCCCGGCCTCCTCGAGCAGCTTCACGAAGTAGAGGGTCGTGAGCGGCGTGAGGGCGGCGGGCTTGACGACCGAGGTGCAGCCGGCGGCGATCGCGGGGGCGATCTTGCGGGTCGCCATCGCGAGCGGGAAGTTCCACGGCGTGATGAGGAACGCGGGGCCGACCGGCTTGCGCGAGACGACCATCGTGCCCGTGCCCTCGGGGTTCTGGCCGTAGCGGCCCGAGATGCGCACGGCCTCCTCGCTGAACCAGCGCAGGAACTCGCCGCCGTAGCCGACCTCGCCGCGCGCCTCGGCGAGCGGCTTGCCCATCTCCAGCGTCATGAGCAGGGCGAACTCGTCGGCGCGCTCCTGCGTGAGGTCGAACGCGCGGCGGAGGATCTCACCGCGCACGCGGGGGGCCGTGGCCGCCCACTCCGCCTGAACCTCGGCAGCGGCATCCATCGCGCGCTTGCCGTCGGCGACGGAGGCGTCGGCGATCTCGACGAGCGCGGCGCCCGTCGAGGGGTCGCTGACGACGAGGGTCTTGCCGCCCTCGGCGCCGATCCACTCCCCGCCGATGTACAGGCCGGTGGGGACCTTCGCGAGCAGGTCGGATTCGCTGATCATGGGATGCCTTCTGAGTCGATGCGGATCGGTCGGATCGGGAGAGCGGTGCGGCGGTGCGGTGCGGTGCGGCGATGAGGCGGTGCGACGGGGAGGTGCGGCCTCGCGCTAGTTCGCGGCCAGCGCCTCGGCGAGCACGCCGAGACCCTCGCGCAGCAGCTCGTCGCTGATCGACAGCGGCGGAAGCAGCCGGAACACGTTGCCGTCGGTGCCGCAGGTGAGCACGATGACGCCGTTCATGTGGCAGTGCTTCGCGACGGCCGCGGTGAGGGCGGCGTCGGGCGCGCCCTCGGCGGTGACGAGCTCGATCGCCATCATCGCGCCGCGGCCGCGGATGTCGCCGATGCGCGCATCCTGCGCCTGCAGGGCGGTGAGCACCTCGGTCATGATCGCTCCGAGCTCGGCGGCGCGGGCCAGCGAGTCGTTGGCCTCGTAGCTGTCGAGGGTGGCGAGTGCGGCGGCCGTCGCGATGGGGTTGCCGCCGTAGGTGCCGCCGAGGCCGCCGGTGTGCGGGGCATCCATGATCTCGGCACGGCCCACCACGGCGGCGAGCGGCAGGCCGCCCGCGATGCCCTTGGCGAGGGTCATCATGTCGGGCACGACGCCCTCGTGCTCGCTCGCGAACATCTGGCCGGTGCGGGCGAAGCCGGTCTGCACCTCGTCGGCGATGAAGACGACGCCGTTCTCGTTGGCCCACTTCTGCAGCGCCGGCAGGAAGCCGGGGGCGGGCACGACGAAGCCGCCCTCGCCCTGGATGGGCTCGATGATGATCGCGGCGAGGCGGTCGGCGCCGATCTGCTTCTCCATCGTGTGGATGGCCCGCTTCGCGGCCTCCGCGCCCGAGAGCCCGTCGCGGAACGGGTACGACATCGGCGCGCGGTAGACGTCGGGAGCGAAGGGGCCGAAGCCCGCCTTGTACGGCATGGCCTTGGCGGTGAGCGCCATCGTGAGGTTCGTGCGCCCGTGGTAGCCGTGGTCGAAGGCGACGACGGCGCTCTTGCCCGTGTAGTAGCGGGCGATCTTGATGGCGTTCTCCACGGCCTCGGCGCCCGAGTTGAACAGGGCCGACTTCTTGGCGTGGTCGCCGGGGGTGAGCGCGTTGAGCCTCTCAGCGAGGGTGACGTAGTTGTCGTAGGGCGTGACCATGAAGCAGGTGTGGGTGAAGCTCTGCACCTGCGCCATGACGGCGGCGGCCACGTGCGGGTCGGCGTTGCCGACGGTCGTGACGGCGATGCCCGAGCCGAGGTCGATGAGGCTGTTGCCGTCGACGTCGACGAGCACGCCGCCGCCCGCGGCCGCGGTGTAGACGGGCATCATCGTGCCGACCGAGCTCGAGACCGCCGCGTGCTTGCGCTGCATGAGCTCGACGCTCTTCGGGCCGGGGATGGCGGTGACGAGGCGGCGCTCCTGCGGCAGGCCGGGGCCGCCCTGCTGGGGCGCGGTCGCGGCGGGCGCGGCGGCGTCGGCGGGCGCGGGGGTGGGCGCGGTGAGGGTCATGGCGGGCATCCTCTCGATGCGGCGGTGGCGGTGCAGTCAGCGTAGGGCGAGTGCGGGGCGCGCACGGTGGACACGATGTACATTCAGAGCACATTGTTTGTACTTCGCGTACACGCGCGAGGAGAGGATGCCGTCATGCCCGTGACGCTCGCGCAGATGCTCGCCGTGCCCGCTCTCGGACTGCGGGCCGTCGCCGCCGACGCCGAGGCGCTCGCCCGGCCGTGGCAGTGGGTGCACTCGAGCGATCTGAGCGATCCGACGCCGTTCCTCTCCCCCGGCGACGCGCTGCTGACCACCGGCACGCAGTGGCCCGACGATGCGGCGATCGCGCCGTGGGTCGAGCGGCTCGCCGCCGCGGGCGTTCCCGCGGTCGGCTTCGGCACCGAGGTGGTGCGCGCGGGCACGCCCGCCGAGCTCGAGCGCGCCTGCACCGCTCACGGCATCGCCCTGTTCGAGGTGCCGTACCGCACGCCGTTCATCGCCGTGGCCCGCGCGGTCGCCGACGCCGAGGAGCGCGAGCGCTACGCCCGTGTGCGCTGGAGCCTCGAGACCCAGCGCGCCATCGCGGTCGCCGCTCTCAAGGCCGACGGGCTCGCCGCCACGCTCGACGAGCTCGCGCGCCGCATCGACGCCCCCGTGGCGCTGCTCGGCCCCGACGGCGAGGTCGCGCTCACGGGGCGCTCCCCCGCCCCCGCGCTCACCCCGGCGGTGCTCGCCGCCGCCCGCCGCCTGCTCGCCGAGGGGCGCCGCGCTGCGACGACCGTCGACGGCACCGCCCTGCAGACGGTGGGGCGATCGGATGCCCTCCGCGGCATCCTCGCGGTCGGCGACGCCGCGGCGCACGACGACGCCGTGCGCGCGGTCGTGACGAGCGTGGTGGCCATGGCGGGCCTCGCCCTCGAGCGGGATCGCACTCTCGCCCGCGCGATCGACCACCTGCGCACGGGGCTGCTCGCCGCGCTGCTGCGCGGCGAGCGCGAGCTCGTCGCCTCCACCTCGCGCGCGCTCTGGGGGCCGCTGCCCGAGGAGCCGCTCGCCGTCGCCGTGCTCGATGTGCTCGCCGCCCAGCGCGCCGGGGTGCTCGAGCTGCTCGAGACGCGGGTCGAACGCAGCCGCGGCGGCCTCTTCCACGCGCGCGACGGCGGGCGCATCGTCATCGCCGTGCCGGAGGCGCGCGCCGACCTCGTCGCCGAGATCGTGGAGCGCACCCGTGTCACCGGCGGCCTCGTGCGCGGCACCGACTACGCGAGCCTCGCCGGCGCGGTCGACGACGCCGGCCGCGCCGCGGATCGGGCGAGCGCGGCGCACCCGCTCGTCGACTTCGCAAGCGTGCGCGACGACGGGGTGCTCGCCTCGCTCTCGGGCGATGACACCCGGCGCATCGCGGCCGCCGTGCTCGCACCGCTCGACGAGCACGACGCGCGCACGGGCGATCAGCTGGTGCGCACGCTGGCCGAATGGCTCGGCGCCGACGCGGTCGCCGAGGCGGCCGCCGCGCGCCTCGGGGTGCATCGGCACACGCTCCGGGCCCGGGTGGCGCGCGCGGAGGGGCTGCTCGGGCGCGACCTCAAGGCGTTCCCCGCGCGGGCGGAGCTGTGGGCGGCGCTCGTGGCGGCGGGGCGGGCGTGAGCGAAGCATCCCGATGCCGCCTGCCCGCTGGCTAGACTGGCGCCGCTCGCGGGAGTGGTGGAATCGGTAGACACGCAGGATTTAGGTTCCTGTGCTTCGGCGTGAGGGTTCGAGTCCCTCCTTCCGCACGGTGAACACCGGGTACTGGTCGGCCCCCGGGTCGGGCCCGTGGCCGCGCACCCAGGCGCGATGCGCGAGCTCGCACGCCGAGCGCAGCGTGCGGCGGTAGCCGAGCAGGCGCCGCGGCTCGTCGTAGGTGGTCGCGCGGTACCCGACCTCGTCGCCGATGCGGATCAGCCGCACGACCGCGTAGACGCCCGTCTGCGAGGTCATGAGCCAGAGGCCCGGCTCGTGCTCGACGGCGGCGAGGAGGGGATGCCAGACGGGGCCGTGCCGCCGGTCGTCCATCGCGCGCTCCTCGACTCAGGGATGCGCAGTCCGGCCACCGCGAACAGCAGAGTACGCGCGGTCGCCGACATCCGTCGAGCGGACGGAGCGAACCGAGCGGACGGGGCGGGCGCACCCGAGGCGCGACCGGGATGCCGCGCACTCCCGGCCGATGCTGGCCGTTCCGTTATCCGCGCGTTCACCCCGCGGCAGTACGCTGAAGCCACCTCATCCGCGCCCAGCCACCGGAGCCCCGCATGCTCGCGACCGATCTCGGTCTCTTCGATGTCGAAGGGATCATCACGGGTGCCGGGCCGTGGGCGCTCGTCGTCGTCTGCGCCATCGTCTTCGTCGAGACGGGCCTGCTGGTCGGCTTCCTGCTGCCGGGCGACACCCTGCTCATCATCACCGGCGTTCTCACCTACACCGGGGTCGTCGAGCAGCCGATCTGGCTCGTCTGCCTCGCGATCACGCTCGCGACGATGGGCGGCGACAACCTCGGCTACTGGATCGGCCGCACGGTCGGCCCGTCGATCTTCGAGCGCAAGTCGGCCGGGTTCTTCTCGAAGAAGTCCGTCGCCCGCACCGAGGCCTTCTTCCTCAAGTACGGCGGCTTCGCCATCACGATCGCCCGCTTCATCGCGGTGGTGCGCACGATCGCCCCCGTCGCCGCCGGCGTCGGGCGCATGAACTACCGCACCTTCCTCTTCTTCGACACGATCGGCGCCGTTCTCTGGGGCACCGGGCTGACGCTGCTCGGCTGGGGCGTCGCGCACATCCCCGGGGTCGCCGACCTCGTGACGGCGCACTTCGAGACCGTGCTGCTCATCATCATCGGGTTCGTGCTGCTCGGCATCGCCTTCCACGTGCTCAAGGAGCGCCGCGAGCAGAAGCAGGAAGAGGCGCTCGAGAAGGCCGGCATCCCCGTTCCCGAGCCGACCATCTGGGTCGAGGGCGAGCAGCACGACGGCCGGCACGAGGCCGCGCACACGGGCGCGCACGACCCGCGCAAGGTCGTCGGCAAGCCCGACGGCCGTCACGAGAAGCCCGACGGACTGCTCTGAGGGCATCCCCGCGGGTCGTTAGCATTCAGGGATGACGACTGACGATCCGATCGAGGCCGTATCCATCGGCGGCGACATGATCCGCCTCGGGCAGTTCCTGAAGTTCTCCGGCCTGCTCGACTCCGGCGGCGACGCCAAGGAGGTCATCATCGACGGCTACGTCACCGTGAACGGCGAGGTCGATCGTCGCCGGGGCCGCCAACTGCACGACGGCGATGTTGTGAGCTTTGAGGGCCGCACGGTGCGCGTGCGGCCCTGACCCCTCGCGGGACGAGGCGATCGCGTGATCGCCGGCAGTCGGGATGCCCCCGCGGGGCCTACGCCGCCAGCACGGGCCGCATCGCCTCGGCCGTGAGCCGCACCGACGCCAGCCGCGCGTCGAGGTCGAGCGAGGCGTGCGCGGTGATGAGCTCGTCGGCCTGGGCGTGCCGCGCGAACTCGTGCAGGTACTGGCGCACTTCCCCCGGAGCGCCGACCGCGGTGTGCCGCATCATGTCGGCGATCTGCGCTCCCTGCGGCGTGGTGAGGAACGCGTCGATCTGCTCGTCGCTGTAGGTCACCGGCTCGGGCCCGCGCGCGATCATCAGCCGCACGCGATGCCGCACGGCGGCGCGGTGCTGCGCCCGGGCATCCTCGTCGGTCTCCGCCGCGATGACGTTGACGGCGGCGATCATGTGGGGCTCGGCGAGCTGGGCTGAGGGCGTGAAGCCGGCGCGGTAGCGGGCGGAGGCCTCCAGCAGCAGGTCGGGCGCGAAGTGCGAGGCGAAGGCGAACGGCAGACCGAAGGCGGCGGCGAGCTGCGCCCCGAAGAGGGACGAGCCGAGGATGTAGAGGGGCACGTTCGTTCCGGCGCCGGGAACGGCACGGACCCCGGGGATGAGCGAGTCGTCGGCGAGGTAGCCCTGCAGCTCGCGCACGTCCTGCGGGAACGCCTCGCTCGAGGCGGCATCGCGCCGCAGCGCCCGCATCGTGGTGCGGTCGCTGCCGGGCGCGCGCCCCAGCCCGAGGTCGATGCGCTCGGGGTGCAGCTCGGCGAGGGTGCCGTACTGCTCGGCGATCGTGAGCGGCGCGTGATTGGGCAGCATGACGCCGCCCGCCCCGAGGCGGATCGTCGAGGTGTGCGCGGCGATGTGCGCGATGAGCACGGCGGGCGCCGAGGAGGCGATCGTGGCCATGCTGTGGTGCTCGGCGTACCAGACGCGGCGGTAGCCGGCCTCCTCCCCCGTCTGCGCGAGGCGCACGCTCGCCGCGAAGCTCTCGCCCACCGACTGCCCGGGGGCGATGGGGGCCAGATCGAGAAGGGAGAGGGGGATGCTGCGCTCGTCACTCACCCTCGGGCCAACCCCGCGCGGCCGACGGGCATTCCCCCGTCATCGCAGCGCGCGGTACCCCGCCACCATGCGCTGGGTCGCGCTGATGCCGACGACCACGACCCAGACGAGCGCGATCTGCCAGGCCCAGAACGGCAGGATCAGCCACAGGGCGTGCACGATGATCGTCTCGGTGCCCTCGGCGAGGCCGCCGAGGAACGACAGCGAGCGGCCGTCATCGATGCGGCGGCCCGTGCGCTCGGCGATCGACGAGAACGCCAGGAACGCCGTGCCGTTGACGTAGTAGACGAGGAGCACGAGCAGGAACGGCCACCACGGGGCTCCGAAGCCGGCGGTCGCGCCGACGGCGACGCCCACGACGGTCGCGCCGTAGACGACGAAGTCGGCCGTGATGTCGAGGAACCCGCCGGCCTGGCTCTCGCTCGACAGGCGCCCGTCCGCGCGGCGCCGGCGGGCGAGGGCCCCGTCGACCCCGTCGACGACGCGCGAGACGAGCCACAGCACGAGCGCGAGCGCCCACAGCTGCAGACCCGCGGCGAGCGCCGAGGCGAGCCCCAGGCCGAGCCCCGCGAGCGTGAGCCCGTCGGGGGTGATGCCGGGGCGGTCGACGGCGCGGGTGATCGCATCGACGGGGCGGGCGAGCAGCGCCCGGGCGCGGCGGTCGAGCATCAGGCCTCCTGCGGCGGGGTGGCGGGCGACGCGGCGGGCGCGGGGGCGGGATGCCCGCTCGCGGTCGCGGCGGCGGCACGGGCATCCCGACCGCGGCGCCGCCGCACGAGCGCGACGGCCCCGCCCGCGAGGGTGAGCACGACGAGGCCCCCGATGGCCGCCCAGGCCTGCCAGCCCGCGTCGAGACCGAAGGCGCCGACGGCGATGTAGGCGACGGTGCCCGGCACGATGCCGATGGCCGTGCCGAGCGCGTAGTCGCGCCGGCGCACGGCCGAGAGCCCCGCCAGGTAGTTGATCGCGGTGAAGGGGAGCACCGGCACCAGCCGCACCCCGATCATCGCCACAAGGCCTCGACGGCGCACGAGCTCGTCGAAGCGCTCGACGCGGGCGCCCGTGTAGCGCTCGACCGCCTCGCGACCGAGGCGGCGCGAGAGCACGAACGCCGCGGCGGCACCGAGAAGTGCGCCGAGGTAGACCCAGAGCATCGCCTGCCAGAACCCGAAGGCGAGGCCGGCCGCGACGGTCAGCACGTTCTTCGGCGCGGGGGTGAGCGTGATGGCGGCGTACGCCAGGGCGAGCACGATGCCGCCGAGGGGTCCGAGGCCGCCGACCGCGGCGCGCACCTCGTCGACCGAGGGCAGCGGCACGAGGATCCAGACGAGTACGGCGACCGCTCCGAACACCGCCAGAGCGATCGCGCGAGCGATCGTCGCCGTGCTGCCCGCAGCCCGCTCGGGGGCCGCGGCGTGGTCGTGCTGCGAATCGCTCATCGTGGGTCATTCTAGGAGTCGGCCCGACTCACCGCCGGAGCCGACGCAGCATTCATCACCCGGGCGCACACGGCGCCCGGCCCCTTCTCCTCAGGAGCAACGTGATCACAACGAACCCCCGCCGCGCGGTCACCGCCGGCGCCCTCGCGCTCGGACTGGCGGCCTCGCTGGCCGCCTGCTCGGCCCCCGCCGGCGACGCCGCCGACGACCAGGAGTACGGCAGCTGGGAGGAGGTGCTCGAGGCCGCCGACGGCCAGACCGTGCGCCTCTGGATGTACGGCGGAGACGAGCAGGGCAACGCCTACATCGACTCCGAGCTCATCCCGGCCGCCGCCGAGGCCGGCGTCACGCTCGAGCGCGTGCCGATCGCCGACACCCCCGACGCCCTCAACCGCATCCTCAGCGAGGTGCAGGCCGGTGAGACCGACGGCGAGGTCGACCTCGTGTGGGTCAACGGCAACAACTTCGGCACCGGCAAGGAGGCGGGCGCCTGGGAGTGCGGCTGGACCGACATGCTGCCGAACATGGCGCTGACCGACCCCGACGACCCGCTGCTGCAGGACGACTTCGGCACGCCGGTCGACGGCTGCGAGGCCCCGTGGCACAAGGCGCAGTTCACCTTCGTCTACAACAGCGACACGGTCACCGACGTGCCGAGCTCGATGGAGGAGCTGCTCGACTGGGCGCGCGCCAACCCGGGCCGCTTCACCTACCCGGCCCCGCCGGACTTCACCGGCTCGGTCTTCGTGCGCGAGGTGCTCTACAGCGTCAACGGCGGCTACGAGAACGTGCCGCTCGCCTTCGACCAGGCCGACTTCGACGAGGTCACCCCCGCACTCTACGAGGAGCTGCAGGATCTCGCCCCGTCGCTGTGGCGCGAGGGCGCGACCTACCCGCAGGACTCGAACGAGCTCAACGAGCTCTTCGCCAACGGCGAGGTCGACTTCACGATGACCTACGGCCCCGCGACGCTCACCGAGCTCGTGGCGAACGGCACGTACCCCGCCGGCACCAAGGTGCTCACGCTCGATGAGGGCACCGTCGGCAACGCCAGCTTCCTCGGCCTCGCCTCGACCTCGGGCAGCAAGGCCGGCGCCATGGTCGTGGCGAACATCGCTCTCTCCGTCGAGCAGCAGGTCGCCAAGGCCCTGCCCGACACCTGGGGCCAGTTCACCGTGCTCGACCTCGACCAGCTGAGCGAGGAGGAGCGCGCGCAGTTCGACGCGATCCCCGAGTCGCCGGTCGTGCCCGCCTACGACGTGCTCAGCGAGAACGCCAACCCCGAGCTCGCCTCGGGCTGGGTCTCGCCGATCGACGAGGGCTGGCGCCAGCAGGTGCTCGCCCGGTAAGGCAGAGCACTGACCTCGACGACGACCACGACGCCGGGGGCCCGCACCGCGGGTTCCCGGCGTTCGTCGTGGGCGCCGGCCGACCGCGACCGCGTGCGCAGGCGCTGGCTCTCCGCCGCGCTCGTCACCCCCGCCCTCCTCGTCGCCGGTTTCGTCGTCATCGGCGGCATCCTCATGTCGGTGGTGCAGAGCATCGGTCTCGCTCCGCTCGTGGGGGATGCCCGCCTCTCGCTCGACGCCTACGGCGCCAACGCCGACGAGCTCCTCACCGGCGTCGGCCTCTCCCTCGCCATCGCGACGGCCTCGACCGCGCTCTCCTGCGTCATCGGGCTCGCGGCCGCCGTCGTCATCACCCAGGGCCGGATCACCGGCCGCCTCGTGGCGGGACTCTCGGCGATCACCATCCCCATCCCCCACCTCGTCGGCGCCGCCTCGGTGGGTCTCCTGCTCTCCGACGCCGGCATCCTGCCCCGCATCCTCGGCATCTCCTCCGGCGACTGGCCCGACATCGTCGGCGGCGCCTGGTGGGCCGCCGTCGTCTTCGAGTACACCTGGAAGGAGTCGGCCTTCGTCGCCCTCGTCGTCGCCGGGGTGCTCGCGAGCCGCGTCGCCCGCTACGACGAGACCGCCGCCCTGCTCGGCGCCTCGCGCGCCCGCCGCCTGCGGCACGTCGTCATCCCGCTCGCCCGGCCCGCGGTGATCGTCTGCGCCATGATCGTCTTCGTCTACACCCTCGGCTCGTACGAGGTGGCCTGGCTGCTCGGCCGCCCCTACCCCGAGCCGCTGCCGGTGCTCGCCTTCCGGCTCTTCGACTCGATCACCCTCACCTCGCGGCCCGAGGCCGCCGCCGTCGCCGTCATCACCACGCTCATCAGCCTCGTCGCCGTCGGCGTCGGCATGGCCCTGCTGCGGCGCACGCCGCTGTGGAAGTGACCGGCATGACGACGGATCGACCGAGACCTGCGGGCGGACGCTGATGGCGATGATGGTGCCCTACGGGCAGCGGGTCACCCCCGACGACCGCACGACCGGCGCCCGCGGGCTCATGCGGCCGCGGCCGGTCGACCGCACCGTGCGCGTGATCGTCGCCGCGCTGCTCGCCGTCTGGTTCGCGCTGCCCATCGTGCCCCTGCTGCTGTGGATGGTCGCCGATCGGTGGTCGTTCCCCGCCCCGCTGCCCACGGAGTGGGGATTCTCGGGGGCGGCGTCGGCCGTGGCGCAGGGGGCGGTGCCGGCCTTCGGCCGATCCCTGGTGCTCGGCCTCGTGGTCGCGGCCATCGCCACGCCGCTCGGAGCCATGGCGGCGCGCGCGCTCACGAAGGGCTCGGTGCCGGCGCCGCGGCTCGTGAGCGGCATCCTGCTCGCCCCCCTCGCCCTGCCCGCCTTCGTCGCCGTCATGGGCCTCACCGTCGTGCTGCTGCGGGCCCGCGTGCCCGGGCTCGTGGCCGTCGTCATCCTGCTCGTCGCCGCCGCCATCCCGTACACCGTGTACACGATGCGCGTCGCCTACGCCGCGCACGACATGGCCTACGAGGAGGAGGCGCGCACCCTCGGCGCCACGCGCCGGCACGTGCTGTGGCGGGTGCACCTGCCGCTCGTCGCGCCGGGTCTCGCGCGCGCGGCGTTCCTCGCGTTCCTCGTCGGCTGGAGCGACTACGTCATCACCGTGCTCGTCGGCGGCGGCACGATCATCACGCTGCCGCTGCTCGTCGCGGGCTCCGCGGCGGGCGTCGGCAACAGCGCGGTCGTCGCCGTGCTCTCGGTCAGCGCCATCCTGCCCCCGTTGCTGCTGCTGCTCGTGCTCGGGCGCTTCGGCCGCCGCTACCCCGTCTCGAACCTGCCCGGCAGCGGATCCCCCCGCAGCCGCTCCGCGAAAGGCTTCCTGTGAGCGCCTCCCTGCGCATCGACGCGCTGACCAAGACCTTCGAGGGCGCCTCCACGCCCGCCGTCGACGCGATCTCGTTCGACGTCGCCCCCGGGGAGTGCCTCGCCGTGCTCGGCCCCTCGGGCTCGGGCAAGTCGACCGTGCTGCGCTCGATCGCCGGTCTCGACGTGCCCGACTCCGGGCGCATCCTCGTCGACGGCGCCGATGTCGCGGGGGTCGCACCCGAGCGCCGCGGCATGGCCATGGTCTTCCAGCGGCCCCTGCTGTTCCCGCACCTCAGCGTGCTCGACAATGTCGCCTTCGCGGCCACGGTCGCCGGGCAGCCGCGCCGTGAGGCCCGCGCCGATGCCGAGCAGTTCCTCGCGCTCGTGCAGCTCGAGGGCTTCGGAGCCCGACCGGTCACCGCGCTCTCCGGCGGTCAGGAGCAGCGCGTCGCCCTCGCCCGGGCCCTCGCGGCGCGGCCCCGCGTGCTGCTCCTCGATGAGCCCTTCAGCGCCCTCGACCCCGAGCTGCGGCTCGACATGCACGACCTGCTCGCCCGCATCCGCGCGCAGCTGAACCCCACCGTCGTCATGGTCACCCACGACCGCGACGAGGCGGCGACCGTCGCCGACAAGGTCGCCCTGCTGCAGGGCGGGCATCTGCTGCAGCACGACGCCGTCGAGCGCCTGTACACGCGCCCGCGCTCGCTCGCCGTCGCCCGTCTCATGGGCGGCCGCGTCGAGATCCCCGGAACCGTCGCCGAGGGCGTGCACACCTCGACGCTCGGGCGCGTGCCGGCCCCCGAGGGCGAGCAGTGGCCGGACGGCGCCGGTGTGCTCGTGCTGCGCCACGAAGCCGTGCAGATCATCAGCGGGGATGCCCCGCCCTGCGACGACGCCACCATCACCCTCGACGCGGTGGTCGCCGAGCGCCGCGCGCGCGGCGCCCGGGCGGTGCTCGAGCTCGTCGTCGGCGAGAGCCCCTCCACCACCGCCCTCGAGGCGGAGGTCGCCGCGAGCCGCGCGATCACCGCGGGTCAGCGCGTGACGGCGCTCATCCCGCGCTCGGCCTGCGCCGTCGTGCCGCTCGCCTGACGCGGAGCCCGACCGAGAGCCCGACCGCGCGCCCGACCGAGAGCCCGACCGCCAGCCCCGTCGCGCGCCCGACCCGCACGAGAACGGCCCCCGGCACGATGCCGGGGGCCGTTCAGCGAGGTACTACCAGCGCGATCCGCCCTCGGCGACGAGCTCGTCGGCCTTGCCGTTCGAGATGCCCGTGCGGCGCTCGCCCTTGGGCTCGAGCGGCAGCAGCTTGCGCAGGCCGATGTTCTCGATCGGGTCGAGCACGGAGTGCTGGGCGCAGGCGGGCACGAGCTCGCCGGTCTCGGGGTGGCTCATGGCGTACATGCACGCGCCGAGCCGCTCCTGCGTCTCCTTGAGCTTGGGGTCGTCGGCGACGATGCCCTTCTGCATCATCTCCCACGCGGGCTTGACCTGCTCGGCGTCCATGAAGTTGTGCACGACGAAGGTCTTGAAGCTGACCTTGCCCTTGCGCGCCGCGCGGATGACCGCACGGGTGCCGCCGGCGCGCTTGAGGATGCGGCTCATGAGGCCGATGAGCGGCGGGATGTCGCCGGGGTGGCTGGCGACGGCGCGGATGACCTTGACCGTGAGCGCCCACGTCGGGATGTCGCCGAAGATCATGCCGCCGAAGTGGCTGAGGAAGCGGTCGCGCGCGGCGATGTCCTTGGGCTCGTCGCCGTCGAGGACGGTCGCGAAGCGGCCGTCGACCATGACGCCGACCGTGTGGCGGTTGCAGCGCGGGTCGCCGAACTGCACGGCCTTGTGCGGCAGCTTCTGCCCGGCTCCGGCCTCGATCCGCTCCCAGACGGCGTCGATCGTCACCTCTTCGAAGTTCTCCTTCCAGCGGCGGTCGTCGCCGATGAAGGCCGCGGGCTGGAACGACATCATGTCGTAGTCCATCGCCAGCACGTCGCGGGTGACCTCCTCCACCTCGTCGAGGTTCGTGGGGGTCACCGTCATGTTGTGCGCGAGGTACGAGTCGACCCCGTGCTCCTTCTTGAGGTCGGCGAACATCTTCGTGAACTGCTCGCGGAAGGGGTTGAGCTCGGCCTCGCTCTTCGGGCGCACCGCACCGCGGCGCCCGCGCATGAGCGAGTCGAAGTGGGCGGCGAACGAGACCTTCTTGAAGGCGGGCTTGCCGTCCTCGTCGAGGACGGTCGCGAGCAGGTAGTCGTAGTCGAAGTCGCCGTGCGTCATCGACATCGGCTCGCGGCCGACGGCCCGCATGGCCTTGAGGGTGTCGCGGTGGTCCTTCGGGTCGAGCAAGCTGACCTCGCCGCCGATGAGCTGGGCGTGGGCGCGCGGGCCGCGGATCTGGCGCAGGAGCGCCATCTGCTTGGTGACCTCGGTGACGGTGTGGTTGCCGTCGATGCGCACCTTGTTGGCGTCGGCCGAGTGGTAGCAGGGCGAGCAGGTGAGATTGCACTTCGGGAACACCCCGTGGGTGCCCTCGCAGCCGACCGCGCACTTGCCGAGCAGCTGCTCGGGGGTCTTCGCGTGCTCGGGCAGCTCTGCCCAGCGCTTGTCGAGCGCGACGCGCGTGTCGGGGTGGATGGGGCGGGTCTCGAGCTCGATCCGACGGGCGAATGCGGCGATCGACATAGGTGGGGCTCCTCGGGGTTGCGGCAGCGCTGCGGTCACCGCGGGGGTGCCAGATGCAGCGTCAGTCTAAGCATTCGGGATTCGGAGCGGGGGGATGCTCCGCTTGGTGCCCTCCGCGCGTCGCGCCGCCCTGCTCGCCTCAGCGCACCGCCGTCACGGGGTCTCGCGGTAGTTCGCCCGCAGCCAGACCGCCGGATCCACCGCGACCCCGTCGATCCGCACCTCGAAGTGCAGGTGCGCGCCGGTGCTCGCCCCCGTGCTGCCCACGGCTCCGACGACCTCGCCGACCTCGACGACGTCGCCGACGCCGTGCCGCAGCGAGCCGTACTGCATGTGCGCGGAGAGGGTCGTGAGGCGCTGGCCGTTCACGACGTGCTCGATCTCGATCCACACGCCGTAGGCGCCCTCGGGGTCGCCGACGCCGACGACGACGCCGTCGGCCATGGCCGTGATCGGCGTGCCGGAGCCCGGGTTCCAGTCGACGCCCTGGTGGTTCGAGCTGCAGCCGGCGCAGGGTGCCGCGCGGTATCCGAACCCGCTGCCCATGGGCGCCGAGGTGCCGACCGGGTAGACGACGGGCGGCGACCAGGTGACGGTGAGCTCGTCGCGCACGATCGACTGCGGGAGGGCATCCTGCGCCACGGTCATGCTCTGGGGCGCGGGGCCGTCGCGCACCTCGCCGTCGGTCGTGGCGGCCCACGCGCTGATGCCGGTGCCGGCGGCGAGGGAGCCGGCGAGCAGCACGGCCGAGGCCGCGAGCAGGCGCTGATGGGATCGTCGGGGATCGAGCGCGCGCACGGGCAGCGCGGCGCGAAGGGGATCAGGGAGCATGGAGGAGGGCGTTTCCGGGTTCGGGCGGGCGCATCGGGCGCCGTCTCGTCAGGGCAGTGCACACCGTTGCGCGATCGCGCCCGACCGAGGGGTAGGTGCCGGGCGACCGGAGGTCATCGCACCGCGCCCGCCGGACCATTCACAGCGGGGATGCTCGCTCCCACGGCTCCGTAGCCGCTCTTCCAGGGTGCCCCACCGAACCTGGCAGAGTCCTGGGCGGTGTGCGCGTCGCCCTTGCGCCGCCGGGCCGGTGGACTCCTACGCGAGCGTCGTGCCGAACGCGAGCCCGAGCGCGTAGGTCGCCCCGGCCGCCCCGAAGCCGATGACCAGCTGACGCAGCGCCCGCCGCAGGGGCGAGGCTCCCGACAGCACGCCGACGACGGCGCCGGTGATGAGCAGCGCCACCCCGACGAGGACGGCGGCGACGAGCACGGCCGCCCCGCCGACGAGCCCCAACAGGTACGGCAGCACCGGGATGATCGCGCCCGAGGCGAAGAAGGCGAAGCTCGAGGCGGCGGCGCCCCACGCCGAGCCGATCTCCTCGTGCTCGTCGACCGGTTCGGCGCTCGCCTGCGCCGCGGCGGTCGCGGGGTCGTAGCCTGTGAGCACCTCGTGAGCGTGCGCGGCGGCCTCCTGCTCGCTCATGCCGCGCGCGCGGTAGACGAGGGCGAGCTCGTTCTCGTCGACGTCGAGGTGCGGCACGGCGGTGTGCGCCTGCGGATCGGGGACCGAGGCGGCGAGCAGCTCGCGCTGGGAGCGCACCGAGACGTACTCCCCCGCACCCATCGACAGCGCCCCGGCGAGCAGCCCCGCGAGCCCGGTGAAGAGCACCGTCGTGGCGGAGACGCCGGTCGCCCCGATGCCGAGCACGAGGGCGAGGTTCGAGACGAGCCCGTCGTTGGCGCCGAACACCGCCGCCCGGAAGCTGCCGGAGAGCCGCGCCCGGCCCCGCGCGGCGAGACCGCGCACGACCTCCTGGTGGATGCGCTCGTCGGCCGCCATCGCCGCCGTCGCGTGAGCGTCGGCCTCGTAGGGCGAGCGACCCTCGGCGCGCTGCGCGAGGGCGAGCACGAAGACCGAGCCGAAGCGCCGGGCGAAGAAGCCGAGCACGCGGGTGCGCAGCGAGACGGCCGGCACCCGATCGGCCTCGGCGCCGAGCAGCCGCACCCAGTGCGCCTCGTGCCGGCCCTCGGCCTCGGCCAGGGCGAGCAGGATCGCCCGCTCCTCCCCCGTGCGGCGGCGCGCGACATCGCGGTACACCGCGGCCTCGGCGCGCTCGTCGGCGAGGTAGCGGCGCCACCGGCGCAGATCGGCCGCCGAGGGAGCGGCGCCCGCAGGGGCGCCGGCGAGGGGCGACGGCTCAGGGGTGCTCACGGCATCAGGATGTCAGCGGAGATGCCCGGTCGCTGTTCGGCCGCCCGAAACGGCCGCGCTCCGCCCGGCCCGCAGCGCTCGGCTGCCGCAGCCCGCTCCGCGCTCGGGCTACCAGCCCCAGGTGCCCGCGGCACCCTTGAACGGGCCGACGATGGCGCGCGTGATCCAGCCGCCGTAGAAGTCGCCCTCCTGCGCCTGCACCTCCTCGCCGTCGACGGTGCAGCGGTCCATCCGGCCGGGGTAGACCGAGACGAGCCCGGCGAGCTCGGCGAATCCGCGGCTCGGCTCGGGGTACGTCCACGCCGCCTGCCGAGCGGTCGTCGCGCCCTGCACGACGTCGAAGTAGGCCGCGCGCCCCTTGAACTCGCAGAAGGTGCTGCCGTCGACCGGCTGCAGCGCTCCCTCCACGAAGTCCTCCTGCGGCAGGTAGTAGGCCGGCGGGTGACTGGTCTCGAGCACGCGCACGGCTCGCGTGGTGTCGGCGATCACGCGGCCGCCGAGCTCGATGGTCACACGGGCGTGCACGGGTTCGACCCGCGGCGGCCGCGGGTAGTCCCATACCGACTCCTGCCCCGGGCCGGGGGCGATGCGCTTCGGTCGAGCCATGATCTCCCCCTCAGAACCCGAAGTCGCCGAAACCGCCGGCGTCGAAGCCGCCGCCGTCGAAGCCCCCGCCGTCGAAGCCGCCCGCGTCCGCGCCCCCGACGTCGCCGCCGGCGTCGGCACCCGCGTCGGCGCCGCCGTCGGCGCCCGCGTCGCCGGCATCCGCGCCGCCGGCATCGGTCATGCCGTCCATCGGCGGCAGGAACGCGCTCACCAGAGCGGAACCGACCACGTAGCCCGCCACCGTGCCGAGCAGGGAGGCGCCGAGCATGCTGCCGAAGCCGGGGGCGCCGCGGCCGGCGGGGCCGCCCTGCTGCCCACCGCCCTGGAACGCGCGCTCCATGGTGCCGGGCTGCCGCAGCTCGGCTCGGGTCGCGGCCTGGGCGAGCGTCGGCGCGCGGTCGTCGGCGGGCGCCTCCCCCGCGGGAGCGGTCGCGGTCAGCTGCTGGAAGACCAGCTGCCGCTGCTCGGGGGTCAGCTTGGCGAACGCCTCGGCGTGCACCTGCTCGATGGTCGCCGGCGGGGCGGTCTCGAGCAGGTAGCGGTAGCGCTCGACGGCGCGCTCGTCGTCGCTGCGCGGGGCCGCGCGCGGCACGGGCTCCGGCTCGGGCGTGCGAGCGCCGAAGATGCGGTCGAGAAAGCTCATGAGTCCTCATTCACGGTCGGATCGAGCAGGGGCGGCATCGACGCTAGGGCGACGCGCTCGCAGCCTCCTGTGTGTCTGCGAGGTAACAACTTGACGCGGATAGTGCCGACGGGGGCGATGTGCACTACTGTCGGTACTGAAGTTGATACGCCTCGCTGCACCGAACGCCCTGAAACACCAAGCAGGTCGCTACTCCCCTATGGATACGGTTCACGAGTTGGTTCGACTGGTGGTTTCGACAGTCGAAACTCCGTGAAACAGGATTAAAGGAGTCAGCCATGACTACAGGTACCGTGAAGTGGTTCAACGCCGAAAAGGGCTTCGGCTTCATCACCCCCGATGACGGAAGCGCCGACGTGTTCGCGCACTTCTCCGCCATCCAGTCGAACGGCTACCGTTCGCTCGATGAGAACCAGAAGGTCGAGTTCGACGTCGCCCAGGGCCCCAAGGGCCTCCAGGCCGAGAACATCCGCCCGCTCTAGTTCGTCAGAACTGAGCAGGCCCGCGTGAGCGATCACGCGACCTGAGCATCGAAGGCCGTCCCGGTTCGCCGGGGCGGCCTTCGTCATGTCCGGGCCGGTTCGATCCGTCGGGATGCTCCGCGCGCGCCGCGCGCCGCACGGGCTACGCGGTGACGAAGTCGATGAGCTCCTCGACCCGGCCGAGCAGCTCGGGCTCGAGATCGCCGAAGTGCCGCACGCGGGAACGGATGCGCCGCCATCCCGCCGCGGTGTCGGCCTGGGTGGCGTGGGGCCAGCCGAGGCGGCGCAGCACGCCGGTCTTCCACTCCTCGCCCTTGGGCACGACGGGCCAGGCCTCGATGCCGACGGATGACGGCTTCACGGCCTGCCAGACGTCGATGAACGGATGCCCGACGACGAGCACGTGGCGGGCATCCACGCCGCGCAGCGCCTCGCGCGCGAGCCGCTCCTCCTTCGATCCGGCGACCCAGTGGTCGACGAGCACGCCGACCCGGCGCCCGACGCCCGGCGCGAACTCGCGCAGCCGCTCGGCGAGGTGGTCGACGCCCTCGAGGTACTCGACGACGACGCCCTCGACCCGCAGGTCGTCGCCCCAGACCTGCTCGACGAGCTCGGCGTCGTGCCGGCCCTCGACCCAGATGCGGCTGCCACGGGCGACGCGCGCGCGGGCGTCGGCGACGGCGAAGGAGCCGCTCGCGGTGCGCTGGCGGGCCGCGGGCGCCGCGGCGGCGACCGCAGGCACG
The DNA here is from genome assembly GCF_026625045.1 of Microcella daejeonensis. Classification (GTDB taxonomy): domain Bacteria; phylum Actinomycetota; class Actinomycetes; order Actinomycetales; family Microbacteriaceae; genus Microcella; species Microcella daejeonensis. The sequence continues at coordinate 1,923,196 of NZ_CP113089.1, read as the reverse complement.
AGCACGACGGGCTCGCCCTCGACGAGGAACCCTGCCCCGAGGGGGAAGCCCCGCACCCGGCCGGCGCGATCCTCGAGGTGCACGTTGCCGGCCTCGACGCCGACGACGGCGCCGACGAAGCCCGAGTCGGGCAGCTCGACCACGAGCCCTCGCTCGGCCGGCACCTGCGGCACCGCCCGGCGACCCGCCGCCCGCCAGTCGCCGCCGAGCACGTCCGAGCCGTAACGATCCACCCCGCGACCGTACTCGACTAGAAGCGGCGGGCCCGCTGCTCCACGCCGAGTTCGCCGTAGGGGTAGTCGGGGGCGGCCGGCGCGCTCGCCGCGTCGAGACGTGCCGTCTGCTCGGCGGTCAGCTCGACCGCCCCGGCGGCGAGGTTCTGCTCGAGCTGCGCGACGGTGCGGGCGCCGAGGATCACCGAGGTCATGCCCGGGCGGCCCTGCAGCCACGCGAGCGCGATCGAGGCGGGCGGTGCGGCGTGCTCGTCGGCGATCGCCTGCAGGGCATCCAGCACCGCCCAGGTGCGCTCATCGGCCGAACGGCGCGCGTAGGCCTCCATGCCGCGATCGGGGTTCTCGCCGAGGCGCGTCGCGCCCGTCGGGGCGGCGTCGCGGCGGTACTTGGCCGTCAGCCAGCCGCCCGCGAGCGGGCCCCAGGGCAGCAGGCCCACGCCGGCGTCGAGCGCCGCGGGAACGATCTCGAACTCGATCTCGCGCGAGAGCAGCGAGTACTGCGGCTGGATGGTGACGGGGGCGTCCATGCCGCGCGCGGCGGCGAGGTGCACGGCCTTGGTGAGCTGCCAGCCGGTGAAGTTCGACACGCCCCAGTAGCCGATGCGGCCGGCGCGGATCTCGTCGTCGATCGCCGAGAGGGTCTCCTCCAGTGGCGTCAGCGGATCCCAGGCGTGCAACTGGAACAGGTCGAGGCAGTCCACCCCTAGCCGCTGCCGCGAGGCCTCGATGGCGCGACGCAGGTGACGGCGCGAGCTGCCGAGGTCGTTGGCGTCCTCCCCCATCGGGAACCGGGACTTCGAGGCGATGACCATGACCTCGGCCTGATCGGGGTTCGCGGCGAGCCAGCGGCCGATGATGCTCTCGCTCACGCCGCGGCTGTAGACGTCGGCGGTGTCGATGAGCGTGCCGCCCGCGGCGGCGAAGGCGTCGAGCATCGCGTGGCTCTCGGCCTCGTCGGCCTCCATGCCGAAGGTCATGGTGCCGAGGGCGACCTCGCTGACGACGGTGCCGGTACGGCCGAGCAAACGCTTCTTCATGGACTCTCCTCGGTTCAGACGGTCTCGCTATCGTGTCGCATGCCGGTCCCCGATCCGAATCGGCACGAAGGAGACTCCCATGCGCGCGCTCGCCCTCCTCCGCGCAGGACTCGCCTGCCTGCTGCTGGCTCCGCTGCTCTTCGTCGCGTGGTTCAGCTCGCCCTCCTGGTCGGCCGCGATCGCACCGGGCACGCCCGAGCCGATCGCCGCGGTGATGGTCGGATGGGGTGCCGCGGCGCCCTTCCTCGGCCTCCTGCTGCTCATCGCCGGCGGCGTGCTCAACGTGCTCGCCATCGGGGCCGGCGTGCGCCGGCTCGAACGGGTCGCCTCGGGAGCGGAGGCCGGCGTGCTCGCGGGCGCCGCGCCGCGCATCCGCATCCTCGACGCGCAGGGGCACGAGATCGGCGGCAGCGGCGACGAGGGGCCCGTGCGCGCTCCGGCCGACCGGCGCATCGTGGGCGGGATGCTCGCCGCGGGCCTCATCGCACTCGCGGCGCTCGGCCTCGGCGTGCTGCTCGCCGGCATTCCTCAGCAGCTCGCGCCGGGCATCCCGCTCAGCGAGATCTACGCGCGCTGGGGCGGCGTCGGCAGCTCGGGATTCATCGTCGGCGTCGTGCTGTGGGCGGTTCTCGCCGTCGTGCTCGCCCTGCTCGTCGCCGTCGCCGGGCTGCGCACCGGCCCCGCGCTCGATCGGCTGCTGCCCGCCCGACGGCTGACGGTGCTCGCCGCCATGCTCGGCAGCGTGATCGTCGTCGCCTCGGGGGCTCCCGCCTTCGTCGTCGCGCAGGAGCTCGGCGACGTGCTCGCGCTCGGCGGCGCGACGACGACCGCGGCGGGCTGGGCCTTCGGCCAGCTCGGCATCGCGCTGAGCGCCGCGGCGATCCTCATCGCGGTGCCGCGCTGGCGGCGGGACCGGCCGCGGCCGCGCGGCGACGCGGCGACGGTCTGAGGCGCCGCGACCTCGCGGGCCACCTCCGCGTGAGCCCCGATCCGCTCAGGGCTCGAGCAGCAGCATCCCCGTCAGCAGCAGCTCGCGCACGGTCGGCAGCAGCTCGGCGCTGAGCGCGAGCTCGTCGACCTCGAGCAGCGCGGCGAGCGCGCCGATGATGCGCCCGATCGAGAGCTCGCCGTCGCAGGCGCCGACGAGGCCGGCGAGAGCGGCATCCGCCTCGACGACGCGGCCGAAGCCGCCGCCCTGCCGCAGCCGGATCACCGTGGGCCCCTCGGCGCCCGGCCACTGGTGCCGCTCCTCGGTGACGTCGCCCGCCACGTGCAGCCGCAGCTCGGCGAGCGCCGCGTCGTCGAGGTGCGCGGTCGCGTCGTGTGCGGCGATTCCCGCCATGAGGTGGTCGCCGATGCCCGTGGGCGCGGCGCCCAGCGGGTCGGGCAGCCGCTCGGTGCGCCGCAGCGGCGCCGGCGCTCCGGCACGCGGGCGGCGCAGCACGACGTAGCCGAAGCCGACGCCCGTGACCCCGCGGGCGGCGAAGTCGTCGAGCCACTCCCCCGCGAGGCGCTCGAAGTCGGCGCTGCCGACGAGCGTGCCGCCGTCGCGGATCCACGTCTCGGCGTACTGCGCGGGGCTCTGCCGCTCGCGCTCGACGATCCAGGCGTCGAGCCCCGCCTCCTCGACCCAGCGCCGCACGCGCGCGAGCCCGTCGCCGCCGAGGGCGTCGCGGTACTCCCAGTTGCCGAGCAGGTGCGCGGTGCCGCCCTCGACCAGGTGCTCGGCCGCCCCGCGCACGACCTCCTCGACGATGCCGTCGCCGATACGACCGCCGTCGCGGTACTCGTACTGCGTGACCCCGGCCCCGCGCGGGGTGATGACGAAGGGCGGGTTCGACACGATGCGGTCGAACCGCTCACCGGCGACGGGCGCGTAGAGGTCGCCGTGGCGCAGCTCGACGCGCTCGGCGACCGCCTCCGCCCCGGCCAGGCGCAGCGTGATGGCCGCGAGCCGCAGGGCGCGCTCCGAGACGTCGGTGGCGACGACGGCGCGCGCATGGCGCACGGCGTGCAGCGACTGGATGCCGCAGCCGGTACCGAGGTCGAGCACGCGCTCGGCCGGCGAGGTCGGGATGAGACCGGCGAGGGTCAGCGAGGCGCCGCCGACCCCCAGCACGTGGTCGGCGGGCAGCGCGCCGCTGCGGTGCTGCTCGCCGAGGTCGGAGACGATCCACCAGGAGGCCGTGCCGCCCGCGTCGAGCGCGGCGTACGGGCGCAGATCGAGCAGCGGCACGGCTCGGCCCTCGGCGACCGCGACGAGCCCGAGCGCGACCGCGCCCTCGACGCCGAGGGCGGGCAGGGCTCGCGCCAGATCCTGCTCGTCGACCGGATCGCCGAGGAGGTGGAGGGCGGCGAGGACCGCAGCGGGCGGCACCGGGTCGAGGGCCGTGAGCGCCCGCCGGGCGGGCACGCGGTCGGCGCGCGCGAGAGCGGCATCCGCCTCGTCGCCCCACAGACCGCGCAGCGCGTCGACCGTGTACTCGGCCGCGACCAGGTCGTCGCGCAACCGGTCGACGAGGGCGCGGGCGGAGTCGTCGAGCGGCGCGATGGTCACACCCCCAGTGAACCGCACCCGGCACGACGGGAAAAACCTGTGGATCGGGAATACCCGGATTATCTATGCAACTGTATAGACCGGCGCGTCCGCGGGCGCTCCTCCTGACCATCGCACCGACACGCAAGGAGTCACTCATGACCATCACCGCCGAGAGCATCCCCGGGTACGTCGCCGGAACCTGGAAGCTCGACCCCACCCACACCGAGGTCGGCTTCACCGTGCGCCACCTCGCCATCAGCAAGGTGCGCGGCGCCTTCGAGACCGTCGAGGGCGTGGTGCACGCCGCCGAGAAGCCCCTCGACTCCTCCGTCGAGGTCACCATCGACGTCAAGTCGATCAACACCAACAACAAGGACCGCGACCAGCACCTGCGCAGCAACGACTTCTTCGCGCCGGACGAGTTCCCGACGATGACCTTCCGCTCCACCGGCATCCGCGTCGAGGGCGACGCGATGCTGCTCGACGGCGAGCTGACCCTGCGCGGCGTCACCAAGCCCGTCACCCTGAAGGGCGAGTTCGCCGGCATCGCGAAGGACCCGTGGGGCGCCACCAAGGCCGCCGCCAACGGCACCACGGTCATCAACCGCCACGACTTCGGCGTGAGCTGGAACGCCCCGCTCGAGGCCGGCGGCTTCCTGCTCGGCGACGAGGTCACCATCACCATCGACGCTCAGTTCGCGCTCGAGGCCTGATCAGGATGGCGCGCCTCCCGGCGCGCGCATGAGAAGAGGCGGGCCCCCACCGGGGGCCCGCCTCTTCCGCGTTCTCGGAACGACTACGGCAGCAGCACCGCGTCGATGACGTGGATCACGCCGTTGTCGCACACGATGTCGGCCGTGACGACCTTCGCGCCGTTGACGGTGACGCCGTCGGCGGTCGAGAAGTGCAGCTCCTTGCCGTTGACGGTCGCCGCGGCGAGGCCGTCGGTGATGTCGCCGGCGTGGACCGCACCGGCCACGACGTGGAAGGTGAGGATCTCGGTCAGCTTGGGGATGTCGGCGAGGAGGGCCTCGACGGTGCCCTCGGGGAGGGCGGCGAAGGCCTCGTCGGTCGGGGCGAAGACCGTGAAGGGGCCGTCGCTGTTGAGGGTGTCGACGAGGTCGGCGGCCGTGACGGCGGCGACGAGGGTGGTGAACGAGCCGGCGGAGACGGCGGTTTCGACGATGGTGGCCATGATGGGACTCTTCTCTCGTGAGAGGTCGGGCGCCGGGGGCGCCCCCGCGGTCGAGTGACCGCGCATCCCTGACGGTAGGGGGGCAGTACGGGCGTGTCGCTGGACGGCCCCCGGGCATCGCCCGGCAGCGGGCCGAGCATGCGCCGGGCACCGACGCATTCACAGCGCGCGGAGGCCGATCGACCCCCGAGTGGACACCCGGGTGCGCTAGGGGCTCGGCGGGTTCGGCTCGTCGACGGGAGGCTGCAGGCGCGCGCTGACGGCCGGGCCGGTGACCGGGATGCCGGGCGGGGCGCTGGGAGTCTGCGCCTCGGTGCCCGACGCCTCGGCGTCGCCGCCGTCCGGCCCGAGGGCGGTGAGCGGGTTCGCGAGCTCATCGGCGCCGAGCCGCCCGATGAGCAGGGCGAGAGCCGCGAGCGCCGGCGGCACGAGACCGGCGATGAGGAAGGCCGCGGTGAGCCCGATGGCCTCGCCGATCGGGCCGGCGACCGCCATCGAGACGGGCATGAGGGCGAGCGACACGAAGAAGTCGAGACTCGACACCCGCCCGAGCATCGCCGGAGGCACGCGTCGCTGCAGCAGGGTTCCCCACAGCACGCCGGCGCCCGAGAACAGCGCGCCGCAGACGAGGAGCGCGATCACCATGACCCAGAGCTGCTCGGTGAGCCCGATGACCGCGAGCGGCGCGCAGCCGACGCCCCACGCGAGGATCATGAGAGTGAGGTACCGCCGGGGCAGGCGCATCGATGAGACCGCGAGAGAGCCCGCCGCCCCGCCGACGCCGAAGGCCGCGATCGCGAGGGCGAACGCTCCCTCCCCTCCCCCGGTCTGGTCGCGCACGGCGAAGGGCAGCAGCACCTCGATCGGGCCCATGATGACGAGGATGAGCGCGCAGGCGTAGACGAGCGTCACGAGCAGCCAGCGGGTGAGCAGCATGTAGCGCACGCCCGCGGCGAGGTCCCTCCAGAGCGCGCGCAGCGGGTGCACGGGCTCCGCGTCGGCGTCGCGCCGCACGGGGGTGGTGCGCATGGAGAGCAGGATGACCGCGGCGATCGCCTGCGACACGGCCACCACCACGAGCGCGACCCCCGGCGATGCCGCACCGATCGCCGCCGCCGCGGCGGCGGGCCCCGCCGCCTGCATGACCGCGGGCCGGAGCACGCCCTCGATCCCGTTGGCGGCGAGCAGCTCCTCCGCCGGCAGCAGCGCGGGCAGCCAGGCCGAGTACGCCGGGTAGAAGAAGCCGTCGGCGGCGCCCAGCAGCAGGGAGAGCAGCGCGAGGTGCCAGATCTCGACGAGGCCGGTGAGCGCGAGGGCGGCGACGGCCGCGACGCCGAGCGATTTGATGATCTCGAGCGCGACGAGGATGCGCTTCTGAGGGACGCGGTCGGCCACGACCCCGCCCACGAGCACCGCGGCGATGAGACCGATGCTGCCGCCCGTCGCCACGAACGAGAGGTCGCTCGGTCCGCCCCCGAGCGCGAGCAGCTGGAAGACGACGGCCACCAGCCACACGCCGGTGCCGAAGAGCGACAGGGCGAGGCCGGCTGCCAGCCGCCGGTACTGCGGCGAGACGAGGGGCCGCAGCGCGCGCGGCGTCGTGAGGGGCATGTCGTGCACCGTTCCTGGGCGGGCGGCGCGCTCGGCCGCACCGCCCTCGAACTGTAGCGGTGACCCCCGGCACGACGATGGCCCTGCGGGAGGCCGGTGAGCCTCCGGCAGGGCCGGGATCGTTCGCGCGGAGGGGCTTACGCGACGCGCGGCGCCTCGGGCGCCTGCTCCTCGCCGGCGATGTAGACGTCGCTCACGGTCACGTTGATCTCGGCGACCTCCATGCCGACGAGCGTCGTGATGGCCTCGGCGACCGCGGCGCGCACCTGGCCGGCCACGGTCTGCAGCTGCTGCGGGTACTCGACGACGATCGTGATGTCGGCGGCGACCTGCTTCTCGCCGACCTCGACCTTGACGCCCTGACCGAGGTCGGTCGAGCCGATGGCGTCGCGGATGGCGCCGAGCGCCCGGGCCGCGCCGCCGCCGAGGGCGTGCACGCCGGGCACCTCGCGCGCGGCGATGCCGGCGATCTTCGCGACGACCGGGTCGACGATCGTGGTCGTGCCCTGCAGGCCGCCCTGGCTGACGGCGGGGGTCGTGGTGGTCTGGGCCATGGGGTGCTCCTTCATGTGGTGAGGCGGGGCGTCTCCCCGCGCTGAGGTGGTCGAGAGGAAGACGCGGCGACCCCCGCGATCGTCACGCACGCTCAGGCCATTGCCAGGATCCGCGGCAGGATGCCCCGGCGCACACCTCCCTCACAGGAACCGCCGACACGGTGAGCCACGTGGTACCCCGATCACCCGAGACCCCGCGTTCGGAGCGCGCAGCCGTCCCCCGGAACGGGCTCTCCGACGCCCCCGACGCGACCCTCGCGCAACGCGCCGCCGACGGCGACACCGTCGCGTTCGGCGAGCTCGTGCGACGGCACGGCGGGTACCTGCGCGCGTTCGCGATCCGGCTCACCGGCTCGGCGGCGGACGCCGACGACGCGGTGCAGGAGACCCTCATCGCGGCGTGGGAGCGACTGGACACCCTGAGCGACCCGGCTGCCGTGCGCGGCTGGCTCACGAGCATCCTGAGCCGCAAGGCCACCGACCGGCTGCGCAAGCGCCGCCCGACGGACGGCGTGATCGGCACCGAGCCGACCGAGGTCGAGCCGGTGGCCCCCGAGGCCGGCCCCGACGAGCGCGCGGTGCGGGATGCCCGCCTCGCGGCCCTCGGCCGGGCCCTCGATTCCCTGCCCGCGACGGAGCGCCAGTGCTGGGTGCTGCGCGAGATCAGCGGGCACTCGTACGACGAGATCGCGGAGCAGCTGGGGGTGAGCTCCTCGACGGTTCGAGGCGCGCTCGCCCGGGCCCGCACGGCGGTCATGGCGAAGATGGAGGAGTGGCGATGAGCGACCTCGAACCCGGGGCTCCGGCGGCACCGCCGCCCGACGCGCCAAACGATCAGGGCCCGGGCGGCATCGGCGGCACGGGGCTCGGCATGGCCGAGCTCGGCGAGTACCTCGACGCCGACTGCCTGCCCCCGAACCCGATCATCGATGAGAGCCCCGAGTGCCAGGCCGCTCTCGACGGCCTGCGCCGCATGCGCGCGCTGAGCCTCGACCTCGTCGACGACGAGGCGAGCCGCCTCGCGATGCCCGCCGACTGGATCGCGCGCGTGCTCGACGGCCTCGAGACCGACCTGCGCGCGGGCCGCGACCTGCCCCTCAGCGCGAGCGATCCTGCCGTCGAGATCACGATCTCGGAGGGCGCCGTGCGCGAGCTCGTGCGCGCGGCCGGCGACGGCGTGCCCGGCGTCATCGTGGGTCGGGTGCAGCTCGACGGCGATGCGACCGCGGGCGAGCCGGTGGGCGTCACCGTGCGCATCAGCGCCGCGCTCGTGCGCCCGCTCGCCGAGCTGGCCGACAGCGTGCGCGACGCCGTGAACACGGCGCTCCTCACGCACACCGAGCTCGCGGTGACCGGCATCGACGTCATCGTCGACGACGTGCACCCCATCGTCACCGGCATCGAGAGCGGCACGGGCGACGGCATCGAGGAGGAATCATGAGCGTCATCGAACCGGCGCCGGTCGACCGGGCCCGACTCGTCGACGAGGCGGTGCTGGCGGTGGAGGGCGTGCGCGCCCTGTTCCCCGCCCGGGCGGCCCTGAGCCACGCGGCCCGCGAGCTCGCGGCCGGGCGGGAGCGGCCCGCGCGCAGCATCGTGCAGGCGGGCGCGGACGGCACGCTCGCCGTGCTCGTCGCCATCGCCGTCGAGAGCAGCGCGCAGGCGCCGGCGACCGCACGCGCGGTCGCCGCATCCCTTCGCCGGATGCTCGGCGAGAGCGCCTCGATCACCGTGCGCATCCGCCGCGTCACGCCGCCCGCCGATGCCGCGCTGAGCGCCGCGCCCGCGCTCACTCAGGTCGAGTCCGCGGAGCGTGACGTACCCTTCTCGGGATGAAACCGCTGACCGCCGAGCAGATCCGCTCCTCCATCGTCAACGCCTCCGCCGCCGAGATCGAGCGCATGCAGCTGCCCGGCCTGCACGAGGTGGTGTGGGAGGAGCGCGAGTTCCTCGGGTGGCGCGACCCGCAGGGCTCGCAGCGCGGCTACATCGTCGCGTGGGTGGACGACCGCCCCGTCGGTATCGTGGTGCGAGCGGCGTCGAACAGCCTGCGGCCCGGCATCGGAGCGATCTGCTCCCTGTGCCACACGCCGCAGCCGGCGACGCAGGTGCTGATGTTCTCGGCGGCCCGCGGGGGCGAGTCGGGCCGGGAGGGCAACTCGATCGGTACCTACATCTGCGCCGATCTGGCGTGCCCGATCATGATCCGGATCTTCCCTGGCCAGAGCGAGATGCTGCTCATGCGCGACGAGCTGATCGCGCGCCGCAGCGATGGGCTGCAGATACGCGTGGGCCGCTTCACCGAGCGGATCCTCGAGACCGCCTAGAGCGGAGCCGTGCGGACGGGCCGCACGCGCGCAGCCGCGGAGCACGCCGTTGCGCCGGCGAGGTGCTGCAGCGGCGAGGGGCTACGGCGGCGCGGGACCGGGCTGGGCCGCTAGTCGCGCCGGCCGAGCAGATTGAACGGGATCGCCAGCGACAGCGTGACCGACATGATGCCGGTGAAGAAGACCAGGGCCGCCCACTGCTCGGGCACCCAGAAGGCGTACGCGAAGAGCGGGAACGACGCGAAGAAGAGTGCGAGCGACACGACGGCGGCGAGGATCTTCATGGTGGCTCCATTGTGCCAGGTTCTCGCCGGGAATCGCGCACCCGCCGAGGCGGGAGCGGCCTCGCCGAGAACCGCCCGTACCCGGGTCGTGAGTTGCCGTTATATTGAGCGCGACGCACTGCGCTCACGACCCGCCCGTCAGGCGGGGCGGGGCCGTCCCCGGAGCGTCAGGGAGGCGTCCGATGGGATCGCTCATCTACGGCTCGCCCTCGCTCGAGATCGCCTTCGACGACCGCGTGCTCGCTCACGTGCAGATCGTCATGGCGACCAAGCTCCGCCGTGGTGAGAACTTCTTCTTCAGCTGGCGCGAGAGCGGCGGCGTCGGGCGCAACGCGATCTGGATCGACTCCTCGATCCCCCTGTACTTCCGGTACAGCGGCAGCCGCCACCCCGAGATCGACCGCGACTGGCTCGAGCAGCTGGCCGTGCTCGCCTCGAGCTCGCAGGGCCTCGACCTCACCGACGAGACCCGATTGGGCTCGGCGCCGCCGGCCACCGCCTCCATCCCGCGATGAGGGCGGCGCTGCGGCGCATCCGTGCCGCAGGATTCCTCGCGCTCACCGCTCTCGCCGCCGTCCTGCTGGTCTTCCTCGCCTGGGCGCACGCCGTGGCGCAGGGCGAGCGGCCCGCGGCGATCGCGGCCTTCGACGATGAGCGCATCCGTATCGAGACCGTCGCGGAGGGCATCCTCATGACGCCTGCGACCGCGGCGGCCGAGGTCGGCGTCATCATGATCCCCGGCGCCCGCGTCGACCCCTACGCCTACATGGACAAGCTGCGCGACGTGGTCGCCGGCGGCGCTCCCGTGCTCATCGTCCGCCCCGCGATCAACCTCGCGATCGCCGACCAGCGCGGCCTCGACGCCCTCATCGACGGGGTCGACGCCGCCGAGCGGTGGGTCGTGGCCGGGCACTCGCTGGGCGGCACCCGCGCCTGCCTCGTGGCGGCGGGCGCGGAGCGGGACGGCGACGACCGACTCGCCGGGCTGCTGCTGCTGGGCTCGTACTGCGCCAACGACCTCTCCTCCACCGCGCTGCCCACGCTGAGCATCAGCGCCGAGAACGACGGCCTGAGCACGCGCGAGGACATCGCGACGCGGGCGGATGCCCTGCCCGCGGGCGCGCGGCTCGTCGAGATCCCCGGCGCCAACCACGCGAGCTTCGGCGACTACGGGGTGCAGGCGGGCGACGGGCCCGTCACGGCCTCCGACGACGAGGTGCGCACCGTGCTCACGATGGAAATCACCCGGCTGCTGCGCGGGGCCTGAGCCGCCCGACGCACCCGTGCGGACGACGGGTCCGGCCGGGCGCGGATGCGCCCCGGCCGGACGCCGATCAGACGCTCGGGCGCTGCTCGTGCTCGACGAGGCGCTTGAACTCGGTGAGATCCTTGTCGACCTGGCGCTGGTCGACGTTGATCGCGGCGCCGACCTTCTCGACGAATCCCTCGGGCTCCCAGCCCATGGTGACGTCGATGCGGGTGCGATCGGCGGCGAGCTCCTCGAAGACGACGGCGCCCGAGTGCTCGGGGCCCGCGACGCTCTTCCACGAGATGACGCGGTTCGGCTGCTCGTCGATGACGGCCGCGTCGAACTCGCGCTCGACCCCTCCGATGGAGACCTTCCAGTGGAGCATCCCCTCGCCGGTGCGCGTGACGCTGTCGATGCCGCTGAGGAAGTCGGGGAAGCGCTCGAAGTCCGTCCATCGCGCGTAGGCCACGGCGACGGGAACCTCGACGTCGATGGTGGAGTTGACGGTGCTGGTCATGCTGCTCCTCTCGCACGGCGCGACGGTCGCACCGTGTCCGCCGCCGGCCGGGCCGGGGCGGGTGCCCCGCGCGCAGCGCGGAGCATGATCACGGCCGACGGACTGACGCCCGCACGACCGCGACCGGTCTCAGATCGCGAACCGCGTCGCGAGGACGCTCGGGCGGAACGTCGTCACCGCGTTCTCGCGCAGGGCCCACAGCACGCCCTCGCGCGCGAGGGACGCCACGACGGCGAGCTCCTCGTCGTCGCGCGCGGCGAACAGGATGAGCTCGGTCCCGAAGCGGGCGTAGGGGCAGGGCACGCCCCACCCGCGGTCGATCACCTCGGCCCCGCGGTCGCGGGGCAGCACGAGGTGCAGGCTCGTGTCGCGCGGCCCGTGCAGGTGGGCGGGCTCGAGGGGGGTTCCGCGCGGGGCGAAGGACGTTCCGTCGACGGGGTTGGTCACGGGCGGCACGAGCACGGCGCGGGCATCGGGCTCGGCCATGGCGCTCGGGCCGATGATGACGCCGGGGATGCCGCGGAGGGCATCCCACACCGCCACCCAGAGCGCGGGAGCCGCGCGCTGGTCGCGCTGCCACAGCGGGCCCTGCTCGTCGAGGCTCGGCACGGGGCCCGGCCGCGGCGGCAGCTGCCGCGCGAGCATCGTGGTGGTCGTCGGGCTCGCGTGCGTCGATCGTGCTGCGCTCGTCTGCATCATCGCCTCTGCCCCTCCGTGCCGGCGCTCGGGATCGGTTGATCCCTCGGCGGCGTTCCCCACGGTACGGAGCGGCGGAGCGGCCCGGCAGGGGCTTGCTTTTCGCTCGCGTTCGTGATGCGCCCCGCGGGGGGCGGTGCCACGGAGCCCCGATGGCTGGAAGACTGAGCGGGACGGGCGCTCGCCGCCCGGCACCGAGAGGGGTGGCCCATGGCCGACAGCAGCGAGAGCCGCAGCTACGAGAACCGCGTCGCCGTCTACATCGACTTCGACAACATCGTCATCTCGCGGTACGACCAGGTGCACGGCCGCGGCGCCTGGCGCCGCGACAACGTGTACCGCCTCGGCCCCGGGCTCACGGGCGCGACCGACGAGCAGCGCGAGAAGATCCGCGCGGCGACCGTCGACATCTCGGCGATCCTCGACTACGCGAGCTCGTTCGGCACGATCGTGGTCAGCCGCGCCTACGCGGACTGGTCGGTGGGCGTCAACGCCAGCTACCAGGGCCAGCTCACCGAGCGCGCGGTCGACCTCACGCAGCTGTTCCCCTCGACCAAGCAGATGAAGAACGGCGCCGACATCCGCCTCGCGGTCGACGTCATGGAGGACCTGTTCCGCCTCACCGACCTCACGCACGTGCTCATCGCGGCCGGCGACAGCGACTACATCCCGCTCGCGCAGCGCAGCAAGCGGCTCGGACGGTACGTCGTCGGCGTCGGCGTGGCCGGCGGCACGAGCAAGTCGCTCGCCGCGGCGTGCAACGAGTTCGCCGACTACGACTCGATGCCGGGCATCCGACCCGCGTCGGCCATCTCGCCGAAGCGGGATGCCCCGGCCGCGGCCGCGCGCACGACCGCCGAGCCCGACGCGCCCGCCGACGACGCGCCCGAGACCGCGCCCGCGTCGCGCTCCATCGAGGTCGCCTTCGTCGCCCCGCCGACCGTCAAGCGCCGCGCCTCCTCGAAGGGCGGCCCCGCCATCCCGGGCGCGATCGGCGACCCCGTGCAGGATGCGGCGACCGCCCTGCTGCTGCGGGCGCTGCGTCTCAGCCACGAGAAGGACGACGACGCCGACTGGCTGCACAACTCGGAGGTCAAGAAGCAGATGGTGCGCCTCGACCCCGCCTTCAACGAGAAGGTGCTCGGGTTCCGCTCGTTCAGCGACTTCGTGAAGTCGCGCGGGGCGATCGCCGAGCTCGACGAGGATTCGCAGAGCAGGCGGATGCGGCTCGCGATCTAGCTCGGGTTCCTCTCCGCCTCGCCCCACAGCAGCCGCCGCAGCAGGGGTCGTTCGGCGAGGGTCCAGAGCGTCGTCGTCACGAGGTACAGGGCCGCCGCGAGCGGCACGATGAGCGCGATCGGCGCCGTGATGAGGGGCAGCCAGCCAAGCGCTCGGAGGACGCCGGGCGGCATGCCCGGCTGATCCGGGGCGGCCGGCAGCTGCATCCGGAGCATCATCGCGCGCGTCGCGAGGCCGGCGACGACGAGAAGCACGATGACCGCGCCCGCGAGCAGCAGCCCTCCCCCGTCGCCGGCGAGCGCCGCGGCCCCGAGCGGTCGGCCGAGCGGAACGCCCAGCAGGGCCTCGGCGAGCAGCGCGTTCGGCTCGCCGCCGATGCGCTGCGCGATGAAGAGCGCGTAGACGAGCGAGACGATCGGGGCCTGCAGCAGTGCCGAGCCGATGCCCGCGACGGGCGAGACGCCCGCCTCGCGGTACAGCTCCATCGTCTTCTGCTGCAGCCGCTGCGGATCGCCCTTCCAGCGACGGCGGATCTCGGCGAGAGCGGGCGCGAGACGGCGTCGGGCGCCCTCGGCGCGCACCTGGGCGACGGCGACGGGCAGGAGGAGGACGCGCACGATGAGCGTGAGCAGCACGACCCCGCCGGCGGCCGACGCGGCGCCGAGAAGAGGATCGAGCGGACCGGAGAGCGCATCGAGCGCGCCGGCGAGCAGGGTGAGCAGGAAGGCGATCGGGGGGAAGGAGAAGACGTCCAAGAGAAGACCTCGCAGGGGTCGGGAGCGGGCGGGGGCCGGAGGGCCGCCGTGCGCGTCCCGTGCCGCGAGGGCTCCGTCGAGACGGAGGACGGACGAGGGGGTGCGTCAGGCGGCCGGGAGGGCCGCCGCCGGCGCACGGCAGAGGGGGCGCCCCGCCGTGAGGGGATGCGCCGGCTCGACGATGCGCGACACCGGCTCGCGGTGCGCCCGGGCCCGGTGCCCGACGGTGAGCTGCCGACTCGTGGCCGCGCGCGCGAGGGTGCGGGCTAGGAGGGCACCGAGCAGCATCGCGGCGCCGATCGCGGCGGTCGCCGCGACGGGGGCTCCGAGCGAGGACGCCATGAGCTGCCCCGCGACCACGGCGACGAGCGCGAGCCCGAGGGCCGCCATCGCACGGTGCAGGGGATGGGTCACGCGAGCACGGTACCGCACGGGCACGAGGATCGGGCGGGCGGGCATCCCGTCTCTGGATGCGGGCTGGGCGCGCGCTCGACGCGCCCGACCGGCGCTCCTACCGTGGAAGGACACCCCACGAGGAGAGGACTCCCCCATGACGTACGACATCACCGGCAAGACCGTCGCCTTCCTGCTGACCGACGGCTACGAGGACAGCGAGCTCACCGCGCCCTGGGCCGCCGTCACCGAGGCGGGCGGCACCGCCGTGCTCGTCTCGCCCGCCGAGGCCGCCGTCGAGGGCAAGAAGGGTCACACGCAGGCGGTCGACCAGCGGGTCTCGACGGCGGACGCCGCGGACTTCGATGCGCTCATGCTGCCCGGCGGCGTCGTCAACGCCGACCACCTGCGCATGGATTCCGACGCGGTCGCCTTCACGAAGGCCTTCTTCGCCGCCGGAAAGCCCGTCGGCGTGATCTGCCACGCGGCGTGGACGCTCATCGAGGCCGAGGTCGTGCGCGGGCGCGAGCTCACCAGCTACCCGAGCCTCAAGACCGACCTCATCAACGCCGGCGCCGACTGGGTTGACGAGGAGGTCGTCACCGACCAGGGCCTGGTCTCGAGCCGTACGCCCGACGATCTGCCCGCCTTCTGCGCGAAGCTCGTCGAGGAGATCTTCGAGGGCGAGCACGCCGGGCAGCACGCCTGATCCGCCTCGCCGTGAGCGCGCGCATCGTACAGCGCGCGCTCACGGCGCTCTCAGGCGGCACCCGAGCGGGTCATGGTGCACTGGCGCCATGCTCTCTCGCTCCGCACTCCCCCTGACCGTTCCCGACCTCACCGGCCGCCGCATCATCGTCACCGGCGCCAACAGCGGCCTCGGCTTCGGCCTGGCCGGTCGCCTCGCCGCCGACGGGGCGCACGTCATCATGGCGGTGCGCAACGAGCAGAAGGGGCGGGATGCTCGCGAGCGCCTGCTCGCCGACGACCCCGATGCGAGGCTCGAGCTGCAGCACCTCGACCTCGCGAACCTCGGCAGCGTGCGCGCCTTCGCCGAGGCGCAGCTCGCGCACGGAGCCCCGCTCGACGTGCTCATCAACAACGCCGGCGTCATGGCCCCGCCGGAGCGCAAGAGCACCGACGACGGCTTCGAGCTGCAGTTCGGCTCGAACCACCTCGGCCCCTTCGCCCTCACCGGCCTGCTGCTGCCGCTGCTGAGAGCCGCGGAGGCCCCGCGCGTCGTCTCGACCGCGAGCCTCGCCGCGTGGCCCGGCCGCATCCGCTTCGACGACCTGCAGTGGCAGCGCTCGTACTCGGCGTGGGGCGCCTACTCGCAGTCCAAGCTCGCGAACCTGCTGTTCGCGCGCGAGCTGCAGCGCCGCAGCGACGCCCAGCGCTGGAACCTGCGCAGCATCGCCGCGCACCCCGGCGGCACCGCGACGAACCTGCAGGTGTCGGGGCCGCGCAACGGCGAGCCGTTCGACGCCAAGGCCTCCGAGCGGATGCACCGCATCATGCAGCCCGTCGAGATGGGCATCCTGCCCTCGCTGTACGCGGCGGTGGATGCTCACGCGCAGCCGGGCGCCTACTACGGCCCGAACGGCCCTCTCGAGATCAAGGGCGAGCCCTCGATCGCCCGGGTCCCCCCGCAGGCGAAGCGCCGCGCGACCGCGGTGCGGCTGTGGGAGCAGAGCGAGCTGCTGACCGGGGTGCAGTTCGGCTGATTGCTGAGCCGGCCGGCCTGAGCCGCCGACCGATCGGATCGACTCAGAGGCCGACCGCCGCGGGGGTCGTCGCGACGCTTGCGACCTCCGGGGGCACCGCGTCGTGGTCCGCCGCGACCCACCAGGAACCCTCCGTCTGCCGAGCCTTCGCCCGGTACAGCGCCTGATCGCTCGCGTGGAGCAGGGCGCGAGCATCGCGACCGTCCGCGGGGTAGACGGCGATGCCCGCGCTCGCGTCGATGCGGACCTCGCCGCCCGACACCGCGATGGGGCGGGCGATCTCGGCGTGCAACCGCTCGAGCACCCCGGCGACCCGGGCGAGAGCATCGCTCGGGTCGAGGTCGTCGAGCACGAGCACGAACTCGTCCCCGCCCAGCCGGGCGACCATGTCGTCGCGGCGCAGCACGCCCGTCATCCGCGCGGCGACCTCGATCAGCACCCCGTCACCGATCACGTGACCGTGCCGATCGTTCACGGGCTTGAACTGGTCGAGGTCGAGGAGGACCACGGCCGTCGCGGTCTCCCGCTCGTGCGCGACCAGCAGCGTCTCCGTCAGCCGGCGTCGCAGGCCGGCGCGGTTGAGGAGCCCGGTGAGCGCATCGTGGCTCGCTTCGAAGGAGAGTCGGCGGCGCTGCTCGACCAGCTCGGTGACATCGCGCTGAACGCTGACGAAGTGCGTGACCTCGCCGGCGTCATCGATGATCGGGGTGATGGTGAGGAGGTTCCAGAACGGAGTCCCGTCCTGGCGGTAGTTGAGGATCTCGCCCTGGAACACCTCTTTCGCGCGGAGTGCGGCACCGATGCGCCGCACGGTCTCCGGCGACGAGTCCGGCCCCTGGAGGAGTCGGCAGTCCGAGCCGACGATGTCGTCGGCGCCGTATCCCGTGATGGCGGTGAAGGCGGCGTTGGCGTAGATCGTCGTGCCATCGCGATCGGTGATGAGCGAGCCCTCCGAGACGGACTCCAGGGCCCGAGCCAGCAGCTCGGTCGACACCGGCGGTCGCTCCGGGAGCCTCGTCGCATCCGAGGGCGACGTCGTGCGCGCCTCGTCGAGGCGTGCCGAAGCGCGCCCCTCATCGGCATCCTCGAGCGGATCGAGCACCTCGTGCGAGTCCGCATCCGCGAATTCGAGGCCCGTGAGGGCGCGGAGCACCGACCGGCGACTCCACCGCACCGTGGCGATCAGGGGCACGCCCGGGTTCGAGGCGAGCTCGATCTCGACCCGCTCCCCCGGCTGCAGACGACGGCGCCCGCGCAGCCGGCACCCGCTCGCGCTCAGGTCGACGACCCTGACGGCCCGCCATACCTCCTCCGCAGCAGCACTCGCCGGCGCGTCGAGACTGCCGAGGCGACGCAGCCGCGCCGGCTCGTCGCGCGGCACCCGCAGGTACAGGCGCCGAGCGGAGCCGGCGCGCTGCCGTGAGTTCTCGCGGGCGTGGGTCGAGACGGCCGCGGTCAGCGCCGTGAGCGCGTCGAGGGCGTCCGGCGGCACCTCGTCGAACTCGACCCCGAAGTCGAGGCCGTCCCGTCCTCCTGAGACCCAGCGGACGACGCACGGCAGGGAGAGCTCCGCACCGATCTGCAGCGAGCTGCGGGCTGCATAGGCGGTCAGGGCGTCGCTCTCGGAGAACGCCGGGGTCCACGGCAGGAAGACCTGCGCTCCCTTGACGCTCAGGTCGATCGCCCGGCCCGATACGGCGGGTGCGTCCCAGAATCGCGCTCGAACATCCACTGCGCTCATCGCCCACTCCCGGCGTCGGCGCGGCCGACGCTTCCCCGATCTCGATCGTCACCCCGATCAACGCCATGGTGGGCTCACCCGCCGCCACCCCTGATCCCGCGATCATGTCATCAGTGCGGGCCGGACTCGATTCGGGGTGTTCGCTTAACGACGTTCAGCCCCGTGCGACCGGTGAAGGAGCCGGACGAAGCCATCGCACAGTGGGATGAGTTTCAGAGTCGGATGAACCTGATGAGGTGCGCAGGCACCCGGCCTACTCTTCTGCCGTGCATCCCGCCCTCGACGACCCCGCGATCACCCGCGGCCGTCGCACGTGGCGGCAGCGCATCAGTCTCGCCGCGCTCGTCGTCGGCGTCGCCTCGTTCCTGTGGCGCAGCGGGGGCACGTTCACGACCACCGACACGGCGGTCGCCAGCGTGCTCGCCCTGCTCGCGACGCTCATGGTGGTGCTCGTCATCGCCGCGCTCGTGGTCGCCCGCGCCGCCCAGCGCCTGAGCGCCGTCATGGACGACCGCGAGCTGCGCGCCCCTGACGCCCTGCGGTTCCCAACCTACGGCTTCAGCCCGACGGCCGTGCGGCTGAGCAGAGCGCTCGGCCTCGGCAATCCGGCGAGCACGTTCTCGGGCTGGGCGATCGTCGAGGTCTCGGAGGACGGCGTGCGCGTGTTCCGCCGCCCGAAGGACGAGCCGGTCGTCGTCATCGCCCGCTCGGTCATCCGCGACGCCGGCACGGGCGCGATCGTCGACTCGGTGTTCCGGGTGCCGAGCCTCAACCTCGCGGTGACCCGTCGCGGCACGACGACGGGGGTGCCGCTCGCGGTGCTGCGCACTCCCCTGAACCCGATCGATGAGGCCGGGTTGGTGGCGACGCTCATCGAGGTGCGCGGGATGCTCCGCCTCGAGTCCGAGACCGCCGCCTAGTCGCGCGGCGCGCCGTCGGCCGCCGCGGCGCCGCCGGCCGCCCGCTCCCCCAGCACCGCGGCGGTGGTCGTCACGCGGGCGAACTCCCCGTCGAGGTTGACGCCGGTGATGCGGCTCAGCTCCGAGGCGGTGACGACGGTGCCGTCGGCCGCCGCCCGGTCGAAGGTGTGCGTCGCGTCGATGACGAAGTCGGTGTCGTAGCCGAGGTTGCCGGCCATGCGCGCGGTGGTCTCGCAGCAGTGGTTGGTGGTGATGCCGCAGATGGTGAGCGAGTCGATGCCGGCGGCGCGCAGCCAGTCGTCGAGCGCGGGGGTGCCGAGGAAGGCGGAGTTGACGGTCTTGGTGACCAGCAGGTCGTGCGGGCCGTCGATGCCGTCGATGAAGTCGTTGCCGTCCTGACCGGGGCGCAGCGGCGACTCGGGCAGCTGCGAGTCGTGCCGCACGAGCACGATGGGGTCGCCGGCGGCGCGCCAGGCGTCGACGAGCCGCAGGATGTTGGCTTCGGCGTCGGGGTTGTCGCGCGGGCCCCATGACGGGTCGGCGAATCCGCGCTGGGCGTCGATGACGAGGAGCGCCGGTCGTCCGGCTCGGATGGATGCCCACATGCGGCACACGCTACCGGGGCCGGGTGAATGGGCGGCGGTCAGAGCAGGGCGAGGGAGACGTCGACCTCGGCGTCGGCATCCAGCGATTCGGATGCCCGCACTGCCTTCTTCACCGGCAGCAGGTAGCAGCCGCTCGCCGAGTCAGGGAACAGGCTGGTGCGCCACCGGGTCGCCCCCACCGTCACTTCGACGCGGACGCTGCCGAAGCCGCGCGCGCCCGGCTCCTGCTCGGCGAGAATGCGCTCGCTGTGCTCGAGCGGCACGCGCAGGAACCACCAGGCCGCCGGCCCTTCCCGTTCGAATAGGCGAGCGCTGAATCGGAGCGTCTCGGTCACGCTGCCATGATGCCGCGCACCGCCGACGCGCAGGGGCGAGCGCGCGTTTCGTGATTCGATAGAAGGCCGTGCCCGTTCCGCGCGGGCGCCGACGCCCGGAGGATCTCATCAGCACGAGCACGCCCGACTCCCCGCCCGACCTGCAGACGACTGCGCGTCGCGGGCACTTCGTCGATCTGCGGCCGCTGACGGAGAGCCCCGCGTTCGCGCGCATGTGGATCGGCGCGACGGTCACCGGCATCGGCAGCCAGATGACGATCATCGCGGTGGGGCTCGACATCTACGCGCGCACCTCCTCGACGCTCGCGGTCTCGCTCGTGGCGGCGTTCGCGCTCGTGCCGATGGTCGTGTTCGGCCTCTACGGCGGCGTGCTCGCCGACTCGTTCGACCGCCGCAAGGTGGCGCTGCTGTCGGCGATCGTCGCGTGGGTGTCGACGGTGGCGCTCGCCGGCTACGCCTGGGTGAGCGCGCTCGGTCTGGGTGCCCAGGAGTTGTGGCCGCTCTACCTGCTCATCACGCTCAACACGGTGGCGTCGACGATGGTCGGCGTCGCGCGGCAGGCGATGGTGCCGCGGCTGGTGCGGCGCGAGCTGCTGCCGGCGGCGGGCGCGCTGGGCGGCATCAGCGGCGGGCTCATGGCGACGGTCGGCCCGGCGCTCGCGGGCGTGCTGGTGGCCTCGGTCGGCGTCGCGTGGACGTACTCGATCGACGCGGTGCTGTTCATCGCGGCGTTCATCGGGCTCTACACGCTGCCAGCGCTGCGCCCGGAGGGAACTCCGGGGCGTCCGGGGCTGCGCTCGGTGATCGACGGAGCGCGGTTCCTGAAGGACGCACCGAACATCCGCGCGTCGTTCCTGCTCGACATCCTCGCGATGACGTTCGGCAACCCGCGCGTGCTCATGCCGGCGATCGGCGCGGTGCTGCTGGGCGGCGGCGCGGTGACGGTGGGCGTGCTGACGTCGGCGACGGCGGTGGGTGCGCTGCTGCTAGGCCTGCTCTCGGGTCGGCTGGGCGCCGTGCGCCGGCAGGGTCTGGGTGTGGGCATCGGCGTGGCCGCGTACGGGGCGACGATCGTCGCGTTCGGCGCGGTGCTGCTGTGGGCGCAGCTGGTGGATGCTGATGCCGGCCCCGCGCTCGATGACGTGTTCGTGCCGGGCCTGGTCGCGGCGACGATCGTGCTCGCGCTCTCCGGAGCGGCCGACTCGGTGAGCATGATCTACCGCAACACGATGCTGCAGGCCTCGGTTCCCGACGCGATGCGCGGGCGCCTGCAGGGCCTGTTCACGGTCGTCGTGACGGGCGGGCCGCGCATCGGCGACCTGTACGTCGGCGCGCTGAGCGTGCTGGCGATGCTGTGGTTCCCGCCGCTGCTCGGCGGGGTCGTGATCGTGGTGGCGGCGGCGGTGATCCTGAAGGTGCAGCGGGGGTTCCGCGAGTACGACGCGGAGGATCCGCGACCGTAGAGCGCGGTCGGTCTGCTACTCGGTATCGAGGAGCGCCGCCGCGTACATGCAGAGACGGGCTTGGAACAGGTCCACCTGCACGGTGAAGTTCAGATTGAGCCGCTCCTCCAGCCGCGCCAGCCGTGACGCCACGCTGCTGTGGTGCATGTGCAGCGCCTGCCCAGCCATCCTCAGGGATCCGTGAGAGAGGTACGCCTCGAGCACCTCCAGATCGATGAGACCGCTCTCGCTGCCACTGAGCTCTCGGAGGGCGCTCACGCGCCAGTCCCGCGCCCAGACATCCGCGCTCACCGAGGCGAGGGCAGCGACGGCACCCAGCTCAGCGGCGCTCACGATGGAAGCTCCCCCCGAGCGCCGGCGTGCGAATCGCAGGGCATCCCGTGCGGAGGTCCACCCCTCCGCAGCGTCGAGAGCGTCGACGGGCGCGCTCATCCCGCAGCGGAACGACGTCGACCGCTCCTCGCCCGACCGTGCGATCACCGACCGCAGAGCAGCGAGCTCGACGGCGGCATCGGCCCCCGGGCTGGGCTGCACCACGATCGCACCGAGAGAACCCCAGCGCGCACCGGTCGCGGTCGAGCGGGCCGCCGCGGCGTGCACGAGCTGCTCGATCCGTCCGTGGTCGAACGGCACCGACTCATCGCTCGCTACCGCGATCATGATGACCGGATGGTCGGGCGAGAAGCCCAGTCGACGCAACGCGACGCGGCGCTCCGCCATAGGCTCACGAGCCGAGAGCACCAGTTCGACCACCGCAGGATCGGCGAGCGCCGTCCGCTTGCGGGGCGACCGCTCCGGAGCGGCGCCCTTCGCGACGAGAGCGAAGCGCTCGAGCACGAGCCGATCGAACGGGCGCTGGGGCCCCTCGCGCTCGATCCAGACGCGCACGCCGCCGGCGACCTCCTCCAGCGCGGGCGATCCGGCCGGACGACCCGGCACAGGAGCGCCTCGCACATCGAATCGCACGACCGATCCGTCCGCGAACTGCAGCCCGGCGGTCGCCTCCGCGATCGCCGCCGCGCCGCGCACGACCATTTCAGCCGTGGCAGACCGGATCGCGAGGGCATCGAAGTAGGCGATCACTCGCAGCGCTGCCTCCGTCTCGGAGTCGATCGCCGACAGCTTGAGCAGAAGAGCCTTCACCGCCGCGCTCCGTCGGCCCGCGCGCGAGGGGCGATCATGATGCGCGCCCCCCTGCACCATCGAGCAGCCGCCGGCGCATGACCGCGATCTCCTCATCGGCCTCGCGTCGGGAGACCTCGGCGTACTGCAAGGCGGAGGAGCCGTGGAACGTGCCGGGGAAGATGTGCAGCTCCAGGGGCACCTCATCGTGCAGGAGTCGTCGGCCGAGTTCCATCCCCTCGTCGCGAAGGGGGTCGAATTCCATGAGAGCGAGGTAGGTGGGCGGGAGCCCGCGGTACGTCTCGGCGCGCGCGGGAGCCGCGTACGCGCTCACCTCGGGCGACCCCGGCGCGATACCGCCCAGGTAGAGGCGCCAGCTGATCTCCGCATCGCGACGGGTGAAACCCGGCGTGTCGGTGAACCGGCGCATGCTCTCCGAGTCGAGGCGGTCGTCGACCTCCGGTGAGACGAGGAAGAGGAACCGGATGCTCGGTCCGCCCTCGTCGAGGCTTCGCAGCGCGAGCGCCATCGCGAGCCCGCCCCCCGCGCTCGTGCCGTGCACGGCGACGCGGAGGGGATCGATGCCGAGTGCATCCGCCTGCTCGCTCATCCAGCAGAGCACTCGGTAGCAGTCGTCGAGTCCCGCCGGGAAGGGATGCTCGGGCGCGAGGCGGTACTCGACCGCCACGACGAGGACTCCGAGCGCTCGGACCATGTCGCACGCCTGCCCGTGAACCGATTCGACGGACCCGCCGACGAAGGCGCCCGAGTGGATCAGGAGCACCGCGGCGGCGTCGGACTGCGGCGCGACCGGTGCGTACCGGTGCACGACGACCGGTCCGTCATCAGAGGGTACGTCGAGCACGTCGTGCCGCACATCGGGCGGCGTCTCCGTCGAGCCTGCCTGGGAGATGCGCCGCCAGACCTCGCGGAAGCGCGGCACGTCGTCGAGGCTCGCGTCGGCCAGCAGTACGGCACCCGCACCGATCTCCTCGTCGAGGGCGTACTGCCGCCATTGCCGATGGCGCTCGGCAGGCTCGGTCTCGCGGTGGTCGTCATCGTCCATGGATCAAGGATGGATGACCGCACCGGCATACGGGTAGTGCGCTCGTCGGGTGATGGCGGCCGGATGGGCGACATGTGGCGGATGCACCACGAGGGCGGAGGAGTCATCCTGAGCAGGTACCGGCGCATTCGACACCGGACACGACTCCAGGAGGTGCGCAATGAGGCGCGTTGACACGAGAACAGCAGCACGGAGACTCCGTCGGGGCCGCGAGGCGGCGGTCGTCGTCCTCGCGGCGGCCATCGTCATGACAGGGTGCAGCATCGACGGCGGCCCTGCCGACGAGCCCGGCGCAGCGGCAGGCGTCGGTGAGGGCGTCGACACGCGGCCGAGCGAGCCGTACACCCCGTCGGACGATGTCGGCGAGCTTCCCCCGCGCAGTGGCGGGCTCGCGGCCGCCATGAACGTCGTGAACGTCGAGGTGTTCGCCGCGACCTCGCGGTCGATGGGTATCGCTGCCGACGAGCTCGGGCTCGATTTCACCGAGACGGTCGCCGACGGCGATCCTGCCCGCAACGTCGACCAGCTGAGCTCCCTGCTCAATCAGGATGTCGGCGCCACGTTCGTCTGGGACGTCGACGTCGCCGCCCAGCGCCCGGTCGTGCGCGAGCTGATGGACGCCGGTGCCGCCGTCTTCACGCTCTCGAGCGGTCCGTCGACGATGCCGATGGTGGCCAACCAGGAGCAGATCGGCGAGCGCATCGGCGCGGCCGTGACCGAGTACATCGACGGGGAGCTCGGCGGGGAGGCGAACGTCGTCATCTTCAACCTCGACGCGCTGCCGAACATCAAGCCCCGCTTCGACGCCATCCGTGACGCTCTCGCCGGTCAGCCGGGCGTGACGGTCGTCTCCGATGTTTTGTGGGACACCGCCGACCCCGACTCGGGCTTCACCTCGATGAGCACGATCCTGCAGGCCAACCCCGACATCGACGTCGTGATCGGCCCGGACCCGGTCGTGCTGAGCGCACTGTCGGCTGTCGAGGCGAGCGGCATGGACCCGAACGAGATGGCCTTCTTCGGCTCGGACGGCGAACCGGAGGCGCTCGAGCTCATCGCTGAGGGCGGACCGTACAAGGCCACCTACGCCTTCAACTTCTCGATCGTCGGCTACGCGGCCGGCCGCTGGGGCGCGGACTGGCTCGAGGGCAGGTCGATCCCCTCGCTCACGATCATCGAGGCGGTGCAACTCGACAGCGCGGAGGCGATCGAGCAGTACAACGCCGACGTGGAGGACCCGGCGACGGCCTTCGAGGAGCGTCTCAGCACGTACCTCCAGCCGCTGGGCTCGATCAGCTACGAGACGCGCACCGAGTACTGGAACGAGGACAACCCCCAGTGATGTCCCCCACCTCTGCGCTCCCGCTACTGCGCCGGTGGCGCCCCCGAAACCACATCGGGGGCGCCACCGGCCGAGCAGGCCTCATCCTGCTTGCCGCAGCTCTCGTCGCCCTGTTCGCAATCGCGAACCCCAATTTCATCGGCGCCGGCAACATCTCGACGACCCTCGTCAACGTGTCGGGCACTCTGGTCGCGGCCATCGCCATGGCGCGCCTCCTCATCGCCGGGCAGATCGACCTGTCGATCGGCGGCATGATGGCGCTCGTGGCCGTCTCCGGCGCGTGGGTCATGAGAGCGACCGACGACTTCGTGATCGGCGCCGTCGCCACTCTCGCCTTCGGTCTCCTGCTCGGCCTCCTCAACGGCGTGCTCGTGCGAGTGCTGAAGATCTCGCCCATCATCGTCACCCTCGCACTCCTCGGCGTGTACTCCGGTCTCGCCTTCGTCATCACGCAGTCCCGGCCGATCTTCGAGCTCCCGCAAGAGATCGAACTCGTCGGCCGGCTGCGCATCGCTGGTGTTCCCGTGGTCGTGATCGTGGCTCTCATCGTCTTCGTCGCGGGTGCGCTCGCGCTCACGAAGACGGTCAGCGGCGTGCGCAGCTACGCGATCGGCGGGGATGCCCGTGCCGCGAGCGCGCTCGGTATCGACGTGCCCCGGCACCTCACCTGGCTCTACGTCTACATGGGCGGCTCCGTCGGACTCGTCGCCCTGCTCACGTTCGGTCGGCTCGGGAGCGCCAGCCCGAATCTCGGCGTCGGCCTCGAGATCGCCGTCATCACGGCGGTCATCCTCGGCGGTGTCGGCTTCGCCGGGGGCACGGGCCGCCCGCTCGGAGTGTTCTTCGGCGTCATCACGATCGGCATCCTCAACGCGGGTCTCATCTTCGTGGGCATCTCGGATTACTGGCAGACGGTGATCGGCGGCAGCGTCCTGCTCCTCGCTCTCGGGGTCGACCAGCTCAACGAGTATCGGCGTAGCCGGTCGCGGCGCGCTGGCCGGGCTCGCGTCGACGGCTCCCGTGAGGACGGCCTCGTCGAGCCGTCGGCGCTGCACGCGCACGTCGACCCAGGTGCCGTCGCGCTGCGTGCGACGGAGCTGCGCAAGTCGTACGGCGCGGTCACCGCGGTGTCCGATGTCTCGCTGGCGTTGCGAGCGGGGCAGGTCACCTGCCTCCTGGGCGATAACGGCGCCGGCAAGAGCACGGTGATCAAGATGCTCTCCGGCCTGGTCCGCCCTGACGGCGGCCGCATCGAGCTCGACGGGCATGGATCGATCGAGACTCTCGACTCCCTCGAGCTGCGCGAGCTCGGCGTCGAGACGGTTTATCAGGACCTCGCGGTCGCCCCGAATCTGGGCGCCGCGTACAACCTCACGCTCGGTCGCGAGCCGCGCAGGTTCGGGTTCGGAAGCTTGGCGGTCTTCGACCGTCAGGCCGCGATCGAGCAGGCGCGCGCACGCCTCGAATCGCTCGGCATCGTCCTCGACGACTACCTCGCGCCCGTCGCCTCGCTGTCGGGCGGTCAGCGGCAGTGCGTGGCGATCGCGCGCTCCGATGTCGCCGACGTCAAGGTGGTCATCCTCGATGAGCCGACCGCGGCGCTCGGGGTCCGCCAGAAAGCGCTCGTGCTGCGACTCGCGCGAACCCTCGCGGATCGGGGGGCGGCCGTGCTCATGATCACCCACGATGTCGAGTCCGTCGGGCTCATCGCGGACAGGGTCATCGTGCTGAATCTGGGCAGAGTGTCGTTCGACGACGACGCCGACCAGGTGACGTCGCGCGATCTCATCCACCTGATGGCCGGGCTCGAGCTAGAGTCGACCGCGAAGGCCCGCAATGCCGAGGCCTGACGGCGTCGGCGGTGACGCCGCCACCCAGCTGAGGGGGCTTCACCCCGACTTGGTCCCTCGTCTGCGGGAGGTGCCGGACTATCGACCCGGGGACGCGCATGAGGCCCGCGGGCTCATGGCGCGCGCCATGAGTTCCGCCCTCCAGGGCACGACGCAGGTGATCCCTCTGAGCGGCACCTCTTCGACCGCGGGGGGCATACGCCTCCACCGGCCGCCCGGGGCCGATCACGGTGGCGCGATCGTCCACATCCACGGGGGCGGCTTCTTCATGGGGTCCGCGGAGCTCTACGACGATGTGTGCCGCGAGCTGGCATCGGCGACAGGATGCGCCGTCCTTGCCGTGGACTATCGGCTGGCGCCGGAACACCCCTACCCTGCCGGTCTGGACGACTGCACCGCGGCGTGGTACCAGGCGATCGACCTGGCGGAGTCGCTCGGCATTGACCGACATCGACTCGGACTGTACGGGGAGAGCGCTGGCGCCGCTCTGGCGATCGGCGTGTGCGACCGGCTGCGGTCGACTGGTGATCGGGTGCCGGCCATCCTCGTGCTGCAGGAGCCCGTGGCCGACGATCGGCTCGACCTCCACTCGAGTCGACGCTTCACGGCGACACCCGTCTGGAACCGATCGCTCGCGGAGTGGAGTTGGAGCATCTACCTCGGTGGGCATCGTGCCGCGCCGCCGCCAGAGGCCGCGCCCGCACGGCTCACCGACTTCATCGGCTTTCCTCCGACGTTCGTCTCGACCCGCGATCTCGATCCGCTCCGTGATGAGGGGCTCGCGCTCGCGCGCCGCATGATCGACGACGACGTCGCGGTCGACCTGCGTCACTATGCCGGCACGCTGCATGGCACGCTCGGATTCACCGGAGCGCCCGTCCGTGAGCGGATCCTTCGCGATGCCGCTGAGTACGTCGCGGAGCATCTCGCGCCCGAGCCCGGGTCACAGCGAGGGTGATCCGAGTGCCTCGCAGCGCCTTCGGTCAGGGCGTACGCGCCGCACCCGGTTCTGCGAGCTCCACGGCACGCGTGACCATCCGCTGGAGCACGCTCCCCCCCACGGGCCGCCCGTGCAGCAGCGCGCTCGAGAGCAGCGGACCTTCGAGCTCGTCGACGGCGTCGTCGAGCTGCGCCTCGCGTATGCCGTGCGCGCGCAGCAGCTGGCGCAGCGGTCGGCAGCCCTCGGCGACGAGCGCCGCTCGCAGCTCGTGCATGGCCGGGTCGCTCGCGGCGCGTTCGCCGAGCGCGAGCAGGATGTAGGCGAGCGGGCCGTTGTCGAGCGCCTCGCGCAGCTGCCGCAGGTGCTGCTCGACGTCGGTGGCGAGGTCGCCGGTCAGCGCGTAGGTCGGGTAGCTCGCGGTCGCCATGACGTCGTGCAGCAGCTGGGCGCTCGTCGGCCAGTGGCGATAGAGGGTGCGGCGGGCGATGCCGCTCACCTCGGCGACGCGGGAGTGCGTGACGGCGGTGAGGCCTTCGTCGATGAGCAGACCGCCGGCCGCCTGGAGCACGGTCGCGCGCGTGCGCTCTGCTCGCGGATCCATCGCATCCCCCTCTTGTGACTCACTCTGCGTCAGAGTTACACTCTGGCACATGTCGAGTCACAATCTAGCGCCGGCGGTGGCGTGGTTCGAGCGGGTGGCTGCCGACAACACCCGCGAGTTCTGGCAGCGCGAGAGGTCGGCGTACCGGTCGGATGTCTCCGGCCCTTTCGCCGCGCTGCTCGCCGAGGTGGATCGGGATGCTTCCGCGTGGAAGGTCTACCGGCCGCACAACGACACCCGCTTCGGGTCGGATCGCGGCCCGCTGAAGACGTTCATCGGTGCGCTGCGCGTCGAGCCGGACGGCACCGGCCGCTACCTGCAGCTCGATGCGCGCGGCCTGCTGGCCTCCAGCGGCATGCCGTTTCTCGCGCCGGATCAGCTGCCGCGGTGGCGGGCTGCGCTGCTCGATACTCCGGGCTCGGCATTCGCGTCTGCCGTGGAGCGCGCGACGGCCGCGGGCGGCACACTGAAGAGCGGCTACCCCGAGCCGCTGGTGCGGGCGCCACGCGGGGTCGACCCCGAGCATCCCCGCATCGTCTGGCTGCGCTGGAAGGGCGTCGAGGTCTACGGCCGGCATGCGGCGGACGCGCCGGATGCGGCGGCGGCGATCCGGTCGACGTGGGATGCCGGCGCCGAGGTCTGCCGCTGGCTCGCCGAGCACGTGGGGCCGAGCGCGCTGGAGCGCCCCCGGCGTTGAGGGCTCTCGTCGGCTCGGGTCAGGCGCTCGCGGCGGCCGCCGCCGCGCGGGCGATGCGCTCGAGCTCGGCGACCACGTCGGCCAGCGGCCGGTCGGTGTCGATGACGTGAGTGGCGCCTCGCCGCAGCAGCGGTTCGACGTGCTCGAGGTCGTCGAGGATGCGGGCACGCTCCTCGGCGGTCTTGCCGAAGTCGTTGGTGGTGCGCGTCGCGAGGCGGTGCAGGATGACGCTCGTCGGGGCGGCGAGCAGCACGACGGCGGCGAAGCGGTCGTAGAGCTCGCCCTGGTTTGCGACGGCGCCCTGCACGAAGAGGGTGCCGGTGCGGGGATGCCCGAGCAGGGCATCAACCGCCTCGATGCGCCACAGCGGCTCGCCGTCGACCTGCTCGATCCAGTCGCCCTCGTCGGTGTCGACGCAGTCGTGCCCGCGGTCGGCGAGCGCGGCGAGGGCGGTCGACTTGCCCATGCCCGACATGCCGGTGAGGAGGATCGCGGTCATGGGGTCATGATGCCGCAGGGCGCGGACGCGGAGGGCCGGGGTTTCTTGTGCGGCTCTGTAAGCGGAAGCTTCCGCAACCCCGGCGGGGTGTCTCGCGTCGACCCCGGGGATGGGACTTTCTCCGCTGGCTATGTGCGCTCAAGGCTCCGGACCCCCGAAGGCACATAACGAGCGCGCGACGCGCCCGTGGGCGACTTCCTCCGAGATTGCGAATCGGCGAAGTAACGTGAGACCGACTCGCTGGAGGTTCCATGGTTACGAAGACGTCCCCAGAGCCCGTCTGGAATGCAGCCCGCCTCATTCCCACGTCGGGCATCAACGGAGCGGAAGAGCAGGAACGGCGTGCGACGTCAGCTCTCCTCGCCGTCATGGCTTCCGTGCGAGAGTTCGGCAAGGCGCTCACTCAGCCGTTCGGCGCGCCAGCCGCCGCCCTCGAGACCTTCATCGAGGTGCCGTTCATGATCGGGGAGCGGAGGGTCTTCCCTGACGGACTCATCCGGGCCACACGCGGCAGTCGCTCGTGGACGGCGCTCGTCGAGGTGAAGACCGGCACGAACGCCCTCGAGGCATCCCAGCTCGAGGACTATCTCGACGTCGCCCGCGAGCACGGCTTCAATGCGCTCATCACGATCTCGAACGAGATCCCAGGGATGATCGGCGCGCACCCCACCGCGGTGGACAAGCGCAAGCTCAAGAAGGTCGCGCTGCACCACTTCTCGTGGTCCGAGATCCTCACCACCGCCGTCGTGCAGAAGGAGCACCGCGGGGTCGCCGATCCCGACCAGGCCTGGATCCTCGGCGAGCTGATCCGGTACCTGGAGCACCCAAAGTCCGGCGCCATGTCGTTCGAGGACATGGGGGCCAGCTGGGTTCCTGTCCGCGACGCGCTGTCGGCCGGGACGCTCCGCGCATCCGACAAGGGCGTCGCGGAGGTGGCGAGCCGGTTCGACGCGCTGCTGCGCTTCGCGGGCCTGCGACTCGGTCGGCAGCTGGGTTCGGAGGTGCTGCCCGCCCTGAACCGTGCGGAGG
Source organism: Microcella daejeonensis (assembly GCF_026625045.1). GTDB lineage: Bacteria > Actinomycetota > Actinomycetes > Actinomycetales > Microbacteriaceae > Microcella > Microcella daejeonensis. The sequence goes on along the minus strand of NZ_CP113089.1, from coordinate 1,892,633 downwards.
CGGCGGATCCCGCCGCGCGAAGCGCCCGCCTGGTCTCCGAACTGGTCAAGGACGGTCATCTGCGCGGCGGGCTCCGCATCCCCGGTGTCGTCTCCGATCTCGAGGTCATCGCCGACCTGCGCGCCAACACGATCACCGCGTCCTTCACCGTGGATGCTCCGAAGGAGGGTCGCCCGACGACGCGCATCAACTGGCTCGTGCGTCAGCTGAAGGAGGCGCCCGACGGCGTTCGCGTCGAGGCCGTCCCCGTGCGCTCGAGCACCGGCCCTGCCGAACTTCTCGGTCGCGTTCGCGAGGACTCGGCTGTGCTCGTGCCCCCGTCCGGCCGCGACATCAAGACGTTCGTCGTCACCCGGTCGGTGCCGCTCGGCGCCAAGCGCGGCTCCGGTCGTGGCACCTTCATCGACTCGATGCTGACCGCGATCGACTGCGCGTACTCGGAGATCGGGCAGTCGCTCAAGGCGTGGTCCGCCACTCCCCCGAAGCTGCGACCGTCGCAGGTCGTCGAGACCGAGCCGGGCATCGACAGTTCACTGCCGTCGGCCGCGCTTTCTTCGCAGGACAATGACTAACGTCTTGGCCCGAAGGATCTCAAAATCAGCGGCTGGCCCTGCTGGTTCGAACGTACACCTCTAACGTCAGGTCCAAAGCGACCAAATGACGCCAATTACCGCCGAGCCAGAACCCACGACGATCAGCGTCCAGCCCCAAAGACCCACATTGATGATCCTGAGGCGTTCGCGATCCTCATCGGTGAGGGAAGCCTTCACCTCTTTGCGAGCCTTTCGCGCGAGCCGATTTCTCTTCAACCAACGCGACCGATACACCTCGGACCGTCGGAGCTCCGCTTGCTCTCTCTCAAGTGAGGAGTGCGCAAGGAACAGATCCACATCTGCTTTGCTCATCGATCGGAGGGATGCGAAGGTCTGCAACAGTGACCCTGCGAAGAGTAGGACCGCCGCGAGGACCGCGAACGAATCGGTGTACGAAACCACTACGCCTGCGCGCGCTCCAGCACCAGCTCGCGCACGCGGGCCGCGTCGGCCTTGCCGCCCATAGCCTTCATGACCGCGCCGATGACCGCGCCGGCGGCCTGCACCTTGCCGTCGCGGATCTTCTCGAGCACGTCGGGCTGCTGGGCGAGCGCAGTGTCGATGGCCTCGATGAGGGCGCCGTCGTCGCTGACGACGGCGAGGCCCCGGGCATCCACCACCTGCTGCGGCGTGCCCTCGCCGGCGATGACGCCCTCGACGACCTGGCGGGCCAGGCGGTCGGTGAGCGCGCCGGAGTCGACCAGGCCGACGATCGCGGCCACGTCGGCGGGGGTGATGAGGGCGGCGGGCTCGGCGTTCTGCGCGTTGGCGATGCGGGCGATCTCGCCCGTCCACCACTTGCGAGCCTGCTGGGGGGCGGCGCCGGCGGCGACCGTCTCGTCGACCTCGACCAAGAGCCCTGAGTTGACGACGTCGCGGAACTCGAGGTCGCTGAAGCCCCACTCCTGCTTGAGGCGGCGGCGGCGCGCGGCCGGGGCCTCGGGCAGGGCGGCGGTGAGCTCGGCGATCAGCTGCGGGGTCGGCGTGACGGGCAGCAGGTCGGGCTCGGGGAAGTAGCGGTAGTCGTCGGCGTCGCTCTTCGGACGGCCGGGCGAGGTCGCGCCGGTGTCCTCGTGCCAGTGCCGGGTCTCCTGCCTGATGGTGCCGCCCTTGGCGAGGATGGCCGCCTGGCGCTGGATCTCGTACCGCACGGCGCGCTCGACGCTGCGCAGCGAGTTGACGTTCTTCGTCTCGGTGCGCGTGCCCAGCTCCTTCTGGCCGCGCGGGCGCAGCGAGACGTTCGCGTCGCAGCGCAGGTTGCCGCGCTCCATGCGGGCCTCCGAGATGCCGAGGGCGCGCACGATGTCGCGGATCGTCGAGACGTAGGCCTTCGCGATCTCGGGGGCGCGGTGCTCGGCGCCGTAGATCGGCTTCGTCACGATCTCGACGAGCGGCACACCGGCGCGGTTGTAGTCGACGAGCGAGTACTCGGCGCCCTGGATGCGGCCGGTCGAGCCGCCCACGTGGGTCAGCTTGCCGGCGTCCTCCTCCATGTGCGCGCGCTCGATCGGCACGGTGACGATCGAGCCGTCCTCCAGCTCGATGTCGAGCGTGCCCTCGAAGGCGATCGGCTCGTCGTACTGGCTGATCTGGTAGTTCTTCGCCAGATCCGGGTAGAAGTAGTTTTTGCGGGCGAAGCGCGACGAGGGCGCGATCTGGCAGCCGAGCGCGAGGCCCAGCGAGATCGAGTAGCGCACGGCCGTCTCGTTGACGACGGGCAGCGAGCCCGGCAGACCGAGGCAGACCGGCGTGATCGCCGTGTTCGGCTCGGTGATCTCGTTGCCGCCGAAGGCCGGGTTCGGAGCATCCGAGAACATCTTCGTCTTCGTCGACAACTCGACGTGCACCTCGAAGCCGAGCACCGGCTCGAACATCTCGAGAGCCTGGTCGAAGTCCATGAGTTCAGCGCGCGCCATGCCTCAATCCTACGGGCGCGGCGGGGGCTGCTCGACGGTGCCGGGCGTCGCCGCCGGCGCGACCGGCGCCCGCTACCCGCGGCGGTGCGCGATGAGCGCCGCCACCCCGTCGACGATGCCGTGCAGCACGATGAGGATGATCGCGGCCGCCGCCGGAAGGTCGAATTCGGCGATGAGGAATGCGGCCCCGAGCACCGCGACGTGCAGCACGACGATGCGCGGGTAGGCGGTGAACATGAGCTGCTGCGGCGTCAGCGGCGAGACCGGCTGCACGATCGCGGCGATGATCTGCACCGCGCCGCCGATCGCGAAGACGATGAGGATGCTCCCCCATGCGATCGGCCCGGCCGCGGGCTGCTCGGGCGCGAGCGGACTGCCGACCTCGGGTACGCCGAACTGGAACAGCCCGCTGACCAGCAGGCCGACGAACACTCCGTGCACGACGGTGAACAGGCCGTAGTGCGCGCTGAAGAAGCCGGCCGTGCCGAGCGCGCCCGTGCCCTCGCGCGGGATGAGCCGCAGGATGCGGATGACCATGGCGACGCCGAGCGCCACGTTCTCCAACCAGTACAGCAGCACGATCTCGCGCCAGTCCCAGCCGAGCGCGAGCACGCCCACGAGCGGCAGGATCGTGTAGGCGGCGACGGCGATCAGGCGGCTGAGCATCCCGTCACCGCCCCGCCGTCACCCGTGGAATCGAGCCGTCAGCGCGTCGCGAGCTCGGGAGCCTGGCTCCACAGCGTGCGGCCCCAGTGCGCCTCGAGCAGCTGCTCGATCGCGGCGCCGGCCTCGTAGAGGCGCGCGTCGTGGCGGGCGGGGGCCATGAGCTGCAGGCCCGTCGGCAGGCCGTCTTCCGGTGCGAGGCCCATCGGCAGGCCCATGCCGGGCACGCCGGCCAGGTTCGCCGGGATGGTCGTCACGTCGTTGAGGTACATCGCCAGCGGGTCCTCCAGCTTCTCGCCGAAGCGGAACGCCGTCGTCGGCGCGCTCGGCGAGACGAGGATGTCGGCCTTCTCGAAGGCGGCAGCGAAGTCCTGCTGGATGAGCGTGCGCACCTTCTGCGCGCTGCCGTAGTAGGCGTCGTAGTAGCCGGCGCTGAGGGCGTAGGTGCCGAGGATGATGCGGCGCTTCACCTCGGGGCCGAAGCCGGCCTCGCGGGTGGCGGCCATGACGTCCTCGACGGTTCCGGTGACGCCGGCGCGCATGCCGAAGCGCACCGAGTCGAACTTCGCGAGGTTGCTCGAGGCCTCCGCCGGGAGGATCAGGTAGTAGGCGGCGACCGCGTACTCGAAGTGCGGGGCGCTCACCTCGACGATCTCGGCGCCGGCCGCGGCCAGCAGGTCGAGGGTCTCGTGGTACCGCTGCTTGACGCCGGCCTGGAAGCCCTCGCCCTCCAGCTCTTTGACGACGCCGACGCGGATGCCCTTCAGCGCGTCGCTCGTCATGCCGCGCCGCGCGGCCTCGGCCATCGAGGGCCAGGCATCGGGGATGCTCGTGGCGTCGCGGGGGTCGTGCCCGCCGATGACGTCGTGCACGAGCGCGGCATCCAGCACGGAGCGCGACACGGGGCCGACCTGGTCGAGCGAGCTCGCGAGGGCGATCGCGCCGTAGCGGCTGACGCCGCCGTAGGTGGGCTTCACGCCGACCGTGCCGGTGACGGCGCCGGGCTGGCGGATGGAGCCGCCGGTGTCGGAGCCGAGGGCGATGGGCGCCTCGAAGGCGGCGACGGCCGCGGCCGAGCCGCCGCCCGAGCCGCCGGGGATGCGGTCGAGATCCCAGGGGTTGCGCGTCGGGCCGTACGCGGAGAACTCGGTGGAGGAGCCCATCGCGAACTCGTCCATGTTCGTCTTGCCGAGCGGCACCAGGCGGGCGGCCCGCAGGCGGGCGACGACGGTCGCGTCGTACGGCGGCACCCAGCCCTCCAGGATCTTCGAGCCCGAGGTCGACGGCATGTCGAGCGTGCAGAGGACGTCCTTGATGGCGATCGGCACGCCGGCGAGATCGGGCAGGATCTGCCCGGCGGCACGGTCGGCGTCGACCTGCGCGGCCGTCTCGAGGGCGTTCTGCGACACGTGGAGGAAAGCGTGCACGTCGCCGTCGACGGCGGCGATGCGGTCGAGGTGCGCCTTCGTGACCTCCACGCTCGAGACCTCGCCCGACTGCAGGGCGGCGGCGAGGTCGGCGGCGCTCGTGCGGGTCAGGTCGTTCTGCGTGCCGCTCACTGCTCCTCCCCCAGGATCGCGGTGACGCGGAAGCGGCTGCCGTCGTGGTCGGGCGCGCCGGCGAGGGCCTGCTCGGGGGTGAGCGTCACGCCCGGCTCGTCCACGCGCATCCCGCCGCTCAAGGGGATCGGGTGGCTCGTCGCGACCACGTCGGGCGTCGCGACCTGCTGCACCTTCTCGACCGAGTCGACGATCGCCCCGAGCTCACCGGTGAGCTTCTGGATCTCGTCATCGGTCAGGGCGATGCGCGCGAGCATCGCCAGATGGGCGACGGTCTCGGGCGTGATTTCCGACATGGAGCTCCCTCGGCATGGATCGAACGGGTGGGATACCGCCAGTCTACTGAGCGGCGGGATGCGGGCTCGCGCGGGCGGCGGGCGGGCTCCCTACGCCGGGCGGCACTCGCTCTCGCCCTGCAGGGTCATCGCCTGCTCGCTCACGCGGAACAGGTAGACCTCGCCGAACTCGCTCTCGGCCTTGAGCTCGACGACGTCGCCGACGAGCGAGCGCTCGACCTCGAGGCCGTTGCCCTCCCACGCCTGCTGCACGCGGTCGGCGTGGCCCTCGCCCCGCGGATCCTCGCTCACCCGCAGCGCCGGGTACCGCTCCCCCGCCACCCAGACGGGCAGGGTGCAGCCGCGCGGAGTGGGGTCGTCATCCACCTGCCAGACGCCGCCCACGAGCTGCTGCGTCTCGTCGATGACCGCCAGGAATCGGTCGCGCGCCTCGGCGTCGGTGACCGGCGAGGGGCTCTGCAGGGCGCATCCGCTCACGCCCACGAGCACCGCTGCGATCGTGAGCATTCGAAGCGAGCTGCGGGTGGTCATGACCGTCCATTTCGCGCGGGATGCTGATGCACGGTACCACCGGCCGGCTCGGGCTCCGCCCCGCCGCAGACCCCCTCTTCGGGCGGACGCTCAGGCTCCGGGGCGGGCCAGTGCGAGGGTTCGGAGCGCATCGCGCTCGGTGCCGTCGGTGACGAGCTCGGCCTGGCCGATGCCGATGAGCGCGAGGTTGCGCATCGACTCGGTGCCGGGGCTGAAGTACTCGTTGTGCCCGGTCGAGCCGGCGAGCACCTTCTCGGTGATGAGGTCGACGCTGCCGGCGACGCTCATGACCCGCGCGCCGAACGTGCTCTCGCCGGGGTCGGCGCCGAAGAAGCTGCTGTTGCTGATCGGATCCCACGCGGCCTCGCCGACGAAGACGGCGCCGGTGACCTTGAGGTCGTCGACCGTCGCGGCGGGCGAGCCCGGGGAGCCGATCATGGCGAGCGCGTCGACGCGGGCGGGCGTCTCGCTCAGCGCGAGCATCGAGGCGGTCGTGCCGTAGGAGTGGGCGAGCAGCGAGACGTGCGGCTGGTCCGCGCCGCGCAGCGCGTCGAGGCCGAGGAGGGTCGAGGCGATCGCGTCGCGGCCCTCGTAGGCCAGGTCGAGGCTGCCGACGTTGAGCAGGTGGGGGGTCTGGTAGCCGATCCAGGCGACGGTGGCGACGGTCGGCCGCTCGTCCTCGACCGCCTCCTCGGGCGCGAGCCTGTCCGCGGCGCGCATGGCGGCGGCGAGGGCGGCCGGTGTGGTGCCCACGGCGCTCGCGGCGATCGCGTCGTCGCGCGGGGCCGGAGCCGACGAGTCGTCGAGCAGCGCGAGCCACGAGACCTGCTCGTCGTAGATGCGTGCGGCCGTGTCGACCCATTCGACGACGTTGCCGCCGACCGAGATGAACATGCCGGGCACGAGGTAGCTGACGTAGTCGGCGGTCATGAGGTCGCCGAGCACGATCGAGGCCTTGCCCGCCCCCTCGACGTCGAGGGTGATGAGCTGGCGGTGCGGGTTCGCCTCGGCCGGGCCGAGCGCGTCGGCGATGGAGTAGAGCATCTGCAGCTGCCCGTCGTCGCGGGTCTGCAGCGCACGGGAGGTGCCGCCGACGAGGCCGAGCTCGAGGTCGCGGATGGTCTCGCGCAGCACGGTGCGGTTGGCCTGGTCGCGCACGGCGTAGGGAACGCCGTCGAGGTTGCCGACGAGCTCGGGCGCGGCGAGGGCGGCGCGCAGCTGCTCACCGCCGTCGAGGGCGCTCCACCAGTTCGAGACGCTGCGCGGTGCGGGCGGGTCGGCGAGCACGGCGCGCATCGACTGGCGCAGGGCGGCCTTGTCGACGGCCGCGCCGACGGCGGCGCTCAGCTCGGCGTTCTGCCCGGTCACGGTCGCGCTCACCGTCGCGGGGGGCGCCGCCCGGGCGACGAGGCTGTCGAGCAGAGCGGTTCCGCGGGGTTCGTGCGCGGTCGGGATGCTCGCTCCCGGCCCGGCGACGGCCGGGTTCGCGCCGGCCGACGCCGACGTGACGCTCGGGGCCTGCGCCGGTGCGGCGGTCGACACGGCCGAGACGGCGGGCCGGATCCCCTGAGGCGCACCGGACGGCCCCGCGACCGTCAGCACGGTGAGCGAGGCCAGCAGGAGAGCGGTTGCCTCTGCGAGCACGGTGGGGAGCCTTTCGCGTCGGCCGGGAGGGGTCACCCCGTATCGGGGTCGACTGACGCGGTTTCATGCTATGGGAAAGCGCACCCCGATTGGGGGGCGAAACTGATAATCGTCTCCCGGAGTTAACAATCCCTCTGCTGGTTGTCCCCAGCACGATCCGTGCGCGGCGCGCTACTCCGCTGCGTCGGCGGGCTCCGCGGGGAGCGCGTCGGGCCCCTCGCGCACGAGGATGGCGAACTGGGCGGCGTCGATGATGCGCAGCCCGAGCGCTTCCGCCTTGCCGAGCTTGGAGCCCGCGCCGGGGCCGGCTGCCACGAAGTCGGTCTTCTTGCTGACGCTGCTGGCGGCCTTGCCGCCGGCAGCGATGATGGCCTCCTGGGCACCCTCGCGGGTGAAGCCCTCGAGGCTGCCGGTGGCGACGACGGTGATGCCGGCGAGCACGCCGCCCGCCGCGGCGGCGGCACCCGGGCCGGGGTGACCGGGGGTGAACAGCTGCACGCCGGCGGCGGCCCAGCGGTCGACGATCTCGACGTGCCAGTCGACCTGGAACCAGTCGATGAGCGCGTCGGCGATGATGCCGCCGACGCCGTCGACGGCCGCGAGCTCCTCCGCCGTGGCGGCGCGGATGGCGTCGAGCGAGCCGAAGTGATCGGCAAGGGCGCGGGCGGCGACGGGGCCGACGTGCCGGATGCTGAAGCCGACGAGCATCCGCCACAGAGGCTTCGTCTTGGCCTTCTCGAGCTCGTCGAGCAGCGTGAGGGCGACGGCGCTCGGCTGCGGACCCTCGAGGCCCTGCTTCTTCTCGGCCGCGGTGGGGTTGCGGCGGAACGGCGAGCGGCGGCGGGCGGTGCCGTCCTCCTCCAGCTTCGGCAGCCCCGTCTCGGAGTCGCGGACGATGACCTCGATGGGCAGCAGGTCGTCGAGGGTGAGCTCGAACAGGCCGGCCTCGGTGACGAGGGGCGGGGTCGACGGCACGTCGGGCTGGGTGAGGGCGGCGGCGCCGATCTCGCCGAGGCCCTCGATGTCGAGCGAGCCGCGGCTGCCGATGTGCTCGACGCGCCCGCGCACCTGGGCGGGGCAGCTGCGCGCGTTGGGGCAGCGCAGGTCGACGTCGCCCTCCTTCGCCGGGCGCAGCGGGGTGCCGCACTCGGGGCACTCGGTCGGCATGACGAACTCGCGCTCGGTGCCGTCGCGCAGCTCGACGACGGGGCCGAGCACCTCGGGGATGACGTCGCCCGCCTTGCGCAGCACGACGGTGTCGCCGATGAGCACGCCCTTGAGCTTCACGACGTCCTGGTTGTGGAGGGTCGCCTGCCGCACCTCGCTGCCGGCGACGCGCACCTTCTGCATGACGGCGAAGGGGGTGGCGCGGCCGGTGCGGCCGACGCTCACGACGATGTCGAGCAGCTTCGTGTTGACCTGCTCGGGCGGGTACTTGTAGGCGATGGCCCAGCGCGGGGCGCGGCTCGTGGCGCCGAGCTCGTCGTGCAGCTCGAGCTCGTCGACCTTGACGACGACGCCGTCGATCTCGTGCTCCACCGCGTCGCGGTGCTCGCCGTAGTGGGCGATGAACCCGGCGGCGTCCTCGGCCGAGTCGTGCACGCGGTAGTGGGTGCTCGTCGGCAGACCCCACGACTGCAGCAGCTCGTAGATCTCGCTCTGGGCGGCCACGGGCGGCCTGCTCCACGCGCCGATGCCGTGCACGAGCATCCGCAACCGGCCCAGCCGGTCGTGCATGCGCGCCACCTGCGCCGGCGTCTTGCCCTCCTCCTTCTGCCGCAGCGAGCCGCTCGCGGCATTGCGCGGGTTGGCGAACTCGCGCTCGCCAGCCTCGCGCTGCAGCACGTTGAGCTCGTCGAAGGCGACCTTCGGCAGGAAGATCTCGCCGCGCACCTCCACGAGGTCGGGCAGCTGGTCGGCGGGGCCAGCGAGCCGGGTCGGGATGCCCGGCACGAGCGCCACGTTGACGGTCACGTCCTCCCCCACGACGCCGTCGCCGCGCGTGGCCGCGCTGACGAGCGCGCCGCGCTCGTAGCGCAGGTTGATCGCGAGGCCGTCGATCTTCAGCTCGCAGAGGTACCGCACCGCCCGGCCGGAGTCGCGCTCGACCTTCGCCGCCCACGCCGCGAACTCGTCGGCGCTGAAGACGTTGTCGAGGCTTAGCATGCGCTCGGCGTGCGTGACGGGGCTGAACAGCTGCGTCTGCGCGCGGCCGCCGACGGTCTGCGTGGGGCTGTCGGTGCTCTGCAGCTCGGGGAACTGGTGCTCGATCTGCTCGAGCCGCCGCAGCAGGGCGTCGTAGGTGGCGTCGTCCTCGAGCAGCTCGTCGCGGTCGTAGTAGGCGTCGCGCAGCTCGAGGATGCGCGTCGTCAGCGCCTCGGCCTCGTCGCGCGCCTGCTCGCGGCTGAGCGACTCGACGGGGGCGCGCTCGTCGACGGGGCTCGTGGCCGCGGAGCCGTCGGCGGGTGCAGGGGTCTCGACCGTGTCGCTCACGGCGCCAGTCTAGGAGCGACCCCCGACAGTCTCCGGGGCCTCACGGCGGGCGCGCAGGGCCGCTCGGCCGCACCGCTCGCCCGCACCCCTGGCACGAATTCAGGCACGGGCCGGCGTGTCGGACGACCCGATGCCGCGACACGCCGCCGCCTGTGCGCCTTTGCCTGAATTTGTGCCGGCCACGGGCGGGGAGAGACTCAGACGGCGGGCGGCGAGACACCCCGACGGCGGGCGCGCAGGGGTCAGGATGCCCGAGCGGGCTCGGCCGCAGCATCCACCGGCACGGCGGAGGTCGTGCGGTCGATCGTGCACTGGCCCACCACGCGGGTGCCGACGTAGAGCACCGCGGTCTGGCCGGGCGCGACGCCCAGGAGCGGGGCATCCATCTCGACGACCAGCTCAGGGGCCGAGGCCGAACCGGCCGCCAGCCGCGCCCGCGCCGGCACCGGCTCGCCGTGCGCGCGCACCTGCACGTCGCACGCGAACCACGAGGTGCCGCCATCGACCTCGGCGGTCGTGACGCCGCTCGCCACCGGGTCGAGCCCCGCCCAGCTGTAGCGGGCCCCCGCGAGCTCGCGCACCGCGAGCGCCTCGCGCGGGCCGACGACGACCTCGTTCGTGCGCGGGCGCACCTCGAGCACGAAGCGCGGGCGTCCGTCGGGGGCGGGCCGGCCGATGCCGAGCCCCTTGCGCTGGCCGACCGTGTAGCTCGTCGCCCCGTCGTGGCTGCCGAGCGTCTCGCCGGAGCGGTCGACGATCGCGCCCTGCTGCGGCTCGATGCGCTCGGCCAGCCAGCCACGGGTGTCGCCGTCGGGGATGAAGCAGATGTCGTGGCTGTCGGGCTTCTGCGCCACGGTCAAGCCGCGCGACGCGGCCTCGGCCCGCACGACGGCCTTCGACGGCGTCGTGCCGAGCGGGAACATCGCGTGCGCCAGCTGCTCGCTCGTCAGCACGCCGAGAACGTACGACTGATCCTTCGCCTCATCGGAGGCCCGGTGCAGCTCGCGGTTGCCGGCCGCGTCGGTGACGATGTGGGCGTAGTGCCCGGTCGCGACGGCGTCGAAGCCGAGCGCGAGCGCCTTCTCGAGCACGGCGGCGAACTTGATGCGCTCGTTGCAGCGCATGCAGGGGTTGGGCGTGCGGCCGGCCGCGTACTCGGCGATGAAGTCGCCGACGACGTCGTCGGCGAAGCGCTCCGAGAAGTCCCAGACGTAGAAGGGGATGCCCAGCCTCTCGGCCGCGCGGCGCGCATCGAGGCTGTCCTCGATGGTGCAGCAGCCGCGGCTGCCGGTGCGCAGCGTGCCCGGCATGCGGCTCAGCGCGAGGTGCACCCCGACCACGTCGTGCCCGGCGTCGACCGCGCGCGCCGCCGCGACGGCGCTGTCGACGCCGCCGCTCATCGCTGCCAGAACCCGCATGCCTCCAGGGTACGCGGCCCCGTCCCCCTGCTACCGCCCGAGCATCGGCGTACGCGCCGCGAGCCCCGCGGCCTCGGCACGGGCGACCGCGGCCGGCAGAGCGTCCAGCAGCGCGTCGATCTCGTCGGCCGTGGTGTCGGGGCCGAGGGTGACGCGCAGCGCGCCTCGGGCATCCGCCGCGCTCAGCCCCATGGCGAGCAGCACGTGGGAGGGCTCGGGAACCCCCGCCTGGCAGGCCGATCCGGTCGAGACGGCGAAGCCCGCCTGATCGAGCAGGAACAGCAGCGAATCGCCCTCGCAGCCTGGCACGGTGAGATGCACGGTTCCGGGCAGGCGGTGCGCGGCGCCGGTGCCGTGCAGCACGGCCTGCGGCACGTGGGCGCGGATGCCCGCCTCGAGCCGATCGCGCAGCGCGCGCTTGTGCGCCGCCCTCGCCGCGAGCTCGGCGTGCGCCGCCTCGGCCGCCACGGCGAAGGCCCACGCGCCGGGAGCATCCATCGTTCCCGACCGCCCGCGCTGCTGCGCTCCCCCGTGCAGCAGCGGCACGACCTCGGTTCCTCGCCGCAGCACGAGCGCGCCCACGCCCACCGGGCCGCCCACCTTGTGGGCGGAGATCGAGAGGGCCCCGACCCCCGGCGGCAGGGGCGCGAGGTCGATCTGCCCGTAGGCGGCGATCGCGTCGACGTGCAGCGGCACCCCGGCGGCCGCGGCGAGCGCCGCGACCTCGGCGACGGGCTGCACCGAGCCGACCTCGTTGTTGGCGGCGAGCATGGTGATGAGGGCGACGTCATCGGCGGGCTCGTCTCCCGCACCGGCGAGCGCCGCCGCCACCCCGCCCAGGCCGTCGATCAGCAGCACCCCCTCCGCGTCGACCTCGAGCCACGTCACCGAGGCGCCCTCGTGCGCGACGAGCCACTCGACCGCGTCGAGGGTGGCGTGGTGCTCGGCACGCGGCACGAGCAGGCGGGTGCGGCGCGGGTCGGCCTGCCGGGCCCGCCAGAAGAGTCCCTTGACGGCGAGGTTCACGGCCTCGGTGCCGCCGCCCGTGAAGGTCAGCTCGACGGCATCGACGCCGAGGGTCGCCGCGATGCGGCTGCGCGCGTCATCGAGCATGGCCCGGGCGGACTGGCCCGCGGAATGGATCGAGCTCGGGTTGCCCGCGGTCTCGAGAGCGTGCAGGTACGCCGCGCGCACCGAGGCGGGCATGGGCGACGTGGCGGCGTGGTCGAGGTACACCGGCATCGGCATCCACCCCCTTCGAACGACGCGACGCGAGGCGCGGCGGACGCACGGTCGCGCTGACCTACTCTAAATCCATGGCGACGACCGACCCGCTGGGTCACCTCGGAGTGACCGCGACTGCGCGGGGCGGGCGGCTGCGGGTGTGGAGCGAGCACGCGACCGCCATGGAGCTGTGCCTGTTCAGCCCCGACGACCCGGCGTGGATGGCCGAGCGCGTGCCCATGGCCCGCGACGAGCACGGCGTCTGGCAGGTCGAGCACGCCGCCCTCGTGCCGGGAACCCGCTACTCCGTGCGGGTCGACGGGCCGAGCGGGCCGACGCACGCCTTCGATCCCGAGCGGCACCTCATCGACCCCTACGCCCGCGGGCTCGCCCGCACCACCGGAGGCGACTGGCGCGGCTACGTGCAGCACGACGACTTCGACTGGGGCGGGGTGCAGAAGCCGCGCATCCCGCTCGACCACGTCGTGCTCTACGAGGCGCACGTCAAGGGCCTCACCAAGCTCGCCCCCGACATGCCCGACGAGCTGAGGGGCACCTACGCGGGCCTCGCGCACCCCACGACGATCGCCTACCTGAAGGATCTCGGGGTCACGACCGTCGAGCTGCTGCCCATCCACCAGAGCATCAGCGAGCAGCGGCTGCTCAAGCAGGGCCTCACCAATTACTGGGGCTACAACACCCTCAACTTCTTCACGCCGCACGCGCAGTACGCCACGCGCGGCGCCCAGAACGGCGGAACCGGGGCCGTGCTGCGGGAGGTCAAGGGCATGGTGCGCCTGCTGCATGAGGCGGGCATCCAGGTCGTCATGGACGTCGTCTACAACCACACCGCCGAGGAGGGGCCGACCGGGCCGACCTCGAGCCTGCGCGGCATCGACGCCGCCTCGTACTACCGCCAGACCCGCGAGGGCGAGTACATCGACACCACCGGGTGCGGCAACACCGTCGACTTCTCGCTTTCCGCCGCCCAGCGCCTGCTGCTCGACTCGCTGCGCTACTGGGCCGAGGAGGTGCAGATCGACGGGTTCCGCTTCGACCTCATGGCGACGATCGGTCGGGATGCCCGCGCCCACTTCGACCCGGAGCACCCGCTCCTCGCCGCCATCCTCGCCGACCCCGTGCTCGCCGACTCGCTCATGATCGCCGAGCCGTGGGACGTCGGGCTGGGCGGCTGGCAGGTCGGCAACTTCCCCGACGGCTACCGGGAGTGGAACGACGGATTCCGCGACCGCGCGCGCACCTTCTGGCTCAGCGACACCGCCGCCTCGCGCCGCCACGGCGCCGCCGCCGAGGGCATCGGCTCGCTCGCCCGCCGCATGACCGGCAGCGCGCACGTCTTCGCCGCCGACCGCGGGCCCCTCGCGAGCGTCAACTTCGTCACCGCCCACGACGGCTTCACCCTCGCCGACCTCACCGCCTACGACTCGAAGCACAACATCGGCAACGGCGAGGACAACCGCGACGGCACCGACAACAACCGCTCGTACAACTTCGGCCTCGAGGGCCCCACCGACGACCCCGTCATCACCGCCGACCGCCGCCGGGCCATGCGCAACCTGCTCGGCACCCTGCTGCTCAGCGCCGGCATGCCCATGATCACCGCGGGCGACGAGTTCGGCCGCAGCCAGCGCGGCAACAACAACGCGTACTGCCACGACAGCGAGCTCACGTGGCTGTCGTGGGACCGCTCCGGCTGGCAGGAGGACCTGTTGCGGGTCACCCGGCGCCTGCTGCAGCTGCGGTGCGACAACCCGGCGCTGCGACCCGTGCGGTACGGGCGCTGGGGCGAGACCATCCCGAGCGCCACCCAGATGGACTGGTACAACAAGGACGGCCGGGCCATGACGATGGACGACTGGGACTCGCCCGCCGAGCGCACCCTGCAGTACCTCGCCGCCTCCACCCCCGAGTTCGAGCACTTCAACCGCATCCTGCTCGTCGTGCACGGGCTCGAGGAGCCGACCTCGGTGCGCCTGCCCGCCCACGTCGGCGTCACCGGCTACACCCTGCTGTGGGACAGCTCGCACGACGACATCTCGCAGCTCGCGCTCGAGCACGAGCCCGGCGAGATGCTCACCGTCGGGCCGACGTCGATGCTGCTGTTCCGCGCGCACGGCGACCAGGTGCCGTCGCCGGCCTCACCGCCCTCGGCGCCGGCCGCGTCGTCGGCTACGTCCGCTCCGTCGCCTGACGATTCGGACGAGGGGGTCGCCGCGCCCTCCGACGACCCGGCGATGGATGCCCGGCCCGAGCCCGACCGGAATGCCTAAGCCGCGCCCCTCGGCCGGCCCCGCGACCCCGGCGACCGTCGCGCTGGCGTCGGCGGGCATCCCGTACACGCCCCGCCCCTACACGCACGAGCCGGGCGCGGCGAGCTACGGCCTCGAGGCCGCCGCCGCCCTCGGCGTCGAGCCGGATCGCGTCTTCAAGACCCTCCTCGCCGACGTCGACGGCTCGCTCGTGGTCGGCATCGTGCCCGTCTCGTGCCTGCTCGACCTCAAGTCGCTGGCCGCGGCCGCCGGCGGTCGCCGCGCCGCCATGGCCGACCCGGCCCTCGCCGAGCGCCGCACCGGATACGTCGTCGGCGGCATCTCGCCCATCGGCCAGCGCACGGCGCTGCCCACCTGGCTCGACGAGTCGGCCCTGCTCTGGCCCACCGTGCTCGTCTCGGGCGGCCGGCGCGGCTTCGACCTCGAGCTCGCGCCCGCCGACCTCGTCGCCGTCACGGGCGCGCGGCTCGCCGACATCGCCCGCTGAGCCGCGCTGCGGGGCCGCGCTCCGGGCGCACGGCACCACCCGGCTCCGCCCGGCACCGGCGACCGCGCTCTGGCACAAATTCAGGCATGCGCGGGCCGCATCCGGCGTGTTGCCCACTCATCGGTCCCGCCACGCCGGGGCTCGCCTGAATTTGTGTCGGACAGGCGACCCGAACCCTCCTCCCCAGTGGTGATCGAAGCGGAGGTATCCCCCGGAAGCCGGGGTGCTCGGTACCCGGCTCGCGTCGTCCGCGACCCTGCGCCCATGCACCATGTCCACCGACTCCTGGATGCCCGGGGCGGGGCGATCGCCACGCACGAGCTGATCGACGAGGGGTTCGGGCGCCGCGCACGCGAGCGCCTCATCGAGGGGGGCGTTCTTCGACGTGCTCGTCAGGGGTGGTTCGTGCGCCCGGACCTCGACCCCGTGATCCTCATGGCCGTCAGGGTCGGGGGGTCCCTGACGTGCGGTCATGCGCTCCGGCAGCACGGGGTGTGGGCCCTCGACCACCCGGAGATCCATGCGCGTGTGGTGCATCCGGGCTCGCGGTTGCGCGACGAGCGCGACAGCCGTCGTCGGCGGTCGGCGGGCAGCACCGCCATCGTGCATTGGACGCGCCGACCCGATGAGCACGAGCGACTCGTGGCGACGGTGAGCGACGCCCTCTCCGACTACCGGCGGTGCGTGCCGGAGCCCTGGTACCTGGCCTCGCTCGACTCGGCGCTGCACCATGCGCCGCTCGAGCGGGACGCACTGCGCCGCGCCGGGCATCCCGCCGGAACCGCCGGCATCGACGGGGTCTGCGAGAGCGGCACCGAGACGATGTTCTGGCTCGCGATCCGGCAGCTGCTGCCGTCGGTCTCCCGGCAGAAGCTGATCCCGGGGGTCGGTCGCGTCGACTTCCTCATCGGTGAGCGGCTCGTCGTCGAGATCGACAGCCGCGAGTTCCACGACATCGCCTCGGGCCGCGCAGCCGACCGGCGTCGCGACCTCGACCTCAGCCTCGCCGGCTACCGCTGCCTGCGCTTCGACTACGACCAGATCGTGAACCACCTCGACCGGGTCGTCGCCGCCGTGCTGGCCGCGGTCTCCCGCGGCGACCACCTCCGGTAACAGGACCGCCGGGTTCGCGAGCCCTCACGATCGACGATCCGGCCCGTGCAGTTGGCACGAATTCAGGCATCGCTGCCCGCGGACAGGCGCGTCGAGCACCGCGCGTCGACGGCGCGCCGAGCACGGCCTGAATTCGTGCCGACTCTGCCAGCGGACCCGCGATCCGGCGGCCGCGCGGGCAGACCGGGCCCGGCACGCCCCGGCGGGATGCCCGGCGCTAGTGGGCGACCGCGACGAGTCCGAGCTCGGCCGGGTTCGCGAGCAGGGCGTGCCGCGGGGTCACCCGCACGTTGTACCCGAACGAGCCGGAGCGCTCCAGCGGCACGGTGCCCGCGAAGGTCGCCGGCTGCCCGATCTCGTGGCTCACGAGCTGCAGGGCCTGCGTGCGCACGTCGGCGAGGTCGTCGCCCTCGTCGGCGCGGCCGAAGACCACGTCGACGCTCACGTCGTCGGGCTCGAGCGAGCCGAGGTCGATGTGCGCCCGCACGTGCAGCGCGTCGCCGAGCTGCGGCGACTCGACGCCGCCCGACTCCACGTGCGCGACGGAGAGCGACGACCAGCCGGCGCGCACGCGCGACTTCCAGGCCGAGAGCTCGCGGGCGGGGGCGTGGTGGTCGGCGATGATCGTGCGCTGGGCATCCGCCGCCGGCATGTAGAGCCGCTGCACGTACTCGGCGACCATGCGGTCGGCCGAGAGCTCGGGCGAGAGCGTCGACAGCGTGTGGCGGATGTTCTGCAGCCAGCGGCGCGGCAGGCCGTCGGCGTCGCGGTCGTAGAAGCGCGGCGCGATCTGGTGCTCGATGAGGTCGTACATGGCGTTCGCCTCGAGCATGTCGCGCTCGGCGTCGTCGCCCGCGGAGTCGGCAGTGGGGATGGCCCAGCCGTTCTCGGCGTCGTAGTACTCGTTCCACCAGCCGTCGAGGATGGAGAGGTTGAGCGAGCCGTTGAGGGCCGCCTTCATGCCGGAGGTGCCGCAGGCCTCGAGCGGGCGCAGCGGGTTGTTCAGCCAGATGTCGGTGCCCGGGTAGAGCAGGCGCGCCATGGCGATGTCGTAGTTCGGCAGGAACACGATGCGGCGGCGCAGCTCCGGGTCCTGCGAGAACTGCACGAGCTTCTGGATGAGGGCCTTGCCGCCGTCGTCGGCGGGGTGCGACTTGCCGGCGATCACGAGCTGCACGGGGCGCTCGGGGTCGGTGAGCAGGGCGCGCAGGCGGGCCTCGTCGTGCAGCATGAGGGTGAGCCGCTTGTAGGTCGGCACGCGCCGCGCGAAGCCGATGGTGAGCACGTCGGGGTCGAGCAGCTCGTTCATCCAGCTCGGCGGGGCGACGGAGCCGTTCTCCTCGCTCCAGGCGGCCGCTACGCGGGCCCGCGCGTCGGTGACGAGCTGCTCGCGCATCGAGCGGCGCACGAACCACAGCTCCTCGTCGCTGATCGCGTCGCTCGCCCAGTCGGCGGTGCTCGTCTCGTAGGTGCCGAGCTTCTCGTGCACGAGGCGCACCATGAGCGGGTCGGTCCAGGTGGGGGCGTGCACGCCGTTCGTGACGGAGGTGATCGGCACGTCGGCCTGGTCGAAGCCCGGCCACAGCTGGCCGAACATGCCCCGCGAGACGTCGCCGTGCAGCTGCGAGACGCCGTTGGCGCGCTGCGCGAGGCGCAGGCCCATGACCGCCATGTTGAAGACGCCCGGGTCGCCGCCGTCGTAGTCCTCGCGGCCGAGCCCGAGCACGTCGTGCACGTCGACGCCGGGCAGCAGACCGGTGGAGAAGTAGCGCTCGATGAGCCCGTTCTCGAAGCGGTCGATGCCGGCGGGAACAGGGGTGTGCGTGGTGAAGAGGGTTCCGGCGCGCACGACCTGCAGCGCCTCGTCGAAGCTCAGGCCCTCGGCGATGAGGTCGCTGATGCGCTCGAGCCCGAGGAATCCGGCGTGGCCCTCGTTGGTGTGGAAGACCTCGGGCGCGGGCGTTCCCGAGACCTCGAGGTAGCTCTTGATGGCGCGCACTCCGCCGATGCCGAGCAGCAGCTCCTGCAGCAGGCGGTGCTCGCCGCCGCCGCCGTAGAGGCGATCGGTGACGCCGCGCAGGGCGTCGGAGTTCTCGGGGATGTCGGTGTCGAGCAGCAGCAGCACGACCCGGCCGACGGCCATCTGCCAGACCCGGGCGTGCATGGCGTCGCCGCCCGGCAGCGCGAGGGTGATGCGCACGGCGGTGCCGTCGTGCTCGCGCAGCATCTGCATGGGCAGGCCGTCGGGGTCGATGAGGGGGTAGGTCTCCTTCTGCCAGCCGTCGCGGTCGATCGCCTGGCGGAAGTAGCCGGCCCGGTAGAAGAGGCCGACGCCGATGAGGGGCACGCCGAGATCGGATGCGCTCTTCAGGTGGTCGCCGGCGAGGATGCCCAGACCGCCCGAGTACTGCGGGATCGCGCTCGCGATGCCGAACTCGGGCGAGAAGTAGGCGATGCGCGCCGGAGCGTTCTCGAGCCCCTGGTACCACCGGGGCTCGGCGAGGTAGGCGTGCAGATCGGCGCGCAGTGCCTCGGCGTCGGCGACGAAGTGCTCATCGGCGGCGAGCTGCTCGAGGCGGGCGGGGTCGACCTCGCCGAGGAGGGCGATGGGGTCGTGGCCGAGGGCCTCCCACCGCACGGGGTCGACGCGCTCGAAGAGTCGACGGGTCGGCTCGTGCCACGACCAGCGCAGGTTCGCGGCCAGGTCGCCGACAGCGGCGAGGCGCTCGGGCAGAACGGTTCGGACGGTGAATCGGCGGATCGCCTTCACAGCTCATCACTCCTCATGCGGACCGGGTCGCGCGGATCGGGTCGGGCTACGCCCACGAGGAGACAGCCTAGGCGACCGCTCCCCGTTCCCGAGGTTCCACATCGGGGCCGGAGAACGGTTCCAGAACGACGCCTCCGCGGGTGCTCCGGCGGGGCGGGGAGGTCGATCGCGGTCGGGGCCGCTCGGACGGCCCCGACCGGTCGATCGCCTCGTTAACGACGAGCAGGATCGAGCACGCCGTGCGGGGGACACGGGGCTCGATCCTGATTCACGAACACCTTCGGGTGGTGTCGTGCTCGTTCGGGGGGAGAATCCGCCGGGACCGGGTGTTCCGGGCGATTCGTGCTCCCTCGTCTACGACTGTACGACCTCGCAACCCCGCCCGCACGGAGATGACCCCTATTCGCGTACCCCGGCCGGGGTACATTTTGTCCCCCCTAATGCCGACAGACATTCCGTTTTCCTGAAATCGATTCACCCCGCCGCGCGGCGTCCGCTGGGAACCGGCGCAATGTCGGGCGCCAACTCGACCGGGCCGGGGAGTACGGTCGAGACGTGGCACAGAAACCGAAGCCCTCGCCCCGTCCGACGTCGACGACCACCCCGCGCGCGACCCCCGCGGCAGCACCGCCGGCCGCAGCCGCGCCAGCGGCTCCGCCCGCCGCAGCGCCCGCGGCCCCGGCCCCGGCCCCCGCTCCGACCCCCGCCCCGGCGGCCGAGCCCGCGCCCTACACCGCGCGCATCGGCCGCATCCCGATCCGCCACCTCTCCCCCCGTCAGCCGGAGGACCGCTGGCCGAGCAAGGCCGTCGTCGGCGAGGTCGTCCCCTTCGCCGCGACGGTGTTCCGCGAGGGCCACGACAAGCTCGGGGCCGACCTCGTGCTCGTCGCTCCGGACGGCGCGCGGCAGAGCATCCCCCTCTCCCCCGGCGCGAAGGGCAGCGACCGCTGGCACGCCCAGGCGCAGCTCGACGCCGAGGGCACCTGGCACTGGCACGTGCTCGCGTACACCGACGACTGGGCGACCTGGCACCACAACGCGACCGTCAAGATCGAGGCCGACGTCGACGTCGAGGTCATGCTCCTCGCCGGCGCGCAGCTGCTCGAGCGCGCCGCCGCGCTCGCGAAGGGCACGCCCGACCAGAAGGTGCTGCGGGATGCCCGCACCGCCATCATGAAGGCGAAGAGCACCCCCGCGGCCCGCCTCGGCGCGGCGAACGACCCCCGGGTGACCGCCGCGCTCTCGCGGCACCGCCTCACCAGCCTGGAGACCGAGAGCGAGCAGCTCGCCATCCGGGTCGAGCGCGCCCGGGCCGGCGTCGGCAGCTGGTACGAGTTCTTCCCCCGCAGCGAGGGCGCCGTGCAGCGCAAGGACGGCTCGTGGGCCAGCGGCACCTTCACGACCGCGGCCCGGCGCCTGCCGGCGGTCGCGCAGATGGGCTTCGACGTGCTCTACCTGCCGCCCATCCACCCGATCGGGCGCGTGAACCGCAAGGGGCCGAACAACACCCTCACCCCGGGCCCGAACGATCCCGGCAGCCCCTGGGCGATCGGCTCGAGCGAGGGCGGGCACGACGCGATCCACCCCGACCTCGGCACGCTCGACGACTTCCGCACCTTCGTCGGCGCGGCGAAGAAGCTCGGCATCGAGGTGGCCATCGACCTCGCGCTGCAGTGCGCGCCCGATCACCCGTGGGTGAGCGAGCATCCCGAATGGTTCACGACGCTGCCCGACGGCTCGATCGCCTACGCGGAGAACCCGCCGAAGAAGTACCAGGACATCTACCCGGTGAACTTCGACAACGACCCGCAGGGGATCCGCGCCGAGGTGCTGCGCATCGTGCGGCACTGGATCGCGCAGGGCGTGACGATCTTCCGCGTCGACAACCCGCACACCAAGCCGCTCGACTTCTGGGAGTGGCTGCTGCACGAGATCGCGCTCGAGCGGCCCGACGTCGTGTTCCTCGCCGAGGCCTTCACCCGCCCCGCGATGATGCAGTCGCTGGCCGGTGCCGGGTTCCAGCAGTCGTACACGTACTTCACCTGGCGCAACACGAAGGTCGAGCTCGAGGAGTACCTCACCGAGCTGTCGCAGGAGACGAGCGCCTGGTTCCGACCGAACCTGTTCGTCAACACCCCCGACATCCTCACCGAGTACCTGCAGTTCGGCGGCGTTCCCGCCTACAAGGTGCGCGCCGCGATCGCCGCGACGGCGAGCCCGACCTGGGGGGTGTACGCCGGCTACGAGCTCATCGAGAACGTCGCGCGCCCCGGCAGCGAGGAGAACATCGACAACGAGAAGTACGAGTACAAGGCGCGCGACTGGGCCTCGGCCGCGACCCAGGCCCGCTCGATCGCGCCGTACCTGACGACGCTCAACACCATCCGCTCGCAGCACCCGGCGCTGCGCCAGCTGCGCAACCTGCGGGTGCACTGGAGCGACGACGACGCCGTGCTCGTCTACTCGAAGGTGACCCCCGGGCGCTTCGTGCGCTCGGGTCGCACCGACGGCATCATCGTCGTCGCCAACGTCGACCCGCACTCGGTGCGCGAGACGACGGTGCACCTCGACCTCGCCGCGCTCGGCCTGCCCGAGGGAGCGACCTTCGACGTGAAGGACCTCATCACCGGGGAACACTACCGCTGGGGCGAGCACAACTACGTGCGCCTCGACGCGTTCACCGAGCCCGTGCACATCCTCCGCATCGAGTACCCGAAGGGCATCTGATGGCCGATCCGACGCGCACGACCCCCGCTCCCGAGGCGATCCCGACGCTGCACGCCGAGCACCGGCGCGCCCTCGTCGAGGGGCGCCACCCGCGGCCGCACGACGCCCTGGGGCAGCATCCGCTCGACGACGGCTGGGTGGTGCGCGTGCTGCGCCCGCTCGCCGCCTCCGTGACGATCGTGCGCGCCGACGGCAGCCGCGTGCCGCTCGAGCACGACGCCGACGGGCTCTGGCACGGCATCCTGCCCGGCGGTCCCGCCGAGGGCCAGGCCTACACGGTCGTCGCGAGCTACGACGGCGGCCCCGACTGGACGGCCGACGACCCGTACCGCTTCGTGCCGAGCGTCGGCGAGATCGACCTCTACCTGTGGGGCGAGGGCCGCCACGAGCAGCTGTGGCACGTGCTCGGCGCCCACCACCGCCCGCACGAGGGCGTCGAGGGAACGAGCTTCGCCGTCTGGGCGCCGAACGCGCAGGCCGTGCGCGTCGTCGGCGACCTCAACGGCTGGTACGGCCCCCAGCACGCCATGCGCCGACTCGACGACAACGGCGTCTGGGAGCTCTTCGTGCCCGGACTCGCCCCCGGCAGCACCTACAAGTTCGAGATCATGACCCCCTCCGGCGAGTGGGTGACGCGCGCCGACCCCATGGCCCGCCGCGCCGAGCTGCCGCCCGCCACCGCCTCGATCGTCGCCGACGACGCCCCCTACGCCTGGGGCGACGGCGAATGGATGGCCCGCCGCGCGGGCACCGACCCGCACGACAGCGCCATGAGCGTGTACGAGATGCACCTCGGCTCCTGGCGACCGGGGCTCGGATACCGCGACCTCGCCGATCCGCTCATCGAGTACGTGACCCAGCTCGGCTTCACCCACATCGAGTTCATGCCGCTCGCCGAGCATCCCTACGGCCCCTCGTGGGGCTACCAGGTCACGGGCTACTTCGCGCCGACCTCCCGCTTCGGCACGCCCGACGACCTGCGCTACCTCATCGACCGCCTCCACCAGGCGGGCATCGGCGTGATCATGGACTGGGTGCCGGCGCACTTCCCGAAGGACGAGTGGGCGCTCGGCCGGTTCGACGGGGTGGCCGTGTACGAGCATCCCGACCCCCGTCGCGGCGAGCAGCCCGACTGGGGCACCTACGTCTTCGACTTCGGCCGCAGCCAGGTGCGCAACTTCCTCGTCGCGAACGCCGTGTACTGGCTCGAGGAGTTCCACATCGACGGCCTGCGGGTCGACGCCGTGGCGAGCATGCTCTACCTCGACTACTCGCGCAGCGAGGGCGAGTGGCTGCCCAACGAGCACGGCGGGCGCGAGAACCTCGAGGCCATCTCGTTCCTGCAGGAGGTCACCGCGACCGCCTACAAGCGGGTGCCGGGCATCGTGATGATCGCCGAGGAGTCGACCTCATGGCCAGGCGTCACCCGGGCGACGAGCGAGGGCGGCCTCGGCTTCGGCATGAAGTGGAACATGGGGTGGATGCACGACACCCTCAGCTACTTCGAGCGCGACCCGATGTGGAGATCGCACCACCACAGCGAGATCACCTTCTCGTTCCTCTACGCGTTCAGCGAGAACTTCATGCTGCCGATCAGCCACGACGAGGTCGTGCACGGCAAGGGCTCCCTGCTCGGCAAGATGCCCGGCGACCAGTGGAAGAAGCTCGCCAACCTGCGCGCCTACCTCGCCTTCATGTGGGCGCACCCGGGCAAGCAGCTGCTGTTCATGGGCCAGGAGTTCGGGCAGCCGAGCGAGTGGAGCGAGGAGCGCGGTCTCGACTGGTGGATCCTCGACCAGCCCGTGCACCGCGGCCTGCACTCGCTCGTATCGCGCCTCAACGCGGTCTACCGCGACACCCCGGCGCTGTGGCAGCAGGACAACACGCCGGCCGGCTTCTCGTGGCTCGAGGGCGGCGACGCGGGGAACAACGTCATCGCGTTCCGCCGCTCGGCCGCCGACGGCACGCCGCTCGTCGGCGTCTTCAACTTCAGCGGGCAGCCGGTCGGCGGGTACCGCCTCCCCCTCCCCGCCGCGGGCCGGTGGAACGAGGTGCTCAACACCGACGCGCACGAGTACGGCGGATCGGGCGTCGGCAACCTCGGCGTCGTGCACGGCGAGGAGGTGCCGTGGGGCGGCCAGCCGGCCTCGGCCGAGCTCACGCTGCCGCCGCTCGCGGCGCTCTGGCTGACGCTCGAGCAGTAGCCCCCCCTCCCCCCGAGAACGACGAACGGGCCGCATCCCTGAAAGGGTGCGGCCCGTTCGTCGTCGACGGCGTCGGTGCGGGATGCCCTAGTAGAGCAGCGCGGTGAGCCGACGCCGCGCGGCGATCGTGCGCGGATCCTCCGCGCCGACGATCTCGAAGTAGTCGAGCAGGCGCGTCCGCACCGCGGTGCGCCCCTCGGCGTCGAGGTGCGGGAACACGTCGAGCAGGCGCCCGTACGCGTCCTCCACGTGACCCCCGGAGAGGTCGAGGTCGGCGACGGCGAGCTGGGCATCCGCGTCGTGCGGACCGGCGGCCGCGGCGTCGCGCAGTCCGGCGGCGGTCGCGCCGTCGAGGCGCAGCAGCAGGCTCGCCTGCGCGAGCCCGGCGACGGCCTCCTGGTCGCGGGGGGCCTGGGCGAGCTGCTGGCGGTACGCCTCGACGGCGGCCGCGTAGTCGCCGCGGCTGATCGCGTCGTAGGCCTCCTGGTGCAGCGGGGCGAGCGGCTCCTCGACCGGGGCCGCCGCGTCCTCCCCGGAGGCGACGTCCAGCACGCCGGTGACGCCGTTCTGCGCCGCGACCTGCAGCACCTCCTCGAGCACCGAGCGCAGCTCGGCCTCGGCGGGCATCCCGACGAAGAGCTGCATCGGACGGCCGCCGATGACGGCGGCGACGGCGGGCACCTGCTGCACCTGGAACGCCTGGGCGAGCTGGGGGGCGCGGTTGCCGTCGACCGTGGCGAGAGCGAGGCGCCCGCCGTAGGAGGCGATGATCGCCCCGAGCGAGGGCGCGAGGCCCTGCGCGTAGAACTCGACGATGACCGGCACCTGGGACGAGAGCTCGAGCATCTCGCCGAAGCTCACGTCGTCGACGTCGCGCACGAGCCCGCCCGTCGGAGCGGCGCCGGACGCGGCCGGCCCCCCGCCGCCGGGGGCGGGCGGCGCGGCGGACGCCGGCGGCGCGGCGGCGGCGCGCACGAGTGAGGTGAGGTCGACCGCACCGCGCATGGCGGCGGGCGAGAAGGGCGCATCAGTCATCAGGAGACCTCCGAGGCGGCGATGAGGCCCTGGGAGTACCCCAGGAGCACGATGGGAGCGTCAGGGTCGGCGAGCGAGGGCACCGAGAAGATGACCTGCGTGCCGTAGGTGGCGACGAGCCCGGCCTCGCTCGACTCGACCCCCGAGAGCGCGGCGACGGCGCCGCTCGCGTTGACCGAGGCGCCGTCCTGCGTCGGACGCACGGTCTCGGTCTCGGTGAGGTAGCCGACGACGATGCCGCCGGAGTCGAGCGTGCCGAGCGTCACGATCTCGGCGTCGCCCACCGCGTTGGTGAACTCGATGGAGGCGGTGTCGGGCAGGGCGTCGCTGCGCTCCTGCTTGACCGCCGCTCCGATCTGCGCGCGCAGGCTGTCGCCCTCGATGGCGAAGAGGTCGTACCCCTCGGCCGCCTCCCCGGTGAGCAGGCTGTCGGTGTAGGCCTGCAGCACCGTCGCGGGGGTGACGGGCAGGAAGGGCGTGTCGGGCTGCAGGGCCGGGGTGCCGAGGCTCGCGGGCGCGACCTCGGGCACCTGAGCCTGCGGCTCGAGCGTCAGCACGTAGTTCGCCTTGTAGTCCTCGCGCGGGCTCTCCTGGATGAGGACGAGCGCGGTCGGCGGCACCGCCGTGTCCTCCGGGTTCGACACCACCGCGAGGATGCGCCGCGGCCAGGTGTCGGTCTGCTGGGGCAGCAGCACGTCGACCGAGCCGGAGGGGATCGCGGCGATGAGCGGCAGCTCGGCGTTCGCGGCCACCGCGGCGTAGTTGGTCTGGCGCAGCAGCAGGGCGGGGCCCGCCAGGCGCGTCGCCGCGAGCTCGCCGTCGCGCGCCTCATCGGCGTCGGCGACGGCCGTGAGCACGCGCGAGACGATGCGCTCGCCCTGGCTCGCCGTCACGGCGACGGGCGGCAGCTCCTCGACCGCCTCCGCGGCCGACGCCGAGGGCTCGGGCGAGGGGGCGGGGCCGGCACCCGGTGCGGTGCAGGCGCCGAGCACGAGCGTCCCGGCGAGAGCGACGGGCAGCAGCGCGATGCTGCGCACGGCACGGCGGCCCTTGGGGCGACCGACGAGCGAGCTCGAGGAGACGGCGCGGTAGCGCGAGGGGCGCGGCACGCGGGGCATCTTCGGCTGGCTGGGGTTCTTGCGGCGCGGCCCGCGCTGCTTGCGCAGATGGAGCAGCGCCCAGATGAGGGCGATGAGTCCGAGCAGCAGCGCGGCGAAGCCGCCGAGCAGGAGCGGGGTGCTGTACGGGGAGTCGCTCTCCAGCGGCCAGGTGACCGAGATGGCCTGCGGCGCGGGCAGCACGCCGTCGGTCGCCACGAGCAGCGAGACGTCCTCGGGCACGTTGAGCGTGATGCCGAGCTCGCCCTCGCCCCGGTAGTCCTGGTACCAGAGGTCGCTGCCCACGAGATCGGGCACCTCGGTGGCCGTGCCGCGAACGGGCTCCGCGACGAGCTGCTGCTCGGTCTCGTCCCAGGTGATGAGCGTGTACGGGGCGTCCCCGACCCAGGCGATGACGTCGGTGCTCGCCCCGTAGGCGGCCGAGATCGCATCGCTGGATGCGGGTGCCGTGGCCGCGGGGTCCAGCGCGTCGTCCCCCCCGGGCTCGGCGGTCACGCCGCCGAGGACGGCGATCGTCTGCCGGCCGTCGAGGGCGTTGAGCGCCGACCCGTCGATGACGGTCACGGGAGCGCTGCTCTCGTACTCGACGGACGAGGTGAGCCGGTCGGGCTCCGCGAAGATGGTGCGCTGGGCGACGCCGAGGCCGATGGAGGCGAACGCGACGACGAAGAGCACGATCGCGACGATGAAACGCACGGGGGCAACTCCTTTCGTGCCGGCTCGTGAGGGGCGCGGGCGGCCGCGAGAGCGCGGACGCGCGGGGTATGACGCACCCGCGACCCTGTGTCGTCGAGCGGAACCCCATCGTGGACGAGGCGCCGGCCAGCAGGACAAAGACGTTCCAGCCTAGCGGATGCCCGCTCGGACCGCCCCGGGGACGCCTCCGTCGGCCCTTCGAGGGCCCGCTCCCCCGGGCTACACTCGACAGCGTCCGCCTCAGACCCTGGAGACAGCACGTGGCATCGATCGACAACGAGTTCGGCACCGAGATGCGCGGGTACAAGCGCGACGAGGTCGACAAGGCGCTGCAGGAGCTGCGCCGCGACGTCATCAAGGCGAACGGCGACCGGGCGGAGACCGCGAGGGAGCTGAAGCGGCTGCAGGCCGTCGTGGACGACCTTCAGGCCGAGCTCGACGAGGTCGGCCGCCCCACCTACGCCGGCCTCGGCACCAAGCTCGAGCAGACCCTGCGGCTCGCCGAGGAGCAGTCGACCCGCGTCATCAGCCAGGCCGACATCGACGCCGAGCGGGTGCGCTCCCGCGCCCAGGACGACGCCGAGCGGGCGATGGCCGACGCGCACGAGCGGGTCGAGCGTCTCGTCGCCGAGGCGGGCGAGCGCGCGGCGGCCGCGGCGGAGACCGCCCAGCGCACCGCGGAGGAGCTTCTCGAGAGGGCGCGCGACGACGCCGATCAGCTCGTGCAGGAGGCCTCCCGCGAGGCCGCCGCGATCCGCGGCGCGGTCGCCACGGAGGCCGCGGAGGCCCGGGCGACGGCGAAGCGCGAGGCCGCGGCACTGCGGGCGGAGGCCGAGCGCGAGCTCGCCGAGCTGCGCGTCGTGGCCGATCGCGAGGTCTCCGAGGCGCGCGAGAGCGCCGGCGCCCTCGCACGGGAGACGGAGCGCGAGCGCGCGGTCTTCGAGAGCGAGAGCGCGACCCGCCGTGCTCAGCTCGAGGCAGACCTGGCCGGCGATCGGGCGGCTCTCGACGCCGAGCTCGGTGCGGCGCGCGCCGCGGCCGACGCGGAGCTCGCCCGCCGCACCGACGAGTGGAACGCCGAGGAGGACCGCCGCCGCGACGCGCTCGAGGCCGAGGAGGAGCGTCGACGCGCTGCCCTCGACGAGCAGGAGACCGCGGTGCGGGCCGCGCTCGAGCAGGAGCTCGCCACCCGCCGCTCGGAGCTCGAGCGCGAGATCGAGGCGGCCAGGGCCGACGCCGACCGCGCGACGACCGAGCAGCGCACCGAGGCGGAGCGCTACGTGCGAGAGACGCGCGCCGAGGTCGATGCCTACGCCGCCGACACCCGCAGCGCCGCCGACGCCTACGCCCTGGCGACCCGCAGCGAGATCGACGCCTACGCCGCCGAGACGCGGGGCGGCGCCGATGCGCACGCCCTCGAGGTGACGACGACGGCCGACGCCCACGCGCACGACGTCACCGCCGCCGCCGACGCCCGCGCACTCGAGGTCACCGAGGCCGCCGATGCCCGCGGACGCGAGGTCGTCGCCGAGGCGGAGTCGCGGGCGGCGGAGCTCGTCTCTCAGGCCGAGGCCCGGGCGAACGAGACCACCACGACCGCCGAGGCCCGCGCGGCCGACGTCGTCAGCGCCGCCGAGGCGCGGGCCGCGAAGGTCGTCGCCGAGGCGGAGTCGCGCGCCGCCGCCCGCACGGCAGAGGCCGACGCCCGGGCCGCCGCCGTGACCGCCGAGGCCGAGACCCGCGCGGCCGAGGTGACGGCGGCAGCGGAGGCCCGCGCGGTCGAGGTCACGAGCGCCGCCGACGCCCACGCCCACGAGGCCCGCTCGAGCGCCGACGCCTACGCTCACCGCACGCGCACCGACGCCGACGCCTACGCCCGGGAGAAGCACTCGACGGCCGACGCCCACGCGGCCGACGTGCGCGCGGGCGCCACCGCGTACGCCGAGCAGGAGCGCGGCGCCGCCGACGCCGAGATCGCGGCGGCGCGCGCCGAATGGGCCGCCCACCTCGCCGACACGCGGGCGACGCTCGACGCCGAGGTCGCGCAGCGTCGCAGCGACCTCGAGCAGGAGATCGCCCGTGCCCGCGCCGATCTGCAGCACGAGCTGGACGCGGCGCGGACGGAGCAGGAGCGCGAGGCGACCGCGCGTCGGGACGCGCTCGCCGCCGAGATCACCGATCGGCAGGCCGCCGCCGCGGCGGAGGACGCCCGAGCGCGCGCCGCCGCCGATGCCGAGCGCGCCGAGCAGCGCCGCGCGCTCCAGGCCGAGGCGGATTCCCAGCGAGCGGCTCTCGCCCGCGACCGCGAGACCCAGGAGCGCGCCCTGGCCGACGCGGCCGCCGCGGCGGCCGCCGCCGCCCAGCACGATGCCGATGCCCAGGCGGCCCGTCTCGCGCGCACCGCCGAGGAGGCGCGCATCGATCTCGAGGTCGAGCTCACCGCCCGCCGCGACGAGGCCGAGCGCGAGCACCTCGCCCGCCAGCAGGAGGCGGTCGCGCAGACCCAGAAGTACCTCGACGAGGCGACGGCGCAGCTCACCGACGCTCAGAAGCGGGCCGCCGAGGCGAGGGCCGAGGCCGAGAGCCTCGCGCGCAGCGCGCGCGGCGACGCCGAAGCGCTGCGCGCCGATGCCGACGGCCGCGCGCGGGAGGTGCTGCAGAACGCCGAGCAGCGCGCATCCGCCATCGTCGAGGAGGCGGAGGAGCGCACGCGCCAGCTCGTCTCGGAGGCCGAGGAGCGCCTCGCGCGCATCCGGGTGGAGCGCGACGCCGTGGCGGGATATCTCGAGGGCCTGCGCGGAGTACTGTCGCAGGCAGAGAGGATCTCCGGCTCGATCAGCGACGAGTAGGGGTCCGCACCCCCGCGCATCCCCGAGGAGCCCCGCCCCGTGAAGATCACCAACGCGTTCCGCTTCGGCCTCTTCGGCGGACTCGGAGTCCTCGTCGCGCTCGTGATCGGCAGCGCCATCGGCTCGCTCGCCTCGATCATCACCTACATCGGGGCCGCCCTCTTCATCGCGCTCGGCCTCGATCCGCTCATCTCGGGGCTCGAGAAGCGCGGCTGGCCGCGCTGGCTCGCCATCCTCACCGTGCTGCTCGGCGTGCTGGGCCTGTTCGCCGGGCTCGTCTTCGCGCTCGTGCCCGTCATCGTCGAGCAGGTCACCCGCCTCATCCGGCAGATCGTCGACTTCGTCAGCGAGATCGAGTCGCTCGAGTCGTTCATCGCGACGGTGCAGACCTTCGTGCCCGTCGAGCTGCTCAACGTGCAGGACGCCGTCGACGCCGGCATCGAGTTCCTCAGCGACCCCGCGAACCTCGCCGAGATCGGCGGCGGCGTGCTCGGGGTCGCCGTCGGCGTCGCCACGGGCTTCTTCGGCGGCATCATCATCCTCATCCTGACCCTGTACTTCACGGCCTCGCTCAACTCGATGAAGCAGGCCATGTACCGCCTGGTGCCGGCCTCGCGGCGCGAGAAGTTCGTGCACATCTCCGAGCAGGTCGCCTCGGCCGTCGGCCGCTACGTCGTCGGGCAGGTGAGCCTCGCCCTCGTCAACGGCGTGCTGAGCTTCGTCTTCCTCAGCATCATCGGCGCCGCGTACCCGGCCCTGTTCGCCTTCGTCGCGTTCCTGTTCTCGCTCGTCCCCCTCGTCGGCACGATCTCCGGCTCGATCCTCATCGTGCTGACCCAGCTCGTCGTGAACCCCGAGTCGATGTCGACCGTCATCGCCGCGGCGATCTACTACCTGGTCTACATGCAGGTGGAGGCGTACCTGCTGAGCCCCAACATCATGAACCGGGCGGTCAAGGTGCCGGGCTCGGTCGTCGTCATCGCCGCGCTCATCGGCGGAACCCTGCTCGGGGTGCTCGGCGCGCTCATCGCCATCCCCGTGGCAGCATCCGTCCTGATCATCATCGACCAGGTCTTCGTCCCGCGGCAGCAGAAGCTGTAGCGCGGGCCGCGCGCGAGCGCTCTCGGCGGGATGCGCCCGATCAGGCGGGCGGCCACTGCGTCGGCAGCGGCAGCGCGGCCGGGTTGAGCCGCGCCACGATCTCCGACAGCACCCGGTAGGTCTGGCTCTCGCCGACCCAGAGGTGCTTGCCTCCCTCGACGGCGACGAACTCCTTCGTCGGAACCGCGGAGAAGCGCACCGCGGCCTCCTCCGGCCGCAGGTAGTCGTCGAGCTCGGGCACGACGACCACGAGGCGCTTGCCGCTGTGCGCCCACGCCGCGACCTCGTCCTCGCTCGTCCGGTGCAGCGGCGGCGAGAGCAGGATGGCGCCGACGACGTCGTGCGGCAGTCCGTGCTTCAGAGCGACCTCCGTGCCGAACGACCAGCCGAGCAGCCAGCGCTGCGGAAGCCCGCGGTCGGCGGCGAACCGCACGGCGGCCGCGAGGTCGAAGCGCTCCAGGTCGCCGTGGCCGAACTCCCCCTGCGAGGTGCCCCGCGGGCTCGAGACGCCGCGGAAGTTGAAACGCAGCACGGCGATCTGCGCCAGGGCCGGCAGCCGGGCCGCGGCCTTGCGGATCACGTGCGAATCCATGAACCCGCCCGCGGTCGGCAGGGGGTGCAGGCAGATGAGGGTCGCGAGGGGCTCCCCGTGCTCGGGCAGGCTCAGCTCGCCGACGAGCGTGAGCCCGTCATCCGTCTGCAGCTCGATCGCCTCGCGGCGGGCCGGCAGCACCGTGCTGCCCCGGATCTCCTCGCTCATGGCGCCCCGTTCCGACTCGATGGTCATGGCTGGATGCTCCAGCACCGTTGATGCCAGTGACGACGGTCGGCGAGATCAGCCGCCTCGCCCATCAACCCGTCGGCGCGCCAGGCGACGACGTGCGCCGTGCCCGGCGGCACCTCTCCCCCGCACCCGGGGCAGACGTACGCCTTCTGCGCGGAGGCCGCGCTCACCGGCTGCACGTTCCAGGTGCCGGATCGCTTGACGGCGGTCGACTTCATGCCGAGCCGGATGCGCGCGACATCGAGCGCCTCCTCCTCGGCGGGCGTCGAGCGTCGACCGCGCGGGCGGTTGCTGCGGGGCATCGTGCGGGAAGCGCCTAGTACCAGCCGCGGCTCTGGCTGGAGGCGTAGGCGCCGCAGGGGTCGCCGTAGCGGCCCTGGATGTAGTTGAGGCCCCAGGTGATCTGCGTGGCCGGGTTGGTCTGCCAGTCGGCGCCGACGGAGGCCATCTTGCTGCCGGGCAGGGACTGCGGAATGCCGTACGCGCCCGAGCTGGCGTTGTACGCGTACACGTTCCAGCTCGACTCCTTCTGCCACAGGGCGACCAGGCAGTCGTACTGCTCGGTGCCCCAGCCGCGGGCGGCGACCATCTCGGCGGCGATCGCCTTGGCCGAGCCGGGGTCGGGCGTGCCGGCGGCGGGAGCGCCCGCGCGCGCCGCCGGGGCGGCTGCAGGTGGCGGAGGCGGGGGCGGTGCGGGCTCGGTGATGTCGTACGCGGCCAGTTGCGCGGTCACGGAGTGCGCCCCGCTCGCGGTGAACTCCTGGCTGTCGACGGTCGTCGCGCCCGGGGCCGCGAGCTCGACGGCGACGGCCGGCGCCGAGGTGTCGGCGATGCTCACCAGCACGATCGACATCGTCGCGACGAACGAGAACGCCGGCAGCGACCAGCGGTTGCGGACGTGGCGCTCGACCGCCCGGCCGTGCCGGGGGACGGGTCGGGAGCTGCTCCCCTGACCACGCGGATTCCGCGCAGCGGGGGCTGTCTGATTCACCTGATGCCTACCCACGATCACAACAGCGTAACGGATGCCCGGGCCGCGCGCTCAGCGGACGGCCAGCATGACCCTCACGACGGCGTCGAGGACGTGGTCGACCTGGGCCTCGTCGTAGCCGCCGAGCCGCGCCCGGAAGGCGACCGTGCGCACGTTCTCGACCGCGATCGGGTCGCCGTTCTGGAAGTAGCCGGCGAGTCGATCGGCGAGGGCGTCGACGTCGGCGGGGTGGTAGCCGCGGGTGAGCGGCCCGCGGCGGCGGAACCGCT
Organism: Microcella daejeonensis; assembly: GCF_026625045.1. Classification (GTDB taxonomy): domain Bacteria; phylum Actinomycetota; class Actinomycetes; order Actinomycetales; family Microbacteriaceae; genus Microcella; species Microcella daejeonensis. The sequence goes on along the minus strand of NZ_CP113089.1, from coordinate 1,859,861 downwards.
GGCCGGCGGGGCGATCGAACCTGTCCACGAGCTCCTGCGCGATGGCGCGCGTCTCGGCGAAGTACTGCGCCTCACCGCGGAGCGCGATCTCGCGCTCGCGCTCACGGGCGGCGAAGGCCTCCTCGAGGCGCTCGAGAGCGGCATCCACGTGACGCACGGAGTAGCCGCCCGACCGGCGCAGGCGGAAGGCGGTGCGCCGGATCTCGTCGCTCGTGAGCGCGGTCTCGCTGCCGGGAGCGGCGCCGTAGGCCAGGCGCGCGGCGACGAGGAAGGCGTCGACCTCGGCGATGTCGTAACCGGGCTTGCCCTTGTGGGCCTCGGGGAACGTCGTGGTCACGCGTCCATCATGCCTGACGCGGTGCGGGGAGCAGGCATCGCGCCGCTCAGCCCAGCAGCACGAAGACGACGTAGGCGACGACCGTCGACGGCAGGATGGAGTCGAGCCGGTCGAGGAACCCGCCGTGACCGGGCAGCCAGGTCGAGATGTCCTTGATGCCGAGATCGCGCTTGATGAGCGACTCGGTCAGATCGCCCAGCGTCGCGGTGCCGACGAGCAGCACCGCGAGCAGCACGCCGACCCACCAGTCCTCCTGGATCATGAACAGCGCCAGCAGCACGCCGGCGATGAGCGCCACCACGACCGAGCCCGCGAAGCCCTCCCACGTCTTCTTCGGACTGATGCGCGGGGCCATCGGGTGCTTGCCGAACGCCATGCCCGAGGCGTAGGCGCCCGTGTCGATCGAGATGACGATGATGAGGTAGGCGAGGGTCCACCACTCGCCGCCGTCCTCCGCCGCCATGACGACGCCGAAGCCGCCGAGCAGCGGCACGTAGGCGAGCACGAACAGCCCGGCGGCGAGATCGGTGTGCAGCGAGACGCCCGGCTCGCGCATGCTGGGGCGGGCGGTCTCCACGATGCGCCACAGGCTCACGAAGGCGGCCCCAGCCAGGATCGCCCACCACAGGCCCTCGGCCCCGAAGTAGAACGCGGGGGCGATGACGCCCACCGAGGCGATGACGATCGGGATGCGCGGCACATCGCGGCCCGCGAACCGCAGCGCGCTGGCGAGCTCGTAGGAGGTGAAGGCGACCAGAGCCGCTCCGAACAGCATGAACAGCTCTTTGACCACGATGAGGCTGAACAGCAGCAGCAGCCCCAGGATGAGGCCGAAGAAGATGGCCTTGGGCAGGTTGCGGCCGGCGCGGGCCTCGAGGCGGGCATCCATCTCGCGGGCGCGCGCCTCGAGATCCTTCATGGCGTTCTCGACGTCGCTGATGACGTTCTCGACGTCGGCGCGCGCGGTCGATCCCGACCGGCGGCCGAGGCGCCGACCGAGGCGAGGGGCCTCGGGGGACGCCAGGGCGGCCGCCGCGAGGGACTCGTCGGAGGGTTTCGGGGTGGCGGCCGCCTCATCGCGGCCGGTGGCGGGGTCGGTCATCTAGACCTCGAGGAGCTCGGCTTCCTTCTTCTTGAGCGCCTCGTCGGCCGCATCGGTGTGCTTCTTCGTCAGCGCCTCGAGCTCCTTCTCGGCCCGGGCCACCTCGTCGTCGCCGACCTCGGTCTTGAGCTTGTCGAGGTCCTCCTTCGCCTTGCGGCGGATGTTGCGGATGGCAACCTTGCAGTCCTCGGCCTTGCCCTTGACGATCTTCACGTACTCCTTGCGACGATCGGCGGTCAGCTCGGGCATCGAGACCCGGATGATCGTGCCGTCGTTGTTGGGGTTCGCGCCGAGGTTCGGGAAGTTGACGATCGCCTTCTCGATCTCCTTCAGTGCGCTCTTGTCGTAGGGCGTGATGACGAGGGTTCGGGCATCCTGGTTCTGCAGGCTCGCGAGCTGGGCGAGCGGCGTCGGGGTGCCGTAGTAGTCGACGAGGATCTTCTGGAAGAGCTGCGGGTTCGCACGGCCGGTGCGCACCGTGGCGAAGTCCTCCTTCGCGACGTCGACGGCCTTGGTCATCTTCTCGGTGGCTTCAGCGAGCACATCGGCAATCACGGGCAACACTCCTTCGCAGGTCGGGTCGAGTCTAGCGGGGCGCCTCGGGCGGCTACGTCGAGACGCGGGTGCCGATCGCGTCGCCGCGGATGGCGCGGGCGATGTTGCCCTGGGGCTCCATGCCGAAGACCACCATGGGCATGCCGTTGTCCATGCAGAGCGAGAACGCGGTCGAGTCGACCACCTTGAGGCCGCGCACGAGGGCGTCCTGGTAGGTGACGTGCTCGAGCTTCTCGGCATCGGGGTTGCGACGCGGGTCGTCGCTGTAGACGCCGTCGACGCCATTCTTGGCGACCAGCACCTCATCGGCGCTGATCTCGAGCGCGCGCTGCGCCGCGACGGTGTCGGTGGAGAAGTACGGCAGACCGGCGCCGGCGCCGAAGATCACGACGCGACCCTTCTCGAGGTGGCGCTCGGCCCGCAGCGGGATGTACGGCTCGGCGACCTGGGTCATCTGGATGGCCGACTGCACCCGCACGGGCGCGCCGGCCTGCTCGAGGAAGTCCTGCAAGGCGAGCGCGTTCATGACGGTGCCGAGCATGCCCATGTAGTCGGCGCGCCCGCGCTCCATGCCGCGCTGGCTGAGCTCGGCGCCGCGGAAGAAGTTGCCGCCGCCAACGACGATCGCCACCTCGACGTCCTTCGCGGCCTCCGCGATCTCGCGGGCGATCGCTCCGACGACGTCGGGGTTCACGCCGAGGGATCCCCCGCCGAACGCCTCCCCCGAGAGCTTGAGCATTACGCGGCGGCGACGATCGGTCATGAGCATCCTCGTTCTTCGGCGGTGGCCCGTCCCTGCTGATCGGGGGCGGGGCGGTGTTCAGAGTAGTGCGCCTCGTGCGGGCGCGCGCATGAGAACGGGGCCCGGTCGCTCACGCGTACCGGGCCCCGTTCAGCACGACGGTTAGGCGCCGACCTTGAAGCGGGCGAAGCCCGTCACGGTGAGACCGGCATCCTTGAGGACCTGCGCGACGGAGAGCTTGTTGTCGCGCGCGTAGTCCTGCTCGAGCAGGGCGACCTGCTTGAAGAAGGCGCCGACGCGGCCCTCGACGATCTTCGGCAGGGCGGCCTCGGGCTTGCCCTCGTTGCGGCTGATCTCCTCGACGATGCGACGCTCGGCGTCGACGGTCTCCGAGGGGACGTCCTCACGGGTGAGGTACTGCGGGTCGGCGAACGAGATGTGCTGCGCGATGCTGCGCGCCGTCTCGGCGTCGTCGCCCTCGTACGCCACGACCACGCCGACCTGCGGGGGCAGGTCCTTGTTGGTGCGGTGCAGGTAGACGGCGAAGTTCGAGCCCTCGACGCGGGCGACCCGGCGAAGCTCCATCTTCTCGCCGATGATGGCGGCCTCGTCGTCGATCACGGCGCCGACGGTCGAGCCGTCGACGGGGGCCGCGAGGGCCTCCTCGACGGTCGAGGCGCCCGCAGCCGAGACGGCGGCGAGGACGCGCTCACCGAGCGCGACGAACTTCTCGCCCTTGGCGACGAAGTCGGTCTCGCAGGCGAGCTCGATGAGCACCGTGGCGCCCGCGGACTCGTGCGCGGCGATGAGGCCCTCGCTCGTGGAGCGGTCGGCACGCTTCGCGTTGCCCTTCGCACCCTTGAGGCGCAGGATCTCGACGGCCTTCTCGAGGTCGCCGTCCGCCTCGACGAGAGCGTTCTTGGTGTCGACCATGCCGGTGCCGAGGCGCTCGCGCAGGGTCTTGACGTCAGCCAGGCTGATGGTGGCCATGGATGGGCTCCTTTACTCGGTCTCGGCGGCGGGCTCGGCGTCGGCCGCGTCGGCCTTCGCCTTCTTCGCGGCCGGCTTCTTGGCGGCGGGCTTCTTCTCGGCCTCGGTCGCCTCGGCCTCGATCGTCGCCTCGACCTGCTCGGCGGTCTCCGGCGCGTGCTCGGGCACGGCGTCGGTCGTCGGCTCGGTGGCGGCCACGGCCGCGTCGGCGTCGTTCTCGGCGACGGTGGCGCCGACACCCTCGGTCTGACCCGCGGGGGTCTCGCTCGCGGCGGCCTCGGCAGGGGCCTCGGTCGACTCGGCGGCGGCGGCCTCGGCGTTGCCGGCCTCGAGCAGCTCGCGCTCCCACTCGGCCAGCGGCTCGACGGCGGAGACGTTGCCGGTGGGCTCGGTCTTCTGGTGGCGCTCGATGAGACCCTCGGCAGCAGCATCCGCGATGATGCGGGTGAGCAGGGCGACGGAGCGGATCGCGTCGTCGTTGCCGGGGATCGGGTAGGCCAGCTCGTCGGGGTCGGCGTTGGTGTCGAGGATGCCGATCACGGGGATGCCGAGCTTGCGGGCCTCGTCGATGGCGAGGTGCTCGCGCTTGGGGTCGACGACCCACATGGCGCTCGGGGTCTTCGTGAGGTTGCGGATGCCGCCGAGCGACTTGTGCAGCTTGGCGAGCTCGCGGCTCTTGATGAGCAGCTCCTTCTTGGTGAAACCGCTCGCGGCGACGTCCTCGAAGTCGAGCTCCTCGAGCTCCTTCATGCGCGCGAGGCGCTTGGAGACGGTCTGGAAGTTGGTCAGCAGACCACCGAGCCAGCGCTGGTTGACGTAGGGCTGGCCGACGCGCGTGGCCTGCTCGGCGATCGACTCCTGCGCCTGCTTCTTGGTGCCGACGAAGAGGATGGTGCCGCCGTGGGCGACCGTCTCCTTGACGTAGTCGTACGCCTTGTCGATGTACCCGAGCGACTGCTGCAGGTCGATGATGTGGATGCCCGAGCGCTCGGTCAGGATGAAGCGCTTGACTTTCGGGTTCCAGCGGCGGGTCTGGTGCCCGAAGTGCACGCCGCTGTCGAGCAGCTGGCGAATGGTGACGACGGCCATGGCCGTACTCCTTCTGTTCTCAGTTGTCGCTCCTGCCGATCGGCGGAGCCCTGGTGCCCGGCGCTGGCCCCGACCCGCACGCGTGATCCTCCCTTCCGGGAGGACGTGCGGGACTGATGGGGATGTGCGCCTGGATGGGCACGCGAAGTCAGCCGGACATGCCGACTGCGTCGATCAGCATATCACCGCTCCTCACCGACGATCCCGCCGGTCCCGCTCTCCCCCGCGGCCGATCTCCGGGGCGACGGGATGCCCGCCGCGGGCCAGACTGCCGCGCATGCTCCCCGTCTCCGCCGCCGCCCTCGCCGCTCCGCCCCGGTCGCCCGCGGCCCCGCGCCGACGGCCCGCCGCCCGGCTCGCGGCGGCTCTCCTGCCGCTCCTCGCGCTCGGCCTCCTGGCGGCGCTGCCGACGGCCGAGGCCGCCGCTGCGCCCGGTGCCCTCGCCGCGATGCCGAGCGGGGCCCACCCGGCGGCGCGGTCGCTCGGCACCGCGCCGGATCCCGGCTGGCGGTGGCCCGTCGACGGGCCGCGCCTCGTCGAACGACCCTTCCTCGCGCCGCCGACGCCCTACGCCGCCGGCCATCGCGGCGTCGATCTCGCGGCTCCGGCGGCGCCGCCCGGCGAGCCGGCCGTCGTCCGCTCCCCCGTCGACGGCGTCGTGCACTTCGCCGGCCGCGTCGTCGACCGCGGCGTCGTCACGGTTCGGGCGGGGCCGTTGCTCGTCACGGTCGAGCCGGTCACGGCCTCGGTCGCGGCCGGCGACGAGGTCGTCGCGGGTGAGCAGCTCGGGGTGCTCGAACCCGGTCACTGCGCACGCCCGTGCGCGCACCTGGGCGTGCGCGAGGCCGGGCTCTACGTCTCGCCGATGCGCTGGCTCGGCGGGCTGCAGCGCGCGGTACTGCTGCCGCTCGCGGCACCGCGCGGGTGAGGCGGGCCGTCGAGGCCCGTTCCTCCCGCGCCTCGGCTGCCGCACCGCCGCGGCGCGCCGAGTGCCGCGCGCCTCAGGCCCGCGGGTGCGCCGTGAGGTACGCGGCGGCCAGTCGGTCGGCGCTCACGTGCGTGTAGATCTGCGTCGTGCCGAGGCTCGCGTGGCCGAGCAGCTCCTGCACGGCCCGCAGGTCGGCGCCGCCGTCGAGCAGGTGGGTGGCGGCGGTGTGCCGGAAGGCGTGCGGACCGGCCGGGCCGCTGCCCGGGAGGTCGACGAGCAGCCGTGCGACGAGCTGGTACACGGCGCGGGTCGACAGACGCGACCCGCGCGCGCCCAGCAGCAGGGCATCCCGCCCCGTCGCACCGGTCGCCCCGACCGCGAGCGCCGGTCGCCCGCGCTCGCGATACGCGAGAAGAGCCCGGTGCGCGGGCAGGCCGAAGGGCACGACCCGCTCCTTCGCGCCCTTGCCGAGCACCCGAACGGTGCGGCGCTCGTCGTCGATGTCGGCGAGGTCGAGCCCCACGAGCTCGCTCACCCGCAGGGCGCTCGCGTAGAGCAGCTCGATGATCGCCAGGTCGCGCAGTGCCGCCGGATCATGGCCGGATGCGCGGGCGGCGAGCTGCTCGAAGAGCTCGTCCACCTGCGCCCGGCTGAGCACCCGGGGCAGATGCCGACCGGGCCGCGGGGCGCGCAGCCGTGCCCCCGCGTCGGCCGGCGCCCTGCCCGTGCGCGCGAGCCAGGCGGTGAACCCGCGCACGGTGGACGTGCGGCGGGCGAGGGTCGCCGCCCCGAGCCCCGCCTCGTTCTGCGCCCACACCCACTCGCGCAGCAGCTCGAGGTCGAGCAGCGCGGGATCGGGTTCGGCGCCGCGCCGCTCGACGAACTCGGCGAGCGTCGCCAGATCGCCGCGGTAGGCGCGCACCGTGTGCGGCGAGGCTCCGCGCTCGAGCTCGACCGATCGCAGATAGGCGGCGATCGCGTCGTCGAGGGGGCGGGCATCGGAGTGCACGGCATCAGCATGACGGGCACGCCCGACGGCGGCGGCGCCCCACGCCCGTGCGCCGTCGATCCGTTCCGACATCGAGTGCGCGAGGGGCGCGCCGCGGCGCTCGGCCGTCAGCGGGGGCTCGGCGATCAGCGGGCGCCGACCCCGACCGGGTCGGCCGGCGCGGCCGAGGGCTCGATGCTCTGCGCGGTGAGGCCGCGCTCGAGCGCCTGGGCGTCGGTGAGCTTCGGGCGACGGGGCCACCAGAAGCGGTCCCCCGCGATGAAGGCGAGCGCGGGCACGATCACCGTGCGCACGAGCAGGGTGTCGATGAGCACGCCGATGCAGACGATGATGCCGATCTGGGTGAGCGTGATGAGCGGCAGCACTCCGAGCACCGCGAAGACCGCGGCGAGCAGGATCCCCGCGCTCGTGATCACCGCACCGGTCGCGGCGAGCGCGCGGATCATGCCTTCCCGGGTGCCGAGCCTCTCCGACTCCTCCTGCGCGCGGGTGACGAGGAAGATCGAGTAGTCGACGCCGAGCGCGACGAGGAACAGGAAGCTGAACAGCAGCACGTTCGTGTCGATGGCCGCGAAGCCGAACACCGACTGGAACAGCCACCAGCTCGCACCGACCGCGGAGAAGAAGCTGGCGACGACCGCGACGAGCAGCAGCAGCGGCGCGAGCAGCGATCGCAGGAGCACGATGAGGACGAGCAGCACAAGGACGAGGATGAGCGGGATGACCAGCGCCTGGTCGCGCTGCTGCGCCTCGCTGACGTCGAGGGCCTGAGCGTCGAGCCCGCCGACGAGCGCCTCGCCGGAACCGGCGTCGTCGAGCGCGGCGCGCATCCTCTCGATCGTCGCGAAGGCCGCCGGGGTCTCGGGGTCGGAGCCGAGCGTCACGTCGATGCGCGTCACGTCGTCCGCGCTCTCGCCGACGGCCACGGCGTCGACCCCCTCGATCCCCTCGAGCGCATCGACGGCGGCGTCGACGTCGCCGTCGGGCGCGATGACGACGGCGGGCGACGTCGCCCCGGCCGAGAACGCGTCCGCGAGCACCTCCTGACCGAGCACCGCTTCGGGCTTCTGCAGGAACCGCTCGTTCTGCGAGAGGCCGGTCTGCACGAAGAGCAGGCCGCTCGCGAGCGCCCCGAGCACGGCGAAGCCCGCGATCGCGACGACCACGGGCCGCTTGCTCACGCCGCGACCCAGCTTCCCCCACGGGCTGCGCGAGATGGCGTCGGCCGAGCCGAAGCGCGGCACGTAGGGCCAGAAGAGGCCCCGACCGAACAGCACGAGGGCCGCCGGCAGCACCAGGAGCGCGAAGGCCATCGCGACGACCACGCCGACGGCGCAGGCGAGGCCGAGAGCGCGATTGCCGGCGAGCTCCGCGAAGAGCAGGGTGGCGAGCGCGAGCGCGACGGTACCGCCGCTCGCGAGGATGGCAGGGCCGGCGCCCCGCACGGCCCGGCGCATGGCCTCGCGCCGGTCCTCGTGCAGGCGCAGCTCATCCCGGTAGCGGGCGATGAGCAGCAGGGCGTAGTTCGTCCCCGCGCCGAAGACGAGAACCGACAGGATGCCCGTCACCGAGGCGTCCAGGGCGACTCCGGCCGCGGCCGCCACCCGCCCGGCGATGATGCCCGCGAGCGCGTCGGCCACGCCGATGACCACGAGCGGCACGAGCCAGAGCCAGGGGCTGCGGTAGGTGATGAGCAGCAGCACCGCGACCACGACCACCGTCGTCAGCAGCAGGGTGAAGTCGGCGCCGGCGAACACCGCGGCGACGTCGACCTCGAAGCCCTCGGCACCGGTCAGGTACACCTCGACCCCGTCGTCGAGGCCCTCGGCGGCGACCGTGCGCAGCTCCTCGGCGCGCTCGGCCTGGGCGTCGACCGCCGTGATCGGGTCGAGCGGCACGACGACGAGCGCGGTCGTGCCGTCGTCGGAGATCTGCGGCGGCGGCACCGCACCCTCGCTCGACAGGTCGGCCAACGGGCCGAACGCCGTCTGGGTGATCGTCGCGATGTCGCTCTCGCCGAGCTCCGCGCCGCCGGCCGAGTAGACGAGCAGGGCGGATGTCCCCTCCGCGCTCGGGAACGACTCCTGCAGCTCGTCGACCTGCACCGACTCCGCCGAGTCCGGCAGGCCCACGGGCGGCGCGGTCTCCTCTTCGGCGCCGGAGCCGGCGGCGAAGAGCGCCGCGGCGGCGAGCGCAGCGACGACGAGCACGATCCAGGAGGTCGTGCGCGCGGTGATGAAGCGGAGCAAGCGGGCCATGTCGGTCCTTCTCGGTGGGGATTTTTAGTTCGACTGTCGAACTACTCGACTATCGAGAGACATTAGCGCTAAAGTCGAGGGCATGCAATCGCCTCGTCCCTCGGCCGCCGCGAGCCCCGCGGGCCCCGGTGCAGGTCCGGCCGCCGGCGCCGCCGGTCCCCCCGCCGGCCCTGTGGCTGGTCCCCCCGCCGGCACCGCGCCGGTCCGCCCCGCGACGATGCTGCTGCGCGATCTGCTCGACGTCACCGACGCCTTCGAGAAGTCCCTCGGCGCCTCCCTGTCGGTGAACCCGACCGATCTCGACGCGATGCAGCACCTGATCATGAGCGGCCCGCTCAGCCCGACGGAGCTCGCCCGCCGCCTCGGACGATCCACTGCCGCGACGACCACCTCGATCGATCGTCTCGTCGCGCTCGGTCACGCGACCCGCGAGCCGAACCCGCAGGATCGCCGCGGGGTGCGCGTGGTGCCCTCCCCCGTCTCGAGCGTGAAGGCGATGGGCCGCATCATGCCGATGATCATGAGCATCGACGAGACGCTCGACGAGTTCGACGAGGTCGAGCAGCAGGTCATCACCCGCTATCTCGCGCGCGTCGTCGACGAGTACCGGCAGCACACGGTCGACCCGGAGGACGAGGCCGTGGCGGGTGCACCGGGGAGCACGGCGTCGGACGGCTCGCTCGCGCAGGATCCGACCGCCGGGCCGGTGGGGGCCTAGGCGTTGCTCGCCGTCGCCTCGCTGATGGTGAACGGCGAGTTCTTGCTCGAGAGCTTCTCGAGCCGCTCGGCCGCGGGCATCCCCTCGATCATCGGTCGGTAGTCGATCGAGAACCCGGTCGCCTCGGGGAACGCCCCGAGCGGCACGGTCGAGCTGACGACGACCTCTTCGTAGAGGTGCACAAGATCGAAGGACTGCCCGCCGTCGACGCCCGAGAGCAGCCGGCCGGCGTCGGCACCGAGGTCGAGCGTGTAGCAGGTGGCGGCGGCGACGTGCACCGGGATGCCGGCGAAGGTGGAGTGCGTCGAGTAGTGCAGGTGCCCGGCGAGGATCGCGCGCACGTCGGTGCCGGAGAGCACGGCGGCGAGCGCCGGCTGATCCTGAAGCTCGAGCACCGCCATGATCTCGAGGGGCGTCGGCACGGGCGGGTGGTGCAGGGCGAGAAGCGTGCCGTGCGGGGCGGGCTCGGCGAGCACGCCGCGCAGCCAGTCGAGCTGCTCGGGGGCGATCTCGCCGTGGTGGTACCCCGGCACGGTCGAATCCAGAGAGATGACCCGCAGCCCGGCGACGTCGTAGACGCGATCCTGAGGATGCTCGCTCGCGGGCTCGTCGAACAGCAGCGAGCTGTACGGCCCGCGCTCGTCGTGGTTGCCCATCACCCAGATCAGCTGCGCCCCGAGCCGCTCGACGACGGGTTCGACCGCGGCCCGGAGCCGACGGTACGCGTCGGGCTCGCCCAGGTCGGCGAGGTCGCCCGTGAACACGACCGCGTGCGGCCGCACGCCCGAGCGCTCGATGCGCTCCAGGGCCTGCGCGAGCCGCTGCTCGACGGGCACGACCCCGTACAGCGGCCGCCCCTCCCCGAGCAGGTGCGTGTCGGAGAGGTGCACGACGACGTGCTGGGCGGGCGGGTACTGCCCCATCTGGATCACCCCCGCATGCTACTCCGCGCCGGTGACGCCCGACGGGTCCGCCTCCTCATGCCGCGCGGGCCCCGTCGCGGCAGCGGACTCGTCCGCGGACCGGCGCCGGGTCTGCCGCGGCGCTCTCGGTCGACGCCAGCGGTCGAGGTCGTCCCCCGTCGCCCGGCCCTCGAGCTCGAGGATGCCGAGCGCCCCGCGCACGTTCGCCGCGCTCTCCCCCACCGCACGGGCGAGCTCGTCGACGGTCTGCCGTCGCTGCGGTCGCAGCGCATCCGCGACCCGGGTCACGACCGGGTCCTCGCGCGGCGGCTCGGAGCCGCCGTCATCGCCCGGCATCGGGCGGGGCGGAGCGGACGCCTCGTGATCCTCCGGCAGAACCCCGTCCGCTCCGAAGGCGAGCGCCATGGCGTCCGCCGCCCCGGTCACGCAGACGGCGGGATGCTCGCGCAGCAGTCGATGGCAGCCCGCGCTCGCGGCGCTCGTCACCGGGCCCGGCACCGCGCCGACCTCCCGGCCGAGATCCATCGCGTGGTGAGCGGTGTTGAGCGCCCCCGATCGTCGCCCGGCCTCGACGACGATCGTCGCCCGGGCCAGCGCGGCGATGATCCGATTCCGCTGGAGGAAGCGCCACTTCGTGGGCGCCGAGCCGCACGGCGCCTCCGCGACGACGGCACCCGACTGCACGATGCGCTGCAGCAGGGCCTCATGGCCGGCGGGGTAGAAGCGGTCGATGCCGCCGGCCAGCACGGCCACCGTGGTGCCCCCGCTCGCGAGGGCCGCCCGGTGTGCCATCCCGTCGATGCCGTAGGCGCCCCCGGAGACCACCGCCGCCCCGCGCCCCACGAGTCCGGCCGAGAGCTCCATGGCGACGTGCTCGCCGTACCCGGTCGCGGCGCGCGCGCCGACGACCGCGATGCCCGGTCGGCGCAGCGCGGTCGGGTCGCCGCGCACCCAGAGCACGATCGGGGCGGAGTCGCCGAGGTCGTCGAGAGCCTCCGGCCAGAGCGCGTCCCCGGGCATCAGCAGCTGCGCCGCGCAGCGCGCCGCCCCGTCGAGGGCGCGCAGCACGTCGCCGGCGCGCAGCCGCGGCATCCAGCGCGCGAGCGCCTCCGAGGCGGCGCGCCCGGTGATCTCCCCCTCGGCGGCGGCGACGAGCGCGGAGGCGGGAGCGCGGTCGAGCAGCATGCGCAGGGCCTCGGCCGCGCCGCGATGCCGGATGAGGGCTCCGGCGGTCGCGTCACCGGGCTCGACGAGCACGCTCCAGACCGCTCGCGCGAAGGCCTCGTCGCGCGCGGCCGCGTCGACGGGCGCGCGACCGACGGCGGCGAGGGATTCCTCGAGCCGGGCATCCGGGATGCCCCAGGAGCGTCGGGGGACGGCGTCGAGGCCTTCCAGCGCCATCGGCACGTCGATCTCGGAGATGGTCATCAGAATCCTTTCCGCAGGTGGAGCGCGCGGCCGATGTGGCTCGCGCGAGGCCTCTCGTCGCCGTCGAGGTCGACGAGGGACCAGGCGATGCGCAGAACGCGGTCGTAGCCGCGCATCGTCAGGGCGCCCCGCTCCAGAGCGCGGTCGAGCGGCGCGCGGTCGGCGACCGAGGGGCGCCAGGCATCGCTGCGCAGCACCGTGCCGGGGACGTGCGCGTTGAGCGCCCAGCCGCAATCGCCCCAGCGGGCTCGGGTGCGCTCGCGGGCCGCCCGCACGCGTTCCCGTGCACCCGCGGTGGTCGTGCCGCCCTGCTGCCCGCCCGTCATCTGGGCGGCACCGACGCGGCGCACGGTGAGGTGCAGGTCGACGCGGTCGAGGAGCGGTCCGGAGAGGCGGGCGAGATACCGGCGGCGGGCCTGCGGCGGGCAGGTGCACTCCCCGTCCGGGCTGAGCGCCTGCCCGCAGGGGCAGGGGTTCGCGGCGAGCACGAGCTGGAAGCGGGCGGGGAATCGGGCGACCGTGCGGGCGCGATGGATGGTGATCTCGCCGGTCTCGAGGGGCTGCCGCAGGGCATCCAGCACCGAGGCCGAGAACTCGGGCGCCTCGTCGAGGAACAGCACCCCGTGCGCGGCGCGCGAGATCGCGCCGGGCCGCAGCAGTCCGCTTCCGCCGCCGATGAGCGAGGCCATCGTCGCGCTGTGGTGCGGCGCCTCGAGCGGCGGCCGGGTGATGAGGGCGTCGCCGAGCGGCAGCCCGGCGAGCGAGCGCACCGACGAGACCTCGACGGCGGCGTCGGGCTCGAGGTCGGGCAGCAGCCCGGGAAGCCGCGAGGCGAGCAGGGTCTTGCCCGCACCGGGCGGGCCGAGCAGCATGAGGTGGTGCCCGCCGGCCGCCGCCACCTGCAGGGCCTCGACCGCTTCGGGGTGCCCGACGACCTCGGCCAGGTCGCCGCCCGTCGGGGGCGGCGCGGAAGGCTCGGGCGCCGCGATCGCCTCCATCGGCACCGGATCGAGCTCGGCCCCGTGATGGATGAGCACGTCGCGCAGCGAGACGGCTCCGATCACGCGGATGCCCGGCACGAGCAGCGCCTCGCGCTCGTTGCCGCGCGGCACGACGACGGCGCGTGCGCCCGCACGGCGGGCGGCGAGCACCGCGGGCAGCACCCCCGCGACGGGACGCAGCCGGCCGTCGAGCGACAGCTCGCCCACGTGCACCGTGCGCTCGATCGACTCGGGCGCGAGCGGCGGCGCGCTCGTGGCGAGGGCGGCGACGGCGATCGCGAGGTCGAAGGCCGAGCCGTGCTTCGGCAGCGAGGCCGGCGAGAGGTTGACGGTGACCTTGCGGGCGGGCAGCTCGCAGTCGGAGTTGGCCGCCGCTGCCCGGACGCGATCCTTCGCCTCGCCGAGCGCCGTGTCGGGCAGGCCGATGATGGTGAACGCGGGCAGCCCGTTGGCGAGGTCGGCCTCGACCTCGACGAGGGCGCCGTCGACGCCGTTGAGGGCGACGGCGAGGGTGCGGGCGACGGCCATCAGCAGACCTGCCGCACGTGCTCGACGGCGACGCCGTCTCGGTCGGCGACGACCGCGATCGCATCGATGCGCACTCGCTCGACGGGCCCGTTCTCGGCGACCCACGCGCCGGCCAGGCGACGCAGCCGGGCGAGCTTCATGGGGGTGATCGCATCGAGCGGATGCCCGTACCCGCGCCCCGACCGCGTCTTGACCTCGACGACCACGGTCGTCGATCCGCACCGGGCGACGAGGTCGATCTCGCCGATCGGGCAGCGCCAGTTGCGGTCGAGGATCGTGTAGCCGAGCCCGAGCAGGTGGTCGGCGGCGAGCTGCTCGCCGCTGCGACCCAGAACGTCTTTGCGTGCCATGAGCACCTCCTGCGAAGGAGGATGGCGGAGCATCCCGCCCGCGGAGGGTCGGACCGGGGTACGGGGGCGATCAGCCGCGGAGGAGGCGGCTGGGGAGGAGCCGCGCGCTACTCGTCGAGCGCGAGCTCCTTGGGCAGCTTGAGCTCCTTCTTGCCGAGCTCCTCGACGTTGACGTCCTTGAAGGTCAGCACCTTGACGCTCTTGACGAAGCGGTCGCTGCGGTAGACGTCCCACACCCAGACGTCGGTGAGCGTCAGCTCGAAGAAGAAGTCGCCCGCGACCTCGCGCACCACCTGCTGCACCTCGTTCGCGAGGTAGAAGCGGCGCTCGGTCTCGATCACGTACTGGAACTGCGCGACCACGTCGCGGTACTCCCGGTACAGGGCGAGCTCGACCTCGCGGTCGTAGTCCTCGAATTCGTCGTCGTCCATCGCGTGCAGTCTAGACCGAGAAGGGGAGCATGCCCGCCGCCGGCTCCGCCGAGCGCAGCCAGGTGAGGCGGTGCCGCGGCGAGGCGCCGTGCTCGGCGACGGCGGCCAGGTGCGCGGGGCTCCCGTAGCCCTTGTTGCCGTCCCAGCCGTAGACGGGCCAGCGCTCGTGATCGATCACCATGAGGGCGTCGCGGTGCTGCTTGGCCATGATCGAGGCGCCCGCCACCGAGGCGCAGTCGCGATCGGCCTTGACCCGGGTGAGGATGCGCGGCGGAGCTCCGAGCGCCGGCGTCAGCCAATCGTGGCTGCCGTCGAGCAGCACCGTCGCGGCGGCGACGTCGACGCCCTGCTCGAACAGGCTGATGAGGGCGCGGCGCCCCGCGAGGCCGAGCGCCGCGACGATGCCCAGCGCGTCGACCTCGGCGGGCTCCGCCTCGCCGACCGCGGTGGCCATGGCCCAGCGGGCGACGAGGGGCTCGACGGCGCGCCGGCGGGTGGCGCTCAGGAGCTTGGAGTCGCGCAGGCCCTCGGGCACGGCATCCGTCTGGGGCAGGATCGCGCACACGCCGACCGCCGCGATGCCGGCGATCGCCCCGCGGCCGACCTCGTCGACGCCGATGACGAGGGGGGCGCCGCCCGCGAACAGCGCGGCCTCGACCTCGAGGGTCGGGTCGGTCGGGGCCACGGGCTCAGCGGTCGTCGACCGAGGCGCGCGCCTCGTCGACCCCGTCGAAGACGAGGGGGTAGTTGTCGAGCCAGGTCCAGCGGTCGAGCGGCCAGCTGATCACGAAGGCCCGCCCGACGACGTCGCTGATGGGCACCGTGCCGTTGAACCGCGAGTCGGATGAGTTGTTGCGGTTGTCGCCCATCACCCAGAGGGTGCCCTCGGGCACGTCGATCTGGAAGTCCCTCTCGCTCGCCGGACTGCCGCTGCCGGCACCTCGGATGTACGGCTCCTCGAGCGGCACCCCGTTGACGCTCATCTGCCCGAGGTCGTTGCAGCACACGACGCGGTCGCCCGGGAGCCCGATGAGGCGCTTGACGAGGTGCTCGTCGCTGTCGGGGGCGGAGAGCCCGACGATCGAGCCGAGCCACTCGGCCGCCGCGACGAGGGGGGGCTGCGGAGCCTCGGGCTGCGGCGTGAGCCAGCTGCCCGGGTCGGTGAAGACGACGACGTCCCCGCGCTCGAGCGGCACGAGCTCGGGCACGAGCTGGTTGACGATGATGCGGTCGTTCTCGACGAGCGTGTCGCTCATCGACGGCGACGGGATGTAGAACGAGCGGATCAGGAACGTCTTGATGATGAACGAGATCAGCAGCGCCGCGATGATGATGAGAGCGACGTCGCGCAGGAAGAGCAGTGCGCTGCGACGTCGGCTCGATGCGCCCGTCGAGGTATCGGATGCTCCCGCGGCCGGCAGCGCAGCGTCTTCAGTCATGACTCCCCTGGTGTTCGTCTCCAGTCTAGGCGGCGGGGCCGGGTCGATCCCGCCGCCGTCCAGGGGCCGGATCATCCCGCGGGCCGTCCGCGCGCCCCGAACGCACGAGGACCCCGCCGCGATGCGACGGGGTCCTCGTGGGTGATGCGCGAGGGATCAGTTCTCGCGCTTCTCCTTGATCTTGGCCTTCTTGCCGCGCAGACCGCGCAGGTAGTAGAGCTTCGCGCGGCGCACGTCTCCGCGGGTGACGACCTCGATGTGGTCGATGATCGGCGAGTGCACGGGGAAGGTGCGCTCGACGCCGACCTGGAAGCTGACCTTGCGGACGGTGAACGACTCGCGGACGCCCTCGTTCGAGCGGCCGATGACGACGCCCTGGAACACCTGGACGCGCGAGCGGGTGCCCTCGACGATGTTGACGTGCACCTTGACGGTGTCGCCGGCGCGGAACTCGGGGATGTCGTCGCGCAGCGAGGCGGCGTCGACGTGGTCGAGGATGTGCATGGTCATTCGCTCTCTGCAACCGCCACAGGTCGACTGCGGTATGAAGGGGATGTTCGAAAAGGGAGGGCCTCGAGGATCGCCGGCTCCCCTGTGGCAGAGCCGTGCCGAGGCACAAGGTGAAATCATGCCACAGAGCGTCCTCCGCGGCCAATCCATGGAACGATGAGGGGTTGGATGACGCCGTGCGCGGCGGATGAGCAGGAGGAGCGGGGATGAGCGGGGACGATTCGACGAAGGACGTCGCCGAGCGCACCCTCGCCACCGACAAGGTGGTCATGCGCACCGCCCCCGTCCAGCAGCGCAGCGCCGAGCGCATCTCCCTCCTGCTCGATGCGGCGGCATCCCTCATCGACGAGGACGGCATCGACGGCGTCACGACGAGCGCGGTCGCCGAGCGCTCCGCGAGCTCGGTCGGCGTCGTGTATCGCTACTTCCCGAACATCCAGACCCTGCTGCGCGCGCTCGCCGTGCGCAACATGGAGCGCTACGTCGCCCGGGTGCAGGAGAACATCGACACCTCGCCGCCCGAGCCCTGGTCGTCGTTCGACCGCACGCTCGACATCTTCGTCGAGATGAACCGCACCGAGCCGGGGTTCCGCGCGCTGCGTTTCGGCGACGTGATCGACCAGCGGTTCATGAGCGAGGAGGTCAGCAACAACTCCATCCTCGCCCGCGACTTCACCGCCCGCATCGGCGCGACCTACGACTTCGAGCCCGACGACGAGATCCTCTTCCACGTGGAGGTCGCGATCGAGATCGGCAGCGCGCTGCTGTCGCGAGCCTTCCAGCAGGACAAGGACGGCGACGAGCGGTTCATCGAGATGACCCGTCGCGTCTGCACCGACTACCTGACGACCCACATCCCCCTCCCGAGGACGACATGATCGAACTGCGCACCCCTTCCGAGATCGACGAGATGCGCGCCGCCGGCCGCTTCGTCGCGAGCGTCATCACCGCGACCACCGAGGCCGCCGCGGTGGGCGTCAACCTGCTCGAGCTCGATGCGCTCGCGCACGAGATGATCCGGGCGCGCGGCGCGGAGAGCTGCTACATCGACTACCACCCCTCGTTCGGCGCCTCGCCCTTCGGCAAGGTCATCTGCACCTCGGTGAACGACGCCGCGCTGCACGGGCTGCCCCACGACTACGTCCTGCAGGACGGCGACGTGCTCTCGCTCGACTTCGCGGCCTCCGTCGACGGCTGGGTGAGCGATTCGGCGAAGACGATCATCGTGGGCACCCCCCGAGCCGAGGATGCCCGGCTCATCGCGACGACCGAGCAGGCCCTGGCTGCCGGCATCGCGGCGGCGCAGGTCGGCGGCCGCCTGGGCGACATCTCGGCGGCCATCGGCGATGTGGCGGAGGCGGCGGGCCTCTCCGTGAACCTCGACTTCGGCGGCCACAGCGTCGGCCGCACCATGCACGGCGATCTGCACCTGCCGAACGACGGTCGCGCGGGGCGCGGGCTCAAGCTCAAGGCGGGTCTCGTCATCGCGATCGAGCCGTGGTTCATCCACGACACCGACGAGATCTACACCGACAAGGACGGGTGGACGCTGCGCAGCCGCACCGGATCCCGAGCCGCGCACGCC
This sequence comes from Microcella daejeonensis, assembly GCF_026625045.1. Lineage (GTDB taxonomy): Bacteria > Actinomycetota > Actinomycetes > Actinomycetales > Microbacteriaceae > Microcella > Microcella daejeonensis. The sequence continues at coordinate 1,841,938 of NZ_CP113089.1, read as the reverse complement.
GAGCACACCGTCGCGCTCACGCCGGACGGGCCGCTCGTGCTCACCGCGCGGGACTGACCACCGGTATCTGCGCGGTCGGCGGTCCGTCGCCGAGCCGGTCGCCCGATCGCGGATCGACCGGCATCCGGCTCTCGCGACGGATGCGGATGGTGCCGCCCGTCATGAGCGCGCACGCCCAGACGGCGCCGACGATGAGCAGCGGCCAGAGCAGGAACCCGACGATGAGCGCCGCCGAGTCGAGCGAGGTGAGTCCGAGCACGATCGCGATGACGGCTTGCGCGACGACGAGCGCCTTCTCCGCCGCCGAGAGCGCCGGAGGGCGCCGGAAGCCCACGATCACGTGGTTGACCGCGAGGGACAGCGCGAGACCCGGGTAGACGAAGGAGGTCGTGATGACCGCCTGCACCGAGGGCAGGAGCTCGTAGTCCCCGGCGGCCTGGAGGCTCCACGAGGCGACGGCGACGGCGAGGCAGAGCACGGCGATGAGCGGCTGCATCCAGCTCCAGGCCCGCTCCGCCGGGGTCACTGCTCGCCGATCAGATCGGGTCGGGTCGCCCGGGTGCGCGCCACCTGCTGCTCATGGCGCCATGCGGCGATCGCGCCGTGGTTGCCGCTCAGCAGAACGGGTGGCACCGCGTGATCCCGCCAGACGGCGGGCTTGGTGTAGCTGGGGTGCTCGAGCAGTCCGGCCTCGTGGCTCTCCTCCTCGAGGCTCGCCGGGTTGCCGACCATGCCCGGCACGAGACGGCCGACCGCTTCGATGATCGCCATCGCCGCCACCTCTCCCCCGTTGAGCACGTAGTCCCCGAGGCTGACCTCTCGAACCTCGATGCGCTCAGAATAGTGCTCGACGACCCTCTGGTCGATGCCCTCGTAGCGACCGCAGGCGAAGACGAGGTGGTCGCGGGCGGCGAGCTCGCGGGCGGTGGCCTGGGTGAAGGGATGCCCGGCGGGGCTCGGCACGATGAGCGTCGAGCGCTCCGTCACGATGCCGTCGAGCGCCTCGCCCCAGGGCTCCGGTCGCATCACCATGCCGGCGCCCCCGCCGTACGGCGTGTCGTCGACCGTGCGATGACGGTCGTGGGTGGAGTCGCGCAGGTCGTGCACCTGCGTCTCGATGAGGCCGCTCTGACGGGCCTTGCCGAGCAGGGAGACATCGAGCACCCCGAAGAACTCGGGGAAGATCGTGACGATGTCGATGCGCATCGCGCGGCCTAGGGCTCGTCGCGCTCGGGCTCGTCGGCCCGAGTCGTGAGGCCCGCGCCCTCGGCGTCGACTGCGGTCTCCACGGCGTCCTCGGGCAGCTCCTCGAGGAGCCCCGCGGGCGGGGTCAGCACGATCGTGCCGGCGGCCACGTCGACGGTCGGCACGATGGCCGCCACGAAGGGCACGAGCACGTCGCGGTCCCCGACGCGGATGGTCAGCAGATCCTGCGCGGGGAAGTGATCGATGCGGGTGACGACGCCGATCTGCTCGCCGTCGCGCATCGCCCGCAGGCCGACGAGCTGGAAGTCGTACCAGGCGTCGTCCTCCGGCTCCTCGGCCGGATCGCGATCGATCCAGAGGATGGCCTTGACGAGGCTCTCGGCGCCCTCGCGGTCGGTGACGCCCTCGAAGAAGGCCACGGGCTGGCCGTTGTACCAGCGCAGCTCGACGAGCGTCAGCGTCTTGCCGTGCCACGGCGAGGTCGTGGGCACCTGCAGGGTGAAGACGGCCCCGGCGGCGAAGCGCTTGTCGGGGTCGTCGGTGTACATCTCGACCTTGAGCGCGCCCTTGAGGCCGTGCGCCTTGGTGAGGCGGCCGATGCGCAGCTGATCGGTCGAGGCGTCGGGACGCGGGATCTTGACGTCGCCCACGACTAGTCGGCGTCGGTGTCGACGACGTCGACGCGCACGCGGCGACCGTCGGCGAGCGACGAGATCACGGTGCGCAAGGCCTTGGCGGTGCGACCGCCGCGGCCGATGACGCGGCCGAGGTCCTCGGGGTGCACGCGCACCTCGAGGACCTCGCCGCGACCGGAGTTCTGCGCGACCACGACGACATCGTCCGGGTGATCGACGATTCCCTTGACGAGATGTTCCAGCGTGTCAGCGAGCACGGTGCATTAGGCCTTGTCGGCCTCGGCGGCGTCGGCCGCGGTGTCGTCGGCGGGGGCCTCAGCGGGCTCCTCGGCGGCGGGGGCCTCGGCGGCCGGGGCCTCCTCGACCTTCTTCTCGGCCTTGGGCTTCAGCACGGGCTTCTTGGCCGCGTCGGCCTGGAAGGCCTCCTTCGGCTCAGCCACGCGCACGGTGCTCACGGCGTCCTTGTCGCCCTTGAAGCGACCCCAGTCGCCGGTGAGCTTCAGCAGCGCCGCGACCTGCTCGGTCGGCTGCGCGCCGACGCCGAGCCAGTACTGCGCGCGCTCGGAGTCGACCTCGATGACCGAGGGCTCCTCGGTCGGGTGGTACTTGCCGATCTCCTCGATGACACGACCATCGCGCTTGGTGCGCGAGTCGGCGACGACGATGCGGTAGTAGGGCGCACGGATCTTGCCCATGCGCTTGAGACGGATCTTGACAGCCACGATTCTCCAGAATGTGTGAACGGGGTGAGTCGGCGCCGGTTGCGTGGGGCACACTCGGCGCGAAAGCTCGTGATGGACGCTCGCGCCGCCTGATTAGAGGGTCGGGCGCGCGAGCACTCGACCCCCCATTCTTGCAGATCCGCGAGCCGCCCCGATACCGCGAGGATCCGGGATGCTCAGCGCGCCGCGTCGCGCCACGCCAGCCACTCGCGCACGGGCGCGAGGTCGTACTCGGGGCCGGTCATGCCGAGCGTGAACAGGCTCGCGCCCAGGGCCCGGAGCTCCTCCACCTCGGCGACGCTCTGCTTGCCCAGCTCGACCGAGATCTCGATCTCGCCCTGGTCGCGGCCGACCGCGGCGCAGTGCTCGCCGAGGATCCCGAGCTTGCGCTCGAGCGTCGCCGCATCGCTGAAGCTGTGCCAGATGTGCGCGTGCTCGGCGACCATGCGCAGCGTCTTCTTCTCGCCGCCCCCGCCGATGAGGATCGGGATGTGGCGCGTGGGCGCCGGGTTGAGCGTCGTCCAGCGCTCGCGGATGATCGGCAGATCGCGCGCGAGGTCGTTCAGTCGCGAGCCGACGGTGCCGAACTCGTAGCCGTACTCCTCGTAGTCGCGCTCGAACCAGCCGGAGCCCGTGCCGAAGATGAACCGGCCGGTGCCGGTGCCCTTCGCGCTGATGCGGTCGATCGTGCGGGCCATATCGGCCTGCAGGTTGGGGTTGCGGTACGAGTTGCAGTTGACGAGCGCGCCGAGCTCGATGCGGCTGGTCTGCTCGGCGATCGCCGCGAGCATCGTCCACGACTCGAAGTGCAGGCCGTCGGGCTCGCCGTACAGCGGGAAGAAGTGGTCCCAGTTGAAGACGATGTCGGCGCCGAGCTCCTCGAGCTCGGTGACGCGGTCGCGGATCAGTTCGTAGGGCGCGTGCTGGGGCTGCAGCTGCACCCCGATGCGGATGGGTCGAGTGCTCATACCCTCACCCTACGAGCCGACGGCCGTCGGAGCCGTGCGCATCCACGGGGCCGCGGATTCGAGCTGCGAGGCGACCGGGAGCAGCAGCGCCTCCCCCGCGCCGTCCTCCGCCGGATGCGCGACGAGCTGCACGGCGAGCGGCACTCCACCCTCCTCGTTCCATCCCGCCGGCACCACCGCCGCGGGCCACGAGAGCAGGTTCCAGAGCGCGGCGTAGGGGGCGTAGCCGATATTGCTGCGCAGGTTCGCGGTCCAGCTGCGCCGATGCCAGCCCTCGGCCACCGGCCCGCACTGCGTGAGGGCGGGCGTGAGCAGCACGTCGACGCCCCGGGTCGCCGCATCGACGCGGGCGCGCAGCCGGTCGACCGGCGCGGACCGCAGGCCGCCCGTCCGCGCGAGGAGACGCCCGGCGCGCACGTGCGCCCGGACCCGCGGCTCGAGCGCAGCGAGGTCGAGCCCGTCGTGGGTGGCGTCCGCGGCGGCCCCGGCGAACCACCGGGCGATCACCGGCAGCGGATCCGGGGGGTACGGCACGGCGAGCTCGACCACCTCGTGCCCGGCCGAGCGCAGCGCAGCAGCCGACCCCTCGGCGGCCGCCCTCCAGCGGGGGTCGAGCCGGGCGAGCGGGGTCGGGATGCCCGTCGCGAGCCCGATGCGCAGCCTCCGCGCGGGCGGACCGACGTCGGCGAGCTCGGGGCGGCCGGCCATCACCGAGAGCACGAGTGCGGCATCCGCCACGGTCGTGGCCACGGGGCCGTTCTCGCTCATCCCCGACCAGCTGTCGGCTCCCATGTCGGCGGGTACGAGGCCGCGCCCGGGTTTGAGCCCCACCAGGCCGCAGTTCGCCGCCGGGATGCGGATGGAACCCATGCCGTCCGCCGCATGCGCGACCGGGATCATGCCGCTCGCGACCGCAGCGGCCGAGCCGCCGGAGGATCCGCCGGGGGTGCGGCCGGGATTCCACGGGTTGCGGGTCGTCCCGTGCACCGAGTCGGTGGTGCCGAACACGCACAGCTCGGGCACGCGGGTGATGCCCACCACGACGGCGCCCGCCGCGCGCAGGCGGGAGACGACCTCGTGGTCTGCGGTCTGCGGCGCATCGCTCGTCGCGGCGCTCCCCTCGCGCATCGGCTCGCCGGCGACGGGGATGTTGTCCTTGATCGCGAGCGGGACCCCCGCGAGCGGCAGGGCCTCGCCCGCGGCGACGCGGGCATCCACCGCGGCGGCCTCGACGAGCGCACGATCCGCGCGCACCACCTGGAAGGCGCCCAGACCCGGATCGAGCGCCGCGATGCGGGCCAGGGCGGCGCGGGTCTGCGCGACGGCGGTGGTCGACCCGGCGCGCACGGCCGCGGCAGTCGCGACCGCGGTCGCGCCGGCGGCCGGGGCCACGGCGCCGACATCGGCGGGGAGGCTCATGGCCTCACCCTACGACGCACCGACGACCGACCCGGTGCCGATCGATTCGGCTCCAGCCGGTCGGACGCGTCGACGCCCTCAGCCCTATCGGCCGAGGAACTTCTGCAGCGCGGCGAGCTCCTCCGCGCTCGGCTCGGCGCCCCCGGCCGCGCCGGCGCCGCCGGCACCGCCGAGTCCGAAGCCCGCTCCCCCGCCGAGCGCACCCGAGGTCGAGCCGCCGCCCTGCGCCCGCGCAGCCGCCTCGGCGGCCCGCTTGGCCGGGTTCCCCGACTTCGAGGCGCCCTTGCCCTTCTTCTTCGCCGCGGCCTTGCGGGCGCTCGCGGCACCGCCGCCTCCGCCCATCTGCTGCATGCCGGGGATGTTCGGCATGCCGCCCTTCGCGACGGTCTTCATCATCTTCGCGGCCTGCTCGAAGCGGTTGACGAGGGCGTTGACCTCGGTGACCGTCGTGCCCGAGCCGCGGGCGATGCGCAGTCGGCGCGAGCCGTTGAGCAGCTTCGGCATGCGGCGCTCGGCGAGCGTCATCGACTGGATGATCGCCTCGGTTCGGGTGAGCTCGCTCTCGTCGAAGTTGTCGAGCTGCTCGCGCATGCCGCGGGCTCCCGGGAGCATCCCGAGCATGCCCTTGATCGAGCCCATCTTCTTGAGCTGCTGCATCTGCGCGAGGAAGTCCTCGAGGGTGAAGCTGTCGGTCGCGAACTTCTCGGCGACAGCGCGCGATTCCTCTTCATCGAAGGCCTTCTGGGCCTGCTCGATGAGGCTGAGGATGTCGCCGAGGTCGAGGATGCGGCTCGCCATGCGGTCGGGGTGGAAGGGCTCGAAGTCGTCGAGGCCCTCGCCCGTGGAGGCGAACATGATAGGGCGGCCGGTGACGCTCGCGACGCTGAGCGCCGCACCGCCGCGGGCGTCGCCGTCGAGCTTCGAGAGAACGACGCCGGTGAAGTCGACGCCCTCCTGGAAGGCGAGCGCGGTCGAGACGGCGTCCTGGCCGATCATCGCGTCGATGACGAAGAGCACCTCGTCGGGGTCGACCGCCGTGCGGATGCCCGCCGCCTGCTTCATGAGCTCGGCGTCGACGCCGAGGCGGCCGGCCGTGTCGACGATGACGACGTCGTGCTGTCGGGAGCGGGCGTGCACGATCGCGTCCTTCGCCACCCGCACGGGGTCGCCGACGCCGTTGCCCGGCTCGGGGGCGAAGACGGCCGCGCCGGCCTGCTCGCCGACGACCTGCAGCTGCGTGACGGCGTTGGGGCGCTGGAGGTCGGCCGCGACGAGGAGGGGCGTGTGGCCCTGGGCCTTCAGCCACTTGGCGAGCTTGCCCGCGAGGGTCGTCTTGCCGGCGCCCTGGAGGCCCGCGAGCATGATGACGGTCGGCGGGTTCTTCGCGAACTCGAGGCGCCGCTGCTGCCCGCCGAGGATGGTCACGAGCTCCTCGTTGACGATCTGCACGACCTGCTGGGCGGGATTGAGCGCACGGCTCACCTCGTCGCCGAGGGCGCGCTCGCGCACGGTCGCCGTGAAGTCCTTCACGACCGTGAGCGCGACGTCGGCGTCGAGCAGCGCCCGCCGGATCTCGCGCACCGTCTTGTCGACGTCGGCGGGGCTGAGCTTGCCCTTCGTGCGGAGGGCGCTGAACGTCTGTGTCAGCCGGTCGGAGAGGGAGCCGAAAGTCGCCATGATCCGATCATTCTACGGGTGGCCGTCTGCTTGACTGGGGCCCCGCCGATCGAGGAGGACCCGTGCGCCGCAGCATCTTCGGCCAGACCCCCGCCGTCCACCAGCAGGCCTGGGCGGCCCCCGGAGCGGTGCTCATCGGCGATGTGCGGCTGCACGCCCGGGTGTCCGTGTTCTACGGCGCGGTGCTGCGCGCCGACCGCGACCGCATCGAGATCGGCGAGGGATCGAATCTGCAGGACGGCGTCGTGGTCCACGGCGATCCCGGGCACCCGACCGTCGTCGGCCGCGGGGTCAGCGTCGGCCATCGCGCGGTGCTGCACGGCTGCACGATCGAGGACGACTGCCTCATCGGCATGAGCGCGACGGTGCTGAACGGCGCGCGCATCGGCGCCGGCTCCCTGGTCGCGGCGGGCGCCGTCGTGCTCGAGGGCACGATCGTGCCGCCGGGATCGCTCGTCGCGGGCGTGCCCGCGAAGGTGCGGCGCGAGCTCAGCGAGGAGGAGCGGGAGGGCATCCGTCGGAATGCGGCGACCTACCTCGTGCTCTCGGCCGCGCACGCGGAGATCGACGGAGGCGGCATCGCCGCCGACGCCGACTCCGAGGACCAGGAGGAGTAGCGCCCGGGAGCGCTACGGCACGAGCGAGGCCGCGAACACGTGCGGCGTGAAGCCCGTCAGATCGCCGATGCCCTCGCCCTGACCGATGAGCTTGATCGGGATGCCCGTGCGCTCCTGCACGGCGAGCACGAAGCCGCCCTTCGCGGAGCCGTCGAGCTTCGTGATCACGAGCCCCGTGACGCCCGCGTGCTCGATGAAGGCCTCGGCCTGGGCGAGCCCGTTCTGGCCGGTCGTGCCGTCGAGCACGAGCAGCACCTCGGCGATGGGGCTGAGCTTCTCGACGACGCGGCGCACCTTGCCGAGCTCGTCCATGAGTCCCGACTTGGTCTGCAGCCGCCCGGCGGTGTCGATGATGGCGATGTCGATGCCCTCGCGCATCGCGTGGTCGACCGTCTGGTAGGCGACGCTCGCAGGATCCTGACCCGGCGCCTGCGGCCGGATGATGGATGCTCCCGCGCGGTCGGCCCAGGTGGCGAGCTGCTCGACCGCCGCCGCGCGGAAGGTGTCGGCGGCGCCGACGACGACGCTCCGGTCGTAGCCGCGCAGGAACTTCGCGAACTTGCCGATCGTGGTGGTCTTGCCGACGCCGTTGACGCCCACGACGAGCACGACGGCGGGCCGCTCGCTCAGCGTCAGGGTGGGGTTGTACTTCGCGAGCCGCTCCTCGATGCTCTCGCGGAGCATCCGCTTCAGATCCTTCGGATCGGTGATCTGGAAGCGCTCGACGCCGGCGCGCATCTCCTCGAGGATCGGCTCGGCGAGATCGGGGCCGAAGTCGGCGCCGATGAGGGCGACCTCGAGGTCGTCCCAGGTCGTCTCGTCGATCGTCGGCTTCGTGAAGAGCCCCTTGAGGGCGCCGCCGAAGGTCCAGGAGCGCTCAGCCATGGCTCCAGGCTAGTGCGGGCGGGCGGGCATGAGCCGCGCGCCCGGGTGCGGGCTCAGGAGTCGCGCATCTTCTCGTAGACGGCCTTGCAGGTCGGGCAGACCGGGAACTTCTCGGGGTCGCGACCCGGCGTCCACTTCTTGCCGCACAGCGCGCGCACGGGCTTGCCGGTGAGCGCCGACTCGAGGATCTTGTCCTTCGGCACGTAGTGGGAGAACCGCTCGTGGTCGCCGTCCTCGAGCTGCTCCTCGTTGAGCAGCTTCTCGAGCTCGCGGTCCATCACGTCCACGCCGCCGGCCGTGCCGGGCTCGTCCATCGTCGCCATGCCCTCCAGTGTACGGCGCGGGGATGCGATGCGCCGGGGCGCGGGCGGGGAGGGACGGCGCGGGGCGGCGCGCCCGGGGCGGCCTCAGACGCGCTGCGCGAGCGCGAGCAGCTCGGGGCCGCGGCGGCGGAAGACCGCCCCGCCGATGAGGATGCCCAGCAGCAGCATCCCGACCCCCGTGAGCCCGCCCGCGAGACCCGCGGTCTCGAGCAGTTCGGGCTCGCCGAGCGCCCCGCGCACCGCGAGCACGATCGCCGGGCTCATGACCGCGGCGGTGGCGAAGAACGACAGCGCCTGCGCCCATCCGGCCGTGGCGCCGGTCTGCGGCGGCTGGTCGAAGGCTCCCGCGCCGGGTCGGGCCGCCGGGTAGGCCCCGAGCGCCGAGGAGACGCTCGAGACGCCGATGCCGCTGAGCAGCAGCCCGAGGCTCACGCCGAGCAGGGCGGGCTCGACGCCGGCGACCCCCGAGGCTATCGCCAGCAGCGGCGCGAGGATGAGGACGAGCGGCACCCCGATGAGCAGCGGCGGGACGGCCCGCCCCCAGCGGTCGGCCGCTCCTCGCGTGTCGGCGGCGACGTGGATCCACACGGCGGTGTGGTCGTAGGCGACGTCGTTGTGGCTGAACCAGCCGAGGAACAGGGCGACGACGGGCAGCGGCAGCAGCCAGAGCGGCTCGGCCGGCACCCCCGCGACGAGCAGCACGATCACCATGAGCACGGGCGCGATCGGCAGCGCCACGAGCGCCGCCCGGTAGCGCGGGTCCTGCATCCAGTACAGGATGCTGCGCACGGCGATCACCCCGCCCGCGGTCGCGGGCGCCAGCTCGAACAGCCCGAGGCCGGTGCGCCGCGCCGATTCGCGGTGCCGCTGCGGCGTCTCGAGCATGCGGCGCACGACGAGCACCCACCCGACCGCCAGCAGGATCACGATGACGAGCCCCGCTGCGATCCGCCACCCCGCCTCGGCGCCGCTCACGCCGGGCGCGGCCCACAGCATGCCGAGCGGCGTGGCGCCGACGGTCGTCGCGGTCGCGGTGAGCCAGGCGTCGTCCTCACCCCGCTCGGCCACGCCGACGGTCGTGACCGCGGCCGCGATCGCGATCGCGACGATGACGCGGGCGCCCACCGTGATGACGCGCTCGGTCAGGGGGCTCACGGAGATGAGCGCGGCCACGGCGACGAGGTAGAGCCCGCCGAGCAGGACGGCGATCACGGCGAGGGCCGCGGCCAGCGGTGCGGTGCCCACCGCCCCGTCGGACCCGTCGCCGCGGGACCACGCCGTCTCGACCGCGACCGCGAGGACGAGCACCACGAGACCCACCGGGCCGATGATCGAGGAGACCGCGAGGCTGCGGGCGAGGCGAACCGGGGCGATCGGGTACGCCGCGAAGCGGCGCGGCTCCATCGCCGAGCCCAGGCCCGAGGTGAGGGGGGCGAGCATGAGGGCGAAGGCCAGGATGCTCGGCACGAGGACGAGCGCCGCCCGATGCCCCTCGTCGTCGAGCTCGACGAGCGGCAGGGTGCGCAGGATGCCCGCCACGAGGCCGCCGACCACGAGCAGCACCATCAGGGTGCGCGCGAGCGCGATGCCGGGCCGGAACGCCGATCCGAGCAGCGCGAGCTTCAGTCCGAGAACGTGGTCAGCCACTCGAGCCCCTCCACCGCGGCCCGGCCGCCCGCGAGCTCGACGAAGCGCTCCTCGAGGCTGCGGCCGTCGCGCACCTCGTCGACGGTGCCGCTCGCGAGGAGGCGTCCGGAGACGATCACGGCGACGCTGTCGCAGACGCGCTCGACGAGATCCATGTTGTGGCTCGAGAGGACGACCGTGCCGCCCGCGCGGGCGTAGGACCTCAGCAGGTCGATCGCCTGCGCGGCCGAGACCGGATCCACCGACTCGAAGGGCTCGTCGAGCACGAGCACCCGCGGCGAGTGGATGAGCGCCGCGGCGAGGGAGACCTTCTTGATCATGCCGACCGAGTAGTCCCGCACCGGGCGCCCGAGCGCCTCCTCGAGGCCGAGGGCGGCGGCGAGATCACGGGTGCGCGAGCGGGCGGAAGCGCGGTCGAGCCCGTGGAGCACTCCCGCGTAGTAGAGCATCTGCGCACCCGTGAGTCGGTCGAACAGGCGCATGCGGTCGGGCAGCGAGCCGAGGGCCCGCTTGGCCGGGCCGGGCTGGCGCCAGACGTCGTGTCCGGTCACGAGAACGGTGCCGGCCTGCGGCCGGAGGAGCCCGGTGATCATGCTGAGGGTGGTGGTCTTGCCCGCGCCGTTGGGCCCGAGGAATCCGAAGATCGACCCGCGGCGCACGTCGAGATCGATGCCGTCGACCGCCACGGTGCGCCCGAACGACTTGCGGAGCCCGCGCACCTCCAGCACGACGGGAGCGGGCGGCGGGGCGGGCGCCGGCGCCGGCGCGCGGGTCGCCGCGGACCGGGCCGCGGCGGGCTTCTTCGCCGCCGATGACCGGGCTGCGGGCGTGCGCGCGGTGGACCGCGACGCCGCGCTGCGCGCCGCGGGCTTCGCCCCGGCCGCCGGCGTCGGTGCCGTGCCGCTCGCGGGCTTCTCGGCGGACGCGCTCGAGGGCGTGCGCGTCGAGGTCGCCGCTCGCTTCGCGGCCGGGCTCGCAGGCTTCGCGGCGGAGGCTCCTGCCTTCTTCGCGGCCGCGCTCGCGGGCTTGGCGGCCGCTGGCTTCTTCGCGGCAGGAGCCGCTCCCCCGCTCGCGGGCTTCCCGCCCGTCGACGCCCCGGATGCGGCGCGCGATCGCGGCGAGCGGGCGGCGGGCGGACGCGCCGCGGGCGCGCTCGAGTCGGCGCTGTCGTCAGGGGGCGTCGCCGGGCTCGAGGATTCCACGCTCTCACGCTAGCAACGCGGGCGCTCCCGTGCCGGGGGCGTGCCGGGCGGCTGCTCAGGCACCCGTCCGGAGGGGGACGCGCGATCACGATCGGGTTGCGAAAAAGCGCCGAACCCTCCCCTTTCGAGGGTGGTCGCGGTAGTCTTGGCGCAGCACAACGACGTGTCTGATGCACCGCGCGCAGGTAACGGCGAGATGAACTCGCCCCGAATCGCACCGTTCGGCACCGCTCGATGAACTCTATCGAGCGGACGGCGGCGCGTTCGCCGCACCTGCCGCCGACAGACAGGAGGTCGCCATGACCACGCAGATCGTGATCCTCGCCGCCGGGATGGGCAGCCGCCTCGGCCGCTCGCTCCCGAAGCCGCTCACCGAGCTCGCCGACGGCCGCACCATCATGCGCCAGCAGCACGATAACATCGCCGCCGCGTTCGGGCAGGACGCCTCGATCACGACCGTCGTCGGCTACAAGCTCGAGCACATCATCGACGCGTTCCCCGACGTGAACTACGTCTACAACGAGCAGTACGACCAGACGAACACGTCGAAGAGCCTGCTGCGCGCCCTCAAGGCGACCGGCTCCGGCGGCGTGCTGTGGATGAACGGCGACGTCGTCTTCGACCCGACCGCCCTCGTGCGCGCCGCGAGCCTCGTGCACGCCGACCGCTCCTTCGTCAGCGTCAACACCGCCAAGGTGAGCGACGAGGAGGTCAAGTACACGGTCGACGCCGAGGGCTTCATCCAGGAGCTCTCCAAGCAGGTCGTCGGCGGCCTCGGCGAGGCCGTGGGCATCAACTACATCTCCAGCGCCGACAAGGCGGCCCTCATCCGTCAGCTCGCGCGCGTGGGCGATCAGGACTACTTCGAGCGCGGCATCGAGGTCGCGATCGAGCAGGACGGCCTCCGCATCGAGCCCCTCGACATCAGCGACCTCTACGCGGTCGAGGTCGACTTCGCCGAGGACCTCGAGCGCGCGAACCTCTTCGTCTGATCCGCACCGCACGACACCCGGGCGGGCGACCCCGTCGCCGCTCGGCATGCGCGGTTCTGAACGACGCCTGCGGAAGAGCCCCCCGGCCCACGGCCGAGGGGCTCTTCTGGCGGTACGGTTGTCGCTTGTGACCCACGCCTCGCCCGCGCGCCCGCCGCGCACCCCCGCGCAGGTGTACCGCCAGACGCTCTGGCTGCTCGCGAGCCGCGACCTGCGGGTGCGCTACTCGACCTCCGCGCTCGGCTACCTCTGGTCGGTCCTCGACCCGCTCGTCATGGCGGGCATCTACTGGTTCGTCTTCACGCAGATCTTCGACCGCACCGTCGGCGTCGAGCCCTACATCGTCTTCCTCCTCGCCGGCCTCCTCCCCTGGGTGTGGTTCAACGGCGCGGTGAGCGACACGACCCGCGCCTTCATCAAGGATGCGAAGCTCGTGCGCTCGACGCGGCTGCCGCGCTCGGTGTGGGTCGCGCGCATCGTGCTCGCGAAGGGCATCGAGTTCCTGCTGAGCATCCCGGTCATCGCCGTCTTCGCGATCAGCACCGGCGCGGCGCTCACCTGGGGCGTGCTCTGGCTGCCGCTCGCCGTTCTGCTGCAGGGCATCCTCATCGTCGGGATCGGGCTCATCGTCGCGCCGCTCGTGGTGTTCTTCCGCGATCTCGAGCGCGCGGTCAAGCTGATCCTCCGGTTCCTCTTCTACGCCTCGCCGATCATCTACGGCCTCGCCGATCTGCCGGACGGTCTCGAGCTGTGGGGCTCGTTCAACCCGCTCGCGGGCATCATCACCCTGTACCGGGCGAGCTTCTTCCCCGAGCTGCTGGACCTGCGCGCGGTCGCGATCGGCGCCGTAATGAGCCTCGTCATCCTCGGCATCGGCATCCTCGTGTTCCGTCGCACCGTGCGCGCCGTGCTGAAGGAGATCTGATGGCCCAGCATCCGAGCGCCGGCTCCTCCCCCGCCGAGGCGCCCGCCGTCATCACCGTCACGGGCGCGGGCATCCGGTTCCGCCGCAACCGCCGCGGACGCCGCAGCTTCAAGGACCTGTTCGCCGGCGCCTCGCGCCGCTCGCGGCCCGACGAGTTCTGGCCCCTGCGCGGGGTCGACGTGACCGTGCGCGCGGGCGAGGCGATCGGCGTCGTCGGCCGCAACGGTCAGGGCAAGTCCACGCTGCTCAAGCTCGTCGCGGGCGTAATGCTGCCCGACGAGGGTCGCGTCGACGTGCACGGCGGCGTCGCGCCGCTCATCGAGATCACCGGCGGCTTCGTCGACGACCTGACGGTGCGCGAGAACCTCACGCTCACCGCGGGGCTGCACGGCATGACGCGCGCCGAGATCGACGCGCGGTTCGACGAGATCATCGACTTCGCCGAGCTGGCCGACTTCATCGACACCCCGTACAAGCACCTCTCGAGCGGCATGAAGGTGCGTCTGGCCTTCTCCGTCATCTCGCGCCTCGAGGAGCCCATCCTGCTCGTCGACGAGGTGCTCGCCGTCGGCGACAAGGGCTTCCGCGAGAAGTGCTACCGACGCATCGACGAGCTGCTCGCCGGCGGCCGCACCCTGTTCTTCGTCTCGCACAACGAGCGCGACCTCAAACGGTTCTGCACGCGCGGGCTCTACCTCGACAGGGGGGCGCTCGTGCTCGACGGCCCCATCGACGACGTGCTCGCCGCCTACGACCGCGACCACGGAAGCTCCGCATGACCGAGATCACCCCTCCCGCCTCCTCCACGGCGCCCGCCCTCGATCCGCGCCTCGTGCGCGGGCTGCAGGCGGTCATGTCGGCGCAGCGCCCGGCCGTGCTCGCGCACATCCGGCGCATCCGCCGCCGTCGTCCCGAGGCGACGCCCGACGAGGTGATCAGGATGCTCGAGCGCCACTACCTCACCGCCGTCACCGCGAGCGGGGCCTCCGTCGGCGCCGCGAGCGTCATCCCGGCCGTCGGCATCGCGGCCTCGCTCGGGCTCAGCGGGGTGGAGACCGTCGCGTTCCTCGAGGCGAGCGCGCTCTTCGCCCAGTCGGTCACCGAGATCCACGGCATCGCCGTCGACGAGCCCGAGCGGGCGCAGACGCTCGTGATGGCGCTCATGCTCGGCGGCGCCGGGCAGGACCTCGTGCGGCAGTTCGCCTCGCAGGTCTCCGGCGGCCCGATCGCCCGCACCGAGTACTGGGGCGAGATGGTGACCAAGAGCATGCCGCGTCTCATGATGGGGTCGCTCAGCGACAAGCTGCGCACGGCATTCCTGCGGCGCTTCGCCGTGACGCAGAGCACGACGGTGCTCGGCCGCGCCATCCCCTTCGGCATCGGCGCGGTCGTCGGCGGAACGGGCAACAACATCCTCGGCCGCAAGGTCGTGACGAGCGCGCGTCAGGCCTTCGGGCCGGCGCCCGCGCTCTGGCCGATGAGCCTGCAGGCGCCCGCGGTGCAGGTGACGGTGGCGGAGGACGGCACGGTCGGCGTGACCGCGGTGCCCCGCCGCCGCGGCTGGCCGCGACGCCGCCCGGCCGCCATCGAGGCGGCGCCCGCCGCCGACGACCTCATCACCGGCATCGCCCCTCCGACCGCGCCCTAGCGCCCGGCGCCGGCCGCACGGCGCTCACTCCCCGCCGACAGCGTCCTCGTCGTCGTCCTCGTCGAAGGGGTTCGACTCGCTCGTGATGGGATCGCCCGCGTGCTGCGCGGCCTGCGCGTCCCACGCGGCGTAGAGCGTCTCGACGGCGGCGTGGAACCGCGCGGTGGCGGCGCCGGGCGTCGTGTCGCCGAAGTAGCGCTCCACCCACAGGCGCAGCGAGGCGTGCGCCTGCTCGCTCGTCAGCAGGTGGTCGATGAGCGGCACGACCTCGGCCGCCCGCTCGGCGGTGAGCCACTCGCAGGCGCTCAGGTAGCCCGTCGTGTCGATCTCGGCGTCGGAGGAGGCCGGGCGGGCGATGAGCAGCGGCTTGCCCGTCGCGAGCCGGTCGTAGACCATGGCCGAGATGTCGGTGATGGCGGCGTCGGCGGCGGCGAGCTGCCAGCCGAGCTCCGGCCCGGTGTCGACGACGTGCTGCGCGCGCGGGTCGGCGGCGTTCGCGCGCTCGAGGGCCTGCATGATGCGCGTGTTGGCCGCGCCGTACTCGGCATCGACGACGCCGCTGCGCGGGTGCGGGCGGTAGATCACGCGGTGGCGGCCCGTCGCGAGCAGGGCATCCACCAGCCTCTCGCCGTGGCTGGCGATCGAGCCGTAGGCGGCAGCGGGGCGGTCGCCCTCCCAGGTGGGTGCGTAGAGAACGACGGTGCGGTCGTCGGGCTCGTACGGCAGCGCCCCGGCGAAGTGGTCGGCCTGCGGCCGCCCGATCATGAGCGCCTTGGCGTCGAGGTCGTAGCCCCAGAGCTTGCGCTGCAGCCGCTCGCGCGCGGCCTCGCCGGCGATGAAGGCGTAGTCGTAGGCCTTGTACTGGTTGGTCGTCATGTACATCTTGTCGGACTCGCCGTGGTTGATGAAGACGTGCCACATGCGGCCGTACCGGAACATCTGGAAGTTCTTGGTGTTCTGGTTGACGTAGAACACGATGCGCAGCGGCTGCTCGGCGACGAAGCGCTCGAGGTCGACCACGCGGCGCAGGTAGACGGCCGGCACGGGCGCCTCATCGAGCAGCGTGAGCATCGTTCCGGGGCTGCGGCTGATGATGGCGACGGGATGCTGCTTCGCGAGCTCGGCGAGCGGCGCGTACCACTGGCGGATCTGGTAGAGGTTCACGCGGGTGTCGGCGAAGTAGACGACGATCTCGATGCTGCCGGGCGCCGGGGGCCGCGTGCCCGCCAACCGCGTCGACAGAGCGGAGCGGTTGCGTCGCGAGCGCAGGATGTTGCGCAGCAGTCGTCGCGCGGTACGGGCCTGGCCGAGAAGAGTCACGGCTCCATCATCGCGGGGGCGCGAGGGGGCCGGGCGCCGATCGGGCGGAACCGTTATGCACCCGTAGCGACGGATCGCGCCGCGGCGCCTCGCGAGCCGCGACTGCTCGCCGTGGCAGAATCGCCCGCGATGGCCCGTTTCACGTTCAGCGCCGGCAACGCGCGCGTTCTCGCCCGCGCCCCGCTCTACGCGATCGGGGCGCTCTGCGCGCGCCTCGTGCCGCGCGACCCCCGGCGCTGGGTCATGGCCTCGGGTCTCGGCCTCGGCGAGGGGGCCCTCGCGCTGTGGCGGTACACCCGCGAGCACGACCCCGACCGCCGGCTGACCTGGCTCGCGTCGAGCGACGAGGAGCTGCGGGCGGCCCGCGCCGCCGGCATGGCGGCGCTACCGGCGCGCGGCTGGGGCGGGTTCCGGGCCACGCTGCGCGCGGGCGCCGTGGTCGTCACCCACGGGCTGGGCGATGCGAACCGGTACGGATCGAGCGGGGCGGTCGTCGTGCAGCTGTGGCACGGCATCCCGCTGAAGCGCCTGCACCTCGACACCGGCGCCGCCCTGCGCCTGCCCCTCATCGGCTCGCTGCCCGGCGCGCGCGCCCTCATGAGCGCGCTGTACCGGCGCGGCGGGGCGCGCATCACGCTGTTCCCCGTCGCCTCGGAGCTCGTGGCCGCGCGCATCCGCTCGGCCTTCGGCCTCGGCCCGGAGCGCGTACGCGTGCTCGGCGACGCCCGCGACGACGTGCTGCTGCAGGGCACCGCCTTCAGCCGCCGGGATGCGGCGCGCGCCCTCATCGCGGCGGCGACCGGCCCGCTGCCCGAGGCCGCCCGGCTGGTGCTCTACGCCCCCACCTGGCGCGACGGCGAGCCCGACCCCGCCATCCCCGACGCCGCGCAGTGGGCCGAGATCGTCGCCTGGGCGGAGCGCCGGGACGCGGTGCTGCTCGTGCGCTCGCACCCGCTCGGCGCCGGCTCGTACGCCGCCGGCCCGGCGGCCTCCCCGCGTATCCGGCTGCTCGGGCGCGCCCAGCTGCTCGACGTCACCCCGGCGCTGCCCGCCCTCGACGCCCTGCTCACCGACTACTCGTCGATCGCCTTCGACGCCGCGATCGCCGGGGTGCCGAGCGTGTTCCTCGCGCCGGACCTCGCGGCGTACCTGGGCTCGCGCGGGCTCTACACGCCGTACCGCGCCTTCAGCGGCGGCGACCCGGCGACGAGCTGGACGGAGGCGCTCGCGCGCCTCGACGGCGCTCTGGAGGAGGGGCCCGCGCGGGATGCCGTGCTCGCCCACGCGCGCTGGCTGCGCGACGAGCACGTCGACCTGCTCGACGGCCGGGCCACGGAGCGCGTGCACGCGGCCGTGCGCGAGCTTCTGGGCGAGACGGGCAGCCCGAGAGCCGGCGCGGCCGCCGGGAGCGTCGGGACCGGCGCGGCCGGCACGGCCGGCACGATCGCCGGTCCCGCTCGGGTCGTCATCGACGACGCCGAGCTCGACCCCGAGACCCTGACCCTGCGGGGAACGGCTCCGGGGCCGATCAGGCGCCTGGCCCTGGTCGGGCCCCGGCAGACGATCGAGCTCGCCGTGCACCAGACCGGAGCGTCGTTCTCGGCGAGCGCCCCGCTGCTCCGCGAGCGATGGGGCTCGCCCCCGCTGCCGCCGCGCAGCGACGAGTACCGGCTCGAGGTCGCCCTCGAGGGGGCGGCGCACGCGAGCCGCCGGGCGACGGTGACCGCGCACCTGGATCCCGGTCTCCGCTCGCCGTGGCTGCGGGCGGAGCTGCGCGCCGACGCGGGCACGCTCGTGCTGCGCGTCGAGCCTCCGCTCGCGGACGACGAGCGCGGAGCATCCGCCCAGAAGCGCCTCGAGGCGGGCTACCGCGCGCGCACCGCCGCGCCCGAGACCGCCGTGATGTTCGAGAGCTTCTACAGCCAGACGGCGGCCTGCAACCCGCTCGCCCTCGACGCCGAGCTCGCGCGGGTGCGACCCGACGTTACGCGGTACTGGTCGGTCGTCGACCGCTCCGTCGCCGTGCCCGAGGGGGCCGTCGCGCTCGTCGAGGGCTCGGCCGAGTGGTGGCGGGTGCGCGCCGACGCCCGGCTGCTCGTGGTCAACGACTGGCTGCGCAAGCGGTGGCGGCCGCGGGCGCACCAGCGGGTGCTCCAGACCTGGCACGGCACGATGCTGAAGAGGCTCGCACTCGACCGGGCCGGGGTGGGCATGCGCACGCGCATCGCCGTCACGCGCGAGAGCCGGCGGTGGAGCATCCTGCTCGCCCAGAACCCCTGGGCCGCCGGTGTGCTGCGCCGCGCCTACGCGTTCCGCGGGCCGGTGTGGGTCGAGGGCTACCCCCGCAACGACGTGCTGCTGCGGGGCGACCGCGCGGCCGTGCGCGAGCGGCTGGGCCTCGCCGAGGGGCAGCGCGCCGTGCTCTACGCGCCGACCTGGCGCGACGACCGGCGCGAGATCGTCGACTACCTCGACCTGCCCGGGTTCGCCGCGCAGCTCGCGGCCCTGCCCGGCGAGCACGTCCTGCTCGTGCGCGGGCACAGCCGCACGCTGCGCTTCGGCCGCGACCTCGACGCCCCCGGCCTCATCGACGTCACGAGCTACCCGGCGATCGGCGAGCTCATGCTCGCGGCCGACGTGCTCGTCACCGACTACAGCTCGGTGATGTTCGACATCACGGCGATCGACACCCCGCTCGTGCTCTTCGTGCCCGACCTCGAGCACTACCGCCGCGATCTGCGCGGCTTCTACTTCGACGTCACGGCCGAGGCGCCCGGCCCGGTCGTGCGCGATCGGGATGCCCTGCTGCAGACCCTCGCCGAGCTCGCGGCGAGCACGCCCGCCTCGGGAGTCGAGCAGGCTCCCGCCGCGACCGCGCCGCCCGCCCTCGCCGCCTGGCGCGCGCGCTTCAACCCGCTCGACGACGGCCGCGCGGCCGAGCGCGTCGTCGCCCGCATCCTCGCCGGGGGCCTGCTCGACTGAGCCCGGAGCCCGCTACGACTCGATGCGCGACCGGTCGACGGCGCCGCGCGCGCCGACCGCGACCCCGCGCAGGAATCCCGATCCCCAGCTCGCATGCATCGTCGCGATGACGACCGCGAACACGCCGCGGTCGGCGAGCGTCTCGCCGCTCGACCGGGTCAGCAGCAGGGCGACCAGCAGCAGCAGGTAGGCGAGCGGCCCGAGGTGGACGAGCCCGAGCAGCAGCGAGGCGGGCCCCGTGACGAGGCCCGTCGCCTGCAGCAGTGCGACGATCAGGCTGAGCACCGCGACGACGACCAGGGCGGGCGGCGCGAAGTACCGCAGCGGGTGTTTGCCGCCGTGTCGGCGCACGAGCTCGCCGCGCCAGATGCCCGTCGCCCGGAACTGCCGGGCGAGCTTCGACCAGGTGTCGCGCGGCCAGTAGGTGACGCGCAGGGCCGGGTCGAGCCAGACGAGGTGGCCGGCGCCGCGCAGGCGGAAGTTGAGCTCCCAGTCCTCCGCGCGCTTGAGGCGCTCGTCGTAGAGACCCACCGACTCGAGCGCGGGACGGCGCATGATGCCGAGGTACGCGCTCTCGGCCGGGCCCTCGACGGCGGAGCCGTGATAGGCCCCGCCGCCGAGCCCCAGGCGGGAGTTGTAGGCGCGGGCGACGGCGCGCTGGAAGCGGCTCCGGCCCTGGGCGACCATGAGGCCGCCGAGGCTCGCCGCCCCCGTGCGCTCGAGCGTGGCCACCGCCGTGGCGGTGTAGTCGGGCGAGAGCTCGGTGTGCGCATCCACCCGCACGATGACGTCGTGCGCCGCGGCCCGGATCGCCCGGTTGAGCCCCACCGGGATGGTCATCTCGGGGTTCCGCACGATGCGGATGCGCGGGTCGTCGGCGGCGCGCCGCTCGACGCGCTCGCTCGTGCCGTCGGTCGAGGGGCCGAGGGCGAGCACGAGCTCCTGCTCGCCCCCGTACCGCTGCCCGAGCACGCTGTCGATCGCGTCGTCGATGTACGCCGACTCGTTGTAGACCGGCATCACGTAGCTGACGCCGGGCGGCGTCGGCGCGGCGGGGGTCATAACCCCCGAGGCTATCGCCTAGTCCAGCTCACCGAGCGTCACGGTCGCCGTCGCCGCGCGGCCGTCGCGCACGTACTCGACCTCGGCCGTCGAGCCGCCCGCGAGCACCCGCACCTGCGCGGTGAGGTCGATGCTGCTCGTGATCGGCACGCCGTCGAAGGCGGTGATGACGTCGCCCTGGCGCAGCCCCGCCTGATCGGCGGCGCCCGCGGGCGTCACCTCGGCGATCAGGGCGCCGACGACGCCGCTGTCGGCCTCGACCTCGGTCACGCTGGCCCCGAGGAGCCCGTGGCTGGCCGATCCGGTCGCGATGATCTCGTCGGCGATGCGCTGGGCGAAGTTCGCCGGGATGCTGAAACCGACGCCGATGCTGCCGGCCGCGCTCTGCGAGCCGCCAGCCGAGGCGATCGCGACGTTGATGCCGATGAGCCGGCCCTCGTCGTCGAGCAGCGCACCGCCGGAGTTGCCGGGGTTGATCGCGGCGTCGGTCTGGATGACCGAGAGCGAGATGGTCTGCGAGGCGCGCGGCTGCGACGGGCCCTGCTCGCCCGGGATGTCGAAGTCGAAGTTCCAGAAGTCGAAGGGGCTCTGGGGCGCGTCCCCCTCCGGCGCCTCGGGGGCGTCGGGCGCCGCACCGTCGGGCACCGCTGAGGACTGCACGGTGATCGAGCGGTTGAGCGCCGAGACGATGCCGTCGGTCACGGTGCCGGCGAGGCCGAGCGGGGCCCCGATGGCGATCGCCCGGTCGCCGACGTTGAGGTCGTCGGAGTCGGCGAACTCGATCGGCTGGAGGCCCGAGGCGTCGGCGAGCTTGATGACCGCGAGGTCGGCGATTGGGTCGGCGCCGACGAGCTCGGCGTCGTAGATGCGCCCGTCGCTCGCCGTCACGCGCAGCGTCGGGTCGGCGGCCGCTCCGTCGAGGGTCGCCACGTGGGAGTTCGTGAGCACGTAGCCGTCCTCGCTGAGGATCACGCCCGAGCCGCTGCCGGCCGCGCCTCCGCCCTGCACGTCGATCGTGACGACCGAGGGCATGGCGCGGGCGACGACGCCCGTGACGGTCGTGGCGTCCTCCGGGTCGTTGACGGTGATGGAGGCCGGGCTCGTCGCGCTCGAGGCCGAGCCGGACGAGTCGGTGAGCGCCCAGGCGGCGATGCCGCCGCCCGCGGCGCCGCCGATCAGCGCACCGACGGCGAGCATCGCGATCATCGGGCCGAGCGAGCGCGAGCCCGCGGGGGCCGCCGGCTCGGAGGCGGGCGCCGGGTGCGAGGCGGGCGGGGCGAAGGCGGGGGGCACGGAGCCGGCGGCCGCGGACGGGGCCCCGACCGGGGCAGTCGCCGGAGCGCCGACCGGGGTGGCGGACGGGGCGCCGACGGGCGCCTGCGCCGGGGCGGCGCTCGCCTCGGCCGGCGATCGCGGAGCCTCGGGGGCGGCGGACGGCGGTGCGTCGGTCGGCGAGGCGGAGGGCGCGTCGACCGGCGAGTGCGCCGGAGCCGGCGTCGTGCTCGCCGCGTCGTTCACCGCGTCGTTCGCCTCGCGGTGCGCCGCGTCGTTCGTCTCGTGGTTCGTCGCGTCATTCGTCGGGGGGACGGCCGGCGAGCCCTGCTCGGAGCCGGCGTCGGGGTGCTCGGGGGTGGAGGTCATGGGTGGTTCTCCTTTCGACCGCGGCCAGCGTCCACCGCGAACCTGTGCATTGTATTGGTCGCCCCTGAGCGCGGCCCGTCGCTTGTGCGAGTGCCGCCCCAGCGCGGTCGACAGCCCGCTCCGAGCCCGCCGAACGAGCGCTCCACGCGCATCCCCCTCCCCCCGGATTGGGTGCACCAGACGGTCCGTTCTGCCCCCTAGTATTCATTCCAACCCGAACCGACCCGAAGACGAGCCCCCTCGATGACCACTGACGCCAGCGACCTCGACCGCATTCTCGATGCCGCGGGCGACGTCATCATGAACGACGGGTACGACGCCGTCTCCGTTGGGCGGATCGCGCAGCGCGCCGACATCGCGCCCGAGCGCATCGCCGCCCTCTTCCCGAGCACCGCCGACGTGCTCGTGAGCATGCTCAACCGCGAGTTCGCCGCGATGTACCGCGGCATCGTGGACCACATCGAGCGCGACGAGCGGGGCGGACTGCTCTCGCGCATCTACCTCTACACGCTGTCGACGATCTACGAGCGCCCTCTCGCCAAGACGCTCTTCGTCATCGACCGCGACGCGCTCAACGCGATCATGCGGCACAGCCACTCCTTCTCGTACGTGCCCCAGATCGGGGTGCGCGCCGAGATGATCGAGCGCCTGCAGCAGGCCGGCATGGTGCGACCCGAGGTGGATGCCCGAGCCGTCTCCTACGCCATCAGCACCTACTCCGCCGGCATCGCCATCACCGCGCCGCACGACGACCTCGACGTCGTCATCCGCGGCTTCTGCGACCTGCTCTCGCGCTCGGTCGACGCGGCGGTGGACGACACGCGCCCGGGCAAGATCGTCTACTACGACTGGGCCTCGAGCCTCACCGTGCGCACGGCCCGGTCGAGCGACGACGCGCGCTGATCGTCGGCGCGCGCCCCAGCGGTCCGACGTCGCTAGCCTGAGCGGCATGAGCGACGACGCCCCCTGGATGCGCACCGTGCGAGCCGCCGGACTGCTCGGGCCCGACGGCGTCGCCCGGCCGACGATCTTCGCCGAGATGTCCGCGCTCGCCGCGCGGTACGACGCCGTCAACCTCGGCCAGGGCTTCCCCGACGAGGACGCCCCTGCCGCGGTGCTCGATGCGGCCGTCGCCGCCATCCGCGCCGGCGTCAACCAGTACCCGCCGGGCCGCGGCGAGCCCGACCTGCGCGCCGCGATCGCCGAGCACCGGCTCCGGTTCCGGGGCGACGTGCTCGACCCCGCCACCGAGGTGCTCGTCACGGCGGGCGCGACCGAGGCCCTCGCCGCGACGCTGCTCGCGCTCGTGCGCCCGGGCGACGAGGTCGCGGTGATCGAGCCCGCCTACGATGCGTACGCCGCCCTCATCGGGCTGACCGGGGCGCGCATGGCGCGCATCCCGCTGGAGGGCCCGGAGCAGCAGCCCTCGATCGCGGCGATCGACGCGGCGATCGGCCCGCGCACGCGCGTGGTGCTCGTCAACAGCCCGCACAACCCCACCGGCACGGTGATCGAGCCCGCCCTGCTCGACCGCATCGCCCGACGCGCCGCCGAGCACGATGCGGTCATCGTCGCCGACGAGGTCTACGAGCACCTCGTCTACGACGGGCGCACCCACACCAGCATGTCGTCGCTCGAAGCCGGGCAGGGGCGCACCCTCGTGATCTCGAGCGCCGCGAAGACCTTCCGCGTGACGGGCTGGAAGATCGGCTGGATCACGGGGCCGGCCGCGCTCATCGACGCGGTCATGGCGGTCAAGCAGTTCCTCACGTACGTGAACGGCGCGCCGTTCCAGCCGGCGGTCGCCGTCGGGCTGCGCCTCGGGGACGACTACTTCGACGGCCTGCGCGCCTCGCTCGAGCGCCGGCGCGATCTGCTGAGCGCGGGCCTGGAGGCGGCCGGCTTCGCCGTGTCGCCCAGTCGGGGCTCGTACTTCGTCGTCGCCGATCCGGGCCCGCTCGGCATCGACGACGGCGACGCCTTCGCGCGCGAGCTCGTGCGCGAGACGCGAGTGGCGAGCATCCCCCTCATCGCCTTCGCCCCGGGCAGCACCGACGCGCGCACGCGCCGCTCGCTGCGCTTCGCCTTCTGTCGCACCGACGAGGCGGTCGAGGAGGCGGTGTCGCGGCTCGCCCGGCTCGGGCGGCGCTGACCCCTCCCCTCGGCGACGAGGGGCGTCGGACGGGCGGTCAGCCCGGCACGACGCGGAATCGCCGCAGCCGCAGGGCCGGGTTGACCTGGCGCACCTCCGCGATGCGGGCGGGGGTCGGATGCGCGACCGCGACGTCCTCCCGCTCCCCCAGCGCCGCGAGCGCGACGCCC
The DNA here is from genome assembly GCF_026625045.1 of Microcella daejeonensis. Taxonomy (GTDB): domain Bacteria; phylum Actinomycetota; class Actinomycetes; order Actinomycetales; family Microbacteriaceae; genus Microcella; species Microcella daejeonensis. The sequence goes on along the minus strand of NZ_CP113089.1, from coordinate 1,817,745 downwards.
ATCGGGTCGACGATCATGCTGCAGCCCACGCCGATCGGCGGGGTGTGGTCGGCGGCCGCGACGTAGATCGTGTTCTCGAGCGCGCGGGCGGTGACGAGAGTGCGCCAGTGGTGCTCCTTCTGCGGGCCGCGCACCCACTCGCTCGGCACGAGCACGAGGTCGGCGCCGGCGTCGACGAGACGGCGGGTGACCTCGGGGAACCGCAGGTCGTAGCAGGTCTGGATGCCCACCCGCAGCCCGGCGAAGGAGAACAGCTGCGGCTCGTCGATCGCACCGACCTCGGCCCAGCGCGACTCGCTCGCTCCGAAGGCGTCGTAGAGGTGGAGCTTGCGCGACACCGCGAGCAGCCCGCCGTCGGGGCCGTGCGCGAGCACCGTGTTGCGGAACCGCTCGACGTCGGCGCCGGGCGAGCCCCGCTCGATGATGCCCGCGACGACGATCACCCCGAGCTCGCGGGCGATCGCCGCGAGACCCTGGGCGAAGGGCCCGTCGATCTCCTCGGCCGCGGCGACCCAGTCGGGGCCGATCTCCGGCGTGAAGTAGGAGGAGTACTCGGGCAGGACGACGAGCCCGGCTCCGCGCTCGACCGCCTGCGCGGCGAGCCGCCGCACGGTCGCGAGGTTCTCCTGCGGATCGGCCCCGGGGGCGAACTGGGCGACGGCGACCCCGGTGCGAGTGCTCATGACCTGAGCCTACGCTCCGCGTTCCCGCCACGGACGGCGCGATGCGCGTAGCGTGCCGGGCACGAGGATGCTCGGCGGTCGCGCCGACCCGACGCGGTCTGCGGGCATCCGCTCGACGAAGGGTCGCGACCGATGATGATGACCGAGATGATGAGCACCATCCCCGCCATGGCCGAGATGGACATGCAGCGCCTGCAGGCCGCCATGGACGCCTGCGCGGCGTGCGAGCAGGCCTGCACGATGTGCGGCGACGCCTGCGGCATGGAGGGCATGGGGCGCTGCGCGAGCATGTGCGCCTCGACCGCCGACATGGCCGGCACCATGATGCGCGTCATGATGCGGCCGGCCGGCATGCACGCCGAGGCGATGTCGATGATGCTGCAGACCACCGCCATGATGATGCGCGCCTGCGCCGAGGAGTGCTCGATGCACGCCGAGATGGCGGAGCACTGCCGCCTCTGCGCGAAGACGTGCCTCGCCGCGGCCGAGGCCTGCGACGACATGCGCATGGCGATGACGCCGGCCTGAGCGGCGGCGCCCGGCGAGGTGCGGCTGCGCTAGCGCAGCACGACGCTGGTGCGCCGCTCGCCCGCCGCCAGCAGCTCGGCGAGCTCGTGCACCGCGACGGGCTCGCCCGAGCGGAGCGTCGCACGCTCGTGCGTCCAGGCGCGCAGCGTGCGCCCGCCCTCGAGCGCGACGAGCGAGACCCATCCGTCGGGGGCGACCGAGGCGACGATCGCGTCGATCCAGCCCGCGGGCGTGGCCGCCGCGATGCGCTGCTGCATCGGGTGCACCGCGTGCCCGGCTCGCGCGCGCCCGCACATCATCGAGCCCGCGGCGTCGCAGTCGACGTCGAGCGGGGCGATGAGCGGGTGCTGGGCCATGCGGGGCTCCTTCGAGCGGAGTGGCGGTCGGGGATGCCCCACGCTACGTCCGCCCCGCCGCCGGGTCGAGCGCGCCGTCACACGGCGCAACACGGCGCGCACAGCCCCGTCCGGCAGGATCGTCGGGTGACCACGCCCGCGACCACCCCCTCCACCGCCGCCCCCGCCCGTCTGAGCGTCGTGCAGCATCTCGCGCGCATCCTGCTCGGCCTCGCCCTCGCCGGGGCCGGCGCGGGGCACCTCACCGTGCTGCGCGAGGAGTTCCAGGCGCAGGTGCCGCCGTGGCTGCCGCTGCCGGTCGACCTCGTCGTCGTCGGCTCGGGGGTCGTCGAGATCACGCTCGGGCTCGCGCTCATCCTGCTCTGGCGACCGCGGTGGCGCGTCGCGGTCGGCTGGGCGGCCGCGCTGTTCTTCCTCGCGATCTTCCCGGGCAACATCGCGCAGTTCACCGAGGGCCGCGACGGCTTCGGCCTCGACAGCGATCTCGCGCGGGGCATCCGGTTGCTGTTCCAGCCGCTGCTGGTGGCCTGGGCGCTCTGGTCGACCGGGGCGTGGCGGGCCTGGCGGCGGTACCGCGCCGACCGTCGCACGCGGTGAGGCGACGGGCCCGACGCGCCCGCCGGCGCCGAGCCGCCGCACGGCCCCGCGCCCTCCCATGCGGCAGTCTGGAGCCATGAGCGCCTCCCTCATCGTCCTCGGCTCCGCCAACACCGATCTCACCGTCGTCGTCGACCGGCACCCGCGCCCCGGCGAGACGCTCATGGGCGGCGATCTCGTCACGTCGACGGGCGGCAAGGGCGCCAATCAGGCCCTCGCCGCCGCTCGGGCCGGGGCGATGCCGGTCATGCTCGCCGCCGTCGGCGACGACGCGAACGGCCGCGCCCTGCTCGACGCCCTCGGCGCGGGCGGAGTCGACGTCTCGAGCGTCGCCGTCATCCCCGACGCCCCCACCGGCGTCGCCCTCATCACCCTCGATCGCGCGGGCGAGAACAGCATCGTGGTCTCCCCCGGTGCCAACGCCCGGGTGGATGCCGCTGCCGTCGTCGCCCGCATCGACGAGCTCGCCGGCCCCCGCACGGTGCTGCTCGCGCAGCTCGAGGTTCCGCTCGCGGTCGTCGAGGCCGCCGCCCGGGCTCTGGAGCGGCATGGCGCCCGCCTCGTGCTCAACCTCTCCCCCAGCCGGGCCGTCGAGCCCTGGCTGCTGGAGCTCTGCGATCCGCTCATCGTCAACGCCGCCGAGGCCGGCGACCTGCTCGGGCGCGCGGTCGACGCCGAGGGCGCGGAGCGCGCGGCCGCGGAGCTGCTCGACCGCTGCCGCAGCGTCGTCATCACGCTCGGCGGCGCGGGCGCGGTGGCCGCGGACTCCCACGGCGCTCTGCGCCGCGAAGCTCCCCGTGTCGAGGTCGTCGACACGACCGGCGCGGGCGACGCCTTCGCGGGCGCTCTCGCGGCCGAGCTCGCCGACGGAGGCACGCTCGCGTCGGCGCTCGATCGCGGCATCGCCGCCGGTGCCGCGGCCGTCCAGTGGCCGGGAGCGCAGCCGCCCCGCCGGTGACCTCCCGCAGGCCGGCGGGCCGGGGATCACCCGACCCGGGTCCGCCCCGGGCGCGGCAGAAAGCCCGGGATCTCCTGATCCCGACGCTTCCGGAGGAACGCAGAAGGCCCGGGATCTCTCGATCCCGAGCCGTCCGGAGTAATGCAGAAGGCCCGGAATCTCACGATTCCGGGCCTTCTCTTTGTTGCGGGGGCAGGATTTGAACCTACGACCTCTGGGTTATGAGCCCAGCGAGCTACCGAACTGCTCCACCCCGCGGCACGAGAGACAACGTTACCAGGAGGACGGGCATCCGTCGAATCGAGCGGCCCGCGAAGGCGTCGGCAGGGCGGCGGGCGCCGAGGAACGGGGCGAGGAGCGGGTCAGCCCGCACGGCGCGTCGCGGCGATGCTCACGCCGAGCGGCAGCCAGGCCGTTCCCGGCCAGCCCCAGAGGCCATCGCCGCGCGGCACGGCGAGGTCGAAGATCTGCCACGGCACCGCGTCGTGCTCGTGCACGAAGTCGATCTGCAGGCCCGCGTCGATGAGCGCGGTGATCGTGCGGCCCAGGGGGTGCATCCATTCGACGGTGCGCGCGTTATCGAGCGTGGCGGTGGGGTCGGCGTAGTCGCGATCGTCGTCGTCCTCGAGGGGTTCGGCAGCGAAGTAGCCGTCGCGCGGCGCGGGGAAGGGGCCGTGCGGCGTCGGCAGGGCCCCCTGCGCGTCGTCGAAGACGAAGGCCGAGGGATGCCCGTCGGCAAAGTACAGCCGCCCTCCGGGCTTGAGGAACCAGGCGATGATGCGCGCCCACTCCTCGATGTCGGGCAGCCAGCCGATCGTGCCCCAGGTCGTGTAGACGACGTCGAAGCCCTCGGGCTCGGGAAGGCGGTGCCGGGCGTCGTAGACGTCGGCGCCGATGAAGCGGCTGCGCTCGGCGAGGCCGAGCTCCTCGGCGAGCTGGCGGGCGGCCCGGACGGCCGGCATCGAGAAGTCGATGCCCACCACGTGCGCCCCGCGCTGGGCGAGCACGAGCGTGTCGGCGCCGAAGTGGCACTGCAGGTGCAGAACCCGCAGCCCCTCCCAGCCCTCGGGAGCGACGGCGGGCAGCTCCGCCTCCTCGATCGGGTACAGCCGCCCCTCCCCCGCGCGCAGGGGCGCGAGATCGTAGAACTCGCTCGCGAGGTGCACCGGCACCTTCTCATCCCAGTGGGCCCGGTTGAGCCGGGCCCACTCGGGAGGATCCTCCGCCGCCATGGTCCGCGCGGGGACTACTCGTCGAGAGCGATCAGTCGCTCGACCGCGTCCTGCAGCCGCTCGTCGGCCTCCGCCGCCGCCACGAGGTCGTTGGCCGCGTACGCCGCCTCGCGATCCTGCAGCGCCTGCTGCGCGTCGGCGAGAGCCGTCGCGAAGTCATCGGCGGGGGCGGCCGGGTCGGTCGGCTCGGCGGGCGTCTCCGGCTCGGCCGGCGCCTCCGGGTCGACGGGCGCCTCGGGGTCGACGATCGGGTCGACCGGGTCGACGCCGCCATCACCCGCGTCAGCGCCCGAGTCGCCGTCGAACAGCGAATCGAGGGCGAGGTCGAGGGTGTCCTCGAAGGCGATCTCGTCGCCGAACGACACGAGCACCTTGCGCAGCAGCGGGTAGCTGGTCTCACCCGTCGACTGCACGTAGACCGGCTGCACGTAGAGCAGACCGCCGGCGACCGGCAGCGTCAGCAGGTTGCCGCGGCGCACTGTCGTCGACCCGCGCTCGAGCAGCGCGATCTGGTTCGCCACCTCGGTGTCGGAGTTGAACTGGTTCTGCACCTGGCCCGGACCGGGGATGGTCGTCTGCCTCGGCAGCGTCAGAAGCGTCAGCTTGCCGTAGTCCTCCCCCGGATCGGCGTTCGCCGCCAGGTACCCGGTGAGCACGTTGCGCTGGTTCTCCCCCGCGGCGCGCGGGATGAACGTGGAGTAGAGCGTGAAGCCCGGGTCCTCGCTGCCGGGGATCTGCATGGTGAGGTAGTACGGCGGCTGCAGCGTGGCCGTCGCCGCCTCCGAGGCCGGGTCGTTCGGGGTGATCCACTCGTCGTCCGTCGAGAAGAACGATCCCGGGTCGGTGACGTGGTAGGCGCCGAGGATGTTGCGCTGCACCTTGAACAGGTCGGCCGGGTAGCGCACGTGATCGAGCAGGGCGTCGCCCATCTCGCTCATCGGCTCGAGAGTGGAGGGGAAGATCTTCTGCCAGGTCTCGAGCACCGGATCCTCGTCGTCCCACGCGTAGAGCGTCACCGATCCGTCGTAGGCGTCGACCGTGGCCTTCACCGAGTTGCGGATGTAGTTGATGTCGTCGACGGGGAGCGTCGGGGCCGGCGTGTACGTGTCGGCGACGGCGGCGGAGAGCGCCACCGAGGTCGAGTACGGGTAGTTCGACGAGGTCGTGTAGCCGTCGATGATCCACTGGATGCGGCCGTCGACGATCGCCGGGTACGGGTCGCTGTCGAGCGTCAGGTACGGGGCGACCTTCTGCACGCGGTCGAGCGGGTTGCGGTCGTAGAGGATCTGCGACTCATCGAAGACGGCGTTCGACAGGAAGATGTCGGTCGACTGGAACTTCAGCGAGTAGAGCAGCTTCTTGAAGGGGCCGTCGAGGGTCGGGCCGCCGTCACCGGTGAAGGTGTAGGTGGCGTTGCCCGCCGCGTCGGCGTCGTCGCCCTCGCCGGCCGGGAAGTCGAGCTCGAGCTCGTCGCCGCCCTCGGGGCCGCCGACGATCGAGTACTCGGGCGACTGCTCGCCGAAGTAGACCCGGGGCTCGTACTCGCCGAGCTCCTCGGTGAGACCGCCGCGCACCGGGATGCCCGACTCGAGGAACAGCGGCTGGCCGTCGGCGCTGCGCTGGTTGCCGTACGCGGCGACCACGCCGTAGCCGTGGGTGAAGACGATCGTGTTGTTGAACCAGTTCTGCGAGGTCTGGCCGGCGGCGTCGAGCTCGCGCACCGAGATCACCGTGTCGGTGGTCTGGCCGTCGATCTCGTAGCGGTCGACGTCGAGGTACTCGGGGAACTGGTAGTACTGCCGGAACTGCTCGAGCTGCGAGAACGCGTCGGTCACGAGCGCGGGGTCGAGGATACGGATGTTCGCGGTGGTCTCCGCGTCCTCCCGCAGCGCTCCGGCCGTGGCGTCGGTCTCGGCGGGGTACTCGACCTCCTCGACCTCGGCGACGCCGTAGGCCTCGCGCGTCGCGTCGATGTTGCGCTGGATGAACTCGGCCTCGGCCGAGCGCTGGTTCGGCACGACCTGGAACTGCTGCACGAGCGAGGGGTACACGCTGCCGATGAGCAGGCCGCTGATGATGAGGAGCGCTGTTCCGACGATCGGCAGGCGCCAGCGCCCGATGATCGCGGTGATGATAAACAGGATCGCCACGAGCGCGGCGATGCCGGCGAGGATCGCCCGGCCCGGGATGGTCGCGTTGGCCTCCGTGAAGCCGGCGCCCGCCGAGAGGAATCCGACGCTCGGCTGACTGAGCACGGCGTACTGGTCGAGCCAGATCGAGACGGCCTGCAGCGCGAGGTAGATCGCGGCGGTGACGGCGAACTGGATGCGCGCGGTGCGCGAGATGCGCACCTCGCGGCCCATGAAGCGCACCGCGCCGTAGAGGTAGCTCGCGGCGACCGCGGCGAGCGCCGAGAGCAGCACGGCGGCGGAGGCGAAGGCGACGATGCTGCGCCAGAAGGGCAGCTCGTAGACGAAGAAGGAGATGTCGAGGCCGAACTGCGGGTCGACCTCGCCGAAGGAGGTGCGGTTCCACCACTGCAGCACGACGGGCCACTGGCTCGCCGAGGCGACGCCCGCGAAGAGACCGAGCACGGCGGGGATGCCGAGCATGGCCACGCGGCGCAGGGGTTCGACGACCTCCTGGTAGCGGTCGAGCTGCGAGGAGAGCTTCGCGTAGACGGGCCGCAGGCGGTAGGCGATCTGCAGGCTCGCGAAGACGGGCACGAACATGGCGACGAAGCCGAGCACGAACATCCCCGCGGTGGCGATCCACTGCGTCGTGAGGACCGGGAGGAAGCCGAGCTGGTCGAACCAGAGCACGTCGGTGTAGAAGCCCGCGAAGACGAAGAACAGCACGACGACCGCACCGAGGATCGACGCGGAGATCGCGATGGTGGCGCGCTGCTTGTTGGCAGGAGGCGGCGGGGCGGTGGCAGTCACGGCAGGAGGCTCCCGAGGTCAGGGGTGAACCCCGCCAGCTTAGAGGGGGTCAGCTTGGGGGATGCTCAGCCGCAGCGCGGCAGATCGGCCGGGTCGTCCCCGTCCGCCACCGACTGCAGCGCGAGCACGGCCTCGTCGAGCGTCGATACCGCGATGACGTCGAGCCCGTCGGGGATCGCCCCCACCACCTCGTCGCAGTTGCCGCGCGGCGCGAGGAAGATCTCGGCGCCCGCATCCAGCGCTCCGTACATCTTCTGCACGATGCCGCCGATCGGCCCGACCGCGCCGTCGGCGGCGATCGTGCCGGTACCCGCGACCTCGGCCCCGCCCGCAAGAGAGTCAGGGGTGAGCTTGTCGATGATGCCGAGGGCGAACATCATGCCGGCGCTCGGCCCGCCGACGTTCTCGAGCTCGATCTCGACCTCGAAGGGGAACTCGTACTCGCCCGCGACGAGGATGCCGACGACGGGCACGCGGTTCTCGCCCTCGCTGAACTCGGGGACGATCTCGATCGTCTCGCTCCGACCCTCGCGCTCGATGCCGATGACCGCGGGCTCGGAGGTGCCGTTCGCGGCGATCGCGGCGCGCAGCGCCGTGACATCCCGCAGCTCCTCGCCGTTGACCGAGATGATGCGGTCGTCGGCCTCGAGCAGACCCTCGGCCGGGCCGCCCTCGGTCGTCTCGACGACGTACAGCGTGCTCTCGTAGGGCTCGCCGAGGGTGCGCAGAGCCGCGGCGACGGCCTCCTGCTGGGAGTTCTCCATCTCGACGCGGCTCTGCTCGCGACGATCCTCGGTGCTGACGCCGGCGGGGAAGACGCTGTCGGCCGGGACCACGGACTGCTGCGGGTCGAGCCAGGCGGCGCCGACCTCGAACCAGGACGGCAGGCGCTCGGGGTTGCCGGCGACCGTGACCGTGAGCAGGCTCAGCGAGCCCTCGGTGTCGTAGGTGGGCTCGGTCGGGATGGTGATGAGCGGCACGTCCTCGCCGTCGACGGCGACGGTGCCCAGGGTGTCGAAGACGGGGCCGGGGCGCTCGATGACGTACGGCGAGGGCAGCAGCGCGAGCGCCACGAGACCGAAGACGGTGACGCCGAGGAGGAGCCAGCCGGCGCGCCCGCCGCGGCGGCGGCCGAGATCGTCATCGGATTCGGTGCTGTCGGTGAAAAGCGACACCGCTCTCCTCGCGTGGGTGGAAGGGAAGGAAGGTGAATGCGCCGCGCAGAGGGCGCCGCTTCCGGATCGCGCCGCCGAGCGGGTCGTCCGGCCGTCAGCCTACGGCGAAACCGGGTACCGCCCCCTGGACGCCACACTAGCGTAGGGAGCATGGCTGAGGATCCCCTCGGCGGAGCCGGCGACGAGTTCCGCGAGATGATGCGTAAATTCCTGGCGGGCGAGGGCGATATGGATCCCTCGAAGCTCGCCGGGGCCGCAGGACTGCCCACCGACCCCGCGATGCTCGCCCGGCTCATGAGCCAGCTGCAGCAGGCGATGAACGCGAGCGGCGACGGTGACGGCGTCGACTGGCGACTGGCGAAGGAGGAGTCGGGGCGCATCGCCGCGACCGGCGCCGTCGCCTCCACGCCGGCCGAGCTCGAGGCGCTGCGGCAGGCGCTGCACGTCGCCGCGCTGTGGCTCGACGAGGCGACCGCCATCACCCAGCTGACGGCGGAGCCCTCGCTGCTCACCCGCGCCGACTGGGCCCGGCAGACCATGCCGGTCTGGACCCAGCTCGCGGAGCCGGTCGCCCTCTCCATCGCCGATGCGCTCACGGGGGCGCTCGACGGCCAGGTGCCCGAGGAGATGAAGGCGATGCTCGGCGACGCCACGCGCGTCATGCGGTCGCTCGGCGGCACGCTGTTCTCCCTGCAGCTCGGTCACGTCGTCGGCCAGCTCTCGGCCGAGGTCGTCTCGGGCGGCGACATCGGGATCCCCCTGCTGCCGGGCCGCGACGAGCACGACGTGCAGGCGGCGCTGCTGCCGCAGAACATGGCCGCCTTCGGGCAGGGCCTCGACATCCCCTCCGATCAGGTGCAGCTCTACCTCGCGGTGCGCGAGCTCGCGCACGCGCGACTGTTCCGGCACGCGCGCTGGCTGCGGCTGCACCTCATCAGCGCCATCACCGACTACGCCCGCGGCATCACGATCGACATGGACCGCATGGAGTCGCTCGCCGCCGACCTCGACCCCTCGAACCCCGAGAGCCTGCGCGAGGCGCTCACGAGCGGGGCGCTCATCCCGCCGAAGTCCAAGGCGCAGCTCGCCGCCCTCTCCCGCCTCGAGACGACGCTCGCGCTCATCGAGGGCTGGGTCGACGTCGTCACCGCCGACGCCACCTCCCGGCTGCCGAAGGCCGACGCCGTCGCCGAGACCGTGCGCCGCCGCCGTGCCGCGGGCGGTCCGGCCGAATCGGCCTTCGCGACGCTCGTCGGGCTCGAGCTGCGCCCGCGGCGCCTGCGCGAGGCCGCGGCGTTCTGGCGATCCGTCACCGATGCCGTGGGCTCCGCGACGCGCGACGAGCTGTGGGCGCACCCCGATCTGCTCCCCGAAGCCACCGACATCGACGACCCGGCCCGCGTCATCGCCTCGCTGCGCTCCGGCCCCGTCGACGACGAGGCCTTCGATCAGGCGCTCACCGAGCTGCTCGAGGGCGGCGGCGATCGCCCGGTCGAGCGGGCCCCCGGCGAGGAGCCCGAGGAGCCGCGCGGCGCCGAGCGCTCCGAGGACGACGAGACCGACCCCCCGCGACCCGCCGCGAGCTGACCGCGAGCTGACCGCAGCAGGGCGGCCCGTTGCTCGCGGCCCGCTCCGTGGCGCAGCCCGTCGCGCTGTGCACAACCCGGGCGCGCGGCGGCGGGCCTGCCGATCATGTGCGCCATGATCCTGCGCCTCGACCCCCGCCGCGCCATCGTCTGGCGCACCCCCGACAGCCTGCAGATCGGCGTCGACCCCGCGCTCGTCGTGCTCGACGCCGTCTCCGACGGCGATGCCCGGCTCGTCGCCGCGCTCGAGACCGGCGTGACGCGAGCCGGGCTCGGGGTGCTCGCGCACGCCGCCCGCATCCCCGACGAGGAGGTCGAGCGCCTGCTCGCCCGGCTCGCCCCCGCGCTCGGTGCGCACCCCGCCGAGTCCGCGCCGCTCGCGCGGGTGGCGGTCATCGGCACGGGGGGCTCGGCCGCGCGCATCGCGCGCGTGCTGGCCGAGGCGGGGCATCCCGTCGTCACCGCCGCGGCCGGCGATCAGCTCGACGACGAGACCGGCATCGAGGCGGTCGTGCTCGTGAGCACGCACGTCGTGGATCCGCTCGAGCACCTGCGCTGGCTGCGCCGCGACGTGCGGCACCTGCCCGTCGTGATCGGCGAGGCCTCGGCGACCATCGGGCCGCTCGTCGTGCCGGGCTCGACCGCGTGCCTCGCCTGCGTCGAGCAGCGCCGCACCGCCCTCGACGCCGCCTGGCCCGCGATCGCGACGCAGCTCTGGGGCTCCCCCGCCGCGGCCGAGACCGCGATGCTCGTCGACGAGGCCGGGGCGGCGACGGTGCGGATGCTCGCCGGCGAGGGCGGGCGCAGCCTGCGCATCGCGGCCGACGACGGCGCGCGGGTCGAGCGGGCGTGGCAGCCCTCCCCCCGCTGCGGCTGCCGCGGTCTGGAGCTCGCCGGGCTCGAGGCGCCGCCCCGCGTCGCGCCCCCGCACGACCTCAGTCGCGCAGTGCCGATCGCCGGTTGAGCCCCGCGCCCGCGGCGATCGCCCCGGAGCCCGCGGCCGAGCCGGGCGGGCGGATCTCATCGAGGAACCGGCTGGCCGCGCGCTCGGCCCGCGCCTGCATGGGACGCTGCGCCCACGAGAGCTCGAGCACCCGGCGGGCGCGCGTGACGCCCACGTAGAACAGCCGGCGCTCCTCGTCGATGGCCTCGAAGCCCTTCGCGAAGCTGATCGGCACGAGGCCCTCGCTGAGGCCGACGATGTGCACGACGTCCCACTCCAGACCCTTCGCGGCGTGCAGCGTCGAGAGCGTGACGGCCGAGCGCGTCGGCTCGTGCTGGGCCTGCACGCGGCGCTGCAGCTCGCGCACGAAGTCGGCGAGCGTCGTGCCCGCCGGCGCCTCCTCGGCCAGGCCGAGCAGGGCGGTCAGGCTGTCCCACCGGGCGCGCTCGGCCCCGGAGCCCTCGGGGGCCTCCTGCTGCCAGCCGAGCCCGCGCAGCACGTCGCTGACGCTCTTGAACAGCGGCTCCTCGCCCCCGCCGACGGAGGCGGCCCCGGCGATCGACGCGCCGCGCAGCAGCATGATGGCCTGCTTGACCTCCGGCTGGTCGAAGAAGCGGCTGTTCGCCCGCGTCTGCACGGGGATGCCCGCCCTACGCAGCGCCGCCTCGATCGCGATCGACTGGGTGTTGATGCGGTACAGCACGGCGATCGACTCGGGCGGCGTGCCGTCGGCGATGCGCCGCGCGATGGTCTGCGCGAGCGAGGCGGCCTCGGCCGCATCGTCGGCGTGACGGCTGACCGTGGGCGTCGCGCCCGCCGTCGCGGTCTCCCCCGCGGCCCGCAGCGTCAGGGCGCCCGGGCGCCCGCGCATGAGGCGGTTCGCGAGCGAGACGATCTCGGTCGTCGACCGGTAGTTGTCCTCCAGCCGCACGACCTCGGCGTCGGGGTACTCGGAGCCGAAGCGCACGAGGTAGTCGCTCGAGGCGCCGGCGAAGGAGTAGATGGTCTGCGAGGCGTCGCCGACCACGCAGAGCTCGCGCCGCCCTCCGAGCCAGAGCGTCAGCAGGTCGTGCTGCAGGGGCGAGACGTCCTGGTACTCGTCGACGACGAAGAAGCGGTACTGCTCGCGCACCTGCTCCGCGACGCGCGGCTCGGATTCGAGCATCCCGGCCGTCACCAGCAGAACGTCCTCGAAGTCGATCTGACGGCGGTCGTCCTTCAGCTGCTCGTAGCGGCGGTGCAGCTCGACCATCTGCCCGACGTCGAGCTTCGCCGGCATGGTGCGGCTCTCGGCGGCGCGCGCGTACTGCTCGAGGCTCATGCGGCTCACCTTGCGCCACTCGATCTCGGCCGCCGCATCGCGCAGAGCGGGCGTGTCGACCGAGAGCTTCATGCTCGAGGCCGCCTGGCCGAGCAGGCGCGCCTTGCCGTCGAGGATGCTCGGCGCGCTGCCGCCGACGACGATGGGCCAGAAGTAGTGCAGCTGGCGCAGCGCCGCCGAGTGGAAGGTGCGGGCCGCGACGCCCTCCGCCCCGAGGGCCCGGAGCCGTCCGGCGAGCTCCCCCGCCGCCCGCGTCGTGAAGGTGAGCGCCATCACCCGCGAGGGGTCGTACGAGCCCGTGGCCACGCCGTAGGCGATGCGGTGCGTGATGGCGCGGGTCTTGCCGGTGCCGGCCCCGGCGAGCACGCAGACCGGACCGAGCAGGCTCTCGGCGACCGTGCGCTGCTGCTCGTCGAGCGCGGCGAGAAGACTGTCGGCGTCGCTCATGCCTCGAGCGGCCCCCCGTACCAGTCCTCGATGATGGCGCGCGCGATGGAGGTGCGCCCGGGCAGCACGATCGTGTCGAGCTGGCTCCTCAGCTCGTCGCGGCTGAACCAGCGCAGATCGAGGATCTCGTCGCCGTCGGGCCGCAGCTCGGCGGCCGAGGACGGGTCGAGCGTCGCGCGGAAGCCCAGCATGAGCGAGGCGGGGAACGGCCACGGCTGCGAGCCGACGTAGACGGGGTCGACGACGCGCAGGCCCGACTCCTCGGCGACCTCGCGGGCGACCGCGGCCTCGAGCGACTCCCCCGGCTCGACGAAGCCGGCGAGCAGCGAGAAGCGGTTCGACTCCCACGCGGCGTTGCTGCCGAGCACGAGGCGGTCGCGCTCGTCCGTCACGCCGACGATGATGGCGGCGTCGGTGCGCGGGAACATCTCGCGGCCCGTCTCGACGTCGACGCGCACCCAGCCGGCGCGGCCGGGCGTCGTGGCGTTGCCCGTGCGCGGCGAGAAGGCGTGGCTGGCGTGCCAGTTCGCGATCGCGAGCGCCTCGACGGCGAGGCCCGCATCGCGGTCGCTCAGCTGGTGGCCGAGGGTGCGGGGATTGCCCCAGCGGGTGACGTCGCGCGCCATCCGCTCGCCGGCCGCGTCGTCGAGCACCGCGGCGATGATCGCGGCGCCGGCCGGCAGGTCGGCCTCGGCCTCGGTGGTGCGCCCGAGGTAGATGCGCAGGGCATCCGTCGGCACCGCGTCGGCGGGGAGGAGGGCGAGGGCGGGATGCTCGGCCGTGGTCAGCAGCACCTCGCCGCGCCACACGGGCAGCACCCGCGAGCTCGGCTCGGCCGCGAGCTCGGCGAAGAGGTCGGGACGCAGCCGCGCGGTGTCGTCGCGGTCGATGCGGTACCGCGAGAGGGGCAGTCGAGCGGTGATCGAACGGTGCATCAAGACCCCATCTGCGGCGGCGGAAGCGCGTGGCGCACGGCCCTCGTGAGGAGCGCGCCACCTACCCTGTCGGTATGGCCAGGACCCCTCTCACTCTAGCCGCGCTCGCGACGGCGGCCGTTCCCGGCCTCGACGTCACGACCTCGGAGCGGCTCGGCTCGACCTCCGGCGGGACGGACTCCGCGCTGCTGTCGACCCGCGACGGACGGCGCCTCGTGGTGCGGGCGCCGCGCACGACCGCGGCCGAGTCGGAGCAGTCGGCCGACATGGTCGCCCTGCGCGCGCTCAGCGACGGGGTGCGCGGTCGACTGCCGTTCGCCGCCCCCCGCCTGCTCGGCCAGGCGCCCGCCGGCGGCACCCGCGCCGTCGTGCACGAGTTCGTCGACGGCGACCCCGTCTCGCTCGGCCGCATCACTCCCGGGCTCGCCGCCTCGATCGGCCAGGCCGTCGCCGCCATCCACGCCCTGCCGACGAGCGTCGTCGCCGACGTCGGCCTGCCGCAGCTGCGCGCCGTCGACGTGGTGCGCGAGAGCACCTCGACCCTCGACCGCGCGGTGAGCACCGGCCTCGTGCCCGCGGGCCTGCAGCGCCGCTGGGAGCTCGCGGTCGAGGACACGACCCTCTGGCAATTCACCCCGACCGTGATCAACGGCGCGCTCGCGGCCTCCTCCTTCCTCGCCATCGCCGAGACCGTCACGGGCGTGCTCGGCTGGAGCCGGCTGCAGGTCGCCGACCCCGCGCGGGACCTGTTCTGGCTGCTCGGCGCGCCCGACGCCGCCGTGCCCGACGCCGCCTTCGACGCCTACCACCAGGCCCGCGGCGTGCACGACAAGCAGCTCGGGCGTCGCGCCGTCTTCGCCGCCGAGCTCGAGGTGGCACGCTGGCTGCTGCACGGCACGGCCAGCCGCAGCCAGGAGATCATCGACGACGCCGTCGGAATGCTGCACGCCCTGCTCGACCGCGTGCACACCGACATGACCGCCTCGCTCGCCGCCGAGCCGGCACGGCCCTCGACCCTCACCGACGCGCACGACCTCGCCGGCCTGCGCAGCGCGGGCGGGCTCGACCTGCAGCCCATCGGCGCGGCCTCCCCCGCCTCGCCGAGCCGGCCCGGCTCGGGCGACGACGTCGCCACGCCGCCGACGCCGCGCGACTAGCGCGGCCGCGGCCCCGGTCGCGGCTCGTGCCGCGCGCGACTAGCGGGCGCGGGCGGCCTCGACCAGGCCGGTGAGCAGTCGGGCGTCCTCGGGCGATTCCTCCGGGTGCCACTGCACGGCGACGCCGAAGCGCATGCCGGGCACCTCGACGGCCTGCACCACGCCGTCGTCGCCGCGCGCGGTGACCTCGAGCTCGGGCGGCACGCGGTCGGCAGCCTGGTGGTGGTAGCTCTTCACGGTGGCGCTCGCGCCGAGCATCCCCGCCACCCGGCTGCCGGGCACGGTGATCACCGGGTTGTCGGCGAAGGTCGCGTCGCCGTTGCTGTACCGGCTCGAGCCGATCAGGTCGGGCAGGTGCTGCACGAGCGTGCCGCCGAGGGCGACGACGAGCACCTGCAGTCCGCGGCAGATGCCGAGCAGTGGCAGGTCGCGCTCGATCGCCGCGCGCACCAGCGCGATCTCCCAGGCGTCGCGGTCGGGGCGCGGGGCGTCGTTCTCGGGATGCGCGGTCTCGCCGTAGAGCGCCGCATCGACGTCCTTGCCGCCGGTGATGACGAGCCCGTCGACGGCGTCGAGCACCGCTGCGACCGCCTCGGCCGTCGGCGGCTGCGGCGGGAGGCCCACGGGCACCCCGCCCGCACTGAGCACGGCGTCGGTGTAGACGCGGGGCAGCACGACGGCGGGGCGATCCCAGATGCCCATCGCCGCGGGCTCGAGGTAGGTGCTGAGGCCGATAACAGGGGCCCTGCTCATCCGGCCGCCCCCTCGCCCGCCGCCTCCCGCGCGGCCAGCTGCCGCGAGATGAGCGCGCGGCCGCGGTGCACCTGGCGCACGAGCTCGGCCTGGCGGATGCCGAGCTCCTGCGAGACGTCGGAGTAGGTGCGCTTCTCGAGCAGGATGCCGCCCATGCCCATGCGCAGCTCGGGCGGCAGCGCGACGATCGCCTGGATGAGCTCGTCGCGGCTGAGCGCGGCGATGGCGGCGTCGTCGATCGGCTGCGCGGCCGTGACGTCCAGGTCGTACTCGTCGTCTCTCATGAGGTCCTCTCTCCGCGGCCGGACGGCCGACCGCAACGCTACCGCCGGGCTCAGGACGCGAAGTCCTTGACGAGCTGCTCGCTCCTCCTCCCGCCGGTGCGGGCGATGACGTAGCCGACGACGAGCAGCACGAAGGGCAGCAGCACGAGCAGCCAGCCGAGGGCGTTGAGCTGCCAGGCGCTCTCGGGCAGCGAGGGGTCGACGCCCTCGGGCGCCGTGCCGGCGAGCAGGTTGAAGCGCGACATGAGCAGGTACAGCCCGACTCCGAGCGCGAGGATCGACAGGCCGGGGGCGATCTTCGTCGACCAGACCGTGCCGCCCTCGTGCGCCATGAAGTACCGGATGACGGCCGCGCTCACGAGGATCTCGACGAGCACGATCGCGATGACCGTCACCGAGCTCATCCACGAGAAGAGGTTCGCGAAGGGGTCGAGGCCGGCCACGGCGAAGACGATCATGACGAGGAGCGCCACGGCCGAGGTGATGGCGACGCCGATGATCGGCGCGCCCGCGGTGTTGGTGCGGGCGACCGCGGCCGGCAGCACCCCGCCGCGCCCGAGGGCGAAGAAGTAGCGGCTCGCCGCGTTCTGGAAGGCGAGCAGACCCGCGAAGAGGCTCGTGATGACGAGAATGCCCATGCCGACGGTCAGCCAGCCGCCGACGTACTGCTCGGTGAGGCCGAAGAGCACCCCGGCCGGATCGGCCAGCCCTCCCGACAGCTCGATCACCCGGTCGGCGACCTGCGAGGCGCCCATCCCCGTCACCATGGCGAAGGAGACGATGGCGAAGAGCACGCTGATCACGACGATCGAGATGTACGTGGCGAGCGGAACGGTGCGCTTCGGATCCTTCGCCTCCTCCCCGTAGATCGCCGTGGCCTCGAAGCCGATGAAGCTCGCGAAGGCGAAGGCGAGCGCGATACCCGCGGTGCCGGCGAAGCCGCCCGCGAAGACCTGGTCGGGAGAGAAGGAGGCGGCGAGCATCCACCCCTCGGGGCCGCCGTTCGCGAGCATGGCGATCGCCGCGACGAGCAGCACGATCACCTCGAGCACGAGCATCACGCCGAGCACCTTGGCGCCGACGTCGACGCTCAGCAGCGAGAGCGCGCTCACGATCGCCCAGACGAGGATCGACCAGACGTACCAGGGCAGGTCGAGGCCGAGCCCCGCCGCGAAGCCGGAGACGACGACGCCGAAGAATCCGTAGATCGCGAGCTGGATGGTGAGGTAGGCCAGCAGGGCGGCGAACGCCGCGGCGACGCCCGCCCGCACTCCGAGCCCCTTGCCGACGTAGGCGAAGAAGGCGCCGGAGTTGGTCATCGAGCGGCTCATCGTGGCGTAGCCGACCGAGAACAGGAGCAGGGTGAGGCCTACGGCGAGATACGCGCCGGGCACCGCGGCGCCGGTGCCGAGCAGCATCGCCACGGGCACGGCCCCGGTGATGCCGATGAGCGGGGCCGAGGCGGCGACGACGAAGAAGACGATGCCGAGCACGCCGAGGCGGCCAGGCCGGAGGGCGGAGTCGCGCGCGGCGGGGGCGGTTCCGGCGGCGGGGGTCTGGTGGGTCATGGTCCGGGACTCCTCATCGAGCGGGACGATCGTTCGGGTCGAAACGAAGTGGCTCAAGAGTGGGGGACGCGCGAACGCGCGTCAAGCATCCGGATGATGCGGATTTCCGCTCAGCAGATTTCGCGCCCGCCCTATCGTTTGTTCCCGAATGACTTGCTAGCCTGACGCCATGGCAGACCTCCGCGGTTTCATGGCCCCGCAGACCCCCTCCGGCGCGAGCGCGATCGTGCCCGACATGCCCTGGTACTACTCGGGCACGCTCCTCACCGCCGAGTACCGCACCGACCCCGAGAACGTCGCGGCGCTGCTGCCCGAGGGCGTCGAGCTCGCCGAGGAGGATCCGGGCGCCGTCGCGCTCATCTGGGCCGACTGGCAGTCGTGCTCGACAGGCGGCGCCGAGCTGCTCGACCCGCAGCGCTCGCAGTACCTCGAGACCTTCGCCGTCGTGCGCTGCCGCTACGAGGGCGTCACCTACACGCGCTGCGTCGCGATCTGGGTGACGAAGGACTTCGCCATCGGGCGCGGCTGGTTCCAGGGCTACCCCAAGAAGCTCGGCTCGATGGCCGTGACCCGCGTGTTCTCGGTCGGCCGGGCATCCCCCCGCCTCGCCCCGGGGGCGAAGCTCGGCGCCTCGCTCGCCGCGTACGACCACCGTCTCGCCTCGCTCGTCGTGACCCTGCGCGAGCCCAGCGAGACCAACGGCTTCGTCAACGGCCACCCGATGCTGCATTCGCGATGGATGCCCTCCATCACCCCCGGCGCCGGCAACAGCCTCGATCAGCTCATCACCATGAGCACGAGCGATGCCGACATCGGCGAGACCTGGACGGGCGACTTCGCGCTCGAGCTGCACGACTCCCCCTGGGACGAGCTCGCCTCGATCCTGCCGGTGCGCGAGCACATCGCGGCGTACTACCGGGAGGTCGGCGTGACCTTCACCGGCGGCAGCCTCGTCGCCGATCGGTCGGACCCGAGCGTCTGAGGGGCGCCGGCGCCCCGTGCGCCCCCGGACCGCCCGTCACAGGTCGAGGAAGTACTCCTCGATCTCCCACGAGGTGACCTCGCGGGTCTCGGGGTCGGCGACGGCCCCGGTGTAGCGCGCCACCTCGTCGCGCTTGAGCACCTCGAAGACCTCAACGAGCGGGCCGCCGAGCAGCTCGCGCAGGACCGCGTCGTCGGCGAGGGCATCCAGCGCCGCCCCCAGCGTCATGGGCAGAACCGCACCCCCCTCGTCGCCGTAGGCGAGCCCGTGGACGGGCTCGGCCGGCTCGCGCTTCGTGCGGATGCCGTCGAGCGCCGCGGCGAGGATCGCCGCGATCATCAGGTACGGGTTGGCCGAGCCGTCGCCGAGCCGGATCTCGAGCCGGGTGCCCGCGCCGCGCTCGGGCGGGATGCGGACGAGCGCGCTGCGGTTGTCGAAGCCCCAGTTCGCGCGGTACGGGGCGAGCGTGTCGGGGCCGAGGCGCTTGAAGGCGTTGACGGTCGGGTTGCAGAGGGCGGTGAGCGCGGGGGCGTGGTGCACGATGCCGCCGATCATGTGCCGGGCGAGCTCGCTGAGCGACCCGTCGGGCGCGTGCATGAGGTTCACGCCCTCCGCGTCGACGACGGAGAAGTGCAGGTGGAACCCGCTGCCGCCCTCCTCCGTCCACGGCTTGCCGAGGAAGGTCGCGAACCGACCCGTCCGCGACACGACGTCCTTCACGGCGGTCTTGAGCAGCAGGGTGCGGTCGGCGGCGTCGAGGGCCTCGCCGTGCCAGAAGTTGATCTCGTACTGGCTGGCGCTGAACTCGTGGTTGCCCGCGAACACGCCGATGCGCATCCGGTCGAGCATGCGCAGCAGGTGCAGGAAGGTGCCGTGCGGGTCGACGGTCGCCCCGGAGGTGTAGACCCGGCCGGGCTGCTGGATGGCCTGCTGGTAGCCCGGCGCGCTGCCCTCGCGGGCCTCGGCGATGAAGAACTCGAGCTCGGGGCCGACCACGGGGGTGAGCCCGAGCGAGGCGAACTCGCCCACGATGCGCTCGAGCAGGGTGCGCGGGGCGAAGTCGTTGGGCGTCATGTCGGGGTTGGCGGCCCCGGCGACGGCGTAGGCGACGCCCGGCTCCCACGGCATCGGGCGCCACGAGCCGGGCACGATCTGCGAGATGAAGTCCTCGAGCCCGTCGGTGAGCACCGAGCCGCCGTCGAGCACGTCGCCGTGCGTCGTCGTGACCCAGACGCCCTGGCAGAAGGCCGGCCCGCCGTGCGTGACGCGGCCGAGCTCGCTCACGAGCATGTCCTTGGCGCGGGTGGTGCCGAGGATGTCGGCGTAGATCACCCGCAGCACGTCGATCCCGGCTTCGGTGAGCTCGTGCTGCAGGTCGACAAGGCTTCGTTCCATGGTCCACTCCCTTGTGGCACTCGCGGCGTCCGACTGATCGTTCGGCCTCAAACGATACTGTAGGGCACCCACCGCGTCGACGAGGAGGTCGCACCGATGAAGGCCCTGTTCGTGCAGCACGACCACGTGAGCCCCCTGGGGCCCGTGGGCGAGCGCTTCGCCCACCACGGTATCGAGGTCGAGACCATGCAGGTGGTCCCGGCGTCGTCGTTTCGCCGGCCGAACGTCGCCGCCGCGTTCCCCCCGCTCGAGCCCTACGACGTCGTCGTGCCCCTCGGCGCCCCGTGGGGCGCGTGGGACGACGACCGGATCGGTGCGTGGCTGGGCCCCGAGATCGACTGGCTGCGCCGCGCCCACTCCGGCGGGATGCCCGTGCTCGGCATCTGCTTCGGCGGCCAGCTGCTCGCGCGCGCGCTCGGCGGGGGCGTCGCCCCCGCGCCGGCCTCCGAGATCGGATGGCACGCCGTCTGGAGCGACGAGCCCGAGCTCGTCGGCGAGGGCCCCTGGTTCCAGTTCCACTACGACCGCTGGTCGGTGCCGCCGGGCGCGCGCGAGATCGCGCGGAACCCCGCGGCGTCGCAGGCCTTCGTGATCGGCCGATCGCTCGCCGTGCAGTTCCACCCCGAGCTCGACGCGGCCGGGCTCGCCGGCTGGCTCGACGAGGGCGGCGAGCGGCAGGTGCGGGCCGCGGGGCTCGACCCCGAGGTCATGCTCGCGCAGACCCGCGCGGCCGAGTCGGTGGCGCGCGAGCGCACCTTCGCGCTCGTCGACACCTTCCTGACGCGGGTGTCGGGGCTGCTGCCGGGCTGAGGGCTCTCCGGCGTCAGGGGCCGGTGAGGTCGACGATGATCTTGCCGCGCGCGTGCCCGCTCTCGCTGAGCGCGACGGCCTCCGCGATGCGCTCGAGGGGCAGCACCTCGCCGACGACGGTGCGCAGCGCGCCCGTGCCGAGCAGATCGGCGAGCATCCCGAGATCGACGCGGTCGCGGCGGGCCAGGATGCTCGCGAAGGTGCGCCGCGAGAACCGATCCCGCACGGCGAGCGCCGCCACCGAGGCGAGCGGGCCGATCCACTGGCCGCGCGGGGCACCGCAGGCGATGAGGGATCCGCGCGGCGTCAGCAGCCGCGCGAGCTCCCCGAGCCGGCGCGCGCCCGCGAGCTCGAGCACGAGGTCGAAGCGCCGCAGCCCGTCGTCGAGCGCGGTGGTCGTGTAGTCGATGAGCTCGTCCGCGCCGATGCGCTCGGCGAGCACGAGGTTGCGCGTGCTGGTGACCGCGGTGACGTGCGCGCCGAAGAGCTTGGCGAGCTGCACCGCGAAAGTGCCCACTCCCCCGGAGGCGCCGATGATCAGCACGCGCGGCGGCATGGGCTCGACCTCGCCCGGCCGCCAGGTGCGGGGGCCGGTCAGACCTCCGCGGCGCAGCGCCTGCAGGGCGGTGATCGCGGCGATGCCGGCCCCGGCGGCCTCGTGCACGCCGAGGGTCGCGGGTCGGCGCACGACGCCGCGCGCGCTCACCACCGCGAGGTCGCTCCACGCGCCGACGCCGAAACCCATGACCTCATCGCCGACCAGCAGGTCGTCGACCCCGGGGCCGATCGCCTCGATCGTTCCGGCCAGGTCGCTGCCGCGGGCCGGGGTTCTGGGGCGGCGCAGGCCCGAGCCGATCCGCACCAGGTAGGGCCGGCCGCGCAGCTCGTGCCAGTCGAGCGGGTTGACCGAGCTGGCGGCGATGCGCACGAGCACCTGACCCTCGGCGGGCACGGGAGCCGGGGCATCCACGATGCGCAGCGCCTCGGGGCCGCCGTAGCGGGTCGCGACGACCGATCTCATGCAGCGCTCTCCTCATCGCACCCGGAGCCGAGCACGATGTCAGGATGCTCGACCGCGGCCGCGCTGTCGAGCGGGGAGGGGCGGGGTGAGGGGGTCACGCGCGGACGGGCTCGGCGAGGCGGTCGCGCGGAGGGGCATGGCCACGCCGGGTGGAAGGGTGCGCCGACGCCGGGCGGGTCGAGTCGATGCGCGCGCGAGGCCTCTCGCGTCGAGGCGGGAAACGAAGAGGCGGGAGACGAGGAGGCGGGTCATTCCTTCGCGCCCCTTCCACAACTGCGGAGCGGGTGAATCGGGCTCACCCGTTCCGCAGTTGTGGAAGGTGGAGCGGACGGGACGCCGCGCGCTACCGTTCCGTGCGCGAGAGCGGCGGTCGACGTGGGCGACACCATCCCCAGCGCGTCGCCACCGGCGCCCGCGGGCCGAGCGGACCGGAGGACCGGGCAGACCGGCACGGACGGGTGCAGGCGGGCAGCCAGGCGCAGGTGCGGGCGGGCGAACGCGGGTGCAGGCGAGCGAGCCCGGGTGCGGGCGGACGGGCGAGGGTCCGGGCGGCCGCGGGTTCAGGGGCGGGCGGGGTCACGTCGACGGGCGCAGATGGACAGGAGCGAAGGGTCGCGCCGGCGGGCGCAGACACGGGCGGGCGCAGACACGGGCGGGCGCCGGCGAGCGCGGGCGGGCCGGCGGGCGCGCGAGCCGCGCCGGGCATCCCGGATCAGGCGACGCGGACGGGCATGCGCTTGATGCCGTGCACGAAGTTCGAGCGCAGGTAGTCGATGTCGCCCGTGCGCTCGAGCACCACGTCGCGGGTCAGCAGATCCTCGAACATGATGCGCAGCTCGATGCGCGCGAGGGCGTTACCGAGGCACATGTGCGGGCCTCCGCGGCCGAACGACATGTGCTCGTTGGGGCTGCGGGTCACGTCGAAGCGGTAGGGATCGTCGAAGACGGCGTCGTCGCGGTTGCCCGAGGCGAACCAGGTGACGACCTTCTCGCCCTTCTTGATCGCCGTGCCCGAGAACTCGACGTCGGCCGTGGCCGTGCGGCGGAAGTGGTAGACCGGCGAGGCGAAGCGCAGGAACTCCTCGACCGCCCACGGGATGAGCGAGGGGTCGTTCTTCAGCAGGGCCAGCTGCTCGGGGTTGTTCAGCAGGTTGCTCATCGTGTGGGTGATGGTGTGGCGCGTCGTCTCGTTGCCCGCGACGACCAGCAGCAGGAAGTTGGTGTTGAAGTCGCGCTCGCTCAGGGGCACGCCGTCGCCCGGCACGCCGTTGGCGAGCAGGGAGACCAGATCGGTGCCTCCCTTGCCCGCGCGCTCGGCCTTGAGGTGCTTGCCGTACTCGTAGACCTCGAGCGCCGCCGGGGAGCGGAACGGGACGTGACGGTAGGCCTCGCTGTCGGCCGAGCCGATGAGCACGTCCGTGTGCTCGGGGTCGGTGTTGCCGACCATGCGGTTGCCCCAGTCGATGAGCCTGCCGGTGTCGCTGTCGGGAACGTCGAGGATGCGCGCGAGCACCCGGATCGGGAAGTCGGCGCTCACCTCCTCGACGAAGTCGAACTCGCCCTTCGCGAGCGCGGCGTCGAGGGTACGGGCCGTGATGCCGCGCAGGAAGGTCTCGTACTTGGCGACGGCCTGAGGGGTGAACTCGCCCTGCAGCATGCGGCGCATCGCGCGGTGGCGCAGCCCGTCGGTCTCGAGCATCGAGCGCCGCATCTCCTCCTGCTCGGCGTCGACCTCCTCGAGGTTGGTGAAGCGCTCGGAGGTGAACGTCGCCGGATCCCGCAGCACGCGCACGATGTCGTGGTAGCGGGTCACCGAGTGGAAGCCGTGGTTCGGCGCCTCCTCCTCCGAGAAGTGCAGGCCCGGGGTCGCGCGCAGCTCCTCGAAGACCTGCCACGGCGCTCCGTGCGCGAAGAGATCGAGTTCGGCGAGGGTGAGCGTGGAGACCGCCATGGGAGCGCCTGCTTTCATAGGAAGCGAATTGTTCGGATACTAACGAACCATCGCCCGGCGCGCACCTGACGTGGTGGAATTGGAGGGCCACGAAGGAGAACACCATGCCGAGTCCGCACACGCTCGCCGAGACCGAGCAGCAGGTCGCCGAGAAGCTCGGCGCGCTGCCCATCGACTTCGAGGCTATGGCCGTGGTGTCGAACCTCTTCCGCGCCGCCAACGCCACGCGCAACTACCTCGAGCGCACGGTGCTCTCGCACAGCGGGCTCTCGTGGACGGCCTTCGTCGTGCTCTGGGTCACCTGGATCTGGGAGCCCATCGAGACCCGGCAGATCGCCGAGGAGGGCGGCTTCTCGAAGGCGACCCTCACGGGCGTGCTCGGCACCCTCGAGACGAAGGGTCTCGTGACGCGCGAGCGCAGCGCGAAGGACGGCCGCCTCGTCTCGGTGAGCATGACCGAGGCCGGTCGCGCGCTCATGCAGACGCTCTTCCCCGAGTTCAACGCGCACGAGCGCACGGTCGCCGGCGGCGTCGGCGACGACCGGCGCGGCGCTCTCGCCGACATGCTGCGCCGGATCACGCTCGCGACCGAGAAGTCGCGCTGAGAGGCACGGGATGCCGCTGCCGGGCATCCCGAACCGCCCCCGCCCTGTCGCGCGCGCCCCGACTCGGCTAGCATCGTCGCACCAGTCATTCGTACCCGAATGACCGACTGCGAAGGAGCAGCCCCCGTGCACCAGGTGCAACTCGCCGGCCTCACCGTCGACACGCGGCACGCGATCGGCGGCGAGCGCGTCGCCTCGGCCGAGACCTTCGAGAGCGTCTCCCCCATCGACGGCGCGGTCCTCGCGCGCATCGCCCGCGGAGGCGCCGCCGAGGTCGATGCCGCCGTCGCCGCGGCCCGCGCCGCCTTCCCCGCCTGGCGCGACCTCGGCCCGCGCGGGCGCGGCGCCATCCTGCACCGCCTCGCCGACCTCGTCGAGCGCGATCTCGAGCAGCTCGCCCAGCTCGAGACGCTCGACAACGGCGCCCTGCTGCGCTCGCACCGCCGGGGCGTCATGCCCCGCGTCGCCCACAATCTGCGCTTCTTCGCCGACTGGGCGGTGGACGAGCTGCACCACGAGCCCTTCGAGACGCGCGGGCACACCAACTCGATCTCGTGGGACCCGTCGGGCGTCGCGGCGCTCATCACGCCGTGGAACGCCCCGCTCATGCTTGCGACGTGGAAGATCGGTCC
Organism: Microcella daejeonensis; assembly: GCF_026625045.1. Lineage (GTDB taxonomy): Bacteria > Actinomycetota > Actinomycetes > Actinomycetales > Microbacteriaceae > Microcella > Microcella daejeonensis. The sequence continues at coordinate 1,792,884 of NZ_CP113089.1, read as the reverse complement.
CGCGCTCGCCGCGGGCGACACCGTCGTGCTCAAACCCGCGGAGTGGACGCCGCTCAGCGCGAGCTACTTCGCCGACCTCGCCGCCGAGGCCGGCGTTCCGGCCGGGGTCTTCAACGTCGTGCAGGGCTACGGCGCCGAGGCCGGTGCGGCCCTCGTCGCGCATCCCGGCATCGCCCGCATCTCGTTCACCGGCTCGGTGCCGACCGCGAAGTCGATCGCCCGCGCCGCCGCCGACAACCTCACGCCGGTGAGCTTCGAGCTGGGCGGCAAGAGCCCGCTCATCGTCACTGACGACGCCGACCTCGACCTCGCCGTCGAGCTCGCCGTCGAGCAGTACGACAACGCCGGGCAGGTGTGCCTCTCGGGCACGCGCCTGCTCGTGCACGAGGCCGTCGCCGAGGAGTTCGCCGCCCGCTTCGCCGAGGCCGCCGCACGGCTGCGGCAGGGCGACCCGCGCGAGGAGTCGACGCAGATCGGCCCGCAGATCCACCGCGTGCATCTCGACCGCGTCGCCGGCTTCGTCGCGCGCGCCACCGCCGAGGGCGCCCGCGTCGTCGTCGGCGGCGGGGCCAACGACGAGCTCGGCGGGCTGTACTTCCGGCCCACGCTGCTCGCCGACGCCGCCCCGGGCAGCGAGATCCTCACCGCCGAGGTCTTCGGGCCCGTGCTGACCATGCAGACCTTCAGCTCCGACGCCGAGGCGCTCGAGCTCGCCAACGGCACCGAGTTCGGGCTCGCCGCCGTCGTCGTCTGCGGCGACCGGGCGCGGGCCGAGCGGCTGACGAAGAACCTCGTCGCCGGCACGATCTGGGTCAACTGCTTCTTCGTGCGCGACCTGCGCGCGCCCTTCGGCGGCAGCAAGAAGAGCGGGGTGGGCCGCGAGGGCGGCACCTGGTCGTTCGACTTCTACGCCGACGTCAAGAACACCGTCTACGCACCCTCCGGGTGGAAGGAGTAAGTCATGGGAAAGGTCGTCGGCGCCGCGGTGCTCGCGCACGTGCCCACCATCATGCTGCCGCAGGACGTGCGGTACGACATCAACGAGGGCCGCGAGATCTCGCTCGTGCCCGGGCTCAAGCGGTTCCGCGAGGAGGTCATGGAGACCCTCGACTACGACACGGTCGTCGTGCTCGACTCGCACTGGGCCACCACGGTCGAGTTCGTCATCTCGGCGCAGGCCGAGCGCAGCGGGCTCTTCACGAGCGAGGAGCTGCCCCGCGGCATGTCGCAGATCCCCTACGCGTTCCGCGGCGACCCCGAGCTCGCGAACGCCGTGGCGGACTACGACGAGAAGAACGGCACCTGGGTCACCCCCATCAGCGACCCGCACCTGCCGATCTTCTACGCGACCGTCAACCTCTGGCACTACCTCGGCCGCGGCCTCGACAAGCGCTGGGTGAGCCTCTCCGTCTGCCAGACGGCGACGACGGAGGACTTCCTCCGCGCCGGCCGCGCCCTCGGCGAGGCCATCCGCGACAGCGACCGCAAGGTGCTGCTGCTCGCCTCCGGCGCGCTCTCGCACACCTTCTACACGCTCCGCGAGCTGCGCAAGCACGAGTCGAGCGACCCCTCGCACATCTTCAGCCCCGAGGCCCGGGCCGCCGACCTCGAGCGCATCGAGTGGATGAAGGCCGGCGATCACGCGCGCATCCTCGCGACCATGCCCGAGTTCAAGAAGGTGAAGCCCGAGGCGAACTTCAGTCACTGGCTGCAGATGGCGGGCGCGACCGGCGAGGAGGCGAACACCGCTCGCGGGGTCCTCTACTCCGAGTACGAGAACTCGATCGGCACCGGGCAGGTGCACGTGTACTTCCCGGAGCCGGAGGGCGGATTCCCGCTCCCGAAGGATCTGACGCTCTCGCGCGACGACTCCGTCGAGGCGGGTGCCGCATGACCGAGTACCGCCGCATCCTGCTCGGCGGCGCGCCCGTGCAGGTGGTGCGCGACGGCGACGTGCTGCGGGCATCCGACGGCCGCGAGATCGCGATCGAGGATGCTCAGCACCTCGCCCCGGCGGAGCCGACGAAGATCCTCGCCGTGCACCTGAACTACGCGAGCCGCACCGAGGAGTTCATGACGAAGCTCCCCGCGGCGCCCACGTACTTCCACAAGCCGATCACGGCGCTCAACAGCCACGGCGGCGACATCGTTCGCCCCTCGGGCTGCAAGTGGCTCAACTACGAGGGCGAGATCGTCGCCGTCATCGGCCGCGTGTGCCGCAACGTCTCGCCCGCCGAGGCCGGCGACTACATCGCCGGGTACACCGTCGGCAACGACTACGGGCTGCACGACTTCCGCGACACCGACGCCGGCTCGATGCTGCGCGTCAAGGGCAGCGACACTCTCGCGCCCGTGGGGCCGGGGCTCGTCACCGACTGGGATTTCCGCGGCAAGAGCATCCGCACGATCGTCAACGGCGAGGTGAAGCAGGAGGATTCCACCGCGAACATGGAGTGGGACATGCACTACCTCGTCGCCGATCTCGCCCGCACGATCACCCTCGTCCCCGGCGACATGATCTTCACGGGCACGCCCGCGAACTCTCGCCCCGTCTACCCTGGGGACGTGGTCGAGGTCGAGGTCGAGGGCCTCGGCCGACTGCGCAACACCATCGTCGAGGGGCCGACGCCCATCCGCACCGACGTGGGCGCCCAGCCCACCGAGAGCGAGGAGGTCGTCTCCACCGCCCTCGGCGGCGACTGGGAGTTCCGCGGCATCCGCACCCCCTCGAAAGACCTCTACCCCTCCAGAATCGAGGAGCGCCGCTCATGATCAAGATCGACGTCGACATGAAGAAGTGCCAGCACTACGGGCAGTGCGTCTTCGAGGCGCCCGAGGTGTTCCAGCTCGATGGCGACGACAAGCTGCAGTACAAGGCCGAGGCGCCCGACGAGATGCTCGCCGACCTCGAGGCCGCCGTCGACGTCTGCCCCATGCAGGCGATCAGCCTCCGCCAGGAGTAGGCCGTGCCGGGCAGCGGCGCCGGCGTGCTCATCGTCGGCGCCTCGATGGCGGGCCTGCGCTCGGCCGAGTCGCTGCGGCGGCACGGCTACACGGGCGCCATCCGCGTGCTCGGCGCCGAGGAGCACGCGCCGTACAACCGGCCGCCGCTGTCGAAGGAGCTGCTCTCGACGGAGGGGCAGGGCCACGCGGACGTCGCCTTCCCCCTGCGGGCCAGCCTCGGCGAGGTCGAATGGATGCTCGGCCGCCGCGCGACCGCGCTCGACCCGCACGCCCTCACCGTCACCGACGACACGGGCGCCGTGCACGCGTTCGACGGGCTCGTGATCGCGACCGGACTGCGCCCGAAGCCGCTGCCGATCGACTCGCACGGCCTCGGCGGCATCCACCGCCTGCGCACGGTCGACGACGCGGTCGCGCTGCGCGGCGCACTGCGACCGGGCGCGAACGTCGTCATCCTCGGATCGGGCTTCATCGGCTGCGAGATCGCGGCGACGGCGGCGAAGCGCGGCTGCCGGGTCTCGATCGTGTCGCAGAGCGCGATCCCGCTCGAGCGCGCCGTGGGCCCGCTGCTCGGGGCCGAGGTGCGGCGGCGCCACGAGGCGAACGGCGTCACCTTCTTCCCCCGGGCATCCCTCTTCTCGCTCGTCGGCGACCCCTCCGTCGAGCGCGTCGTGCTCGACACGGGCGTCATGCTCGAGTGCGACGTGCTCGTGGTAGCGGTGGGCAGCGACCCGAACACCGAGTGGCTCGCCGGATCGGACATCGACGTGCGCGACGGCGTGCTCGTGAACGGTGCGCTGCAGGCCGTGACGACGGAGGGTGCGGCGCTCCCCCACGTGCTCGCGGTCGGCGACGTGGCCCGCTACGCGAACCCCCTGTTCGACGACGTGGCGCGCCGGGTCGAGCACTGGAACCTGCCGACCGAGACGGGCAAGCGCGCCGGGCAGGTGCTCGCCGCGCAGCTCGGTGACGATCCGGTCGCGGCGGCCGAGGTCGCGGCGAGGCCCTTCGCCCCGCTGCCCTCCTTCTGGAGCGACCAGTACGACATGCACCTGCTGGCGTTCGGCATGACGTACCTGGCCGACCGCAGCGAGCTCGTCGCCGGATCGCTCGATGACGAGTGCGTCGTGAAGTACTTCCGCGGCGATCAGCTCGTGGGGGTGTGCGGGCTCGGCATGCGCTCGGCCGTGCAGGCGTACCGGGCGCGGTTCCCGGCGCCGGTCGCCGCCCGCTGAGCCGCACGGATCCGGCGCACGGGGCGCCGTGGACTCACGCCGCCTAGGCGCCGCCCCTGAGCGCCGACACCGGCTCGATGCGAGAGGCTCGCCGGGCGGGCAGCCACCCGGCGGCGAGCCCGACGAGCGAGCCGAGGAGCACCCCGCCGACCGTCACCCAGACGTCGATGATCGGTGTCCAGCCGTGCGCGACCGACAGGCCGACGAGGGACACGACGGCGAGAGCGGCACCCATGAGCCCGCCGAGCAGCCCGATGACCGCCGATTCGATGACGAACTGCGCGCCGATCTGGCGCCGGGTGGCTCCCAGGGCGCGGCGGAGACCGATCTCGGGGATGCGCTCCGACACGGTCAGCATCGTCACGTTGGCGATGCCGAGCGCACCGGCGAGCAGGACGATGCCGCCGAGGATCAGGAACACGACGGTGACGTCCGACTGCACCGTCTCCCTCAGGCTCGCACTCGCGCTGGGGGCCGAGACGTCGAGATCCTCAGGGCTGTTGGGCAGGAGCGCGAGCGACGCCTGCTCGCCGACCTGCTCACCCGCCCCCGGCGCGATGCGGATCTGCAGCTCATCGGGGGCCACCAGCGCGCGGTCGCCTCGGGCCGTGGCGGTCGGCATGATGATGGCGTCGGCCAGCTCGCCGCGCGCCTGCGATTCGCCGTAGATGCCGATGACGGCGTACGGCCGATCACCGATGAACACCGCGGGCTGGCGGTCGATCCGATTCAGCCCCAGACGATCGGCGGCCCGCTCACCGATCACCACGACGCGGTCGGCTCGGCTCGCGTGACCGGAGTCGAACATGCGCCCCGTCACGATCGACGAGCCGATGACGTCGAGCAGGTCGGCGTCGGCGGCCATGAGCCGTGGTGCCGCGATGGCCGCGGCGGACGGGTCGTTCACGGGAACGGTCGTGATCTCCTCGCCGTCGAGCGCCAGCTCGCTGATCGTCGCAGCGGCCTCGACGCCGGCGAGACGCCCGACCCGCTCGACCGAGTCCCACGGGAGGCGCGCCGTCGCGACGGAGTCGCCCGACTGCGTCTGCGCACTCCCCGGGCTCACGACGACCTGCGTCGAGCGCACCGCGTCGAACTGGCGGGCGATCTGGTACTCGGCGGTCTGCGCGAAGCCGAGGGTCGCGACCAGGGCGCCGACGCCGAGCACTGTTCCGGCGAGGGTCATGACGAGCCGACCCGGCCGCGAGCCGACGTCGGAGATCGCCTCGACCACCAGGTCCTGCGCCGTGAACCGGTCGACGCGCGGGATCGACGCGACGAGCGATGCCTGCGGCAGCTCCTCAGCATCCGCCGCGGGCACCGTCGCACCCGGTGCAGCCTCGGGCTCTCGACGGCGCCCCCACGCCGCGCCGACCGGGCGTCGCAGCCTCATCGCTGCTCCTCGAGGCGCCCGTCGGTGATGCGCACCACCCTCTCCGCCCGTCTCGCGACCTCGGGATCGTGCGTGATGACGACGAGCGTGAGCCCGTCGTCGCGCAGATCGTCGAACAACGACATGACCTCGCTGCTGGTGGTCTGGTCGAGATTGCCCGTCGGCTCGTCCGCGAGCACGATGGACGGTCTGCTGACGACGGCGCGGGCGACCGCGACCCGCTGCCGCTCGCCGCCGGAGAGCGTCGTCGGCAGGAAGTCCAGCCGGTGCCCGAGGCCCACGCGCTCGAGGGTCCGCCGAGCGCGGTCGACGCGCTCCGTGCGGGGAACGCCGCTGTAGGCCATCGGCATGAGCACGTTCTCGAACACGGTGCGGCGCGGCATCAGGTGGAACGACTGGAACACGAAACCGATGCGCTGCGCGCGGACCCCCGCCCGTGCATCCTCATCGAGACCGCCCGTCAACACCCCGTCGATGCGGTACTCGCCGACGGTCGGACGGTCGAGCAGACCGAGGATGTTGAGCATCGTCGACTTGCCCGAGCCGCTCGGTCCCACGATCGAGAGGTAGTCCCCGCGCCGGATCGTTAGATTGACGGCCTTGAGCGCCTGCACCTCGGGCGGGCCCGGGAACGAGCGCGTGACGTCACGCAACTCGATCACCGTCACCGCCCCACCACCACCAGGTCTCCCTCATCGACCTCATCGTCGACCGGCACCACCTCGACCTGGCCGCCCGCCGCGAGCCCCGTCTCGACCACGACCAGCCTCGTCTCCGCACGCTCGCCGTCGCGGGGGTCGCCGTCGACGACCTCGATGCGCGCCTCCCCGCCCGACCCCGCCGTCAACGCCGCGATCGGAACGTGCAGAACCTCGCCCGCGGTCGCTCCGACCGCGATCATCACGCGCACGTTCGAGCCCTGCAGCTGCATCGACTGCTCGCTCGTCAGCGGATCGGGCTCGAGCACGATCGACCAGCGCTCGGTCGGATTCTCCGCTGCCGCGAGTTCGGTGATGGTCGCCTCGTGAACGGTGCCGTCCGGCAGATCGAACTGGGCACGGTCGCCGACCGTCAGGAGTTCAGCGTCCGTCGCCGCGACTCCGCCCGAGATGGTGAGCGCAGCGCCCGAGACGACGAGCGCGGCTCCCTGCAGCACCTGCCCTCGTGCCACGTTGACGGCGTCGACGCGGCGCGGCAGGTCGGTGAGGTACAGCACCTCTCCCGAGGGCAGCTGCGGCAACGACGCCTCCTGCGCACGGTTCAGCTCGCCCTGCGCGTCGGCCACGAACTGCTGCGCCGACGCGACAGCCGCACGCTCGGCGCTCGTGTCCACGGAAGCGCCGAGCTGTTCGCGCTGCAGCTGCGCGAGCGCGAGTTGATCACGCGCATCGCCGACGCCGGCGTTCCACTGGGCGAGGGCCGCGGCGGTGTCCTCCGGCGGAAGCGGCTTCCCCGCCAGCGCCGCCTCGACGGCGCGATGCGCACTCGATACGGCGTTGTCGGCCTGACGGATGTCGACAGCCGATGGCCCCCCGGATGCCCGCGCGAGGTCGGCGCGCGCCGCCTCGAGCTGCTGCTGCGCGCCGCGCACCGCATCCTGCGCCGCGCGCAACACCTCCCCCGCACCCTCCGCGCCGGCGGGGGCGGCGTAGCCGACGCGCTCGTACAGCGCGGCGACGGCGTTCGCCGCGGTGGCGTCGAAGAGGTCGGATGCAGGGTCGCCTGCGCCGATGCCGACGGCCGCCATCGCCTCCTTGAACTGGACGACGTCGGGGCCGCGCATCCCGAATTCGAGGGTGCGGTAGGCGGGCAGCTCGCCCGGAAGCACGATGACCGGGCGGCCGGCGACGGCGAGCGCGACCGACAGCGGTTCGAGAGACGCGTCGACCTCGGGAACGGCGCCGGTGACGACGGGGGCGCCGCCGAACGACGCCGCATCGATCGTGACCTCGACGGAGTCCGCGAAACCGACGTCACCGCGGAGAGTGAGGTCGTTGGACAGCACGCCGAGCTCGACGGGCACCGTGACCAGCCCGGGGTCCGGGGCCTCGGAGGCCGCCGACGCGTCAGCGGGCGATACGACGAACCGCCCCACGAGCAACCCCGCGATGAGGGCGACGACCGCGATAGCTGCTGTCACCCACACGGCGCGGTTCGCGCCGAGAACCCGCTTCCAGCCGCTGACAGCAGCGGTCGCCACCGCTACTGGCCCTGCTCAGCGTCGGCGACGAGCGCCTCGAGAGCGGTCTTGTTGTCGGAGATGAACTGCTCCTCCAGTTCGACGGAGACAGCCTGGCGGCGCTCGCGGTAGTCCGTCGCCTCCCGGCAATCGAGATCGGCGAGCGCGAGGTCGATCTCGCGCTCGGCGATCTCGTCGAGGGCGGGGTCGTCCTCGACGTAGTCGGTCATGCTCTCGTAGTAGGCGTTCAGCTCGTCGTACACCGAGTTCTGCGCGTCGAACTGCGCGCTGAAGCCCGAGTAGCCGGCTTCCTCCATGCAGGTGACCCACTCGCCGTCGACCTCCGCGAGCGCCGGGTCGGTCTCCATCGAGGTGTAGAACTCGTTGATGGCGTCCATGAGGGGCTTGTGCTCCTCCGACTCCATCGGGTTGCTCGCGCGGGTCTCGTTATCGGCGAAGCCCTGGCAGCCGGCCGTCTCCCAGTTGTACTCGTAGGAGCCGTCGTCGTTGAGCTCCTCCTCCGTCGGCTGCGGACCGTACAGCGCCTCGTAGTACGCGGTCATCTCGGACTCGGAGAGACTCTCGACGTACTCCTGGTTCGGGTCGACGAACTGCTCGTCAGGGTCGGGCACGTCCTCGCTGCCCGGGGATCGCACGGCGCCGTAGCCGTACTGCGCCACCCACTCGCGGTCGTCGGGCTCCCACTCCTGGCCCGAACCCGAGGTATAACCCATATCGACGACCGGCACGTAGTCGAAGCCCTGCTCGGCCATGCACTCCGCGGCGATCTCCTCGCGGATGCGCAGCTCCTCCTCCGCACGCGCCATGGCGTCCTCCTCGGAGAGATCACCGCCCCACACGGCGGACAGATAGTCGTTCAGGGGCGAGGAGTACTCGTCCTCGGCGGCATCGCCGCCGCCGGGCGAGCACGCTGCGAGTGCGAGGACGAGAGCCGACGCGCTCAGCGCCGCGAGAGTACGAACGGGGGTGATCATGTCTGCTCCGTGCTTCGGCGACCGACGCCGATGATCGTGCTGGTGCCCACCCGCCGGTGGCGGGTGGCGAACAGCGAGTGGCGGCTGCGAGTGTTCCGTTCGCACCGTCGCGCTGCTGCGAAGCCAGCGGATGAGCGGATGTCGTGCACGAGAGCTGCTCGAACAGACAGGTTTGTTCACCGGACGCACCGTTCTACCGGTGACCGTAATCTCGCCGCCGCCAATCGTCAAGGATTCCTCCCGTCTGCCGCGACGACGTTTTGGTAACGGCCTCACGACCCGATCGTGCGCGGCACCACGCGGCAGTCGTGCGGCGGAGCGATCGCCCGTGGGCGAGCGCTGCGAGATAGCGCTCCCGCCTCGCGCCCGCACCCCACGGCGACGCGCTCGGGCCCCGATCGACGCTCCGACGCGGACGGGGTGCCGCGCCGCTTCAGCCGGATGCCGCCGTCGCGGAGCGGGCGACCCCCGGGCTCGGTGCGGCGGGCCCGATCGACTCGCGCCACAGCCGACGCAGCTCCGACTCGTCGGGCAGCGCCGTCGGCCGCAGCACCTCGTCGTCCGCGACGAAGTAGAAGACCGCGTCGACGTCGTCGAGCGGCATGCCGCGCCATCGCGCGTAGGCGAGGCGGTAGAGGGCGAGCTGCAGCTCCTTCGCGCGCCGGTCGTCGGCGTCGCGGGGCGCCCGCCCCGTCTTCCAGTCGACGATCTCGACGCGGTCGGGCGCGCCGTCCACCGCGTACACCGCGTCGATCTTGCAGACGAGGATGCGGCCCTCCATGACGAGATGCAGCTCGCGCTCGACGTCGAGCGGCGTACGGGTTCCCCAGGGCGAGGCGGCGAAGGTCGTCTGCAGCTGCTCGAGCTGCTCGCGCTCGACCGCCTCGCCGGCGCCCTCCTCGAGCGCGTCGAGGTCGAGGGTGATCCCGTCGATCGCGTCGGAGGTGGCGGCGAGCCCGGAGGTCTGCTCGACCCAGCGGTGGAAGATCGTTCCGAGCCGCGTGGCCCGGTAGGGCCGCTGCGGCAGGGGTCGACGCAGCCGCTCCGCGGTCGCCTCGGGCTCGGTCACGAAGTCCTTCACGGCCGAGGCGGGCACCCGGGCCGGGATGCGCACGCGCCCCGCTCGACTCTCGCGCGCGGCGCGCTCGGCGAGCAGCAGGGTGATGTCGTCGTCCCAGACGCTGCCCCGGCTCGCATCGGCCGCGCGAACGCGATCGGCACCGCGCATCACCCGCACCCGACGGCTCGTCGTCGGATCGGAGCCGAAGGGGTCGCCCGGCCACCACGCCTCGTCGCCCTCGTCGACGACGAGCGGGTTCGTCTCGCTCTCGGGCGCCTCGGGGGGCGCCGGCGACAGGATGCCCCGCTCGAGCAGCGGCACGAGGAACGGGCTCGGCCCTCGCGGCTTGGTCTGCCGTGACCAGAACGATCCCGTCAGCAGCAGCCGGTGCCGAGCGCGCGTCACGGCGACGTAGGCGAGCCGTCGCTCCTCCTTCTCGAGGTGCGCCCCGACCGCGGCCGTGAAGTCGTCGCGCCGTTCCAGCAGCTCCTTGCGCGTCTCGGCGCCGCGCCAGTCGAAGTGCGGCAGCTCTTCGGCGTCGCCCCGCAGCGGGTAGGGCAGCACCCCCAGGCTCAGCCAGCCGGTGGTGCCGCCGAGCGGCTTCGAGGGCAGCTCGTCGGCGACGAAGCGCGGCACGACGACGTGATCCCACTCGAGCCCTTTCGAGCCGTGCACGGTGAGCACCTGCACGGTGCCGGGCTCGGGCTCCTCGCTGCGCGGCGAGAGGTTGTCGCGCCACTCGGCCTCGCGCAGCCAGCCGAGGAACCCGGCCAGCGTCGCCTGCTCGGCGAGCCCGAGGTAGCCGTCGAGCGCGTCGAGGAAGGCCTCGCGCGGAGCCTCGCGCAGAACCCGGGCGGGGTTGGCGACGACCTCGATGTCGAGCTGCAGCTCGTGCTCGACCGCGGTGACGAGGTCGGGCAGCGCGAGCGCCGTGCGGGTGCGCAGCCGGGCGAAGAGGGCTCCGGCCTCGCGCAGCCTCTCCCGGCCGGCCTCGCTGAATCGCTCGAGCTGGCTGTGCCCCTCGCGCGCGGTGGCGACGAAGTCGAGCGCGTCGACGATCGAGAGCCCCTCCGAGGGGGCGACGGAGTCGCGCATGCGGGCGACGACCTCGTCGGAGAACCGTCGCTGCGAGAGGTCGCGCTCGCGCAGCCAGGAGGCGATCGCGCGCAGCCCCTCCAGGTCGGCGAGACCGATGCGCCAGCGCGGCCCGGCGAGCAGGCGTACGAGCTCGGTGCCCGAGGAGGGGTCGGCGACGACGGAGAGCGCGCTGACGAGGTCGGCGATCTCGGGCTCCTCGAGCAGGCCGCCGATGCCGAGCACGTGCACGGGCACCTCGTGCCGGCGCATTGCCGCGAGGAACACCGGCTGCGTCGAGCGGTTGCGCATGAGCAGCGCCGCACTCGGCCGCAGCGGGCGGCCCTCGGCGTCGACGGCCCCGGGTTCCGCGCCGACGGCGCCCTCGCCGAGCCGGGCCGCGAACCAGCGGGCGACCGCGTCGGCCTCGTCCTCGACGTGCTCGAGCCAGGCCAGCTCGACGGGATGCTCGCTCGCGGTCGGGCCTGCCGCGAGCCGCGCGACCACGGCCCCGCCGCCCGCACCCGAGCGCGCGCTGAGCGGCTCGACGAGCGCGTTCGCCACGTCGAGGATGCGCGTGCCGTTGCGCCACGAGGTGCTGAGGGAGAAGCGCGCGGCGCCGGGTTCAGCGGCGCCGGGCGAGCCGGCGGGGGCATCCCCCGCGCTGTCGTCGACGGCACCGACGGCGAACCTCCGTGCGAAGTCGTCGAGGTTCGAGGCGCTCGCCCCTCGCCAGCCGTAGATGGACTGGTGCGGGTCGCCCACGGCCATCACGGGCGTGCCGCCGAACAGGGCGGAGAGCAGTCGCGTCTGGGCGACGTTCGTGTCCTGGTACTCGTCGAGCAGCACCACCCGGTAGCGCTCGCGCAGACCGTCGATCACCCCGCGGTGGCGCTGCACGATCTGCAGCGCGAGGCCGACCTGGTCGGCGAACTCCACGAGCCCGTCGCGCTGCTTGAGCAGCCGGAACCGCTCGACCAGATCGGCGACCGGCAGGCTCGCGCCGATCTCGGCGGCGAGCTTCTCGACGTCGGCGTACGCACCGCGCCCGCCGGGCGGCAGCTCGGCGAGACCCGAGAACTCGGTCGCGAGCGCGCGCAGATCGTCGAGTTCGGCGACGTGCTCGGCGAGACCGTGGGCGAGGCCGAGCACGGCGCGGGTGATGCGGTCGATGGGCTTGTCGAGCGCCCCGAGCCGATCGTCGCTGCTGCGCGTGACGAGCTCGCGGGCCAGCTGCCACGCGCTCGCCTCGCCGAGCACGACGCCCTCGGGGTCGCGCCCGATGAGCACGGCGTGGTCGCGGTAGAGGGTCGAGGCGAAGGCGTTGTACGTGCTGACGGCCGGCTGGGTGAAGGCGTCGACGAGCGGCGGGGAGCCCTCGGGCCGCGCCATCAGCGGGCTGCGCCCGAGCGCGTCCAGGCGCGAGCGGATCCGATGGGCGAGCTCGCCGGCGGCCTTGCGGGTGAAGGTGAGCCCGAGCACCTCGTCGGGCCGCACGAACTCGTTCGCGACGAGCCAGAGCACGCGCGCCGCCATCGTCTCGGTCTTGCCCGAGCCGGCACCGGCGACGACGAGCGCGGGGGCGAGCGGCGCCTCGATCACGGCGCGCTGCTCCTCCGTCGGCCGGTGCTGGCCGATCGCCTCGGCGATCGCGTCGGCGCTGATGCGCGGCTGCCGCCCCGGGCGCGGCGGGATGCCCGCCCCGGCGCTCATCGCTCCCCCGTGATCGGCGGCACGCGGTGCAGCCGATGCCGTCGTGCGGCGAAGTCGAAGCGACCGACCGTGCGCGGGCCGGAGAGCTCCGCCACCGCCACCGCGGCCACCGCCTGCCGCAGCCGCAGCCGGAACGCCTCGAGCCCCTCCTCGTCGAGCACGGGCTGCCGGGCCTCGCGGTAGGGCTTGCCGCGCACGCCTTCGCGCACGAACAGCAGTCGGGCACCCTCCGCGTGGTGCGGACCGATCGGGTCGAGCAGCTCGTCGAAGGCGCCGTCGGCATAGGCGAGCTGGTAGGCGCCGAGCTGCGCGTTGCCCGTCGCCCCGGCGTCCGTCACCGGTCGCCCGGTCTTGAGGTCGATGATGCGCACGCCGCCGTCGTCGGAGCGCTCGATGCGGTCGACGCTGCCGCTCAGCCGGGCCCGGTCGACGAGCACGGAGAAGCGCTCCTCGGCCGCGACGCGAGCGCGGCCCTCGAGGGCGGCGTCGCGCAGGTAGGCGGCGACGCCCTCGGCGTAGCGGCGGGCGAGGCGGCGCTGCTGCTCGGCGAGCCACGGCGATTCGAAGACGAGCTCGGCCCAGCGCGCCTCGATGGCCGCCCAGACCGCGTCGACGTCGGGATCGTCGAGGGTCTCCATCGCCCCGTGCACGATCGTGCCGATGCCCATGACGGCGCTCGTCTCCTCCGGCGCGATGCGGTCGAGGAACCAGTCGAGCGGCGAGGTCTCGATGGCCTCGAGCTTCGACGGCGAGAGGGTCACGTGCTCGTCGTCGAGGAACAGCGGCGCCGTCGTCGAGGGCTCGAGCACGCCCCACCACTCGTCGGGCCCCGCCCCGGCGACGCCCTCGTCGGCGAGGCGCCGCAGGGCGACCGCCGCCTCCGCCCGGGCGGTCTCGTTCGAGGCGGGGTCGGTGAGGATGCGCCTCAGCTGGCCGACGAGCCGGCGCAGCGAGCGGGGTCGGCCGCGCCGGGCGGAGCCGACGGCCGGCTCCCCCGCGGCCTGGCTGACGTGCTCCCACAGCGCGCTCGGCTGCTCGTCCTCGCCCGCCGTCGCCGTGACGATCAGCTGGCGGCGCGCCCGCGAGGCCGCGAGCACGAACATGCGCAGCTCGTCGTCGAGCACGAGCCGCCGCTCGTCGAGGTCGGCGACGGGCAGATCGCGGGCGACCCGGCTCAGCAGCGGAGCGCCGAGGAGGGTGCCGCGCACGCGGAGATTGGGCCAGACGCCCTCGGTGAGACCGGCCACCACGACGACGTCCACCTCGAGCCCCGCGGCCGAGGCCGGGGTCGTGATGAGCACCGACTCCTCGGTGCGCACGGGCTGCAGCAGGTCGTCCGCGACGTCGCTGTCGAGCACGCGGGCGAGGAAGGTCTCGACCGTCGCCTCGGGCACCGTGTCGACGATCGTCGTCGCGGCGGTGAAGACCGCGACCACGGCGTCGAGAGCGCGGTCGGCCTCGGCGGCCACGATGCCGCTTCCCGCCGACGTCTGCGCCCACTCCGCCGCGAGCCGGGCCTCGTCCCACGCCGTCCAGAGCAGCTCGTCGACGGTCGCCCCCGCCTCGTGAGCGGTACGGATGCGCGCGAGGGTGCGCGCGACGCGCGCCGCGCGGCGCGCCGTTCGGTGATCGATCGTCTCGAGCCGATCGGGGGCGGCGAGCGCCTCGACGAGCAGCTCGTCGGCGCCGCGGTCGCCCTCCCCCGCGAGCTCCTCCCCGCGCAGGGCGCGCCGCAGCCGCCGCAGGCCGATGCGGTCGAGGCCGCCGAGCGGCGAGAGCAGCAGCTCGGCCGCGGCATCGGCATCCAGCGGTGAGCGCCCCGTACCGACGTCGACGAAGCGGATGAGGGCGCGGGCGGCGGGATGCTCGCGCAGCGGCCGACCGGCCGCGGTCGTGCGCACGGGCACCTCGGCCGCGGCGAGCGCCCGGGCGAGCAGCGGCACCTGGGCCCCGGTGCGCACGACGACGGCCATCGCCGACCAGGGCACGCCGTCGAGCAGGTGGCGCTCGCGCAGCAGGTCGGCCACGAGCGATCTCTCGCGCGCGGGGCTCGGAGCGGCGACGGCGAGCAGCGCGCCCTCCGTTCGCACGAGCGCGTCATCGGCGTCGAGGGGATCGGCCGCCCGCCCGGGCACCGCCCGGCGCTGGGCGCCCGCCGCCGCCGTGCCGATGCGCGCGCTGAGCCCCGCGGTGAGCGCGCGCAGCGCGGGCCCCTGCCGGTGCGCCGTGCCGAGTACGAGGGTCGGGATGCCCGCCTCGAGCAGCACGCCGAGCCGGGCGACGGCGTCGGGCTCCGCCCCGCGGAACGTGTTCGTGGCCACGTCGGGGTCGCCGAGCGCGATGACCGTCGCCCCGCGCGCGGCGAGCGCGGCCAGCAGCTCGAAGCCGCTCGGCGTCGCATCGTGCGCGTCGTCGAGCACGACGAGCCGCGGGGCGGCCGGCGCTCCGGGCGCCGGATCGCGCACGAGCCCGATCGCGGCCCGCACGAGCTCGGCCGGGTCGACCTGGTCGGCCCGGGCGCCGCCGAGCACGACGCGGTACTCGTCGACGAGGTCGGCGAGGGCCGCCCACGCGGGCTGGTCGTGCGCGCGGCCCTCCGACCGCAGCCGATCGGTGGTCCACCCGTGCTCCGACACCCGGGCGATCGCATCGCGCAGCTCGGTGCGGAACGCGCCGAGCGCCCGCACCTCCGGCCCGAGGTGATCGGGCCACCGCGGGCCCGTGCCGTCGAGCGCGTGCCCCGCCAGCAGCTCGGCGAGATCGGCGTCCTGATCGGCGCCGGAGAGCAGCCGCGGGTCGGGCTGGCCGGTGAGCCGGGCATCCGCCGTGACGATCGCGTGGGCGTACGAGGCGATCGAGCGCGCGAGGGGCCCCGGCAGCACGGGCGCAGCGGACTCGTCGCCGTGCGCGAGGCGCAAGGCAAGGCGGTCGCGCAGCACCGTCGCGCTGCGGCGGGAGGGGGTCAGCACGAGCACGCTCTCGGGAGGCAGCCCGTCGTCGAGGATGGCGGCCGCGACGAGCTCGATCACCGTGCGGGTCTTGCCCGTGCCGGGGGCGCCGAGCACGACCGCGCCGGGCCCGCGCCGGGCACCGACCACCGCCCGCTGGCTCGCGTCGAGCGCGGCCGTCTCGCGAGCGCCCGCGGCGACGGCGGCGGGCTCGGCGGGGGGCATGCCGATCACGGTATCGGCGCGCACCGACATCGCGCGATCGCCCGGCCGGAGCGCCCGCGCGGGCCCGGGATCCGCTCTCGGTGAACGCCGCGGATCGGCCTCCTACGCCGGGGTACAGTGACACTCGTGGACATTCGCATCGGCATTCTCAACAGCCCCCGTGAGCTCTCGTTCGAGACCTCGCAGCCCGCAGCCGAGATCGAGAAGGCGGTGGCCGCCGCCCTCGCCGACGGCACCGTGCTCTCGCTGAGCGACGACAAGGGCAAGTCGTACATCGTCCCCGCCGCGGCCATCGGCTACGTCGAGATCGGCACCGAGTCGGCGCGCCGCGTGGGCTTCGTCGGCTAGAGGGCCTCCCCCACATGGAGCTGCTGTTCGTCACGATCATCGGCGCCGCCCTCGGCCTCGCCGTGCGCTACATCGTTCCGGGCCGCGACACGCACGGCCTCCTCGTCACGATGGTCGTGGGCGCGGCGGCCACGGCGGCCACCTGGGTGCTGCTGCTGTGGCTCGGCTTCACCTTCGACGGCGGCTGGATCTGGGTTCTCAGCCTGGTCATCGGCCCCCTCGTCGCGGCCGGCATCGCCTGGATGCTGCACCGTCGCCGCGCGGACGCCGACGCGGCCCTGCTCCAGCGCCTCGTCGGCGCTCGCTGAGCGCGGCCGCTCCCCCGAGCGGTCGACCCGCACCGCGGCGCGCGCCCGCTGACCCGGAGCGCCCGCGCGTCACCCGCCGCTGCGCGGCCCTCTGATGCCGAGCTCCCGTTCGATCTGCGGCGTGCGATCGCCGAGCAGGTACCAGGCCATCGCCCCGATCAGCGGGGCGACGACGATGCCGATGACCCACGCGGTCCTGGCGGTCAGCGAGATGTCGGTCGAGCGCACGACCTGCAGCACCGCCACGACGATGAAGGCGATGACGATCACGCCGCATACGGCCGCGAGGATGAACACGGGCAGGGCTTCCATGCGCCCCGACCCTACCCCCGGCGGCCCGCCCGCGCCCGGCGCTCCACCGTGAGCGTGCCGGTCTCCTCGAGCGCGACGCCCTTGGTCTCGGGGATGAAGCGCAGAACGAAGACGAACGAGGCCGCGGCGAAGGCCGCGTACATGCCGTAGGTGAGCGGCAGCGAGGCCTGCGACATGGCGGGGAAGCTCACGGTGATGGCGAAGTTCGCCAGCCACTGCGCAGCAGCCGCGACCCCCAGCGCGCGCGCCCGGATGGTGCTCGGGAACATCTCGCCCAGCAGCACCCAGACCAGCGGCCCCCAGCTCGCCCCGAAGGCGACGACGAAGACGTTCGCCCCGACGAGGGCGACGATGCCCCAGCCGCCCGGCAGCGACACCGACTCGGCGTCGACGACGGCCTGCGAGAACGCGAGGGCCATCGCGCCGAGGGAGACGGCCATGCCGATCGAGCCGGTCAGCAGGATGGGTCGCCGCCCGACGCGGTCGACGAGCGCGATGGCGACGAGCGTCACGGCGATGTTGACGATCGAGGTGAAGACCGAGATCTGGAAGGAGTCGGACTCGGCGAAGCCCACCGCGCTCCAGAGCGTCGTGGAGTAGTAGAAGATCACGTTGATGCCGACGAACTGCTGGAACACCGACAGCACGATGCCGATCCACACGATCGGCCGCAGGCCGAGCGCCTTCCCGCGCAGGGTGCCGGTGGCCGCGTTCGCGGCATCCTCGTCGATCGCCGACTGGATGACGCGGATCTCGCCGTCGGCGTCGCCCGAGGGCCAGACCGAGGCGATGATGCGCCGGGCGTCGTCGCGGCGGCCCTTCTCGATGAGGTAGCGGGGCGATTCGGGCAGCACGAGCGCGATGACGCCGTAGACGACGGCGGGTATGGCACCCGCCAGGAACATCCACCGCCATGCCTCGAGCCCCAGCCAGAAGGGCTCGCCCGCGCCGCCGGCCGCATCCCGCCAGACCGCGTTCGAGAGCAGCGCCCCGAAGATGCCCGTCGTGATGGCGAGCTGCTGCAGCGAGCCCAGCCGCCCGCGGAACGCCCGCGGGGAGATCTCGGCGATGTACGCCGGCGAGACGACGGAGGCGATGCCGATGCCGACGCCGCCGACGAGGCGCCAGAGGATGAGATCCCACACCCCGAAGGCGAATCCCGAGCCGATGGCCGAGATGAGGAAGAGCACCGCGCCGATCATCATGACGGGGATGCGGCCGAACCTGCTGGAGAGCCGGCCCGCCGCCTCCGCACCGGCGACGCAGCCGAGCAGGGCGCTCGCGACGGCGAAGCCGGTGAGCTCGGGGGCGAGCGAGAACTGCGTCTCGATCGACGCGACCGCGCCGTTCACGACGGAGGAGTCGAATCCGAACAGGAATCCGCCGACGGCCCCGGCCGCCGCGAGAGCGACGACCTTCGAGTTGAGGGAGTCGGAGGTGCGCTCGTCGGTGGGCATGGTGCTTCCTCGATTCAGGACGGTCCGGCGCGCTCCCGCCCCATCCGGCGAGAACCTCCGAACCCTACTGAGGGGCCGGGCGATCGAACTGGGAGAGGGCCGACATCGCAGGGGGCGAGGGGATGCCCTCCCGTGGTACAGCGCGCGGGCCGACTAGAGCAGCGAGGGCAGGGAGAACAGGGTCAGCACGCTCGCGACGACGGCGACGATCAGCAGCACGAGCGACCGGTCGCGGTGCTTGACGATGGCGATCCAGGCGATGACGATGCCGACGATCGTGACGATGAGCGCGGCCGCGTTGAGCAGCAGGACGACGATGGCGCCGATGCCGCCGAGCACGGCGAGGAGCGGGCCCGTGATGACCGAGACGACGGCGCGCGCCGCGATCGAGACGATGATCAGGATGAGCGCCGTGCGCCCTTGACTGCTCTCGGGCTGCATCGGCCGCGGCCCGTCCCCTCCCCACGACATCAGGCGGTCAGTCCCAGCTTGTCCATGCGGCGGGTGTGCTCGGCGATGAGCTCGGTGAGCACGGGCTCGATCTGCTCCTCGTCGTCGCGGCTGTCGATCGCGACGGCGAGGGCCGAGCGGGCCTGCAGCATCGTGTCGCCGACGAGGCGGCGGCACCAGAGCGCGAGCCGCGACGACAGCCGGGGGTTCGCCGCGATGGCGCGCTGCACGATGCGGTGCAGCGGGGCATCCAGCTCGCCGATGCGCAGGGCCTGCTCGACGCGCTCGCGCGCGTCCTTCGGCAGGCCGGCGGCCAGGCGCATCCAGAAGTCGGTGAGGAACCCGATGGTCACGTGGGCGCTCGCGACCTGCTCGTGCCAGTCGGCGCCCATCGTGCGGCGCTCGAACTCCTGCACGCCGTGCAGGTGGGGCTCCATGAGGGCGGAGCGGTCGAGCTTGCGGCGCTCGATCTCGGCGACGAGCGCCTCGTAGCGGCGTAGCGCGGTGCCCGCGACGACGGTCAGGGCGTCCTTATCGGCGATGCGGGGCGCATTGGCGACCGCGTGGCTCAGCTGCTCGAAGAAGGTCAGGTGCAGCGCGGCGCAGTGACCGAGGTACTGATCGACGGGCGGGGTGAGCCGGTGCAGGTCGACCCGGGTCATCGCCGTGGCGGTGTCGCGCGGCTTCAGGGCGGGCACCTGCGCACGCTGCGGGGACCGTCGGAACCATGCCACGCGCCTACTGTATGCGATGGATGCGCGCCGCCCCGGCCCCCTCCGCGCGGTCCGCCCGCCCATCGGCCCGTGCGGCGGCTAAACTGACGGGAATCCCATACCGCAGATAAGGCGAATCCTTCACGTGACTTTCACCGACCTGGGCATCGAGACCGATCTGGTCGATGCCCTCGCATCCCACGGCATCCTCGAGCCGTTCCCCATCCAAGAGCAGACGATCCCGCTCGCGCTGACCGGCCAGGACATCATCGGCCAGGCGAAGACCGGCACCGGCAAGACCTTCGGCTTCGGCCTCCCGCTCATCCAGCGGCTCGGCACCGACCCCGAGCCCGGCGTCAAGGCGCTCGTCGTCGTGCCGACGCGCGAGCTGTGCGTGCAGGTCACCGAGGACCTCGAGCTCGCCGCCAAGAACCGGCCGACCAAGATCGTCTCGATCTACGGCGGCAAGGCCTACGAGGGCCAGATCGAGCAGCTGAAGGCGGGCGCGCAGATCGTCGTCGGCACGCCCGGCCGCCTGCTCGACCTCGCCAGCCAGCGCCTGCTGAGCCTCGCGAACGTCGAGGTCATGGTGCTCGACGAGGCCGACAAGATGCTCGACCTCGGGTTCCTCAGCGACATCGAGCGGCTCTTCTCGCAGACCAAGCCCACGCGCCACACGATGCTGTTCTCGGCCACCATGCCGGGCCCGATCGTCGCCCTCGCGCGCCGCTTCATGACGCGCCCCATCCACATCCGCGCCACCGACCCCGACGAGGGCCTCACCCAGGCCAACATCGAGCACATCGTCTACCGGGCGCACGCGCTCGACAAGGACGAGGTCATCGGGCGCATCCTGCAGTCGGAGGGCCGCGGCAAGACCGTGATCTTCACGCGCACGAAGCGCGCCGCCGCGAAGATCGTCGAGGAGCTCACCGACCGCGGCTTCAGCGCGGGCGCCGTGCACGGCGACATGACGCAGGAGGCGCGCGAGCGCTCGATGGCGGCGTTCAAGGCCGGCAAGAAGGACATCCTGATCGCGACCGACGTGGCCGCCCGCGGCATCGACGTCAACGACGTCACCCACGTGATCAACCACACGGTGCCCGACGACCACGACGCCTACCTGCACCGCGTCGGCCGCACCGGCCGCGCGGGCAAGACCGGCATCGCGGTGACCTTCGTCGACTGGGCCGACATGCACAAGTGGGCGCTCATCAACAAGGCGCTCGAGATGAACATCCCCGAGCCCGTTGAGACGTACTCCTCGTCGCCGCACCTCTACACCGACCTCAACATCCCGGCCGGCATCAAGGGCCGCCTCAAGTCGACGCCCATCCCCAAGGTCGAGCGGGATGCCGCGCGCCCGCCGCGCGAACGCACCCGCCGCGACGGCGCGGGCCGCACCGGCGAGCGCTCGGGCGAGCGCACCGAGCGCGGCGGCGAGCGCCGTGAGCGCGGAGCATCCGGCAGCACCCCCTCGACCGGCAGCACCGCGGCCGCCCCCGCGGGCGAGGGCGGCACCAC
This sequence comes from Microcella daejeonensis, assembly GCF_026625045.1. Taxonomy (GTDB): domain Bacteria; phylum Actinomycetota; class Actinomycetes; order Actinomycetales; family Microbacteriaceae; genus Microcella; species Microcella daejeonensis. Next base: position 1,771,986 of record NZ_CP113089.1, on the reverse strand, counting down.
CGCGCCCCGTCGACGCCGTCGTCGCCGCTCCGGCGGTTCGGGCGGTGCCGGCGGAGGCCAGCAGAGCGCGGCGCCCGCGGCCGACTGACGCCACCACCCCGCATCGCGCGACGGCCCCTGGAGCATCCTGCTCCGGGGGCCGTCGCGCGTCCGCCCTCGACGGCCGGCGCATCCGCCGTGGCCGACCGCGTCCACCGTGACCGATCGGATCCGCCGTGACGGATCGGATCCGCCGTGCGGGAATACACGGAATGCTCGGCAGGTTGCAGTCGCTATGCCATCGACTCCGCCCGCACCGCATTCGTCCGACGTCGATCTCTCCGGGCCGGAGCACAAGCGCAACATGGGCGTGATCCGGCTGCTGCTGATCTCCGCCTTCGTGGTCATCCTCAACGAGACCCTCATGGGCAACGCCATCCCGCGGCTCATCGACGATCTCGGCATCACCGCCAGCGCGGCCCAGTGGCTCACGACCGCCTTCATGCTCACGCTCGCCGTCGTCATTCCCATCACGGGCTTCCTGATGCAGCGCTTCCAGACCCGGCCGATGTTCCTCGCCGCGATGAGCCTGTTCACGCTCGGCACCGTCATCGCCGCCGTCTCGCCGGGCTTCGAGCTGCTGCTCGTCGGCCGCATCGTGCAGGCCAGCGGCACGGCCATCATGATGCCGCTGCTGTTCACGACCGTCTTCGCCCTCGTGCCGCCCGCCATCCGCGGCCGCGTCGTCGGCAACATCTCGATCGTCATCGCCGTCGCCCCCGCCCTCGGCCCGACCGTCTCGGGAGCCATCCTGCAGATCGCCGACTGGCGCTGGCTGTTCATCGTCATGGTGCCCTTCGCCCTCGTGGCGCTCGCCCTCGGCGCCGCGCGCATCGTCAACGTCGGCGTCTACCGGCCCGGCCGTCTCGACGTGCTCTCGGTCGTGCTCTCGGCCCTCGGTTTCGGCGGCTTCGTCTACGGCCTCGCCCAGCTGGGCGAGGGCGGCGAGAGCGAGAACGGCAGCACCATCGCGCTCGCGTCGCTCATCGGCGGCGCCGTCATCATCGGCCTCTTCGTCGCGCGCCAGATCCACCTGCAGCGCAGCGATGCCGCCCTGCTCGACCTGCGCACCTTCGCCTCGCGGCAGTTCGCCCTCTCGATCTCGATCGTGACGATCGCCTCGATGGCCCTCTTCGGCGCGATCATCCTCCTGCCGCTCTACGTGCAGGAGGTGCTCGGCTACGACGCGCTCGCCGCGGGGCTCGCGATCCTTCCCGGGGCGCTCCTGCAGGGCATCCTCGCGCCGTTCATCGGGCGCCGGTACGACGCCGTCGGTCCGCGCGGCCTCGTGCTGCTCGGCTCGGTGCTGCTCATCGTCTCGCTCGGCGGCATGGCGATGTTCGCCGCCGGCACCCCGCTGTGGCTCGTCACGGTGGCGCACATCGGCGTGAGCCTGGGCCTCGCGCTGCTCTTCACGCCGCTGCTCACCAACGGACTGTCGTCGCTGCGGCCCGAGCTCAACGCGCACGGCAGCGCGATCGTCGGCACCATCCAGCAGGTGGCCGGAGCCGCGGGCATTGCGCTCTTCATCACCCTTTCGGCCGCCTTCGCGGGCCCCGCCGCCGAGGAGGGCGCCGCCATCACGGCGGAGGGCATCCGCGCCGCGTTCCTCGTCGGAACGGGCATCGCGCTCGTCACCCTGCCGCTCGTGCTCTTCGTGCGCCGGGTGACCGCGCCGACCGGCGGCCCGGCGGTCGACGACGGGGCCGAGGCCGAGGACGAGCAGCAGAGCGTCCCGCTCGCGCACTAGCGCGAGCGGATGAGGGGCTCAGGCCCGCACGGGCTCCACGCCCCGCGTGCGGGCGATGAGCCGCTCGAGCGAGTCGGGGCTCGTCGTGTTCTCGGCCAGCCGATTCGGCTTGCCCTCGCCGTGGTAGTCGCTCGACCCCGTCACGACGAGGTCGTAGCGGGCCGCCCACTCCTCGAGCACCTCGCGCCCCTCCGCGGTGTTCTCGCGGTGGCCGACCTCGAGCCCGGCGAGCCCGGCGTCGACGAGCCGGCGCAGCATGGGCTCGTCGATGACCGCCTCGCGGCCGCGCGTGGCGGGGTGCGCGATCACGGGCGCTCCCCCGGCCTCGGCGATGAGCCGCACGCCGTCGAGCACCGTCGGCGCCTCGTGCGGCAGGTAGTACCCGGCGCGGAAGTGCAGGATCGTCTCGAAGGCCTCGCTGCGCGTGCCGACGATGCCGCGCGCGACGAGCGCGTCGGCGATGTGCGGGCGCCCGATCGAGACGCCGCCCGACTGGGCGAGCACGTCGTTCCACGTCACGTCGTAGTCCTCGGCGATGCGGCTGACCATGCGCTCGGCACGGTTCAGGCGGTCCTCGCGGATGCGGCCCGTCTCGGTCAGCAGACGCTGGTCGTGCGGATCGAAGAGGTAGCCGAGCACGTGCACGCTGCGCCACTCGTGCCGGGTCGACAGCTCCATGCCGCGGATGATCTGCAGCCCGGTGCCCGCCGCGGCGGTGAGCGCCTCGTCCCAGCCGGCGGTCGAGTCGTGGTCGGTGATCGCCATCGTGTCGAGACCCGCGGCGACCGCCGCGCGCACGAGCTGCGTCGGCGTCTCCGTGCCGTCGGAGACGCTGCTGTGGCAGTGCAGGTCGATGGCGGTCGCGCTCATGCCGCCAGCCTAGAGGCGGGGGGCTGGATGCCCGGCGCGGGCCGGCAGCGGCATCCCCTCGCCCGATCGCGGCCCAGGAAGCCGGAAGCGGCCGGCGCCCGTCGAGGGGACCGCCCCGGCGGGCGCGCGGCCGCGCTCAGAGTACGGAGCGATGCCGGGAGATCGGCCCGCGCCGGCTGTGCACTCGCAGGGCGTGCGCGCACCGGAGGCGCGGGGCGACGCTTGTAGGCTCACCGGGACATGTTCGCCCGTATCCTCGCCGCCGTCGTTCTCGTGGGCGTCAGTCTGGTTCTGCTCGTGCTGGCGTGGCCGAGCCTCTTCGACCTCGCCGGCGCGCCCATCGTGGCGCAGGTCGTGGCGTTGCGCGGGCTCACCTCGGTGGTCGCGGTGCTCGGGGCCCTCGTCTTCGCGCTCGTCGCCATCGTGTGGCGGGGCGGTCGACGGTTCTTCGCCTCGCTCGCCGTCATCGCGCTCGTGTTCACGGCGATCAACGCCGCGGTGCTCGCGAGCCGGGGCTTCGGCGACGACTCCCTCCCCGCCCGCGCGCCGGAGGAGCTCTCGGTGCTCGCCTGGAACACCCTCGGCGACGCCACCGGCGCCGACGGCATCGCCGACCTGGCGCTCGAGGAGCAGAGCGACATCATCGTGCTGCCCGAGACCTCGGCGGCGACCGCCGAGGCAGCCGCCGTGCTGCTGCGCGAAGCGGGCCGGCCCATGTGGGTCTACACCGAGGCCTTCGATCAGATCGCCATCGCGCGATCGACGAGCGTGCTCGTCTCGGTCGAGATCGGCGAGTACGACATCGACCGCGACGTCGGCAACACCACGGTGCTGCCGAGCCTCGTGCTGCGGCCGCGCGGCCACGACGGCCCGACGATCATCGGCGTCCACCCCGTCGCCCCCATCCCCGCCGAGCTCGCGAACTGGCGCGAGGATCTGGTCTGGCTCGACAGCGTCTGCCGGGGCGAGAGCACGATCATGGCTGGCGACCTCAACGCCACCGCCGACCACTTCACGGCCACGCCCGGCGGCCCCGGCATCGGGGAGTGCGTCGACGCCGCCATCGCCACCGGCAACGGCGCGGTCGGCACCTGGCCCGCCTCGCTGCCGCCGCTGCTCGGGGCGCCCATCGACCACGTGCTCACGACCCCCGACGTCACGGTCACGGGGTTCCGCGTCATCACCTCGCGCGACGATGCGGGGAGCGACCACCGGCCCGTGGTCGCGCGCGTCCTGCTCTGAGCGGCGCGCGCCGGGCATCCCCTCGCAACCGCGCTCGATGCGCCGGGCATCGCCCCTGCGCGCGGCGCGGCGGGGTGCGAGGATGGGGGCATGGCTGACACGACCGATGCAGACACGACCGCCACGACCGAGACGGGTGCCGCCGCGGTGACCGAGCCGAAGGACGCCCCGCGCGCGACCGCGAACCGGTCGACGACCCCCGGCTCCGACGCCTTCAAGACCTACATCTCGCAGGGCTGGGCCGAGCGCCCCTCGCGCGGCGGGGTCGCCCGCCCGCAGGCCGCGCTCGCCGCCGAGCGCCGCGCCGCCCTCTCCGCCCTGTTCCCGGATGCCCGCCTCGTGATCCCCGCCGGCCCGGCCAAGCAGCGCTCCAACGACACCGACTACCCCTACCGCGCGCACTCCGCCTTCGCCCACCTCACCGGCTGGGGCAGCGACACCGTGCCCGGCAGCGTGCTGGTCATGACCCCGAGCGCCGCGGGCGGCCACGACGCGGTGCTGTTCTTCCGCGAGGCGGCCGGGCGCGACTCCGACGAGTTCTACGCCAACCCCGAGATCGGGGAGTTCTGGACGGGCGCCCGCCCCTCGGCCGAGGAGGTCGCCGCCGATCTCGCGATCGCCACGCGCGGCCTGGCCGAGCTGGATGCCGCGCTCGACGCCGCCGGCGAGGCCGAGACGGTGCTCGTGCGCGAGGCCGACCCCGCGCTCACCGCCCGTATCGACGCCCAGCGGCTCAGCGTCGTGACCCCGGAGGACACCGGGTCGCCCGCCGGAGCCGCCGTCGACACCTCCCGCGACGATCTGCTCGCCCGTGACGCGAGCGAGCTGCGCCTCGTCAAGGACGCCTGGGAGCTCGAGCAGATGCGCCTCGCCGTCGAGGCGACCGCGCAGGGCTTCGACGACGTCGTCGCCGACCTCGCCGCGATCGTCGAGCACCCGCGCGGAGAGCGCCTGGTCGAGGGCACCTTCAACCGCCGCGCCCGCGCCGAGGGCAACACCGTCGGCTACGACACGATCGCCGCGAGCGGCCCGCACGCGTGCATCCTGCACTGGACCCGCAACGACGGCCCCGTGCTGCCGGGCGACCTCATCCTCATCGACGCCGGGGTCGAGCTCGAGAGCTACTACACGGCCGACATCACCCGCACCCTCCCGGTGAGCGGCACCTTCACCGAGGTGCAGCGCCGGGTGTACGAGGCCGTGCGCGAGGCGGCCGACGCGGCCTTCGCGATCGTGCGGCCGGGCATCCGGTTCCGCGAGATCCACGCCGCGGCCATGGAGGTCATCGCCGCCCGCACCGCCGAGTGGGGCCTGCTGCCGGTGAGCGCCGAGGAGAGCCTGAAGCCCGAGGCCGGCTACCACCGCCGGTACATGGTGCACGGCACCTCGCACCACCTCGGTCTCGACGTGCACGACTGCGCGCAGGCCCGCCGCGACCTCTACATCGACGGCGTGCTCGAGGAGGGCATGGTCTTCACGATCGAGCCCGGCCTGTACTTCCAGCCCGACGACCTCACCGTGCCCGAGGAGTACCGCGGCATCGGCGTGCGCATCGAGGACGACATCGTCGTCACGGCCGAGGGCGCCGAGAACCTGTCGGCGGGCATCCCGCGCACGGCCGACGAGGTCGAGGCCTGGATCGCGCGGGGCCGCGGCTGAGCTCATGTCGAGGGGCCTGGCGGCGACGACTCCCGAGGAGTACCTCGCCGCCGCGCCCGCCGACCAGGCGCTCGCTCTGCGTACGGTGCTCGGCCGTCTTCTCGACGCACTGCCCGGGGCGCAGACGGTCATCTCGTACGGCATCATCGTCGTGCGCGTCGACGGCAGGGCGTTCGTCGGTCTCTCCGCAGCGAGGACGCACTGCAGCCTGCACCTCATGAGCACGGTCGCGGCCGCATCCCTCGCCGAGGTGCTGCCGGAGGGCCGGCTCGTCGGCGCCACGGTGCACTTCTCGGCGGATGCCCCGCTCGGGCCCGCCACCGTGCGCACGATCGTCGAGGCGCGCCGGCACGTGCTCGACTAGGGCTCGTCCCGCTCCGGAGGCTCGTGCGGGCCCTCCTCCTCGCGGTTCTCGCGGAAGTACCGCACCGCCTGCCAGATCAGCACTCCGACCGTGGCGAGGGCCATCAGGGCGAAGATCGGCCCCGCCGCAGCGGCGGTTCCGGGATCGGTCGGGATGGGGAGGGCGTCGATCACGCGGCCAGGCTACCGCGGCGGGGTCGGGGCGTCGGGGGCGTCGCCGTCCTCGGCCGGGTGCTCCGCACCCGCGGCCGTGCCGTTCGCGTCGTCCGCCGCGCCCACCGCGTCCGCTGCGTCCGCCGTCGGGGACTCCGTCGCGGCGGCCTCCGGAGCCGGGTCCATCGTCGCCGGCTCGCCGTCCGCAGGCGGCCCCTCGACCTCGCCGGGCTCGCCGAAGTCCTCCGGCCGCGGGAAGTCGTCGTCATCGTCCCAGCGCACGGTGAGCATCTCGGCCGCCCCCGCCGTCAGCTCGATGAGATCGCGCAGCAGCTGCTCCGCGTCGGTCGCCCGCAGCAGTCTCACCTGGTCGAGCGGACCGAGCGGAGCGATGCCGGCGAGCTGCCACAGCGCATCGTGCGGGTCGTCGGCGAGCTCGATGTCGGCGCCCCACTGCTGCTCGACGAACTCGCTCGCCTGCGCGAGCGTGCGCCGCACGAGCTGCTCGGCCTCGACGAACAGCGGCCGCAGCTCCTCCCGCCATTCCAGGTCGGGCACCTCGCGCACCTCGGCGCGCGGGTAGGGGTCGTCGGGCAGCCAGTCGACGACCTCGATGCGACGACCGCCCTGGGCGATGAGCCCGATGAAGCCCTCGCTCGCCTCCATCTGACTGATCTCGGCGATCGTGCCGATCGGGAACCGGTGCTCTCCTCCGCCGACCTCGCTGCCGCGCTCGATGAGCACGATGCCGAAGCGCGCCGGCTCGTCCTGCAGCACGGCCGAGAGCATCACGATGTAGCGCTCCTCGAAGATGCGCAGCGCCGTCGGCATCGCGGGGAACAGCACGGATCCGAGCGGGAACATCGGCATCTCGGTCATGCGGCAACCCTGGCACCGTTACCTGGGGATGCTCGGAGCCGACGGACGGCCGGCGCCGAGCATCCCGGGGCGCGCGACGACGCGGTCACCGCCCCCGAGCCTGGAACCACTGCACGCAGGAGCCCTGATTCCCGAAGACGGGGATGGTGCTCGTGCGCCATCCGCCGTCCTTGCACTGCTCCTTGTTCGCGAGCTCGACGCCCGTGGGCACGCCGAGCACGAACGGGGAGAACGACGTCGTCGACCCGCACACCCTGCCCGCCGTCGCGGACGTGGTGATGTCGACCCAGGCATCCGACTCGTAGTGGTAGAGCCTCGGGGCGCTCGATGTCGTCGCCGGGTCGTAGTCGAGGCACACCTCGACCGGGCCTGAGACGCTCGCCTCCGTGTCGAGGTGGTAGTAGACGGCGGGGGTCCCCGCGAACTGGAAGCCATCGAGGGTCGGTCCCGTGCTCGATACCGCGACGGTCGTCGATCCGGCGGCGTCGACGCTGGGGAACGTGAGCGTCATGGTGCCCGCGCTGCTCTCGAGAACGGTGACGACCGGGCTGCCGATCGGCGTCGTCGCCGTGACGGATGCGGGCGGCGCGATCACGCTGATGCTCGAGCTCGTCCCCGCCGGCCAGGTGCGGCTCGCCTCGTCGCCGATGACCAGTTGGTACGACCCCAGCGGCAGACCCGGAGGCAGCGTCAGCGTCGCGGTGTACCCGCCCCCGGTGTCGACGACGCCGCGACCCGCCTCGATGGCATCGGCGGGGAGCTGCGCTCCGGCGAGGAGGAAGCTGAACAGGTCGATGCCGGGGGCCATCCAGACGCTGAGCTCGGCGCCCGGCGGCAGCCCCGAGGCGGTGACCGTGGCGGTGAGACCGGGGAAGATCTCCGCTCCGCTGACGGTCGCGACGGGCATCCCGCCGCCGTCGAGCGCGAAGTCGTAGAACGGCACGTAGTAGCCGTCGGAGGTCGTTCGGGCGATCTCCTGCGGTACCGGTTCGAGCTGCTGGAACGAGTAGGTGAACCCCGGCCATTCGGGCACCGGGAACTCGAAGGTGCCGCCGGGGCCGATGACGGGCGAGAAGATGTCGGCCAGCTGCTGAGCCTGATCGGGATCCGCGGGATCGAGGCCGGCGGCGGCGAGGAAGTCCGACTCCCACAGCGGCTCGAGGACTCCCTGCTGCCGCACGTCGACGGAGAGCCCGACGCGAACGTCGGCATCACCGAGGTTGACGATGCGCACCAGGTAGCTGCGCCACTCGCTCGGGCCGAATCCGTAGGAGACCGGTCCGATCTGCCGATCGAGGGTCAGCTCCACCTCGTCGGTCGAGGCGGTCAGCACCGGCGTGGTGACGGTCTCCGCGCTCACGGGCGCCGCGGAGGCCATGAGCAGGAGCGCGCCGAGGCCCAGGGCGAGAGCCGCACTGCCCCGGCGCCGTCGCACGCGCGGCGCCGCACTGGTGAACGACGGGGAATGGGGTCGGGCGTGCGCGCGCATAGTGGCTCCTTCGCCAGGGCACGACGCGGTCGCCCGATGGACGATCGGAGGTCGGACGCTCGGAGGCTACGCGCACGCGAGCGCCGCCGTCAGTAGAACGGGCGGACGGGGCAGGTCGGCGCCCGACGGTGGGGATGCTCGGAGCCGAGCGCGGGCATCGGCCGGGCATCCCGTGCCACGACGCGACGGCGCGGCACCCGCGCCGGGCGCCGCGCCGCGCGGTCATACGATCGATGACGGATCAGGAGGCGAACAGGCTCACACCGCCGGGGCCGACGAGCAGGCCGACGACGATGAGCACGATGCCCCACAGGATCTGCTTGCGGAGGATGGCGACGACGCCTGCGACGACGAGGACGACGGCGAGGATCCAGAGGAGTGTTGCCATGTGAGCATCTCGATTCTCGGTCGGTTCCGCGCCCGCACGGGGGTGTTCGGGTGGTCGGACCGGCCTGAGGCTGACAGTAGCGCCGCGCCCGGACGGCCGCTATGGGGTTGCGGGAGAGTGCCGTAAAGGGATAGGGCACGGTGCGGGCGGTGCCGGCGAGGCCACGCGCCGGCGCGAGGGCGCCCGATCAGCGCCGCTGCAGGCTGAGCCAGCGCTCCTCGATCGAGAAGCCGAGGGCGCGCACCATGCCGAGGCTGCCGGAGTTCTGCGCCGCTCCCCCGGTGGCGAAGGTGCGCACGCCCTCCGCCGCGAGAGCGAGGATCCATGCGGCCACGACCGCCTTCGCGATGCCCTGCCCCCGGCTCTCGCGCGCCACCGAGACGAAGTCGTGGTCGCCGAGACGCTCGCCGTTCTCGTAGCTCTCGTGCCCGACCGACACGGCGAGGAGCCGGCCGTCCTCGGCACGGGCGCCGAACGCGCGCACCGAGCGCCGCGGCCACTCACGCACCTCGTCGAGGTCGGGAGCGCGGTGGGCCGTGGCGGGCGTGACCGGGTAGTCGGGAGAGGTCTGACGCTCGAGGGCGACGATGTCGTCGCCGTCGGCGGAGACCGGATCGAGCTCGAGGATGCGGACTGCGGCGGCCCGCGCTCCGCGGAGCGCCGAGGTGAGGCGCGCATGGCCCGCCGCCTCGCGGCCGGAGGCGAGCCGCAGCCGCGCCCCCCACGACTCGCCGACGACGACGAAGCCGGCCCGCAGCAGACCGGGCAGGTCGGGGTCGTCGTCTTGCAGCACGTGGGTTTCGAGGAGCACGTAATTGAGACTAGGTCGAACCGGCGACATCGGAGTAGACAGTCCCGTCCCGCGCGTCACGCGCCGTCATCCGACGCGTCGAGACGGAGGGGGCCGCGCACGACCGCGCCCGTCACCGGCCGCTCACCGTGAACGTGGCCGTATCGACGCTCGCCGCCGATCCGTCCTTCATGGAGATCTCCGTCACGACCAGCGTGTACTCGCCCGGGGGCCGCGCGCCCAGCTCGACGGTCCACGGCGAGCGCACGGGGCACGACTCGGCGCTCATACCCGAGCCCTGGTCGACGACCGTGCCGCTCGAGATGAGCTCCCAGGCGAACGTCGCCTCGAACACGCACGCGCGTCCCTGCGCGACGATCGCGCCGACGACCGTCTCGCCCTCGGCGGGCGAGTCGATCTGCACCGGGCTCAGCGTCTCGGCCTCCGAGCCGCGCACGAACTCGCCCCGGGCGTCGATGTGGCCGGCGAGCGTATCGACCGGTGCGCCGTCCACGGTGAACGACAGGGCGCGGATGCTCGGGTCGATGCCCGTGGCCGTCCAGACCAGCTGGTCGATCGCCACCTGCTCGGCCTCCGCGCCCACGCCGCTCAGCCGGGAGCCGAGATCGACGACGAGCACATCGCCCTCGACGCTCAGACCGTGCAGGGGCACGTCGTTCCACAGGTTGTCGTAGTCGGGATCCGCGCCCCGCACCTCGCCCTCGGTGATCGTGCGGATGACGCCCTCGAGCAGGGCGCCGTCGTACTCGATCGTGCGCACCTCCCCGATGAGGTCGATGGACGCGGGCTGGCTGATCGCGAAGAACAACTCGACCGAGGCCTCGTGGGCGGGCGGGGGCGATTCCGACGGCGAGGCGCTGGGGCTCGCACTGCTCGGGCCCGTGCCCGAGGGGCTGGGCCCGGCGGGCGTGACGGGCACCCCGCTGCACCCTGCCACGAGCGCCGTGGAGAGCAGCAGGCCGAGGGCGCACGCCGCCCCGCGGCGCCCCGTCGACTCACGCCCCATCGACCGTCGCCACGTCGCGGGGGTCATCGGCGCTCCAGTCGGTCGCGGGCGCACCGGCGGGGGCCGGTGACGGTCGTGATGAGGGACCTCCGTGCTCGCCAGGAGCCCGGAGGTCACGGCTCTCACGCTAGGCCGACGGCCGCGCGCAGCCGCAGGACCTTCGGCCCCCGGGCGCCTAGCGGCGCTGCGCGGGCGACACGGTCGGCCCGACGTTCTCGACGAGCCAGTCGTTCCAGATGCCGATCGTGCGCCAGCCCTCGCGGATGCGGTCGAGCGACTCGGGCCCGAACATCCAGGGCTCGATCGCGTGCACGCGCCGGATCGCCAGGTTGCGCAGGCGCAGGAGCGCGATCTTCGGGTGGTCGGCGGTGAAGCCGCGGGGGGCGGTGGTGAGGGCATCCTCGTCGAAGACCTCGAAGCCGGCCTCGCCGACCTCCTCGATCGTCGCCTCGAGATCGCCGACCAGGCGGTTGTCGTCGACGATCGCGCGGAACCGCTTCAGCTGATCGGTCGCCGGCCGGTGGTAGCCGCCCGCGAGCATGAGGCCGGTCTGCGAGAGCTGCAGGTACAGCGCGCTGCCATCGGCGGGCGTCGTCACGAGCCCGAGGTGATCCTTGTACGGCCGCTTATCGGCGCTGAACCGCACGTCGCGGTAGGGGCGGAAGATCTTGACGGGCCCGAACTCGGCCCCCAGCTGCTCGATGAGCGCGTCGGCCGGGGCGCGCACGGCCTCGTCGTAGCGCTGCTTGTTCGCGAGCCACCACTCCTTGGTGTTGTGCTGCTCGAGCTCGGCGTAGAAAGCCGGCGCGTCGGGGTCGAAGCCGGTGAAGGTCACAGGGGATGCTCGCTCTCGGTCGGCGCGACGGGCGAGGCCTCCCCCGCCGGGGTCTCGGTGTCGAGCGCGCCGGCGGCGGTCAGCAGCGCGAGCTGCTCGCGCTCGTGCAGGTAGTCGGCGAGGGGGCGCAGCGCGGAATCCGGGGCCGAGGGCATCCAGCGCACGAGCACGACGCCGTCGCGCAGCACGAGCGGGGCGACCTCGGCGCGCATCCGCTCGGGGTCGTCGAGGGGCAGGAGACGAGCATCCAGGTCGACGACGGCGCCCTCGTCGAAACCGGCGCTCAGCGCGGTCAGTCGCAGCGCGCGCCGCTGCTGGGCGCTCTCGGCCTGGTGGCCGGGCAGCTGCTGGCGGGTGGCGCGCACCGTCGTCGCGGGCGCCCAGGCGTCGCCCTCGCGGGTGGCGATGAGCACGCCGAGACGCCAGCCCTCCCCCGTGCGGCGCATCGTCGCCGAGCGCGGGATGACGCCGAGCACGCGCCGGGCCCCGACGGTGGTCGCGAGCTGGTCGGGCGCGATGCCGGCCGCCTCGAGCCGCGCGGCGGCGGCGGCGAGCGCCGCTCGGGCGTCGCGCAGGGCCTCGGCATCGGTCATGGCTCCATGGTGCCGCACGCGGGTGGGTGCGCGCTCAGGCGGCGCGACGGCTCGGGCCCGGTCAGCCGGGCGCCGTGCGCGGCGGCGCGTCGTCGGCCACGCGCATCCAGCGGGCGAGCAGCGCCTCGATCGCGGCCCGCTCCTCGGCGCTGAGGACGGAGAGCAGTCGGTGCTCGTTCTCGAGGTGGGCCTCGATGGCGCGATCGATGACGGAGCGGCCGGTCGCCGTGAGGGCCACGACGCGCTGACGGCGGTCGCCTTCGAGGATGCGGCGCTCGACGAGACCCGCCGATTCGAGTCGATCGAGCCGCTTGCTGAGTCCGCCGCTCGTGATCATCGTCGTCTCGGCGAGCTCCGACGGCGAGCGCTCGAAGGGGGTACCGGCGCGGCGCAGGGCGGCCAGCACGTCGAACTCGCCCGCGGAGAGCTCGAAGTCGTCGAACACGGCGGCGAGCTCCTCGGTGAGGTGCGCGGCGAGGCGATGCAGTCGCCCGATCACCCCCTGGGGCGAGACGTCGAGGTCGGGCCGCTCCCGCGCCCACTCGGCCTGGATGCGCGCGACGTGGTCGAGCGGCTGCCCCGAGGGCGCCGCCGCCGGTCCGCTGCCGTGTGCCATGCGGGAATACTATCTTCCGCGGAAGACTTTTATCTTCCATGGAAACTACCTGGCGCTGGATCCTCCTCGCGGCCATCGCCCCGATCGCGTGGGGCTCGACCTACGTCGTGACCGCCCAGCTGCTGCCCGCCGACGCGCCGCTGTGGGGCTCCGTGCTGCGCGCCCTCCCCGCGGGGCTGGTGCTGCTGGCCCTGCCGACCGCCGACGGACGGCGGCTGCCCCGCGGCGCATGGTGGTGGCGCTCGGCCGTGCTCGGCGTGCTCACCGTGGGCGCCTTCTTCGTGCTCATCTACCTCGCCGCGCAACTGCTGCCCTCGAGCATCGCGTCGATGCTCATGGCGCTCTCGCCCGCCGCCATGATGCTGCTCGCGTGGCCGCTGCTGCGCGAGCGCCCGCACGTGCTGCCGCTCGCGGGCGCCGTGCTCGGCTTCATCGGGGTCGCCCTGATGCTCGCCACCGGCAGCGCCGCGGCGAACCCGCTCGGAGTTCTCGCCTCGCTCGCGGCGATGGGCATGTCGGCGGTCGGTTTCGTGCTGACCAAGCGCTGGGCATCCGGCATCGCCCCCCGGTCGGTCACCGCCTGGCAGCTCACGGCGGGCGGGATCGCGATCATCCCGGTCGCCGTGCTCGTCGAGGGCGCGCCACCCGCGCTCACGACGACGCAGCTGCTCGGCTTCGGATACGTGACCTTCGTGGCGACCGCGCTGGCCTACGTCGCCTGGTTCACGGCCCTCCGACGACTCCCGGCCGGCGCCGTCGGACTCGTCGGCCTGCTCAACCCCGTCACGGGCGTCGGGCTCGGCGCCCTCATCGCGGGCGAATCCTTCACGGGCCTGCAGGTCGTCGGCATGGCCCTCGTCATCGCCGGGATCCTGCTCGGCCAGCCCCTCGCCCGACGAGGGCGGGGCGGGCGCCTGGCCCCCTGACGGTGGATGCCCGGCTAGACCCCGATGAGCCCGACGACGAGCCCGGCGAGCGTCAGCCCCACCACGTCGCCGGCGACCTCGATCGCCCACACCCGCAGGCCGTCGCCGCCGAAGAGCCGGTGCGACAGCGAGCTCGCCGCCACGAGGCCGATGCCGAGCAGCAGACCGCCGAGGGCGCCGCCGAGCGGGCCGACCGGCTCGCCCGTCGCCTCGACGACGAACCAGAGCACGATCGCGAGAGTCGCCACCTGCACGAGCGCGCCGAGCGCCGTCATGCCGAAGACGACCGCCATGCCGTTCGAGCCCTGGGGCTCGGCCGGGTCGAGGCCCTTCGCCCGCATCCACGCCGGGTAGAAGGTCTTCGGCCCGAACCAGATCGCGCCGGCGATGAAGTAGACGACGAAGCCGGCGAGCACGGCCAGCCAGTTGAGCTCGATGAGGAACATGGGGCGAACCTAGTGCTGCGCGAGAGCGCGGGGTAGTGGACTCAGCGGGTCTCGGACGAGGTGGTGCGCACGAGATCCAGCAGGGCGGCGACGGTGCGCGCATTGCGGGCGGTGGCGACGACGCCGAGCCGCCGCTCGAGGGTGGTGCCGAGTCGGGAGCCGCGGGAGGACTCGGCGAAACGCATCCACGCCCCGCCCTCGACGGCGACGATCTCGTCACCGCCCCAGTCAGCACTGACCACCGCCTGCACGGCGGTCGGGGCCGCTCCGTCGAAGATCGACGCGTGCACCAGCAGCGGGTCGGCGTCGGGCCACGGGTTCGCCGCATGCAGCGCCTCGAGCTGACCGAGCGTGCGCACGATCACGGCGATCTCGAGTCCCGTCTGTTCGCGGATGCTGCTCGCGACCACCCCGCCGAGCGAGGCCGCGTCGGCCGACGCCACCGCGAGGTTGCCCGACTGCAGGTGGTGGCGAACGGGCACCCCTAGCTCGGCCTCGAGGCTCGCCGCGAGCGCCCTCTGCGGAACCGCATTGCGCCCGCCGACGTTGACGGCGCGCAGCAGGGCGAGGCAGGGTTCAGGGGCGGGCACCCCGGCACGCTACCGCGCCCCGTGCGCGACGGAGGGAGAACGGTGCGATTCATGATCTCGGTCGTCGACGACCGCGCGAACTCGGGCACCCCCGAGGAGATGGCGGCGATCGACGCCTTCAACGACCGCCTGATGGATGCCGGGCACTGGGTGCTCGCGGGCGGGCTCGCCTCCCCCGACCGCTCCCTCGTCATCGACGGGCGCGCCGGAACCGAGCACCCCGGCCCGCTCGTCGAGTCGCCGGAGTGGGTCTCGGGCTTCTGGGTCATCGAGGCGCCGGATCGCCCCGCGGCCGTCGAGCTCGCGCACGCGGGGTCGCGCGCCTGCGGGCGCCGGGTCGAGCTGCGCGAGTTCCTCTAGCCGCCCGCGGGCGCTCCGGTGGGCGCGGCTCAGGCGGGGTCGACCCGCCAGCGCATGAGTACGCTGCCCGAGCCCTCCCACGTCTGCGTCTCGAGCAGCTTGAGCGCCACCGGCGGCCGCGAGTCGAACAGCGGCACGCCCGAGCCGGCGATGAGCGGGAAGGTGGCGAGGTGCAGCTCGTCGACGAGGCCGGCGTGCATGAGGTCGTTCCAGAGCAGCCGGCCGAGCACGATGAGGATGCCGCGGCCGGGGCCCTGCTTGAGACGGGCGACCTCGTCGCGGGCATGCCGAACCGGCACGATGCGGCAGTTCTCGTACGGTTCGAGGTCGCCCTCGGTGATCGTGTCGGAGACGATCACCTTCTCGACGTGCGCGAACAGGGCGGCGTACTCGCGCCGGATCGCCGTCGACGCGGGGTCGTCGGGCACGGTCGCCCAGTATCCGAGGTTGCCGAGCGCCGAGCGGCGGCCGGAGAGCAGCACGGTGTCGGAGGCCCGCAGCAGCGCCGTCGTGTGGTGGTCGAAATCGTCGCTGCCGCGGTAGTCGGGGTGCTGGTGCTCGAAGAGGGAGGCGATGTCGTGGTCGTCGTCCTCGTAGCGACCGTCGACGGTGACGAAGTTGCAGACGGTCAGGGTGCGCATGCGGGCCAGGGTAGACGCTTGCCGAAAGGCCAGCCAGAAGACCCTGCCAGATTTGGTCCCACTTCTTCAGGAAAGGCACCCCATCGAAGTCGCGCAGGCGAGCCATGGCAATACGACGTCGACTTTCGGATCGTAGCTCTTAAATGCCGGCCAAGTACGTGAGCGAAGGAAGATCTGGGGCGCGCGTTGCCCGACCTCGTTCCAGACCAAGATGAGTCAACTCATCGCGGGCGTTTTGCACCTAAGACACCACGAAAACCACCTCGCACAATGGAGCAAAGACCCTTCTCATTGGCTGACGATCGCACCCAGGAACAGCAGGCACCGCACCCCCGCATGTGAAGCTAACGGGCTCTCGAGCTTTGCGATAGATCCGATCTAATCGCCGACGAAGCGTCTACTCGACAGGATCTCGCGAATCGCGAGCCTATGACCTTCACCAACTTGCTCCAAATCAACTTCATCAACCTGCCCCCAGCCAACAGCCTGACGAATAATAGAGTGCACCACATCTCGGTCGGTCTCAGCGAACATCTCACCGAGCGCGTGACCCGATTCCCACGCAACATTAGCCATTCGAGCGATAAGCGTGAACGCCACTAGGAAATCATCGTCCCACTCCCCCGGATCGCGAGCAGGACTCCAGTCGCCATCGGGTTCATGGAAGACGAAGGCTGCTCGGACTTCCGATGCGCCGACCCCCGCCGGCAGATTACCCGCTAGCAGATCCGTGACCAGTCGGGCACCAATAGTTTGAAGAATCTTGTAACTACTGTCACTGTCAATAGCCGACCTCAAGTCCTTTCCAAGAAAACTGGGTCCACAGACCTCGATGTCAGACGCGCGTACCATTTCTTGCTCCAGCAACACGGCATGCCAAGGGACTTTCGCCACAGCGTCCTGTAACGCAATTGCTCCCTGCTGCGCATACATCCAGTAGACGATCCAACTACGATCCTGATCGTCGATAGAGTCCTCTTCGATGTCAATTTGGACAGGAATTGACGGAAGTTCCGCACGCTCAAAAACGAGCAAAGCGAGAAGGGCACTTGCAACAAATCGATCGTCGCGATGACGGCATAAATCGGTGAGTGTTTGTTGAACAGTCTTCCAAACAAAACTATGCAGGTGACACGCTTCTGCAAGATCGACAAACACTTGATCAGCAGTTGATGTCGGAATCTTTATTTGATCGCGCTCGTTTGATTTACGCCGAGAAGACGGAATTCGACCAAGGCTTGACTCGTAGTCGAGAAGCGACTGCGCCCGAAGGTCGGACTCTTCTCTCGAGAATGCCGTTGTGCTATTCATCTCTGGCATTATTATCGACCGTGCTACAAACTCAACTAGACCGGTGCAAATGTTGTGTATTGACTTCACAGGGAGGCTGAGGATCTCGACCAGCGAAATGGCCAACCGCCACAACGCCAGCGCGTCCAGATCGCACGATGATCGCGCGTTTTGCATAAGAGCGTCCAGAAAGCGCACACCACCGCCGTCCCGATAGTCCTGGACGACCGAGACAGCTACTTGTGTCACAGACCACCCATTCAAGTGGATCAGCCGCGGTCGTAAGTTCTCAAACAGATCCTCGGGTGCATCCACCCTCCGCACTTCGAACACAGCAGCAAAGAATTCTAGAAACGACTGGTGAACGAACCCATATCGCCTGCGCCCGTCGGCGTCAGTCGACACGACAGTTATGATCCACGCGCGGCCAGACCACAAACGAACCGTCATGCGCGCGCGCTTGGACGCCTCATCGTGGTCTGGTGCTCCGTTCTTGAGGAATGCGTTACGGATTTCACGGTGCAGGTGCGCCTCAGGGATTCCTGCACTTTGATACTCCTCGCTCATCAGGACCGCATGGGCGACCTGATACAGCACGGGGCGGACATCTTTCGCCCACGCATAATGATCGTCGATCCCTCGCATTGTGTTCCACTGCTGATAGATGAGGTCAGCGCAACGTTCGTATAACTGGTGCAACGTCCGAGGCATGTCACCGCGTGCGTAATAAACGCTGCATAAGAGGCTCAACATCAATGGATTGGCCCTCAGGTCGGGCGCATACTTTGCACTCTCGCGAAGGAAACCGACTGAACGACTCTCGCCCTCACCTTCGGGACTCTTCAGTCCAAACCAACGTTCCGCGTACTCTTTCACCTGATTTTCAGCCAGCTCACGAACTCCAAAATGGGCCCACTCATTTTCATCCAATGGGGCCAGGTCGTAACCCGTGTAACGGCTTGTAACCACAATCGATGTTGACGGGAAGAGTTGCGCAAATGCAAGAACCGCGTCTCGCACCTCAGCTCGAGTCCCTGCGTTGAGCACTTCGTCTAAACCGTCAAAGAAAACAACGGTTCCTCCCGTAGCAAGCATGTACTCGAGCCAGCTTTTCGGGGGGGCTTGCTGCGTCAAAAGTCCCGACTGGGCGGAGATGTGATCTAATATCGCGCTTGGATTCAGCACTTGTTGAGCTGAATACTTGCGCAATTCGACTACAATCGGAATTATGAGCGAATCTGGCCAGGCAGCAATTTGAGAGGCAAGCTTTCTCACCGTTGTTGATTTACCACTTCCAGCCGGACCCTGGATAACCGCGCGAGCGGATTCTTTGATAACTTGCGCAGGTGTTACCTTGTGCGATCCTTCAATCCATTGTGTCGCCGCCAGAAGATCCGGTTCGACGTAAAGATCTTCAAGGCGCTCCTCGGTTCCTCCGTCTATATGCTGGAGTTGTATGCGAGCATACTTGCGAGCCATCGCGCCGCGGTGGATTTGTGAATATGCCTGAATATCCGAAAGGCTTGGGTTTCCAATATTGGTCATGAATCGAGCACGCGCTTCACGAGCTCCGAAGAGTTGGATACCTGAGAGCAGCGTGTGTTGTTCGGCTCGCATGATTGAGTCGTACATGACGCCGGTTTTGTTGGACGCGCCAATCAATTCAACTACAGCCTCTGCCGAGATACGGGCTGCTGTCGATGCCAATTCGCATTCGAGTGAAAAAATGGCGGCGATCTCCTGAATGGCATACTCAACATACTCGCTTGTATCGGCCGCCTGCACCATCATCTGAAGGTAGCCGATAGTGGGAGTTTTGATTATGTAGTCTGCGACTTTTACGGCTTCTGAATCCGATACGCCGCGCACCTGCAACTCAGCTTGTAGGCTGTAGTTGAGTTTATGACCCTCGAGCTCGACCGCATCCACGTCTGTTGTTTCTTTGCTCCGTGTGAACTTGCCCGCAACCCAACGGGTGGCGTCAGCTCCCACATTGCCAACATAGGAAACGAACAGATTGACGAGGTTGGGGTCTAAATCCATTATGCCCTCTCGAATTCTCGGTAGTTCAATAGATGTTCCCAGTGGATGCTGCAGGCGCCGTCTTAGTGTGCAACGCGATCTTGATGAGGATCGCATGGGCCGCGCCTCATGTCTAGGGCTCTAGTGGATATGTTTGTCGATGCGAGCTACTTGCACCGATCCTCCCGATCTGCCCGCTCCCCAAAACTCTCAGTTGCGGCGCCTCATGACTCACTAGCCTTGATTGGTGGTTCACAACGTATGGGGAATTAGTGGGCCAGCTGGAGCTTTGTAGAAAAACGGGTGGCAGCGTTGCACGCATCAGGTCGGGCCTGATCGCTTCCGCGTCGATCTAATAGTGCAGTCCCGTATTCTTCGATCGGTCTATCTCGACCGAACCCTTCGCTTTCGACTGTTTAGCGCATCAACACTGAGCGGGAATCGGCACGACTTGCGTCGAGGAACAGAACGTCCCTTCATTGTGCCGTCATCAGGAAGCTCTTTGGCCTTCTTCGTTCTCTGTTATTCGATCATGAGGTCGCGGCTGCGTCAGCGGTGTCTTGGCGGGGGACTGTCGAATGGCTGAAGCCGGGCGTCCAAATTCTCAGAGAGGATCTTCCTCGGCGGGCCTCAAGACGTTGAGCTTTGCTGATTTCTTGGACGCACTACCCAGAGATGTGCTGAACGATCGATGATCATGTCAATCGAAGGACCGCAATTTTGAGATTGAATGGCAAATGCTCCGTAGACGCTTACTCTGAGCTTCATGCGTCGTCTCACCGCCCGTCTCTTCTGGGCCGTCAGCCGCTGGCGCCTCGCCACCGAGCCGGCGCCCGACCGTCCCACCCTGCTGATCGGCGCCCCGCACACCTCCAACTGGGATTTCGTCTTCATGCTCGCCATCACGTGGCAGCTCGGCATCCCCATCCACTGGCTGGGCAAGACGAGCCTCTTCCGCGGCTGGCGGGGCGCCATCATGAGCCGCCTCGGCGGCATCCCCGTGAATCGGGATGCTCCGCAGAAGGTCGTCGCCGACGTGGTCGCCCGCATGCGCGCCGGTGAGGTCTTCAGCCTCGTCGTCACCCCCGACGGCACCCGCTCGGGCCACACCCACTGGAAGTCGGGCTTCTACCGGATCGCCCGCGAGACGGGTATGCCGGTGACGCTGGGGTACGTGGATCGCACGACCATGACGACGGGGCTCGGGCCGACGTTCGAGCTCACCGGCGATGTGTCGGCGGACATGGACCGCATTCGCGCCTTCTACGCCGACAAGGCGGGAGCGCGGCCCGAGTACCGGGTCGAGCCGCGGCTGCGCGAGGAGCTCCCATCTGTATGACCGACTGACACGCCCAGCGACAGCCACGGAGTTGGTGGCGAGCCGAAGCCTGATGCCAGCCGGACTATCGACCGGGGAGCGACGCTACCGGAGCCGCGATTCGCTTCTCGGCTCGCGTTTGCCGCCGAGGTTCTCCGATCGACGCAAATGCAGGTTTCCGTGACTCCATCATCGAAAAGCATGATCCGACAGCGCGCACAGAGTGTCATCTTGATCGACGAGAGCTTCGGTAGGGCCTCACTGGATGGGGGCACGGTCCGACGAATCCCCGAAGGGACTGCCCTGCTCACGATGGTGGCGGAGCCCGCTTGCTACTGGAGACTTGCAGAACGCGCCCATCCTGCAGCGCCGATCGACTGCGAGGGTGTCGTCATCGCTTGGGGAAGCTGCGTCCAGAGCATGCGGCAGCATCACTGGTGAATTAGTGCCTCCCGATCGAGAATCCACCAACTCGCTCCCAGGCGGGCGGTGATGCTTTGTACGGCGGCAAATTGACCTACTGAGTTCACCATGCCAGGTGCGACACCTTCTCGAAGGAGCTCTCTGCGCCACTCATCGACGACTCGGCGAAGGTGCGGTTCCCGCGTCATGGCCGCCCCCGCCAGTACCTCCACGTGGCTCTTGATGGCGTCCACTGTGGCGACTTCGGATCGCGCTCCGAGCGGCTGCGGCTTCTCGTAGTCGTCTGGTTCTCGAAAAAGATCGGACAATCGATCAAAACGATGCTCTTCCCCGGTTGGGTTTGGCCTCCCTGCTGCACCCGCGGAGACGTAGGTCCAAGCCGAATGGCCCGCCATCGTGGTGGGCGCAACGTGGCCCGAGGAAACGATGACTTTCCCGTCCCATCGCGCAACGTCCATCGCAGCATTCGTCGAGAATGCGGGTGATGCATAGCGCACGATCGCCTCGCCCGCGGTGTTCGTCTCTAAGCGTTTCAGAGTTCGCTGCTGCGCGGCGTCGACCTTGAATCGGAAGTAGGGGGTTCCCCACAACTTCCACTGCTTACCGGCGTGACTCCGGATGAACTCGGGTCGCTTGAACTGCACCAGGAAGCTGATTGGGTTGCTCGGCAGTTGCCGTGACGTAGGTCGTCGTCCAGATGGCGCGATCCAGTGGTCGGGCAGTAGCACCAACCCCTTTGGCCGAGACGCACCCAAGACTCGCCAGAGCGGATGAGAGGCGTCGGGGTCGGCAGCCGCATCAAACCCCACCAGATGCTCAAGAACCTGGCCCGGGGCCCACGGCGTCACGCCGCCACCTCGGCTCAGCTCAATGTCGTAAGCGATCTCATAAGTCTTCTCTTCGAACTCAGCGAACACCATCCGACGAGTCTGCCGCGGGAAAGGCGGATGCGCACCAGCGCTGTCCATTCGCCCAAACGGCCGTGCTGAAGTCGGACCTTCCGTCAGACCGACCTGGCGCTTTTTGTGTCGGTCCGTATTCGTAGCGTCGAGTCTGCTGAGCGGAGCATTGACCGCCGGGAGTTCCTTCTTGTCGCCCGCAAGCCTTATGCCGAACCGGTTCACGGGCCAACGCAACGAAGGACGACGATCCAACGCGAACTCCGACGATCGGAACATGCTGCGAACATCGCGATCACTCGATGCGAACTACTTCGTCTCTTGGTGATGCCAATCAGCTAGCGCACAAACTCCCGCGGCAAGCCGCCCGCTTCAACCGGCTAGGCCAGCTCACGCGGTCGGCTCGACTCGAGCTAAACCTCGCACCCTGCAAGGATTCGCTTCGCCGACGTTCGGCTCGTCGGGCACTAGCCCAGGATCCTCACGACTTTTTCCGGTGACGCACCGGACAAGCTGCATCGAGCGGCGCTAGTCGCTGGTGACCGCACTGCTGAGCTACTCCAAAGTGGGACACCAGTTGGTCATACTTTAGATTGCATATAGCTGATGCGCTTCATGAGCTCATCTACGTATCCGAGAGTGTCGTTGACGGACGGGTCGTACTCGTCCGCATGGGCGCACTCGTTCCGCTTGTTGAGCAGGCCGTGCATTGCTTTCATGACGGTATTCGTGATCAAGCCGGAAGCCTTGAGCGCCTCTATAAATGCAAAGTCAGTCACCAGTCGCAAGTCTGCGCGGTCTGTCAGTGCCCAGTTTTGTCGTGTGATTCGAAGCTTCGCAATTCGAGCAGGCTCCATTGACCATTCGTGAACGAAGTCGAAGAAGCTCGCCCAAGCCGCGACATGCGCAGGTCGATACAAAGAGTGTTCGATGCAGCGCAAGGCCTCGCTCATCAGGTCGTCCTGCTTCAGGCTGAGGCCCGCCAGCTTGGCGAACGACTCCTCGAGAGTGATGACCCGATGCGTCGACTTCTCACGCTTCGCCAAGTGCTTGGCTAGATCTGACTGCATCGTCGCCGCCCATGAGGCGACCTCACGCGGGGTTCGCGGAGCCGCCATCGAGTACCTTAAGGTGCTTCGCCATTGCGGCGAAGAACGCATCGTAGACGGCGGGGTCGCTCGTCGCATCCACGGACAAGGCCAGGTTCACGTTGATCGTGACAGCGCCTGAGGTGCCACTCCCGCTTTCCACCCTTTTGTGGTTGCCCTTCGGCTTCTCATGTTCTTCCTCAGCAATTTCGGGCGCCGGAGCACCAAAGTTCCCGAACTTGCACACCGTCTGAAACGTGCTGACCGCTGAGCGCAGAGCCTTGTCACCCAGGTCGGAGTTCGCCTTAACAAAGGTGGTCAGTTCAGTGGTTGGTCGCGTTGCGGCGTCAGGGTAGGTACTGAAAAGCTTTGAATAGCCGTTACGAATACCTTCTGCGACGATCGCTTTGCCCGACTCGCCGCCGCGAAGGCCCTTGCGATACCTATCGGTGGGCACGCCCTTCCCATCAAGTAGCTCGATGTGCTTCAAAATCGGGACGAAGGGACGATGATTCGAGGACGTAAAGCCGATCTGTCCCAAGTATGCGTAATCGATCTTGTCAGGCACGCCGATGTTCTTCAGCTTTTCGAGAAACTCGCCAAGTGGGCCGGGCGCGACCGTGTACGGGAATTGACTCATGGTCAGAGCATCACCTGGAAAGTAGCTTCAGACTGACCGACACGCCGAGTAATTGTCGGGAGTCTCTGCGAGCAAGCGACGGGATGGAAGTCATCAATCGTTCTTGAACCTCGCAACGGATTCCCGGTGACTGGTGGTGGCAATGAGCCCCTTGTCGCGGACGTCGCGCTGGCGCTTCTTCACCTCGCACAGTGACGAAGGCCCACTCCCCGACCCGTATCGATTGCCGCGACGGACATGAACGCGTGGACGACGAGTTCACCAGTCGGTGTTGAGGTATCCACGTCCAGGTTGAACGAGAGGATCGCCGCCTCGGCCAAAGTGCAACTTTCAGCACGCTAGAGAAGTCCACTGCGGGTCGACTCGGGCGATCGAGCTTGGTCGCCACGATGCCGTTGTCGTCGCGACGTCTGCGCGGGATCTGCAGCCAAACGATCCGCCGCCAGATACTGTCACCGGGCGACGAGCGCGTTCCGCTACACGTTGAAGCGGAACTCCACCACGTCGCCGTCCTGCATGACGTAGTCCTTGCCCTCGATGCGGGCCTTGCCCTTGGCGCGAGCCTCCGCGATCGAGCCGGTCTCGACGAGGTCGTCGAAGCCGATGATCTCGGCCTTGATGAAGCCCTTCTCGAAGTCGGTGTGGATGACGCCCGCGGCCTGCGGAGCCTTCCAGCCCTTGCCGATCGTCCAGGCTCGCGACTCCTTGGGGCCGGCGGTGAGGTACGTCTGCAGGCCGAGGGTGTCGAAGCCGATGCGGGCGAGCTGGTGCAGGCCGCTCTCGGTCTGGCCGGTCGACGCGAGCAGCTCCGCGGCGTCGTCGGCGTCGAGCCCGATGAGCTCGCTCTCGATCTTCGCGTCGAGGAAGACGGCCTGAGCCGGGGCGACGAGGGCTGCGAGCTCCGACATGCGCGCGGCATCCCCCAGCACCCCCTCGTCGACGTTGAAGACGTAGATGAAGGGCTTCGCGCTGAGCAGGCCCAGTTCGCGGATGGGCGAGGCATCGAAGCCGGCGGTCGAGAGGGTCGTGCCGCCTTCGAGGATGGTGCGGGCGGCGAGGGAGGCCTCGAGCACGGCGGGCTCGAGCTTCTTGGCCCTGACCTCCTTCTCGTAGCGCGGGATGGCCTTCTCGAGCGTCTGCAGATCGGCGAGCATGAGCTCGGTGTTGATGATCTCCATGTCGCTGGCCGGGTCGACCTTGCCGGCGACGTGAACGACGTCGTCGTCGGTGAAGGCGCGCACGACCTGGGCGATCGCCTCCGCCTCGCGGATGTTCGCGAGGAACTGGTTGCCGAGCCCCTCGCCCTCGCTCGCGCCCTTGACGATGCCGGCGATGTCGACGAACGACACCGTCGCGGGCAGGATGCGCTCGCTGCCGAAGATGCCGGCGAGCACCTGCAGGCGCGGGTCGGGCAGCTCGACGATGCCGACGTTCGGCTCGATCGTCGCGAACGGGTAGTTCGCCGCGAGCACGTCGTTGTTGGTCAGCGCGTTGAACAGGGTGGACTTGCCGACGTTGGGCAGGCCGACGATGCCGATAGTGAGAGCCACGGGGGTCGAGTCTACCGGCGGGGTCGGGCGGGACGGTTCGACGGCGGCTGCGCCGATGAGGGGCGATGGATGCTCAGGGCGGCCAGGCCGCCGGGTTAGCGTGGTGCGATGAGCACCGACGCCCACGCCGCCCCCGCCACCCCTTCTGCCTTCACGCCTCCCCCGGCCGACCTCACCCGCCCGGAGCTGCGCGGCACCTTCGGAATGGCCGCCAGCACGCACTGGCTCGCCACCGCCACGGCCCAGTCGGTGCTCGAGCGCGGCGGCACCGCCGTCGACGCCGCCGTCGCCTGCGCCTTCGTGCTGCACGTCGTCGAGCCTCACCTCAACGGCCCGGGCGGCGACCTCACCGGCATCATCGCGCCCGCGGGCGAGGCCCCGATCGTGCTCGCCGGCCAGGGCGCGGCCCCCGCCGCCGCGACGATCGAGCACTACCGCTCGCTCGGCCTCGACGAGGTGCCCGGGGCTGGCGTGCTGGCCGCGGCCGTTCCGGGCTCGGTGGTCACGTGGCTGCAGCTGCTCGCCGACCGCGGCACCTGGGAGCTGCGCGACGTGCTCGCTCCGGCCCTCGGCTACGCGAAGAACGGCCATCCCGTGCATCCGGCCGTCGTGCGCACGATCACCGCGGTCGCCCCGCTGTTCGAGCAGCACTGGCGCACCTCCTACGACCAGTGGATGCCCGGCGGGCGCATCCCCGAGGCGGGCGACATGATCCGCAACGAGCCGTGGGCCGCGACGCTCGCGCGCCTCATCGGTGCGGGCGAGTCGAACGCGACCCGCGAGGACCGCATCCATGCCGCCATCGGAATGTGGCGGGGCGGGGCGATCGCGCAGGCGGTCGAGGAGTTCGTGCAGCAGCCGAGCCGGCACTCGACGGGCGGCGATCACGCGGGCGTCATCTCCGCGGCCGACATGGCCGGGTTCGCGCCGGGGCACGAGCAGCCGGTGTCGCTGACCTTCCGCGGAGTGGACGTGCTCAAGGCCGGACCGTGGACGCAGGGCCCCGTCATGCTGCAGACCCTCGCCATCCTCGAGGCGCGCGCGGTGACGCACGGCGACGCGGTGCTCGACCCCTCGACCGAGCTCGGCGTGCACACGATCACCGAGGCGCTCAAGCTCGCCCTGGCCGACCGCGATGCCTGGTACGCCGACCCGGCAGCCCTCGACGTGCCGCTGGATGCTCTGCTCGACCCGTCCTACGCGGCCGAGCGCGCGGCGCTCATCACCGACACCGCCTCGGCGGAGGTGCGCCCGGGCAGCCCCGGCGGCCGCACCCCGTGGCAGCCGCCGATCGTCTCCAAGGACGCCGCCGCGGCCGTCGCCGGAGCGGGCGAGCCGACGATCGACCGCTCGGGCCGCACGCGCGGCGACACTTGCCACCTCGACGTGGTCGACAAGTGGGGCACGCTGATCTCGGTGACGCCCTCCGGCGGGTGGCTGCAGTCGTCGCCCTTCATCCCCGAGGTCGGGTTCTGCCTGGGCACGCGCGCGCAGATGATGTGGCTCGACGCGTCGTCGCCGAGCGCGCTGACGCCGGGTGTTCGGCCCCGCTCTACGCTGTCGCCGACGATGCTGGCACGCGAGGGCATCCCGTTCGAGGCCCTGGGCACCCCGGGCGGCGACCAGCAGGATCAGTGGCAGCTGCTCTACGTGCTGCGCCGCATCGTGGGCGGGTACGCGCCGCAGGCGGCGATCGATGCGCCGATGTTCCACACGGACTCGCTCGTGGCGTCGTTCCAGCCGCGCACGGTGCAGCCGGCGTCGCTGACGGTCGAGTCGCGGCTCGGCGCCGACGTGATCGAGGGCCTGCGGGCGCGCGGCCACGACGTGACGGTCGCCGGCCCGTGGACGCTCGGGCGCCTCAGCGCCGTCGGCATCGAGCGCTCGCGCGGCTGGATGTACGCGGCGGCGAACTCGCGCGGAGCGCAGGGGTACGCGGCCGGGCGGTAGGGATGCGCGGCGCGGGTCGCACGCCTCGGGCCAGCCGCGCGCCGCTGCACCGTGAGTCCGCTCACCCGCCCACCCGCACTGTGGGCGCTTCGGGCGTACCCGGTGCTGCCCAGTCGCGTTCTCCGCGTCGAGATGGGCGTTCGGAAGCCTCAACTCGGCAGGAAAGCGCGATCGGGCGAGCGGGGAACGCGGTTCGCCCCCCGATGCCGGCTCAGCCCGCGAGCGGGATCCTGCCCCGCGCCCCTTCCACAACTGCGGATCGGGCGAATCCGTTTCACCCGATCCGCAGTTCTGGAAGGCCCGGGCGGATACAACCGACCGTCAGACCGAGAAGCCGCCGTCGCTCGTCAGAAGCTGCCCCGAGATCCAGCGCCCTTCGGGCGAGAGCAGGAAGTCGACCAGCCGCGCGGCGTCCTCCGGCGTCCCGAGGCGACCCGTCGGCTGGAGCGCGGTCAGGTGCGCGCGCACCTCGTCCGTCATCCAGCCGGTGTCGACCGGCCCGGGGTTGATGAGGTTGGCCGTCAGCCCGAGGTGCCCGAGCTCGCGCGCCGCCGCGATGACGATGCGGTCGAGCGCGCCCTTGCTCGCGCCGTAGGGCAGGTTGTCGACGACGTGATCGCTCGTGAAGGCGACGATGCGCCCCTCCCCCTCGGGCACCTGCCGCGCGACGGCCGCGATGAGCTGCCAGGCGGCGCGCACGTTGACCGCGAAGTGCCGCTCGAAGCTCTCGAGCGATGTGGTGAGGATGCTCGAGTCGACGCTCTCGGAATGCGCGAGCACGAGCCCGCCCACCGCCCCGAGCTGCGCGGCGACGGCCGGCACGACCGACTCGACCGCCTCCGCATCGGTGAAGTCGACCTCGATCGGCAGCACGCGCACGCCGAGCCCCTCGAGCTCGATCCGGATGCTGTCGACCCCATCCGCCTCCCACGGCAGGCCGGCACGCCGCTCGTACGGCGACCAGAACGTGAACGCGATGTCGCGACCCCGCTCGGCGAGCCGTCGGGCGGTCGCATGCCCGATCGAGCCGCGGCGACCGACGCCGGTGATGAGCACGGGCCAGGGCGTCGTCGTCTCGGTGGATTCCATCGAGGCAGGCTAGCGCGGGTCGCGTTCCCGCTCCCCGGTGTTACGGTGACGCCTGTGCGCCGGAGTCTCGCCCTGATCTCGGCCTCCGCAGCGCTCGCGCTCGGCCTGACCGCCTGCGTCGGACCGCCCGAACCCGACTGGCGAGCACTCGAGCCGGAGGCGAACGCCTTCGTGGAGAGCGGAACCCGAAGCCCGGACTCGCTCGGAGGCGGATCCTTCCGCGCCCTGCGAGACAACGCCGGCCCGGACGACCTGTCGGACGAGGACGACGCTCGGCTCATGCTGGGGTACGCCTCGGACGTCCGCATCGACGCGGTCACGATGGCCTGCTTCGGGGGCGGAGAAGCCCGCCTCGGCCTCAGCACGCGCAGCGGATCGACCTGGACCGGTCAGGGCACCGGGCTCACCGTGGTCTGCGACGGCACGCAGCACGGCGTGCCGATCGAGGCACCCGTCCAGGGCGTCAACGCGATCCAGCTGAGCGGGGTCATCGCCGACGGCCCGGGCGGGATCGTCGCGGGAGTGGTGCGCGGCTCCACCGAGTGACCGCGCTGGCTCAGCGCGGCGTCGGCACCAGCTCGACCGAGTGCAGCCGCCCGCCCGAGACCTCGGCGGTCATGACCGTTCCGAAAGGCTGACGCCGGCGGTCGGTCGGGGAGCCCGGGTTGAGCAGGCGCAGTCCGCCCGGGGTGGTCGAATCCCACGGGATGTGCGAGTGGCCGAAGACGAGCACGTCGGCCGGAGCATCCACCGACGGACCATACTGGGCATCGCAGCGCCGTTCGCGACCCGCCGCCGGCCCCGTCTCGTGGATGACCGCGATGCGCACCCCGTCGACCTCGACCCGTGCAACCTCGCCGAGGCGCGCGTGCAGCTCGGGGCCGTCGTTGTTGCCCGCCACACCCACGAGGCGCCGGGAGCGGGCCTCCAGCTCGTCGAGCGTGGCCACGTCGACCCAGTCGCCCGCGTGGATGACGAGGTCGGCCTGCTCGACGAGGCTCCAGACCTGCGGCTGCAGCGCCTTCGCCCGCAGAGGCAGGTGGGTGTCGCTCAGCAGGAGGAGTCGCACGGTGCCTACGCCAGCGACGGCGCCCGCGCCGCGTCGACCACGGGCATGACGTCCCGCACGAGCGCGCCGAGCATCCGCGCGTTGATGTCGACGCCGAGCTGGTTCGGCACCGTGACGAGCAGGGTGTCGGCGGCCTGCACGGCGGAATCCCGCGCGAGCTCGGCGGCGATCTGCTCGGGGGTTCCGATGTAGCTGCGGCCGAAGCGCGAGCGCGAGCCGTCGAGCATGCCGACCTGGTCGCGCTGCTCCGCCTGCGCGTGCAGCCCGAACCAGTGCGCCGTCTCGTCGTCGATGATCGGCAGGATGCTGCGGCTCACCGACACGCGCGGGGCGTGCGCCCAGCCGGCCGCCCGCCAGGCCTCGTGGAACAGCGCGATCTGCTCGGCCTGCAGCTCGTCGAAGGGCACGCCCGTGTCCTCCGTCAAGAGCGTGGAGCTCATGAGGTTCATACCCTGCTCCGCCGTCCAGACGGCGGTGGCCCGGGTGCCGGCGCCCCACCAGATGCGCTCGGCGAGGCCGGGGGCCTGCGGGGTGATCGGCAGAGGACGGTCGCTGCCGACCATCTGCGGGTTGCCGGGCGCGATGAGCTCGCCGGCGATCGCCGAGCGGAACCGCGCGGTGTGGCGGCGCGCCATGTCGGCGTCCGACTCGCCCTCGATCGCGCCGAGGCCCGTGCCGGGCACGTGCCCGAAGTGCTCGTAGCCGGCGACCGAGGTCTCGGGTGATCCGCGGCTGATGCCGAGCTGCAGCCGGCCGCCGCTGATGAGGTCGGTCGCGGCGGCGTTCTCGGCCATGGCGAGGGGATTCTCGTAACGCATGTCGATGACGCCGGTTCCGAGCTCGATGCGACTCGTGCGCGCCGCGGCGGCGGCGAGCAGCGGCCACGGGCTCGAGTGGTTCTTCGCGAAGTGGTGCACGCGGTAGAAGGCGCCATCGACACCGGCCTCCTCCGCGGCGACGGCGAGCTCGACGCCCTGCAGGAGCGCGTCGGCGCCGGAGCGCACCGCGGAGCCGTGGCCCGGCATCCAGTTGCCGAAGGAGAGGAAGCCGAGACGGGTCATGCCGGTATCAAGCGCCGACCCGCCCCGGCCATTCCCGCAGCGCTACAGCGTGACGGTGCCGTGCTCGCCCATGTCGGGCTCGTGGTCGCTCGTCAGGCCGCGCACGAACTCGACGGCCTTGGCGATCGCGGGCTTGTCGGTGTCCCAGTACTCGGCGGCGGCGAGGTCGACGCGGATGAGCGCGACGCTCGGGTCGATCTTGCCGCCCTCGAACCAGGCCTCGGCGCCGGGGTTCCACAGCTCGTCGATGAGGGCCGCGTCGCGGGTGACGCTCGCGCTGCCGGTGAGCGAGAGGTAGCCCTTCGACTCGCTGATCGACACGTTCACGAGCGGGAAGGCGGCGAGCTCGTCGGTCTTCTCGCTCGGGTGGCCGGTGAAGAAGTACAGCGCGCTCGGCTCGGAGTCGCGCGTGACGATCGCGAGCGGGCGGGCGTGCAGCGACCCCGAGGCGGTTCGGGTCGTGAGCATCGCGATCGAGGCGCGCCCGATGATCTCGTGCACGGTCTCGCGGCGGCTCTGGAGGCTGGAGTCAGAAGTGTTCTCGGTCATGCCTCGACGGTGTCACGGTCGAGCGGTGCGCGGGAGGATCCGCTCAGCGGGCATCCAGGTCGCGGCTCGGGATGCTCGGCGCGGGCTGCTCGGGCCCCGCCCGCGTCGCCCCCGGCCGCGTCGTGAGCGACACCCCGGCGAGCACGATGAGCCCGCCGACGACCTGCCCGATCGTGATGACCTCGCCGAAGAGCAGTGCGATCAGCGCCGTGAACACGGGCAGCAGGTTGAGGAAGACGCCCGTGCGCGAGGGGCCGAGGGTGCTGACGGCGATGTTCCAGAACAGGTAGGCGAGCGCCGAGGGGAACACGATGATCCAGGCGAGGCCGAGCCAGCCCTCGGCGCTCGGCGTCGCGGTGAATCCGACGATCGCGAGCACGGGGCCGAGCATCAGGATGCTCATGCCGGCCTGGATGGCGGTGGCCGTGATCGGCGGGGTCGCCTGACGGCGGCCGAGGATCACGTAGGCCGTCCACACGGCGATCGCGCCGAGCATGAGCAGGTCGCCGGAGCTGAACGCGAGCTCTCCCCCGCCCTGGCCGGTGAGCACCACGACGAGCACGCCGACGAACGAGACCACGATGCCGGCGATGCCGAGCGCCATGATGCGCTCGCCGAGCACGATGACGGCCGCGATCGCGATGACCGCCGGGTTGATCGCGCTGATGACCGAGGCGGTGACCGGCGAGGTGGTCGCGAGCGCCGCGTAGAGGAAGAGCGTGTAGCCGACCATGCCGAGGGCGGCCTGCAGCAGGTGCCGCGGCCACTCGCGCATCGCCGCGCGCCACTGCGGGCGCTCGATCAGCTGGGCGAGGACGAGAAGGATGGGCAGCGCCCCGACCCAGCGCAGGAAGGTCAGCTCGAGCGGGCTGAACTCGTCGACGACGAGCGCGGCGACGACGAAGTTCGACGCCCAGAACAGCTGGGCGAGCACGGGCGGGCTGTAGCGGCGCAGCGGGCCGGGCGCGGTCGCGGCGGGCTGGGCGGGAGCGGCGGGCATCCCCTAACGCTAGGCCCGCCCGGCGTGGGCCGTGCACGCTGTCGGGGGCGCATGCGAGCATCGGGGGGTGCCCCTGGACTTCACCGCCATCGACTTCGAGACCGCCAACAACCATGCGGCCTCGGCCTGCTCGGTCGGGCTCGTGAAGGTGGTCGACGGCCGCGTCGTCGACAAGACCGGCTGGCTCATCCGCCCGCCGATGGGCTTCGACCACATGCTCGAGTGGAACACGCGAATCCACGGCATCACCGCCGCCGACATCGTCGACGCCGCCCTGTGGGCCGATCAGCTGGATACCCTGCTCGACTTCGTCGCCGACGACGTGCTCGTGGCCCACAACGCGGGCTTCGACATGGGCGTGCTGCGCGCGGCCACCGAGGCGAGCGGCCTCGAGGTGCCGAGCCTGCGCTACGCCTGCAGCCTGCGGGTCGCCCGCAAGACCTACCACCTTGACTCGTACCGGCTGCCCGTCGCGGCGATGGCCGCCGGCTTCGAAGACTTCGCGCACCACGACGCGCTCGCCGACGCCGAGGCCTGCGCCGCGATCATGGTGCACGCGGCGAAGCGGCACGACGTGGACGACGTCGCCGAGCTCGCGCGCATCTGCGGCACTCAGCTCGGCGCGATCGGCCCGGCCGCCGAGGCCGAGGCGGCCGACCGCCGGCCCGCGGTGCTCGGTTGACCCGAGATCTGACCCCGGTCCCCACGGTCGAAGTCCTGCACATCGACGAGTGCCCAGGCTGGCGCTTGGCCGCTGCGGGCGTGCGGCTGGCACTGAGCAACCTCGGGCGCGACGACGTCCCCGTCGGCGAAGTCCTCATCTCGAGTGCCGACGAGGCTGCTGTCACGGCCTTCGCCGGGTCTCCGACCATCCTCGTCAACGGCGTCGATCTGTTCCCCTCTGATGGACGCACCGCCGACCTCGCCTGCCGGGTGTACCGATCGGCGACCGGCCTGGCCCCGTCACCCGGTGCCGAACAGATCGAGTCCGCACTCCGCGCGCGGCTGTAGCGACGGCCCTCCTCAGCCCTTGCGCACGACCGCGCTGACGGGCGTCGGGTTGGCGAAGAGGTCGAGCACGGGGCAGTGCGCGTCGACGGCCTCGCGCAGCTCCTGGTAGCGCTCGTCGGTCTCGGGGCCGGTGAGGGTGATGACGAGGCGGATGTCGCTGAAGCCGGCCCGCACGCTCTCGTCGAGGCCGAACAGCTTGCGCGCATCCAGGTCGCCCTCGGCCGCGATGTCGATCTCGTCGACGCGGATCCCGAGCGCCTGCGCGTAGAGGCGGTACACGACGACCTGGCAGGAGATGAGCGCGCCGAGCGCGTACTCGACGGGGCTCGCGGCGACGTCGTCGCCGGCGAGAGCGCCGGGCTCGTCGACGAGGAAGACGTGCTTGCCGGCGCGGATGCTCGTCGCGACCGAGCCCTGCCCCTCCCCCGAGACGCGGTAGGTGAGGTGGGCGTTGCCGGGGTCGGCGGCGATGCGCTCGGCCCAGGCGGTTCCGGCGGCGGTGAGGCGGTCGGCGCGGTCGGCGGCCTCGGCCGGCGGGGCGGCGGGGCCGGTGGATGCGGACTGGGTGTCGGTGAGAAGCGTCATGCCCGGAACGCTAGGCGCGCGGCACGGGGTCGTCGAGGGCGTGCGTCACTCTGCGTCTTCGGCCGTCACACGAGGTCGCGGAGCGTCGCGCGGCGTCACGAATGGAGGTGGGTCAGGCCCAGATCGGCCAGAGGGTGAACCCCGCCGAGACCATCACGACGACGGCCGCCCCGAGCGCGCTCGCGATCAGACCGACCGTGATCGCCCTCGACGGGCCCGTGCGGTGGCTCGCCGGGGAGAGCACCGTCATGGCCAGCACCACG
Source organism: Microcella daejeonensis (assembly GCF_026625045.1). Taxonomy (GTDB): domain Bacteria; phylum Actinomycetota; class Actinomycetes; order Actinomycetales; family Microbacteriaceae; genus Microcella; species Microcella daejeonensis. Next base: position 1,738,523 of record NZ_CP113089.1, on the reverse strand, counting down.
GCCAGGGCGATGAGCAGCACCGCTGTCGCGTCGAGCGCCGGGGCGAGCCGGGCATCCTCGCTGCAGGCCGACGTCGACACCGAGCACGCCACCGACTTGAAGCGCATCATCCAGACGAGCGCGATCCCGGACGCGGTGATGGCCGTGTAGCGCAGCGAGAGAGCGAGGGTGCGCCGGTCCTCGTCGACCGCGGTGGTCATCGTCGTCATGATGCGCTCCCGTCTCGCCGCCGTGGCACGAACCGTAGCACTGCTCATGTCTCGGCGGGGGTCGTGGAGCATCACGGAACGGGAACGGGGCCCGCGCATCGCGCGGGCCCCGCATCCACTCGCCTCGTCAGGAGGGGGTGAGGACCTACCCGTTCTGCGGGAAGCCCAGGTTCAGGCCGCCGTGGCTCGGGTCGAGCCAGCGCGAGGTGATCGCCTTCTCGCGGGTGAAGAAGTGGATCGCCTGGCTGCCGTAGGCCTTCGTGTCGCCGAAGAGCGAGTCCTTCCAGCCGCCGAAGGAGAAGTAGCCGACGGGCACGGGGATGGGCACGTTGATGCCGACCATGCCGACGGTGACCTCGGTCTGGAACCGGCGGGCCGCCCCGCCGTCGTTGGTGAAGATCGCCGTGCCGTTGCCGTAGCGCGAGCCGTTGATGAGGGCGAGGCCCTCCTCGTAGCTCTGCACGCGCACGACCGAGAGCACCGGGCCGAAGATCTCGTCGGTGTAGACGGCCGAGTCGGTCGGCACCTTGTCGATGAGGGTCGGTCCGAGCCAGAAGCCGTTCTCGTCGCCGTCGATCTCGATGCCGCGGCCGTCGACGACGATCTCGGCGCCGTCGACGGTCGCGGTGTCGAGGTAGCCGGCGACCTTGTCGCGGTGCTCCTTCGTGATGAGCGGGCCCATGTCGCAGTTGCGGGTGCCGTCGCCGACCGTGAGGGTGCCGACGCGCTCGGTGATCTTCGCGATGAGCTCGTCGGCGACGGGCTCGACGGCGACGACGACCGAGATGGCCATGCAGCGCTCGCCGGCCGAGCCGAAGCCCGCGTTGACGGCCGAGTCGGCGACGAGGTCGAGGTCGGCGTCGGGCAGCACGAGCATGTGGTTCTTCGCGCCGCCGAGGGCCTGCACGCGCTTGCCGTTGGCGGTGCCGCGCTCGTAGATGTACTTCGCGATGGGGGTCGAGCCGACGAAGCTGATCGCGGCGACGTCGGGGTTGTCGAGCAGGGCGTCGACGCTCTCCTTGTCGCCGTTGACGACGTTGAGCACGCCGTCGGGCAGGCCGCACTCGGTGAGCAGCTCGGCCATCCAGATCGCCGCCGACGGGTCCTTCTCGCTGGGCTTCAGCACGACGGTGTTGCCGGCCGCGATCGCGAGCGGGAAGAACCACAGCGGCACCATCGCCGGGAAGTTGAAGGGGCTGATGATGCCCACGACGCCGACCGGCTGCTTGATCGAGTAGACGTCGACGCCGGTCGAGACCTGCTCGCTGTACTCGCCCTTCAGGAGCGAGGGGATGCTCGTCGCGAGCTCGACGACCTCGAGGCCGCGCGCGATCTCGCCGAGGGCGTCGCTCGTGACCTTGCCGTGCTCGGCGGTGAGGATGGCGGCGAGCTCCTCCTTGCGGGCGTTGAGCCTCTCGCGGAAGGCGAACATGATCTGCTGGCGCTTGCCGACCGGGGTGGCGGCCCAGGCGGGGAGCGCGGCCTTCGCGACGGCGACGGCCTCGTCGAGGTCGGCCTTCGTGGCGAGCGAGACCTCGCGGGCGACGACGCCGAGGGCCGGGTTGTAGACCGGGGCCGTGCGGGTGCTCGTGCCGGCGAAGCTCGCACCGCCGACCCAGTGCTGGACGGTGCGGGTGGTCGTGATCGTCATGCGGGTGCTCCTCGATGAGTCGGTGGGGCGGCGCACCGGGGCCCGCGGGGGCCGAGCGCTCTGGCCACAGTCTGCGCGCTCCCGCATCTGCGATCAAGCCACGATGACGCACACGGCATGTGCAGGAACGCACATGCGCGGCGCGGGGCGGCGCGGCACGCCGGCGGGGAGCGTCAGGAGCCCGGCAGCAGCTCCGGGCGGCGCCGGGCGACCTCGTCGAGCAGTGCGGCGCGCACGATGCCGACGGCATCGACGGCGGGGCTGTCGGGGCGCGTCGAGAGGGTGTACTGCAGACGCAGGTCGACGATCTCGGGCAGCACGGGCGCGAGAGCGGCATCCCGCTCGCCCATGAAGGCGTGCAGCAGGCCGATGCCCGCGCCCGCGCGCGCGGCCTCCGCCTGCGCGAACACGCTCGTCGAGGCGAATCCCGTGCGCATGCCGCCGAGCACGGGCGCGAGATCGAGCTCGGGAACCGTCAGCAGCGCGTCGACGTAGAAGATGAGGTCGTGGCCCTCGAGGTCGGCGAGCGCCGTGATCGGCGCGTGACGGGCGAGGTACTCGGGCGCGGCGTAGAGCCGCAGCGCGTACTCGGTGAGCGGTTCGGCCCGCACGCGGGCGCCCGCGGCCGAGCCGATCGTGACGGCGAGATCGAACCCCGAGGCGCGCAGGCTGAGCGGACGGGTCGAGGTCACCAGCTCGACGGCGATGCCGGGATGCTCCCGCCGCACCCGCGCGAGCGCCGGGGCGATGAAGATCGCCCCGAAGCCCTCGGGTGCCGCGACGCGCACCGTGCCGCGCACGGCGCCGTCCCCCGACGCCGCCGCCACCACCTGCTCGACCATCCCCTCGAGCGCGGAGGCCCGCTCGACCACCTCGCGCCCGATCGCCGTGAGCGCCCAGCCGTCGACGCCGCGGTCGAGCAGTCGCGCGCCGAGCGAGGCCTCGAGCCGGTCGAGCCGCCGCCGCACGGTCGTGTGGTCGACGCCGAGCAGGGCCGCGGCCGAGGTCATGCGCCCGGCCCGGGCGACCGCGAGCAGGTACCGCAGATCGTCGGTGCTCACGTCCTGGGGGCGCGGAGCGGGCGGCATGCTCCACACCCTACGGCGCGGGATGCCCCTGCCGGGCTCCCGCCCACGGCTCGGCCGCGGCGCACGAGGGCGCGGGCGCGGCCCGGCGGCGGTGTCGGCGGCCCCTGGCACACTCCCCCTCATGGACTTCCTGCTCCCCCTCCTGATCGGCCTCCTCGTCGGCGGCGCCCTCGGCGCGGTCGTCGCCCTGCTTCTCGCCCGCCGCACCGGGGCTGCGGCCGAGGACCCGGCGCTCATCGAGGCCCGGCACCAGGCGCTGCTCGCCCAGGTGCGCGCCGAGGAGCAGGAGCTGCGCGCCCAGCTGGTCGCGGAGATCGCCGGGCTGCAGGCGACGACCTCGGGGCTGCGCGAGCAGGCGGCGCTGCAGGACGAGCGGTACCGCGAGCTCGCCGAGCGCACGCGCGCCGACCAGGCGGCGCAGGCCGAGCGCGAGCGCACCGAGACCGCCGCCCGCCAGGCGCGCGAGGGCGCGGAGAGCCGCGTGCTGCAGAAGCTCGCCCCCGTGCAGGAGCTGCTGCGCACCATGCAGGAGAAGGTGACCGAGCTGGAGGGCCAGCGCAGCCGCCAGCACGGCGAGCTCTCGCAGCAGCTGCGCCAGGCCGCCGAAGCCGAGGAGCGCCTGCGGGCCACCGCCGAATCGCTCGCGAGCGCCCTGCGCAACAACGCCACCCGCGGGGTGTGGGGCGAGACGCAGCTGAAGACGCTCGTCGAGAGCGCCGGTCTGCTCAACCGCGTCGACTTCCTGCTGCAGGAGAGCATCGACGCCGACGGCGCCGCCCGTCGGCCCGACATGGTGCTGCGGCTGCCGGGCGGCAAGGCCATCGCCGTCGATGCGAAGGTGCCGTACAACAGCTACATCGAGGCGAGCGCCATCCCCGCCACCGCGACGGGCGAGGAGGAGGCGCGGCGCAGCGGCCTGCTCGCCGACCACGCGAAGCGGGTCAAGGCCCACGTCGACGCCCTCGCGGCGAAGAACTACTGGACGGGCCTCGACTCGAGCCCCGAGTTCACGATCGCCTTCATCCCCAACGAGCCCCTGCTCGCCGCGGCTCTGGAGAAGGATCCGGCGCTGCTCGAGTACGCCTTCGGCAAGCGCATCGCCCTCGCGAGCCCGGTCAGCTTCTGGGCCGTGCTCAAGACGGTCGCCTTCACCTGGCAGCAGGACGTGCTGACCGATGAGGCCAAGATGCTCTTCGACCTCTCGAAGGAGCTCTACGCCCGCATCGCCAAGCTCGCCGAGCACGCCGACGCCCTCGGCGGCACCATCGAGCGCAGCGTGAAGGCCTACAACCAGTTCGCCAGCTCGCTCGAGAGCCGCGTGCTCGTCACCGCTCGCCGACTCGACAGCCTCGATGAGAGCAAGGTCGTGCCCGTGCCGCGCACCATCGACGAGCAGCCGCGTCAGCTGACGGCCGCCGAGCTCACCGAGTCGATGGCCTCATCCCCCGCGAGCGCACCGCTCGATCTCGACCTACCGGCGGCCTCCCGCCCGGAGTAACCTCCGGGGCATGCTCACCCACACCTTCGCCTTCAGCGGCTTCGCGGTACCCGACATCGAGGCGGCGCACGCCTTCTACCGCGACGTCCTCGGCCTCGCCGTGGAGGAGGCCGCGATGGGGCAGCTCTCCATCGACCTGCCCGGCGGCGGCTGGGTGCTCGTCTACCCGAAGCCCGATCACGTGCCCGCGACGTACACGGTGCTCAACCTCGAGGTCGACGACATCGACCGCGGGGTCGACGAGCTCGAGGCGGCCGGCGTCGCCCTGCTGCGCTACGAGGGCATGGGGCAGGACGACCGGGGCATCGCCCGCGGCATCGCGAGCGGATTCGGCCCCGACATCGCCTGGTTCACCGACCCGGCCGGCAACATCCTCTCGGTGCTGCAGAACCCGCCCGTCGACTGAGCCGCGCCCGGCGCACGGTCGCGCCGCTCGCTCGTGGCGAAGCTCAGGCCTCGCCCACCGGCGCCGCGAACTGCGCCTCGTACAGGCGCGCGTAGGCGCCGCCCGCAGCGAGGAGCGCATCGTGCGCCCCCTGCTCGACGATCCGCCCGTCCTCCATCACCAGGATCAGATCGGCGTCGCGGATCGTGGAGAGCCGGTGCGCGATGACGAAGCTCGTGCGATCGCGACGCAGCGCCGCCATGGCGTGCTGCACGAGCACCTCGGTGCGGGTGTCGACCGAGCTCGTCGCCTCGTCTAGGATGAGCACGCTCGGGCGCGCGAGGAACGCGCGGGCGATGGTGAGCAGCTGCTTCTCGCCGGCGCTCACGTTGCCGCCGTCGTCGTCGAGCACGGTGTCGTAGCCCTCGGGCAGCGAGTGCACGAAGCGGTCGACGTAGGTGGCGCGAGCCGCGGCGATGATCTCCTCCTCCGAGGCGTCCGGCCGGCCGTAGGCGATGTTCTCGCGGATCGTGCCCCCGAACAGCCAGGTGTCCTGCAGCACCATGCCCATTCGCGAGCGCAGGTCGTCGCGGGCCATCGCGGCGATGTCGACGCCGTCGAGGGTGATGCGCCCGCCGTCGAGCTCGTAGAACCGCATCATGAGATTGACGAGCGTGGTCTTGCCCGCCCCCGTGGGGCCGACGATCGCGACGGTCTGGCCCGGCTCGGCGACGAGGGAGAGGTCGTCGATGAGCGGGCGCTCCTGGTCGTAGCGGAACGAGACCCCCTCGAACACCAGACGGCCGGTGGATGCCGCGGGAGTCAGGGACGGAGAGGGGTCGGGCGACTGCTCCCGGGCATCCATCAGCTCGAAGACGCGCTCGGCGCTCGCGACGCCCGACTGCAGCAGATTGGCCATCGAGCCGAGCTGGCTGAGCGGCTGCGTGAACTGGCGGGAGTACTGGATGAAGGCCTGCACGCCGCCGATCGTGAGGGCGCTCGAGGTGACGAGCAGGCCGCCGACGACGGCGATGGCGACGTAGACGAGGTTCCCGACGAACATGATCGCCGGCATGATGATGCCGCTGACGAACTGCGCGCCGAAGCTCGCGGCGAAGAGCTCGTCGTTCTTGGCGCGGAAGCGCGCCTCGACCTCGCGCTGACGACCGAAGACCTTGACGAGCGCGTGCCCGGTGAAGGTCTCCTCGATCTGCCCGTTCAGCTCGCCCGTGTGCCGCCACTGCGCGGCGAACAGCGGCTGCGAGCGCTTCGCGATGACCGCGGTGATGACGAGGGTCAGCGGGATGGTGATGAGCGCGACGAGGGCGAGCACGGGCGAGATGACGACCATCATCACGATGACGCCGATGACGGTGAGCAGCGAGGTGAGCAGCTGGCTCATGGTCTGCTGCAGGCTCTGCGAGATGTTGTCGATGTCGTTGGTCACCCGGCTGAGCACCTCTCCGCGCTGCACGCGATCGAAGTACGTCAGCGGGAGCCGGTTGAGCTTCGCCTGCACCTCCTCGCGCAGGCGGTAGACCGTGCGCTGGGTGACGCCGTTGAGCACGTACGACTGCAGCCACGAGAACACCGACGACAGCACGTAGACCAGCAGCACCGCTCCGAGCAGCATCTGCAGCGCGGGCACGTCGATGCCGGGCCCGTCGCCCACCGCGCCGCCGAGGTCGTCGCTGCCGTAGACGCCGACGATGATGAGGTTGGTGCCGAGACCCAGCAGGGCCGGCCCCACGACGCTCAGCAGGACGCTGACGACGCCGAGCGCGATCACCGCGATGACGCGGGAGCGCTCGGGGCGCAGCCGGCCGACGAGACGCTTCGCCGAGCGGCCGAAGGAGACCGCCTTCTCGGCCGGCATGCCGACGCCGCCGCCCATCGGGCCGCCCATGGGGCCGCGGCGCATCCCGCCGGGCGGGCCGACCGGGCGCTCGGGCGCGGCCGGCGCCGCGGTGCCGGCAGGGGCGCTCGCTCCCGCGGCCGCGGCGGACGCGCCGGACTGCGCGGCCTCGGCGACGTCGCGGGCGGATGCCGATGCCGGTGTCGTGCCGCCGCTCATGCTCCGGCCTCCACCCGCTGCTGGCTGCTGACGATCTCGGCGTAGGTCGCGTTCCCGGCCAGCAGCTCGGCGTGCGTGCCGCGGCCGACCACCGCGCCGTCCTCGAGCACGATGATCTGGTCGGCGTCCTGCACGGTCGCGACCCGCTGCCCGACGACGATGACCGTGGCGTCGGAGACCGCGCGGCGCAGCGCCTGCCGCAGCCGGGCATCCGTCGCCGTATCGAGGGCCGAGAAGGAGTCGTCGAAGACGTAGATCGGCGGCCGCTTCACGAGCGCGCGGGCGATGGCGAGGCGCTGGCGCTGGCCGCCGGAGACGGTGGTGCCGCCCTGCGCCACCGGGGTCTCGAGCCCCTCGGGCATCGCGCGCACGAAATCGGCCGCCTGCGCGATCTCGAGCGCGGCCCACAGCTCGTCATCGCTCGCATCGGGCTTGCCGAAGCGCAGGTTCGAAGCCACGGTGCCCGAGAACAGGTACGGCCGCTGCGGCACGAGGCCGATGCGCGCCCACAGCGTGTCGGGGTCGATGTCGCGCACGTCGGCGCCGTCGACGAGCACCTGCCCGGCGGTGGCGTCGATGAGGCGGGGCAGCAGGCTGATGAGGGTGGTCTTGCCCGCGCCGGTGCTGCCGATGATCGCCGTCATGGTGCCGGGCTCGGCGACGAGGTCGATGCCCGCGAGCACGGGCTCCTCCGCGCCCGGGTACTCGAAGGAGACGCCGCGCAGCTCGACCCGCCCGCGGGTGGCGAGCGCCGTCACGGGCGAGGCGGGCAGCTCGACCGAGGACGGGGTCTCGAGCACCTCGCCGATGCGGTCGGCCGAGACCGTCGCCCGCGGCAGCACCACGGCGATGAAGGTGGCCATGAGCACGGCCATGAGGATCTGGATGAGGTAGGTGAGGAACGCGGTGAGCGCCCCCACCTGCATGAGCCCGTCCTCGATGCGCCCCGCCCCGAACCAGACCACCGCGACGCTCGAGGCGTTGAGCACGAGCAGCACGATCGGGAACATGAGCGCGAACAGGCGCCCCGCGCGCAGCGCCGTCTGCGTCAGCGCCGTGTTGGCCTCGTCGAAGCGCTCGATCTCGTGCCGCTCGCGCACGAAGGCGCGCACGACGCGCATGCCGGTGAGCTGCTCGCGCAGCACGCGGTTGACCGCGTCGATGCGCTCCTGCATGACGCGGAACAGGGGCACCATCCGCACGATGATGAGACTCACGGCGATGAGCAGCACGGGGATGGCGACGGCCATGATCGCCGAGAGCCCGAGATCCTGCTGCAGGGCCATGATGACGCCGCCGATGGCGAGGATGGGCGCGCTCACCAGCATCGTGCTCGTCATGAGCACGAGCATCTGCACCTGCTGCACGTCGTTCGTCGTGCGGGTGATGAGCGAGGGGGCGCCGAAGCGGGCCACCTCGCGCTCGCTGAACGTGCCGACGTGGGCGAAGATCGCGCCGCGCAGGTCGCGGCCGAGCGCCATCGCGACGCGCGCGCCGAAGTAGACGGCCGTGATCGCGCAGGCGATCTGCACGAGGGTGACGCCGAGCATCGTGCCGCCGACGCCGAGGATGTAGCCGGTGTCGCCGCGGGCGATGCCCCGGTCGATGATGTCGGCGTTGAGGGCGGGCAGCAGCAGCGAGGCGAGCGACTGCCCGAGCTGGAAGACGACCACGCCCGCGATCAGCGGCCAGGAGGGACGGAGGTACTGCCGGAGGATTCGCGCGAGCATCGTGCGCTCATTCTTCACCCGCCGGGATGCCCGGAGGCGCCCCGTTCGCCCTCAGCGTCGGGGCGGCCTCACCGTCGGGTCCGGCCTCGGAGCCGGGCCGGTCTCAGGCGTCGAGCCACTTCGACGCGAGGTGGTCGGCCACCACGCGCCGCACGGTGCCCGAGCGCGAGCGCAGCACGATCGACTCGGTCGTGATGATCTCGCCCTCGCGGCGCACGCCGCGCACGAGCTCGCCGTCGGTGACGCCCGTCGCGACGAAGAAGGTGTTGTCGCTGCGCACGAGATCATTCGCCTCGTAGACGTGGTCGAACCTCAGGCCCGCCGCGAGTCCGCGCTGCTTCTCCTCCTCCGAGGTCGGCGCGAGACGGCCCTGGATGAAGCCGCCGAGCGCCTTGATCGCGCACGCCGTGGCGACGCCCTCGGGGCTGCCGCCGGTGCCGATGGCCATGTCGATGCGGCTGTCGTGCCGGGCCGCGTTGATGCCCGCCGCGACGTCGCCGTCGAGGATGATGCGGGTGCCGGCGCCCACCGAGCGGATCTCCTCGATCAGCTGCTCGTGCCGGGGGCGATCGAGGACGGCGATGCGCATCTCCTCCACCGGCTTGCCCTTGGCCGTCGCGAGCGCGCGGATGTTCTCGGCCACCGACATGCGGATGTCGCAGACGCCGATTCCCTCGTGGCCGGTGACGATCTTGTCCATGTAGAACACGCTCGAGGCGTCGAGCATCGAGCCGCGGTCGGCCACGGCGAGCATCGAGATCGCGTGCCCGCGGCCGGCCGCGGTGAGCGAGGTGCCGTCGATGGGGTCGACGGCGATGTCGCAGGCCGGGCCCTGGCCGTTCCCGACCTCTTCGCCGTTGAAGAGCATGGGCGCCTCGTCCTTCTCGCCCTCGCCGATGACGACGACGCCGGCGAAGTTGACGGTTCCGAGGAACTTGCGCATGGCATCCACCGCCGCCCCGTCGGCGGCGATCTTGTCGCCCTTGCCGATGAAGGGCGTGGCGCGGATCGCGGCGGCCTCGGTCGCGCGGACGAGCTCCATCGCGAGGTTGCGGTCGGGCTGGAGGTACAGGGCTCCGGTCTGCGTGGTCACCATGGTGGCGTCCTCTTTCATGGTCGAGTGAGCGAGCGAAAGGACGCGCCGGGTGGTAGACGACGCGGCGCCAGCCTAGCGCGGCGGCCGCGCCCGCCGTCGGAGCGGGGAGCGCGGCCGCCGGAGGGCGGGACGACGTCAGGCGCTGCCGACGAGCAGCCAGAGCAGCGAGACGAGCAGGAACCCGACCACGCCGAGGATGGTCGTGAGCACCGTCCACGTGCGCAGGCCGTCGGAGACGCTGAGGCCCAGGTAGCGCGTCACGACCCAGAAGCCCGAGTCGTTGACGTGCGAGAGACCGAGCGCCCCGAAGGCAATCGCGAGCGCGATGAGCGCGACCTGGATGGTGCCGTAGTCGCCGTCGATGACGGTCGTCGCGAGCAGGCCCGAGGTGGTGAGGATGGCGACGGTCGCCGAGCCCTGCGAGGCGCGCAGCACGAGCGAGAGCACGAAGGCGAGCACGAGCACCGGCAGGCCGGTCGCGGCGAGCGTCTCGGCGAGCGCCGTGCCGACGCCGCTCTCGGTGAGGATGCGGGCGAACACGCCGCCGGCACCGGTGACGAGGATGACGATCGCGACGGGCGGCAGCGCCGCCTCCATGACCTCGCCCGTGTGGGCGAGCGACCAGCCGCGACGGATGGCGAGGAGGTAGAAGGCGAGCGCGAGCGCCACGAGCAGGGCGAAGGCCGGGGCGCCGATGAAGGCGAAGAGGTCGCGCAGCGGGTCGCCCGCCGGCAGAACGGTCGCGGCGACCGTGCCCGACATGATGAGCAGCAGCGGCACGAGGATGAGGGTCAGCACCGTCCAGACGCTCGGCGGCGCCTCGGTGACCGTGCGGGTCGCCGTGCGGGTGCGGGATGCCCCCGATCCGTCGGTCGCGCCGCCACCGCCGGTCGTGCCGCCCGCCGCGCCGGCCTCGCCGCGCTCGTTCGTCGAGCCGAAGGCGGCGAACTGCTCCGCCGTGGCCCGGATCATCGTGTAGTTACGCCGGTTCATCCACTTGGCGACGAAGTGGGCGAGCACGCCGAGCGGGATGCTCACGGCGAGGCCGATGATCGTGATCCAGCCGATGTCGGCGCCCACGAGGGCGGCGCCGCCGACGATGCCCGGGTGCGGCGGCACGGCCACGTGCACGGCGAGCATGATGCCCGCCATGGGCAGGCCGAACTTCACCGGCTCGACGCCGGCCGCCTTGGCGAAGCCGTAGATGATCGGCACGAGGATGATGAAGCCGACGTCGAAGAAGACGGGGATGGCGAGCACGAGCGCCGCGCCCGTGAGGGCCGCCGAGACGCGCTTCGGGCCGAGCCAGCCGGTGAAGCGCCCGGCGAGGCTCGCGGCCCCGCCCGAGATCTCGATCATGCGGCCGAGCATCGCGCCGAGCGCGACGAGGATGGCGACGGAGCCGAGCGTGCCGCCCATGCCCGCGATCATCGCCGGGACGATGCCGAGCCGCTCCGGGGCGTCCTCGGTGGCGGGGATGGTGTTGAGCGGGATGCCCGCCGCGAGCCCCACGACGATGCTCGTGACGAGCAGCGCCACGAAGGGCTGGATCTTGAACCGGATGATGAGCAGCAGCAGGAGGCCGATGCCTCCGGCGGCGATGGCGAGCAGGACAGGGGTATCCATCGGGGTGTCTCCTTTGACAGGGCGAGTGTGGCAGAACGAGTGGTGCGGGGTACGGGATCGGAGGGGTGCGGTGCAGGGGCGGCGGTCGCCTCCGCCGGCGTCAGCCGGCGCGCTGCGGCGCGACGACGCGGATGACGGCGGAGTCGTCGGCGGCCGCGAGCCCGTGCGACTGCCCGAGCAGGTAGAGCTGCTCGGCGGCGGCCGCGACGGGGGTCGACAGCGCGTTGGCGCGGGCCGCCGCGGTGACGATGCCCATGTCCTTGACGAAGATGTCGAGCCGGCTGAGCACCTCGGCGCCGTCCTCGTCGTAGGCCTCGAGCATGCGCGGGCCGCGGTTGCCGAGCATGAACGAGCCGGCGGCGCCGGCGGCGAGGGTCTCGAGGGTCGCCGCGCGGTCGAGCCCGAGGGCGTCGGCGAGGGCGAGCGCCTCGGCGGCGGCCGCGATGTGCACGCCGCAGAGCAGCTGGTTGACAGTCTTGAACGCCTGCCCGTCGCCGGGGCGGTCGCCGATCACGCTGAGGGTCGAGGCGAGGCGCTCGAGCACGGGGGCGGCGACGAGGCGCGCCTCGGGCGATGCGCCGACGACGATGAGCAGGTCGCCCTCGCCCGCGCGCACCGGGCCGCCGCTGAGCGGGGCGTCGACGAGGGCGATGCCGTGCTGCTGCAGCCGCTCGGCCACCGCGACGACGTCGTCGACGCCGACGGTGCTCGTCATGATCACGACCGCGCCGGGGGCGAGCACCGCGGCGATGCCGTTCTCGCCGAAGAGCGCCTCGTGCAGCTGGGCGCCGTTGCGCACGGCGAGCAGCACGGCGTCGACGCCGGCCGCGGCCTCGCGGGCGGAGGCGAAGCCGACGACGCCCGACTCGGCGGCGAGCGCCACCCGGTCGGCGGCGATGTCGAAGCCGTGCGCGGTCATGGCGCCGGCGAGGCGGGTGGCCATGGGCAGCCCCATGGCGCCGAGCCCGATGACGGCGACGCTGGCCGCGGGGGCGAGGGTGGCGGTGGCGGTGGCGGTGGCGGTGGTCATGCGAGGGCTCCTTCGGTGACGGGTGAGAGGGTGCGCACGACGTCGGCGAGCGAGCGGTCGTCGCCCACGTTGCCGGCGAAGACGATGTACGGGATGCCCTGCGCGGGCCCGTCGACGGGCTCCCACAGCGACACGATGCCGGGCAGCATGGGCCCGCGCACGATGGCGTGGCGGATCTCGAGGCCGTGCGCGGCGACGTCGCTGGAGGTGATGCCGCCCTTGGCGATGACGAAGCGCGGCGGGGCCGCGGCCAGCACGGCGCGCACGAGCTCGACCACGGCGCCGGAGACCGCGCGCGAGATGCGCAGGCTCTCGTCGGCGTCGTCGGTGCGGCGCAGCAGGCGGGTGGTGTGCACGATGACGCTGTCGTCGGCGAGGGCGGCGACGGCCGCCGCGGTGCGCTCGGAGAGGTGCTCGGCACGGCGCGCCGGGTCGAGCACGGCGTCGACGTCGATCTCGACGACGGCGAGCTCGGGGCGGTCGCGCTGCAGCTCCTCGAGCTGCCGGGTGGTGAGCGAGACGTGCGAGCCGACGACGATGAGGCCGCCGCGGGTGCTGCCCTCGGCCTGCGGGATGCTGCCGGCGTCGAGCGGGGCGTGCGGCTCGAGCCCGATGCGCGCCCGCACGAAGGGCGGGCCGACCCGGTAGAGGAAGCGGCGGCCGCGGCGCTCCGACTCGATGAGGGCGAGCGCGAGGGCGCGCAGGTCCGACTCCTCGAGGCAGTCGACGACGATGGGCTGCGCGTCGTGGGCGGCGTCGAGGATCGCGAGCACGGCATCCGCATCAGTGCGCAGCGTCGGCAGATCGATGACGGCCACGGAGTCGCGCGGGATGCGCCCGCCCGACTTCTCCTCGACCCATTCGGGCAGCGCCGAGCTGCGGTAGCCGAAGGTGGCGTCGGCGGCGAACTCGGTGTCGGCGGCGGGCACGAGCTCGTCGCCCTGACGCAGGTAGTGCACGCCGTGCAGGGTGACGCGGCCGGCGTCGGGGAAGGCGGGGACGATGATGACGCCGTCGACGGGCGGCTGCCCCTGCTCGGCGAGGGTGCGGGCGATGACGTCGGTCTCGAGCGGGTAGTGGCCGCGCAGGGTCGAGTCGCTGCGGCTGGCGAAGGCGAGCGGGCGGCCGCCGGCGGCCTCGAGGGCGGCGAGCACGACCTCGCGGTTGCGGGCGGCGGCCTCGGCGGCATCGAGGCTGCGCGTGTTGGTGAGCACGTAGACGGCGGCCGCGCCCTGGTCGAGGGCCCAGCGCAGGTCGGCGACCTCCCACCGGGTGAGCACGGGCAGGCCGGAGACGGACTGCGTGCCGGTGGGGTCGTCGTCGAGCACGACGACTGTGGCGCTCGTGGCGGCGGCGGCCTGCACGGTGGCGGCGCTGAGCGGCAGCGGGGCGGGCAGCGCTGCGATGAGCGCGGATGCTGAGACCACGGTCGATACTCCTTTGTAGTAAGACGTTAGTCATCATACTAATTTGCGCCGACCCGTCAAGGGTCGATCCCGATCGGGCCGCGAGAGCCCGGCGTCACTCCCCCGCGCGGCCGAGCACGAGGTGCTCGAGATCCTGCGCGGTCTGCGTCATGTGCGCGTCCATCGCGCGCCGGGCCGCGTCGGCATCGCCCGAACGGAGGGCGGCGAGCACGAGGCCGTGCTGCTCGATCGCGTGCTCCTGGATGACCCGCACGGCCGAAGTCTGCTCCCTCTTCGCCCGCATCACCCGCGCGAGCGGCTCGAAGAGCACGGCGACGAAGACGTTGCCCGTCGCGCGCAGGATCACGTCGTGGAACCGGATGTCGTGCTCGACGAACATCGCGAGGTCGTCGGCGGCGTGGGCGGCGCGCATCCCCTCGACGCACTCCTCCAGCTGGGCGAGCTCGTCATCGCTGCGGCGCTCGGCGGCGAGGGCGGCCGCGCCGGTCTCGATCATGCGGCGCACCTCGATGAGCTGCAGGGATGCCCGCCCGTCGTCGGCGCCGAACGCCGTCGCCCGCAGCACCGCCTCGAGGCCCGTCCACGCCGAGTGCGGCAGCACGAAGGTGCCCCTCCCCCGCTGCACGTCGACGACGCGCTGCGCGGCGAGCGTCTTGATCGCCTCGCGCACGGTGACGCGGCTCACGCCGTGCTTCTCGCACAGCTCGGCCTCGGAGGGCAGCGCTCCGCCGATCGGCAGCGCGCCACTGACGATCTGCGACAGCAGGGCCTCGGCGACGTCGTCGACGAGCGAGCTCCGCGCCATCGCCGCCTCCTCGTCCTCGCGCTCCGCCGGCGCACCGCCGCGGCCGGCGCACGGCCGGTACCGGCACTCTATCCGGCGGCACCCGCTCGCTAGACTGACCGCGTCCTGCCCCACCTGACGCCAAGGAGCACCATGCCCATCGCCACTCCCGAGCAGTACGCCGAGATGCTCGACAAGGCCAAGAAGGGCGGGTTCGCCTACCCCGCCATCAACGTCTCGTCCTCGTCGACGATCAACTCGGTGCTGCAGGGCCTCAGCGAGGCGCAGTCCGACGGCATCATCCAGGTCACCACCGGCGGTGCCGATTTCTTCGCCGGTCAGAGCGTGAAGGCCCGCGCCTCGGGCGCCCTCGCCTTCGCCGCGTTCGCCACCGAGGTCGCGAAGAACTACCCCGTCACCGTCGCGCTGCACACCGACCACTGCCCCAAGGACGCGCTCGACGGCTTCGTCATGCCGCTCATCGAGGCGAGCGAGGCCGAGGTCAAGGCGGGCCGCAACCCGATCTTCCAGTCGCACATGTGGGACGGCTCGGCCGTGCCCCTGGCCGAGAACATCGAGATCGCGCGCGAGCTGCTGCCGCGCATGAAGGCCATCCACTCCATCCTCGAGGTCGAGATCGGCGTCGTCGGCGGCGAGGAGGACGGCGTGCAGCACGAGGGCTCGAACGACGCCCTCTACACGACGCTCGGCGACGTGACCCAGGCGGTCGAGGCCCTCGGGCTCGGCGACCAGGGCCGCTACATGGCCGCCCTCACCTTCGGCAACGTGCACGGCGTCTACAAGCCGGGCAACGTCAAGCTGCGCCCCGAGCTCCTCAAGGAGATCCAGGACGGCATCCAGCAGAAGTACGGCACCGGCGCCCTCCCCCTCGACCTCGTGTTCCACGGCGGATCCGGCTCGACCGACGCCGAGATCGCCGAGGCGGTGCGCAACGGCGTCATCAAGATGAACATCGACACCGACACCCAGTACGCCTACAGCCGCTCGGTCGCCGACAGCGTGCTGCGCCAGTACGACGGCTTCCTCAAGGTCGACGGCGAGGTCGGCAACAAGAAGGTCTACGACCCGCGCGCCTGGGGCAAGGCCGCCGAGACCGCGATGGCGGCCCGCGTCGTCGAGGCCACGCGCCAGCTCGGATCGGCCGGTCACTCCGGCCGCTAGGCATCGGGCCCGACGCGCCTCAGAGGCGCGGTCGGGCGGGGATCGGGGCGGGCGCCCGTTGCACGAGCGACGGGCGCCCGTCGTCGTTCCCGGACACGTCGAACTCCGCCTCGAGGTGGGCGCCGTTGCGCCACCGGATGGAGCGCACGGTCGACTGCAGGGTCACGTAGTAGGGCGCGAGAAACGTCACGCGGCGCCCCTCCGGCAGGGTGCTCAGCAGCCGGATGCCCACGGCCACCGAGCGGCCCTCGGCGGCGACGAGCTCGATGCGCGCCGAGACGAAGCCCGAATCGGGATGCGCGAGCAGGGCATCCAGCAGCGCCCGCAGCGCCGCCCGCTGCGGCAGCGAGAGATCGTCCGCGAGCCGGTCGGGATCGTCCACCTCGACCGGGTGCCCGTCGACGACGCGCTGCAACCAGGTCTGGTTCGCGACGGCGACGAGCTCGGCGCGCAGCGCGTCGCCGAGCTCGCGAGCCCGCCGTCGGTCGTCGGCGGTGATCTCCGACCGCTCGAGCAGCTCGCGCAGGAACCCCTGCGCGGGCGCGATGCGCCGGGCGGCGGCCGCGTCGACCGAGGCGGCGAGCTGCGCCTCCGCCCTCCGGGCCCCGACGTCGACGCTCGGCACGACGATCGGGCGCTCGCTCCATCGCGTCACCCGGTACGAGACGGTGCCGCTGAAGACCACGCTCGACACGAGACCGATCGAGACGGGGGTCGCCGCGAGCATGACGATCGTCAGCAGCGGCCAGCCCTGCTCCTCGGCCGAGACGAGCGTGACCGCGATCAGCACGGTCGCGACGAGCAGCACGCCGCCGTAGCGCACGAGCTGCAGCACCGTCGAGTACGGCGCAAGGCCGACGAGCAGCATCGCCACCCCGACGGTGACCCACCACTGGCCGATCGCGAAGGGCTGGTCGCCGTAGGAGAGCGCCGAGAGCAGCAGCGCGGTCGCCCCGGTGGCGACGACGACCCAGGCCCAGCGCTCGATGAACGGCGCCCGCACGGGGCGGGTGAGCACGTGCAGACCGAGATGCCCCACGAGGAGCATGAGCACCGCCGGCAGCTGCGACAGGGTGCGGTCGAGCGCGGCATCGCGGCCGAGATCGATGACGGCGTAGGCGGCCGAGGCGAGCGCGACGGCCGCGGGCAGGTTGTTCGTGGTGATCCAGCTGAGCGGGTCGACCGCCCACGGGGCCCGACGCAGCGCCGCGGGGATCACCCGAGCACCTCCCCGGCCTCGTCGTGGGGCAGGCCGAGGGGCACGCTCATCATCACCGTAGTGCCCTCCGCGCCGGACCACAGCCGCACCGTGCCGCCCACGCCCTCGATGCGCGAGCGGATCGAGCCGCGCACCCCGAGCCGATCGGCGTCGACCGCGTCGAAACCCCGGCCGTCGTCGACGACGAGCACGGCGAGCGTGCCGTCGCGCACGCCGACGACGACCTCGGCGCGGTCGGTGCCGGCGTGCGCCACCACGTTGTCGAGCGCGGCGCGCGTAGCGCCCATGACCGCCTCCGCGCGCCCGTCGTCGATGGGATGCCCCGTCAGGGTCTCGGCCCCGCTCAGCTGCACGGTCAGCCCGCGCCACGCGTAGCGGCCGGCGAGCTCGACCAGCTCGTCGACGAGTCGATGCCGCGGGATCCCCCCCACCGGCTCCTCGGCGACGGGGGTCGGGCGCACCGCGAGCGCGAGATCCGCGCGCAGCGACCGCCGCAGCCGGTCGTCGATGGGTCCGGAGCGCGCGGCGACGGCCGCGAGGTCGGCCAGCACGGTGTCGTGGATGAGGGCCGCCGAGCGGGCCTCGAGCGCACCGCGCCGCTCGGCCGTCTCGAGGTCGCGCTGCAGCGCGTCGAGGTCGGGGATGCGCCGCTTCGCCTGCACCCGCGCGACCGCGAGCACCACGTAGACGAGCACGAGCACGAGGCCGGTCAGCAGGGGTCCGAGGCCGATCTCGATCGGCCGATCGACGATGAGCTGCCCGAGCGCCACGCTGCCGTTGCCGACGAGGGTGCCCGCGACCGTCCAGAGGATCCCGCTGCGGGCGCTGCCGCGCACCGCCCCGACGAGGGCGATACCGGTGCCGAGCCGGTTGAGGATGTAGGGCGACGGGTCGTCGAGGCTCGGCAGCACGTGGATGCCCAGCACGACGAACGCCGTCGACGCCGCACCCGCCCCCACGAGGAACACCGCGGCCGTGAGCAGACCGGGCCGCACGAGCAGCAGCACCGAGAGCAGGAGCGCCGCGGCGATCGGCGCGAGAACGAGCGGCAGGCCCGCGGTCGCCCCCCGGTCGAGGGCGACGTCGACGGTGAGCACGACCGCGGCGAGCTGCCCGGCCACGAGCACGGCCCGGCTGGCGGTCGCGATGCCCGCGACGATCGTCGAGGAGGCGACGTCGCGAGGGAGGGTGATCGAGGCCACGCTGCCCGTCCCTCCCGTCGTCACCCGCACGGGCTCACGAGCACACTAGCGGCGCGGCCGGTCGGCGGGCGTCGACGTGGTCGGGCCCGTCGCCGGCTCCGAGGGCTCCGCGTCGAACGCGACGTGCAGCGATTCCCCGTTGCGCCACTCCACCCGCGGCACGACCGATTTGACGGTGAGGTAGTACGGGGCCAGAACGGAGGTGCGCCGCCCCTCGGGCAGCGAGAGGTCGATCGTCAGCGCCACGGCCACGGTGCCCTCCGGGCGCCGGGCGAGCGCGAGCCGCGCCGAGCGCACGCCGGCCTGCGGGTCGGAGAAGAGCCCGTCGAGGAGCGCGATGAGGGCGCCGCGCTGCTCGACGGTGATGATCTCGGCGAGCCGCTCCGGGTCGTCGACGCGCACCGCGCGACCGGCGATGAGCGAGGTGAGCCAGTTCTGCTGGTCGCGCTGCACGAGATCGCCGCGCAGGCGCTCGGCGAGCATCCCGGCCCGCTCGCGGTCGGCGTCGGTGACGATGCCGCGATCGGCCAGCCCCTGCAGGAACACCATCACCTCGGAGCTGAGCCGCTGATCGGTGACCTCGTCGATGACGGAGAGCACGCGCTCGGAGTCCTCGAGCAGTTCGGCCGTCGTGCGGCGGTCGGCGCGCCAGCCCTCGACGCCGAGCACGAGGGTCGAGGTGAGCACCGAGCCGCCGATGAGCGCGAAGACGACCGTCGAGGTCGCGATGACGGCGTCGGCGACCGGTGTCGGCGAGGCCGCCGCGACCGCGACGACGGCCGAGGCGACGGCGGTGACGACGATGACCCCGATCGCCCCCGGCACGTACACGCGCCCCGGCACGACGGGGCTGATCGACATGAGCACGAGCGCCGCCCCGAGCGGGGCCCACCAGAGCTCCGCCGTCACGGGCGAGCCGGCGTAGCCGACCGCCGAGATCGCGACGGCGGCGGCGACGAGCACGAAGACCCCGATCGAGAGGGTGCTCGCGATGCGCGGCCCGTTCGTCGTGGCGCGCCCGTGGATGAGCAGGGCGGAGGACGCCATGACGACGATCGCGAGGACCTGCAGCTCGGGCGCCGGGCCGGCCTGCCCGCCGAGGGTGATCGAGACCGTGCCGTGGACGAGGATGAGGCTCGAGACCCAGGCGACGACGATCGAGGTCGTCAGCCAGCTGAGGGTGTCGACCTCGAGCGCCGAGCGCTGCCACCAGCCGCTCATGCCGACCCTCCGCCGGGGCCGGCGGGGCGGGGCTCGGCCCCGGATCCGGCGGTCGCGAGCGGGAGCGAGAGCACGACGGTCGTGCCCGTGCCGCCCGAGAAGATGCGCACCCGGCCGCCGAGGCGCTCGATGCGGCCGACGATCGACTCGCGCACGCCCATGCGCTCGACGTCGACCCCCTCGGGGTCGAAGCCCCGGCCGGTGTCGACGACCATCACCGTCACGGCCCGCTCGCTCGTGCCGATCGTCACCTCCGCGCTCGCCGAACCGGAGTGCCGCGAGACGTTGTCGAGGGCGGCGGCGACCGCCTCGACGAGGGCCTCCGCGGCCTGGCGCTCGAGCTCGGGCACGGCGTCGACGCCGGAGACGTCGACGCGCAGGCCGCGCCAGCGGAAGCCGTCGGCGAGCTCCACGAGCCGGAGCGGGAGCAGATCGGACGAGGTCGACGCGGTGCCCGCGGCGGTCACCTCGGCGGTGCCGACCACGCGCAGGTCGCGGCGGATGAGGCGCTCGAGCCGGGCATCCACGACCCCCTCGGGCGCGCGCGCCACCAGGGTCAGCGAGGAGAGGAGCGTGTCGTGCACGACCGCGGCGGCGGCGCGCTCGCGCAGGCGGCGCGCGTGCGCCTCGCGCGTGGCGCGCTCGACCTGGGGCAGCGCGGGAAGACGGCCGCGCGTGCGGCGCCAGCCCAGAGCGACGACGAGGTACGCGATGATCACGATCCCGCCGTCGACGAAGCGGTCGGGCGAGAGCGTCACCGGCGCACCGACGACGAGCGATCCGAGCACGAGCCCGGCGGTTCCCGCGAGCAGTCCGAGCGCCGACCACAGCACCCCGCTGCGCGCGGTGGGCTGCACGGCGCCGATGAGGGCGAGGGTCCACGCGGTGGTCTCGAGGAGGAAGCTCCCGTGCGACTCCTCGGGGGTCGAGCGCGTGAGGATGGTGGCCGCCCAGCCCGCCGTGCTCAGCACGCCGATCGCGAGCACCGCCGCTCCGGAGAGCGCCCGGGGGCGCAGCAGGTGCGCGACGGCGACGATGAGCAGGGGCGCGAGCCAGAGGGTGAGCAGCACGCCCGTGAGGGGGCCGTCGTCAGCGCCCTGGCGCGCCGCGAGATCGAGGACGAGGCCGAACGAGAGCCCCAGCGAGGCGACGCCGATGATCCGCTCGGCGGTCGCGAGACCGCGGATGAGCGAGGATGCCGTGACGTCGCGTGGCGGCGGGAGCGACAAGGACGACGCCGCTCCCTGCACGGAGCTCAGCGCGGTCATGGGCCGATCGTACGCCCCGGTCCTCCGGGCACGACCGGTCGACGCGGCTAGGCGCGCGTGCGTCCGCCGAGCGCGCGCTCGTCCTGCTTGCCCGACTTATCGGTGCGCAGCTCCTTCGGCAGCGAGAACATGAGGTCCTCCTCCGCCGTCTTCACGACCTTCACGTCGGCGAAGCCCGCGTCGGCCAGATCGGCGAGAACCTGCTCGACGAGCACCTCGGGCACCGACGCTCCCGAGCTGACGCCGACGGTCGCGACGCCCTCGAACCAGGCCTGCTCGATCTCGCTCGCGTAGTCGATGCGGTACGCGGCCTTCGCCCCGTACTCGAGCGCGACCTCGACGAGGCGCACGCTGTTGGAGCTGTTGGCCGAGCCGACGACGATCACGAGATCAGCATCCGGCGCCACCTTCTTGATCGCCACCTGGCGGTTCTGCGTGGCGTAGCAGATGTCGTCGCTCGGCGGGTCCTGCAGGTGCGGGAACCGGGCGCGCAGGCGCCGCACGGTCTCCATCGTCTCGTCGACGCTCAGGGTGGTCTGCGAGAGCCAGATGAGCGGCTCGTCGGCGGGCACCTCGACGGTGTCGGCCTCCTCGGGCGTGCCGATGAGGATCGTGCGGTCGGGCGCGTGGCCCATCGTGCCCTCGACCTCTTCATGACCCTCGTGGCCGATGAGAAGGATGCGGTAGTCCTGCTTGGCGAAGCGCACGGCCTCGCGGTGCACCTTGGTGACGAGCGGGCAGGTGGCGTCGATGGCGGCGAGATCGCGGTCGGCGGCGCCCTGCACGACGGCGGGGCTCACGCCGTGGGCGGAGAACACGATGTGCGAGCCGTGCGGCACCTCCTCGACCTCGTCGACGAAGATCGCGCCGGCCTTCTCGAGCTCGCTCACGACGTGCACGTTGTGCACGATCTGCTTGCGCACGTAGACGGGGGCGCCGTACTGCTCCAGCGCCTTCTCGACGGCGATGACCGCGCGATCGACCCCGGCGCAGTAGCCGCGCGGCGCGGCGAGCAGCACCGAGCGCGGGCGGTCGACGGGCATGGGCACGAGGCGCTCGCGGCGCTCGGGGATGACGGGCGTGGTCAACGTGACGCCGAGGGCGCCGTTCGTGATGGTGCTCACGCTCCCCAGTGTAGGCGGGGGGCCTGGGCGACTCCCCCGCCGGCCGCGGCCCGGGCGGCCGAGTCGGTGGCGCGCAGTAGCCTGGCAGCGACCCCTCGAAGGAGCATCCCGTCGTGACCGAGTTCGCCGCACCGTCGACCGACGGTCCCGCCACGGCGGAGTCGCCGTGGCCCGTCGCCGAGCTCTCGCAGAAGATCAAGGGGTACATCGACCGGCTCGGCAGCGTCTGGGTCGAGGGCGAGATCACCCAGTGGGGCGTCTCGGGCGGCAACGTCTACGGCAAGCTCAAAGACCTGCAGGTCGACGCCACCGTCTCGTTCACCGTCTGGTCGTCGGTCAAGGCCAAGCTGCCGGCCGGGCTCGCCCAGGGCGACCGCGTCATCGCGCTCGTCAAGGCCAACTGGTGGGTCAAGGGCGGCAGCCTCACGATGCAGGTCTTCGACATGCGTCGGGTCGGCCTCGGCGACCTGCTCGAGCGGCTCGAGCGGCTGCGCCAGCAGCTGCGCGGCGAGGGGCTGTTCGATGCCGCGCGCAAGCAGCGCCTGCCCTTCCTGCCGCAGTGCATCGGGCTGGTGACGGGCAAGGACAGCGATGCCGAGAAGGATGTGCTGCGCAACGCGCAGCTGCGCTGGCCGAACGTGCGGTTCAGCGTGCACCACTCGGCCGTGCAGGGCGACCGCGCGGTCGGCGAGCTCGTGGCGGGCATCCGGGCGCTCGATGCCGACCCCGAGGTCGACGTCATCATCGTCGCCCGCGGCGGCGGCGACTTCCAGAACCTGCTCCCCTTCAGCGACGAGGCCGTGGTGCGGGCCGCCGCCGCCGCGACCACCCCGCTCGTGAGCGCTATCGGGCACGAGAACGACCGCCCGCTGCTCGACGACGTCGCCGACCTGCGCGCCTCCACCCCCACCGATGCCGCCAAGCGCGTCGTGCCCGACGTCGGGGAGGAGCTGGCGACCATGCAGCAGGTGCGCTCGCGCATGCTCACCCGCGTGACGGGCGCGATCGCCACCGAGGTCGACCGCATCGCCGCCATCCGCTCGCGACCCTCGCTCGCCTCCGGCGCCTGGATCGTCGACAGCCGCGCCGACGAGCTCACGCGCATGGTCGCGCGCGGCGCCGAGCTCACCGCGCGCCTCGTCGAGCGCGCCCACCTCGACCTCGGCGAGCGCCGCCGCCAGCTGCGCGCGCTCTCGCCGCAGCACACCCTCGACCGCGGCTACGCGATCGTGCAGCGGGCCGACGGCGCCGTGCTGCGCGGCCCCGCGGGCGTGATCGCCGACGAGCCGCTGCGCCTCACCCTCGCCGAGGGCCGGCTCACCGCCCGGGCGGATGCCCCGGCACCTCCCACCCCCGATGCAGAGACGGATTCGTAGCATGGCTGATGTGAGCACCCCCGACCTCCCCGCGATCGCCGACCTCGGCTACGAGCAGGCGCGCGACGAGCTCGCCCGCGTCGTCACCGAGCTCGAGCAGGGCGGCGCGACGCTCGAGCAGTCCATCGCCCTGTGGGAGCGCGGTGAGGCGCTCGCCCGCCGCTGCGAGGACTGGCTGATCGGCGCGAAGGAGCGCCTCGATGCGGCCCGCGCCGCCACGGGCCCGAGCGCCGGGGGCCCGTCGTGACCGATCCTGTGACCGGCCGGCCGATCGTGGCCGAGCTCGGCCGCCCCGAGACGCCGCAGGAGAAGGCCGACCGCATCGCCGAGAACCGGCGCAAGCGCCGGGCCAACCAGACCGCGCGCAACCTCGTGCTCTCGCTCGTCGCCTCGATGGCGATCGTGCTGTTCCTCGTCGTCGTGACCGTGCGCGAGGAGCCCGACGGGCTCGTCATCGACTACCGGGCGAGCGCGATCGAGGCCGAGGGCGGGCTCGGGCAGCAGGTGCTCGCCCCCGAGGTGCCCGCCGACTGGGTGAGCAACCGCGCCGACCTCAGCGGCGACTCCACCGTGATCGAGTGGTACATCGGCTTCATCACGCCGGGCGAGCGGTTCCTCGCCCTCGTGCAGGGCTTCGACGCCAACCCGAGCTGGCTCGCCGAGGAGCTGCGGCAGCCGCAGTCGTCGGAGGAGATCGAGATCGGCGGCGTCACCTGGACCCTCTACGATCGACGCGGGATCGAGGGCGTCGGCAACCGCCAGTACGCCCTCGTGACCGAGACCGAGACGAGCACGGTCGTGCTGTACGGCACGGCGAGCGAGGCGGAGTTCGCGCAGCTCGCGACCGCCGTGGCCGCCGAGCTGCCCGAGCCCGCCGAATAGCGGCTCGTCCGGTTCCGGGCCGCGCGCCGCGGCACCCCGAGCCACGCGACCGCAGGGAGACCCCATGCCCCAGCACAACGAGAAGCGCACGCCCGCGCAGGTCTGGCACGAGATGGAGCGCGGCAACGAGCGCTTCGTGGCCGGCACCCCGCAGCACCCCCGGCAGGACGTCGAGCGCCGCACCGAGCTCGCCGAGTTCCAGGCGCCGCATGCGGCCCTCTTCGGATGCTCCGACTCGCGCCTCGCCGCCGAGATCATCTTCGACAAGGGCCTCGGCGACCTCTTCGTCGTGCGCAACGCCGGGCAGGTCATCAGCGACAGCGTCATTGGCTCGCTCGAGTACGCCGTGGGCGTGCTCAAGGTTCCGCTGATCCTCGTGCTCGGTCACGACGAGTGCGGGGCCGTGCGCGCCGCCATCGACTCGCGGCAGCCCGACGCGACGCCGCTGCCGCCGCACATCGCGGGGCTCGTGGCGCGCATCCTGCCCGCCGTCGACCGCTGCCTGCTCGCCACCGGCGGCACCGACGTCGAGGCTCTCGACGCGCAGGACGTCGGGCGCGAGCACCTGCGCGACACGGTCGGCGAGCTGCTCGCCGCGAGCGAGCTCATCAGCGATGCCGTCGCCGCCGGTAGCCTGGCTGTCGTCGGCGCGAACTACCGACTGCGCGAGGGCCGAGCCGTGCCCGACGTCGTCGTCGGTCAGATCTGACGCCCGCCGTTCCGATCGATCCCACCCTCGTCACGAAAAGGAATCACACCGCCGTGAGCACGCCCTCCGAGACCGACTTCCGCATCGAGCACGACACGATGGGCGAGGTGCGCGTGCCGCGCACCGCCCTGTACCGGGCGCAGACGCAGCGCGCCGTCGAGAACTTCCCGATCTCGGGCTCGGGTCTCGAGGCGGGGCAGATCATCGCCCTGGCTCAGATCAAGCGCGCAGCGGCGATCGTCAACGCCGAGCTGGGCATCCTCGACGGTGCCATCTCGCAGGCGATCGTCGGCGCCGCCGATCAGATCATCGGCGGGCAGCACCACGAGCACTTCCCCGTCGACACGTACCAGACGGGCTCGGGCACGAGCTCGAACATGAACATGAACGAGGTGCTCGCGACCCTCGCCTCGACCGAGGCGCTCGCCGTGCACCCCAACGACCACGTCAACGCCTCGCAGTCGTCGAACGACGTGTTCCCGACCTCGGTGCACCTGGCGGTCACGCAGGCGCTGCTGAGCGACCTCATCCCCGCCCTCGAGCACCTCGCCGGGGCGCTGCAGGAGAAGGCCGAGCTCTGGAAGACTGCGGTCAAGGCCGGCCGCACCCACCTCATGGACGCGACGCCCGTCACGCTCGGCCAGGAGTTCGCCGGCTACGCGCGGCAGATCCGCCTCGGCATCGCCCGCGTGCGCGCGACCATCGAGCGCGTCGCCGAGGTGCCGCTCGGCGGCACCGCCACCGGCACCGGCATCAACACGCCCGTCGGCTTCTCGCAGAAGGTCATCGCCGAGCTCGCGAGCTCGACCGGCCTGCCCATCACCGAGGCCGAGGACCACTTCGAGGCCCAGGGCGCCCGCGACGGGCTCGTCGAGGCGAGCGGCGCGCTGCGCGTCATCGCCGTCTCGCTCACCAAGATCTGCAACGACCTGCGCTGGATGGGCTCGGGCCCGAACACGGGCCTCGGCGAGCTGCGCATCCCCGACCTGCAGCCCGGCTCCTCGATCATGCCCGGCAAGGTCAACCCGGTCGTGCCCGAGGCCGTGCTCATGGTGAGCGCGCGCGTCATCGGCAACGACGCCACCATCGCCTGGGCCGGCGCCTCGGGATCCTTCGAGCTCAACGTCGCCATCCCCGTCATGGGCACCGCGCTGCTCGAGTCGATCCGCCTGCTGTCGAACTCGATGCGCGTGCTCGCCGACAAGACCGTCGTCGGCCTCGAGGCCGACCTCGACCGGGCGCGCGCGCTCGCCGAGTCCTCGCCCTCGATCGTCACCCCGCTCAACCGCGTCATCGGCTACGAGGCCGCGGCCAAGGTCGCCAAGCACGCCGTCGCTCAGAGCATCACCGTGCGCGAGGCGGTCGTCGACCTCGGCTTCGTCGAGCGCGGCGAGATCACCGAGCAGCAGCTCGACGAGCTGCTCGACGTGCTCTCGATGACCTCGCCCGGCCTGTAGGGGCCCGCGGGCGGGCATCCCGTCGCGGTCATCGCAGCGGCGGGTACGCCCGTCTCAGGTCGCGCGACGGTGCGGTGCGGAGGCGGGCGCGGGCGTCATCGCCCGAGCCCGCCGTCGGAGCGAGCGCGAGCAGCAGCCCGGCGAGCCCCGCGGTGGTTCCGACGGACGCGTAGGCGAACCACAGCGCCGAGCGACTGCCCATGTACGGCGGCAGGGTGTCGGCGATCGACATCCCGATCGAGAACGTCGCCCAGCCCTGGAAGAACACCGTCGCGCCGACTCCGAGCAGCCCGAGGATGCCGACGAGCCGGGTGACATCGCGATCGGCCTCCCCCCGGGCGAGTGCGCGGTGCCGCACCACGACCAGCACGAGCGGGCCGACGCTCCAGATCGCCGCCCACAGCAGGACGCTCACGATGCCGTTGACCCGGTCGACATCGTTGAGGGCGGCGTAGACCGCGGCCGCCGGCAGTCCCCCCGCCTGGTCCTCGACGCCCCAGACGAGCCCCTCGACGAGCCCGAGCACGATGAGGCCGAGGACCGCCAGGGATGCCGCGAGCACGACCCGCCCGGAGCGCGCGGGAGCCACGGGGTGCGCCCGGGGTGCGGGCCTCCGCCTCTCGGCAGGGGTCGCCCCCCACACGATCAGGGCACCGACCGCTCCGAGCCCGAGCAGCAGGAGCCCCCACGCGAGCAGAGCGCCCGCGAGGGCACCCGGTCGGTCGATCGCGAGGGGCCAGAGCGCCACGAGCGCAGACCCGGCTGAGAGCGCGATCACGACGAGAACCGACATCGGGTGGATTCGCGGCCGCCGCAGCACGGCCGCCCACAGCAGCGCGATGCCGACCGCCGCCGCGCCGAGGATGACCAGCACCGGCATCAGCCCGACGAGCACGAGCGCCGGATGCACGGCCGCGAGCTGCCCGAGCCCGGCCAGGCCGCCGAAGCCGAGGTAGCCGACCGTCGCCCCGACGCCGGAGGTGCCGATGAGCGCCCCGCCCCAGCGCGCGAGGTGCCACGACTGGCGCTCGAGCTCCTCGGGCTCGGCGCCGTGCGGTCCGAGCCGGCTGAGCGCGGCGAACCGCAGGGCGCCCCAGGCGATCGAGGCGGGCGCGACGTCGAGCTCGGCAGCGTCGCGGAGGTCGGCCGCCCACTGCTCGCCGTACCGGTCGCGCAGCGGGGCCGGCAGCAGGCGGCGGGCGAGGGCGAGACGTCGCGTGCCGATGGGACGAGTGGGGCCGCTCACGATGCGAACCCCGGACGCAGGGCCGGCGTCGGGGTCGTGCGCCGCGCGTCGACCCGCGCGCGGAACTCCCCCACCGTGGCGGCCGCCCGCACCGCCCCCTCGTCGGTGAAGCGGTAGTAGCGGCGGCGGGGGCCGCGACGCTCGGAGGCCTCCTCCCACTCGGAGACGATCCAGCCCGCGCGCTCGAGCCGATCGAGCACCGGGTAGACGGTTCCGGCGGGCCGCCCGCTGCGCGTGATCGCGAGCAGGCCCCAGCAGCCGTCGGGGTGCTCGAGCAGGGCATCCAGCACATCGACGGTGGCGGCGGTGATGCGGCTCAGCGGCTCCATGGGTCGAAATCTACCTATATCGAGATAGCCGGTCAAGAGGGATGCTCGCCTCCTGCGCGACGAGGGGCGGCCGGGTCTCCCCGACCGCCCCCGCGCACCGCGTGCGGCTCAGGCGAGCTCGTTGCCCTCCAGCAGATCGGTCACGAGCGCGGCGATGGCGCTGCGCTCGGATCGGGTCAGGGTGATGTGCCCGAAGAGCCCGTGCCCCTTCAGCGTCTCGATGACGCTCGCGACGCCGTCGTGACGGCCGACGCGCAGGTTGTCGCGCTGGGCGACGTCGTGGGTGAGCACGACCTTCGAGTTCTGGCCGATGCGGCTCAGCACCGTGAGCAGCACGTTGCGCTCGAGCGACTGCGCCTCGTCGACGATCACGAAGGCGTCGTGCAGCGAGCGGCCGCGGATGTGCGTGAGCGGCAGGATCTCGAGGATGCCGCGGTCGATGACCTCGTCGAGCACGTTCTGCGAGACGACGCTGCTGAGCGTGTCGAAGGTGGCCTGCGCCCAGGGGTTCATCTTCTCGCTCGCGTCGCCCGGCAGGTAGCCGAGCTCCTGGCCGCCGACGGCGTACAGCGGGCGGAACACCATGATCTTGCGCTGCTGCTGCCGCTCGAGCACCGCCTCGAGCCCGGCGCAGAGCGCGAGGGCCGACTTGCCCGTGCCGGCGCGGCCGCCGAGCGAGACGATGCCGATCTGCGGGTCGAGCAGCATGTCGATCGCGAGCCGCTGCTCGGCCGAGCGGCCGTGCAGGCCGAAGACGTCGCGGTCGCCGCGCACGAGGCTGATGCGCCCGGGCTCGGAGACCCGGCCGAGGGCCGAGCCGCGATCGGAGTGGATGACGAGGTTGGTGTTGATCGGCACGTCGCGCACGGTCGACGACTCGATCGTCTCGCGGTCGTAGAGGGTCGCCATCTGCTCGCTCGAGAGCGTGACGTCGTCGGTGCCCGTCCAGCCCGAGTCGACCGCGAGCTCCGCCCGGTACTCTTCGGCGGCGAGGCCGATCGACGAGGCCTTCACCCGCATCGGCAGATCCTTCGAGACGACGACGACGTGCAGCCCGTCGTTCGCAAGGTTCATGGCGACGGCGAGGATGCGCGAGTCGTTGTCGCCCAGCTGCAGCCCCGACGGCAGCACCGACTGGTTGGAGTGGTTGAGCTCGACGCGGATCGATCCGCCGGCATCCCCCACCGCGATCGGGAAGTCGAGGCGCTCGTGCAGCACCCGCAGCTCGTCGAGGTTGCGCAGCGCCTGCCGGGCGAAGTACCCGATCTCGGGATCGTTGCGCTTGGCCTCGAGCTCGCCGATCACGACGACGGGGATGACCACCGCGTGCTCGGCGAAGCGGAACAGGGCCTTCGGATCGCTCAGCAGCACCGAGGTGTCGAGCACGTAGGTGCGCTGCGCCACCCCCTGCTCAGCGCTCTGCGGTGAAACTGCCTGGCGGGAGGTGTCGGAAGCGGCCACCATTGCTCCATATCCCGGGGAGCGCGGGCGCGACCCGGACCGTTGTCTCGCGACGCGTCGGCCGGGATTCGCGGACGAGTCATGGCCGTCGCGATCAGGCGGGCTGCCTGATGCGGCTGACGTTAGACCCGACGGGCTCTCGGCTCCGCAGCGACACGCCCGGCGTCATCTGCGGGAAACCTGGCGTTCAGACGCGGCTGCCGGCCTGGTACTCGGCGAGGCTCGCCCGCAGCAGCTCGAGCGTCTCGTCGCTCGTGGTGGCGTGCGGCGCGAAGCGCACCAGGCCGCCCCGCGCGGTGACGGTGACGCCGTGGTTGTGCAGGGCGGCGGTGAGGATGCTCAGCTGCTCCGGCGCCGGCTCCGCCACGACGATCCCCGCCCGCTCGGCGTCCTCCCGCGGCGACACGACAGGCAGACCCACCTCGTCGAGCAGGTCGATGACCCGGGAGGCGCGCTCGAGCACCCGCTCCCGCAGCACCCCCACGCCGACGTCGAGCACCTCCTCGACCGCCACCGCCAGGCGGCCCTGCGCCGCCGGGTCGGGGAAGCCGACGCGGAAGGCGCGCGCATCCGCCTGCGGCGGCAGGATCTCGTGCTCGGGCCCGTCGGGCAGGTCGCCGATCGCCATCCATCCCGACCACACGGGCGTGAGCTGCTCGCGCGCGCGGTCGCTGAGGGCAAGGAACCCCGTCCCGTATCCCGCGCGCAGCCACTTCTGCCCGCCCGAGACGATCACGTCGGCGAGCTCCCACGGCGCCTCGACGACGCCGACGCCCTGGATGGCGTCGACGATGAGCAGCCGGTCGCCGATGACCTGGCGGATGCCCTCGAGGTCGACGAGGTGGCCGGTGCGGTAGTCGACGAGGCTCACGCAGACGGCGACCACGGAGGAGGCCATCTGATCGCGGACGACGGCGGGCGTGATGCGCTCGTGCTCGGGCGTGATCGCGTGGGGCACGAGGACGCCGAGCGCCTCGGCCGCGCGGGCGGCGGCGTAGCCGACCGAGGGGAACTCCCCCGGGCTGAGCGCCACACCGCCGGTGAGACCGAACATGACGTGCATGAGCGCCTGGCTCGTGCTCGGCTGGAAGACCACCTGATCCGGCCGGCGCCCGAGCAGGGCGGCGACGGCCGCATCCACCCGCTCCTCCTCCCCGAGCACGTCCGGCAGCGAGCCGAAGCGGGCGCGGGCGAGGATCTCCGACTGCGCGCGCATCTCGGCGATGACGGTCTCGCCGACGGGGCCGGCGCTGGCGAAGTTGAGGTAGCCGGGATCCTCCCGGAACCGGGACGCGTACTCATCGATCGAGATCACGGGATGCGCGCTCCTTCGAGGCGGTGGGGTCGAGCGCGCGGGTCGCGCTCGAGCGGGGTCGGGCGGGGCGGATGGGGCTGGCGGTGCGGCGGCCGTTCAGGCGCCGTACCGGCGCTGACGGCGGCCGAAGTCGCGCAGCGCGCGGAGGAAGTCGACCTCGCGCAGGTCGGGGCCGAGGGCCTCCACGAAGTAGAACTCGCTGTGCGCGCTCTGCCACAGCATGAAGTCGCTCAGGCGCTGCTCGCCCGAGGTGCGGATGACGAGGTCGGGATCGGGCTGCCCGCCCGTGTACAGGTGCTCGGCGATGCGCTCGGGGGTGACCTGCTCGGCGAGCTCGTCGAGGGTCCCCCCGCGCTCGGCGTGGTGGTGCACGATCGAGCGCACGGCGTCGGCGATCTCGCGGCGGCCGCCATAGCCGACCGCGAGGTTGATGTGCAGGCCGCGGTTGTCGGCCGTGCGGGCCTCGGCGTCGTCGAGGTGCTGCAGCAGGTTCTCGCTGAGGCCGTCGCGGCTGCCGACGTGCTGCACGCGCCAGCCGGGCTGCCGCGAGAGCTCGTCGGCGAGCTCGGCGATGATGCGCGAGAGGCCCGCGAGCTCGTCAGCGTGACGCCCGGCGAGGTTGTCGGTCGACAGCAGGTAGAGGGTGACCACGCCGATATTGGCCTGATCGCACCAGGAGAGGAACTCGCGCATCTTGTCGGCGCCGGCGCGGTAGCCGTGATCGGTGGTGCCGCCGTACTGCCGGGCCCATCGCCGGTTGCCGTCGATGATCATGGCCACGTGGTGGGGGTGCGTGGTTCCCGCCAGGCGCCGCCGCAGCCGGCCCATGTAGAGCTGGTAGAGCAGCCCGCTGCCGAGCGGGGTTCGCTTCGAACGCACAGGCTTACGGTAGTGCACCCCGCGGCGCTTGTCCGCGGACGCCAAAGGATTCCGCGGCCGCCGCCGCTCGACGTAGGGTCGTGAGCGTGACCTCACCCGACTCCGACATCGACCGCGAACCCGGCACCGATCTACCCAACGTGCCGCTGCTGGAGGAGTCGATCGAGTACGCGGCGCTCGACGCGAAGCCCACCTGGCGCGGCTGGATCCACGCGGGCACCTTCCCCGTCGCCCTCGTCGCCGGCATCGTCCTGCTGATCGTCGCCGACGGTGCGGCCGCCACCTGGTCGAGCGCGGTCTTCATGACCACCTCGCTGCTGCTCTTCGGCATCTCGGCGACCTACCACCGGTTCACCTGGAGCGATCGCACGCGCATCCTGCTCAAGCGCCTCGACCACGCCAACATCTTCCTGCTCATCGCGGGCACGTACACGCCCCTCGCGGTCCT
Source organism: Microcella daejeonensis (assembly GCF_026625045.1). Lineage (GTDB taxonomy): Bacteria > Actinomycetota > Actinomycetes > Actinomycetales > Microbacteriaceae > Microcella > Microcella daejeonensis. The sequence continues at coordinate 1,706,607 of NZ_CP113089.1, read as the reverse complement.
CGCGCTGCCGCCCGATAAGGGGTACCTGCTGCTCGGCCTCGTCTGGGCGGGGGCCGCGCTCGGCATCGGGTTCCGCGTGTTCTGGATCGGGGCGCCGCGCTGGGCCTACGTGCCGCTCTACCTGCTGCTCGGCTGGGCCGCCGTGCTCTACATGGGCGACCTCTTCGCCGCCGACGCGGCCATGATGGTGCTCGTCATCGCGGGCGGGCTCGCCTACACGGCGGGCGCCGTGATCTACGGCATGAAGAAGCCGAACCCCGTGCCCGGCATCTTCGGGTTCCACGAGATCTTCCACGCGCTCACGGTGATCGCGTTCCTATGCCACTGGACGGGGATCCTGCTCGTCGCCATCGATCCGCCCTTCGGCGGCTGAGCCGCGCCGCGCCGCACCGCCGTCGCCGTCGGCCGACCCCCCGTCCTGCTCCGCCTGCTCGGCGGCCAGCCGCTCGCGGATCTCGCCGCGGTACCGCACACGGCGCATCCGGCGCATCATGTCGACGAGCAGCAGGATGACCACGATGGTCACCGCGGCGATGGCGATGAATCCGGCGACGCCGGGCGAGACGAGGTTGGGGTCGACGTCGATCGGCGGGATGAGCGGGTTGTCCGGGTCGTCGACGGGGCCGGGGCCCGGTCCGAGGCCGAAGGGTGCCAGGGCGATCGGCTGCCAGGTCACGAGGCGCTCCAGGGGTGTCGAGGGCGGGTCGGGGCGGATGCGCCTCGACCGGGGATGGGCGTGCGCTCAGCGGCGCGCAGTACCGTGGTCGAGACTATCCGCCGCCTGCTGAGGAATCGATCGAGCGCCGCACCATGACCTCCTCCCCCGCTCCGAGCGCCGCCGCGCCCCTCCCCTCCTCCCCATCCGCTCCGCAGGCTCGGCTCGATGCGCGCTACGGGCGCACGCCGCGCGACGGCCGCCGCGTGCGCACCGTCTCGATCGTCGCCGCGGTGGCCTTCGTCGCCGTCTTCGCGGCGTGGGTCGTCTGGGGCGGGCTCTCGGGGACGAACGCCTCACTGGAGGTGCGCGAGCTCGGCTTCCGCGACGCCACGCCGACGAGCGTGACCGTGCAGTGGGAGGTCAGCGTGGAGCCGGGCACCGAGGTGACCTGCGCGCTGCAGGCCCTCAACGGGAGCTTCGGCATCGTGGGCTGGCGCATCGTCGAGCTCGGCGCGGCGGAGGAGCGGACGCGGCAGTTCACCGAGTCGGTGAGAACCTCGGAGGAGCCCGTGACCGGTTTGCCGTACCGCTGCTGGCTCCCGTAGCCTCGACGGAATCGATCACGGAACCGGCCGACCTTCGGCCGGTTCCGTTCTGTCAGGAGGCGATGACCGATGAGCAGCGAGACCCCGTGGCTCTCCCAGGACGCGTACGACCGGCTCACCGCTGAGCTCGAGACCCTCGCGACCGAGGGCCGCTCCGAGATCGCGAAGCGCATCGAGATGGCGCGCGACGAGGGCGACCTCAAGGAGAACGGCGGCTACCACGCCGCGAAGGACGAGCAGGGCAAGATGGAGGCCCGCATCCGCCAGCTCACCGAGCTGCTGCGCACCGCCACCGTGAGCGAGGCGCCCGAATCGCACGGCGTCGTCGAGGCCGGCACCGTCGTCACCGCCAAGGTCATGGGGGACGAGGAGAAGTTCCTGCTCGGCAGCCGCGAGATCCTCGCCGCCGGCAGCGATCTCGACGTCTACAGCGAGAAGAGCCCGCTCGGCGCGGCCATCCTCGGCCTCAAGATCGGCGAGAAGACGAGCTACGAGGCGCCCACCGGCGCGAGCATCTCGGTCGAGATCGTCGACGTGGAGAACTACCGGCCGTAGTGCCCTGAGCGGTCGCCGTCTCATCCTGGCGCGCGTCTCAGCGCGACGGGGCGAGCACTGGGCCGGCCGATCCCGGCCGCCGATCCGTACCGAACGGCGAGGTCGATGCCGGGTCATCCGTCATAGGCCGCTCCATCCTCCGGGCCTCGGTCCGCGCTCCGGGCCGCATGTCCGCATCACGATCGACTCGCTGACTCCTTCCACTCCGCAGGACCATGACGAGCGATCCTCGTCGAATTCCTGCACAGTGGAAGGCGCGCGGGCGGAAGGATCCAAGCCGCGAGGATCGTGCGAACTGCGCGGTCCGCGAGAGCGGCGCGGGCAGCACGTGGCCGGTATCGCAAAGGCGGCGCGGGGAGCGCGGTCAGCGCGCTCGGCGCGGCTGGCGGCATGCGAGTGCCCCGCGCGAGCACCTCGGCCGACGAGGTCGCCCCGGGAGCGCGCGCCGGGCCGGGCGTGCGCGACGCCGTGCCCGCGCCGGCACGCTCCCCGGCGGGCGGAGACCCCGGGGTTCAGCGTCGCGGGTCGCGCCGCGCGGCTCAGACGCTGAGCGAGCGCGGTTCGTAGCCGTGCGCCCGCAGCGCGTGCAGCACCTGCTCGGCATGCTCGGGCCCGCGCGTCTCGATGTGCAGCTCGAGCTCGACCTGGCTGATCTGCAGCCCCGAGCCGTGGCGGGTGTGCAGCACCTCCACGACGTTCGCGTTCTGCTCGGCGACGATGCGGCTCGTCTCGGCCAGCTGGCCGGGGCGATCGGGCAGCGGGATGCGCAGCTTCAGGTACCGCTCCGAGGCGGCCAGCCCGTGGCTGATGACGCGCTCCATGACGAGCGGATCGATGTTGCCGCCCGACAGCATGACGACGGTCGGGCCGGAGGCGCGCACGCGCCCCGTGAGGATGGCCGCCACTCCGACCGCCCCGGCCGGCTCGACGACGAGCTTGGCGCGTTCGAGCAGCACGAGCATGGCCCGCGCGATGTCGTCGTCGTCGACCGTGACGACCTCGTCGACGGCATCCTTGATGATCGCGAAGTTGAGCTTGCCCGGCTTCGAGACGGCGATGCCGTCGGCGATCGTCGGCGAGACCTCGACCCCGGTCGGCACGCCCGCGGCGAGGCTCGCCGGGTAGGCGGCAGCGTGCGAGGACTGGACGCCGATGATCCGGATCTCGCGACCCAGCTCGGCCGCCTTGCGCTTGAGCACGCTCGCCATGCCCGAGATGAGACCTCCGCCGCCGATCGGCACGATGAGCGTCTCGAGGTCGGGCACCTGCTCGAGCACCTCGAGCCCGAGTGTGCCCTGGCCGGCGATGACGTCGGGGTGGTCGAAGGGCGGGATGTAGACGGCGCCGGTATCGGCGGCGTGGGTCTGCGCGGCGCGCAGCGGCTCGGCGACGGTGTGCCCGACGAGCACGACCTCAGCGCCGTAGTGCCGGGTCGCCTGCAGCTTCGGCAGGGCGACGCCGATGGGCATGAAGATCGTGGCCCGGATGCCCAGCTCGCGCGCCGCGAACGCCACGCCCTGAGCGTGGTTGCCGGCGCTGGCCGCGACGACGCCGCGGGCCTTCTCCTCGTCGCCGAGCCGCGACATGCGGTTGTACGCTCCGCGGATCTTGTACGAGCCCGTGCGCTGCAGGTTCTCGCACTTCATGTGCACCGGAACCCCGAGGATCTCGCTGAGATGCCGCGAGGTCTCCATGGGCGTCACCTCGGCGACCGCGCGCACGACGTCGCGCGCCGCCTCGACCTCGGCGAGCGTCGGCCCGGGGAGCTCGCGCACGATCGGCGCGGCGGAGACGCCCGCGGGCGGGGTGAGCGCGATGTCGGTCATGGTGTCTTCTTGCCGCGGCCGTCGTCGACATGGGTGATCGCCGCGAGATCGTCCATCGTCGGGCGCGGGCGAGTTCGCCAGGCCCCGCTCGCAATGTACCGGATGGAGACGTTGAGGAAGGCGACGATGGGCACGGCGAAGAGCGTTCCGGGGATGCCCGCGAGGAACCCGCCCGCGGCGACCGCGAGCACCACGGCCAGCGGGTGCACCTTCACGACCGAGCCCATGACGAGCGGCTGCAGGATGTTGCCCTCGATCTGCTGCACGAGCAGCACGATGCCGAGCATGATGAGCGCCTGAACCGGGCCGATGAAGATGAGAGCGACGACGACGGCGAGAGCGCCCGTCACGACCGCGCCGATGATCGGGATGAAGCTGCCGAGGAACACCGCGACCGCGATCGGCAGGGCGAGCGGCAGCTGCAGGAACAGCGCTCCGAGCCCGATGCCCACGGCGTCGACGAAGGCGACGAAGATCTGCACCTTCGCGAAGTTGGTGACCGTCAGCCAGCCGGCGGTCGCGCCGCCGTCGACAGCCTTGCGCGACTGCTTCGGCAGCAGGCCGAGCACGAAGGTCCAGATGCGGCGGCCGTCGAGCAGCAGGAACAGCAGGGTGAAGAGCGCGAGCACGGCGCCCGTGAGCACCTCGCTGACCGTCGAGCCCACCGAGAGGGCGCCGCTGACGAACCAGTCGTCGGTGAGGTCGAACTGCCCGATGGTGTCGTCGATGACCGTCTGGATCTCGTCCTCCGAGATGCCGAAGGTCGAGCTGATCTGCCCGACGATCTCGTCGAACCGCTCGACCGCGCGCTCCTCCAGAGCGGGAAGGCCCATGCGGATCTGGGAGACGACCAGCCAGATGAGCCCTGAGACGACGCCGAGCAGGGCGAGCATCGAGGCGGTCACGCTGAGCCACTTCGGCCAGCCGATGCGCTGCAGCCAGCCGTTGAAGGGCTGCAGCAGCGCCGCGAGCAGCACGGCGATGAAGATCGGGATGACGAGCAGGGCGAGCTGCATCACGAGGAAGATCACGACGCCGATGACGGCGGTGATCGCGAGCAGGCGCCACGACCACGCGCCGGCGATGCGCATACCGGCGGGCACCCCGTCGGTCAGGGGGGCCTCGGGCTCGATGGGACGGCGACGGCGGAGCATCGCCACAGTCTACGAGCGCTCAGCAGCCGCGGAGGTCGAGACTGGGCGCCCGCTGAGCAGCACCCCCACCCGGTCGCCGGGATGCGCGGCGCGGGCCACGTCGTGCTGCACGACGAGCTCCGCCCCGTCCTCCAGGCGCACGCGCGTGCGGCGCAGGGAGCCGAGGAACGAGCTGGTCAGCACCGTGCCCGTCGCCCCCTCCCCCTCGGCCACGAGCCGCACGTCCTCGGGGCGGACGAGGGCCTGCACCGCGGCGCCGTGCTCGGCGGGCGCGAGCAGCGGCAGGCGCTGGCCGAGCACCGTGACCGCGTCGCCGTCGATCGTGCCGGGCAGGCGGTTGCTGAGTCCCACGAACTCGGCCACGAAGGCCGACGAGGGTCGCGTGTAGAGCTCCTCCGGCGTGCCGATCTGCTCGATGCGGCCGGCGCGCATGACGGCGACGCGGTCGGCGACGGCGAGCGCCTCCTCCTGGTCGTGGGTGACGAAGACCGTCGTGATGCCCAGCTCGGTCTGGATGCGGCGGATCTCGTCGCGCAGCTGCACGCGCACCTTCGCGTCGAGCGCGCTGAGGGGTTCGTCGAGCAGGAGGACGCGGGGGCGCGTGACGAGGGCGCGAGCCAGGGCGACCCTCTGCTGCTGGCCGCCGGAGAGCTGGTGCGCGTAGCGCGCTCCATGGCTGCCGAGGCCGACCAGCTCGAGTGATTCCTGCGCGCGGCGTCGGCGGTCCGCCGCGGGCACGCGGCGCATCCGCAGACCGAATTCGACGTTCTCGAGAACCGTCATGTGCGGGAACAGCGAGTACGACTGGAACACCATGCCGATGTCGCGCTTATTGGTGGGCACGCGCGCGACGTCGTCGCCGTCGATGAGGATGCGCCCCTCGTCAGCCGGCTCGAGCCCGGCGAGAACGCGCAGAGCCGTCGTCTTGCCGCAGCCCGAGGGCCCGAGCAGCGCGACGAACTCGCCAGGGGCGAGCTCGAGGGAGACGCCGTCGAGCGCCGTGAGGCCGGGGAACCGCTTGACGACGCCCTCGAGGGCGACGGGGGCGGAGACGCGGGCGGGGCCCGAGACGGAGGACGGCGCAGCGGTGTCGGTCATGATTCCTTCCGGGTGCGGCCTCGACCGACGCGCCCGATGGCGAGCAGCAGTACGAAGGCCAGCAGGAGCGCCAGCAGTGCGAGCACCACGGCGATGTAGGGGTCGTCCTTGCTGACGACGACGAGCGCCGTCTGCAGGTTCTGCCGGTTGAGCAGCGAGGCGATGGTGAACTCGCCGAGCACGACGGCGATCGAGATGAACCCCGCGGCGAGCAGTCCGCGGCGCAGGTTCGGCAGCAGCACGCGCACGATCACGACGGGCCAGGACGCGCCGAGCGAGCGCGCCGCCTCGGTGAGGGTGGCGAGGTCGAGCGCCTCGAGGTTCGACTGCACGGCCCGGTAGGCGAAGGGCAGCACGATGATGCCGTAGGCGAAGGCCAAGGTCCAGACGCCGCTGCCGAAGAGGCGGGCGACGACGCTGTAGACGGGCGCGAGACCGACGACGAGCACGATCGCCGGGATGCTGATCGGCAGCAGGCAGACGAACTCGAGCGCTCGGCGCAGCCGAGGCAGCCGCAGCTGCACGAGCACCATCGTCGGCACCAGCAGCACGAGCACGACGAGCACGGTGACGGCGGCGAGGGCGAGGGAGTTGCCGATGGCCTGGCCGAGGGGCCGGTAGGCCGGGCCGAGGTCGCCCGTGAGCACGGTGATCCAGCGGCTGAGGTCGTAGCCGCCCTCGAGCCCGCGGCGCAGCGTGAACTCGACCATCGCGACGAGGGGGATCGCAAACAGCACGCCGACCACCGCGAGGATGCTGCGGCGCGCGAGAGCGCTGGGGGCCGGGATGCCCGCGCCCGCGCTCATCGTCGCCACCGGTCGGCCCGGCGCTGCAGCAGGGCGTACAGCGTCATCACGATGACCATCACGACGACCATGCCCAGCGCGAGCGCCCCGGCGAGGTTCTCGCGCCCGAGCAGCGTCTCGCTCGTGAGCGCGGCCCGGATCTGCAGGGGCACGATCGACTGCCCCTGGCTCGTCAGCGCGGCCGCGGTGGCGTAGGAGGAGAAGGCGTTGGCGAACAGCAGCAGCAGCGAGCCGAGGAACGAGGGCCAGAGCACGGGGATGCCGATGCGCCACCAGAACGTCGCGGTCGTGCCGCCGAGCGTCGCGTTGGCCTCGGCCCACTGCGGCTTGAGCGACTCGAGGGCCGGCAGGAAGACGATGATCATGAGCGGCACCTGGAAGTAGATGTAGGGCAGGATCAGGCCCGGCGACTCGTAGAGCCAGACGCCGTCGGCGAAGATGTCGATGCCGGCGAGGTCGCGCAGCAGCACCGTGACGCCGCCCTGGATGCCGATGGTCGCGATGAACGCGAAGGCGAGCATGACGCCGCCGAACTGGGCGAGCACCCCGCTCGCGGCGTCGATCACCGAGCGGAGCATCCCCTCGGGGCGGGCAGAGACGATCGCGTAGCTGACCAGCGCGCCCAGCAGCGCGCCGATGACGGCCGTGACGGCCGAGAGCGCGATCGAGGTGCCGAAGCCGCGCAGCACGAAGGGATCGCCGAGCGCGGCGACGGTGTCGAGCGTCGGGGCGCCGTCCTCGTCGACGAAGCCGGTCGCGAGCGCGATCACGGTGGGCAGGACGAGGAAGAGGGCGACGTAGACGGCGAAGGGCGCCACCCCCCAGGCGGCCGTCCCGCCGCGTGCGCGGCGGGACGGGACCGGGCGGGTCGAGCCCCGGGGCGCTGCTGCGCTCCGGGGCTCGACCGCGGGGGTGACGACCGTGCTACTGGACAGCGGTCGCCCAGCGCTCGCCGAGCAGCGTCGCCGCGGCGTCGCTCTGCTCGGCCGTGGGCACGACGGTGTCGGCGGGCGCCTCGGGGAGAGCCGCGTAGAGCTCCTCGTCGATCTCGCCGGCCTCGACCATGGCCTGCTCGAGCACGGGGCGGGCGCCACCCTTCAGCCACAGGTTCTGCACCTCGGGGCTGTAGAGGAACTCCATCCAGAGGCGGGCGGCGGCCGGGTTCGGCGCGTCCTTGTTGATGGCCTGGTTGTAGTAGCCCGCGTAGCCGGTGCCGTCGAAGACCACGACCTCCCAGTTGCGCTGGCCGTCGAGCTCGGCGGCGTAGCCGTTGTTCAGGTAGTCCCAGTCGAAGACGACGGGGGTCTCGCCCGAGGCGACCGTGGCGGGCGTCGGGTCGATCTTGACGAAGTTGCCCGCGGCGTTGAGCTCCTCGAAGAAGTCGATGCCGGCCTGGAAGTCGTCGAGGTCGCCGCCGTTCTGCACGGTGGCCATGCCGACGGCCGCGAAGGCGGCTCCGGCCTGCGTCGGGTCGCCGTTGATGGCGACCTTGCCGCGGTACTCCTCGCCGAGCAGATCCTCGAGCGACTCCGGGGCCGGAACGGCGTCGGGGTCGTAGCCGACGGCCATGTACCCGCCGTAGTCGCCGACGAACAGCCCCGACTCCTCCTTGAGGGCGTCGGGGATGTCGTCCCAGCGCTCGACCTTGTAGGGCGCGAAGTAGTCGGTGCTCGTCAGGGCGACGGCGAGGCCGAGGTCGAAGACGTCGGGGGCGGTGTCCTGACCGGCCAGGTTCTCGGCCGCCTGGATCTCCTCGGCGCTCGAGGCGTCGGGCGAGGCCTCGGTGATGGTGATCTCGGGGTAGCGCTCGGCGAAGAGGTCGATGATCTCGCCGTAGTTGGCCCAGTCGCGCGGCAGGGCGATGACGTTGAGGGCGCCCTCGGCCTTGGCGGCCGCCTCGAGGTCGGCGAGCGTGCCGAAGTCGGCGAGGCTCGTGGCGGTCGCGGCGTCGACGCCGCCGGCGGCGGTCGGCTCGGCGTCGGTCGCGCAGGCGGTGAGGGAGAGGGTCGCGGCGGCGGCGAGGGCCGCGCCGGCGAGGAATCGAGAGCGAATCACAGGGGTGTCCTCCGGGGAATGGCGCGGCGGCTCGTGCTGTGTGCGAGCTCAGGGGGTACCGCGCTATCCGCACGCTAAGCACGGGATATGTCGCACTCGGTGCGCGCCGGGGGCGGGCCGGGTAACGGCGGGTGAACGAGGGGCGCTCAGGATGCTCCGGCGATGTCGCCCGTGCGCGCTACGGTCGAGGCGTGCCGCACCTGACCGCCTCCGCCGCGCGCCGGCTCGCGCTCGCCGCGCAGGGTTTCGGGCGGGAGCATCCCGACGCCGTCACCCCGCGCCGCCTGGCGACGGCCGTCGACCGGCTCGGCGTGCTGCAGCTCGACTCGGTGAGCGTCTTCACGCGCTCGCACTACCTGCCGCTGTTCGCCCGGCTCGGCGCCTACGACCCCGCCGCCCTCGACGCGATGCTCTTCGCCGAGCGCGGCCGGTACCACGAGTACTGGGCGCACGAGGCCGCCGTGATCCGCCGCGACGACTGGCCGCTCTGGCACTGGAAGCGCGAGCTGCTGCGCGGCCGCGACCCCGTCAAGCACGCCTGGGTGCGCGAGCACGGGCCGATGCTCGACTGGCTGCGGCGCGAGCTCGCGATCACCGGCCCCGTCACCGCGAGCGAGATCGAGCACGACGAGAACGTGCGCCGCGGGCCGTGGTGGGGCTGGAGCGACGTGAAGCACGGCCTCGAGTTCCTCTTCCGCTGGGGCGACGTCGTCAGCGCCGGCCGCCGCGGTTTCTCGCGGGTCTACGCGCTGCCCGAGCAGGTGGGGCTCGCCGAGCTGCACGCGCAGCACCCTCCGCGGGCCGAGGCGGTGCGCGCCCTCGTGCACCGCGCGGTCGTCGCGCTCGGCGTCGGCGCGGTCGGCGATATCGCCGACTACCACCGCCTGCCCGTCGCCGACACGCAGGCCGCCCTGCGCGAGCTGCACGAGCAGGGCCTGGTCGAGCCCGTGACGGTCGAGGGGTGGATGCGCGGCTCACGCCCGCTGCCCGCCTGGCGCGACCCGGCCGCGCGCATCCCCCGCCGCATCAGCGCCACGGCCCTGCTCTCGCCCTTCGATCCGGTCGTCTGGTACCGGGATCGCGCGCTGCGCCTCTTCGACTTCCACTACCGCATCGAGATCTACACGCCGGCGGAGAAGCGGCAGTACGGCTACTACTCGCTGCCGGTGCTCGTGGACGACGCGCTCGCGGGCCGCGTCGACCTCAAGAGCGACCGCAAGGCCGGAGTGCTGCGCGTGCAGTCGGTGTGGGCGGAGGACGGGGTGCCGCCCGGGGCGCTCGCCGAGCGGCTCGCGCCGCTGCTGCGCTCGGCCGCCGCCTGGCAGAGGCTCGACGACGTCGCCGTCGCGGGCCGCGGCAACGCCGCCGCCGAGCTGGGCGTCGCGCTCGCCCGCTAGAAGCGGGTCGAGTTCTGGATGAGGCGCTTGACCCGCTCGGTGATCGGCGGGTGCGTCTGGAACATGCGGTCCATGACGCCGGGCTTCATCGGATCGCTGATCCAGAGGTGCGCCATCGTCGAGTTCTGCTTGCGCATCGGACGGGCGTAGTCCCCGAGCTTCTGCAGCGCGCTCGCGAGCCCCTCCGGGTCGCGGGTCGTCATGGCGCCGGTCACGTCCGCGAGGTACTCGCGCTGCCGCGACACCGCCGCCTGGATGAGCGCCGCGACGAGCGGTGCGACCAGCATCGCCACCAGGCCGAAGACGAGCACGATCGGGTTGCCCCCGTTGTTGTTGCGATTGCCGCCGAAGAAGGCCATGCGCGCGAGCACGTCGGCGATGAGACCGACCGCGACGGTGAGCCCGAAGACGATCGTCGAGACGCGGATGTCGTAGTTCTTCACGTGCCCGAGCTCGTGCGCCATGACGCCGGTGAGCTCGCGGTCGGTCATGAGATCCATGAGGCCCGTCGTCGCGGCGACGCTCGCGTGCTGCGGATCGCGGCCCGTGGCGAAGGCGTTCGGTGCGGGATCGTCGACGACGTAGACCGCCGGCATGGGCATCCCCTCGGTGATGGCGAGGTTCTCGACGATGCGGTACAGCCGCGGGTTGTCGGCCTTCTGGATCTGCCGCGCTCCCGCCATCGAGAGCGCCTGCCGCCCGGCGGCGAAGTACTGGAACAGCGTGTAGGCGCCCGCCCCGATCAGCGTGCCGATGAAGATGCCGAAGCCGCCCCCGTAGAGGTAGTCGGCGACGAGCCCGAGCGCCCCGATGAGCACGAGGAACGCGAACATGATGAGCACGGTGTTGCGCTTGTTCGCGGCGATGGCGCGGTACACGGATGCCCTCCTGGGGCGAGATCAGCGGATGCGGGACGAGCGGGCGTCTAGAACTGCACGCGCGGCGGCTCGGCGATCGCGGCCGAATCGGCGACCTCGAAGAAGTCGCGCTCCCCGAAGCCGAGCCCGCGCACGAAGAGCGTGTTCGGGAACTGCTTGATCTTGACGTTCAGCTCGCGCACCCCGCCGTTGTAGAAGCGGCGGGACGCCTGGATCTTGTCCTCGGTGTCGACCAGCTCGCCCTGCAGCTGGAGGAAGTTCTGGCTCGCCTGCAGCTGGGGGTACGCCTCGGCGACAGCGAAGATGCTCTTCAGGGCCTGCTGCATGTGTCCCTCGGCGGCGGCCGCATCGGCCGGGCCCTGGGCGCTCAGCGTCTCGGCACGCGCGCGCGTGACGCTCTCGAAGACCTGCTTCTCATGAGCGGCGTAGCCCTTCACCGCCTCGATGAGGTTGGGCAGCAGATCGGCGCGGCGCTTGAGCTGCACGGTGATGTCGCTCCAGGCCTCATCGACGCGCACGTTGAGCGTGACGAGGGAGTTGTAGGTCGCCCAGAGGTAGATGCCGACGATGACGGCGAGAAGGACGATGACGCCCACGACGATCAGGATTTCCATGCGGTCAGTGTAGGGGCGCGCGGCCCGCGCGGACAGGGATGCGCCTGCATCACGACTGCACCGCGCCTATGGGAGCGCCGACACCCGGTGTCAAACGGCCGCGCTCGCGGAGGCGGACCTGGAAGGATGGCGGGAGCGATCCGAGGTCGCGGCTCGGCCGCCCCGCTCGGACGGCAGGATGCGCGACCGACGGGGAGGGGGCCCATGCGCCGCACTCCCTTCGCGACCGCCGCACTCGGGCTGCTCGCCGTCGCCGCCGTGACCGCCGGGGTGCTCTTTCCCGCCTCTCCCGCCGCCGCGGCCGCGTCCTTCGCGACGCCGGACGACTCCTTCTTCGGCAGCAACACCGTCGTCATCCAGGGCGTCAAGGACGCCGGGAGCACCGTCTTCGTCAACGGTCCCGACGGGAGCGCGTACTGCGACATCGACGACCCCGAGGTCGTCGAATGGGCGTGCCCCCCGCTGGAGGTGGCCAACGGCTCTGCCACCTTCACCGGGGTGGAGACCCTCGGGAACGGCGATACCCAGCCCCTCACCCCGATCACCGTGCGCGTGCTCGGCGCGCCGGCGATCGACAGCGCGGGCGCGGTCACCACGGGCCGCTTCACCGGCACCGCCGAACCCGGCGCGCTCATCCGCCTGCAGATCGACGGCGACGGCGGCACCGTGCAGCAGGCGTGCCCGAGCGCCCTCGCCGACGGCTTCTGGTCGTGCGTGGTCGACGGCGCGTCCGCTCCCTCCGGCCGCTACAGCGTTCGCGCGGGCCAGGCCGCTCCCGATCGGCCCGCTGACTTCAGCGGGTACTCCCCCGCGATCTCGGTCACCATCGATCGCGATCGCCCGGCCTCCCCCGTGGTGACCGCCCCCGCGCCGGGCACCCGGACGACCGACGGCCGGCTCGAGACCCGCGGCACGGGCGAGCCCTCCGCGACCGTGCAGGTGTTCGCCAGCGGAACCCTCCTGTGCGAGACGACCGTCGCCGCGGCGGGCGGGTGGAGCTGCCCGATCGGGCTGCCCGCTCCCGGTGAGTGGAGCATCCAAGTGCTGCAGATCGATCCCGCCGGCAACTTCAGCGCCCCGTCGGCGGCCGTCGGCGTGCTCGCCGGACCGGCCGGCGCGACGCCGCGCCCGCCGACGCCGGAAGGCCCGGAGCCCCGCCCGACCGCTCCCACCCCTTCTCCCTCGCCGAGCCCGGAGGGCGAGCCGACACCGGCTCCGACCGCCCCCGGCGACGGGAGCGCTCCCCTGAGCCCGCAGCCCCTCGACCCCGGAGCGCCGGCGGAGACCGGCACCAACTGGGGTACGCCGACAGGGTTCGGCAGCGCCCTGCCGACCCTCGCGCAGGTGGCCGAGCGGGGCGGGCTGCTTCTCGGCCTGCTCGTCGCTCTGGGCTACCTGCTGCTCATCGCGCTCCCGCTGCGCGCCTTCGCGACGATCGCCCTGCCCCGACTGCGCTCGGGCGGCACCCGCATGCTCGGCCGCAACCGGCCCGCCGTCGTCGACCCCGAGCCTCTGCTCTCGCCGACCGTTACCGCCGTCGCGGTGTTCGGCGTCGCCGCCGTGCTCGCCGCGCTCTCCGGCAGCGTCGCCTGGGAGGTGCGGTACCTGCGGCTCACCGCGGCGATCGGGCTCGGCCTGCTCGTGCTCAACGCGATCGGGGTTGCCGTGAGCGGACGACTCGCCGGGCGCGTCGGGCGGGCTCCGGTCGCGGTGCAGCTGCTGCCGGGCATCCTGTTCACCGCCGCCGCGGCCGCCGTCCTGACCCGCTTCGGCGACCTGCGGCCCGCCCTGCTCATCGGCGTGCTCGTGGTCGCCTCGGCGGTCGGCACCGTGCGCATGCGGGCGCGCGTCGCCGTGGCCGGGGCGCAGCTGGCCGGAGTCGCGCTGCTGGCCGTGCTCGGCTGGGCGGCGCACGATCTGCTGACCCCGAGCACGGGCTTCTGGATGTCGCTGTGGAGCGAGACCGCGGCGGCGATCGCGCTCGGCGGGCTCGGATCGCTGCTGCTGCTCCTGCTGCCGATCGGGCAGTACCCCGGGCGGGCGCTCTACGCGGTCTCGCGTCCGCTGTGGGCGGCGGCCGCACTGATCACGGCCGCAGTGGCCGGAGCGATCTTCGCCGCCGGCGCCAACTTCCCGCTCGTGCTGCTGACGCTCGTGGCCGCGGCCGTCGCGGCCGTGCTCATGGCGATCACTTCGTGGGTGCGCTGGGTCGAGCCGACGCTGCGCTGACCCGGCCGCCCGTCACGCGCGTGCGCGGTACCCCGGGTGGGGTTCGAACCCACACTGTGCCGATTTTAAGTCGGCTGCCTCTGCCGATTGGGCTACCGGGGCGCGCCCCTCAGCCTAGATCGGGCACGAGGGGCGCGCAGCACGACGCCCCCGGCGCGCGAGGCGGCGGGGGCGTTGGAGCAGTGCGGGATGCCGCGCTCAGGCCTTGGGGCGCGAGGCGAACTCCTGGAAGTAGGCCTGGGGCTCCTCGCGGGCCGTGAGGCTGACGTTGTCGCGCCCGAGCACCAGGTTCCAGGCCCAGCCGCTGAAGACGCGCAGCTTGCGCTCCCACATCGGGATGGCGAGACCGTGGTAGCCGCGGTGCATGACCCAGCCGATGACGCCCTTGATGGCGATGCGGCCCGACTGGAACACGCCGTGGCCGAGGCCGAGGCCCGCGACGGCGCCGAGGTTCTTGTGCTCGTAGTCCTTCGGCTCCTCGCCGCGCAGGACGGCGACGAGGTTCTTGGCGAGGCGCTTGCCCTGCCGCACCGCGTGCTGCGCGTTGGGAACGCAGAAGCCGCCCACTCCCCCGCCCGACAGGTCGGGCACGGCGGAGACGTCGCCGGCGGCCCAGGCGCCCTCGACGATCTCGCCGTCCTCGGTGTGCACGCGGAGGTCGGCGCGGGTGCGGATGCGGCCGCGCTCCTCGAGCGGCAGGTCGGTGCCGCGCACGACGGGGTTGGCCATGACGCCCGCCGTCCAGATGATGAGGTCGCTCTCGAAGCTCTCGCCCGTCGACAGCTCGATGACGCCGTCGACGGCGCTCGTCAGCTGGGTGTCGAGGTGCACCGTCGCCGCGCGCTGCGCGAGGTTCTTCAGAACCCAGTGGCTGGTCTCGAGCGAGACCTCGGGCATGATGCGGCCCATCGCCTCGATGAGGTGGAAGTGAGTGTCGTCGATCGTGAGCTGCGGGTAGTCCTTGAGCAGGGCGCTCGCGAGCGCGCGCAGCTCGGCGAAGGTCTCGATGCCGGCGAAGCCACCGCCGACGACGACGACGGTCAGCAGGCGGTCGCGGTCGGGGCCCGCGGGCAGCAGGGCGGCCTTGGCGAAGTTGTCGAGCAGCCGGTCGCGCACGGCGACGGCCTCCTCGATCGACTTCATGCCGATCGCGTTGTCGGCGACGCCGGGGATGGGGAAGGTGCGCGAGACGGCGCCGGCGGTGACGACGATGTGGTCGTACTCCATCTGCCAGGGCTCGCCGACCTCGGGCGTGATGGTGGCCGTGCGGGTGGCGTGCTCGATGCCCGTGACCTTGGCCGTGATGACGGTGGTCTTCTTCAGGTGGCGGCGCAGCGAGACCACGGAGTGCCGGGGCTCGATCTGCCCGGCGGCCACCTCGGGGAGGAACGGCTGGTAGGTCATGTACGGCAGCGGGTCGACGACGACGACCTCGGCCTCACCCTTGAGCAACCACTTCTCGAGCTTGAGAGCGGTGTAGAAGCCGGCGTAGCCGCCACCGACGATCAGGATTCTGGGCACGGTCGTAGGTCTCCTTGCTGGTGGTGGTCCTCGTCAATCTACAGCGTGCGCCGCTGGCGGACGAAACCGATGACGGCGGCCGCGACGGCACCGATGACGAGCAGCAGGCCCAGGTGCGTCGCGATCGCCACGGGCACGAGGGGCGCGAGCGCGGCGACCACCGGCCGCAGGAGCGCCGCGGGCGGATCGACCGCCGTGCCGCCCGTGCGACCGAGCGACTGCTGCGGCGCGGGGATCTCGAGCACCGTCGACCCGGAATCCGCCCGGCGGTTGACCGCGATCCACCGCTCGAGGCTGCCGAGCGGGTTCGCGACGACGCTCGGCGACGACGCGCGCACGGCCGCCTCGGCGTCGATGTACCCGTAGCCGTAGAGGGGGTCGGGCACGGTCGCCGTCACGGGGCGCGCGGTCGCGATGATGCGCTGGATTACCTGCGCAGCCGTCTCGTCGGGGTGCGCGGCGCGCACGAGCGCGGCGATGCCGGCGACGATCGGCGTCGCGCCGCTCGTGCCCTGCCAGAGCACGTGCCCACCGCCGGGCACGGACCCGACGAGCTGCTCGCTCGGCGCCACCACCGAGATGGAGATGCCCTGGGAGGAGGCCTCGTCGCTCGCGATGCCCGCGCGGGTGACCCCGCCGACGGTGAGCACGCCGGGGATCGTCGCCGGCGCTCCGACCTGGTCGGTGCCGCTGCCGCGGTTGCCGGCCGCGGCGATCACGACGACGTCGTTCCGCTCCGCGTAGAGGAAGGCGTCGTCCCAGCTCTCGGGCCAGTCGACGGTGTTGCGGGTGAGGGAGAGCGAGATGACGTCGGCACCGGCATCCACCGCCCAGCGCACCGCCTCGGCGACCTGCACGTCGCCGTCGCGCGCGCCCGCCCCGAACGCGAGCGAGGCGCTCAGCAGGTCGGCCTCGGGTGCGGCGCCGATGACGCCGTCGTCGGGCCCGCTGCCCCGCCCGGCGGCGAGCGAGGCCACCATCGTGCCGTGGTCGGGCCGCTCGACGCCGACGGGGCGCGTGCCGTCGGGCGAGCCCTCGCCCGAGACGTCGGTGCCGCCGACGACCGAGCCGCGCAGATCGCGGTGCTCGTCATCGACGCCCGAGTCGATGATCGCGATCGAGACCCCGGCGCCGCGGGTCACCTGCCATGCCGCGCGGATGCCGTACTCATCGAGCCAGTACTGCCGATCGCGCACGGCGTCGGCCGCGGCGGAGGGCGCGGGCAGCACCGTCGACCCCGCGCCGGAGAGCGCCGCGCCGCCGAGGAGGGCGGCGGCGATGAGGAGGCTCAGGCTCCGCGCTGATCGGGGGCGCACGTGCAGACCTCCGGGCTCCAGTCGCCCTGATCGAGGGCGCGGTCGCCGATCGGGTTGATCCCGCGGCCCGCGGCGAGGGCATGGCCGAGCAGCGCGTGCAGGCACTTCACCCGCGTGGGCATCCCGCCGGCGGAGTAGCCCTCGACCTCGGGCACCGAGAGGATCGACTCCCGATCGGCGAGGTACTGCTCGTGCGCCGCGGCGTAGGCGGCCGCGAGCGCGTCGTCCTCGCCCAGCTCGGCCTGCCAGACGGCCATGATGCCCGAGGCCTCCAGACGCGAGGCCGAGGCCGTCGCCCCCGGGTGGGTCAGGTAGTAGAGGGTCGGGAACGGCGTGCCGTTGCCGAGCCGCGGGCGCGTCGCGACGACCGTGGGGGCGCCGCAGACGCAGCGGGCCGGGATGCCGATCACATCCCGCGCGGGCCGCCCCAGCTGCGCGCTGACGATCTCGACGTCCCGCTCGCTGAAGGGGGCGAAGGGCGGCCGGCTCACGGCGCCTCCCCCGGAGCGGGCAGCAGCTCCACGGCGGGCAGCTCGGTGAGCCCGGCGACGAGCAGGGAATCGAGCACGGCCCGGCTCCAATCGATGCGGGTGGTCTGGATGTCGTCGCTCACCGGCTGCACGGCGGTCGATTCGACGGTCGCGCCGTCGTCGATCACGAGGTACGAGATGTCGCCGGGCTTGACGTAGAGCAGTCGGTCGCGGGCCTGGGACTCGATGTAGGCGGGGTCGGACCAGCGGTCGATCTCCTCCTCCAGGCCGCCGACGGCGGCCTCCTGCTCGGCGACGCGGGCCTCGAGCTCGGCGATCTCCTGCTGCTGCTCGACGAGCACGCGCAGCGAGGGGGCGAGCACGACGAGGGCGCCGACGATGAGGAGGAAGACGGTGACGGTGAAGCCGGAGACCTGCAGGTTGCGGAACCAGGCGCTCGTCGCCGGCGCGTCGGCCGGGAGGGCGACGGGGAGCTCGGTGGTCGGACGGCGGGCCATGACTCCAGAGTAGGCGACGGGCCCGCCGCCTCCACGGAGGGAGGGCGGCGGGCCCGTCGATGATGCGGTGGGCGCTACGCGGTGAAGCGGGGGAACGCCGACGACGGCCGAGACGGCCGCCGCCCGCAGCGCCTCCGAGGCCAGAAATGGCCTCGGACCCCCGCGTCGCGGCTACGCCGTGAAGCGGGGGAAGGCGCTGCGGCCCGCGTACACCGCGGCCTCGCCGAGCTCCTCCTCGATGCGCAGCAGCTGGTTGTACTTGGCGACGCGCTCGCTGCGGGCCGGGGCGCCGGTCTTGATCTGGCCGGCGTTGGTGGCGACGGCGAGGTCGGCGATCGTCGTGTCCTCGGTCTCGCCCGAGCGGTGCGAGAGCACGGCGGTGTAGCCGCTGCGCTGGGCGAGCGAGACGGCGTCGAGCGTCTCGGTGAGCGTGCCGATCTGGTTGACCTTCACGAGCAGCGAGTTGGCGGTGCCGTGGGCGATGCCCTTCGCGAGGCGCTTCGGGTTGGTGACGAACAGGTCGTCGCCGACGAGCTGCACCGTCCCGCCGAGCTGCGCGGTGAGGGCGGCCCAGCCCTCCCAGTCGTCCTCGTCCAGCGGGTCCTCGATGGTGACGAGCGGGTACGCGGCGACGAGCTCGGCGTAGAACGCGCTCATCTCCTCGGCCGAGCGGGCCGTGCCCTCGAACTGGTAGGCGCCCTCGCGGAAGAACTCGGTGGCGGCGACGTCGAGGCCGAGCGCGATGTCCTTGCCCGGGGTGAAGCCGACCTTCTCGATGGCCGCGACGAGAAAGTCGAGAGCGGCCTTGGTGCCGGCCAGGTCGGGGGCGAAGCCGCCCTCGTCGCCGAGGCCCGTGGCGAAGCCGCCGGCCTTCAGCTCGCCCTTGAGGGCGTGATAGGTCTCGGCGCCCCAGCGCAGCGCCTCGCTGAAGCTCTCGGCACCGATCGGCAGGATCATGAACTCCTGCACGTCGACGCCGGTGTCGGCGTGGGCGCCGCCGTTGATGACGTTCATCATCGGCACGGGCAGCACGTGGGCGTTGGGGCCGCCGACGTAGCGGAACAGCGGCAGGTCGGCCGAGTCGGCCGCAGCCTTGGCGACGGCGAGCGAGACGCCGAGGATGGCGTTGGCGCCGACCTTGCTCTTGTTGTCGGTGCCGTCGATCGCGATGAGCTCGGCGTCGATCAGGCGCTGGTCGCTCGCGTCGAGATCCTCGATCGCCGGGCCGAGCACGTCGAGCACGGCGTCGACGGCCTTCTGCACGCCCTTGCCGAGGTAGCGGCCCTTGTCGCCGTCGCGCAGCTCGTAGGCCTCGAAGGCACCGGTCGAGGCGCCCGAGGGAACGGCCGCGCGCGAGACGGTGCCATCGTCGAGCAGCACCTCGACCTCGACGGTGGGGTTGCCTCGCGAGTCGAGGATTTCACGGGCTCCGACGGCCTCGATAGCTGCCACTGGTCAGTCTCCTTCAAAGTCTGGACGTGCGGGGGTGGTGGTGTCCGCAGGCGATCCTACTCGCGGGCGGCGACGCCCCGGAGAACGCCCGGCGACGTCAGGCGCTGCGCTCGAGCGGGCGCCAGTCGAGGGCGTCGGGATGCGCGGGGGCGTCCGATCCCACGATGGCGAAGCGGCCGAAGCCGTCGGCGGCGAGCTGGTCGAGGGCTCCGCGCAGGTTCTTCGGCTTCGCCGCGAGACGCACGCGCACGCCCTGCTCGATGAGGAGCGACTTCAGCGCCATGAGCCGCGCCGGGTCGGCGCCGCGATCGTGCAGGAGAGCGGCATCCCCCTCGCCCTGCGCCACCGCGGGCGGCACGAGGTCGATGAGGCGCTCGAAGCCGAGCGAGAAGCCGGTGGCGGGCACCTCGGCGCCGAGGAAGCGGCCGATCATGCCGTCGTAGCGCCCGCCGCCGCCCAGCGAGTAGCCGAGCTCGGGGTGCGCCACCTCGAAGATCGGGCCGGTGTAGTAGCCCATGCCCCGCACGAGGAACGGGTCGAAGACGAGGCGCGCGCGCGGGCCGACGGCGGCGGCGATCGCGGCGAGATCGGCCACGGCCGCGGCGTCGACGCCGGCCGGCAGCGCCGCCGCGACGGACTCGGCGGTGACGTGGCCGGAGGCCTCGGCGGCGGGCTCGGTCGCGGCCGCGAAGCCTGCTTCGGCGCCGAATCCGGCGAAGGCCGGAACCTCGTGCAGCGCGGCGACGGCCTCGCCCGGCATGCCGCGCTCGGCGAGCTCGGCCAGCACGCCCTCGGTGCCGATCTTGTCGAGCTTGTCGAGGGTGATGAGCACCTGCGGGTGGGTCTCGGGCGCGAAGCCGAGCACGTCGAGCATGCTCGTCAGCAGGCGGCGGTCGTTGAGACGGATGCTGCAGCCGCGCAGCCCGAGCGCCTCGAGCGCCTCGCTCGTCGCGGTGATGAGCTCGATCTCGGCGAGCACACCCGGCTCGCCGATGATGTCGATGTCGCACTGCACGAACTGGCGATAGCGGCCCTTCTGCGGCCGCTCGGCCCGCCAGACCGGCGCGATCTGGATGGAGCGGAACACGCCGGGCAGCTTCGCGCGGTTGCTCGCGTAGAAGCGGGCGAGCGGCACCGTGAGGTCGAAGCGCAGGCCGAGGTCGGCGAGATCGAGGGGCCGCTCGGCCGCCTTCAGGTCGTCGACGGTCAGCGCGCGCTTCATGACCGCGAAGGCGAGCTTCTCGTTGTCCCCGCCGAGCCCGGCGTGCAGGCGGCTGGAGTCCTCCATGACGGGCGTCTCGATCTCGTCGAACCCGTGGGCGCGGTACACGCCCCGGATGACGCCGAGCACGTGCTCGCGGTGGGCCTTGTCGGCGGGCAGGAGGTCGCGCATCCCGCGGGGCGGGGTCACCGGGCTGGCCATACCTCGATTCTGTCACGGCGGTCGCGCCCGGCCGGCGCTCGGCCGGCGCCCGCAGCCCGCGCCCGACCCTCCGATGCGACCCGGTGGAGGCTGACCAACCCCTGACGCGCGGGCATCGGTCGAGCACGACTCCGCTACCCTTGACCGCGGGGGACGCGCGCACGGGGGTGCGCCGGTCGCCGGGTCACCGGCATCGATCTCCCGAGGGGTTTCCCTAGCTGGTCGCGGGCATTCGGGTTGCACGCGGCCGGGACGGCGCACCGGCTTCGGCCCGCCGCCGTCGGCGCCCTCGGCATTCGGGTTGTCGGGGGCGCCATAACCCTCCCCTGCCGGGGTTGCCGGGGTTCCGGGTCGCCGGGCTGCCGGCTCGGCTCAGGCGATGCGGCTGCCGCGCGCGAGGCGCACCGCCGGCGTGCGCGTGCGCCGCACGGCGGCGAGGAGCAGTCCCGCGCCGAGCAGGAGGTGCAGCGCGAGCCCGACGAACCAGGTCGGCACGGTCGAGGCGATGACCTCCTCCGGGGTCTGGAAGTCCTCCGGCATCGCCCCCTGGTAGCGGAGCCCCGTGCAGTAGTCGTCGGTGCGCTCGAGCTCGATCGGCACCTGCGCCGAGCGCGCGGCGAAGGCGATCTGGCCGAAGAGGTCGAGCGGGTACCCGTTGCGGTCGTACGACGCCGGAGCGGCGTCGGCGAGCATCACGTAGGGGTTGGCCGCGAGGAAGCCCCAGACGAGATCGGGCCGCGGACTCGTGTAGGTGTACTCGTTGGTGATGCAGGGCGGCTGACCGTCGAATTGGCCCGTCTGCGGATCGGCCTGGGCGTAGTCCGGGTCGATGCTGGTGACCCGCACCTCCGACTGGGTGGCGAGCGATCCGAGTCCGAAGACGATGAGCGTTCCGATGCTGAGCGCGGCGACCACGAGGTACGTCGTCACGACGGAGAACAGCGGGCGCGCGATGAGGCCGCTGAGCCCGACGCCGACGGCGGCGACGACGCCGAGCTCGAGCACGAGCATCCCGAGCGAGGCCAGCAGGGTGTCGAGGCGCACCCCGCCCCCGATCACCGCGAAGAGGAGGAACGGCAGGCTCGCGGCGAGGAAGGTGAGGCCGACCGTCCAGGCGGCGAGGAACTTGCCGAGCACGATCTGGCCCGTGCTGGCGAGGGTCACCTGGGTGGTCGCGAGGTTTCCGGCGTCGCGGTCGCCGTTGATGGCGTTGCCGCTCATGGCCGGGGCGACGAGCGTGCCGACGAGCAGCACGAAGAAGATGATCGCCGAGTAGACGCCGCCGCTCGAGGCCGCGTCGCCGCCGAAGGCCGAGAGCGAGAACCACAGCAGCACCGAGACGATCGCGACGACGACGAACACGATGCTGATGAGCACGACCCAGGCCACCGAGCGGATGCGCTGGCGCAGCTCGAGGCGCACGATCGTGCCCAGGCCGTCGAGGTAGCGGTTCACGAGCGGCCTCCCTTGGCCAGGTCGAGGAAGGTGTGCTCGAGGTCGCCGACCGCCGGGCCGAAGGCGCTGATCGCGACGCCGCGCTCGACGAGGCGGGCCAGCAGCTCGGCGGCCTCGGTCTCGCCGGCGACGGGGACGAGGGCGCCGAGGTGGTCGACCTCGGTCGGGCGCCGGTCGAGCGCGTCGAGCGCCGCCATGAGCGCGGGGCGGTCGAGGGCCCGGATGCGCCAGTCGCGCATCGTCGTGCGGGTCGCCGCGATGCTCTCGGCCGAGGCGGTGACGCCCTGGTCGACGTAGACCGCGGCATCGGCCATCTCGTCGAGCTCGGAGAGCACGTGGCTCGAGACGAGCACCGCCGCGCCCTCGCCGGCGAGCCGGCGCACGAGCACGCGCAGGTCGACGCGCGCCGCCGGGTCGAGGCCCGAGGCCGGCTCGTCGAGCAGCAGGATGCTCGGCCGGTGCACGAGCGCCCGGCCGAGGCTCAGCCGCTGCTTCTGCCCGCGGCTGAGCACGCGCGTGGGCGCATCGGCGAGCGGCTCGAGGCCGACGAGCCGGATGAGCTCGGCCGCCCGCGCCCGCGACAGCTCGGGGCTCAGCTCGTAGAGCCGCCCGGTGGTGACGAGCGTGTCGCGCACGGTCATCGAGCTCCACGAGCCGAGCACGTCGGGCATCCAGCCCATCGCCTGGCGCACGGCGCGCGCGTCGGTGACGGGGTCGTGCCCGGCGATCCGGATCGTGCCCGCGTCGGGCGCCAGCAGCGTCGCGAGCATGAGCAGCAGGGTGGTCTTGCCCGAGCCGTTCGGCCCGATGAGGGCCGTCACGCTGCCGGCGTGGGCCTCGAAGCTCGCGTCGCGCACGGCGTGCACCTCGCCGAAGCGGCGGGACACCCCCTCGACGCTGATGGCGGGTGCGGTCATGAGGGTCAGTCAACCATGCTGCCGCGGCGTTCGGCCTCAGCCGAACGGATGAGTTCCTCGTGGCTCCGGAGGGCGGTGCGCAGGGCGCGCTCGGCGTCGAATCCGCGGGCGCGCGCCGCCGTCGCGAGGGCGAGCAGCTGGATGCCCAGCGCGTGCTCGTCGGCGAGCATCCCCTCGTCGATCGCGACCGGCGGTTCGGGGGCCGCGACGCCCAGATCGGCGGCGCGCCCTGCCACTTTCTCGGCGCGGGCGAGCGCGGGCAGCCCGGCCGGGATGCCGTCGAGCACGGAGGTGCGCGCGGGCTTCTCCTGCGCCTTCCAGCGCTGCCAGTTGGCCGAGACCTCCTCGGCGGTGTCGGCGACCACCTCGCCCTCGCCGAAGACGTGCGGGTGGCGGCCGACCATCTTGGCCATCGAGCGCGCGGCGACGTCCTCGATCGTGAAGGGATCTGTGGGGTGCGCGGCCGCCAGATCGGAGTGGAACAGCACCTGGTAGAGCACGTCGCCGAGCTCCTCGAGCACGTCGTCGCGCGTGCCGTGCTCGATCGCGTCGACGAGCTCGTGCGACTCCTCGATCAGGTACGGGGTGAGGCTCTCGTGGGTCTGCTCGGCGTCCCAGGCGCAGCCGCCGGGGCCGCGCAGGCGCGCCATGACGCCGATGAGCGCGTCGAGGGCGGGGTGCGGCTCGGTGGGGGTGCCGGCGGGGGCGGCGGGGTGCGCGGGGCGGGACTCGGTCATGCGGTCATCCTCGCAGGGCCGGCAGACCGCGGGATGCTCGGCTCAGGCGCGCGCGGGCTGCGCGGCGTCGTCCGCCGCCTCGGCGGGCTCGGGCTGCGGCACGGGCGTGCGGGGCATGGCCGCGGCGAGCGCCGCCGTCGCGAGCGCCGCGACGAGGGTCGCCGCGAACACCGCCGCGGAGGCGTCGATGATCTGCTCGGGGGCGACGCCGGCCGCGGGCTGTGCACCCTCACGACCGACGATGCCGTTCGCGATGGCGCCGAAGATCGCGACGCCGACCGCGCTGCCGATGCTGCGGGCGAAGAGGTTGGTGCCCGTGACGACGCCGCGCTCGTTCCACGGCACGCTCGCCTGCGCCGCGATGAGCGAGGGCGTGGCCACAAGCCCGAGCCCGAGCCCGACGAGGAAGCAGGCGATCGCGACGACGAGCACCGAGGGCGTGCGGGCGGAGAGGGCGAGCACGAGCGATCCGGCGACGACGGCGATCATGCCGAGCAGCACCGTCGTGCGGAACCCGAGACGCAGGTACAGCCGGCCAGAGAGCGAGGCCGAGATCGGCCAGCCGATCGTGAGGGCGGCGAGCGCCAGACCCGCGACGAGCGGGCTCGCGCCGATCGAGCCCTCGAGGAAGGTGGGCACGTAGCTCGTGAGCCCGAACAGCACCGCGCCGACGCCCGTGGAGACGAGGGTCGTCGTGAGCAGCAGGCGCCGCGAGAACACCCAGGTGGGGAGGATGGGCTCGGCGGCGCGCCGCTCCGCGAGCGCGAACGCCGCGAGGAGCACGGCACCGCCGCCGAAGGCGACGGCGCTCTGCCACGACGCCCAGGCCCAGGCCTGGCCGCCCTCGAGCACGCCGAGCAGCAGCAGGATGAGCGAGGCCGTGAGGAGGGCGCCGCCGAGGTAGTCGACCCGGTGGGCGCGGCGCTCGACCGTCTCGTGGAAGGTGCGGATGAGCATCCACCCCGCCAGCAGGCACAGCGGGATGTTGATCAGGAAGATCCACCGCCAGGCGTCGAGCTCGGCGAAGAGCCCGCCGAGGGTCGGGCCGATGACGGCCGAGGCCGCCCAGACGCTCGCGATGTAGCCCTGCACGCGGGCGCGCTCGGCGACCGAGTAGATGTCGCCCGCGATCGTGATCGCCATGGGCCCGACGGCGCCGGCGCCCAGACCCTGGATCGCGCGGAAGGCGATGAGCGCGGGCATGCTCCAGGCGAGGGCGCAGAGGATCGAGCCGAGCAGGAACAGGCCGATGCCGATGAGGATGATCGGCTTGCGCCCCACGACATCGCTGAGCTTCGCGTAGATGGGCACCGAGACGGCCTGGGCGAGCAGGTAGATCGAGAACAGCCACGGGAACTGCTCGAAGCCGCCGAGCTCGTCGACGAGGGTCGGCACGGCCGTGGCGAGGATGGTGGCGTCGATCGCCACGAGCCCCGTGGTGACCATGAGGGCCAGGAGGATGGGCCCGCGGGCGGACCGCAGACCGACGTCGCTCGTGCTCATGCTGCTCCCCATCGCTCCGGGCTGGTGGTGCTCGCCGGACGCGATCGGCGCGGCTTCCGCTCGACCCTGGCACTCGTTCTCGACAGTTCGCCCCGATTCGGCCGTGACAGTCTGGGAGCGTGCTCCCCGACCTCGACTGGCCCGCCCGGCTCGCGGCGCTGGCCCTCGCGCTCGGGGTCGTCGCCCTGCACGGCTGGCGCGCCGCGAGCAAGGACCGCCGCGAGTACCGCCGGTTCCGCCGCTACCGCTCGACCGCGCGCCGGCAGGCCGCGATGCGGCGCTGGCTGCGCGAGTCGTTCGTGCTGCTCGGCGGCTCGGCGGTCGTGCTGATCGCGCTCGTGCACCCCGTCGTCGAGCCGCTGCTGCGCGCGGCTCAGGCGCTGCCCGGCGTGACGGCGGTGCGGGATGCGCTCGGCTCCGGTCTCGGGCTGGGACTGCTGGCGGGCGCCGTCCTCGGCACCGCCGTCGCGACCGCCGCGGGCATCCGCTCGGCGCGCCGCGAGGGCGGCGTCGTCATGATCGGCGACATCGCCGCCCTCCTCCCCCGCAACCGGCCCGAGCTCGTGATCGGGGTCGGCCTCTCGGTCAACGCCGGAGTGGTCGAGGAGCTGCTGTTCCGGCTCGCGATGCCGGCGCTGCTCGTGCTCGTCACGGGCGAGCCCCTGAGCGCGCTCCTGCTCTCGGCGCTGCTGTTCGGGCTGCTGCACGCCTACCAGGGCTGGGCCGGCATGGCCGGGGCCACGGCGATCGGGCTGGTGCTCACCGTCGTCTACGTGCTGAGCGGGAGCATCCTGCTCGTCATCGCACTGCACGTGCTGCTCGACCTGCGCACCCTCGTGCTCATCCCGGCGGCGGTCTACGGGGTGCACCGCGTGCCGGGCTCGGTGCGGATGCCGCCGGTGCTGCGGCCGCTGGCGATCGATCGCACGAGCGACGAGGCCGTCACCGGTTCGGCGACCGAGCAGTGATGCGGGACGGCGCAGAACGCGCCGCCCCGCATGCTGCATTAGCGGCCGAGCTGCCCGCGGATGGCGCCGCCCGGGAACTCCGTGCTGTGGACGTTCACGTAGTAGCCGCTCGGATCGCGCAGCATCTCGCGCAGCAGTGCTCGGTCGACCGTCTCGCATCCGGAGGCGACGTCGGTCGCGCCCGCGAGCGCGGAGAGCGTGATGACGACCGGACCGTTCACGCCGGCCTCGCCGTCGTGGACGTGACCGAAGATCGGCGCGACACCGGAGAACGGGATGTCGTAGCAGAGCTGGCTCTTGCCGACGTTGATCGTGACGGAAGCCGTGCCGGTGGCGTCGGGGTCGCCGCCGGCCGGGCCGACCTCGTTGGCACCGAGGAGGGTCGCGGAGAGCGGACGGCCGGAGGAGCCGTCGGGGACGACCGAGGCCGCCGAGGCGACGAGGGGGACGCTCACGAGGGCCGCCACCGCGGCGGCGGTGATGAGCGAGCGGGAGAGGACGGAGGGGATCATGAGTCGCTCCAATGCGAATCGGGTATCGCAGCGCGGCGCTGCGCCTCCTCAGCGTGAGCGCGGGTCCTCCGACCCGGCCTCCGATTCAGCGAACTGGCGGGCACCCCGCACCCGGTGATCAGGACGCGGCGGGCGCCGCGCTCTCGGTGACCTCGTGAGGAGCGCCGAGCGCCGGCATCATCCGCCTGATGTGATCGATGTCGGCGCGATAGATGTCGAGATGGCCGTCAGCGGCATGCCGCCGGGCGGTCTCGCTCCCTCGCGCTGCCGACTCCTCGATGTGATCGATGAGCGCCCTGACCCTCGGCTCGAGCATCCCGATCGTCGCCGCTCGCTGCGCCGGTGTCGCACCGTACGCGTCGAGGAACCGATGCGCTCGCACCACCTGCGTGGACGGATCGCCGAAGCGGTCGGGGTTGTCCGGCCCCGCGATCGGGGCGAACCGGTACAGGGCGTAGGCGAGATCCCACGCTCGAGGGCCGGGGCGGCACGTGTCGAAATCGATGATCCCGACCGCGCGGGAGCCGTCGAAGACGCAGTTGTACGGGGCGAGATCGCCGTGGCAGACGACCTCGACGGGCTCGAGCGCGCCGAACTGCCAGCCCTCGAGCATGGCCGGAGCGAACGGGGCCGTCGCATCGTGGAACCGGCGCACCAGACGGGCGGCGGAGACGAGCGCGCGCTCGCTCCGGATCGCCGAGGAGAGCGGGTAGTTGCCGACCTCACCGGGCAGGAAGTCGAGCACCTCGCGCCCTTGACCGTCGAAGCCGTGGAAGTCGGGGACCCCGATGACACCGTCGTCCCTCAGTCGTCGAAGCATCGAACCGACCGTCGAGGACCATGGCTGCGCGGAGCGACGGACCGTGCTGCCGACGCGGGTCACCGTCGACGTACCGCCGCCCGTCAGCGTCTCCTCCTCGGGAGGCTCCGATTCCGCTCCGCGGGACATCCGTCCGCTCCGTCCCGCCGACGCCCGTTGCGACCGCTCGTCCCCGAGGGTACGCATCCACGTGGACAGGCCTCGCGATCGGCTCAGACGGCGGGCGCCGCCACCTCGTCGATCTCGTAGAGGGCGCCGAGCGCCTGCGACACCCAGTCGAGGATGAGCGCGTCGTCCGCGCCCGACGGCAGGGGCAGCGTGACGGTGCGGGTCTGGGCGAAGTACTTCGAGCCCGGGTACAGGCGCTGCAGGCGCATCTGGCGCGACTCGGGCAGCTCGCGGCCGACGATGCGCAGATTCGAGCCCATGACGACGACGTCGCTCAGGCCGATCTTCTGGGCGGTGCGGCGCAGCTGCGAGACGCGCAGAAGTGCCAGCACGGGCGCGGGCGGCTCGCCGTAGCGGTCGGCGAGCTCGTCGAGCACCTCGCCGAGCGCGGCGTCGTTGCTCGCCGGAGCGGCCGCCGTCGAGAGCTTCTGGTACGCCTCGAGGCGCAGACGCTCGCTCTCGACGTACTCCTCGGGGATGTGCGCGTCGACGGGCAGCTCGAGCCGCAGCTCGGTCTGCTCGTTGGCCGCGTCGCCGCGGAAGACGCTCACCGCCTCACCGATCATGCGCAGGTAGAGGTCGAAGCCGACACCGGCGATGTGGCCGGCCTGCTCGGCGCCGAGCAGGTTGCCCGCCCCGCGGATCTCGA
Source organism: Microcella daejeonensis (assembly GCF_026625045.1). GTDB lineage: Bacteria > Actinomycetota > Actinomycetes > Actinomycetales > Microbacteriaceae > Microcella > Microcella daejeonensis. Next base: position 1,678,303 of record NZ_CP113089.1, on the reverse strand, counting down.
GATCCTTCATCGCGATCTGCATGCCGCCGCCGAGGTCGCTGTGCGCCGCGAGGGTCTGCAGGCGGTCGTGGGCCGTCTCGGTGAGCGGCTTGAGCTCGTCGTAGAGGAAGTAGGCGTAGGCGCGCTCGCGGCTGCGACCGACGCGGCCGCGCAGCTGGTGCAGCTGGCTGAGGCCGTACTTGTCGGCCCGATCGATGATGAGCGTGTTCGCGTTGGCGACGTCGAGGCCGGTCTCGATGATCGTCGTCGAGACGAGCACGTCGAAGCGGCGCTCCCAGAAGTCGACCATCACCTGCTCGAGGGCCGCCTCGCTCATCTGCCCGTGCGCGACCGCGATGCGCGCATCCGGCACCAGCTCGGCCAGGTGCGCGGCGACCCGGTTGATGCTCGAGACCCGGTTGTGCACGTAGAAGACCTGGCCCTCGCGCAGCAGCTCGCGGTGGATCGCCGCGGTCACCTGCTTGTCGCTGTAGGGGCCGACGAAGGTGAGGATGGGGTGGCGGTCCTCCGGCGGGGTCGCGAGGGTCGACATCTCGCGGATGCCCGTCACGGCCATCTCGAGGGTGCGCGGGATGGGCGTGGCCGACATGGCGAGCACGTCGACGTTGTGCTTGAGCTTCTTCAGCGCGTCCTTGTGCTCGACGCCGAACCGCTGCTCCTCGTCGATGATCACGAGGCCGAGATCCTTGAAGGCGACGCCCTGGCTGAGGATGCGGTGCGTGCCGATGACGACGTCGATCGTGCCGCGCGCGAGCCCGTCGAGGGTCTCCTTCGCCTCCTTGTCGGTCTGGAACCGGCTGAGGGCGCGCAGGTGCACGGGGAACCCGGCGAAGCGCTCGGTGAAGGTCTCGAGGTGCTGCTTGACCAGCAGGGTGGTCGGCACGATCATCGCCACCTGCTTGCCGCCCTGCACGGCCTTGAAGGCGGCGCGCACGGCGACCTCGGTCTTGCCGTAGCCGACGTCGCCCGCGAGCAGGCGGTCCATCGGGATGGGCGACTCCATGTCGCGCTTGACCTCGTCGATCGTGGTCAGCTGATCGGGGGTCTCGGCGTAGGGGAACGCCTCCTCGAGCTCGCGCTGCCAGGGGGTGTCGGGCTCGAAGGCGTGCCCGCGGCTCGACATGCGCGCGGAGTACAGCTTCACGAGCTCGACCGCGATGTCGCGCACCGCGCGGCGGGCCTTGCCCTTCGCCGCCGACCAGTCGCTGCCGCCCATCTTGCTGAGCGCGGGCGCCTCGCCGCCGACGTAGCGGGTGAGCAGGTCGAGCTGGTCGGTGGGCACGTAGAGCTTGTCGCCAGGGAACCCGCGCTTGGAGGGCGCGTACTCGATGACGAGGAACTCGCGGGTGCTCTTGACCGCGTTGCGCCCGCCGGTGGAGACCTCGCGCTGCACGAGCTCGAGGAACCTGCCGATGCCGTGCGTCTGGTGCACGACGTGGTCGCCCGCGACGAGCTGCAGGGGGTCGACGACGTTCTTGCGCCGGCTGGCGAGCTTCTTCGGGGCGCGGGAGTCGTAGCCGACGCTGCGCCCGTAGAACTCGGATTCGCTCAGCAGGCCGAGCTGGATCTCGGGCAGCTCGAAGCCGTGCTCGACGGCGCCGCGCAGCAGGTAGACGACGCCCGCATCGAGCGTCTCGGGCAGCTCGTCGACGGCCCGCGCCGCGACCTCCTGCTCGCCCAGCACGACGCCCGCGCGCTCGACCAGGCCCGCTCCCTGCGCCACGACGATCATCGTCCAGCCCGCGCGCACGCGATCGACGACGTGGTCGACGGCGCCGCCCGCCCTGCCGGCGAACGTGGGCGCCTCGTCGGCCTCGATGCGCAGGATGCCCGGATCATCGCCGTTGAAGGAGCTCACGGTGAACCAGTCGCGCTCCCCCGCGGCCTCGTGCAGGCCGTCGACGGTGAGGAAGTCGCCCGCGTCGAGGTCGATCGGCGCCTCGGCCCCCGCGGTGGCGGCGTGCCAGGCGGCGGTGAGGAACTCGCGGTTCGTCTCGACGAGGTTCTTGGCGCGGCTCGCGACCCGCTCGGGGCTGAGCACGGCGATCGCCGCGCGCGGCGGCAGGTAGTGGGTGAGCGGCACGAGCCGGTCGACGAGCGCGGGCGCGAGGCTCTCCATGCCCTCGACGGGGATCCCCTCCGCGATCTTGGCGAGCATCTGCTGCATGCTCGGGAACTCGTGCACCATCTCGGCAGCGCGCTGCCGCACGCCGGCCGTCAGCAGCATCTCGCGCGTCGGCGGCAGCTCGATGCGCTGCAGCTCGGTCGGCAGCGAGCGCTGGTCGGCCACCGAGAAGTCACGCAGCTGCTCGACCTCGTCGCCGAAGAACTCCACGCGCACGGGATGCTCGGCGACGGCCGGGAACACGTCGAGGATTCCGCCGCGCACCGCGAACTCCCCGCGGCGGGTGACCATGTCGACGCGCGCGTACGCGAGGTCGACGAGCCTGCTGACGACGGCCGTGAGGTCCTGCCCGCGTGCTCCGCGCTCGAGCACGACCGGCTCGATCTCGGTGAGCCCCGTGGGCAGCGGCTGCAGCACCGCCCGCACCGAGGCGACGACGATGAGCGGGGCGGAGGGTTGCGCCGCCCACGCCTCGAGCGCGCGCAGCGTGCGGATGCGGCGGCCGACGGTCTCGACGCCCGGGCTGAGACGCTCGTGCGGCAGGGTCTCCCACGCGGGGAGGTCGAGGATCGTGGCCGAGGGGGCGAGCGTGCGCAGGGCATCCTGCACCTGCTCGGATTCACGACCGGTCGCCGTGATCGCCAGCAGGCACTGCGGGCCCTCGCGACGCTCGAGCATGGCCGCCAGCAGAGGCACGCGCAGGCCCTCGACGACCGAGAACCCGGTCGGGTCGGAGGCGTGATCGAGTGCGCGCGCGATCGTTCGGGCGCGCGACAGGGCCGGGATCAACCGCTCGAGACTCACCCGAGAATCCTACGCGCGGCCGCCTGGGCGAACCGGCGACGGGATGCTGCGCTCAGGGCCGAGGAGCGTGCCAGCGCTGCTGCGCCGAGGTCAGGCCGTCGTCGATCACGTCCTGCACCGCGTCGGCGGCGTCGCCCAGCACGATCGACAGCCGGGCGCGCTCGGCGCCGGCGAAATCCTTCAGCACGTACTCGGCCGGATCCTGCCGACCCGGAGGGCGGCCGATGCCGATCCGCACGCGCAGGAACTGCGGGGTGCCGAGGGCCTTGATGATGTCGCGCACGCCGTTCTGGCCGCCGTGACCGCCATCGGCCTTGAGCCGGATGGTCTCGAAGGGCAGGTCGAGGTCGTCGTGCAGCACGATCGTGCGCTCGGGCGGGATGCCGAAGTACTTCGCCGCGCTCGAGACGGGGCCGCCGGAGGTGTTCATGTAGCTCATCGGCTTGATGAGCACGAGCTTCGGCCCGCCGGGGCGCAGTCGGCCCTCGGCGAGCATCGTGGTGGTGCGGTGACGGCTGAAGCGCGCGCCGATCTGGTCGGCGAGCTCGTCGAGCGCCATCTGCCCGACGTTGTGGCGGTTGCCGGCGTAGCCGGGCCCGGGGTTGCCGAGCCCGGCTACGAGCCACACGTTCTCATCGGCCATCGACCGATCCTCCGCGCGGCGCCGGATGCCGAAGATGGTGCCTACTCGGACTTCTCGTCGTCGCCGGCGACCTCGTCGGCGTCGGCCGACTCGTCGCCCTCGGCGGTCTCGCCCTCGGCGCCCTCGGCCGACTCGTCGCCCTCGGCGTCGGAGGTGAGGTCGAGCTGCGGCACGGTGATGTTGACCACGAGCGTCTCGGGGTCGGTGATGAGCGTGGTGCCCTTGGGCAGCTCGACCTGGCCGGCGAGGATCTGCGTGCCCTCCTCGAGGCCCTCGACCGAGACGGTGAAGGACTCGGGGATGTGGGTGGCCTCGGCCTCGACGCTCAGGGTCGTCGCGTCGAGCATGGCGACGGTGCCGGCGAACGACTCGCCCTCGACGTGCACGGGCACGTCGACGACGACCTTCTCGCCCTTGCGCACGACGATGAGGTCGATGTGCTCGATGAGCTGGCGCACCGGGTCCTTCTGGACGTCCTTCACGAGGGCGAGCTGCTCGTCGCCGTCGATGTCGAGCGTGAGGACGAGGTTCGCCTTGCGCAGCAGGAGCGCGGTCTCGTGGCCGGGCAGGGCCACGTGGCGGGGCTCGGTGCCGTGGCCGTAGATGACCGCGGGGATCTTGTTGAGGGCGCGCAGCTTGCGGGCCGCGCCCTTGCCGAAGCTCGTGCGCGTCTCGGCGGAGAGGTGGGTGTTCTCGGACATGGTGATGCTCCTTGATTCGGGGGGCCTCGAGGCCCGGTCGTGTGTGTCAACTCGAACGCTGGATCGCGTGAGGAAAGACCTGGTGCCTAACCCACCGCGTCGATTACGAAGGACGGTGATCGCCCTTCCTCGCCGAAGTTCAGCCGTCAGTCTAGCCGACCGGCACCCCGGGCGCGTCGGGGGCGTCGGGGGCCTCGGCGACGAGGGCGGCCACCTGCGCCGCGAGGGACGCGATCGACTGCACGCCGTCGAGTCGCACGATGCGCTCGCCCTGCCCCGCGGGCTCGAGAGCGGTGAGCTGCGAGTCGAGCAGGCTCGCCGGCATGAAGTGCCCCCGCCGCGTCGCGAGGCGCTGCTCGAGCACCGCGCGCGGCACGTCGAGCAGCGCGAAGAGCGTTCCCGGCGCGAGCTCGCGCAGCCGCGCGCGGTACCGCCGGGTGAGGGCGCTGCACGCCATGATGCACGGCGCCGCGGCGCGCAGCTCGCCGCCCACGGCGTCGAGCCAGGGCGCCCGGTCGGCGTCGTCGAGAGGGATGCCGCGGGCCATCTTCTCGACGTTGGCGCGCGGATGCAGGTCGTCGGCGTCGAGGAACGGGATGCCCGCGGCCGCGGCCGCCTGCCGCCCGACGACCGTCTTGCCGGCGGCCGAGACGCCCATGAGCACGAGCGAGGGGCGGGAGCCGGGCATCCCCCCACCGTAGCGAGGCCCCCGCCGGATCGCCGGATCGCCCCCGCGCAGCGCCGAGCAATAAGCTGGGGCGGACCCCACCCGCTCGCGACGGTCATCGACGCGCCGCGACGCCCCCTTCTTCGAGGAGTGACTCGTGACCCAGCCCCAGGCCAACATCGGCGTCGTCGGATTGGCGGTGATGGGCTCGAACCTGGCCCGCAACCTCGCCAGTCGCGAGGGCAACACCGTCGCCGTCTTCAACCGCTCGTACGAGAAGACCGAGACGCTCATCACCGAGCACCCCGAGGCGGGCTTCATCGCCACGAGCAGCTACGAGGAGTTCGCCGCCGCGCTGCAGAAGCCGCGCACCGCGATCATCATGGTGCAGGCCGGCCGGGGTACCGACGCCGTCATCGACGCCCTCACCGCGGTGTTCGAGCCGGGCGACATCATCGTCGACGGCGGCAACGCGCTCTTCACCGACACCATCCGCCGCGAGGCCGCGGTGCGCGCGACGGGCATCAACTTCGTCGGCGCCGGCATCTCGGGCGGCGAGGAGGGCGCGCTCAACGGCCCCTCGATCATGCCGGGCGGCTCGGCCGAGGCATGGCAGACGCTCGGCCCCATCCTGCGCTCGATCGCCGCGGTCGCCGAGGGCGAGCCCTGCGTCACCCACGTCGGCACCGACGGCGCCGGCCACTTCGTCAAGATGATCCACAACGGCATCGAGTATGCCGACATGCAGCTCATCGCCGAGGCCTACGACCTGCTGCGCCGCGTCGGGGGCCTCGAGCCCGCCGAGATCGCCGAGGTCTTCGCCGAGTGGAACACGGGCGAGCTCGAGAGCTACCTCATCGAGATCACCGCCGAGGTGCTGCGCCAGGTCGACGCGTCGACCGGCAAGCCACTCGTCGACGTCATCCTCGACCAGGCCGGCGCCAAGGGCACCGGCGCCTGGACGGTGCAGACCGCGCTCGACCTGGGCGTGCCCGTCAGCGGCATCGCCGAGGCGGTCTTCGCCCGGTCGCTGTCGTCGAAGCCCGCTCAGCGCGCCGCCGCGAGCGCGATGCCCGCCGCCGCCGCGGAGTGGGCTCCGGATGACCGCGCCGCGTTCGTCGAGGACGTGCGCCGCGCGCTCTACGCCTCGAAGATCATCGCCTACAGCCAGGGCTTCGACGCGATCGTCGCCGGTGCCGAGCAGTACGACTGGGACATCAAGAAGGGCGAGATCGCCAAGATCTGGCGCGCCGGCTGCATCATCCGCGCCCAGTTCCTCAACCGCATCACCGAGGCCTACGCCGCCGACCCCGAGCTGGTCGCGCTCGTCACGGCGCCGTACTTCACCGAGGCCGTCGCCGGCGCTCTGCCGGCCTGGCGGCGCATCGTCTCGGGCGCGGCCCTCGCGGGCATCCCCACGCCGACGTTCGCCTCCTCGCTGTCGTACTACGACGGCCTGCGCGCCGATCGCCTGCCCGCCGCCCTCGTGCAGGGGCAGCGCGACTTCTTCGGGGCGCACACCTACAAGCGCGTCGACAAGGAGGGCACGTTCCACACGCTGTGGAGCGGCGACCGCACCGAGATCTCGGCGACCGACGCGCACTAGGCGACGCACTCGCGACGACGGCCCCCTCGAGAGATCGAGGGGGCCGTTCTCGTCTCGGCAGGCGTCGGGCGCGGGCCGCTCAGCCGCGCGGGGCGCTCAGCCGCGCGGGGCGCGGGCGGCCCGCAGCGTGCGGCCGAGGAACGGCGGCAGCAGCACGAGCACGGTCGGCAGCAGCACCTGAACGAGGCCGGCACCGGTCGCGGGCAGCACGAGACTGAAGACGAGCACGTCGTCGAGGAACGAGGTGCCGGCGGCGGCGCTGGATGCTCCGGCCGCGGCCAGCAGGTGCGCGAGCGACCCGGCCAGAACGGTGAGCACGAGCGTCGGCAGCAGGGCGAGGCGCCTCGGCAGCAGCATCCACACCGCGGCGAGGGCGATCGCCTGCGCGAGGGCGCCGACCGCCCAGTGGCCGGCCGTCCACCAGGCGGCGCCGATCGGCGGCTCCCCCAGGATCGCGGCGCCGAGGGTCTCGATGAGTCCCTGGGTCGCCCAGACGAGCACTCCGCTCAGGGCGGCCCAGGCGAGCACGCGGCGCGGGGCGAACGCGCCGGCGGTGGGGAGGGCGCGCGGCGCGGGGTCGCTGTCGGCGAGCTCGTCGCGGTCGCGTTCGCGGTCTCGGTCGCGGAGGCCGTCGCGCTCGAGGGCGTCGCGCTCGACGTCGCCCGCGTCGGTGTCGTCGTTCGCAGAGTCGGCCATGGTCCCATTCTGCCGGGCTGCGGGCCGGGCGCGCCGCCGACGGCCGCTCAGCGCGGGCGGTCGGTCGCGGATGCCCGGCGGCGGCCCATCCGCAGCGCGAGCGACCGCAGCAGCAGGCCGACCGCGAGCAGCACGCCGGTTCCGAGCAGCGATACGGGCGGCAGCGCCGCGACGAGCACGACGCAGCCGAGGAGGCCGACCCCGGCGATGACGCGACTGCCGCGCCAGCGGTGCTCGGGCTCCTGCCGCAGCGCCGAGAGGTGGGCGATCGCGTAGTAGAGCAGCACCGCGGCGCTCGAGGCGGCCACGAGCTGGGCGGGCTCGAGCAGCACGACGATGACGGCAGCGGCCACGGCGATGACCCCCTCGGCCACGACGGGAGCGTGCGTGCGGCTGCTGATGCGCGCGAGCGGGCCGGGCAGGTCGCCCTCGCGCGCCATCGCGAGACTGGTGCGGCTGAGACCGGCCAGGATGCCCGCGAGCGAGCCGAGGCAGGCGATGCCGGCCAGCACGGCTACCGCCGGCCGCCACGCGACCGGCAGCAGATCGGCGAGCGGCGAGTCGCTCGCGGCGAGCCCGGCGGGCCCGAGGCCGGCGAGCAGCACGACGGCGACGAGCGCGTACAGTCCGAGCACGAACCCGAGCGCGAGCAGGATCGCGCGCGGCAGCGTGCGGCGCGGGTCGCGCACCTCCTCGCCCAGGGTGGCCATGCGGGCGTACCCGGCGAAGGCGAAGAACAGCAGTGCGGCGGCCTGCAGCACGCCGAGCGGGGTGGCGGCGAGGAGGGCGGGTGGAGCATCCCCCGGGGCGGCACCCCCGGTGGCCGCCGCGACCAGCACGACCGCGAGGCCCGTCAGCACGATCGTGACGATGACCATCGACACCCGCACTGTCGTGCGCACGCCCGAGGCGTTGAGGCAGGCGAGCAGCACGAGCAGTCCGGCGGCGACGGGTGTCGGATCCGCCGGCCAGAGGTAGGCGGCGGCGACCGAGGCGATCGCGGCGGCCGAGGCCGTCTTGCCGGTGACGAAGAGCCAGCCGGCGGCGAAGCCCGTCCACTCCCCCACCCAGCGGCGGCCGAAGGCGTAGGCGCCGCCGGCGACCGGGTGGGCCATCGCGAGCTGCGCCGAGCTCGCGGCGTTGAGCGCGGCGATGGCGGCGGCGATCACGAGGGCCGGGAGCAGTCCGCCGGCGCCCGCGGCCGCAGAGGCGGGCGCCCAGACGAAGAACACCCCCGCGCCGATCATCGAGGCGAGCCCGATGCCGACGGCCCCGGCGAGGCCGATGCGGCGGGCGAGCCCGGGCGGGCGGGGGGAGGGTGCCGAGGTCACCCGCGCACCCTACCGATCGCGGGTGACGCGACGATGGACGGCGTCGCCCCTGCCCCGCGCCGGGGCGCCCGTGCGACACTGGAGCCGATGGACGACGACCCCCGCGAGCTGCGCGACGACGGCTTCGACGACGACCTGCTCGAGGAGCTGGAGTCGGCGAACCGTTTCGAGCGCCGTCGCCGGGTCATGAAGTGGGTGAGCATCGCCACGATGGTCGCCATGGTCGTCCCCGGCGTGCTCACCACGGTCGGCATCGCGCAGTCGACGGCCGCACGATCCTGCCGCCTGGCGGTCGACCTCGCCGCGAGCGAGCGCACGACGGCGCGCGCCGCCTTCGAGTTCTCGAGCCTCGAGACCCTCGGCTGGAACTGCTACGCCGTCACCGCCTCGGGCGAGGTGCGGGTCGCGATGCTCGGCCTCATCCCGGGGCCGCCGCGGCTGACGCCCTCCGTCGCGAGCTGACGACTCGGGCCCCGCCGCAGCGGCCGCCGAGCATCCATTCGGCGCGGGATGCCCCGCCGGACTATCGCGAACCGCCATCGCCTTGCGAGAATGAGGCGTTCCGTGCCGCGGAGTCGCCCACCCGGGCGATGCGACCCGTCGAGGAGCGGTGGTTGCTTTCATCGCTTCCGGTCACCTCCTCCGCGCACCCGCACGGGATCGGTCGCGCGCATCGACGACGATGCCGCGCGCCGTCGACGAACGCAGGAGGACTCTCATGACCGATACCGCCATCCCCACCGCCGCCGGTCTCGCCCGGATCGACCGCGACCGGCTCGCCGCCCTCACCGCGCGCGAGCAGGAGGCGTTCATCGCCGCCCGGCCGCGCTCGAAGGCCGCCTACGAGGGCGCCGGGCACCTGTTCGGCCGCGTGCCGATGACGTGGATGAACAAGAAGGCCGGCGGGTTCCCGGTCTACCTCGCGACGGCGTCGGGCAACCGCGTCACCGACATCGACGGGCACGAGTACATCGACTTCGCGCTCGGCGACACCGGTGCCATGGCCGGGCACTCGCACCCGGCCGTCGTCGCCGCGATCGAGAAGCGCGTGCGCGACCTCGGCGGCCTCACGACGATGCTGCCGACGGAGGACGCCGAGTGGGTCGGCGCCGAGCTCGCGCGCCGCTTCAAGATGGACCGCTGGAGCTTCTCGCTCACCGCGACGGATGCGAACCGCTGGGCGATCCGGCTCGTGCGGGCGCTGACCGGCAAGAGCAAGATCGTCTTCCACTCCTACTGCTACCACGGCTCGGTCGACGAGTCGCTCGTCGTCGTCGGCCCCGACGGCGAGAGCGCCTCGCGGCCCGGCAACGTCGGCGCGCCCGTCGACGTCACCGAGACCTCCCGGGCGGCCGAGTACAACGACCTCCCCGGACTCGAGCGGGCCCTCGCGCACGGCGACGTCGCCGCGGTGCTCATCGAGCCGGCGCTGACCAACATCGGCATCGTACTGCCCGAGCCCGGCTACCTCGAGGGCGTGCGCGCGCTCACCCGGCAGTACGACGCGCTGCTCATCATCGATGAGACGCACACCTTCTCGGCCGGGCCCGGCGGCATGACGACGGCCTACGACATCGAGCCCGACATCGTCGTCATCGGCAAGGCCATCGGCGGGGGCATCCCGACCGGGGCCTACGGCCTCTCAGCGGAGTTCGCCGACCGCGCCCTCGCGCGCGACGACCTCGACCTCGTCGACATGGGCGGCGTCGGAGGGACCCTCGCCGGCAACCCGCTCTCGGTCGCCGCCATGCGCGCGACCCTCGAGCACGTGCTCACCGACGAGGCCTTCGCGCACATGATCGACACCGCGACGTACTTCACGCAGGGCGTCGACGCGCTCTTCGACGAGTACGCCCTGCCGTGGTCGATCAACCAGCTCGGGGCCCGGGCCGAGTACCGCTTCGCGCGGCCCTACCCGCTCAACGGAACGCAGGCCGCTCTCGCCGCCGACGGCGAGCTCGAGGACTTCCTGCACCTCTACCTCGTCAACCGCGGCATCATGCTGACGCCGTTCCACAACATGGCGCTCATGTGCCCGGCGACGACGCGCAGCGACGTGGATGCCCACCACGCGGTGTTCGCGCAGGCGATCCGGGAGCTGCTCGGGCTCGAGTAGGGGGTCGAGCGGGGGCGGGCCGCTCGCAGGCTCGCGCCGCCGCGTGCCGGGGCCGCGCCTGTGCCCGGAAGTGGCGCCTGCGCCCGGACTTCCGGGCTCACCCGGAACGTTCGGGCACAGGCGCCGGGGCGGGGCGGGTGCTGCTCAGCCGCTGACGACCACGAGCTGGTTCGGCGTCTGCGGCACGCCGATCGAGTCGATCACCGCGAGCTCGTCGAGGTCGACGATGTGCACCGTGTCGGTGGCGGGCTCGGTGATCCAGGCGAGGCCGCCGAGCACGGTGACGCTCGGGCGGGGCTCGGTGTAGTCCTCGGGCACCTCCCACTCGGCGACGACGGGGGTCTCGCTCGTGATCGCGCCGGTCTCGGCGTCGATCGCGCGCAGCACGCCGTCGGTTCCGACGACGAGGCCGGTGCCGGCATCCGTCATCGCGAGGCCCGTCGAGGCGTACGCGGCCGGCAGCTCGACGAGGCGCATCGTGCCCGCGACGGTGTCGACGAGCGCGACGCGGGCGGTGTCGTCGCCCTCGATCGCGTAGTTCGTCAGCACGATCGGCGACTGCTCGGTGCCGCGCGCGGTGCCGATCGACGCCGCGGCGTCAGGAGCGGCGACGGTCGTGAAGGCGCCGTCGCCGTAGACGACGACCCCGCCGGCGCAGCCGAACACGAGGTGCTCGTCGGCCGCGGCCGTCTCGCCGTGCACGCGGGGGCACTCGTCGGTGCGGGCGAGCTCGGCGCCGTCGGCGCTCTGGGCGACGACGGTGGTGCGATCCTCCTCGGTCCCCTCGGTGACCACGAGCGTGCCGTCCTCGAGCACGACGGCGACGCCGTGGTGGGCCGTGGGCAGGGTGACGACCTCGGTCTCGGGGTCGCCGTCGGCGATGTCGTGCGGATCGAGCACCGTCACGGTGCCGTCGCCGTCGCTGAACAGGGCCGTGCGGTCGCCGTGCGGCACGACGTGGCCCGGCTCGCTCATCGGGAAGGCCACCTCGGTCATCGCCGGGTCGCTCACGTAGCTGTGGCCGTGGTCGTCGTGCGACTCCGTCCAGGTCCCGGTGTCGAGCATCCGGATGCCCGACGCGTCGTTGAGCGCGACGTGGCGCCCATCGCCCGCCGGGGCGATGCGCACCGGCTCGTCGAGGCTGATGTCGGCGAGCACCTCGAGGCTGCCGGCGTCGACGACGAGCACGCCGCCGTCGTAGGAGATGACGGCGCGGGGGTCGGGCGAGCCGACCTCGCGCACGTCGGAGTCGACGACCTCCTCCGCGGCCGGCGCGGCGGCCGGGTCGGCGGTCGCGCAAGCGGTGAGCGTCAGGGCGAGAGCGGCGCCGAGCGCGGCCGTGCGGGCGACGGCGGCGCGGCGGGCGGTGCGGCGGAACGGGAGAGCAGGGGTCGGGCTGTGTGCGGTGTTCGTCATCTGGTGGTGCCGCTCGAGAGCGGCATCCTCTCTATCTCGGTGGTGGCGCGGAGTGCGCTCGACCACCGTAGCTTAATGAGAACGCTTATCAATACCGGGGGCCGCGCGGGTCGCCGGGCGCGCCGATTTGCGCGTTCGACCTCGAGTCGCGGGTTCCGAAGCCGCCACTGGGCAGCACGGCGCAACTCGGCGAGGAGCGCGCGCCAGAACGCCCGACCGGCGGGCAGCCGATCGGGCGTCAGGGTCGAGCGAGAGGCGTTACGCCGCGCCGTCGAACATCGAGGTGACCGAGCCGTCGTCGAAGACCTCGTGGATGGCGCGGGCGATCAGCGGGGCGATGGGGAGCACCGTCAGGCGGTCCCAGCGCTTGTCGGCCGGCACCGGCAGGGTGTCGGTGACGACGACGCGATCGATCGCCTCGGCCTGCAGGATGTCGAAGGCCGGGTCGCTGAAGATGGCGTGGGTCGCGGCGACGACGACGCCGGTGGCGCCGGCCTTCTTGAGCGCCTCGGCGGCCTTCACGATGGTGCGGCCGGTGTCGATCATGTCGTCGACGAGCAGGCAGACGCGGCCCTTCACGTCGCCGACGATCTCGTGCACCGAGACCTGGTTCGGCACCAGCGGGTCGCGGCGCTTGTGGATGATGGCGAGCGGGGCGCCGAGCTTGTCGCTCCAGATGTCGGCGACGCGCACGCGGCCCATGTCGGGCGAGACGACCGTGAGGGTCGAGGCGTCGAGCTGCTTCTGGAAGTGCTCGAGCAGCACCGGCATGGCGAAGAGGTGGTCGACGGGGCCGTCGAAGAATCCCTGGATCTGCGCGGCGTGCAGGTCGACGCTCATGATGCGGTCGGCGCCGGCGGCCTTGAAGAGGTCGGCGACGAGGCGGGCGGAGATCGGCTCGCGACCCCGCCCCTTCTTGTCCTGACGCGAGTAGGGGTAGAACGGGGCCACGACGGTGATGCGCTTCGCCGAGGCCCGCTTGAGGGCATCCACCATGATGAGCTGCTCCATGAGCGCCTCGTTGATGGGCCGCGCGTGGGACTGGATGACGAAGGCGTCGCAGCCGCGCACGCTCTCGTCGTAGCGCGCGTAGATCTCGCCGTTGGCGAAGGTGCGGGCGTCGGTGTGCACGACGTCGGTCTCGAGCTCGGCCGCGATCTGGTGAGCGAGCTCGGGGTGGGCGCGACCCGTGACGAGCACGAGCTTCTTCTGGCCGGTGATCTTGATGCTGGCCATGGATGCCCTGCTCCCTGTCGCCGCGGCGACGCTGGTTGGTCGTTGGTCGGTTCGGCGGTTACGGCGCAGGAGTCTCGTCGGCCGCGGGCGGGGCGGCGGCTGCGGCCTCGGCCGCTGCGGTGCCCGGCCGGTTCTTCTCCACCCAGCCGGCGAGGTTGCGCTGCGGCGCCACGTTCAGCGCCAGCTCGCCCGCCGCGACGTTCTTGCGGATGACGGTGCCGGCACCCGAGTAGGCGCCGTCCCCAATCCTAACGGGGGCGACGAAGACGTTGTGCGAGCCGGTGCGCACGTGCGATCCGACGACGGTCTTGTGCTTGTTCACGCCGTCGTAGTTGGCCGTGATGGTGCCCGCGCCGATGTTCGAGCCCTCGCCGACGGTGGTGTCGCCGATGTACGACAGGTGCGGCACCTTGCTGCCCGCGCCGAGGGTCGTGTTCTTCGTCTCGACGAAGGTGCCGACCTTGCCCTTCTCGCCGATGACGGTGCCGGGGCGCAGGTAGGCGAAGGGGCCGACGGATGCTCCCGCCCCCACGACCGCGAGCGTCGCGTCGGTGCGGCTCACGCGGGCGCCCTCCCCCACCTCGGTGTCGACGAGGGTCGTGTCGGGGCCGACGACGGCGCCGGAGGCCACCGCGGTCGCCCCCTTCAACTGGGTTCCGGGCTGGATCTCGCTGTCGGCCTCGAGGGTGACGGTGCGGTCGATCCAGACGCTCGCCGGGTCGCTGATGGTGACGCCGGCGAGCTGCCAGCCGCGCACGATCATCGCGTTGAGGCGCTGGGCGGCGTCGCTCAGCTGCACGCGGTCGTTGATGCCGGCGACGAGCCAGCTCTCCCCCGCCGGGAGCGCGGCGACCCCGTGGCCGTCGCCGCGCAGCAGGCCGATGACGTCGGTGAGGTACTTCTCCTGCGCGGCGTTGTCGGTCGACACGAGCGCGAGCGAGCTGCGCAGGGGGGCGGCGGTGAAGACGTAGGTGCCCGAGTTGATCTCGGTGAGGGCGCGCTCGGCGTCGGAGGCGTCCTTCTGCTCGACGATGCGGTCGAGCCCGCCGTCCTCGGCGCGCACGATGCGGCCGTAGCCGGTGGCGTCGTCGAGCACGGCGCTGAGCACGGTAGCGGCGGCGCTCCGGGTGCGGTGCTCGGCGACGAGGTGCGCGAGCGTCTGCGCATCGAGAAGCGGCACGTCGCCCGAGACGACCAGCACGTCTCCCTCGAAATCGGCGGGCAGGGCATCCAGCGCCGCTTCGACGGCCCGGCCGGTGCCCGGCACCTCGTCCTGATCGGCGATGAGCGCATCGGCGTCGAGGTCGAGGATGGCGGCGGCGACGGTGTCGCGCTCGTGCCGCACGACGGCGACGACGTGGGCGGGCTCGAGCGCGCGGGCGGTGGCGAGCACGTGGCCGATGAGGGGCACGCCGGCGAGCGGGTGCAGCACCTTCGGCAGGCGCGACTTCATGCGGGTGCCCTGGCCGGCGGCGAGCACGATGACGGCGAGACGGGGATCGGTCATCCCCCCATCCTCTCGCACAGGGCGGCGAGACGTGACAGGTCGGCGCGCACGGCGACCTCGTCGGCGGCGAGCTCGGCGTCGGACATGCCGGGCTGGCGCACGAGGGTGAATACGGCCTCGCTCGCGTCACCCGCGGCCTCGATGCGCAGGCGGTTGTGCACGAGCGCGCCGTCGGGCATCGTGACGTCGTGATCGAGGATGCCCCGTTCGACGTCGACCTGGAACCGCGCCCGCACGGTGCCGAACGGCGCGTCGACGAGCCAGACGTCGGCCTCGGCCGGGTCGGGGCGCGCCGAGGTCGCGAAGCCGGATGCCCACTCGGGCAGCCGCGCGAGGTCTGCGGCCACGGTCATCGCCTCGGCACGGGTCGCGGCGATGCGCTGCCGCACGACCACCGTCTCCATCAGCACTCCACGTAGTTCACGGCGAGCCCGCCCTCGCTGGTCTCCTTGTACTTGCGCGACATGTCCTCCCCCGTCTGCCGCATGGTGCGGATGACGGTGTCGAGCGAGATGAGGTGCGTGCCGTCGCCGTGCATGGCCATGCGCGCGGCGGCGACGGCGTGACCTGCGCCGATGGCGTTGCGCTCGATGCAGGGCAGCTGCACGAGGCCGGCGACGGGGTCGCAGGTGAGGCCGAGCGAGTGCTCCATGGCGATCTCGGCGGCGTTCTCGACCTGCTCGGTGCTGCCCCCGAGCAGGTGCGCGAAGCCCGCGGCGGCCATGGACGCCGCCGAGCCGACCTCGCCCTGGCAGCCGGCCTCGGCGCCCGAGATGCTCGCGTTCGACTTGATGAGCCCTCCGACGACGCCCGCCACGAGCAGGAACTGCCGCGCCGCCTCGGCCGCATCCCCGCCCGGCAGCTGGTGGCTCGGGATGATGTCGAGCGCGTGCCGCAGCACCGCCGGGATGATGCCCGCCGCCCCGTTCGTCGGCGCCGTGACGACGCGCCCGCCGGCCGCGTTCTCCTCGTTGACGGCGATGGCGTAGGCCTGCAGCCACTCCAGGGTGCAGTCGCGCTCGTTGGCCTCCTGGATGCTCCGCAGGCGCTCGGCCATGGCCGCAGCCCGGCGGGGAACACGCAGGCCCCCGGGCAGCACGCCGCTGCTCGACAGCCCGGCGTCGATGCACGCCGACATCGCGGCCCAGATCCGGTCGAGAGCGGCATCCGTATCGGCGGCGGTGCGCACCGCGGCCTCGTTCTCGCGCGCCAGGCCGGAGATGCTCAACCCCGTCTCGCGGCACAGCGCCAGCAGCTCGTCGGCGTGGTCGAAGCGGTGCGGCACGACGATGCCCGAGCCGGGTGCGACGACGTCGCCCTCGCGCTCGACGAAGCCTCCGCCGATCGAGTAGTAGGTCTCGCTCGCGAGCTCGCGGCCATCGGCGTCGCGCGCGACGAGGGTGAGGGCGTTGGGGTGGCGCGGCTTGATCTCGCGCGGGGCGAAGCGCAGCCAGTCGGCAGCGAGCGCGATGGGGTGACGGCGGTCGAGGGGCAGCGCTCCGGCGTCGGCGGTCTCGCGGGCCCGTTGGACGTCGTCGCGGGTGACGGTCTCGGCGCGGTGGCCGGCGAGGCCGGCGAGCACGGCGTCGGGGGTGCCGTGGCCGACGCCGGTGGAGCCGAGCGAGCCGAAGAGGGTGCACTCGATCTGGGCGACGTTCTCGAGGTCGGGCAGCGCGGCGACGAAGGCGGCAGCGGCGCGCAGCGGGCCGACGGTGTGCGAGCTCGACGGCCCGATGCCCGGCTTGAACAGGTCGAGCACGGAGATGAAGGCGCGCTCGGCCAGGGGCACGCGCAGACTCAGGGGCAGGCTCACGGGCGGCGCTCCGATCGGTCGGGGCCGGTGTGGGGCCCTGGATGACGTGCGGCACGGCGGAGCCCGTTGTGCGGGCGCCGATGAACCGCTGAGAGACATCATGGCGGGGATCGTTCGGGGCCGCACGTCTCGACGCGTCGTCGATCAGACCGCGCGCGCCTCGACGATCATCAGCGACTGCTCGCCGGAGAACGGGGTGCCCCGCCAGTCGCCGTGCACCGCCTCCACCGCGAATCCCGAAGCGGTCAGGTGGCGCTCCAGCGTCGCGCGATCGCGGAAGGCGAGATCGAACTCGTGCACGACGTGGTCGCCGCTCGAGGCGAAGACCGTGTGAGCGGTGATGCGGACGATGCCGGCATGGCCTTCGGCAGCTTCGTACCACTCCTCGACGCTGCCGAGGCGAGTGTCCCGCACGGTGCGGCCCGCCGCGACCCAGTCCTCCCATGGGCGACGGCTGGGATTGCGCGCCTCGAAGGCCAGCAGCCCGCCGATGGGCATGCGCGCTCGGATGTCATCGAGAGTGCGCGACCAATCATCGCCGGTGATGTGCTGCGCGACGTTCCCCGTCATGATCGCCGCGTCGAACGGCCCGGACGGCAGGTCGCGGCTGTCGCCATCGACCCATTCCACACGGTCGGCACCGGCTCGAGCGCGCGCGTACCCGATCATCCGTTCGGAGGGGTCGACGCCGACGACCCGGCGGTCGGTCGCCGCGAGCGTGACCGTGAGGATGCCCGTGCCGCACCCCAGGTCGAGAACCGCGGCCGCCGACTCCCGGTCGATGAGCCCTCGGTAGAAACGGTGATCCTCGCCGTCGGGGTTGTCGTCGTCGTAGAGCGCGACGAGTCGCGGGTCGTAGTCGGGCATCGCGGAAGCGTAGCCCCCTGACGAGGGCCGCAGGCTCCTGCACCCTCCGTTCGTCACGGTTGCATCACCGCGCGGCCCTGCTCGTGAGGAATCATCTACGGTGATCGTCATGCAGCAGAACGCTCTGTCGGCCTCCCCCGACCTCGGCCGCGTCGTGCGGGTCGACCGCAACCGCATCCGCCTCACGAGGTTGGGGTGCGTCGAAACGGCCCTTCCCGTCACACCGGCTCTCTCCGCGCTCGGCCTCGCCGTCGGCGACATCGTGCGCTTCACGCCCTACGGCGAGATCGAACGACTGCCGCGCACCTCTCGTCTCGCGCGGGCCACGTCCGCCCCTCCGTTCACGCAGGTGCTCGCGGCGAACATCGATGTGGTGCTGCTCGCACTCCCGGCCCCGGCCGGGCCCCGACCCCACGTGATCGAGAGGCTCGCGGCACTGGGGTGGGCGTCGGGCGCGAAACCCTGCTTCCTCGTGACCAAGGCCGATCTGGTCACCGGGGAGGCGCTCGCCGAGCTGCGAGGCGCGATGGAAGGGCTGGCGCCGGGCATCCCGATCATCGTCACCAGCGCCGACGACGGCTCGGGCGTTCAGGAGCTGCGCGACCTCATCGCGCAGCACGGCACCGCCGTGATCATCGGTCATTCCGGGGTCGGCAAGTCGTCGCTGCTGAACGCGCTGCTCGGCACGGACGCGCAGGCGGTCGGCGCGACGCGCGAGCGCGACCTCAAGGGTCGGCACACCACGACGCACCGGGAGTTGGTGGAGCTTCCGGGCGGGGGCTGCCTGATCGACACTCCGGGCGTGCGCGAACTGGGGATGGAGGTCGAGGCCGGCGATCTCGAGCGCGTCTTCGACGACGTCGCGCAGGTCGCCGCCGCCTGCCGCTTCTCGGACTGCACGCACGCGCACGAGCCGGGGTGCGCAGTCGTCGCGGCCGTTGCGGATGGCGCGCTCGACGCCGACCGCCTCAGCAGCATGCAGCATCTCGAGCGGGAGGCGCGGCACCACGAGGCCAAGCGCGGGCCCCAACAGCGCGACAAGGATCGCGAGTGGACGAGGAAGTCCCGCGAGTACCGCCGGGCGCGCGGGCACTGAGCGCCGGTCGGGACCGCGTCCTCGGGCGCCGCTCAAGCCCGTCGCGATCGCCGCGCGCTCATGACGACGACGTAGCCTCTCGACGGACACCTTCTCCCAGCAGATCGGAACTTCCTCGCCCATGGACACGCGACTGACGGACGCCGCACTCGAGTTCCTCACCGAGCGGCACCTCGCGACTCTGTCCACGATCGGGCGCGACGGACGCATCCACTCGGTGCCCGTCGGCATGACCTACCTCGACGGCGTGGTGCGCGTGATCGGCAGCGGCGGCTCGCAGAAGTTCGTCAATGCGCAGCGGTCGGGCCGGGCATCCCTCAGCAGCGTCGACGGAGCGCGCTGGATCAGCTTCGAGGGGCCCGTCGTCGTGAGCGACGACCCGGAGCGGGTCGCGCTCGCCGTCGAGCTCTACACCGTGCGGTATCGGCAACCACGGCCGAACCCGCACCGAGTCGTGCTCGAGCTCGCGGTCGAGCGCGTGCTCGGCTCGGGCGGCATGCGACCCGCCCGCGGCTGAGAGCCGTCGGCGCGATCGCCCGCCGTTGCTCCGCCTCAACGATTCGAACCTGGTCCTCGCGATCGGTAGGTTGGTCCGCACTGCCTAACGACGATGACTGAGAGAACTCGTGTCGCAAAAAGGAAAGCACTTCACGCATCCTGCGTACGGAATCGTTCCGGGCATCATCGCGATTGCTCTCGGACTCATCGCTGTCGTCCACCCCGATCGCAACGGCACAGAAGGGCCGGGTGTCGCGGGTTTGCTGGGCATTCCCCTCTGGGGCCTCGGGGTCGGCTGCATCGCGATCGGAGCTTTCTTCCTCGTGATGGGCATCCGCCAAGCCGTCCTCGCCAGACCTTCACGCTGAGCCATCGCTTCGCCATGAGGCGCCTCTGCCACCTCGCATCGACGGTCTCAACCAACTTGGCGAAGGCACCGGCCGACGATCTATTCAGCCTGACTCCGTCAAGCGAGGTCTGGCCCGGACGCTCGTAGCGGGTTGAGGCTCGTCGACAAGCTGAGCTACCAGGATCGATCGTGGCTCCGCCTCCAGGATTCGAACCTGGTCCTAACAGCTCCAAAGGCTGTCGTGCTGCCGTTACACCAAGGCGGAACGCGCCCTCGGGCGCCGCTCAAGTCTGCCAGACGGCACCCGGCGCATCCCGGCGACGACCGCCCCCGATAATGGAGCCATGACCGCCCCCGCCGATGACGTCGACCGCATCGTCGACGCCTGGCAGCGCGAGCGGCCCGACCTCGACTTCGCTCCGCTGCACGTGCTCTCGCGGCTCGGGCGCATCGCCCGCCACCTCGACCGCGCGCGCAAGGCCGCCTTCGCCGTCAGCGGGCTCGAGTCGTGGGAGTTCGACGTGCTCGCCGCCCTGCGCCGCGCCGGCACCCCCTACGAGCTGAGCCCCACCTCGCTGCTGCGCCAGACGATGGTGTCGAGCGGCACCATGACGAACCGCATCGACCGGCTCGCCACCCGCGGCCTCGTCGAGCGCCGCACCGACCCCAACGACGGCCGCGGCATCATCGTGCGCATGACCGCGCAGGGCACCGAGCGCGTCGACCGCGCCATCGCCGAGCTCGTCGTCGCCGAGGCGGGGCTGCTCAGCGGCCTCGGGCGGGCCGAGCAGGAGAAGCTCGCTGCACTGCTGCGCACGCTCGGCGCGGGCTTCGACGGCACCGTCTAGCGGAGCATCCCGCCGCAGCTCACTGGAAGAACGGCATCAGATTCGAGACGAGGATGCCGATCACACCGACGCCCGTCAGGATCCAGCCGAGCAGCAGCAGGGCGCGACCATCGTGCACAGGGGTGTCGAGTCGCGCGCTGCCGGGGCGCGCGGGGTGGATCCACACGGTGCGGGCATCCCCCACCGCCGGGATGGGACCCGTCAGCGGCGAGACCGTCTCGTGCACGTCGCCCTCCTCGCCGAACCAGCGCAGCTTCGCGTCGCGGTCGTCGACGTTCGTGATGACGGCCTTCGCGCTGCGGTAGCGGTTCGCCCACGCGCGGCGGCCGAAGCCGATCGCGAGCAGCACGACGCCGATGGGGAGGGTGAGCCAGGCGATGACCTCCGCCGCGAGGGCGATGGCGTCGAGCGGCTCGGTCATGAGTTCATCGTAGGGCGCGGGGCTGAGGCGGGCGGGCGGCGTGCGCTGCGAGCGGGCGGCGTGCGGGGCGAGCGCGACTACCGCGGGGCCATGCGCACCGCGCCGTCGAGCCGGATGGTCTCGCCGTTGAGCATCGGGTTCTCGACGATATGCTGCACGAGCGCCGCGTACTCCTCGGGCCTGCCCAGCCGGTGCGGGTGCAGCGTCTGCTCCTCGAGCGAGGCGAGCGCCTCCTCGGGCAGGGCCTCGGCCATCGGCGTGCGGAACAGGCTCGGCGCGATCGCCATCACCCGGATGCGGTGCTGCGCCAGGTCGCGCGCGAGCGGCAGCACGAGCCCGACCACGCCGCCCTTCGACGCCGAGTACGCCGCCTGCCCGACCTGCCCGTCGAAGGCGGCGACCGAGGCGGTCATGACGATGACGCCGTTCTCCTCCTCGCCATCGGCGGAGGCCGCGCCCTGCTCGGCCATGCGCGCGGCCGCGAGGCTCACTGCCGTGAAGGTGCCGGTGAGGTTGATGTCGACGACCTGCCGCCAGACGTCGAGCGGGAACGGGCCCGAGCGCCCGACGACCCGCGCCCCGCGCACGATGCCGGCGCAGGCGACGAGCACGTCGAGGCGGCCCAGGTCGCTCGCCGCGTCGACCGCAGCCTTCACCTGAGCCTCGTCGGTGACGTCGGTGGGCGCGAAGCGGGCGCGATCCGGCCCGTGCTCGGCGTTCCAGGCCTCGGCGAGCGCCGCGCCCGGCGAGCCGGGGAGGTCGGCGATGACGACCGAGCTGCCCGCGGCGAGCATCCGCTCGGCGGTCGCGCGGCCGAGCCCTGAGGCGCCGCCGGTGATGAGCGCGGTACGGCCCGTTGCGTGCAATGGATGCTCCCCTCGACAGCAGGCCCGCGCCGAGCATCCCGGCGCCGTCGCCCGCCGTCATGCCTACCACGGTCGCGCCGCCCTCTGCGCGGATTCGCACGCAGCGCCGCGGGGCATCCCCGTAGTCTGCAGAGACGGGCGCTCGCCCGGTCGACCGCGCACGAGGAGAAGCATGACCACGGTTCCGTTCCGCATCGGGTACAAGGCGTCGAGCGAGCAGTTCGCGCCGAAGCGGCTGCTCGACTACGGGGTGCTCGCCGAGCAGGCCGGCTTCGAGTCGGTGTTCATCTCGGACCACCTGCAGCCGTGGAAGCACACCGACGGGCACGCGCCCGCGGCGATCGCCTGGCTCGGCGCGCTCGGCGCGAAGACGGAGCGCATCGTCATGGGCACCTCGGTGCTGACCCCGACGTTCCGCCACCACCCGGCGATGGTCGCGCAGGCCTTCGGCACGCTCGGGCAGCTGTTCCCCGGCCGCGTCATCCTCGGCGTCGGCACGGGCGAGTCGCTCAACGAAGCGCCGCTCGGATTCGAGTGGCCCGACATCAAGGAGCGCTTCGCCCGCCTCAAGGAGGCCGTGCTGCTCATCGAGCGCCTCTGGAAGGAGGAGCGCGTGACGCACGAGGGCGAGTACTACCGCACCGACTCCGTCACCATCTACGACCGCCCCGAGGTCAAGGTGCCGATCTACATCGGCGCCTCGGGCCCCGCCGCCACCCGTCTCGGCGGCCGCATCGCCGACGGCTGGATCACCACCTCGGGCAAGGCGCCCTCGCTGTACACGGACAACCTGCTGCCGGCCTTCCAGGAGGGCCTGGAGAAGGGTGAGCGCGTTCCGGGCACGGTCGACACCCTCATCGAGATGAAGGTGTCGTTCGACACCGACCGCCAGCGCGCCATGGAGGACACCCGCAACTGGGCCGCCCTCGCGCTCAGCCCCGACGAGAAGATGGGCGTCGAGGACCCGCGCGAGATGGAGCGCCTCGCCGACCAGCTGCCGCTCGAGCGCGCCGCCTCGCGCTGGATCGTCTCCACCGACCCCGACGAGCACGTCGGCCGGGTCATGGACTACGTGCGCATGGGGTTCCGGCATCTGGTCTTCCACGCTCCCGGCAACGATCAGGCGCGGTTCCTCGAGCTGTACGGCAGCGAGGTCGTGCCGCGGCTGCGGGCGGCGGTCGCCGAGTTCGACGCGGCCCAGGGGGCGTAGCCGGGCATCCCGGGTTCGCCGTCGCCGTCGGGGTGGCTGACGCCGCTGCCGCGGGGGCGGCGGGATGCTGCGGCCCTCGCCGCACCTCACCCGCGTCTGGGAGGATCGGGTCATGGCCCTGTTCCGCAAGAAGCCCGAGTACGGCGATCTGACCCTGCCGAAGGACGACCGCGGCACCGACTCGCTCGACGGCTACGACTACGACCTCGTGCCGAAGAAGCGCGACCTGACCATGCGGCTCGCCGACGCGACCCCGCACCAGGACGAGATCGCCGCGCTCGCCGCGGAGGACCCGGAGCTGCTGATGACGGCGACCCCGGCGCGCACCGTGCAGCAGGAGGGCGTGGATGCGCCGATCGAGGTGCGGGTCTTCGCGGGCCGCCGCGTCTCGGGCGTCGTCGGCGTCGTGCCGCGCGGGCTCGAGGGCGTCTACGACGAGGCGGTGCGCCGCCTGGACGGCCGCGGCGACAAGCCGCGCATCCCGGTCAAGGTCGTCGAGACGAAGAAGGGCTGGCGGGTCGATCTGGTGATCGGCGCGAGCCGGTAGGGGGCGATCGGCCGCCGCGCGCCGCGGCCGCGCTGCGGTGGAGACGCGGGCTGGACCCGGATGGGCCGGCTCGCTCGTCGCACCGCACCGCACCGCGTCGCGTGCGTTCGGACGCGCGGGTATGGAACGCGGCGAGTCGATCCCCGGGGTCGGCGTGTCGGCTGGGCCGTCCGCACGAAGGGGCGTGGCTTCCCTCTGCGGCTGTGTGCCGTCAAAGCTCCGGAGCCTTGATCGCACACAACCCACGAGGGTTTCCCCACCCTGACGTTCGCCAGCATCCGCGCCCGCGCGTCCCCACGATCAGGAGTCGAGAGGTCGAACACGGCGTGTCGCCCCGCACGCCGTCACGACGCGCGAAGGCCATCCTGATCCCGGACACGGCTCAGCCCCGCCGGCGCCGAGGCAAGCGCGGTGCGAGGCGGTGCGGGCCGACAGGGGCGGGCAGGCGGGCGGGATGCCCTACGCGAGCCGCTCCGAGAGCTCGAGCCAGTGCTCCTCCAGCTCGGAGAGCTGCGTCTCGAGCCCCCGCACCTCATCGTGCAGCGCGCCGATGCCGGTGTAGTCGTTCACGTCGTGCTCGGCGAGGCGCGTGTGCAGCGTCGCGATCTGACCCTGCAGCTTCGCCATCTTGCGGTCGGCGGCGGCGAGCTCCTTCTCGGCCGTGCGGCGCTCGGCGCCGGAGAGCGCGGGCGCGCTCCCGGCCGACCCCGACCCCGCCCCGGCCCCGGCGCTCGCGCCACCGCCGGCAGACCCGGCGCCGCCGGCACCAGCGCCGGCCGCCCCCGCACCCGCAGCCGCGCCCGCCGTCACCGAGGCGACGGTCGCGCGCCCGGCATCCTGCCCCGACCGCGTCTCGGACTTCTGCAGCCGCAGGTACTCGTCGACCCCGCCCGGCAGGTGCCGCAGCCGGCGCGCGCCGTCGGGGCCGGGGAGGATCGCGTACTGCTGGTCGGTGACCCGCTCGAGCAGGTACCGGTCGTGCGAGACCACGATGAGGGTGCCCGGCCAGCCGTCGAGCAGATCCTCGATGGCGGCGAGCATGTCGGTGTCCATGTCGTTGGTGGGCTCGTCGAGGATGAGCACGTTCGGCTCGTCGAGCAGGATGAGCAGCAGCTGCAGGCGCCGCTTCTGCCCGCCCGAGAGGTTGCGCACCGGCGTCGACAGCTGCGCCGTCGTGAAGCCGAGGCGCTCGAGCAGCTGCCCGGGCGTGAGCTCCTTGCCGTCGGTGACGTAGGTCGTCTTCTTCGCCGCGATGACCGCGCTCACCCGCTCGTCGATGACGGCGCTGAGGTCGCCCAGCTGCTGGTCGAGGGTCGCGATGCGCACCGTCTTGCCGAACTTCACCCGACCCGAGGTCGGCTGCACGCTGCCGTCGATGAGGCCCAGCAGCGTCGACTTGCCCGCGCCGTTCACGCCGAGAATGCCCGTGCGCTCTCCCGGCGCGATGCGCCACTCGATGTCGGCCAGCACGACGTCGTCGCCGTAGCTGACGCCCACGTCGAGCAGATCGACGACGTCCTTGCCGAGACGCGCCGTCGCCATCTGCGACAGCGCCACCGTGTTGCGCAGCGGCGGCACGTCGGCGATGAGCTCGTTGGCCGCGTCGATGCGGAACTTCGGCTTCGCCGTGCGGGCGGGAGCGCCGCGGCGCAGCCAGGCGAGCTCCTTCTTCATCAGGTTCTGCCGCTTCGCCTCGATCGTCGAGGCCTGGCGGTCGCGCTCCATGCGCTGCAGCACGTAGGCCGCGTAGCCGCCCTCGAAGGGCTCGACGATGCCGTCGTGCACCTCCCACGTCAGGCTCGAGACCTCGTCGAGGAACCACCGGTCGTGCGTCACGACCAGAAGCGCGCCCTGCCCCGCCGGCCAGCGGCGCTTCAGGTGGTCGGCGAGCCAGGCGACGCCCGAGATGTCGAGGTGGTTGGTGGGCTCGTCGAGGGCGACGATGTCCCAGTCGCCGACGAGCAGCTTGGCGAGGGCGACGCGGCGGCGCTGGCCTCCGGAGAGGTCGTCGACGATCGCGTCGCCGGGCAGGTCGGCGATGAGCCCGGCGAGGACATCCCGCACCCGACCGTCGCCGGCCCACTCGTGCTCGGGACGATCGCCGACCACCGACTGCCGCACGGTGAGACCCGTGTCGAGCGCGTCTGTCTGGTCGAGCATCCCGAGCGTCACCCCGCGGCGGCGCGTCACGCGACCGTCATCGGGCTGCATGGTGCCCGCCAGCAGGCGCATGAGCGTCGACTTGCCGTCGCCGTTGCGGCCGACGATGCCGATGCGGTCGCCCTCGTCGACGCCGACGGAGACCCCGTCGAAGACGACGCGGGTCGGGAACTCGAGGTGGAGGGCTTCCGCCCCCAGCAGATGGGCCACCGCACGAGCCTAGCCAGGGCAGAATGGGAGCCATGCCCGCCGCCGAACGCCCTGACGACTCCGCCGTGCCCGCGACCGACGCCGAGGCCGCGCCGGCAGTGCCGGCCGAAGCGATGCGGGCCGAGGCCGCGCCGACCGAGGCCGCGCCGACCGAGACAGCGGATGCTCGCACCTCGCTCGCCAACCCCGCCGTGCGCCGGCGCATCCGCCGGGTGCTGCCCTGGACGCTGCTGCTCGCCTTCGGCGTCATCCTGCTCGACCAGGCCACGAAGTTCTGGGCCGTGACCGAGCTGGAGCCCGGCGTCGGCTACCCCGTCATCGGCGACGCCATCGAATGGCGGCTCGTCTACAACCCGGGCGCTGCCTTCGGCATCGGCGGCGACTACACCTGGATCCTCACCGCGGTCGCCGCCATCGCCGTCGTCGCCATCGCCGTCTTCGTCTCGCGCATCTCGAGCACGCGCTGGGCCATCGCGATCGGCTCGCTCTTCGGCGGGGCGATCAGCCACCTGGGCGACCGGCTGTTCCGCGAGCCGGCCTTCGCCCGCGGCGAGATCGTCGACTTCATCGACTACTTCGGCTTCTTCATCGGCAACGTGGCCGACATCGCCCTCGTGCTCGGAGCGATCGGCGTGGCGCTGCTGAGCGTGCTGGCGGTCAGCCCGACACGACCCGAGCCCGCGAGCGCTCAGCCGGAGACGACCCGCGCTCCGTGAACCGGGCCGGTCGCGCGGATGACGCGGTGACGGCCCGCGCTCAGGGCCACCTGCAGCTCGAGCGCCGAGTCGGCGTCGGCGGCGAGGAACGCCACCGTCGGGCCTGAGCCCGAGACGATGCCCGCGAGGGCCCCCGCGCGCTCGCCCGCCTCGATCGTGCGCGAGAGGCTCGGCTCGAGGTGCAGCGCAGGCGCCTGCAGGTCGTTGTAGAGGTACTCGGCGAGCTGGTGCGGGTCGCCCGCGCGCAGCGCCTGCAGCACCTCGACGTCGACGGTCGGCGTCTCGACGGCGGGAGCGATGTCGTGCACGTGCCGCTCGCGGTGGCGGTCGAGCTCGCTGTAGACCTGCGGGGTCGAGAGCCCGACGTCGGCGAGCACGAGCACCCAGTGGAAGGTGCCCTGCGCGAGCGCCGGCGAGAGCCGGTCGCCGCGACCGGTGCCGACGGCCGTGCCGCCCATGAGCGCGAAGGGCACGTCGGCGCCGAGCTCGGCGGCGAGACTCAGCAGCTCGTCGCGGCCGAGGTTCGTGCCCCAGAGGTGGTCGCAGGCGACGAGGGTGGCGGCCGCATCGGCCGAGCCGCCGCCCATGCCGCCGGCGATCGGCACGTGCTTCTCGATGTCGAGGTGCACGCCGCCGCGGTAGTCGGCGACCCGGGCCAGCAGGCGCGCGGCCCGGATGGCGAGGTTCGAGCCGTCGACCGCGAGGCCGCTGGTGTCGATGGGGCCGCTGAAGGCGACCGAGAAGTCATCGGCGAGCCGGGCGCGGACGTGCTCCTGGATGCTCAGCGCCTGGTAGGCCGTCGCGACGTCGTGGTACCCGTCCTCGAGCAGGGCGCCGACCTTCATGAACACGTTGATCTTGCCCGGTGCCGTGACGTGCACCACTCGGGTCGAAGGAGCCGCCGCGGTCATGGCTCCACCCTATGCGTACGCCGGGTGGGGGTTCAGCGAGATCCCACCCCTCAGCGCGGTGCGGGCGCGTCGGCGGGGTCGGTGCCGGGCGCGAGCCGCCGGCCTCCGCCGATGAGCTGGGTGGATCGGGCGGGCTCGGCAGCGGCATCCCGCGCGGCGTCGCCGGCACGGTCGGCGGCCGAGCCGTCGCGGCCGCCCTGCAGCTGCCCCTCGGCGAGCGACTCGGCCGGGATGTCGCGCTCGACCGTGGTGGCCAGCGGCACCTCGCGGATGAACAGCATCACCACGACGGCGAGCAGCGCGATCGGCACCATCACGAGGAACACGGGGATGAGCGCCTCGTTGTACGACTCGACGATCGGCACGCGCAACGCCTCGGGCAGCGACTGCACGAGCTGCGGGGTGAGCGAGCTGGTCGACCCGGCGGCGTCGGCGCCCTCGGGCAGGCGCTCCGCGAGCAGCGAGGCGAGGCGCGCGGCGAAGACCGAGCCGACGACCGCAGAGCCGAGGCTGCCGCCCACCTGCCGGAAGAAGGTGTGCGCGGCCGTCGCGGTGCCGACCTCGCGGTGCGCGAAGGCGTTCTGCACGACGAGGGTGAGGATCTGCATGCTCGTGCCGAGCCCCACGCCGATGACGCCGATGTAGACGCCGATGAGGGCGACCGGGGTGGCGACCGTGACGGTCGAGAGCAGGCCGAGGCCGACGGCGAGCACGACGGTGCCGAGCACGGGCATGAGCTTGTAGCGCCCGGTGCGCGAGACGACCGAGCCGGTGATCATCGAGGTGAGCAGCAGCGCACCCATCATCGGGATCATGAGCAGGCCCGCCTCGGTAGCCGTGGCGCCGCCGGCCATCTGGAAGTAGGTGGGCAGGTAGCCGATCGCGCCGAACATGGCGACGCTCACCAGCAGCGCCGCGATCGTGGCGAGCACGAAGTCGCGCGAGCGGAACAGGTGCAGCGGGATGACCGGCTGCGCCGCGCGGCGCTCGACGAGCACGAACAGGGTGCCCGCGACGACCGTGCCGAAGGCGAGCGCGATGATCTGCGGCGAGGCCCAGGCGTAGGTGGAGCCCGCCCAGGTGCCGATGAGCACGACGCCCGTGGTCGCGACGGCGAGCAGCGCCATGCCGAGCGCGTCGATGCGCGCCTTGCCGCTCTGCTCCGGGCGCGGCAGGCGCATGAGCACGATGATGGCGACGATCGACAGGATGCCCAGCGGCACGTTCATCCAGAACGTCCAGCGCCAGCCCGGCCCCTCGGTGAAGAAGCCGCCGAGCAGAGGCCCGGCCACGGAGGAGAGCGCGAACACCCCGCCCATGACGCCCATGTACTTGCCGCGCTCTCGGGCGGGCACGACGTCGGCGATCGCGGCCTGCGAGAGCACCATGAGTCCGCCGCCGCCGAGGCCCTGCACGGCCCGCGCGATGATGAGGGTCGCCATGTCGGTCGCGAGCCCGCCGAGCACCGAGCCGACCACGAACAGCAGCACGGCGACGAGCAGCATGGGCTTGCGGCCCACGCGGTCACTGATGGTGCCGTAGACGGGCATCGTGATGGTCGAGGCCAGCAGGTAGGCCGTGATGACCCAGGCGAGGTGCTCGGCGCCGCCGAGCTCGCCGACGAGGGTCGGCAGGGCGCTCGAGAGCACCATCTGGCTCAGCGAGGCGAGCAGCATCACGACCATGAGCGTGATGAACAGCAGCAGCAGGGTGCGACGGGCGTGCGCGTCGGCGGGGGCCGCGGGCGCGGCGGGGTCGGTGCGGGTCATGAGTCGGCTTTCAGAAGGTCGCGGAAGGTGTCGAGGGCGTCGACGAGGGCGGGATGCTCGGCGCCGGCCGCCATGCCCGCCAGGTCGGTCTTGTAGGCGAAGCGCACGACCGTGCCGGCGAGCATGAACACCGCGGTCGCGCGGCGCTGCTCGGGGCTGCGGGGAGCGGGTGCGTCGAGCGGCACGTGCTCAACGCCGAACTGCTCGGCCACGAGCGGGGCGACGAGCGATTCGAGCTGCGAGGCGAGCGCGTCGAGGCGCCCGCGCAGCTCGGGGTGCCTGCGCACGAGCGCGGTGCGGCGCCCGCCCGTGTTGGGGGCATCGGTCGAGCCGTGGATGGCCGCCATGATGAGGGCGACCGTGCGATCGACGATCGGGGAGGCGCTCGTGCGGAAGGCCTCGACCGACTCGGGGCTCAGCCGCGGCTCGCGGAACCCGAGGATCGCGTCCTCCTTCGTGGCGAAGTAGTTGAAGAAGGTGCGCTTCGAGACGCCGGCCTGCGCGGCGATGTCGTCGACGGTCACGGCGCCAGGGCTGCGCTGCTCGGCGAGCGCTGCGGCAGCCTCGTAGAGGGCGGCCCAGGTCTCGCGGCGGTTGCGCTCGCGCAGGCCGGGCGCGGCGGCACCGGCGTCGGCCGAACGGGGCGGGGTCAGAATTTCTTGCACCGATGCAGATTATGCACCGATGCAGAGATTTGCCTGAGTGCGGCGGCGGATAGCCTGGGCGGGCTATGCAGTGCTCCTACTTCGACGCCGGCCTGTGCCGCTCGTGCACGCTCATGGGCGTGCCGTACGCCGAGCAGCTGGCCGAGAAGGAGCGGATCGTGCGCGAGCTGCTCGCCGGGCATCCCGATGCCCACTGGCTGCCCGCCGCCGCGAGCGCCGAGTCGGGCTTCCGCGCCAAGGCGAAGATGGTCGTCGGCGGAACCGCGGCCGATCCGACCCTCGGCGTGCTCGACGGCCGCGGGCGGGGCGTCGATCTGCGGCACTGCGGCATCATCGCGCCGGGCATCCGCGCCGCCTTCGCGCCCCTCATCGCCACGATCACGGCGGCGGGACTCGAGCCCTACGACGTTCCGGCGCGGCGGGGCGAGCTCAAGTACGTCATCGTCACCGAGGCGGCCGACGGCGCCCTGATGGTGCGGTTCGTGCTGCGCTCGCGAGCGCGACTGGATGCCCTGCGGCGCGCCTTGCCGTCGCTGCAGCAGGCGCTCCCCCGCGCCGTGGTCGTCACCGCCAACCTGCACCCCGACCACAAGGCCGTCGTCGAGGGCGCCGAGGAGATCGTGCTGACCTCGCAGGAGACGCTGCCCATGCGCGTCGGCGACGCGACGCTGCAGGTGCGGCCGCAGAGCTTCGTGCAGACCAACACCGCGATCGCCGGCGAGCTCTACCGGCAGGGCCGGGCGTGGGTCGAGCGGGTCGCGCCGTCCTCCGTCTGGGACCTGTACTGCGGGGTCGGCGGCTTCGCGCTGCACGTCGCGGCGCCGGGGCGCGCGGTGACGGGGCTCGAGCTCAGCGCCGACGCGGTCGAGAGCGCGCGGCTCGCCGGGGGCGGGATGCCCGGGCTCTCGTTCGTCGTCGGCGATGCGACCGCGGCGCTCGCCGGCGGGTCGTCCGCCGGTCTCGGGTCGCCGCTCGCCGAGGCCGGCGCCGCCCTGCCCGACCTCGTGATCGTCAACCCGCCGCGGCGCGGGCTCGGGGAGGCCCTGGCGACCGGGCTCGGATCCTCGGGCATCCCGACCGTCGTCTACTCGAGCTGCAACGCGACGACCCTCGCCCGCGACCTGGAGCTCATGCCCGCGTACCGCGTGCGCGAGGCGCGGCTGTTCGACATGTTCCCGCAGTCGACGCACGCCGAGGTGATGGTGCTGCTCGAGCGCCGGTAGTCCTGCGCCAGCGGCCCGGTCGGCGTCGGCGTCGGCGTCGGAAGTCTCGGAGAAAGCGGTCGGCCCTCGGCCGATCCCCGCGTTGCCGGGCTCAAAGCCCCGTGGCTTCCGAGAATTCCGACGCCGCGGGCGGGCGCGGGCGTGCAGGAGGTCGGAGATCTGCGCGGGGTGAGCTCATCATCCCCCGATCAGCGAGTGGATGCCCGCCCGAACTCCGACGTTCGTGACTCGGCCCGTCGGCCCGCGTCAATCCTGCGCCAGCGGCCCCTTCGACTGCTGCGTCACCGAGGGGATGACGAAGCGGTAGACCGCGAGCCCGATCGACTCGACCGCCATCCACGTGACGATGACGAGCGGCACGAGCGAGAAGTCGGCGGGGAACGCGAGCGCGATCGGCAGCACGAGCAGCCCCGAGCGGGCGCCGCCGCTGAAGGCGAGGGCGCGCACCTGCCCGATGCGCAGGCCCGCCGCGGTGCCGACGAGGATTCCGATGGGCGCCATGAGGATGAGGTAGACGCCGAAGAGCGGCGCGACCTCCTGCAGCAGCGGCAGGCGCTCGAGCGAGCGCGGCACGAGCACCGCGGCGACGACGAGGGCGGCGAGAGCGGTCGCGGGCACGGCGGCCGCTCCCCCGCGGCGCACGGCCGTGGCGAGCCGCGGGCGGCGGAGGGCAGCGCGCTGCAGCAGGAACGCCGCGAGCACCGGCAGCAGGATGCCTGCGCCGATGGTCAGCGGCAGCGACGGCGCCTCGACGGTCAGGATGCCGTCGCGGGCTCCCATGAGCGCCATGAGGCCGGGCAGCGTCACGGCCTGCGACAGCAGCACGAGCGGCGCGAGCGAGGCGAGCTGCTCGGCCGCGGCCCCCGCGCGGCGCGCGATCTCGACGACGACGCCGACCGCGGGCGCGAGCAGGGCGAGGATGAGGCCGAACTGCAGGTCGGGGTCGGTGACGACGACCCGGCTCAGCACGAACACGAGCAGCGGGGCGACGACGAGCGCGAGGCCGAGCACCGCGAGCAGCAGCTCCCGCTCGAGCACCGCCCTGCCGAACGACACGAGCGGCACGGGCAGCAGCACGATCAGGGCGGCGAGAGCGACGACGGCGAGCACGAGGGCGTCGGGGGTCGTGCCGAGCTCGGGGACGAGCATCCCGAGCGCGCCGCCGGCGACGGCCCCGACCGCGATGAGCGGCAGGGGGGCGTAGAGGCGCGAGCGCGGCACGGGGATGCCCTGCTCAGGCGTCGGCGAGAGTGCCGGGCGCGTCGGCCGCGGCGCCGGGCCCGGCCGGTCCCGGCGAGCCCGCCTCCGATGCACCGTCCGGGGCACCCGGCTCGATCTCGGCGACCCGCGCGAGCGCGAGGAACTGCGGCATGGCGAGCTCCTCCCCCCGGGCCGTCGGGTCGAGCCCCGCGGCCTCGAGGGCGGCGCTCGCCGCACCGGAGGAGCCGAAGAGCGCGCTCAGCGACTGCCGCAGCATCTTGCGGCGCTGCCCGAAGGCGGCGTCGACGAGCGCGAAGAGGCGCTGGCGCTCGGCCTCGGTTCCGGGGGGCGCGGTGCGGCCGGCCATGCCGACGAGCACGCTGTCGACGTTCGGCACCGGCCAGAACACCTGGCGGCTGACGAGCCCTTGCAGGCGCCACTGCCCGTACCAGGCGGCCTTCACGCTGGGGCTGCCGTAGATCTTCGAGCCGGGCACGGCGGCGAGGCGCTGGCCGACCTCGGCCTGCACCATGACGAGGGTGCGCTCCAGGCTCGGGAAGGTCGCGAGCAGGTGCAGCAGCACGGGCACCGAGATGTTGTACGGCAGGTTGGCCACGAGCGCGACGGGCTGCGCGGGAAGGGCATCCACCGTCATCGCATCAGCGGTGACGACCGTGAGCGGCGCCCCCGGCTGCATCGCCTCGACGGTGAGGGGCAGCTGCGCGGCGAGGCGCTTGTCGATCTCGACGGCGACGACGGGATGCCCGGCCTCGAGCAGCCCGAGGGTGAGCGAGCCGAGCCCCGGCCCCACCTCGAGCACGGTCGCGCCCGCGGGCACGGCGGCCGCCTGCACGATGCGCCGCACCGTGTTGGCGTCGTGCACGAAGTTCTGGCCGAGCTTCTTGGTGGGCGTGACGTCGAGCAGCGCGGCCAGATCGCGCACCTCGGCGGGGCCGAGCAGCGCCGCCACTCAGGCTCCGCCGCGGGGGTTGCCCGGGCCCGTGAGCCCGTCGGGGGTCTCGTGCTGCGGCTGCAGATCCTGCGGATCGCCCGGCACCTCCTCGGGCGCCGGGTGCGCGGCGTCGGGCCGGTCGGCCCAGGGGTCGCCGGGCGAGGTGACCGGGTGGGCGTCCCACGTGCCGTAGACGAGCTCGGTGTTCGAGCCGATCTGCGCGGCCAGCATCGACACGTCGGTGCCGAGGTGGTCGGCCATCGCCCGCAGCGTGTGCGGCAGCAGGTACGGCGAGTTCGGCCGGCCGCGGAACGGGTGCGGCGTCAGGTACGGGGCGTCGGTCTCGACGAGCAGCAGGGCGCGCGGCAGGATCTCGAGCGCATCGCGCAGGTTGCGGGCGCTCTTGAAGGTGACGGTGCCGGCGAAGGAGGCGTACCAGCCGTTCTCGGCGCACTGGCTCGCGAGCTCCACGTCGCCTGAGAAGCAGTGGAACACCGTGCGCTCCGGCGCGCCGACGCGCTTGAGCGTCGCGACGACGTCGTCGTGGGCGTCGCGGTCGTGGATCTGCAGCGCCAGATCGTGCTTCTTCGCCAGGGCGATGTGGGCCTCGAAGGCGTCGAGCTGCGCGCGGCGATCCTGGTCGCCCTCGGTGCGGAAGAAGTCGAGCCCGGTCTCGCCGATCGCGACGACGCGGGGCTGCGCGGCCAGTTCGTCGATGACCGCGAGAGCGGCATCCAGCTCGCCCGCCCGCGCGAGCGCGGGGGCCTCGTTGGGGTGGATGGCGACGGCGGCGAGCACCCGCGGCTCGCGCGCCGCGATCGCGGCCGACCAGCGGCTGGTGAGCACATCGGTGCCGACCTGCACGACGCCGCGCACGCCGACGGCGGAGGCGCGGTCGAGGTGCTCGCGGTAGTGCATGGGGTTCTCGCCGTCGGCGATCTCGAGATGCGTGTGGTTGTCGTAGACGGGTACGACGAGCGCCTCGGGGCTCGGCGGGTAGCTCAGATCGCGGCTGGAGCCGTCCATCGACGAGCGGTGCCGCACATGGGGATCGAGCGAGTCGGTCATGGGGGCTCCCTCTGCCTCGCCGCTGCGCCCCTCGAATCGACGCGCAACGATTCGTCGAGTCTACGGGCGGGGCCCGAGCACCGGGTTCAGGAGGGCTTCGTCGCGGCGCCGTCGAGCCAGAGCTCGGTCGACGCGTCGCGGTGCACGCCGTCGGTGCCGACGTGGGTGTCGGCGATCGTCGGCCCGTTCTTGATGACGTGCACGAGCGCCATCGCGTGCCCGCGGCCGAGGTCGTAGTCGTCCTTCAGCCACTGGATGATGCGCGAGGCCGAGACGGGCGGCTCGGCGAGGCCCCGGTCGTGGGCGGCCTGCAGCAGCTGCCGCGGCGTGAGCCCGGTCTTCGTCTCGATGGTGTCGAGGTACGCCTGGAACGACATCGCTGTCTCCTCTTCCGATCGCGGCGATGCTACTCCTCGAGGGGTGCTCGCGTGCGGCTCAGGCCACCGGCTCCTGCTCGATGCGCGGGAACAGCGGCTCGAGCGCCACCGTGCGCGTGCCCGCGGGCAGCTGACCCCACTCGGCCGCGGTCGGGATGCTCTGCTCCCCCAGCGCGCCGAGCGCACCCTCGACGCCGAGCGCCGTCCACAGCTTCTGGGCGGCCTTCGGCAGCACGGGCGACAGCAGCACGGCGAGCGCCCGCAGCCCCTCGAGCGCAGTGAAGAGGATGGTGCGCAGGCGGTCCGCCTGCGCCTCGTCCTTCGCGACCTTCCAGGGCTCCTGCTCGGTGAGGTAGCCGTTGAGGTGCTCGACGATGCGCCAGACCGCGGCGATCGCCTCGTGGATGGCGAAGCGCTCCATGGCGGCGGAGGCGTCGCGCAGGGCATCCCGCACCGTCGCCTGCACGGCCAGCTCGGCCTCGGTGACCGGGCCGGATTCGGGCACGACGCCGTCGCAGTACTTCGCCGTCATCGCGATGACGCGCGAGGCGAGGTTGCCGAAGCCGTTGGCGAGCTCGGCCTGGTAGCGGGCGGAGAGGTCCTCCCACGAGAACGAGCCGTCCTGGCCGAAGCTGATCGCGCGCAGGAAGTAGTAGCGGAACGCGTCGGAGCCGAAGACGTCGGTGATCTGCGCGGGCGCGATGCCGGTGAGCTTCGACTTCGACATCTTCTCGCCGCCGACGAGCAGCCAGCCGTGCGCGAAGACGCGGCGCGGCACGGGCAGCTCGGCGGCCATGAGCATCGCCGGCCAGATGACGGCGTGGAAGCGCGCGATGTCCTTGCCGACGATGTGGTTCGAGGGCCAGAAGCGCTCGAACAGGCCGTCGGCGGCCTCGGGGTCGTAGCCGAGCGCCGAGATGTAGTTGAGCAGCGCGTCGAACCAGACGTAGACGACGTGGCTGTCGTCCCACGGAACGCGCACGCCCCAGTCGAAGCTCTGGCGCGAGATCGAGAGGTCGTCGAGGCCGCGGCGCACGAAGGAGACGATCTCGTTGCGCACGCTGTCGGGCTGGATGAAGTCGGGCTGCGCCTCGTAGAGGTCGAGCAGGCGCTGCTGGAACTGGCTCATGCGGAAGAAGTAGTTCTTCTCCTTCAGCACCTCGACCGGGCGGCCGTGGATGGGGCAGACCAGCTGCCCGGCGAACTCGCCCGTGCCGTCGACGAGGTCGCTCTGCTGCTTGTACTCCTCGCAGCCGACGCAGTAGTAGCCCTCGTACTCGCCGTCGTAGATGAGCCCCGCGTCGTACAGCTTCTGCAGGAAGGCCTGCACGACGCTCTCGTGCCGCTGCTCGGTGGTGCGGATGAAGTCGTCGTTGGCGATGTCGATCGTCTGCAGCAGCGGCACCCACGCCTCGGCGACGAGCTTGTCGGCCCACTCCTTGGGGGTCACGCCGTTGGCGACCGCCGTGCGCAGGATCTTCTGGCCGTGCTCGTCGGTGCCCGTGAGCGACCAGGTGTCGCGACCACTCTGCCGCATCCAGCGGGCCAGCACATCGGCCGCCACCTCGGTGTAGGCGTGCCCGATGTGGGGCGCGTCGTTGACGTAGAAGATCGGGGTGGTGATCGAGAAGGAGTCGCCGGAGGCCATAACTCCCCAGTCTACGGGCGCGGTGGGGGGCGTTACCGCGGCGGGGCGCGTACCGTCGAGGGGGTGAGGATGCCCCTGCCGACGCTCGCCGCCCTGCCCGTTCTGCTGCTCGCGCTCGCGGGGTGCAGCGGCCCCGAGTTCGGCGCCGACACGGGCCTCGACGGCTGCGTGACCGGCACCGTCGGCAGCATCGGCCTCGGCGTCGTCAACAGCAGCGGCGACCCCATCTCGATCGACGGCATCGAGGCGAACGGGCTCGAGGGCGCCGAGGTGATCGACCGCTGGTTCGCCGCGGCCGAGGTCGAGGTCATCGACGGGGGCGAGTCGGTCGTCTTCGGCGGCGATCGCGCCTCGAGCCCGACGGCGCCCGTCGACCTGGACGGCATCGAGCTCGCGCCGGGCGAGGCCGGCTACGTGACCATCGCGATCGAGCGCACCGGCGAGGCCGACGGCGTGCTCGACGGCGTGCGCATCACGACCGACGGCCGCGAGCTGCCCGCGCCGGTCGCGCTGACCGTCAGCGACTCGTGCGGCTGAGCGCGGCCTCGTAGAGCTCGCGCTTGCCGAGCCCGGTGGCCTCGGCGACGGCCGAGGCCGCATCCTTCAGCCGCTCGCCGCCGGCGACGCGCTCCTGCACCTCGACGACCGCGGTCGGCAGGTCGATCGCGCGGGCCGGAGCCCCCTCGACGACGACCACGATCTCGCCGCGCGCGCCCTCGGCGTAGCGCTCGGCGAGCTCGGCGAGGGTGCCGCGCGCGACCTCCTCGAACTTCTTCGTCAGCTCGCGGCAGACGGCGGCGCGGCGCTCGGGCCCGAAGGCCTCGGCCAGGTCGGCGAGCGCCGCGGCGATGCGGTGCGGCGCCTCGAAGAAGACCAGAGTGCGCGGCTCGCGGGCGAGACCGCGCAGGTGCCCGAGCCTGCCCTTGCGCGGCAGGAAGCCCTCGAAGGCGAAGCGGTCGGTCGGCAGCCCACTCAGCACGAGCGCGGTGAGCACGGCGCTCGGTCCGGGCAGCGCGGTGACGGTGACGTCGGCGGCGATGGCCGCCTCGACGAGGATGTAGCCCGGATCGCTGATGCCCGGCATGCCCGCGTCGGTGAGCACGACCACGTCGCTGTCGCGCGCGAGCTCGACGAGCTCGGCCGAGCGCGCGCGCTCGTTGTGCTCGTGCAGGGCGAGCAGGCGCGGACGGTTCTCGATGCCGAGCGCCCGCAGCAGGTGCGCGGTGGTGCGGGTGTCCTCCGCGACCACGAGCTCGGCGTTCTCGAGCGTCTCGATGAGGCGGCGGCTCGCATCGCCGAGGTTGCCGATGGGGGTGGCGGCGAGCACGATCATGCGGCCATCCTCCCACTCGCGCCGGGGCGGGGCGGATGCCCGGCGAATAGCATGACCGGGTGACCGCCGCCGCCGAACCCGCCGTGCGCGAGCG
Source organism: Microcella daejeonensis (assembly GCF_026625045.1). Taxonomy (GTDB): domain Bacteria; phylum Actinomycetota; class Actinomycetes; order Actinomycetales; family Microbacteriaceae; genus Microcella; species Microcella daejeonensis. The sequence goes on along the minus strand of NZ_CP113089.1, from coordinate 1,640,614 downwards.
GCGCGGCTCGCGGCTCGATGCGGCGTGGGCGGGGGCATCCCCTCGCCGGCAGCGGCTCGTGCGCGCGGCCCTGCCCGCCGCGGTTCTCGGCCTGGCCGCGGCCACCCGGCTGATCGGGCTCGGCGAGCCCGACGCGCTCGTCTTCGACGAGACCTACTACGTCAAGGACGCCCTCAGCCTGCTGACTCAGGGCTACGAGGCGTCGTGGCCGGAGGGCGCCGACGCGGCGTTCGAGGCGGGCAGCCCCGGCACTCCGCCCGCCGAGGCGGCGTTCGTCGCCCACCCCCCGCTCGGCAAGTGGGTGATCGCGCTCGGGATGCTCGCCCTGGGCCCCGCGGATCCGGCAGGCTGGCGGCTCGGCACCGCCGTCACCGGCATCGTGCTCGTCGGACTCGTCATGCTGCTCGCGCACCGACTGCTCGCGTCCCTGCCGCTCACCGTCATCGCCGGCGGCCTCGTCGCGCTCGACGGCAACGCCATCGTCATGAGCCGCGTCGCCCTGCTCGACGGCGTGCTCGCCGCGCTCATCGTGCTGGCCCTGCTCTTCGTCGCGCTCGACCGCGAGGGCTCGCGGCGGCGGCTCGCGGCGTGGCTCGCGCGCCGCCGTGCCGAGGGGCGCGCCACCGACTGGGGCCCCGCGCTGTGGGCGCGGCCGTGGCTGCTCGCCGCGGGGGCGACGCTCGGGCTCGCCGTCGGCGTCAAGTGGAGCGCGCTCTACGTGCTCGCCGCGGTCGGCGTGCTCACCGTCGTGGCCGACGTCGTCGACCGGCGTCGCGCGGGCGTCGCGCTGTGGGCGAGCGGCACGGCGTTCCGGCAGGCGCCGATCTCGTTCCTGCTGCTCGTGCCGACGGCGCTCGCCGCGCACCTTCTCACCTGGTGGGGCTGGTTCGCCACGAGCGGCGGCTACGACCGGAACTGGGTGGCCGAGGGCGAGGGGCGGCGGGCGGAGGGCATCCTGTCGATCGTCCCCGACGCCCTGCAGAACCTCTGGCACTACCAGGCGGCCGTCTACCGGTACCACGTCGGCGTCACGAGCGATCACGCCTACGAGGCGCCCGCCGCGGGCTGGCCCCTGCTGCTGCGCCCGACCTACATGCACTACGAGGAGCTCGGCGACGGAACGGCGCAGGCGCTCACGGGTATTCCGAACCCGCTGCTGTGGTGGGGCTCCGTCGTCGCCGTGCTCGTGCTGCTCGCGGTGCTCGTCGTCGCGGCGGTGCTCGCCGCCCGGGGCGACCGCGACGCGGGAGCCCGGCTGCTCGCCCGCTTCGGCGGCGGATGGCCGATCGCCCTCGTGCTCACCGCCATCGCCGCGGGCTGGCTGCCGTGGCTGCTCTACCCCGAGCGCACGATGTTCTTCTTCTACACGGTCGTGCTCACGCCGTTCCTCGTGCTCGCGTTCGTCATGGTGCTGCGCGCGGTGCTCGGCCACGCCGACGACGAGCCGTACCAGCGCCGCACCGGTATCGCCGTCGTGACCGTGGCGGTCATCGCCCTCGTCGCGGTCAGCGCGTACTTCCTGCCGCTGTGGACGGGGCTGCCCGTGCCGCTGCCCTTCCTGCGCGCGCACTACTGGCTGCCGACCTGGGTCTAGTCGGCCGGGGTCTCGCCGGCCGGGGTCGTCCCTCAGGAGGCGGTGCGCCGCCGCCCGTAGACGAGCCGGCGCAGCAGCGCCTCGGCCGGCCCGGGCTTGTCGAGGGCCTCGAGCGCGATCGCGAGCACGAGCGAGGCCAGCCACGCGAGCACGGCCACCTGCGTCGCCTCGGCCGCCCCGACGATGCCGCCGAGCCCCAGCGTGTACGCCGGGAACACCGCGAGGAAGATCACCGACTGCAGCAGGTACCCCGTGAGCGAGCGCTTGCCGAGCGCCGCGAACCCGCGCGCGATCGGACCGGGCCGGTCCCCCGGCGCCCGCACCCGTCCGACGACGAGCGCGATGAGCGCGAGGTAGGCGACCGCGCCGATCGGTCCGGTGCCGCCGTGCAGCATCGTCCAGAGCAGGTCGACGACGGGCCGGCCTCCGAGCACGCCGAGCAGCACGAGCGCGACCGGCAGGGCGCCGAGCAGCGAGATCGGGATGCCCAGCCCCGCGATCATCGCGAGCCGTCGCCGGTGCGGCTCGGGGTTCTCGAGCACCCGGTACCGGGCGGCCCACACGCCGAGCACCATCGTCGGCAGCATGAGCACGAAGCCGCCCAAGGCCGTGCCGAGGATTCCCGCGACCCATTCGAGTGCGCGCGCCCCGGTCGCGGCGAGGTAGGTGTCGGCACCCGGGCTGAGAAGGGCGAAGGGCGAGGTGCCCGGGGCGGTCTCGGTCGTCATGCCCGCCGCCCCCTCCACCGCTGAGAGGAGCACGAGCAGGGCGAAGCTGATCCAGCCGACGATCGCGAGCGCGCGACCCGAGGCGCGCACGAGCAGGATGAGCAGCAGCCCGAGCAGACCGTAGGTGCCGAGCACGTCGCCGAAGAAGAGCAGCACGCCGTGCACCGCTCCGAAGGCGAGCACCCAGAGGTTGCGGCGCACGAGCAGCCCGCGCGCGGCATCCCACGGAGCCCCCGCCGCCTGCTCGCGCAGCAGGATCTGGGTGATGCCGTAGCCGTACAGCAGCGCGAAGAGCGGGTACGAGCGACTGTCGGCCAGCAGGGCGACGACCGCGTTGGTCACCTGGTCGGCGCTGTCGCCGAGCGGCTTCATGAGGATGCCCTGCTCGACCCCGTACAGCCAGAAGGGCACGTTCGCGAGCGCGATGCCGAGCAGCACGAGGCCGCGCGCGACGTCCGGGGCCAGCGCGCGGGCCGAGCGCGGGGTCGGAGCGGCGGCGCGCCCCGCGGGCGGGGCCCCGTACGGCTGCGGAACGGCGGGCGGGGCGGGAGCGGGGTTCGGCGGCGGCGCGGGGGCGTCGGTCATGCGACCAGGCTAGGAGCGGGGTGCCGCCCGGCGCCTCCCCCGTGCGACGGATCCGGCGGTCGTGCGCGGGAGCGGCATCCCGCGCCGTCGCCGCGCGCCGCGCCCTCTTACGCTTTGTGACGCGATCAGCGGGCGCCGGTCAGCGGCGCGCCGTAGCCTGGCGGGATGGCCGATCGTGACTACGGATTCCGCACGCGCGCACTGCACGCGGGCAATGTTCCCGACTCGGCGACGGGCGCCCGCGCCCTGCCGATCTACCAGTCGAGCGCCTTCGTCTTCGACGATGCGCAGGACGCCGCGGCGCGGTTCGCGCTGCAGAAGTACGGCAACATCTACAGCCGCCTGTCGAACCCGACGGTGGCGAGCTTCGAGGAGCGCGTCGCGAGCCTCGAGGGCGGCCTCGGCGCCGTCGCCACCTCGAGCGGGCTGAGCGCGCAGTTCGTCACCTTCGCCTCGCTCGCCGGCGCCGGCGACCACATCGTCGCCTCCTCGAACCTCTACGGCGGCTCGATCACCCAGCTCGACGTGACGCTGCGCCGCTTCGGCGTCGAGACGACCTTCGTCGCGAGCGACGACCCCGCCGACTACGCCGCGGCGATCATCCCGGGCCGCACCAAGCTCGTCTTCGCCGAGACGATCGCGAACCCGAGCGGCGACATCGCCGACATCGCGGGGCTCGCCGAGGTCGCGCACGCCGCCGACCTGCCCCTCATCATCGACTCGACGGTGGCGACCCCCTACCTGTGCCGACCGATCGAGTGGGGCGCCGACGTCGTCGTGCACTCGGCGACGAAGTTCCTCGGCGGGCACGGCACCACCCTCGGCGGCGTCGTCGTCGAGTCGGGGCGCTTCGACTGGTCGAACCACAACTTCCCGCTGTTCGAGGAGACCGTGCCGCACTACGGCGGGCTCACCTGGTACGGCAACTTCGGCGAGTATTCGTTCCTCACCCGGCTGCGCGCCGAGCAGCTGCGCGACATCGGGCCCGCCCTCGCGCCGCACTCCGCCTTCCTGCTCGCGCAGGGCGTCGAGACCCTGCCGTACCGCATGCAGGCGCACGTCGACAACGCCCGCGCCGTCGCCGAGTGGCTCGACGCCGACCCGCGCGTCGAGGCCGTGCGCTGGGCGGGGCTGCCCTCGCACCGCCACCACGAGCGCGCGCAGAAGTACCTGCCGCTCGGCCCGAGCTCGGTGTTCAGCTTCGACGTCGTCGGAGGCCGTGCAGCGGGCGAGGCGCTCATCGAGAACGTGCAGCTCGCGAGCCACCTCGCCAACATCGGCGACGCGAAGACCCTCATCATCCATCCGGGCTCGACGACCCATGCCCAGCTGACCGAGCAGCAGCTGCTCGACTCCGGCATCGGCCCGGGGCTCGTGCGGCTCTCGGTGGGGATCGAGGACGTCGAGGACATCATCCACGATCTCGATCAGGCGCTCGATGCGGCGCAGAAGGCGGGTGCAGCATGAGCGCGGAGGCCGGCAGCGGCACCGAGACCGTCACCCTCGCCAACGGGCTGACCTGCGCGATCCCGTCGAGCTCGCCGCTGGCGAAGCTGCTGAAGTCGCAGCGCACCTGGGTGGGGCCGAGCGCGAAGGAGCGGCTGGGCATCCTGCGCCGCGCCCGCAGCATCGCGATCGTCGGCGCCTCGCCCAACCCCGCCCGCAGCTCGTACTTCGTCGGCACGTACCTGCAGCAGTCGAGCAGCTACCGGGTGTACTTCGTCAATCCGAACGCCACCGAGATCCTGGGTCAGAAGGCCTACCCCGACCTCGCGTCGCTGCCCGAGGTGCCCGACATCGTCGACGTGTTCCGCAAGGCGAGCGACATCCCCTCGGTGATCGACGACGTGCTCGCAATCGGCGCCTCGACCGTCTGGGTGCAGCTCGGCATCTGGAACGAGGAGGCCGCGCGGTACGGCGAGCGGCACGGCCTCACGGTCGTCATGGACCGCTGCATCAAGGTCGAGCACGCCCGGTTCCACGGCGGGCTCCACCTCATGGGATTCGACACGGGAGTCATCAGCGCGAAGAAGCAGGTGCGCTGAACCAGTTTCACCTTACGGCACGGCGTGTCGGCACTTGAGGGGACATTTTGTACCCCGTTTAGGGTTCGCGGGATCCTCAGCGGTGGGCGTACTGTTCTGATGTCTCGGTCTGCCACCCGACTTCTCATCGCCACCCGAAATGCGATGAGGCCGAGACGAGAAGGACACCCCCATGCCCTCGTCGCCCGCTGTTCCGTCGCGCCCGAACGCCCTCCCTCCCACCCGCAAGCGCCAATGGGGCGCTGAGAAGCGCACCACCCCGCTGCCGATCGTGCACCCCCGGCCGAGCGACCGCCGCATCGCCCTCGCCCGCATGGCGATCGTCGCGACCGTCGCCTTCTGGGCCGTCTACGTCGTGTACACGGTCATCGCCGAGTTCCTCAACAACGGCACCCAGAGCTTCGCCTTCACCACCCAGGCGATCTCGTACGTCGTCGTCGTCACGTTCCTGACCTTCTCGGCGCTCATGTACCTGATCGCCCGTCACGGAGCCCTCCAGCGGTTCCGCGCCCATGTGCGCACGCCCCGCGCCGAGCTCGACCGGCACTTCGCCGATCGCTCGACCGCGATGACCGTGCTCGTGCCCTCCTACGCCGAGGAGCCCGACGTGGTCGCGACCACCCTGTGGTCGGCCGCCCTGCAGGAGTACCCGAACCTGCGCGTGGTGCTGCTCGTCGACGACCCGCCCCACCCCACCGAGCCGCTCGTCGCCGCCCGGCTCGAGGCGACCCGCGCCCTCTCCACCACGATCACCGAGGCCCTCGCCCTGCCGGGGGGCCGGTTCCGGGATGCTCTGCTGCAGCGCGAGGTGGCCGGCACCGACGACCTCGACGACGCCGAGGTGGCCGAGGTCATCGGGCACTTCCGCTGGGCGGTGCGCTGGATCGACCAGCGGATCGCGGAGCACACCGTCTCGGACCACGTGGACGTCTTCTTCGTCGAGCAGGTTCTCGGCGGGCTGCGTCACGAGCTCGAGCTCACGGGCGACGCGCTCGAGAACGCCCGCCTCGAGGGCTTCGCCCTCACGGCCGCGCACGCCGTGCACCTGATGCGCCGCCTCGCCTGGACCTTCAGCGCCGAGGTCGACGTCTTCGAGCGCAAGCGCTTCGCCGGGCTCTCGCACGAGGCCAACAAGGCCATGAACCTCAACGCCTACATCGGCCTCATGGGCGGCTCGTACGCCTACGAGGAGACCCCCGACGGCACGGTGCTGCGCCCGGTCTCGTTCGGTCAGCCGGCCGACCTGGTCATCCCCGACAGCGACTACCTGCTCACCCTCGACGCCGATTCGATGCTGCTGCGCGACTACTGCCTGCGGCTCGTGCACTCGATGGAGCAGCCCGAGAACGCCCGCGTCGCGGTGACGCAGACGCCGTACTCCTCGTACCGCGGGGCGAGCACGCGCATCGAGCGCCTCGCCGCGGCCACGACCGACATCCAGCACATCCTCCACCAGGGGTTCTCGTACCACAACGCGACCTTCTGGGTCGGCGCGAACGCCGTCATCCGCAAGCGCGCGCTCGACGACATCGTGCAGATCGAGACGAGCGGCGGCTTCACCATCAAGCGCTACGTGCAGGACCGCACGGTGATCGAGGACACGGAGTCGAGCATCGACCTCGGCACCCACGGCTGGACCCTCGTCAACTACCCCGAGCGGCTCAGCTACTCGGCGACGCCGCCCGACTTCGGCTCGCTCGTCATCCAGCGCCGCCGCTGGGCCAACGGCGGTCTGCTCATCCTGCCGAAGTACTTCCGGCAGATCCGCGAGCGCCGCGCCCGCGGCGAGCGCGTCACGAAGACCGAGATCCTGCTGCGCATGAACTACATGAGCTCGATCGCCTGGGCCAGCTTCGGCCTGGTGTTCCTGCTCGCGTACCCCTACGACAGCCGCCTGCTCAGCCCCATGGTGCTGCTCGCCGCCCTGCCGTACTTCATCGCCATGGCCAGCGACCTGCGCTACGCCGGGTACAAGGCCAGCGACGTCTTCCGCATCTACGGCTTCAACCTCATCCTGCTGCCCGTGAACCTCGCGGGCGTCATCAAGTCGATCGAGCAGGCGATCACCTCGAAGAAGATCCCCTTCGCCCGCACGCCCAAGGTGCGCAACCGCACCACGACCCCTCTGCTCTACGTGCTAGCGCCGTATCTGATCATCGCGTTCTCGGTGTTCACCCTCTGGCGCGACGTGCAGGCCGAGAACTGGGGCAACGCGGCCTTCGCCGGGTTCAACGCGATCCTCGCGCTCGCCGCCGTGATCGCCTACATCGGCATCGGCAGCTCGCTCGTCGACATCTTCTACGGCCTCACCAACTGGCTGTACGCGAAGCCCAAGAACCGCACGGGCGCATCCGCGGCCCCGGCCGCCGAGGCGGCGGCCGACTGGCGCACCGTGCTCTACCACGGCGCCATCCACGACCACGCCGCCGACAGCCCCGCCCCGGTGCTCGCCGGCTCGACCGAACGGAAGGCCTCCTGATGCGCGCCGCCGCCACCAGCATCCTCTGGCGCGACGGGCGCCGGCTCTCCCCCTGGCGCCTGCTCGTCGCCCTCGTGCTCGCCAGCGCGGTGGGCTTCTGGGGCTTCATCTCGGTGCAGAACTGGGCGGGGGCATCCACTCTCGAGAACCGGAGCCCGTGGTTCGCCGGCTACGTGGATGCGACCGCGACGCCCGTGTTCGCCTTCGAGGACGTCGAGGAGACCGCGGCGCGCGACATCGTGCTGTCGTTCATCGTCGCCGACCCCGACGAGCCCTGCACGCCGACGTGGGGCACGGCCTACGACCTCGACGAGGCCGCGGCCGAGCTCGACCTCGATCGCCGCCTCGCGCGGGTCGAGCAGCTCGGCGCCGACCTGTCGATCTCGTTCGGCGGGCTGCTGAACGACGAGCTCGCGACGGTCTGCACGAACCCGGCCGAGCTCGTGCGCGCCTACGACCAGGTGATCGAGCGCTACGACGTGTCGACCATCGACCTCGACATCGAGGGCGAGAACCTCACCGACGCGGTCGCCGGGCAGCGCCGGGCCGAGGCCATCGCGACCCTGCAGGAGCGCCGCCGCGCGGCGGGCGACGACCTCGCCGTCTGGCTGACCCTGCCCGTCATCCCCTCGGGCCTCACCGAGGACGGCACGACCTTCGTGCAGCAGATGATCGAGACCGGTGTCGACGTCGCGGGCGTCAACGTCATGACGATGAACTACGGCGAGGCGCGGGAGGAGGGCGAGTCGATGGCCGACGCCTCGATCCGCGCCCTGCAGGCCACGCATCGCCAGCTCGGCATCATCTACGAGCTGGCCGACATCGAGCTCGGCTCGGCGACGCTGTGGCGCAAGATCGGCGCGACGCCGATGCTCGGCCAGAACGACGTCGTCGACGAGGTGTTCACGACGAAGGATGCCGAGGAGCTCAACGCCTGGGCCGTCGAGACGGGCATCGGCCGCATGTCGGTCTGGTCGCTCAACCGCGACGTGCAGTGCGGACCGAACTACGTCGACCTCAGCCGCGTCAGCGACGCCTGCTCCGGCGTGCCGCAGGGCGACGTGCGGTTCGCCGACCTGCTCGCGAAGGGCTTCACCGGCCGTCTCGACAGCGTCGCGGGCGTCGTCACGACCCCCGAGCCGCGCGACCCGAGCGACTTCATCGACGACCCCGAGACCAGCCCGTACCCGATCTGGGACGAGGACAACGCCTACCTCGCCGGCAGCAAGGTCGTCTGGTACCGCAACGTCTACGAGGCCAAGTGGTGGACGAGGGGCGAGCTGCCCGACAACCCCGTGCTCAACGAGTGGGAGGTGCCGTGGACGCTCATCGGCCCCGTGCTCGAGGGCGAGAAGCCGCAGGAGACGCCGACTCTGCCCGAGGGCGCCTACCCCGAGTGGCAGGGCACCGCGGTCTACGACAAGGGCCAGCGCATCCTCTTCGACGGCACCCCCTACGAGTCGAAGTGGTGGAACCAGGGCGACAGCCCCGAGGCCTACGCGGCCGATCCCGACAGCTCGCCGTGGTCGCCCGTGCCGCTCGACGAGGTCGAGGAGCTCGCGGCCGAGTGGGAGGCGACCGGCACGATCGCCGACCGCACGAGCACCGAGGGCGCCGCCGAGTCCGCCGCCGAGGAGGCAGACTGACGCGGGTGAGAGCATCCCGTCGCCGCACCGCCGTCGCGATCGTCATCGCGGCGGCGGTGCTCGCGTCGGCGGCCGTCGTCGCCGTCGTGGCGCTGCCGCCCTCCGATGAGCCGGGGCGCGTCGCCGCCGCACCGCGGGCGACGCTGACACCCGAGGCGCCCGTCGTCTCGGTGCGGGATGCCGCGCTCATCGACCTGCGCAGCGGCGAGCCGCTCGTGCTCGACGGCGTCAACTGGCCCGGCTTCGAGTACGCCTGCATCCAGGGCCGCGGGCACGACGACGGCGGGGCCGAGCCGGCCGCCGTCGAGGCGATGCTCGACTGGGGCGTGACCGCCGTGCGGGTGCCGCTCAACGAGCAGTGCTGGGCCGAGAACCGGCCTGCGGACGCCTTCGGCACCGCGGCCGGCTACCGCGCCGCCGTCGACGCCTGGGTCACGGCGCTCACCGACGCGGGGCTCGTCGTCATCCTCGACCTGCACTGGTCGGCGCCCGACGGCGAGCTCGCCGACGGCCTGCGCGCGATGCCGTCGGCCGCGAGCATCCCGTTCTGGAGCTCGGTGGCCGAGACCTACCGCAAGCACCGCGCGGTGGTCTTCGACCTCTTCAACGAACCCGCCTCGATCTACGACGCCGACGACCGCCTGGTCTTCGAGCTCGACTGGCGCTGCTGGGCCGAGGGGGGATGCACGCCTCCCGTCGAGGCGCTGGGCGAGCCGCTCGGCGGCCGCACCTACCCCGCCGTCGGCATGACCGAGCTGCTCGGCGCCGTGCGCGGGGCCGGAGCGCCGCAGCCCGCCATCCTCGGCGGCCTCGACTACGCGAACGACCTGCGCGGCTGGCTCGACACCGCCCCCGACGACGACCAGCTCATCGCCGGCGCGCACCTCTACCCCGATCAGCGCTGCGCCGACGAGACCTGCTGGAACGCCGAGCTCGCCCCGCTCGCCGAACAGGTGCCGCTGCTCGTGTCCGAGTTCGGGCAGAGCGACGGCGGCGACGACCATCTGCGCCGCGCCTTCGCCTGGTCGCGCGAGAACGCCGACGGAGCGCTCGCCTGGGCCTGGTGGCGCATCGAGGCCGGCGGCGATGAGCAAGATGCCCGCTTCGCGCTCGTCGAGGGCGACGACTTCGCCCCGCGCAGCCCCTCGGGCGCGGCGCTGCGCGAAATGCTCGGCGGGTAGCGGGCTATTCCCCCGCCGCCCGCAGCCCGTCGACGCTCGTGACGGGCAGCCGGCAGACGAAGTCGGTGCACGGGTACGCGGCCGTGCGGCCGCCGGCCGTCGTGCGGCCCTCGAGCAGCTCGAACCCCGCCGCCGCCCACGCCGCGGCGCGGGTCTCGGAGAGGGCCAGTGCGAGCATCCCGTCGCCCTGCGCGTGCCGGGCGTGCACGACGAGCGCGTCGTCGTCGGCCTCCCCCTCGGGCGCGACGACGACGAGCTGCTGCGAGGGCGCGGCGAGCGCCGAGGCGAGCTGCAGGGTCGCCCCGAAGGCGATCGGCCGCTCGAGCGCCGCCGGCAGCTGGGCCGCGACGAGGGCCTCGGCCATCGCGCGGTACGCCTCCTCGGCGGTCAGGCGGTGCAGCAGCAGCGCGGCGCGGGCGATCGCCGACGCCCCGCTCGGCGCCGAGCCCTCGTTGACGTCGTCGACGGTGGCGAGCCCCTGCGCCGCGAGCACGGGGTCCCCGCCGCCCGGCAGCGCGGCCGGCACGCCCGTGCGCTCGCCCGCATGCCGGCAGGCGTCGACGATCGCGCGCGCGGCGACGGCGTAGCGCTCCTCGCCCGTCGTGATGGCGAGCTCGAGCAGTCCGACGGCGAGATCGCCGGCGTCCTCGAGGGTCGCCGCGGCGTCGGATGCCCGCCCGGCCCGGCTCGCCCGCACCAGCCGCATCGCCCCGTCGTCGTCGAGCCGCACGTGCGCGGCGATGAGCTCGTCGGCGACCTCCGCGGCGAGCGCCGCCCCGGCCGGCTCGTCCAGCAGCCGTGACGCGATGGCGAGCGCCCCTATCGCGAGCCCGTTCCACGCGGTGAGCACCTTCTCGTCGAGGGGCGGAGCCGGCTGCGCCGTCCGCCCCTCCGCGTCGAGCGCGTAGTACCCGCCCTCGTTGCGCTCGCCGTCGATGAGGCTCTCGCTGTCCTGCCCCGAGGCGAAGCCGCCCTCGACGCGCATGACGTCGCGCAGGAACCCGATCACGCCGCCGGCGGTCTCGCGGTCGCCGAGGCGCGCGGCGAGCTCGAGCAGCAGCGCGTTGTCGTTGAGCATGCGCTCGTAGTGCGGCTCGCTCCAGTCGCGGCGGGTCGCGTAGCGGAAGAATCCGCCCTCGACGGGGTCGCGCAGGTCGCTCGCGGCGAGGGCGGCGAGGGTGCGGGCGGCGAGCGCTCCGGCCGCGGCATCGCCCGCGAGCCCGCGGCCGTGCAGCATGAGCAGGGCGGGGGCGACGGGGAACTTCGGCGCCCCTCCGAACCCGCCGTGCGCGGAATCCTCGTGGCCGGCGAGCTCGGCGGTCGCCCGGGCGAGGGCGGCGGTCAGCTCGCCGGCGGCGGGCAGCGGGCCGGTCGGGCGGGCGGCGGCCGCGCGCAGGGCATCCTGCAGGCCGGAGGCGCTCTGCAGCACCTCGTCGCGCCGCTCGTGCCAGGCGGCGACGACCGCCTCGACCACCTCGCGGAACGAGGGCATGCCCTGCTGCGCCCGCGGCGGCAGGTAGGTGGCGGCGAAGAAGGCCTGACCCTCGGGCGTCGCGAAGACGGTGAGCGGCCAGCCGAGCTGCTCGGTGAAAGCGCCCGCGGCGGCCATGTAGGCGGCGTCGACCTCGGGATGCTCCTCCCGATCGACCTTGACGCTGACGACCCGCTCGGCGAGCCACTCCCCCACCGCCGGGTCGGCGAAGGTCTCGCGGGCCATGACGTGGCACCAGTGGCACGTCGCGTAGCCGATCGACACCATGACAGGGACGTCGCGCCGGCGCGCCTCGGCGAAGGCCTCCGCGCTCCACGGCCACCAGTCGACCGGGTTGCCGGCGTGCGAGCGCAGGTAGGGGCTGACGGCGTTCTCGAGCCTGGATGCCATACGGTCAGCCTATGAGCGACGCCTCCGCGACCACCCCGAACCCTCTCGCCGTCACCGTCATCGGCGGCCCGACCGCCGTGCTCGAGTGGGGCGGGCTGCGCATCGTGACCGACCCCACCTTCGACGCCCCGCGCTCGTACGGCGACGGCGACGACGCGCTCGTCAAGACGGCGGGCCCGGCGATCGCGGCCGCCGACCTCGGCCGGCTCGACCTCGCCCTCGTGTCGCACCACCACCATCCCGACAACCTCGACGATTCGGGTCGCGCGCTCGCACTAAGCCTGCCGCTCGTCGTCACGACCCCCGCGGGGGCCGCCGCGCTCGCCGACGTCGGCGACGCCACCACCGACTCGGTCGCCGTCGCCGCGCGCGTCATCGGCGCCGGCGACGACGAGGTGGTCGAGCTCGACGACGCCGCGCTCGTGGGCGCCGAGGTGGCGGGGCGGGCTCCGGCCGGGGCGCGTCTGCACGCGCTGCCCGCGCAGCACGGGCCGGAGGAGCTGCAGAGCCGGCTCGGGCCGGTCTGCGGGTTCCTGCTCGAGGCGCCGGGGCATCCCACCGTCTACGTCTCGGGCGACAACTCCTCCGTCGCGGTGGTCGAGGGCATCGCCGCCCGTCACCCGAGTGTGGATGCCGCTCTCCTGTTCGCCGGAGCCGCCCGCGTCGACGCCATCGACGCCGCCCTCACGCTCACCGCCGCCGACGCCCGCGCGGCCGCCGAGGCCCTCGGCGTGCGCCGCGTCGTGGCGCTGCACGTGGACCAGTGGCAGCACTTCAGCGAGGATCTCGCCGCCGTCGAGCGGGAGTTCGCCGGGCTCGACTCCCCGGCCGGCGGGCCGCTGCTCGCGGCGACGCCGCACGGCGAGCGCGTCGAGCTCGCGCTCTAGCCGAGCGCCCGCCGCGCATCCCGCCGACGAGGAACGGCCCGGGTCTCCCCGGGCCGCTCCTCGTGCTGGCGCTCCGCGATGCGGAGCCCGACTCCTAGAAGTCGGTGTTGTCGGGGTGCGCGCCGACGCGCAGATCCTTGTCGGCGGCGGCGATCGTCGCCAGCTCCTCGGCCGAGAGCTCGAAGTCGAAGACGTCGGCGTTCTGCACCATGCGCTCCTTCTTCGTCGTCTTCGGGAACACGATGAGGCCCTCCTGCAGGTGCCAGCGGATGGCGACCTGCTGCACGCTCTTGCCGTGCCGCTCGGCGATCTCGGTGAGACCGGGCAGCTCGGCGAGCTCGTACTTGCCCTGGCCGAGCGGGCCCCACGACTCGGTGAGGGTGCCGCGCGGCTCCTGGAACGCGCGCAGCTCGCGCTGCTGGAAGGCCGGGTGCAGCTCGATCTGGTTGACCACGGGGGCGACGCCGGTGGCCGCGTCGATGTCCTCGAGGTGCTTCTGCATGAAGTTCGAGACGCCGATCGAGCGGGCCTTGCCGGTCTCGCGCAGCTCGACGAGGGTCTGCCACGACTCCACGTGCTTGCCGTGCTTCGGCGAGGGCCAGTGGATCAGGTAGAGGTCGACGTAGTCGAGGCCGAGCTTCTGCAGCGAGAGGTCGAGCGCGGCGCGCGCCGAGTCGGTTCCCTGATCGCTGTTCCAGAGCTTCGTGGTGATGAAGAGCTCCTCGCGCGGGATGCCCGACTTCGCGATGGCGCGCCCGACGCCCTCCTCGTTCTTGTAGATCATCGCCGTGTCGATGTGGCGGTAGCCGACGGCGAGGGCGTCCGTGACGATGCGCTCGGCCTCATCGGGGTCGACGAGGAATACGCCGAGGCCCAGCTGCGGGATGCTGCGGCCGTCGTTGAGGGTCAGATGCGGGGTGGGGATCGCGTCAGTCATAAGACCATCGTCCCACCCGACCGTCGGCGGGCATCCAGGCGACGGTCAGGATGCCGCGCTCATGCCCGCGGGACCTCGCGCTCCTCGGGGCCGTCGTAGAGGCTCAGCGGGCGGATGAGCGCGTTGGCGGAGAGCTGCTCCATGACGTGCGCCGTCCACCCGGTGATGCGCGCGGCGATGAACAGCGGCGTGAACATCTCGGTGTCGAAGCCCATCAGGTTGTAGGCCGGCCCCGAGGGGTAGTCGAGGTTCGGCTTGATGCTCTTCGCGGCGTCCATGGCCTGCTCGAGCGCCTCGTAGAGCGCGAGCACCTCGGGGCGGTCGTAGTGCTCGACGAGGGTGCCGAGGGCCCGCTTCATAGTGGGAACCCGCGAGTCGCCGTTCTTGTAGACGCGGTGCCCGAAGCCCATGATCTTGCGCTTCTCGGCGAGAGCGGCATCCAGCCACGCCTGCGCGCCCGCGGCCTCGCCCACCTCTTCGAAGACGTGCTGCACGGCCTCGTTGGCCCCGCCGTGCAGGGGGCCCTTGAGGGCGCCGATCGCGCCCGTGACCGCCGAGTAGACGTCGCTGAGCGTCGAGGCGATGACGCGCGCGGTGAACGTCGAGGCGTTGAAGGAGTGCTCGGCGTACAGGATCATCGACACGTCGAAGGCATCGACGACGACCTTCTCGGGCACCTCGCCGAAGGTCATGTGCAGGAAGTTCGCCGAGTACGCCAGGTCGTCGCGCGGCTCGACGAGGTGCTCGCCCCGCAGCCGGCGCTGGGCGTAGGCGACGATCGCCGGCAGCTGCGCGAACAGGCGGATGCTGCGCTCCTGCGTGAGGTCGTGATCGATCCACGTGCGATCGGTCTGCAGCGTGCCGTCGAGGGCCCCGAGCACGCTCACGGCCGTCCGCACGACGTCCATCGGGTGCGCCTCGAGCGGGAGCGCGTCGATCGCGTCCTTGACCGTCCCGTCGAGCGGCCGGAGCGAGCGCTCGAGCTCCTGGAACTCGAGCGCCTGGGCCTCGGTCGGCAGCTCGCCGTGCCACAGGAGGTAGGCGACCTCCTCGAAGGTGCAGCGCTCGGCGAGCTGCTGCACGGGGTAGCCGCGGTAGAGCAGCGAGTTGGTCTCAGGGTTCACCTTCGACACGGCGGTGCGGTCGACGACGACGCCGGCCAGGCCTTTGCGGATCTCTTCGGTCATGCGGGGTGCTCCTTCGCGAGGCGGTGCGGGCTTCGGGGGCGTGCGGAGGGCCTAGCGGCCGGTGTAGGTGAAGATGCTCGAATCGAACGAGTTGTACGCCTCGTAGTCGAGCAGCTCGTAGAGCCTGCCTCGAGTCTGCATGCCCTCGACCTCCCCGTCGAGGGTTCCGGTCTCGAGCAGGGCGTCCAGCCCCCGCTCGATCGCGCCGAAGGCGATGCGCAGCAGCGAGACGGGGTGGATCACGAGGTCGACGCCGACGTCGGCGAGCTCGGCGTGGGTGAACAGCCGGCTCTTGCCGAACTCGGTCATGTTGGCGAGGATCGGCACGTCGACGGCCGCGCGCATCGCCGCGAACTCCTCGAGCGTGCCCATGGCCTCGGGGAAGATCGCGTCGGCGCCCGCGTCGACGAGCGCCTTGGCACGGTCGGTCGCGGCGTCGAGCCCCTCGACCCCGCGGATGTCGGTGCGCGCCATGATCACGAGCTGGTCGTCGCGGCGCGCATCCACCGCCGCCTTGATGCGCTGCACGGCGGTCTGGCCGTCGACGACCTGCTTGCCGTCGAGGTGGCCGCAGCGCTTGGGGTTGACCTGGTCCTCGATGTGCAGGCCGGCGACGCCCGCATCCTCCAGCTCGTGCACCGTGCGGGCGACGTTCATGGGCTCGCCGAAGCCGGTGTCGGCGTCGACGAGGGTGGGCAGGTCGCTCATGCGGCTGATCTGGTGGGCGCGCTGGGCGACCTCGGTGAGCGTCGTGAGGCCGATGTCGGGCAGGCCGAGCTCGGCGGCCATGACGGCGCCCGAGATGTAGGCGCCGTGGAAGCCCTTCTCCTGGATGAGCCGCACGCTCAGCGGCGTGAAGGCTCCCGGCAGGATCTGCAGGGTGCTGCTGGCGAGCCCGGCGCGGAAGGCGCGGCGCCGCTCGGTGGGCGTGGAGGTGGTCGACAGCATCAGAAGATCCCCTTCGCGCTGGTGGGCAGCGCCGCGATCGGCGTGATGGTGAGGCCGCCGAGCTCGGCGGCGGTCAGCTCGGGAAGGCGCTGCGCGACGTCGAGGAACCGCTCGATCTCCGCAGGCGCCAGGATGCCCTCCGCGAGCATGCGGAACTTCGCCACGTACTCGGCCCGCCCGAAGGGCCGCGCGCCGAGGGGGTGCGCGTCGGCGACGGCGATCTCGTCCACCACCCGCTCGCCGTTCGTCAGCTCGATCTCGATGCGGCCGCCGAAGGCCTTCTCGCTGATGTCGAGCGAGTGGTACCGGCGGGTCCACTCGGCGTCCTCCGTCGTGGTGATCTTCTGCCACAGCGCGACGGTGTCGGGCCGCGCGGCGCGCTCGGGAGCGTAGGAGTCGACGTGGTGCCAGCCGCCGTCCTGCAGCGCGACGGCGACGATGTACGGGATGGAGTGGTCGAGCGTCTCGCGGCTGGCGGTCGGGTCGTACTTCTGCGGGTCGCCCGCTCCCGAGCCGATGACGTAGTGGGTGTGGTGGCTGGTGTGCAGCACGATGCTCGCGATGTTCGCGGGGTCGCGCAGCTCGGGGCGCGCCGTGCCGAGGCGGCGGGCGAGGTCGATCCAGGCCTGGGCCTGGTACTCGGCCGAGTGCTCCTTCGTGTACGAGTCGAGGATGGCGACGAGCGGCTCGCCCGCGTCGGGCAGGGGCACCTCGTAGCGGGCCTCGGGGCCGCCGAGCATCCAGGCGATGACGCCGTCCTCGCCCTCGTAGATGGGGCTCGGGCTGGTCTGACCGCGCATGGCCCGGTCGACGGCCTCGACGGCCATCTTGCCGGCGAAGGCGGGGGCGTGCGCCTTCCAGGTGCTGATCTCGCCCTTGCGCGACTGGCGGGTGGCGGTCGTGGTGTGCAGGGCCTGGCCGATGGCCTGGAAGATGGTGGCCTCGTCGAGGCCGAGGAGGGTGCCGATGCCGGCGGCGGCGCTGGGGCCGAGGTGGGCGACGTGGTCGATCTTGTGCTCGTGCAGGCAGATCGCCTTGACGAGGTCGATCTGGATCTCGTAGCCGGTGAGGATGCCCCTCAGCAGCTCGGCGCCGCTGCGGCCCGCGTGCTGGGCGACGGCGAGGATGGGCGGGATGTTGTCGCCGGGGTGCGAGTAGTCGGCCGCGAGGAAGGTGTCGTGGTAGTCGAGCTCGCGCACGGCGACGCCGTTCGCCCAGGCGGCCCACTCGGGGCTGAAGCGGGCGTCGGCGGCGGTGCCGAAGACCGTGGCGCCGGGCCGGTAGGGGTGCGCTTCGGCCTGCGTGCGGGCGGCGATGACGGGGGCCCGGTGGATGCTCGCGGCGGCGACGCTGGCGTTGTCGATGACCCGGTTGATGACCATGTCGACGGCCCGGTCGTCGAGCGGTCGCGCGGTGTCGGCGGCGAGGGCGGCGAGCTTGCCGGCGAGCTGCTCGGCGACGGGCAGCTCCTCGGAGCTCTTGTAGGTGCGGACGGCGTGGGTCTTCATGGGGTCTCCTTCAGGTGGCGCAGGATGCTCGTGAGGGCGTGGTGCAGGTGCAGGTGCGTGGCGTGGGCGGCCCGCTCGGCGTCGCCGTCGGCGATGGCGTCGGCGATGGCGGCGTGCTCGCGGGCGGAGGCGGCGAGGCGCTCGTCGTCGTCGCGCGCGAGGCGGCGCACGCGGGCGAGGTGCACGCGGGCGCCGGCGGTGGCGGCCGCGAGGTACGGGCTGTGCGCGGTGGCCTCGTCGAGGGCGGCGTCGAACTCGGCGACGAGCGCGTAGTAGCCGTGGCGGCCCTCGTCGTCGGCGGCGGCGAGCGCCGCGGGGTCGACGGCGGTGAAGCGGGCGGCGAGTCGGCGCAGGGTCGCGCGCTGGGCCTCGTCGGCGGAGGCCGCGGCGACGCGGGCCGACTGCTCGTCGAGCGCGCGGCGCAGGGTGAAGAGGGCGATGACGTCGTCGGCGTCGATGCTGCTGACGACGAGGGTGCGGGGGCCGCGCTCGGTGACGAGTCCTTCGGCGACGAGCCGGGCGAGCGCCTCGCGCACGGGCGTGCGGCTGACGCCGAGCCGGGCGGCCTGCTCGGTCTCGGTGAGGGATGCGCCGGGAGCGAGCACGCCCTCGATGATCTCGGCGCGGAGGGCGCGGTGGACGCGCACGGCGGAGCTCTCGGACCGCGCGGCGTAGCGCTCCCCCGGCACCCCTCCCGATGCGGGAGCGCTCGTCGCCGCTTCTCTCGCTACCACCCTCCCAATGTATACATTGGCGACGCTCTCGTCGAGACCGGCGCCAGTTCCTGCGCCTTTCGTATACACCAGCAGCCATCGCCGTCGAGCTCGTCGGGGTGCGGGGCGGGCTCGAGCCCGGCGCTCGCCTCGGTGCCGAGGTCGTCGTACCCTGCGGGCTCGCGCAGCGCGACGAGCCGGTCGACGAGAGCCTGCAGCGCGCCGATGAGGCGCGGGCTCAGGCGGTACAGCCGCGTCGTCATGTCGCGCTCGCACTCGATGAGCCCGGCCCGCGCGAGCAGCTGCAGGTGCTTCGATGCGCTCTCGCGCGCGATCCGGAAGCTCGACCCGATCTCGTCGGCGATCTCCCCGGCCGTGGCGGGCCCGCTGGCGAGCACCTCCACGATGCGCCAGCGGATCGGACTGCCGAGCAGGGCGAGCGTCGCGGCATGGGTCATTCAGCGATTGTCATCAGTCGCCGGCCCGCGACGAGGTCTTGACTCGCGAACGGTGGAGGAAGCGCGCCTGGATGCGGCGGGGACGAGGCGCGGGCGGCGGGCGCGAGACGCAGACGCCAGCCGCGGGCGCGAGGCGCAGGCGCGAGCGGCGGGCGCGAGCCGCATGCGCCGACAGCGGAGTCGATCTCGTCGGATGGAGCTATCGACTTCGGCCGCCGAACGACGCGATCCCGCCTCCGGCGGGGCGGCGGTTTCCTCGCACCGAATGTGCGCTCAAGGCTCCGGAGCCTTGAGCGCACATGACCACGGAGGAAGAACCCGCGGCGCATCGAGAGGGGGGCGGAGCGGGTCTCGGGGGGCGGCAGAGGGCGGGAGTGCCAGCCGCCGGGAGGCGGGGGCGCGGCTCGGTGGAACGAGAGTGCCGTCGAGGCGAGCGCGCTACCTTCACCCCAGGCGGCGGATGGGGTCAGCGGAAGCGGCGGCCCTCGTCGCGGCGGTAGAGCCAGAGGGCGAGCGCCGCAGCAGCGAGCGTCCAGAGGAGGACGCCCGCGAGCATCCACCCGTCAGGGGCCGTGCCGTCGACCGCGGCGATGACCAGTTCGCGCGCGTGCCGGGAGGGCAGGGCGCGCGAGATCGCGTCGAGCCAGTCAGGGAAGAACTGGGGAGGGAAGAAGAGTCCGCCGGCGAAGGCGAAGCCGAACATTCCGACCTGGATGACCGCGATCGCCGCCTTCGAGGGGAACGCGTAGCCGATCGAGGCGCCCAGCAGCAGGAACGGGACGCTCGTCGCCGCGAGCACCAGCAGCCCGAGCGCGAGTCCGGCCGCGCTCACCGCGGCCTCCGTCGCGAGGGCGCCCACGATGAGCACCGGCACCATCGAGGCGAGGCTCAGCACGCTCGTCGCCGTCAGCTGAGCGCCGATGCGCACCGCCGCCGGCAGAGGCAGCGTGCGCAGGTACGGATCCCAGGGCTTCTCGCGGTTCTCCGCGATCGTGAGCCCCAGGTTGAACAGCGCGCTCACCAACACCGCGAACACCGACAGCGAGATGACCGCCTGCGTCGCGAGAACCGGATCCTCCGCCACCGCGCGGTTCGGCACCACGAAGAACAGCAGCGACATCGCCGGGAAGACCATCGAGCCGATGATCGCGATCGGCACCCGCATGGTCTCGATGAGCAGGGCGCGCAGATGCACGCCGAACAGGCGGGCCGCCGGCACGGGGCGCGCGGCGACGGGGGCGGCAGCGGGAGCGGAGGTGCTCATGAGCTCATCTCCTCGAGAGCGGAACGGGACGGATCGGTGAGCGAGAGGAACGCCTCCTCCAGGCTCGCGCCCCGCACCTGCAGGCGCTCGAAGGGCAGAGCGGAGGCGACGAGGGCGCGGACGAAGGCGTCGGAGTCGGCGACCGTGAGCGCGAGCCGCTCACCCTCCCCGGGCTCGGCGAGGAGCACGCCGTCGAGGGCGGCGACCGCCGCCGCGCTCGACGTGCGGAGGGAGACTACGCTGGAATCGACCCTTGCGCGCACGGCGTCGAGACCGTCGTCGACGAGGATGCGCCCGCGGTCGATCACGACGACGCGCTCCGCGAGCGCCTCGATCTCCTCGAGGTAGTGGCTGGTCACGACGACCGTCGCGCCGTCGGCCCGATGGCGCCGGATCGCCGCCCAGAGGCCGTGCCGGGCATCCACGTCGAGACCCGTCGTCGGCTCGTCGAGCAGCACCAGCCGCGGGCGCCCCGCGAACGCCAGCGCCACCGCGATGCGGCGCTTCTGCCCGCCCGAGAGGGAGCCGCACTGGCGGCGCAGCAGATCGGTGAAGCCGAACTCCTCGGCGAGCTGCGCCGTCGGCGCGCGATCGGCGAAGTGCGCCGCCACGAGGTCGACGACCTCGGCGACGCGCAGGGTGTCGGGCAGCGCCGTCTCCTGCGGGGTGCTGCCGAGCTCGGCGCGGACGCGCGGGCGGACGGGGTCGCCGCCGAAGAGCTCGACGGTTCCGGAACTGGGACGCCGACGACCCTGCAGCAGGGTGATGAGCGTCGACTTGCCGGCGCCGTTCGGGCCGAGGAGCCCGAGGATCTCGCCGGAGCGGATCTCGAGGCTGACGTCGTCGAGAGCGAGCTGCTCGCCGAAGCGGCGGCTCACGCGATCGAGGCGGGCGAGGGTCGTCATGGGGTTCCTCCGAGCAGTGATCGCAGCGAATCGGTGTAGTCCTCGAACGCCCGACGGCCGCGCCGGGTCAGGGCGACGTCGGTGACGGGGGTGCGGCCGCGGTGGGCCTTGACGACGGCGACGTACTCGGCCTCCTCGAGCTTGCGCAGGTGGGTGGAGAGGTTGCCGGCCGTCATGTCGAGCAGCTCCTGCAGTCGGGGGAAGGTGATCGTGTCGCCCTCGTCGAGGCCGGCGAGCGTCGCCGTGATGCGCAGGCGCGCCGCGGCATGGATGACCGGATCGAGCTCGGTCACGACGAGCGCCGGCGCAAGGAGAGGCGCATGACGATGCCGGCGACCACCAGCGACCCGCCGCCGAGCAGCGCCATCACCAGGTTGTTGGTCGGAGCGCCGAAGAATGCGGCGATGACGCTCGTGAGGACGATGAGGGCCCCCAGCACGAGCTGCTCGGTCGAGCGCCAGAGGGCCGCGCCCATGAGGTACATCAGACCGATCAGCACGCCGAAGGCGGAGGGCAGGTACAGGGAGACGAGCGCCTGATCCGCTCCCGCCCGAGCAAGGGCGATACCGATGAGATAGGTCGCGGCGAACCCCGCGAACCACGTGATGCCGTAGACGGCGCCGCTGAAGTTCGACGGGCCGCGCACGCCGCGGCTGATGCGGGTGACCGAGATCACGGTGACGCCCGAGGCGGCGAGCAGCGCGAGCCCGTAGATCGTGGCGGCGACACCCAGCGGGATGCGCAGCCAGGGATTGCCGCCCTCGTAGCCCGACCACAGGGCGAGGAAGCCGATGAACCACGAGACCCCCCACGCGACGAGCACCCACGGGATGCCCCCGAGCTGCCGCTGCGCGACCGTGCGCTGCTGCTCGCGGATCAGCGCGAGCGCCTCATCGGGGCCGCCCAGCGGCAGGTCGTCGGAGCGGGTGTCGGAGTCCATGGTTACTTTGTAATGCAAAGTTGTTTGCGCGTCAAGAGATTCGAGTGCGGGCACGGGCGCGCGGGCGGACGCGCAGGAGCGCGGGCTGCAGGCGGGCGGGAGCGCGGGCGGCCCGGCATAGACTGGAATGCTCATGACTTCGCCCGAGAGCGGCCCCGCGCCGCGCATCCCGACCCTGCAGATCAGGTACCCGCCCGACCTGCCGGTGTCGCAGCGGCGCGACGACATCGCCGCCGCCATCCGCGACCACCAGGTCGTCATCGTCGCGGGCGAGACCGGCTCGGGCAAGACGACGCAGCTGCCGAAGATCCTGCTCGAGCTCGGGCGGGAGCGCATCGCGCACACCCAGCCGCGCCGCATCGCCGCGCGCACGATCGCCGAGCGCGTCGCCGAGGAGCTCGGCACCGAGCTCGGCGGGCTCGTCGGCTACAAGGTGCGCTTCACCGACCAGGTCGGCCGCGACACCCGCGTCACCCTCATGACCGACGGCATCCTGCTCGCCGCCCTCCGCGGCGACCGGCAGCTCGAGAACTACGACGCGATCATCATCGACGAGGCGCACGAGCGCAGCCTCACCATCGACTTCCTGCTCGGCTACCTCAAGCAGCTGCTGCCGCGTCGCCCCGACCTCAAGGTCATCATCACCTCCGCGACGATCGACCCCGAGAGCTTCGCCGCGCACTTCGCGGCCGCCGACGGATCCCCCGCGCCGATCATCGAGGTCAGCGGGCGCACCTTCCCCGTCGAGGTGCGGTACCGGCCGCTCGTCCCCGACGCGGTCGACCCGGGCGGCAGCGCCGACGCCGACGACGACGCCGACACGGACGGCCCCGCGACCCCCGGCGACGCGATCGACATGATCGAGGGCGTCATCGCCGCGGTCGACGAGCTCGGCCGCGAGGGCGACGGCGACGTGCTCGTCTTCTTCAGCGGCGAGAACGAGATCCGAGACGCGGCGGATGCCCTGCGCGGGCATCTGCAGCGTCAGGGTGCGCGCGGCGCCGCCACCGAGGTGCTGCCGCTCTACGGCCGGCTCAGCGCGGCCGAGCAGCACCGGGTCTTCGAGCGCGCACCCGGCGGCGTGCGGCGCCGCATCGTGCTGGCGACGAACGTCGCCGAGACGAGCCTCACCGTGCCGGGCATCCGCTACGTCGTCGACACCGGCACCGCCCGCATCAGCCGGTACTCCGCGCGGGCGAAGGTGCAGCGGCTGCCCATCGAGCCGATCTCGCAGGCGAGCGCGAACCAGCGCTCGGGCCGCTCCGGCCGCACGAGCGACGGCATCGCCATCCGGCTGTACTCGCAGCTCGACTACGAGAAGCGGCCCGAGTACACCGACCCCGAGATCCTGCGCACGAACCTCGCGGCGGTCATCCTGCAGATGATCTCGCTCGGGCTCGGCGACATCGAGAGGTTCCCGTTCCTGCAGCCGCCCGATAAGCGCGGAATCAAGGACGGCCTCGAACTGCTGCTCGAGCTGGGCGCCGTCACGCAGCAGAACGGCGAGAACCGCATCACCCGCATCGGCCGCGACATCGCGCAGCTGCCGCTCGACCCCCGCTACGGCCGCATGGTCGTCGAGGCGGGCAAGCACGGTGTCGCCCGCGAGGTCATGGCGATCGTCGCGGGGCTCTCCATCCAGGATCCACGAGAGCGGCCCGTCGAGAAGCGCGAGCAGGCGGATGCCCTGCACAACCGCTTCCGCGACCCCACGAGCGACTTCATCACCCTGCTGAACCTCTGGAACCACCTGCAGAAGAGGCAGAAGGAGCTCAGCGGCAACCAGTTCCGCAAGGAGGTGAGGGCTGAGTACCTCAACTACCTGCGCATCCGCGAGTGGCAGGACGTGTACCGGCAGCTCACGAGGCAGTCGAAGCAGCTACGCCTGACCGTCGGTGAGCCCTCGACGGACGCCGACGCCATCCATCGCTCGCTCCTCGCCGGCCTGCTCAGCCACATCGGCATCAAGGACGCCGAGAAGCGCGACTACCTCGGCGCCCGCCAGCGCCGCTTCGTGCTCTTCCCCGGCTCCGGCCTCGCGAAGAAGCAGCCGACCGCCGTCATGGCCGCCGAGCTCGTCGAGACGAGCCGGCTCTTCGCCCGCACCGTCGCCGTCATCGACCCGGCCTGGGCCGAGCCGCTCGCGGGCGACCTCGTGAAGCGCCAGTTCGGCGAGCCGCGGTGGGAGAAGCGGCAGGGCGCCGCGGTCGCCGACGAGCGCGTCACCCTCTTCGGCGTGCCGATCGTTCCGCGCCGCCGCGTGCAGCTCTCGCGCACCGACCCCGCCCACGCGCGCCACCTCTTCATCCGCCACGCACTCGTCGAGGGCGACTGGGACGTCTCGCGCATGGACAAGCGCCTCACCGCGTTCCTGCGCGAGAACGCCCGTGTGCGGCGCGAGCTCGAGCAGCTGGAGGAGCGCGCGCGGCGCCGGGACATCCTGCTCGACGACGAGCGGATCGTCGACTTCTTCGATGCGCGCATCCCCCAGGACGTCACCGACGTGCGCCGCTTCGAGCGGTGGTGGCGGGATGCCCGGCAGGAGCATCCCGACCTGCTCACCCTCAGCCGGGACGACCTCGTCGAGCCCGAGCAGCTGCCCGAGCACGACGAGGGCGCCTACCCGACCCGCCTCACGCTCGGCGACCAGACGCTGAGCGTCGGCTACCGCTTCGAGCCGGGAGCGGCCGACGACGGCGTGACGGTCACCGTTCCCATGCCGCTGCTGCCGCGCCTCGACACCGCGGGCTTCGACTGGCTCGTGCCGGGCCTGCGGCTCGAGCTCGTCGCGGCGCTGCTGAAGTCGCTGCCGAAGGCGATCCGCCGCAACGTCGTGCCGGCGAACGACTGGGCGCAGAAGCTGCTCGCGGCCGTGCCCGAGGGGGCCGACCTGCGCGAGCTGTCGATCACCGAGTTCCTCGCCCGCGAGATCCGCCGCCAGACCTTCACGCCCGTCGAGCCCGACGACTTCGACCTCACGCGCCTGCCCAGCCACCTGCGCATGGGCTACGCCGTGGTCGACGAGCGCGGCGGCCGGCTCGCGCGCGGCACCGACCTCAAGGCCCTGCAGTCGAAGCTCAAGGAGCGCACGCGCGACTCGGTGGCCCGCGTCGCGACCGCCGTGACCAAGAGCCCGCTCGAGCGCGGCGGGCTCACCGCCTGGACCGACGACATCGGGGCGGGCGCGGGCGGCCCGGCGGGCACCCTCCCCCGCATCCTGGATGCCCGCCGCGGCGAGACCACCATCCGCGCCTACCCGGCCCTCGTCGACGAGGGGTCGACCGTCGGCGTGCGCCTGCACGCCACCGCCGCCGACCAGGAGCGCGCCCACCGCGCCGGCGTGCGCCGACTCGTGCAGCTCGGCGTGCCCTCGCCGCTGTCGTACATCCAGCAGCACCTCACCCACACCGAGAAGCTCACCCTCGCGGCCTCCCCGTACCGCTCGACCGCGGCGCTCATCGACGACGCCCTGCGCGCCGTGGTCGACGAGGAGTTGAATGCCGCTACCGGCATACCGTTCGACCGCGTCGCCTTCGAGGCCCTGCGCGATCGCGTCAACGCGGGTCTGCCCGACCGCCTGTTCCGCGTCGTCGGCACGACGGCGCGCATCCTCGCCGCCGCGCGCGAGGCCGACGTCGCGATCGGTCGCGCCTCCTCGCTGGCACTCATGGCGCCGCTCGCTGACGCGCGCGAGCAGCTCAACGCCCTCGTCTTCGACGGATTCCTCAGCCGCACCGGCATCGAGCGGCTCCCCCGCCTCGTCACCTACCTCGGCGGCATCACCCACCGCGTCGAGCGCCTCGCCGAGAACGTCGGCCGCGACCGCACCGCGGGCGCCGAGGTGCAGCAGGCGACCGAGCTGCTGACCCGCGCGGGCGGAACCCTGCCGCTGCCCTCCGACGCCCCGGCCCGCCTCGTCACGGCCCGCTGGATGCTCGAGGAGCTGCGCATCTCGCTCTTCGCGCAGCCGCTCGGCGCGCACGGGCCGATCTCGGTGCAGCGCATCCGCAAGCAGCTCGAGGGCTGACCGCCGCGTCGGCCCGCTGCCAGAACGGTCGGTAGGCTCTACCACCATGCGGTCAGCCACGGGCAGTCATCGAGTGAGACTCATGGTGTTCGCGATCCTGGCCGCCGCGATTCACACAGTCTTGCAGTCCTGGACGATCCTCTCGACCGGCATGGGGTCGTTGAGAGTGTGGTTCGCGCATGATCAGCTCGGGTATCTCGGCATGGTGTCCAATGTCGCCGACGGCCGGATCAATGCCCTCGAGCCCGACACTGAAACGGGGTCGAACACGTATCCGCGGGCTTACTACACGGCGGTCGGCCTGGTCGCACGGGCACTCGACCTCCATCCCGTGCAGGCGTGGAACGGCACCGCCCTAGTGCTTCAGTTCGCCATGGTGGTGGTGCTCGGCATCGCCATGGCGGTGATCTCGCGGCGCACGTGGATGGCGCTGATCGCCCCGGCTCCGTTCCTGGTCGGAAATTTCGCATGGGTCTTCTTCCCCGGCGATTGGTCGATCCCGCTGCAGTCGCACGCCGTTCTGTGGGGACCCTTCTTGGCATTGTTCTCGTTGAACGCCGAAGCAGCCGGCTTGTGCATCGCCGTGATCGCGCTCGCCGCCCTCGCTCTGGTGTGGCTGCGCCCCGCGAGTCCTCGAGCGCGTTGGATCACTTCCGCCGTGAGCGCGGCTGCGATCGGGGGTCTTGCGAACTTCCAGACCTATTCCTTCCTCGCCGCGATCTACACGATCGGCGGCATCCTTGCGGCCACCGAGATCTATCGCCGGCGCAGTATGCCGCTCCTCGTTGCGAGCGCGCTCGCTACCGTCCTGGTCTTCGCCCTCGGCCCTGCCGTGTCCGACGCCGCCGGCCAGCTCCCCACGCTCATGTTCGGTCTCCTGCCGTTTGTGCCCGGATTGCTCGCCATGACCGCATCCACACGCGGGCGCCTGGGCATCTTCGGAATCATCGCGGTGCTCTTCGCGCTCCCTCAGATCGCCATCACGGTGTTCGGGGTGCTGTCCGGCGATCCTTTCTTGACGTTCCGCACGGCGTCGAACGTCGATCTCGGCATCCTCTTCTGGCGGACGATCGTCGCCTCAGGAGTCGCGGCCGTAGGGCTGCTCGCGATCGGGGTCTACGGACTGTGGCGCAAGCAGTCGCCGCTTGTCGGCGCCGGGGCTGGACTCGCGTTCACGATGATCCTCGTCTCCGTGAACGACGTCTGGGGAGCGAACGCCGAGCCGTACCGTCTCTGGATCAACACCTACCTCATCACTCTCGTCGCGATTGCGCTCGGCCTCGCGCTGATGCTGCGCCGCGTGGCTCGCCGGATCCCCCCGAGGCCCGCCGCCGATGGCCTGCGCACCCATCGACGAGCAGTCGCCGCGCTCGCCGCCACCACCCTGATCGCCGCGGTGGCGACCGCGCCGGATTTCTGGTCCTACGCCACCGACGAGCGTCTCGCCGGGGTCTGGAACCCGAACACCGAGCGGGAGCGGGCGCAAGCCGATCTCGCCGCAGAGGCGCAGGACCTCGAGGACGAACTCATCGCCGTCGACCCCTGCGTGGATCCGCGAACGACCAAGGTCAGCAGCAGCGCTCGCATCGCGTACTACCACCTCGGCATGGCATGGCCCGAGGAGTACGAGGCCGTGGCAGCGATCGTGCAGTCGCGACTCAGCGGGCAGTTCGACTTCGAGGCGGCGGAGCAGTCCGGGACCGGGTGGATCCTCACTGACTCATCCTGCGTGCACGACTGGGCGGCCGAGTACGCCGACCGGCTCGAGCTCGTCGACACGCGCGACTACGTCCTCGAGGCGGAGGATCTCTCCGATTCGTTGCTGGCGGATGAGGGCACCGTGTCGCTTTACCGCATCCGAGATTGAGATCCGCCTGACGCGTGCGCCATCCGCGACCGTTCAGACGTCACCCTTTCACGCTGGTGCATGCGCGTAGCCCTACCATGGGCGCGCTCGGGTTGTCCGCTCGCCGAACGTCGTGACCGACGGTGTTCCGCGCGATGCCGTCCACGGTCGCCCCGCCGGCGTGGTCAAGGATAGGCGGCGGCCCGCAATCCAGGTCGCCACCGTGCGGGTCGCGTGGATGCTCTCCGCGGGCCCCGCGAAGGGGTCTCGGTCGGTCGCCGCCAGGTCGGCCACCGCGCCCACCTCGATGACGCCGCTCGGCGCTCCCGCCCCCGAGTCGGAGGACCCCCGCCCGTTGAGCCAGGCCGACCCGGCCGTGTACGCGTCGAGGGCCTCGGCGAGCGCGAGCGCCTCGTGCGGCAGCAGGGGCTCGGGGTCGAAGTCGGCGTCGTCCTCCGGATGCCGCCGATTCACCGCCACGTGAATGGCCTGCCACGGGTCGGGCGTCGAGACGGGCCAGTCGCTGCCGGCGGCGAGCCTCGGTGGAGCATCCCGACCCGCATCGGCCGGCGGAGCGCCCGCATCGGCGCCCGCGAACGGCGCCGCCGCCCGCGCGATCGAGGCGAAGGGGTACTGGTGCGCG
The DNA here is from genome assembly GCF_026625045.1 of Microcella daejeonensis. Classification (GTDB taxonomy): domain Bacteria; phylum Actinomycetota; class Actinomycetes; order Actinomycetales; family Microbacteriaceae; genus Microcella; species Microcella daejeonensis. Next base: position 1,612,211 of record NZ_CP113089.1, on the reverse strand, counting down.
GCGCGCTCGGGGCCGAGCACGGGCACGGTGAGCTCGCGCATCTGCGGCTCGTTCGCCGCCCACAGCGCCTGCGCGTTGGCGACGACGCCGAGCTCGCCGAACCGCGGAACATCGTCGGGGTGCACGACCTGCAGGTGCGCGATGCAGTGCCGCCCGGGCGTCGACCAGCCGTTCGCGGCGCGGGCGGCGGCGAACCCGTCGAGCGCCTCGCGCACGGCGCGGTCGCCGATGGCGTGCACGTGCGCCGAGAAGCCGGCCGCGTCGATGGCGACGATCGCGTCGGTCAGGGCCTGCCCGCCCACGAAGGCGATGCCGGCGGGATGCTCGGCCGAGGCCACCGCGCCGAGGTACGGGTCGAGCATGGCCGCGGTGCCATTCTCGACCACCCCGTCGGCCATGATCTTGACCGCCGCGAGTCTGAAGCGGGAGCCGGGCCCGAGCTCGGCCGCGTGCCGCTCGCGGCGCGCGACCAGCTCGGGCAGCTGCTCGACCCCCCGGGCCCTGTCCCACCACAGCGCGCCCACCACGTCGACGGCCAGGCGCCCCTCGGCGAGCGCCCGGCGGTAGACCAGCGCGGTGTCGCTCGCGCCGAAGTAGTCGCCCACGATGGCGTCCTGCCAGCCCGTGATGCCGAGGCTGAGGGCGTAGCGCTGGGCCTCGAGGAGGGCGGCGTACTCGTCGTCGGGCGTCGCGGCAGGGGCGACGGCGGCGACGAGGGCCGCCGCGCCCTCGTGCAGGGTGCCGCTCGGGCGGCCGTCGGGCAGGCGCTCGATGCGGCCGTCGGCCGGGTCGGGGGTATCGGCCGTGATACCGGCGAGCGCGAGGGCGGCCGAGTTGGCCCAGGCGCCGTGGTGGTCGCGGTTGTAGAGGAAGACGGGGCGGATCGGCTCGATGTCGTCGAGCACGGCCGCCGTCGGGGTTCCGCCGGGGAAGGCGCTCATCGCCCAGCCGCCGCCGGTGATCCAGGCGCGGGAGGCGTCGCAGCCGCGCGGCGGGTTGAGGGCGGCGTAGCTCGCGATGATCCGGCCGTAGTCGGCGGCCGTCGAGCCCTCGCTGAGGTCGCAGCCGAGCCGTTCGAGGCCGCCCTGGATGGGGTGGATGTGCGCGTCGACGAAGCCGGCGTGCAGCATTCCACCCGCGAGGTCGTGCACGACCGTGTCGGGCCCGCGCCAGTCGGCGAGTTCGGGCGCGACCGCCGCGATGCGCCCCTCGACGACGGCGACCTCGAGCGCCCCGGGGGCGGAGCCGCCGGCAGAGGCACCGGGAGCAGCACCGCGGCCCGGCCCCGCGTAGACGACTCCGCCGGTGAGGAGGAGATCTGCGTGGGGCACGGGCCGCGGGTCGGGGGCTGGGAAAGGGCGCGAGCGCCAGGGGTTCAGACGGTCGACTACGCCGAGGTCTTGGCGTTGACCTCGTAGGAGGTGTTCGTCGACTCGAAGAAGTTGACGAGCTGGAGGGTGTCGTTCGCCGTCGCCATCCACTTCGCCGGGTTCGAGACGTTGTACTCGGGCTCGAAGCCGAGCTCCTCGAGACGACGGTCGGCCAGGTACTTGACGTACTGGTTGATGTAGTTGGCGTTGAGACCGAGGATGCCGTTGGGCAGCAGGTCGTGGTTGTACGCCGACTCCATCTCGACCGCGTCGAGGATCATCTGCCGGATCTCGGCGGCGAACTCCTCGGTCTGAAGGTCCTCGTTCTCCTCCAGCACGGTGAGGATGAGGTTCATGCCGAACTTCAGGTGCAGCGACTCGTCGCGCACGATCCAGTCGACGAGCGAGCCGAAGTTGCGCAGCAGGTTCCGCTGGCGGAACGACAGCGCCACCATGAAGCCCGAGTAGAACCAGATGCCCTCGAGGATGACGTTGTACGCCACGAGGTTGCGGATGAAGTCCTGCTTGCCCTCGGTGGTGGTGATGTCGAGGGTGTCCTCCGTCATGCGACGGATGAACTTGACCTCGAACTCCTCCTTGCGCGCCATCGACGGCACGTCGACGTGGCTGTCGTACGCGGCGGCGCGGTCGATCGGGAAGGTCTCCAGCACGTACTCGAAGCTCATGCAGTGGTTCGCCTCCTCCCACATCTGCTTCGCGAGGTAGAGGTGCGCCTCGGGAGCCTTGACGTAGGGGTAGACGCCGAACGCGAGCGCCTTGTTGACGAGCAGCTCATTCGGGTTGAAGTAGCTCATGAGGAACGTGATGGCGTGACGCTCTTCGTCGGTCATCTTCTTGAAGTCGGCGATGTCCTCGCCGAGCTGAACCTCGTTGGGGAACCAGGTGTTCGCCACAGCCTGGTCGTAGAGGTCCATCGCCCACTGGTAGGTGACGGGCTTGAGGAGGAGGCCCTCCTGGATGCCGGTGCCGAGAATGCCCATGGTGTCGAGCCTTTCGTGATTAGTGCGAACGGGGTAGGGATCGGGGTGGATGCCCAGCAGGAGCGGCTGTTACTGGCAGCTCTCGCAGTGCAGTTCGTCCATCGGGTCGATCGGGACCTCGTAGGCGAAAGAATTGGTGGAGATGGTCGTCGTCGGAGCGGAGCTCATCAGCTGCCCGCCTTCGCGCCACCGAAGCCGAAGCCCTTGCGGGCGGGGGCGGCAGCAGCCGGCGCGGCCGCGGCCGGAGCCGAGGACGAGGCGGCGCCGAAGCCCTTGCGGCCGCTGGCGTTGTTCGCGTTGATCGCCTCGGCCTTGTTGACCTTGACGGTCGACTGCTCGGCGGTGTGGCGCGGCTTCATGTGCAGGTAGTAGGTCGTCTTCACGCCCTTCTTCCACGCGGCGGTGTAGATGTCGACCATCTCGTCGACGTCGCGAGTCTCGAGGTACATGTTGCGGCTGATGGCCTGGTCGATCCACTTCTGGGCGCGGGCCGCGACCTCGAGGAACGCGTACGGCGAGAGCTGGAAGCTCGTCTTGTACGTCGCCTTGATCTCGTCGGGGATCTCGGCGATGTTCTGGATGTCGCCCTGGCTGCGCAGGATGCTCTCGCGCACGCGCTCCCACAGGCCGTGCTCGCGCAGGCTCGCGACGAGGTTGCGGTTGACCTCGAGGAACTTGCCCGAGCTCGTGGAGCGGCTGAAGATCTGCGAGAACTGCGGGTCGAGGCCGGGCGTGGTGCCGGCGACGAGACCGATGGATGCCGTGGGCGCGATGGCCATGAGGGTCGCGTTGCGCATGCCCCCCTTGACCTTGGCGCGCAGCGCGTCCCAGTCGAGGCGAGTGGTGCGGTTGACCTGCACCTCGAGCCCGCGGTCGGCCTCGGTGAGGTCGATCGTGTCGAGCGGCACGAGACCCTGCGACCAGCGCGAGCCCTCGAAGTTCGCGTACGAGCCGCGCTCCTTCGCCAGCTCGGTCGACTCGTCGATGGCCGCGTACGAGACGTGCTCCATGATCTCGTCGATGAGGTCGAAGGCCTCCTCCGAGTCGTACGAGAAGCCGAGCTTCTCGACGACGTCGGTGAAGCCCATGACGCCCAGGCCGATGGCCCGGTTGTTCTGGTTGGCGTGATCGGCCTCGTCGACGCTCGACACCGTGATGTCGATCAGGTTGTCGAGCTGGCGCACCGCGAGGCGGGCGCTCTGCTCGATCTTCGCGAAGTCGATGCGGCCGTTCTCGATGTGGCGCGAGAGGTTGATCGAGGCCAGGTTGCAGACCGAGATGTTGTCGCGGTCCTGCGGGAGGCAGATCTCGGTGCAGAGGTTCGAGAGGTGGATCGTGCCGGTGTTGTTGTTGATGGCCCGGTTGTTGATCGTGTCCTTCCACGTGAGCCACGGGTGGCTCGTGGACTGCAGCGAAATGAGGATCTGCTTGAACTGCTCGCGGGCACCGAGCTTCTTGAACATCTTCAGCTCGCCGCGCTCGGCCATCGCCACGTACTCGGCGTACCGGGTCGAGAACGCCTTGCCGTAGAGCTCGTTGAGGTCGCTCACCTCGAGCGGGTCGAAGAGGTACCAGTCCTCGTCGTTCTGCACGCGCTTCATGAACTCGTCGCTGATCCAGACCGCGGTGTTGGCGGTGCGGGTGCGGCGGTAGGGGTCGCCGGAGTTCTGACGCAGGTCGAGGAACTCCGGGAAGTCCATGTGCCAGTTCTCCATGTAGAAGCACAGCGCGCCGAACTTCTTGCCGCCGCGGCTGACCGCGCGCAGCACCGAGTCGATCGTGTGCATGAAGGGGATCGGGCCGGTGGAGGAGGTGTTGTTCGAGCGGATGGGCGAGCCCTGGGCGCGCAGCTTGGTGACGGAGAGGCCGATGCCGCCGGTGCCCTTGGTGAGCCACATGACGTCGCGCACGCTCTTGGCGATGTGCTCGATGTCGTCCTGCATCTCCATGACGAAGCAGTTCGAGAGCTGCGGGTAGCTGGTGCCGGCGTTGACGAGCGTGGAGCCGGCCGCGAGGTACTCGAGCTTCGACATCTTCTCGTAGAAGGCGATGGCGTGGCTCGTGGCGTCGGCCTCGTTGAGCGAGAGGCCCATGGCCACGCGCATCCAGAAGTACTGCGGGGTCTCGAGGGGCTCGTTGTTGCGGGCCTTGATGCCGTAGCGGTTGTTGAGCGTGACGACGCCGATGTACTTGAGCAGCTCGTCGTGCGCCGGCTCGAGGGCCTCGGCGAGCCGGTCGAGGTCGAACAGCGCGGGGAAGCGCGAGTCGAGCAGCTGCTCGTCGACGCCGCGGTGGATGTACGCGGCGAAGTGCTCGCGGTGCAGCTGCTTGAGCTCGGCGGGCGTCGAGTAGTCGCCGAGCACGCGCTTGTAGATGGTCTTGAGCAGCAGGCGCGCGGCGACGATGTCGAACGCCGGGTCGTCCTTGATGTTCTGGAGGGCGACCTGGATGACCGCCTCGTCGAGCTGCTGGGTCGTGATGCCGTCGAAGAGCGTGAGCTCGAGCTCGCTCGCGATCTGGGTGACCCACGTGATGTCGGGGTCGAGACCCACGGCCGCGTGCTCGATCGCCAGGTTGATCTTGTTGGCGTCGTAGGGCTCGCGCGACCCGTCTCTCTTGACGACCGTAATGCTCACGTGCGTTCTCCTCTCGAGCCCTGACGGGCCCGGTGCTGTGCTGAAATCTGGTGTCCGCCCCCGGCGGCTCCGCCACTATATATCGGGGTCGGCGGGAAAGGCACACCACTACATGTAGTGGGCGTGTCGTCCACAGCTGTGCATAAGTCCGCTGACTTATCCCCATGCTGGCACCGACCACCGACACGCCGTCCGGGCCGTGAGATCGCCGGGAATCCGGGGGCGGCGACCGGACGGCGGCGCGGTCTAGGCTGTGCTCTCGTGAGCGGATACGGCGACCTGTTGAGAACTCGGGGCGTCGCCCGCATCATCTCCGCCCAGCTCACGGCCCGGTTCCCCTCCGGCATGATCTCGCTCGCGTACCTGCTGCACATCGAGCAGATCTTCGACTCCTACGGCGCCGCCGGCCTCGTGCTGGGCGCCACGAGCATCGGGCAGGCCATCGCGGGGCCGCTGACGAGCCGCTGGATGGGCGTGTGGGGCATGCGCCCGGTCATCAGCCTGACGCTCGTGATCTGCAGCGCGAGCCTCGCCGTCGTCGCCTTCGCGAGCCTGCCGATCTGGGGCTACATGATCGTCGGGTTCATCGGCGGCATCGCGAACCCGCCGATCCAGCCGGCCGTGCGCACCATCTACCCGAAGATGGTCACCTCGAAGCAGCTCACCCCGCTGTTCTCCCTCGACGCCTCCGCGCAGGAGATCATCTGGGTCGCCGGCCCCGTCATGACCACCTTCGTCGCCACGCAGGTCTCGACCGTCGCCGCGATCGTGCTCGCGGGCGCCTTCCTCATCGGCGGCGGCGTGTGGTTCCTCGCCTCCCCCGAGGTCGGGCGCGTGCGCATCCCGCGCTCCCGCCGCTCCTTCGGCGCCGTGCTCTCCCGCCCGCCGGTGCTGCTCGCGACGGTCGTCGGGTTCCTGCTCGTCGGCGCCTGCGCCGCGATCGAGGCCGCGGTCGTCGCGAACTTCCGCGAGGACGGCGCCGAGGCCGGCATCGTGCTCGCCATCTGGGCGATCGGCTCGCTCGCCGGCGGCCTCGCCTTCGGGCACATCCCGATCGGGCCCTGGGCGCTCGCCCGCCGCATGGCCGTCGTCTTCGTCGGCACCGCCGCCGCGGCGTTCTTCCTCGACTTCTGGGGCCTCGCGCTCACCCTGCTCATCGCAGGCGCCGGCATCGCCCCCGCGCTCGCCGTCATGTTCGCCATCGTCTCGGCGAGCGTGAAGTTCAGCGAGACGGCCGAGGCGTACGGCTGGGTCGGCACGGGCCAGCTCATCGGCGCGGCGCTGGGCTCGGCCGTCGCCGGGTTCCTCATCGATGCGGAGGGCGCCTCGGGCGGGTTCCTCGCGGGTGCGGCGTTCGCGCTGCTCGGCACGGTCATCCCGATCGTGTTCGTGCGCGCCCACCCCGATCTGCGCGGTCGCGACGCCAGCCCGCAGGCCGACACCGAACCGGTCTCGACCATCAGCTGAGGGCGCAGCGGCGGGATGCCCTCCGTGCGCCGCCCTCCACGCGGGCCGCGCGCGATCAGCCGCGCAGGCCCGCGAGCGCCGCACTGTAGGCGACGAGCTGCTCGCCCATCGTCGTGAGCGCGGAGACCGCCTTCTCGTCGCCCGCGAAGACCCCGTCGGCGACCTTGCCGCCGACGCCGGCGATCTCGACGTTCGACGGCACCTTGACGAGCCCCACCGTCGTGAGCACGGGCTCGTAGGCGGCCACCGCGCGCGTGCCGCCGGCGAGCCCGCCGTAGCTGACGAAGCCGACGGGCTTGGCGTTCCACTCCTGGAAGAGGAAGTCGACGGCGTTCTTGAGCACCGGCGAGTAGGAGTGGTTGTACTCGGGGGTGACGAAGACGAAGGCCTCGGCCGCGTCGACGCGCTCGCTCCACGCGATCGTGTGCGGCTTCGTGTAGGCGCGCTTCGCCGGGTGCGCGGGCTCGTCGAGGAACGGCAGGGCGAGCTCGGCGAGATCGACGAAGTCGATCTCCACGCCGTCGAGGCGCGCGAGGTGCTCGCGGGCCCACTCGGCGACGGGGAGGCCGATGCGGCCGGGACGGGTGCTGCCGACGATGATCATGAGACGGGTCATGGGTCGAGCCAAGCGCATGCCGTCGCGCAGCGCTCCGGGGCCCGGCGGCCTCCCACGCGATTGTCGGGGGATGCCGGGATACTGGCGGAGTGACTGGAGCATTCGCACCCCTGCTGACGATGAACGACGGCCGGAGCATCCCGCAGATCGGTCTCGGCGTGTACAAGGTGGCCGCCGATGAGACGGCGGCTCTCGTGCACGGCGCGATCGAGGCCGGCTACCGGCACATCGACACCGCCGCGCTCTACCTCAATGAAAAGGAGGTCGGCGAGGGCGTGCGCGCGAGCGGCGTCGACCGCGAGCAGCTCTTCGTCACCAGCAAGGTGTGGAATGACCGGCACGGACTCGACGAGACGCGGCGGGCGTTCCACGAGAGCCTGGCGAAGACGGGGCTCGACTACCTCGACCTGTTCCTCATCCACTGGCCGGCGCCGACGCAGAACCGCTACGTCGAGGCGTGGCGGGCGCTCATCGCGCTGCGCGAGGAGGGCCTCGTGCGCTCGATCGGCGTCAGCAACTTCGAGCCGCACCACCTGACGCGCATCATCGACGAGACGGGCGTGGCCCCCGCCGTCAATCAGGTCGAGCTGCACCCGCACCTGCCGCAGCAGGCGGTGCGCGCCGCCGATGCGGCCCACGGCGTGCTCACCGAGAGCTGGAGCCCGCTCGCCCGCGGCCGCGTGCTCGAGCCGGGCTCGCGCGACCGCCAGGTGCTCGACGCGATCGGCGAGAAGCACGGGCGCAGCGCGGCCCAGGCGGCGCTGCGCTGGCACGTGCAGCAGGGCCTCATCATCATTCCGAAGAGCACCTCGCTCGAGCGCGTGCGGGCCAACGCCGACGTCGTCGACTGGATGCTCGACGCCGATGACATGGTGGCGATCGCGTCGCTCGAGACCGGCGAGCGCACCGGGCTGCACCCCGACGACCACGGCTGATCGGCCCTGGGTCGGCGGGTCGGAGCGCTGACGCGCCGCGCTATCCCAGCCGCGCTACCCCAGCACCGCGAACAGCGACGACGCGACGATCGGCGCGGCCATGAGCAGCACGGGGAACGCCAGCACGATCGAGCCGACGATCATCGCGGCGAGCGACCGGCGCGTTCCGGCGAGCGACTCATCGGCGCGCAGCTCGCGCCGCGCCGAGAGGGCGAACACGATGGCCCCGATCGCGCAGAGCATCGCGGCGATCAACGCGTTCGTGATGAGCGCGACGACGGCGATCACGGCGAGCCAGACGGCCGGCCGCACACTCGGCGCGACGGGCCGCTCGGAGGCGACGAGCACCGGCGTCGCCGGGTACGGAGCATCAGCGTCGGTCATGGATCCCCCTCGAACTCGACGATCGAGCGCCGAGCAAGGCTCACGCTACCTCTTCCAGTAGCCCTTGACCACGGCCGATTCGACGGGGATACCCCAGCGGGCGAGCATCGCCCGGGCGGGGGCGACGACCGACTGCTCGGCGCAGACGAACACGAAGACGTCGTGAGCGGCGGTGTCAGGGTCGCCGGCGACGGGGGCGGGGAGGGGGCGCGGCCGATCCGTCAGGGCGGCGGCGATCGCGGCGCCCGGCTCGTGCGGCACCGGCGGCAGGATGCTGAGCTCGACGCCCGCCGGAACCTCGAGCCCCAGCGCCGCCGGGTCGTGGCGCGTCTCGAGCAGCAGCTCGCCGCGGGTGCTCGGGCCGAGCATCCCGAGGTAGCGGCGCAGCGCGGGGACGGCGGTGTCGTCGCCGGCCAGCAGCACGCGCTCGGGCCGTCCGGTCATGAGCACCGAGCCCTTGGGGCCGGCGATGACGGCGGGCGCTCCGATCGGGGCGGCGGCGGCCCAGCGGGCGACGCCGGCGCGCGGCTCGGGCGACGACTCCCCCGCGGCGTCGGCATGGTCGTCGTGCAGCACGACGTCCATGTCGACCCAGCGCGGCTCGGACGCGACCTGCCAGGCCACCGCGGTGTACGTGCTCGCGGCGCCGGCCGGGCGCCCCTCGGCGTCGAGCGCGACGACGATGCGGAAGTGGTCGCCGGAGCCGGGAGCGTCGAAGCCCTCGAGCGCGCCCGGCTCCCCCTCGGCGAGGCGCAGCCGCACGAAGCCCGGAGCGAGTTCGGTGCGCCCGGCGAGCATCACCGGGCGGGGTACGACGACGGCGGGATGGCGGGCGAGGGTGAACGGCATGACCCCATGCTCGCGCATCCCGTCGTCGACGATCGTGCGCCTACTCGACCGCCGGCCGCCCCGGGGGCTCGGAGGGCGGGTTCTGGTGCGGGATCGCCCCGGTCGCAGCGGGCGGCTCGTCGCCGTTGTCGATCGTCTCGGGGTCGGGCAGCGACATGAGGAAGCGGTAGAAGACCAGGCCGAGGAGGGTCATGGCGATGCCGCCGACGATCCACGGCACGGGGAGGCCGAAGAGCGCGAGCCCTCCGCCGAGGAGCGAGCCGAAGGGCATCGTGCCCCACAGCAGGGTGCGCCAGGTGCCGTGCACGCGACCGAGCAGACGGCCGGGGATGACCGCCTGGCGCAGGCTCATCATCAGGATGTTCCAGATCGTGATCGCGCCCGACTCGATCGCGAACAGCACGAACACCGGCCCGACCTCGGGCCAGACGCCGATGAGCAGCGTGCAGACGCCGGCGAGCAGGTTCATCGCCGCCATCGTCGCGCCGAGCCCGAACCGGGCGCTCAGGCGCGCGGCGACGACCGAGCCGATGACGCCGCCCGCGGCGCCGGCGAGCAGGAACGCCCCGAACCCGGCCTCGGGCACCGCGAGCTCGTCGAGCACGAAGAGCACGAGGGTCGCCGACGAGGCCGCGTAGAGCAGGCCGGTGACGATGGTGAAGGCCCAGAGGGTGCGCAGCGTACGGTTCGCCACGATGAAGCGCCAGCCGTCGAGGAACTGCTGGCGGAACGGCACGACGGGCTCGGCCGGGGCCCCCTCGCGCGCCGTGCGGAACTGCCGCCCCGAGGCGGCCTGCGGCAGCAGCACCGCGAGCACCACGGCGAGGCCGAAGGCGACGGCGAGCATCCCGAGCGGCACCAGCACGGCGAAGGCGAACAGCAGCGAGGTCAGCGGCGCCGAGGCGAAGTTCTGCACGACGAGCTCGGCGCCCTCGATGCGGCTGTTGGCGCGCGCGAGCTTCGTCTTCGGCACGATGCTCGGCACGACCGCGCGGATGGCGCCGTCGTAGAGGGTCTCGCACGCGCCGTAGACGAAGATCAGCAGGTAGAGCCAGGCGATCGTGAGGGTGTCGGTCGCGACGAGCGCGAGCAGGCCGATGGCGAGCACCGTGCGCACGCCCGCCGCGAGGGCGAGGGCGCGACGGCGATCCATCCGATCGACGAGGATGCCCGACGGCAGCGCGAAGAACAGCCACGGCAGCATCGCCAGCGCCCCGAGCCCGGCGATGAGCACCGGGTCGTCGGTGAGCCGCGCCGCGAGCAGCGGGCTGGCCGTGCGCGCGATGCCGTCGCCGAGGCTCGAGACGAGGTTGGCGGTGAAGACGTTGCCGAAGGTGCGGCCGAGGCCTCGGGGCTCGGCCGCGGCCGCCCCGGTGCTCACCAGCGGTCGTGGATGGCAGCGCGGAAGCTGCGGTCGTACAGGTCGACGACGCGGGCGTGGAACTCGGCGCCGAGCGGCTCGACCCCGCCGGCGGCCGCGTTCATGCGGGCCTGCTCGGGCGAGCGCGCGCCCGGGATGACCGTGCTCACGCCGGGCACCTGCGTCAGCCATGCCAGGGCGGCGGTCGCCGGGGCGAGGTCGTACTCGGCGGCGAGCGCCGAGAACTCCTGCGCGGCGGCGACGCCCTTCTCGTAGTCGACGCCCGAGAAGGTCTCGCCGACGTCGAAGGCGTCGCCCTGGCGGTTGTAGTTGCGGTGGTCGTTCTCGGCGAAGGTCGTCTCGCTCGTGTACCGGCCGCTGAGCAGGCCCGAGGCGAGCGGCACGCGGGCGATGATGCCGACGTTCGCGTCGATCGCGGCGGGCAGCACCGCGTCGAGCGGCTTGAGACGGAACGCGTTGATGATGATCTGCACGGTGGCGACGTTCGGGCGCGCGATCGCGGCGAGCGCCTCCTCGACCGTCTCGACGCTCACGCCGTACGCCCGCATGCGCCCCTCGGCGACCATGGCGTCGAGGTCGTCGAAGACCCGGTCGACGGAGTAGAGCGCGGTGGGCGGGCAGTGCAGCTGCGTGAGGTCGAGGGTGTCGACGCCGAGGTTCTTGCGGCTGCGGTCGTTCCAGGCGCGCAGGTTCTCGGCCGAGTAGTTCTCGACCTCCTGCGGCAGGCGGCGGCCCATCTTGGTGGCGACGAGCACATCGAGGTCGCGGCGGTCGGCGAGGTAGCGGCCGATGAGCTGCTCGCTGCGGCCGTCGCCGTAGACGTCGGCGGTGTCGAACATGGTGACGCCCGACTCGACGGCGGCGTCGAGCACGGCACGGGCATCCTCGTCGCTCACGTCGCCCCAGTCGGCGCCGAGCTGCCAGGTGCCGAGGGAGATGGAGGAGACGGTCGCGCCGGTACGGCCGAGGGTGGAGGTCTTCATGCGTTCAGCCTACGGCGGCCCGGTCGGGAGAAGGGTACGGGCCCGGGCCCCGCGACCACCCGCAGAACCCGAGCCCGCGCTCGTGTCGACGACCTAGACCTCGATGGGCTCCAGGCTGTCGAGGATCTCGTCGCGCCGGTCCTCGAACTGCGGCGGCAGCTGGAACCTCGACCCCAGCTCCTCGGGCGACTCGTCGCAGTCCCAGCCGCCCTCCGCGTGCGTGACGGCGATCTCGAAGAGCGCGCCGGAGGGCGTGCGCACGTAGACGGACTTGAAGTACTTGCGGTCCTTCAGCTCGGAGATGTCGGTGTAGCCCGCGCCCTCGATGTCGAACTTGACCTCGGTCTGGTTCTCGAGGGTGCCGGCGTTCCACGCGGTGTGGTGGATGGTGCCGGCGCCGAAGTGCCAGGTGCCCTGATCGCTCGTCGTGTCGGGGATGAGCTCGATGGTGTTGCCGTACTGCGCCTCGCCGGGGCGCAGCGTGATGCGGCCGTCCTCCTCGCCGACGGCCTGGTTGAAGAACAGGGTGTCGGCGAACTCCACGGTGCGATCGGGCGTCGTCACGTGGATGCCCACGCCGTAGATGCCGTGCACCGCGTACTCGGCCGGCACGCCGTTCCTGGTGTAGCCCTCGCGCGGGTCGCCCGTCACCTCGACGAGCGAGTACTCGAGCCCGCACGGGTGCCGGAAGACCACGCGATGGGTGCCGGCGACGTCGGCGCGCACGGCGTCGATGCCGTGCTCGGCGAGGCGCTTCTGCCAGTACTCCCCCGATCCGGCGGGCACCGAGAGCAGCACCTCGCGGGCCTGGTTGGTGCCCTGCGTGCCGTAGAGGCCCGCCTGCGCGAAGGGGAAGGTCGTGACGACCGAGCTCGGGTCGCCCGTGGCGTTGGAGTAGTAGAGGTGGTAGATCGCGGTGGCGCCGTCGAACAGCACGGTGCGCTTGATGAAGCGCATGCCGAGGGTCTTGGTGTGGAAGTCGACGTCCTCCTGCGCGGTGCCGACGCAGAGGGTGATGTGGTGGCTGCCGTGGATGAAGGCCATGGAGATCTCCTTTGATCAGGGGGCTGGTCGAGCCGGTTCGTACCGCTGTTCGCGACGGTACATCCATGCAAATGCATACACAAGGGAGCGCGGCGGAATTCAGCCGCTTTACGGACAAATAGCCGCTATGCGAACATGGGACCGCGCGCGAGGGGCGCGCATCCCGTCGGAAGGGGCGCGATGACCGAGCTGCTGCACCACGGAGCCGACCCCGCCGAGGCCCGGCGCATCGTCATCGGGGTGCACGGACGCGGGCAGGGGGCGGTGTTCATGCACGGCCTGGCCGAGCGCGTCGGCGACCCCGGGCTGCACTGGCTGCTGCCCGAGGCGCCCGGCGCCACCTGGTACACGGCGCCGTTCATGGAGCCCTACGAGGCCAACCAGCCGCAGCTCGACGCCGGGCTGGACCGCATCGACGCACTGCTCGCCGAGGCCGTCGCGCTCGGTGCGGAGCCCGCGCGCATCGCCGTCGTCGGCTTCTCGCAGGGCGCCTGCCTGCTCGCCCACCACCTGCTGACGCGGCCCGGCATCCGCGGACCGGTCGCCCTACTGACCGGCGGCTTCATCGGCCCCGCCGGCACCGACGTCGCCTCATCGCGTTCGCTCGAGGGCCAGACCGTTTACCTGGAGGCCGCCGACGACGACCCCTGGGTGCCGCTCGTGCGGGTGCGCGACACGCTCGAGGCCCTGCAGACGGCGGGGGCGGATGCTCGACTCGACGTGCGCGCCGGGAACGAGCACCACGTGCCCGAGTCGGCGCTCGCCGCGGTGCGGCGGCTGCTCGCGGGGTAGCGCGCGGCCGGCTCAGGCAGGGGGCGCGCCAGCCGGCTCAGGCCGGGGGCGCCGGAGCGGCCGGGGGTGCGTCGATGATGCGCGCCACGGCGCGCGCCAGCTTGCGCCGCACGATGTGGTCGACGCCGTTCACCCTGGTGGTCGTGACGTGCCGCAGCTGCTCGGCGATCTTGAGGCCGCCGGGGGCGAGGAAGGGGTCGAGCGTCCCGTAGACGACGTCCACGGCGACCGGCACCGAGGCGAGGTCGGCGATGGTCGTCTGGGTCTCGATGGCGTTCTGCAGCGAGAGCACGAAGGCCTGCCAGTTGCGCTCGGTCACGTCGAGCACGTTCTTGATGGGGGCGATGCGCGCGAGCGCCGCGGCGGCGGCGGTCGTGAACTGCTGGTTGGCGCGCATGAACTCGTAGACGGAGAAGTAGAGGCCCATCGAGGCGCGGTCGCGCTGATCACCGATGACGCTCGGCGGCAGGTAGATCGGCGGGCTGACGAGCACGAGGCGGTCGAGCTCGCGCCGGTGGGTGGCCGCGTAGCGCGTGGCGATCAGGCTGCCGAGCGAGTGCCCGACGAGCACGAAGGGCTCGCGCAGGCGCAGCGCGCGGATGGCGGCCTCGACCGCGGCGGTGTGCTCCTCGAGGGTGTAGCTCGCGTCGGCGGGGGCCGGCGAGCGGCCGAAGCCGAGCAGGTCGATGGTGATGCAGCGATGGGTCGGCGACAGCAGCGGCACGAGGTTCTGGAACGTCACCGAGGAGCTCGCGATGCCGTGGATCATGACGACGGTCGGCCCGGGGGCGTCCGCCGGCGTGACCGGGACGCCCTCCCCCGCACGGTCGGGATCGGCGGTGTCGCCGGCCACGTGCAGCTCGGGGGCGGGCCGCAGCCAGCGATCGAGGATGCCCATGGGGACGAGTATGGCGGGCGAGCCTATGCCGCGTCTCGGCGTGACGGGGTCGGGTCGCCGAGGCGGGGCCGGGTCGCGGTCGCCGGGTCGGGTCGCCGCGGAGGGGCCGGGTCGCGCCGGTGCACGCGGGCGGGCATCGACCGGGCGGCGCGCGTCATCAGCCGCGGGGACCTCGGTCTCCCACTCGCGCTCCTTCCACTCTGCAGGAGCATCGCGAGGGGACGTCATGGAAGTCCTGCGGATTGGAAGGACCGCCGGGGTCGAATGCCGAGGGTCGGGATCGAATGCCAAGGGTCGGGGTCGGGATCGGTCGTCGACCCGCGGACGCAACGAAGGGGCCGACCCGGTCGGCCCCTTCGTCCTTCGCGTCCACCCCTAGTCGCGCAGGCTGTCGGCCCTCCCCGGACTACTCGCGAACAGGGCCTGGTCAGACGGTACCCATCCCGACGAGCCGGATCGTCCGTTCGCAGATCACCTCCAGGGCACTGTCGGCGAGCGGTCAGATAACGAACACGTCACTCCGCGAAACGTTGGGTGGCGGCGCGCCGGGCCCGCTCCGTACGGTCGCCGCATGACCGCACACGCCGCCCGCCGCGCACAGCCCGCCTCGCCGGCCGGATCCTCCCGTTCGACCCGCGCCGCGCGGCGCTCCCGCGGCGGCGCGCTCGCCGCCTCCCTCGCCCTGCTGCTGCTCCTCGCGGGCTGCACCGGCGCCGCCGACTCCGCCTCGGACGAGAGCGGCGGATTCGTGGGCCCCGACGGCATGCCGATGCCCGCGGAGACCTTCCAGCCCGGCGTCGATGCCCCGACCGGCGAGAGCGGCGGCGACGCCGACGGCGGCGGGACGGGCGACCTCGTCGACGGCTCCGACGCGGGCCGCGAGGTCATCACGACCGGCTCCCTCTACGTCACCGTCGCCGAGCCCCTCGACGCCGCGGCCGAGGCGGCCCGGATCGTGGAGCGCGCCGACGGCCGCGTCGATGGGCGGAACGAGTTCGCTCCGCGGCAGGGCGACCGGGGCGGGGCCGAGCTCGTGCTCCGCATCCCGTCGGCGCAGCTCACCGAGGTGATCGACGAGCTGCAGCAGCTCGGCGAGTCGGAGGAGCTCAGCCTCAGCGCGAGCGATGTGACCCGCGAGGTGCGCGACGTCGAGGCCCGCATCGGTGCGCTGTCGTCGTCGGTCGAGCGGCTGCTCGCACTGCAGGGCTCCGCGGGGGACGTCGAGGAGCTCATCGCCCTCGAGACCGCCATCAGCGACCGGCAGGCGGAGCTCGAGAGCCTGCAGTCGCAGCAGCGCGCGCTCGCCGACCAGGTCAGTCTGTCGACGCTGCGGCTCACCCTCGGCAGCGAGCAGACGGCGCCGGTCGACGAGCCCGACACGTTCCTGTCGGGACTGCAGACCGGGTGGGATGCCCTGCTCGCCTTCCTCAGCGGAGCCCTCGTCGTGCTCGGCGTGCTGCTGCCCTGGCTGCTCGTGCTCGGGCTGATCGTGCTCGTCGCCCTGCTCGTGCTGCGGCGCGCGCGCCGCCGGCACGAGGCCGAGCGCGCGGCCGCCGGAGATGCCGTGATGCCCGCCCCCTCCGCCTCGCCGCAGGAGTCGGCGGCACCCGCCGCCGGCGCACCGCTCGACTGACACCGGCGCGCGGAGCGACCTCAGCCCGCGCGCACCTCGGCGACGACGCTCGCGAGCGGGGCCGCGAGGGGCTCCCCCGCGACGACGCCCATGACCTCGGCGACGATCTGCTCGTCGCTCGCCTCGGAGGCGAGCAGCTGCTGCAGGGCGACGCTCTCGGGATCGTCGGCGACGTCGAAGCGCAGGCCGGCGCCGACCGCCGCGAGGATCGCGACGGGGGCGACGCCGAGGTCGGCGAGGCCGCGCGCGGGCGAGAGGAACCGCTCGTCGCGCGAGAGCTTGCGCATCGGCTGGCGGCCGACCCGGTCGACGCCGTCGGCGAGCGCCGGGTTCGCGAAGCGTTGCAGCGCGGTCTCGCGGTAGGCGTCCTGCTCGGCCGCTGCGAAGCCGTGGCGGTCGACGAGCAGCCGGGAGGTCTCGAGC
Source organism: Microcella daejeonensis (assembly GCF_026625045.1). Lineage (GTDB taxonomy): Bacteria > Actinomycetota > Actinomycetes > Actinomycetales > Microbacteriaceae > Microcella > Microcella daejeonensis. The sequence goes on along the minus strand of NZ_CP113089.1, from coordinate 1,595,799 downwards.
AGCACGGCCTCGACGGCCGCGCGCACGCTCGGAACGCGCATCCCCTCGTCGATCGTGGCCGCCCCGGCGAGGTGGCCGAAGTAGGCGCAGGCCGCGTGGCCGGCGTTGACGGTGAAGAGCTTGCGCTCGATGTAGGGGGCGAGCTCGGGCACGAAGTGCGCGCCCGGGATGCTCGGCACGGCGCCCGCGAACGGCCCCGTCTCGATCGCCCACTCGCAGAAGTGCTCGACCCGCACGTCGAGGTCGGATGCATCCTGCGCGGGCACGATGCGGTCGACCGCGGTGTTGGCGAAGACGCCGCGCGCGAGGACCGCCTCGGCGTCGTCCCCGAGCGCCTCGGCGATGCGGCCGTGCAGCAGATCGGTCGCGCCGAGCGCGTTCTCGCAGGCCATGACGACGACGGGCGGCAGGTCGGCGGAGCGGGCGCGCAGGCCGTCGGCGATGACCGGGGCGATGAAGCGCAGCACGGTCGGACCGACGGCGCAGGTGACGATGTCGGCGCTCGCGACGGCGGCGACGGCGGCCGCGCGGTCGGCCGAGGAGTCGATCGCGGTGAAACCGGTGACGACCGTCGAGCGCTCCTGCTCGCCGATCTCGATCACCCGGTACGAGTCGGCGGCGGTGATCTGGGCGATGAGCGGGGCGTTGACGTCGACGAAGACGAGGTCGTGACCCGCCTCGTGCAGCAGCAGGCCGATGAAGCCGCGGCCGATGTTGCCCGCGCCGAAGTGCACGGCGGTCATGCGGCTACTCCCCCGCGTCGTTGACGTCGCCGAGCAGGGCGAGCACCGACGCGGCGTCGGGGGCGGCCAGCAGCTGCTCGACGGCGGCCTCGTCGCTGAAGACGAGGGCGAGGGACGAGAGCACGGCCATGTGCCCGCCGTCCTTGCCCGCGATGCAGGCCACGACGCGCACGGGGTTGCCCGCCCAGTCGATCGGCTCGGCGTAGCGCACGACGGTCATCGCCGAGGCGAGGATGGCCGCCTTCGCCTCGTTGGTGCCGTGCGGGATGGCGAGGTGGCTGCCCATGTAGGTGGAGGTGAGCGCCTCGCGCTCGTGCATGGCCGCCGCGTAGTCGGCGGTCACGGCTCCGGCCGCCTCCAGCAGTCGCGCGCCCTCCTCGATCGCCTCCTCCCGGGTGCGGGCGGTGCCGTCGAGGATGATGCGGTCGGTGGTCAGAACGGCGGAGCTCATGGGGATCCTGGTCTCTCTCGTGATCGGGGTGCCGCGCAGGGTGATGCTGCGCGACGGGGGCTGAGCCGGCCGCGACCGGAGAGGCCGCGACCGGCTCAGCGCGAGGGTAGTGCGGCAGGCTCTACTGAGCCTGCTGCGCGCGCACCCGCTGCACGACGTCGTCGTACGTCGGGCTCGACATGAAGTTGTCGACCGAGACGTGCACGGCGCCGGGCGCGGCCTGCTCGGCGCGAGGCGTGAGGTCCTGGTGCGTGATGACGAGGTCGGCATCGGCATCCAGGTTCGCGATCGCCTTGTTCGTGACGGTCACGCCCTCGACGCCGGCGTCCTTCAGCTTCTTGCGTAGAACCGTCGCACCCATGGCGCTCGAGCCCATGCCCGCGTCGCAGGCGAACACGATGTTCTGGATGCGCACGTCGGTGGTGGCGCCGGCGGCCGCGGCGTCGGTGCCGAGCAGACGGCTGACGTCGGACTCGCGGCCCTTGTTCGCGGAGTTCTGGTCGACTGCCGAGGTGAAGGCATCGCCCTTGTCCTCGAGCGCGGCCAGGTCGCGCTTGCGGCTCGACCGCAGGATCACCGAGGCGATGAGGAAGGTCACCGTCGCCGACAGGATCACCGAGAGGATCACCGAGACGTAGCTGTCGCTCGCGGTCTGCAGCAGGATCGCGAAGATCGAGCCGGGCGATGCCGGGGCCCGCAGGCCGCCGTCGAGCAGCAGGTTGGTGGCGATGCCGGTCATGCCGCCGCCGATCAGGGCGACGATGAGCAGCGGCTTCATGAGCACGTACGGGAAGTAGATCTCGTGGATGCCGCCGAGGAACTGGATGATGATCGCGCCGGGAGCCGAGGCGCGGGCGATGCCGACGCCGAAGAAGGTGAAGGCGAGCAGCAGACCGAGGCCGGGGCCGGCGTTGGCCTCGAGCAGGAAGAGGATCGACTTGCCGGTCTCCTGGGCCTCCTGGATGCCGAGCGGCGTGAGCACGCCCTGGTTGATGGCGTTGTTGAGGAAGAGCACCTTGCCGGGCTCGATCACCAGGCTCGCCAGGGGCAGCAGGCCGGTCTCGGTGAGGAAGCGGGCTCCCTCGCCGAGCGCGTTGCTCAGCAGTGTGACGACGGGCGCCATGCCGAAGAAGCCGGCGATCGCGAGGAGGAAGCCGAGGATGCCGGCGGAGAAGTTGTCGACGAGCATCTCGAAGCCGGCGCGGATCTTGCCCGCCCACAGCGCGTCGACCTTCTTCATGAGCCACGCGGCGAGCGGGCCCATGATCATCGCGCCGATGAACATCGGGATGGTCGTACCGACGATGACGCCCATCGTGGCGATCGAGGCCACGACGCCGCCGCGCGTGCCGTAGACCATGCGGCCGCCGGTGTTCGCGATGAGGAGCGGGAGGAGGTAGGTGATCATCGGGCCGACGAGGCCGAGGTTCTCCGTGCCGTCGGCGCTCGGGAATCCGCCGAGCGCGGGCACCGGGGTCCACCCGGTCTGGATGAAGAAGGCGGTGATGAACCCCCAGGCGATGAAGGCCGCGATGTTCGGCATGATCATGCCGCTGAGGAAGGTGCCGAACCGCTGAACGCGCACGCGCGCGTTCGGCTTGACCGGCGGGGCTGACGTCGTCGTCATGAGGGGGGTCTCCTTGCTGGTGGGTTGGGAGTGCTGGTGGTGGTGAGCGGTGCGGGAAGGGGTCGGAGTGGTCGAGGGTCAGGGGGCCTCGACCGGATCGAGCTCGTCGGCGGCCGCCGCGACGGCGTCGCGCGCGGCCTCGGCGCTGTCGGCCGCGACGGCGATCGCCGCCAGGGCGCGGGCCTCGTCGAGGGTGTACTGCGCGATCTCGGCGCGTACGTCGGCGATCGAGGTCGACGACATCGAGAGCGTGGTCGCGCCGAGGCCCACGAGCACGACGGCGAGCAGCGGGTCGGCCGCGGCCTCGCCGCAGATGCCCACCGGCACGCCGTGCTCGGCGCCCGCGACGCCCACCTGCTGGATGAGCCGCAGCACCGCGGGGTGCCAGGGGTTCTGGAAGCCCGCGACGCTGCCGAGCAGGCGGTCGGCGGCGAAGACGTACTGCGTCAGGTCGTTCGTGCCGATCGAGACGAAGTCAGCGTTCGGCACGACGTGGTCGGCCATGATCGCGCACGAGGGCACCTCGACCATGACGCCGGCGACGCGGATGCCCAGCTCGTGCGCGAGGTCGCGGAAGTAGCGCGCCTCCTGCGCCGTCGAGACCATCGGGGCCATGACCTGCACCTCGGCCTCGCCGCCCTCGGCGGCCTGCGCGAGCGCGGTCAGCTGGTCGCGCAGCACCTCCTCGTGGGCGGCGAGCGCCCGCAGGCCGCGGCGGCCGAGCGCGGGGTTCTCCTCGCCCGCGTCGGTGAGGAAGGCCAGCGGCTTGTCGGCACCGGCGTCGAGCACGCGCACGACGACCTTCTGGCGGGGGAAGTTCGCGAACACCTCGCGATACGTGGCCGCCTGCTCCTCGACGGAGGGGGCCTTCTCGGCGCCGAGGAAGAGGACCTCGGTGCGGAAGAGCCCGACGCCCTCGGCGCCGCGGGCAGCGGCCTCGCGGGCCGATTCGGGCGAGCCGATGTTGGCGAGCAGCGGCACGGCGTGACCGTCGGCGAGGTGACCGGGCCCCGAGCTCGCGGCGCGGATCGCCTGCAGCGTCGCGGTGCGCTGCACGGCGAGGTCGATGCGCTCCTGCGGCGGATCGAGCTCGATCGTGCCGTTCTCGGCGTCGACGAGCACGAGGTCGCCGTCGTTCAGCTCGGCGGCCTGCAGCGCTCCGACGATCGCGGTGATGCCCTTCTCGCGGGCGAGGATCGCCGTGTGCGAGGTGGGGCCGCCCTCGGTGGTGACGAGCGCGAGCACGTGGTCGAGGTCGAGCGTGGCGGTGTCGGCGGGGGCGAGGTCGCGGGCGACGAGGATGAAGGGATGCTCCGACTCGGGCACGCCGGGAGCGGGCAGCCCCTGCAGGCGCGCGATCGCGCGCCTCGCCACGTCGCCGAGGTCGCCGGCGCGCTCGCCGAGATACCCGCCCATGCCGGCGAGCAGCTCGCGGAAAGCATCCATCGCCGCGAAGATGGCGAACTCGGCGGTCGCGCCCTTCTCGATCCGCTGCTGCACGTCGGTCGCGAGCGACGGGTCCTCGGCCATCATGGCGAGCGCGTCGAGCACCTCGGCCGCCGTGCCGCCCGCGGCCTGCCCGCGCTCGCGCAGCTGCGTCGCCGTGGCGGTGAGGGCCTCGGTCGCGCGCGCCGTCTCCTCCTCGGCGGTGCGCGTGCGGGGCGTGTCGGTCGGGTCGGGCACGGGGTCGGGCATGCGCAGCACGGGGCCGACGGCGGTGCCGCGGCCGATGCCGGTGCCGCGCAGCAGGGCGGGGGCGCTCACGGGAGCGGTCACGCGTCGTGGTCCTGCTCGAGGAAGGCCGCGAGCTCGGTGAGCACGGCCGCGTCGTTCTCGCCCTCGACGGTGAGGGTGACCTCGTCGCCGTGCTCGATGCCGAGCGAGACGACCCCGAGGATGCTCTTGCCGTCGACCGTGCGCTCGCCCTTGCGCAGGTGCACCGAGGCGCCCGAGTCGGTCGCCGCCTTGACGAACAGGGCGGCGGGGCGGGCGTGCAGGCCGTGCGCGGATGCGACGGCGAGGGTGCGATCAGCCATGGGGGTCTCCTTCGTGAGGGGCGGATGCGGCGACGGCGTCACCGGATGTTTCGGTCGGGGGGATGCCCTGCAGCAGCTCGAGGGCCTCGCGCGCCGCGGGCTCGTCGATGCCGCCCACGCTCAGCGGCACGACCACCGCGCCGGGCAGCAGCGCGCTCACGGCGGCGAGCTCGGCGCTCACGTGCTGGCCCAGCAGCACGACGTCGAGCTCATCGGCTCGATCGTCGAGCTCGTCGAGCGCGAGGGGCAGGACGTGCCAGAACAGGCCGCGGGCCGACAGCAGCGAGCGCAGGCCGCGGGCGAGGAACGTGCTCGACACCCCGGAACCGCAGACGACGGCCACCGTGCGGGTCATGATCGCCTCCTCGCGGTCGTGAGCGTCGTGCAGTCGAGATCGGTGCGGGCGGAGCGCGGGACGCAGAGCGCCCGCACTACCGATCGTGTCGGCAACGCCGCGCGCACTCCAGCAGACTTCCTTCCCACCCCGCGGAAGACCGCCTCCGGAGCACGGCGGCGAGCCCGGTCGCCGGGGCGGGCGCTGGTCTACAGTGGCCAGACGATGGCCGACAAGTACGAGCGGATGCTCGAGCTGCTGCTGCAGCAGGACGACTGGGTGACGGCCACCGACCTCGCCGAGCAGCTCGGGGTGACGACGCGCTCGGTGCGCAGCTACGTCGCCGCCGCGAAGTCGGCGGCGCATCCCCTCGCCATCCTCACCGCCTCGACCTCCGGCTACCGCCTCAACCGCGAGGCCTACGCCGAGTTCGCGGCCCGCAGCCGCGGGCGATCAGTCGGATCGGAGACGCCGCAGGCCCGCGTGCACCACCTCGTGCGCCGGCTCACCGAGGCTCCCGGCGGGCTCGACGTGCACGGGCTCGCCGACGGACTCTTCGTCAGCGAGTCGACCCTCGAGACCGACCTGCGCAAGGTGAAGTCGCTCGCGGAGGAGAGCGGTGCGGTGCTGAGCCGTCGCGGCGCCACCGTCGAGCTCAGCGGCACCGAGTCGGCCAAGCGCCGCCTGCTCAGCCGGCTGCTGCAGGGCGAGAGCACCCAGGGCGTGCTCGAGCTCGACGCGATCGAGGCCGAGTTCGGCATCGCGGGGCTCGGCGCCTTCAAGACCGAGCTCATCGAGGCGCTCGACGCCGAGGGCTTCTTCATCAACGAGTACGGCATCGACGCCGTCATCCTGCACGTCGCCATCGCCGTCGACCGCGTGCGGCGCGATCAGCACCTGCCGCCGAGCTCGCGACCGGCGGCCGTCGCGCAGACCGCCCCGATCGCCGCCGCGCTGCACCGGCTCATCCCCGACCACTTCGCCGTCGAGGTCACCGACGGCGACGTCGACTACCTCGCGCGCCTGCTGACGACGCGCGTCATCGCGCCCGGGGCCGATGCGGGCAGCGCGCCGACCGTCGACGCCGACGACCTTGCGACGGTGCGGCGCATCGTCGACCTCGTCGCCGAGGAGTACCTCGTCGACTTCCGCGACGACGCCTTCATCGCCCGGCTCGCCATCCACCTGGGCAACCTCGTCTCGCGCGCCCGCGAGAACGCCCACACCCGCAACCCGCTCACCCGATCCATCAAGAGCTCGTACCCGCTGATCTTCGACATCGCCGTGTTCATCGCCTCGATCGTGCAGCGCGAGCGCAGCATCCAGGTCGACGACGACGAGATCTCGTACATCGCCCTGCACCTCGGCTCGCACCTCGAGCGCATGTCGCGCCGCGAGGAGCGCGTCACCGGCACGATCGTGTGCCCCAGCTACTACGACCTGCACGCCATCCTGCGCACGCGCATCGAGCGCGAGCTCGGCGCCGACCTGTCGATCGAGTTCGTCGTCACGCGTACCGACGTCGACCCGCGCGAGCTCACGAGCGACCTCGTCATCTCGACCATCCCGATGCCCGTGCCGCGCGAGGGCGTCGTGATCGTGCAGCCGTTCCTCACCGACGACGACATCGACGCCATCCGCGCCGCGATCTCGCGCGTGCGCCGCCACCGGCGTCGCGCGCGCATCACCGACGAGCTGCTGGAGTACTTCGACCGCGAGCTGTTCTTCGCCGAGGCCCCGGGCGACGACCCCGAGTCGATCATCCGCGCGCTCGGCGAGGCGATGATCGCCTCGGGCGCCGTCGGGCAGGAGTACGTCGAGGGCGCCATCGAGCGCGAGCGCATGTCGTCGACCGCCTTCACCGAGACGCTCGCCATGCCGCACGCCATGGGCCTCACGGCCGCGCGCACCGCGATCGCCGTGGCCCTCTGCCCCGCGCCCGTGCAATGGGGGGATGCCCGAGTCTCGGTCGTCGCCCTCATCGCGTTCAGCGCGGAGGGCCGGGCGCGCTTCCAGCCCCTGTTCGACCAGTTCGTCGACGTCTTCGCCTCGCGCCGCGACGTCACCGAGCTCGTGCGCACCTCCGAGGGGTTCGACGGCTTCATCGCCGAGCTCGCGCACCTCATCGAGCGGCGCTAGGCGTGCCTCTCCCCTACTCGTAGACCTTCACGACGAGCCAGCGGGCGGAATCCCCGCCGTCGCGCACGTCGAAGACGCAGCTGCGGCCGTCCTCGGTCGTGGCCTGGAACCGCCAGCCGCAGGCGGTGCGCGGCGCGGAGCCGATCGCGGTCGCGTCGGGGTCGAGGCGCGACCACCAGGAGACGGGCTCGGTGATCACGGTCGGGCGATCGGAGACGCGCCAGCGCTCGCCGCCCACGACGAGGCGCAGCGGCAGGCCCCCGGCGTCGGTCCAGAGCACGGCGGGCTGCGGCGCAGGGCGCGCGCCGGAGGGGCCGGGGTGCGCCGCGGGATCCGCGGGGCGGGCGGCGGTGGGGCGGGCAGCGGTCGCGGGGCGAGCGGCGAACACGGTTCCTCCTGTCTCGACGGCCGGCCGACGTCGGGGGTGCGATGAGCGGATGAAGAGCGGTGATGATCGAACGTGTGTTCGAATGTCTCGATGGTAGGCGGGGGTGCCGCGACACGCCAAGACCGTGCGCGAGCATCCTCGCTACCCTTCTGGCATGCCATTGACCGGGGAGTACGCACCGAGCACATCCGAGTGGGCGCGCGAGCAGGCCGAGACCTTCGAGCGCACGAACGGGCAGGAGGCGAACACGATGCGGGGCGTTCCCATCATCGTGCTGACCACCGTCGGCGCCGCGAGCGGGAAGCTGCGCAAGACCGCTCTGATGCGCGTCGAGCACGAGGGCGACTACCTCGTCGTCGCCTCCAAGGGCGGCGCCCCCGAGAACCCCGCCTGGTACGCGAACCTCGTCGAGCACCCGCACTGCGAGCTGCAGGACGGCGCCGAGAAGCGCGACTACCGCGCCCGCGAGCTCGGCGCCGACGACCCCGACCGCGCCGCCTGGTGGCAGCGCGCCTGCGCGGTGTGGCCCGACTACGACTCGTACCAGCAGAAGACCGACCGGCTCATCCCGATCTTCGTGCTCGAGGCCGTCGACCCCGAGGCGCCCGCGGCCTGACGCCGGTCGACCGGCGGGGTGACGAGTCGTCGTCGACCCGCTCGGTGCCCGCGATCAGGAGCCGCCTGGCGCGTCGGCCCTGCCCCTGCGGCGACACGCCGAGCTCGAGCCCGCGCATCCTGATCGCGGCCAGCCGCGCCGCGAGGCGGCCCGGCTGGCCGGCTGGTCGGCTGGTCGGCCGGCTTGCTGGTCGGCGGGCCGGCTGGCTGGCCGGCCGGCTGGCTGGCTGGCTGGCTGGCTGGCTGGCTGGCTGGCTGGCTGGCGCATATTCAGGCATGACTCGGCGTGTCGGCCACGGCATGGCGGCGACTCGCCGATTCGGGATGCTCGGCGCCTGAATTCGTGCCAGACGCGGTTCGCGCGTGGGCCGGCGGCGCGGCCTCAGCCCGCGCGCGGCGGGCGCGCGGCCTCAGCCGGCGGCGCGACGAGCGAGCAGGTCCTCGGCCGCGACCCAGGCGAGCATCGCGCACTTGACCCGCGCGACGTAGCGGGAGACGCCGCTGAGCGCCGCGGCGTCGCCGAAGCGCTCCTCGTCGAGCTCGATCGTGCCGCGGGAGCGCATCGCGGTGCGGAACTCCTCGATCATCGCCGAGAGATCGGCCGGGCTCACCGGGCCCTCCTCGCGCGACTCCTCGACGAGGGTGACGAGCAGCGAGGCGCTGGCCTGCGAGATGCTGCAGCCGGCGCCCTCCCAGGCCACGCCCGCGAGACGGTCGGAGCCCGGTGCGGCCGCGGCGGCGGCATCCCCCGCGACCGGCGGCTCCCACCGCAGCGCGAGCGTGATCTCGTCGCCGCAGACCGGGTTGCGCTGATGGCTGGTCTCCTCCCCCGGCTCGAGCCCGCGGCCGTGCGGGTGCTTCGAGTGGTCGAGGATGATCTGCTGGTACAGCTGGTCGAGGCTGCTCATGCGGCGACTCCGAAGTAGGGGCGCACGCCGGCGACCGCCTGGAGCGCGAGGTCGATCTCGGCGGCGGTCGTGTGCACTCCGCAGCTGAGACGCAGGCTCGCGGTGGCGCCGAGGCGGCGGTGCAGGGGCTGGGCGCAGTGGTGGCCGACGCGGGCGGCGATGCCGCGGTCGTCGAGGAACTGCCCGGCGTCGTGCGCGTGCACGCCGTCGACGACGACGCTCGCGAGGCCGACGCGGCCGGCCGGGTCGGTGCCGCCGAGCACCCGCACGCCCGGGATGCCCGCGAGCCCCGCGAGCAGACGGCGGCCGAGGGCCTCCTCCGTCGCGGCGATGCGGTCCATGCCGATCTCCGAGACGAAGCGCAGCGCCTCGGCGAGCCCGACGGCCTGGGCGATGCGCGGCGTTCCGGGCTCGAAGCGCTGCGGGGCGGGCAGGTACTCGGCCTTCTCGAGCGTGACGGTCGTGATCATCGAGCCGCCGAACAGGAACGGGGGCAGAGCGTCGAGGAGGGCGGCGCGCCCGTAGAGCACGCCGACGCCGGTCGGGCCGTAGACCTTGTGGCCGCTGAAGACGGCGAGGTCGACGTCGAGCTCCCGCGGATGCAGCACGCCGTGCGGCGCCGACTGGCAGGCGTCGAGCACGACGAGCGCACCGACCGCCCGCGCGAGGGGCACGAGCTGCTCGAGCGGGGAGACGACGCCGGTGACGTTCGACACGTGGGTGAGGGCGAGCAGGCGGGTGCGCTCGGTGATGACCGCGGCAGCGGCATCCACCCTCAGGCGGCCCTCGTCGTCGACGGGGATGTGGCGCAGCGTCGCGCCGGTGCGCGCGGCGAGCTCCTGCCAGGGGATGAGGTTGGCGTGGTGCTCGAGCTCGGTCGTGACGATCTCGTCGCCCGGGCCGAGCGCGAACGGCCGCGCCGCGTCGCCGCCCATGCCGAGGCTCGCGTTGCCGAGCGCGTAGGCGATGAGGTTGAGGCCCTCCGTGGCGTTGGAGGTGAAGACGACCTCGTTCTCGTCGACGGCGAGGAAGCGGGCGACCTCGGCGCGGGCATCCTCGTAGCGCTCGGTGGCCTCGGCGGCGAGGGTGTGCGCTCCGCGGTGCACGGCGGCGTTCGCCTCGCGGTAGAAGGCGCCCTCGGCGGCGATGACGCGCTCGGGCTTCTGGGCCGTCGCGGCCGAATCGAGGTAGACGAGGGGATGCCCGTTCACGGTCTGCGCCAGGATCGGGAACTGCGCGCGCACGCCGACGATCTCAGCGGTCTCGAGCGGGGCGACGGTCACCCCACCAGGGTATCGGGGCCGGATCCGCTCACCCCGCCGCGCGCTGCTCGGCCTCGTCCGCCCCCGCCCCGCCGAGGTTCGCTCCCCCGCGGTACCGCGCGGCGGGGTGCCGCTCGGGCACCCGCCGGGCTCCCGCGCCGAACAGCCGCTCGCGGAACGTCGACTCCTCGTACCGCGTGCGGTAGCGCCCGCGGCGCTGCAGCTCGGGGACGACGTGCTCGATGAAGTCCTCGGCCGTGCCGGGCGTGAGGAACTGCCGCAGGTTGAAGCCGTCGAGCCCGGTCTCGTCCGTCCAGCGCTCGAGCGCGTCGGCGACCTCGACGGCCGAGCCGGCGACGAAGAAGGGGTTGCGGTCGAAGGCGGTGACGGCGTCGAGCGCCTCGCCGACGGTCGTGCCGGGGGCGTGGAAGCGTCGCCCCGACTGCCCGCTGTCGCGCCCCGCGCGGGCCTCGGCGGCGAGGACGTCGTCGATGACGGCCTCGCGCGAGTAGGCGGCGAGGTCGATGCCGCTGCCGCCCGCGTGCGCGAGGTAGCCCTCGGCGCTCGACAGCCGCCGGAACTCCGAGGCCTTCTCCTGCGCCTCGGCGGTGTCGCGCCCGACGATGACGACGGCGCTCGCATAGGTCTTGACGTCGTCCGCGCGGCGACCGTGATTGACGGCCCGACGGCGGATGTCGGCGACGTTCTCGCGGTACACCTCGAGCGAGCGGCCGCCCACGAAGACGCCCTCGGCGTGCTGCGCGGCGAACTCGCGCCCGCGGTCGCTGCTGCCGGCCTGGAAGATCACCGGCGTGCGCTGGATCGACGGCTCGGCCAGGTGCGGCCCGGCGACCCGGAAGTGCTCGCCGACGTGGTCGATCGCGCGCACCTTCTCGGGGTCGGTGTAGACGCGCCGGCCGCGGTCGACGACGACCGCGTCGTCGTCCCACGAGCCCTCCCACAGCTTGTAGAGCACCTGCAGGTACTCCTCGGCGATGCCGTAGCGGTCGTCGTGGCCGATCTCGTCGTCGAGGCCGAAGTTGCGGGCGGCGTTCGGCAGGTACGAGGTGACGACGTTCCAGCCGAAGCGGCCCTTGGTGAGGTGATCGAGGGTGGATGCCCGGCGCGCGAACGCGAACGGGGGCTCGTAGGTCGTGCTGAACGTCGCCGCGAAGGCCAGGTGCGTGGTCGCGGCCGCCATGGCCGGGATGACCAGCAGCGGGTCGTTGCTCGGGATCTGCACGGCCTCGCGGATGGCCGTCTCGGGCCCGCCGCGGTACCCGTCGTAGGCGCCGATGACGTCGGCGAGGAAGACGGCGTCGAAGAGCCCCTCCTCGAGGAGCTTCGCCTGCTCGACCCAGAAGTCGAGGTCGGCGTAGCGGTGCCGGGTGTTCTCGGGGTGCACCCAGAGGCCGTGGGAGATGTGGCCGACGGTGTTCATCTCGAAGAGGTTGAGGCCGATGTAGTCGCTCATACCCCTAGATCACACGAGCGCGGCACCCGGGGCAATTGTTACGAAACCTCGCGTCACAGTGCGCCACGAACTGGCGGGCGTCTCGGCGCCGCGCCCACGATGACCGCATGACCTCCTCCAGCACCCCTCCCGTCCCCCCGCCCTCCGATCTGCGCGCCGCCCTCGAGGCGCGGACGCGCCGCCGACGCACCGCGCTCATCACCGGCGGGGCGATCGCCGGCGCCGCCTTGCTCGTCGGCGGCGTCGTCGGCGCGCTGCTCCTCACCGGGGGCGACCCGGCCGGCGCGACGGGCGGCGCGGGCGGAACGACCGATGGCGCCGAGCGCCTCAGCCTCACGATCGCCGGCAGCGGCGAGAGCGAGCTGCAGGACGCCGTCGCGCTCGTCGCGGCCGAGAAGGGCCTCGACGTCGAGTGGGTGAACTTCGAGAACGACTGGGTGCTGCCGAACTCCTCGCTCGTCGCGGGCGAGGTCGACGCGAACGCGTTCCAGCACATCACCTTCCTCAGCGCCTTCAACACGGCCAACGACGCCGACCTCACCCCGGTCTTCTCGACCACGATCTCGCAGTGGGGCGTCTTCTCGAGCTCGATCGACGACCTCGACGGGCTGCAGACCGGCGACCGCATCGTCATCCCCGACGACGCCTCCAACGGCGGGCGCGCGCTGTTCCTCCTCGAGGACGCCGGTCTCATCGAGCTCGCCGACGACGCCGGCAGCTACCCCACCGTCGACGACGTCACCGCCAACGACCTCGCGCTCGAGTTCGTGCCGGTGCAGGCGGTGACCATCCCGCAGCAGCTCGACGACCCGGCCATCGCCGCGATCGTCGTCGGCACCTCGTACTTCGACCCCTCGCAGGGCATCGACAGCGACGACGCCCTGTTCCTCGACGACGCCCTCGCCGAATCGTCGCTGCCGTACGTCAACGTGATCGCCGCCCGCGCGGGCGATGTCGACGACCCGGCGTTCGGCATCCTGCAGGAGGTCTACCAGGACGAGCGCGTCGCCGCGGGCCTCGAGGCCGACAGCTTCGGCACGACCCAGCTGGTCGAGGTGCCGGTGGATGCTCTGCGCGAGCGCCTCGCCGAGCTCGAGCAGCTCGCCCGCGGGATCGAGTAGCCCGTGACCCCCGCCATCTCGTTCGAGAACCTGTCCAAGAGCTACGCGCAGGGCCCGCGCCGCATCGACGCCCTGCGCGACGTCACCCTCGACATCGAGCGCGGCGACGTCTTCGGCATCGTCGGGTTCTCCGGCGCCGGCAAGTCGACCCTGTTGCGCACGATCAACGCCCTCGAGCGCCCCACGGCGGGCCGGGTCGTCGTCGACGGCACCGAGATCTCAGCCCTGCGCGGACGACCGCTGCACCGGGCGCGGCAGCGCATCGGCATGATCTTCCAGCAGTTCAACCTGCTGCAGTCGCGCACCGTGCTGCAGAACGTGGCCTACCCGCTGCGGGTGGCCGGGGTGCCGAAGGCGCAGATCCTCGACCGGGTCGAGGAGCTGCTCGACTTCGTCGGTCTCACCGAGAAGGCCCTCGAGTACCCCGCTCGGCTCTCGGGCGGGCAGAAGCAGCGCGTGGGCATCGCCCGCGCGCTCGCGAACCGCCCCGATGTGCTGCTGAGCGACGAGGCGACGAGCGCCCTCGATCCGCAGACGACGAGCGAGGTGCTCGAGCTGCTGCGCCGGGTGAACGCCGAGTACGGGGTGACGATCGCGCTCGTCACGCACGAGATGGAGGTCGTGCGCGAGATCGCGAACCGCGTCGCCGTCATGCAGCAGGGCGCCGTGGTCGAGCAGGGCAGCGTCTACGACCTCTTCGCGCACCCGCAGCACCGCACGACGCGTCGCTTCGTCTCCTCGGTGCTGCACCACCTGCCCGACGCGGGCGCGCTCGAGCGCATCCGCCGGGTGCACCGCGGGCGCATCGTGCAGATCCACGTCGAGAACCGCGAGTCGAACGATCCCTTCCTCTCGCGCATCGCGCGCGAGCGCGGCGTCGACTACAACGTCGTCTACGGCGGCGTGAGCGAGCTGCAGTCGCGCCTGTTCGGCACCCTCACCGTCGAGCTGCTCGGCAGCGAGCTCGACATCGATTTCGCGATCTCCGACATCGCGCTCACCGCCGCCGTCACCGAGCTGCCCGACCGACTCGAGGAGCTCGCCCGTGCGTGACATCGACCTGGATGCCCTGCTCCCGAAGCTCGGCACGGCCCTGCTCGAGACGCTGCAGATGATCACGTCCTCGTTCCTCATCGCCGCCGTCCTCGGCGTGCTGCTCGGCGTGCTGCTCTACGCCACGCGCCCGGGCAACCTGCTCGAGAACCGGCTCGTCTTCGCGGCGCTCAACACCGTGATCAACGTGATCCGCCCCATCCCGTTCATCATCATCATCATCGCCCTCATCCCGGTCACCCGGGCCCTCATCGGCACGAGCATCGGCACGAGCGCCGCCGTGCCCGCGCTCGCGCTCGTCGCGACGGTCGCGATCGCGCGCATCGCCGAGTCGAACCTCGTCGCGGTCGATCCCGGCACGGTCGAGGCGGGCGCGGCGATGGGGGCCTCCCCGCCACGGGCGCTGTTCACGATCGTCATCCCCGAATCGCTCGGCCCGCTGACGCTCGGGCTCACGTACATCGTGGTCGCGCTCGTCGACGCGACGGCCGTCGCCGGGCTCGTCGGCGCCGGCGGCCTCGGCAGCCTCGCGCTCACCTACGGCTACCAGCGCTTCGACTGGTTCGTCATGGTCGCCGTCGTGCTCACGCTCATCGTCATCGTGCAGCTGACGCAGCTGGCGGGCAACCGCATCGCGCGGGCGGTGCAGCACCAGCGCTGACGGGCTCCGCCTGAGGGCGAGCTGGGTGGACGATGACGCGGTGTGACGCTCCGTGACGCTCGATGGCAGCCCGGCGTGCGCGGGCACCGAACGCTCCGTAGCGTCGGGGGAACCCGCCTCACCCGATCGACTCCCGGGGCGCATCCGACACCGACAGGAGCGACCATGACCTCGAGCACCACCACCATCAGCACGACCATCGCCGACGAGATCGCCGAGTTCGTGCCCGGCTTCACCGGCGCGATCGGCCCCGAGCTCACGGCCGTCTTCGACGGCGAGCAGAGCGACCTGCGCGCGGCCGGGGTGCCGGCGGGCGCCGCCACCGTCGGCACGGCCCTGCCCGCCGCCACCGTGCTCGACGCCGACGGCGCCTCGCACGACCTCAGCGCGCTGCTCGGCACCGGCCCCGCCGTGCTCGTCTTCTACCGGGGGGCCTGGTGCCCGTTCTGCAACATCACGCTCAAGCACTACCAGCAGACGCTCGCCCCGGCGCTCGACGAGCGCGGCGTGCGTCTCATCGCGATCAGCCCGCAGGCCCCCGAGGGCACGCAGGCCGCCGTCGAGAACGGCGAGCTCGGCTTCATCGTCGTCTCCGACCCGGGCAACGCCCTCGCCGGCGCCCTCGGCATCGTCACCGCCCCGAGCGGCGCGGCCCAGGAGGCCCACACGGCCCTCGGCTTCGCCGTGAAGGACAGCAACGCCGACGACACCCCGGCCATCCCGTACCCCTCGGTGCTCGTCGTCGACGCCGACCGTCGCATCGCCTTCGCCGACATCAAGGCCGACTACACCCAGCGCACCGAGACGCCCGAGATCCTCGCGGCGGTCGACGCGCTCTGACCGGCAGGGTGCGGGGGTCGGGTCGGGCGCAGCGCCCGGCTCGGCCCTCGTGCCGCGCTCAGCCGAGCAGCAGCAGGGCGGCCGCTCCGAGGGAGAGCGCCGCGATCACGAGCGCGACCGCGATGAGCACGACGTGCACGCGGAAGAAGGCGGTGCGGTCGCCCTTCGCGTCACGGGAGCGCGGGTCGGCCGCGATGCGCGGGTAGAACCGCGACCAGACGACGACGTTGAACAGGGCGCCGAGCAGCAGCACGGCGACGGCGACGACGGCGGGGGCATCCATGCGGTCGAGGCTAACGGGCCTGGATGCACGCTCCATGTTTGTCGTAGCACCCCGTCCCTGGCCGCTCGCGGCTCTATGGTTACCGAGTGCCGTTGACCATCGCCGAGACCGTCTGGTGCCAGCACACCGTGCTCCGGCGCCTCTCGGACGACGCTGCCGGACCGGTCGCGCCGCCGGCCGGGGCGCGACGGCTGCTCGGCCGATGGACCATCTCGGTGCTCGACACCTTCACGCGCATCGGCACGATCGACCTCGGGTACACGGCGGGCGGCCTCGACAAGGGCAGCGAGCTGAGCGTGCTCGTGCTCACCGACGATCCGGCCGACCGCATGACCTACGGGGTCGAGGCGACCTGGGCCATGATCGACTGGGCCTCGCTCGGCGGCGCGGAGTGCTTCGCGATCCAGACCGTCGACCCCTCCGGGCCCCGGCTCGAGATCATGCGCGAGGTCGGGTTGACCCCCGACGAGGAGAGACCCGGGGTGTGGCACGCCACCTCCAAGTCGCTCACGCTGCCCCTGCTGCTCGGGCACCAGTCGCCCGACTGGACCCGCTTCCAGCGCGACGCCTCCTGAGCGCGCCGGGGCACCGGCCGGGCACCGGGTGGGGCGCCCGCTGCGCCGCCGCTAGTCCTGCGGCGTCGAGCTCGCGGTCGGCGCGCCGATGATGATCGCCGCACCCAGCAGCGCGACCGCCGCGCCGATGTAATCCCATCGGGTCGGGGTGAAGCCGTCGACGATGACGCCCCACGCGAGCGAGCCGGCGATGAAGATGCCGCCGTAGGCAGCGAGCACGCGCCCGAAGTTCGCGTCCGGCTGCAGCGCGGCGATGAACCCGTAGGCGCCGAGCAGCACGACGCCGAGACCGGCGAACCACCAGGGCTTCGACTCGCGCACCGCCTGCCAGACGAGCCAGGCACCGCCGATCTCCGCCGCGGCGGCGAGAACGAACAGGATGGCGATGCGGGCGACGGTCATGCCGCCATGGTGCCAGGGCGATGCGGGATGCCCCCGGCCCGCCGCGCGCGAGGGCGGCGAACCGGGGGCATCGGGAGGTCGTGCCCCGACGACGAGGTCGGGGCGCCCGGGGTCAGGACTCGAGCATCGAGCGCATGAGCTCGATCTCCTCGGCCTGGCTCTCGATGATGCTCTCGGCCAGATCGCGCACACCCGGGTGCTCGCCGTCGTCGAGCACGTCCTCGGCCATGTCGATCGCGCCCTCGTGGTGCACGATCATCTGCTCGAGGAACACCTCGCCCGCCTCGGCGCCGCTCGCGGCCTCCAGCTCGGCCTCGTCGTCGGCGCCCATGCCGTCCATCCCGCCGTGGCCCATGCCGCCCATCGAGCCCATGCCCCAGTCGTCGAGCCATGCCTCCATCTGCTCGATCTCGGGGGCCTGGGCGGCCTTGATGCGCTCCGCCAGCTGCGACACGTCGGGGTCGACCCCCGACTTGTCGAGCAGGACGTCGCTCATCTCGATGGCTCCCTCATGGTGCGGGATCATCATCTGCACGAACATCACGTCCGCACGGTTCGCGCCGGAATCCGCGGAGGGCTCGGCAGGGGCGGCGCAGGCCGTCAGGGCCAGCGCGGTGGTCAGGGCGAGCGCACCGGTGGTGAGTGCGCGAGCGATCGTCGTCGTCGTCTTCATGATTCTGCTTCTCTCGTCATCAGGGTTCGTGGGGTCGCGCGGGGCGACGACGGATGTCGTCGCCGGGCGGCCGATCACTGCCGACTGATGCAGAGCTGCGCGAGGTCGGGCGGCTGGGGCGGGGCGACGCGGCGCGGCGCCGCACCGCGAGCGACGACGCCCGGTGCCCGGATCCCGTGCCGGACGGCCACCAGCGGCAGCAGGACGCCGGTGATGAGCAGGAGCGCGAGCATGGCGCAAGCGAGGAGCATGCCCGTGTGATCGCCGCCGCATGGGGCGCAGGGCTCGGCCGTCGGATCGAGCGGCGCGTCCGGCATCGCGGTCGCGCTCGAGGCGGAGGAGTGCTCGTGCCCCGGATCCTGCGCGAGAACGGGAGCGGAGGAGGCGACCGACGCGTGCCCCGCGGGCATGGCGCTGTGCGAGCTCATGACGATGCCCACGACGGCGAGCGCTGCGATGAGCAGCAGCACGGCCATGCGCGTCATCATGATCGAATACCTCCCGGGGGTATCTTGCCATATCCGTCCGATGCGCGCGAGTACCCGCTGAGAACACCGGGGACGCTGAGCACGCCGAGGACGATCGAGGCGCAGCCCATCGGGTCGCCGAGGGGCAGCTGGTGACCGCCCGGCAGCTGCGCCGCCGTCACGGTCGTCGAGGCCGCGGCCAGCTCCGCCGGGCGGCCCGGCACCGGAACCGGGTCGTCGACGCCGTCGACGAGCCACACGGGCACCCCGCGCTCGTCGAGCGCGCGCAGGGCATCCCGCCACCCGTCGTCGCGCACGAGCGCGTCGAAGCCGGCGAGGTAGCCCCGCCAGGTGTGCCGCATGGCGTCGCGGGCGACGGCGACCGGCAGACGGGGGTTCGCGGCCACGGTGAGCGCCTCGGCGAGGCCGCGGTGACGGCACATCCACCGGCAGACGCGCTCGGCGAGCGGCCCCTGCGCGAGCAGCGCCTCGAACCAGCCCATGCGCCGCACGCGATCATCGGCCTCCGCCGCCGTGCGGAAGAGCGGCGCGCCGAAGGCGACGACGGCGCGCGCGGCGGGCATGCGGGCCGCGACCCGCAGGGCGAGGGATGCCCCCATCGAGTGCCCGACGACGACGGTCGGTCGGGCATCCAGCCCGAGCTCGCGCAGCACGGCGAGCACCGCGTCGACGTGCGCTGCGGCATCGAGCGGCCCCTCGAGCAGCGGACTGCGCATCGACCCCCCGAAACCGATCGGATCGATCGCGACGACCGTCGCGTGACGACCGAGGACGTCGAACTCGGCGCCCCACATGCGCTCGCTCGAGGCGAGCGCCGAGAGCAGGACGACGACCGGCTCCCCTCCCCCGAAGCGCCGCACGCCGAGCCCCGCGACGCTCGAGCGCGCGCCGGCACCCGGCCTCCACCGGCGCACCGGGCGCGAGCTCGCGTGCGCGGCGGCCCAGACCAGCGGCGGAGCGAGTGCGACGGCGGCGAGTGCGATGCGGGATGCCCTCATGCGGGTCGAGCGTACGCCCGCGGCCGCCGGCCGTCCCCGGTCGCCGCCGACCGGAGCGCCCGCGCGCCCGTCACGTCTCCCTGCGGCTCCACTGCAGGGTGCGGATGCCCCGCTCCGCCTCCTCGGCGGTGCGCGCGACGCGCTGCGCCCGCGTCGCCGGGCGCTTCGCCTGCGCGATCCACTCGAGGATGCCGCGCCGGGCCGAGGGCGGGAACGCGTCGAAGGTCGCCCGCGCGCTCGGGTACCCTGCGAGCGCCTCGGCGAGGTCGTCGGGCACGAGCAGCGCGTCGACCTCGTCGAGCCTCCCCCACGAGCCGTCGGCCTTCGCCTGCGCGATGACGGCGAGCCCCGCCGGCGTCACGAGCCCCTGCGCCAGAAGCGGCTCGAGGCGATCCTTGTTGACCCTCGACCAGCCGCTGCCGGGCTTTCGCGGGGTGCAGAGCAGCGCGGTGCGCCGCTCATCGACCCTCCCCGGCTTCGAGTCGATCCACCCGACGCAGAGGCACTCCTCGTTGAGATCCCGCGCGCTGACGTACTCACCGCCCTCGGGCACGTGCGGCTTCTTCACCGTCACCGCCCACACCCCGCGCGAGCTCGCGGCGTTCGCGGCGAGCCAGGCGCGCCACTCGGCGCGCGACGCCACCTCGACGAGCGGCAGGTCGGGCTGCAGGGTCGGTGCGGTCACGGGTGCTCCTGACGGGATGCGCGGGGCGGGCATCCAGCCCATCACGGATGCGGCGGCGGCGCACCTGCCGCTCCTCGCGGGCGCGATGAGAGCATGGCCGCATGAGCGAGGAGCAGCGGGCCCTGTGGGATGCCGAGGCCGAGACCTTCGATGACGCGGCCGATCACGGCCTGCGCGACCCGGCGGTGCGGAGGGCGTGGACGGAGCTTCTCCTGCCCCTGCTGCCGGACCGCGGGCTGCGCATCGCCGACCTCGGGTGCGGCACGGGCACGCTCTCGCGGCTGCTCGCGGAGGAGAGCGCGCACGTCGTCACGGGAGTCGACCTCTCCCCCGAGATGATCCGCCGGGCTCGGGAGAAGAACGCCGGAACGATGCCGAGCCCGCAGTTCGTCGTGGCCGACGCGGCCGAGCCGCCGCTGCCCGCGTCGGCGTTCGACGTCGTGCTCTCGCGGCACGTGCTCTGGGCGATGCCCGATCCCGCCGCCGCGCTGCAGCGCTGGACCGACCTGCTCGTGCCGCGCGGCATGCTGATCCTCGTGGAGGGGCGGTGGCACACGGGCGCGGGGCTCAGTGCCGCGGAGTGCGTCGAGCTCGTCCGCGAGCGACGGCTCGAGGCCGAGCTGCGCCTGCTGGACGACGCCTCGCTCTGGGGCGGGCCGATCTCGGACGAGCGGTATCTCGTGGTCAGCCGCCTCTGACATCTATTCGAGCGCGGGAGCACCCCGGTCGTTCGACCGGGGTGCTCCCGCGCGGATGCGGCGATCGCGCCGATCGCGCCTCAGAAATCCGTCACAGAATTCCAGGTCGCTCCGCCGTCGTCGGACCGCTGCACACCTTCCACTCCCGCCGTGACAAGGACGCCTCGGCTGCTGACGGACAAGGCGTCCGCTCCGGACGGGGCGGCGCCGACTGCGGTCCACGTGATCCCGTCGGGACTGGTGTGGACGACGCCGTCCACGTCGATCCCGGCGAGGAGCGGCTCCGCCGTTCCCGTCGGGCTCGAAGCGACGAGCAGGAGAGACGGCGCGCCGTCGACCAGGGCGAACGTCTTCCCGTCGTCGGTGCTGACCTGCAGCCCCTGCTCGGTCGTCGCGAAGAGCTGCTCCGCCCGGGCATCCCAGCTGAGGGCCCGGGCGGCGATCGCGGCGCCCGGCGTCCAGGTCTGCCCGCGATCGCGACTGACCATCACGCTCCCGGTCACCGAGTCGATGCCCGCGAGGCCGTACGACGCCAGAGCGACACCGCCGAGAGTCATGCTGTGGAAGTCGACCTCACCCTCGAGAGACAGCGCCTCGACTTCTCGCCCCCGGACGTCGATCTCGTAGACCCCGATGTTCGCAGGCGCGTCCGATCCGGGCGCGGGATGCCCCGATATGTAGAGAGTGTCGTCGAGACGGGTCATGCCCATCACGTCGCCCATCCACTCGCCGAGACGGGTGACCTCGTCGGGTTGCGTCATCGACGCGGCGGCGGCCTCGGGCCCGTCGCCCGCGGTGGCCACCCGGAGGATTCCCTCGTGCGTCGCGACGTAGATCGCCCCGCGCTGATCGTCGATGTCGACCGCGTGCACGTGGGTGACCGCGATCGGTTCCTCGGGGGTCGAGCAACCCGCGAGCGTGACGGCGACGGCGGCGACCGATGCTGCGGTCGCCACGAAAGCTCGACGCATCAGGACTCGAGCATCGAGCGCATCTGCTCGATCTCGTCGGCCTGGCTCGAGACGATGCTCTCAGCGAGCTCGCGCACATCGGGGTGCTGGCCGTCGTCGAGCACGTCCTCGGCCATGTCGATCGCGCCCTCGTGATGCACGATCATCTGCTCGAGGAACAGGTCACCAGCATCGGCGCCATCGGCTTCCTCGAGTGACGTCATGTCATCGGACATGCCCCCCATACCCCCGTGGTCCATGCCGTTCATGTCGTCCATCCCGGACATGCCGACCTCCCACTCGTCGAGCCACGCCTCCATCTGCTCGATCTCGGGCGCTTGGGCGGCCTTGATCTGCTCGGCCATGGCCACGACATCGGGATCAACGCCGGACTTGTCGAGCAGCAGATCGCTCATCTCGATGGCCTCCTCGTGATGAGGGATCATCATCTGGACGAACATGACGTCCGCCATGGTGGCGCCGGATCCCTCCGCCGGCTCGGCGGGGGCTGCGCAGGCGGAGAGGCCCAACGCTGCGGCGGTGAGGAGAGCGCCCGTGGCGAGCGCGCGGAACGTTGTCGTGTTTCTCATGGTTCTACTTCTTTCGTCGTCGGAGATCGTTCGAGCGTGTGAGCGCGGGCGATGCTGCCCACGCCGACTGATCGATCACTGACGACTGATGCAGAGCTCCGCGAGGTCGGGCGGGCGGGCGATCACGGTGCCACGCGTGGGCTCGACCATCGGAGCCGCGTGGGGCGGGGTGAGACCGAAGCGGATGGCCGCCAGCGGGAACGCGAAGCTGACCACGAGGAGCAGGGCAAGGAATGCGCACGCCATCAGGAGTCCGGAATGGTCCTCGGCGCAATCAGCGCAGGGCGCTTCCTGACTGTCGGGCGACGGGGCGACGCCCGCGGCCGGCGAGTGCTCGTGAGACTCATCGAGCGCATGCACGGTGGCGGCGGACGACGCCGTCGCGGAGTGCCCGCCCGGTGTTGCGCTGTGGGCGCTCATGGAGATGCCGACGATGGCGAGAGCTGCGATCAGCAGCAGATGCGCCAGTCTCATCACCATCGTCGAATACCTCCCGGGGGTGCCATCGCACACGCTATCGGCCCCCGCCCAGGTAAGCGCTGAGTGCTGAGACGACCATCGCGGCGCGATAGCCGCAGTCACTGATCGGACCCGGCGTCTAGCGTGGTCCTGTGATTCGTTCTCCCCGAGGGCCGTCCTGGTCATCAGTCCAGAATGACCCTCCACCCCTCAGGTGGTGGGTCCCCGCCGTTGTCGTCGCCGCACTCATGATGGCGCTCATCGCGGTGGTCGTGCTGCTCGTGAGGCCACCCGGTCCTCTCGACGACCCTCGACCGGCGTTCCAGCGCGACGGGCTGCTTCGCAACGGGGCCGTGCTCGACGCGGACGTCGAGGGTGTCGAGTTCGGCAGCGGGACGGTGATCCTGCTCTTCGACCGGACGGCACCCGAGGGTGACGAGTGGGAGCGATGGAAGGCCGACGTGACGTCCGACGGCGCCGCGCTCGTCGTCCTCACACCGGATCATCCGGCTCAGGTTCAGCTCATCGCCGCGATCCCGATGCCCGTGCCGACCGACGGGGGCGCGCCGGTCGGCTATGCGGTGGTCGATGACGATCGCCGGGTCCGATACGCGACCCTCGACCCCCAATACTTGGTCAACGCGTTCGAGGTCGACGTCATCACCGGAGCCGTGTCGTGACGTCGGTTCGTCCATCGTGGACGTCGACCTATCGGGCCCTGCATCCGCGATCGTTGACCATCCAGCTCGTGATCCTCGTCGTGGCGGAGGTGCTGCTCTTCCGCACGTACAGCGTGCACGATGCGCGGTTCCACTGGGCGACCCACTTCCTCGTCGCGGTGCTCGCTGCCGCGGTCGCCATGATCGCTTTCCTCGTCATCCGCAGGGCGCCCGGCCCGCGGTTCCCGCTCCTGCTCGTGCTCGGCCTCCACCTGTACGCCATGGCTCCTGACCTGGTGTTCCGCGCCGGCACCCCCCACGCGCCGTGGATGGACGTCTTCCTCGGCCATATCTCGGTCCATTACATCCCCGGCGGCGACACGACGTGGCTGATCGCCGCCCTCGTCGCGATCGGTGCCTACGTCATCGCGCTCACTCGCTGGCTCCGCGTCCGCACCCCGCGAGAGCAGACCCCTGACGCCGAGAAGAGACTCCGGCGAGGGTGACTCCGCCGCGCGTCGAGCCGAAGTGGCTTCGCCGCTCTCACTACCCTTGCGGAAACGCGAGAACCCCGGCCGATCGGCCGGGGTTCTGCGTGTTTCGGTGGACCTGAGGGGAATCGAACCCCTGACCTCTTCATTGCGAACGAAGCGCGCTACCAACTGCGCCACAGGCCCTCGAACGTCGTCAACCTTATCACCACGGGAACGGGCGGTTCGCACCGCGCGGGCCACGACGACGGGCGTCGGACGCGGTGGTCAGCCGGTCGCGCGACGGCGCTGCAGCACCTCGTCGAGGTCGGGCGCACCGCCCGGCAGGTCGTCGACGATGCCCATGCGGGCGAAGCGGCTGGGCGCGTTCTCGACGGCCGTGAGGCGCGCCGGCGAGGTCGGCGCCTCCGCTGCAGGCGCTGCGGCGGCAGGGGCCGCGACCGGCCGCGCAGCCTCGGCGGCGGCGACCGCGGCGGCGCGCTGGGCGCGCTCGGCCTCGACGGCGGCGGCCGCGAGCACCGCGGCGTGGTCGATGCCGCCGAGCCCCGGGCGTGCGCCCTGGTCGTAGTCGGGCTGCGTCATGTACCGGGAGCGGGGCAGCGGCACCGGGGTCCACGCGCGTTCAGCCTCCGCGGCGGTGCGAGGGGTGCGCGCGGCGGGGGCGAGATCGACGAAGCGCGGCGCGGCGGGGCGGGCGACCTCGCCGGTGACGGCGTCGCGGCGGCGGTGCGCGCGGGCGAGCGCGACGAGAAGGGATGCCCCGCTCACGCCCACGAACGCGGCGAGCGCGGCCCAGGCCCAGGCTCCGCTCACGACGGAGGCCGCGAGCCCCACGAGGGCGACGAGGGTGAGCGCCGACGTCGCCGCGCGGGATCGTCGCAGCCGCGCCTGACCGCGGCGGGCGGCATCCACCTCGGCGACGAGGCCCGGAGCGGTCTGCGCGAGCCGCTCGCGCACGGCGCGCTGCGCGGCCTGCTCGCGGGCGCGCTCGATGGCGGCCTCCTCGCGCTGGCGGGCGGCGAGCGTGCGCTCCTGGGCGGCTATCTCTCGAGCGGTCATCTCGGCGCGCACCTCGGGCGGCAGTTCGGTGGATTGGGCCATGATGCGCAGCGTCTGCTGCAGGCGGATGGCGTTGCGCTCGGTCGCGAGGTACTCGCGGCGACGGCGCCAGGTGGGCACGAGGTAGACGAGCCAGAGCACCGCTGATGCCGCGATGAGGATGGCCGTGCCGCCGCCCGTGAACTCCATGCGCTCACGGTAGGGCCGAGCGGGCCCTACGCCAGTGAGATGCCGCGGCGCGCCGCGATGCGATCCACTTCGGGCACCTCGGCGGCCCCCCTCGGCACCCGCCCGTCGAGCCAGCGGCGCAGCACGCCCTGCGGCACCTCCTCGACGGTGAGCGCGAAGCAGAAGTGGTCGCGCCAGTCGCCGTTGATGTGGATGTACCGCCGCCGCAGCCCCTCGTAGCGGAACCCGAGCTTCTCGACGACCCGCAGCGACGGCCCGTTCTCGGGCCGGATGCAGATCTCCATGCGGTGCAGGCCCGCGCCGAAGAAGACGTGATCGGTCGCGAGCGCGACGGCGGTGGGGGTGAGCCCGCGGCCGGCGAAGCGCTCGCTCACCCAGTAGCCGATGGTCGCCGAGGCGAGCGAGCCGTAGGTGAGGCCCGAGACGTTGAGCTGGCCGGCGAGCTCCCCCTCCGTCTCGATGACGAAGGGGATGCCCGTGCCGGCCCGCGCGCCGGCGAGCAGACTGCGGATGGAGCCCTTGGTGTCCCACGACACGGGCGCGACGGGGCTCGTCGCCTCCCACGGCCGCAGCCAGGCGCGGTTCGCCAGCAGCTCCCGCTCCAGGGCGCGCGCATCGCGCACCCGGATCGGGCGCAGCGTCGTCGCCCCCTCGCGGAGGGTCGGGATGCTCTGGCTCACGTCGAAGCTCGGCCTGCCGCTACTCGAGACCGGCCGCGAAATCGCGCAGCCACGGGCGCAGGTCGGGCCCGAGATCCTCGCGCTCGACGGCGAGCTGCACGATGGCCTTGATGTAGTCGAGGCGATCGCCCGTGTCGTAGCGGCGGCCGTCGAACACGACGCCGTGGACACCGCCGTGGTCGGGGCTGTCAGCGAGCTCGAGCAGGGCGTCGGTCAGCTGGATCTCGTTGCCCTTGCCGGGCTTCGTGGTCTCGAGCACGCCGAAGATCTCGGGCTTGAGCACGTAGCGGCCGATGATGGCGTAGTTGGAGGGGGCGGTGCCGGGCGCGGGCTTCTCGACGAGGCCGGTGATGCGCACGACGTCGCTCTCGTCGGTCTTCTCGACCGTGGCGATGCCGTAGAGGTGGGTCTGCGAGGGGTCGACCTCGAGCAGCGCGACGACGGTCGTGTCGTGCGCCTCGTGGACGTCGATCATGCGGCTGAGCAGCGGGTCGCGCGGATCGATGATGTCGTCGCCGAGCAGGACGGCGAAGGGCTCGTGACCGACGTGCATCTTGGCGCGCAGCACGGCGTGGCCGAGGCCGAGCGGGTCGCCCTGGCGCACGTAGTGCATGTCGGCGAGGTCGGTGGAGTACTCGACCTTCGCGAGCTTCTCGGTGTCGCCCTTGCGGGACAGGGTCGCCTCGAGCTCGCCGACGCGGTCGAAGTGGTTCTCGAGGGCCGTCTTGTTGCGGCCGGTGATCATGAGCACATCGGTGAGGCCGGCGGCGACCGCCTCCTCGACGACGTACTGGATGGCGGGCTTGTCGACGACGGGGAGCATCTCTTTGGGCATCGCCTTGGTGGCGGGGAGGAATCGGGTTCCGAGGCCGGCGGCGGGGATCACGGCTTTGGTGAGGCGGGTCATAGGGGCCAGCGTACTGGTGAGGGGGCTTCTACAATGAGCCCCATGTCGAGCGACACAGCCCACGCCAAGCGGGCCCTGCGGGCGGAGCTGCGCGAGCGGCGCCGCATCCTCTCCCGCCACGAGCGCGACGAGGCGCGGGATGCCCTCACGAGGCAGCTCGTCGCCCTCGCCCAGACGCTCGGAGCCCGGTCGCTCAGCTGCTACCTCTCCACCCCCGACGAGCCCGACACCCGGCCGTTCCTGCGCTGGGCGTGCGAGCAGGGCGTCCGCGTGCTCGTCCCCGTCTCGCGCGAGGACGGGCTCCTCGACTGGGCGCTCTTCACCGACGCCGACGAGATCGAGGATGCGCAGGGCATGCCCGCACCCGACGGCGAGGTGCTCGGCCCGATCGCCGTCAACGAGGTCGACCTCATGCTCGTGCCGGCCGCCGCCGTCGACGCCTCCGGCATGCGGATGGGCTGGGGTCGCGGCTACTTCGACAAGACCCTCGGCTCGATGGACCGCCGGCCGCCCGTCTTCGCCGTCGTCTTCGACCACGAGATCGTGGAGTCGCTGCCGGCCGAGCGGCACGACCAGCGGGTCGACGGGGTCGTCACGCCGCAGGGCATCCGGCGCTTCGACCGCTGACCGGCTCGTCCGCACGGTCAGGGGGCACCGGCTCCCGCCCGTATCCTTGACCCTCGGAGGATCCATGCCCACGTACTCGTACCGCTGCACCGAATGCTCGACGGCGTTCGACATCCAGCAGTCCTTCACCGACGACGCGCTCACCACGTGCCCCGCGTGCCAGGGCGCGCTGCGCAAGATCTTCTCCGTCACCGGCGTGACCTTCAACGGCTCCGGCTTCTACCGCACCGACAGCCGCGCAGCGGCCGGGGGCGGGAAGAAGGCGTCGAGCGGCGAGAAGAGCTCGTCGGGCTCCGGCTCGGGGTCGAGCGGCTCGGGATCCTCGAGCTCCTCGGGCTCGGGCTCGTCGAGCGCCGCGCCCGCGGCCGCGGGCTGACCCGCGCCGGGCATCCCGCTCTCGCCGTTCTCGACCGCCCGCTACAGTCGTGCCGACCGGGCCTACGCCGGCAGACACTAAGGGGAGCGGCATGCTCAAGGGCTTCAAGGAATTCATCCTGCGCGGCAACGTCATCGAGCTGGCCGTCGCGGTCGTCGTCGGCACCGCGTTCACCGGTCTGGTGAACTCGATCGTCGCATCGGTCATCAACCCCGCGATCGGTGCGCTGTTCAACGCCGCAAGCCTCGCCGATGCCCTCGTCGTCCGCATTCCGACGGTCTCGGGCGACAACGCCGACCTACTCTTCGGTGCCGTGCTCGCCGCCGTGCTCAACTTCCTCATCATCGCAGCGGTCGTGTACTTCGCCCTCGTGGCCCCCATGAACTACCTCGCGCACCGCGCCGAGGCCCGTCGCAAGGCCGGCGCACCCGCCGTATCGGAGAACGCCCCGCCGACCGAGATCGAGCTGCTCGCGCAGATCCGCGACCTGCTCGCCGAGCGCGATGCGGCGGGCAACTCGACGGCCGGCGGCGCGCACGTGGCCGTCCCCGACGAGACCCGCTCCTAACCGCTCGGCCGCTCCAGCCGGACGGACCTGCGCCTCGGTATCCGGGCGATCTCCGCTCGGCAGCAGCGGAGCCGCTGACCGCCTAGCCGAGCGGCGGGGTCGGCGGGCGCGCGCCGAGGCGGCGCAGCACGACGAGGGCGTCATCGGCGCGGGCCAGCGGCACGAGCAGGTGGTCGTGGTGGTAGCCCGCCACGACGTTCGCGCTGATGCCCGCCCGCGCGAGGGCGTCGCTGATCGCCGCCGTGAGACCCACCGAGTCGAGGGCCGAGTGCACGTCGAGGGTGATCCAGGCGTGGGCCGCCGAGGCCGGGACCCCCGCGGCCGCCGCATCGGCCGCGCGCAGCACGAGGGTGAGGCCCTCGCGCTCCCGCACGGTGATCGCCGCGGCCCGCAGCAGCGCCTCCGGGGCGGGCTCGTGCACGACCGCGAAGACCCAGTCCCCCGGCTCGCGACGCGGGCTCAGGCCGCCCAGGAGGCGGCGCAGATCGCGTTCGCCGTGCGGCAGGGCGTCGGTCACGAAGGTCTCCTCGGCGATCATCGGGTACGGAGGACTGCAGCGAGCAGTGCTCCACTGTAGACGGGGCAGCCGGGGCGATCGGCGGAGGCGTCCGTGCCGACGTCGATACCGGCCTGCGTGCCGGCGCCCGTACCGGCGCCCGCGGTCAGTAGTGCGGGGGCTTCTCGGCGCGCAGGCGGTCGTCGTTCTCGTCGAGGCGGTGCCGCTCCGGCTCGGGGGCGGGAGCCGGGTCGCTGCCCGGGGGCGGCGGCGTCGTCGCGCGGCGCCGGGGGCGACGGACGGGGCGCTCAGGGGCGGGATGCCCGGCGGTGCCCGCGGGCTCAGCCGTAGCATCCCGAGCCCCGTCGGCGGGCTGCGCGGGGGCAGTGCTCATGCGCAGGGCTCAGCCGAGGGTCGTGATCGGCTGGGTCTCGACCATGCCCGCCGCCGCCCGCGCGTTCGTGTGACTGCCGGCCGGGCGCGGAGCAGGTGCCGGGTCGACCGGGGCCTGCCCGGGCACGATGCCCGCCATCGCGGCGATCTGGTCGGCGACCGCGTCGGGGCGGCTGAACAGCTCGAACACGTGCACGCGCGCGTAGTGCCAGCCGAGGCGGCGCAGCAGGTCGGGGCGCAGGCGCAGCGACTCGCGCAGGCTCGTGCCCGCGAGAGCGGCATCCGTGTCGACGGCGACGCAGTAGCCGCCGCGGCTCGCCACGAGCGGGAACTTGCCGCGGTGGCCCAGGGCGACGCGCATGCCGCGCAGCTCGAGGCGGCGGGCGAGGTCGACGAGCATCGGGTCGGAGTCGTCGGGCACCGGCACGGCGGCGCGGCGCTCCTCGATGTCGGCGAGCAGGTCGGCGAGGGCGCGGGCGCCGTGCGAGAGGCGGTCGTCGTCGAGGTCCTCGGCGCGGATGCAGCTGACGATGCGCACGAAGCGGCGGGCACGGGTCATGGCGACGGCGAGCAGGCGGTCGCCGCCCGGGCGGCCGAGGGCGCCGAACTCGCTCAGCACGCGTCCGTGCGGGGTGCGGCCGAAGCCGATCGAGAAGACGACGCGGTCGCGGCTCTGCGCGACGGCCTGCTCGATCGTCATCACGGCGAAGGGCTCGGGCCGGTCGCCGAGCACGAAGTCGTGCAGGTCGGGGCGGGTTCCGATGGCCTCGAGCACCGCGGTCTGCACGCGCGCGGCGTGCTTGACGCTCGCGGTGATGACCATGAGCGACTCCTTGGGGCGGGCGCTCGCGTGCTCGAGCACGAGGTCGACGACGCGGCGCACCTCGACGTCGACGCTCTCGACCGCTCCCGACTCGTCGTCGGGCATGCCGTGACCGTCGTCGAGGTAGTCGACGGCGATGCTCGGGTGGCCGAGGAACGAGCCGGCCCAGGGCAGCGAGTCGATGCGCCCGCCGTAGAAGCGGCGGTTCACGAGCTCGGCCAGGTCTTCGCCGCCGGCGCGGTACGAGCGCGTGAGCGACATGACCGGCAGGAGGTCGGCGAGCTGGAAGAGGGCGGATGCCGCGTGCCGGGCATCCACGTCGCCGTCGCCGTTCGCCCCCTCGGCCGCCTCGCCGAGCCCGACCGTGAACGGCGAGGGGCTCTGCGTGACGGGGTCGCCGACGGCGACCACCTGGCGGCCGCGGCGGATCGCGCCGGCGACCTCGGGAACGGTGACCGCCCCGGCGTCGAGCAGGATGACGGTGTCGAAGGGCACGTCGTCGCTGATGCGGTGCACGTCGTAGGGCGAGGCGAGCCAGACCGGCGCGAGCGGACGGCTGAGGTGCGGGGCGGCGCGCTGCAGCTGCGCGGCCGTGATCGACCCGCTCTTCAGCAGGGTCTTCAGCTCGGCGGCCTCATCGGGCCAGTCGGTGATGCCGATCGACCAGCTCTCGGCGAGCTGCCAGCCGAGGAGGGCGGCAGTGCCGGCGGCGTGCGCCTCGTCGACGAGGCGGAAGTCGGCCTCGAGGCGGTCGAGCACGGCGGTGTCGGCGCCGAGGAGCGCGCGGTCGGCCTGCAGCAGGGCGTCGAGCGCCGAGCGCCACCAGGCGAGCTCGAGCTCGGCCGAGACCTGCTCGTGCGGCACGTGGCGCACGGCGAGGTCGCTCAGCAGCGGTCCGACCTCCCAGCGCTCCATCTCCTGCAGCAGGGCGGTGCGCTCCTGCAGGTTCGCGAGCACGTCGCTGTCGGCGGCCAGGCCCTCGACCAGCGCGACGAGGTCGGCGAGCCGGCGGTGGCGGAGCAGCTGCTCCTTGGCGTCGTGGCCGAGCGGGGCATCCAGCGCCTCGAGATCCTGCTCGACCTGCTGGTACGCGTGGTGCACGTCGGCGATGCCGACCGGCACCTCGGGCGTGATGCCGATGGGCACGTAGCGCTGCCAGAGGATGCGCTGCTGCTGGATGCGCGTGAGCGACTCGTGCAGGTCGCCGACGTGCACGCCCGGGCGCAGGTACTCCTTCGCGAGCCCCTTGAGGCGGCGCCGGGTGGCGGCGGGCATGCTCGAGCCCTCGCGGCGCGGCGCGGTGGCGGCGATCAGCTCGCTCAGCGAGCGGTCGAAGACCGCGGGCTGGAACTTGTCGAGCGTGTCGCGGATATCGGTGAGCAGGCGCAGGTAGATGCCGAGCTCGGCGAGCGTGTCGAAGGGCCGCATGGGTGTCGCGGCGATGAGGGCCCCGGCTCGCTCGAGCAGGCGCGGCAGGATCTCGCGGTGCAGGCGCTTGGCGCGATCGTGCGCCTTGTGCGCCTCCTCGCTCGTGCCGAAGCGGGCGTTGAACCACGGGGAGTCGTCGGGGCCGTACTTGAACTGGCCGAGCTGCGCGGCCTTGACCATGACGTCGCTCGCGTGCGCGCGATCGTGCGCGAGCTGCTCGACCGCCGTGCGGCTGAGCCGGGCGCGCGTCGTCGGCGGGACGGGCAGCAGCGCGAGGCGGCTGAGCTCGGTGACGCAGTCGTACACGCTGATGCCGAGCGCGGGGTCGGGGCGCGAGAGGGCCTCGCGGTAGTCGACGAGCACGCCGCGCAGCCGGCTGAGCGCCTCGTTGACCTCGGCGACCTGGGGCTTCTGCGCCTTCTCGTTGCGGCCGATGCCGCGGATGAGGTCGCGCCGCAGGCCCGCGGGGCTCACGGCGACGCCGGGCAGCCCGATCTCGGTGAAGCGGCCGGCGATCGAGCGCAGGCTGGCCCGGCGCGAGCTGACGACGAGCACGCGCTTGTTCTGGGCGATGAGCTGACCGAGGGCGTTGATGACGGTCTGCGTGCCGCCCGTGCCGGGCAGCGTCTTGACCACGAGCGAGTTGCCGGCCGCGATGTGCGCGATCACCGTCTCCTGCTCGGTGTCGGCGTCGAGCAGCATCAGGTCGGTCTCGGGGGCGCGGCGATCGGCCGGCGTGACCTCGACGGGGCTCGCGCTCTCCTTCACGGCCCAGCGGGCGCTGGAGTTGCCGGCGAGCGCGTCGAGCACGGGATGCGCCAGATCGTGCGCATCGGCCGCCATGGGCGCGCCCACCTCGGCGAAGGTGCTCACGACGAGCCGCGGCGTGATGACGAAGCCGTCGAGGTGCGCCGTGACGCCGCGCAGCCGGTCGAGCGGCGGGTTGGGCTTGAAGGTGCCCTCCTCGTCGGTGAGCGCCACGAAGGCCTCGGTGTCGAGGTGCAGCGAGAACTGCTGCGCGAGCGATCGCACGAGGGCCGGGTTGACGGCGACGCGGCCCCGCAGGGTCAGCTCGACGTCGCGGCCGCGGCGGCGCAGGCGCAGGGGGCGCAGCAGCAGGGGCGCGCGGTAGTCGATGCCGTCGTGGCGCCACTGCACCATGCCGATGCCGAGAGCGACCGCGTCGAGGCCGCGCACGCTCGCGAGCTCGAGGCCCTTGTCGGCGATGCGCTCGGCCGCGAGGCGGGCCCGGCGCAGCGCGATGTCGTCGCGCACGAGGTTGCTGAGCAGGGTGGGGCTGCCGGCGATGAACCGGGCGAGACCGCCGGGGTGGCTCGTGCCGAGCTCGATGCGGGTGCGATCGGCGTCGTCGAAGTGCAGCAGCGGGGTCGCGCCGCCGAGGCGGGCGATCTCCTCGCGCCAGCGCTCCCAGACGGGGGCGGCGATGTTGCCGACGCTCACCGTGGGGTCTCCGAGGGTGAGCGCGCCGGCCCGCCCGGCGCTCGTCGCGTCGACGGTCGGGGCGTCATCAGGGGTCTCGACCTCGTCGGGGTCGTCATATCGCTCGGGTCGCCACACGCGGTCACCCTACGCGCGGTGCGGCGGAACGGTCGGCATTGCGCCCCGCCCGGCGCGGAATCAGGCCCATCCGCCCGCGGCGCGCGCTCGTCGCCCGCCCGCCGGTCACGGGATGCGGGCGAACAGCCCCTCGTACCGCTCGACCATGCCGACCGGATCGACGTCGAGGAGGGCCGAGAAGCCGCTGTCGAGCGACGTGTAGCGGTACCGCATGGCCGCCAGCCGCTCGTAGCGCTGCCGGCTCGTCGTCGGAGGACGGTCGCCCTCGGGGATGTAGGCGGTGACGATGTCGGCGGCGCCGCCGACCGCGAGCCGGAGGCGGCGGATCGGCAGGGTGTTCGTGAGCGGCGACCCGGCGAGGTCGACGTCGAGCGCGCCGTCGAGGAGCGGCAGCGCTCCGGCGTCATCGGCCCAGCTGCCGAGCCCGTCGGCCACGAGGGCGAGCGGGGGGCCGGATGCTCGCTCGACGTCGACGGTGCGCGTGCACCAGCGGGCATCCCACGTCACCAGGTAGCGCAGCACCGTGCTGCCCGCCGCGTCGACGACCGTGCCCGTCGCCCGACCGCCCGCCGCGCCGTGCTCGGCGGTGGCGCGCTCGATACGGGCGGGCTCGACGTCGAGCGACTGCCAGCGACGAGCGGCACGCAGGAGCATGACTGCATGATGGCGCTCGATGCCGTGCACCGGCGGACGACGCCCCGATGCGACTCGTACACTGACGCGCATGGAGCTGATCGGCGGGGTCGTGGGCGGCCTCGTCGCCGCCGGAGGGCTCGTGCTCGTGCTCGTCGCGGCCGTCGTCGTCGGCGGGCTCGTGATCGTGGCGCGACGCCGCCCGAAGCCCCAGGCCGCCCTCGACGAGGTTCGGCTCACCGCGGGATCCGCGCTCGTGCGCGCCGACGCGCGCGTCGCCGAGGCCGAGCAGGATCTCGAGTTCGCCGCCGCCCAGTTCGGCGAGCGCGCCACGCAGGAGTACCGGGCCGCACTGCGCCGCGCGCAGGGCGATCGCGAGGAGGTGTTCCGGCTGCACGGGCTGCTGCAGAGCGACCCCGGCGCCAACCTGCGCCACCGCGAGCGCGCCGCCCGCATCGCGATGCTCGCCGACCGCATCGATCGCCGGCTGGGCGAGCAGGCCGACGTGTTCCGGCAGCGGCGAGGGCAGGAGTCCGGCGCGCCCGAGCGGCTGCAGCGCCTGCGCGAGCGCATCGGCGAGACCGGTCGCCGCATCGAG
Source organism: Microcella daejeonensis (assembly GCF_026625045.1). Classification (GTDB taxonomy): domain Bacteria; phylum Actinomycetota; class Actinomycetes; order Actinomycetales; family Microbacteriaceae; genus Microcella; species Microcella daejeonensis. The sequence continues at coordinate 1,561,841 of NZ_CP113089.1, read as the reverse complement.
GCCGCGGCATCGAGGCGGGATGCCCGCCGCGCGACCCTCGACGCCCCCGCGCTCGGCGCCGAGGCCGACGCCCCCGAGCGCGCCGCCCGCCAGCTGACCCGCGCCGAGGGCCTGGCGTCGGAGGCTGCGGCGGCCCTCGCCGCCTCCGCGGCGAGCGCCGTGGCCGAGCGGCTCGGCGACGCCGAGCGACTGCTCTACGCCGCGGAGGAGGGGCTCGAGCGCCTGGATGCCCGGCTCGCGCGGCTCGACGACGCGACCGAGGCGCTCGACCGCCTGCGGCTCGACGCCCGGCTCGCGCGCGACGAGGCGCTCGGCGCCGTCGCGGCGGCTCCCGACCCGCAGACCGCGGACGCCCTGACCCGGGCCGTCGCCGAGACCGATGCCGCGGTCGCGGAGGCGGCGGAGGGCTCGCGGGATCCGCTGCGGGCGCTGGAGGGCATCCAGCAGGCTCTCGATCGGCTGGAGACGGCGCAGGCCGCGAGTCGCACGCAGGCGCAGCGGCTGAGCCACGCGCGCGAGGCGTACCACGCGGCCCGCGTGCAGGCCGAGGCGCAGATCGCCGCTGCCCGTGACGTCATGGGCGGCGGCGCTCCCGCCTCGGCGCGCGCCCGGCTCGAGGATGCGCTCGTCGAGCTGCGGGCATCGCGCGCGGCGATCGAGCTCGACCCGGTCGAGGCGCTCGACGCGGCCCGACGCGCGCTCGTGCACGCGCGCGACGCCGAGGTGCTCGCGAAGTACTGACCGCGCGGCGCCCGGTCTCAGCCCGCCGCGCCCCGCTGCAGCCAGGCGATGACCGCGAGCACGCGGCGGTGGTCGCCGCCGCCCTCCTCGAGGCCGAGCTTGGCGAAGATCGCCGAGATGTGCTTCTCGACGGCGCCGGTGCCGATGAACAGGGCCGCCGCGATCGCCGCGTTCGTGCGCCCCTCGGCCATGCGCTCGAGCACCTCGCGCTCGCGGGTCGTGAGCGACTGCAGCGGATCGACGCGGCGGGCCATGAGCTGCCCGACCACCTCGGGGTCGAGCACGGTGCCCCCCGCGGCCACCCGCTCGAGCGCCTCGCGCACCTCGTCGAGCGAGACGACCCGGTCCTTCAGCAGGTAGCCGATGCCGCCCGTTCCGGCCGCGAGCAGCTCCTGCGCGTAGGCGACCTCGACGTACTGCGAGAGCAGCAGGATGCCGATGCGCGGGTGCCGCCGCCGCAGCTCGATCGCCGCGCGCACGCCCTCGTCGCGGAACGTCGGCGGCATGCGCACGTCGAGCACGACCGCGTCGGGCTCGAGCGTCGGCAGGGCGGCGAGCAGGGCATCCGCGTCACCGAAGGCGGCGACGACCGTGAGGCCCGCGTCCTCCAGTACGCGCACGAGCCCTTCGCGCAGCAGCACCGAGTCATCGGCGACGGCGACGCGAAGGGCTGGCACAGCGTTCAGACTAGGCACTCGGCTGCGCGACGCCGAGCACCGGCAGGCTCACGGTGACGACGGTCGGGCCTCCCTCGGGGCTCGACACCTCGATCGTGCCGCCGAGGCCCGCGCTGCGCTCGCGCAGACCGGCGAGACCGTGACCGGTGCGCTCGACCGCGCCGCCGTGGCCGTCATCGGTGACCCGGATGACGAGCTCGGTCTCGGTGCGCACGACCTCGAGGGTGGCCGCGGTCGCTCCGGAGTGCTTGGCGACGTTGGCGATGAGCTCGCTCGCCGTGAAGTAGGCGGTGCGGGCGACCTCGTCGGGCAGGTCGACCGAGGAGCCGAGGGCCGAGCGCAGGCTGACCGGCACGCTCGACCGGGTCGCGAGCGACTCGAGGGCGGCGAACAGGCCGCGGTCCATGAGCAGCGGCGGGGCGAAGCCGCGCGAGAGGGCGCGCAGCTCGTCGAGCGCGTCCTGCGCCTGGCGGCGGGCGGCCTGCAGCAGCTCGCGGGCCTCCTCGGGCGCGGTCTCGACGCGGCGCTCGGCGGCGGCGAGATCCATCTGCAGGCGGATGAGGCGCTGCTGCGGGCCGTCGTGGATGTCGCGCTCGATGCGGCGCAGCGAGGTGCCCTCGGCCGCGACGGCGGCCTGACGCGAGCTGAACAGGCTCGACACCTGGTTCTCGAGCGCCTCGCTCTTGAAGCGGCCGAGGAAGGGGCGCGCGACCACGGCGTGCAGCCAGACGGATGCTCGCACGATGTACGGCAGAGTGACGGCCGCGACGACGCCGAGGACGACGGCGAGCACGACGCCGACGGCGCGCAGCTCGCCGTCGAAGGGGCCGACGCCCACCAGGTCGTCCCACCCGCCGAGGAAGGAGAACGGCAGCACGACGAGGACGGCGATGAGCGAGAGCCAGAGCACGATCACGATGAACGTCAGCGTCGCGATGATCGGCGCGACGATGGCGCCGTGCAGCAGGCTCAGCCAGTAGTGCCCGTTCGCGAAGGGGTGCAGCATGCGCCGCCAGGCGCTCGTCTCGCCCTCGAGCCGCCAGTGCGGCTCGACGATCTCGGCGTGGCCGGCCCAGCGCAGGCGCAGCACCTCGAGCGCGCCCGTCCAGCGCGCGACGAGCAGGGTCAGCAGCAGGAAGGGCACGCCGATGACGAGGAGCAGCAGCCCGACCGAGCCGGAGAACATCGAGTTGAGCAGCGCCGAGACGGCGATCGCGATGACGAAGGTGGGGATGAGGTAGCCGAGCCCGCGGGGCACGGCGCGCCACAGGGCGCCGTACGACCAGTCGACGGGCGGGCGCAGCGGGTCGGCGGCCGACGCGGGGCTCGCCGGCGGCGCGGCGTGCGGCGCCGGGGCCGGGGCGGACGGGCTGGTGGTGGTCATGGGGAGCTCCTGGTGGTCGGTGGTGAAGGACCCCTTCAGCCTCGCGATCGTGCGCCCAGCATCCCACCGGGTCGGCCACCGGATCGAGAGGGGGGCTGGCCCCCGCATCGCGCGGGGGCGCGCCACCCGGGCCTCGCGCTAGGCGACCGTGATCGCGACGACGGTGACGGCGATGGTCACGCTGATGGGCGCCGTCCACTCCTGGAGCACCGCGGCGACCTTCTCGCGATCCTGATGGAAGGCGTTCGGCCCCATGAAGACCGCGTCGAGCGCCTGCTCGACGGTGAGCTGCACGCGGCGGCGCACGGGCACCGAGACCACCGATGCGGCATCCGGGATGCTCGCCGCCATCTCCTCCGCCTTGCCGGCCGGCACGCGCATGAGCTTGAGCCCGTGCCCGAGCTCGCGCAGGTGCTCCGCCTCGGGCACCACGACGATGGCCGTGCCGCCGGGAGCGAGGATGCGCCGCAGCTCGCTCGCGCTGCCCGGCGCGAACACGCGCAGGGCCAGATCGACGCTGCCGTCGCGCAGCGGGATGCCCGTCCACACGTCGGCGCTCACGGCGGCGAGCCGCTCGTGCGCCCGCGTCGCGATGCGCACCGCCGAGGTCGAGGCGTCGAGCACGAGCCCGCGCAGCGCGGGGCGGTCGTCGAGGATGCGCGCGGCGTAGTGGCCCGTACCGCCGCCGATGTCGGCGAGCCAGCCCGCGGCCTCGGCCGGCACCTGCTCGAGCACGGCCGCGGTGATCTCGTCGTGGAAGCCGGCCGCCTGGAACCGCTCGCGCGCCTCGAGCATCTCGACGGTGTCGCCGCTCGCGGGCTTGCCCTTGCCCTTGTGAGCGGCGCGCAGACTCAGGTAGCCCTGGCGGGCGCTGTCGAAGCGGTGGCGGTTGGCGCAGGTGGCGCCGCCCTCGGCGGGGGCGAGGGGCTCGCCGCAGCTGGGGCAGTGGAGGATGTCGAAGGCCGACTCGAGGGTGTTCACACCGGCAACGGTACGGGGCGCCAGCGCGTCGCGGGTGCACCGGTGACGCCGAGCCCGCTCAGGTCGATCGAGAAGACCCGGCCGGCGTCGGGCGCGGCGTGCAGCGCATCCGCGTCGAGATCGCGGCTCGCGGTCGTGACGAGCAGGTGGTCGAGCGCGCTGCCCATGAAGGCGACGCTCGTGACGTGCGGTACGGGCAGGGGCACATCGCCGTGCACCGTGCCGTCGGCGCCGAAGCGGCGCACCCCCGAGCGGTCCCACAGGCCCACCCAGAGGTCTCCCGCGACGTCGACGGCGAGCCCGTCGGGGATGGCGTCGGCCAGCTCGACGAGGGCGTGGCGGGCTCCGATCTCGCCGGTCGCCGCGTCGTACGAGCGGGCGAAGACCGTGGCGCGCTGCGAGTCGACGTGGTAGAGCACGTCGCCCGCGGGCGAGAAGCCGAGGCCGTTGCTCAGCCGGAGGTCGTCGTCGATGACCGTGACCGTGCCGTCGTGCTCGAGGCGCAGCAGCTGGTTGCCCTCGCCCGGCTGCGACTCGTCGAGGGTCAGCGTGCCGACGAGCAGGCGCCCGAGCGGGTCGACGACGCCGTCGTTGAAGCGGCGGCCCGGCGGCACGAGCTCGCGGCTCGTCGTGATGCCGCCGAGGGCGTCGATGACGGCGAGCCGGCGCTCGAGGGCGACGACGAACTTGGCGTCGCCGAACCGCGTCGCGAAGCCGACGCGCTCGCCGAAGTCGTGCGTGCGCAGCACCTCGACGCCCGCATCGGGCAGCGGGCGCGCGACGACGAGCAGCCCGGCCTCGACGTCGACCCAGCTGATCGTGCCGGTCCCGGCATCCCACTGCGGCCCCTCCGCGAGCACGAAGCGGTCGGTGGGCAGCGGGCGGGGCTCGAGGGTCGCGGGCATGCGCACGACCCTAGCGAGCGCGGCGGTGCGGGCGTCGGGATGCGCGTGGTGGGCTCGCTCGCACGGCCGGCCCGCGCGCTGCCTCAGCCCGAGCGCCGGGCCTGCACCATGCGGGCCACGACCCGCCCGCCGATGAGCACCTCCATGAGCGCCGCGGGCCGGATCCAGCGCGAGCGCGGCAGATCCACCACCCCGCCCTTCGCGATGCTCACCGCGGTCAGCGCGGCGACGGGCAGCGCCCAGGCGGCGAAGGTCGCCACCTGCCATGGCCGGCTCTTCTCGTGCGTGAGCACGAACCACGTCCAGAGGGCGGTGTCGCTGAGGTAGTCGCCCTGCGTTCCGAACCTCGTGACGGTGCCGGTGCCGCGGGCGAGCTTGCCGTCGACGAAGTCGGTGACGAGAGCGAGCACCGGCACGGCGTCGCCGAGGCGGTGCGCGGCGGCCGGCAGATTGGCCCGGGCGACGGTGAGCAGATTGGGGAGGCCCATCGTGCGGCGCTCCTCGAGCATCCCGAGATGGGTGACGGTCATGACCCAGCTCGTGACGACCCACGCGCGGCCCTTCGGGTGCGCGAGCGCGCCCATGGCGAGGTGCACGGCCGTGGCCTCGGCGAGCGCGATCGGGCGCTTGCGGGCCTCGCGCACGCTGCGCACGGTGATCTCGGCGGCGAAGCGGCCCCAGGCGCGCGGGCCGAAGCGGCCCTGCCGCAGGCCGTCGAGCAGGGCGTTCGAGGCGGCGCGGCTGTCGGTGCCGTCGATCGCGCGGGCCCGGGCCCGCTCGCGCGCGCGGGCGTCGAGCTGCTCGGTGACGACGGCTCCGCGCGTCGGCAGCGGCGGGGTCGGGGGGCGTCGCGTCGGCACGGGGCTCCTTCGCTCGGGAACGGCGGGCGGCGGAGCCGCACTCCTGAGCGTAGGCCGCTCACACGGGGATTCGGAGCGGCCGGGCGGGCAGTCGGGTCGGCGACCTCCGGGCCATCGCTCCCGGGCGATCAGGCGACGGGATGCCCGGCCGGAGTCGACAGCCGCTCGCGCAGCGGCGCCACGAGCTCCCCCGCGCCCTGTGCCTCGAGCCAGGCCGCGGCATCGACCTCGGCGAGGAACGCCTCGAGGTGCCCCGTGATCTCGTCGAGCCAGACGCCGAGCTCGGCGTCGGTGCGCCCACGCTCGTTCGGCCGCGGGTGGTCGCGCAGGTGGAAGTTCGCCGCGATCACGCCGAGCTGGTAGTCGACGGCGATGGCCTCCGGGTGCGCGCCCGAGAGCTGCAGCAGCATCGCGCTGATCAGCCCCGTGCGGTCGCGACCGGCGCCGCAGTGCACGAGCACGGCGCCCTCCTCGGGCGCCTCGGCCACGGCCCGCAGCGCGGCGACGGCCTTCTCGGGGAAGGCCTCGAGCGTCGGCCGCCAGACGGCCGGGCTGTTGAGGCGCCGGCCCCACTCCCCCATGAAGGCGGCGTCGCCCTGATCCTCCACCGGGCAGCGGTGCACGGTGACGCCGGCGGGCAGGGCGAGCGGCGCGACCTCGTCGTCGTTGCGCAGGTCGACGATGGTGCGCACGCCCGCGGCGAGCAGGGCATCCCACCCCGCCGCGTCGAGCCCGTCGAGCCGCGGCGAGCGGAAGACCCGGCCGCGCACGGTGTCGCCCCCGACGGCGGGGAGCCCGCCGAGATCCCATGCGTTGTGCAGGCCGCCCCAGGTCATCGCTCGCGTCATGAGGGACATGAGAACACGAATGCTCACGTTCTCGAAATCCGCGGCCGTGCCGCGATGATGACGGGATGCTCATCCGCCCCTTCTTGCCCCTCGACACCGACGCCGTGGTCGAGCTCTGGCGCGCCGCGGGCCTCACCCGCCCCTGGAACGACCCGCACCGAGACATCGCGCGCAAGCTCACCGTGCAGCCCGAGCTCCTCCTCGTCGGCGAGGTCGAGGGGCGTGTGATCGCGAGCGCGATGGCGGGCTACGACGGGCACCGCGGCTGGGTCAACTACCTCGCGGTCGACCCCGCGCATCGCGGTAGGGGGCACGCGCGAGCGCTCATGGCCGAGATCGAGCGGCTGCTCACCGCGCTCGGCTGCCCGAAGCTCAATCTGCAGGTGCGGGCCGACAACGAGGAGGCGCTCGGCTTCTACGCCGCCCTCGGCTACTCCCCCGACGCGGCCGTCAGTCTCGGCAAGCGGCTCATCGTCGACGGCCCGCCGGCCTGATCGCGGCGGCCGCCGTCGAGACCCGGTCGTGACCGGGCGGGGTTCAGATCGCGGGCCCGCCTGGTCTACGCTCGCGGGGTGGGCGACATCGGACCGCATCTGACGACGAACGTCGAGCAGTACACGCAGCGCATCAAGATGCGCGACGACGTGGATGCTCCGCGCGAGGTCGAGCACTTCGCCAACTTCATGAACATCAAGGACGCCCGCACCGCCGCCCGCCAGTTGGAGCAGCTCGGGTTCACCGTCGAGGTCTCGCGCCGCCGCGTGGTGCAGGCCGTGCTCGTCGCGCGGCGCATGTCGACCGTCGACGTCGAGACCGCCGATGCGATGGTCGAGCAGGTCTTCGGCGTCGTCGAGGCCTGCCGCGGCGATTACGACGGCTGGGGCGCGCCGATCGTGCGCGAGTAGCGCGGCGCTAGTCGCCGTGCTGGTCGCCGCGCTGCGCGACGCACTCCTGCGCGATGCGCGTGATCAGCCCCACGGGCAGCGGCTTCGAGTACAGCAGCGTCACGGTGTCCGTCGCCGAGCGGTACGAGCCGATGAGCGACTCGAACTCCTCGTCGCCGCGCGGCACCGGGTAGAGGCCGACGTGGTTCTTCCAGCCCGCGAAGTGCAGCGCGTAGCGACCGTCGAGCATGACGGCGGGCATCCCGTACCGGATCTGCTCGGAGGCCTCGGGCACTCCTGCATGGATCGCGGCGCGGACGGCCCGCAGGATGGGCTGCACATCGGCGGGGAAGCGAGCGATGTAGTCGTCGACGGCGCTCATGCTCCTGCGAGCTCCGGGGCGGAGGAGGGTGCACGGCGCGTTCCGCCGAGGGCCGAGCCGGGGCGCGTCGCCGCCGCCTCGACCGCGCAGCCGAGGGCGAGCAGACGCGCGTCGTCGTAGCCGCGGCCGGCGATCGTCAGCCCCACGGGCATCCCGATGTCGCTCAGCAGGCCGATCGGCACCTGCACCGTCGGAATGCCGAGGTGCCGCCAGACGAGATTGCCGTTGGCGACCCAGGTGCCGTTGCGCCAGGCGAGCTCGGCCGAGGCCGGGTTCACGTCGGCGTCGGCCGGGCCGATGTCGGCGACGGCCGGGAAGACGATCGCGTCGAGGCCGAGCCCGTCGAGCCAGGCGTCGAACAGCTCGCGGCGGGCGCGCGCCAGCCCCGGCACGCCCTCGGCGAGGTACGGGATCGCGTCGAGCGCGGGCACGCCGTCGCGCCGCGCGCGGTGCACGTACTCCTCCAGCGGCACGTCCTCCGGCGCGAAGCGGCTGAGGTGGTCGTCGTAGCGGCCGGGCAGGCTGCCGGGCGGGGCCGGGAAGATCAGCTCGGGCTCGACGGCGGCGAGCCGGTGCAGCGCCGGGTCGCCGTTGGCCTGCAGGAACTCCTCCCAGCCGAGCATCGACAGCTCCCAGAGCTCGCTCTCGGCGAAGCCCTCGGGCACGTAGCCCTGCGCGACGAGGGAGCGGTCGGGCGTGCGGCCGCGCGACTCGTAGTCGGCGACGACGGGCAGGTCGACCTCGACCACCTCGGCCCCCGCGGCCTCGAGGTCGCGCCGGGCGAGCTCCCACTGCGCGATGACGCTCGGCCGGGTCGCGATCGGCTCGGCCGCCGCGCCGCCGATGTAGAGGCGCGGCACGCCGAGGCGCACGCCGGCGAGCGAGGCCCCGTCGGCGAGCGCCGGGTACGACGGCGGTCGCAGCTGCGAGGCGGGCGGGAAGCTCACCCACGGCTGCACGCGCCAGAAGTCGCCGCGCGGCTCGGGGTCGTCGGCGACCACGGCGTCGAGCACCACCAGCAGCTCGGCCATCGTGCGGGTGTAGGGAACGACGACGTCCATCGTCGGCACGAGCGGCCAGTTGCCCCGCACCGAGATCACGCCGGGGCTCGGGGTGTAGCAGCACAGCCCGTTGTTCGAGGCGGGGCCGCGGCCGCTCGACCAGGTCTCCTCGGCGAGGGCGAAGGCGCAGAGCGAGGCCGCGAGAGCCGTGCCCGAGCCGTTGGAGGAGCCCGAGCCGAACGGCGCCGTCAGGTAGTCGGGGTTGTACGGGCTCTCGGCCCGCCCGTAGAGGCCGCGCTGCATGCCGCCGTTCGCCATCGGGGGCATCGTCGTGAGCCCGAGGCAGATCGCCCCGGCGGCGCGCAGCCGCTCGATCGTGAAGGCGTCGCGCTGGGCGACGAGCTCGGCGAAGGCGGGCGAGCCGCTCGCCACGGTGAGGCCGCGCACCATGTACGAGTCCTTCGCCGCGTACGGAATCCCGTCCAGCGGCCCGAGCTCCCGCCCGAGCGCGCGGCGGTCGTCGCTCGCGCGGGCCTCGGCGAGGGCATCCGGATTGAGCACCGGCACCGCGTTCAGGCGGAGCCCCCGCTGGTCGTAGGCGGCGATGCGGTCGAGGTAGCCCTGCACGAGCGCGACGGCGGTCGTGCGGCCCTCGGTGAGCGCGCGGCCGAGCTCGATGACCGAGGTCTCGACGAGCGGCACGGTCATCGCGCGGCGACCGTCGGCTGCTGCTGGGTGATGCAGTGGATGCCGCCGCCCCGCGCGAGGATCTCGCGCGCGTCGACGGTGACGACCTCGCGGCCGGGGTACGCCTCGCCCAGCAGGGCGCGGGCCCGGGCATCCGCCGCCTCGTCGCCGTAGCCGCAGGCGATGACGCCGCCGTCGACGACGAGGTGGTTGACGTAGTTCCAGTCGACGAAGCCCTCGTCGTCGCGCAGCTGCGCGGGCGCGGGCAGCTCGATGATGCGCCACTCCCGCCCGGCGGCGTCGCGTGAGGCCTCGACGACGGCGCGGATCTCGCGCATGACGGCGTGATCAGGATGCCCGGCATCGGGCTGCCCGTGCAGCAGCAGCACCCCCGGGCTCGCGATCGCGGCCACCATGTCGACGTGACCGCGCGTGCCGAGCGGCTCGTAGTCGCGCGTGAGTCCGCGCGGCAGCCACACCGCGTGGCGGGCGCCGATCGTGCGCGCGAGCTCGGCCTCCACGGCCTGCTTCGTGGCGTAGCGGTTGCGCTGCGGATCGAGCTGCACGGTCTCGGTGACGAGCACGGTGCCCTCGCCGTCGACGTGGATCGCACCGCCCTCGTTGACGAGCAGCGAGCTGACGACCTCGGCGCCGGCGCGCTCGGCGACGAGCGAGGCGATGCGGGCATCCCGCTCGTAGGCGCCGCCCTGGTCGCCCCAGCCGTTGAAGATCCAGTCGACCGCGCCGAGGGCGCCCGTCGCGTCGTCAACGACGAAGGTGGGGCCGATGTCGCGCATCCAGAAATCGTCGAGCGGGGCATCCACCAGCTCGATCGCCGGGTCGAGCAGTCGCCGCGCCCGCGCGCGCTCGCTCGGGTCGACGACCATCGTCACCGGCTCGAAGGGCAGGATCGCGTGGGCGACCGCGGCCCAGGCCGCGTAGGTCGACTCGCGCGCGGCGGAGGAGTCGCCCATGGTCTCGCCCTCGCGCGGGAACGCCATCCAGATGCGGTCGTGCGGCGCCGTCTCGGCGGGCATGCGCCAGGCCATGGATGCTCCTTCGCGGGTCGCGGCCCTTCCATTGTTGACCGCATGCTCAATAGGATGTGCCGACGGTATCGAGGAGGGCTTCGCAGTGTCAACAGAGCAGCCGGACGGCCAGGATCCGCGCACGTCGCGCATGACGGCGGCCGAGCGCTCCGCCGAGATCACCGCCGCAGCCCGGGCGCTCGCGCTCGAGGACGGCCTGACCGCCCTCACGCAGCGCGGGGTGGCCGAGCGGGCCGGCGTCGCCCCCTCGCTCGTCGCGCACTACCAGCCGAGCATGGAAGCACTGATCGCCGAGACCTTCCGCTCGATCGCGCACGACGAGATCGTCGAGGTGTTCGGGCACGTCGCGCTGCAGCGCGACCCCGTGATCGCCTTGCGCGTGCTCATCGTCACGCTGCTCGACGGCGGGCGCGACGACGTCGACCTCGTGTGGACGGACGCCTTCAGCATGGCCCGCCGGTTCCCCGCGCTCGGCGAGGAGGCGCGCCGGCAGACCCAGATCTGGCACGACCGCTTCACCGCGATGCTGCATAGGGTGGCCGTCGACGCCCCCCTGAGCGAGGAGGCCGCGGACCGCATCGCCTCGCAGTTCCTCGGCATGCTCGACGGATTGAACGCCCACGCCGCCATCGGCCACATCGCCGGGCGGGTCAACGTGGACCTCATCGCCCGGGCGCTCGAGCCCGAGCTCGGGCTCCCCGCCGGCTCGCTCTCGGGCTGAGCCGGCCGCGGGCCCCGCGTCGTGCGACCCTGGGGTCATGGATCTCGAGGTGTCGTCCGGCCTCACCATCCGCGCCGCCGAGCTGAGCTGGCGGTTCTCGCGGTCCTCCGGGCCCGGCGGGCAGCACGTCAACACCTCCGACAGCCGCGTGCAGCTGAGCTGGGACATCGCCCGATCGGATGCCCTCACCGACGATCAGCGCGCGACCCTGCTCTCCCGGCTCGACCGCCGCCTGGTCGACGGAGCCGTCACCGTCACCGTCTCGCAGGAGCGCTCGCAGCTGCGCAACCGCGAGATCGCCCTCGAGACCCTCGCCGAGCTCGTGCGGAGCGCCCTCGCCCCGCCGGGGCCCGCGCGGCGACCGACGCGACCGACCCGGGGGTCGACGCGACGGCACCTCGCGGCCAAGCAGAAGCGCTCGGCGACCAAGCAGCAGCGCCGCCGGCCGCCGGCCGACTGACCGCGCGACGAACTCAGACCAGTGCGCTGCGACGCTCGCGCGCCTGCTCGACCCGCTGCACGGCGAGCGCCTGCGCGGCGGCGAGCGGCGTGACGCCCTGCGCGCGAGCGGCGTGGAACACCTCGGAGAGCGTGTCGCCGATGCCGAGCAGGCGTCCCTCGATCTCGCGGGCCGAAGCGCCCTCGGCGACCATCGCGAGGTGGATGACCCCGCCGGCGTTCACGACGAAGTCGGGGGCGTACAGGATTCCGCGGCTCGCGAGGTGCTCGGCGCCCGAGGCGTAGGCGAGCGGGTTGTTCGCGGGGCCGACCACGGCCTTGACCGGCAGCGAGGCGATCGCCGCGGGCGTGAGGACGCCGCCGAGACCGGCGGGCACGAGGACGTCGGCCGGGGTCGTCAGCGCCTCGTCGGGGGCGATCCATCGGGCGCCGAGGCTCGAGGCGAAGGCCTGCTTGGTCGCGTCGATGTCGGTGACGCTGAGGCGGGCGCCCGCCGCCGCGAGGCGGGTGGCCAGGCGCGAGCCGACCTGCCCGAGGCCCGAGATGACGAAGCTGCGCCCGCTCACGGAGCCGCTCTCGAAGACCTGCTCGACGACGCGCTCGATCGAGGCGTAGACGCCGAGCGCGGTGCCCTCGGCCGGCTCACCGGCGCCGCCGTTCGCGGCGGGCAGACCGAGCACGTGCGGCGTCCGCTCGCTGACGACGAGCATGTCGTGCTCGGTCGTGCCCACGTCCTCCGCCGTGCGGTAGAGGCCGTCGAAGGTCTGCACCAGGTCGCCGAGGTCGAGCAGGGCATCCCGTCGCCGCTCGTCGTCGAGAACGTCGTCGGGGCCGAGGGCGATGACCGACTTGCCGCCGCCCGCACCGATGTCGGCGAGCGCGTTCTTCATCGTCATGGCGCTCGCGAGCCGCATCGCGTCGGCGACCCCGTCGATCCACGCCGGGTAGCGCCAGAGGCGGCAGCCGCCGAGTGCCGGGCCGATGGCCGAGCTGTGCAGCGCCACCGTCATGGTGAGGCCGGAGCGCTCGCCGACGGCGGTCGATACGCGCTCGTGCGTGAACTCGGGAAGGGGTGCGGTCGTCATCGAGAGCCTCCTGGGCGGTCCGGTGCGGGCGTCGTCGTGTGAGCCTCGCCAGAGCAGTGAACCGCGATCGAGCAGATTGCGCTAGACGGCGCACTCGAAGTCACCATATTGATCAATGGATGCCCGTACCATGGCCCGATCATGGTCAGAGCGTCCAGAATCCTCGACAGCACCTCCCGCGCCGTGCTCGCCGCGCTCGACCGCGATCCGCGCGCGTCGGTGGGCTGGATCGCCGAGACCCTGGGCCTCGCCCGCGGCACCGTGCAGAACCGCATCGGCCAGCTCTTCGACGGCCGCACGCTGCGCCCGCACTCGGTGACCGTGCTGCCCGAGTCGCTCGGCTACGCCATCCGCGCGATCGTCACGGCCGAGGTCGACCAGAGCCGCTTCGACGAGGCGATGCTCGCGCTGCGCGAGATCCCCGAGATCATCGAGTGCGTGGCCACCTCGGGCGAGAACGATCTGCTGTGCCAGGTGGTGGCGCGCGACGCCGACGATCTGTACCGCATCGGGCAGCAGGTGCTGCGCTGCCCGGGGATCCGGCGCACGGCGACCTCGCTCGTGCTCAAGGAGCTCATCGCTCATCGCGTGGGCCAGCTGCTGCCGGAGGCGCCCGCGGGCTGAGCCGGGAGCGTCCGCGGGCTGAGCCCCCGGCCAGCCCGCGGACGCGGTCCGTGAACGCGCCGCGCTAGGGTGCCTGCCCCGCGCGCTCGGCGTAGACGACGAGGTTGTCGACGTAACTCGCGGCGTCCGGATCGAACACCCCCGTGCACGTGATGAGCCGCAGCTCGTCGCGCGCCGAGGCGCCGAAGACCTCGGCGGTCGGGAACGCGTCCTTCGGGTACTGCTCGACGCGCGTGACGACGTAGTCGTGCGCGGTGCCCTCGGCATCGGTGACCGTGACGGCGTCGCCGACGGCGACCCGGTCGAGATCGATGAAGGCGGCGGGCCCGGTGGGCGAGTCCACGTGGGCGGCGATCACCGTGGGGCCGCTGCCGCCGGGGCGCCCGCCTCCGGTGAACCATCCGACCTCGTCGAAGTCGCTCGGCACCTCCATGGTGCCGTCCGGCTCGATTCCGAGATCGATGAGCGGCGCCTCGAGCGCGATGGCGGGCACCGCGACGCCCACGGGCGGCGGGGCGGGGGCCGCCGGTGCGGGTGCCGGGGGCGGTGGCGGGATGCTCGGCGCGGCCGTCGGCGCGGGCGGGGCATCCCGAACCGCGCTCTCGGGCGCGCCCGCGCCCGCGCAGCCCGAGAGCCCGACGACCACCGCGAGGGTGATCGCCGGGCCCGCGAGCCTCAGGCGCGGCATGCGCACCGCGCTGCTCAGCGGCTCGTGCGGGCGAGCGCGCGACGACGGGTCACGACGACGCCGGCGGCGAGCGCCGCGGCACCGAGACCGGCGACGCCGATCGCGATCGTGCTCGCGTCGACGCCCGAGGCGGCGGTGCCGCCGGCACCCGTCTCGACGCCGCCCACGGGGATCTGCGTCAGCTGACCGCGCACGACGCCGGCCGAGAAGTCGACGGTGTGCGAGTCGGAGGCGAAGCCGGCCGGGTTGGCCTCGATCGCTGCGAGGCTGAAGCCGTCACCGGTGTCGGCGCCGTTCGCCATGATGCCGGTGGTGAAGGGGCCCTGCAGGCAGCCGGAGCTCGTGCGGGGGCCGTCGCCGACGGGCGCGGGGTTCGGGAAGGCGATGCGCGGCGGGCCGGCCTGCCCGGCGGCGGCCTGGTGGATGTGGGTCGCCGTCTTGGCCGGGCTCATGTAGTCGCCCGACACGCCCTCGAGGGTGATGTCGTAGCAGATGATCTCGAGGTCGGAGTTGATGCGGAAGGTGAACTCCCCCGTCGCGCCCTCCTGGCCGGGCGTGACGACGCCGTCGGGGTTGACGACCTGATCGGGCGTCGCCATGACGGTGAACGCGCTCGTGAAGCTCGCGGGCTCCGCGACCTCGGTCTCGGCGTACGCCGGCGTGGCGGAGAGGGCGAGCGCGGCGACGATGCCGAGCGCTCCGCCCGAGCTGAGGATCCTGGTGCTGCTCTTCGTGACCATGGTGTGCCTTTCGAGAGGGGGCGAGCCGGTGTCCCGCCCTGCAGCAGGGTGTACGTCGCATCCCGCCCCGGCGTTCATCGCCGTCGGAGAATTCCTCCTGCCCGTCGAGATGAACGGATGCTCCCCGCCCGTCGTATCCCTCTGCGAGCCGCCCGCTTAGGGTGAGGAGGTACCGACCGATGGCCATCGCCGACAGCCGAGGGGTGATCGCACTGCCCGCTCCCCGCCGCGACCGGCGCGCCGACCTCCGCGCCCTGCCGCCGGTCGCCGCCGATCCTCCCGCCGCGGCCTCCCCCGGGCCGGCAGCGCCCGCTCCCGCGGAATTCGATTTCGCGGCCGCCTTCGACGCGCACGGCACGGTGCTGCTGCGGTTCGCCCTCGCCGCGCTGCGCGATCGGGGTCTCGCGGAGGACTGCGTGCAGGAGGCCTTCCTGCGCGCCTGGCGCAGCCGCGACCGATTCGACCCCTCGGTCGGCAGCCTGCGCACCTGGCTCTTCGCCATCCTGCGCAACGTCATCGCCGACGCGATCCGCGCGATCCAGCGCCTGCCCCACCTGGAGGGCGCCGAGCGCCTGGAGGAGCATCCCGCCCTCGTCACCGACCCGTGGGAGCGCCTCGGCCTCGTCGAGGCGCTCGAGTCGCTGAGCCCCGAGCACCGCGAGGTGATCGAGGCCGTGCACGTGCAGGGTCTCGACTACGCCGAGCTCGCCGCCCGCACGGGCGTCGCCGTCGGCACCCTGCGATCGCGCGCCTTCTACGCACTGCGCATCCTGCGCACTCGCCTCTCCGAACCGAGGAACCCGGCATGACCGACCACTCCGACCCCACCGACGGCACCGACGGCCCGACCGCGGCCGACGCGCGCCGCGCCGAGCTCATCGCCGGCGCGCTCGCCGACGATCTGAGCCCCGAGGAGAGCGTCGAGCTCGACGCCCTGCTCGCGGCCGAGCCGGATGCCCGCTCCGAGCTCGCCGAGCTGCAGGGTCTCGTCGACCGCAGCCGCGCCGTGCTCGACGGCACCCGCGACGCCCGCGCCTCCGACGCCCTGCGGGCCCGCGTCCTGCGCATCCCCGAGGCCGAGCGCGCGGATCTCGCCGAGGACGGCCCCGCCGCCCGGGGCGTCGCCGCGCCCGCCGCACCGGACAGGATCGCGTTCGCATCCGCGAGGGCCGCCGACGGCGTCGCCGCCCGCACCCGCGTCCCGTCGCGCCGTCGCACGGCCGTCGCGCTCCTCTCGACCGCGGCCGCCTGCCTCGCCCTCGGCGCCGTCATCGCCCTGGGCGCGCAGACCCTGCTCTCCCCCGCCGCGGTGACGGGCGACCCCGGCACGCTCGGAGCGGTCGAGCCCATCGACTTCGCCGGGGAGCCGAGCGGCGTCGAGATCGACGCGGCCGTCGTCGCCCACACCTGGGGCACCGAGACGGTGCTCGAGATCGACGGCTTCGCGCCGGGCGACGCCTTCGACGTCGTCCTCATCGGCACCGGCGGCGAGGCGCTGTCATCCGGCGGGTTCCTCGGCAGCACCGTGACGATCGAGTGCCGCATCAACGCGGCCCTCCTGCGCGACGACGTCGCCGCGGTCGAGATCCGGGATGCCCGCGGGGCGATCGTCGCCACCGCCGAGCTACCCGCCGTCGACAGCTAGAGCGCTGACCGGGCCGCCCCGCTCGCGCACCGCGCGCATCCAGCCCGCACGCGATGCCCGTCGAGCCGGCGCCCAGGTGCAGCGCGCATGCTGGAGGCCTCAGGGCGGCGCTCGCCGCCTGCTGCTCCACGGCGAAGGGCTGACATGCGTTCTGCATCCGATTCCGGTTTCGACCTCCGCGAGATCGTCGACGAGATGCGGGAGACCTTCGCTCCCCGGCCGCCGCGCAAGCGCACCGCCGCCGACCTCCGCACCGCCGTCCTGCGCGCCCTGCTCGACGAGAGCCGCACCGGCGCCTCGATCATCGACGCCATCGCCGCGAGCTCCGGCGGCATGGGCCGCCCGACGCCCGGCGAGGTCTACCCCCTGCTGCAGCTGCTCTCGGACGAGGCGCTCGTCGAGGTCGCGCACGACGGCGACCGCCGCGTCTACAGCCTCACCGACGCCGGCCGCGTGGCCGCGGAGGCCGACGACGGGCACGAGCACGAGCACGGCCACGACGACGTGCACGGCCGCGACCGCGGTGCGAGCACGCGGGGCCGCTGGGAGGAGCGCGCCGAGCGCGGGTCCGCCCTGCCGCGCGCGGGCGTGAAGCTCGCCCAGGCCACGGCGCAGGTGGCGCAGAACGGCACGCGCGAGCAGCGCCAGCGCGCCGTCGAGCTGCTCGACGAGACCCGCCGACGCCTCTACGCCATCCTCGCCGAGGACTGACCGCATGCCGAGCGCCGCCGGCGGGGCCCCGGCCACCGCCGAGCAGACCGCGTCGGCCCGCACCGGAACGCCGGGCATCGGGACGGCCCGCAGCGCCTCGGCGCCCCCGGCGGCGTCGCCCGCCGTGACCATCCGCCCCACCGACGGGGCCCGCCCGGCGCCGACGGACGCGGCCCCCGCCGGCGCCTCCGCTCCCGTCGGCGTGCCGACGACGCCGACCACCCAGCAGCAGGATCGCGCCATGACGGCGCGCTACCGCCGCATCATGCGCTTCGCCACCCGCGCGCTCGTCTCGGCCTGGTGGTTCGAGCTCGTGCTGCCGCGGTTCGGGCTCGGCCGTCTGGCCGCCCGCGGCCGCATCCGCCGCCTGCAGCGCCTGGCCCGCAAGTTCCACGACCTCGCCGTCGACCTCGGCGGCCTCATGATCAAGGTCGGGCAGTTCATGTCGTCGCGCCTCGACATCCTGCCCCCCGAGATCACCCGCGAGCTCGAGGGGCTGCAGGACGAGGTGGCGCCCGAGCCGCTGCACCTGATCGTCGCGCAGATCGAGCGCGAGCTGGGCATCCCGATCGATCGCGCCTTCGCCTTCTTCGACGAGAGGCCGATCGCGGCCGCCTCGCTGGGGCAGGCCCACCGCGCCCGGCTCTCCCCCGGCATCGCGGAGGAGATGGGCTTCGACGGCGTCGTCGTGAAGGTGCTGCGGCCGGGCATCGAGCGCATCGTCGAGGTCGACCTCACCGCCCTGCGCCGCGTCGGGCGCATCCTCGCCCGCGTCAAGCTCGTCAACCGCCGCACCGACGCCCCCGCGCTCGTCGAGGAGTTCGCCATGACGAGCCTGCACGAGATCGACTACCTGCAGGAGGCCGCGAACGCCGAGCGCTTCGCCGCCGACTTCGCCGACGACGACCGCGTCGCGACCCCCGAGCTCGTCTGGGAGCGCTCCGCCCGGCGCGTGCTGACGCTCTCCGACGTCACGGCGATCAAGATCACCGACGTCCCCGCACTGCTGGCCGCCGGCATCGACCCGAACCGGGTCGCGCAGGAGCTCGCCCGCGTCACCTTCCAGCAGATCTTCGTCGCCGGCTTCTTCCACGCCGACCCGCACCCCGGCAACATCTTCGTCACGCCCGGCCCGGGCGGCCCCGACGACTGGCGCCTCACCTTCATCGACTTCGGCATGATGGGCGAGATCACCGAGAGCCTCAAGGCCGGTCTGCGCGAGTTCATCCTCGCCGCGGTGGGGCGCGACGGCCGCGGGCTGGTCGCCACCATGCAGCGCCTCGGCGTGCTGCTGCCCTCGGCCGACGTCGACGAGCTCGAGCGCGTCATGACCGCCCTCTTCGACCGCTTCGGCGGGATGGGCGTCAACGAGCTGACCCAGATCGACCCGCGCGAGCTGCAGGCCTTCGCCTCGCAGTTCGGCGAGACGATCCGCACGCTGCCGTTCCAGCTGCCCGAGAACTTCCTGCTCCTGATCCGCACGATCTCGCTCATCTCGGGCGTGACGAGCGCGCTCAACCGCGACTTCAACATGTGGGATGCGATCGATCCCTTCGCCCGCACCCTCGTGAGCGCCGGCACCTCGGCGAACCTCATCGGGGCAGGCCAGCAGGTGATCGGCTACGCGACGACGCTCGCGCGCCTGCCGCGACGGCTCGACGATCTCGCCGCCCGCCTCGACCGCGGACTCGTCTCGACGCGCTCGCCCGAGGTGGAGCGCCGCCTGCGCTCGGTGGAGCGCAGCCTCGGCCGGGCATCCTCGGCCATCATCTTCTCGGCCCTGCTGCTCGCCGGATCGCTGCTCTACCCGGCGCAGCCGGTGCTCGCGACGGTGCTGCTCGCCGCCTCGGCGGTGCCGCTGCTGCACGTCGTGATCAGCTCGCGCCTGCCCTGACGGTCAGGCCGACCGCGGCCGACGACGGGATGCCGCGGATGATGCGCGTCGGTCAGCGGCGCGGCTGACCGTCGCCCGGCTGACCGGTGGCCGGACCGCCGGGGTCACCCTGGCCGCCGTCGAGGTACTTGCGCGCAGCACGGTGCACCTTGTCGACGGTCGGCGCGTGCTTGCCGTTGCCGATGCGACGCCCGGCGTCGGCGGCCGCGTCGGCGGCCTTGCGGGCGGCGGAGCGGCCCTGCTCGGTCTGGAGCGCGCGGCGCGCGGCGGAGAGGATGCCGGAGAGTCTCATGGGTTCATCCTGGCGCGCGCGCCTCGGCGCCCGGTGAATGGATGCCCGGCGCCTGATCAGCGGCGACGCGAGCTCGGGCATCCCTGACCGTTCGCCCTCGCCCTGTACTGTTCACCCCGCATGGAGCCGGCGCCCGCCGCGCTCGGCGGGTGACGAGCGGAGCGGACCGACGATGGCGAAGACCACGAAGACGATGCGGGCGGCCGAGGCGGCCCTGGACGCCGCGGCCTCCGCCGCGAAGGATGCCAAGCGCCTCGCCGCGACCCTGCCGAAGCGCGACGCGAAGAAGCTGCGCTCGCTCGCCGAGGAGGCGAAGGAGGCCTCGAGCGCCTCGAAGAAGGCGGTCGAGCGCCGCCCGAAGAAGGTCGTGAAGAAGGCCGTCGTCGCCATCGCGCGCGTCGAGAAGGCCGCCGACAAGGCCGAGAGCCGCCTCGCCGCAGCCGCTGCGAAGGCCTCGGAGGCCGAGGCGAAGAAGGCGGCCAAGGCCGAGAAGAAGGCGGCAGCCGCGAAGGCTGACCAGAAGGTCGTGGGGAAGAAGGGCCTGGGGAAGAAGGGCCTGGGGAAGAAGGCCGGAGGGAAGAAGGACGCCGAGAAGACCACGACGACCAAGGCCGAGAAGCCGGTCGCCGAGAAGCCGGTCGCGCCGAAGGTCGCTCCGAAGGCCGCTCCGAAGAAGCCCGCCGCGACGAAGCCGGCGACCGTGGTCGAGCCGAAGCCCGCCGCCGCGATGGCGATGGCGGAGGAGCCGCTCGACGCCGCGCCCGCCGCTGACGCACCCCCCGCCTCGCCCTCGGCTGCGGCGACCGACAGCCTCGCCTCGCTCACCGTGGCGCAGCTGCGCGGGCGCGCCCGTGCCGCCGGCATCACCGGATACTCGCGCATGACCAAGGCGCAGCTCGTCGCCCTGCTCTCCTCCTGACCGGCGCGACCGGAGCGAACCCGAAGGCGATCGTGCAGCAGTTCCTCGACCGCGCGGCGCTGGCCGCCGAGCCCCGCACGCTCCTCGACATCCTGCGCGAGACCAGCGCGCGCTACCCGCAGGCCTCGGCCATCGAGGATTCCGCGGGCGCGCTGAGCTACGCCGAGCTCATGGTGCAGGTCGGCCGCACCGCCGCGCGCCTGCACGAGCAGGGGGTGCGCCGCGGCGATCGCGTCGGGGTTCGCATGCCCTCCGGCGGGCGGGAGCTCTACCTCGCCATCCTCGGCATCATGGCGGTCGGGGCGGCGTACGTGCCGGTCGACGCCGACGATCCGGCCGAGCGGGCCGAGCTCGTGTTCGGCGAGGCGGGGGTCGTGGGGGTCGTGACGGGGGCCGGGGTGCTCGAGCGCGCGGACGGCGGCGTGGCGGAGCATCCCGCCCCCGCGGCGAGCGCCGCCCTCTTCGCCGGCGACGCCCCGCACCCCGCCTCGCGGGCGATTCCGACGGTGCCGCCTCCGACGGTCGACGACGACGCCTGGATCATCTTCACCTCGGGCTCGACGGGCGTGCCGAAGGGCGTCGCGGTGACGCACCGCTCGGCGGCGGCCTTCGTCGACGCCGAGGCCCGCCTGTTCCTGCAGGATGCTCCGCTCGGGCCCGGGGACCGCGTGCTCGCGGGGCTCTCGGTCGCCTTCGACGCCTCGTGCGAGGAGATGTGGCTCGCCTGGCGGCACGGCGCCTGCCTCGTGCCCGCCCCGCGCGCCCTCGTGCGCTCGGGCGAGGATCTCGGGCCGTGGCTCGTCGGCCACGGCATCACCGTCGTCTCGACCGTGCCGACGCTCGCCGCGCTCTGGCCGCGCGACGCCATCGAGAACGTGCGCCTGCTGATCTTCGGGGGCGAGGCCTGCCCGCCCGAGCTCGTCTCGCGGCTCGTCGCCGAGGGTCGCGAGGTCTGGAACACCTACGGCCCCACCGAGGCCACGGTCGTCGCGTCCGCCGCGCTGCTCGACGGCGAGGGGCTCGTGCGCATCGGCCTGCCGCTCGACGGCTGGGCCCTCGCGGTCGTCGACCCGACCGGCGAGCGGGTCGCGCTCGGTGAGGTCGGTGAGCTCGTCATCGGCGGGGTCGGGCTCGCGCGCTACCTCGACCCGGCGAAGGACGCCGAGAAGTACGCGCCGATGCCGTCGCTGGGCTGGGATCGGACCTACCGCTCGGGCGACCTCGTGCGGCTCGAGGCCGAGGGCCTGGTGTTCCAGGGCCGGGCCGACGACCAGGTGAAGATCGGCGGCCGCCGCATCGAGCTCGGCGAGGTCGAGGCGGCCCTCGGCGAGCTCGCCGCGGTCTCCGCCTCCGCCGTCGTGGTGCAGCGCTCGGAGGGCGGCATCGCCCTGCTCGTCGGCTACGTCGTGCCCGGCGAGGGCTTCGACCGGCAGGCCGCGCGGACCGAGCTCGCCCGCGCGCTGCCCGCGCCGCTCATCCCGCTGCTCGCCGTCGTCGACGATCTGCCCGTGCGCACCTCGGGCAAGGTCGACAAGGCCGCCCTGCCGTGGCCCCTCACCGGCGCCGACGACGGCGACTCGACCCTCTCGGGCACCGCCGCATGGCTCGCCGAGCAGTGGGTCGCCGTGCTGGGCATCCGCCCGATGGATGACGATGCCGACTTCTTCGAGCTCGGCGGCGGCTCGCTCGCAGCCGCCCAGCTCGTCTCGCGCATCCGTGCGCGGGCCCCCGAGTTCACCATGGCCGACGTCTACGACCTGCCGCGCCTGCGGCGGATGGCCGACGCCGTCGAGGCGGAGTCGTCGGAGCTCGACGCGGTGCCGAACGGCTTCAGCATCGCCCGCCCCACCCCGCGCACCATGCAGTGGGTGCAGACCCTCGCGGGCGTGCCGCTGTTCGTCTTCGCAGGGCTCCGCTGGCTGCTCTGGCTGCTGACGGCGAGCGCCCTTCTGCGCCTCATGCCGGGCTTCGAGTTCCTGCCCTCCGCGCCGCTGCCCGTCATCGTGATCGGGTTCCTGCTGTTCATCACGCCCGCGGGGCGCATGGCCATCGCCGCCCTGCTCGCGCGCCTGCTGCTGCGCGGCGTGCTGCCCGGCGACTACCCGCGCGGTGGCGGCGTGCACCTGCGACTCTGGCTCGCCGAGCAGGTCGCGCACCAGATCGACCCCGTCGGCCTCGCCGGGGCACCCTGGGTCAGCTACTACGCCCGTGCCCTCGGCGCGACGATCGGCACCAACGTCGACCTGCACTCGCTGCCGCCCGTCACCGGCATGCTGACGATCGCCGACGGCGCCGCGATCGAGCCCGAGGTCGACCTCTCGGGCTACTGGATCGACGGCGACACCGTGCGCATCGGCGGCATCCGCATCGGTGCCGGCGCCACGATCGGCTCGCGCAGCACGCTCGCTCCGGGCACGCGCATCGGGCGCGAGGCCGAGATCGCTCCGGGCTCCGCGGTCTTCGGCCGGGTGCGGGCGGGCCAGCGCTGGGCGGGGTCTCCGGCGGTGCGCGTGGGTGGAGCATCCCGCCCCCTCGCCCCCGAGCGCCCGCCGGCACCGCGCCGCTGGCTGTGGGCCTACGGCGTCTCGTCGAGCCTGCTCGGGCTGCTGCCCTTCGTCGCGATGACGGCCGGCGCGGGCATCATCGCGACCGGGATGCGCGGTGCCGACTCCCTCGCCGAGGCCGTCCCGGCGGCGCTGCTCTGGCTCGTGCCGGCGACCCTCGTGACGGGCCTCGTCTTCGCGCTCACCGTCGTGCTGCTCGTGCGGCTGCTGTCGATCGGGATGGTCGAGGGCGTGCATCCCGTGCGCGGACGCGTCGCCTGGCAGGCCTGGACGACCGAGCGGCTGCTCGACTCGGCGCGCACCCTGCTGTTCCCGCTGTACTCGAGCCTGCTGACGCCGCTCTGGCTGCGCGCGCTCGGCGCCGAGGTCGGCCGCGACGTCGAGGCGTCGACGGTGCTGCTCATCCCCTCGCTCACGACGATCGACGACGGCGCCTTCCTCGCCGACGACACGATGGTCGCGACCTACGAGCTCTCGGGCGGGTGGATGCGCCTGGGTCGCGCGCGCATCGGCAAGCGCGCGTTCCTGGGCAACTCGGGCATGGCGGGCGCCGGCCACCGTGTACCGAAGGACGGCCTCGTCGCCGTGCTCTCGGTGGCGCCCGAGAAGTCGAAGCCCGGCTCCTCGTGGCTCGGCTCCCCGGCCGTGCGTCTGCGCCGCGTCGTCAACGACGCCGACCTCGAGCGCACCTACCGCCCGCGCCGCTCGCTGCGCGTCGCCCGCGCGCTGTGGGAGCTCTGCCGCATCGTTCCCGTCGTCGTCACCTGCGCGATCGGGCTCGGCGTGCTGCTCGTGCTCGCGCGGCTGGTGCTCGATGCGGGCCTCGTCGTCGCCGTGCTGGCATCCGGGGTGGTGCTGCTCGTCGCGGGCGTACTGGCAGCGGCGATCACGACGCTCGCGAAGTGGACCATCGTCGGCCCCATCCGCCCGGGCGAGCATCCCCTCTGGTCGAGCTTCGTCTGGCGCACCGAGGTCTCCGACACCTTCACCGAGATGGTCGCCGCGCCCTGGTTCGCCAACGCCGCCTCGGGCACGCCTGCCCTCGCCGTCTGGCTGCGCTCGCTCGGCGCGACGATCGGCCGCGGCGTCTGGACCGACAGCTACTGGCTGCCCGAACCCGACCTCGTGACCCTCGGCGACGGCGCGACCGTCAACCGCGGATGTGTGGTTCAGACGCATCTGTTCCATGATCGGGTGATGAGCATCGACACGGTGACCCTCGAGGCGGGCGCGACCCTCGGCCCGCACAGCGTCATCCTGCCCGCCGCGAGCATCGGCGCGAACGCCACCGTCGGCCCCGCCTCGCTCGTCATGCGCGGCGAGACGGTGCCCGTCGGCAGCCGCTGGAGCGGCAACCCCATCGGCCCGTGGCGCGCCGTCACCGTGCGCGCCTACCAGGCCTCGAACGGATGAGCGGCGACCGCTACACCCCGCAGAGCGGCGACGCCTCGATCGGCGTCGACCACTACGACCTGACCCTCGACTACAAGATCGCGACGAACCGGCTCAGCGGCACCGCCGTCATCCGGGTGCGGGCGGCGGCCGCGATCTCGGCCGTCTCGCTCGACCTCGTCGGGCTGCGCGCCTCGAAGGTGCTGGTGGATGGTCGGCGCGCGCCCGCGTTCCACCAGAGCGACCGCAAGCTGCGCGTCACCCTGCCCGCCCCGCTCGACGAGGGCGAGGGCGTCGAGATCACCGTCGTCTACGGCGGAGCGCCGCGGCCCCGTCGATCCCGCTGGGGCACGATCGGCTGGGAGGAGCTGGAGGACGGGGCGCTCGTCGCCTCGCAGCCCACCGGTTCGCCGACCTGGTTCCCGTGCAACGACGTGCCCTCCGACAAGGCCACCTACGTGCTCACGATCAGCACGGATTCGGCGTACACCGTCGTGGCGAGCGGCGTGCGCGTCGAGAAGGGCGGGCGCGGCAGCACGGCGACGTGGAAGTTCGAGCAGAGCATCCCGACCCCCACGTACCTGATGACCGTCGTGCTAGGCCGCTTCGTCGAGGAGACGGTGCCGCTCGACGACCGCTCGGGGCGCATGTTCTACCCGCGGCCGCTCGCCGACCGCGTGCACGCCGACTTCGCCGACCTGGGCGCGATGATGGCGCTGTTCCAGGAGCGCTTCGGGCCGTACCCGCTCGACGAGTACGCGATCGTCGTCACCGCCGATGACCTCGAGATCCCGCTCGAGGCGCAGGGCATCGGCGTCTTCGGCGCGAGCCACATCGACGGCGTCGGCGGGCTCGAGCGGCTCATCGCGCACGAGCTGGCGCACCAGTGGTTCGGCAACAGCGTCGGCGTCGCCGCATGGGGCGACATCTGGCTCAACGAGGGCTTCGCCTGCTACGCCGAGTGGATCTGGTCGGAGCACTCGGGCGCCGAGACCGCCCACGAGCGCGCGACGCACCATCACGCCCGGCTCGATGCGCTGCCGCAGGACCTGCTGCTGCGCGACCCGGGCCCCGACCTCATGTTCGACGACCGCGTCTACAAGCGCGGCGCCCTCGCCCTGCACGCCCTGCGGCTCACGGCCGGGGACGACGCGTTCTTCGCGCTGCTGCGGGCGTGGTGCGCGCAGCACGCCTCGGGCACGGCGACGACGGACGAGTTCGTGGCGCTGGCCGAGGAGCTGTCGCCCGTGCCGGTGTCGGACCTGCTGCACGAGTGGCTCGACGAGCTGCCGCTGCCGGCGCTGCCGCGGGCCGGGAGGGCGGGGCGTGCGGTCGCGCGCGCGGTCAGGACGGCGACGTCGGCGGTATCGCCGCGACGCTGAGCACGTAGCCCTCGGGGCCGTGCAGGACGGCGGCGCTGATCGGATGTGCTCGACCGGGCGCACCGACCTCGTAGTCGACGGCACCGTCTCGGGATGCTGCTGCTGACGCCTCTCGGATGTCGCAATCGGCGAGCTCGACCCGCAGCCCGCGCCCGTCGGCCTTGAGCGCGGCCTCGAGCAGCGTCCAGCCCTCCAGGCTCGGAGCGGCTCCGGGCGCGAACAACGCCCCCAGTTCGGCGAGCGGCGCGTGCCGGCCCGCGGCCGCCACGCGCTCGAGGTCCACCCCGACCGCGGCGGCCTCCGCCTGCGGGGCGATCGCGACCGCTACCGCGGCCCCGGCGTAGGCGACGCTCACGACGACGTCGGTACCGATGACGATCGGGCGACCGTGGCCGTCGGCGCCGCAGGTCGAGCAGAGGCGGGTGATGGTGACGGTCGCAACCCTCTCCGGCGCCAGCTCGGCGACGAAGGTTGCGAGCAGCTCACGGGCGAGCATCCGTCGCGCCTCACGCAGCGGTTGCCGTTCGGATGCGCCGCCTGGCACGGTCGCCCAGTCCACGCGCACCGGCCCCCACGACGCGCGACCCCTCTCCATGGCTTCAGGATAGGCAGGCCATGCGTCAGTCGGCCGGCTCTTGTTCACCGTGCTCGGCCTAGTCGCCGAGTTCGAAGCCGATCTCTTCCGAGCTCGCACTCGCGAGGGCATGTCGATCGCTCGCTCGAAGGGCCGCCTGCGCGGCAAGTAACCGAAGCTCTCGCCCACGCAAGCGGCACACTCGGTCAGCCTTCATCGTGCGGGAGCCCACACGTCGGGCGAGCTAGCAGAGCACTTCGGTGTCGCACAATCGACCGTTTATCGAGCAGTGGACCGTGCCGCTCGGGTGGATGGCGCCCTCACGACTGCGAGCGTTGACCCGCCTCGATGATCTCTACTCCGTAGGGGCCAAGTTCGAGATCCCGCCCGGCGACCGCGACCGTCGTGTGGGTCGGTTGCTGATTGATGACGAAGCGGTGACGACCCCGTCGAAACACCTCCACCCCAGCGTGAGAGACCACATCGTCCAGAGCCGATGTGCCCTCGAGTAACAGAGCCGCCAGGTGTTCTCGTGACCGGGCATCGGGCAGCGTCGCGACGTACCACGCCTGACCCGACCCGACTGTGCGGCGGGTGATCGCCGCGGAGCCTCGCAGGGGCCCCGAGGCGAAGCTGGCGACGACCTCTGCATCGACGACGTCCAATCGCTCAGACCAGACCGTTCCCGATGACCTCTCCGCGCCGAGCTCGTCGGACTGGAGCAGCACCGAGTCCGCGACGACGGACCCGGGCGTTGGAAGCGGGAAGAACTCATCGATCCGCACGCCTAGAGTGCCGGCCAGCGCGCCGAGGTAGCCGCCCGGGGTGAGGCGGCCGTCCTCATCCGTGATGCCCGACTGGTAGCTCACCATCAGACGCCCACCCGCCTCCGCGTAGATGGCCAAGGACGCAAGAGCGCTCTCGGTCGCCACGAACAGATTGGGGACGATCACGGCAGCGTATTCGGCGAGGTCCGAGGTAGGCGAGACGAAGTCCACGGAGACGCCCGCGTCGTACAGAGTCCGGTACCAAGCGTTGACCGCGTCGAGGTAGGTGAGCGTACCGGGGAGCCCCGTCTGCTCGAGGCTCCACCAGGAGTCCCAGTCGAGCATGATGCCGACGTCCCCCGGTGTCGGCGAGTCGAGCTGATCCCCGATCTCCTGGAGCTCCGCTCCGAGACTGCACACCGCCTTCCACGAAACCGACTCCGTGCCGGTGTGCGGCAGCATCGCAGAGTGGAACCGCTCAGCCCCGCGGTCGGACTGGCGCCACTGGAAGTAGAGGATGCCGTCTGCACCTCGGGCGAGCGCCTGATACGACCACGCTCGCATCATCCCCTCGGGTTTCGCGGCATTGGAGGGCCGCCAGTTGACCGCGCCAGCGGCCTGCTCCATCAGCAGCCACGGCTTGCCGCCCGCGAGGGATCGCATCAGGTCGCGAGTCATCGCGGCGAGGTAGGGCGAGTCGGGATCGTCGGGGTCGGGGTAGTTGTCATCGCTGATGACATCGAGCTCCGCCGCGAAGTTCCAGTAGTCGACAGGCTTGAAGAAGCCCATGAAGTTGGTGGTGAGCGGCACGGAGGGGCTTGCTGTCCGAACCGCCGCGGCCTCACTCCGGAAGAGGCCGAGGAGCTCATCGGAGGAGAATCTGTCGAAGTCCAGCAGCTGGGCGGGGTTGCGGAAGGAGGGGGCCAGGCTCGGCACCGCTACTTCGTCGAAAGAGCCGTACCACTGCGACCAGAAGGCAGTACCCCACGCGTGGTTGAGGGCGTCGATCGTGCCGTACTTGACGGTCAGCCAGGCGCGGAAGGCTGCGGCCGAGGTGTCGCAGTAGCAGCGGCTGACGTGGCATCCGTACTCATTGTTGATGTGCCACATCTCCAGGGCGGGGTGATCGGCGTACCGCCGCGCGATCTCCCCGGCCAATCGGGTCGCCAGCCGGCGGTAGTCGAGCGAACTCGGGCAGTAGTGCTGACGGGATCCCCGTTGCAGGCGCACCCCTGACTCGGTGACGGGCAACGACGCGGGGTAGCGGTGGCTGAGCCACGGCGGCGGGGATGCGGTCGCGGTCGCGAGATCGACCCGGATTCCTGCCGCGTGCAGCTTGTCCATCACCCGATCCAGCCATTCGAAGGTGAAGGTGCCCTCCTTCGGCTCGAGCATCGCCCAGGAGAAGACGCCGATCGTCACCATGGACACGCCGGCCTGCTGCATCAACGGGATGTCGTCGTCCCAGATCGCTTCGGGCCATTGCTCGGGGTTGTAGTCCCCACCGAACCAGATAGTCATGAGATGCCTATTTCCTTATTCCTTTGTGCTTCCCGCGGCGAGCCCGGACTGCCAATACCTCTGCAGGTACAAGAAGGCCACCACGAGGGGGAGGATCGAGACGAACGAGCCGGCGATCACGGTTGAGAAGACGGCGGTGGAGCCGCCCCCGCCGGTCGACAGCGCCTGCAGCTGCGCCAGGCCCACGGTCAGCGGGTACAGGTCGCTGGAGGAGAGCATGATCAGCGGCAGGAAGTAGTTGTTCCACACACCGACCAGCGAGAACAGGAAGACGGTCACCATGCCCGGCCCCATGAGTCGCAAGCCGATCGAGACGAAGATGCGCAGCTCGGATGCTCCATCGATGCGCGCTGCTTCGATGAGGCTGTCCGGCACCGAGTCGGCTGCGTAGACCCTCATCAGGTACACCCCGAACGGGCTCACGATCGAGGGGATGATGATCGCCCACGGGGTGTTCACCAAACCGAGGTTCGCGAAGACGAGGTAGGTGGGCAGAGCGAGCGCGGTCGCGGGGATCATGATCGATCCGAGCACGGCGCTGAAGATGAAACGCCGGCCGGGGAACTCGAACTTCGCGAAGGCGTAGCCCGCCGCGGTCGCCAGCGCTGTCGCCCCCACGGCGCTCACCCCGGCGTACAGGATCGTGTTCCCCGTCCAGCGCCAGAAGACCCCGTCCCGGAAGGCGAACAACGACTCCAGGTTGGCGAAGAAGTTGAACTCATCGCCGAAGAAGAATCCGAAAGTACTGAACAGGTCGGTGTTGTCCTTGGTCGACGCGATGGTCAGCCACAGCAGCGGCAGCAGGAAGTAGGCGACCCCCAGCCACACCAGACCGGTCAGAAGTCCGCTGCGGCGGTCGCGAGGATCCCGTTGTTTGCGTCGAGCAGTGATCGTGGAAGTCATGAGCGGCCTCCCGATCGGGCATTCGAGAGTTGGACGACGTACGAGATGATCATGATCACGAATCCGAGGAGGAAGGCGACGGCGGCGGCGTAGTTCACGTCTTGGAAGGTGAAGGCGAGGGTGTACGCGTAGAGGTTCGGGCTGTACGCCGTCCCGATCACGTTGGGGGCGATCGTTGCGAGCAGGCGCGGCTCGGTGAACAGCTGGAAGCTGCCGATGACCGAGAAGATCAGCGTGAGCATGATCGCCGGGCGGATCGCCGGGATCTTGATGCTCCATCCGATCCGGACGGCGCCCGCCCCGTCGAGCTCCGCCGCCTCGTACAGTTCGGTCGGGATGGCCCGCAGGGCCGCGTACATGATGATCATGTTGTAGCCGACGAATGACCAGGTGACGATGTTCATCATCGAGAAGAGCATCAGTTCGCTGGAGAGCAGGTCCGGTGCGGGAAGCCCGAGGGACCGCACTCCTTGAGCGATCGGCCCGAAGTCGTCCCCGTACAGGTACCCCCACATCATCGTCGCGACGACGCCAGGAACAGCGAACGGGACGAAGATGGCGAGACGGGCGAATCGGCCACCGCGAAGTCGGCCGCTGTCGATCGCGAGCGCGAAGAACAGCGACAGCCCGAGCATGATCGGCACCTGGATCAGCAGGAACGCCGACATGCGAGCAACGCCGCCGAGGAAGAGCGGGTCGGTGAGCGCTTCGCCGAAGTTCGCGAGTCCGACGAACTGCTCACCGCCGATGAGGCGAGTCTGGAACAGGCTCAGAAATCCCGCATAGAGCAACGGTGCGATAACCATCCCGATGAATACCAGGATGAAGGGCGTGATCAGGATGTAGGCGGTGATGATGAGTTTGCGACGCTGGGGGCTGGGCCCGCGGCGGGAGACGGTGCGGTCAGACGTCGTCGTCATGACGGGCTCTCTTCTGGATCGTGCTGGGCGTCGGATAGGTCGGGGAGGGCGCCCGACGGTGGCGTCCCTCCCCGACGACTTTCTCTACTCGACCGTGAAGCCCTGGTCGGTCGCGTAGGTCACGATCGCGTCCTGCCAGGCAGCGAGGCCGGCCGAGAGGTCGCCCCGTTCGGAGATCTCCTTGCCCAAGGTGTCGACGAAGCTCGAGGCGACCTGGTCCTGGAAAGGCAGCCACTGGAAGTCGGTGTCGACCGTCGTGGAGATCTCCGCGAAGATCTCGTTGACGCGCTGGCCTCCATAGAACTCCGACTCCTGGTCGACGAACTCCGACGCGGTGAGCACCTCAGTGCGTGTCGGGAAGAGAGACTGCTCGGTTGCGAATGCGAGGGTCGCTGCGGAGTCTGTGTTGATGAACTTCGCCAGCTCCGCAGCCACGATCGGGTGCTCCGTCGAGCTCAGCGCGCCGAGCGTCGATCCGCCCCAGTTGCCCGCGATCGGGTCAGCAGCGTCGAACTGAGGCAGCGGGGCCGCGCGCCACAGACCGGAAGTGTCCGCCGCGGTGCCCTGCAGGAAGGCGGGGCCCCATGCGGCGGTGAGCCAACCGGCGTAAGCGCCGTTGGCGAGACCCTGATACCACCCGTCGGTGAAGCTCGGGTCGACAGCGACGAGATCGCGATCAATGAGGTCCTGCCAGTAGTCGACGACCTTCTGCGACTCCGGGTCGGTCAGGGACACCGAGACGGTCTGGTCCCCGTCGTACGTAAACGGGGTAGCTCCGGCTGCCCACAGCAGGCCGAGGAAGGAGCCGGCATCGTTGCCGGAGAAGCTGCTGATGTATGAGCCGCTGTCAGCCTTGACGGCCTCTGCCGCTGCCGTGTAGTCCTCCCATGTGACGGGTGCCTCTGTGATGCCCGCAGAGCTCAGGATGTCCTCCCGATACAGGTTCCCCATCGGGCCGGCGTCCTGGGGGATGGCGTAGATGGCGTCACCGTTGGTCACCTGCGCCCAGGTCCAGGGAGTGAACTGGTCTTCCACGTCACCCGCACCGTAGGGTGCGAGGTCGAGCAGGTTCTCCGTCAGGACGAACGAGGGGATGTACTGGTATTCGAACTGCGCCACGTCCGGGGCTCCCGTGCCCGCCTCGAGCGCGGTGCGGACCTTGGTGTAGTGCTCTCCGCCCTGGCCGACGTTCTCCAGCACGACGTCGATCTCGGGGTAGGCCTCCTCGAACAAGGCCACCTGCGCCTCGATGCCCGGCGCCCAGGCCCACATCGTGATCTCGGTAGGGGTGGACATGGCGGTGTCGAAGTCGGACGTCGAGGGCCCGTCTTCGGCTGCGGAGCATCCGGCGAGTGCCACGGCGGTAACCGCGGCAATGGCACCCAGCTTCATTGCTGTGTTCTGTCGCATGACCTGCTCTTTCTCTGGTGAGGGATCTGCCATCGGCAGTGGTGGTGCTGCCAGTGATTCCGTCGACGCCGACATCAGCTGCGTTCGATCGGGTCATGAACGCGGCGGCGCACCCCGGATGTGAATGTTTCCGGCAACATTGCTGATGTTAGCGGAAACATTGCGCGTGTCAATGGATGGATCGAAGTCTGCTCCGACACCTACCGCCCCCGGGGGGCGGCGGTGGAGGATCGCACGATGAGCTTCGGCTGCATGAACTGCGAACCGTCCGGGGCTGGGGTCCCCTCGATCTCAGACATGAGCGTGGCGAATAGGAACGTTCCCTGTGATTCAAAGTCGATGCGAACCGTCGTCAGGGGCGGGCTGTAGTACTCCGCTTCCGGGATGTCATCGAACCCGGTGACGCTGATATCGCCAGGGCAGCTGATTCCCGCCTCGTTGAGTGCGCGGAGGATTCCTAGCGCTGCCTGGTCGTTGCCGACGACGATCGCGGTGACGGATTCGTGAATCAGCGATCGTTGAAGCGCTTCGTACCCTGACCGTGAGGTCCAATCTCCAACGATCGCAGGATGCTCGGGGAGCTCGTTATTGCGGATCGCCTCCGCGAATGCAGTGGCGCGAGACTGTGCAGCGAAGTAGTCCATCGATCCAGTCACGTGCGCAATGTCTCGGTGGCCCAGAGACGCCAAGTGATCGACGATCAGGTGGATACCTGCAGCGTTGAAGGAGGTGCCGACGGGCCCCGGCAAGTCAGCGGGTCCAGAATCGAGATGCATCGGGACCTCGATGTGCACGGTGGAGATTGCGTCCCGCATCGCGTCGGAGATGGTGAGCGCGATCACGCCGGCGAGGTCCTGGCTGCGCATCAGCCCGATCGCGTCGGCGAGGGAGTCGGGATCGGTGACATCGAACGACACGATGTCGACAACGTACCCCGCGGCACGCGCGGATCGCGCTATGCCCTGAACGGTGAGGCTCGGGCCCGCGGACGTGAGGTCGCCCGTCAGGACGGCGATTCGATGCGACTTGTTTGTGGCAAGCGTGCGCGCCGACAGGTTGGGTCGATAGTTCAATTCGGCCAAAGCATGAGCTACACGCTCACGAGTGCCCGGACGAATTCCTTCGAAGCCCCCGAGGTAGCGGGAGACCGTGGCGTGGGACACCCCAGCAAGGGCGGCCACATCATAAATCGTCGACGCCGTGGATCTCTTGGCTCCCATGTGGCACCTCTCTCTCGGCCAGCAATCTCGCCGGCCCCGACCCTATCGGGCGCTCTTCATGCGGAGAGACCGCGGGATCTCCAGCTTTTCGACGTCTTGTGCGAGCGGGCAAGATGCGGTTACCCTCCACAATGTTTCCGCTAACATCCTAGCGGTCCACACGAGCAAAGGAGCTCGCCATGCGCCGAAGCCAGTTGCCATTCTCATCATCACCGCACCGATCCATTCGAAGAAGGGTTGCGAGCTCAGTCGCGATCAGCGCCTCCTTCGCCCTTCTCTCCACCCTCATCGGTGGACCTGCGGTCGCGGCGCCGGGCGACCCCATCCAGTCCGCGGTGTCGATCTCGGAGCCCAGCACGTGCTCCAGTCGCATCTACGTGAGCCCCACAGGAAACAACACTGCCAACGGCGCAACTCCGCAGACGGCATGGCAGACCGTCGCAAGAGTGAACTCTGCGACGGTGCTGCCCGGAACGTGCGTGCTGTTCGAAGACAGCTCCACCTTCGCCGGCCGATTGACCCTGAGCGGAGGGGACGCGAACAATGCCGCCTCCCGTGTCACCGTGGGCACTTACATCACCGGAACCCCAACAACCGCCACCCGCGCTCGACTGCGCGGACTTCTCATCTTGAACGTCGGCGGCGTAACCGTGCAGGACCTCACCGTCATCGCAAACGGCACCACCGTCCTCAACGGCATCGAGCTCAGCAATACTCTTGGCAACAACAACAGGCGACCCGGAGTGACGGTCCAGCGCGTCGACGTCACCGGCTTCCCGCTCTCAGGCATCCTCATCGGCGGAAAGAACGCCTCCAACACCTCCAAGAGCGGATTCAGCAACGTCCTGATCCAACAGGTCGACTCCTACGGCAACGGCGACGCCGGCATCCAGAGCTTCGGCAACCTGTGTGACGCCAACAACGCCAACTATTCCCACCTCAACGTCACCGTCCGCCAGGTGGCCGTCTTCGACAACCTCGGAGTGCCCAACAAGATGGTGCCCAACTGCTCGGGCGCGATGGAGGCGACAAATTCTGGCAACGGCATCGTGCTGGGAGACGTCAAGGATTCCCTCATCGAACAGAGCTTCGCCTTCCGCAACGGCGCCAACAACAATTTCGGCGGCGGCGGCCCCGTGGGCATCTGGGCCTACAACGCCGACAACATCGTCATCCAAAACAACACCTCGTACTCCAACCGCAGCGCGACGAAGGACGGCGGTGGATTCGACCTCGATGGCGGCGTCATCAATAGCGTCATGCAGTACAACTACAGCTACGACAACACCGGCGCCGGCTATCTCGTTTTCCAGTACGAAGGCGCGCGCCCGTTGAACAACAACATGGTGCGCTACAACATCTCCCGCAACGACGGTCGCGGAGTAGCTGGGGGCATCGCCTACGGCGGCATCGTCATCGGCAAGTTCGGAAACGTCACGGGACCGACCAACACCTTCGTGTACGGAAACTCGATCTACGTGAGCCCGTCCGCGTCGTCACCCGAGCCTCCCGCTGGCATCCGTGTGTGGAACGGAGCCGAGGCGTACTTCTACAACAACTCGATCCACACCAGTGGGGCCGCCCCGCTCGTAAGCGTCGAAGCCAACACTTCGACACAATTCCTCGGCAACAACTACTTCCGTGCGGACGGCTTCAAGGCCTATACCAACGCGGCGAACTTCAGCGATGTGGGGGCGACTCTGGTGAGCACCCTCGCCGGATGGGCTGATGGCTACAAGACCGCCTCGACACCCGGGTATGCGACCACCGTCGTCACCAGCTCGGCAGTGTTCGTCGACGCGAATAACTTCGGGCTCGGCGCGACCTCGGCACTTCGCAATGCCGGCGTCAACGTCACAACCGTCGGTGACGATGTGCGCTTCCCCGTAACGCGCGACTACTTCGGAGTCACTCTGCCCCCGGCCAATGGGCAGCAGTACTCGATCGGGGCGTCTCAGGGGCTCTAGCCCTCCACGGCGGGCGTGGTCTGCAGGATGGCAGTCCACGCCCGCTCATAGGCGCGATTCGCGACGTCTCCGGGGCCCAGACGCCCAGGCCTTTCCTGGCGCCTCTACATGACAGCAAGTAGCGCCTTAGTCCCGTCCCCACAGTTCTCGAGGCCGATCAAATCGAGAGCGGCGGGGGAGTTCGACCTGGTCGCTCAAGTCTGTTGGAGGGCAAATACGGTTAACCAGAGTTCGACGAGAGATCCCGTCGGCCGAGTCAGCACGAATCAAGTGGCAGCCAGCTGACATAAGGCTGGTTATCGCCGGGGTCGCCACGCGATCTTGTCGCCGTCCGGCTGCGCGGTCCTTACCGTCTTTGTGACCTCAGCGGTCTTCGAACACACGGCGCCTGAAGTCCAGCCGAGTGGGGTCAAGTGGGTCGGTTGAGTCGCTTTGGTCCCTGGCGTTGCGCTGATCGTCGGAATGGTGGATGTGTGCGCCATCACGCGGCGATTGCGTACGTCGCATGGCATGCAGCGCACGATGCTGCGCTCCTCTAGGCGAGTACGAGCACGCAACCCTAGGCTGCGACGGTGGATATCCCCGATTGGTCGTGGACAGACTTTCCCAGCGCCAGCGCAATCGGAAGCCGCCCGACTGTGCGCTGCGAACTGAATGGCTGGTCGGCTCTCGCCGCGTTTCTGGCCGGCCCCGAGCACGCCTTCGAAGTGCCAATCGGCCCTCAAGAGGTCCGAGAACAGTGTGACGGGGAATCCGAAGTTCGGCGCGCGCCCACCGACGACGAACGATCGATCGTCCGGGCAAGCGTTGTCGAGTATCTCGAGGTTGCGGGAGTCCCAGCCCCACCGGAAGGCATCGAGTGGCTTCTCGTGTTGCCCAGTGGTTCGGACCCCGCGACTTTTTGGTCAAGGCTGCATCATGAGATGGGCCAATCGACCGACTTCAAACCAGAGACCGCGAGGGCGGTGGCCCTCGCGATGAGTGAAGCTCTCGAACGGCTCCTCAGGTCTTAGTGAGTGTTCCTGTCGAGGAACTCTTTGCTTCTGATAGCCCAGGTCCGGACTGCCAATCAGGGTGCTCAACGTACTGCTGTCGACGAGGATTAGCCGCTACCAGGTGCAACACGAGGCTGCTCGGTGGCGTTCGCTCGCGCGGTGCAAGTGCGGCCGGCAAACCTTGTGGACAGCGCTGCGGTCGGCGAGCCGTGTAGCGACTGTCGCGAGGACGCGTGAACGACACCCAAGCTCGAACTCGCCTGTCTCGACCACTGGTTTCGCCGGACAGGCGTCCGGTGCCGGGCGCATGGTTTACTGATTCGGTGGGCGAGCAACTCTCGAAAGTCGACACTACTCAGCTGCAGCGTTGGGCGTACGGTCGCGCAATCACTCCTGATGAGCGCGCTCGCGCTGCCGAAGCCGCGAACGAACTGCAACGCCGCGCGGACGCACTGCAGAAGGCGACCAAAGACGCCGAGTCGGAACGACTTGCCGTTGAGTCGATGGAGAGCGGATCAGGAGTTCTATCGTCCAGGGGAGCTGCGGACGACGAGTCTCGATCGAGCCCCAACCACCGCAAGGCGCTTGCAGGCGTCATCGGCGTCGGAGTGCTGCTCGCGCTTGTGAGTAGCGCATTCGTCTTTGCGGACAACTCGCAGTCGGCCGGAGCTCTGGCCGTTTTCGAAACCGAGGAAACGCAGCTCGACCGAAATTGGGCTTCGAGACTAGAGAGTTGGGGTTACTCGGGCATCACGGCGGGTCCCCGAACCGCAGAAGTAGGCGATGGCTACATCCTGATCGCGGCACGAGTATCCACCGTTCCGGAAGGGCGGAGCACCGAGTGGGATTCGTACTGTTTATTCCTCGCCTCCCCGGGGACCGACAATGGAAGTTGGGCTCTCAGCGAGAGTTGCACTTCGCCTGATCACTTCGAACGTGACGGCACGACAGTCGTCGCGCAAGTTACTGACGCTACCGACCAGGCTGGTGTCGCCTCGTGGGGCCCTACTGATGGGCCTCGTTTCGATGCAAGCAAGTCAGTCGACGAGCTTTCGGCCGAACGTGGTTCTGCCTTGGATCTCCTTGCGAATCCCCTCGCCCGCTACAGCGGGGAGTCGAGAATCCTTTCGGGTGTAGTCGACCCCGACGACCTGCTGATGGGGCCGTCAGTCGTGCATGACGCCCCAATACCCTCTGGCGAAGTGGTCTCCGTCCAGATCCACCTGCGGGACGCGATGCTTCCGACCGCAGGGTCAGAGCCCGAGCTGTGCATGACCGTGGCGCATACCGAATCGGCGTCTTCACAGACTTGCAAGCCACTCCAAGCGGCCCTAGACAGCGGCATTTCGCTAATTGAGGTGATCGCCGGCGACAGCTGGCTCATCGGCGTGGATGAAACCGGCGCCGTGCAGGTTCAGCGCGATTGAGACGGTTGCCCCCATGGCTCTGCCTTATTGATTCCGGGGATAAGTGGGATCGACAGGCTCGCCGTCGGAGGTAGGTCGCGTTGCGCCCCTTTCGAACTGTCATAAGACGGGTTATCGACCCAGCTCGCGCCTCCGTCTGCGATTGCGATCCGGGCGACTAATCGACCCGCTGAGTTCAGCCGCTCTGCCAGCGGATCCCGGCCGCATCGAGGACCGCACCAGTTGGACTTTCCGGCGCGAGTGCGCCCTCCTCCCAGAACCTCGCCCACTGCGTGTCGGTGCACTGAAGTTCATCCAGCAGTGTTGTGAGCGCGAGGTGAGAGTGCGACCGGAACGGCACGCTCGCCTTCAGGTCAATCGGTGCGTTCGAGTTCAAGCAGGCGGTGATAGCGAGCTCTGGATGGTGGTCGTGAATCAACCGGATCACATCCCGCGGCACAGCTCCGTTCTGCGCGAGTACCGACAGCACCTCCAGGGATCCGGAGTGCGCAAGCTCTCGAGCCGCTGAAGCGGTGATGTCATCTTCGCCCGCCCGAAACCATGCGCTCTCGCTACTCATCGGCGTGAAGCCCCCGTCCGAAATCGATCGGCTCCAGCTCACCGTCTGCCGGCGCCCGTGCTCAGCCCCAATATGCGGGTGGAGAGCGATGATATGCAGTCACGTCTTGAGACAGGTCGCGACAGTCATTCTCTCGCTCACCACCGCTTGATGAGGTCTTCGTCCTGCTCGGTGACAGTGTGTTCCACGCCGTCATCGTCGATGTACGTGTAGGTCGTGGTTGCGACGTGTCCGGTTCGGACGTATCCGATCCGCTCATATAGGCGAGCCGCCCCAGGATTCTCGAGCCCAACTCCGAGGGTTAGTGAACGTTGTCCTGGTCGAGCCTCCGGGTCTCGATTCTCCACAAGCCCTTCGGCGTATCTGATCAGGGCGCTTCCCAAACCTTGACCGCGAGATGCCGGCGCGACGCTGAGGTTCTTGAGTTCAGGCGGATCGTCGAAGGTGAGTTCCGCCGACCCCGCCGCCAGGCCGGCGTGAAATGCGACGAGGAAGTCGACTTCGCCCCGGCGCTGTCGATCGAATGCGCCCGCGGCGTAATGGCGAGCTCCGGGCACGTGAGCGGCCAGGGCCGCCGCATCATCGGGGGTGCAGCGACGGACCCGGGCTTCGGTCATTGGCGCGCGGTCCTGACTCATGACTCAAGCTTGCTTCGACGTGGGCGAGTTTCGCAATCGCTCGCCCGGCGCGCTCAACGCATTGCGCGAAGCGCTGCGATTCGGAGGAGCGCTTGGTGACCCGCGAGCTGACGCCAGAGATCGACCGACTCGGCCCTAACCCCGCTGCAATCTGACATAACGGCGGTTATCGACGGGTGCGCGCGCTCATCGCCACGTCATCCACGGAGTCACAGGAGCGGCAAAAACCGTCGTAGCTGTTCACCGCCGGGATCCCGGTCCGCTTCGAGCAGGGCCGACGACTGCGACGGCTGCTCCCATCTTCTTCACCGTGGGGATGCCGGGTGCTCCTCGAGCATCGCGACGGAGAGCTCCCATAGCTGTTCGGCCGCGACCGGGTCGAGCGCGTGCGCGAGCACTCCGTGCACGCCGTCGGCGATCGACGTCACCAACTCGGCCTCCCCGCAATCCTCGAGGTAGCGCCCGCCGATGCCCGCGAGCAGCGGTGACGCCGCGGCGAGAACGGAGGTCGCGGCGGCCTGCGCCGCGATCGCCTCCTGCCGCCCCGCCGGCCAGTGTCGCTGCAGCCGCGTCCACGCACCTCCGGGCATGACGGCGTTCGCTCGGATGCCCTGCGCGCGCCAGCGCCGGTCGGCCTCGACCGCGAAGAGCGCGTTCGCGGTCTTCGACTGCCCGTAGGCGACACCCGCGTCGTACGGCCGGCGCTCGAAGTGCGGATCGTCGAAGAGCACCGGCGAGGAGCCGTGGCCGCTCGAACTGAGGCTGACGATGCGTGCCTCACCCCGCTCGACGGCCGCCTCGGCGAGTGCCGCCCGCAGGCCGAGGGCGAGCCGGAAGTGCCCCAGGTGATTGATCGCGAACTGGGATTCCCAGCCCTCGGGGGTGCGGGCGAGGGGCGGCGCCATGACTCCGGCGTTGAGCACAAGGGCGTCGAGCGGGCCCTCCCACCCGGCGATGAGGCGTGCGATCGAGCCGGAGTCGGCGAGATCGAGCGGCGGCACGGCGACGGCCGCGCCGGTCGCGCGCTCGATCGAGGCGGCGGCGAGCATCCCGTCGTCGTGGGATCGGCTCGTGATCGTGACGCGCGCGCCCGCCGCGGCGAGCGCCTGCGCGGTCGCCCTGCCGATGCCCGACGAGCCGCCGGTGACGAGCATCGCGCGCCCGGAGAGGTCGACGCCCGCGAGCACCTCGACGGCCGTGGTGCGCTCGCCGAACGGGGTGACCAGGCGATCGGCGCCTGCTGCGCGCGCGCTCACACCGCGTGCGTCGCGGTGATGCCGCCGTCGACGTCGAAGACCACGCCGTGCACCATCGCGGCCTCGTCGGAGGCCAGGAACACCACGGCGTTAGCGATGTCGACCGGGCGGACGGGGCGGCCCGCGGGGGTTCCGGCAGTCATGGCGTCGAGCACCTCGCCGGCCGAGGCGTTGCCGGGCGTGCGGGTGACGCCGGGCGCGACGGCGTTGACGCGCACCCCGCGCGGTCCGAACTCGGCCGCCCACGAGCGGGTGAGCTGCTCGTCGGCCGCCTTGGTCGCCGTGTAGAGGGCGCCGAAGGGGTTGCCGACGCGGGCCATCCACGAGCCGATCATGACGATCGCGCCACTGCCCTGCTCCGCCATCGCCGGAGCGAGGGCGGCGACCAGCACGTGGGGCGCGCGCACGTTGACGGCGAGCAGGGCCTCGAGGTCGTCGTCGGTGAGATCGGGGGTGGTCGGAACGGGGTAGATGCCGGCGTTGTTGACGAGGATGTCGAGGTGGCCTCCGAGTGCCGCGGTCGTGCTCGCGGCGGCGGCGCGCAGCTCGGTCGGGCTCGCCGCGAGGTCGATGGGCACGAAGTGGGCGCGGCCACCCTCGGCGATGATGCCCTCGACGACGAGCGACCCGCGCTGAGCATCCCGCCCCGCGACGGCGACGATCGCCCCCTCGGCGGCGAGGGCACGGGCGATGGATGCGCCGATGCCGCTCGTGGCCCCGGTGACGAGGGCGGTGCGGTCGGCGAGGCGGAGGGGACGGTCTGCAGTGGTGGAAGTCATGGGTCGAGACTCGTCGGCGCCCGGCCGCCCCACCAGGCCTCGCTCAACCAGGGCACGGCAGGGCCAGGCGCCGGCGACGCAGCCCGCTTAGGGTGAGCGCATGACCGCGTCCGACGCCGCCGCCCTCGGCGCGTTCCTGCGCTCGCGCCGCGACGGCATCACGCCCGCGCGCGCCGGCATCGCGGCGTTCCCCAGCCCGCGCCGCGTTCCGGGCCTGCGCAAAGAGGAGCTCGCGATGCTCGCGGGCGTCAGCGCCGACTACTACAGCCGCATCGAGCAGGGTCGGCAGACCGCCGTCTCGATCGAGGTGCTGGATGCTCTCGCCCGAGCCCTGCGCCTCGACGAGACCGAGCGCGCCCACCTGCGCGACCTCGCCGCCCCGCCCTCGCGCGCGGGCAGCGGCGGGCGAACCGCGCCGCGGCAGGCCGACCCCAGCCTGCTGCGCCTGATGACGACGCTCGACGCCGTGCCGGTGATGCTGCTCGGCGAGCGCCTCGAGGTGCTCGCCCGCAACGCGCTGCTCGAGGCCGTCCTCGGTCCCCTCCCCCTCGGCTCCTCGCTCGCCCGCTACGTGCTGCTCGACCCCGCCGCGCGCGAGCGCATCGTCGAGTGGGAGCGCTTCGCCCAGTACACGGTTGCCGCCCTGCGCCGGGACATCGCCCG
Organism: Microcella daejeonensis; assembly: GCF_026625045.1. Taxonomy (GTDB): domain Bacteria; phylum Actinomycetota; class Actinomycetes; order Actinomycetales; family Microbacteriaceae; genus Microcella; species Microcella daejeonensis. The sequence continues at coordinate 1,520,727 of NZ_CP113089.1, read as the reverse complement.
GCACCCTCGGGATGCCCGCCTCGGGGCCCTCGTGCGGCAGCTGCGCGAATCCGACGCGCAGGTCGACGCCTGGTGGCGCGACCACGGCGTGCGCGAGTTCGCCTCCGCGCAGAAGATCATCCGGCACCCCGTCGCCGGCGTCCTGCACTTCGGCATCGAGATCGTCTCCCCGCCGCTCGACCCCGATCAGCGCCTCATCGTCTACACGGCCGAACCGGGCTCGTCGACGGAGGCGCTACTGCCGACGATCCGGGCCTGGGGCGCGGAGGCGGGCGACTCGGCGCCGGCGGACGACCCGGCTCAGCCGGCGAGCCGGGCGCAGTCGATGCAGAGCGCGGCGGCGGGACGGGCATCCAGTCGCGCCGGATCGATCGCGAGCCCGCAGCGGCGGCAGACGCCGTAGTCGCCGCTCGCCACCCGGGCGAGGGCCGCGTCGAGCTCGTCGAGCTCGCGCAGGGCCGCGTCGAGCAGGCCCGACGACTGCGACCAGAGCTGCGATATCGTGGCGCCCTCGGGGTCGTGCTCGTCGTCGTCGGAATTCTCTCCGCGCGCGGTGCGGACCGCACCGAGCTCGGCCCGCAGGCGCTCGACGCGGGCGGCCGCCTCGGCACGGCGGCGGGCGAGAGCCTCGGCCCCGCCGTGCTCCGCGCGCTCCTCATTCATGCGGCCATTCTGCCGCAGGGGTTCCGCTCGTGGGCAGTGAGGGCCAGGCTGATGCGCAGGCAACCCAGCAGAAGGAGCAGGCGATGACGCATTGGATGATCTCGTTCCCGAGCGGTGAGATGCGGTTCGAGGAGCACGAGTTCGACGACGTCGTGCGCGAGTCGCACCAGGTCGTGCGCGATATGAAAGCGGCCGGCGTCTACCTGACGGCGGGCGGCGTCGACGAGAGCGTGCCGCCCGTGCGCGTCTCGGCCGACGGCGTCGAGACGCCCGGCACCTACCCGCAGACGGCGCGCCTCGAAGGCGGATACACGATCATCGACGTGCCGACGCGCGAGGAGGCCGTGGCATGGGCGGCGCGCATCGCGGCGGCGTGCCGCTGCGATCAGGAGCTGCGGGCGTTCCAGGACGACCCGGAGGCGTGAGCACGCGGCGCCCTCCCTTCCGCCGCCGTCACCGTTCGGGCGTCGACGGCGGGCGGATTCGCTCCATGATGTACGAGATGATCAGCGCCGATGCGGTGCCGACGATGACGACCCCTCCGGCCATGAGCATCACCGCGTACACGCGGCCCGCGACGGTGACCGGGTACACGTCGCCGTAGCCGACCGTCGCGAGGGTGACGATGGCCCACCAGATCGCGTCACCGAAGGTCGTGATCGTCGAGCCGTCGGCATCGCGCTCGGCGGCGAGGGTCGCGAGCGCGATGAAGTAGACGAAGTACGCGGCCGAGGCGGCGGCGTACGCGGTGACCTCGATGCGCACGGCCGTGCCCGTGCGCGCGCGGAACGCGGGCGCCGTTCTGATCAGGTTGATGACGCGGAGGCCGCGCACGAGCGGCACGATAACCGACAGCAGGTCGATGACGTTCTGCCGCACGAAGCCGCGGCGGCCGCCGCGCGGGGTCAGACCCAGGCGGACGGCGTAGTCGACGGCGAAGACGATCCAGGTGATCGCCATGAGGAGCGTGATGCCGGCGCGCGCGGCGGCCGGGAGCTCCGGGGCGAGGACGAATGCCGAGTAGCCGACGACGAAGAGCACGCCGACGACGATGAGGGGCACCTGCATCCGCGTCTCCCAGCGGGATCGGCGGTCGACCGTCTCCGTCGACATGGCGGTCAGTCTAGGCGCGCGCTCCGTCGGGCGCGGGGCTCGCCGTCCGACGTCGAGAGTCGGAATCGGCAGGCAGGGCGCGACCGCCGACGGCCGCTCCGAGCAGCGCGCCGAGTGCGTTTACGGCGCCGGGCACGACGGAGAAGTACGCCCAGCTGCCGCGCTTCTCGCGCGCGAGCAGGCCCGCCTCGACCAGCACGCGCAGGTGGTGCGAGACGGTCGGCTGGCTGAGCCCGACAGGGTCGGTGAGGTCGCACACGCACACGGCGCCGTCGGTGCTCGCCGCGACGATCGACAGCAGCCGCAGCCGGGCGGGGTCGGCCACGGCCTTGAGCGTGCGGGCCAGCGCCTGCGCGGCTTCGGCGTCGAGCGGCGGTGCAGCGGTCGTGGGCGCGCAGGCGGCAGCAGGGGCGACGGCGGTGCTCATGCGCTCACAGTACCCCGCATATTGACAAGCATCGATATGCCGGAACAGACTCGGCCCATCGACCTCCATCGATGACCCCGCGACCCCGGAGAACCCCATGACCTGCACCGCTCCCCTGCCCGCCGCCCTCGCCGAGCTGCCGGTCGCAATCATCGGCGCCGGGCCGATCGGCCTCGCGGCGGCCGCGCAGCTGCATGAGCGCGGCTTCGAGGCGATCGTGCTCGAGGCGGGCGACTCCGCCGGCGCCGCGGTGCAGCAGTGGGCCCACGCGCGCATGTTCTCGAGCTGGGAGCACCTCGTCGACCCCGCGGCGGCTCGACTGCTCGATGCGGCGGGGTGGGATGCTCCGGCCGCCGCCCGTCTGCCCACGGGCCGCGAGCTCGTCGACGCCTACCTCGCGCCGCTCGCCGCTACCACCGAGCTGGCGCCGAGCATCCACTACCGATCGAGGGTGCTCGCCGTCACGCGGGAGCGGGCGGACCGCACCCGCACCGCCCGCCGCGACCGCACGCCCTTCGTGCTTCGCGTGCAGACCGACGCCGGCGTCGAGGAGCGGCGCGCCCGCGCCGTCATCGACGCCTCGGGCACCTGGGGCACGCCCAACCCGCTCGGCTCGAACGGCCTCGACCCGATCGGCATCGAGACAGTCGCCGAGAACCTGCACGGCGCACTGCCCGACGTGCTCGGCGCCGATCGCGCCCGGTTCGCCGGGCGCCGCACGCTCGTCGTCGGCGCGGGGCACTCGGCCGCCAGCACGCTGCTCGCGCTCGCGACGCTCGCCCGTGAGACCGGCGCCGGCGAGGTCACCTGGGCGATCCGCGGCAGCCGGCCCACGCGGGTCTCGGGCGACGCGGACGACGAGCTGCGCGAGCGCGGACTGCTCGGGTCGCGCGTGCACGAGCTCGTGCGCAGCGGAGAGATCACCCTCGTCGACCGGTTCGAGATCGACCGCGTCGAGCGCGCCGAGGACGGCGCCGTGCGCGTCATGGGCGCGAGCCGTCGTGGTCGCGCCGCGCTCGAGGTCGACGAGGTCGTCGTCGCCACCGGGTTCCGGCCCGAGCTCGGCATGCTGCGCGAGCTGCGGCTCGACCTCGACGGGATCGTCGAGGCTCCGCGCGCGCTCGCGCCGCTCATCGACCCCAACCTGCACTCGTGCGGCACCGTGTACCCGCACGGCGTCGCCGAGCTCGCCCACCCCGAGCACGACTTCTACCTCGCCGGCATGAAGTCGTACGGCCGCGCACCGACCTTCCTGCTGCTCACTGGCTACGAGCAGGTGCGCTCCATCGCCGACGAACTGGCGGGGGATGCCGCCGCGGCCCGCCGCGTCGAGCTCGTGCTGCCCGAGACGGGCGTCTGCTCGACCGACATCGGCTCGGCCGCGTCAGGCGCGGGCGGATGCTGCGCGGTCGAGCCCGCCGCCGCAGAGACGCTCGGCGCCTCCGCGGGGCGCACGCTGCTGCCGCTCGCCGGGCGCTGACGGCGGACGGGACGGGCAGCGGGACGCGAGAACGGGCGAGCGGCCGACTGAGCGCAAGCCCCGCCCGGTGCGCGCGCACAGTCGAAGTGAGATAGAAAACTAGGGGGCCTTTCTACCGATCCCCCGAGGAGACCCGTGTCCGGCAACGCCACCGCCCGCTTCGACAACGTCGCGCTGCTCTCCGTCGCGAGCGTTCTTCCGAGCCGGGTGACGACGTCGGAGCAGATCGAGGCGCAGCTCGAGCCCTCGCTCAAGCGACTCAAGCTGCACCGCGGCCTGCTGCGCCGCGTCGCCGGCGTGCTGGAACGGCGCAACTGGGCGGCGGGCGAGACCGTCGACGCGGCCACGATCGCCGCCGGCAAGCGCGCCCTCGCCGAGGCCGGCGTCGATGCGAAGGACGTCGGCCTGCTCATCAACACCTCGGTGACGCGCACGAACCTCGAGCCCTCCGTCGCCGTCGCCCTGCACCATGGCCTCGGCCTGCCGAGCTCGGCCATCAACTTCGACGTCGCCAACGCCTGCCTCGGCTTCATCAACGGCATGTCGCTCGCGGCGACCATGATCCAGTCGGGCCAGATCCGGCACGCGATCGTCGTCGCCGGCGAGGACGCCGACGAGATCCAGGTGAACACCATCGAGCGGCTACTGGCCGCCGAGGGCAGCCGCGACGACTTCATGCGCGAGTTCGCGACGCTGACCCTCGGCTCCGGATCGGCTGCGGCCGTGCTCGGGCGGGCGGACGAGCATCCCGCCGGCCACCGCGTGCTCGGCGGCGTGACGCGCGCCGCGACCGAGTTCCACAAGCTCTGCGTCGGCAGCGTCGACGGCATGTTCACCGACGCGAAGGCTCTGCTCAAGGGCGGCCTCGACCTCGTCGTCTCGGCGTGGAAGGAGGCCTCGCACGAGTGGGACTGGTCGTCGATGAACCGCTACATCACGCACCAGGTCTCGTCGATCCACACCGATTCGATCGTCAAGGCCGTGAGTCTCGACCGCTCGCGCGTGCCCACGACGTTCCCGACGCTCGGCAACATCGGTCCGGCATCCGTGCCCATCACGCTCGAGCGCGAGCAGGCGAACCTGCGCGAGGGCGACCGCGTGCTGCTCGTCGGCGTCGGCTCGGGCCTCAACACCGCCATGCTGGAGCTCGCCTGGTGATCGACGAGCACCGTCGCCTTCTCGACGGGATGCCCGGCCTCGACGCGCGCGTCAGCCGCACCATGCTCGTGCCCCAGTCGGGCTCCGATGCCGCCCATGAGTGGCACCTGCTCGACACGGGCCCCGAGCTGGAGCGCCGCGGCGTCGCCCCCGCCGGCACGATCCTCGCCGTCCACGGCAACCCGACCTGGTCGTACCTCTGGCGCGGCCTCGTCGCGGCGTCCCTCCGTGCGGCCGACGCCGGCGAGCCGGCCTGGCGCGTCGTCGCCGTCGACCAGCTCGACATGGGCTTCTCGGCGCGCACCGGCATGCACCGCCCGCTCGCGCAGCGGGTGCGCGACCTCGGCGACCTCACCGACGCCCTGGGCCTGACCGGCCCGGTCATGACGCTCGGCCACGACTGGGGCGGCGTCGTCGCCCTCGGCTGGGCGGTCGACCACCCCGCCCTGCTCACGGGCGTCATGTCGCTCAACACGGCCGTGCACCACCCGGACGGCGTCCCCATCCCCGCGCCGCTGAGGCTCGCCGGCGCCCGCGGCGTGCTCGCCGGCTCCACCGTCACGACCCCCGCGTTCCTCGAGACGACGCTGTCGCTCGCGCGGCCCGCGCTCGATCCGGCGGTGCGCGAGGCGTACCGGGCGCCGTACCGCACGGCCGAGCGTCGGCGGGCGATCGGCGGCTTCGTCGCCGACATCCCGGTGGATGCCGCTCACGAGAGCCACGTCGAGCTGCAGCGCATCGCCGCTGGCGTCGCCGCGCTCACCGTGCCCGCGCTGCTGCTGTGGGGCCCGCGCGACCCGATCTTCGGCGACCGCTACCTCGACGACCTCATCGATCGGCTGCCGCACGCCGACGTGCACCGCTTCGAGGGCGCCGGGCACCTCATCGCCGAGGAGCGCGACTACGCCGGGGCGATCCTGACCTGGCTGGGTGACCGGGCAGCGGCGCCGACGGCGGGCACGTCCGCTGAGACCGCGCTCGCGCGCGATGCGGCGCCCGCCGTCGCCTTCACCCCCCTCTGGTCCGCCCTCGACGCCCGCCGCGACGACGACGGCGACGCCGTCATCGACATGGCCGCGCGCGGCGGCGAGCGCCACGTCAGCTGGCGGCAGCTCGACGACCGGGTGCGCCGCATCGCCGCGGGCCTCGCGAGCGTCGGGGTCACGACGGGTCAGCGCGTCTCGGTGCTCGTGCCGCCCGGCCCGACGCTCACCGCCGTCGTCTACGCCTGCCTGCGCATCGGTGCGGTCGTCGTGGTCGCCGACGCGGGGCTCGGGGTGCAGGGGCTCTCGCGGGCCGTGCGCGGATCCTGGCCCGACGTCGTCATCGGCGAGGCGCGCGGGCTGGCCGCGGCCCGAGCGCTCGGCTGGCCGGGGATGCGCGTGTCGGTCGCGCGGCTGCCGCGGGCATCACGTCGCCTTCTCGGCGTCGCGCACAGCCTCGGCGAGATCCTCGACCGCGGCACGGGCGCCGCGCTGCCGCCCGAGCCCGCCGCCGACGACGCCGCGGCGATCCTGTTCACCTCCGGCTCGACCGGTCCGGCGAAGGGCGTCGCGTACACGCACCGGCAGCTCTCGGCGCTGCGCGACGTGCTCGCCGCCCACTTCGGCATCGGCACCGACACGGGACTCGTCACCGGATTCGCGCCCTTCGCCCTGCTCGGCCCTGCCCTCGGCACGCGCTCGGCGACCCCCGCGATGGACGTCTCGGCGCCGCGCACCCTCACCGCGCGCGCGGTCGCGGCGGCGGTGCGGGCATCGGATGCCCGCATGGTCTTCCTCTCCCCCGCCGCCGTGCTCAACGTTGTCGCTACCGCTGACGCCCTCGGCGCCGACGACCGCCGCGCGCTGGCGACCGTGCGCACCTTCCTCTCCACGGGCGCTCCCGTCGGCGAACCGCTGCTCGCCGCGGCCGCCGAGCTCATGCCGAACGCCGAACCGCACACCCCCTACGGCATGACGGAGTGCCTGCTCGTCACCGATGTGACCCTCGACGGCATCCGTGCGGCCTCCGCCGCCCCCGATCAGGGCGTCTGCGTCGGCTCGCCGATCGGCGCCAACCGGGTGCTCATCAGTGCGCTGGATGCCGACGGCCGCGCCGTCGGAACCCCGAGCTCGACCGCCGGCGTTCTGGGCGAGGTCGTCATCTCGGCGGCGCACCTCAAGACCGGGTACGACCGACTCTGGCTCACCGACCGCGGCGCCCTCGCGGGAACGCCCGACGACGACGACCGCTGGCACCGCACGGGCGACGTCGGACACCTCGACGCCGAGGGCCGGCTCTGGATCGAGGGCCGCCTGCCGCACGTGCTCGTCACCGCGGAGGGGCCGCTCGCCCCCGTCGGGCCGGAGCAGCAGATCGAGGGCTCGGCCCACGTGCGTCGCGCGGCGCTCGTCGGCGTCGGCCCGCACGGGCTGCGCCAGGCGGTGGCCGTCGTCGAGACCGTGCCCGCCGTCGCGCGCCCCGGTCTCGCCTCCGCCGAGGTGACCGCCGACATCCGGGCGCGCACCGAGACGCCGCTCGTCGCCGTGCTCGCGGTGCCGGGCCTGCCGACCGACATCCGCCACAACTCCAAGATCGACCGCACCCGGCTGTCGGCCTGGGCCGAGCGCACGCTCGCCGGCGGACGGATCGACGCGCCGTGATCGTCGCCGTCACGGGGGCCTCGGGCTACCTGGGCCGCGCGGTCGCGGCCGAGCTGGTGGCGGCGGGGCACGACGTGCGCACGCTCCAGCGCCGGGCCTCGGGCGTCGAGGGCGTCACCGATATGCAGGGGTCGGTCACCGATGCGGCAGCCGTCGCTCGGGTTCTCGACGGGGTCGAGGGGGTCATCCACCTCGCCGCCAAGGTCTCGCTCGCGGGGGATGCGGCCGAGTTCCGCGCCGTCAACGTCGAGGGAACCCGCACGCTGCTCGACGAGGCCGAGCGCGCCGGCGTCCGACGGTTCGTCAACGTCTCCTCCCCCTCCGTGGCGCACGCCGGCAGCGCGCTCGAGGGCGTCGGGGCCGAGCCCGCATCCCCCAAGGATGCCCGCGGCGAGTACGCGCGCACGAAGGCCGAGGCCGAGCTGCTCGCCCTCGGCCGCGACTCGGCCGCGATGCGCGTCGTCGTCATCCGCCCGCACCTGGTCTGGGGGCCGGGAGACACGCAGCTCGTCGGCCGCATCCTCGACCGCGCCCGCCGCGGGCGGCTGCCGCTCCTCGACGGCGGCCGCGCTCTCATCGACTCGACCTACATCGACAACGCGGCCACGGGCCTCGTGGCAGCCCTGCAGCGCACCGAGCACGCGCACGGCCGCGCCTTCGTGCTCACCAACGGCGAACCGCGACCCGTCGGCGAGCTGCTGACGAGCATGTGCCTCGCCTCGGGCGTGCGGCCGCCGCAGTGGAGCCTGCCGGCCGGCGTCGCCCGCGCCGCCGGCTCGCTCATCGAGCGCGCCTGGGCCCTCCGCCCGGGAGTCGACGAGCCCCCCATGACGCGCTTCCTCGCCGAGCAGCTCTCGACCGCGCACTGGTTCGACCAGCGCGAGACCCGCCGCGCGCTCGGCTGGGCCCCGACGGTGAGCATCGACGAGGGTCTGCGGCGGCTCGCGGCGCACGCGTCGCGCTGACCCGCACGCCGACCGCACGGCCCGCACGGCCCGCGCGCGCCCTCAGCGCAGGGCCGTGTAGCTCTGCCCGTGCGGCCCCGCGAGCCCGATCGGCGCTCCGTCGACCGAGACGATGAAGCGGCCCTCGACCGGCTCCGTCACCCGGTCCGCGATCGAGGGCAGAACGTGCTCGCCCTCGTTCGCGATCCACGTGACCCCGGGCAGCGAGGTGACGAGCTCGACGAACTGCGCGCGGCGCTCCGGCGGCGGGTACATGAGCACGGCGCTGTGCATGACGACGACGCGCGCGCCCGCGGGCGCCCGGTCGACGAGCGCGGCCAGGTCGTCCACGAGATCCCCCGCGACGATCTCGGGCGGATCGAGCGCGACGAGGGCGGCCGCCGCGTGCAGTCGCGCGCGACGCTCCTCGTGCTCCGGCCAGATGAGGGCGTCGAGCCAGCGCAGGGTGCCCGCGTCGCGCACGTCGTTCGGGGACAGGTCGAGGCCGGCGCGCCAGACGATCGTGGGCAGGCGCGCGGGCACCGCGGGGGCATCCATCGCGCACGGGATGACGACGGGGCTCGGCCCGTCCGGCGGATCGAGGGCGACCACGCCGTCGGAAGTGGTGAAGCGGTAGCTGTAGCGGTCGGGGTACAGGCAGAGACCGGCGGATGCCCCCACCTCGATGAGCGCGATGGGCCCGTCGATCGCGGCGAGCGCCGGCAGCAGCACCGCGCAGCGCGCGGCCTCGTTCGTCTGCGTCGCCCGCGCCAGCATGACCTCGACGAGCTGGGGCCATCGCGGCAGCGCCCACGCGCGGAAGTCGGCGAAGGAGCCGGCCTCGGCGCCGAGCCAGCGCGCGGCACCGAAGAGCAGGTTCGGCTGGCGCTTGATCGGCGGCAGCACGGCGATCCGCGCGAGCAGCTCGGGGTCGTCGGCGATGCCCCGCGCCCACCCCTCGTAGATCGGCGAGCTGCCGACCGTCTCGACATCGGCCCACCGCCGGTACATCGCCGCCAGCTCCGTAGTCATGGCCACACGCTACCGAGCAGCGCGGGCCCCGGCGACGCCCCGTGCGGATTCAGGACCTTCGGTCCTGGCGGGCGCGCGTCGGGCGGCCGTAGCGTCGCACTCGCCGCGCACAGCGGCAGAGACACGAGGTGGCTCGATGGACACTGTCGTCGCCGGGTTCGACGGAACCGACGCCTCCTTCGTCGCGCTCGACTGGATCGCCGATCGGGCGGAGCGGCGGCGCTTCGCGGTCGAGCTCGTGCGGGTGGTGCCGGCGGAATCGATCTCCGTCGCGGAGGAGGATCCCGTGCTCCGCGAGGGGACGGCGTACCTGACGACGGCCGCCCCGACGCTCGCGGTCACCCCGCGCATGGTCCCCGGACGCGTTCCCGACGCCCTGCTCGCCGCCGCCCGCGGGAGCGACCTCCTGGTGATCGGAGCCCACCGCCGCCGCCCGATGAGGTCGGCCCTCACCGGATGGCGCCCCGCGCGCACGGTCGCGCAGTCCGCGACCCCCGTGGTCGTCGTGCCCTCCGACTGGGAGAACGGCCACGGGCCGGTCATCGTCGGCCTCGATGACGACGGCTCCTCCTCCTCCGCGCTGGAGCTGGCCGCCGACGAGGCCGCGTCGAGGGGCGTCGAGCTGCTCCTCGTGCACGCGTGGCAGATGTCGATACCCGATACGGACGGCGTCGAGGCGTACCTCGACCTCCCGGCGACGGTGAAGAGCGCGCACCGCCGCCTTCTCGACGACGCGCGCGTGCGGCTCGGGCTGGAGCGCGAGGGGCTCGTCGTCACGAGCGCCCTGGTGCAGGACAACCCCACCGCGGCCCTGATCTCGGCCGCGGCACGGGCATCCCTGCTCGTCATCGGAACGCATCATCGCGGACTGCTCGAGAGCGCGTTCCTCGGGTCGGTCGTGCAGGACCTGCTGCCGATCGTTCGCGTGCCGCTCTGGGTCGTGCCCACGGCCGCCCCCGTGCGATGAGCCCCCACCCCGCCGAGGCTCGACAGCCGTAGGCGCCGCACCGAGAGGAGGTGAGCATGGTGCCGTCCGTTCGAACTGATCGCGTCGCCGGCGGGCCCGACGTCGCGGTGCCCACGCCGGCCGAGCGGCGTCTGCGCGGCCTCGTGACGGCAGCCGCCTCCATCATGGAGTCGCTGGACCTCGATGTCGTGCTCAATCGCACCGTCGCCTCGGCGATGCAGGCGGTCGACGCTCGCGTCGGAGGGCTCCGCCTCATCGCTCCCGACGGCACCGTCGACCGCGATATCCGCATCGGGGTCGACGCGAACCGGGTCGGACGCGTCGCGTCCGCATCGCCCGAGGACGGCGCCCCCGACGAACCCTCCTGCGAGAGGATGCCCGCCCTCGCGACGCAGGAGCCCTCGACGATCTCGCACCTCAGCATCCCGATCCCCCTCCGCTCCGGATGGACGGGGATCCTCCAGCTCGCCGAGAGCCACGACGACTACTTCACCGACGACGACGAAGCGCTCCTCACGGCGCTCGCGGAGACCGCGGGGGCGGCGGTCGCGAGTGCGCAGATGCACGAATCGATCCGCGCCCGCGAAGCCTGGCGGGCGGCGACGGTCGAGGTCATGTCGGCGCTGCTCGACGACGCCGACGGCTCGGCCCTCGATCTGATCGCCGACCGCGTCGCCGCGATCATGGATGCTCGGCTGGTGGCCGTCGCCGTTCCGCAGGAGGAGGGCACGCTCCTTCTCGCGGCCGCGGTCGGCGACGGTGCCGACGGGATGCGCGGGCGCGCCTTCCCCTCCGCAGGAACGCTGAGCGCCCGAGCGCTCGCCCTGCGGAGGCCCGTCCAGTCGCCGTCCCCGCCTCACCCCCCGATCGCCGGAGCGCGGGACGATATCGGCCAGACCATCGCGATCCCCCTCAGCGCGGGCGGTGACGCCCTCGGCGTGCTGACGGTGTCCCGCTCCCCCGGTGCGACGCGGTTCACGGCCGAGGATCTCGAGATGGCCTCCGTGTTCGCCGCGCACGCGAGCGTCGCTCTCCAGCTCGTCCGCGCGCGCGACGACCGGCATCGTCTCACGACGTCGCGGGATCGCTCGCGCATCGTGCGCGACATGCACGACGACGTCATCCAACGGCTCTTCGGCATGGGCCTCGCTCTGCAGGAGGAGTCGCCCGGTGCCGCGGCCACGACCGTGGACGCGCACGCCGCCGTGATCGACGAGGTGATCGCGGACATCCGCACGATCGTCTTCGCGCTCGGCGACCCGGGGTTGGGCGAGGGGCGCCGACTGCGCGACCGTCTTCTCGCCGTGGTGAGCGACGCGAGCGACGGGTGGCGCGCTCCCCCGCTCATCACCTTCGACGGCGCGCTCGACCTGGTCGTCGATGCCGCGCTGGCCGACGACCTCGTCGCCGCTCTTCGCGACCTGCTGGGCTCCGTCGATCGGCATGCCGATGCGACGAGGGTGCGGGTTCGCGTGAGCGCCTCGGACGAGCTCGTCTCCCTCGAGGTGCACGACCACGGACGAGGGCTGAGGGCCGCCTCTGCTCGCCGCGGCCTCGCCCGGCTCGCCGCGCGTGCACGGCATCACGGCGGCCGCAGCTCGGTGCGGTCGACCGAGGACGGCAGGATCGCGGTCTGGAGCGTGCCGATCCGCCCGAGGAGGGCGCCATGATCCGCGTCTTCCTCGTCGACGACCACGAGATCGTGCGCACGGGTCTCGCCGCCCTCGTCGACTCCGAGCCCGACCTCGCGGTCGTCGGCGAGGCGGGTTCCGTCGAGGAGGCGCTGCGCCGCATCGACGCGACCCATCCGGACGTCGCCGTGCTCGACGTCCGCCTGCCGGACGGCAGCGGCGTCGACCTCTGCCGGGAGATCCGTTCGACGATGCCCTCGACCGAGTGCCTCATCCTCACCGCGTACGACGACGACGTCGCGCTGCGCTCCGCGATCCTGGCGGGGGCGAGCGGCTACGTCCTGAAGAACATCCGCGGACGATCGCTGGTGACCGCCATCCGCACGGCGGCCTCGCACCGTCGGGTGCAATCACCCGAGCTCGTCCGCCGCGCCGTGCAGGCTCTCGACCCGGCGCCCTCCGCGCACGACGCGGCCGCCGAGCCTGCCCTGGGTCTTCGCGAGCAGCAGGTGCTGCGCCTCATCACCGACGGGCTCACCAATCGCGAGATCGGCGCCCGGCTCGGTCTCGCGGAGAAGACCGTCAAGAACTACGTCAGCGCCCTGTTCGCGAAGCTCGGCATGGAGCGTCGCACGCAGGCCGCGGTGTACGGGGCCGAGCATCGTCTGCACGATCACCAGCCGGGCGCGCCGATGACGGCCGGTTCGGAATGAGAAGGAGATCCCCCATGCGATCCGACGCACCATCCGCGACGGGCGCCGTCGTCATCGGCGTCGACGGGTCGCCCGCCTCGCTCGAAGCGCTGCGCACCGGTGCGACGATCGCCCGGGCGTTCGACGCGTCGCTCCTCGCGATCACCGCGTGGCAGTACCCGGTGGCCGTCGCGGGGATGATGCCCCTCGCCGGCTGGTCGCCCGAGGCGGATGCGTCCGCCATCCTCGACGAGGCCGTCGAGACGGTCTTCGCGGGGTCTCCGCCCTCCGATCTCCACCGCGCCGTCGTGGCCGGCCCCGCCGCACCGGAGCTCATCCGGCGGAGCGACTCCGCGACCATGATCGTCGTCGGCAGTCGCGGGCACGGCGGTGTCGCCGGCCTGCTGCTCGGCTCGGTCAGCACGGCGGTCGCGCAGCACGCGCGCTGCCCCGTCCTAGTGGTCCACAGCGCGGCGGATGCCGGAGCTCGCCGTCGATCGCACGAGAGCGCCGCCGCGCCTCTCCCGCTCGTCGAGCGCTAGCCGACGACTCCTCGGGGGTCGATGGGCTCAGGTCCGCGCGATCGACTCCGCGAGCGCGGTGAGGTCGATCGGCTCGGTGGGGGGCAGCTCGATGTCCGCCGGTCCGATGACGACGCGGATCGACGCGGGGGTCGCCGCGGTGCGGGTGCCGGTGCGGATGAGAGTACGGGTGCTCATGATGCCCTTCCCTGTCGAGCCGCCGTCGGAAGGCGGGGTGACCATCGTCGGTCGCCTCCGCGCCCGCGCTCCAGGCCGAAGGTCCCCCGAGGCGCCGCACCGGCCGACGCCGACGGCGACGCCCCCTCCCGCAGGACCTTCGCCCCTGCGGCGGCCCCGATCGCGCGGCGAGCATGGAGGCGCGCAGTCGCGCGATGCACACGGCACGAGGAAGGGATCCGCCCATGGTCACCACGACCCGAGTCCGCACCGACCACGACCTCCAGGGCCTCGTCCAGGAGGAGCTGCGCTGGACTCCCGACGTCGATGCCGACGCGATCGGCGTGGCGGTCGACGACGGCACCGTGCGGCTCTCCGGCGAGGTGCGCACCTTCTCCGAGCGGGTCGCCGCTCTGCGCGCGACGGAGCGGGTCCGCGGGGTTCGAACCGTCATCGACGACATCACGGTGCACCCCTCCCCCCAAGGTTCGGTGTCGGAGACGGATGTCGCGAAGGAGGTCGCTCGAGCTCTCAGCACCTCCGTCAACGTGCCCGACTCGATCAGAGCCGAGGTGCACGGTCATGCCGTGGTCCTCATCGGCGAGGCCGAGTGGGACTACCAGCGCGCAGCAGCCCGTCGAGCCGTGCAGGTGCTCCCCGGCGTGCTCTCCGTCGACAACCGCGTCACCCTCACCGCCCGTCCCTCCGCACCGGATGCCCGTGAGCGGATCGCCCGTGCCATCGCCCGCAACGCCCTGCTGGATTCCGACAGCATCCACGTCGCCGTCACGGGGACGACCGTGACGCTCACCGGGTCCGTCCGATCGTGGGCGGCGCGGCGGCAGGCCGCCCAGGCCGCATGGGCGTCGCCGCACGTGACCGCGGTCGACAACAGGCTCGCCGTCAGCATCTGACGACGACGACGGGCGCCGGCGACCCCCCGACCGCCGGCGCCCGCTCCTCGAACGGGTCAGCGCGCAGGCCGCAGAAGTGCCGCCCGACCCGGCTCGCCGCGGCGACGCGGTCCGCCCTCGGGGCCGACCACGCCCAGCACGAGCAGCGCGAGCCCAATCTCCGCGAGGCCTGCGGCGGCGTAGATCACCTGCAGCGGTCCGGACGGCACGATCGTCATCTGCACCACGATCCAGATCACGAGCGCGTACCCCGCGATCGCGGCGGCGAGGGATGCCCGGCGCATCCCTGCGAGAACCGCGGTCACGGCGAGCACGTGCAGACCGCCCACGATGCCCGCGAGCAGCACCCCCGGCAGCAGGTACGAGTCGAAGGGGGAACCCTCCAGGTGCTCCAGCGAGGGCACGACCACCGATCGTCCCGCGGGCCGGAGGGATCCGGCGGCGAGAGCGATGCCGCCGATGACAGCGGTGACGGCGACCGATCCGGTGATGACGAGCAGCAGGAACCGGGCGACTCGATGGCGAGACATGACGACCCTCCGTGCCGGCCGGGATGGCCGCGCCGCGCGATGATGCCCCCATCGGAGGGCGATGGGCAGTGACGAAGGTCCTGCACCCGGAACAGACGGCGGTGCGCCCGCGGCGACGCGCCCGGCCGTCGGGCGGCGGTGACGACTCCGCGACCGCTCGGTGAACATCCCCGAACATCCCTCGAAGAGCGCCCTCCCGGCGCTTAGCGTCGTGCCGGGTCGGGCCTCCGGCCCACCCCCTCCTCCCTCTCATCCCCCGTAAGGAAGCACCCCGATGCGATTCACCCCCACGATCGGCGCCGCCGTCGGTCTCGCCGCCCTCCTGGTCGCGGCACCGCTGCCCGCGACCGCGCAGCCCGCCCCCGACGCCGCCACCGGCGACCTCACCGTCACCCGCTTCGACGACCGCTACGCCGACGGCCTGTTCGACCCGAGCAAGACCGCCCCGAACGGCGACATCGACTCCCTCAACACCTCCCTCGCCGCGCAGCTGATCGATGTCGAGGGCACCCGGCACTACCGCAGCGCCGACGACGACGGCCTCTACCGCTTCGCCGACATCCCGGCCGGACCGGCGACGCTCTACCTGGGCTACCCGAACGGCCCCGCCGGCGAGGTTCTCTTCGACGCCACGGGCGCCGCCTCCGCGGCCGACATCACCCGCCTCGCCTCCGCCGAGTACTTCGGCCAGCAGGGCGTGCTCGAGCTCGTGATCGACGAGGACGGCGAGGAGCGCCTGATCGGCATGTCGGCCCTCCGCAGCGTCGCGAACGTCGTCGACACCGAGGGCGCCCCCGTCTCCGGGGTCGCCCTCGAGCTCGGCTCGGGCGAGGACTGGTACCCGGCCACCGAGTACTCCTTCCAGCCCGGCACCTACGAGGCGTTCCAGGCCGGCGGCTACATCCGCCACCTGCCGGGCGAGCTCAGCGTGCGCCTCACCCCGCCTGCCGGCACCCGCATCGCCTCGGTCACCGCGGGCGATGTGAACGCCTTCACCGTCACCGAGCGCGACGGCGTCTACTCCTACTCCTCGAGCGAGGTGCTGAACTTCTTCTGGAACCCGGCCTTCACCATCACCCTGGAGCCCGCCCCCGACGTCGCGAGGCCGGAGGCGACCCTCGTCACCCCGACCACGAAGGGCCCCTTCTCGACGCTCTCGCTGCAGGTCGACGCCACTGATGACACGGCCCTGCGCCGCATCGTGGCGAACATCTACCAGGGCTCGACCCTCGTGAAGAGCACGCAGACGGCCGTCAGCGGCGCCAGCGGCACGCACACGGCGACGGTCTCGCTGCCCGATGGCACGTACCTCATCCGGTACAACGCGCAGGATGCCGCCGGCAACGTCTCGCAGACCCGCACCGTCCCCGTCACGATCGACGCCACCGCCCCGACGGTGACCGTCAAGCCCGAGGCGCGCTTCACCCAAGCAACCGGATCGACCTACGACCTCGTGAGCGTCAAGCTCTACGACGCCGGTTCGATCGACCGCGTCGTGCTGAACGGCGTGGAGAAGGACCTGACCGACAACAAGTGGTCCGACGTCAACTTCATCGAGCCCGGCGTCTTCGGCGCCGTCGTGGGCGCCAACGCGCTCGTCGCCTACGACGTGGCCGGCAACGCCACCACGGTCGAGTTCACGCTGAACTGATCAGCGGATGCGATGCCCCCGCCGGCCTCGGCCGGCGGGGGCATCGTCGCGGGGTCCCGCGTCGCCGAGCCCGTGACGGCGGGCGCGCATCGATGCCGGCCGCACGCGGTTCACCGGTCGGCGCGGTGCTCGTGCGAGGCCGCCGGAGCGGGCGGAGGAATCTCCCGCAGCAGCTCGCGCACCCACTCCGCCGCACCGTCGAGCTCCCCGTCGAGGAGCGGGCCCTCGTAGCCGTGCACGCGGAAGGTGCGGGCCTTGGCCCGCACGTCGAAGCCGCGCGATCGCAGCTCGTGCCGAGCCGCCTTGGCCGCGGATCCCGGCAGTCGAGGCGAGTCGACGCGCGTGTCGAAGGCGGCGGCCGCGATCGGGCGGGGAACGGGGAGCACGCGGTCGAGCCACTCCCGCAGGCCGCGGTCGACCACGCGCGGCGCGGCGTTGTTGAGCACCGCCGCCTGCCGGGTGGATGCACGGCTCATCGAGAACGCGTGGGTGGGCCCTCCGGCGATCACGAGGTCGAAGCCGTCCAGCACCGTCGGAGCGGTCTCCGCGTTCTCGATCACCACCGTCATGCGCAGCTCGAGTTCGCGGGCGATCGCCCGGGCGACCCTCTCGGTGTTGCCCCAGAGGCTCTCGTAGACGACGAGCGCGCGCCGGGCATCCCACCCCTCGGATCGGGGTGCGGAGCCCGCGGACGCCGCCGTCACCGCCTCGTCGGCGTTCATCAGCCGACCCCGATGCGATGGCGCATCGCGAGTCGCGCCTCGTCCGGCGGCCGGTGGCGCGGGGGCTCCCGATCGTCGCTGAACACGCCGAGGACGATCAGCACGAGGCCGATCTCGGCCAGGCCGACGGCCAGGTAGACGGTCTGCAGGATGCTGAACGGGATGATCGTCATCTGCACGATGATCCAGATCACGATCGCGTACGCGGCGATCGTCACGGCGAGATTCGCCCGGTTCATGCGCTGCAGCACCGCGGTGAAGGCGACCCCGTGCAGCCCGCCCACGATCAGCGCGAGCGCGATCCCGGGCAGCAGGTAGGAGTCGAAGGGCGAACCCTCCAGGTACTCCAGCGGGGGGCTGATGCCCGACAGGGCGCCCGGCCAGATCGCGCCGGTGATGAGAGCGATGCCGCCCGCGACGGACGTGGCGGCGACACCCCCCGTGAGCCCGAGCAGCAGATATCGGATGGGACGACGGCGGATCATGACGCACCTCCCTGCGACGGCGACCGAGGTGGCCGCACCGCTCGATCGTCGTCGCCGGCCGGAGGAGCGGCCAGTGACGAAGGTCCCGCGTGGGCGGATGCTCCACCGAGGGTCTCGGAGACCGCACCCTTCGGGCCGAAAGTCCCTGGCGGCCGCGCTCGGCGACCGCGACGATGAGGCCCGCGGGCACTCCGCCGACGACGAGGAGGCACCATGAAAGCGCTGGTCTACGACGGGCCGTCATCGATCTCGTGGCGGGAGGTGCCCGATCCGAGCATCCTGGCGCCGACCGATGCGATCGTGAGGATCGAGACGACGACGATCTGCGGCACCGACCTGCACATCCTGAAGGGCGACGTGCCCACGGTGGAGGCGGGCCGCATCCTCGGGCACGAGGGCGTCGGGATCGTGACGGAGATCGGCGCCGCCGTCGCCGGCATCGCCGTCGGCGACCAGGTGATCATCTCCTGCATCTCGGCCTGCGGGACGTGCGGCTACTGCCTCGACGGCATGTACTCGCACTGCCTCGCCGACGAGGGTTCCTCGGGCATCGGCTGGATCCTCGGCCACCTCATCGACGGCACGCAGGCCGAGTACGTGCGCGTGCCCTTCGCCGGAACCTCGCTGCACCGCGTGCCCGAGGGCGTCACCGCGGAGGACGCCGCGATGATCAGCGACATCCTGCCGACCGGGCACGAGATCGGCGTGCGCTACGGCGCGGTCGAACCGGGCGACGTCGTGGCGGTCATCGGCGCAGGCCCCGTGGGCCTCGCCGCGATGACCACCGCCGCGCTCTACGGACCGAGCCGCGTCATCGCCGTCGACATCGACGCCAACCGCGTCGAGCAGGCGAAGCGCTTCGGCGCCAGCGACGGGGTGCTCTCCTCCGACGCCGACTGGAAGGATCAGGTGCTCGCGCTGACCGACGGTCTCGGCGTCGACGTCGCCATCGAAGCGGTCGGCGTTCCCGCGACCTGGGACATGTGCCTCGCGATCGTGCGCCCGGGCGGGCACGTCGCGAACGTGGGCGTGCACGGCAAGCCGGTGAGCTTCCCCCTCGAGACCGCGTGGATCCAGAACCTCACGATCACGACGGGGCTCGTCAACACCGACACCTCGCGCATGCTCATCAAGCTCCTCGCGCAGGGCCGGCTCGCCGTCAACGGCTTCATCAGCCACCATTTCGCGCTCGACGACATCCTCAGCGCCTACGACACCTTCGGCCGCGCCGCCGAGACGAAGGCGCTCAAGGTCATCCTGACGGCGTGAGCAACGGGGCGGGCGCCTCGCGGGGCGCCCGCCCTCCCGCCGGAATGCGGGCGCAACGGGCGCTCGCGCGATACGGTGGCGCCGATCCGAAGGGGATCCCGACGGGAGAGGGCCTCGTGAGCTCAGAGGATCAGGGACGCCCGGGAGCGGTGCGCCGCTTCCACGAGAAGTTCGTCGTCGAGGTGCGCACGGTTCGCGGCTCCGCCCGCCGCGACCTCTTCATCATCGCGATCGTGCTCGTCACGGTCGGCCTCCTCGCCTTCCTCGCCATCCTCGACTCCGTGCGCGAGAGCGACGGGCTCTCCGTCATCGACGTGCCCGTGCAGGGCTGGCTGCAGGGCATGCGCTCGCCCGAGCTCACCGTGGCCATGACCGTCATCGCGATCGCGTTCGGGCCGATCGCGATGCCCATCATCGTTCTCGTGACGACGGTGTGGTGGGGTTTCGCCGCGAAGCACGCCTGGCGACCCCTGCTGCTCGCCGGCGGGATGATCGCGGGGGTGGCCGTCGTGCAGACCCTCGCACCCCTCATCGGGCGGGACAGGCCGCCCATCTCCTCAATGCTGCTCGACGTCGACTACACGCCGTCGTTCCCCTCGGGGCACGTCATGGGCGTGTGCGACTTCCTGCTCATCACCACGTTCCTGGTGTTCTCCCGGCAGCGGAATCCGCTCTCGGTCGTCGGGGCGTTCCTCATCACGGGCATCCTGGTGATCGCCACGGCATCGTGCCGCATCTACCTCGGCTACCACTGGCCGACCGACGTCCTCGCCTCGATGTCGCTCTCCCTCATCGTGGTGGGGGGCGTCATCGCGTTCGACACGTGGAGGACGGTGCGGGTCGTCGAGTGACCCGGTGCCCCTGGAGGGACTCGAACCCCCAACCCTTTCCTTAGGACGGAACTGCTCTTCCATTGAGCTACAGAGGCTGACCGCTCCACTGTACGGGCTGCACCGGGGAGCGCGCATCAGCGGGGCGGCACCGCCGGGCGGCGCCGATCTCGCACTCGAGCGCAGCGCTCAGAACACCATCCCGTGGGAGACGAAGACGCCGAGACCGACGGCGAAGACGGCCGCGGGCAGCAGGCCGAACCCGACGACGACGAGCGCCTCGGCGATGTGCGAGCGCACCGAGCGGCGCACGCGCACGGCCGGAGCCGCGACCGCACTGGCCCCCGCGCCGATGAGTCCGGCGGCGAGAGCCGCGTCGATCTGCGCGTCGATGCCGGCGGGGTCGACGACGGTCGGCAGCGTGCGGCCGAACGAGCCGAGATGCTGCTCCGAACGGGCGACGCCCTCCCCCAGTCGGGCGAAGCGCGTCATGATCGCCGCGCTGCCCCCCGAGCTCGGCTCGGCGTGCCAGGTCTCAGGCTCCTCCGCGGCGAGGCGCACGAGCTGCAGGCGCGTCGACGACTCGGCGGCGGGCCGCCACTGCAGCCACGAGAGCAGGTCGCGCGACGAGATGACGTGCGGCTGGTCGCGGTCGTCGGTGCGGGCATCGGTGAACGAGCGCTCGCCGACGATGACGGTGACCGGGATGACCGGCTCCTGCGCCCCGGTCGCCGCAGCCAGGCGCCTGCCGGCGGCCGCGGCCTCGTGCACGCCCGCGGTGCAGCGCGCGAGCCGGCGCGATCCGACCACGAGGCCCTCGTCGTCGACCAGCACGTCGAGCCCGCGATGGTGCTGGGCGCTGACGGCGTACACGCCGGTGGGCCCGATCAGCAGGTGGGCGAGCGCGGCGTGGGGCCCGAGCGGAACGGCGTGCAGCGCCGTCCACTCCGGCCCGAGCATCGCGAGCACGAGCCCCAGCTCGATCTCCCCCTGCGCGCGGTGGAACCACGGCCGAGCATCCGGATGCAGGCGCACCCGATCGCCGACCCGCAGAGCGTAGTCGCGAGCCTCGGCCGCGGACTGCGCCCGAAGGCACCGCTCCGCGGCATCCTGACCCGCGGCTCGCGCCAGCGGCTCCTCAACGGCAGTGATCCCCCCGGATCGTGCCACCGTCGCATTCCCGAAATACGACATTTTGTTCCCCCGGCCATCAGGTTAGGGGTCTGAACGTCGGCGGTCAGGCCCCCTTTAGGGGGACTGTATTGCTCCTGACCGCGCACGCCGCGACGTGCGGCCTGCGACGCGCCGCCTCGTGTTCGCTTTTCGACCGTCGGCGAAGAGACGACATGGTCGCCCTTCCGCGCCCCGCTCTCATTCGCCGAGCACCGCACCAGTGAGTGCGGACGTGAAGGAGGCGATCAACCCTGGCAGCCACGCCGGCGCGGTCATCGCCGCGACAGCGAGCACCACCATCTTCATGATCGTCTCGTTCCGCCGCGCACGCCGCGCGATCTCCCGTTTTCCGGGGCCACGAGGTCGCCGCGGCGCCGCCGATCGAGCAGGCGGACGCGAGGACGTGCGCACCGTGCTCTCCTCGCGGCCGACGCCCGGGCGCTGCTCGGGTATTCGCCGCCGCGGCTTCGGTGCGGCGCCGACCTCGCCAACGAGACGATCGAACCGCTGCATGACCCGACTGGTCTGCGCGGCTGTGGGGTCCGAGTGCCAGGTGCTCGGCTCCTCTGCCGCGAGACGGATGAGCTCCAGTTCCGTCGAGGAATGCGACGCCGGCTGACGAAGCATCCAGTCGACGAGACGACGGGAATCGACGACCGCGGGATGCGATCGTGGACCCTTCCGGCCGTCGGTGATCGTCGACTGCCCGACGAGAGCGAGCACCGGAACGACGTGAACGCCGAAATCCGCGTGCCGAGCGAGCCGAACCGTCACGTCATCGGCATCGCGTCGCGCGGCTGCGATGTGCGGGGTGTTCGCGTTGTTCACCCGCAGCACATGGTCTCCGATCCAGATGCTCGCACCGATGTGATGCTTGGTGTTGATGGCGTAGACGCCGGTGGGACCGATCACCAGATGATCGATGTCCTTCGTGCCGGAGCCGATCGGGACAGCGTGTCGGACCATCCATTCCGGCCCGAGCGCGCGGAGCATCTCACCGACGACGCGCTCGCCGATGGCGCCGACGTACCAGGACCATGCGTCATCGCTGAGCGTGACCGAGGTCTCCGTGCGCAGAGCGGGGTCTCGACGCTCCGCTGCGGCCTGCACCTCGAGGCACTTCTTCGCGACCGAGTAGCCGGCCTCGCGGGAGAGCAGCTCGTTGATCGCGCTGAACCGCGCTCGAGCAGCGTTCGACTCTGTGTCCACCGGCAGCACCCCCGATCCATGACGCTAACGGGGGCTCCGCCGATCGACACTCCCCCATTCGAGGGATGCTCGAGCTAGCGTTACGCCGCCGCCGGCGCCAGGTACTCGTCCCACGAGGGCTGCGGCCGCTCGATGCCGCGCACGAGCCACGCGGTGCCGTGCGGCGCCCGCGGCTGCACGCGCAGCCGCCATCCCATCTCGGCGGGGGTGCGGTCGCTCTTGATGTTGTTGCAGCGCAGGCAGCAGGCCACGAGGTTCTCCCACGAGTCGCGGCCGCCGCGCGAGCGGGGCATGACGTGGTCGATCGTCGAGGCGTGGCCGTCGCAGTAGGCGCAGCGGTTGCCGTCGCGGCGCAGCACGCCGCGACGGGTGAGCGGCACCTGACGGCTGTGCGGCAGGCGCACGTAGCGGCGCAGGACGATGACGCTGGGGCGCTCCCACGAATCGTGGATGCCCAGCACGGGGTGCTCGACATCCTGCACCAGCACGGTGGCCTTGCCGTTCATGACGAGCACCAGGGCCCGGCGGAACGACACGACGGCGAGCGGCTCGTAGCCGGCGTTGAGAACGAGAGTGCGCACTGCGGAACCTCCAGGGTGAACGGGCCCGCATGGCCTGCGGGCGGTCCTACTCGCCGGTGCCGCCGTCGGCGGGAGGGTTCAGCGCCCCCGCTCGCGCGGGCACAAAAAAAGCACTGCAGTCAGACTGCAGTGCTCATCTCGTCGCGGACGTGACAGGGCACGATCCGGCGAACGCTGGGCTGTATGCGGAACAGGACGCGCGCATCCACGGTTTGGATGTCGCGCTGCTCGCACATGGCCTCTCCCGGGTTCCTCTTGGTGGTACCGAGTGGCATCAGGGTAGACCATGAATCGGCGCTCCTCACTGGGAGGACGCGCCGATTCACGAGAGGTTCACGAGCGAGGGCTCAGATGCCGATGCGCACGATCCAGTAGTTGTCGGTCCAGATGGGGCGCACGCTGACGAAGGCGCCGGGCTTCGGGGCGTCCATGATCATGCCGTTGCCCATGTAGATGCCGTTGTGCCCGGGCATGATCACGAGGTCGCCGGGAACGGCGGCCTCACGAGCGATGCGGGTTCCCATGGCGTCCTGGCCGACGACGGAATGGGGCAGCGCGACGCCGAACTGCGCGTAGACGAACTGCACGAAGCCCGAGCAGTCGAAGCCCGAGGGGTCGGCGCCACCGAAGCGGTACGGCGTGCCGATGTACTGCTGGCCCACGGCCGCGATCGACGCGAGATCGAAGGTCGGGTAGGCGGGGTTGGCGATGTAGTCGCCGACCGTCGGGCCGGAGTACGCGGCAGCGGCGGGGGCGGCGGCGAGCTGCGCCCGACGTTCGGCGGCGGCGGCGGCCGCAGCGGCGGCGGCCTCGGCGGCGCGCGCGGCCTCGAGCTCCTCCACCGTCGTCGCGGTGAAGGCGTCGCGCACGACCGTCTGCGCGGTCGTCGCCTCGTTGTCGACCTCCTGCGCCTCAGCGGCGCGCACCTGCGCCTGCGCGGTCGCGGCGTCGAGAGCGTCGGCGTTGGCGACCGGATCGATCGCGTAGCCCGGCAGCGCCAGGGTCGCGACGAGGCCGGTGGCGACCGTCATGACGCAGACGTTGAGGGCGGTTCCCCTCCACGTGTCGCGGAACGGGCGGCGGATCGCCGGAGTGGTGGCGCTCGCGCCGGTCGGGTTCGCTGGGATCAAGAGATTGGGCCTCTTCGCATCTCACCGCTCCTCGCAGGCGGCCCGTCCGCTTTCGTGGTGTCCACGGTCTGCACGCGGGACGGGCGGCGTGAGATGCCGCGTGCAGGATCCCCTGCCGGTTGGGTGGCCGCGGGGACCCGGCGAGTGTAAGCGAGATAACGGTCTGGTTACAAGGCGACGGGCCGACCCCAGATGGTGTGCCTATTCGTCAGTCGGCGACGTATATGTGCTGCGCGACCTCGGTCGGCAGTTCGATCCCCTCAGCACGGCCCACGACCTCCACCGATATGTAGCCGTTCGCCTCGGCCCGGATCCGCGCCTCCGCGCCGGGCATGACACCGGCCTCGTGGAGCTGGTGCAGCAGATCGGGGTCGAACTGCACCGGCTCGGCGAGACGCCGGATGGTGCAGTGCAGGGTGCCGGCGGCGAGCGCGTGCGGCAGCGGCAGCACACCGTCGAGGAAAGACTCGGCGACGGGGCCGCCGATCTCCTCCAGCCCCGGGATGGGGTTGCCGTAGGGCGACTCGGTGGGGTCGCCGAGAAGGGTCAGCAGCCGGCGCTCGACCTGCTCGCTCATCACGTGCTCCCAGCGGCAGGCCTCGTCGTGCACGAGCGACCAGTCGAGGCCGATGACGTCGGCGAGCAGGCGCTCGGCGAGCCGGTGCTTGCGCATGACCCCGACCGCCTTGTGACGGCCGGTCTCCGACAGCTGCAGGTGCCGGTCGCCGTCGACGTGCACGAGGCCGTCGCGCTCCATGCGGGCGACGGTCTGCGACACGGTCGGGCCGGAGTGCCCGATGCGCTCGGAGATGCGGGCGCGGAGGGGCACGATGCCCTCCTCCTCGAGATCGAGGATGGTGCGCAGGTACATCTCGGTGGTGTCGACGAGATCCGTCATTGATCGCCTCCCGGTCGCATCGCCCCGCCCCGACGGGCAGACCTCCAGCCTAATCGACGCGGTCTGTGCGCAGCCGCCCGCTCAGTAGCATGGAGGCCATGGCCGACATCGTCATCCCCCGCGATCTGCTCCCGCTCGACGGCCGTTTCGGCTGCGGCCCCTCGAAGGTGCGGCCCGCCCAGCTGGATGCCCTCGCCGCCGCGCGCGACGTGCTGGGCACCTCGCACCGCCAGGCCCCGGTGAAGAACCTCGTGAAGAGCGTGCGCACCGGGCTCGCCGAGCTCTTCCGACTGCCGGAGGGCTACGAGGTCGTGCTCGGCAACGGCGGATCGACCGCCTTCTGGGACATCGCGGCCTTCGGCCTCATCGAGCGCCGCAGCGCGCACCTCGCCTTCGGCGAGTTCGGCGCGAAGTTCGTCGCCTCGGCGAGCGCCCCGTGGCTCGAGGCCCCGCACGCGGTGACGACGCCGGGCGGCACGCGCGGCGTGCTCGAGCCCGTCGACGGCGTCGACGTGTACGCGTACCCCCACAACGAGACCTCGACGGGCGTGAGCGCTCCGGTGACCCGCGTGGGGGCATCCCCCGAGGCCCTGACGCTCGTGGACGCGACGAGCGCCGCGGGCGGCATCGATTTCGACGTCGCCGAGACCGACGTCTACTACTTTGCCCCGCAGAAGAACTTCGCGGGCGACGGCGGCCTGTGGCTCGCGCTCATGAGCCCGGCGGCGATCGAGCGGGCGCAGCGCATCGGCGCCTCCGACCGGTACATCCCGCCGTTCCTGTCGCTCACGGCCGCCATCGACAACTCCCGCCTCGAGCAGACGCTCAACACGCCGGCGCTCGCGACGCTCGTCATGCTCGACGAGCAGACCCGCTGGATGAACGAATCCGGCGGCCTCGCCTGGGCCGGCGCCCGCACGGCCGAGAGCTCAGGTCACCTCTACGACTGGGCCGAGGCGCACCCGCTCGCGACCCCCTTCGTCGCCGACCCCGCCCACCGCTCCCCCGTCGTCGTCACGATCGATCTCGACGAGTCGATCGACGCGGCGCAGGTGGCGAAGACCCTGCGCGCGAACGGCATCGTCGACACCGAGCCGTACCGCAAGCTCGGCCGCAACCAGCTGCGCGTGGCCACCTTCGTGGCGATCGAGCCCGACGACGTGCGGCTGCTCACCCGCTCGATCGATTTCGTGCTCGACGCGATGGCCGGCTGAGCGCGATGCGCCTCTGGGTGCGCCAGGAGGAGCGCCGGCCCGAACCCGAGCCGCTGCGCACGAACGATGCGCGCGCCTTCTGGGTGGGCTTGGGCGGGTGGATGCTCGGCCTCGCCGTCGTGCTCGCCATGCTCGCGGTGCCCGGCGCCCTCGACACCCGGGCCGCCCTGCTCACGATCGGCATCGGCATCGCGCTCGGCGTCGCGGGCGTGATCGTCTCCCGGCGCACCGGCCACGACCGGCGCGGGAGCGCGGCCGCACCGCCCCCCGCCCCCGCATCGCCGCTCACCCCGCCCGCAGCTCCCGCCGCGCCACCGCTCGGCTGACGCACAGCCCGCACGCGGGCGCGCGAGGCCCGGGTGCGGCACGCTGATCGTCATGACCCCCTCCGCCGCCGCTCCGACGTCCGCGCCGACCTCCGCCCCGATGACCGCATCGGGCCCTGCCGCGTCGGGCGCGCTCGACGACGTCACCACCGAGGTGCTCGTCGTCGGTGCCGGCCCGGGCGGCACGGCCGCCGCGCTGCGGGCCCGCGAGCTCGGCGCCGACGTCACCGTGGTCGAGGCGGCCGCCACGGGCGGCACCTGCGTCAACCTCGGCTGCGTGCCCACGCGGGGTCTCGCGAAGGCCGCGCGGCTGATGCGCGAGGTGCGCACCGCGGGCCGCTACGGCATCGTCGCCGTCGACGAGCGGGTCGACTGGGCGGCCACGACGGGCCGGGTGCGCGCCGCGGTGCAGGCGGTGCGCGAGATGAAGCGCGAGCCGGCGCGGTTCGCCGAGGCGGGCATCCGCCTGCTGCAGGAGGGGCGCGCCCGCTTCGAGGACGCCCACACGATGGTGATCGACAGCGGCCGGCGCATCCACGCCGACACGATCATCCTCGCCGTCGGCGGGCACTCCTCCCGCATCCCCATCCCGGGCGCCGAGCTCGCGACCGTGCCAGAGCACGTGCTCGATCTGCCCGAGCTGCCGCGCCGCGTCGCCATCATCGGCGCGGGCAACACCGGAGCCCAGCTGGTGACGATCTTCCGCTCGCTCGGCAGCGAGGTCACGGTGCTCGACCTCGCCCCGCGCGTGCTGATGACGAGCGACGAGAGCGTCTCGGCCGCCATCGCCGAGGCCTTCGAGGCCGACGGCGTCGCCGTGCGCACGGGTATCGCCGGCGTCGACCGCCTCGAGCAGACCGGTGACGGCATCGCCGTCCACTGGCGGCAGGGGGCGGATGCCCAGCGCACGCTCGTCGACGTCGTCGTCATGGCCACGGGGTGGCCCGCCGACCTCGCGCCCCTCGCGCTCGACAAGGCGGGGCTCGAGCCCGAGCGCGGCTTCCTGCCGGTCGACCGGTTCTACCGCTCGCCCGTGCCGAGCATCCTCGTCGTCGGCGACGCCAACGGGCGCGACATGCTCGTGCAGGGAGCCCAGTTCGAGGGCGAGGCCGCGGCCGAGAACGCCGTGCTCGGCGTCAACCGGCGCTCGATGCTGAGCCTGCTTCCCTCCGGCGGGTTCACCGACCCCGACTACGGCGGGGTGGGCGCGACGGTCGCCGAAGCGCGCGAGCGGGACCCGGGCTGCATCGTCGTGACCGTGCCGTTCAGCGACCTCGACCGGGCCGTCATCGACGACCGCACCCGAGGATTCCTGACGCTCATCGTCGACCGCCGGCGCGACCTCGTGCTCGGCGCGCACGCCGTCGGCGAGCACGCGATCGAGATCGTGCAGTCGGTCGCGACCGCGATGGCGGCCGGGGCGGACGCCGCGACGCTCGCGGCCGTGCGCTTCGCCTACCCGACCTACGGCGCGATCATCGGGCTCGCGGCGCGGGCTGCCCTGCGCGACGACCCGGAGGTCGCCGACGTCACGAGCGCCGTGCTCGGCTGAGCCGCAGCAGCGGATCGGCGCGGCCGGCGACGGGCGGGCGGGATCGCCTAGCGGGCGATCCCCTCGAGGCTGCCGGTGGTCTGGCCCGCCTGGTCGTAGACCGTGCAGAGCACCTCGCGATCGCCGGTGGCCCAGCTCTCGGCGCTCGGGCTGAAGTAGCTGACGTAGTAGAGCGACTCCTCGTAGGCGAGCCCGATGAACTGCTCGAAAGCGGAACCGCAGTTCTCCTCGACGGCTGCGGCGAGCTCCTCATCGGTCGGCAGCTCGGCCGTGGTCAGGTCGAAGGCGGAGTACACCTCGCTGTCGTGCGGCTCGCTGCAGGGGACGATGGGGAGCGAGCTGACCTCCTCCTCCGCGACCGAGGCGTCGTTGAGGCAGTCGCCCACGGCGATGGCGAAGACGTCGGCGCTGTCGTTGCCCTCGACGACCTGGCCGCTGTCGTCGCGCTCGACCTCGCCGGTGATCGAGTTGATCGCCGCGCATCCGCCCAGTGAGAGGGCGAGCAGCGCGGTGGCGGCGACCGCCGCGAGGGATCGTGCGCTCAGCACGCGGGCGGTCGTCGTCATGGGATCAATCCTCGTCGGTCGGGTCGTGCTCGGTGTCGTCGTGCTCGGTGTCGTCGTGCTCGGTCATCGGTGCGTGCTCGTCGATGTCGACGCCGTCGACGTCGTCGTCCGGATCGAGGTCGTCCTCGTCGTGCTCGTGATCGTCGTCATCCGACTCCTCGGAGTCGTCCGACTCCTCCGCGTCGTCGGAATCCTCCTCCTCGGAGTCATCCTCATCCGCCTGATGGGAAAGGTACTCCTCCAGGCGATCCGACCACGGCACCCATTCGGGGGCCACGAGCGCGCCGTCGGAGGGGATGAGCTCGGTCTCCAGCACGCTCGGCTCGAGGCCCTCGTTCACCGCGATGGCGACGGCCCACACCCAGCCGGGGTAGCCGCCCATGCGCGGCGAGAAGTGCACGGTCGCGACGGCGTCCTCGACGGTGATCTCGCGGAACGCGCCGACCGTCGACTCAGGGGTGATCTCGGCGAGCGCCGCCCGGGCGATGGGCTCGAGCACCTGGCGGTCGGCGAGGGCGTCGCGGCCCGGCGTCGCCGGGGTGCCCGCGTCAGGCATCCAGGTCGTCCGCGACCTTGCGCAGCACGGCGGCGATCTTGCGGCCGTGCTCGGAGTCGGGGTACCGGCCGCCCTTGAGCTTGCCGCCCATGCCGTCGAGCAGCTTGATGAGGTCCTCGATGATGACCGACATCTCGTGCGCCGGGCGGCGGTTGATCTTGGTGACGCTCGGCTTCGGGTCGAGCACGCGCACGGAGAGCGCCTGGGCGCCCCGCTTGCCGTCGGCCACGCCGAACTCGAGGCGGCTGCCCACCTTGACGACCGCGCCCTCGGGGAGGGCGGAGGCGTGCAGGAACACCTCGGCTCCCTCGTCGGAGGTGATGAAGCCGAAACCCTTCTCCTGGTCGTAGAACTTGACCTTGCCGGTGGGCATGCGCGTACTCCTCGAGATGGGCGGATCGGCCGGATGGGCCCGACGCTCGACGATACCGCGTGCGCGCTCCCCCTGGACCGGGGGTACTGCACTGTCGGAGCGCCCCCCTATCCTGAACCCGTGCCCGAAGAGTCGATCGTCATGAACAACCGCATCGAACGCGTGCTCGCCTACATGGTGGCCGCGATCATCGTGGTGAGCCTGGCGTCGTTCGTCGCGGTCATCATCGGCACCGCCACCGGCATCGGGCGCGAAGAGCTGGCGACCGGCATCTGGCCGCTCATCACCATCCTGCCCCTCATCGGCCTGCCGATCGGCTTCGTGCTCATCATCGTCCTGCTGGTCGTCAGCGCCGTGCGTCGGGGGCGGGCCGCCAAGGATGCCGGCAACTAGCGCGGCCTCCCTCGCTCTCGCGGCGCGCCTGCGCGACCGGAGCGATGACGACCTCGCCGCCCTCATCACCGGGCGGTCGGTGAGCCCCGGCTCGGTGAAGGACATCTTCGACCTCGCCGAGGCGCTGCTCGACGCGCATTCGGTGGATGCCGCTCTCGCCGGCCTCGGCCGCCGCACCCTCGCGGCGCTCGCGACGGCCGCCGAGCATCCCGCCGAGCCCGTGCCCCTCGCCGCCCTCGCCGCCGCGCTGGATCGTGCGGAGCCCGCGCTCGCCCCCGACCTCTCCGCCGCCGACGCCCTGGCGCTCTGCGCGCTCGAGCCGACGGGCGTCACGGTCTGGCCCTCCGTCGGCGAGGCGCTGGCCGCGTGGCCCGAGCGCGGCCTGCCCTCCGCCGCGCAGCTGCGCGACACCCCGCCGCCCGCCGCGCTCGCGCCCGTCGACGACACCGACCGCCGGTTCCTCGACCGGGGGGCGGCCGAGCGCGCGTTCACGACGGCCACGCGCATCGCCGAGATCGTCGCCGCGCTCGTCGCCGCGCCCGCCCGCATGCTCGCGAAGGGCGGCATGTCGCTGCCCGACGCGAAGCGCCTGGCCGAGGCGTGCGGCGCCGAGCTCGACGAGGTGCCCGTGCTCATCGACCTCGCCGCCCTCGCCGGCCTCGTGCACGAGTCGAACGGCCGCACGCTCGCCCTCGACGACGCCGAGGAGTGGCGCCGCCTGCCCCTGCCGACGCGCTGGGCGCGTCTGGCCGAGGCGTGGCTGGCCCAGCTGCCCGATGAGCTGCACCGCCTTCTCGCCGACCGCGTCGATGCGCGCTGGGGCGACGGCATCGCCGACTTCGTCGCCTGGCTCTACCCGGCCGCCGACGAGGCGCTGCTCGGCCGGCTGCGGCGCCGCGGGGCGCAGGGCGACCGCCTCGGCATCGCCGTCGACGGCCGGCCCTCGAGCGTCGGAGCGGCTCTCGTCACCGGCGGAGCCGAGGCGGCCGCCGAGGTGCTCGCCCCGCTCGTGCCCACGACGGTCGACAAGGTCTACCTGCAGCACGACCTCACCGTCGTCTCGCCCGGCCCGCTCGACGGCGGCGTCGACGAGCAGCTGCGCCGCATGGCCGAGCTCGAGAGCGCAGGGCTCGCGGGGCGCTACCGCATCACCGCCGAGACCCTCGGTCGCGCGATCGCGCTGGGCGAGACGGCGGATGCCCTGCTCGCCTTCCTCGCCGGCATCTCGCTCACCGGCGTCCCGCAGCCGCTCGAGTACCTCGTGCGCGAGACCGCCCGCCGCTACGGCACCATCCGCGTGGCCGAGCTCACGCCGGAGGAGACCGCCGACCTCGGCGCCCGCACCGCCGTGCGCAGCGACGACACCGGCATGCTCGACGCCGTGCTGGTCGACACCGCCGCCGCCCCGCTGGGGCTCGTGCGCGTGGGCCCGCACCGCCTGGTCAGCCGGCTCGAGCCCGCCGTCGTGCTGTGGACCCTCATCGACGCCCGCTACCCGGCCGCGCCGGAGGACGGCGCCGTGCCGCTCGAGCGCCCCCGTCGCGGCACCGTGCGCGCGACCGTGCCGACCCCGGTCGACGCCGTCGCCGCCGCCGTGAGCCGCATGCGCGAATCCTCGGCGGCCTCGGGCCCCGACAGCGGCGGAGCCTGGGTCGTGCGGCAGTGGGAGCTCGCGATCCGCGGCAAGCTCGGCGTGCGCGCCACCGTGCGCATGCCCGACGGCGGCGAGCGGTCGTTCGACCTCGAGCCGACGGGCGCCGCGGCGGGCCGCGTGCGCGGCCGCGACCGCGTCGCCGACGTGGAGCGCACGCTGCCGGTCTCGAGCATCACGGCGCTCGAGCCGCTCGACTAGCACCGCCGCGGTCGGTCGCTCACAGGCGGCGCACCTAGACTGGCCCGCTATGAATCCTGACGGCCCGCTGATCGTCCAGAGCGACCGAACCGTGCTGCTGGAGGTGGCCAGTCCGCTGGCCGAGGAGGCGCGTCACGCCCTCGCCGTGTTCGCCGAGCTCGAGCGCGCGCCCGAGCACGTGCACACCTACCGCATCACCCGGCTCGGGCTCTGGAACGCCCGGGCCGCCGGCCACGCCGCCGACGAGATGCTCGCCGTGCTGGAGAAGTACTCGAAGTTCCCCGTGCCGCAGTCGGTCTCGATCGACATCGCCGAGACCGTCGGCCGCTACGGCCGGCTCGTCATCGAGCGCGGCGACGAGGGGGTGCTGCTGCTGCGCAGCACCGACACCGCGGTGCTCACCGAGATCGCCTCCAACCGCAAGGTCGCGCCCCTGCTGGTGCGCCGCATCGACTCGACGACCTTCGAGCTCGAGGCGTGGGCCCGCGGGCAGGTCAAGCAGGAGCTGGTGAAGATCGGATGGCCGGCGGAGGACCTCGCCGGCTACACCCCCGGCACCCCGCACGCGATCGACCTCGACCATGAGGGCTGGAGCCTTCGGCCGTACCAGCAGACGGCCGTCGACCACTTCTTCGACGGCGGCTCGGGCGTCGTGGTGCTGCCCTGCGGCGCCGGCAAGACGCTCGTGGGCGCCGCAGCGATGGCCGCGGCCGGCACGACGACGCTCGTGCTCGTGACGAACACCGTCTCGGCCCGCCAGTGGCGCACCGAGCTGCTCAACCGCACGAGCCTCACCGAGGACGAGATCGGCGAGTACTCCGGCCAGCTCAAGGAGATCAAGCCGGTCACGATCGCGACGTACCAGATCCTCACCGCGAAGCGGAAGGGGCAGTACGCGCACCTCGCCCTGCTCGACGCCCTCGACTGGGGCCTCATCGTCTACGACGAGGTGCACCTGCTGCCTGCGCCGGTCTTCAAGCTCACCGCCGAGCTGCAGGCGCGCCGCCGCCTCGGGCTCACCGCGACCCTCGTGCGCGAGGACGGCCGGGAGAGCGACGTGTTCAGCCTGATCGGCCCGAAGCGCTTCGACGCCCCCTGGAAGGAGATCGAGGCCCAGGGCTTCATCTCCCCCGCCAGCTGCTACGAGGTGCGGGTCGACCTCCCGGCCACCGAGCGCCTGGAGTACGCGGCGAGCGCCGACGACCAGCGCTACCGGATGGCCGCCACGGCCCCGGCGAAGCTCGAGGTCGTCAAGCGCCTCGTCGAGCAGCACGCCGACGAGCGCATCCTCATCATCGGGCAGTACCTCGACCAGATCGACGAGCTCGCCGAGGCGCTCGGGGTGCCGCAGCTGACCGGATCAACCTCGGTCGAGGAGCGCGAGCGGCTGTTCCAGGAGTTCCGCGACGGCGTGACGCCCGTGCTCGTGGTCTCGAAGGTCGCGAACTTCTCCGTCGACCTGCCGGAGGCCACCGTCGCCATCCAGGTCTCGGGCTCGTTCGGCTCGCGGCAGGAGGAGGCGCAGCGGCTCGGGCGCCTGCTGCGGCCGAAGAAGAGCGGGCTGCCCGCGCACTTCTACACGCTCGTCGCGCGCGACACCGTCGACCAGGACTTCGCGCAGAACCGCCAGCGGTTCCTCGCCGAGCAGGGCTACAGCTACACGATCCTCGACGCGACCTCGATCGGTCTCGCCGCCTAGCCCGGCGGGTTACGCAGCACCGGCCGTCGCGACGACGACCGAGGTCACGACCGAGGCGAGCTCTGCCGGGCGGGTGAGCTGCGGCCAGTGCCCAGTCGGCAGCTCGACGATCTCCAGTGCGTGCAGCCGGCGCAGCTCCGCGCCCCACGCCGCCTCCGAGGCGATGACCTCGTGCACGGTCGCGGCGGGGAACTCGCAGGCGATGATCGTCACCGGCACCGCGAACCGCGCATCGTCGTGCAGCTGCTGCGGGTCGGAGGCCACCCGCGCGGGCTCGGGCACGGCGATGGCCGCGAAGCGCGCGCGCAGGGCGTCGTCAAGGTCGACGAGATCATCGGGCTCGAACACCGACCAGTCCGGCAGCGGAACCGCATCGCCGACGACGGGCAGCTCGTCGTTGACGGGCCCGCCCGCGGGGAACGGCAGCGCATCCACGAAGACGACCCGGGCGACGGCCCCGGGTCGCGCATCGGCCGCGGCCCAGGCGATCGAGCCGCCGCCGCTGTGCCCGACGAGCACGAGGGGCTGCGGCAGGGCATCCATCGCCGCGATCACGGCGTCGACGTGGTCGCGCAGCCCGATGCCCGCTGCGGACTCGCCGGGCGCCTTGCCGGGGAGGGTGAGGGGATGCGGCCGATGGCCGGCCGCGACGAGCGCGTCGGTGACGGGCTGCCAGGAATCGCCGTCGAGCCAGAAGCCGGGGATGAGGAGGACGTCCATGGCGGAACGCTACGCCGCCGCACCGACATCGCGCATGATGCGCACCCCGCTCGCCCGGCTGGCACCGAGGTCGGTCGCAGGTCGATATCGCGCGACTTCGGCGCGCCTCTCAGGAAACGTGCAACGAACGCGCAGATACTTGCCTCATGGCTGACGGACCCAAGATTCTGATCGTGGACGATGAACCGAACATCCGCGATCTGCTCACGACATCGCTGCGCTTCGCCGGATTCATGGTGCGCGCGGTCGGCAACGGCGCGCAGGCGATCTCGGCGGTGCTCGAGGAGGAGCCCGACCTGATCATCCTCGACGTCATGCTCCCCGACATCAACGGCTTCGGCGTCACCAAGCGCCTGCGGTCGAGCGGGTACACGAGCCCCATCCTCTTCCTCACGGCGAAGGACGACACCGACGACAAGATCATGGGTCTGACCGTCGGCGGCGACGACTACGTCACCAAGCCGTTCAGCCTCGACGAGATCGTCGCCCGCATCAAGGCCATCCTGCGCCGCACGATGCAGGAGGAGGACGACGCGATCATCCGCACGGGCGAGCTCATGATGGATCAGGACACGCACGAGGTGGCCGTCGGCGACGTCGTCATCGAGCTGTCCCCCACCGAGTTCAAGCTGCTGCGCTACCTCATGCTCAACCCCAACCGGGTGCTGTCGAAGGCGCAGATCCTCGACCACGTGTGGGAGTACGACTTCAACGGCGACGCGGGCATCGTCGAGAGCTACATCTCGTACCTGCGGCGCAAGCTCGACCAGCACACCGACGAGCCGCTCATCCAGACCAAGCGCGGATTCGGGTACATGCTCAAGGCGGCCAAGGTCTAGCCTCGGCCCTCCATGCATGAGCAGCTGACGAAGTGGTGGGAGGGGATCTCCCTCCGATCCAAGATCACCGGGGTGACCGTGCTGGTGGTCACCATCGGTCTCATGATCGTCGGCGCCGGCACCATCACGGTGCTGCAGCAGACTCTCGTCGGGCAGGTCGACCGCCAGCTTCTGCTCGCCGCCGACGAGCTGCGGGCGCAGGGCGACCGCCTCTCGCTCGACGACTTCGATGAGACGTTCACGCCCGTCACGGGCTCCTCCGTGGTCTCCTCGCCGCTCTACTTCGGCGCGGTCGACGCGAGCGGTGCGCTCATCGACGACAACGTGACGGATGCCCGGCGCTCCCAGGCGCCCGACGCGAGCCGTCTCACCCTCTCGTACGTCCAGACCCGCTACGGCGAGGGCATCACGGTGGCGAGCGAGAACCGCTCCGGCCAGTGGCGGCTCGCGGCCTTCTCACTGACGCTCGTCGACGACGAGAGCGAGCCGCGGCCCGCGACGCTTGTCATCGGAGCGGACCTCGCGCCGACCAACGGCATCATCGGCAACTTCGCGTCGATCTTCCTCGGCTTCGGGCTCGTGGCGGTCATCCTCAGCGCCGCGCTCACGCGCCTGCTCGTCTCGTCGACCTTCCGCCCGCTGCGCGACGTCGAGGCGACCGCGGCGCGCTTCGCCGGCGGCGACTTCAGCCAGCGCCTGGGCGGCGCGACCCCCAACACCGAGGTCGGCCGCCTCAACCGCTCGCTCAACACCATGCTCTCGCGCATCGACCGCGCCTTCGCCGACCGCGCCGCGACCATCGCCCAGATGCGTCGGTTCGTCGGCGACGCCAGCCACGAGCTGCGCACGCCCCTCGTGAGCCTGCGGGGCTACGCCGAGCTCTACCGCATGGGGGCCATCCAGAAGGAGGCCGACGTCGCGCAGGCGATGGAGCGCATCGAGAAGGAGGCGATCCGGATGTCGGCGCTCGTCGGCGACCTGCTCGCACTGGCCCGCCTCGACGAAGCCAAGCCCCTCGAGCCCGGACCGGTCGATCTCGTGCTCCTCGCCCGCGACGCCGCCCTCGACACCATGGCCGGCGCCCCCGACCGGGAGGTGCAGGTCGTCATCGACGAGGCCAGCGCCACGCAGTACGGGGAGGTCGACGCGACGCCTCCGGCCGATCCCGACCTCGCGCCGCCGCCGAGGGAGCCGCGCACGAACGGGCGTACGGTGTCGGCCTCGCGGTCGGCGCTGGCGCGCCTGCGCGGCCGGCGGCGGGCATCCGCCCCCGAGCAGTCGGCGCCGCTCGACGTGCCCGTTCCCACGGCGCCCGGATTCTCGGCGGTCGTCCTGGGCGAGGAGAACAAGCTCCGGCAGGTCGTCACGAACCTCGTCGGCAACGCGATGCGCTTCACCGACGCCGGATCCCCCATCGAGCTGGTCGTCGGTCTCGACCTGCCCGCGGGCATGGCGACGATCGCCGTCGTCGACCACGGCGAGGGGATCCCGGCCGAGCTCAAGGAGAAGATCTTCCAGCGGTTCTTCCGCGCCGATTCCTCCCGCACGCGCGACACCGGCGGCTCCGGGCTCGGCCTCGCGATCGTGGCCTCCATCGTCGATCTGCATGGCGGACGGGTCGAGGTGCTCGACACCCCGGGCGGCGGAGCGACCTTCCGCGTGGCGCTGCCGCTCCTCCCCAGGGTCGCGACGCCCGCCGACGCCCCCGATGGCGCCGCGGCGCCGAGCCCCGCACCCGTCGCCTCCTAACCTCCCCCTCGACGGCGGGGAGCGGCTCCGCCGGAGAGCAAGGAGGAGACCATGACCCGGTACCAGGTCGACAGCGACGCGGTGCTGACCGCGGTGAGCACCGCCCGCGGCACGATCGCGCGCATCCAGGGCGAGGTCTCGGGCCTCACGGCCGACCTCGGCGCCCTGCAGGGCGCGTGGACCGGCCCGGCCGCGACGGCCTTCCAGTCGCTGCTGGGCGAGTGGACGGCCACGCAGCGCCAGGTCGAGCAGATGCTCGCGAGCATCACCGAGGCGCTCGGCAGCGCGGGCACGCACTACGCCGAGATCGAGCAGGCGAACGCCCGGCTGTTCCAGCGCTGAACCGACTGGCGCCGACGACCGGCGCCGACGACCCCCGGATGACGACGCCGGGAACGCGGAACGGGGCGGCTCCCTGGTGGGAGCCGCCCCGTTCTGGCGTGCCGGGTGACCGGCGGGGAGGGGCTTAGAAGTCCATGCCGCCGCTCGGGTCGCCCATGGGCGCCGGGTTCTTCTCGGGCTTGTCGGCCACGACGGCCTCGGTGGTGAGGAACAGGCCGGCGATCGAGGCCGCGTTGAGCAGCGCCGAGCGGGTGACCTTCACCGGGTCGGCGATGCCGGCGGCCAGCATGTCGCCGTACTCGCCGGTCGCGGCGTTGAGGCCGTGACCCACGGGCAGGTGGCGCACCTTGTCGGCGACGACACCGGGCTCGAGGCCCGCGTTGAGGGCGATCTGCTTGAGCGGGGCGTCGATGGCGACGCGGACGATGTTGGCGCCCGTCGCCTCGTCACCGACGAGGTCGTTCATCGCCGCGCCCTCGAAGGCGAGCTTGCCGGCCTGGATGAGGGCGACGCCACCACCAGCGACGATGCCCTCCTCGACGGCGGCCTTCGCGTTGCGCACGGCGTCCTCGATGCGGTGCTTGCGCTCCTTGAGCTCGACCTCGGTGGCCGCGCCCGCCTTGATGACGGCGACGCCGCCGGCGAGCTTGGCGAGGCGCTCCTGCAGCTTCTCGCGGTCGTAGTCCGAGTCGGTGTTGTCGATCTCGGCACGGATCTGCTTGACGCGGCCGGCGATCGCCTCGGCGTCGCCCGCACCCTCGACGATGGTCGTCTCGTCCTTGGTGATGACGACCTTGCGCGCACGACCGAGCAGGTCGAGGGTGGCGTTCTCGAGCTTGAGGCCGACCTCCTCGCTGATGACCTGACCACCGGTGAGGATGGCGATGTCCTGCAGCATGGCCTTGCGGCGGTCGCCGAAGCCGGGGGCCTTCACGGCGACCGACTTGAAGATGCCGCGGATCTTGTTGACGACGAGCGTGGCCAGGGCCTCGCCCTCGACGTCCTCGGCGATGATGAGCAGCTGCTTGCCGCTCTGGATCACCTTGTCGACGACGGGGAGCAGGTCCTTGATCGCCGAGATCTTGCCGTTGACGATGAGCACGTAGGGGTCTTCGAAGACGGCCTCCTGGCGCTCGGGGTCGGTGACGAAGTACGCCGACAGGTAGCCCTTGTCGAAGCGCATGCCCTCGGTGAGCTCGAGCTCGGTACCGAAGGTGTTCGACTCCTCGACGGTGACGACGCCCTCCTTGCCGACCTTGTCGATGGCCTCGGCGATGAGGGCGCCGATGGCGGGGTCGGCGGCCGAGATCGAGGCGGTGGCGGCGATCTCCTCCTTGGTCTCGACCTCCTTGGCGCTCTTGACCAGCTCGGCCGAGACGGCCTCGACGGCCTTCTCGATGCCGCGCTTGAGGCTGATGGGGTCGGCGCCGGCGGCGACGTTGCGCAGGCCCTCGCGCACGAGCGCCTGGGCGAGGACGACCGACGTGGTGGTGCCGTCACCGGCGACGTCGTCGGTCTTCTTGGCGACCTCCTTGACCAGCTCGGCGCCGATCTTCTCGTAGGGGTCGTCGAGCTCGATCTCCTTGGCGATGGACACGCCGTCGTTGGTGATGGTGGGGGCGCCCCACTTCTTCTCCAGCACGACGTTGCGGCCGCGCGGGCCGAGCGTGACCTTGACGGCGTCGGCCAGGATGTTGAGGCCGCGCTCGAGGCCGCGACGGGCCTCCTCGTTGAAAGCGATGATCTTAGCCATGTGTGTCTTTCGTCCCTCCCGGACGCAGTACGTACGGTAGCTTCTGGCACTCGCAGAGCACGAGTGCTAACTGCGATTCTGGCACTCGCGCAGGGAGAGTGCAAGCCGACGGGAGGGAGCCGCGCGGCTACTGGAAGCTGAACGACCCGTCGGTCGGAACGAGCTCCACCCACGTCGCTCCGGGAGCAAGACGCACCGCGGCGCCCTGGGCGTCGACGAGCCGCGGCGGGGTGTTCTGATCGGGCTTCGACCAGGTGGCCGGCACGATCTTGCCGCCGGACGAGACCCAGGCCTCGCCGCCGCCGATCATCTGCGTCGTCGGGATGTCCTGGATGACCTGCACGGGCACCCGCATGACGACGATGTTCACCGCGCTCAGCCGGGCACCCGAGGCCGCCGTGTCGGGCGCCCCGCCGGTCATCGAGCGCAGCCAGGTGCCGCTCGCGGCATCCCACGCCCACGACGGCGAGCCCAGGGAGCCGAAGGTCATCGCCATCGAGGTGATCGGCTGACCGTCCTTCGCGGCCGTCGCCGAGGCGGCGTCGGCGGCGAAGGCGAACTGCTGAGCCGGCGGGGCGATGTCGGCGTGCTGGGCGAGCAGCTCGGGCGCGCGCACGATCACGTTGTGCGGCGCCGGGGCGTTCGATCCTCGGTACATGACCGCATCGGTGTCGGCCTGCCCGTGGATGGCGTTGTACACGCGGGTGGCGCGCATCAGGTCGACGAAGCGCTGCTGCCCGCCCGAGTAGGCGACGATGCCGCCGAGCGGAGAGATGATGTCGGGATCCATCGGCCGGATGGAGCGGATGGGGCCGATCTCGGCCGGCACGTCCGAGTGCCAGACGCCGACGTAGCGGGTGAGGCCGCCCTCGACGAGCTCCTCGAAGACGATGTCGGCCCGGTCGAGGCCGACCTGTGGCCGCGCGCGCGGGTGGTTGTCGATCTTCGCGGCGAGGGTGCTGCGGGCGAGCGAGCCCGGCTCCACGGGCTCCCCGGTCAGCGGCGCGAGCTCGATCGCCGGCGGCTCGACGTACGTCGAGACGTACTCGGGGCTCGGCGACGGCGAGGGGCGGGCGTCGTCGACGGGGTCCGGGGCGGGCGCGGAGCATCCCCCCAGAACGGCCGAGGCGGTCGCGATCGCGACGAGGGCGAGCAGGCGACGGGATGCCCCGCGGCGGCGCACGCCCGTGCTGCGGTCGGTCGGTCTGCTCGATCGGGGCTCGCTCATGTCGTCACGATAACCCGACTGTCACCGGGTGCCGCGGCGGCGCGGCGGTTGTGGCGCCCGGATCCCCCGGGCGATGCGGTCAGCCCGCGTAGTCCGCGCCGACGACGACCGTCACGCGCGCGCCGGGGAAGGCGTCGGAGAACTCGACCTCGCCGACGCCGAGCAGCTCGACGAGCCCGCGGGCGATGCCCTCCTCGGTGGGGTCGTCGTAGTAGACGACCGTGGTCGGCAGGTCGTCCTGCGCGGCGTTCGTCACGGCGCCGACCGGCCAGCCGAGCGGGGTGAGCACGTCGGCGGCCTGCTGCCCGAGCCCGGTGACGCCCGAGCCGTTGAGCACGGTGATGGAGAAGCCCTCGGGCAGGGTGATCGTCGCAGGGTCGGTGACCGGCGGCGCCGTCTCGACGGGCGTCTCGGTGGGCTCCGGGCTCGGCTCGGCGCCCGGCAGGGAGACGGGCAGGTCGAGGTTCACCCGGTCGCTGATGATGGCGAGACCGGCGACCCCGGCGACGACGAGCAGTCCGGTCGCGAGAGCCGCGATGCCGAAGGCCCGCCAGCGCGCGAGGGGGTCGCGCGGCGCCCGGTGGGCGCCCACCCGGCCGTCGTGCTCGGGCACCTCGTCGAAGCGGTCGCGCGGGAACTGGGCCATGGTTCGGGATGGACCTTCCGGGTTCGGCGTGCGGTCGTGCCGCTCAGGCGGCGCCGGCAGCGCCGGGTCGGCGGGTGCGGCGCACCTCGGCGCGCTCCGTGCGCACCTCGCGCAGGCGACTCACCAGGACGGGGTCGTAGCGCAGCGCGGCATCGGTGTCGAGCAGGGCGTTCAGCACCTGATAGTAGCGGGCGGCGCTCCAGCCGAACTCCGCACGGATACGGCTCTCCTTGCGACCGTCCGCCGCTCCCCACCAGCGCCTCTCGAACTCCAGCACGGCGGGCAGACGCTCGTCGGGCGCGGGGCCGACCGCGGCGGCGGCGGCCTGGGGCTCACGGCGCTCGGAGGACATGCCGCCAGGGTACGGCGGCGCGGGGGCCCGGTGGCGGAGGCACGGCGGCGGCGGGGTGGCGTCACGGCCGCGCGCCGGCCGGGCGACCCGCGGACGGCGGGCCGGCGGCGCGGGCGGCGGGGGCGGCAGGGGCGGCAGGGGCCGTCATCGGGGCCGGCGGGCCGGTCAGCCGGCGGCGCGGGCGGCGGGGGCGGCAGGGGCCGTCAGCGGGGCCGGCGGGCCGGTCAGCGGGCGGCGACCCAGCGCTCGATGCGGTCGCCGTGCGGCGAGACGACGGCGAGGGGATGCCCGTCGCGGCTGAGCACGAAGTCGTCGTCGTGCGCGCCCGCCGCGAGGGGCAGCACGGCGTCGGCCCGCGCGCCGACCTCGGGCAGCACGCGCCGGCCGTCGAGCGAGATCCATGTTCCGCCGAGGTCGCCGGCGAGCGCCGCGAAGCGCGCGCGATCAGCCGGAGCGAGGTACACGAGCACCGCGGGGCTCCACACGACGAGGGTCGCCTCGGGCGGCGCGTGCGCGGCGAGCGCGCGCAGCCCGTCGACGGCGTCGCCCGCGACGAGATGCGGCGGGTGCTCGCGCGCGATCGCGATCGCGGCGTCGAGCTGCGCGGCCCGCTCGCGCTCCTCCGGCCAGATCAACGTGCGCAGCCAGCGCTCGTCCTCGGCGCGATCCAACCGCAGCGGGCTGCGCTCGAGGCCGGCGCGCCAGACGATCTCTGGCACCCGCCGGGGCACCGGCACGCCCGGCCCGAGGGTCGTGCGCAGGACGAGCGGCGACTCGCCCTCGACCGGGTCGAGGCGGAGCATCCGGCCGCGATCGTCGACGAGCTCGTGGCGGTAGCGGTCGACGAGCAGCCCGAGGCCCGCGGCGGCCCCGACCTCGAGCAGCGCGATCGGGCCGTCGATCTGCTGCAGCGCCGCCAGCAGCGCAGCGGTGCGCCGCGGATCGTTGGTCTGCGTATGCCGGGTGCGGGCGACCGCCGCGACCGCGTCCCACTCCCCCTCGAGCCAGGTGCGCACATCGCCCTGCGGCCGCAGCCCCGTGTACCGGGCCGCGGTGAGCACGAGCACGGGCTGCCGATCGGCGACCGGCAGGGTGTCGATGAGGGCGAGCAGCTCCTCGTCGTCGGCGATCGTCGCCGCCCAGGCGGCGTAGGTGCGCGAGCGCGGCGCGGCCTCGCGGGCGAAGCGCCGGTAGCGGTCGGCCGTCGAGGTCACGCCCGCATCCTGCCAGAGGGGATGCGCGGCGGACGTTCGCGACTCAGGGACGCGCGGCGCGGTACATCGCGCGGTGCGGCAGCCCCGCCTCGAGGTACTCCTCGCCGTAGGGCTCGAAGCCGAACCGGGCGTACAGCGGCTGCACGTAGCTCTGGGAGTGCAGGGCCATCGGCTCGTGGCCGAAGCGCTCGATGACGCGGGCGAGGAGGAGGCTCGAGAGACCCTCGCCGCGGCGGTCGGGCCGGGTGACGACGCGGCCGATGAGGCGCCGGGCATCCCGATCGCCCTCGGCGGGCACCGCGTTCTCGATCACGCGCAGATACGCGGCGACGCCCTGCGCATCGGGGATCCACAGGTGCTGCGTCGACTCCTCGCGGTCGCGGGCGTCCAGCTCCTCCTCGTCGATGCGCTGCTCGAGGAAGAACACGGTCGTGCGCAGCGAGGCGATCTCGAAGAACTCGTCGAGGGTCAGCCGGCTCCACGTTTTCTCGATCGGGGAAGGGTCGGGCACGGTTCGGAGTTTAATGGGGAGGAGATCAACCGCCGCGAGGCGAGGGGGAGGAACGCATGAGCGAGCAGAAGAACGGCACGTACGAGGTCGAGAAGACCGAGGAGGAGTGGCTGGCGGAGCTCGGCCCTGAGCGTTACGCCGTGCTGCGCCAGGCCGGCACCGAGCGCGCCTGGACGGGCGAGCTGCTCGATGAGAGCCGCGCGGGCATCTACACCTGCGCCGCCTGCGACGCGGAGCTGTTCCAGAGCGGCACGAAGTTCGACTCGGGCTGCGGCTGGCCGAGCTTCTACGAGTCGGTGCGCCCCGACGCGGTCGAGCTCATCGAGGACACCTCGCTCGGCATGGTGCGCACCGAGGTGCGCTGCGCGAGCTGCGGCTCGCACCTGGGGCACGTGTTCCCCGACGGTTTTGGCACCCCCACGGGTGACCGCTACTGCATGAACTCGCTGTCGCTGGAGTTCAAGGGCGAGTAGCGCCCGCCCCGGGCGTCGTCGTGTTGCGGCGCGTGACGCCCGGTTGCGGCGGATGACCGTCGGCGGCACGCGGTCGGCGGAGCCCGCCTACCGTGGCCCGCATGACCCCGTCGACCCTCGCCCGTCCGCTCTCCGTCGTCGGCGTCTCCGGCAGCACGCACGCGCCCTCGCGCACGACCGCGCTCGTCAGCGCCGTGCTCGACGCCGTCGCCCGTGACCGCGACGAGGCCGGCGAAGGGACCGACACCCACCTCGTGCGGGTCGACCGCATCGGCGCGGAGCTCGCGGGCGCCGTGCGGCGGGATGCCCTGCCCGCGTCGATCGAGGGCGACCTGCGCCGCATCGAGACCGCCGACCTGCTCGTCGTGGCGAGCCCCGTCTACCGGGCCTCCTTCACGGGCCTCTTCAAGCACCTCTTCGACGTCATCGACCAGCACGCCCTCGTCGGAACGCCCGTGCTGCTCGCGGCCACCGGCGGCAGCGAGCGCCACGGGCTGATGATCGAGCACCAGCTGCGCCCGCTGTTCGGCTTCTTCCAGTCGCTGACCCTGCCGAACCCCATCTA
This sequence comes from Microcella daejeonensis, assembly GCF_026625045.1. Classification (GTDB taxonomy): domain Bacteria; phylum Actinomycetota; class Actinomycetes; order Actinomycetales; family Microbacteriaceae; genus Microcella; species Microcella daejeonensis. The sequence goes on along the minus strand of NZ_CP113089.1, from coordinate 1,476,962 downwards.
CGCGAGCGACGCCGACTTCACCGACTACCGGGTGTCGAACCCCGACATCACCCGCCGTATCGACACGGCGGTCGCTCGCGCGCTGCCGCTCGTGGCGCGCACCTCGGCCGAACCGCGGTCGGCGTTCTTCTAGGTGCGGTCGGCGTTCTTCTAGCCGAGGTCGGCGTTCTTCTAGGCGCGGTCGGCGTTCTCGGTGCCGCGCGCCCGACGGGCCGGCATCGCGGTGACGATGACGCCGACGAGCGTGAGCGCAGCGCCGATGGCGGTCGAGCCGGTGGTCGGCACGCCGATCGGCGCGAGCAGATCGAACAGCAGGGCGCCGAGCAGCTGCCCCGCCACGAGGCACAGGCCGAGCAGCAGCACCCCGATGCGCGCGACCGTGATCGTCTGGATGGCGATGAAGGTCGCCCCGAGCGCCCCGCCGACGTAGAGCAGCGGGTCGGCGGGCAGCGCCTCCGGCAGCCCCGAGACCAGCAGATGCACCGCCGTGGCCGCCGCGAGCGCGGTCGCCCCGACGACGAAGTTGAGGGTCGTGGCGGCCAGCGGCGAGCTCGTCGCCGCGCGCACGCGCCCGTTGACCGCGGCCTGCGTTCCCACGCCGAGGCCTGCGAGCAGGGGCAGCACGAGGGCGACCGCGGGGATGGCGCCGCCGAGCTCGGGCGCCACGGCGATGACGACGGCGGCGAGCGTGAGCGCCGCTCCGACGATGCGCCGCGCGGTCACCGGCGCGGGGCGGGCGCCGGCGAAGCCGGTGGCGTCGATCCAGAGACCCACGGCGGTCTGGCCGGTCACCGTCGCCACCGTGAAGATCGCCACTCCGAGGATGCCCGCGACGAGACCCTGGCTGAGCACCATGAAGGCTCCGCCGAGGCCGCCGAGCAGCATCCACCATCGCAGCTCGCCCGCCCGCACGCGCGCACCCAGCGTGCCGAAGGCCGCTCGACCGCGACGACTGCCCGCCATCACGACGAGCAGGATGACGAGGCCCGAGGTGAACGAGATCAGCGCGGCGCTGAAGCCGTCGTCGAGGCGCTGGCCGAGCTCGCCGTTGACCCGGTGCTGCGCGGCGACGCCGACGCCGGCGACGACGGTCACCGCGGCGGCGGCGACGGTGACCAGCCGCGAGCGGGAGTCCGGGGTAGCCATGACGCTCCTCCCGGACGCGACGGCAGCGCCCGAAACGGGGGGTGGATGAAGAATGCGAGAAGTGGGGCCGCCTGTGGGAATCGAACCCACGACCTATTCATTACGAGTGAATCGCTCTGCCGACTGAGCTAAGGCGGCGCGACACGGATCACTCCGTGGCACGGCTAAGGAGTCTATCCCATGCCGGCCGGGTGCTCATGACGGGCGACTCAGCCGAGGCACACCGTCTCGCCCGCGGGCACCGCGCCCTCGAGCAGGAAGGCGTCGACGAGGTCGTTGATGCAGGGGTCGCCCTCGTCGTAGGCGATGTGCCCCTCGCCGTCGTAGGTGAGCAGCACGCCGCTGGAGAGCTGCTCCGACAGGGAGACCGCCCACTCGTAGGGGGTCGCCGGATCACCGGTCGTGCCGACGACGAGGATGGGCGGGGCGCCCTCGGCGCTCACGGGCTCGAGCGCGGCATCCGACTCATAGGGCCAGTTCTGGCAGACGACGTCGCCCAGCGGGCTGGGATCGGTCGTGATGGGCGCCGCCCGGGCAATGGCGTCGTTCTGCTCGATGATCGTCTCCGCGTCGCGCTCGACGGGGTAGTCGAGGCAGTTGATGGCGATGAACGCCTCGAGTGAGTTGTCGACGTACTCGCCGCCCTCGCGGCCGTAGTAGAAGTCGGCGAGCAGGAAACCGGTGTCGACGACCCCGTCCCGCAGCTCGGTGAACATGTCGCTGAGGAAGGTCCACGACCCCTCGTCGTACAGGGCCGTCGCGATCGCGATGTCGAGAGTGCTCGCGGTGAAGCGGCGCCCGTCGGCGGCGGTGATCGGCTCGGCGTCGAGCTGCGCGTACAGCTGCTCGACGATCTGCAGCGCCGCGGCGGTGTCGGTCGGGAACGGGCAGGTGCGCGCCGCCGCGCATTCGGTGATGTAGGTGGTGAGCGCCGCCTCGAACCCGACGGACTGCGCGAGCACGACCTCGAACTGGCTCGTCGTCGGATCGGTCGCGCCGTCGAGTACGAGCCGGCCCGCGCGCTCGGGGAAGGCGTCGGCGTACCGCGCGCCGATCTCGGTGCCGTAGGAGTAGCCGAAGTAGGTGAGCGTCTCGTCGCCGACGATCGCGCGCAGCAGATCGAGGTCGCGCACGGTCGAGTCGGTGTCGACGAACTCGAGCAGGGGGCCGCTGTTCTCGGCGCAGGCCTCGGCGAAGTCGACGGCGCTCGCGGTGATCTCCTCCACCCACTCCTCGCTGCCCGTCTCGGCCTCGGGCACCCCGTAGACGAACTCGTCCATCTGCGCCGGATCGGTGTAGCAGGTGACGGCGCTCGATCGGCCGACCCCGCGAGGGTCCCAGCCGATCACGTCGTACTGCGCCCGCAGCTCGGCGCTCACCGCGGCGTCGACGCTGTCGCGCACGAAGTCGAAGCCCGAGGCCCCCGGACCGCCCGGATTGACGAAGAGCGAGCCCTGCGGCTCCTCCGTCGCCGGGTGCCGCACGAGGGCGAGCTCGATGTCGGAGCCGTCGCCGGGGTTGTCCCAGTCGAGCGGGGCCACGGCGGTCGCGCACTGCGCTCCCCCGCCGCATCGCTCCCACCGCAGCACCTGGCTGAAGTACGGGCGCACGTTCTCGGGCACATCCTCGCCCGTCGGCGTCGAGGTCTCGGTGCCGGTGATCCCGTCGAGCAGGCCGGGGACGCAGCCCGTGAGCACGAGCACCGGAGCGAGCAGAACGGCGACCAGGGCGGCGATGCGGGGGCGGCGCGCGCGTCGGGCGGGCGTCGCGCGGGGGCTGTCGGGCTGAAGGGCGACCGGGATGCTCACAGCGCGGAGCCTAGCGACGGCACCCGACCGCTCGCCGCGATGAGCATCGCCTCGAGCGCGAGCGCGGGGGGCGTGTTGCCCTCCACCCGCCGCCGGGCCTGGGAGATCGCGTCGAGCGCCGCGAGCGAGAGCTCAGGGCTGCGCGTGCGCGCGGCCTGCTCGATGCGGGACCGCATCGACTCGTTGACGAGCTCGACGCCGGCGCCGAGCTGCACCATGAGCACGTCGCGATGCAGGGAGAGCAGGTCGACGAGCACGCGGTCGATGCCGTCGCGCACCGAGCGCGTGGCGCGGCGCTTCTGGTCCTCCTCGAGGTTCTTCAGGGTGCTGCGCAGGGCGGGCGGCACCGTGCCGCCGGGCTCCACCCCGAGCGAGCGCAGGGCCGCGTCGCGCTCCTCGGCCTCGCGCTCGGCGGTGAAGGCCTTCGCATCGGCGGTGGCGAGCGAGACGAGCTGCTCGGCCGCCGTGACGGCGCCCGAGACCGAGGCGACGGAGAGGGCGATGTCGAGGGTGCGCGCGCGGCGCTCACGGGCATCCGCGTCGGTTGCCAGTCGATGCGCCATGCCGATGTGGCTCTGCGATTCGCGCGCCGCCTGCTCGGCGAGCGCGCGGTCGACGCCGTCGCGGCGGACGAGCAGATCGGCGACCTCGGCGACGCTCGGTACGCGCAGGCGCACGCTGCGCGTGCGGGAGCGGATGGTCGGGATGAGGTCGGCCGCGTTCGGCGCGCAGAGCACCCAGACCGTGCGCGGCGGCGGCTCCTCCAGGGCCTTGAGCAGCACGTTCGAGGTGCGCTCGGTCATGCGGTCGGCGTCTTCGATGACGATGACCCGGTACGGGGCGACGCTCGGCGAGTACTGGCTCTGCTGCACCAGGTGGCGCACCTCGTCGATCGAGATGATCACGCGATCCGTGGCGAGCACGGCGAGGTCGGGGTGGGTGCGCGCGGCGACCTGGGCCGCGGTGAGGGCGTCCTCCCCGCCGAGACCGCTCAGCAGCTCGGTCGCGAAGGCGTAGGCGAGGTTGGAGCGGCCGGAGCCCGGCGGCCCGGTGATGAGCCACGAGTGCGTCATCGCCCCCGGATCGGCGGCGGCCTCGCGCAGCAGCGCGATCGCGGCCTCCTGCCCGGTCAGCTCATCCCACGCCGTCATGCTGTGAGGGTAGCGAGCAGGGCCGACACGCGATCCCGGATGCTCCGCTGCAGCTCCTCGACCGGCCGGGTCGCGTCGAGCACGAGGAACCGCTCGGGCTCGGCGTCGGCCAGCGCCCGGTACGCGTCGCGCACCCGGGTGTGGAACGCCTCGGCCTCGGCCTCGAGCCGGTCGTACCGCGTGCGGCTCGCGTCGAGTCGCGAGCGCCCGGTCGCCGCGTCGAGGTCGAGCAGCACCGTGAGATGCGGCAGCAGCCCCTCCGTCGCCCAGAGCGAGAGCTCGCGCACCTCGTCCGTCGCGAGAACGCGCCCGGCGCCCTGGTAGGCGACGGAGGAGTCGAGGTAGCGATCCTGGATGACGATGTCGCCGCGCTCGAGCGCGGGCCGCACGACGGTGGCGACGTTGTGCGCCCGGTCGGCCGCGTACAGCAGCGCCTCGGCGCGAGGGGCGATGTAGCCGCGCCGGTGGAGGATGATCTCGCGCAGCTCGAGCCCGAGCTCGGTGCCGCCCGGCTCGCGCGCGTGCACGACCGTGCGGCCCTGCTCGGCGAGCCACTCGGTGAGCAGCGCCGACTGCGTGCTCTTGCCCGAGCCGTCGCCGCCCTCGAGCGTGAGGAAGAGGCCGGTCACGCGGCCTACTCCGCGGGCTTCTTCGCCGCGGCCGAGGTGCGCGCCGCCGGCTTCTTCGCCGCCGGGGCCTTCGTCGCGGCGGGCTTCTTCGCGGCCGGCTTCTTCGCGGCGGCGGTCGTGGCGGTCTTCTTCGCCGCGGCCGTCGCGGCGGGCTTCTTCGCCGCCGGCTTCTTCGCAGCGGGCTTGCGGGCGGCCGGCTTCTTGCCCGGCCCCTTGGCGCGCTTGTCGGCGAGCAGCTGCACGGCGCGCTCGAAGTCGACCGATTCGACGTCCTCCCCGCGGGGGATGGTCGCGTTGGTCGTGCCGTCGGTCACGTAGGGCCCGAATCGGCCGTCCTTGACCTTGATCGGCTTGCCGCTCTCGGGGTCGGCGTCGAACTCCTTGAGGGCGCTCGAGGCCTTGCGGGCGCCGTACTTGGGCTCCGCGAACTTGGCGAGGGCGCCGGCGAGGTCGATCTCGAAGATCTGGTCCTCCCCGTCGAGCGAGCGCGTGTCGGTGCCCTTCTTCAGGTAGGCGCCGTAGCGGCCGTTCTGCGCCGTGATCGGCTCGCCGCTCTCCGGGTCGTCGCCGACGACGCGCGGCAGGTCGAGCAGCCGCAGCGCGGTCGCGAGGTCGACCGTCGCCGGGTCCATGCTCTTGAACAGGGATGCCGTGCGCGGCTTCTCCGCGGTCGCCTTCTTCGGCGCCGCCTTCCTGGCCGGCGCCTTCGTCGCCGTGGCGGTCGCGGTCGCCGTCCCGCCCGCGGCGGCCGGAGCGGTCGCGAGCACCTCGCCGGTCGCGGCGTCCACCGTCTCCTCCGGCTCGGGGTCGATCTCGGTGACGTAGGGGCCGAAGCGACCGTCCTTCGCGACGACCTGCTTGCCCGTCTCGGGGTTGAGGCCGAGCACGCGGTCGCTGACGACCGGGGCGTCGATGAGCTCCTGCGCCTTGGCGGGCGTCAGCTCGTCGGGGGCGAGCTCCTGCGGCAGGTTGACCCGGCGCGGGGTCTCGCTGCCCTCCTCGGCGACCTCGAGGTAGGGGCCGTACTTGCCGATGCGGAGGGTGATGTCGTCGGTGATGGCCATCGAGTTGAGCGCCTTGGCGTCGATCTCGCCGAGGTTGTCGATGACGGGGCGCAGGCCCGGCTGCGTGGCGTCGCCGAAGTAGAAGCCCTTCAGCCAGTCGGTGCGGTCGGCCTCTCCCCCGGCGATGCGGTCGAGGTCGGATTCCATCTCGGCGGTGAAGTCGTACTCGACGAGGTCGGCGAAGTACTCCTCGAGCAGGCGCACGACCGAGAAGGCGATCCAGTTCGGCACGAGCGCGGTGCCGCGCGGGGTGACGTAGCCGCGGTCGACGATGGTCGAGATGATGGCCGCGTAGGTGGAGGGGCGGCCGATGCCGCGCTCCTCGAGCGCCTTGACGAGGCTCGCCTCGGTGTAGCGCGAGGGCGGGCTGGTCTCGTGCCCCTTCGCCTCGACGGCGGTGACGCCGAGCTTCTGCCCCTCGGTGAGCGGCGGCAGCTTCGACTCGGCCGGCTCGGCCGTCTTCTCGGTGTCGCGGTCCTCGTCCTGCCCCTCCTCGTAGGCGGCGAGGAAGCCGCGGAAGGTGATGACGGTGCCGCTCGCCGCGAACTCCGCGACGACGCCGGCCGGGGTGGCGCTCGCGGGGGTGGGGCCGGCCTCGATGGTCACCGAGGCGGTCTGGCCCCGAGCATCCGCCATCTGGCTCGCGATGGTGCGCTTCCAGATGAGGTCGTAGAGCTTCCAGTCGTTGCCGCGCAGGGTGCCCTCGAGGGCGCTGGGCGTGCGGAAGGTGTCGCCGGCGGGACGGATGGCCTCGTGGGCCTCCTGGGCGTTCTTGGACTTGCTCGCGTAGGTGCGGGGCGCCTCGGGCACCGTGTCGGCGCCGTAGAGGTCGGCCGCCTGCGAGCGCGCGGCGGCGACGGCCTGCTGCGAGAGCGAGGACGAGTCGGTGCGCATGTAGGTGATGTAGCCGTTCTCGTACAGCGACTGCGCGACCGACATGGTCTGGCGGGCGGTGAAGCGCAGCTTGCGCGCGGCCTCCTGCTGCAGGGTCGAGGTCGTGAACGGCGCCGCCGGACGACGCGTGTACGGCTTCGACTCGACCTTGCGCACGATGACGTCGATGGCCGGGTCGCGCAGGGCCGCGGCGAGCGAGGTGGCACCGGACTCGTCGAGCGCGACGGTCGCCTCGGCCTTGAGCTGCCCGCGGTCGTCGAAGTCGCGGCCGCTCGCGATCTTGCGGCCGTCGAGGCGGTTGAGGCGCGCCGTGAAAGCGGTGTCGGCGTCGAGCGGGGTGAGGGTGGTGTCGAGATCCCAGTAGGAGGCCGAGACGAAGGCGAGGCGCTCGCGCTCGCGGTCGACGACGAGACGGGTGGCGGCCGACTGCACGCGGCCCGCGCTGAGGCCCGGGCCGACCTTGCGCCAGAGCACGGGGCTGACCTCGTAGCCGTAGAGGCGGTCGAGGATGCGCCGCGTCTCCTGCGCGTCGACGAGGGCGGTGTCGAGCTCGCGGGTCGACTCCGTCGCGCGCGCGATGGCCTCGGGCGTGATCTCGTGGAACACCATGCGCTTGACCGGCACCGTCGGCTTGAGGACCTGCAGCAGGTGCCAGGCGATGGCCTCGCCCTCGCGGTCCTCATCAGTGGCGAGGAAGAGCTCGTCGGCGTTCTTGAGCGCGCGCTTGAGGTCGGCGACGGTGCGCTTCTTCTCCTCCGAGACGACGTAGTACGGCTCGAAGCCGTTGTCGACGTCGATCGAGAACTTTCCGAGCGGGCCCTTCTTGAGCTCGGCGGGGAGGTTCTTGGGCTCGACGAGGTCGCGGATGTGCCCGACGGAGGCCTGCACCTCGTACGCGTCGCCCAGGTACTTGCCGATCGTCTTCGCCTTCGCGGGCGACTCGACGATGACCAGCTTCTTCGTGCTCGGCACGGTACTCCTCGATCTCGATGGGGCTCGGGGGGATTCGATCCGCACCCCGGGCCGCGCGGTACGACGGCACCGCGATTCAGGCACACCATACACAGGATTCCGCGGAGGCCGCCGACCCGGGGAGGCCGGACGACCCGGCTCACGCGGGCGGCCCGGCACGCGCGGAGCGCTCGACGCGGATGCCCAGCACGACGCCCGAGACGACCACGATGACCGTGCTCGCCTCGACGCGGCAGTCGCCCAGGGACGCCCCGTGCGCCGCGGCGAGCCGCTCCGCCGCCGCGCAGGGCTCGCCCGCCGACCAGCCGAGCAGCACGTCGCCCGCGGCGAGCGCCGCCGCGTCCGCCGCGTGCCCGAGCTGCTGCGCGCGGGCCGCGGCGCCGGCGCCGACGACCGCCGTCGACCCGACGAGCGCGACGGCGGCGAGGGCGCCGACGACGAGAGGAGCCCCCGCCATCAGCCGCCGCCGAGCGCGCAGGCGCGGGCCGCGACGGCGAGCTCGATGCCGAGCACGCGCGGGTGCGCGGTGACGCGGGCGCAGCGCAGGTCGTCGGCGGGCTCCGGCGCCAGGGTCGCGCCGGGCAGCACGCGACCGACGTGCGCGCGCGCCGTCGACTCGGGCTCGCCGCGCGCGAGCATGCGGGCGGCGACGGCGGCGGCATCCTGCGCCTGGGCGCGCACGAGCGCGGCCGACACCCCGCCGAGGCAGACGGCGAGCACGAGCACGAGCGCGGGAACGGCCACGGCGATCTCGGCCGTGACCGACCCGCGGTCGCGCACCCGCGCCCCCGCCCTCATACGCCGACGGTCAGCGCAGCGCGCACCATGTCGGTGAGGATGCCCCGCACCTCGTCGCTGCGCATGATGACGACGAGCAGGCTCGCGAAGCCGACGGCGGCCATCGTCGCGATGGCGTACTCGGCCGTCGCGGCGCCCGTGTCGTCGGTCAGGAGGGTGCGGCCGAGCCCCGGCCGCACGAGGCCGTCGGCGGCTCGATCTCGGGCACGGCCCGAGCGGGCAGCGGCGGCCACAGGAGAGAGGTGCGGGGCCCGGGCCCGTCGAGCGGCGGAGGGCGCGGGGAGGGAGGCGCGAGCGGCAGAGGGCGCGGGGAGGGAGGCGCGAGCGGCAGGGGGCGCGGGGAGGGAGGCGCGTGCGGCGGGGGTCATGGTCGGTTCCTGTTCTGTCGGCCCCTCTCGGGGCGGAGGTGCGGCACGAACGTGCGACGAGTGTGCGCTCGCCCCGTGGTGCTGCGCGGCGGGGCAAGCCGATCCGTGGGTCTCACGGCATCGGCAGCGCTGTGGAGGAGAGGAGCGCCACGAGCATCGGCACGACCCCGAGGAGAAGGAAGGAGGGCAGCACGCACGCGCCCAGGGGCAGCATCAGCCGCACCCCCAACCGCTCGGCCGCACGACGCGCATGGTCGCGCGCCCGCAGTCGCTCCTCCGCGGCCTCGGCCCGGGCGAGCTCGCCGAGCGGGGCGCCGGACTGCCTTGAGAGCGCGACGAGCGCCTCCATCTCGGCCCCCTCGTGCGCGGCGTCGACGCCGGCCCGGGCGAGCTCGCGCAGCACCAGCAGGCGCGCGGCCTCGGGCGATCCGCCCCCGCCCGCCGCGACGGCCAGCAGGTCGAGCGCGAGCCCGGTCGTCGGAGGCGGGGGGTGCGCGCCGCGCACGAGCCGGCGCATCCACGCCCGGCCGAGCACGATCAGCAGCAGTCCGAGCACGGCCGAGGCCACACCGAGGGGATGCCCGAGCGCCGCCGCGAGGTCGGCCCCCGTCAGCAGGCTCAGGCCGACGGCCACGAGCGGCAGCAGCTGCACGATGCGGGCGGTCGCGCGCGGGGCGGCGAGCGCCACCTCGATGTCGCGCGCGGCGGCGGCTCCGTCGCGCAGTGCGCCGGCGAAGGCGCGCAGGGCCGGAGCGAGCGGGGCGCCGCTCGCCGCCGCCACCCTCCAGGCGGCGACGAGCGCCGCCCGGTCGGTCGAGGCCGGCCCGCGCTCGAGCGCCTCCACGACCGGCGCTCCCTCATCGAGCGCCGCGGCGATGCCGTCGAGCCGGGGATCGCGCGGTCGCGCGGCCTGCGCGGCGCACCGCCAGGCCGAGACGGGCGCGGTGCCGGCGGCGAGCAGCACGGCGACGCGGTGGACGTGCCGCGCCAGGTCGGCAGGCGCCTCGGGCGCACGACGCCTCACGATGCCTGCGGCCCGGCCGGCGGCGGGGCGTCGGGCGACGCGCCGGCGCCCGACGCGGAGATCGGCGATGAAGTGATCGGCGACGCGGAGATCGCTGATGCGGAGATCCCCGACGATAGGGCGGGCGGCAGCGCCGCCGGCGTCTCGTCGATGGGCAGCGGCGCGACGGCGAGCCTCTCGCGAGCATCCAGCACGAAGCGGCCGAGCGCGGCGGTGCGCGCACCGGCCGCGTCGCGCTGCAGGTGCACGACGAGGTCGATGCCGCTGATCGCCTGGCGCGCGAGCGCGAGGGGGTCGAGGCCGGCGATCATGCCGACGGCCTCGAGGCGGCTCGCGACATCGGCGAGGGAGTTCGCGTGCAGGGTGCCGGCACCGCCGCGATGACCGGTGTTGAGCGCCGCGAGGAACTCGCGCACCTCCGCCCCGCGGCACTCGCCCACGACGAGGCGATCGGGCCGCATGCGCAGCGCCTCGCGCACGAGCCGAGCCAGATCGATCTCGCCCGCCCCCTCGAGGTTCGCCTGCCGGCACTCGAGGCCGACGACGTGCGGGTGATCGATCGGCGCCTCGGCGACGTCCTCGATGACGACGATGCGGTCGCCCGCGGCGGCCAGGGAGAGCAGAGCGCCGAGCAGCGTCGTCTTGCCGCTACCGGTTGCCCCGGTGACGAGCACCGTGCTTCGATCCTCGAGCGCTCGCCGCAGCCGCGCGACGACAGCCGCCGGCAGCCCCGCCTCGTCGAGGGCCACCCGCCGCACCCTCGGCAGCCGGATCGAGATCGCCGTGCCCGCCCAGGCCACCGGGGACAGCGCGACATGAACGCGCATCCCCTCCCCCAGCCGCACATCGGCGCAGGGGGTCGCCTCGTCGACGTGGCGCCCGCCGGCCTCGATGAGGCGCACCGCGAGCGCACGGGCGTCCTCCGCTCCGAGGCGGATGCCCGGCACCGGCCGCGCACCACTCCCCGCGTCGGACCACACTCGGCCGTCGCCGGTGACGAAGACGTCCGTCGCGCTCGCCTCGGCGATCATCGGGGCGAGGGGCCCGAGGGCCTCGGCGACCGACGGCTCCAGCCGGCGGTCGGCCGACCGCGCCGGGCCCGCCGGGTGCGGCGCGGGGTCGGCGAGCGGGCGGCGGCGCGGGTCGAGGGGGATGAAGGGCTCGGAAGGCACCCGTCGAGGGTCGCGGACTCGCGGGGGCTGTCGGGGCTCGCGCCGAGCATCCGGGGACGACGACGAACGGCCCCTCCTGGGGAGGAGGGGCCGTCGACGGCTGTGGGAGCCCACCGCGCAGGTGGGGATGCCGGCGGGGGCGCAACACGGGTGATGCAGGTAAAAAAGGGGGGGCGGCGCCCGCACTTGGGGGGGACAGGGGCGCCGCCACCGCGACGCGTGATCGGGGGGAATCGTTCGCGTCGCGTGGTCAGTATTGCTGCTGACGGTGATCAGTTTGTCTGCTGATGCGGACGGCGTCAAGCCGAAACGCCCCCCGATTTGTCCCCCGAAGTGCCGACGCTCGTTCGGGGGCCGAACACGCGGGCTCCGGCACCCCCTCGTGGTGCCCCACGGGCCGCTCGTCGCGTCGTCGCCCGCGCTCACCGCACCGCGCCGACGCGCGCTCGGCAGACGCGTCGCGACTCGTAGGATCGAGCCGTAAACCCCCACCGTTGCGGCTTACCAGGCTCAGTCCGCACATCGACCAAGGATGACGATGTCCACGACTTCTATTGACAGCCTCCTGCACGAGATCCGCCGCTTCGCCCCCGACCCCGCGTTCAGCGCGGCGGCGGTGGCGCAGCCCGAGCTCTACGACCGGGCGCGGGCCGACCGCCTCGGCTTCTGGGCCGAGCAGGCGCGCGCACTCGACTGGACGACCCCCTTCACCGAGACGCTCGACTGGTCGAACCCGCCGGTCGCCCGCTGGTTCGGCGACGGCGCGCTCAACGTCGCGTACAACTGCCTCGACCGGCACGTGGAGGCGGGCAACGGCGACCGCGTCGCCATCCACTGGGAGGGCGAGCCCGGCGACAGCCGCAGCATCACCTACGCCGAACTGACCCGCGAGGTGAAGAAGGCCGCCAACGTGCTCGCCGGCCTCGGCGTCGGGCAGGGCGACCGAGTCGCGATCTACCTGCCTCTCATCCCCGAGGCGGTCATCGCGATGCTCGCCGTCGCGCGCCTCGGCGCCATCCACTCGGTGATCTTCGGCGGGTTCAGCGCCGAGAGCATCCGCGCCCGCGTCGAGGATGCCGATGCCAAGCTCGTCATCACCGCCGACGGCGGCTGGCGCAAGGGCAAGGTCTTCCCGCTCAAGCACGCCGTCGACACCGCGCTCGCGGCCGCCGAGACGAGCGTCGAGCACGTGCTCGTCGTCCGCCGCGGCGAGAACGACGTCGAGTGGGACGACGCGCGCGACCTCTGGTGGCACGAGCAGATGGCGAGCGCGAGCGAGGAGCACGAGGCCCAGGGCTTCGAGGCCGAGAACCCGCTGTTCATCCTCTACACCTCCGGCACCACCGGCAAGCCGAAGGGCATCCTGCACACCAGCGGCGGCTACCTGACCCAGGCCGCCTACACGCACCGCGCCGTCTTCGACCTCAAGCCCGAGACCGACGTGTACTGGTGCACCGCCGACGTCGGCTGGATCACCGGGCACAGCTACGTCGTCTACGGCCCGCTCGCGAACGGCGCCACCCAGGTGCTCTACGAGGGCACCCCCGAGACCCCGCACCCGGGCCGCTGGTGGGAGATCATCGAGAAGTACAAGGTCTCGATCTTCTACACCGCGCCGACGGCCATCCGCTCGTTCATGAAGGCCGGCCGCGAGATCCCTCTCGCCCACGACCTGTCGAGCCTGCGCCTGCTCGGCTCGGTCGGCGAGCCCATCAACCCCGAGGCCTGGGTCTGGTACCGCGAGATCATCGGCGGCGGCACGACGCCCATCGTCGACACCTGGTGGCAGACCGAGACGGGCGCGATCATGATCAGCGCCCTGCCCGGCGTCACCACGACGAAGCCCGGCTCGGCGCAGGTGCCCATCCCGGGCATCTCGGTCGACGTGCTCGACGAGGACGGCTCGCACGTCGGGCTCGACTCCGGCGGTCTGCTCGTGGTCACCGAGCCGTGGCCGAGCATGCTGCGCGGCATCTGGGGCGACCCGGAGCGCTTCGCCGAGACCTACTGGTCGAAGTTCGCCGACGCCCCGAACGGGCCGCTGTACTTCGCCGGCGACGGCGCGCACCTCGACGTGGACGGCGACGTCTGGCTGCTCGGCCGGGTCGACGACGTCATGAACGTCTCGGGCCACCGCCTGTCGACCATGGAGATCGAGTCGGCGCTCGTCTCGCACCCGATCGTCGCCGAGGCCGCGGTGGTCGGCGCCTCCGACGAGACGACGGGTCAGGCCGTCGTCGCCTACGTGATCCTGCGATCCAAGAAGGCGAAGAGCGTCACCGCCGCCGAGGCGAGCCAGATGCTGCGGGCGCACGTCGCCGAGCAGATCGGCGCGATCGCCCGGCCGCGCGAGGTGTTCATCGTCACCGAGCTGCCGAAGACCCGCTCGGGCAAGATCATGCGGCGCCTGCTGCGCGACATCGCCGAGGGCCGCGAGATCGGCGACACGACGACGCTCACCGACACCACGGTCGTCACGGTGATCCGGGAGACCTCGCGCTAGGGCATCCCGCGATCGCAGACGACGAAGGGGGCCGTCCCCACGGGGCGGCCCCCTTCGTCGTGCGGGCAGTCGTCAGGCGAACTCGACGATGAGCTCCACCTCGACGGGCGCGTCGAGCGGCAGCACCGCGACGCCCACGGCACTGCGGGCGTGCACGCCGATCTCGCCGAAGATCTCGCCGAGCAGCTCGCTCGCCCCGTTGAGAACGGCGGGCTGGCCGGTGAAGTCGGGCGTCGAGGCGACGAAGCCCGTCACCTTGACGATGCGCGTGATGCGGTCGAGCGAGCCGATGACGCTCTCGACGGCGGCGAGCGCGTTGAGCAAGCACCGGGCGGCGTAGCCGGCCGCATCCTCGGCCGAGACCTGGGCGCCGACCTTGCCGGTGGCCGGCAGCGCTCCGTCGACGAAGGGCAGCTGACCGGCGGTGAACACATGGTGGCCGCTGATCACGGCGGGCACGTACGCGGCGACCGGCTTCGCCAGCGGCGGGATGCTCAGGCCGAGCTCGGCCAGGCGCGCCCCGATCGCGCTCACGTCAGGCCGCCTTGGGCCGCTTGAGGTAGGCCACGAGGCCGCCCTCCGGGCCGGGCACGACCTGCACGAGCTCCCAGCCCTGCTCGCCCCAGTTGTTCAGGATCGCAGCGGTGGTGTGGATCATCAGTGGAGTTGTCAAGTACTCCCATTGGGTCACGAAAGGCTCCGTTCAGAGTGATCGTCATCGAACTCGCGTACCCTTGATCCTATGTCTGCCCAGAAGAAGACGGCCTCCAGCGCCGCAGGAGCGTTCACCGGGCTGGTGGTGCTCAGCGCCCTCGCCGGGCTCCTCGTGACCGTCATGGTCACCCCCGCCATCGCCGTCACGAGCATGGCCGCCAGCAACACGATCGGCATCTTCGAATCGCTGCCGAGCTACGTGCGCATCAACGAGCTCTCGCAGCGCAACACGATCTTCGCCCAGAACACGGCCGATCCGGCCGCGGGCTTCACCCCCATCGCCGAGGTCTACGACCAGAACCGCGAGGAGGTGTCGATGGAGGAGATCTCGCCCTACATCATCGGCGCCACGATCGCCGGCGAGGACCGCCGCTTCTACGAGCACAACGGGGTGGATGCGCAGGGCATCATCCGCGCGGCCGTCAACAACGCGACGAGCGACAGCCTGCAGGGCGCCTCGACCCTGACGCAGCAGTACATCAAGAACGTCTGCATCCAGGAGGCGATCGTCGACTCCGGCGGCGACATCGAGGCGGAGCGCGCCGGGATCGACGACTGCCAGCTGAGCACCCTGGAGCGCAAGCTCAACGAGGCGAAGCTCGCCATCAGCCTCGAGAAGGAGTACACGAAGGACGAGATCCTCGTCGGGTACCTCAACATCGCCGGCTTCGGCGGCAACACCTACGGCATCCAGGCCGCCGCGCAGCAGTACTTCAGCATCAACGCGATCGACGCGACGCCGGCCCAGGCCGCGAGCCTCGTCGCGATCGTGCAGCAGCCCGGCGCCCGCTCGCTCGGCTCGCCGGAGAACTTCGCCGCCAACCAGGAGCGGCGCGACGTCATCCTCGGCTTCATGCTCAGCGAGGGCTTCATCACCCAGGCGGAGTACGACGAGGCCGTCGCGATCCCCGTCGACGAGAACTTCGTGAAGCCCTCGGCGCCGCGCGCCGGCTGCATTGCCGGCAACGACTACGCCAAGTTCTTCTGCGACTACGTCGTGCGCCTCGTGCCCGAGCTCGAGTCCCTCGGCGCGACGCCCGAGGAGCGCCAGGCCAACTGGCGCACGGGCGGCTACGAGATCTACACGACGCTCAACATGTCGCTGCAGCAGCCCGCTCAGGACCGCGTGTGGGAGATCACGCCGAGCGACGTCACGCAACTCGCCCTGGGTTCCTCCGCGGTGACCGTGCAGAGCGGCACCGGGCGCATCCTCGTCATGGCGCAGAACAAGCGGTACGGGCTCGATGCCGCCGACATCAATCAGACGACTGTCAACTTCTCGACCGATCAGCAGTACGGCGGCTCGACCGGGTTCCCGACCGGCTCGACGTACAAGATCTTCGCCCTCGTGCAGTGGCTGCAGGAGGGTCGCGGCCTCAACGAGGTCGTGAACTCCAGCCGCCGGCCGTTCCCGCAGGCATCGTTCCCGAGCTCCTGCGCCGAGTTCGGTGGCGCGCCGTTCAACCCGGCGAACGCCGGCCCGACGCCCGCGCGCTCGACGGTGCTCAATGCGACGGTGCAGTCCATCAACACGGCCTACGTCGCCATGGCGCAGCAGATGGACCAGTGCGCCATCCGCGACTCGGCCGTCGCCCTCGGCGTGCACCGCGCCGACGGCGCCGAGCTGCAGGTGACCCCGGGCGCCATCCTCGGCTCGAACGAGCAGGCGCCCATGACGATGGCGGCGGCCTCCGCCGCGCTCGGGGCGGGCGGGCTCTACTGCGAGCCCTACGCCGTGGAGCGCATCGTCGACCGCGACGGGCAGGAGCTGCCCGGTCAGGCGCAGGACTGCCGTCAGGGCATCCCGCAGGAGATCGCGGCCGCGACCACCTTCGCGCTCGAGGGGGTGCTGACGAACGGTACGGGCGTGCGCGCCAACCCGCGCGACGGGATCCCGATGTTCGGCAAGACGGGAACCACCGACCTCACCGAGCACACCTGGATGGTCGGCGGCAGCACCGCGGCCTCGACTGCCGTCTGGGTCGGCAACATCATCGAGCGCATCGATGTGCGCCGCTACGGGCTCGGAGGCAACATGCGCCACGAGATCTGGCGCACGCTGCAGGGCGGCGTCAACGCCCAGTACGGCGGAAACGCTCTTCCCGACGCCACGGAGCGCCTGCAGCGGGGCGCCGGCGTGACCTTGCCGAACGTGGTCGGCCAGGAGGTCGCCGCGGCCACTTCGGCTCTCGAGGCGCTCGGCTTCGCGGTGCAGGTGGGCGAACCAGTCGACTCCGATCTGGCCGAGGGCCTCATCGCACAGACCGAGCCGGGCGCCGGATCGACTCTCTCGCGCGGTCAGACCGTCGTACTGCGCCCCAGCAACGCGCAAAGCGCGATCGTCCCCGACGTCGTGACGCCCGGGTTCGATGAGAATCAAGCGAGGACCGCGCTCAACGGAGCGGGGTTCATCAACGTCACGACCACCTGCGAGCCGCTCGCCGCCGGTGCGAACCCTGCGAGTGCCGGCCGCGTCGTCGCGCAGAATCCCGCACCCGGCACCGCGACGAACCGGAGCACCGCCATCACGATCGTCGTCTCGCAGGTCGCCTGCGGAGGCGGGGCGCCCCCCGGTAACGGCGGTGGCGGCGACGATGAGTGATGAGTAGAGCCGGCATCGCGGTCGCGACGGGCCTCGGGCTCGTCGCGACCGCGAGCCTCTACGCCACCCTCGTCGAGCCCCGCGCCTACGGGGTGCGGCGCGAGACGGTGCCGGTGCTCTCGCCGGGTGCCGACCCCGTCCGGGTGCTGCACATCAGCGACCTCCACCTGGCGCCCTGGCAGCAGCACCGCATCGACTGGGTGCGCGGTCTCGCCGCCCTCGAGCCCGACCTCATCGTCAACACCGGCGACAACATGGGCCATCGGGATGCCCTGCCCGCCCTCGCGGAGGCCTTCGCGCCCTTCGACGGCGTGCCGGGCGTATTCGTCAACGGGTCGAACGACTACGTCGAGCCGCAGGCCAAGAACCCCCTCCTCTACCTCACCGGACCCTCGAAGGGCGGTTCGGGCGAGCGCGCCATCCCTCTCGACGTCGACGCGATGGAGCGCCTCTTCACCGAGCGCTACGGCTGGCACTCGCTCAACAACGACGTCGCGCAGCTGACGATCAACGGCTCGATCGTGGAGTTCATGGGCACGAACGACGCCCACCGCGGCTGGGACCGCCTCGACGCCCTGCCGGGGCTGATGGATGCCCTGCGCGAGCTCGACGAGGACGACACCGACGACCCCGCCGTCGTCATCGGGGTGACCCACGCCCCGTACCGCCGCGTTCTCGACGCCCTGACGAATCAGGCCGCCGACATCATCTTCGCCGGCCACACGCACGGCGGCCAGGTCGCCCTGCCGGGCTTCGGAGCGATCGTGACCAACTGCGACATCCCGCGTCGCCAGGCCCGCGGTCTCAGCCTCTGGCAGCACGCCCACCACGCCTCGTACCTGAACGTCTCGGCGGGGCTCGGGCACTCGATCTACGCCCCCATCCGCTTCGCCTGCCCGCCCGAAGCGGTGCTCGTGACACTGGTGCCCGACGACATCGGCTATTCTTGACGGGTTGCCGCGAAAGCGGCGCACCGGGGTATGGCGCAGCTTGGTAGCGCGCGTCGTTCGGGACGACGAGGCCGCAGGTTCAAATCCTGTTACCCCGACAGCACGGCAGTGCGGAAGCACCGCATGAGAAGGGCCCGGAACCGCATCGCGGTTCCGGGCCCTTCTCGTTGAGCGGGGGGGCTCAGGGCGGGAGCGCCCGCCCGGCTCACCCGTCAGGCGAAGTCGGCGTCGGGGCCCATCGGTTCGATGCCGAGGGCGACCGGGGCCTTCCAGCCGGAGGCGAGCGAGTCGCCCGACTCGTCGAGGTAGCAGAGCCCGCACAGCGCCTCGTAGGTGACGTCGACGCCGTCGATGGCGACCTGATCGCCGTCGAAGACGAACTTCCCGTCGATGGTGCGCGCGTTGAAGACGGCCTTGCGGCCGCAGCGGCAGATCGTCTTGAGCTCCTCCAGCGAGTGCGCGATCTCGAGCAGGCGGCGGCTGCCGGGGAACGCGGCCGTCTGGAAGTCGGTGCGGATGCCGTAGGCGAGAACCGGGATGCCCTCGCGGATGGCGATGCGCAGCAGATCGTCGATCTGCTGAGGGCTGAAGAACTGGGCCTCGTCGACGAGCAGGCAGGCGACGTCGGCGCCGTCGGCCCGAATCACGGCCTCGCGCTCGCGCTGGAACACCGCGTAGACGTCGTCGTTCGCGCCGACCGTGAAGTCGACCGCGCGGGTCACGCCGAGGCGCGAGACGATGAGCTGCTCGCCCTTGGTGTCGATGAGCGGTTTCGCGAGCAGCACCTTCTGCCCGCGCTCCTCGTAGTTGTACGCGGCCTGCAGCAGAGCGGTGCTCTTGCCGCTGTTCATCGCTCCGTAGCGGAAGTACAGTTTCGCCATTACTGCAGGTACCCGTCCTCGGCTGCTCGTCTGATCAGATCGGTCTTCGTGCTCGCGGGGCGCCCCGTCTTCGCGTACTTCTCGCGCACCCGTCGCAGGTAGGTCTTCGCCGTCTCGTACTGCACGTGCATCTCGCTCGCGACCTGCGCCGTCGACCTGCCCGCGACGTAGAGGCTCAGCGCCTCGCGCTCGCTCACCGAGAGCTTCGGGCGCGGCGGGCGGCGGGCGCCGCTCGGCAGCGGGCGCCACTCGCGCACGGGCTCGCCGCTCGCCTGCATGCCCATCACCTGGCGCGCGGCGTCCATGACGTCGGCAAGGGGCAGCGCCTTGGAGAGGAAGGCCGCAGCGCCCGCCTCGAGGGCGCGCTCGCGGGCCTCCTCGGTGTCGAGGCTCGTCAGCACGATGACCTTCGCCCCCGCCGCGCGGCAGGTGCGCACGCGGGCCTCGATCGACACGGGCTCCTGCAGCTGGAAGTCGAGCAGCACGAGGTCGGTCGGGAACTGGTCGCTCTGAACGAGCTCGAACCACGTCGGCGCGGTGAGCACCAGGTCGAAATCGGGCGCGTTCTGCGAGATCCAGGTGCTGAGGCTGTCGAGCAGCAGCTCGTGATCGTCGAGGATGGCGAGCCTGACCGATCCCGTGGCGGGCACCCTCGTCTCCATGCCCACGACTCTATTGCGAACCGGCCGAGCCGGGGCGGCGGCGGGCCGCGCTCGCATCGCCCGGGCGGTCGCGGCTCAGAAGAGCATCCCGGGCGCGGCGGCGGGCGGGGACGCCCGGGGCGCGGCGCGGGGCGGTGAGGCGGCGGCGGCTTCCGCGGATGACGCTCCCGCGGTCGGCGCGCCACGAGCGGCGAGGGCGCGGGTGCGCAGCGGGGCCGGCGCCGCGACGGTGCCGGTGGCGGGGTCGAGCGGCCTGCTGCCGAGTGCGTGGCGGCGCCGGGCATCCCGAACCCGCTCGGCGAGCCAGGAGCGGTAGCCGGCCGGCGGGTGCGCGCCGCCGGCGTAGAGCTCGCGGTAGCGGGGCACGAGGGCGGGATGCTCCCGCTCGAGCCAGGCGAAGAACCACTCGCGCACCCCCGGCTTCAGGTGCAGCGCCGAGGCCATGACGGATCGCGCTCCGGCGGCGCGGATGCGCGCGAACGCGGTGTCGAGGTGAGCCCGGGTGTCGGTGAGATCGGGCAGCACGGGCATGAGCAGCACGCTCGGGGCGAAGCCCGCGGAGACGGCGGCGGTGATGGTCGCGAGCCGGGCATCCGTCGAGGGGGTGCCGGGCTCGAGCGACTGCTGCAGGGCGTCGTCGTAGACGGCGATCGACATGCTGAGCTCGACGGGCACGTGCTCGCGCGCCCGGGCGAGCATCGGCAGGTCGCGGCGCAGCAGGGTGCCCTTGGTGAGGATGCTGAACGGGGTGCCGCTCTCGGTGAGGGCCGTGATGATGCCGGGCATGAGCCCGTAGCGCCCCTCGGCCCGCTGGTACGGATCGGTGTTGGTGCCGAGCGCCACCGGATCACGGCCCCAGCTCGGCCGCCGCAGCTCGCGCGCGAGCACCTCGGCGACGTTGACCTTCACGACGATCTCGCGATCGAAGCCCTCGCCGGTGTCGAGGTCGAGGTAGGCGTGGGTCGGGCGCGCGAAGCAGTAGACGCAGGCGTGGGTGCAGCCGCGGTACGGATTGACGGTGTGGCCGAAGGGCAGCGACCCGCCGCCGCCGGGCACGCGGTTGAGCGCCGATTTCGCGAGCACCTCGTGGAAGGTCATGCCGGCGAACTCGGGCGGCCGCACGGTGCGCACGAGACCGCTGCGCTCGAGGGCCGAGCGGCGGGCGAGCGCAGCGGTGTCGACGAGCTCGGGCAGGGCATCCGCCTGCTGCGCCCCCACCGACTGCCCGCTCCACCGCATGGCGATGATTCGAACACACGTTCGAATGTCTGTCAAGGGCGGCGGCGCTTAGGCTCGCCGTATGCCGACGATCGACCTCAACAGCGACCTCGGCGAGTCGTACGGCGCGGCGATCGTCGGCGATGACGCCGCGATGATGCCGCTCGTCACGAGCGCGAACCTCGCCTGCGGGGCGCACGGCGGCGACCCCGCGACCATGGCGGCGGCCTGCGCCGCGGCGGTCGCGCACGGCGTCGCGATCGGCGCGCACCCCTCCTACGACGACCGCGCGGGCTTCGGCCGCCGCGATCTCGAGGTCGAGCCCGTCGTGCTCGCCGGCCAGCTGCGCGCGCAGGTCTCGACCCTGCGGCAGGCCGCCGAAGCGGCCGGCGGTCGCGTGCGGTACCTCAAGCCCCACGGATCGCTCTACAACCGCATCGTGCACGACGAGCATCGCGCCGCCGTGGTCGCCGAGGTCGCCGCCTGGGCGGGCGTCCCGCTCATGGGGATGCCCGGCACCGCCGCCGAGCGCGCGGCCGCGGCCGCGGGCATCCCGTTCCTCGCCGAGGGCTTCGCCGACCGGGCCTACCGCGGCGACGGCTCGCTCGTGCCGAGATCCGAGGCCGGAGCGGTGCTGCACGACCCCGGGCTCATCGCCCCGCGCGCCGTGCGCCTCGCCCGCGAGGGCGTCGTCGAGACGATCGAGGGCGAGCTGCTCCCCCTGCGCGTCCGCTCGCTCTGCGTGCACGGCGACACCCCCGGCGCCGTCGCCATCGCCCGCGCCGTGCGCTCCGCGCTGCGCGACGCCGACGTCGCGCTCGAGCCGCTCGTCTGATGCGCCTGCTGCCCGCCGGCGACCGCGCTCTGCTCGCCGAGTTCGACTCCCTCGCCGAGGCGCTCGGCGCTCATGCCGCGTGGGGCATGGATCGGCCGCCGGGCGTGCTCGAGCTCGTGCCGGCGGCGCGCACCGTGCTCGTGCGGATCGATCCGGCGGTGCTCGGCCTCGGGCACGCGGAGCACTGGTTGCGCTCGACCGCGGACGCCGAGGGAGGCGCGGGCCTCGGCGCTGCGGGCGCCGCCGACCTCCAGCAGGGGCGCAGCATCCCCATCGCCGTGCACTACGACGGCGAGGATCTCGCGGTCGTCGCCGAGGCCTGGGGCTGCACGGTCGCCGAGGTCGCGGAGCGGCACACCGCCGTCGAGTGGGTGTGCGCGTTCTCGGGCTTCGCGCCCGGGTTCCCGTACCTCGTGCCCGCCGCCATTCTCGACGACCCGGATGCCGCTCCGCCGCTGCCCGCCCTCCCCCGCCGCGCCACCTCGCGCTCACGGGTTCCCGCGGGGGCCGTCGCCCTCGCCGCCGAGTACTGCGGCATCTACCCGCGCAGCTCGCCCGGCGGCTGGCAGCTCATCGGTCGCACCGACGTCGTGCTCTGGGACGCGGGCCGCGCGCACCCGGCGCTCATCGCGCCCGGCGACCGCGTGCGCTTCGTCCCGGCGTCGACCGGCGACGCGGACCGGGTCGCGAGCGCCCTCCCCCCTCCCCCCGCTGCCGCGATCGCGGTTCCGGGATCCGCGCCGGATGCGCCCGCCGCGGGCCTCGGCACGCCGCCGCCGACCGCGGAGTCGCCGGGCGTCCTGAACCGCGACCAGGGCGGGGCGCCGACGCGCACTGGGCCCGAGGGGCGGGATGCCCGGCTCGAAGCCGCCCCGGCCCGCAGCCTGCACGTGCTCGACCCCGGCCCGCGCACGCTCGTGCAGGACCTCGGGCGCCCCGGCCTCGCCGCCCTCGGCGTCGGAGCGGCCGGCGCCATGGACCGCGCCGCCCATCGGCTCGCCAACCGCCTCGTCGGCAACCCCGAGCAGGCGGCGACCCTCGAAGTGCTGCTCGGCGGTCTGGTGCTCGCTCTGCCGGAGGGCGCCTGGATCGCGGTGACCGGCGGCACGGGGCCGGTGTCGCTCGACGGCCGGCCCGTCGCCCCGCACGCGGCCGTGCGCGCCGATCGCGACGGCGCCGAGCTGCGCCTCGGCCCGCTCGAGCACGGCCTGCGCGCCGTCGTCGCCGTGCGCGGCGGCGTCGACGCGCCCGCCACCCTCGGCTCGCGGTCGCGCGACTCCCTCGCCGAGCTCGGGCCGCGGCCCCTCGAGGCCGGGCAGCGGGTGCCGCTCGGCCCCGAGCCGACCGGGCCCGTGCCGAGCGTCGACCTCGTGCCCATCGACCCGCCGACCGACGGGGCGGTCGACCTCGCGGTGCGGCCCGGTCCGCGCCGCGACTGGTTCGAGGAGGCCGCCTGGTCGACGCTGCTCGACGCGGAGTGGACGGTCTCGGCACGCAGCGACCGCACGGGCCTGCGGCTCGACGGCCCGGCGCTCGCGCGCGACCCCGCGGCGGTCGGGCGCGAGCTGCCCAGCGAGGGGATGCTGCCCGGGAGCATCCAGGTCTCGCCCGATGGCGCGCCGACCGTGCTCGGCCCCGACGCGCCCGTCACCGGCGGCTACCCCGTCATCGCCGTGCTGACGGATGCCGCTCTCGACCTGCTCGCGCAGCTGCGGCCCGGCCAGCCGGTGCGCCTGCGGCTCGCGACCGGGCGGCGCTGAGCCGCGCGGCGCGCGCCGCCGAGCCGGAGCCGCCGTCCCGACTCGGCGCCCCCGCGCCGTGCGGCGCCTGCGCCCTGCCATGCCATGCCGTGCCGTGGCGTGGCGGGCGGGCGGGCGGGCGGGCGGGGCACATATTCAGGCACGGCCCGGTGTGTCGACGGGCTTCCGCGGCGACACGCCGGACGCCATCTGCCCTTGCCTGAATTCGTGCCAGTGGCCCGGTCAGAGCGCGAGCTCGCGGCCCTCCCACCGGGCGCGCAGCCAGCGGTCGTGCGAGGCGACGACGACCGCGCCGGGGTAGCTGCCGAGCGCGGCCTCGAGCTCGCCCGCGAGGCGAAGCGACAGGTGGTTCGTCGGCTCGTCGAGCAGCAGCAGGTGCGGCGGCCGCGCGATGACGAGGGCGAGGGCGAGGCGGCGCTGCTGGCCGAGCGAGAGCGCTCCGACAGGGCGGTCGAGGTCGGCGGGCGCGATGAGCCCGAGGTCGCGCAGCGGGTGCGCGGCGGCGTGCCGCTCGCCGAGGATCCCCTCGTAGATCGCGCGCGGGGTGCGATCGGGGTCGGCGAAGCGGGCGTCCTGCTCGAGGGTCCCGACGCGCAGGCCGCGCCGGGCATCCCGAACCCCCTCGTGCCCGAGCGCGCCCGCGATGACCGCCAGCAGCGTCGACTTGCCCGCACCGTTGGCCCCCGTCACGAGCACGCGGTCGAGCGCGGTGATGCGCAGATCGATCGGCGCGAGACGGCCCGGCACCGCGGCACCGCGCAGCTGCACGAGCACGCCCTCGGTGATCGGCGTCGTGCCCGCCGGCACCCCCGAGAACGTCAGCGGCGCGGGCGGGCGACGCAGCTGCTCGGCCTCGAGCCGCTCGAGCCGCTGCTCGGCGCTGCGCACCCGTCGCCGGGTCGCGGCCTCCGTGCGGCGACCCTTGAAGTGCCCGATGAACTTGTCGTTGTCGCGCGGGGGCTTCGGCCCCGTGTCGAGGGCGCGGGCCGTGACCGCGACGCCGCCGCGCAGCCGGTCGAGCTCCCGCTGCTCCTCGGCGAAGCGCTGCTCCCAGCGCTCGCGCTCGCGCGCCTTCTCGAGCAGGTACTCGCTGAAGCCGCCGCCGTAGCGCTGGGCGACGGCCCCCTCCGGCCCGCCGAGCGCCCGGCGCGCCGGGTCGAGATCGACGATCGCCGTCGCCACCTCGTCGAGCAGCGCCCGATCGTGGCTCGCGAGCAGCACCGGGCCGCGCCAGCCGAGCAGCGCCGTGCGCAGGGTCGCGACGGCGGCGTCGTCGAGGTGGTTGGTGGGCTCGTCGAGCAGCAGGGCGTCGGGGCGCTCCAGCAGCAGGGCCGCGAGCGCGAGCCGGCTGCGCTGACCGCCCGAGATCGCGCCGAGCGGCGTCGTGAGCGGGATGCCCGCCACACCGAACCCGTCGAGCAGGGCATCCCGGCGCGCCTCCCAGCCCCACAGCTCGGCCCGCTCGGCGGCGGCGAGCGCCGCGGCGTACCGCTCGGCGGCAGCCGGAGCCGTGCCGCCGAGCACCCCCGCGAGACCCTCGGCCGCCCCCTCGAGCTCGCGCTCGATCGCCCGCAGCGGGGCGACCGCCGCGTCGATGAGCGAGCCGACGGGCGCGTCCGGGTCGAAGGGCACCTCCTGCGGCAGGTAGCCGAGACGCGCGGGGCGCGAGAGCTCGCCCGCGTCGGCCGCCTCGACCCCGGCGAGGATGCGCAGGAGGGTCGACTTGCCCGCGCCGTTCTCGCCGATGAGGCCGATGCGGGCGCCCGCGGGGACGACGAGGTCGACGCCGTCGAGCACGGGGCCGCGGTCGAAGGAGCGGGCGATGCCGCGGGCGATGATCGCCGCGGTCGCGGCGGCGGAAGGGGAGGACGAGGCGGCGGCGGACGCCGAGGAGTGCTGCGGAGATGACATGGGAAGCCCGTCGAGTCACGGTGATCCCGCCGGGCAGGGCCTCGGGCGCGGGACGGTCGTCGACGTCAGATCAGCATGTCGGGGTCGACGGTACGCGAGACCGCGCGCGGGCGTCAACCCGCGCCGGGCATCCTGCAGACCACCGGCCTAACCGCGACGAGGGCGCGCGTGCGAACGTGAGCATCGCGCAGTACGATCCCCCCGTGACGACGTCTGTCGAGCTCGATGCCCGCGCACCCCTGCGCGATGCCGGCATCCGCGACTCCCTGCGGCGATTCGTGCAGCACGGTCTGCGGCTGCACGGCCGCGCGGGCCGCAGCGAGTACTGGTGGTGGATGGCCGCCAACCTGAGCGTGCTCGCCCTCACCCTCGGCGTGGTGCCCGCGATCGCCTCGGGCACCGGCGCGATGCCCACCGTGAATCTCGGCCCCTTCGGCATCGCCTCGCCGAGCGGCATCACGTTCCTCTACGGAAGCCCCGACTACACCGCGGACTCGCTCGTGGCGCAGATCTCGATCGCCGTCGCAGCCCTGTGGGCTCTCGCGACCGCCATCCCCGCCGTGACGGTCACGGTGCGACGCCTGCACGATTCGAACCTGTCGGGCTGGTGGGCGCTCCTCGGCCTGCTCGGGGTCGGCAGCATCGCGCTCGCCGTGCTGCTGCTGCGGCGCCCGCGCCTCGCCGGCGCACGCTTCGACGCCTGACCGCAGCACCGCACCGCACCTCGCGACACCGACCGGCGCAGACCCGCCGACCGGCGCCGACCAGCGCAGACCCGCCGACGAGCGCAGACCCGCCGACCAGCGAGCTACCGGATGCCCGCCGCGCGCTCCGCCGTCTCCACCACGTTCGCGAGCAGCAGCGCGCGGGTCATGGGCCCGACGCCGCCCGGGTTCGGCGAGATCCACGACGCGACCTCGGCGACGTCGTCGGCCACGTCGCCCGCGATGCGCGACTCCCCCGTCTCGGCGTCGACGACCCGCGAGACGCCGACGTCGAGCACGATCGCGCCCGGCTTCACGTCGGCCGCCGAGACGATGCCCGGAACCCCGGCCGCGGCGACGATCACGTCGGCGCGACGCAGGTGCGCGGGCAGGTCGCGGGTGCCGGTGTGGGTGAGGGTCACGGTGGCGTTGATCTCGCGCCGGGTCAGCAGTGCGCCGATCGCCCGGCCGACCGTGACGCCGCGGCCGATGACGACGACGTCGAGGCCGTCCCAGGAGAGGCCGTGGCGCTGCGCGAGCTCGATGACGCCGCGCGGCGTGCACGGCAGCGGGGTGTCGATCTCGCGGCTCGCTCGCAGCACGAGCCGGCCGAGGTTCGTCGGGTGCAGTCCGTCGGCGTCCTTCGCGGGGTCGACCCGCTCGAGGATGGCGTCGGTGTCGATGTGCGCAGGCAGAGGCAGCTGCACGATGAAGCCCGTGACGGCGGGGTCGGCGTTGAGGTCGTCGATGACGGCCTCCAGCTCGGCCTGCGTCGTCGACTCCGGCAGGTCGCGGCGGATCGACGCGATGCCGACCTCGGCGCAGTCCTTGTGCTTGCCTCCGACGTACCACCGCGATCCGGGGTCGTCGCCGACGAGCACGGTCGCGAGTCCGGGGACGACGCCGTGCTCGGCGAGCACCCGGACTCGCTCGGTCAGCTCGGCCTTGATCGTGCGGGCGGTGGCGGTTCCGTCGAGGCGCTGGGCGGGCATCCCGGAGCCCCCGCTCACAGACCCGGGTACAGGGGGAAGGCGTCGGCGAGCGCCGAGACGCGACCGCGCAGGGCGGCGACGTCGGGGCTCGGCATGAGCGTGCGCGCGATGATGTCGGCCACCTCGGTGAACTGCTCCTCGCCGAAGCCGCGGGTCGCGAGCGCGGGGGTGCCGATGCGCACGCCGCTCGTCACCATCGGCGGGCGCGGGTCGAAGGGCACGCCGTTGCGGTTGACGGTGATGCCAACCTCGTGCAGCAGGTCCTCCGCCTCGAGGCCGTTGAGCGGCGAGGTGCGCAGGTCGACGAGGGCGAGGTGCACGTCGGTGCCGCCGGTGAGCACGTTGACGCCGGCCGCGATCGCGTCGTCCTGCGTGAGGCGGTCGGCGAGGATGCGCGCACCGGCGATCGTGCGCTCCTGGCGCTCCACGAACTCCGGCAGCGCCGCGAGCTTGAACGCCACGGCCTTCGCCGCGATGACGTGCATGAGCGGCCCGCCCTGCTGGCCCGGGAACACGGCAGAGTTGAGCTTCTTGAACAGCGACTCGTCGTTGCTGAGGATGATGCCCGAGCGCGGGCCGGCGAGGGTCTTGTGCACGGTCGAGCTCACGACGTGGGCGTGGGGCAGCGGCGAGGGGTGCAGCCCCGCGGCGACGAGGCCGGCGAAGTGCGCCATGTCGACCCAGAGCTTGGCGCCGACCTCGTCGGCGATGGCGCGGAAGGCGGCGAAGTCGAGCTGGCGCGAGTAGGCCGACCAGCCGGCGATGATGACGGTCGGCTTGACCTCGAGCGCCTTCGCGCGCACGACGTCCATGTCGACGAGCATCGTCTCGGGGTCGACGCCGTAGCTCGTGGCGTTGTAGACCTTGCCCGAGAAGTTGAGCTTCATGCCGTGGGTGAGGTGGCCGCCGTGGGCGAGCTCGAGGCCGAGGATGGTGTCGCCCGGCTGCGCGAGGGCGTGCAGCACGGCCGCGCTCGCCGAGGCGCCCGAGTGGGGCTGCACGTTGGCGAACTGGGCGCCGAAGAGGCTCTTGGCCCGCTCGATGGCGAGGTTCTCGGCGATGTCGACGAACTCGCAGCCGCCGTAGTAGCGCTTGCCGGGGTAGCCCTCGGCGTACTTGTTGGTGAGCACCGAGCCCTGCGCCTCGAGGATGGCGCGCGAGACGAAGTTCTCGCTGGCGATCATCTCGAGGGTGCTGCGCTGGCGCCCGAGCTCCTGCTCGAGCACGGCGGCGATCTCGGGGTCGACGTCGATGAGCGCGTCGTTGAAGGAACTGGGAAGGCTGGACACGGGATGCTCCTCAGGTAACGTGCGGGCGCCGGGCGCCGCGCGGGTGAAGTGGACGAGCAGCCCAGGCGGACGGCGGCTCACCGTGTCGGTCGCTCCCTGATGGTGCCCCATCTCAACGCCAGTCGCGACGGTGCCCAGTGTACGCGCCCGAGCTGACCGCCGCCGAAGAGGACCGCGGCGCTGAGCGGCGCATCTGCGATGATCGCGGCATGACGACCTCGACGGCGCGGTGGGGCATGCGCACCAACGTGATGCGCCCCTCCGATCGCGAGCGCGGCGAGCGGGTGGCCTTCGTCGAGCTGTTCTTCGACCTCGTCTTCGTCTTCGCGCTCACGCAGATCAGCGAGGTCGTCGCCGCGGTCTCCTCCCCCCTCGACGGCGTGCGCGCGGCTGTGCTCATCGCCGCGCTGTGGTGGCTGTGGATGAACACCACCTGGGTGACCAACTGGCTCGATCCGGCGCGGATGCCCGTGCGCATCGCCGTCGTCGTGCTCGCCTTCGCCGGGCTCGTCGTCTCGACCTCGATCCAGGAGTCGGGCGGGGAGCGCGCGCTCGCCTTCGCCCTCGGCTACGTCGGCCTGCAGGTCGTGCGCTCGATCTTCATGGTCATCGCCACCGTGCGGCACGACGTCGGGGTCGCCGCCGACTTCGCCCGCATCGCCGCCTGGTTCCTCGTCACGGGGACGATGTGGATCGCCGGCGCCCTCGCCGGCGGCGTCGCCCTGGTCGTGCTGTGGGGCGCCGCGGTCGCGGTCGATTACGTGGTGGCCCGCACCGACTACGCCCTGCCGGGGCTCGGCAGGGGCACGATGGAGGGCTGGGACGTCTCGGCGGCGCACGTGGCGGAGCGGGCATCCCTCTTCATCATCATCGCGCTGGGCGAATCGTTCCTCGTCACCGGCTTCGCCTTCGTCGAGGAGGAGTCGAACCCCGCGCGCATCGCCGCGCTCGCGAGCGCGTTCCTCGCGGCGGCCGGCATGTGGTGGCTCTACTTCGATCACGGCGAGCAGCAGGGCGAGGAGCGCGTGGAGCGCTCGGCCCGCTCCGGGGCGATGGCGCGCGCGGCCTACGCCTACGCGCACGTGCCCATCGTGGCGGGCATCATCCTCACCGGCGTGGCCGACAAGACCGTGATCGCGCACCCCGTCGAGATGAGCGCGCTCGCCGTCGTCACCATCCTCGGCGGGCCCGCCCTGTTCCTCCTCGGCTCGGCGGTCTTCCGGCGGATCGTGGGGGCTCCGGGCGCGGGGATCCTGCTCGGCTCGGCGGCGGTCGTCGCGCTGCTGCTGCCGCTCGCGCTCGTCATGCCCGCCTGGGCGCTGTCGCTGGCCTCGACCGGCGTGCTGCTCGGCACGGCCGCCATCGACACCGCGCTGCGCCGTCGCCGCGGCGAGGAGTCGCGCGGCTAACGCTACCGGCCCGCGGGGCGCTGCCGCGGGATGGAGCCCGTCTGCGGCGGTACGGGGATCTCGCTGGTGAACTGCGGCTCGACGTCGCGGTCGCCGCCGACGCTCGCGCGACCGGGCGACGACCGCCGGGCATCCGCCACGACGAGCAGCACCACGCCGAGGCCGATGACGGCCGCCTGCACGAAGGCCAGAGCGGGCACGGGGATGACGTCGAACAGGGCGCCGCCGATGGCCGCCCCGCCGCCGATGCCGACGTTGAAGGCGGTGGTCAGCAGCGCGGCGCCGACGTCGCGCACGCGCGGCGAGGCGGTGTGCAGGAGCCGGGTCTGCAGCAGGGCGGGGATGCCGCCGAAGGCCGCGCCCCACACCAGCAGGCACGCGATGACGACGGCGGGCACGCCCGCGGAGGATCCGATGACGACGACCGCGGCGATGACGACGAGCAGCATGGCGTAGAGACCGCCACGGGGATAGCGGGAACCGACCACGCCGGCGAGCACGAGCCCGACCGCCCCCGCGCCGCCGTAGACGAACAGCAGCGCGCCGACGCTCGCCTCGGGGAAGCCGGCGGAGCCGATGAGGAACGGCGCGATGTAGGTGTAGAAGATGTTCTGCCCGCCGACGACGATCAGCACGAGCAGGCAGATGAACAGCACGCCGGGGAAGCTCGGATCGCGCCGTGCCGGCAGGGGGATCTCGCCCGTCGCGAGCGACTGCCGGTGATCGACCGCGGGCAGGAACCTCACGATCATGACGAGCAGCACGGCGACGACGCCCGCGATGACGAAGAAGGAAGCCCTCCAGCCCACCGCCGTGCCGAGCGCCGTGCCCGCGGGCACGCCGAGCACGAAGGCGGTCGTGCCGCCCGCGCTCGTGACGGCGACGGCGCGGGCGATCTGGTGCTTGGGCACGAGGTAACCGGCGTAGGCGCCGACGACGGCCCAGAAGAGGCCGTGCGAGACGCCGCCGAGCACGCGGGCGGCGACCAGCCAGGCGTAGCTGGGGGCGAGCGCGGCGGCCACGTTGGCGAGCGCGAAGAGGATGAGCACGACGATGACGAGGTGCTTGCGGTCGAACCGACGGGTGAGGGCGGCGAGCGGCGCGGTCGTGACGACGACGGTGCCGGCGAAGATCGTGACGAGCAGGCCGACCTGCGCCTCGGTGACGTCGAGGTCGGCGGCGATCTGCGGCAGCAGGCCCGTGGGCAGGAACTCGCTCGTGACGCAGACGAAGATCGCCGTCGCGAGGGTGATGAGGCCGAGCCAGGGGAAGGGGCGATCGGCGGGGGTGGGAGCGGGGTGGGTCATGGCGGAGCGGGTCTTTCGCGGCCAGCGGAACGCTCTGGCGGTCACGGGGGTGCCCGAGCCGGGCATCCGGTTCTACGCTATCGCCACACGATCGATGTCAGGAGCCCGATGATCGCCGCCATCCCCGTCGCGCGCCTGTTCCGCACCCGCGAGGAGGGCGGCGACCGCGTCGCCTTCGTCGAGCTGTTCTTCGACCTCGTCTTCGTCTTCGCGGTCACCCAGCTCTCGCACCACGTCATCGAGCATCTGACGCCCCTCGGCGTGCTCGAGGGCGTCGTCATGCTCGTCGCCGTCTGGTGGTTGTGGATCTACACCACCTGGGTCACCAACTGGATGAACCCGCAGAAGGGCCCCGTGCGGTGGATGCTCATCACGATGATGCTCGGCGGCCTCGTGCTGAGCACCGCCATCCCCGAGGCCTTCGGCGACCGCGCCGCGCAGTTCGCGATCGCTTACCTCGTGATGCAGGTCGGCCGCACCGTCTTCGTGGCCATCAGCTACGCGGTCTGCGACGATCGCACCAACGCGATGAACCTCGTGCGCATCGCGCTGTGGTTCGTGCTGAGCGCCCCGTTCTGGATCGCGGGCGCTCTGCTCGGCGGGGAGGCCCAGCTGCCGCTGTGGGCGGCGGCGCTCGCGGTCGAGCTGCTGGGGCCGGCGTTCCGGTACTGGATGCCCCGCCTCGGCGTCTCGCCGCCCGAGACCTGGCAGGTCGCCGGCGGGCACATGGCCGAGCGGGCCGGGCTGTTCATGATCATCGCGCTCGGCGAGTCGATCATCATCACGGGCACGCTGTTCAGCCGGTCCGAGCTGACGACGCCCTCCGTGCTGGCCTTCCTCGCCGCCTTCGTCAGCACGATCCTGTTCTGGCTGCTGTACTTCAGCCACGGGGCCGAGCACGGTGCGCGGTTCATCCAGGCCTCCCGCAACACGGGGATCATCGCCCGGCTCACCTACACCTACCTGCACATGGTGCTCGTGGCGGGCATCGTGCTGGTCGCGGTGGGCGACGAGCTCGTGCTCGCGCATCCCGACGACCCGATCGACGGCACGACGCTCGTGATCGTGCTCGCGGCACCCGCCCTCTACCTGCTCGGCAACCTGCTGTTCAAGCGCTCGATCGGGCGGCCGTGGCTGCGCTCGCACCTGCTCGGCATGGCCGCGCTGACCGCGATGTACCTGCTGGCGCCGCTCATCCCCGGTCTCACCGCCCTCGCGGTCACCTGGATCGCGAACGGGGTGCTCGCGCTCGTCGTCCTCATCGACGAGCTCGTGTGGCCGCACGAGGAGGAGGCGGTCTCGGACGAGGAGGAGGCGGAGTTCGACCTGGAAGGGTTCGATCGGCGCGACGCCGAGGAGCAAGGGGCGAGCGGAGTCGGCCAATAGGCTGAGCGGGTGAGCGAGAACCTGAACCACTGGATCGTCACCCTCGTCTGCGCCGACCAGCCCGGCATCGTGCACGCCGTCACCGGCGCGATCGTCCAGGCGCAGGGCAACATCACCGAGCTGCAGCAGTTCTCCGGGCTCGAGTCCGGTCGCTTCTTCCTGCGGCTGCAGACCGAGACCGAGACCGATCACGAGGGCATGGAGCGCGCCCTCTCCCCCATCGTCGAGCGGTACGGGATGAGCTGCCGCATCGATCGCGTCGGGCGCCCGCTGCGCACGCTCGTGCTCGTGTCGAAGGCCGGTCACTGCCTCAACGACCTGCTGTTCCGCCAGCGGGCGGGGCAGCTGCCCGCCGAGATCCCGCTCGTCATGGGCAACCACCCCGACCTCGGCGAGCTCGCGAGCTTCTACGGGGTGCCCTTCGAATCGCATCCCGTCGTCGGCGCCGAGCAGAAGGCCGCCTTCGAGGCGCGCGTGCTCGAGGTCGTCGAGCAGCACGACATCGAGCTCGTCGTGCTCGCCCGGTACATGCAGATCCTCTCCCCCGAGCTGTGCGCGGCGCTCGCCGGCCGCATCATCAACATCCACCACTCGTTCCTGCCCGGCTTCAAGGGTGCGAACCCCTACAAGCAGGCCCATGCCCGCGGTGTGAAGCTCATCGGCGCGACCGCCCATTTCGTCACGAGCGACCTCGACGAGGGGCCGATCATCGAGCAGAACGTCGTGCGGGTCGACCACACGCGCTCGCCCGCCGAGCTGGTCGCCATCGGGCAGGATGAGGAGAGCCGCACGCTCAGCCAGGCCGTGCGCTGGTTCGCGGAGGACCGCGTGCTGCTCGACGGCCAGCGCACCATCATCTTCAAGTAGGAGCGAGAGTGACCACCACCCTGCTCGCGGGCGGCAGCCTGCTCGATGCCGACGGCCGCCGCGACGGCTGGCTGCTGCTCGACGGCGACCGCATCGCCGCCGTCGGCACGGATGCCCCGCCGACCGCCGACGTCGTGCTCGACGTGAGCGGCCGCACCCTCACCCCCGGGTTCATCGACCTGCACGGGCACGGCGGCGGCGGCGCGGCCTTCGACAACGGAGCCGACGAGATCCGCGCGGCGCTCGCGGTGCACCGGCAGCACGGCACCACCCGCTCGGTGATCTCGCTCGTCGCCAACCCGCTCGAGACGATCGTCGCGAGCCTGCGCGCCGTCGCCGAGCTCGCCGCCGCCGACCCGACCATCGTCGGCTCGCACCTCGAGGGACCCTTCCTCGCCGTCGCCCGCCGCGGCGCGCACGCGCAGGAGTACCTCGTCGAGCCCGATCCCGAGCTCATCGCGACCCTGCTCGACGCCGCCGCCGGGTCGCTCGTGCAGGTCACCATCGCCCCCGAGCTGCCTGGCGCCCTCGCGGCGATCGAGCAGCTCGTGGACGCGGGCGTGATTGTCGCGGTCGGGCACACCGAGGCGGGCGAGCACGTGACCCGCGCGGCCTTCGACGCGGGGGCGCGCCTGCTGACCCACGTGTTCAACGCGATGCCGGGCATCCACCACCGCGACCCCGGCCCGATCCCCTCGGCCTTCGACGACGACCGCGTCGCGCTCGAGCTCGTCGCCGACGGCGTGCACGTGCACCCCTCGGTGGTGCAGATGGTGTTCCGCGCCGCGCCCGGTCGGGTCGCGCTCGTCACCGACGCCATGGCGGCCGCGGGCGGGGCCGACGGCTTCTACCGGCTCGGCTCGCTCAACGTCACCGTGCAGAACGGCGTCGCGATGCTCAACGGCACCTCCACCATCGCCGGCTCGACCCTGACGCAGGACGCCGCGCTGCGCACGGCCGTCGAGGTCGCCGGCGTCGACGAGGACGCCGCGGTGCGCGCCCTGACCGCGACGCCGGCCTGCGTGCTCGGCCGCGACGACGAGTGGGGGATGCTCGCCGCGGGCTTCGCCGCCGACGTCGTCGTGCTCGGCTCGGGCTGGCAGGTCGAGAGGGTCTGGGCCGCGGGCGTCGAGGTCGGCCCCTCCGTCGCGAGCGCGGGTGCCGCATGACCGAGTGGACGCGCGGCCGCTGGAGCCGGGAGCCGGTCTCGCACTCGATCGACGCCGACGGCGCCCTCGTCGTCGAGGCCGCGGAGGGCAGCGACTGGTGGCGCGATACCGCCTACGGGTTCCGGCACGAGGACGGGCACGGGCTGCTCGCTCCCTGGGCTCCGGGCACCGCCGTGGAGGTGACCTTCGCGCTCGAGGGCTTCACCGGCGAGTTCGATCAGGCGGGCCTCGTGATCATGGTCGATGAGAGCACCTGGATCAAGGCGGGCGTCGAGCAGAGCGACGGGCACCCGCAGCTCGGCGCCGTCGTCACCGTGGGCGCGAGCGACTGGTCGACGGGGCGCGTCGACGACTGGACGGGGCGGGCGGTCACGGTGCGGGCATCCCGCATCGCCGACGCCGTCGTGATCCGCGCGCGCGCCCGCCCCCTCGGCGGGGAGGCGACGGAGCCCGCGGCCGGAGAGGACGAGTGGCGGCTGGTGCGCGTCGCCCGGTTCCCGCACGAGGATGCCCTGATCGGGCCCATGCTGTGCGGCCCCACCCGCGCGGGATTCACCGTGCGGTTCCTCGACTGGCGCGAGACCGCGCCCGACGCCGAGCTGCACGCTCCCCCGCCCGCCTGAGTCGTCCGGCGTGCGGCGCCGGCCGGGCCCGCGGCCGGCGGCGCTCGCTCCGCGCAGCGCAGCGGCCCGCATCCCCCTGAACAAGGATGCGGGCCGCTGCCGTGCGCGACGGGTCGGGAAGACGATCCCGACCCGTCGCCGTCCTGCGAGAGGGTCGCGGCGATCAGTCGATCACGCGCTCACCGCCCTTGGGCTTGCCGGGCTTGCCCGGCTTGGCGACCTCGACGCCCTCGCTGGTGGCGGTGCCGTCGGGCAGGCCGTCCTTCGAGGCGGTCACCACGACGGTGATGACGTCGCCCTTGTCCTTGCCCGTCACCTTGTAGGTGGCGTCGGTCGCGCGGCGGATGTCCTCGCCGTTCGCCTGCCACTGGTAGGTGAAGGTCAGGCCCTCCACGTCCCACTCGCCGGGGTCGGCGGTGAGGGTGCGGCCGGGCTTCGCCTCGCCGCTGATGGACGGGGCGACCGTCGCCACCGGGGCGACGGGCTCGGCGGGCGCATCGCCCGTCTCGACCTGCACCGTGGTCACGGCACCCGTGTCGCCGTAGCGCACGAGACCGAGGTAGCTGCTCTGCGCGGCCAGGTCGGTCCACGAGGCGGTGACGATCGACTCCTCGCCCTGCACGCCGGCGATCACGGCCGGGTCGAGCGCGAGCGGGGCGCCGCCCTCGACGATCGAGGTGACGGTGGTGTTCCACGCCGTCTCGGTCGCCGCGGCGTAGACGTCGACGATGACGGCGTACTGGCCCGCCTCCGGCTCGACGAGGTCGACCCGCTCATCGGCCGCACCCGTCGCCGACTGCCAGCCCGCGATGGGCGTGCCGGTCTCGTCGAGCAGGTACACGATGAGGTCGAGGTCGGCGGTGTCGTCGAACGAGTCGACGTCGAACCGCGTGAACGCCGATCCCTCCGGCACGGTCACCGTGTACTCGGCGAAGTCGCCCGTGATGCCCGAGCCGGAGTTGTCCGCCTCGGCGTCCTCCGCGTTCGGCAGGCGCTCACCGAGCGAGAGTCCCGTGGTCGACAGGGCGATGTCGCCCGTGCCGCCCGGCGTCACCGCGATGTCGACGGAACCGGTCGTGCCCTCGCCCTCGACCGAGGCCGGGGCCACGATCGTGACGGGCTGCACGACGATGGGGCTGCGCACGGTCGTCTCACGCGAGGTCCAGGTGAGCGAGCCCGAGGCGTAGGCGTCGAGCGGAGCATCCGTGCGCGAGAAGGTCACGGTGAAGCTCTGCGACTCGCCCGCCGCACCGAAGGTGAGCGTCGAGGGCTCGACGGTCGCCTCGATGCCTTCGAGGCCCTGGATGCTGGCCTCGAAGGTGCCGGCCTGCGTGGCCGTCACCGTACGGGTGACCTGCTCGGGCGCGGTCAGCGTGCCGACCGCGATCGAGGCGAGGTTGAGGTCGCTGCCGTCGATCGGCTCCACGCCGGCGTCGTAACCGATGCCCTGCAGGTAGCCGAGCCAGTCGGGCACGCCGTTGAGGTAGACCAGGCCAGGCTCGAAGAAGCGGGTCGGGTCGGCGTGGCCGGCGCCCTGCGTGAAGGGGTCGGTCACGGTCGAGCCGTCGGCGGCGAGCGTGTCGTACGCCGTCGTCATGATGGCCGACTTGATCTCGGCGGGCGTCGCGTTCGGGCGCTCACCGAGGTACAGGGCGGCGAGACCCGCGATGTGCGGGGCCGCCATCGAGGTGCCGCTGAGGAAGCCGTACTGCGACTCCTCGCCCTCGCGGTTCGAGATCGCCGCGAGGATCGAGACGCCGGGCGCCGCGATGTCGGGCTTGAGGATGTCGCTGCCGTCGGCGAGCACCGGGCCGCGCGACGAGAAGCCGGCCACCTGGGGCACCGGGGTCACGACGTCGGTCGAGTTGCCGGCGGTGAGGGTCGCCGTGGCGCCCTCCGTCGCGGCGTAGGCCGTGACGGCGGCGTAGTACGCCGCGTCGAGGTGCACGGTCGGCACGGTGTGCGTGTCGGTGTCGACCGAGCCGGGCGTCACGTTGACGAGCACCATGCCGGCGCCGCCCACGCGGGCGACCTCGGCCGACTTCGCGACGCGGTCGTAGACGCCGCGCTCGCAGAGCACGATGTCGCCCTCCTCGACGAGAGCCGGGTCGAGCGTGCCCGGGCCGCAGAGCTGCGGGTCGGGCGCGCCGGCCGCCGCGAGGCTGCGCGACGGCACGAGGGGTCCGGTGAGCGGCTCGGCGCCCTCCGACATGTCGACGGTGATGGATGCGCCCGCGAAGGCCTGCCCGTCGCCGAGCGTGACCGTGCCCTGGTAGGCGGGGATGGTGCTCGCGGCGACCGTCGTGATCCACGGGCTCGCGTTGTCGAGCGTGGAGGCGCCGGGGCCCGAGTTGCCGGCCGAGGCGGCCACGAACACGCCCGCCGCCGCGGCGCCGAGGAAGGCGTCATCGATCGGCGAGTAGGTGGTCGTGGCGGCGCCGCCGCCGATGGAGTAGTTGATGACGTCGACGCCGTCGAGCACGGCCTGGTCGATGCCGGCGAGCAGGTCGCTCGTCGCGCATCCGTCATCGGTGGTGGCCGCGGCGTCGGGTCCGTTCCAGCAGACCTTGTACGCGGCGATCTTGGCGGCGGGGGCGACGCCCGAGATCGGGCCGAAGTCGATGCCGCTCACGGTCGTGTCGACGCGGTGGTTGCCCGCCGCGGTGCCGCCCGTGTGCGAGCCGTGCGCGTCGCCGTCGCGCGGCGAGAGGAACTCGCCGGGGCCGGTGGAGGCGTCGCCGATGTTGCCGGCGCCGAATCCGTCGACGAAGTAGCGCGCACCGATGATCTTGGTCGAGCAGTCGTCGGCGGTGAACTGGACGCCCTCGACGCACGTGCTCGTGAACGTGCCGCCGTCGCTCTTCTCGAAGATGATGCTGTCGCCGTCGCGGTACGGCGCGGCACCGGGCTCGGTGCCGAGCGGCTCGCCCGCGAAGGACGGGTTCTCGGGGGCGATGCCGGTGTCGAGGATTCCGACGACGACGCCCTCGCCGGCGGTCTCGGCGCCTCCGACGGCCTCCCAGACGCCGCCCGGGCCGTCGAGGCCCAGGAACTCGGTGCCGGTCTCGGCCTGGATCTGCTTGAGCTCGTCGGGCGCGATCTGCAGCACCTCGCGGCTCGTCGCCAGCTGCGCGGCCTGCTCGGCGCTGAGCTCGGCGGCGAAGGCGTTGATGGCCACGGTGTACGAGGAGTCGATCGTGACGTCGACCTCCGCGGCGACCTCCTGCTGCTTCTGCTGCAGGTGCGCGCGGTAGTCGACGACGGGGGCGCGGCGGGCCTCGAACTGCTCGCCCTCCTCCGGGGCGGTGGCGGGGATGCCCGGCACGCCGCCCTCGTAGGCGGCGACCGCCGGCTCGGCGAGGGTCACGATGTAGCGCCCGGCCTCGAAGTCGATGGCGCCGACCCCGGTTCCCGGAGCGGCGGGGGCCGCGTTCGCGGCGGTGCCCGTCAGCAGGCTCGCCGCCATGAGCGCCGCGGTGGCGGCGGCTGCGGCGGTTCGGGCGAGTGGACGGTGTGGACGGTGCAGTGCCGGCGAGCGGCGATCCCTTAGAGTCACAGCGGTGTGCATCCTTCTCGTGGAGGGTGGGGACGGCCCGAACACGTCGTCGGGCTCGGGTGGTGGCCTCACTGTAAGCCCCCCAAAAGCGGGTAGACAACCCTTTCTGTTTCCGACGTGTGAACTCTGCGGCGCCCCGCTCATCGGCGGCTCTCACGCGCCGTGCAGCAATCGCTCCCGTCGAGTACAGCGAATACCCACCGGGCATGGGGATGCTGGTCTCGTCGCCCTCGTTCCCGGCGGCTCCGCCGCTCGGCTCGACGCCTGAAACCCGCACCCACCATCCGGAAGACTCCATGACCTCTCGAGCCCGCCCCTCGTCTACCCCCGTCGCCCTGGCCGGGGCATCCCTCGCCCTGCTTGGCACGCTCGCCGGCTGCGCGACCGCCGGTGACGCCGCCGCCGACGTGCCCTCGGGCCCGGCCGACACCTCGGCCGAGTACACCGACGGCGAGTACAGCGCGAGCGGCTCGTACCAGTCGCCCAACGGCACCGAGTCGGTCGTCGTGCAGCTCTCCCTCGAGGGCGACGTGGTGACCGCCGTCTCCGTGACCCCCGGCGGCAGCAACTCGACCACGCAGTACTACCAGGACCAGTTCGTCGGCGGTATCGAGGCCGAGGTCGTCGGCAAGGACATCGACGAACTGCGGGTCACCCGGGTCGCCGGCTCCTCGCTCACGAGCGGCGGGTTCCGCGAGGCCCTCGAGACGATCAAGGCGGATGCCCTCGTCGGCTGAGGTCTCGGCCCCGGCCGATGCGGCCTGGACGTTCGAGGCGATCGGCGTCCCCTGGTCGATCGAGGCGCCCGGCGGCATCCCGGTCGAGGCCCGCGCCGCGGTCGATCGGCGCATCGCGCGCTTCGACCGCGACTGGTCGCGCTTCCGCGACGACTCCCTCGTCGCCCGCATCGCCGCCGCTCCCGGCTCCTGGCCGCTCCCCCGGGATGCCGCACCGCTGCTCGGCCTGTACGAGCAGCTCTACGCGCTCACCGGCGGTCGCCTGAGCCCGCTCGTCGGAGCCTCGCTCGAGCGGCTCGGGTACGACGCCGCCTACCGGCTCGAGCCCTCCGGTCCGCCGCTCGCGGCGCCCGTGTGGGAGGACGCCCTCACGCTCGTGCGCTCGGCCGACGGCGATCTGCGCCTCGACGCCGTCGCCCCGGTGACCCTCGACGTCGGAGCGGCGGGCAAGGGCCTGCTCGTCGATCTCGTGGGCGAGCTGCTGCTCGAGCACGGGGTGGCCGATCCGGTGGTCGACGCGAGCGGCGACCTGCGGGCATGGGGCGGTACGGGCATCCGCGTCGCCCTGCAGAACCCCGCCAATGCGTCGAAGGCGATCGGCGTCGTCGAGCTCGCCGAGGGCCGCGCCCTGTGCGCGAGCGCCCTCGATCGCCGGCGCTGGGGCGAGGGCCTGCACCACATCGTCGACGCCGTGACGGGCCGCCCGGTCGACGAGGGCGTCATCGGGACGTTCGCCGTCGCCGACTCGGCGCTCGTCGCCGACGGCGCGGCCACGGCGCTGTTCCTCGCCGACCCGCACGCCATCGGCGACCGCCTCGGCGTCGAATGGGTGAGGATGTTCGCGAACGGCTCGATCGAGTCGAGCGCCGATTGGAAGGGTGAGCTGTTCCGATGAGAGCCGCGATCGACGCCGTCACCGGCCGCGTCAGCATGTACCGCCTCACCGTGCTCGCGCTCGCGGCCGTGCTCGTCATGGGCGTCGTGCTCGGTGCCGTCGACGTCATCGGCGTCGACCCGCTCGGGCTGCTCGGCGTCATCGGCGTCGTGCTCGTCGCCACGATCGGCGCGAACGAGATCGCCGCGCGGCTCGCCCGCGTCGTGCCGCACCGCGAGTCGAGCATCATCACGGCGCTCATCATCGCCTGCCTCGTGCCGCCGCAGGCCACGACGATGAGCCTCATCGGGGCGGCCGCCGCCGGCGTCATCGCGGCTCTGTCGAAGTACCTGATCGTCTGGCGCGGGCGCCACATCCTCAACCCGGCGGCGACGGGCGTTCTCGTCGCCGGCTTCTTCGGGCTCACGGTCGGCATCTGGTGGATCGGCACCGCCGCGATGCTCCCCGTCGTCGCGATCGGCGCCCTGCTGCTGCTCGACCGCACGCGGCGGCTCGACGTCGCTGCCGTCTTCCTGGTCATCGCCGTCGCCTCCTACTCCGGTCAGGGCGTCTCCGCGGGCTTTCCCGCGCTCGACGCGCTGCAGAACGCCGTGCTCCTGACGCCCGTGGTGTTCCTGGCGGGCTTCATGCTCAGCGAGCCCCTGACGCTGCCCCCGCGGCGCTGGCAGCAGTGGCTGGTCGCCGCGGTGGCCGGACTGATCATCTACTACCCCTTCGCCATCCCGATCGGCCCCTACGCGCTCATCAACACCCCCGAGCTCGCCCTGGTGGTCGGCAACATCGTCGGCTTCGCCGTCTCGCGTCGCCGCGGCTTCGCGCTGCGCCTCGTCGACTCGCGCCCGCTCTCCGACTCCGCGGTCGAGCTGCGCTTCACCCCCACCCGCCCCGTGCCCTTCGAGGCGGGCCAGTGGCTCGAGCTGCACCTGCCGCACCGCGCCGACGTGCGCGGCACCCGCCGGGTGTTCTCCATCGCCTCGGCCCCTTCCGCCGACCACGTCGCGATCGGCACCCGCATCCTCGCCGAGGGCTCCTCCTTCAAGCGCGAGCTCGCCGCCCTCGAGCCGGGCTCCCTCGTGCGCGCCACCCAGGTGAGCGGCGACTTCGTGCTGCCGGCCGATGCGCGAACGCCGCTCCTGCTCCTCGCCGGTGGCATCGGCGTCACCCCCTTCGCCAGCCAGCTCGCCGAGCTCGCGCACCACGGCCACGAGCGCGACGTCGTCGCCGTCATGGTGCCCTCGAGCCCCGACGAGCACCTGTACCGCGAGACGCTCGAGCAGGCGGGGGCGCGCATCGTCGTGCTCGATCGCGACGAGGTCACGGTGGATGCCCTGCGCGAGCACGTGCCCGATATCCGGCAGCGCCGGGCCTACGTCTCGGGCTCCCCCGCCGTCGTCGCCGCGGGGGCCGCGGCGCTCCGCGCCGCGGGGGCGAAGCGCGTGCGCACGGACTACTTCGCGGGGTACTGAGACCCTCCGATCGCGCCCGGCAGGGCATCCGTTCGCCGTGCGCGAAGGGCGGGGATCTTGCTGGCACTCTCCCGACCCGAGTGCTAGATTATCGCTAGTTGAGTCGCCTCGACTCAACTCTCGGAACCCCGCCCGCGAGGGCGTTCGTCACCCAGGAGGACGATTACCATGTCGATGCTCTTCGACCCGTTCCGCGAGTTCGACCGCATGGCCGGCAGCCTGCTCGACCGGCGCGAGAGCCCGCGTCTCATGCCCATGGATCTCTACCGCGACGGCGACCACTTCGTGCTCAGCGCCGACCTGCCCGGCATCGATCCCGGCTCGGTCGACCTCGATGTCGACGGCCAGCTGCTCACCATCCGTGCCGAGCGCACCCCGCGCTCGAAGGAGGGCGTGCAGTGGCTCACCCGCGAGCGCCCGTCCGGGTCGTTCCTGCGCCAGCTCACCCTCGGCAATGACATCGACACCGAGGCCATCTCGGCGCACTACGAGAACGGCGTGCTCAGCATCATGATCCCCGTGCTCGAGAAGGCGAAGCCGCGCAAGATCAGCATCGCGACCGCGCCCGACCGCGCGGAGGTCTCGGCCTAGGGCCGCAGCACCTCGCTCGCCCGCATCGGCCGCGCCCCGGCGCCCCTCGCCTCGACCCCATCGAGGCCGGGCATCGGGGCGCGGCCCGCGCGCACCGCGCGCAGCGCCCCGAGGATGGCGAGCAGATCGACCAGCTCCTGCAGCAGGGCCCCCGCGACCGCCGGCAGCAGACCGGCCGCCGCCACGAGCATGAGCGCGATCGAGACGGCGATGCCGAGGCCGATGCTCTGCAGCGCGATGCGCACCGTGCGCTGCCCGATGACGACCGCCCACGCGACCCGCGTGAGGTCGTCGACCATGATGACGACGTCGGCCGATTCGCTCGCCGCGGTCGACCCCGTCGCGCCCATCGCGACCCCTACGTCGGCGACCGCGAGCACGGGCGCGTCGTTGACCCCGTCGCCGACCATGATCACGGGCCGCGGCTGCGCCCACCGCACGAGGGCAACCTTGTCCTCGGGCAGGCACTCCGCATGCACCTCGGCGATGCCGAGACCCTCCGCGATCGGTCGGGCGGTCGCCTCGACGTCGCCCGTCAGCATGATGGTGCGCTCGAGACCCGCGCGGCGCAGCGCGGCGAGCGTCCTCGCCGCCTCCGGCCGCACGCCGTCCCGCAGCTCGATCGTGCCGGCGAACACGCCGTCGACGCCCGCGTAGACCACCGCGCGGCCCCTCTCGATCGCCGACCGCCGCACCCCCGTCGCCCGCTGCTCCACGAAGGCGGGCTTGCCCACGACGACGCTCCTGCCGTCGATCGTCGCGGCGACGCCGAAGGTCGCCTCCTCCCGCGCGTCATCGGAGTCCGCCAGCAGCAGCCCCGCTCCCGCCGCCGCATCGCGCAGAGCCGCGGCGAGCACGTGCGAGGAGTACCGCTCCGCTGAGCCGACGAGGCGCAGCAGCTCGTCGGCGCTGACGCCCGGCTCGGGATGCACCCCCACGACCGCCGGATGCCCGGCGGTGAGCGTCCCCGTCTTGTCGAAGGCGACCGTGCGCGCGCGGGCGAGCACCTCGAGCGAGGCCGCGCTCTTCATCACGATCCCTCGCTTGGCCGCGCTGCTCATGCCGCCCATGAAGGCCACGGGGGCGGCGATGAGCAGCGGGCAGGGGGTCGCCACCACGAGCACCTCGGCGAAGCGCACGGGGTCGCCGCTGAGCATCCACGCGACGCCCGCGATGGCGAGCGAGACCGCGGTGAAGGGCACGGCGTAGCGGTCGGCGAGCCGCACGAGGGGGGCGGTGCTGGCGGTGGCCTCGCGCACGAGCTCGACGATGCGCTGGTACTGCGAGTCGGCGGCGACGGCCATCGCGACGACCTCGACGGCCGCCGCCCCGTTGAGCGATCCGCTCAGCACCGCGTCGCCCGCCTGCTTGTCGACCGGCATGCTCTCGCCCGTGAGCGACGACTCGTCGATGCTCGCCGCGGCGCTCACCAGGGCGGAATCGACGGGCACGAGCTCGGCGGGGCGCACGAGCAGACGGTCGCCGACCCGCACCTGATCCGCCGCGATGTCGACGATGCCGCCCGTGCTGTCGATGCGGTGCGCCTGCTGCGGCACGCGCTCGAGCAGCGCCCGCAGCTCGCGCTGGGCGCGCCCCGCGGCGGCGACCTCGAGCGCCTCTCCCCCGGTGAGCATGAGCACGATGATGAGGCTCGCCGCGTACTCGCCGACCGCGACGGTGCTGACGATCGCCGTGACCGCGAGCACGTCGAGACCGAGCCGCCGCGCGAGCAGGCCGCGGATCATGCGCACCGCCTCGACGGCCGCGATCGCGAGGGCGTAGAGGGAGACGCCCCAGCGGGCAGCGGGCTCCAGGCCCACGGCGACGAGCGCGAGGGCGGCCGCTCCGACGACGAGCGTCAGCACCACGAGCGGGACGCGGCGCACGAGCGCGAGCACAGGGGCCATGGCTTCGGTGTACACCCGGGGCGGGGGCGCCGCCAGGGGCGAAGGGCCCGATCGGGCGGGCGCGGCGACGCGGGGCGGTTAACGAGGGGATGCCCGCGACGAGTCGTCGCGGGCATCCCCTCGTTCATGCGGCCGTCGTCGACGACCGCGCGCTCGGCACTAGGCCAGGCGCTGCTGCAGGTTCTCGTCGAGGGCCTCGAGGAAGGCCTCCGTGGTGAGCCACTGCTGGTCGGGGCCGACGAGCAGCGCGAGGTCCTTCGTCATCTTGCCGCTCTCGACGGTCGTGATCACGACGTCCTCGAGGGTCTCGGCGAAGGTGATGAGCGCGGCGTTGCCGTCGAGCTTGCCGCGGTGCATGAGCCCGCGGGTCCAGGCGAAGATCGAGGCGATCGGGTTCGTCGAGGTGGGCTTGCCCTGCTGGTGCTGGCGGTAGTGGCGGGTCACCGTGCCGTGGGCCGCCTCGGCCTCGACGATCCTGCCGTCGGGCGTCGTGAGCACGC
This sequence comes from Microcella daejeonensis, assembly GCF_026625045.1. Lineage (GTDB taxonomy): Bacteria > Actinomycetota > Actinomycetes > Actinomycetales > Microbacteriaceae > Microcella > Microcella daejeonensis. The sequence goes on along the minus strand of NZ_CP113089.1, from coordinate 1,432,502 downwards.
TGGTCATGAGACCGAGCGAGCCGAAGCCCTGGGCCACGGTGTCGCTCTGCACGTCGCCGTCGTAGTTCTTGCAGGCCCAGACGTAGCCGCCCTCCCACTTCATCGCGCTCGCGACCATGTCGTCGATGAGGCGGTGCTCGTAGGTGATGCCCGCGGCCTCGAACTTGTCCTTGAACTCGGCCTCGTAGATCTCCTGGAACAGATCCTTGAAGCGGCCGTCGTAGGCCTTGAGGATGGTGTTCTTCGTCGAGAGGTAGACGGGGTAGTTGCGCGAGAGGCCGTAGTTCAGCGAGGCGCGCGCGAAGTCGATGATCGAGGCGTCGAGGTTGTACTGCACCTGCGCGATGCCGTCGCCGGGCGACTGGTAGACCTCGAACTTCTGGGCCTCGCCGCCGTCCTTCGGGGTAAACTCGACGGTCAGCGTGCCCTCGCCCTTGAACAGGAAGTCGGTGGCGCGGTACTGGTCGCCGAAAGCGTGGCGGCCGATGATGATCGGCTTGTTCCAGCCGGGCACGAGGCGCGGGATGTTCGAGATGATGATCGGCTCGCGGAAGATCACGCCGCCGAGGATGTTGCGGATCGTGCCATTCGGGCTGCGCCACATCTTCTTGAGGCCGAACTCCTCGACGCGGGCCTCGTCGGGGGTGATGGTGGCGCACTTGACGCCGACGCCGTGCTTCTGGATGGCGTGCGCGGCGTCGATCGTGACCTGGTCGTCGGTCTCGTCGCGGTGCTGGATGCCGAGGTCGTAGTACTCGAGCGTGACGTCGAGGTACGGGTGGATGAGGCGGTCCTTGATGAACTGCCAGATGATGCGGGTCATCTCGTCGCCGTCGAGCTCGACGACCGTTCCTTCGACCTTGATCTTCTGCACGTCGGTCCTTTCTGGTTGCCTCCGCACCGGCGGCGAAGCCCGCAGAAGTCTAGCGGCTCGGCAGAGGTACCTCGACATCGAGATAAATCTCCCACCCCCGTCCGGGGGGATCTGGATAGCCTGTCGTCATGAGCGATCTGAGACTCGAAGAGCTGTCGGCGAAGACCATCGTGGCGGCCAACGGCCTCACGCTGCGCCCCGGGCAGGAGCAGTACGTCACCCCCGTCTCGTACTCGGCCGCCGACGCCTACCTGAACCCGACCACCACCTGGGCCCGCGTCGTGCTGCGCGGCGACGACGTGGTCGGCTTCATCCGCGGCAACTTCGACGCCGAGCACGATCGCCCCGAGTTCCGCGCCTGCATCTGGCGCGTCAACGTCGACGCCACCCGCCAGGGCCAGGGCGTCGGCCGCTTCGCCGTGCACGAGCTCGCCGCCGAGGCCAAGTCGCGCGGCTTCGACGCCATCACCGTCATCTGGGAGACCGGCGACGACGGCCCCGGGGCCTTCTTCCAGCGCCTCGGGTTCCAGGAGGTCGGCGAGACCGAGTACGGCGAGAAGATCGGCTCGCTCGCCATCTGAGCGGCGTCACCGTCCCTCCGTCGATGGATGCCCCGCTGCGGCCGTCCGCCGGCGACGAGCCGGCGCCGCTCGACTTCGGCGGCGCCGTGCTGCTCGTCGTCGCCGAGATCCCTCCCGGCCGCGTCATGACCTACGGAGACGTGGCCGCGGCCCTCGGCTCCCGCGGCGCCCGTGCGGTCGGCCGCGTCATGGCCCTCGAGGGCTCGAGCCTGCCGTGGTGGCGGGTCGTGCGCGCCGACGCGCGCCCTCCCGCCGGCCACGAGGCCGAGGCGCTCGAGCACTACGAGCAGGAGGCCACCCCGCTCCGGTGGACGGGGCCGCGCGGCGAGCCCGACGCGTACCGGCTCGACCTCGCGGCGTGCCGCTGGGCGCCGGCCGACTAGGGCAGCAGGCGGCTCGCGCCGGGCATCCCGCCGCCGGTCGAGGGCGGGATGCCCGACGCAGGTCAGACGAGCGACTCGCGCCAGGCGGCGTGCAGCTGCGCGAACTTGCCCGAGCCGGCGATGAGCTCGGCGGGCGTGCCGTCCTCGATGACGCGGCCGTGCTCCATGACGAGCACGCGGTCGGCGATCGTCACCGTCGAGAGGCGGTGGGCGATGATGACGGCCGTGCGGTCGGCGAGGAGGGTCTGCAGGCCCTGCTGCACGAGGCGCTCGCTCGGGATGTCGAGCGAGGCGGTCGCCTCGTCGAGGATGAGCACGACCGGGTCGGCGAGGAACGCGCGCGCGAAGGAGATCAGCTGCCGCTGGCCGGCCGAGACGCGTCCGCCGCGCTTGTTCACGTCGGTGTCGTAGCCGTCGGGCAGCGCCTCGATGAAGGCGTGCGCGCCGACGGCCTTCGCGGCCCGCACGATCTCGTCGCGGCTCGCCTCGGGCTTGCCGAGCGCGATGTTGTCGGCGACGGTGCCCGAGAACAGGTACGCCTCCTGCGTGACCATGACGATCGCGCGGCGCAGATCCTTCGGGTGCAGCTTGCGCAGGTCGACGCCGTCGAGGGTGACCGCGCCCTCGGTCGGGTCGTAGAAGCGCGCGATGAGCTTCGCGAGCGTCGACTTGCCGGCGCCCGTCGTGCCGACCAGGGCGATGGTCTGCCCGGCCGGGATCTCGAGGTCGAGGTCGGGCAGGATGACCGCGTCCTCGGTGTACTGGAACCGCACCCGGTCGAAGTGCACGGTGCCGCGCGCCTTCCACAGGTCGATCGGCGTCGTCGGGTCGGGCACCGAGGGCTTCTCCTCCAGCACGCCCGAGATCTTCTCCAGGGCGGCGGCGGCCGACTGGTACGAGTTGTAGAACATCGCCATCTCCTCCGCCGGGTCGAAGAAGCGGCGGGTGTAGAGCACGACGGCGAGCAGCGTGCCGAGGGCGAGCCCGCCGTCGATGACGCGGAAGCCGCCGACGAGCAGCACCATCGCGACCGTGACGTTGCCGATGAGAACGAGCCCGGGATCGAAGATGCCGAACAGCTGGATGACCCGGGCGTTGGCGTGCCGGTAGTCCTCGACGTGCTCGCCGAACTGCTCGGCGTTGCGCCCCTCCTTGCGGAAGGCCTTGACCGCGCGGATGCCCGTCATCGTCTCGACGAAGTGCACGATAAGGCGCGCCGAGGCCACGCGCGTCTGCCGGAACAGCGTCTGCGAGCGCACCTGGAACCACCGCGTGAGCGCGATGAGCGGGATGAGCGAGATCGCGAGCACGATGCCGCTCGTCGGATCGAGCAGCACGAGCGCGCCGGCCGTGAACACCATGTAGAGCAGACCCGAGACGAGCTGGTTGAGCCCCGAGTCGAGCAGTTCGCGGATGGAGTCGAGGTCGCTCGTCTGGCGCGCGATGATACGGCCCGAGGTGTACGACTCGTGGAACTCGAGGGAGAGGCGCTGGGTGTGCAGGAAGACGCGCTTGCGCAGATCCAGCAGGATGCTCTGGCTGAGCCGCGCGCTCATCACCGTGTAGGCGGCGATGAGCGCAGCTCCCGCCGCGCCGCTCAGCACGTAGGCGCCGACGATCAGCGAGAGGGGCATCCAGTCGTTGCGATCGAGCAGGGCCGGGAGCCCGCGATCGATGCCGAACGCGATGAGCGCCGGGCCCGCGACGCGCAGCGCCGTGGAGACGACGATGACGATCATCGTCACGATGACCCGGTTCCGGCGCGGGCGCAGCAGCGAGCCGAGCAGCCGCAGCGAGCGGTCGCGGATCTGGCGGCTCTCGTCGCGCGTGAAGTCATCGCGCTCCTCGCCCTGCACTCCGGTGACGCTCATCGGCTGACCTCCCCGTTCCTGCGCTCGATCACGTGGCTCTCCCGCTCGAAGTCCTCCCGGCGGCGCCCCTCCTGCTCGGCGAGCTTCTTCTCGCGGGCGAGGCGCTCGAGCTGCGCGAGCTCCTCGTCCTCGAGGGAGGAGATGACGTAGCGGTAGTGCTCATTGCGCTGCAGCAGCTCGGAGTGCGTGCTGACGTCGGTGATGCGCCCCTCCTGCAGCAGGGCGACCCGGTCGGCCATCTGCACGGTCGACGGGCGGTGCGCGACGATGAGGCCCGTGGTCTTCGCGAGCACGCGGCGCAGCGCCGCCTCGACGAGGGCCTCGGTGTCGACGTCGAGGGCGCTGAGCGGGTCGTCGAGCACGAGCACCGCCGGGTCGGCGGCGACGGCGCGCGCGAGGGCGAGGCGCTGGCGCTGGCCGCCGGAGAGGCTCAGGCCCTCCTCCCCCACCATCGTGTCGACGCCGTTCGGCAGGCTGTGCACGAAGGCGGCCTGGGCGATGTCGAGCGCCTCGGCGAGCACGCGCTCGGCCTCCGCCGCGTCGGCGGGGTCGTCGCTCAGCGTGAGGTCGGGGCGCCCGAGCAGCACGTTGTGGCGCACGCTCGCCGAGAACAGCGTCGCGTCCTCGAAGGCCATGGCGATGTGGCGCCGCAGCTCGGGCCGGCTGAGGTCGCGGATGTCGACGCCGTCGAGCGTCACGCGCCCGCCGGTCACGTCGTACAGGCGCGTCGCGAGCGCCGTCAGCGTCGTCTTGCCGCTGCCGGTGATGCCGACGAGGGCCATCGTCTCGCCCGGCTCCAGGGCGAGGTCGATGTGCGCGAGCGTGGCGGGCTCGGTGAGAGCGGCATCCTGGTACCGGAATTCGACGCCCTCGAAGGCGAGCCGCCCCTCGGGGGCCGCGATCGTCGCGGGGGCCTCGGGGTCGGTGATGGTGTTGACCTCGTCCATGACCTCGAAGAAGCGGTCGGCCGCGGTGCGGGTGTCGAAGGTCATCGAGAGGAGGAAGCCGATCGACTCGATGGGGAAGCGCAGCACCGTGGCGGTGAAGAAGTAGGCGAAGAGCTCGGAGACCTGCAGCTCGCCGGCCGCCGCGAGCGCGACCCCGCCGAAGAGGGCGAGCGCGAAGGTGACGTCGGGCACGAGCACGAGCCAGAACCAGATGCCGCCGATGGCGCGCGCCTTGGCGATCTCGGTGCCCTGCAGCTGCTCGGCCTGGTCGGCGAACTTCAGCAGCGAGTGCTTGCCCCGCCCGAAGGCCTTGAGCACGCGGATGCCGTGCACGCTCTCCTCGACCGCCGTGGCGAGGTCGCCCTGCTGGTCCTGCGCGCGGCGGGCGATGATCGAGTACTTCTTCTCGAACAGGTAGCCGTAGACCCAGAGCGGGATGGAGGTGACGAGGAACAGCAGCCCGAGCCACGGGCTCCAGTAGATGAGCACGCCGAAGCCGATGATGATCGTCACGATGTTGACGACGAGCAGCACGAGACCGAACGAGATCCAGCGGCGGATGAGGTTGAGGTCGCTCACCGCTCGGCTCAGCAGCTGCCCCGACTGCCAGCGGTCGTGGAAGGCGACCGGCAGATCCTGCAGCTGCGCGTAGAGTCCGTTGCGCATGCGCGCCTCGATGAAGGTGCCCGGGGTCAGCACGAACCAGCGCCGCAGCGCGATCATGATCGCCTCGAGCACGCCCAGGGCGAGCACGAGCAGCACCGCGGGCACGATGCCCGAGGAGTCGCCGGACTGCAGCGAGCCCTCGATGAGCACCTGCAGCACGAGCGGGATGGCGAGTGCCACGACGCCGGCGAGCAGGGCGGCGACCATGCCGAGATAGATGCGCGGCATCGCCGGCTTCGCGTACGGGTAGAGCCGCGCGATGGCGCGGAACGTGCTGAGGCGGGGCTTCGGCGCTGCGGTGGTCGACACGATCATTCCTCGGGAGAACGCTTCCCCTCGTGAGGGAGGCTGCGGTGCGGGCGTGCGGTGCGCACGGATGCGAGGCGCCCTGGGGCGCGCCGTGGTGGCGGTGCGGTGGCGGTGCGGGATGCTGCAGCCGGCTCGGCGCAGCCTTTCAGACTAGACCCGGCCGGGTCGCCGTGTCGACCGGCGGTAGCTCCGCGTTCGCTGGACACGAGCGCCGCTCAGGGGCGGGCTCCGGTGCGGATCAGTGGGGATCAGTGGAAGAAGTGGCGCTCGCCCGTGAGGTACATCGTGACGCCGGCGGCCTGCGCGGCGGCGATGACCTCCTCGTCGCGCACCGATCCGCCGGGCTGCACGACGGCGCGCACGCCCGCGTCGAGCAGCACCTGCAGCCCGTCGGCGAAGGGGAAGAACGCGTCGGAGGCGGCCACCGAGCCGGCCGCCCGGGAACCGCCGCGGCTGACCGCGAGGTGGCACGAGTCGACGCGGTTGACCTGCCCCATGCCGACGCCGACCGAGGCCCCGTGGTGCGCGAGCAGGATGGCGTTCGACTTCACGGCCCGGCAGGCGCGCCAGGCGAAGGCGAGGTCGGCGAGCGTCTGCTCGTCGGCCGCCTCGCCCGAGACGAGCTGCCACTCGCCCGCCTCGGCGAAGTGCCGGTCGGGCCGCTGGCCGAGGTAGCCGCCCGAGATCTGACGCAGCTCGAGGTCGACGGGCGCGAAGCCCTCGGGCAGCTGCAGCAGGCGCAGGTTCTTCTTCGCCCGCAGCACCTCGAGCGCCTCGGGCTCGAAGCCCGGGGCCACGACGACCTCGGTGAAGATCGGGGCGATCGACTCGGCGGCGGCGAGGGTGATGACGCCGTTCGCGGCGATGACGCCGCCGAAGGCCGAGACCGGGTCGCAGGCGTGCGCGGCGGCGTGCGCGGCCGCGATCGAGGAGCCGACCGCGATGCCGCAGGGGTTCGCGTGCTTGATGATCGCGACGGCCGGGCCGGAGTGGTCGAAGGCGGCGCGCACGGCGGCGTCGGCGTCGACGTAGTTGTTGTACGACATCTCCTTGCCGTTCAGCTGCACCGCCTGGGCGATGCCCGCGCCGTCCGCGAGCGGGTACAGGGCGGCCGGCTGGTGGCTGTTCTCGCCGTAGCGCAGGTCGGTGGACTTCTCGACGGCCACCTCGATGCGGGCGGGGAGGGCGTCGGCGGGGGCGGCGGCGTCCGTCGCTCCGGCGTCGGCCGCGGCACCCGGGTCGGCCGCGCTCGGCGCGATCGTCTCGGCGAAGTACGCCGCGACGGCGGTGTCGTAGGCCGCGGTGTGCGCGAAGGCCTTCGCGCCGAGCTGCCGGCGCTGGGCGAGCGTCGTGCCGCCGTCGCGCACGGCCGCGGTGAGCATCCCGTAGTCGGCGGGGTCGACGACGATCGCGACGTTCGCGTGGTTCTTGGCCGAGGCGCGCACCATCGCGGGGCCGCCGATGTCGATCTGCTCGACCACCGCGGCGGGCTCGGCGCCGCTCGCGACCGTCTCGACGAAGGGGTACAGGTTGACGACGACGAGCTCGAAGGGCGCGATGCCGAGCTCGGCGAGCTGCCGCTCGTGGTCCTCGAGGCGCAGGTCGGCGAGGATGCCCGCGTGCACGCCCGGGTGCAGGGTCTTGACGCGGCCGTCGAGCGCCTCGCGGAAGCCCGTGACGCTCGCGACCTCGGTGACGGGATGCCCGGCCGCCGCGATCACCGACGCCGTCGACCCGGTCGACACGATCTCGACGCCCGCCTCGGCGAGCGCCGCGGCCAGCTCGAGCAGCCCGGTCTTGTCGCTGACGCTCAGCAGCGCGCGGCGCACCGGCACGACCTCACGGGGGCGGTACAGGGCGGGATCGATGGCGTGGCCGGCCATGGCGGGGCTCCTCGGTGTCGTGGCGTGCGGTGTCGTGGCGTGCGGAAATCGAAAGGGTCGGGGTCTCGAACGGCTCAGGAGGGGCGCGCGGCCGCGAGGTCGATCGCGCCCGTGGCGATGTCGCGCACGACGTCGATGAGCAGGCGGCGCTCGACCGGCTTGATGCGCTCGTGCAGGCTGTGCTCGGTGTCGCCGGGCAGCACGGGCACGCGCTCCTGGCGCAGGATGGGGCCGCTGTCGACTCCCGCGTCGACGACGATGACGCTGGCGCCGGTCTGGTCGACCCCGGCGGCGAGGGCGTCGCGCACGCCGTGGGCGCCGGGGAACTCGGGCAGGTACGCGGGGTGGGTGTTGATGATCGCGGGGGCGAGCGCCTCGACGACCCCGGCCGGTAGCAGGCGCATGAGCCCGCTCAGCACCACGAGGTCGGGCTGCCACTCCTGGATGGTCGTCAGCAGCTCCGCGCCCCAGGCCTCGCGGCTGGGGTAGGAGCCGTAGGGGACGGTGAAGCTGGGGATGCCGAAGTGCTCGGCGTGCTCGAGCCCGTCGGCCTGCCGGTCGGCTCCGACCGCGACGACGTGGGCCGGGTAGTCGTCGTGCGCCGACCTCTCGAGAAGAGCGCGCAGGTTCGACCCGCCGCCCGAGATCAGAACGACGACCCGCAGCACCGCTCCAGGCTACCGGTCGCGCGGGGTCCCGATGCGCGGATGAGCAGGAGTCAGGGCGTCGGCGGGGCGGGGCGGTCGGGCAGGAACGGGGCGGGGCGCTCGGGCAGGAACGGGGCAGGACTGCTGCCGGCGGAGCCGAGGGCGGCGGAGCCGGGGGCGGGGCGGTCGGGCGCGGGGCGGCCCGCCGCGCGATCCGGCTCGTCGACGTCGGCGGCGGGATGCCCGTCGCGCCCCGCGAAGGGCACGCGCACCCCGCCGGCGAGCAGGCCCAGCAGCACGCCGACGACGGCCTCGACGAGCATCCACAGCCCCACCGCGACGCCGTCGGGCCCGATCTGCGCGAGTCGCCCCGGCCCGGCGGAGCCGGCGGCGATCGCGGCGAGCCCGGCCGCCAGCAGGCCGGCGATGAGGGCGGCGAGCACCGCGGCGAGGAGCGCCCAGCGGCGCCAGGGGGCCCCTGTGGGCAGCTCGGCGACGAGGCGCGGACGGGCCGCGAGGCCGGCGACGAAGGCGAGCAGCACGGGTACCAGCAGCACGACGAAGCCGGGCCCCTCCCCCGCGGCGGGCACGGCGCCGAGCAGCGGGATGGCCGGCAGCGGCCCCACGGTGGTGCCGAGCGCGCTGACGCCCGAGCCGGTGCCGAGGGCGAAGCCCGGGCCGACGAGCCAGGAGAAGGACCACAGCACGGCGGTCGGCACGAGCAGCAGCTGGCCGACCGTGAGGGCGACGCCGCCGAGCACCTCGGCCTGCACGCTCTCGTAGAGGGCGATCACCTGGCCGTAGGAGACGATGAGCGCCCCGGCCGTCAGCACCGACGCGGCCGCGATCACCGAGAAGACGACGCCGAGGCCGGCGCGCCAGCCCGCCGAGAGGGCGCCGAGCAGCCCGCGCGGCAGGTCGTCGACGCGGTCGCGCACCGACTGCCCGAGCGTGCGGGCTCGCAGCCGCGCGGCGGTCGCGGCCCTGTCGAGCGCCGAGCGGGCCGCGCCGAGCGGGCCGTCCGCCGGTGCTCGACGCGCCGCGGCGCCGGTCGCACCGGCCGCGCCGGTCGCGCCGGGGCCGCGCACGACCGACCGAGCCTCGGCCATCAGCAGGCCGACGAGCAGGCCGAGCGCGAAGACCGCCGCCGGGTAGACGGTTCCCTGGGTCAGGTCGGGCTGCGCCACGGGATGCCCCGCCGAGCTCGTCGCGAGCCACGAGAACAGCACGACCCCCGCCACGGCGATGCCCGCCCCGAGGCCGCGGTGCGGCTGCTCGCGCAGCCGTCCGCCCAGCACGACGCCCGCCCCCGCGGTGAGCACGGCCCCGCCCAGCAGCGCGAGCGTGACCGGGAACGGCTCGATGGCGAGCCCGAGCGCGGCGCCCGCCGCCGGATCGAGGGTGACGAGCACGTCGACCCCGTGGCCGACGAGCCACACGTCGACGGCCGCCCGCCAGAACACCAGCCAGTCGAGCTGGAACCCGAACTGCAACGCCCACATGAGGGTGAGCACGGCGAGCGGCAGGCCGATGCCGATGCCCACCACGAGCAGCGCTTCGAGCGCGGCGAAGGCGGCGGTGAGTCGGCGGGTCATGACGGGGGCGAGCCTACCGGCGGGGCGCGGTCGGCCCCGGGCCGCCTCGCGGGCGCGGCCTCAGCCCGCGAGGACCGCGGCCGCGGCGGCGCGCGCCCGTGCCGGGTCGAGCGCGGCGCAGGCCGCGGCAGCGGCATCCCGGCACCGCGAGAGCGGCAGCGCGCTCAGCGCCGTGCCGACGGCCGTGACCGCGCGGGCCGACATCGACAGGCTCGTGACGCCGAGCCCGACGAGCACCGGGGCGAGGGCGGGGTCGGCGGCCGATTCGCCGCAGATGCCCACGGGGGTCGCGGTGCGCTCGCCCGCCTCGCCGATGAGCCGGATCATGCGCAGCAGCGCCGGCTGCCACGGGTCGGCGAGCGCCGCGAGCTCGCCCGACTGGCGGTCGGCGGCCATCGTGTACTGCGAGAGGTCGTTGGTGCCGATGCTGACGAAGTCGACGACGCGCATGAGCTCGTCGGCGACCATCGCGGCCGAGGGGGTCTCGATCATGACGCCCACCGAGGGGATGCCCGCCGCGCGGGCGCGCTGCACGAAGTCCTCCGCCTCCTGCACCGTGGCGATCATCGGTGCCATGACCTGCACCTCGGCGCTCTCGGCGTCGGCGGCGCGCGCGATCGCGAGGAGCTGGTTGTCGAGCACGGCGCCGTCGCGACGGGCCGTGCGGAACCCGCGCACGCCGAGCGCCGGATTCGGCTCGTCGTCGGCGGTGAGGAACGGCAGGGGCTTGTCGCTGCCGGCGTCGAGCGTGCGCACGATGACCTTCTGCCCGGGGAAGGCGGCGAAGACCTCGCGGTAGGCGGCGACCTGGTCGTCGATGCCCGGCTCGGACTGGCGGTCGAGGAAGCAGAACTCGGTGCGGAAGAGTCCGACGCCCTCCGCCCCGCGCTCGACGGCGCGACGGGTGTCGCGGGGAGCCCCGACGTTGGCCCCGAGGATGACGCGGTGCCCGTCGGCGGTGCGCGCCGGGCCCTGCCACGGCGGCAGCGTCACGACGCCCGTGGCGGTCGCCCGCTGCTCCTCGGTCGGCTGCTCGATGATCTCGCCCGTGTCGCCGTCGACGAGCAGCACCGTGCCCTCGGCGAGCGCCGTCACGCCGGCGGCGCCGACGACGGCGGGCAGCCCGAGCTCGCGGGCGAGGATCGCCGTGTGCGAGGTCGGCCCGCCCTGCTCGGTGACGATCGCGAGGCAGCGCGCGGGGTCGAGCCCCACCGTGTCGGCCGGGGCGAGGTCGTCGGCGACGAGGATGAAGGGATGCTCCCGCTCGGGCACCCCGGGCGGCTCGACCCCGGTCAGGGCCGCGATGATGCGGTCGCGCACGTCGATGATGTCGGTGGCGCGCTCGGCGAACCGCCCGCCCGCCTCCCGGTACTGCGCGGCGGTGCGCCCGAGCTCGATCCAGACGGCGCGCTCGGGGGTGAGCCCCTCGTCGCGCACGTGCGCCTCCGCCGCGGCGTGCAGAGCCGGATCGGCCGCGATCGCCGCCGTCGCCTCGAGCACCTCGCGCCGCTGCCCGCCGAGCCGATCGGCCTGGGCGTGCATGGTGCGCGCCACCTGCAGCATCGCGCGCCGCAGCCGGTCGCGCGCCGCGGTGCGCTCCTCGGGGGCGATGCGCGCTCCCCCGTCGGGCTCGATCACGTCGTGCGTCATGACGACCACCGGTCCGACGACGCGACCGGAGCTGACGCCCAGCGGCTGCCCGACGACGCGCAGCTCGCGCGTGCTCGGCGGCGGCTCGTGCGGGGCGCCTCCGGCATCGACGAGCTCCTCGCCGAAGCCCTCCTCGATCAGGGCGCGCACGCTCTTCACGGCCTCGGCCGCCTGGCGCCCGCTCGCGGCGATGCGCACGGCGGTGCCGGCGGTGGCGATGAGGATGGCGATGCCGATGGGGCTCGCCGCGGAGGCGGGCGCCTTGCCGGGCACCGAGAGGGTGACCGCCGCGTCGAAGGCGGCCACGGCCCCGGCGATGACGGCGGCGGGCCGGGCGTGCAGACCGCCGACGTTGCGCACGATCACGTCGGCGACGGCGGGCGGCGGCCCCGCGAGGGCGTCGGCGGGCGCGGCCTCGGTACTGCCGCCCGCGGGAGCGTCGTCGGGCGCCGCCTCCGGCTCCCCCGCTCCCAGGTGCTGCGACTTCGGGCTCAGGGCGGCACGGGCCTCCGCGACCACCTCGTCGAGCGACGCCCCGCCCGCGGCGCGCACGGCCGCGGCCATGAGCCCCTCGACGAAGGGGGCGGCGACGAGCCGCACGCTCTGGGCGGCATCGGGGTCGAGGAACTCCAGCGCGAGCTCCGCGCTCATCACCGCCGAGCCGAGATCCATCAGCACGACGACGCCGGCGCCCTCCTCGGCCTCCCCGATCGCCTCGGCGATGCGGGCCGCGTCGGTGCCCGTCTCCCCCTCGGGGGTGCCGGCGGCGATGGCGATAGAGGGCGGGTCGCTCGCCACCATCTCCGAGGCCAGGGCCACGGCGGCCGCGGCGAGGGCCGGCGAGTGCGAGACGACGACGAGGCCGACGCGGGGAGAGCTGCTCACGCGGCGGCGACCTCCGCGAGGGCATCCAGCAGAAGGGCGGTCGAGGCGGCGCCCGGGTCGATGTGACCCGCGCTCCGCTCGCCCAGGTAGCTCGCGCGGCCCTTGCGGGCGACGAGGGGCTCGGTCGCGTCGCGACCCGCGGCGGCGGCATCGCGGGCGGCCGCGAGCGCGTCGACGAGGGATGCCCCGCTCGCGACCGCTTCATCCATCGCCGCGAGCGCCGGCAGCCAGGCGTCGACCATCGTCTTGTCGCCCGCCTCGGCCTTGCCGCGCGCCACGATGCCCTCCACCCCGGCGCGCAGGGCCGCGGCGAGCGTCGCCGCGTCGAGCTCGGCGGCGTCGCCGATGCTCGCCCCCAGCCGGAGGAAGAAGGTGCCGTACAGCGGCCCCGCCGAGCCGCCGACGGCGCTCACGAGCGTCATGCCCGCCGTCTTGCCGAGCTCGCCCATGGTGCTCGGCGGGCTCGCCTCGAGCTTCGCGAGCACCGCAGCGGAGCCCCGCGCCATGTTCGTGCCGTGGTCGGCGTCGCCGATCGCCGAGTCGAGGGCCGTGAGATAGGCCTTGTTCTGCTCGGCGACCGCGGCGAAACGGGTCATCCACTGCTGCAGGCGGGCGAGGTCGAGGGTGACGGGGCTCATCGTGCGCTCATTCTGCCGCAGTCCGCGAGGGGCGCTCGACTCAGCGACCCCACCGCAGGCCCGGGGTCTCGACCGGCGCGTCCCAGAGCGACAGCATCTCGTCGTCAGCGTGCAGCAGCGTCACCGAGCATCCGGCCATGTCGAGGGAGGTGATGTAGTCGCCCACCAGGGAGCGCGCCACGGTGATCCCGTGCTTCTCCAGCAGGGCGGCCACCTCGCCGAACATGAGGTAGAGCTCGATGAGCGGGGTGCCGCCCATGCCGTTGAGCATCACGATGACGGGCGCTCCCGCGTAGTCGCGATCGGCGAGGATCGGGTCGAGCAGCTGCTGCGCGATCTCGGCGGCCGAGCCGAGCGGTACGCGATGACGGCCGGGCTCGCCGTGGATCCCGATGCCGATCTCCATCTCGTCCTCGGGCAGATCGAAGGTCGGCGCGCCCGCCGAGGGAACCGTGCAGCTCGTGAGAGCCATGCCCATCGAGCGGCCGCCGGCGTTGACGCGGTCGGCGAGTGCGACGAGCGCGTCGAGGTCGTAGCCCTGCTCGGCCGCGGCGCCCAGGATCTTCTCCATCAGCACGGTGAGCCCCACGCCGCGGCGCCCCGCCGTGTAGAGCGAATCCTGCACGGCCACGTCGTCGGCGACGATGACGGTGCGCACCTCGATGCTCGACTCCGCGGCGGCCAGCTCCGCGGCCATCTCGAAGTTCATGATGTCGCCCGTGTAGTTCTTGACGATGTGCAGCACGCCCGCGCCCCGATCGACGGCCGCGGTCGCCGCCTGCATCTGGTCGGGGGTCGGCGAGGTGAACACCTCGCCCGCGCAGGCCGCGTCGAGCATCCCGAAGCCGACGAAGCCGCCGTGCAGGGGCTCGTGGCCCGATCCTCCGCCGGAGACCAGGGCGACCGTGCCGTGATCCTTCGGGGTGGCGCGCAGGATGACGCGGTTCTCGTGGTCGACGCGCAGCTCGCGGTGCGCCGCCTCGATCCCTCGCAGGGCATCCGCCAGAACCGCTTCGGGTGCGTTGATGAGCTTCTTCATGATGGTGGATGCCCTCTCTTCGTCGAACGGACGTCGTCGCCGGCCCGCGGGGGCGGACCCGCACTCGACCGCCACCCTAGACCCGCGCTCCAGCACGCGCCAGGGCCGGGAGCCGCTCGGCCCGCACCGACCGCCGAGGCTCCCCGCAGCGCGGAGGAGCCCCGCCGCCTGACGGCGACGGGGCTCCTCCGCAGATGGTGCGACGGCTACAGCGCGGCGACGATCTCGCGCATGAGCGCGGCGGCCTCGCTGGGGGTCTTGCCGACCTTCACGCCGGCGGCCTCGAGGGCCTCCTGCTTGGCCTGCGCGGTGCCCGCCGATCCCGAGACGATCGCGCCGGCGTGGCCCATCGTCTTGCCCTCGGGGGCGGTGAAGCCGGCGACGTAGCCGACGACGGGCTTCGTGACGTTCGCCTTGATGAAGTCGGCCGCACGCTCCTCGGCGTCGCCGCCGATCTCGCCGATCATGACGATCGCCTTCGTCTCGGGGTCGGCCTCGAACGCGGCGAGCGCGTCGATGTGCGTCGTGCCGATGATCGGGTCGCCGCCGATGCCGATGGCGGTCGAGAAGCCCAGATCGCGCAGCTCGTACATCATCTGGTAGGTCAGGGTGCCCGACTTCGAGACGAGACCGATGGGGCCCTTGCCGGTGATGTTCGCCGGCGTGATGCCGACGAGCGCCTCGCCCGGCGTGATGATGCCGGGGCAGTTCGGGCCGATGATGCGCGTGACGTTGCCGGTGGCCTGAGCGTGCGCCCAGACCTCGGCCGAGTCGAGCACGGGGATGCCCTCGGTGATGATGACGAGCAGCGGGATGCCCGCATCGATCGCCTCGATGGCGGCGTCCTTCGCGAAGGCCGGAGGGACGAAGGCGATCGAGACGTCGGCGCCGGTCTCGGCCATCGCCTCGGCGACCGTGCCGAACACGGGCAGGGTGACGTCGCCGTGGGTGACGGTCGTGCCGGCCTTGCGGGCGTTCACGCCGCCGACGACCTGGGTGCCCGCCTTCAGCATGAGCGCCGTGTGCTTGGTGCCCTCGCCGCCGGTGATGCCCTGGACGATGACCTTGGAGTCCTTGGTCAGGAAGATCGACATTCTCTGGGGTCCTTTACTTCGAAGCCAGCTCGGCGGCCTTGTCGGCGCCCTCGTCCATGGAGCTCGCGACGGTGACGAGCGGGTGGGCGGCCTCCGCGAGGATGCGGCGCCCCTCCTCGACGTTGTTGCCGTCCAGGCGCACGACGAGCGGCTTGGTCGCGGCGTCGCCGAGCATCTCGAGCGCCTTCACGATGCCGTTCGCGACGGCGTCGCAGGCGGTGATGCCGCCGAAGACGTTGACGAACACGCTCTTGACCTGCGCGTCGCCGAGGATGACGTCGAGACCGGCGGCCATGACCTCGGCCGAGGCTCCGCCGCCGATGTCGAGGAAGTTGGCGGGCTTCACGCCGCCGTGCTTCTCACCGGCGTAGGCGACGACGTCGAGCGTCGACATGACGAGTCCGGCGCCGTTGCCGATGATGCCGACCTCGCCGTCGAGCTTCACGTAGTTGAGGTCGTGCTCCTTGGCCTTGGCCTCGAGCGGGTCGGCCGCGGCCGCGTCCTCGAGGGCCTCGTGGCCGGGCTGGCGGAAGGCGGCGTTCTCGTCGAGCGTGACCTTGCCGTCGAGGGCGATGATGTCGCCGGCGCCGGTGAGCACGAGCGGGTTCACCTCGACGAGCGTCGCGTCCTCGGCGGTGAAGACGCCGTAGAGGGTCACGAAGACCGGGGCGACCTTCTCGACGAGCTCGGCCGGGAACTTCGCCTCGACGGCGATCTCGCGGGCCTTCTCGAGGTCGATGCCGCGACCCGGGTCGACGGCGACGCGGGCGAGCGCCTCGGGGCGCTCCTCGGCGAGCTGCTCGATCTCGACGCCGCCCTCGTAGCTGCAGAGCACGAGGTAGTTGCGGTTCGCGCGGTCGAGCAGCACCGAGAAGTAGAACTCCTCGGCGATGTCGGCGCCCGCGGCGACCATGACGCGCTGCACGACGTGGCCCTTGATGTCGAGGCCGAGGATGGCCTTCGCGGCCTCCTCCGCGTCGGCGGGGGTCTTGGCGACCTTGACGCCGCCGGCCTTGCCGCGGCCTCCGACCTTGACCTGCGCCTTGACGACGGTGACACCGCCGAGCTTCTCAGCCGCCGCGCGCACCTCCTCGGGGGTGTCGGCGACGATGCCCGGCAGCACGGGAACACCGTGCTTCTCGAACATGTCCCGGGCTTGGTACTCGAAAAGATCCACGCTCTGCTCTTCCCATCCGCGTGCGATGTACTGGGGACTCGGTCGCGCCGACGTCGAACGAGATCGCTCGACGTCGAGATACTCACGACCGCGACCAGGGTACTCCCGTCGCGCACCGGCCCGGCGCACGGTCGCGATGGGCGGCGGCGGCGATGCGGTCGGCGGCGAGGATGCGGCCGGCGGCGACGGTGCGGCCGGCGGCGACGGTGCGGCCGGCGCGGCGAGCGCGGCCGGCGCTCAGACCGCCGCGGTGCGGGATCGCGCCAGGTGCCAGTGGTTGACGTCGCCCTCGCGCGCGTAGGAGAACTCGTCCACGAGGGCCCGGATCATCGGGATGCCGCGGCCCGACTCGGCCGTGTCGTCGGGCATGGCGCTGCCGTCGAGGTCGAGATCGATCGAGGCCCCGTCGTCGCGCACCTCGATGCGGATGACGGCGGGATCGATCTCGACGACGATCCGGCACTCCGCCTCGGCGGCCCCCGCCGCCGCGTGCTCGATCACGTTGCCGGTCATCTCGACGACGGCGGTCTCCAGGGCGGCGCGGTCGATCGCGGAGACCGACGGATCACTCACCCAGATCGTGCGGAGGAAGTCGAGGGCGGTGTTGACGTCGTCCGGCGGGCACGCCAGCGACCACTCGTACCGAGCAGGGGGAGGGCCGGCCTCCTCAGCCACGGGGGAAGGCCTCGTCGACGGACGAGGCCGGTGCGAGCACCCGCTCGAGGTTGGTGAGCCTCATGACCATGAGCACCTGCTCCGTCGGCGCCACGATGCGCAGATCGCCGCCGGCCTGCCGCGTCGACTTGAGGCCGCCGACGAGCGCGCCGAGCCCGGAGGAGTCCATGAACTCGACCCGGGCGAGATCGACCGCGATGCGCGCGTGCCCGTCGCCGACGAGCGCGCTGACCTCCTCGCGGAAGGCGGCGGCGGTGACCATGTTGAGGCGGCCGTCGAGCGTCATGACGGCGACCCCGTCGGGGCGGAGTTCGGTCGACTGATTCATGGGAGATGCTCCTTCTCGGGCGCGGGCTCGGGCGCGGGGTCGGGCTCCGACTCGTAGCCGCGGAACCGCACGGCGGAGACGAGCACGGAGAACATGACCAGGTCGAACGCGACCCAGCCGACGTTGACGGCGGTGCCGAGCGGCTCGCCGATGCCCATGACGAGTCGCGCGACGCCGACGACCGTGGCGACGAGCAGCACCGCCGATGCGACGATCTGCCAGCGCACGATCCGCAGGGGGTTCGGGAGCCGCTCGCGGACCTTCGAGGTGACGACGAAGTCGAGCGGCCGGCGGAAGACGACGTTCATGAACGCCGTCCAGCAGGCGGCGATCCACACCGGGAAGAGGGCGAGGCTGTACTGCTGACCCCGCCACGTCGACATCCCGCGCCCCACCACCAGGAACTTCAGCTGGCTCAGCACGAGGAACGGCAGGAACCGGAGGAAGAACTCGAACGCCGTCGAGCTGACCGGCAGGATCCCGAAGATGAGGAAGATCGCCGGAGCGGCGATGAACACGACGGTCGCGAACCCGCTGAGGTAGCTCCACATCGTGGCCGAGTACATGAGCCGCTGCCCGAGGGTGAGCCCGCGCTGGGTCCACGGGCTCTCGCGCAGCATCACCTGCACCGTGCCCTGGGCCCACCGCAGCCGCTGCCGCAGGGCCGTGCCCAGATCCTCGGGCGCGAGACCGTGCACGAGCGTCTCGTGGTGGTAGACGCTCCGCCAGCCGAGGCCGTGCAGTCTCATCGAGGTCGCCATGTCCTCCGTCACGGAGACGGTGGCGAGCGGCATCAGCGGCTGCGCCTCATCCGCCCGGTCGACGTCGATCTGACGCAGCAGGCGCTCCACGGCCGCCAGCGCTCCGAGCGGGCTGAGGTCGCGGGAGGCGAGCATCTCGGCGTTCTGCTCGATGCCGGCCAGCAGCAGCGTGCGCATCCCGTCGGCGGGGGCCTCGACCGTCGGCGCCCCGCTGTCGATGCCGGCGGATTCGTCGAGGGCGGCGATCGCCGCCAGGTCATCGGCGATGAGACGCATGTCCTGGTCGACGAGACGACGGGATGCTGCGCGCACCTTCTCCTGCAGCGCGAAGGTCGCCTGCGCGAGTGCGGCGCCGCCCTTGACCTCGGTGCGCGTGCGCTGCAGCGCCTCGAAGATCTCCTCCAGGGCATCCTGCACCATCGGATCGCGCGATCGGCGGCTGCGTCGGGCGCGGGCGACGACCCGCATCGCGCCGCTGATCGCCTCGCGCACCGCCTTCTCGACCTCGACGACGTAGCGCACGATGCCCAGCTGCATGAGGGCCTCGCGGCGGAGCACCGCGTTCGACCCGCAGAAGAAGGCCGCGTTCCAGCCGTCCTTGCCCTGCTGGATGGGTCCGTAGAAGAGCGGCGCCTGGCTGCCGAGCGGGTCGCCCGCCGCGACGTTCGAGAACACCTGCGGGGTCTGGACGAGGGCGACCTCGGGATCGGTGAAGTAGCCCAGCGTGCGGTCGAGCACCTCGGGGCTCGGCACCTGATCGGCGTCGAGCACGAGCAGGAACTCGCCGGAGGTCTCCATGAGCGCGTTGTTGAGGTTTCCGGCCTTCGCGTGGCGCGACTTGCCCGTCCAGTCGGCGCTGCGGGTGACGTACCCCACCCCGATCTCCTCGGCGAGCGCGCGCACCGAGGGCCGCGCACCGTCGTCGAGGATGTACGTCTCGTGCGGGTACCGGATGGCGAGCGCCGCGATCGCGGTCGCTCGCACCAGCTCCTCGGGCTCGTTGTAGGTCGTGATGAAGACGTCGACCGTGGCGCCCTCCGGCGGCGCGGGCGGCGGCGGGCGGTCCCGCGCCCGCCATACCGTGAGGCCGAAGAGCGCGACGTCGATGAGCATGTAGGTCTCGGCCACGACGAGCGGGATGGAGAGCCACCACGCGTCGAGGTTCAGCGAGAAGCCCCAACGCCAGACGATGTAGATGAGGCCCGCCGTCAGGGTCAGCAGGACGAGGAGCCTGACGAGCAGGATGCGCCGCCGCGACGATCGGCCGGAGCGGTCCTCCGCACTGCTCTCGGACCGCGGGCGCGTGAGCGAGCGCTCGTCATGCGTCACGGCGGATCACCATCACCGTCACGTCGTCGGGGGCGACGCCCCGGGCGCGGGTGCGCATGGCCTGCACGATCTCCTCGGCGCTGCCGGCGAGCATGGCGAGGGCCGCGACGTTGTCGAGCGAGGCGAGCGACCCGTCGTAGAGGTCGAGTACGCCGTCGCTCATGGCGATGAGGGTCTCGCCCGGTTCGAGGATGACCGTCTGGGGCATCCACTCGGTCTCGGCATCGATGCCCAGCGGCGGCGACATCGATTTCAGGCGCTCCACCGAGCCGTCGACCCGCATCACGATCGTGAGGCCGTGACCCGCGTCGATGAAGGTCATCTCGCCGGTGTCCATGTCGAGACGTCCGTGGAACAGCGTGACGAAGAGGCCGGCGCTGTCGAGGTCGGCGGTGAGCGCGGCCGCGGCCGCCTCGACGGCGCCCCGCACGTCGCCGTACCGCGCCGAGGAGCGCAGCACCGCCCGCACCGTCGCCGCGATGATGGCGGAGCCGATGCCCTTGCCCATCGTGTCGGCGAGGGTGAAGGCGGCCCCCTCCCCCACCGGGTACCAGTCGTAGAAGTCGCCGCCGACGGCGCGGGCGGGCAGGCACATGCCGGCGATCTCCCACCCCGGCATGCTCAGCAGCTGCTGGGGCAGGAGCCCCTGCTGCACCTCGGCGGCGCGACTGAGCTCCTGGCTGACCGAGAGCTCCTGCTGCACCCAGGAGGCGAGGTCGCGCAGCATCGCCGCCTCCCTCTCCCCGAAGGCGCGCGGCTGCGAGTCGTAGATGCAGAACGAGCCGATGCGCTCCCCGCCCGGCGCGTAGAGCGGATGCCCGGCGTAGAACTGCAGCCCCTCGGGGTCGGCGAGCCGCGCGAACCGCGGGTCGGCCGTGAGGTCGGGCACGACGAGCGTCTCGTCCGACTCGATGGTCACCGTGCAGATCGAGTCGATCCGCGGCTTCTCGGGCAGGGCGGGGCCGACGATCGACTTCGACCACTGCCGGTCGCGATCGATCATGTTGATGGCGACGCTCTCGACGCCGAAGAGCTGCTGGGCGAGTCGCGTGACCCGGTCGAAGCGCTCCTCGGGCGGGGTGTCGACGATGCCGAGCTCGTCGAGCGCGCGCTGCCGCGCCATCTCGTCGATGACGCCGCTGATCGAGACGGACGGCAGGGACCGCTTGACCGGCCGGTCGACGTCGTCGCCGGATTGCCCGCCCGCGTGCTCCTCCCGGGAGCGGATGAGGGTCCAGTGGTTCATCTCCTCGACGCGGTGGTACTCCACCGAGTCGAGCAGCATCTGCATGAGCGGGAGGCCACGCCCCGACTCGGCGAGCGGGTCGGGCATCTCGCGCGGTCCGGTGAGGTCGACGTCGACCTCGTGTCCCGAGTCGCTCACGGTCACCTCGACGCGCGATTCCTCGACGATGACGGTCAGCGTGAAAGCCACGTCGCCGCCGTGGCCGGCGTGCTGGATGACGTTCGCCACGAGCTCGGCGACGGCCGTCTCGACCGCCATCCGGTCGCGAGGGCTGAGCGCGGGACTGGCCGCCCAGGTCTCCTGCAGGAGCTCGTGCACCGAGTCGAGATCCTCCGCGGGCGTGGCGAAGCGCTTCGATCGGGCCACGAGCGGACTCACGACGGGTACGCCTCCGCGAGCGAGGGCGCGGTCGTGAGCACGGAGCTCATGTTGGTGAGCTCGAGCACGAGCTGCACCTGCTCGGTCGGCTCGATGAGAACGAGACCGCCGCCCGCCTCCTTCGCCGCCTTGTACGCCCAGACGAGCGCCCCGAGGCCGGAGGAGTCGAGGAACGAGACGCCCGCCATGTCGACGGCGATGCGGGGGTGGTTGCCGATGATCGCCTCGTGGATGCTCTCGCGGACCCGCGCAGCGGTGACCATGTTGAGGCGCCCGATGAGGGTGACCTCGGCGATGCCTTCGGGGTGGTGCGCGACGGCGATTTCCATGCCTGCTCCTCGTTCGGGGTGATGCGGGCGCGGCGATGATCCGCGCACTCCCATCATGTCGCGCGGGGAGCCCTGTGCGCGCCCCCGCATACGCGGGTCGCGCGACCGTTGTTCGACGCGGCGCCGGGCGAGGTTTGCTCGCCGGGCGGCACGGTCGCTCGTGAGACTACCTCAGCAGGCCGGAACTGCGCATAGCGCGTGACGCGGATGCGGATGCGGAGCTCACGAAGCGCAGCGCGCAGCAGGATCGGCGGCGCGCTCATCAGCTCAGAGTTTCTCGATCGGGTTCGACGCGGACGAGCGTCGAACAGACGAGGAGGGCTCGAAGAGCTGGCTACAGCTTTTCGATCGGAGCGATCTTGATGAGCAGCCGCTTGCGCCCCGCCGTGTCGAACTGCACTTCGGCGATGCTCTTCGGGCCCTGCCCGGTGATGGCGCTGACGCGGCCCTCCCCGAAGTCGACGTGCCGGATGCGGTCGCCCGCGACGAGGGTCAGGTCGCCGTTGTCGCGCACGGTCGCGGTGACCCGGTTGGCCCACTCCGTCTTGGGCTTGCCCGGCGGCAGCGAGGTCTTGTACCCGAACTCCTCGCGACGGCCGCCGCCGACGGCGCGCTGGGCGCCGGGGCTCGAGCGCATCCCCATGCCCGGGGAGTCGCGCCAGTCGATGAGCTCGGTCGGGATCTCCTGCAGGTAGCGGCTCGGCGCGGCGACCTGCGTCTCGCCGAAGGTCGAGCGGGTCATCGCGAGCGAGAGGTGCAGGCGCTGGCGGGCCCGGGTGATGCCGACGTAGAACAGCCGGCGCTCCTCGGCGGGGCCGCCCGGCTCGCTCGCGCTCATCTGGTGGGGAAGGAGGTTCTCCTCCACACCCGTGATGAAGACCGCGTCGTACTCGAGGCCCTTGGCCGTGTGCAGGGTCATGAGCGAGACGGTGCCGCTGGAGTCGTCGAGGTCGTCGGCCGCGGCGACGAGCGCCACCTCGGTGAGGAATTCGATGAGCCGGCCCTCGGGGTTGTTGCGCTGGAACTCGCGCGTCACCGCGACGAGCTCGTCGACGTTCTCGGCACGCGCCTCGTCCTGCGGGTCGCGGCTGGCGCGAAGGAGGTCGACGTACTTGGTCTTCTCGAGGATGCCCGTGAGGACATCCGGCACCGAGGCCGTGTCGATGGTGGCCGTCGCCTCGTCGAGGATGCGGGCGAGCTCGAGCATGGCGCCGGTCACCTTCGGCCCCAGGCCGAGCGCGGCGGCGTCGCGCAGGGCATCCCGCATGACGCCCCCCAGCTCGTCGGCGTGCATCGCGAGCGCCGTCTCGGTGGCCGGGCCGATGCCCCGCTTCGGGGTGTTGAGGATGCGGCGCAGCGCGAGCCCGTCGGCCGGGTTCGCGACGGCGATCAGGTACGCCATGACGTCCTTGATCTCGGCGCGCTCGTAGAACTTCGTGCCGCCGAGCACCCGGTAGGGCAGGGCGGAGCGGATGAAGATCTCCTCCAGCGCTCGCGTCTGGGCGTTCGTGCGGTAGAAGACGGCGATCTGGTTGTAGGGGGTGCCGGCCTCGTGCAGCTTCTGGATCTCATCGGCGACGAACTGCGCCTCGTCGTGCTGGCTGTAGCCGGTGAAGCCGACGATGCGCTCGCCCGCGCCCACCTCGGTGAACAGGTTCTTCGCGATGCGGTCGAAGTTGTTGCCGATGACGGCGTTGGCCGCGTCGAGGATGGTCTGGGTCGAGCGGTAGTTCTGCTCGAGCAGGATCACCTCGGCGTTGCTGAAGTCGCGCTCGAACTCGACGATGTTGCGGATGTCGGCGCCGCGGAAGGCGTAGATCGACTGGTCGGAGTCGCCGACGACCGTGAGGGCGGCCGAGGGGATGCCCCCGCTCGCGTCGGTCTCGATGCGGGTGTCGGCGGGCACGTGCACGGGGTCGACCGGCCGGGTGAGCTCGCGGATGAGGGCGTACTGCGCGTGGTTCGTGTCCTGGTACTCGTCGACGAGCACGTGCCGGAACCGCCGCTGGTAGAGCGCCGCCACCTGCGGGAACGCGCGGAACAGGTACACGGTCTGCGCGATGAGATCGTCGAAGTCGAAGGCGTTGGCCCGGGTGAGCTCCTGCGTGTAGCGCCGGAAGATCTCGAGGAACATCACCTCGGCCGGGTCGTTGGGGTTGATCTGCCTGCTGTAGCCCTCGACGTCGACGAGCTCGTTCTTGAGCTTCGAGATCTTGCCCGAGGCCGCGCTCACCGTCAGCCCCATGGTGTCGGCCTGCAGGTCTTTCACGATGCGCTTGATGAGCGCCCGCGAGTCGGCGGAGTCGTAGATCGTGAACGCCTGCGTGAATCCGAACTGCTGCGCTTCGCGGCGCAGGATGCGCACGCAGGCCGAGTGGAACGTCGAGATCCACATGCCCTCGGCGGCGTCGCGCCCGATGAGGTGCCCGACGCGCTCGCGCATCTCGCCCGCGGCCTTGTTCGTGAAGGTGATGGCGAGGATCTGGCTCGGCCACAGCTCGCGGTCGCGCAGCATGCGCGCGATGCGGCGGGTGAGCACGCTCGTCTTGCCCGAGCCGGCCCCCGCGACGATGAGCAGCGCCTGCGCACGCGACTCGACGGCGGCGCGCTGCTGCGGGTTGAGCCCGTCGAGCAGCGGATCCGGCCGGTCGTCGGAGCCGGCACCGGAGGCCGAGGCGGTCGCCCCCGACGCCCCCGAAGCGGGTCGCGCGGCGGCGGATGCGGCGCTCGTGCGGGCGGGGGCGGCGCTGCCGGTCGGCCAGCCGCCCGGGGAGTCGAGGGTGTCGTCGGGGAGGAAGCTCATGGCCCGATCAGTCTAGGTCGCACCGCCGACAGCGCCCGAGCCGGGCATCCCGCCGTCGCGCCTCGTGCGCGAGTCGAGCATCCTGCCGCCGTGTCGTCGCCCCGTCCCGCCGCCGCGCCCCCGCGCTACAGCGTCGCGCGCGCCTCCAGCGCCAGGTCGGGGTGGTCGGCGAACACCCCGTCGAGGCCCGTGCCCATGAGCAACCGGAACCACGCGAGCCAGTCCCCGTGCGCCGCCGGCGCCGTGCCGATGCGCAGAGCGCCGGGCAGGAAGCGGTTCTCGGGCCGCAGCGTCCAGGTGAAGACCCCGAGGCCGGCGGCGTGGGCGCGGGCGACGAGGTCGGAGGCCACCGGGGGCTCGCCCCGCCGCGGCGGCTTCGCGATGAGCGCGGTGTCGACGCTGATGCCGTCGACCGAGCCCGCGAGCCGGGCGAGCCCCTCGTCGGTGAGATGCCCCGCGTAGTCGAGCGCCGCGGCGCCGTGCCGCGCGACGAGATCGGCGGGCGCTCCCGCCTTCTCGAGCAGGTACACGTACTGGGCCGGCACCCCGCGCCCGGCGAGCTCGCGCAGCACGGTCTGCTCGAAGGCCTCGATCGTCAGGCGGTCGCGGGATGCCCAGCCCGCCATCTCCGCCGCGAACAGCTCGTCCAGCGGCAGCCCGATGCTCGCGAAGTACGTCGCGTGCTTGATCTCGGCGACCATCCGCACCGGGGTCGGAGCGTCGTCGAGGATCCCCTTGAGGTCGCGCAGGCGCAGCACGGGGTACCGCCCGTCGAAGCGCGACGAGGCCTGCCGCACCTGCGGCAGCCGCTCGCGGGCGCGCAGGGTCGACAGCTCGGCCCAGGTGAAGTCCTCGGTGAACCAGCCGGTCAGGCGCTGGCCGTCGATGGTCTTCGTCGTGCGCCGCGCCGCGAACTCGGCTCGGTCGGCGACGTCGGTCGTTCCGCTGATCTCGTTCTCGTGGCGCAGCACGAGCACGCCGTCGCGCGTGGCGACGATGTCGGGCTCGATCGCCTCGGCGCCGAGCGTCACGGCGAGCTCGTACGCCGCCCGGGTGTGCTCGGGGCGGTAGCCGCTCGCGCCGCGATGCGCGACGACGATCGGACGGCCCGCAGCGGTGCGCGTCGCGGGCGTGGGCTCGATCACGGCGACGAGCCTACGCGGTAGCCTCGCGGCCATGAGCGCCGAGACGCCCGAGCGACCCGTGTGGGCCGACGCGCCCCTGCGGCCGCGGCGAGCGGGGCGGGATGCCGCTGCCGAGCATCCCGTCACCGAGGCCGCCCCGCTCGCCGCCGAGGCCGCGCCCGCACCGGCGGTCCCGCGCCCCGACGCCGCGGCGCTCCCCCTCGACCCCGGTGCCCCCGAGCCCGCCCCTCGCGCCCGCGCCCGCGGCCCCGTCAATGCCCTCGCCGTCGTCTCCCTCGTGCTCGGCATCATGCTGAGCCCGCTCGCCGCGCTCTTCGGCCACATCGCGGTCGGGCAGATCGCCCGCTCGCGGCGGCCGGGCGGCCGCGATGAGCGGGGCATGCGCGCCGCCGGCGCCGCGATCGCGCTCGGCTGGCTCTCCCTCGCCGCGCTCATCGTCGGCGGCATCGCGGTCGCCCTCGCCTTGCAGGGCGGGCCATGACCGCGCCGCCCGAGGCGGCGCCGCGCGACCCGACCCCGGCGCCGAACGATCCGACCTCCGCCGCCCACGACGCGGCTCCGCCGCCGACCTCCCCGCGCGCGCCGCGCCGGCCCGGTCGCCGCCGTCGACCGCGGCAGCGGCATCCCGACCCCGCCTCGCTGCTGCCCCTGCGCTGGGGCCGCTACCGCGACCGCGTCGGCATCGGGCTCGTGCTCATCGCCGGCGGGCTCGTGCAGCTGCAGGGCGCGCTGACGTACGACCTCGTGCCGCTCATCTGGGGCTCGACGGCGCACATGGCCGGCTGGCTGATCATGCCCGCGCGCGGCTGGCGACGGCTCGTCCCCCTGCTTCCGTCGACGCTCGTGGTCTGGCTGCTGCTCGCCGGCCCCGCCGCCGTCATCACGCTCATCGTGCCGTTCCTGTGCTGGCTGCTGGTGCGGCACCGGCCGTGGCGCAGCCTGCTGGCCGCCGGCCCGGTCGTGCTCAACGGGGTGCTGTTCGCGACGCTCGCCCGCGATTACGAGTGGATGCCCCTGGCCCTCGCCGTCTCCGCGCTCGTGCTCGTCGGCTCGGCGTGGTGGGCCGCGGCCCTCGCGCGTTCAGCGAGCGCATAGCCGCCGCACTGCCGCCCGCGGGAGCTTTTCTCTACACTGAGGGCACTGTGCCGACCGGGAGACGCATCCCACAGGCCGACACGATGGAAGAGGAAACCATGGCACGCAGCAGCTCCAACCCCGCCTTCTCACGCAACCCCGCCTTCTCGACCGGGGCCACCAAGGGCTTCCAGGTCGCGAACGCCCCCACCGCCGAGCAGCTCGACGAGATGTACGGCCGCCCCTCGGCCACCGCCGCCGACACCGAGCGGATGACCTACGAGAACACGATCACCAAGATCGTCATCTCCTTCGTCGTCCTCCTCGCCGGTGCCGCGCTCGGCTGGGTCGTCCCCGTCCTCGCGATCCCCGCGGCCATCGCCGCCTTCGTGCTCTCGCTCGTGCTCATCTTCAAGAAGAAGCCGAGCGCGCCGCTCACGCTCGCCTACGCCGCCCTCGAGGGCGTCTTCGTCGGCGGCATCTCGGTCATCTTCGAGAACCTCGCCGATGGCGCCGTCTCGCAGGCCGTCATCGCCACGCTCGTCATCGTCGGCGTCGTGCTCGTGCTGTTCCGCAGCGGCAAGATCCGCGCCTCCAAGCGCGCGACCAAGGTCTTCCTCATCGCGATGATCGGCTACGCGGTGTTCTCGCTCATCAACATGGGGCTCGTCCTCTTCGGCGCCAACACCGACCCCTGGGGCCTCCGCGGCGGCGACTTCTTCGGCATCCCCATCGCGCTGCTCCTCGGCGTTCTCGTCGTGATCCTCGCCTCCTACTCGCTCGTGCTCGACTTCGACTCGATCCAGCAGGGCGTGCGTCAGGGCGCTCCGGCCGCCTTCGGCTGGACGGCCGCCTTCGGCGTCATGGTCACCGTGGTCTGGCTCTACCTCGAGCTGCTGCGCATGATCGCGATCCTGCGCGGCGGCGAGTAACCGCTCCCGCGCATCCGGTTCGGGATGCGAAAGGGCCGCCCTTCGGGGCGGCCCTTTCTGCGTTCCGTGGCTGAGCAGGTGCGGTGCCTGCGTCGAGTCGCGGCTCAGGTCAGTCGCGGCGGCGACTCCGCCTTGCCATGAGCACGGCAGCGTTCATCGTGCTCGCACTCAAGGTCCTGCGGCCGAGACGGCCGCAGGAATAGCCGAACTGCGAGGCCAGAAATGGCCTCGCAAACCGTTCGACTATTCCCACTCGATCGTTCCCGGCGGCTTCGACGTGACGTCGAGCACGACCCGGTTGACCTCGGCGACCTCGTTGGTGATGCGGTTCGAGATGCGCGCGAGCACGTCGTAGGGCAGGCGGGTCCAGTCGGCGGTCATCGCGTCCTCGGAGGACACGGGGCGCAGCACGATGGGGTGGCCGTAGGTGCGGCCGTCGCCCTGCACGCCCACCGAGCGCACGTCGGCGAGCAGCACGACGGGGCACTGCCAGATCTCGCCGTCGAGGCCGGCGGCGGTGAGCTCCTCGCGGGCGATCGCGTCGGCGTGGCGGAGGATCTCGAGGCGGTGCTCGGTGACCTCGCCGATGATGCGGATCCCGAGGCCCGGGCCGGGGAACGGCTGGCGCGCGACGATGGGCTCGGGCAGGCCGAGCTCGCGGCCGATGGCGCGCACCTCGTCCTTGAACAGGGTGCGCAGCGGCTCGACGAGCTGGAACTGCAGGTCGTCGGGCAGACCGCCGACGTTGTGGTGGCTCTTGATGTTCGCGGTGCCCGTGCCGCCGCCCGACTCGACCACGTCGGGGTACAGGGTGCCCTGCACGAGGAACTCGACCTTCTCGCCCTCGCCCTGCGCTTCGAGGACGAGCGCCTCGGCCGCGTTCTCGAAGGTGCGGATGAACTCCCGACCGATGATCTTGCGCTTCTGCTCGGGGTCGGTGACGCCGGCGAGGGCGTCCATGAACTGCTGCCGGGCATCCACCGTCACCAGGCGGATGCCGGTCGCGGCGACGTAGTCCTCCTCGACCTGGCGGCGCTCGTCGGCGCGCAGCAGGCCGTGGTCGACGAAGACGCAGACGAGCTGATCGCCGACGGCCTCGTGCACGATGGCCGCCGCGACGGCGCTGTCGACGCCGCCGGAGAGGCCGCAGATGACGCGGGCCGAGCCGACCTGGGCGCGGATGCGCTCGACCTGCTCGGCGATGACGTTGCCGCTGTTCCAATCGCCCGGGATGCCCGCCGCGCGGTGCAGGAAGTTCTCGAGCACCCGCTGCCCGAACTCGGAGTGCTTCACCTCCGGATGCCACTGCACGCCGTAGAGCCGGCGCTCATCGCTCGCGAACGCGGCCACCGGGGTGTCGGCGGTGCTCGCGAGCACGGCGAAGCCCTCCGGGGCCTTGGAGACCGAGTCGCCGTGGCTCATCCAGGTGGTCTGCGCCTCGGGCTGCCCGTCGAGCAGCGCGCCGCCGTCGCCGTGCACCGTCATCGGGGTGGCGCCGTACTCGCGGCGGCCGGTCTTGGCGACCTCGCCGCCGAGCTGCTTCGCCATCACCTGGAACCCGTAGCAGATGCCCATCACGGGCACGCCGAGCTGCAGGATGCCCGGATCGAGGTCGGGCGAGCCCGGCTCGTAGACGCTCGACGGCCCCCCGCTGAGCACGATGCCGGCCGGGTTGCGGGCGGCGACCTCCTCGGCCGAGATCGTGTGCGGCACGATCTCGCTGTAGACGTTCGCCTCGCGCACGCGGCGCGCGATGAGCTGCGCGTACTGGGCGCCGAAGTCGACGACGAGGACGGGGCGGTGGTCGGTCTCGCTCACGCGGAGGCCTCCTGGCTGGTCGGGGCGGGGCCGGAGGATGCCGGGCCGGCGGGCTGCTCGATGCGGGCGATGATCGCTTCGACCTCGCGCGGCACCTGGCGCTCGAAGAAGAAGGAGAGGAAGGGGATAATGCCGCCCATGGCGATCCAGAGGAACTTCAGGAACGGCTGCGGGTGCATGCCGCGGTACGCCACGCGCCACAGCACGAAGTCGCAGCCGAGGTAGAGGACGTAGAGCCAGCCGTGCACGGCGAGCAGGAAGATCGACACGTTGACGCCCGTGAGGGTGTCGACCGGGCTGAGCGCGAGGAACCCGCTCGGGCCGTTCAGCTCGATGTCGCGGTCGAAGCCGTAGCGCGTGATCATCATCACGACGAGGCCGATCAGGAAGGTGCCGGTGAGCACCGACGACACCTTGTAGACCGCGAGCGTGCGCCGGATGAGGGGGATGTCAGAAGCCTTCGGGCCGATCGCCATGGAGCCAGTTTAGGGCCGGGCGTCGAGCGGTTCCTCCGCGGTCGGCTGGCGCTCCCTCTCCTGCTCCTTCTCCCACTCGTCCTTCACGAGCCGCCACCAGAGGTAGACCGCGAAGCCGCCGAAGATGATCCACTCGAGCGCGTAGAAGAGGTTGAGCAGGTTGAGCTCGGCGTCGAGCTCGGGCGGAGGGGCGGCGATCGTCTCGAACCCGGCGGGGGCATCCGTCATCGTCAGGTAGCCGGCGTAGACGAGGTCGGACTCCTGCCACAGGTTGATGAGGTCGGCCACCGCGATGACGGTGCGCTCCCCCGCCTCGAAGTCGCTCTGCTGCGGGGACTCGCTCGGCACGTAGCGACCGGTGAGCTGCGCCTCGCCGGAATCGAGCGAGGGTACGTCCGCCCCGGGCGCGACGTAGCCCACCGCGACGGCGAGGCTCGCGCCGGAGTCGGTGGCGAAGTGGCGCACGATCCAGTCGCCGGGCTCCCCCGCGCTCTCGCGGCCCGTGACGACGACGTCGTCGCCCTCGACCCAGCTGCCGCTCACCGTGACGATGCGGCCGCTCGCGTCGGAGGTCATGATCTGCTGCGGCTCGGCGATGCTGCCGAGCGGCACGGCCGACTCGGTGTCGCGCTCGACGACCGTCGCGGCATCCACCGATCGCTCGAACTGCCACTGGCCGAGGGCCGCGAAGGCGGCGGCCACGGCGAGCGCGAGCACGAGCAGCGCGATCCACTTGGGGCGGCGGGCGATGCTCCACACGGCGGCGGGGCCCCTCTCTGGCCGGGTGACGATGGTGCCACCAGGCTAGCCGTGGCGTGCTGAGGGGCGCCCGCGAGCGGGCGGGGTCGCGGCGCGGCGCACGGGGTCGGTCGCGCGGGTCGGCGCGGCGCTAGCGCGAGCGGTACGGCGCGACGACGACCTCGACGCGCTGGAACTCCTTGAGGTCGGAGTACCCGGTCGTCGCCATCGAGCGGCGCAGGGCGCCCATGAGGTTGACCTGGCCGTCGGCGAGGTGGCTCGGGCCGAACAGCAGCTGCTCGAGCGGAGCAAGCTGCCCCACCCGCACGCGCTCGCCGCGCGGCAGCTCGCCGTGGTGCGCCTCGGCGCCCCAGTGCCAGCCCTTGCCGGGAGCATCCGTCGACTGCGCGAGCGCCGAGCCGAGCATGACCGCGTCGGCGCCCATCGCGACCGCCTTGACGATGTCGCCGCTCGTGCCGAGACCGCCGTCGGCGATGACGTGCACGTAGCGGCCGCCCGACTCGTCCATGTAGTCCCGGCGGGCGGCGGCGACGTCGCTGACCGCGGTCGCCATCGGCGCGTGGATGCCCAGGCTGAGGCGCGTGGTGCTCGCAGCACCCCCGCCGAAGCCGACGAGCACCCCGGCCGCGCCCGTGCGCATGAGGTGCAGCGCCGCGGTGTACGTCGCGGCGCCGCCGACGATGACGGGCACGTCGAGCTCGTAGATGAACTTCTTGAGGTTGAGGGGCTCGGTCGACTTCGACACGTGCTCGGCGCTCACCGTGGTGCCGCGGATGACGAACAGGTCGACCCCGGCATCGATGACGGCCTGGTGGTGCTCCTGCGTGCGCTGGGGACTGAGCGCACCGGCGACGGGCACGCCCGCGGCGCGGATCTCGGCGAGGCGCGCGCTGATCAGCTCGGGCTTGATGGGCTCGGCGTAGAGCCGCTGCATCTCGGCCGTCGCGTGAGCCGGATCGAGCTCGTGGATGCGGGCGAGCTGCGCCTCGGCATCCTCGTACCGGGTCCAGAGGCCCTCGAGGTCGAGCACGCCCAGGCCGCCGAGCCGCCCGATGGCGATCGCGGTGGCGGGGCTCACGACCGAGTCCATCGGCGCGGCGAGCACCGGGATCTCGAAGGTGAGGGCGTCGATCGTCCACGAGATCGAGACGTCCTTCGGGTCGCGCGTGCGCCTGCTCGGCACGACCGCGATGTCGTCGAAGGAGTACGCCCTCCGTGCCCGCTTGCCTCGGCCGATCTCAATCTCCGTCACCCGGCAAGCCTAGCGGGCGGGGCCGCGACCCCCGGGCGGGCGCGGCGTCGCCCGCGTCGCGCCGCCCGCCTCGCCTTCGGCACGCTGCACCTTTCGCGCAACGCAGTCGCGCACTGGCGGGTGCGTTGCGCGAAACGTGCGGCATTGCACGCAGGGGCGGTGCGAACGGTCACGGAGCCGCCCGCGGCACCCCGAGGGCTTCGAGGATCGCGTGAAGGCGTCGCGGCGCACGGAGGTCGGCCCACACCCAGCGCCCGACGCGCTCACCTCGGTGCCGGATGGCGTCCTCGCGCAGCTTCTCCTCGACGACCACCTGCTCCGCCGTCCGGCCCGCTCGGAGTTCGGCTGAGCAGTACTTCGCCAGTCCGTCGAACTCCCCGACGATGCGTTCTCGGGCCCATCGGAAATCCACGCGCACGTGCTGCCCGTCTCCCAGGACCAGCTCGTGCTGCAACTCGGGCGGCTCGAAACCCAGCTCCGCGATGAGCACGCGACTGAGGGATTCGCCGGCAGACTCCGATGCTCCATCCGCGAAGGCGAGTGCTCTCTCCAGCCGGCCGGCGCCTCGGACGAGGTCGACCTCGACCGCTGCTGCTCGGATGGCATTCCGCGAGGTCGGCGCGACCCGCGCAGGACCACGGGGATGCAGTCCCCAATCCAGAGCGACCACGGCCTCGGCGAGACTGGCCCGCGCCGCGAACTCCGCGAGGGTGCGCGGCAGATCGGTGACGAGAACGCCGTCGACCTGCATGATTCGAGCGGTCGGCGCTCGTGAGCCCCGGTAGTGGAGCTCACCGGCCACGCGCCCGGAACGAGGACCCGACCCGAGGACCTCCACGCGGCGATCCGCGGTGAGGAGCGGAGCGCCCCACATGGCTGCCGCCGACGCATGCGAGAGCACGACCCCCGGGTGGGCGAGCGCGGCGGCCCGGCATCGCAGGCGGTATCGATGCCACGGCGGAGCGGCCGACCATGTGGACGCCTCGACGTACGCGCCCCGGTGGATGCGGATCAGTTCGCCGCGCGAGACCGCCCGACTCAGGATGGAATGGTGGCTCCGGATGCCCGCGACGGATCGCGCGAGGATGAGCCCGTCAGCCGTGGCGGGTAGGTCGATCGTCTGATATGCCATGCGCGGACCATGCCTCGAGCCGCGGCGGCCCCCTGCCCGCAGGGACCGGCTCGTGGGGCGCACGATCGACCGCGGCATGGTGACGAGCCGCGCGACCGTGCCGCCGCGCGTTCCGCGCACCGCCGCGGCGCGTTCGCGGCAGCGCTGCGCGCAACTCCCGGCGCAGCGGATGCCGTAGCTCGCGGCCCCTGGCGCGCGCCTAGCGGCGGTAGTTCGGCGCCTCGACGACCATCTGGATGTCGTGGGGGTGCGACTCCTTGAGACCAGCGGCGGTGATGCGCACGAACTTGCCGCGGATCTTGAGCTCCTCGATCGTGCGCGCCCCGGTGTAGAACATCGACTGGCGCAGGCCGCCGAGCAGCTGGTAGACGACCGAGCCGACCGGTCCGCGGTAGGGCACCTGGCCCTCGATGCCCTCGGCGATGAGCTGCTCGTCGCTCGGCACGTCGGCCTGGAAGTAGCGGTCGCGCGAGTAGGAGGTCTTCTTGCCGCGGGTCTGCAGCGCGCCGAGCGAGCCCATGCCCCGGTACGACTTGAACTGCTTGCCGTTGACGAAGATGAGGTCGCCCGGGCTCTCGTCGGTTCCCGCGAGCAGCGAGCCGAGCATGACCGTGTCGGCGCCGGCCACGATGGCCTTCGCGATGTCTCCGGAGTACTGCAGGCCGCCGTCGGCGATGACGGGCACGCCGGCGGCCCGGGCTGCGAGGGACGCCTCGTACACGGCCGTCACCTGCGGAACACCGACGCCCGCCACGACGCGGGTCGTGCAGATGGAGCCGGGGCCGACGCCGACCTTCACGGCGTCCGCGCCGGCATCCACCAGGGCCTGCGCCCCGGTGCGGGTCGCGACGTTGCCGCCGATGACGTCGATGTGGGCGAACGAGGGGTCTGCCTTGAGGCGGCGGATGATGTCGAGCACGCCGCTGCTGTCGCCGTTCGCGGTGTCGACGACGAGGATGTCGACGCCCGCGTCGCGCAGCGCCTCGGCGCGCTCCCACGCGTCGCCGAAGAACCCGATCGCGGCGGCGACCCGCAGACGGCCCTCGGCGTCCTTCGTGGCGTTCGGGTACTGCTCGCTCTTGTCGAAGTCCTTGACGGTGATGAGGCCGGTGAGCCGGTTGTCGTCGTCGACGAGCGGCAGCTTCTCGATCTTGTGCTGGGCGAAGAGGGCGAGCACCTCGTCCTGGCCGATGCCGGGGCGGCCCGTGATGAGCGGAGCCGGGGTCATGACGTCGCGCACGAGGGTCGTCGCGGCCTCGAAGCGGGAGACGAAGCGCATGTCGCGGTTCGTCACGATGCCGACGAGCGTGCCGTCGCCCTCGACGACCGGGACGCCCGAGATGCGGAAGCGACCGCAGAGCTCGTCGACCTCGGCGACGGTGGCGTCGGGCGTCGTCGTGACGGGGTTCGTGATCATGCCCGACTCGGAGCGCTTGACCTTATCGACCTGCGCCGCCTGATCCTCGATGGAGAGGTTGCGGTGCAGCACGCCGATCCCGCCCTGGCGGGCCATGGCGATCGCCATGCGCGCCTCGGTGACCGTGTCCATCGCGGAGGAGAGAAGAGGAGCGAAGACCCGGATGCGGCGGGTCAGCTGCGAGCCGGTCTCGGCTTCGGAGGGGATGACGTCGGTGTGCGCCGGCAGCAGCATGACGTCGTCGTAGGTGAGTCCGATGAAGCCGAACGGGTCGGGCTGGTCCATGAGTCCCCTTGGATGCGAAGAAGGTGCCGTGCGGGTACGGCGGCGGGCCCGGATGCTGCGCTGGATGCCGGTGATCCATCTTAACGATTTAGTCGCGCGGCTATTCCGCGTCCATAATGACGGGCACGGTTCGGCTAGCGTTCGGTGGAAACACGGACGCAACATCGCATCCGTATCGTCACCGTCGACGAACCGGGCCGTCCGGCCCGCGGGGCCGCGCGCCTCACCCGAACCGATCTGGAGGTTTCGTGGCACACGCTGCTGGCAGACCGCACCCGCGCCGAGCATCCCGACTCATGGCAGGCCTCTTCGTGACGGCGCTCGCCGCGCTGACATTCGCGGGGGCATCCCCCGCCATGGCCGACGAGGTGGGACTCGACGAGTACGACTTCCGGATCCTCGGCAACGTCCAGCTCGACGGCGAACCGCTCGAGGACGTCCTGCTCGTCATCGAGGGCAACGGCTTCGACGTCGAGGTGGAGACCGATGCCGAGGGCCGCTGGGCCGTCGGAGTCCCCGAGAACGGCGACTACTCCGTCACGCTCGACGAGGAGACCCTGCCCGAGGGCATCGCCGTGATCGACGAGGAGGGTCTCGACGACACCCCCAACGTGCGCGACGTGACCATCGGCCCGAGCGGCAGCACCGTGGCCAACTTCTTCATCGGCGAGGGCGAGCGCAACACCGTCAGCCTCGCCGACCAGGTGCTCGAGCGCGTCTTCAACGGTCTGAACTTCGGCCTGCTGCTGGCGCTCGCCGCCATCGGCCTCTCGCTGATCTTCGGCACGACGGGCCTGAGCAACTTCGCCCACGCCGAGCTCATCACCTTCGGCGGGCTGATGACCCTGCTGTTCGGCTCCATCCTCGGAATGCCGATCTGGATCGCCATCCCCATCGCCCTCGTGCTGAGCGCCGCGCTCGGCTGGGTGAACGATGCGGCGCTGTGGCGGCCCCTCCGGGCGCGCGGCGTCGGCCTCATCCCGATGATGATCGTCTCCATCGGCCTCTCGCTCGCCGTTCGTTACCTGTACCAGTACTTCGTCGGCGGCGGCACCTCGCAGCTGCCCGGCGCCACCGACTCGACGCTGTCGATCGGGGCCTTCGGCCTCTCCTGGATCGACGTCGGCTCGATGGCCATCTCGATCGTCGTGCTGCTCGCCGTCGCCTACTTCCTGCTGCGCACGCGCATCGGCAAGGCGACGCGCGCCGTCTCCGACAACCCCTCGCTCGCGGCCGCCTCCGGCATCGACGTCGACCGGGTCATCCGCATCGTCTGGGTGATGGCGGGCGGGCTCGCGGGCCTCTCGGGCATCCTGTGGGCCTACTTCCGACCCGGCGTCAGCTGGGACATGGGCTTCCAGATCCTGCTGCTGACCTTCGCCGCGGTCACCCTCGGCGGCCTCGGCACGGCGTTCGGCGCCCTCGTCGGCTCGCTCATCGTGGGCTTCTTCGTCGAGATGTCGACGCTCATCATCCCCGCCGACATGAAGTACGTCGGGGCGCTCATCATCCTCATCCTCGTTCTGCTCCTGCGCCCGCAGGGCATCCTCGGTCGCAAAGAGCGAATCGGCTAGGAGACCCCATGATCGACTGGTTGCAAATCATCTCCAACGCCGCGCAGGAGATCATCAGCCCCACGACGGCGGCCTACGCGCTCGCCGCCCTGGGACTGGCGATCCACTTCGGCTTCACCGGCCTGCTGAACTTCGGCCAGGCGGGCTTCATGATGCTCGGGGCCTACGGCTTCGCCATCGCGACGCTGAGCTTCGACGCCCCGGTCTGGCTCGCCGTGCTCGCGGGCGTCGCGGCCTCGGTGGTGTTCGGGCTCGTGCTGGGCATCCCGACCCTGCGCCTGCGCGCCGACTACCTCGCGATCGTGACCATCGCCGCGGCCGAGATCGTGCGATTGCTCTTCACGACGAACACCTTCGAGCCGATCACCGGCTCGGCGAACGGCCTGCAGGGCTACAAGGGCGGCTTCGCCGACACCAACCCCATCCCCGAGGGCATCTACGGCTTCGGCCCGTGGGTCTACAACGAGTACGACTGGTGGCTGCGCATCGTCGGCTGGTCGATCGTCATCATCGCGGCGATCGTCACCTGGCGCCTGTTCAAGAGCCCGTGGGGCCGCGTCATCAAGGGCATCAGGGAGGACGAGGATGCCGTGCGCGCGCTCGGCAAGAACGTCTACTTCTACAAGATGCAGTCGCTGGTGCTCGGCGGCGTGTTCGGCTCGCTCGCCGGCATGATCTTCATCCTCCCCCGCGCGGTGGTGCCCTCGAACTACCAGACCTCGCTCACGTTCTTCATCTACGCGATCCTGCTGCTCGGCGGCGCCGCCACGGTGCTCGGCCCGATCGTCGGCTCGATCATCTTCTGGGTGCTGCTGTCGTTCTTCTCGGGATTCATCGCCCGTGCCGTCGAGGCCGACTGGCTGCCGTTCATGACGAACGTCCAGGCCGGTCAGCTTCGCTTCATCCTCGTGGGCATCGCGATCATGGTGATCGTGATCTACAGGCCGCAAGGCATATTCGGGAACAAGAAGGAGCTGGCCTTTGTCAAGTAGCGCTGGCGCCCAGGGCGCCCCGATCAAGTCCACCGGCCTCCACATCGGCGAGCCGGCTCCCGGGGTCAAGAAGGTTGACCCGATCATCGTCGCCGACAACATCACGCGGCGCTTCGGCGGCCTCACCGCGGTGGACGTCGAGCACCTCGAGATCCCTCGCGGCGCCATCACCGCCCTCATCGGTCCGAACGGCGCCGGCAAGACGACGCTCTTCAACCTGCTGACCGGCTTCGACAAGCCCGACACGGGGGCCTGGACCTTCGACGACAAGTCGATCTCGGGCATCCCGGCCTTCAAGGTCGCCCGGCGCGGACAGGTGCGCACCTTCCAGCTCACGAAGGCGCTCGGCCTGCTGACCGTGCTCGACAACATGAAGCTCGGGGCGAAGGGCCAGAGCGGCGAGAGCCTGGCGCGCGCGCTGTTCCCGTGGTTCTGGCGCAAGCAGGAGCAGGAGATCGAGGCGCGCGCCATGGATCTGCTCGCGCGCTTCAAGCTCGACGCCAAGAAGGACGACTACGCGGCGAGCCTCTCCGGCGGGCAGCGCAAGCTGCTCGAGATGGCGCGGGCGCTCATGAGCGAGCCAAGCCTGGTCATGCTCGACGAGCCGATGGCCGGCGTGAACCCCGCGCTGACGCAGAGCCTGCTCGACCACATCCTCAACCTCAAGACCGAGGGCATGACCGTGCTCTTCGTCGAGCACGACATGCACATGGTGCGCCACATCGCCGACTGGGTGATCGTGATGGCCGAGGGCAAAGTGGTCGCCGAGGGCGACCCGCACGAGGTCATGGCGAACCCGGCCGTGATCGACGCGTACCTCGGCTCGCACCACGACACCGACCTGGGCGACCTCGACACCGAGGTCGTCGACGCGATCAAGGAGCTGGCTCATGACGACGACGCCGAACCCAAGCCCTGAGGCGGCGACGCCGGTGGACACCCGCGAGATGGTGGTCCACGTCGACCGCGTCACCGCGGGCTACGTCCCCGGCGTCAACATCCTCAACGAGTGCTCGCTCACCGCGCGCGCCGGCGAGCTCATCGGCATCATCGGCCCCAACGGCGCCGGCAAGTCGACGCTGCTCAAGGCGATCTTCGGCCTGGTGAAGGTGCGCGAGGGCACGATCTCGCTCTACGGCGACGAGATCACCAACCTCAAGGCGAACAAGCTCGTGGCCAAGGGCGTGGGCTTCGTGCCGCAGACGAACAACGTCTTCCCGACCCTCACCATCCAGGAGAACCTGGAGATGGGCATCTTCCTGAAGCCCAAGGAGTTCCAGCACCGCCTGGAGTTCGTCACCGGTATCTTCCCCGAGCTCGGCAAGCGGCTGCCCCAGCGCGCCGGCTCGCTCTCGGGCGGCGAGCGCCAGATGGTCGCGATGAGCCGCGCGCTCATGATGAGCCCCGAGGTCATCCTGCTCGACGAGCCGAGCGCCGGACTCTCCCCCGTCCGTCAGGACGAGGCGTTCATCCGCGTCAAGGAGATCAACAAGGCCGGCGTGACGACCATCATGGTCGAGCAGAACGCCCGCCGCTGCCTGCAGATCTGCGACCGCGGCTACGTGCTCGACCAGGGCCACGACGCCTACGAGGGCAGCGGCCGCGAGCTGCTGAACGACCCCAAGGTCATCGGCCTCTACCTGGGCACGCTCGGCCAGGACTAGACGCCGCACGATCAGCACCACGAGGGCCCCGCTGGCGCGATCCGGCGGGGCCCTCGTCGTGCGGGCGGCGGGCGACGCTGCTCGACCGCGAGAGGGGCGCTCGGGGCCGCGGCGGCGCCGAGCGTCGCCGACGAGGCCCGAGATGACGGGATGCTCGCCGCGGGCATCCCCGATGAGCGGGCCGATCGCGCACCGGCCGTCACCGGCTCCGCCCCGCCTCGCACGAAGAAGGGCCCCGGCGCGATGCCGGGGCCCTTCGTTCGAGTGATCGACTAGCTGCGGTGACTAGTTGATGCGCTCGTAGGTGTTGTCGGCGAGGTACTGGTAGATGCCGATGGTCGCCTCGGTCGGGTCGCCGTTCTCGTCGAACGTGACCGGGCCGGAGGGGCCGTCGTAGTCGACCGTGCCGCCGTCGAGGATGATCTGCGCGGCCGACGCGAAGTCGGTCGCCGTCTCACCGTCGCCGGAACCGCCCGAGACCTCCTGCAGCTTCGCCGCGATGTCGGCGCCCTCGGTCGAGTTGGCGGCGAGAGCGGCCAGAGCGATGAGGATCACGGCGTCGTACGACTCGGCCGAGTAGCTGAAGTCGTCGAGCTCGGGGTCCACCTCGAGCAGGCGCTCTCGGAAGGAGTCGTCCAGTGCCGGGCCGGGGAGGGTGCCCTTGGCGCCCTCGACCAGTCCGGGCTCGAAGTCGGCGCTGTAGTCGGCGAGGTTGCCGTCGACGAAGTACAGGTCCTCGCCCGGGTAGCCGGCGCCGACGAGCGACGGCACGACGACCTTGGCCTGGTCGAAGGTGATGACCGCGATGGCGTCGGGGTCGGCCGCCGTGATCGACGAGATCTGCGCGTCGAAGCTCGTGTCGCCCTCGTTGAAGAGCTCCTGGGCGACGACCTCGCCGCCGGCCGCCTCGAACGTCTCCGTCAGCGCGGCCGCGAGGCCGGTGCCGTAGGCGTCGTTGAGCACGAGCAGGCCGAGGGTCGACCGTCCGTCGGCGGCGATCTCGTTGCCGAGCACCTCGCCCTGCAGCAGGTCGCTGGGGGCGGTGCGGAAGTAGAGGCCGTCGTCCTCGTAGGTGGTGAAGTCGGGCGAGGTGTTGGCGGGCGAGAAGTGCACGACGCCCGCGCCGGTGATCTGGTCGATGACGGTGAAGGAGACGCCCGACGAGGCCGCGCCGACGATGGCCGAGACGTCCTGCGAGAGGAGGTCGGTCACCGAGACGGTGGCGGTGTCGGTCGTGGTGTCACCGGAGTCGCGGTAGATGGCGTTGATCTCGATGCCGAGACCGGCGTCGTTGATCTCCTGCACGGCGAGCGCGACGCCGGCCTCCTCGGGCGGGCCGAGGAACGCGAGCGCACCCGACTGCGGGAGGATCGTGCCGATGTTGAGCGTGAGGTCCTCGCGGGGGCCCGTGGGCTCGTCCGTCGTGTCCTCGGCGGCGGGGGTCGCCGCGCAGCCGCTGAGGATGAGGGCGCTGGCGCCGAGGAGAGCGAAACCGCTCAGTGCTGCCTTGGCGCCGCGCGAGCGGCCGGCCTTAGCCGTGGTGAAAACGCCCATGGTGCTCCTTGCGTAGGGAATGTGTTCAGGAAGCGATGGCATGGCGCCGTCGCCGTCCTGTCACCGTACGGGGGGCAGGACACGCGCACAATACGTTGGCATTACATCCCTGTAACACCGGGAAACGAGCGAACCCCCCGTTCGAGGGTGCGGAATCTGTCGCGCTGCACGCCCGGGACGACGGATTCCGCATGCGGATCGGGCGTCGGCGCCCCGCGCGGCTCAGCCCGCGGCGACTCCGACGATGAGGCCGTCCGATTCCGCGGTCGCCTCGACGGCGAGCCCGCCCGTGCGCCCCTCGACGAGGATGGCCGGCTCCGTCTCGAGCACGGAGAGGCACTCGCCGTACGAGGCGCAGGGGATGCCGTCGGCCAGCGCCCGGGGCAGGGCGTAGGCGATCGAGGCCCCGGCGTCGTCGTCGGCGAGCACGGCCGCGAGGGCGGCGAGCACGACGGCGTCGTACGCCTCGGGTGCGGAGACGGTCGACTGCACCGCCGGATCCGACTGGCGCAGGCGGGCGAGGAGCGACTCGTCGGCCTCCGTGCCCGCCGTGGCGGCCGCGCCGTCGAAGGCGGGGACGAGGACCACGATGCCGGCCTCCTGCACGAGCGGGAGCATCCGGTCGAGGAGGGCGGGGTCGGACGGGCCGATGATGACGTCGACGCCGCGCGCCACGAGATCGGCGACGCCGGCGTCGAGCCGGTCGCCCTCGGCGGTGCCGGCGGAGCGGTGCAGCACCTCGACGGGGGCGCCGAGAACGCCGGCGCTCGCGTTGATGTCGCGCACGGCCGCCTCGACCGCGGCGATGCGCGCCGGGCCGGTGCCCGCGAGGTCGTCGGGGGTCGGCAGCAGGGTCGCGATGCGCAGCACGCCGTCACCCGAGGCCTCGGGCGCCGTGGCTGTCGGGCTCGGGCTCGGCTCGGCGACGGGCTCGAGCTCCGACCCGGCCGGCGTGCAGGCGGCGAGGGTCACGGCGAGCGCGGCGGCCAGCACGGGGGCGAGCACGGCGGGGTGGGGACGCATGGGAGCCGGTCCTTCCGAGGACGGGGAGCGGGGGCAGCGGCACGCGGATCGGGCGGGCGCTGCTGGCACGCTACTGCCGGGATGCGGCACCGGGTGCGCGCCGCGCCCGTGGCGGCGAGGGATGCCCGGCATCGGCATCCCGGACCGCCCGCGTCACACGGTCGTGACGGGCCCCGTCTCGGGCATCGGCGCCGGCTGGGGCGCGCGCGATCGACGCCGGTGCCGGATCGCCTCGGCGGTCAGCACCACCAGGGCCACCCACACCAGCGCGAAGCCCGCCCAGCGCTCGGGCGGCATGGGCTCTCCCATGACGAAGACCCCGAAGGCGAACTGCAGCAGCGGCGCGAAGTACTGCACGAAGCCCATGACCGAGAGCGGCAGCCGGCGCGCGGCGGCGGCGAACAGCAGCAGCGGCACGGCGGTGACGACGCCCGCGAGTGCGAGCAGCACCGCGTGGCCCGCCCCCTGCTGGCCGAGCGTGATGCCGCCGCCGAGGCTCGCGACCCAGACCAGCTCGGCGACGGCGATGGGCACGAGCCAGGCCGTCTCGAGGGTGAGGCCGCCGACGGGGGTGACCGCGGGCCCCATACGGTTCTTGACGTAGCCGTAGAAGCCGAACGAGAAGGCGAGCACGAGCGAGATCCACGGCAGCTCGCCGTAGCCGACCGCGAGCACGATCACGGCGACGAGGCTGATGCCGACGGCCGCCCACTGGCCGGGGCGCAGGCGCTCGCGCAGCAGCACGACGCCGAGGGCGACGGTGACGATGGGGTTGATGAAGTAGCCGAGCGCGGCCTCGACGATGAAGCCGTTGAGCGAGGCGTACAGGTACACGTGCCAGTTGACGGCGATGAGAATGCCCGCCAGCAGGCTGAGCTTGAGGATGCGCGGGTCGCGCACGAGGCGGCCGACGCCGCTCGCGCCGCGCATGACGGCGATGAGCAGCCCGCAGAACACGAGCGAGAGCAGGATGCGCCAGGCGACGATCTCGATCGGCCCGCTCGGCGCCAGCAGCAGGAAGTAGACGGGGAGGAAGCCCCAGAGGCCGTAGGCCCCGATCGCGAGCGCGAGGCCCGAGGAGGAGGGGCGCGGCTCGGTCACGGGAGCCAGCGTACGCCCGCGAGGCGGGCCGACTGGACGGCCGCCGCATGCGAACGGCCCCCGTCCTCCGGATGGAGGGGCGGGGGCCGTTCGGCGAGGGTGCGCGTTCTAGCGGACGATGACCGCGAGGATGTCGCGGGCCGAGAGCACCAGGTACTCCTGGCCGTCGTACTTGACCTCGGTTCCGCCGTACTTCGAGTAGATGACCTTGTCGCCGACGGCGACGTCGAGCGGCACGCGGTTGCCGTTGTCGTCGATGCGGCCGGGGCCCACGGCCACGACCTCGCCCTCCTGGGGCTTCTCCTTGGCGGTGTCGGGGATGACGAGCCCGGAGGCGGTGGTCTGCTCCGCCTCGACCTGCGTGATGACGATGCGATCTTCGAGCGGCTTGATGGAGACCGACACGGTTGACCTCTTCTTTCCTAAGACGATGAGGGAGTTGGCACACTCGAGGTGCGAGTGCCAGTTCCACTGTACCGAAGGGATTAGCACTCGTGCAATCCGAGTGCCAGCGCGGCGGCGCCTGGCAGGATCGGGGGATGGACACGAGCGAGCTGCGCGAGCTGCTGACCCCCGAGGCGCTGGGGCTGCTCGAGCAGCTGCCGCCGAGCGAGGGCGCGCCCGACGCCGTGCGGCTCGTCAGCCGCCTGCGCAAGGAGGGGCATCCGCCCGCCCGCGTCGCCGCTGTTCTCACCCAGTACCGCCTGCGTCGCAAGGCGGTCGCGAAGTTCGGCCCCTTCGCCGAGCGGATGCTCTTCACCGCGCCCGGCCTCGAGCAGGCCTCCCGGCTCGCCGTCGCGGCGCAGCACGCGGGCCGGTTCCGCGCCGCGGGGCTCGGGTCGGTGGCGGATCTCGGCTGCGGCATCGGCGGCGACAGCATGGCCTTCTCGGCCCTCGACCTGCGGGTGACGGCGGTCGAGCGCGACGAGGCGACGGCGGCGGTCGCCTCGTACAACCTCGCCCCGTGGGTGCGCACGACGGTCGAGCTCGGCGACGCGACGGCGTTCGACGTCGAGCGCGCGGAGGGGCTCTGGCTCGATCCGGCTCGGCGCGAGGGCGCGCGCCGGCTCTCCTCCCCCGACGACTTCTCGCCGAGCCTCGATGCGGCCCTCGCGCTCGCCGCGCAGCGCCCCACGGGCATCAAGCTCGCGCCCGGCATGGATCGCGCGCTGCTGCCCGAGGGCCTCGAGGCGCAGTGGGTGAGCGACGGCGGCGAGGTCGTCGAGCTCGTGCTGTGGAGCGGAGCGCTCGCCCGCGACGGCATCGGCCGGGCCGCCCTGGTGCTCGGCGCCGAGGGCTCCGCCGAGCTCACCGCGGCGCAGGACAGCGCCGACGCCCCCGCGGGCGACCTCGGCGAGTACCTCTACGAGCCCGACGGCGCCGTCATCCGCGCCCGGCTGATCGGCGACCTCGCGCGCCGCCTCGGCGGCCGGATGCTCGACGAGACCATCGCGTGGATCACCGCCGACCGGCTCGAGAGCACCCCTTTCGCCCGCGCCTTCCGCGTGCTCGAGCGCTGGCCCCTCGATGCCAAGCGCATCGGACGCGAGCTCAAGCAGCGCGGCATCGGCACGGTCGAGATCAAGAAGCGGGGGGTCGACATCGACCCGGCGGCGTTCCGCAAGCAGCTCAAGCCCCAGGGCGAGGGCTCGGCGACCCTCGTGCTCACCCGCGTCGCCGGTGAGCGGGCGGCGCTGCTCGTCGAGCGCTGCGACTGAGCGGGCGGCGAGCACCACTCGGTCGCGCGATCGCGGCGCCGCACGCACGACGGCCCGCCGGCGCGGGTGCGCGGGCGGGCCGTCGGATGCTGCGGTGGCGTCAGCTGAAGTCGTCGTACATCATGCTCGACGTCCCGGCGATGCTGAAGATCGCGATGAAGCCGATGATGATGAGGATCGCGAGGGCGATGCCGACGTAGCCGAGGATGAGGCCGGTGAGGCCCAGGCCGCGGCCCTTCTCGCCCGTGCGCTTGATCTGGCCGAGCGACATGTGACCGGTGATGATGGCGCCGATCGAGCCGAGGAACGGCAGCACGATGAAGGCCGCGATGCCGAGCGAGAGCGAGACGATGGCGAGCACGTTCGTCTTCTCCTGCGGGGCGCCGTAGCCCTGGCTGCCGTAGGGCGCCGCGGCGGGCTGCCCGTACGGGGCGGAGGTCTGCTGCGCGTAGGGGTTCGCGGGCGGCGCGGTCGGGGCGGCGGGCGCCGCAGGAGCCTCCGGGGCGGGCGGCGGCGGCGTGGTTCCGCCGGGCGTCGCCGGCTGCTCGGGCGGCTGCGGTGCGGGAGGGACGTCGGTCATGAGGGGGGCTCCTGAGGCTGGGGTGGTCAGCGCGACGCGAGGACGCGTCGGCACCACTGTGTCAGGGCGCGCGGGAGGGTGTCAACGCGGCCGCTCAGGCCTGCACGACCGTCACCGGCAGGGTCGAGTCGGCCCCGACGCCCAGATCGGACGGC
This sequence comes from Microcella daejeonensis, assembly GCF_026625045.1. Lineage (GTDB taxonomy): Bacteria > Actinomycetota > Actinomycetes > Actinomycetales > Microbacteriaceae > Microcella > Microcella daejeonensis. The sequence goes on along the minus strand of NZ_CP113089.1, from coordinate 1,387,763 downwards.
CCGTGCCCGGCCATGATGCGCTGCGCGGCGATCGCGGCGATCATCGCCCCGTTGTCGGTGCAGAGCGACAGCGGCGGGATGCGCAGCGCGACCCCCGCCGCTTCGGCGCGCTCCGCGGCGAGCGCCCGCACCCGGGCGTTGGCGACGACCCCGCCGCCCAGCAGCAGGCGGGGCACCCGGAGGTCGCGGCAGGCCGCGATCGCCTTCGCCGTGAGCACGTCGGCCACCGCCTCGCGGAAGCTCGCCGCGATATCGGCGACGGGCACCTCCTCCCCCGCGTCGCGCAGCGCCTCCACGTGCCGCGCGACCGCGGTCTTGAGGCCCGAGAACGAGAAGTCGCAGCGGTGCCGCTCGAGATCCTTCGGCAGGCTCAGCCCGCGCGGGAACCGCACGGCCCGCGGGTCTCCCTCGGCCGCCGCGCGGTCGATCTGGGGCCCGCCCGGGTAGGGCAGCCCGAGCAGGCGGGCGACCTTGTCGAAGGCCTCGCCGGCGGCGTCGTCGATGGTCTCTCCGAGCAGTTCGACGTCGTCGGTGAGACTGCGCACGTGCAGGAGGCTCGTGTGGCCGCCCGAGACCAGCAGCGCGATCGTGGGGAGCTCGAGCGGAGCATCCCCCGCATCGTCGCGCAGCAGATCGGCGCCGACGTGCCCGACCAGGTGGTTGACCGCGTAGAAGGGCTTGTCGAGCGCGATGGCGAGGGCCTTGGCCGCGCCGACGCCGACCATGAGGGCGCCGCCGAGGCCCGGACCGCTCGTGACGGCGACGGCATCGAGCTCGGCGAGGGTCACGCCCGCCTCGGCGAGCGCCGCGCGGATCGTCGGCTCGAGCGCCTCGAGGTGAGCGCGCGCGGCGATCTCGGGGACGACCCCGCCGTAGCGCGCGTGCTCGTCCATCGAGCTGGCGATGACGTTGGCGAGCAGCTCGGTGCCGCGCACGATGCCGACGCCGGTCTCGTCGCAGCTCGTCTCGATGCCGAGCACCAAAGGACGCTGGAGCTCAGAGCGACGGCCATTTCTGGCCGTCGCCGCGACGCCAGTCCCGGCGGCGGTCCCCGCCGACGGCACCTCACCCATCCGCGAACACCTTCCGCATCACGATCGCGTCGACCCCGTCGGGCTGGTAGTACCGCGGCCGCACGGCGATGCGGGCGAAGCCGTGGCGCACGTAGAGCGCCTCGGCGCCCGGGTTGTCCGCGCGCACCTCGAGGAAGACCTCGGCGGCGCCGCGCGCCCGGGCCGCCCCGAGCAGCTGCTCGACGAGCACCGTGCCGATGCCGAGCCGGCGGTGGGTCCCGTCCACCGCGATGGTCTGGATGTCGGCCTGCTCGGCGCCCGCCGGCGCGCTGAGACCCGCGTAGGCGACGACCTCCTCGCCCGACTCGACCACGAGGTAGGCGGTGTGCGGGCTCGCGAGCTCGGCGGCCATCATGTCGCGGCTCCAGGCATCGGTCGGGAACGTCGCCGTCTCGAGCGCCATGATCGCGTCGAGGTCGGCGAACTCGGCATCGCGCAGCCGGATGCCCGCCCCGCGCCCCGCGTCGGCCCCGGTCATCCGGTCACCCGCTTCGGGCTCGACAGGGTCACATCGGGAGCGCGCAGATACAGCGGCGCCGCCTCGGGCAGCCGGATGCCGGCGGCGAGCCGCGCCTGCGCCACCCGCGCGAGCTCGACGGCGGGGATCTCGGCGACCTCGAACGCCGGCACGTCGTGCGCGGGAACGAAGGCCGCGCGGGCGATGAGATGGGGCGGCTCGAGCACGACGGGCACGGGCAGCTGCGCCGTGTAGACGGTGACGGCGACCTCGCGACGGCGGGCGTCGGTGACGACGGCGAAGCGTCCGGCGGCGACGCCCCCGACCACCTGCGCGAGGGCGACCGCGTCGTGGCTCGGCACCGCGTGCAGGGGCAGGCCGCGGGCGAGCGCCACGGCGCGGGCGGCGGCGATCCCGACGCGCAGGCCGGTGAACGGGCCCGGGCCGATGCCGGCGACGACGCCCGTGAGCGCAGCCCCCCCGGCGTGCGCGGCGCCGGCGTGCGCAACCCCGGCGTGCGCAACCCCGGCCTCGGCGAGCACCTCGGCGAGGAACGGGCCGATGACCTCGGCGTGCCGGCGCGTGTCGGGGGTGGAGCGGGAGGCGAGCATCCGGCCGTCGTCGTCGACGATCGCGACCGCCGTGCCCGCGGAGGTGTCAATCGCCAGCAGCATGCAACCAGCCTAGGTCGGCCCAGCGCTCGCCGATGCCCGCGATGACGACCTCGCGGGGCTCGATCGGAGCCTCGTCGGGGTCGCTCGGCCCTCCGTCGGAGGGCACCGCGGCACCCGCGCCCGTGGGCCGCACGATCGTGATGCTCAGCCACTCGTCGACGAGGTGCTCGAGCAGCCCCGCGCCCCATTCCACGACGGCGATCGAGCCGGCGAAGTCGATGTCGAGGTCGTCGAGCTCGGCCGCATCGCCCAGCCGGTAGGCGTCGACGTGCACGAGCGGGGCTCCCCCGCCCTCGCGCGGGTGGGTGCGGGCGAGCACGAAGGTGGGGCTCGTGACCGTTCCGCGCACCCCGAGCGCCGCTCCGAGCCCGCGGGTGAACGTGGTCTTGCCCGCCCCCAGCTCGCCCGTCAGCAGCACGGCGTCGCCGGCGCGCAGCTCGCGCGCGATGAGGGCGCCGAGGGCCTCCATCGCCTCCGGGTCGGCGATGCGCAGCCGGATGCTCATGCCCGCGTCCTCGTCACGCGGCGACCGATCCGCGTGACGATCTCGTAGCCGATCGTGCCGGCCGCATCCGCCCAGTGCTCGGCGCTCGGCTCGCCCCTGGCCGGATCGCCGAAGAGCACCGCGCGATCGCCCGCCTGCACGGGGTGCTCGCCGACGTCGACGACGAGCTGATCCATCGCGATGCGCGCCACGACGGGGAACGTGCGCCCGTTGATGAGCACGGGGGCGTGCTCCGCCGCACGGGGCACGCCGTCGGCGTAGCCGAGCGGCACGAGCGCGAGCGTCGACGACGCCGACGTGCGCAGGCGGTAGCCGTACGAGACCCCGCTGCCCGCGGGAACCCGCTTGACCGCCGCGACCGCGGCGCTCAGCTGCATGGCCGGGCGCAGCTCCAGGCCGCGGTGGTGCGGGGCCGGCGGCAGGCCGTAGAGGGCGATGCCGGCGCGCACCATGTCGTAGCGGCTCTCGGGCAGGTCGAGCGCCGCGCCCGAGGCGGCGAGATGGCGGATGCCCGGCTCGAGGCCGTGCGCGCGCAGAGCATCCAGGAACCGCTCGAAGGCCGCGATCTGCGCGCGGTCGTCGTCGGGGCTCGTGCCGGAGACGTGGCTGAAGACGCCCTCCAGACGCACGGCGCCGGATCGCACCAGGGTCGCCGTGCGCTCGAGCAGCACCCCCCACTCCGCCTCGACGGCTCCGTTGCGGCTGAGCCCGGTGTCCGCCTTGAGGTGCACGGCCGGCCGGTGCCCGGCGGCGGCGACGCGGTCGAGCTGGGCGAGGGAGCTCACGCCGATCGCGATGCCCGACTCGAGGGCCGGCTCGAGATCGCCGGCGGGGTCGAGCAGCCAGGCGAGCACGGGGGCGTCGATGCCCGCGGCGCGCAGCTCGAGCGCCTCGACGACGTCGGCGACCCCGAGGTGATCGGCGCCCGCCTCGAGGGCCGCGCGTGCGGCGGTCACGGCGCCGTGCCCGTAGCCGTCGGCCTTCACCACCGCCATCAGGTGACGGCTCGGCGCGAGGCGGCGCAGCAGGGCGACGTTGTGGGCGATGGCCTCGATCGAGATGCGCGCCTCGCGGAACGGGCGGGCGGTCATCGCGCGGCCGCCTCCGGGGCGCCCGCGGTCTCGGCGATCACGAACGCGGTGGCGATGCCCGCGTCGTGCGACATCGACACGTGGATGCGCGCGATCCCGCGGGCGGCCGCGATCTCGGCGGCGCGCCCGGCCAGCGCAAAGTCGGGGTCGCCATCGTCGCCGGCGACGACCGCCATGTCGTGCCACCGCACGCCGTCGGTCTGCCCGAGCGCCTTGAGCAGCGCCTCCTTCGCGGCGAACCGCCCGGCGAGCGAGCGCAGGGGCAGCTCGCGCTCCCCCTCGGTGAACAGGCGGGCGCGCAGGCCGGGAGTGCGGGTGAGCGCGCGCTCGAAGCGGGCCAGGTCGACCACGTCGACGCCGATGCCCGCGATCACGACCGCGCCCCGACCCGCATCAGCCGTCGCTACTCAACCGTGACGGACTTCGCCAGGTTGCGCGGCTGGTCGACGTCGAGACCCTTCGCGGCCGCGAGCTCCATGCCGAAGATGTGCAGCGGCACGACGGCGAGCAGCGGCTCGAAGAAGCGCGATGCCAGCGGGATGCGGATGACCTCGTCGGCGTGCGGCAGCACCGCGACGTCGCCGGCCTCGGCGATCGCGATGACGCGCGCGCCGCGGGCGCGGATCTCCTGGATGTTCGAGACGACCTTGGCGTGCAGCGAGTTCTCGTCGCGCGGGCTCGGAACGATCACGAACACGACCTGCCCCGGCTCGATGAGCGCGATCGGCCCGTGCTTGAGCTCGCCCGCGGCGAAGCCCTCGGCGTGGATGTAGGCGAGCTCCTTGAGCTTGAGCGCGCCCTCGAGGGCGACGGGGTAGCCGACGTGCCGGCCGAGGAAGAGCACCGAGCGGGTGTCGGCCATCCAGCCCGCGAGCTCGCGGATGCGCTCGCCGTTCGCGAGCACGTCGGTGAGCTTCTCCGGCACCGACTGCAGCTCCGCGACGAGCTCGCGGGCGGCCTCCGGGGTGAGCGTGCCGCGCACCTGCCCGAGCTGCAGCCCGAAGAGGTACGTGGCGGTGATCTGCGCGACGAAGGCCTTCGTCGAGGCGACGGCCACCTCGGGGCCGGCGTGGGTGTAGACGATCGCGTCGGACTCGCGCGGGATCGTGGCGCCCTGGGTGTTGCAGATCGAGAGGGTGCGAGCCCCCTGCTCACGGGCGTACTTGACGGCCATGAGGGTGTCCATCGTCTCGCCCGACTGGCTGATGGAGACGACGAGGGTGTTCGGCGAGAGCACCGGCTCGCGGTAGCGGAACTCGTGCGCGAGCTCGACGTCGACCGGCACGCGGGCCCACTGCTCGATCGCGTACTTGCCGACCATACCGGCGTAGGCGGCCGTGCCGCAGGCGATGATGATGATGCGGTCGATCGCGCGCATGGTGTCGTCGTCGAGGCCGGCGAGCTCGGGGATGCGCACGAGGCCGTCCTCGACGCGGCCGAGGATGGTCTTCGCGACGGCCTCGGGCTCCTCGCTGATCTCCTTCGCCATGAAGCTCGACCAGCCGCCCTTCTCGGCGGCGGAGGCGTCCCAGTTCACCTCGAAGGTCTTCGTCTCGACGGGGTTGCCGTGGAAGTCGACGACCTCGACGGAGCCCGGGCGGATGGTGACGAGCTGATCCTGGCCGATCTCCATCGCGTGGCGCGTGAACTCGACGAAGGCGGCGACGTCGGAGCCGAGGAAGTTCTCGCCCTCGCCCAGCCCGATGACGAGCGGCGAGTTGCGGCGAGCGCCGACGACGACATCGGGGGCGTCAGCGTGCACCGCGAGCAGGGTGAAGGCGCCCTCGAGCCGGCCGACTACCTGCAGCATGGCGGTCGTGAGGTCTCCGGTGGCGCGGTAGGCATCCCCGACGAGCAGCGCGGCGACCTCGGAGTCGGTCTCGGAGGAGAAGGTGTGCCCGGCAGCGGCCAGCTCGGCCTTGAGCTCGCCGAAGTTCTCGATGATGCCGTTGTGGATGAGCGCGAGCTTGCCCGCGTCACCGAGGTGCGGGTGCGCGTTCTCGTCGGTGGGCCCGCCGTGGGTCGCCCACCGGGTGTGGCCGATGCCCGTGGTGCCGCGCGAGAGCGGGGTCGCCTCGAGGTCATCGCGCAGCACGCCGAGCTTGCCCGCGTGCTTGCGGGTGTCGAGAGTGCCGTCGGCGTCGATGACGGCCACGCCCGCCGAGTCGTAGCCCCGGTACTCCAGGCGCTTCAGACCGCCGAGCAGCACATCGACGCTGGCTCGGGTTCCGACGTATCCCACGATTCCGCACATGAGAGGTGATTCTACGGCTCGGCTCCGGCGCCCGACGATTCGGGCGGCCCGCCGCGCGAGGGCGCGGGCCCGGTCAGGGGTACTGTGGGGCGGATGTCCGAGGCCAGCGCGGTGCGCGAATCAAGTCCCCGCGACCAGAGCCCCTTCGTCGAGATCGACCGGGCCCGCTGGTCAGCCCTCGCCCCGGCGACGCCGCACCCGCTCGACGAGCGCGAGCTCGTGCAGCTGCGCGGCCTCGGCGATCAGCTCGACCTGCGCGAGGTGGAAGAGGTCTACCAGCCGCTGAGCAAGCTGCTGAGCCTCTACGCCGTCGGCGCTCGCCAGCTGCACACCGCGACCCGGGCGTTCCTCGGCGACGGTCGGCCGCACACGCCCTTCGTCATCGGCGTCGCCGGCTCCGTCGCCGTCGGCAAGTCGACGATCGCGCGCCTGCTGCGCGAGCTGCTCTCCCGCTGGGAGGACACTCCCCGGGTCGAGCGCGTCACGACCGACGGCTTCCTGCTGCCGACGGCCGAGCTGTCGCGGCGCGGCATCCTGCACCGCAAGGGCTTCCCCGAGTCGTACGACCGCCGTGCGCTGCTGCGCTTCGTCTCCCGCATCAAGGCGGGAGCCGAGGAGGTGCGCGCGCCGGTCTACTCGCACCTCACGTACGACCGGGTGCCGAACGCCGAGATCATCGTGCGCCGCCCCGACATCCTCATCGTCGAGGGCCTCAATGTGCTGCAGCCCCCGGGGCCCGGCGCCTCGCTGGCCGTGAGCGACCTCTTCGACTTCACGATCTACGTCGACGCGCGCACGAGCGACATCGCCCAGTGGTACGAGGATCGCTTCCTCGCCCTGCAGCGCGGCGCGTTCACCGATCCGCGCAGCTACTTCCACCGGTACGCGGCGCTCGATCACGACGAGGCGGTGCGCAAGGCGCGCGAGATCTGGCGCGAGATCAACGAGCCCAACCTCGTGCAGAACATTCTGCCCACGCGGGCGCGGGCCTCGCTCGTGCTGCGCAAGGAGCGCGATCACGCCGTCTCGACGGTGCTGCTGCGCAAGATCTGATCGATCCGACGAGGCGGCGCGGGATGCCCGGCTCCGCTCGGCTCAGACGGCGAGCTGCTCGCGCACGACCCCGACGAGCCGCTCGGCCACGGCCTGCGCGGTCGCCTCGTCGGCGGCCTCGACCATGACGCGCACCATCGGCTCGGTGCCGCTCGCCCGTAGCAGCACGCGCCCGGTGCGCCCGAGCTCGGCCTCGGCCTCGGCGACCGCGGCGGCGATGACCGAGTGCCCGTCGAGCGCCGTGCGATCGACGCCGCGCACGTTGATGAGCACCTGCGGGAAGACCGTCATGATCGAGGCGAGCTCCGCGAGGGTCCTGCCCGTCCGCGACATCTCGGCCGCGATCTGCAGCCCGGAGAGGATGCCGTCGCCGGTCGTGGCGTGATCGCTGAAGATGATGTGACCGCTCTGCTCGCCCCCGAGGCTCAGCCCGTGGGCGGCGAGCGCCTCGAGCACGTAGCGGTCGCCGACCTTCGTCTCGACCATCCGGATCCCGTGCTCCGCCATCGCGAGCTTGAGACCCAGGTTGCTCATGACGGTGGCGGCGAGCGTGTCGTGCGCGAGCAGTCCGCGCTGCTTCATCGACACGGCGAGGATCGCCATGATCCGGTCGCCGTCGACGACCCGACCCTGGGCATCCACCGCGAGGCAGCGGTCGGCGTCGCCGTCGTGAGCGATGCCGAGATCGGCGCCGAGGGCGACGACCGCCTCCTGCAGCTTGGTGAGATGCGTCGACCCGACCCCGTCGTTGATGTTGAGGCCGTCGGGCTCGGCGCCCATGACGGTCACCTCGGCTCCCGCGTCGACGAAGGCCTGCGGGGAGATAGCGGCGGCCGCGCCGTGCGCGCAGTCGAGCACGACGTGCAGGCCGTCGAGGCGCACGTCGAGCGTGCCCAGCAGGTGCAGGATGTAGCGGTCCTCCGCGTCGGCGAAGCGGCGGATGCGACCGACGCCGGCCCCGGTCGGAGCGAGCTTGGGGCGATCGAGCGCCTCCTCGATCCGGTCCTCGACCTCGTCGGGCAGCTTCGTGCCGCCGAGCGAGAAGAACTTGATGCCGTTGTCGGGCGCCGGGTTGTGCGAGGCCGAGATCATCACGCCGAAGTCGGCGCCGATGTCGCCCACGAGGAACGCGGCGGCCGGAGTCGGGATGACGCCCGCGTCGAGCACGTCGATGCCCGAGGAGGCGAGCCCGGCGGCGACGGCTGCCCCGAGGAACTCGCCGGAGACCCGGGGGTCGCGAGCGAGGATGGCGCGCGGGCGCTTGCCCTGCGCGCGGAGATCCTCCGCGTGGCGCCCCTTCGTGAGCACGATCGCGGCCGCCTGGGCGAGGCCGAGGGCCAGGCCGGCGGTGAGTTCACCGTTGGCCAGCCCCCGGACCCCGTCCGTGCCGAAGAGTTGACCCAATAGGTCAGCCTCGTCCGGCTAGCGCTTCGAGTACTGAGGAGCCTTGCGGGCCTTCTTGAGACCGGCCTTCTTGCGCTCGATGACGCGGGCGTCACGAGTGAGGAAGCCGGCCTTCTTGAGGGTCGCACGGTTGTTCTCGCGGTCGATCTCGTTGAGCGCGCGCGCGATGGCGAGGCGCAGGGCGCCCGCCTGGCCGGAGGGGCCGCCGCCGGTGATCTTCGCCGTCACGTCGTAGCCGCCCGCGAGCTGCAGGATCGTGAAGGGGTCGTTGATCAGCTGCTGGTGCAGCTTGTTCGGGAAGTAGTCCTCGAGCGTGCGCCCGTTCACCGTGAAGGTGCCGGAGCCCGGGACGAGGCGCGCGCGGGCGATGGCCTGCTTGCGCCGGCCGACGGCCGCACCGGAGACGGTGAGGGCCGGGCGGGGGGTCGCGGCAGCGGGAGCTGCCGACGACTCGGTCGTGTAGCTCTCGGGAGCCACGTCAGTGCTGGTGTCGTTCGCCACGATGGTGATCCTTAGAGTCTGCGGGCCGCTACTGGGCGACCTGGTCGAGGGTGTAGGTCTTGGGCTGCTGCGCCGCGTGGGGGTGCTCGGCACCCGCGTAGACCTTGAGCTTCTTGATCTGGGCGCGGCCCAGCGAGTTCTTCGGCAGCATGCCGCGGATGGCCTTCTCGACCGTGCGCTCGGGGTTCTTCTCGAGCATCTCGGCGTACGAGGTGGCCGTGAGGCCGCCCGGGTAGCCCGAGTGGCGGTACGCCATCTTCTGGGTGAGCTTCGATCCCGTCAGCGCGACCTTGTCGGCGTTGATGATGATGACGAAGTCGCCCATGTCCATGTGCTGGGCGAAGGTGGCCTTGTGCTTGCCGCGGAGGAGCGCGGCGGCGTGGCTGGCCAGACGGCCGAGGACGACATCGGTTGCATCGATGACGACCCAGTCGTGCTGAACATCAGCAGGCTTGGGGCTGAAAGTGCGCGTCACAGTACGTGCTTTCTTGTCGAGGAGTTCGTGAATCCCGCTCCGGGGGCTGTTCTCGCGCGGATCGCGCGGAACCACCTGGTGGAGGGCTCAACCGGATGCCTGCCGACGGCGGACACCAAAGAGCGAGACTACGGCACGCCCGCCCGCCGGTCAATTCGCGGGGGATGCCCCGCCCGCGCTCGTCGCCGGCTCCCGCCGGGCCCGCGTCTGCGCGGCGCGCGCCGCGAGCTCCTCATCCGCGGGGTAGGCGATCTCGGCGAGGGTCAGCCCCTTCGCCGGAACGACCGCCACGTCGTTCGAGCGCTCCGCCCGCGCCCGCACCTCCTGCACCCTGTCGGCGTCGATGCGCCCGAGCCCGACGGCGATGGCCGCGCCGACGAGCGACCGCACCATCGAGTGGCAGAAGGCGTCGGCGCGCACGTGGCCGATCAGCACCCCCTCGTCGCTCCGGCTCCAGGAGTAGTCGAGCAGGGTGCGGATGGTCGTCGATCCCGGTCGGGGCTTGCAGAAGGCCGCGAAGTCGTGCAGGCCGGTCAGTGCGCGCGAGGCGGCGTCCATGGCCTCCCCGTCGAGCACGCCGGAGTGCCAGAGCGTGTGGTTCCGCCGGCGCGGATCGCGCTCGGCCGCCTCGTCCGCGATGCGGTACTCGTACCGCCGCCAGATCGCTGAGAACCGGGCGTCGAACCCCTCCGGCGCCCGGGTCACCGCGCGCACGACCACATCCCCGGCGCCGCCGGCGAGGCCGTTGAGCCGCCGGGCGAGGGCGACCTCGGGCGTGAGAGCGGCGAGATGCCCCCCGCGGCGCGGCCCGACGAGCGAAGCCCACTGCGCCGGGCTGAGATCGACGTGCGCGACCTGATGGGCGGCGTGCACCCCCGCGTCGGTGCGGCCGGCCACGGTCAGCGTCGGAGGATCGGGCACGCCGTCACGGCCGCGCAGCACGGTCGCGAGCGCCGACTCGAGCTCGCCCTGCACGGTGCGCAGCCCCGGCTGACGCGCCCATCCCGAGAACGCCGACCCGTCGTACCCGAGGTCGAGTCGAAGCCGCACGTTCTCCACGAAGGAGGAGTCTACGGCGCGGCCGGTTTGACCTCGCGAGCCTCGAGGGCGACCCTGGAGGGGCGATGAGCAGCAGTCCCGCGACACCCCGTACCGATGCCCGGGTCCGCCTTCCCGGTCTCGACGGGGTGCGGGCCCTCGCCGTCGTGCTCGTGCTCGGCTACCACCTCATCCCGGGCCTCGCGACGGGCGGTTTCGTCGGGGTCGACGTGTTCCTCGTCGTGAGCGGCTACCTCATCACCGCGCTGCTGCTCGCCGAGCACGCGCGCGAGGGGAGCATCCGCCTCGGACGGTTCTGGGCCCGCCGCGCCCGCCGCCTGCTGCCCGCGCTCGCCCTCGTCGTCGGGGCGAGCGCCGGCGTCGCCGCCCTCATCGGCGGCGACGTGCTCGTGGGCATCGACTGGCAGCTGCTCGGCGCGGCGACCTTCTCCAGCAACTGGTTCGCGATCGCGCAGGGCGCGAGCTACCTCGACCAGACCAGCCCCGAACTGCTGCGGCACCTCTGGTCGCTCGCCGTCGAGGAGCAGTTCTACCTGCTCTGGCCGCTCGCCCTCACCGGCCTCATCCTGCTGCCCCGCCGATGGATGCGCGTCGCCGTCCCCGCCGCGCTCGCCATCGCGTCCGCGGCCGCCATGGCGCTCGTCGCGGGCGACCCCGCGACCCGGGGCGCCGCCGCCAGCACGGCGTACTTCTCCACGCTCACGCACGGTTTCGGGCTGCTCGTCGGCGCCGCACTCGCGCTCGCCCGTCGGCCGCTCGCCCGGCCGGCCGATCGCGCGGCCGGGCGCATCCCCGCCGGCGTCGCCGATGCCGCGGCGATCGCCGCCGCGACCGGCATCATCGTGCTCGCGAGCGCTCTCACCATCAGCAGCGCCCCCGCGTACCGGGGCGGGATGCTCGCGGTCGTCGCGCTCACCGCCCTCCTGCTGCTCGCCCTCGACCACCCCGGCAGCCGCATCGCTCCCCTCATCGACCGCGGGCCGGCGGGCTGGACGGGCGAGCGCTCCTACGGCCTCTACCTCTGGCACTGGCCGGTCGTGGTACTGCTGAGCGCCGCGCTTCCGGGCATCGACCGCACCGGGGCGAGCGGGTGGATGCTCGGCCTGCTCGCCCTCGCGATCTCGCTGCCGCTCGCCGCGGGCTCGTACCGCTGGCTCGAGCAGCCCGTGCGGCGCCACGGGCTCGCCGGGCTCGGGCTCGCCCGCCGCCCGACCCTCGCGCCCTCCCCCGCCGGCAGCCCCGCCCCAGCGGATCGAGCGGGCGCACGGCGCCGCTGGGCGGCTCCCGTCGCGGTCGCCGCGGCGAGCGCCCTGCTGCTCGCCGGCACGACCGCCGCGGTCGTGCGGGCGCCCGCCGAGTCGCAGGCCGCGGCCGCCATCCTCGCCGGCCAGACGGCTCTCGACGAGCTCGGGCGGCAGCCGACGGCGACCGTGCCGCCGGAGCCCGTGGTCGTGACCGCTCCGACCCCCGAGCCCACTGCGCCGGCCGGGGAGGAGATGATCGCGATCGGCGACTCGGTCATGCTCGCCTCGGCGCCCGCCCTGCAGGAGCGGTTCCCGGGCATCCTCATCGACGCCGCCGTCTCGCGCCAGATGCGCGCCGCCCCCGAGCTGCTGCGCGGCTACGCCGCCGCGGGAGAGCTCCGACCCACCGTGGTGCTCGGGCTCGGCACGAACGGCCCCATCGATGCGGCGACGCTCGAGGAGGTGCGGCGCATCATCGGCCCCTCGCGCACCCTCGTGCTCGTGAGCGCGCAGGCCCCCCGCGACTGGACCCCGGGGGTCAACGGCGAGCTCACGAGCTTCGCGTCCCGGTTCCGCGCCGTCGAGCTGGCCGATTGGCGCTCGGCGATCGAGCCCCAGCTCACGCTGCTCGCTGGCGACCAGATCCACCCGGGCAGCGCCGGGGCGCGCATCTACGCCGACGCCGTCGAAGGCGCGGTGCTGCGGCTGACGGCGCTCCCCCGGTTCCAGGACTACCTGGTCGATCTGCAACAGGAGCGCTGACCCGCACCACCCGCGGCCGATCCGTCTCAGTACTCGATGGAGTAGGCGACGTCGCGATCGGTGGCGGCGAAGCCGAGACGCTGGTAGACCCCGAGGGCCCCCGTCGGGTTCTCGGTGTCGACGTCGAGCACGCAGCGCTCGAGCCCCTGCCGCCGCGAGACGTCCATCACCTCCGCGAGGAGCGCTCCGGCGAGCCCCCGCCCGCGGTGCTCGCGCACCGTGCCGACGAGGCCGACGTAGCTGCTCGAGAAGCCCTGGCGGCTCCAGTCCTCCTCGTTGACCTCGACGGTCGCGAAGCCCACGACCTCCTCCCCGAGGAGAGCGACGCGGCTGAGATCGGCACGGAAGCTCGGCAGGCCCACCATCGACTCCCACGCCTCGGCGACCACGGGCTGACTCCCCCAGTGGTCCGCGAACGCGGCGTTCTTGGCGAGACGCACGCGCTCGCTCAGCTCGGCGCTGAAGGGCACGGTGCGCACGCCCTCGGGCAGAGGCCGATCCGGTCGCTCGGAGTCGAGCGGCGCCTCGAGGGTCGTGAAGTACCGGGCGGCGGCGAAGCCGGCGGCCTGCAGCAGCGCACCGTGCTCGGGAGAGCGGTCGGCGGCGTAGGAGAGCAGCCAGCCGGGCATCCGATGCTCGCTCGACGACAGCCGCTCGCGGCCGCGCGCGAGCTGCCAGTCGAGCATCGCTCGGCCCAGCCCTCGGCCGCGGTGATCGGGGTGCACGCCGCCGTGCAGGAAGACGCGGACGATCGACTCGGGCTCCGGCGTCTCGACGACGGTGCCGTGCGCGATCATCGTGCCCGCGGCGTCCTCCGCGACGACCGTGTCGCGCTCCAGCTCGACCCAGCGCTGGGCGAGCGCCTCCTCGACCTCGTCGAGCGTCTCGCTCCACGCCGGGTGATCCCGCGTGCTCATGGCCGCCAGGAGCTCGGCGATCGCCGGGGCGTCCTCGGCGACGGCCGGGCGCCACCGCACCCCCGGCGGACCTGCCGGCAGCGTGACCGCACCAGGATGCGGCACGCGGTCCCGGAGCGGGGTCGTCAGCTCGGGGAGAGGCGGCAGCGGCACGGTCATGGCACACAAGCGTAGGGCCCCACCCGTGACGGATGGGGCCCTGCGGTCGCGCGGTGCGCGGTACTACTTGCTCGACTCCTCGGAAGCCGACTCCTCGGTCGCCGCGTCGTCAGCGGTGGTCTCCTCGACCACCACCTCCTCGGTCTCCTCGGTGGTGGGCTCCTCGGCGGGCGCCTCCTCGGCGGCCGGCGCAGCGGCGGCAGCCGCAGCAGCCGTCTTCTTCGCCGACTTCGGCTTCGGGTTCACCGGCTCGAGAACGAGCTCGATGACCGCCATGGGAGCGTTGTCGCCCTTGCGGTAGCCCGTCTTCACGATGCGGGTGTAGCCGCCCTCGCGCTCGGCCATGAGCGGCGCGATCTCGGTGAAGAGCTCGTGCACGGCGCTCTTGTCGCGGATGATCGTCATGACGCGACGACGGGCGTGCAGGTCGCCGCGCTTGGCGAAGGTCACGAGGCGCTCGGCGAGCGGACGCAGGCGCTTGGCCTTCGTCTCGGTCGTCGTGATGCGCTTGTGCGTGAACAGCGCCGTGGCGAGGTTCGCGAGCATGAGGCGCTCGTGCGCCGGGCCTCCTCCGAGGCGGGGACCCTTGGTGGGCTTAGGCATGATCAGTGTTCTCCAGTGTCAGGGGTTCTCGGGCTGTCGGGACGACGAGCCTCAGACGTAGTCGTCCTCGTTGCCGCCGTAGAAGTGCGCGCCATCGAAGCCGGGCACAGCATCCTTGAGCGACAGGCCCATCTCGACGAGCTTGTCCTTGACCTCGTCGACGGACTTCTGTCCGAAGTTGCGGATGTTCATGAGCTGCGTCTCCGACAGGGCGACGAGCTCGCTCACGGTGTTGATGCCCTCGCGCTTGAGGCAGTTGTAGCTGCGCACCGAGAGATCGAGATCCTCGATGGGCATCGACAGCTCGGTCGAGAGCACCGCGTCGACCGGCGCGGGGCCGATCTCGATGCCCTCGGCCTGCGTGTTGAGCTCGCGAGCGAGACCGAACAGCTCGACGAGCGTGCGGCCGGCCGAGGCGATGGCGTCGCGCGGGGTGATGGCGGGCTTCGACTCGACGTCGACCACGAGGCGGTCGAAGTCGGTGCGCTCACCGGCACGGGTGGCCTCGACGCGGTAGGTGACCTTGAGCACGGGCGAGTAGATCGAGTCGACCGGGATCTGACCGGCCTCGCTGAACTCGCTGCGGTTCTGGGTCGCGCTGACGTAGCCGCGGCCGCGCTCGATGGTGAGCTCGAGCTCGAACTTCGCCGTGTCGTTGAGCGTCGCGATGACGAGCTCGGGGTTGTGGATCTCGACGCCGGCCGGAGCCGAGATGTCGGAGGCCGTGACCTCGCCGCTGCCGGTCTTGCGCAGGTAGGCGGTGATGGGCTCGTCGTGCTCGCTCGAGACGACCAGGTTCTTGATGTTGAGGATGATCTCGGTGACATCCTCCTTCACGCCCGGGATGGTGCTGAACTCGTGGAGCACGCCATCGATGCGGATGCTCGTGACCGCGGCACCCGGGATGGAGGAGAGGAGGGTGCGGCGGAGCGAGTTGCCGAGGGTGTAGCCGAAGCCGGGCTCGAGCGGCTCGATGATGAAGCGCGACCGGAACTCGGAGACGCTCTCCTCGGTCAGGGTGGGACGCTGTGCGATGAGCACTATGGATTCCTTTCGGCGAAGTGTCCGCTATATGACACTTGTGGCGCGACGAGTGGCTGGCTCGTCGAGTGTGTTGAGTTGTGAGGTCGTACGAGCGGCACGGGGCGCCGCCGGAGCGGTCGCACGGCGGAGGCGGTGACGCGCTCCGCCGTGCGACCGGACTGCGGTGCGACTAGACGCGGCGGCGCTTGGGCGGCCGGCAGCCGTTGTGCGCCTGCGGCGTCACATCGCTGATCGAGCCGACCTCGAGGCCGGCGGCCTGGAGCGAGCGGATCGCGGTCTCGCGGCCCGAGCCGGGGCCCTTGACGAAGACGTCGACCTTCTTCATGCCGTGCTCCTGCGCCTGGCGGGCGGCCGACTCGGCGGCCAGCTGAGCGGCGAAGGGGGTCGACTTGCGCGAACCCTTGAAGCCGACCTGGCCGGACGACGCCCAGCTGACGACGGCCCCGCTGGGGTCGGTGATCGACACGATGGTGTTGTTGAACGTCGACTTGATGTGGGCCTGGCCCACGGCGATGCTCTTCTTCTCTTTACGACGCGGCTTGCGAGCGGCCGACTTCGGTGCTGCCATGGTTTTCTCCTAGAACGAGGTCGAAGGGATGGTCGCGGGGTGACCCCGGGACTATCGCGCCTTCTTCTTGCCGGCGACGGTGCGCTTCGGGCCCTTGCGGGTGCGCGCGTTGGTCTTGGTGCGCTGACCGCGCACGGGCAGGCCGCGGCGGTGGCGGATGCCCTCGTAGGAGCCGATCTCGACCTTGCGGCGGATGTCGGCGGCGACCTCGCGGCGAAGATCGCCCTCGACCTTGAAGGTGCCTTCGATGTGGTCGCGCAGGCTGACGAGCTGGTCGTCGGTGAGGTCCTTCACGCGGATGTTGCGGTCGATCCCGGTGGCGTCGAGGGTCTGCACCGCACGGGTGCGGCCGACGCCGTAGATGTACGTCAGGGCGACTTCCACGCGCTTATCGCGCGGGATGTCGACTCCGGCAAGACGGGCCATGATGGCTCCTTCTGTGATGCGGGGAGGTGTGGAGCAGATCCGGTGCCCGAGCCTCCCGCTCGGGGTGTCCACCGCCGAAGCGGTCTAGTGGATCTGCCTGTGGTGAGTGTTCAGTTGTGGGGTCGTGCTGGCCGCACGCAGCGGCAGGGCGTCAGCCCTGGCGCTGCTTGTGGCGCGGGTTCTCGCAGATGACCATCACGTTGCCGTGACGACGGATCACCTTGCACTTGTCGCAGATGGGCTTGACGCTGGGGTTGACCTTCATGGTTCTTCCTTTGGGTTTCGCTGGCCTCGTGCGCCGGGTGGACTCCCGGGCCGTTCCTTGTGCAGCGGGCTCCCGTTACTTGTAGCGGTAGACGATCCGGCCGCGGGTCAGGTCGTAGGGGCTCAGCTCCACGATCACGCGGTCCTCCGGGAGGATGCGGATGTAGTGCTGACGCATCTTGCCCGAGATGTGGGCGAGCACCTTGTGTCCGTTGGTCAGCTCGACGCGGAACATGGCGTTGGGCAGTGCTTCAACCACTGCGCCCTCGATTTCGATGACACCGTCTTTTTTGGCCATAGCCTCTTCGTCGCTAAAAGTTGGGGATTCGCTGGTCGTGCGGTTCGATGGCACCTGTCGAAGGTCGCGTCAACTGCACGTCAGACGCGTTACGTCGACACGCCGAAGGCGTGCCGAAAGCACCAAGGGTCAAGCTTAGGTGATAGAGCGGGCGCCGAGCAACTCGGGCGTGTCGCTCCGACCAGGATCAGTCGGCGACGAGGATGCCGCGCGCGGCGAGGGCGTCGGAGATGCGGGCCGTGACCTCGTCGATCTCGCCGATGCCGTCGACCTTCGCGAGCATCCCGCGACCGTCGTACAGGTCGATGAGGGGCGCCGTCTGCTGGCGGTAGACCTCGAGGCGGTGACGCACCACCGACTCGTCGTCGTCGCTGCGGCCCTGGTCCAGGGCGCGCTTCTTGAGCCGCTCGACCACAACGTCCGGGTCGGCCACGAGCTCGATGACGACGTCCATCGCGGTTCCGTGCTCGGCGAGGAACTCGTCGAGCGCGCGCACCTGATCGGTCGTGCGGGGGTAGCCGTCGAGCAGGAAGCCCGCGGCGCAGTCCTCCTGGGAGAGACGGTCGCGCACCAGATCGTTGGTGAGGGAGTCGGGGACGTTGTCGCCGGCGTCCATGAACGCCTTCGCCTTCGTACCGAGCTCGGTCTCGTTGCGCACGTTCTCACGGAAGATGTCGCCCGTGGAGATCGCCGGCACGCCGAGCGATGCGGAGAGCCGCACCGCCTGGGTGCCCTTGCCCGCTCCGGGCGGACCGATCAGGAGGAGGCGGGCGCTCACTTCAGCAGCCCCTCGTAGTGGCGCTGCTGCAGCTGCGCGTCGATCTGCTTCACCGTCTCGAGCCCGACGCCGACGATGATGAGGATGCTCGCGCCGCCGAACGGGAAGTTCTGGTTCGCACCGATCGTCGCCAGGGCGATGAGCGGGATGAGCGCGAGGAGACCCAGGTACAGCGATCCCGGGAGCGTCACGCGGGTGAGCACGTAGTCCAGGTACTCGGCCGTCGGCCGGCCGGCCCGGATGCCCGGGATGAACCCGCCGTACTTCTTCATGTTGTCCGCGACCTCCTCCGGGTTGAAGGTGATCGCGACGTAGAAGTACGTGAACCCGACGATGAGCAGGAAGTAGACCGCCATGTAGATCGGGTTGTCGCCCGAGACGAGGTTGTTCTGGATCCAGACGACCCACTCGGGCGCCGTCTGACCGGCCTGGGGCTGGTTGAACTGCGCGACCAGGGCCGGCAGGTACAGCAGCGAGGAGGCGAAGATGACGGGCACGACGCCGGCCATGTTGACCTTGATCGGGATGTAGGTGTTGTTGCCGCCGTAGGTGCGACGACCCACCATGCGCTTGGCGTACTGGACGGGGATGCGCCGCTGGGACTGCTCGACGAACACGACCGCCGCCATCACGAGGATGCCGACCGCGATCACGATGACGAAGATGTTCGGGCCCTGCGCCACGGCGATGGCCCACAGCGCCGAGGGGAAGGTGGCGGCGATGGAGACGAAGATCAGGAGCGACATGCCGTTGCCGATGCCGCGCTCGGTCACGAGCTCTCCGAGCCACATGATCAGGCCCGTGCCCGCGGTCATCGTGATGACCATGAGGAGGATGGCGTACCAGGCGTCGTTGGTGATGAGCTGGCTGCACTGCGGCACGCCCGACGTGGTCGGGAACAGCGCGCCGGCGCGGGCGACCGTGATGAGCGTCGTCGACTGCAGGATGGCGAGCGCGATCGTGAGGTAGCGCGTGTACTGCGTCAGCTTGGCCTGGCCCGCCTGGCCCTCCTTGTAGAGGGTGTCGAAGTGCGGGATGACCACGCGCAGCAGCTGGGTGATGATCGACGCCGTGATGTACGGCATGATCCCCAGCGCGAAGATGGACAGCTGCAGCAGTGCGCCGCCGCTGAAGAGGTTGACGAGCTGGTAGAGCCCGGTGGTGCCCGCGTTGCCGCTCAAGCACTCCTGCACGTTCTGGTAGTCCACGAACGGTGCGGGGATGAACGAACCCAGACGGAAGAGGGCGACGATGCCCAGGGTGAAACCGATCTTCCGGCGGAGGTCGGGCGTGCGGAAGATCCGCCCGATAGCTCTGAACACGAGACCTCCCGTATAAAAACCATGAGCATCCCGTGCCCGGCGGCAGGGGATGCGGCGACCCTGGTTGGGCCAAGAGCCGGGCGGCCCCCATGACGGGGGCCGCCCGAGCGACTACTTGATGGAACCGCCGGCGGCCACGATCTTCTGCTCGGCAGAGCGCGAGACCTTGTCGACCGCCACAGTGAGCTTAACCGCAATGTCGCCGTCGCCGAGAACCTTGACCTTCTCGTTCTTGCGCACCGCACCCTTCGCGACCAGGTCGCCGATGGTGACCTCGCCACCCTTCGGGTACAGGTCGGCAAGCGTCGACAGGTTCACGACCTGGTACTCGACGCGGAACGGGTTGGTGAACCCGCGCAGCTTCGGAGCACGCATGACGAAGTTGAGGTTGCCGCCCTCGAACCCGGGGCGCACGGAGTAGCGCGCCTTCGTGCCCTTGGTACCGCGACCGGCCGTCTTGCCCTTGGAGCCCTCACCGCGACCGACGCGGGTGCGCTCCTTCTTCGACCCGGGAGCCGGGCGAAGGTGGTGCACCTTGAGCACCTGGGGGCGGGCGACCTCGGCCGCGGGGGCCTTCTTCGCCGCGGGAGCCTTCTTGGCGGGAGCCTTCGTCGCGGGGGCGTCGCTCGACGCCGTCGTGTCGGAGGACTTCGCCGCCGGCGCCTTCTTGGCCGGAGCCTTCGCCGCCGGGGCCTTGTCGGCCGCAGCCTTGGCCGGAGCCTTCTTGGCGGGAGCCTTGTCGGCAGCGGCCTTCGCCGGAGCCTTCTTGGCGGGAGCCTTGTCGGCAGCGGCCTTCGCCGGAGCCTTCTTGGCCGGGGCCTTCGCGGCCTCGTCCTTCTTCTCTTCAGTCATTAGTCAATCTCCTCGACCTTGACGAGGTGAGCGACCGTGCGGACGTACCCCCGGTTGACCGGGCTGTCCTCGCGGACGACGGAGTCGCCGATCCGCTTGAGGCCCAGGCTCCGCAGGGTGTCGCGCTGGTTCTGCTTCTCGCTGATAACAGACTTGATCTGGGTCACCTTCAGGCGGACGGCCATCATGCACCCGCCTTTCCGGCTGCGGCCTCGGCCGCGACGGCCTCGGCACGGACGAGACGCGCGGGGGCGACGTCCTCGAAGTCCAGCCCACGTCGGGCAGCGACGGCGCGCGGCTCCTCGAGCTGCTTCAGCGCCGCCACCGTCGCGTGGACGATGTTGATGGTGTTCGACGAGCCGAGCGACTTGCTGAGCACGTCGTGGATGCCGGCGCACTCGAGCACGGCGCGCACGGGACCGCCGGCGATGACACCGGTACCGGCAGCGGCGGGGCGCAGGAGCACCACACCGGCGGCGGCCTCACCCTGGACGGGGTGGGGGATGGTCGCCGCGACGCGCGGGACGCGGAAGAAGTTCTTCTTCGCCTCCTCGACGCCCTTCGAGATCGCCGTGGGGACCTCGCGGGCCTTGCCGTAGCCGACGCCGACCATGCCGTTGCCGTCACCGACGACCACGAGGGCGGTGAAGCTGAATCGACGACCGCCCTTGACGACCTTCGAGACGCGGTTGATGGTCACGACGCGCTCGAGGAACTGGCTCTTCTCGGTGTCGCGCGCACCGCGGTCGCGGTTGGGGTTGCGCTCGCGGCTGCCTCGACGAGCCTCGCGGGGCTCGGTCGACGGCTCCGACGACGCAGCGGTCTCCACGGGGGCCTCTGCCGCCACGGTCTGCTCCTTCTCGTTCTCACTCACAGGCTCAGTCCACCCTCTCGCGCTCCATCGGCGATGGCCGCGACGCGACCCGCGTAGCGGTTTCCACCGCGGTCGAACACGACGGCCTCGACGCCCGCCTGCTTGGCGCGCTCGGCGACGAGCTCGCCGACCTTGCGCGCCTTGGCGGTCTTGTCGCCGTCGAACGTGCGCATGCCCTCCTCCATGGTGGAGGCGCTGGCCACGGTGTGACCCTTGGCGTCATCGACGACCTGCACGAAGACGTGACGGGCCGAACGGGTGACGACCAGGCGCGGCCGATCGGCCGTACCGGTGATGCGCTTGCGCAGACGCGCGTGACGGCGGCCCTTGGCTGCGGTCTTGCTCTTGCCTCTAGTTCCGAGACCCATGATCACTTACCACTCTTTCCGGCCTTGCGGCGCACGATCTCGCCGGCGTACCGCACGCCCTTGCCCTTGTACGGCTCGGGCTTGCGGATCTTGCGGATGTTCGCGGCGACCTCGCCAACGGCCTGCTTGTCGATGCCGCTGACGGTGAGCTTGTTGTTGCCCTCGACGGTGAACGTGATGCCCTGGGGCGGGTTCACCGTGACGGGGTGGGAGAAGCCGAGCGCGAACTCGACGCCCTCGCCCTTCGCCTGAACGCGGTAACCGGTGCCGACGACCTCGAGGCCCTTGGAGTAGCCCTGGGTGACACCGATGATGTTGTTGGCGATGAGCGTGCGGGTGAGGCCGTGGAGCGAGCGCGACGCGCGCTCGTCATCGGGGCGGGTCACGACGACCTGGTTCTCCTCGATGGCGACCTCGATGGGGCTGGCCACGGTCAGCCAGAGCTGACCCTTGGGGCCCTTGACGGTGACGGCCTGGCCGTCGACCGTGACCTCGACACCACCGGGGATGTCGATGGGCATGCGTCCGATGCGGGACATGTCAGATCACCACACGTAGGCGAGGACTTCCCCACCCACGCCCTTCTTCATCGCCTCGCGGTCGGTGAGCAGACCGGAGGAAGTCGACAGGATGGCCACGCCGAGGCCGCCGAGGACCGTGGGGATCTCGGTGCTCTTCGCGTAGACCCGGAGTCCGGGCTTGGAGACGCGCTTGATGCCGGCGATCGACCGCTCGCGGTTCGGGCCGTACTTGAGCGACAGCGTCAACGTCGAACCGACGCGGGCGTCCTCGACGGCCCAGTCGGAGATGTAGCCCTCGCGCTTGAGGATCTCGGCGATGTGGCTCTTGAGCTTGGAGCTCGGCATCGCCACGGTCTCGTGGAACGCCGAGTTGGCGTTGCGCAGTCTGGTCAGCATGTCTGCGACCGGATCTGTCATCGTCATGATGATTTTCCTGTTCTCGTCCGGTTTCCGGACCCGTTACACGGGGACGGACCTAGCCGATCGGGGCCCGAGAGTCGGGCCGGGGTGGAGTGGATCGCCTCGGTCAGGAGGCGTCGGCCGACTTGAAGGGGAAGCCGAGCGCGCGCAGCAGGGCGCGGCCCTCGTCGTCCGTCTTCGCGGTCGTCACGATGGTGATGTCGAAGCCGCGCACGCGGTCGATCTTGTCCTGGTCGATCTCGTGGAAGACGCTCTGCTCCTGGAGACCGAAGGTGTAGTTGCCGTTGCCGTCGAACTGCGTGGCGCTCAGGCCGCGGAAGTCGCGGATGCGCGGCAGTGCGAGCGAGAGCAGGCGGTCGAGGAACTCCCAGGCGCGGTCACCGCGGAGGGTGACGTGAGCGCCGATGGGCATCCCCTCGCGCAGCTTGAACTGCGCGATCGACTTGCGGGCCTTCGTGACCTGCGGCTTCTGGCCGGTGATCGCGGTGAGGTCCTTGATCGCGCCGTCGATGACCTTGCTGTCGCGGGCGGCCTCGCCGACACCGGTGTTCACGACGATCTTCACGAGACCGGGAACCTGGTGCGGGTTGGTGTACCCGAACTGCTCGGTGAGCGCCTTCGTGATGTCGGCGCGGTACTTCTGCTTCAGACGCGGCTGGACCTTCGCGGTCGTCGCCTCGCCGGTGGCGGTAGCGGTGTCGGTCATTAGAGCTTCTCACCCGAATTCTTGGCGTAGCGCACGCGCACCGTCTTGGTGATGCCGTCCTTCTCGACGGTCTCCTCACGGTGCCCGACGCGCGTCGGCTTCTTGGTCTTGGGGTCCACCACGGCCACGTTGGACACGTGGATGGACGCCTCGTGGGTCTCGATGCCACCGGTCTTCGTGCCGCGCTGCGTCTGGCCGACGCGCACGTGCTTGGTGACGAGGTTGATGCCCTCGACGATGATGCGGTTCTTCTCCGCGATCACCTCGAGAACGCGACCCTGCTTGCCGCGGTCGCCGCCGCGCGCCTGCGTGGCGCCGGTGATGACCTGAACGAGGTCGCCCTTCTTGATCTTCGCCATGGTTACAGCACCTCCGGGGCCAGGGAGACGATCTTCATGAACTTCTTGTCACGAAGCTCACGACCGACCGGTCCGAAGATGCGGGTACCGCGGGGGTCCCCGTCGTTCTTCAGGATGACGGCGGCGTTCTCGTCGAACTTGATGTACGAGCCGTCGGGACGGCGGGTCTGCTTCACGGTGCGGACGATGACCGCCTTGACGACGTCGCCCTTCTTGACGTTGCCACCGGGGATGGCGTCCTTCACCGTGGCGACGATGATGTCGCCCAGGCCGGCGTAACGACGGCCGGAGCCGCCGAGCACACGGATGGTGAGCAGCTCCTTGGCGCCGGTGTTGTCGGCGACCTTGACGCGGGATTCTTGCTGCAGCATTTGCTACTCCTTAAGGTCAAGCAGGCCGGGGCCTACTTGGCCTTCTCGAGGATCTCGACGAGGCGCCAGCGCTTCGTGGCGGACAGGGGGCGGGTCTCGGAGATGAGCACCAGGTCGCCGATGCCGGCGCTGTTCTGCTCGTCGTGGACCTTGACCTTCGAGGTGCGACGGATGACCTTGCCGTAGAGCGGGTGCTTCACGCGGTCCTCCACCTCGACGACGATGGTCTTCTCCATCTTGTCGCTGGTGACGTAGCCGCGACGGGCCTTGCGGTACCCGCGGGCCTCGGCGTCGCGAACGTCGTGCGCGGCCGACTCGTGGCCGGCAGCGGTCTTCTTCTCAGCCGTAGCCATCAGTTCTTCTCCTCGGTCTCGGCGGCGTCGGCCTTCTCGGCCTCGGCCTTCTTCGCCGACTTCTTGGTCGCCTTGACGGGCGCCTCGATGGGGGCGGGCGTGGCCCGGATGCCCAGCTCGCGCTCGCGGATGACCGTGTAGATGCGAGCGATGTCGCGCTTCACGGCGCGCACGCGGCCGTGGCTCTCGAGCTGCCCGGTCGCGGCCTGGAAGCGCAGGTTGAACAGCTCCTCCTTGGCCTTCTTGAGCTCGTCGATGAGGCGCTCGTCCTCGAAGGTGTCGAGCTCGGCGGGTGCCAGCTCCTTGGATCCGATCGCCATTACGCGTCGCCTCCCTCGCGCTTGATGATGCGTGCCTTGAGGGGCAGCTTGTGGATTGCACGGGTCATGGCCTCACGAGCGAGTTCCTCGTTGACGCCCGCGACCTCGAAGAGGACGCGTCCCGGCTTGACGTTGGCGACCCACCACTCGGGCGAGCCCTTACCGGAACCCATGCGGGTCTCGGCCGGCTTCTTGGTGAGCGGACGGTCGGGGTAGATGTTGATCCAGACCTTGCCGCCGCGCTTGATGTGACGGGTCATCGCGATACGAGCTGCCTCGATCTGGCGGTTCGTCACGTACGCGGGGGTGATGGCCTGGATGCCGAACTCGCCGAACGAGACCTCGGTTCCACCGGTCGCGTGCCCACTCCGCTTGGGGTGGTGCTGCTTGCGGTACTTGACCTTGCGGGGAATCAGCATGTTCCTTAGCCTTCCGCTCCGGCCGCGACGGGCGCCGTGGCCTCGGCCGGACGGCCGGTGCCGCGACGGGGACCGCGGTCCGAGTCACGTCGCTCGGGGCGCGACGACTTCTGGTTCGCCTGCTCGCGAGCGAGTTCCTTGTTGGTGATGTCGCCCTTGTAGATCCAGACCTTCACGCCGATGCGGCCGAAGGTGGTCTTCGCCTCGTAGAAGCCGTAGTCGATGTTCGCGCGAAGGGTGTGCAGCGGCACACGACCCTCGCGGTAGAACTCCGAGCGGCTCATCTCGGCGCCGCCGAGGCGGCCGGAGACCTGGATGCGGACGCCCTTGGCGCCGGCGCGCTGCGCACCCTGCAGCCCCTTGCGCATCGCGCGGCGGAAGGCCACGCGGGCGCTGAGCTGCTCGGCGACGCCCTGCGCGACGAGCTGAGCCTCGGCCTCGGGGTTCTTGACCTCGAGGATGTTCAGCTGGATCTGCTTCGCGGTGAGCTTCTCGAGGTCGGTGCGGATGCGCTCGGCCTCGGCGCCGCGGCGACCGATCACGATGCCCGGGCGGGCGGTGTGGATGTCGACGCGGACCCGGTCACGGGTGCGCTCGATCTCGATGCGGGCGACGCCGGCACGGTCGAGGCTCGTGGTGAGCATCCGACGGATCTTGACGTCCTCCGCCACGTAGTCGGAGTACCGCTGGCCGGGCTTCGTCGAGTCGGAGAACCAGCGCGACACGTGGTCGGTGGTGATGCCGAGACGGAAACCGTACGGGTTGACTTTCTGACCCATGTCTACTTGCTCGCCTTCTTCTTGGTGCTCGAGCTCGCGGCAGCGACCTCATCCGGCGTGGCGAGCACGACGGTGATGTGGCTGGTGCGCTTCTTGATCGCGAACGCCCGGCCCTGAGCGCGCGGCTGGAACCGCTTCAGGGTCGTGCCCTCGTCGACGAACGCGCGGGACACGTAGAGGTCCTGCTCGTCGAGGAAGGTGTTCGAGGCGTCGGCCTTGACCCGCGCGTTGGCGATGGCCGCGGCGACGAGCTTGCCCACGGGCTCGCTCGCGCTCTGGGGCGCGAACTTCAGGATGGCCAGGGCCTCGAGGGCCTGCTTGCCGCGGATCAGGGCGACGACGCGACGGGCCTTCTGGGGGGTGACGCGGATGTGACGCACGCGTGCGATCGACTCCACCATTTCTCTCCTCCTTCCGCCACCGCGTTAGCGGCGGCGACCCTTCTTGTCGTCCTTCTCGTGGCCGCGGAAGGTGCGGGTGGGCGCGAACTCGCCGAGCTTGTGCCCGACCATGGTCTCGGTCACGAACACGGGGATGTGCTTGCGACCGTCGTGCACGGCGATGGTGTGCCCGAGCATGGCCGGGATGATCATCGAGCGGCGCGACCAGGTCTTGATGACGTTCTTGGTGCTGGCCTCGTTCTGGGTGACGACCTTGCGGAGCAGGTGGTCGTCGACGAACGGGCCCTTCTTGAGACTGCGAGGCATTCTTCTCGACTCCTACTAGCGCTTCTTACCGACGGTGCGGCGACGGACGATGAGCTTGTCGCTCTCCTTGTTGGGACGACGCGTGCGACCCTCGGCCTTGCCCCAGGGGCTGACCGGGTGGCGACCACCGGAGGTCTTGCCCTCACCACCACCGTGCGGGTGGTCGATCGGGTTCATCGCGACGCCGCGGACGGTCGGGCGGACGCCCTTCCAGCGCTTGCGGCCGGCCTTGCCCCAGTTGATGTTCGACTGCTCGGCGTTGCCGACCTCGCCGATCGTGGCGCGGCAGCGGGCATCCACGTTGCGGATCTCGCCCGAGGGGAGGCGCAGCTGGGCGTAGGGGCCGTCCTTCGCGACGAGACGCACGGAGGCGCCCGCCGAGCGAGCCATCTTCGCGCCGCCGCCGGGGCGGAGCTCGATGGCGTGGATGACCGTACCCACGGGGATGTTGCGGAGCGGCAGGTTGTTGCCGGGCTTGATGTCGGCGGCGGGGCCGGACTCGACGATGTCGCCCTGCGACAGCTTGTTGGGCGCGAGGATGTAGCGCTTCGTGCCGTCCACGAAGTGCAGCAGCGCGATGCGCGCCGTGCGGTTCGGGTCGTACTCGATGTGCGCGACCTTCGCGTTCACGCCGTCCTTGTCGTTGCGACGGAAGTCGATCATGCGGTACTGGCGCTTGTGGCCACCACCGATGTGACGGGTCGTGATGCGACCGGTGTTGTTGCGGCCACCCGTCTTGGGCAGCGGCTTCAGCAGCGACTTCTCGGGCGTCGAGCGCGTGATCTCCGCGAAATCGGCGACCGACGAGCCACGGCGACCGGGGGTCGTGGGCTTGTACTTGCGAATAGCCATGTCGTTATTCCTTCGATCCCTAGCCGACGGCCGTGAAGATGTCGATGGTGCCCGACTTCAGCGTGACGATGGCGCGCTTGGTGTCCTTGCGCTTGCCGAGGCCGAAGCGGGTGCGGCGGGTCTTGCCGGGGCGGTTGAGGGTGTTGATCGAGGCCACCTTGACGTTGAAGATCTTCTCGATGGCGAGCTTGATCTCGGTCTTGTTGGCGCGGGGGTCGACCAGGAACGTGTACTTGCCGTCGTCGATGAGCGTGTAGCTCTTCTCGCTGACGACGGGCGCGATGATGATGTCGCGCGGGTCCTTGTTCTGGGAGACAGCGTGGATGCTCATTCGCCGGCCTCTTCCTTGTTCGTCTTGCTCGCCACGAACGCCTCGTAGGCGCCCTTGACGAACACGATGTCGTCGCTGACCAGCACGTCGTACGCGTTGAGCTGGTCGGGGTTGATGACGTGCAGGTTCTTGAGGTTGCGCACGCTCTTGAGGCTGAGCTCGTCATCGCGCTCGATCACGACGAGCACGTTGCGGCCCGAGGTGAGGGTGGCGATGACGGAGGCGGCGGCCTTCGTCGAGGGCGCGTCGACGCCGAAGCCCTCGACCACGTGGAGGCGGTCGCCCCGCGCGCGGTCGGAGAGGGCGCCGAGAAGAGCAGCGGCGATCATCTTCTTGGGGGTGCGCTGCGCGTAGCTGCGCGGCACGGGCCCGTGGACGATGCCACCACCGGTCATCTGGGGGGCGCGGATCGAGCCCTGACGAGCGCGACCGGTTCCCTTCTGCTTGAACGGCTTGCGACCGGCACCGGAGACCTCGCCACGACCCTTGGTCTTGTGAGTTCCCTGGCGGGCGGCGGCGAGCTGGGCGACGACGACCTGGTGCAGCAGCGGCACGTTGGTCTGAACGTCGAAGACGGCCGAGGGCAGGTCGACCGAACCGGTCTTCTTGCCGGCGGCGTCGAGTACGTCGAGCGAGGTGGCCATGGCGCTTACGCTCCCTTCACGGCGTTGCGGACGAACACGAGACGGCCACGAGCGCCGGGCACGGCGCCCTTGACGAGCAGCAGGCCCTTCTCGAGGTCGACGGAGTGGACCTTCAGGTTCATGACGGTGACGCGCTCGCCACCCATACGACCGGCCATGCGCATGCCCTTGAAGACGCGGCTGGGGGTCGACGAGGCGCCGATCGAGCCGGGCTTGCGGTGGTTGCGGTGCGAACCGTGCGAGGCCGAGACGCCCTTGAAGTTGTGACGCTTCATGACGCCGGCGAAGCCCTTGCCCTTGCTGGTGCCGACGACGTCGACCAGCTGGCCGGCCTCGAAGATGTCGACAGCGATCTCCTGGCCAGGGGTGTACTCGGCGGCGTCGGCCGTGCGCACCTCGGTGAGGTGGCGGCGGGGCGTGGAGCCGGCCTTCTCGAAGTGGCCCGTGAGGGGCTTCGTGACCTTGCGCGGGTCGATGGCGCCGTACGCGATCTGGACGGCGGCGTAGCCGTCGATCTCGGGGGTGCGGACCTGGGTGACCACGTTGGGCGCGATCTCCACGACGGTCACGGGCACGAGCTTGTTGTTCTCGTCCCACACCTGCGTCATGCCGAGCTTCGTGCCCAGCAGACCCTTGGTCGTCTTGGTAACAGACATTCGGGGTTCCTTAGAGCTTGATCTCGATGTTGACGTCGGCGGGGAGGTCGAGTCGCATGAGCGAGTCGACGGCCTTCGGCGTCGGGTCGATGATGTCGATGAGCCGCTTGTGGGTGCGCTTCTCGAAGTGCTCGCGGCTGTCCTTGTACTTGTGGGGCGAACGGATCACGGCGACCACGTTCTTCTCCGTCGGCAGCGGCACGGGGCCGACCACGGTGGCACCCGCACGAGTAACGGTGTCGACGATCTTGCGCGCCGATGCATCGAGACCTGCGTGGTCGTACGACTTAAGCCGGATGCGGATCTTCTGTCCCGCCATGCTCAACTCTCTTCCTTATTGGACGTGATGCACCCTGTCGGGCCCATCGTGCGCGGAGCGCTCTCGCTGTCGCACCACTGTTCTTCTGTCAAACGGCGGCCGTACCGATCTCCTGCTCGCACGCCTGAGGCATGCCCGCGGGGAGCCGATCCGATCTCCGCATGTCACCGACCCCCGCGCTCGGGCGTGTCGCCCGTGCCAGGACCCCCAGCGCGCAGGCGTACGCCATTGCTCTGGAGGGGGGTTGTCAGTTGAAACTGCGTTCTGCTACCTGCGGCCTAGGCTCATCGCGACCCGCACCTGCGAATCACTCGTCCTATGCACTGCCTGGCAGTGAGCCGCGCGCGTAGGCTCGGCGTGTGGAACTAGAAGAGTCTGCCACACCCCGGCATTGCCTGCAAGCCGGGCGTGTCGCCCGGAGTTCCGGGCACTAGCGTGGGCCCGGCTCCGCACGGGAGCTCGCTCGCGGGGCGAGCTCGAGGAGCAGGATGCTCGCCGAGGCCGCGAGCACGAAGACGCCCGCCGACGCGAGGGCGATCCCGCTGATGAGGCTGCCCCAGCCCTCGGCAGCGCTCGACAGCCCGACGACGAGCGCCGCGTCGATGATCGCGGAGAGCAGCGCGCAGAGGAGGAGCGCGATGACGCGCCGCCGGCGGCTCCGGCGGCGCAGCCGGATGGAGACCACGATCGAGAGCAGCGTCAGGAGCGCGAGAGCGATGCCGGTGAACCCGAGCAGGAGGCCGACGGCCGACTGCAGAACCTGCCCGGGCTCGGTGGAGCTCGGGATGGCGAGCGCCGCGAAGGCCGCGGCCGAGAGCAGTGCGGTCAGCAGGACGATCAGCACGGCCCGACGCGCCGCCGCCCCGGCGGAGGCGGGGCCGCCCCGGTCGGCCCCGGCGGAGTCGGGGACGGGCGCGGCGGCAGCGGCGGAGACGGGGCCGGGCATGGGCGCCTCCTCGCGAGCCGGGATGTGGTGGTGACGCTACACCCGCGGCGGGCATCCACCCCCGAGGGGATCGGCAGACGCGCGGACCGCCGCCCGTGCGCGACCGCCCCCATTAACGACCGAAGGGGCCGAGCAGAAGCTCGACCCCCGCGGTACGGGATGCAGCAGTGACTACTTGATGATCTTCGTCACGGTGCCGGCGCCCACGGTGCGGCCACCCTCGCGGATGGCGAAGCCGAGGCCCTCCTCCATGGCGATGGGCTGGATCAGCTCAACGGTCATGTCGGTGGTGTCGCCGGGCATGACCATCTCGGTGCCCTCGGGCAGCGAGATGACGCCGGTGACGTCGGTGGTGCGGAAGTAGAACTGCGGGCGGTAGTTCGTGTAGAAGGGGTTGTGACGCCCACCCTCGTCCTTGGAGAGGATGTACGCGGTGCCCTCGAAGTTCGTGTGAGGGGTCACCGAACCCGGCTTCACGACGACCTGGCCGCGCTCGACGTCCTCGCGCTTGGTGCCGCGGAGGAGCAGACCGCAGTTCTCGCCGGCCCAGGCCTCGTCGAGCTGCTTGTGGAACATCTCGATACCCGTGACCGTGGTCTTCTGCGTCGGGCGGATGCCGACGATCTCGACCTCGGAGTTGATGCCGAGGGTGCCGCGCTCGGCGCGGCCCGTGACGACGGTTCCACGACCGGTGATCGTGAAGACGTCCTCGATCGGCATGAGGAAGGGCTTGTCCTTGTCGCGCACCGGGTCGGGGATCGACTCGTCGACGGCGGTCATGAGGTCGAGGATCGCCTGGACCCACTTCTCATCGCCCTCGAGCGCCTTGAGGCCCGAGACCTGGACGACGGGGGCGTTGTCGCCGTCGAAGCCCTGGCTCGAGAGGAGCTCGCGCACCTCGATCTCGACGAGCTCGAGGATCTCCTCGTCGTCGACCATGTCGCTCTTGTTGAGGGCGACCATCAGGTACGGCACGCCGACCTGCTTGGCGAGGAGCACGTGCTCGCGCGTCTGGGCCATCGGGCCGTCGGTCGCCGCGACCACGAGGATCGCGCCGTCCATCTGCGCCGCACCGGTGATCATGTTCTTGATGTAGTCGGCGTGGCCGGGGGCGTCGACGTGAGCGTAGTGACGCTTGGGCGTCTCGTACTCGACGTGCGAGATGTTGATGGTGATGCCGCGCTGACGCTCCTCGGGAGCCGAGTCGATCGACGCGAAGTCACGCTGCACGTTCGTCGCCGAGGGGAACTTGTCGGCAAGCACCTTCGAGATGGCGGCGGTGAGGGTGGTCTTGCCGTGGTCGACGTGACCGATCGTTCCGATGTTGACGTGCGGCTTGGTCCGCTCGAACTTGGCCTTAGCCACTGTGGGTCCTCCTCAGGACTCGGTTGCCAGCATCCGACGGTCTCGGACGCTCTGCTGTTGGGTGTGTATTCATCGTAGCGATGCTCACGGGAGCACCGCAGGGTGAGTGTCTACTCGCCCTTGCTCTTCTGGACGATCTCGTCGGCGACGGCCTTCGGGACCTCGGCGTAGCTGTCGAAGGTCATCGAGTAGACGGCGCGGCCCGAGGTCTTCGACCGCAGGTCGCCGACGTAGCCGAACATCTCCGACAGCGGGACGAGGGCGCGGACGACCTTGACGCCGGTCGCATCCTCCATCGACTGGATCTGCCCACGACGGGAGTTCAGGTCGCCGATGACGTCGCCCATGTACTCCTCGGGGGTGCGCACCTCGACCGCCATGAGCGGCTCGAGGAGCACGGGGGTCGCCTTGCGAGCGGCCTCCTTGTAGGCCATCGAGCCGGCGATCTTGAACGCCATCTCCGAGGAGTCGACGTCGTGCGCCGCGCCGTCGAGGAGCGTCGCCTTGACGCCCACCGTCGGGAAGCCGGCGAGAACGCCGACCTGCATCGCGTCCTGGATGCCCGCGTCGACCGAGGGGATGTACTCGCGCGGAACGCGACCACCGGTGACGGCGTTGACGAACTCGTAGCTCGTCTCGGGCGTGACCTCGAGGGGCTCGAGGCGGATCTGGATCTTCGCGAACTGGCCCGACCCACCGGTCTGCTTCTTGTGGGTGAAGTCGAACTTCTCGATCGTCTTCTTGAGGGTCTCGCGGTAGGCCACCTGGGGCTTGCCGACGTTGGCCTCGACGTTGAACTCGCGCTTCATGCGGTCGACCAGGATGTCGAGGTGGAGCTCGCCCATTCCCTTGATGACCGTCTGACCGGTCTCCTGGTTCTGCTCCGTGCGGAACGTCGGGTCCTCCTCGGCCAGCTTCTGGATGGCCGTGCCGAGCTTCTCCTGGTCGGCCTTCGTCTTCGGCTCGATGGCGACCTCGATGACGGGCTCGGGGAAGGTCATCGACTCGAGGACGACCTGCTCGTTCGGGTCGCACAGCGTGTCGCCCGTCGTGGTGTCCTTGAGGCCGATGACGGCGTAGATGTGACCGGCGGTGACGCTGTCGACCGGGTTCTCCTTGTTGGCGTGCATCTGGAAGATCTTGCCGATGCGCTCCTTCTTGCCCTTGGTCGAGTTGATGACCTGGGCGCCGGAGTCGATCTTGCCGGAGTAGACGCGCACGTAGGTGAGGCGACCGAAGAACGGGTGCACGGCGACCTTGAACGCGAGGGCCGCGAAGGGCTCGGAGGAGTCGGGGCGGCGCTCGATCTCCTTCTCCTCGTCGCGGGGGTCGTGCGCGACCGTCGGCGGCACGTCGAGCGGGCTGGGCAGGTAGTCCACGACCGCGTCGAGCATGGGCTGCACGCCGCGGTTCTTGAACGCCGAGCCGCAGAGCACGGGGTAGATCTCGGAGTTGATCGTCATCTTGCGGATGGCGCCCTTGATCTCGGCCGTGGTGAGCTCCTCGCCGCCGAAGAACTTCTCGAGCAGCGCGTCGTCGCTCTCGGCGACGGTCTCGAGCAGGGCCTGCCGGTACTCGGCGGCCTTCTCGGCCAGGTCGGCCGGGATCTCCTCGACCTCGTACTGGGCGCCCATCTTGACGTCACCCTTGGAGTCGCCGCGCCACGTGAGCGCGCGCATCTCGACCAGGTCGACGACGCCCTCGAAGGTGTTCTCGAAGCCGATCGGCAGCTGGATGACCAGCGGGCGGGCGCCGAGGCGCTTGACGATCGTCTCGACCGTGAAGTAGAAGTCGGCGCCGAGCTTGTCCATCTTGTTGACGAAGCAGATGCGGGGCACGTCGTACTTGTCGGCCTGACGCCAGACGGTCTCGGACTGGGGCTCGACGCCCTCCTTGCCGTCGAAGACCGCGACGGCGCCGTCGAGGACGCGGAGCGAGCGCTCGACCTCGACGGTGAAGTCGACGTGGCCGGGGGTGTCGATGATGTTGATCTGGTGCTTGTTCCAGAAGCAGGTCGTCGCGGCCGACGTGATCGTGATGCCGCGCTCCTGCTCCTGCGCCATCCAGTCCATCGTGGCGGCGCCGTCGTGGACCTCGCCGATCTTGTGCGTGATCCCCGTGTAGAACAGGATGCGCTCGGTCGTGGTGGTCTTGCCGGCGTCGATGTGCGCCATGATGCCGATGTTGCGGACCTTGTTCAGGTCGGTCAGCACGTCCTGTGCCACAGGGGGTTCCTCCGGTTCGATAAAAAGTGCGGGTGCGAGCAGGGGCGAGGGGCGGGGCCCGCCGCCCCCGCTCGCGAGCTGGTCGTTACCAGCGGTAGTGCGCGAAGGCCTTGTTCGACTCGGCCATCTTGTGGGTGTCCTCGCGGCGCTTGACAGCGGCGCCGAGGCCGTTGGAGGCGTCGAGGATCTCGTTCATGAGGCGTTCGGTCATCGTCTTCTCGCGACGAGCCTTGGCGTAGCTGGTCAGCCAGCGCAGCGCGAGCGTG
Organism: Microcella daejeonensis; assembly: GCF_026625045.1. Classification (GTDB taxonomy): domain Bacteria; phylum Actinomycetota; class Actinomycetes; order Actinomycetales; family Microbacteriaceae; genus Microcella; species Microcella daejeonensis. Next base: position 1,354,179 of record NZ_CP113089.1, on the reverse strand, counting down.
TTCGCGCGGTGCGGCTTGACCTCGACGGGCACCTGGTAGGTCGATCCACCGACACGACGCGACCGCACCTCGAGGGTGGGGCGCACGTTATCAAGGGCCTTCTTCAGCGTGACGACAGCATCCTGGCCGTTCTTGGCCGAGACGCCCTCGAGCGCGCCGTAGACGATGCGCTCGGCGAGACCCTTCTTGCCGTCGAGGAGGATCTTGTTGACGAGCTGGCTGACGATCGGGGCGCCGTAGACGGGGTCTGCGACGACGGGCCGCTTCGGGGCCGGTCCTTTACGAGGCATTACTTCTTGTCCATCTTCGCTCCGTAGCGGCTGCGCGCTTGCTTACGGTTCTTGACCGCCTGGGTGTCGAGCGCGCCGCGCACGATCTTGTAGCGCACGCCGGGGAGGTCCTTCACACGACCGCCGCGGACGAGCACCATCGAGTGCTCCTGCAGGTTGTGGCCCTCACCGGGGATGTAGGCCGTGACCTCGGTACCGTTCGAGAGCTTCACGCGGGCCACCTTGCGGAGGGCCGAGTTCGGCTTCTTGGGCGTGGTCGTGTACACGCGAGTGCACACGCCGCGCTGCTGGGGGTTGGCCTTGAGGGCCGGCGCCTTGGTCTTGACGACCTTCGGCGTGCGGCCCTTGCGGACCAGCTGCTGAATAGTGGGCAAAATTGCTCCTAGGAAGTGCTGCACGGTGACAGCGGTTGCGGTGTGGTCAAACCCGACGCGCGGTTCTCACCGGGTCGAGCTCACGCGAATCCGCCGGTGCCGATCGCTCGGCGCGGTGGCGGATATGCCGTGGGGGCGTCTCGGGTCGTGCCCCGCGGTTCTCACGTCGCGCTCTCGCGCTCGGCTCGTGCGGTGCAGGGCCCCGTGGCCCTCGATCGTGGATGCCCTCGCCCGCGCTGCCCGCCCCACCTCGGTGGCACGACACAGGCGCGCGCTCACGCACACACGTGGTCAAGAGTACGCGGCGCGGGCAGAGCGGTCAAACGGCCGGAGCGGGGCATCCGTCGGCACGCGCCCGCTCCCGCCTCCTAACGCGCGGGGCAGGGGCGTTGCGCCCTCGCGCGAGCACCGGCGGAGCCGCGATGCGGGGGCTGCGGCTCAGGCCGCGGGGCGGCCGGCGCGCGACTCGGCGAGCTCCCGCTCGTAGGCCTCGCGCGCCTCGACGTTGCGGCTCTTCACGGTGCGACCGCGCTTCGCGACGAGCCCGCCGACCCAGACCGGGACCTCGCGGGCGGCGATCGCCGCAGCCCAGCCGATCGGGTTCGTCAGCTGCTGCGCGATGAAGGGCGCGACGAGGTCGGCGGGGGCTCCCACCGCATTGGCGGTCAGCAGGGAGGAGGCGATGAAGGTGGCGTAGACGAGGACGGCGACGATGAAGGCGCCGAGGACGTGCGCCCACCATCCCGCCCGGTTCACGATGAGCGCCAGCAGCACGTAGAAGAGCGCGAAGGCGACGATCGGCAGGTAGTAGCTCGGCGTGAGGAAGAAGTCGATCGCCTCGGCCGCGACGATGCCGCCGCCGCCGATCGCGACGAACAGCAGGGCGAGCGCGGCGTAGACGGCGGCGAAGACCGGGGTCGCGGCGAGCGCGATGCCCACGCCCATACCGCGGTTGCCCTTCTTGCGCGGCGGGGTCGGCGCGGGCACGTAGACGACCTGCGGGGCGGCGGGCGGGGCGGGCTCCGTCGTCGGCGCGGGGGCCCCTGCGGGAGCGGCGTCGGCAGCGGCAGCGGCAGCGGCAGGCACGGTCGCGGCCTCGCGGTCGGGATGCGCGGCGTCGCCGGCCGCATGCACGGCAGGGGCGACGGTCGGTTCGGAGTCGGCCGACGCCGGCGTCTCGGCGGTGCGCGAGAGGCCGTGCGCCTCGGCAGTGTCGTAGTCGCTGGCGGGTGCGTGATCGGTCGTCGCGGGCGCGCTCGAGGAATCCGTAGAGGACTCGACGGCGGGCGCAGCGATCGGCGCCGCTTCCATCGGGGCCGGAGCAGGCTCGGGCTCGACGAGGTCGGGAGCGGGCGACGCGCTCGCGGTCTCCGGCTCGGGACGAGCGGGCGGCGGGGCCCAGCGGCTGTCGGAACCGCGAGCGGGGTCGGAGGCCACCGGGTCGGAGGCCAGCGGCTCGGCAGTGCGCGACGGGGGCACGTCGTCGATCAGCGGTGCGTCGTGCACGGCCGGGGCGTCGGACGACCCGGCAGCAGGAGCATCCCCTCGATCGGCGGGAGTCGGGTCGTTCTCGTCGATGGGGTCCGACGGGGTGGGGGAGGTGGTCATCGCGGAGCCCTTCGCTGGGAGTCGGATCGCGGCAACCCTAGCAACCACGACGGCGCGGATGCCCGAGGTGGGGCATCCGCGCCGGTCGCGTGTGGGTGTCGCGCCGTCAGTTGACGGCTTCGGTCGTCGCCTCCTCCGCGGGCGCCTCGGAGGGCTGAGCTCCCTCGGCGAGTGCGTAAGCACTGCCGGTGAGGTCGGCCGTGTAGAGGCCCGCCGCTTCATCGATCGTCATGACGACATCGCTCACGAGGATCAGCCGTGTCGCCGTCTGGACCCCAGTCACGAAGGCCGTCACCTGCTCGAGCGAGCCTTGCGCGGAGATCGTGAGCGGCCGCACCGCGAGGGTGTCTCCTGTGACGCCGCTGGGGATGGCGCCGGCGAACTCCGGGGCGGCGAGGAACGCGACCAGCTCCTGCGGTGTGTATGTGAGCAGACGGGCCCCGGACGCCGTCGCGATCGCGTCCAGCTCGCGCAGCAGCGCTGCTTCCGCGATTTGATCGGGCACGCTCTCGCGCAGCGTGGCGATCTCGGCCTGGATCGTGGGCATCTCGGCGGCCTGCTCTTCGAGCGAGGCCAGAGTCGACTCGAGGCCGCGATTCTGCGCCTCCACCGCCTCGCGATCGTCGCGCGCCCGGTCGGCCTCGGCGAGTGCGGGCCGAACGCCGAGGAAGAATCCGAGAGCGACCACGGCGACGATGAGCGCCCCGCTGATGATCCCCCACAGCCTGTTCTGGTTCACGGCGTGCCTCCCGCTGCATCAGTCGTGTCGTCGGTCGCCTCGACGGGCGTTTGGGCTGCCTGATCCTGGAGCGCGGCGATGACCTCATCGGGGATGTACCGGCCGCTCCAAGCACCCTCGGTCACTCCCACCCCGATGCCCGTGGTGTAGAGCTGCAGCTCCTCCGACCAGGCGACACCGCTCGTGGCCGAGGCCGAGAATCCGGTGACCGACGTCTCAAGAGCATCGAGCCAGTCCGAGACGCGCGGAACACTGGGCGTCACGGCGGTGAAGGTCATGACCGCCTTCACGGGAGCGGCGAACGGCGTCGTGGGCTGCGGGTACGCGACCATCGCATCGCCGCTGTCGAGAGACATCTCGATGATCACCGCGTCGGCGGGCAGCGCCGCCTGCACTTCTGCGACGCGCGCCATCCAGTCGATCTCCGAGAAGGCTCCCGCGATTCGGGCGTCTTCCAGCGCCTGCCTCGTGCCGGTCAGGGTGCGAAGCTCGGCGTACTGCGCCTGCTCGGCGAGCAGCGCGACGGTGCGGTCCTGCTCGCGCGACAGTTCGAGGGCGGCAGCGATCGAGGTGACCTTCGCGGCACCGTAGCCGCCGGCGGTGATGAGGACCGCCGCGACGACCGCGACTCCGAGCCACACCCGCTGACGCGCGCCGCGCTGGGCGACGCGCACCTCGTTGGGCAGGAGATCGACACGCGCGGTCCCGCCGATGACGAGCTCGGTCGAGACCGCACCGCTGCGGCCGCTCACGCGGCTGCTCCGAGCGCGAGGCCGAGCGCGAGCGAGAGGGAGTGCTGCCCGGCCGGATCGGCCTTCTGAGCAGCTCCGCTGAGCGGAATGCCTCCCAGCGGATCGGCGTAGGTGACGGGAACGCGCGTGTAGTCGGCCAGCGCCTTCGGCAGACCGACGAGACGGGCCCCGTTGCCGACGAGCACGATGCGCACCACCCGGCGCTTCTCGTGCGTCGAATCGAAGAAGCTGATCGTGTTGCGGATGTTGGTGACCAGCTCGCCTGCCGCCGCGTACACCGCCTCGAGCACGGGACGCTGCTCCTCCGGGATGGGCTGGTCGGTGAGTCCCACGGCGCGCTTGGCCTGCTCGGCCTGGGGCAGCTCGATCTGCATGCGCGTCGAGACCGCCCGGGTGATGTCGTCCCCGCCGCTGCCGACGATGCGCACGAACTGGGGCACGCCGTCGGTCATGACCAGGATGCTCGTCGTCGAACCTCCGATGTCGACGACGGCGATCGCCCCGTCTCCGTGCTCGGTGCGACCGATGACCCGGCTGATGGCGAACGGGTTCAGGTCGACGCCGACAGGCTTCAGCCCCGCGAGGCGCACAGTGTTGACGTTGGCGAGCACGGCCTCCTTGACAGCGGCGACGAGGATGCCGTTGACGACCGGCCCCTGCTCCCCCACCGACTCCGAAACGGGGTAGAAGTCGAGCACGGCGTCGACGACGGGCATCGGCAGCATGTCCTGCACCTGGAAGGGCAGCGACTCCTTGATCTGCTTCAGCGGCATCTTGGGCATCGACAGGTCGCGGGCGAGCACGCGCTGATTGCCCATGCCGAGGACGACGTTCTTGCTCGAGAACCCGCCGGTCGACCAGAGCTTCTTCAGCACGGCGGCGACCGTGTTCGGCTCGACGACCTCGCCGCGACGCACCGCGTCCGGCGGCAGCGCGACCTCCGCGATGCGGCTGATGGTCGGCTTGGAGCCGCCCGCACCGCTGACCTCGACGGCGCGAAGACTCGCCCCGCCGATGTCGACTCCGACGATGGATGTACCCATGTGCTGTTCCCCCCTAGGAATGCTGCTGTGCTGCTGTGCCGCGGTCGGCCTCAGACGAGGCCGACCGCATCGAGGTAGCCCGTGAAGAGCGGCTCCCCCGCGACGATTCCGATCCACGCCCCCGCGAGCATCCACGGGCCGAACGGGATGCCCGTTCCGCGCCGCGCTCGTCGCACTGCGATCAGCAGCAGTCCGACGATGCCACCGATGAGGAACGCGGCGAAAGCCCCCACTGCGAGGGCCCCCCATCCGACCCACCCGAGGTACAGCCCGAGCACGGCGGCGAGCTTGACGTCGCCGAGGCCCATGCCGCCCGGGCGGGCGAGGGCAAGGGCGAGGTAGAAGGCGAAGAGGATGCCCGCGCCGGCCAGCGCGCGACCGAGGTCGCCCGCCTGCGCGTCGCCGAGCACCGCGAGCGCGAGCAGTACGAGACCCGCGATACCCGTCGAGTAGACGATCGGGTTGGGCAGGCGGTGCGTGTCGAGGTCGATCGCGGCGAGGGCGACGGCGGAGCCGGCGAGCACGAGGAAGGCGAGCAGCTGCGCGATCGCCGCGAGGGCGTCGGGCGTGGTCGTCGCCTCGAGGGCGGGCGGCAGGAAGACGAGGGCCACGCCGGCGAAAGCGACGCCCGTGGCCGCCTCGACGAGCGGGTAGCGGGCCGAGATGCGCTCCCCGCACCTCCGGCACTTCGCGCGCAGGACCAGCCACGAGAGCACGGGCACGTTGTCGTAGGCCGCGATGCGTTCGCCGCAGCCCGGGCAGCTGCTCGGAGGCGAGACCACCGACTCTCCCCGCGGCACGCGATGGATGACCACGTTGAGGAACGAGCCGATGAGCAGCCCCAGCACGCCGATCAGCGCGACGAGGAGGGGCAGCAGGGCGAGGAGGTCGGTCATCCCGCCACCGTGCCATCGCTCTCGAAGGCCTTGCCGACCTCGATCCACACCGTGACGCCGTACGTGGTCGTCACCGGCGAGAGGAACTTGGGCGGAGCCGTGTAGCGGAGGCGCTCGTCGTAGAGGTACTGCTTCGCGTAGCCGTTGGATCCGCTGCGCACGATGCCGCGGAACTTCTGGGCGATCGCCCCCGTGACCGTCAGCGTGCCCCGGTTGCCGCCGACGTCGTAGTTCTGCACCTGCATGGTGTGGGCGACCGAGAGCATCGCAGCATCGACGCGACGATTCGAGCCGCCGAGGAGGGACTGGTTCGACGAGTTGACCGGATTCCAGATCCAGATCGCGTCCGTGCCGATGAGGCCGAGCATGTCGTCGTTGGCGTCCTCGTAGCGGATGTCCCCCGTGACGTAGATGTACTTCTCCGCGGCGATCGTCATCTGCCCGTCGAGCGTTCCCTGAACGAATACGTCGCCCGTGCGGCACTCGTAGGCGTTGTTCCGCCGCATCCGCTCGTTCGTGGCCGGATACCCGATGCCATTGCCGTATCCGACGGCGCTGGTGCCGTCCGGACGGGATGCACCCGTTCCCCCGTTGCATGTGAAGCCGCTGACCGGCACGGCACCGGACGCGTGGTAGTTCGGATCCGACGCCACCGTCGGGACGTTCTGCACGTAGATCACGTTGTTGGCCGGCGGGGTGAAGGTGGCGCCGCCCGCCGACTGCAAGGAGGCGATCGCACCGCAGGCGGCCGGTGCCGTACCGCTCGTCGCCGGGTCGCCCGCGACGCGCGTCGCGCGCGTCCAGGGCGAGCGCACCGTGATCGTGCCATCGGTGTTGAGCTGGATGCGCGTCGGCCCGGTGTAGAGGCACCCGGGGTTCGGCACCTCGCCGCCGGTGAGGTCGCTGCGCACCTCGCGCTTCAGCTGCGAGTTGGTCTGCGGCATGCCGATGATCGGGCTGTAAGCCGGCGAACCCGCGAGATCGAAGACCTGACCGCCGCACGAGTTGTTGAGCGAGTTGCGGGGGGTGTACCGAAGACCCGACGTGGGGTTGTACGAGGTGGTGAGGGCGCCCTTGAACCGGGCATCGCAGATGCGGATGCGATCGTTGGAGTGCGCGGGGCCGTCGACGACATCGTTCGAGCCGAAGGCGATCTCGCTGCATCCGGTAGGACGCCCGGCGTACGCGTAGCGCACGCACGAGTTCGCATCGCCGCTCATCGCGGGATCCTGGATCTCGTAGTCGGTGAAGTAGAGGAAGTCGATGAAGCCCTGCTGGCGGAGATCGGCGACGATCGTGCGCGTCTCGCCTCCGACACGGCCGGTCGATCGCACGTAGAGCGTGCCCGTCTCGTAGTACTGCGAGTTATCGACCTCGTAGCGGTACGAGGCTTCACCGCCCGAGCCCGCGACGTCGGCCCACGTACCGGCCGCGCCAACGCCGAAGGCCTCATTCTCGGTAGTGGGCAGGGCGACGTCGCTGACCTCGCCCGACTCGTTCTCGGTCCCGTCGGAGAACGGGGACGCCGGATTGCCGTACTGCAGATAGGTGGGGTCGTTCGCGAGGCGGCTCTGGTACTCCTCGATCCCCGCGTAGGCCGCCGCGATCGCTGAGCTCCACGACGCGTCGGAGTCGGCCTTGCGGAACGCCCCGAGGCCGTACGCGATGGCCGCCGTCATGAGCACCGTGAGTACGGCCCCGATCGAGATGACGAGGACGAGCGCGATGCCCTCGTCGCTGGGGCGGGAGGTCGCTCGCAGGCGGGCGTGCAGGATTCGCAGCATGATCAGGGGCTCACTCTCGAGATGCCGAGGTTCGGGATGCCGACGGTGCTCTGCAGCGTGACGGGGGCCGCACGGCTCGTGATGTCCGCCTGCACCGTCAACCGCACCTGCACGGAGGCGATGTTGCGCAGCTGGTTCGTGGTGAACGAACCGGTGGTCGGCACCGGCTGCACCGTGCCGTCGGCGGCGCGGTAGGTGAAGAGCCACGGATCGGTTCCGGTGCGCGTCGCGACGGTGCGCGCGATGACGCGAGTCGACTCGGGCGTCGAATCGAAGACGAAGTACGAGCCGTTGACGCGCGTGCTGTCCCAGCGGGTCTCCATGAGCTCGCGCTGCGCGTTGATCCAGAAGCGCACCTTGATCGGGCGCGGATCGGTGCTGTCGGTGTCGAGGTAGGCGTGGAGCGTGAGGTCCTCGTTCTTCGCTTCGATGAAGACGGGGTTGTTAAGGGTCTGCCCCTGCACCCGTATCTCGGTGCCCGCGCGGATCACGCGCGTGAGGTTGTTCATCCCGACCGACGCTGTCGAGGTGCTGTCCGTCGCCGAGCGGTCCTCGGTGAAGGCTCCCGTCATCGCGACGTAGAAGGACACCACGACGGCGCTGAGCACACCCATGACGAAGATCGTCACCATGAGCTCGGGAAGGCTGAACCCCGCGTCCTCGTGGCGGAGCCGGCGCATCGCTCGCGCGAAGAAGCGGCTCACTCTGGCACCCGCGGGTCGAGGGTCACGCGGCCCAGCGCCGCCGCGATGAGCGACGTGCCCTCGGCCTGGATCGCTCCGAGAATCGGGACGTTGTTGCGGTTGTTGGTGCTGTTGCCGGTGCGGATCTCCCACGTTCCGAAGGGCAGCGCGAGACGACTGGTTCCCATGGGCAGCTCGTTCCAGCGGTACTCCATCCCGATCGCGCACCCCGGGCCAGGCCCGGTGTTGACCGAGATCGCGCGCACCCAGCGGTTGCTGTTGCTTACGGTGAGCTGGAACGTGCCCATCGGTACGTCGATGGTCGTCGCACCACCGGGCACGGCGGCGGCGGCAGGAGCACGGCGGCCGACGTAGGTCACGCCGGCCTGCTCCGTCGTGGGCCACGCAGCCGGGTCGGGGGCGAGGCATCCCTGATTCGCCTCGTTCGGCGCCGCGTAGGCGCCCGCCACGGCTTCGTAGCCGGCGGCGAACGGATGGAGGGCGATCGCTCGCGTCATGTTCGCATTCGTCGCGGTCGACTGATGCGCCCCGTAGGAGCTGAGGAACGTCGTCACCATGTTGTTCGGGATGATCGGTGCCGGCCCGGTCACGCTGGGGGCGTACCGGGCGGTGAAGGTCGCGGCGCGGTCGTACTGGAAGCCGACCGAGGCCGCGGCGCCGGCGGTGACCCCGACCGTGATAGTCGACGTCGTGTTCTGGGCGACGTCGACGTAGCCGGAGCGCGAGACGGAGACGTTGTAGTTGCCGGGGGACACCTTCAGGATGTAGGTGCAGCCCTGCGCGTCCGTCGGGAGCGGGGCCTCTGCGAGAGTCGTCGCGCCGTTCGCGGGGCTCGCGGGGGTCGCGGTGACCGTGACCCCTGCTGACCCGGCCCCCGCACCGCCCAGCACCGAGACGAGGATCGTGCCCTTCGTCGGGTCGTTGATGCGGTTCTTCGGGTCGATGACGGTGTAGGTGCGGACCGTCGCGTCGGTGTCGCGCATGTTCGACCACGAGACCTCGACCTCGACGCGCTTGTAGCGCAGCGGAGCGCCGCCCGATCCGCACTGCAGGTCGATCTCGGGGTCGGAGACCCAGCGGGTGGTGCGCTCGACGGTGAAGGTGTCGCCGTTGAGGTCGAGCGAGCGCGTGGCGTCCTGCAGGGCGAAGACGTCGGCGAAGCCGCGGGAGACGTCGATCTCCTCCGCGGCGAGATTGAGGGCGACCTGACGGGCCCGGGAGTCGCGACCGAGCGCGAGGACCGAGAGCATCGTGTAGAGCAGGCCGGTCGAGATGATGGCGAAGATGACCATGGCGACGAGCACCTCGGGCAGGCTCAAGCCCCGATCGTCGTGCGCGGCGATGGTGAGCCGGCGGCGGATGCTGGTGATCACGAGTTCGACCCCCCTCGGTGTCTCGTGCGGTGCTGCGGATGGTGCGGTGGTGTGGCAGGTGTGTGCCGGCCCCGGCAGCCTTCGGAGGCTGCCGGGGCCGGCTTAGACGCTTATTTGCTCAAGCGTCGCGATCGTGTTTACGGAGCGTCGACCCAGTCCTGCAGGCCGCCCTCAGCGCTGTTGTAGGTGAGCGTGTCTCCACCGAGGTCAGGGTGCTCAGCGACGATGGTGTAGTTGCCTGCGGCGGGGGTCACCGTGAAGTCGGTGAGGGCGTTGCTGGCCTCAAAGCCCTCCTCCTCGAGCGCGTCCAGGTCCAGGCCGGTGTACGAGCCACTGTTCTCCACGGCGAAGGTCTCCGCCGCAAGAGCTGCGTTCTTGAGGTCGGACTCGACCTCCGCGCGCCAAGCACTCTCGCGCTGGTTGAGGAAGACCGGGATGGCGATCGCGGCGAGGATGCCGATGATGATGACGACGACGAGCAGCTCGACGAGGGTGAAGCCCTTGTCGCCCGCACGGCGAGCGTCGAGACGCTCGGTGATCGAGGTGTTGATCTTGGTGAACATGGTTGGTGTTCCGTTCCTGTCGAAGGTGTGATGTGTGCGGGTCACGAGCTACGAAGTTGGTGGCCCCCCAGGAGCAATACTCGGTCGGCGCGCAGCATGTGGTAATCCCGTGTTCGGGGGGTTTTTCCCCCGATCAGACCCCCCTTTCGGGGCGACACAACGACGAGAGCGCCGCCCTCAACCCCCAGTGAGGGGGTGAGGGCGGCGCGGAGGTATCGGCGCTCGCCGACAGGTGCGAGTGCCGGCTCAGCCGATCTCGTTGAAGATCGAGAAGACGGGCATGTAGAGGGCGACGATCATGCCGCCGATGACGACGCCGATGACACCGATCATGAGCGGCTCGATGAGCGACGTCAGCGACTCGGCGGTCGACTGCACCTCCTCGTCGTAGAAGTCGGCGACCTTCTCGAGCATGATCTCGAGCGAGCCGGAGTCCTCACCCACGGACACCATTTGAGTCACCATCGCCGGGAAGATCGGCTCCTCCGTTAGCGGAGCCGCGATCGAGCGCCCGGTGCGGACGGAGTCCTGCACCTTGACCAATGCCTGCTCGATGACCCAGTTGCCGGACGTCTCGCCGACGATCGCGAGCGATTGCAGGATCGGCACGCCTGCGGCCATCATCGTGGCGAAATTGCGCGAGAAGCGGGCGATCGCAACCTTGCGGAACAGCTGCCCGAAGACGGGCATCTTGAGGACCAGCGGGTCGACCTTCGATCTCACCTCGTCGGTGTGCTTGTTGCGACGCCACCACACCGTGAACCCGACGATGACGACGACCAGCACCGGCACGATCCAGATCATGTTCTCGGAGAGAGTGACGAGGATCTGCGTCGGGAGCGGGAGAGCGCTGTCGAAGTCCTCGAACATGGCTTTGAAGATCGGCACGATGAAGATCATCATCGCGATCACGGCGGCGAAGGCCATGCACAGCACCGCGATCGGGTACGTGAGCGCCGACTTGATGGTCTGACGCAGCTTGACGTCGGCCTCGAAGTTGTTCGCGATCGACTCGAGAGATCGATCGAGGAAGCCGCCCGTCTCGCCCGCCTTGATGAGGTGGATCATCAGCCGGGGGAAGATCAGCGGATGCCGATGCAGGGCATCGGAGAGCGAGGAGCCCGTCTCGACATCGCTGCGCACCTTGCCGAGGACCTCGGCGAGCTTCGGGTTCTCCGTCTGCTGGCTCAGGATCGTGAGAGTTCGCAGCAACGACAGGCCCGAGGCGAGCATGGTCGCCATCTGCCGGCTCGCGACGGCGAGGTCCTTCAGCTTCACGCGCTTCTCGAAGCCCGGCAGGGTGATCTCGCGCTGCAGGCCCGTCGCGCTCGACTCGTCGATCGCGATCGGCGCGATGCCCATGGTGCGCAGACGCGCGACGACGGCGCTCTCGGTGGGGGCATCCAGCTTGCCCTTGACGATCTTGCCGCTGGCGTCGCGGGCCGAGTAGGCCCAGGTCTTCATCGACTGCGATGTCATGGTCATGTCAGAAGCTCCCGTTCATGCCGGCGCCGGCCATCTGGCCGTTCGACTCGGCGCGGTGGATGAGCTGACGTAGGTTCTCGGTGTCCTGCGCCTTCTCCATCGCGGCCTGGTGGGTGATGACCCCGTGGTTGACGAGGTCGGCGAGATGCTGATCGAGCGTGTGCATGCCGAGTTCACGTCCCGCCTGCAACGCCGAGGGGATCTGGAACGTCTTGCCCTCGCGGATGAGGTTGCCGATGGCCGCGTTGGCCACGAGGATCTCGGTCGCGACCGCACGGCCGCCGCCCGAGGCCCGAGGGATGAGCGTCTGACACACGACGCCCTGCAGGGTCGAGGCGAGCTGCGCCCGCACCTGGCCCTGCTGGTGCGGCGGGAACACGTCGATGACGCGGTCGATCGTCTGACCGGCGCTCTGCGTGTGCAGGGTCGCGAACACGAGGTGCCCGGTCTCGGCCGCGGTCAGCGCGACGGAGATGGTCTCGAGGTCACGGAGCTCGCCGATGAGGATGACGTCCGGGTCCTGCCGCAGCACGTGCTTGAGTGCGTTGGCGAAGGAGTGGGTGTCGCTGCCGACCTCGCGCTGGTTGATGAGCGACTTCTTGTTCTCGTGCATGAACTCGATCGGGTCCTCGACGGTCACGATGTGATCGGTGCGGGTGCGGTTCACCAGGTCGATGAGTCCGGCGAGCGTGGTCGACTTGCCGGAACCGGTCGGGCCGGTCACCAGCACGAGGCCGCGGGCGAGGGTGGCGAAGCGGGAGACCGAGGCCGGCACACCGAGGTCGCCGAGCGGCTTGATCTCGGTCGGGATGAGACGGAACGCCGCGCCGAGATTGCCGCGCTGCTGATAGACGTTCACGCGGAACCGGCTCTCTGCCGAGAGCGTGAACGCGAAGTCGAGCTCGAGGTGCTCCTCGAAGGTGTCGCGCTGGGCGGGCGTCATGATGCTGTGCAGCGCTCCCTCCATCTTCTCGGGCGTCCACGGGACCGTCGAGGGCAGATCCTCCAGGGCCCCGTGCAGGCGGATGCGCGGAGGCGCGTTCACGGCGACGTGCAGGTCGGAGCCCCCCTGGGACACGACCTGCGCGAGAGCCCACATGAGGTCGGGGTCGGCGAGGGATCGTGCCGAGCGCCGACCCTCGGAGGCCATGGCCCGCGCCTCCGCCGCGGCGGACACCGTCGTCGACGGGGGCTCGCCGGTCGCGTGCGAGGCGGAGTGCGATGGCGGTGGGGTGGTCGACTCCGCCGACGGCATCGCGAAGACGACGGTGGCGGGCTCCTCCTGCTCGCGGGGCGTGGCGAGGGGCACCGCCGGCGGTGCGGCGTAGACCGGTTCGGGCGCGGCCGCTGACCAGGCGGAGGCGGGCACCTCGACGGGGATCGGCAGAGCCGACTCGGGCGCGGGCGGCGGGGCGGCCTGCCACTCGGCGGCGCCCTCGTCGATCGCGAGCGCAGGGGCCGGCGGCGACTGGACCGGGGGAACGGGCGGCGCCGGCTCCGCGGCGGGCTCCGGCGCGGAGAAGCGCGGTGGCGGCGGCGTGAAGTCGGACACCGGCATGGCGAATTCGGTGGCGGGCGTCGCCGCGGCCGGCGCGGGAGTCGCGGCCGGCGGGATGACCGGTGCAGGCGACGCGACGACGGCCGCGGCCGGCGGCGCGAACTCGAGGGGCGCGCTCGAGGGCGGTGGCGGGAAGCCCATGGACGGCGCCGCGAAGGGCTCGGACGTCGGCGCGGGGCTCGGCGGCACCGCCGCATGCGGAGCGCCGACGGCTGCCGCCGCGGGCGGCGCGCTGAGCTCAGCACCGAAGGCAGCAGCCGGCGCGGAAGGAGCAGCATGCGCATCGGAGGCCGCCTCGGCCTCCGGCTGCATGGCTGCAGCGATGAAGTCGTCGAACGACGGCATCGGCGGGGCCGAGTAGCCCGCGGTCGGAGCCGGGGCGGCGGGCACCGCGGGCTCCGGCGTCGTCGGAGCGAAACCGCTCGTGAAGGGCTCGAAAACGGGGCGCTCGGTGCTGGTCGCGTCGTCGGTCATGATGCCGTCCTCTCCGCTGCGGGCGCGATCGTCATGCGACGACCCGCAGGATCTCCTCGATCGAGGTCAGACCCCGATGAACCTTCATCCATCCGTCGTAGCGGAGGGTGATCATCCCCTGCTCGATAGCGACCTTCTGGATCTCGGCGCTCGATGCGCGGTGAACCGCGAGCCGCTCGATCTCCTCGGTGACGGTCATGACCTCGTGCAGCGCGATGCGGCCGCGGTAGCCGGTGCCGGCGCAGGTCTGGCAGCCGACCGGGCGGTGCAGGGTCGGCAGGCCGTGCACGGCGGGGTCGAAGCCGACGCGCAGCCCGACCATCTCGTGCACCTCGGGCTGGTACTGCTCCTTGCAGCGGTCGCAGAGGCGGCGCGCGAGGCGCTGGGCGACGACGCTGTCGAGGGCCGAACCGACGAGGAAGGGCTCGATGTCCATCTCGGTGAGACGAGTGATCGCGCTCGGGGCGTCGTTGGTGTGCAGGGTGGACAGCACGAGGTGGCCGGTGAGGGATGCCTCGATGGCGATCTGGGCTGTCTCCTGGTCGCGGATCTCACCGATGAGCACGACATCCGGGTCGGATCGCAGGATGCTGCGCAGGGCGCTCGCGAACGTGAGGCCCGCCTTGGGGTTCACCTGCACCTGGTTGATGCCCGCGAGGCGGTACTCGACCGGGTCCTCGACGGTGATGACGTTGATCTCGGGCTTCGACACCGCGTTGAGCGTGGTGTAGAGCGTCGTCGACTTGCCGGAGCCCGTAGGCCCGGTGACGAGGATCATGCCGTACGGCTTCTCGTAGGAGGTGCGGTACGCGGCGGCGTTGCGCTCGAGCAGGTGCAGGTCTTCGAGGCTGAGGCTCGTGGACGAGTTGTCGAGGATTCGCATGACGATCTTCTCGCCGTACACGGTCGGCAGCGTGGCCACGCGCAGGTCGATCTTGCGGCCGTCATGGTTCACCGACAGCCGGCCGTCCTGCGGCTTGCGGCGCTCGGCGATGTCGATGTCGCTCATGATCTTCAGGCGCGAGATCACGCCGTTCTGGATGCTGCGGGGCGCCCGCTGCATCTCGTGGAGCACGCCGTCGATGCGGTACCGCACGCGCAGGTCGTGCTCGGCCGGTTCGATGTGGATGTCGGACGCGCGGTCGGAGATCGCCTGGCTGATGAGCAGGTTGACGAAGCGCACGATCGGCGCGTCGTCCTCGCGAGCATCGGCGAACTCGACCTCGGTGCTCGTCGACAGCGACGAGTCCTCCACCATCTCGGTGGTGAGGCTGCTCAGCTCGCCGTCGGCGCGGTGGTAGCGGTCGATCGCGGTCTGCAGGTCATTCGCCTCCGCGACGACCGGGACGACGGCGAGGCGGGTGACGGCGCGCACGTCATCGAGCGCGAGCACGTTGCCGGGGTCGGTCATGGCGAGCGTGAGCGAGGCGGCCGTGGCATGGATGGGGAGGATGCCGTGCCGGCGGCAGATCGCGGCCGGCACGAGACTCACGGCGGTGCCGTCGACGGGGTAGTCGGTCAACTCGACGAACGACAGGCCGGCGACCTCCGCCCGGGCGGAGGCGATCTGCGAGGCGGTCACGCGCCCCTCGTCGAGGAACATCTGCACGATGTGCGCCTCGGCGAGGGGATCATTGCTCATCACGTCGAGCGTCTCGATCGGCATGATGCCGCGGATGATGAGCACCTCGGTCAGTGATGGCATGCGTGACTCCCCCTTTGGACGCGAGCCGCTGATCGCGACACGCGCCGTTCCCCGAGGTTGACGGTATGTCAGGGGCTCATGGGGTAGTAGTCCCGCTTTCGGGGGTGGGAGCGCACGCCAGCCACTCCTCCCCCACGCGTCACAGGGATGCTCGTCACACCCGATCGTCGTAGCGCATCGACCCGAAGGGCGCCTTCCCGATGGCCGTCGCGATCTCGTAGGGGACCTCTTCGCGCCGGCGCAGGATCAGAGCGGCCTCGGCGAGATCGGTCTCGAGCGCCGCGCGAACACCGGCATCGAGCTCGAGCGCCGCGGCAAGCGCAGCCTCTCGGGATCGTGCGGCGAGCACCTCCGCCTGCGGGTCGAGATCCTCCCGCCAGGATGCCTCCGCCGAGCGGTATCGCGCGGCCTGCTCGCGCTCGGGCGCTCCTCGGCCGCGCGCGTCGATCCAGACCAGGCCGAGAAGGACGCCGCACACGCCCGCGGCGACCGCCGGCACGAGCACGGACTCGATCGGTGCGCCGTCCCGCGGCAGAGAGGCCCGCCAGACGACGAGCCCTGCTCCGGCGAGCGCCGCCACGGCGTCGAAGGAGATCACGGAACTCGCGCGGTGGTTGCTGACGCCCGCGGAGCTGCGCGAGCGCAGCGCACCCACGAGATGTAGCAGCGTGGCGAGCACGATGAGGCACGCGCTGAGGGCGGCCGCGGAAGCGGCATCCCATCGATCGGCGAAGCGGGCGCTCGCCGGGAGGACGGCGAGACCGACGGCGACGAGCACGAGGGCGAGAGCGTCGAGGCCCCAGATGTCGCGCGGGGGGTCGTGCGGCTCCTCCCCGGCGGGTGCCCCCTCGTAGCCGTCCTCGCGAGCACGGTACGTCGCGCGCAGGCGCGCCATCGCGCGATCGTGCTCGCGATCGATGGAGCGCAGACGATCGGCGAGCACCGGCGCGTGGACGCCGGCGGCGGCATCCTCCAGCGCGCGCGCGGTGGGCAGAGCCTCGCCGAGGCGGACCGGGATGCTCGCCGCGAGCTCGGCCGCGCTCACGCCGGCATCCAGCGGAAGCCGGCGAGCAGCTCGTCCATGGCCGATGTCATGATGCCGGCGTCGCGCACCGATCGGGCCAGGGCAGAGACCATGAGCACGGCCGGACCGTCCGAGAAGAGGTACTCGATGCGCGCAGCCGGCAGCCCGTCTCCCCCCGGGGTGACGGTGATGATGCGCGAACCCCGTCCGAGCGACGCGAACTCGAGGTCGCTCCGCGCGGGTGGCAGTAGCGCGTCGTCCGCCGCGGCCATGACGTCGACAGCGGAGTAGATCTCGCCGGCTGCGGGAACGATGATGCTGAGATGGGCGACCCCCAGCGCACCGACGTCGGCGGGCAGGAACAGGAAGGACTCGGACGCGTCGTCGGGGCGTGAGAGCACGACGGCCTCCGCCACGCCCCTGACCGCGTGGGCGTCGTCGGCATCCAGATCGGGGCGGGACGCGCGGAGGTCGGCCACGACCTCGTCGGCGAATCCGCGGGCGTCACCGGAATCCGGCAGCCTGTACCAGCAACCGGCGTCGTAGGACAGCTCGTAGCCGCTCATGGTCTCTCCCACGCGAAGGTGCTGACGATGACGTCACTCAGCGCGACCATCTCATCGACCATCCGCATCGCGTCATCATCGGCGCCGGCGGGGTACGGCACGGCGGTCGTGAACTGCAGCGCGCGCGTGCGTGCGGAGCCGGGCACCGCGATGACGTACGCGATCTGCTTGGTGCGGATGCCCCGATCGAGGCCCTCGAGCGCGCGATCCGCCTCCATCCGGACGATCGCGCGATCATCACGGAGGAACTGCGCGCCTCCTTCTCGGAACATGGCGGCTACCTCGCCATCGAGCGAGCGACCCTCGGGCGCCCGTCGGACGGACACGATGATCGACATCGGCATGACCTGCTCGGCCGGCACGTCCCGCTGCAGGTAGACAGCGACGGCATCGTTCGACCGCAGCTGGGCGAAAGCCCGGCGGATCGCCGACCGGAACTCGACGTCGAGATCGGGTCGATGGGCGCGCTTCATGATCTCGCTTCCGCGGAGGACGAGCTCTTCCGCGGTGGCGGAGCTCGCCGCGGCCTCGTCCCACCCGTTCGGCAGAAGAAGCCGATAGGGCGGGATCCCGATATCCGCTGCCGGCGTCGACGCCATCGTCATCGAGCGAGCTCGGCCGACCACGCGTCGACCGGCTGCTCGCCGAACGCGGCCATCGCGTCGGAGGTGCCTCGGACGACCATGTTCGTGCGCTTGATGCCGAACTCGACGACGTTGATCGCCATCTCGGGCATCGTCACCACGGGAGCGCCGCTCACGACGTCACCGAGCGCACCGAGGTGCGGCCGGACGAGGCTCTGATGATGAGGGGTCATCGACGCGAAGTTGTCGACTACGCCGGTGACCCAGGTGCGACTAGAACCCTGCGAGATGCGGGTCACGATGCCCGACGCCCCACCGCCGGTGAACGCCGTGAAGTCGGTGCGCAACCGCTGGGCGAGCCCCTGCGCGGCTCGCGATCCCATTCCGCCCCCCTGACGGATCACGTCGGCGCTCGGTAGTCGGCGGATCGCGACGAGACGGCGCACGGGCGTGACGATCTCCATCACCGGCCCGGTCGCGAACTCCCGGATGCCTGTCAGGCGTCGTCCTGACTGGAAGACCTTGCCGAGCTTGCCGAACGGGAGCACGCCGACGACCGCCCAGGCGATGTCGGATCCGTTACGGCGCCCTTTCGCGGCGAGGTACAGCGTGCCCAGCAGTGCGAGCACTCCGGCGAGCGCGGCGAGGGCGGCGAACAGCGGCCCGCCGATGACGAGCGCCGCGATCGCGAGGATGACGCCCGCGATCTGCAGAACGACGAGCACCTCCTCGACGACGCCAGCGAGGTCGTCTGTCCAGTGATCGGTGACGTTCCCCTCCGTCGCATCCTCGATGCCGGACAGCGCAGCCTCGTACGCGATGTCCCAGGTCTCGAACTCGGCATCGTAGGCGCGCAGCACCGCATCGAGATCGTCCACTGCTGCATCGGCGAGGAGGAGCGCCGAGGAGGCGGTCGTCGCGAGCCGATCGGCGGTCGTGGTCGCCGAGGGATCAGCGTCGTCGGGGGTGTAATCCTGTGCCTCCGCGGCCGCGCTCGCGGCGAGAGACCGGCGACGGATCAGCTCGGCCTGGGCTGCCTCGGCCTCCGCCACGAGGCGTCGCATCTGCACCTGCACGTCGTCGAGCGCCTGACCGTACGTGCGCATGATCCGCCCCGTCGGGGAGTAGCGCTGCGAGGCCCGGTGCAGTTCCTCATGGACATCGCCGACCTCCTGCTGGATCCGTTCGATCGACCGGCCCTTCTGCTCCTCGGCGCCGTCGCCGATGTCGCGCAGCACCTGCGCCGCGCCCTCCATCTGGGCCCCGAGCGCTTCGATGGCCTCGCCGCGCGCGATGATGCGCGCAGGCTCACCGGCGAGAACCTCCACTCGCCGTCCCGCGTGCGTTCTCAGATCAGTCACGATGCCCTCCGGGGGTCAGACGTCCGACACCGGCGCGGCCCCGCCGCTGGCGTCGAGGGTGAGGTTGTTCGCGAGCTCGGAATCGAAATCGAGCCATCCGGTGCAGGTCGATTCGACTGAGGCCTGGATCGCCGTGAGCTTCTCGACGAGGGCCGAGCGCCGGTCGTCCCAGCCGGACTCGAAATCGCGCGTGCGGTCGCGCAGACCCGATCGGTCGGCGGGCCGATCGATCGCGTCCTGGAGCTCGCCCGTGGTCGATCCGACCTCGTCGAACTCGACGAGGATGCGCTTGAGCGCTGAGTTCAAGGCGCTCAGGGTCGTCACATCGATGATGACATCAGACATGCGCTGCTCTTTCGTCGGTGGTCATCGTGCACGGGCGGAGCTCGAGCCGGGCGGCCGTGGCCGCCCGGCTCGATGTGAGGCGCGGATCAGTTGCCGGCGAGCGCCGCGTCCGTGTCCTGGATCGCTCGCATCATCTTCGTGAGCGACTCGCCCATGTCGCGGATGCCCTCGATGGCGCTCTTGAGGCCCTCGGTGAGCTCGCCGTAGCCGTCGTTGAACTTGCCCGAGGCCTGCTGCGTGCGGAACTCGTCGTTCGTGAGCGCCTCGACCTCGCTCTTGAGCGAGCGGAGGATCTCGGCGATGTCCTCACGGCCTGCCTCCAGGCGGCTCGCCATGCGCTCCATCTCGCTGTAAGTGGCCTTGAAGTCAGCCATGATGACCCTTTCGTTCGTGTGCGGCCCCCTGCGGGCCCCGATGGCTCCACCGTAGTGCGGCAGTTTTCCTCACGTCGATGGGGAGGACTCCCCACTTTCGCCCCAGCGCTCGTCGATGCGCACGCTCTCGCGCTCCGCGAGCTGTTGATCGACCTGCCCGAGCGCCGTGAGCGCCAGCAGCGCCTGGATCTCGGCATCCTTCATCCGTTGCGCGAGCTCCGGGTCACGAACACGGAGTTCCGCGCACTCCGCGTCCGAGAGTCCGGCTCGAGCCCGCAGCTCAACCGCTCCCGGCGTGAGACGAATGATCACGAGGAGTGCGGCGAACCCCACAGCTTGCACCACAGCCGCCCGGATCATCTCGACATCCTCATACGACTCCCCCGTGAGGAGGCGGACCAGACCCAGCGTGAAGCCGATGGGCAGACGGACCAAGGCGACGATGATCGGGGTCCGTCGTGCGGACCGCAGCACCATCGGCATCGACGCCCCGAGGCGGAGCGCGAGCACCCCGAAGATGACGGAGGCGAGTGTGCCGATGACGGCGATATTCGCCGCGATCTCCGGTTCAAGTCGGCCCCCGCGCGCACCGAAGTGCGATGCGCCCGCCAGGATCGCGGAAACGAGCTGCACGGACCCGAATGCGATCCACCGTCCCGAGACGGAAGAGAGATCCTGCGTGCTCGGATAGTCATCCCCGGCGGCGGGCGCCTGCAGGACAGCCTCCGCGGCGACCCCCCGACCCGCATCGACCGCGGATGGGCCGCGAAGACTCCCAGGCAACTGCGCGACCTGATCGCGAACGCGAGCGAGCTCCCTCTCGCTCATGAAACCCCGTCGACGAGACCGACGCCCCACCGTTCGTCGATCCTGGCGCTCTCGCGCTCCGCGAGCCGCGGGGTGATGTGCCCCAGAACGGTCGGGGCGAGCAGCGCCTGGATCTCGGCGTCCTTCATCCGCTGCGCGAGCTCCGGGTCGCGCTCGCGCAGCTCGACGCACTGCGCGTCGGAGAATGCAGCGCGGCGGAGAAGAGTGACGGGACCTGGATAGCGGCGCCACAGCACGATCATGACGACGAGCCCCACAGTCTGCACCGCGATCGCGCGCAGCATCACATCGATCTCGTACGCCTGATCCGTCAGGATCCTCTGCAACCCCATGGCGATTCCGAGCGGCAGGATGACGCAGCCGACCAAGAAGCAGGTGCGCGTCGCCGTCCGCATCGCCGGCGACATCCTCGGCAGGAGCCGCACCGCGATGAACGCCATCGCCACGGCGACGAGCGTGCTGACGAGGGCGACATCGGCGGCCGTCTCCGTCTCGAGCCCGCCGCTGCGGGTCCTGATGTGCGAGGCGCCAGCGGCGATGGTGACCGCGAGCTGCACCGTCCCGAACACGATCCAACGCACCGGCTCCGCCGAGAAGTCCCACGAGTCCGCCGTCGTCGACGATTGAGGATGACCGTCGAGCACCTGAGACGCGGCGATGCCCCTCCCTGCCGCGATGGCGGCTCTTCCTCGCAAACGGCCGGAAACGTTCGCCACCCGCTCGCGCACATCCGCAAGCTCTGCGTCGCTCATGAGGCCCCGTCGACGAGACCGACGCCCCAGCGCTCGTCGAGCCTCGCGCCCTCCCGATCCGCGAGCCGCTGATCGACCTGGCCGAGCGCTTTCTGGGCGAGGAGAGCATGGATCTCGGCGTCCTTCATCCGCTGGGCCTTCTCCGGATTCATCGCGATCAGACGTGCGCACTCCTCGTCGGTCAGGGCGCGTCGCCGATAGGCCTCGACCGGGCTGGGCATGCGTCTCAACAGCACGAGCAGAGCAGCGGCGGCCAGCGCTTGCACTACCGCCGCTCGCACCATGACGTCGACCTCGTCGGCCTCGCCGAGGACCAGACGGGCGAGCCCGACGACCAACCCGACAGGGATGAGGATCGAGCCGACCAGCACCGTGATCCGCGTGGCCCTGCGCATCGGCAGCGACATGACGGGGAGCAGCCGCACGGCGAGCACACTCAGCAGAACGGCGATGATCGCGCTGACGAGGGCCACGTTCGCGCCCACCTCAGGCTCGAGTCGTCCGCCGCGCCCTCCGAAGTGGGAAGCGCCGGCCGCCCCCACGGCGAGCGCCTGGAGTGCGGCGAACACGATCCACCGCACTGGCACATTCGAGAATTCATCCGCATCGTCCGCCGAGATCACCTCAGCGGGGTCGCCCAGAACGACCTCAGCCGCGACACCCCGCCCCGCATCGGCCGCCACCGCGCCGCGGGTACGGGGAGGCAGGCGAGAGATTCCCGCGCGAACGCGGGCAAGTTCCGCGGCGCTCACGACGCCCCGTCGACGAGACCGGCACCCCAGCGCTCGTCGATGCGCGCGCTCTCCCGCTCCGCGAGCTGCGGGTCGACCTGGCCGAGCGCTGTAAGGGCGAGCAGAGCCTGGATCTCAGCGTCCTTCATCCGCTGCGCGACCGGAGGATCATCGGCGCGCAGACGCGCGCACTGTGCATCACTCAAGGCGTACCGCCGGTACACCGCGACCGGGCCGGGAACCCGCCGGAACATCATCAGCAGGACGAACGCGCCCAGCGCCTGAACGATTGCTGCGCGCACCATGACGTCGACCTCGGAGGCCTCCCCGAACAGCAGGCGAGCAATCCCGAGCACGAATCCGAGCGGGAGAATGACCGAGCCGATCAAGAGCGTCGTGCGAGTGGCCGTGCGCACCGGTGGAGGCATGATCGGCAACAACCGCAACGCAAGGGCGCTGAGAGCGACCCCGACGATCACGCAGACGAGCGCGACGTTCGCACCCTCCTCGGGCTCCAGTCGCCCCCCGCGTCCCCCGAAGTGGGAGGCTCCAGCCATGATTACGAAGAGGAGCTGGATGCACCCGAACACGATCCATCGGACGGGAACGGTGGAGAGATCCTGCCCATCGTGGACGAAGTCGGGGTCTGCGGGTTCACCGAGGACCACTTCCGCTGCGATCCCCCGGCCCGCGTCGACCGCTGCCGCACCCCGCGCCCGAGCCGGCAGTTGCGCGATCCTCGCGCGAACGCGGGCAAGTTCCGCGGCGCTCACGACGACCCGTCGATGAGACCGGCACCCCAGCGCTCGTCGATCCGAGCGCTCTCCCGCTCCGCGAGCCGCTGATCCACCTGGCCGAGTGCGGTCAGCGCCAGCAGCGCCTGGATCTCTGCGTCCTTCATCCGCTGCGCGGCCGCGGGGTCGGCGCGTCGCAGTCGTGCGCACTCTTCATCACTCAACGCAGAATCAGCAGTCGCCGCGGTCCGTGGTCGCGCGCGACGCCAGAGCAGGAACAAGGAGACAGCACCGATCGCCTGCACGACCGCTGCCCGCACCATCACGTCGACCTCGTTCGTCTCACCGAGCGCCAGCCGCAGCAGTCCGAGAACCAGCCCGAAGGGGAGCACGATGCACCCGATGAGCAGAGTGATCCGAGTGCCCGACCGCACGGGCGCCGGCATGCGCGGCATCACGCGAAGGGCGATGACAGAGACCACCACGGCGACGATCGTGCTGACCAGTGATGAATCGGCCGCCGCTTCGGGCTCGAGTCGACCGTCTCTACCGCTGAGATGCGACAGCCCCGCAATAAGGACCGGGAGGAAGTGTGCGGAGGCGAAGAGTATCCAACGCAGAGACACGGTCGACCAATCGTTCGACTCCTCCCGCGGTGGCGTCGATTCCGGACGATCGAGGACGACGTGAGCGGCGATGCTCCTCCCCGCCTGGATCGCGGCAGCTCCGCGGAGCCGGGGGGGCAGGTCCGCGATCGCGGCGCGAACGCGCGCGAGCTCACCACCGTTCACGACGCCCCGTCGACGAGACCAACGCCCCAGCGCTCGTCGATGCGCGCGCTCTCCCGCTCGGCGAGCTGCGGGTCGACCTGGCCGAGCGCTGTGAGCGCCAGCAGCGCCTGGATCTCGGCGTCCTTCATCCGCTGGGCGGTGGCCGGGTCGTGACGGCGGAGCGCCGAGCATTCACCGTCGGAGAGCGCGGCGCCCGCGCGCGCGGCAGCCTGCCCGGGGGTTCGACGCAGGATGACGACGAGCGCCACGATGCCGAGAACCTGCACGACAGCGGCTCGGATCATGGCTCCGTCGTCGAACGCCTCACCGCGCGCGAGCCGGACGAGTCCGAGCACGAGACCGATCGGCAGGAGCACGAGGGCGACGAGAAGGGGCGTGCGCCGAGCCGACCGCAGCACCATCGGCATCGACGGCCCGAGTCGAAGGGCGAGCGCTCCGAGCGCGACCGTGGCCACGGTAGCGATCAGCGCGGTGTTCGCCGCGGGCTCGGGGTCGAGGCGCCCGCCACGGCCGCCCAGGTGCGATGCGCCCGCGAGGATCGCCGCGAGCACCTGGAGAGCGGCGAACACGATCCACCGCGCGGGAACGCCGGACAGGTCCCCATCGCTCACGGTCCCCCGCGGCGCTTCGTTCCGGATGACCGTGTCGGCGGCGATGCCGCGCCCCGCAGCGACCGCCGCAGGGCCGCGGAGGCGAGGGGGCAGCTGGGCGACCTGCTCGCGCACGCGCGCCAGATCAGCGTCGCTCATCCGCGCACCATGCGGGCGAGCGCTCGGCCGTCGAGCCCCGCCAGAAGCGCATCCCCGTCGACGATGAGGCTGTGGAGTCGCGCCGGGGTGTCATCTCCCCTCGGCTCCCCGAGTCGGCGGCTCTCACGAACCACCGTCGACGAGCCCGACGCCCCAGCGCTCGTCGATCCGCGCGCTCTCCCGCTCCGCGAGCTGCGGGTCGACCTGACCGAGCGCCGTTAGGGCGAGCAGAGCCTGGATCTCGGCGTCTTTCATCCGCTGAGCGAGCTCCGGGTCACGGCCCCGGAGTTCCGCGCACTCCGCATCGGAGAGGCCGGCTCGCGCCCGCAGCTCGACCGCTCCCGGCGTTCGACGCAGGATCACGAGAAGGGCGATGAACCCGACTGCTTGCACGACCGCCGCGATGATCAGCGGAACATCCTCGTACGCCTCCCCCGTCAGGAGGCGGACCAGGCCGAGCGTGAAGCCGATGGGCAGGAGGACGAGCGCGACGATGATCGGAGTGCGTCGCGCGGAGCGCAGGACCATCGGCATCGATGCTCCGATCCGGAGCGCGAGCATGCCGAAGAGTACGGACACGAGGGTGCCGCCGACGGCGATGTTCGCCGCGATCTCCGGTTCGAGCCTCCCGCCTCGCGCACCGAAGTGCGATGCGCCCGCCAGGATCGCCGCGACGAGCTGCACGGAGCCGAACACGATCCAGCGTCCGGAAACGGAGGAGAGATCGTGCGTGCTCGGATAGTCCTCTCCCGCGGCGGGCGCCTGCAGTACGGCCTCGGCGGCGATCCCCCGGCCCGCATCGACGGCCGTGGGACCGCGAAGACTCGAGGGGAGATGCGAGATCTGGTCGCGGACGCGAGCGAGCTCGATCTCGCTCACCCCAGCACCATCCGTGCGAGGGCTCGCCCGTCGAGACCGGCGAGCAGGTCATCGCCGTCGGCGACGAGCCGCGAGAGTCGGGAGGGATCGGTGTCGGCGGCGGTCATCCCGACCACGATGCCGTCGACCGCCGCCGCCCATTCCACGAGAGCGAGCACCGGCGCGTCGGCGATGTCGCCGTCACCGACCGGGACGAGGCTGCGCCGCCGGGCCGCCCGATCGAAGCCGGGCACCTCCAGCGCGCTCTCCAACGGCTCGACCACGAGACGGTCGGGAGCCGCGGGCAGCAGCTCGTCGCCGCCGGCGACGGCCAGACTGACGTCGAGCGCCGCGCCTGGCTCGCCGTCGTCGGGAAAGTGCCAGTACCGCACGACCGCCCCGTGCGAGTCGAGCTCGGCGAGCGCCAGGGCGATCGCGCGGATGCTCTCCCGCCGTCGAGCGTCACCGGGAACCGCCTCCTGCGCCACCCAGGATGCCCAGGCCCCGGCGTCGGTCCAGCGCTCCTCGGCGAAGTCGAGCGGCACCCGGATCCAGCGACCGGGATCAACGTCGATCGGCGCCCGCATCATGGCGTCCTCCAGGTGAGACTCGCGAGCATGACGTCGCCCAGCGCGAGCACCGGTTCGGCACCGGATCCGTCGTGCAGTGCGGTGAAGGTGGCGAAGAGTCCTCCGCTCGCAGCCGGACGCGGGAAGACCGCCATCGTGTGGCTGGCGTAGACGCCCTGCTCCGCGTAACGGGTCGATTCGAAGCGGAAACGGAACTGCAGCGCTGCAGCATCGTCCACGCGCTCGACGGGTCGCGCCTTCGCGATCCGGGCTGCTGCCGATTCCGCCGTCACGCCCTCCTCCGTACGGTATCGGGCGATCGTCAGCGATGCCGACGCCGCCTCGACGGCCTCGAGCGTGGTCGGGAGGTGGATCTCGAGGACCCTCCCCTCGCGCATCGACGACCTCAGCTCGGCGGTCAGGGCTCGGGCCTGGATGACGAGGTCGGCGCGGCCTGCGTCGCGCGCCAGCTGCTCGAAACCGGCGAACGGATTCTGCGTCATCAACTCCTCGGCACGGTGGCGTCGCCATCCCGGCGGCGCCATGAGCGACCATCCCGTCGGAGCCGATGACGGCACGGCGGCGGTCATCGACCGGTCACCGCGTCCTGTCCCGCCCCGATCACATCGCGGATCGGGTCCCCGATGAAGTCCGAGGCACCGCCCATCGTCAGGGAGTCGAGGCCGCCCATGGTGAAGTTCCACGCGTTGACCCCCTGCATGACCGCGCTCGGCATCGCGTTGTCCGCGGCCCACGCCAGGCTGCGCGGGCCGGCCGTCCCTCCTGCCGCCCACCCGTTGTCGATCAGTGAGGAGATCCTCATGGCATCGATGTCGAACCGCCCACCGCCGGACCGGACACCGGTTGCGATCCTCTGTGCCCAGTCGGGCATCCCGGATCGCAGGAAGTCATCGGCGAGGCCCGCCGCGCCCGCCTCACGTGCAGCGCGATTGCCTACATTGGCCAGCACGTCCGAGTGACGCGCGCCGTGGGCCTGCCAGCGGGCGAGGTCGTCGACGATGGCCGTGCGGCCCGCCACGGCGGTCGCTGCCGTCCTGCTCGACGACGTGGTGAGACCCAGGGCGGCCCGAGCGCCTTGCCCCGAGCGGAGGGCCCTGCCGAACGGGATGACACCGATCACGGCGAACGCGATATCGACACCATCCTTCCGGCGGCCGCCGACCGCCATCACGATGGTCGCGATGAGCACGATCAGACCCGCGATCGTCGCGATGGTCGCCGCCATCGCGACGAACGGAGCCGCGACGACCATCGCCGCGATCGCGGCGATGGCACCCACGATCGTCGCCGCCAGGATGACGACGTCGAGCGCGTCCTCCCACCATGAGTCGTCGATATCGGAGAGGTCGATCGCATCGCCGATCGCCGACACCGCATCGTCGTACGAGGTCTCCCAGTCGCCGACCGCGCTGTCGAAGTTCTCCCAGAGGCCATCCAGCAGCGACTCCGCACGGTCCGACAGGGAATCCGTCTCGGTCAGACGGGCCTCCGCCGCCGTGCGCTCCTCCGCCGTCGGGTCGCTACCGAGCCCGTCGACCTCGCTCTGCGCGGCGGCGAGCGCGCTGCGGTGCCGCTGCGCCGCCTCGTGAGCGGTGCGGATGCTCTCCACATGCTCCTCACCGGCGAGGAACTGCACGCGGCGCAGGGCGACGGCGTAATCGCACAGCGCGTGCGCGGTGCCGCGCCCGCCCTCCTCGCCGACGTAGCGCAGAGCGGCCTGCTCGAGATCCTTCTCGGCCTGCCCTGCCTCGTCGCGAATGGCGTCGAACGATTGCGCGCGATAGCTCTCCTCGCGGCTCAGCTTGCCGAGCTCGACCGCCGCAGTGCGCATCGCAGAACCCACGGCGAGGAAGGCCTGCCCCGCGGCCTCGATCGCGTCCGCGTCGCCCTCCACGGTGAGGCAGGGGCGCGTGTGCGGGGATCGCAGCCAGGCATCCCCGATCTCCGGCTTGAAGACCATGACGTCGTTCCTTTACTCGTTATCCGGCCGGCGCGACCAGGGCCGCGTCGGTCGTGCTGAAACCCTCGATGATGCCGTTGAGGTGGTCGTAGACGCCCTGCAGGTTCTCCTGGATGACCTCGCGGTTGCCGTTCCACCCGCTCTCGAAGTCGCCGACGCGCGAGTGCAGCTCGCCGCGGCCGTGGGGCTTCCCGACCGCGTCGCGCACCTCGCCGACGGCGTCGGAGACGCTCGCGAAGTCATCGAGCACGACGGCCAGGCTCGCCAGGGTCTCGCGCAGTGCATCCAGGTTCAGATCGACATCGGCCGCCATCGTTGCCCCTTCCTCAGGTATCGGTCACAGATTACGGGTTCGCGCGGAACCGGACGATGGGGAGGACTCCCCACGCCCGCTCTCACGGCACGAGCGGCAACTGCACCGTCACCGCGCGGCCGTTCTCGACGAAGATGCCGCGGCCCTCGGGGAACTCGTGGCGCTGCACCCGCGGGAACGGCACCTTGAAGATCGACTCGCCGTCGTAGGTCTCGGGCTTCAGCACGATGCCGCGGCGACCCGCCTTGAGCTCGCCGATGAGGCCGTAGCCGCCCGCCATGAGACTGACGTCGCCCTCGCCGATGAGCATGTGGTCGCTGCGGTTGACGGCCTGGAACAGCTCCTTGAGCGGGCGCTCGGCATCGGTGTCGCCGAACTCGGTGACGTTCTCGACCACGATCACCATGCGGTTCTGCGCCCCCTCCTCGGCGACGATGGGGGCGAGCTGCTTGGCGAGCGCGCGCACGTCGTCGATGCTCGAGGCCGCGCCCGTCCAGGCGCGGTCCTCGCGCAGCGCGGCCCGCCGACCGCCGATGTGGAAGAACTCGGTTCCCGGCTCGGCCCGCTCGACCGCGCGCACCAGCGCGCGCAGGGCGCTGGTCCTGCCGCTGCGCGGAGGACCGGCCACGACGAAGGTGCCGATCGGCTCGAACCCGAACGGACCGAGCTCGTCATCGGCGATGCCGATGACGGGCTGCCCGCCCACGCTGTCGGGCAGGTCGGCGGGGCTCAGCTCGGTGGGTAGCGCGCCGATGCCGGGAGCATCCACCGCACCGCGCGCTCTCAGCTCGGCGGCGAAGGCGTCCATCGCCGTCGACTGCTCGGCCACGTTGACGGTGCCGCCCATCGAGCCGATCTGGGTTTCGACGCCGTCGACGATCGCGCGGCCGGGAGCGCTGCGCTCGTTCAGCACGTCCTTCGGAACGCCGAGCACCCCGTAGGCGTTCTCGTCGCTCATGCGCAGCACGATGCGCTTGGACACGTTGGCGCTGACCGCCGTCGGCACGGCTCCGTAGCGGTCGGCGGTGGCGATGATGTGGATGCCCAGCGGCCGCCCCTCGCCGAGCGCGCGCATCACGATGCCGTAGAACGGGGCCCGGGCGCTGGTGGCCTCCCACTCCTGCTTGAAGGTGCCGAAGCCGTCGATGAGCACGATGATGCGCGGCTCATCGGCGCGCCCGCTCAGGCGCCGGTACTCGCTGAGGCTCGCGGCGTTGACTTCCGAGTAGCGCCGGGAGCGGTCGTCGAGCATCGACCGCAGGGTGCGCAGCAGGCGCTGCACGCGCTCGGCGTCGTCGCCGGCGACGATCGAGCCGACGTGCGGCAGGCTCTCGAGCGAGCGCAGCGATCCGGTGCCGAAGTCGGCACCGTAGACGATGCTGCGCCCGGCCTCGGGGCGCGCGCCCGCCGCGACGGCGATCGAGCGCAGCGCGGTCGACTTGCCCGAGCCGGAGGTGCCGTAGACGAGCATGTGCCCGTCGGTGTCGGGCTCGAAGAAGACCGGCGCCTGCAGCTGCCGCTCGGGGATGTCGGCGAGGCCGAGCGCGATGCGCGCGTCGCCCTCGAGCGGCAGGGCGCGCAGGTCGACGGTGGCCGGCAGGTCGTCGAGCCACGGCCGCCGTGGGGCCGGGATGGCCGCCTGCGCCGAGGCCGCGATGAGCGAGGCGACGAGGCGCTTCTGGTCGTTGGGGCCGAGGTCGCCGTCCTCCTCGAGCGACTCGGGGCTGCCCTCGCCCTCCCACACGAGCAGGGATCCGAACCGCAGCTCGGCGACGCGCACCTGCGCCTGCTCGGGCTCGTCGCTCGTCCAGCCGCCGGCGTACCCCGACTGGAAGGGCACCAGCCGGCCCGGCCCGGTCTTCGCGATGCCGCGACCCGGGATCGACGGATCGAAGGTGCCCGCCACCGGATCGCCGACGACGTCGTTGGAATCGCTCTCGTCGGCCATCCGCAGCGCCACCCGCAGGTTGGTGTTCGCCCGCAGATTGTCCTTGATGACGCCGGCGGGCCGCTGCGTGGCCATGATGAGGTGGATGCCCAGCGAGCGCCCGCGCTGGGCGATGTCGACCACCCCGTCGACGAACTCAGGCACATCGCCCGCGAGGGCGGCGAACTCGTCGATCACGAGCACGAGGGCCGGAGGCGTATCCGGGTCCTGCCGCTTCTCCAGCTCGAGCAGATCCTTCGCCTTCTTGCGGTTGAAGAGGTGCTCGCGGTGGTGCAGCTCGGCCCGCAGGCTCGTGAGCGCGCGGCGCACGAGGTGCGGGCTCAGGTCGGTGACGAGACCGACGCAGTGCGGCAGCTCGACGCAGTCGGCGAAGGCGGAGCCGCCCTTGTAGTCGACGAAGAGGAAGGTGACGCGGTCGGGGCTGTACTCCGCCGCCATGCCGAGCACCCACGCCTGCAGGAACTCGCTCTTGCCCGAGCCGGTCGTGCCGCCGACGAGGGCGTGCGGACCCTGCGTGCGCAGGTCGAGGGTCATCGCGTCGGGGCTGCCCTGCCCGATGAAGGCCGTGAGCGTGCCCGCGCGCTTGAGCCGCGGGCGCTGGGTGCCGCGCGTGCGGTCGAGCACCGAGCTGTTCTGCCGCCACCGCTCGACGGCCGCCGCCGGCTGCACGGCGAGCTCGCTGCCGAGCAGGGTGAGCATCGACACGCTGCGCGGCAGGTCGGTGGCGTCGTCGGTGACGCTCGAGACGTCGACGACGGGGGCGATGCGCTTGGCGAAGACCTCGGCGTAGGCGT
The DNA here is from genome assembly GCF_026625045.1 of Microcella daejeonensis. Classification (GTDB taxonomy): domain Bacteria; phylum Actinomycetota; class Actinomycetes; order Actinomycetales; family Microbacteriaceae; genus Microcella; species Microcella daejeonensis. The sequence continues at coordinate 1,323,529 of NZ_CP113089.1, read as the reverse complement.
TCGAGACGCCCTCGACGACGACCGGCTCGTAGGCCTCCCCCGCGCGCACGTAGCCGACGCGACCGTTCTCGAGGCCGGCGGTGACGTCGACGTAGGTGCGGCAGGCGGCGGGCAGCGACTCGACCGTGGGCGCGAGGAAGATCGTGTACACGCCGACGTCGGCGCCGCGCTCGATCACCTGCGTGAGGCGCGAGCGGTCGACGGGCGCGTCGCCCGAGACGACGAGCACGATCGCCATCTCGCCCGGCAGGCTCAGTTCGCGCGGGATGCCCTGCCCGACGCGCGCGCCGAGCGCGAGCGTCGTGTCCTCCGTCTTGAGCGGGCCTCGCCGGCTCGGGGTGCCGCTCGAGCGCTGCAGCACGATCTCCTCGAGCGCGTTGAGCAGCGCGGTGCCGGCGGAGGGGCTGTCGGCGAGGGCGAGCTCGGCGAAGGGCGAGCGGGGCGTCGTCGTGTGGGGCAGCCACTTGAGCCACTCCAGCTCCCTGGTCCAGCCCGGATCGACGATGGCGGCCGTGACGACCTCGTTCGGCGCGTGCAGGCCGAAGAGCTGCACGCCGAGCCCGCGCAGGGCATCCGCCGCCATCGTGCGCGAGCCGGCGATGCCGAGGCCGCCCGAGCTCGGCAGCATCTCGACCAGCGGCACGTCGTCGATGAACTCGTGCCGCTCGCGCAGCACCTGAACCTGCCGCGAGTACTGCACGATGCCCTTCGCATCGCCGCCCGCCGCGATCGAGTTGCGGCTGCGGGCGCGACCGACGCCGAGGCGCAAGCCGAGGAAGCTCCAGTGCTCGGGGCGTCGGGTCCACAGCAGCGGGCCGAGGCGCATGGCGTCCTCGTAGACGACCGCGGTCGGCGGGGCCTCGGCGTGCCGGCGCTCGCGCTCGACGATCGTCTGCTCGGCCAGGTCGTCCTCGAGCCGCTCGATCTGCTCCTCGAAGGTCTCGATCTCCTGGGTCAGCTTGATGCCCTGCTGGCGCTTCTGCCCGAGGAAGTTGCCGAGCAGCATCACCGGCGACATCGCCACCATGAGCAGGGCGAGCGGGCGGCCCGTCGCGAAGAAGATCGTGAGGCCGAGCAGGATGGGCGCGATGATCATCGGCCACGGGAACAGGCGCGGATCCGACTCGGTGGGGATGGAGGGGTGCGGGAACTCGGTTCCGGGGTAGCGGATCTCGACCCGCGGGGAGCGGTTGAACAGGAGGGATCCGCCGCGCTCGAGCACGGCATCCTGCTCGCCCGCGTCGCCCGCCTGCAGCATCGTGAAGGCGACGTCGGTGTCGCCGATCGTGATGACCTGACCGGGCTGCACGGTCAGGCGCGGCACCCGGCCGCCGTCGATGACGAGGCCGTTGGCGGAGTTGAGGTCGACGAGCTCGATGCTCTGATCGATCTCGACGCGCGCGTGCCGCTTCGAGACCAGCGGGTCGGCGAGGGTCACGCCCGTCGCGGGATCGCGGCCGATGACGCTGTGGCCGCGGCCGAGCGGGAACTCGCGCCCCGCATCGGGGCCGGAGAGCACGCGCATGACGGCGGCGGCGGTGCGCGAGCGCTCGGCGGTGGCGTGCGCGGCGACGGCGGCGTGGAAGCCGCTGCCGAGGGGCGCGTCGGCGATCAGCAGATCGGGCTGCAGGGGCACGAGCTCGTCGACGACCGGAGGGGCGACCGCGAGCGTGAGGGGCATGCCCGCGAAGCGCTGGTACTGCGCCGACTGCGGATCGGTCGCCGCGATCGCGCGGGCGACGTCGGCGACGGTCGCCGTCGCATCGGCGGTGATGACGACGTCGACGTCGGGGGCGCCCTGGCGCCGCAGCGCGAGCTTGAGCTTCATCGGATGCCTCTCGGGGCGTCGGGGGTCTGGTGGGTGCGGGTGCGGCCGGGGTCGGTCACGGCTCGGCGACCACGCGGAAGGTGCGGCCACCGACGGCGACCGTGCTGCCGGGCGGGATGCTCGTCCGCTCGCCCGGCGTCAGCACGAGCTCGCCCGCCGCCGAGGTCGCGCGCGTGCCGTTCGACGAGCCGCGGTCGAGCATCCAGAAGCCGAGAGCCGGATCGATGCCGAACGCGGCATGCGTCTTCGAGAGCTGCATGCTCGCGTCGACGAGGGGCAGCAGCAGGTCGGCGTGCTCGCCCGCCCGGGGCTCGGGGTCGCGCCCGAGCAGGGCCGCGCGGGGCACCGGCACGACCGTGCCGTCGTCGAAGTGCAGGCTCGCGGCGGAGGGCGCGGACGGGGCTGAGGGTGCCGCCGGGGCGAGTGGCGCGGCAGGTGCGGCGGGCACCACCGCGGCAGGGGCGACCGGCGTCGGGGCTGCCGGCGGGAGAGGGGCTGCCGGGGCGACCCCCGCCTCGACGGGCGAGGGCGGCGGAGCCCACCGCGACGCCTCCGGCGTGCCTGACACGACCCCCGAGTTGGAGCGCTGCACCGGGACGAAGGCGGTCGGCGCTCCTCCGATCGTCGCGAGCGAGGGCATGGGGGCGGCCGCGTCGCGCTCGGGCGTCTCGTAGGCCTTGCGCGCGTGGCGCATCGCCTTCGCGTCGAACGGGTCGAGTCCGCGGCGCGCATCGATCACCCAGGCGCGCGCGAGACGGTCGAGCCAGCTGCGACCCCGGCCCTCCGCATCCCACAGCCCCGAGGCGAACAGCAGCGCGGGGCCCGCGACGACCAGCAGCATCGTCGAGAGCTGCAGCACGAGGGCGCGCAGCACGACGCGCCAGAAGCCGGGAGGCCCGAAGGCGGCGACGTTCACCGAGCGCAGCCCCATGAGCGCCTTGCCGAGGGTGACCCCGCGGCGGCCGTGGAGGATCAGCTGCACGAGCCCGAAGGCGATCGTCAGCCCCTGCCCCACGAGGATGAGGACCAGGCTGCCGGCCAGCGCCTCGAGAAGGGCGGCGGGGTCGGCGGGGGATGCGGACTCGAGCAGCACCGGCAGCACCAGCAGCACGCCGATGACGGCGGGGCTGCTCAGCACCGCCCAGGCGGCGGCGTCGATCGCGAAGGCGGCGGCGCGCCGCCCGGTGCCGGCGGGCCGCAGCCCGAGCCCCTCGGCATAGGCCGGATCGGGCGTGCCGTCGTCACGCAGCCCCGGCGTCGGGGCGTCGTCGTCGACCTCGGCGGTGATCGGCACGCGGGCTCCGTTACTGGTCATTGCTCATCGACGGGGACGGTCGATGCTACCGATAGGTCAGCCGCGCTCATGCTGTCTCCGGGCGCTCGCCGGGCACGGAGGCGGGGACGAGACGGGCGCTGGTCGGCTCCTGAGAGCCGGCGCCCCATGCGGCGAGCGATGGGGCGATCGCGGCATCCACCGCCACGGCACCGGGAACAGCCGTGCGGAGCGGTGCGGCCTCCTCGTGGAAGCCGCGCGCGTCGAGCACCGCCACCGCGGCATCGCGCGCCTCCGCCACGGCGAGTCGGCGCGGCTCGTCGACGGCGCTCCAGAGCGCGTCGAGCTCGGCGGCCGCGCGAGCGATGGCCGCCGAGTGCTCGAGGCGCACGACCTCGAGCCACTCCTGCACCTCGGCGGCGACCCGGGAACGGCCGGCCGTACCGAGCGAGACCCAGCTGCGGACGAGCGCGGCGAGGACGACCAGTGAGAGCGTGGCGCTCGCGACGAGCATCCACCACCAGAGGCGCAGGGCCGGATCCGTCGCGCCGTCCATCAGCGCCCCGATGACGACACCCGGGATCGCCGTGCCGACGACGAGCACGACTACCCGGCGGAGGAATGTCGGGGGCGGCCCGGCGACGATGGTCCGCAGCGTCACGCCACCGACGATGAGGGCCGCGGACAGGTGCAGGAGTGCCGCGACGGGGAGCGCCCACTCCGGATCGACGCCGCTGCGGGTCAGAAAGACGGCGGCAGCACCCGCCGCGAGGAGGACCGCGAGAACCTGCAGGGCCAGGCTGAACGCGGAGGGGCGGAGGACCTCGCGCAGATGCGGGCGGGCCGTCAGCTGCTCCTGGAGACGATCGAGCGCGGCCGCTCGCATCTGCGCTGCGGTGCGCTGAGCGAGTGCGTCGACTTCCGCCCGGTACTCGGGGAGCATCTCGAGCGAGCGCCGATCGAACTCGACCCGCTCGAGCGCGAACTGGGCCCGGACCACGGAGCGCGCCCACTCCACGACGGGAGTGCCCGTCGGCGGATCGATCGCGTCACTCCCCTTCCGATCAGCGCCGGTGGACGCTTCGGGGGCGGTGCCGGAACTCTCAGCGTGGGCAGGCGATGCCGCGTCGGTCATGCCGCCTCCTCCCCCTGGATGCTCCCGGCGACTCTCTGGACCCGCCGCACCCCATCGTAGAGTCGCGCTCGACTCGTCGGCGATGGGGAGCGGTCACCATCGCGACGATCCACGCCAGCCGGTGAACGACTGCGCGGGACGGACCTCGTTCAGTTGTCCGGGTCGAACTCGAGCATCCCCCGACGCGCCCGATCAGCGACCATCCTGATCGTCGCCATCCCGAGCTCGGCGTTGCGAGCGGCAGCGAGCTCATCGTCGCTCAGCACGCCTCGGCGTCGCAGCTCATCCAACGCCCTCTGCAGCTCGGCCCGCAAGCGGTCGCGCTCCTCCTGTGCGAGGGAGGAGAGCAGGGCGCGCACCTGCTTCTCAGCGCGGCTCACGATGCGGTCCACGCGGCCGCCAGACGCCCGAGGCTTCGCGATCCGCGGGCGGAGAGGCGCATCGTCCTCATCCAGCCGCCTCCTCACGCGGCGCGCGTGCGCGCCGCCCGCCAGGTGCGCCGCCGCCACCCCGAAGACCACGGCGGCGACCGCGAGGTACGGGAGCGGATCGTCCGGTCGCTCGAGGAGCGCCCGCGCCACCAGCAAGGCGCCCATGATCGAGAGCAGCACGGCGAGGAACACGAGGGCGTACTCGACCGGGGATCTCCGGTCGTGCGCTCTGCGGACCAACCAGATCTGCCCGGCCAGGAGCAGGAGGCAGACCACCGCACCCGTCAGCACGTCCGGGGCCGCACCATCGAGGGTGTCCGCTTCGATCGACCGGCGCCCGCGCAGTGCCGCGAGCCCGAAGGCCGACGCGACGATCGAGAGCAGGATGCCCAGCTGCCAGAGCGCTCGTCCCAGGCCGCCGGTCAGCCGGGGGGATGCGGCATCGTCGAGCGCGCTCCGGATGCGGATGACCGTCGTGACGCCCACGCCACTCACCCGGTGGCGGATCGAGCGATGATCGTCGAGCACCACGAACTCGGCCTCGTGCACCGCGGTCTCCGCCGACTTCGGCACGGAACGGATCTCGTCGAGCCACCGCTTCATCGCCGCCATCGGGCGGTCTCCACCGTCGGATCCCACGGGAACGTGCCGACGATCTGGTCGCTCACGGCGCTCCGCCGCGCAGCCGCCTGGTGATGACGTCGTCGTGGATACCGACGCCCGCATCCGACGCCACATCCACCTCCTCCTGGTCGGTCCAGTGCTTCCCTCACGACTGTAGGGGGCCGGCCGCCTCTGATGCGATGGGGACCGCTCCCCATGACCCGCACCGGCGCCCGCCAACGCCGAACGGCCCCCGCCGTGAGGCGAGGGCCGTTCGAGAGGGGTGCTCCGGAGCGCCTAGTTGTAGGTGCCCGGCGTGAAGTCGTCGCTCGAGAACGAGTCGAAGTCGACGAAGGAGAGGTCGGCCTCGGAGAAGGTCGAGTCGTCGGCGAAGATGCGGTTGGGGTACCGCTCGGCCTTCGCCTCCTCGGTGGCCTCGACCGACACGTTGCGGTACGCGGCGAGCCCCGTACCGGCCGGGATCAGCTTTCCGATGATCACGTTCTCCTTCAGACCCAGCAGCGGGTCGCGCTTGCCCTCCATGGCGGCCTGCGTGAGAACGCGGGTCGTCTCCTGGAAGGACGCGGCCGACAGCCACGACTCGGTGGCCAGCGAGGCCTTGGTGATGCCCATGACCTCCTGACGCGCCGAGGCGGTCTTCTTGCCCTCGGACAGCGCGCCGCGGTTCAGCTCGTTGTACTTCGAGCGGTCGACGAGCTCACCGGGCAGCAGGTCGGTCTCGCCGTGGTCGACGACGGTGACCTTGCGCAGCATCTGCCGCACGATGACCTCGATGTGCTTGTCGTGGATCGGCACGCCCTGCGAGCGGTACACGCCCTGCACGCCCTCGACGAGGTGCTGCTGCACGGCGCGGACGCCCTTGACGCGCAGCACCTCCTTCGGGTCGACCGGGCCCACGATGATCTGCTGACCGAGCTCGACGTGCTGGCCGTCCTCGACGAGCATCTGCGAGCGCTTCGAGACGACGTACACGACCTCCTCGTCCCCGTTGTCGGGGGTGAGGATGACGCGGCGCTGCTTGTCCGCATCCTCGATGGTGATGCGTCCGGCGCTCTCCGCGATGGGGCTGGCCATCTTGGGGGTGCGCGCCTCGAACAGCTCGGTCACGCGGGGCAGACCCTGCGTGATGTCGTCGGCCGAGGCCGAACCGCCGGTGTGGAAGGTACGCATCGTGAGCTGCGTTCCGGGCTCACCGATCGACTGCGCCGCGATGATGCCGACGGCCTCACCGAGGTCGACGCGCTGACCGGTGGCCAGCGAGCGGCCGTAGCAGGCGGCGCAGACGCCGACCGCCGACTCGCACGTGAGCACCGAGCGCACCTTGATGGCGCCGACGCCCGCCGCGACGAGGTCGTTGATGAGCACGTCGCCGACGTCGGAGCCGGCCGCCGCGACGACCTCGCCCTTCTCGTTGACGGCATCGGTGGCGAGAGTGCGGGCGAACACGAGGTTCTCCACGTTCTCGTCGCGCACCCACGCGCCGTCGACCTGGTGGGCGAAGGGGAAGTCGAGACCCTTGCTCGTGCCGCAGTCGTCCTCGCGGATGATGACGTCCTGCGCGACGTCGACCAGACGACGGGTGAGGTAGCCCGAGTCGGCGGTGCGCAGAGCGGTGTCGGCGAGACCCTTGCGGGCGCCGTGCGTGGCGATGAAGTACTCGGCGACCGACAGGCCCTCGCGGTACGAGTTGATGATCGGGCGGGCGATGATCTCACCGCGCGGGTTCGAGACGAGGCCTCGCATACCCGCGATGTTTCCGACCTGCAGCCAGTTGCCTCGCGCGCCCGACGTCACCATGCGGTTGATGGTGTTGTCGACCGGGAAGTTGGCCCGCATCTCGTCGTTGACGGCCTTGGTGCCCTCGCTCCAGAGCGCGACGAGCTCGAGACGACGCTCATCGTTGGTGATGAGGCCCTTCTCGAACTGCCCCTGGATCTTCGCCGCCTTCTTCTCGTACTCGGCGACGATCTCCTTCTTCTTCGGCGGGGTGATGACGTCGCTGAGCGCCACGGTGACGCCCGAGCGGGTCGCCCAGTAGAAGCCGGCGTCCTTCACGTTGTCGAGCGTGGCGGCCACGACCGTCTTGGGGTACCGCTCGGCCAGATCGTTGACGATCTGCGAGATGGTGCCCTTGTCGGCGACCTGGTCGACGAACGGGTAGTCCGCCGGCAGCAGCTCGTTGAAGAGGGCCCGCCCGAGGGTGGTCTCCTTCAGCTCGCGACCATCGGCGTACTTCTCGCCGAAGAGGCGGATGCGCGCGACGGCGTTGAGGTGCAGGCTGCCCTGGTCCATGGCCATGGTGGCCTCGGCGATCGTCGAGAAGGCACGGCCCTCACCGGCGGCGCCCTCGCGCACGGTGGTGAGGTGGTGCAGACCGATGATCATGTCCTGCGTGGGCACGGTGACCGGGCGGCCGTCCGAGGGCTTCAGGATGTTGTTGGACGCGAGCATCAGGATGCGCGCCTCCGCCTGGGCCTCGACCGACAGCGGCAGGTGGACGGCCATCTGGTCGCCGTCGAAGTCGGCGTTGAACGCCGCGCAGACGAGCGGGTGCAGCTGGATGGCCTTGCCCTCCACGAGCTGGGGCTCGAACGCCTGGATGCCCAGACGGTGAAGCGTGGGCGCGCGGTTCAGCATGACGGGGCGCTCGCGGATGATCTCCTCGAGCACGTCCCACACCTGCGGACGCGAGCGCTCGACCATGCGCTTGGCGCTCTTGATGTTCTGGGCGTGGCCCAGGTCGATCAGGCGCTTGATCACGAAGGGCTTGAACAGCTCGAGCGCCATCAGCTTGGGCAGACCGCACTGGTGGAGCTTGAGCTGCGGGCCGACGACGATGACCGAACGGCCCGAGTAGTCGACGCGCTTGCCGAGCAGGTTCTGGCGGAACCGGCCCTGCTTGCCCTTGAGCATGTCGCTGAGGCTCTTGAGCGCACGGTTGCCGGTGCCCGTGACGGGACGACCGCGGCGGCCGTTGTCGAACAGCGCGTCGACGGCCTCCTGCAGCATCCGCTTCTCGTTGTTGACGATGATCTCGGGCGCGCCGAGGTCGAGCAGACGACGAAGACGGTTGTTGCGGTTGATCACGCGGCGGTACAGGTCGTTGAGGTCGGAGGTCGCGAAGCGGCCACCGTCCAGCTGCACCATCGGGCGCAGCTCCGGCGGGATGACCGGGACGACGTCGAGCACCATGGCGGCCGGCGAGTTGCCGGTCTGCAGGAACGAGTTGACGACCTTGAGGCGCTTGATCGCACGGATCTTCTTCTGACCCTTGCCGGTCGCGATCTGCTCGTGGAGCAGCTCGCTCTCGGCGGCCAGGTCGAAGGCCTCGAGGCGCTTCTTGATCGCCTCGGCGCCCATGTGCGCCTCGAAGTACAGGCCGTAGCGGTCCTGCAGCTCCTGGAACACCGAGTCCTCGGGCTTGAGGTCGCCGACCTTGAGGGTGCGGAAGTCCTCCCACACGCGCTCGAGCTGGGCGATCTGCTCGTCGAACGACTTGCGGAGCTGACCCATCTCCTTCTCGCCCGAGTCCTTGGCCTTGCGCTTCTGGTCGGCCTTGGCGCCCTCGGCCTCGAGCTCGCCGAGCTCGGTCTCGAGCTTCTGCAGGCGCGAGGCGATCATCGAGTCGCGCTGGTCCTCGAGGGTCTTGACCTCGAGGCGCAGCTCGTTCTCGAGACCGGGGAGGTCGGCGTGGCGACCCTCCTCGTCCACGGAGATGACCATGTACGCGGCGAAGTAGATGACCTTCTCGAGGTCCTTCGGCGCCATGTCGAGCAGGTAGCCCAGGCGCGAGGGAACGCCCTTGAAGTACCAGATGTGCGTGACGGGCGCGGCGAGCTCGATGTGGCCCATGCGCTCGCGGCGCACCGACGACTTCGTGACCTCGACGCCGCATCGCTCGCAGACGATGCCCTTGAAGCGCACCCGCTTGTACTTGCCGCAGGAGCACTCCCAGTCGCGCGACGGGCCGAAGATCTGCTCGCCGAACAGGCCGTCCTTCTCCGGCTTCAGGGTGCGGTAGTTGATCGTCTCCGGCTTCTTGACCTCGCCGTGCGACCAACGACGGATGTCGTCAGCGGTCGCGAGGCCGATCCGGAGCTCATCGAAAGTTGTTGCTTCGAGCACGTGTGTTCTCTTCTTCCGTTAAAACGTCAGTCAGTGAGGCGGTGAGGCCCGGATCAGATCTCGTCGATGGACGAGGACTCGAAGCGGGAGGAGATGTTGATGCCGAGCTCCTCCGCTGCGCGGAAGACCTCGTCGTCGTTGTCCTTGAGGCTCACCGCGGTGCCGTCGGCCGAGAGCACCTCGACGTTCAGGCAGAGCGACTGCATCTCCTTGATGAGCACCTTGAAGCTCTCGGGGATACCCGGCTCCTGGATGTTCTCGCCCTTGACGATCGACTCGTACACCTTCACGCGGCCGAGGATGTCGTCGGACTTGATCGTCAGCAGCTCCTGCAGCGCGTAGGCCGCGCCGTACGCCTCGAGCGCCCAGACCTCCATCTCACCGAAGCGCTGGCCGCCGAACTGGGCCTTACCGCCGAGCGGCTGCTGGGTGATCATCGAGTACGGGCCCGTCGAGCGCGCGTGGATCTTGTCGTCCACGAGGTGGTGCAGCTTCAGGATGTACATGTAGCCCACCGAGATCGGGTCGGGGAACGGCTCGCCCGAGCGGCCGTCGAAGAGACGGGCCTTACCGGTCGAGTCGATCATGCGCACGCCGTCGCGGTTGGGGGTCGTCGAGTCGAGCAGACCGGCGATCTCCTCCTCGCTGGCACCGTCGAACACCGGGGTGGCGACCTTGGTGCCGGGCGCGGCCTCGCGGGCGACCTCGGGCAGACGGTTCGCCCACTCGGGCGCTCCGTCGACCTTCCAGCCGCGCGACGCGGCCCAGCCGAGGTGGATCTCGAGGACCTGGCCGAAGTTCATGCGGCCGGGGACGCCGAGCGGGTTGAGCACGATGTCGACCGGCGTGCCGTCCTCGAGGAACGGCATGTCCTCGACGGGCAGGATCTTCGAGATGACGCCCTTGTTGCCGTGGCGGCCGGCGAGCTTGTCGCCCTCGCTGATCTTGCGCTTCTGGGCGATGTAGACGACCACGCGCTGGTTGACGCCCGAGCCGAGCTCGTCGTCGTTGTCGGCGCTGAACTCCTTGACGCCGATGACGGTGCCCTGCTCGCCGTGGGGCACCTTCAGCGAGGTGTCGCGAACCTCGCGCGACTTCTCGTTGAAGATCGCGCGCAGCAGGCGCTCCTCGGCCGAGAGCTCGGTCTCGCCCTTGGGCGTGACCTTGCCGACGAGGATGTCGCCGGGGCGGACCTCGGCGCCGATGCGGATGATGCCGCGCTCGTCGAGGTCGGCCAGCAGGTCGGGGCTGACGTTGGGGAGGTCACGGGTGATCTCCTCCTTGCCGAGCTTCGTGTCGCGGGCATCCACCTCGTACTCCTCGATGTGGATCGACGAGAGCGTGTCGTCCTTCACGAGGTTCTGGCTGAGGATGATCGCGTCCTCGAAGTTGTGACCCTCCCACGACATGAACGCCACGAGGAGGTTCTTGCCGAGCGCGAGCTCGCCGTTCTCCGTCGCGGGGCCGTCGGCGATGACCTCGCCGGCCTCGACGCGGTCGCCCGCGCTGACGACGACGCGGTGGTTGTAGTTCGTACCCTGGTTCGAGCGGTCGAACTTGCGCAGGAAGTACTGCTGCGTGCCGCCCTCGTCGAGCTGGACGGTGACGACGTCGGCCGAGACCTCGGCGACGACGCCCGCCTTCTCGTTGGTGATGACGTCACCCGCGTCGACGGCCGCGTAGCCCTCCATGCCGGTGCCGACGAGCGGCGACTCGGAGCGGAGCAGCGGAACGGCCTGACGCTGCATGTTGGCGCCCATGAGCGCGCGGTTCGCATCGTCGTGCTCGAGGAAGGGGATGAGCGAGGTCGCGACCGACACCATCTGGCGCGGCGAGACGTCCATGTAGTTGACCTGCTCGTTCGGGACGAGCTCGACCTCGCCGCCCTTGCGGCGGACGAGGACGCGGTCCTCGACGAACTTGCCGTCCTTCGACAGCGGAGCACCGGCCTGGGCGACGACGAAGTCGTCCTCCTCGCTGGCGGTCAGGTAGTCGATCTGCTCGGTGACCTTGCCCTTGACCACGCGGCGGTACGGCGTCTCGATGAAGCCGAACGCGTTGATGCGCGCGAACGAGGCGAGCGAGCCGATGAGGCCGATGTTCGGGCCTTCCGGGGTCTCGATGGGGCACATGCGGCCGTAGTGCGAGGGGTGCACGTCGCGCACCTCGACGCCCGCGCGCTCGCGGCTCAGACCGCCCGGGCCGAGGGCCGAGAGGCGGCGCTTGTGGGTCAGGCCCGCGAGCGGGTTGTTCTGATCCATGAACTGCGACAGCTGCGAGGTGCCGAAGAACTCCTTGATCGCGGCCACGACGGGGCGCACGTTGATCAGGGTCTGCGGGGTGATCGCCTCGATGTCCTGCGTCGTCATGCGCTCGCGCACCACGCGCTCCATGCGGCTGAGACCGGTGCGCACCTGGTTCTGGATGAGCTCGCCCACGGCGCGGATGCGACGGTTGCCGAAGTGGTCGATGTCGTCCACGTCGAGGCGCAGCTCGACGGGCTTGCCGTCGCGCTGGCCGGGCAGGGTCGTGCGGCCCTCGTGCAGCGAGACCATGTAGCGGATGGTCGCCACGATGTCCTCGACGCTGAGCACCGAGTCGCTCAGGGGAGCGTCGACGCCGAGCTTGCGGTTGATCTTGTAGCGACCGACCTTCGCCAGGTCGTAGCGCTTGGAGTTGAAGTAGAAGTTGTCGAGGAGCGCGCGGGCGGCCTCGGCGGCGACCTGCTCTCCCGGACGGAGCTTGCGGTAGATGTCCTTGAGCGCCTCCTCCTTCGTCAGCACGGTGTCCTTCTCGAGCGTCTGCTCGATGGAGTCGTAGCCGGCGAAGGCCTCGCGGATCTCCTCGGTGGTCATGCCGAGGGCCTTGAGGAAGACGGTGACCGACTGCTTGCGCTTGCGGTCGATGCGCACGCCCACCTGGTCGCGCTTGTCGATCTCGAACTCGAGCCAGGCGCCGCGGCTGGGGATGATGCGCGAGGTGTAGATGTCCTTGTCGCTGGTCTTGTCGATCGACCGCTCGAAGTAGACGCCCGGGCTGCGCACGAGCTGCGACACGACGACGCGCTCGGTGCCGTTGATGATGAAGGTGCCGCGCTCGGTCATGAGCGGGAAGTCGCCCATGAACACGGTCTGGGTCTTGATCTCGCCCGTCATGTGGTTCATGAACTCGGCCTCGACGTAGAGGGGGGCGGCGTAGGTCTTGCCGCGCTCCTTGCACTCGTCGATCGAGTACTTCTGCTCTTCGAGGTAGGGGTTCGTGAACGAGAGCTGCATCGTCTCGCCGAGGTCCTCGATCGGGGAGATCTCCTCGAAGATCTCCTCGAGGCCGCTGCGGCCGGGAACATCGGTGCGGCCGGCGGCCTCGGCCTCGGTGACCCGGGCCTTCCAGATGTCGTTGCCGACCAGCCAGTCGAAGCTCTCCGTCTGGAGGGCCAGCAGGTCGGGGACGGTCAGCGTGTCGCTGATCTTGGCGAATGAGAGCCGCGACGCATCGCGGCCGCTCTTGGGGGACTGGGAATTCTTAGCGGTGCGCGAAGCAGCCAAGGAACTAACCTCCGTGGGCGTGGGAGCCCGGATACCGTCGGCGAAGCGACAGATGAACACGGTCGAGTTGAACGCACGGATCCGCACGCGGATCCGGTTCCCAGTCAGGGCCTCGAGGGCCCACCCCGCCGCTATACTCGGGGCACGTCAGCCGACCGTCATGTGACGGCTGACATCATCGGGAGCGCAAACCTCAATACTAGGCGTGCCCCACCCGCCGTGTCCAGTCGGATTCTTGACCTGGTTGGCCGTCTGCGCTATAACCGCGCGATCCCCGCTCCTCCTCCCGCTGTGGCACGCTGATCGCATGCCCTCCGAGCCCCGCGAGACCGTCCTGCCGAGCGGCCTGCGCGCCGTCATCGAGGAGGACCGCTGGGCCGAGGGCAGCTACCAGCTCGTCGTCGACGGCACGCCCCAGTCGCACGTCGATCTCGACGACCCGAGCCGGCTCTTCTTCGAGTACGTGCAGCGCATCGGCCACGTGATCGATGAGTGGGGCGACCCCGGGCAGCCCCTCACCGCGCTGCATCTGGGCGCGGGCGCGCTGACGCTGCCCCGGTACATCCACGCCACCCGACCCGGCTCGCGCCAGCAGGTGATCGAGCTCGACGAGGCGCTCATCGGCTTCGTGCGCGAGCACCTGCCGCTGCCGAGGAGCAGCGGCATCCGCATCCGGTACGGGGATGCCCGTGCCATGCTCGCCCGCCTGCCCGCCGCTCTCACCGGAGCCGTCGACGTCGCCGTGGTCGACGTCTTCGCCGGCGCGCGCATCCCGGCGCACGTCACGAGCCTCGAGTTCTACCAGGAGCTCGGCCGGTTCCTCTCGCCGAGCGGGATCGTGGCCGTCAACATCGCCGACGGCCCTGGCCTGGCGTTCGCGCGCAGCCAGGCCGCGACGCTCGACACCGTCTTCGACGACGTGGCCGCGCTCGCCGAGACGGGCGTGCTCAAGGGCCGCCGCTTCGGCAACGTCGTGCTCGTGGCCGCGAACGGCGCCCTGCCCCTGGAGTGGATGCCGCGGCTCATGGCGCGCGGTCCGCACCCGGCGACGGTCACGAGCGGGCGCGACCTGCGCAACTGGATCGCCGGAGCGCCGATCGTGACCGATCAGACCGCGGTGCCCTCGCCGACGCCGAACCGCACGCTGTTCGCGACCAAGCGCGGCGACTGACCGCGGCGAGCGCGGCGACCGCGGGCCTCAGACGACGCGGCGGCTGATGGCCTCGGGCGCGGAGGCGTGCACGACCGTCGAGCGCAGACGTTCGAGCGCCCGCAGGATCGAGCGCTGATCGCGCGGGCTCGCGCTGGACCCGGCGAGGGTGAGCGTGATGAGCCGGATGAAGACGTCGAAGTCGCTCTCGGTCAGCCGGAACGGCGAGTGCGCCGCGCGGATGGTGCGGCCGCCGTACTCCTCGGTGCCGCCGAGCAGGGCGGAGAAGAACATCGTGCGATGGCGGTTGAGCTCGACCTCGTCGACCTCGTCGAAGTAGTGACCGATGTCCGGGTCCTCCCGGACCCGCACCGCGAGATCCTCGACCAGGGCCTCCACCCCGTCGCGGCCGCCGAGCCGCTGGAACAGTGCCACGCGCGCGCTCCCCCTCTCGCTCCGTCGGGTCCGGACGAGAGAGACGTTATCTCCTCGCCCGACGGGAGCAAACCCCCCGAAGGGGATGACGTCGAGATTTCGTCACGGCGCGCACGGGTCGCCATCAGGCCGGCGCGCGACAGTGGATGCCCGCCCGTCGTCCGCCGTCAGGAGACGTCATGCCGCAGTACCGCTCCGCCCACCGCGCCGCCCTCCGCTCCGCCTCGAGACCCGCTCTGCGCCCCGCTCTCGGGCTCGGCGCGACCGCCGCCCTCCTGCTCGCCGGCTGCGCCGCCCCCGCGCCCGAGCGCGCGCCCGCCGCCGTGCCCCGTCCGCCCGCGACGAGCACCCCGGCTCCCGATCCGCAGGCGGTCGAGCCGCTCGCGCCCACCGGCGAGGTCGAGATGCTCGTCTCCGGCCTCTCGGCTCCGTGGTCGGTCGTGCCGCTCGCGAACGGCTCGGCGCTCATCACCGAGCGCGACGGCGCGCGCATCCTCGAGGCGACGGCGTCGGGCGAGGTGCGCGAGGTGGGCACGGTGCCCGGGGTCGTGCCGGGCGGCGAGGGCGGACTGCTGGGCATCGCCGTTCCCGAGGGCGAGGCCCCGGTCGTGTACGCCTACCTCACCGCGGCCGACGACAACCGCATCGTGCGCCTGCCGCTCGGCGGCGGGGCGGGCTCGCTGACGCTGGGGGAGGTCGAGGAGGTGCTCACGGGCATCCCGAAGAACACGACCCACAACGGCGGGCGCATCGCCTTCGGCCCCGATGGGATGCTCTACGCGACCGTCGGCGACGCGCAGCAGGTCGATGCGGCGCAGGATCCGGCGTCGCTCTCGGGCAAGATCCTGCGCATGACGCCGGACGGCGCGGCACCCGACGACAACCCGATGCCGGGCTCGCTCGTCTACTCGATGGGGCACCGCAACCCGCAGGGCCTCGCCTGGGACTCCGAGGGCGGAATGTGGGCGGCCGAGTTCGGCCAGAACACGTGGGACGAGCTCAACCGCATCGAGCCGGGCGCGAACTACGGCTGGCCGATCGTCGAGGGCGAGGGCGGCGACGACCGCTTCGTCGATCCGGTGGTGCAGTGGGCGACCGACGACGCGAGCCCGAGCGGCATCGCGATCGTCGGCGGCACGGTCTTCATCGCGAACCTGCGCGGCGAGCGGCTGTGGGCGGTCGACGTCGACGGCGGCGAGCCCCGGCCGTCGTTCGTCGGCGAGCTCGGGCGACTGCGCGATGCGGTCGCGGCCCCCGACGGCTCCCTGTGGATGCTCACCAACAACACCGACGGACGCGGCGCTCCGCGCGAGGGCGACGACCGCCTCGTGCGCATCGAGCTCGGCCCCGCCGCCTGAGCGGCCGCCCGGCACGGCCCGGCGAGCCGGAGCGGCGCGCGGCGCGGCCGCCGCGAGCGTCGGTCGCGCCGCCTACCCTGAACGGGTGAGCGAGTTGGATCGGGTGCGCGTCTGGGCCGAGGCCCTCATCCGCCTGCACCTCGACCCGATCGATTCCGACCCGCCCTGGAGCTTCGGCTTCGACCACGCCACCCGCCGCGCGGGCCTGTGCAACTACACGGACAAGCGCATCACCGTCTCGCGCCATCTCGCGGCGCGCTGGGACGATGACGAGATCCACCAGACGCTGCTGCACGAGGTGGCCCACGCGCTCGCCGGGCCCGGCACCAATCACGGGCCGGAGTGGAAGCGCATCGCCGCCGAGCTCGGCTACGTCGGCGGCACGACGCACACGGGCCCGGTCGCCGAGGAGCGGGCGCGGTGGCGCGGCCACTGCCCGAGCGGGCACGAGCACGTGCGGTTCCGCCGGCCGGCGAAGCCCGTCTCCTGCGGGAAGTGCTCGCGCACCTTCAGCCGCGCGCACCTCATCCGCTGGACGGACGCGAGGGCGGGAGCCTGAGCTCCCGCCCTCGCGGTGGTCGTGCAGCGCGCGGTGCGCGCGAGTCGGTCGTTACTCCGAGACGCTGACTTCCTTCCAGAAGGCCACGTAGTTCGAGTAGTCCTTGCCGACGCGGTCGAACGAGGTCGGGATGGGGGTCGGGTAGCTCCAGGCGCGGTCCTGCAGCTTCTGGCCGTCGACGACGACGGTGAAGTACTGCGTGTCGCCCTTCCACGGGCAGTGGTACGGCGTGGGGCTCTTCTCGAGCAGTTCGCTCTTGACGCTCGAGGGCGGGAAGTACCAGTTGCCCTCGATCTGGATGAGCTCCTCCTGCGGAGCCTCGGCGATGACGGTGCCGTTGACGTGAGCCTTCATAGTGTTCCTCCCGGGGGTTCGGTGGTCCTTCAGGGGAACGCTAGGCGGCGGGGCTGAATTCCCGCAGGACGACGAGCGCGGGCTCCTCGAGGCGGGCGCGGGCCTCGGCGACCGCCTGCGGGCCGGATGCCGCGGCCAGCGCGCGGCCGGCCGTCGAGGCGGTGAGCATGTGCCCGACGGCGCCGCGCAGGCCCTGGAAGGCGGCGGCCGCCGCGGCGGCCTCCGGGCTGGTGGCGTCGATGCCGACCGCGCCGAGCGCGTCGACGATCGCCCCGGCGAGCAGCACGTCCTCGACCGGGAACCCCTCGGGGCTCTGCGCCGGCGCACCCGCCGCGACGACGGCGACCATGGTGCGCTCGCCGCGCTCGGCCTGCAGCGCGAGCAGGCGCTGGGCGATCGCACCGGCGGCGCCGAGCCGGGCGTCGATGACCTCGAGGCGGTGGGGAAGGGCATCCACCGGCACCGGCTCGGCCGCGATCGCGTCGCACCAGACGAGCAGGTGCGCGGAGGCGCCGATGCGGCGAGCGCCGTCGAGGCCGACGTCGAACCGCACCTGGTAGCGCTCCTGCGCGGCGGGGTCGGCGGGGTCGAGCGGGGCGGCGGGGGCGGGGGTCGCGGCGGCGGGTCGGGCGTCGGTCACAGGTCGATGGTAGCCAGCGGGCGCAGACTGGGGCCCATGCGCGTCACCCTTCGTCTTCAGCTCGACTGCCCGCCCGATGCGGCGTGGGAGGCCGTGCACTCCCCCGCGGTGTTCCGCGCGGTCTCCGGCCCCCTCACCCGGGCCGCCTCGCTCGAGCCGGGCGGGTTCCCCGAGCGCTGGGCCGACGAGGAGCACCGCGTGCGCCTGACCCTGCTGGGCGTCGTGCCGATGGGCTCGCAGCTGATCCGGCTGTCGGATGAGACGGTCGCCCTGCCGGGCGGCAGCGTCGAGCGCGTCGTGCACGACCGGGGCGGGCCGCTCTCCGGCGGGATGCGCGTGGTGCGCCGCTGGCATCACCGCATGGCGGTGCGCGACGACGGCCGCGGGCGCACGGCGTTCCACGACACGCTCGACATCGGGGCGGGCATCCTGACCCCCGTGGCCTGGATCGGGTTCTGGGTCTTCTGGCAGCTTCGGGCGCGCCAGCTGCGGCGGCTCGCCCCGGGCTGGGCGCGGCGGTTCGCCGCCTGAGCGGCTCCCCCGAGTCGTCGGCTGCCCCCTCCTCGGCGGGGCAGACTGGGCGCATGGCCCCCGCTGACTCCCCCGCCCCCGCCGCCCGCTCGGCGCTCGAGGTGGCGAGCTGGCGGCGCGCGACCTTCTCGATCTACGAGAAGGTGCGCCGCGCCACCGACCTCGAGTCGGCGCACGACCTCTGGCGGCGCGAGCGCGACCGGCTCTTCCTCGAGCACCCCGCCTCGCCCCTGCTGCCGGAGGACCGCGCGCGCTTCACCGGCCTGCGCGTCAAGCCCTACGACCGCGCCTGGCGCGTCGAGGCCGTCATCGAGCAGGCCGAGCCCGCATCCCTCGACGTGCCCACCGGCACCGACGGCGTCGTGCCCTTCGAGCGCATCGGCGTCGTCGGCGTGCCCGGCGTCGGCTCTCTCGACGTGTGGCGGCTGCGCAGCTACGGCGGCGGGCTGTTCATCCCCGTGAAGGATGCCCTGTCGCGGGTCGAGGGCGGTACCTACGGCGGCGGCCGCTACCTCATCGACTCGATCAAGGGCGCCGACCTCGGCCCCGGCCGGGACGCGGGCTCGATCACGCTCGACTTCAACTTCGCCTACAACCCCTCGTGCGCCTACGACCCCGCGTGGGCCTGCCCGCTCGCACCGATCGGCAACACCGTCGACGTCGAGATCCCCGTGGGCGAGCGCTACGGCGACGGGCGGGCGACGCTGGCGTGAGCGCGTCCGGGCCGGCTGCCGCTGGGCCGCATCGGCCGGCCGACTCGGCCGAGCTGGCCGCGGTGTGGGATGCCCGCTACGGCGCCGTCGACCGGCTGTGGAGCGGACGGGCGAACCCGGTGCTCGTGGCCGAGGCGGCCGAGCTGCCCTCGGGACGGGCGCTGGACGCCGGCTGCGGTGAGGGCGACGACGCCCTCTGGCTCGCCGCGCGCGGATGGACGGTGCTCGGGGTCGACCTCTCGTCGGTCGCGGTCGCCCGCGCCACCGCCGAGGCCGCGCGGGTGGGGCTCGCGCCGCGTGCGAGCTTCGCGCAGCGGGACCTCTCGGTCGATCCTCCGGCGGTCGGGGCGTTCGACCTCGTCTCGGCCCAGCATCTTCACGTGCTGCCCGAGCACCGCGGGGCGATCTACGGAGGCCTCGCGCGCGCCGTGCGCCCGGGCGGCACCCTGCTGATGGTGCTGCACGACCGGCGCGACCTCGCGGCGGGAGTGCGGCATCCCCCGCCCTTCTCGATGCTCTCCGAGGACGAGCTGCGGGCCGTCGCCGAGGGGTTCGCATCGAGCACCGTCGAGCTGCGCGCCCGGTCGACGGTCGCGCGCGACGGCTCGCCGGCGACGGCGCACGATCTCGTGCTGCGCGCGATGCGATAGCGCGGTCGACGAGAGCGGTGCGCGGTGAGCCGCGCCGCCCCGCGCGGCCCCGACCGCGGCCGGCCGGCCGCCGGTGACGGACGACGAGAGACAGCCGCCGACCGGCGACCGGCGACCGGCGACCGAGCATGCCTCCCTTCCGGCGTCCTTCCACAACCGCGGAACGAGTGAAACAGATTCAGCCGATCCGCAGTTGTGGAAGGCGCCGCGGGAGGAGAGGCCCGCCACCAGCGTCGGCCGCCCGGGGGACGCCACGCGGACGCCGGGGTGCCATGACCGTGCCACCGTCAGGCGATGGGCTCGAGGCGGAGGGCGTCGAGGAGCCCCGCACGGAGGCCGGGGAGGAGTGCCGCGGAGGGCGACCTGCTACGGTGGAGGTACTAGCGAAGCCATGACGGCTTCCCTGCGTCGTAGAACGCTTCCTCATCTCGCACCCGCGCACCGACTCGCGCGCCGCGATTCGATACTTTCTCACGGCGAACTGATTGCGGCCATCGCCGCCGTCGCCATCCGAATCCCGTGCCGTCCTTCGCGACGAGCGCCGCGCATCCTGACCGTCCGGTCCGCGTGCGCCGGGATCATGCATGCCCGAAAGGCACCACCATGAGCACCACTGCAACCTTCAGCGCCCTCGGCGTTCCGTACCCCCTCGTCGAGGTCCTCACCGCGCAGGGCAAGGTCGACGCCTTCCCCATCCAGGTCGACACCCTGCCCGACACGCTCGCCGGCCGCGACGTGCTCGGCCGCGGCAAGACCGGCTCGGGCAAGACCCTCGCCTTCTCCATCCCGATGATCGCCCGCCTCGGCACGCGCCTCGCCGGCGGCAGCCGCCGCCCGGGCCGCCCGCTCGGCATGGTGCTCGCGCCGACCCGCGAGCTCGCCACGCAGATCAACGCCGTGCTCGAGCCGCTCGCCAAGGCCTACGGCCTGACCACGACGACGATCTTCGGCGGCGTCTCGCAGAGCCGCCAGGTCTCGGCGCTGCGCGCCGGCGTCGACATCATCGTCGCCTGCCCCGGCCGCCTCGAAGACCTCATGAAGCAGAAGTTCGTCTCGCTCGACGCGGTCGAGATCACCGTGCTCGACGAGGCCGACCACATGGCCGACCTCGGGTTCCTGCCCGGCGTGACCCGCATCATGAAGGCCACCCCCGAGGACGGCCAGCGCCTGCTGTTCAGCGCGACCCTCGACAACGGCGTGGACAAGCTCGTCAAGCAGTTCCTCCACACGCCCGTTATGCACTCCGTCGACGAGGCCAACTCGCCCGTCGCCGCCATGACCCACCACGTGTTCGAGGTCGCCGGCGTCGACGAGAAGAAGCGCATGATCACCGCGCTCGCCTCGGGCCAGGGCCGCCGCATCCTCTTCATGCGCACCAAGCACCAGGCCAAGAAGCTCGCCAAGAGCCTCACCGAGCAGGGCATCCCCGCCGTCGACCTGCACGGCAACCTGTCGCAGCCGGCCCGCGACCGCAACCTCGCCGCCTTCGGCGACGGCAGCGTGCGCGTGCTCGTCGCCACCGACGTCGCCGCGCGCGGCGTGCACGTCGACGACATCGAGCTGGTCATCCACGTCGACCCGCCCATGGAGCACAAGGCGTACCTGCACCGCTCGGGCCGCACCGCCCGCGCCGGCTCGGAGGGCGACGTCGTCACGATCGTGCTGCCCGAGCAGCGCCGCGACACCGCCACCCTGCTGAAGAAGGCCGCGATCTCGGTGCAGCCGCAGCAGGTCACCGCCGACTCGGCCCCCGTGCACCGCCTCATCGGCGAGGTCGCGGCCCCCGTCGCCTTCGACGCGCTGCCCGCCGTGCTGCGCCGCCAGCCCGAGGGCGGCGGACGCTCGCAGGGCGCCAACGCCCAGCGCAAGCGCACCGCCCGCGAGGGCGCGCCCGCCGGTCAGGGCGGCCGCGGACGCGGCGGCAACGGCGGCTCCGGCCGCGATGGCCGCGGCGGACGTCCGGCCCAGGGCGGCTCCGGCGGCTCGACCGCGGGCGGGGAGCGCCGTCAGGCGGCTCCGGCCCGCGCGGGCGGCAGCGCCCCGGCCCACCGCTCCGAGGGCGCCCGCGCCGAGGCTCCGGCCGCGGCGCCGCGCACCCGCCAGGGTTCGCGCCGGGCATCCGCGCCCAGCGGCGGCGGTCAGGGCGGCCTGCGCGTCGGCCAGGTCGTGCGCTCCAACAGCACCGGCGGCCAGCGCCGCGGGCGCTAGCACCGCAGTCCTCCCGAACGGCCCCGTCCCCGCGATCGCGCGGTGACGGGGCCGTTCGCATGCGTCGGCCGTCGATCGGAGAGCGGTTCCGACGAATCCTCTAGGATCAGGGGATGAGCGAGACCATCCGCCCCGCGACCATCGACGACGCCCCCGCCCTCGGCGCCCTGCACGTGGCGTGCTGGCGCGAGGCGTACGCCGGGCACCTGAGCGCCGAGTTCCTGGCCCGGGAGACGCCCGAGTCGAGCGCCGAGCGCTGGGTGCGGACGATCACGCGGGTCGTGGGCGAGGGCGGCGCCCCTCCCCTCCTCGCCGAGCTCGACGGCGCGCTGCTCGGCTTCGCGATGGGCGGCCCCGCCCGCCTCGAGAAGGCCCCGCGCGACACCGAGCTCTACGCGCTGTACACGCGCGCATCCACCCACGGCTCGGGCCTCGGGCAGCGCCTGCTCGACGCGGCGATCGGCGGGCGCCCCGCCTTCCTCGGCGTGCTCGACCGCAACCCCCGCGCGACCGCCTTCTACGAGCGCAACGGCTTCCGCTTCGACGGGACGACCGCGATCCTGCCCGAGTTCGAGAATCAGATCGAGCGGCGGATGGTGCGCTGAGCAGCCTCCCCGGCGAGCGCCGCTAGCCTCGGGCCGTGCCCGAACGCCCTGCCCCGGCCCCCGCGGCCGACCCCGCCGCCGGCCGCGCCGCCGGCCGCGCCGCCGCGCCCCGCTTCGCCCTGCGCGAGGCGCGGCTCGACGACGCCCCCGCGATCGCGCGCCTGCACATGGCCTGCTGGGCCGAGACGTACGCCGGCGTGCTCGACGCGGCCTTCCTCGCCGAGAGCACGGTCGAGCGCGCGACCGCCGAATGGCGCGGGATGCTCGCCGCCGGCTCGGCCGAGCGCACGGTGCCCGGCTCGCGCATCCTGCTCGCGCTCGACGACGGCGACGAGCTCGTCGGCCTCGCCCGCAGCGCACCCGCGGAGGAGCCCGACGCCGTGCGCCCCGAGAAGCTCGACAGCCTCTACACGCGGGCCCGCACGCACGGCTCGGGCCTCGGCGCGCTGCTGCTCGACGGCGTGCTCGGCGACCGCCCCGCGTACCTCTGGATCGTCACGGCCAACGTGCGGGCCGAGCGCTTCTACGCCAAGCACGGCTTCGCGCTCGACGGCACGGGTCACCCGTACGCGCCCTGGCACGACGCGCACTGCAGCCGCATGGTGCGCTGAGGCGCGGCCCGCGACGGGCATCCCGACCCGGATCGGCGGGCGGGGGCGCTGATCAGGGCAGCGCGCCCACCGAGGCGAGGGCCGAACGCAGCAGCACGCCGCGGCCGCCCTCCATCTCGGCGACGACGCGGTCGGAGGCCGCCTCCTCGGGGGTGAGCCAGGTGAGCTCGAGGGCGTCCTGACGCGGGTCGCAGGTGCCCGTGACCGGCACCACGTAGGCGAGGGAGACGGCGTGCTGGCGGTCGTCGTGGAAGCGCGAGACGCCCGGCATCGGGAAGTACTCCGCGACGTGGAACGGCGTGGGCGAGATCGGCAGCTGCGGGAACGCCATGGGCCCGAGGTCCTTCTCGAGGTGGCGGAAGAGCGCGTCGCGCAGGGTCTCGCCGTACATGACGCGCCCCGAGACGAGCGTGCGGGTCATCGAGCCGGCGGGGTTGACGCGCAGCAGCACGCCCACCTCGGTGACCTGCCCCATGCCGTCGACGCGCACCGGCACGGCCTCCACGTAGAGCAGCGGCAGGCGGCGGCGGATCTGCTCGAGCTCGTCATCCGACAGCCAGCCGGGGTTCGGGTCGGGGGTGCGCGTGTTGGCCATGGTGCCCATTCTCACCCGAAACCCCCGCCGCTCCCGCCCCCGCGCCCGGGCGGGTCGGCGCACATCGGCGCGCGGGTCGGCCCGGGGCGGCGCCGGACCGTGCGGCTCGGGGCGCGGCGCGGGGCCGGCCCGGGCATCCAGGCGCGCCTGCCACGATGGCCGCATGAGCGCGATGCAGCTGATCGACGAGTCCGCCATCATGTGGTCGGCCCCGGCCGCCGAGCGCGCCGGCCGCCCGCTGCTCGTTCTGCTGCACGGCTACGGCAGCCACGAGGGCGACCTCTTCGGCCTCGCCCCGCACCTGCCGCTGCAGCCCGTCATCGCGAGCCTGCGGGCGCCGCTGCGCGAGGGCCTCGGCTACGCCTGGTACGGGCTCGACCCGCAGCTGAACGCCGACCGCGCGGAGGGCGCCGACGCCGCCGCGCGCGGGGTGCTGCACTGGCTCGACGGGCAGCAGGCGACGAGCGTGGGGCTGCTCGGCTTCAGCCAGGGAGGGGCGGTCGCCCTGCAGCTGCTGCGCCACGCCCCCGAGCGCTTCGCCTACGCCGTCAGCCTCGCCGGCTTCGTGGTGGCGGGCGAGGCACCGGCGGATGCTCGGCTCGCCGCCGCGCGCCCGCCCGTGTTCTGGGGCCGCGGCACGCACGACGAGGTCATCCCCGACGCCTTCGTCGCGGCGACGCAGCGCTGGCTGCCCGAGCACGTCGAGCTGACGGAGCGCATCTACGAGGGGCTCGGGCACGGCGTGAGCGAGCCGGAGCTCGCCGACGTGCTCGGCTTCCTGCGCCCGTTCTACCGCCCGAGCGCCGGCTGAGTGCCGCCCAGCGCGGTGTCGGCGGTCGGGGGCATGATGAGCGGATGACCGAGCTCGACGCCGCCGCCGTGCCGGGCCCCGCCGAGCTCGACGCCGCCGCCGTGCTCGAGCGGTTCGCTCCCGCGACGCGTGAGTGGTTCGCCGGCGCCTTCCCCGCGCCGACGCCCGCGCAGCTCGGCGCCTGGGACGCGATCTCGACCGGCAGGCACGCGCTCGTCGTCGCGCCGACGGGCTCGGGCAAGACGCTCGCGAGCTTCCTCTGGGCGATCGACCGGCTCGTCGCCGAGGGCCCGCCGGAGGACCCGCGGCAGCGCACCCGCGTGCTCTACATCTCGCCGCTCAAGGCGCTCGGCGTCGACGTCGAGCGCAATCTGCGCTCCCCCCTCATCGGCGTCACGCAGACGGCCCGCCGCCTCGGCTCGGAGCCGCCGACCGTCACGGTAGGGGTACGCTCGGGCGACACCCCCAGCGCCGACCGCCGCAAGCTGCAGACCTCGCCGCCCGACATCCTCATCACGACCCCCGAGAGCCTGTACCTCATGCTCACCTCGAGCGCGCGCGAGACGCTCGACGGCGTGCGCACGGTCATCGTCGACGAGGTGCACGCCGTCGCCGGCACCAAGCGGGGCGCGCACCTGGCGCTGAGCCTCGAACGGCTGGATGCCCGGCTCGGGCGACCCGTGCAGCGCATCGGCCTCTCGGCCACCGTGCGCCCGGTGGAGGAGGTCGCCCGGTTCCTCGGCGGCAGCACCCCCGTCACGATCGTGCAGCCGCCGGCGACGAAGACCTTCGACCTGCGGGTCGTCGTGCCCGTCGACGACATGACGGCGCCGCCGCCCATGGCCGATGAGGAGGAGGGCGGCAGCAGCTCGGGCGCCCCCGCGACGCCGTCGATCTGGCCCCACGTCGAGGAGGACATCGTCGACCGGGTGCTCGAGAACCGGTCGACGATCGTGTTCGCGAACTCCCGGCGCCTCGCCGAGCGGCTCACGGCGCGGCTCAACGAGATCCAGGCCGACCGGCTCGCGGCCGCCCGGCCCGAGGGCTCGGCCGAGGAGGCCGCGCCCTTGCTGGCCCGCGCGCACCACGGCTCGGTGAGCAAGGAGCAGAGGGCCGATATCGAGGACGCGCTGAAGTCGGGCATCCTGCGCTGCGTCGTCGCGACGAGCAGCCTCGAGCTCGGCATCGACATGGGCGCCGTCGACCTCGTCATCCAGGTGGAGGCGCCGCCGAGCGTCGCGAGCGGGCTGCAGCGGCTCGGCCGCGCGGGCCACCAGGTGGGCGAGATCAGCCGCGGCGTGATGATGCCCAAGCACCGGCTCGACGTGCTGCACGCGACGGTGACGAGCGAGCGGATGCTCGGCGGGCGCATCGAGCAGCTGAGCGTGCCGGCGAACCCCCTCGACGTGCTCGCGCAGCAGACCGTCGCCCACGTCGCCCTCGAGAGCGCCGACATCGAGGAGTGGTTCGAGACCGTGCGCCGCAGCGCGCCCTTCGCGACCCTGCCGCGCTCGGCCTACGACGCCGTGCTCGACCTCCTGAGCGGCCGGTACCCGAGCGACCGCTTCGCCGAGCTGCGCCCGCGCATCGTCTGGGATCGCGTGAGCGGTCAGCTCACCGGCCGCCCGGGCGCGCAGCGGCTCGCCGTCACGAGCGGCGGCACCATCCCCGACCGCGGCCTGTTCGGCGTGTACCTCGCGGGCGAGGGCGTCGGCCGCCGCGTCGGCGAGCTCGACGAGGAGATGGTCTACGAGTCGCGCGTCGGCGACGTCTTCGCACTCGGCGCGACGAGCTGGCGCATCGAGGAGATCACGCACGACCGCGTCGTCGTCACCCCCGCCTTCGGGCAGCCCGGCAAGGTGCCGTTCTGGCGCGGCGACGGCCTGGGGCGCCCGGCCGAGCTCGGTCGCGCGCTCGGCGAGACGACGCGCGAGCTCGCGGCGGCGAGGCCGGATGCCCGGCGCGAGCGCCTGAAGGCCGCGGGTCTCGACGACCGCGCCATCAGCAACCTCGAGGCCCTGCTGGCGGAGCAGCAGGGCGCCACCGGCCAGCTGCCGACCGACTCGACCCTCGTCGTCGAGCGATTCCGCGACGAGCTGGGCGACTGGCGGGTCGTGCTGCACTCGCCCTACGGGCTCGCGGTGCACGCCCCGTGGGCCCTCGCCATCTCCTCCCGCATCCGCGAGCGGCACGGCTACGACGGCGCCGCCATCGCGGCCGACGACGGCATCGTCGTGCGGCTGCCCGACACCGAGGCCGAGCCGCCCGGCGCCGAGCTGTTCCTCTTCGACGGCGAGGAGCTCACCGAGATCGTCACCGCCGAGGTCGGCGGCTCGGCCGTCTTCGCCAGCCGATTCCGCGAGTGCGCGGCCCGGGCGCTGCTGCTACCCCGCCGCAATCCGGGCCAGCGCAGCCCGCTCTGGCAGCAGCGCCAGCGCGCGAGCCAGCTGCTCGAGGTCGCGCGCGAGTTCCCGAGCTTCCCGATCGTGCTCGAGACGGTGCGCGAGGTGCTCAGCGACGTCTACGACCTGCCCTCGCTCAGCGAGCTCACCGCGCAGATCGCCCGGCGCGAGCTGCGCCTCGTCGAGGTCGAGACGCCGAGCCCCTCCCCCTTCGCCCGATCGCTCCTCTTCGGCTACGTCGCCGCCTTCCTCTACGAGGGCGACAGCCCGCTCGCCGAGCGGCGGGCCGCAGCGCTCAGCATCGACCCGACCCTCCTCGCCGAGCTGCTCGGTCGCGCGGAGCTGCGCGAGGTGCTCGATCCGGCCGTCATCGCCCAGACCGAGGCCGAGCTGCAGCGCCTCGCCCCCGATCGCCGCGCGAAGGACGCCGAGGGCCTCATCGACCTGCTGCGCATCCTCGGCCCGCTGAGCCTCGACGAGCTGCGTCTGCGCACCGTCGACGGCGCGGAGATCGAGACCTGGCTCACCGAGCTCGCCCGGGCGAACCGCGTGCTCGGCGTGACCCTCGCGGGAGAGCAGCGCTACGCGGGCGTCGAGGACGCCGCCCGACTGCGCGACGCCCTCGGCACCCCCGTGCCCCACGGCGTGCCCTCCGCCTTCCTCGACCCGGTGCCCGATCCCGTCGGCGACCTCGTCGCGCGCTTCGCCCGCACCCACGCGCCCTTCGCCGCGAACGAGGTCGCCGCGCGCTTCGGGCTCGGCATCGCCGTCGTCACCGATGCGCTGCGCCGCCTCGCCGCCGACCGCCGGGTGATCGAGGGCGAGTTCCGCCCCGGGGCGAGCGGCACCGAGTGGGTCGACGCCGAGGTGCTGCGCCGGCTGCGCTCGCGCAGCCTCGCCGCCCTGCGCAAGGAGATCGAGCCGGTCACCGCGGGAACGCTCGCCCGGTTCCTGCCCGCCTGGCAGCACGTCGGCAGCGCCGCCGCCGGCGAGCCGGGACTCGGCGCGGCACCGCGCGCCGCGACCCGCGCCGACCCGGGTGCGCCCGGTGCGCGCGGCGGCGGACGCGGCACTTCCTCCGCGACCGGCACCGCCCCGCGCCCGGCCGCCCGCCGCGGCGGTGCGCTGCGCGGCCTCGACGGGGTGCTGCAGGCCGTCGAGCAGCTGGAGGGGCTCGCCCTGCCGGCCTCCGCCTGGGAGACCCTCGTGCTGCCGAGCCGGGTGCGCGACTACTCGCCCGCGTGGCTCGACGAGCTGACGGCGAGCGGCGAGCTGGTCTGGGCCGGCTCGGGATCCCTGCCCGGCCACGACGGCTGGATCAGCCTGCACCTGGCCGGGCTCGCGCCGCTCTCGCTCGCGGACGTGGTGGACGAGGCTCCGAGCGAGCGGCAGCAGGGCATCCTCGATGCGCTCTCGGGCGGCGGGGGCTTCTTCTTCCGGCAGCTGTCGAACGCCGTCGGCGCCACGGACGACGCGGCGCTCGTCGACGATCTCTGGCAGCTGGTCTGGGCGGGCCGTCTCACCAACGACACCCTCGCCCCCGTTCGGGCGATGCTCGGCGGCCCGGCGAAGACCAGCGGGCGCCGCGCCCCCCGCCCCCGGGCGTACCGCGGGTACTCGCGGCCGACCGCCGTGCTGCAGGCCGGCCCGCCGACGGCCGCGGGCCGCTGGTCGCTGCTGCCCGAGCGCGACGCCGACGCCACGCGGCGGGCCGCGCACCTCGCCGACAGCATGCTCGAGCGGCACGGCGTGGTCACCCGCGGCGCCGCCCAGGCCGAGGAGGTGCGCGGCGGCTTCGCGCTGCTCTACAAGGTGCTCGCGCGCATGGAGGAGTCGGGCTCGGTGCGCCGCGGCTACTTCGTCGACCGGCTCGGCGCCGCGCAGTTCGCGACGCCCGCCACGGTCGACCGGCTGCGCACCTACGCCCGCGACCCCGACGCGGCTCCCGCGCTCGAGGCGCTCGTGCTCGCCGCGACCGATCCGGCGAACCCCTACGGCGCCGCGCTGCCGTGGCCGGGGCGCGAGCCAGCCGATGACGAGGTCGCGAACGGCGACGGCGACGGCGCGGCGACGGGCTCGAGCGTCGCCGCGAGCCCGGCCGGGGCATCCCCCGCCCGCACCGCGACGACCACCGCGACGCGCCCTCGCACCGCGCCCGCGCACCGGCCCGGTCGCAAGGCCGGAGCCCTCGTGCTGCTCGTCGACGGGCACCTCGCCGCCTACCTCGAGCGCGGCGGCAAGACCGTGCTGACGTTCACCGACGATGCGGCCGTGCTCAAGGCCGCGGCCGTCGAGCTCGCCGCCGTCGTGCGCGCGCGGCTGCGCAGCCTGCGGGTCGAGCGCGTGAACGGCGAGAGCGCGTTCGGCACGGCCTTCGCCGAGGCGCTCGCCACGGCCGGTTTCGTCGCGACGCCGCAGGGTCTGCGGCTGCGGGTCTGAGCGGCGAGGGGTCGACGACGCGATGAGATGCGAGGGGGATGCCCGTGCCCGAGGGTGACACCGTCCACCGGGCCGCGAGCCGCCTGCACGAGGCGCTCGCCGGCCGCACCGTCACGCACTGCGACGTGCGTGTTCCGCAGTACGCGACGGTCGACCTCAGCGGCGAGCCGGTGCACGAGGTCGTCGCCCGCGGCAAGCACCTGCTCATGCGCATCGGCACGACGACCGTGCACTCGCACCTCAAGATGGAGGGCTCGTGGCACGTCTACCGGCCCGGAGCGCGCTGGCGGCGACCCGCCTTCGAGGCGCGCATGGTGCTCGAGGTGGGCGCCGCGGGCGGCGGCTCGGCCGGCGGCTCGGTCGGCGGCTCGCTCGGCGGCTCGCTCGGCAGCGAGCACCGCGGGGCCGAGAGCATCGCGGCCGACATCCCGCCGGTCGACGAGCAGGGCTGGCAGGCCGTCGGCTTCGCGCTCGGGGAGCTCGAGATCGCACCCACCGCCCAGGAGGAGCAGATGGTCGGCTACCTCGGCCCCGACCCGCTCGGGCCCGACTGGGATCGCACCGAGGCGCTCGCGCGCCTCACCGCCGACCCCGCGCGCCCCATCGGGCTCGCCCTGCTCGATCAGCGCATCATCGCCGGGCTCGGCAACGACTACCGCAACGAGACGCTGTTCCTGCGCGGCGTGCTGCCCGAGACCCCGGTGGGCGAAGTGGATGCCGCTGCCGCGGTCGATCTCGCCGTCCGGCTCATCCGCGCCAACCGCGACCGGGTCGAGCGCACGACGACCGGCGACACGCGCCGAGGGCGACGGCTCTGGGTCGCGCACCGGGAGCGGCAGCCGTGCCGCCGCTGCGGCACGCCCGTGCGGCAGGGCACCCTGGGCGACTCGGCGCTGACCGAGCGGATGACCTGGTACTGCCCGAGCTGCCAGCGCTGAGGCGGCGCGAGCCGAGCATCCCGGCCCCGCCGCCGGTCGCGGTGCCTCAGTCGGCGTCGACCTCGCGGCGCGCCCGCGGGCGCCAGGCCGCCATGCGCAGCGAGGCCGCGGCGACGAGCGCGATCGAGCCCGCCGTGATGAACGGACCGGAGAGCGAGAAGAGCACCTGCGGGATGACGTAGTCGGGCTGAGCGACGGCCTCGGTCGACATCGCCATGAAGAGGGTCTGCGCCGCCCACTGCGCGGCGATCCCGGCTACGACGACGACCATGCCCAGAACCCACATGCCGCGCAGCCAGGGGTTGCCCGCGGCCACGATCTCGTAGACCCGTTCGGTTCGGCCCGACCCGGCATCGATCCCCCGGGAATCCGCGCGGGCGCCCGCGGCGCCGGCTCCGGCACCGGGCGTCGCGACCCCGGCATCGAGCACCGGCCGCGCACCGCGATCGCGGCGGTCGGCGAGCTCGGCACGGCCCGCCCCGCCGCCGGAGGACATCGGCGGCACGCCGGGCGCGCGCAGGGAGGGGGTCGAGGCTCCGGCACGCTGGAACACCTCGGGGAATCGGGGGTCGAGCGCCCCCGGACGATCCTCTGCCACGGGCATCCCTTCGACGCGATCCGCTCCGACGCGGTCAGCCTAGACCGCGGCGGCGCCGATGGCATCGACCCCCGGTACAGTCCCAGAGTGCGCACGCCCCTCCTCCTCCCCCTGCTCGGCGGCGCGATCACCCTCCTGGCCGGTCTGCAGGCCTGCGCGGGGGTGACGATCGGCGACGCCACGACCGCGGAGCGCGGCGGGGCGACCTACGGCCCGGGTGGCGCGAGCGGCGAGATCGCCGCGGGCGGCGCGGGCACCGTCGTCGCGATCACCGACGGCGACACCCTGCGCCTCGACGTCGACGGGGAGGAGCTGCGCGTGCGCCTCATCGGCGTCGACACCCCCGAGGTGCGCGACCCGGTCGAGTGCTACGGCGACGAGGCCACCGCGGCGCTCGAGGCGCTCGCGCCCGTCGGCAGCACCCTCGGCTACGCCTACGACCGCGATCCGCAGGATCAGTACGGTCGCGAGCTCATGTACCTGCGCACGGCCGAGGGCACGGTCATCAACCTCGCGCTCGTCGAGCAGGGCGCCGGTCGCGCCGTGCTCTTCGAGCCCAACGATCAGATCTGGGATGCCCTGCAGCAGGCCGAGCGGGATGCCCAGGCGGCGGGCCTCGGCCTCTGGGGCGCCTGCTGACCGAGCGCCCTCGCGCCGCGCGGCCTCAGCCCAGCGGTCGGATCAGCTCCGGCCCGTCGCCCCGCAGCGGCGCCACGGCGTGCAGCTGCAGCCGCTCGAGCACCTGATCGCTCTCGCTGACGATCATCTCGACGAGCGCCTCATCGCCCTCGATCGTCGGGTCGAGCCAGTCGTCCCAGGTCTCGCGCGGCAGCATGACGGGGGCGCGGTCGTGGATGCTCGCTGCGGGCCCGTGGGCCGCGCGCGTCAGCATGGTCGCGGTGAGCATCCAGGGGCCGGGGGCCGCCCCCTCGGCGACCGGCGGCCGCCACCAGGAGTAGAGGCCGGCGAAGGCGAGCTCGCCCTCGACCGGGTCGTGGATCCAGTGCGGGGTCTTGATGGGCTTGCCGTCGGCGCCCTCGACGGTGTGCCACTCGTAGTAGCCGTCGGCGGGCAGGATCGCCCGCGAGCGCACGAGCGAGCTCTTGAACGAGGCCTTCTCGGCCACCGTCTCGCTGCGCGCGTTGAAGGTCGGGTACTTCGAGACCAGCTCCTTCGCGAAGCGGGGCACGAGCGACCAGCGCGCGCTCGTCACGAAGCGGGAGGGCACGCCCTCGGGGTCGTCCTTCGGCAGCCGGTCGACGACGATCGGCACCTGCTGGGTGGGGGCGATGTTCCAGCTGGGCGGCATCGCGACCGCGTCGACCTCATCGGCCTCGAAGTACCGGCCGAGCTCCTCGCCGCTCTTCGTGTTCGCGTACCGGCCGCACATGAGCGCTACAGCTCGACGTCGACGCAGGCGCGCTCGGCGACGACCGAGCGGGTGAATCCGGCGGCCTCGACGTGCGCCGGGTGCTCGATGTAGGCGGCGAGCGCCGCGCGGTCATCGTGCTCGGAGACGAGCACGACATCCCAGTTCGCGTCGACGTCGCCGACATCGGGGCTGACGGTCAGCGAGCGAAGGCCAGGGATGACCTGCGGCAGCACCTCGAGGCGCTCGCGCATGCCGGCGACGGCCGCGGCGCGCTCGTCGGGGTCGGAGCTGTTCAGCGTCCAGCAGACGATGTGTCGGATCATGCGGTGGCCTCCTGCAGTGCGGCGCGGAGACGGGCCGGGTCGACCCGCCAGATGGTGTGCACGGCGCCGTCGACGAGCACGACCGGGATCTCGTCCCAGTAGCGGGCGTTCAGCGCCTCGTCGTCGAGGATCGACCTCTCGTCGAGCACGACGCCCTCGACCTCGCCGACGACCTGCTCGACGATCGCGCGGGCGTCATCGCAGAGGTGGCAGCCCGGCTTGGTCAGCAGGGTCACGGCGACGGGGGGCACCCGCCCAGCCTACGGCGGTGCCTATGCTGGTGGGTGATGCCCGTCCCCGAAGGAAGCGACGACGCCCCCACGGCCCCGCCCGTGCTGGCGTTCTTCGACATCGACAACACTCTGATGCGGGGCGCGAGCCTGTTCCACATCGGAACCGCCGCCTGGCGCCGCGGCTTCGTCACCGGTCGCGACGTCGCCCGGTTCCTCTGGCACCAGGTGCGCTTCACCGCGGTCGGCGAGAACCCGCGCCACCAGGCCTCGGCCCGCGCGGGCGCGCTGCGCATGGTCGAGGGGCGCACCGAGCAGGATCTGATCGAGCTCGCCAACGACACCTACGAGCACTCCATCCACCTGCGGCTCATCCCCGATACGGTCGCCCTCGCGCACGAGCACCGCGACAAGGGCCACGAGGTGTGGCTGCTGAGCGCGACCCCGCAGGTCATGGCCGAGGTCATCGCCGAGCGGCTCGGCCTCACCGGCGGCGTCGGCACGCAGGCCGAGATCGTCGACGGCGTCTACACGGGCAATCTCGTCGACTCGCTCATGCACGGGCAGCGCAAGGCGGACCGCGCGGCCGAGCTCGCCGCCGCCCGCGGCGCCCCGCTCGTCGACTGCTGGGCCTACAGCGACAGCCGCAACGATCTGCCGCTGCTGCAGCTGACCGGCAACCGCGTGGTGGTGAATCCGGATGCCGCTCTCGAGCGCCACGCCACCGCCGAGGGCTGGCCCATCCTCACCGCGAAGCCGGCGAGCGTGCGAGCCGCGCGCCGGCGCATCCGCCGCGAGGGCCGCACGGTCGCGGCCGAGCCGCAGCAGCCGCCGGCCTGAACCCGAGGACCCCGAGCTCGAGAGCACGGGCCCGAGAACACGGGCCCGGCAGCACAAAAGCGCCCGACCCCGGGAGGTCGAGCGCTTCGTGACGGGCGGTGCGCCCTACTTCTTGTTGCGACGCTGGTGACGCGTCTTGCGCAGCAGCTTGCGGTGCTTCTTCTTCGCCATCCGCTTGCGGCGCTTCTTGATGACAGAACCCATGGAATACCTCTGATCTCGGTCTGAACGAACCGGTGGCCCGTTCAGACCCGGTCATGTACCGCAGAAGTCTAGCGCAGGCTGGCGGCGCGCCGTGCAGGGGCGGCGCTCGCGACGGCGCTCAGCCGACGTCGGCGATGCCGGGGCGCACCGCGGCGGCGACCGCCGACTCGGGGATGCGGAAGCTGCGGCCGAAGCGGATGGCCGGCAGCTCGCCGGCGTGCACGAGGCGGTAGACGGTCATGGTCGAGACGCGCATCATGTCGGCGACCTCCGCGACGGTGAGGAAGCGCATATCGCTGAGATCGCCGCTCATGCCTCGTCCTGTCGATCGGGATGCCGAGCACCGCCAGGAGGGTGCCGCGCGTCGTAACTGTACGGGGCGGGTGGGGCGGGTGTAAAGACGCCCGAACGGGGGCCGGTCAGCTGTCGCCGCGGCGCCACGGCAGGCGGCGCGAGACCTTCTCCTGCACGTCGTGCAGGCGCTCCTGCACGTCGTGCAGCCGCTCCTGGGCTCCGGTGAGGGCCTGACGGGCCTGGTGCGAGGCCTCGGCGGCCCGGCGCCCCACCGTGCTGCCGGCCTGCTCGAGATCGGCGTCGGCCCAGGCGGCGAAGACCGGGCTCGTCGGTCCGGCGAACGCGTACTCGTCCTCGTCGGCGAGGAAGGGGATGATCCAGTCCTCGATCGTCTCGAGCGGCGCGGTGTCGATGGAGTAGTAGCGGTGCTGCCCCTCCTCGCGCGCGTGCACGAGGCCGTGCTCGCGCAGCACCTTGAGGTGCTTCGAGACGGTGGGCTGGGTCGCGTCCATGCGGTCGACCAGCTCGCCGACGCTCAGCTCCCCCGGGCCGTCGGCCCCGGCCGCGTCGCGCAGGTGCTGCAGCAGCTCGCGCCGGGTGGCGTCGGCGATCACGTCGAAGATGTCGGCCATGCGACAAACCTAATCCAGGCTCGGGCCGGAGTACCATGACAGCGGCCTGCGGGCCCCGAGGAGGGACGATGTCGACTGCGACACGCCCGGGCCCGCGCCGCGATCAGAGCCCGAGCGCACTGCGCCGTGCACGGTCGGCGGTCGTCGCGCTGACGACCTCGTCGCCCGCCCGCTTCGCCATCCTCGTCTTCACCGCGCTCATCCTCATCACGACCCTGCTGCTGACCCTGCCGATCGCGCGGGCCGGGGAGCGCAGCGGCACGCCGCTCGCCGATGCCGTCTTCACGGCCGTGTCGGCGATCTGCGTAACCGGCCTCTCCACCGTCGACATGGCGTCGTACTGGTCGCCGTTCGGCAACGTCGTCATCGTCGTCGCCATGCAGGTGGGCGGCATCGGCGTGCTGACGATGGCGAGCATCCTCGGCCTCATCGTCGCCCGCCGCATGGGGCTGCGGGCGAAGCTGCTCGCAGCCTCCGACACCAATCCCTCCCGCGTTCACGCGGGGCCGGTGAGCGAGTCGCAGGCCGTGCGCCTCGGCGAGATCGGCACGCTGCTGGCGACCGTGGCGATGAGCGCGATCATCATCGAGCTGGTGATCACCGCGCTCATCGTGCCGCGGCTGCTGCTCGAGGGCTTCGACCCGTGGTCGGCCGTGTGGCAGGGCTTCTACCTCGCGCTGTCGGCGTTCACCAACACCGGCTTCGTCCCCTTCGACGGCGGCATCGCCCGGTTCGAGAGCGATCCATGGATGCTCGGGGTGCTGTCGATCGCCGTCTTCCTGGGCGCGATCGGGTTCCCCGTCATCTTCGCGCTCGCGCGGTGGGTCAAGCGCCGCCAGCGCCTCGGCGTGCACGCGCAGCTGACGCTCGCCACCACGGGCATCCTGCTCGCGATCGGCTGGGTCGCCATCGGCGCGCTCGAGTGGAGCAATCAGGCGACCCTCGGCGGGCAGGAGCCGCTGAACCGCCCGCTCACGGCCTTCTTCACCTCGATGATGTCGCGCTCGGGCGGGCTCTCGACGGTCGACATCGGCGAGATGAACGGCTCGACGCTCATGGTGCTCGACATGCTCATGTTCGTCGGCGGCGGCTCGGCATCCACCGCCGGCGGCATCAAGGTCACCACGCTCGCGGTGCTGTTCCTCGCCGCCTACGCCGAGGCGCGCGGCGTGCCCGACATGGAGGCCTTCGGCAGGCGCGTGCCCGTCGACGTGCTGCGCCTCGCCGTCAGCATCGTGCTGTGGGGCGCCACGATCGTGGCCACCGCGACGATCATCGTGCTGCACATCACCAAGGAACCGCTCGACCGCGTGCTGTTCGACGTGATCTCGGCGTTCGCCACCTGCGGGCTCTCGACGGGCCTCACCGGGCCCGATCTCGAGGAGCCCGCGAAGTACGTGCTCGCGGCGACGATGTGGGCAGGGCGCGTTGGTACAGTGACCCTCGCCGCGGCGCTGGCCGCGAGCGAACGGCGGCAGCTGTTCCGCCGCCCCGAGGAGAGGCCCATCGTTGGTTGAGAGAATCCGGCACGACGCGCCCGTGCTCGTCATCGGGCTCGGCCGGTTCGGGGCCGCGACCGCGGGGCAGCTGCAGCGGCTCGGCCGCGAGGTGCTCGCCGTCGACGAGAACCCCGACCTGGTGCAGAAGTGGGCGGAGCGGGTGACGCACGCCGTGCAGGCCGATGCGCGATCGCTGGATGCCCTGCGCCAGATCGGCGCGAACGACTTCTCCATCGCCGTCGTCGCCACCGGCTCGTCGATCGAGTCGAGCGTGCTCATCACCGCGAACCTCGTCGACCTCAAGATCCCGCAGATCTGGGCCAAGGCGATCAGCCAGTCGCACGGCAAGATCCTCGCCCGCATCGGGGCGAACCACGTCATCTACCCCGAGGCCGAGGCCGGCGAGCGCGTCGCCCACCTCGTCTCGGGCCGCATGATCGACTTCATCGAGTTCGACGACGACTTCGTGCTGGTCAAGATGTACCCGCCGAAGCCCATCCGCGGCCTCTCGCTCACCGACTCGAAGGTGCGCTCGAAGTACAACATCACCGTCGTCGGCGTGAAGAGCCCCGGCAAGCCCTTCACCTACGCCACCGAGCAGACCGTGGTCTCGAACCACGACCTCATCATCGTCTCGGGCACCGAGGGCGACATCGACCGCTTCGCCTCGCTCGACCACTAGGCGCGCGGCGGCTCAGCCGCCCATCCCCTCCTCGATCCACTCGCGGATCTGCTCCCGCTGCTCCTCGGTGAGGGCGCCGAGACGGTCTCCGCGCTCCCCCGGGCCGACCCTCTCCCCGCCGAAGGGACCGCCGCGCTCGACGGCTCCCGCCAGACCGACGGGGCCCGGGCCGGGCAGGTACCGGCCGACGAGGGTTCCCGCGCCGAAGGTCACGGCGAGCAGCAGAAGACCGCCGACGGCGATGCCCGCGATGGCGAGCGCGCGCGGGGTGCGCGACGGGCTCGGGGCGGGTGCGGGTGCGACGCCGTGCGGCGCGGCGGGTGCGGGATGCTCGGCCGCCGGGGTCACCGGGGTGGTGGGGGTGGCGTCGGGGGTCGGGGCGGCGCCGTCGGCGGCGCGCTCCGGCTGATCGGGGTCGGCGGGGGTGGTCGGAGCGCTCATCGCGGGTGCCTCTCGGTCCGGCCCCGCGCTCGTCGCGGGGACGGCATCCACCCTGCGACCGAGCGCTATGCGCACCGTCGGTCTGCGCTATGGCCTCGACGAGCGCCGGCTATGAGCGGTCGAAGAAACTCCCGCCGTCGAGGCCGGACCGGTCTTGCGCACGGCGGGTTCAGGCGGTCGGCCGGCTCACGCTCCAGTCGCCCAGGGCCCGGAAGCCCGAGCCGCGCGCCAGCGCCAGGGAGGCCGCGTTGTCGAGCTGG
Organism: Microcella daejeonensis; assembly: GCF_026625045.1. Taxonomy (GTDB): domain Bacteria; phylum Actinomycetota; class Actinomycetes; order Actinomycetales; family Microbacteriaceae; genus Microcella; species Microcella daejeonensis. The sequence continues at coordinate 1,286,194 of NZ_CP113089.1, read as the reverse complement.
CACCGGTACTGCGGCTCGTACCCCTGCTGCAGCGCGAGAGCGCTGATCGCGCGCACCGTGGCGCGCGCGAGGCCCCGACCGCGGGAGTCCGGCAGCGTGATCACGCCGAGGTCGGCCGTGCCGGTCCCGCGCCACGGGTACATGCTCGCGACGGAGACGAGCCGCCCATCGCGCACGGCGCCCGCGACGAGCCAGTGATCGAGCTCGACGAAGGCGTCGTCGAGGTCGTCGGGGGGAGCCTCGGCGACGAAGGAGGCGAAGAGATCGGCGTCGTCGGCGGTGAGGCGCCGCACCCCCGCGAGCGGGCGCTCGGCGCGGACCTCGGCGTGCACGTCGAGCGGCAGATGGTGCACGCGATCGGGATCGTGCATCGGGATCCCCGCTCGGTGGATGCGCTGCTCGACCTCGGCCGGCGCGAGCCGCTCGCCTCCCTCGACGGAGAGCGCCTCGGCTCCCGCCGCCGAGAGCACGAGCGCACCGGAGCCTCCGACGAGCCGGAGGTACGACACGGCCTCCTCCCGCGCGCGATCGATGCGGACGAGCACCCCGGATCGAGCATCCTCATCGATGCGATCGATCTCGTCGGCGGTCGGCAGCGCCCAGGACTCCGCGACGGCCGGGGAGAACGTCGGCAGGGGATCCATCGGCAGGACGGCGGCGAGGGCTCAGGCGCCGGTGGCGAGCTCGCGCGCGCGGGCGAGCGCGGCCTCGGCGGCGCGGGTGAAGAGGGCGGCGAGCTCGGCCTGCTGCAGCACGGCGACGGCGCGCTCGGTCGTGCCCTTCGGGCTCGTGACGCGGCGGCGCAGCTCCTCGGGGTCGTCGCCCGACGCCTCGAGCAGCGCGGTCGCGCCCAGGAAGGTCTGCTGCACCATGAGCCGCGCGACGCCGTCGTCGAAGCCCATCGCCTCGGCGGCGCGGGTGAACTCCTCGACGAGCAGGAAGACGTAGGCGGGGCCCGAGCCCGAGATGGTCGACAGTGCGTCGATCTGGTCCTCGGGCAGCTCGATGACCGTGCCGACGGTGCGGAACAGGTCGTCGGCGAGGGCGAGGTGCGCGGCGCTCGCGCGCGAGCCGCCCGAGATGCCGGTGACACCGCGACCCACGAGCGCGGGCGTGTTGGGCATGGCGCGCACGACGGCGTTCGGCACGACGGCCTGCATGGCGGCGGTCGGGATGCCGGCCGCGACGCTCAGCACGAGCGCCTCCGGGTGCAGGGCGTCGGCGATCTCCTCGAGCAGGCCGACGATCTGCGCGGGCTTCACTCCGAGCAGCACGAGCCGGGCATCCCGCACCGCCCAGCGGTTCGCGTCGGCCTCGTGCTCGGCGGCGCGCGCGTCGACGCCCTCCGCGCGCAGGGCGGCGGCCGAGGCCTCGGAGCGCGTCGTCACCCGCACGGCGCCCACAGCGACCTCGGGTCGGCGCAGGCCCTGGAGGATGGCGCCCCCCATCGACCCGGTGCCGAGGATGGCGATGGACGGCAGTGGGGTGCTCATGCCACGAGTGTAGGTTGGGCGGTCACACCGACGAGCGGCAGATACGACGACGAGAGGGTGAGGGCATGAGCGCGACCGGATGGAACCGCTTCGGCGCACGGGGGGTCGACCCCCAGCAGGCGCAGGCGATCCGCGAGGTACTGATCGGCACGCCGGGCGTGCAGACGGTCGGCGAGGTGATCGTGCACCGCGTCGAGAAGGCCGGCGTGCTCGTCACCGCGACGCTCGGCTTCGGCCCCAGCACCCCCAACGCCGACGTCGTCGCCGTGCTGCGCGAGGTCAAGCGCGGCATCCGCGCCGCCATGCCCGAGGCGAGCGCCATCGTGCTCGAGCCGGAGGTCGCCGCCCCGCGCGACGATGCCGACCCGCCCACCGACACGATCGTCATCCGCGGCGCCGACTGAGGGCAGCGCCCGTCGACGACACGCCGACGGGGCCGGGGACCTAGGACCCTGTCACCGCGCCCGGCCGCGCCGATACGGTAGCGGCATGGATGTCGTCTTCTCGTTCCTCGTCGTCGCCCACTTCATCGGCCTCGCCGCGATCGTCGGCCCGTTCCTGGTGCAGATGCGCAAGAACGGCGACTTCGCGATCGGCGCGATGCTCGCGGGAGCGGGCGTGCAGCTCATCACCGGCATCGCCATGACGGGCCTCGCCGAGCCGCTCGACTACGACCTCGACTACGCCAAGATCATCACGAAGCTCGTCATCACCATCCTCGTCTTCGTCGCCGCCTTCATCGGCAACCGCACGGCGAAGAAGGCCAACGACCGCTCGGTCAAGCCCTTCTTCCACACGGCGGGCGGGCTCGCGCTCGTCAACATCGTCCTCGCCGTCTTCTGGTAGCCGGCGCGCGGCGTCTCCCGCGCCGCGTCGAGTGCGGCTAAGGGCGGCGGTCGGCGAAGAACGCCGTGAGCAGGGATGCGCACTCCTCCTCCAGCACGCCGCCGACCACCTCGGCGACGCGCAGGGGCAGGCGCCGCTCGCGCAGCAGGTCGAGGGCGCCTCCGGCGGCTCCGGCCTTGTCGTCGTAGGCGCCGAAGACCACGCGGCTCGCCCGGGCCGAGAGGATGGCGCCGGCGCACATGACGCAGGGCTCCAGGGTGACGACGAGCGTGCATCCCTCGAGGTTCCAGCCGCCGTGCTGCGCCGCCGCGTCGCGGAGGGCGAGCACCTCGGCGTGCGCGGTCGGATCGCCCTCGGCCTCGCGCGCGTTGCGGCCGCGGCCGATGACCGCCCCCTCGGGGTCGAGCACGACGGCGCCGACCGGCACGTCGGCGGTGGCGAGGGCCGCGCGGGCCTCGTCGAGCGCCTCGCGCATGGCCGCGCGGTCGATCTCGCGCACTGCGGTCATGGCATCCTCCGTTAGATTGAGCCTATGCGAGTGCATGTTGCCGACCACCCTCTGATCACCCACAAGCTCACGGTGCTCCGCGACGAGAACACGCCGTCGCCCACGTTCCGGGCCCTCACCGAGGAGCTCGTCACGCTGCTGGCCTACGAGGCCACGCGGGACGTGCGCGTCGAGGAGGTCACCATCCAGACACCCGTGACCCAGACCACGGGCGTGGCGATCAGCGAGCCGCGGCCGCTCGTCGTGCCCATCCTGCGCGCCGGGCTCGGAATGCTCGAGGGCATGGTCAAGCTCATGCCGAGCGCCGAGGTCGGGTTCCTCGGCATGGTGCGCAACGAGGAGACCCTCGAGCCGAGCGTCTACGCCGAGCGCCTTCCCGACGACCTGTCGAACCGCCAGTGCTTCGTGCTCGACCCCATGCTCGCCACCGGCGGCTCGCTGCTGTCGGCCATCGAGTACCTCTTCGCGCGCGGCGCGCAGGACGTCACCTGCGTCTGCATCCTCGCCGCGCCCGAGGGCCTCGCGGCGATCGAGAAGGCCGTCGAGGGCCGCGACGTGACGATCGTGCTCGGCGCGCTCGACGAGAAGCTCAACGAGCACGGCTACATCGTTCCGGGCCTCGGCGACGCAGGCGACCGCCTGTACGGCACGGTGCACTAGGGCCTCGACGCCCGGCCCCGGCGGGGCATCCCCTCAGCCGGTGGGAGCCCTCGCCGTGTTGCGCCGTGTTGCAGCGCGGCGCCGAGGCGACTTGACCCCGTCGTCATCGCGCGAGGATACTGGCCGCATGACCGTCTCCGCGTACTCCCCGACCTCCTTCGAGGCCCCCGGGATCGTCGGCATGATGATGCCGACGCACGCCGAGTCGTCGTGTCGAATGCCGGCGTGACCCGCCCCTCGCTCGAGCTGCCGCTGACCGCCGTTCCGTCATCATGACCGACCGCGACGCCGCTGAGCTCCCCGAGGCGGGGCCGACCCCGTCGACCTCTGCCGCGCATCCCGCCGCATCACCGCTGCCGAACCCCGTCGCCTCTGCGCGCGACGAGCCGTTCGACTCCGCAGAAAGCATCTCGACCATGTCTCTCGCCGCACTCGACACCCGTGCTCCCCACCGCTCGCCCGCTCCCGGGCTCCGCCCCGCGCCGCCGGCGGGCCCGGCCGCGACCGCTCCGGGGCAGAACCCGCGCCTGCGCGCCGTGCCCGAGGGCACCGAGGCGCGCGGCTTCGTGCTCTACGTCGGCCTCGACGAGAAGAAGGCGGCCGCCGCCGGCATCGACCTCGGCCGGCTCGTGAGCGAGCTCAAGCGCGTCGCCGCCGATCTCGCGCCGGGCGCCGAGACCCACGCCGCCGTCGCCCTCGCTCCCGCGGGCGCGGGCGGGCGCGATGTCGACGTCGTGCGCCTCGCCCTGCAGGATCCCGCGGCGCTCGCCCGCTACCGCCGCACCGAGCCCGCCCCCGAGAAGCCCGTCGAGGGCGTCGTGATCGACATCTCGCGCAAGCGGGTCGTGCTCGACGGCGAGACCTCGCCGCTCACGTACAAGGAGTTCGAGCTGCTGCAGTACCTGGTGCTGCGCGAGGGTCGCACCGTCGAGCGGGCCGAGCTCATCAGCGCGCTGTGGGCCGATGCGGCCGAAGGCGACGACGTGCCCAACGAGCGCACGATCGACGTGCACGTGCGCCGCCTGCGCGCGAAGCTCGAGGGCTACGAGGACATCGTGCGCACCGTGCGGGGCGCGGGGTACCGGTTCGACCGCCACGCGGACGTGTCGATCCGGTACGCCTCGACGCCCTCGCCCGACTTCTTCTAGCCGACCCGGCTCAGGCGCTCAGCCGCGGGTAGTCGGTGTATCCGGAGGCGCCGCCGGTGTAGACGGTGGCCTCGTCGACCGCGTTGAGCTCCGCCCCGCGATCCCAGCGCTCGACCAGGTCGGGGTTCGCGATGTACGGCCGGCCGATCGCGACCGCGTCGGCGATGTCGTCGTCGACGAGCGCGCCGGCCTCTTCGCGCGTCGTCACGACGCCGAAGCCCGAGTTGGCGATGACCGCTCCGCCGAAGTCGCGTCGCAGCGACTGCACGAGCTCGCCCGCGGGCTCGGCGTGCAGCACGCTCAGGTAGGCGAGGCCCAGCGGGGCGAGTCCGCGCACGAGCGCGGTGTAGGTCTGCCGCACGTCGTCGGCGTCGGTCTCGAGCACGTCCTGGATGTTGTGCGAGGGCGAGATGCGGATGCCGACCCGGTCGGCGCCGACCTCGGCGACCACGGCCTCGGCCACCTCGATCACGAAGCGCGCCCGCGCCTCGGGGGAACCGCCGTAGGCGTCGTCCCGCACGTTCGAGTGCGGCGAGAGGAACTCGTGCAGAAGGTAGCCGTTGGCCGAGTGCAGCTCGACCCCGTCGAGGCCGGCGTCGATGGCGCGGCGGGATGCGGCGACGAACTCGTCGCGCACGGTCGCGAGCTCGTCCGCGGTCAGCGCCGCGGGCACGGGGTAGGGCGCCTTCGAGCCGTCGCCGAGGCGCACCTCGCCCTCGATCGCGATCGCGGAGGGGGCCACGATGCGCTCGGTGCCGGTGATGGCGGTGTGCGAGACGCGCCCGCCGTGCATGACCTGCATGAACATCCGTCCGCCGGCGCCGCGCACGGCCTCGGCGACCCGCGCCCAGCCCGCCTGCTGCTCCTCGGTGACGATGCCGGGCTGTCCGGCGTAGGCGCGCGACTCGTGGCTCGGGTACACGCCCTCGGTGATGATGAGGCCGGAGGAGGCGCGCTGGGCGTAGTACTCGGCCACGAGCGGGCCGGGCACGCCGTCATCGCCGGAGCGGGTGCGGGTCATGGGCGCCATCACGAGGCGGTTGGGCAGGGAGATCGCGCCGAGCGCGAGCGGGGAGAGCAGAGTCATGGGGTCAGATCCTTTCCGCGACCGAATCGGCCACTCGGGGGACAACCCGCCCGCTCCCCCGAGGCATTCCGGATCGAACCCGGGGAAAGGCTGTGGGATCGCGCCGAACGCGGGGAGCGCGCACCGCCCCTCCTCCTCACCGACGGGAGGGAGCCGCCTCAGACGAGCGAGCGCTCGGCGGCCGGCAGTGCGAAGGCGGGCAGATCGAGCGCCCCTGCGCGGGCGTGGTGCACGGCGTGGAAGACCGCGCCGGCGACCACCGCCTCGGCGCCGAGCTCGGAGGCCACGAGCTCGGGAGCGGGCAGGTCGAGCTGGGCGGGCATCATGCCGCGCGCCTGCGCGATGAGCAGATCAGCCCCCGCCGCCACGCCGCCCGTCACGACGACGCGCGCGGGGTCGAAGAGGCTGCCGAACACCGCCGTGATCTCGGCGAGCACGGCCGCGACGCCGCGCACGACCGCGAGCGCGTCGGCATCGCCCTCGCGCGCGAGGCGCACCACGAGGGGCGCGTCGATCCGGGCGGCGGGCACCGCCGCGAGCGCCCCGCCCGCTGTCGCGAGACCCTCCTCGACGAGCGTGCGGGCGCGGTCGGCGAGGCGCCCCGAGAGGCCGTCGGCGCTCTCGACGCCGGGAACGTGGTCGAACGCGACCATCTCCCCGACGCCGCCGTGCGCCCCGCGCAGCAGGTGGCCATCGACGACGATGCCCGCTCCGAGCCGGTCGCCGCCGAGCAGGGTGACGACGTCGTCGACGCCGATCGCGGCACCGATGGTGCGCTCGGCGACGGCGGCGAGCAGCGCGTCGTTCTCGACGCGCACGATCGGGATGCTCTCCGCCAGCATCCCGAGGAGCCCCGGGTTCATGCGCCGCCAGAAGCCGGTGCGGTGCGGCGGCGACTCGCCGCGGGCGTCGACGGGCGCGGGCACCCCGACGCAGAGCGCGACGACCTCGGATCGGCTGCGGCCGGCCGCAGCGAGCGCGTCGTCGAGCGCCGCGGCCACGGTCGCCCGACGGCTCTCGGCCGACTCCTCGTTATCGGCGGTGCGGTGCCGCGTGACGAGGGTCGCGCCGCGCAGGTCGGCGACGACGGTCGTGAGGTGCCCGGCGCCCGCGTCCATGCCGACCACGACCCCGGCTCGCGCGTGCAGCTCGAAGCGCCGCGAGGGCCTGCCCTTGCTGTACTCGCCGGCGGCCCGGGAGTTCGGCAGCTCGCGCAGGAGCCCGCGATCGCGGAGCTCGTCGAGCACGTCGATCGTGGTGGAGCGCGTGAGCCCGGCCGTCATCGCATCCGTCGCGGTGAACGGCCCGGAGGCCCACGCGATCTCGAGGACCGCGAGCAGGCTCGACCGCCGCTGAGCGGCGGGGGGATCGGCGGTGACGGAGCGCATCGAGGGGTTGACCTTTCGGAGTCCTGCTTGCAGTATGGTGCCCATCGGCTTTATTCGATGTGTAAATCTACTTATCGGATGAACTGCTCCCGCGACTGCGCCCAATGACGGGCGGAGGAAGGACGACGACGACGTGACCACCTCGAGACGACGCGGGGGCCTGCGCGCTCTCGCCGCGGCGGCCGCCGCCGCCGCCCTGGCTCTCACCGCGAGCGCCTGCAGCGCCGACTCCGGCCGCACCGAGATCCAGTTCCACCTCAGCAAGCCCGAGGCGATCCCGTACTTCCGCGAGCTGATCGCCGAGTACAACGCCGCGCAGAGCGAGGTGCGGGTCGAGCTCGACTCCTCGTCCAATCTTCAAGCGGGGTTCCTGCGGGGCAACCCGCCGGATCTCGGGCTCCTGAACTACAACATGGAGATGGCGCGCTTCATGGAGCGCGGGGCGCTCAGCGACCTCTCCGACCTGCCGGAGGCCGACCGGATCCTGCCCGAGGTGCAGGACCTCGTCGACCAGTACGCGACCTATCCGGGGCGCACGAGCGTGCTGCCGTACTCGGTCATGGCCGCATCCGTCATCTACAACGTCGAGATCTTCGAGCAGCAGGGACTCGAGGTGCCGCAGACCTACGACGAACTCATCGCCGTCTGCGAGGCTCTCGAGGCCGCGGGCATCACGCCGTTCTACGGCACCTTCGCCGACCCGTGGACGGTGTCGCAGGGGTGGTTCGACTACACCGTCGGCGGCACGATCGAGGTCGACGAGTTCTACGAGCAGCTGAACGAGCTCGGCACGGAGGTCGGCCCCGATGCACCCGTCTCCTTCGAGCAGACGATGAGCGAGCCCGTCGAGCGCATGCTCGAGCTCGCCCGCGAGTACACGAATCCCGACGCGAACAGCCGGGGATACGGCGACGGCAACCTCGCCTTCGCGCAGGGGCAGGCCGCGATGTACCTGCAGGGCCCCTGGGCCCTCGGCGAGATCGCCAAGAGCGCCCCCGACCTCGAGGTGGGCACGTTCCCGCTGCCGATGACCGACGACCCCGACGACCTCGAGGTGCGCGTCAACATCGACCTCGCCGCCTGGATCCCGGAGGCGAGCCCGAACAAGGGCGCGGCCCGCGACTTCCTCCAGTACCTCTTCCAGCCCGAGGTGATGAACGACTACAACGCCGCTCAACTGGGATACGGCACGACCGTCGATGCCGCTCCGGTCACCGACCCCCGCATCGTCGGCATGCGCGAGTACTTCGACACGGCGCGGTTCTACCAGGGGCCCTCGAAGGCGATCCCGCTGACGATCCCCACCGACAACTACGTGCAGGGGCTCGTCACGGGCGCGGGCAGCGTCGAGAGCATCCTTCGCACCATGGACGCCGACTGGGCTCGCCTCGCCCTGCGCGGATGACCGGCCGACCAGGAATCAGGAGAGCATCATGACCCTCGCCCCGCAGGCGCCGGCGGCATCGGAGGCGACGCCGACGTCGACGTCGACCGCTCCGGCCGCCCCGCGACGCCGCCGTCGCACCGAGCCGCTGTACTACGTCTTCCTCGTGCCGGCGCTCGCGCTGTTCACGCTCGCCATCACGGTGCCCGCCGTCCTCGGCATCTTCTTCAGCTTCACGAACTCGATCGGCTTCGGCGACTGGCAGCTGACCGGTCTCACCAACTACATCGCGGTCTTCTCCGACCCCGCGATCTGGCAGAGCTACGGCTTCACCCTCGGCTTCGCGGCCGTGACCGTGCTGCTCGTCAACGCGATCGCGTTCCTGCTCGCGGTGGGGCTCACCTCGCGCATCCGCTTCGTGACGGGCCTGCGCACGGTCTTCGTGATCCCGATGGTGATCTCGGGCATCATCATCGCCTACGTCTTCAACTTCCTCTTCTCCAACTCCGTGCCAGCGCTGGGGCAGGCCCTCGGCATCGAGGTGCTCTCGCAGAGCATCCTCGCCGATCCGTCGCTCGCCTGGATCGGCATCGTCATCGTCACCGCCTGGCAGGCGATCCCGGGAACGCTGCTCATCTACATCGCGGGCCTGCTCGCCATCCCCGGCGAGGTCTACGAGGCCGCGTCGATCGACGGGGCCACCGGGCGCCAGCAGCTGCTGCGGGTGACCCTGCCGCTCGTCGCCGGCTACGTCGTCATCAACGTGATCCTCGGCTTCAAGAACTTCCTCAACGCCTACGACATAATCGTCGGCCTCACCGACGGCGGTCCGGGCACGGCCACCCGCAGCATCGCGATGACCATCGTCACGGGCTTCACAGGCGGCGACTACGCGTACCAGATGGCGAACGCCACCATCTTCTTCCTCATCGCCATCGGCGTCTCCCTCATCCAGCTCCGACTGACCCGCGGAAGGAACGTGCTCTGATGGCGATCGCCCAGACCCTCCCCCCGACCGACGCGCCCCGCGCGCGCGAACCCCGATCCGCCGACCGCGCGCCCCGCGCCGGCCGCGGCGGCGGGCGGCCCCGCTGGAGCACCACGATCCTGCTCGCGCTCTGCGCGATCACCGTGATCGTGCCGCTCTACGTCACGATCTCGATGGCGTTCAAGACGCCCGCCCAAGCCGTCGACGGCAACGCCTTCGCCCTGCCCGCGCCGTTCAGCGTCGAGGGCTTCGTCACGGCATGGCAGCTCACCGACTTCCCCACCGCGTTCGGCGTCTCCGTGCTCATAACCGCCGGCGCCGTCACCGGCACGATCCTGCTCGCCTCGACGGCAGCCTTCGCCATCGCGCGCAACTGGGAGAAGAAGTTCTTCCGGTACTCCTTCTACTACCTGCTCGCGGCGATGTTCCTGCCGTTCCCCGTCGTGGCGCTGCCGCAGATCCAGCTCACCGGGCTGCTGGGGCTCGACAACCCCGGCGGCGTGATCCTGCTGCACGTCATGTTCCAGCTGAGCTTCAGCATCCTGCTGTTCACGGCGTTCCTGCGCTCCATCCCCGCCGAGCTCGAGGAGAGCGCGCGCATCGACGGAGCATCCACCTGGCAGACCTTCTGGCGCCTGACGTTCCCCCTGCTGGCGCCCATGAGCGCGACGGTCGGCATCTTCGCCTTCCTGGCCTCGTGGAACGACTTCATGATGCCGTCGCTCATCATCTCCGACCCGTCGATGCAGTCGCTGCCGGTCGTGCAGAGCATCTTCCAGACCCAGTTCAGCAACAACTACCACGTGTCGTTCGCCTCGTACCTCATGGCCATGGCGCCCGCGATCATCGTCTACCTGTTCGCGCAGCGCTGGGTCATGGAGGGCGTCACGCAGGGCGCCGTCAAGGGCTGACCCGACCTCCCCGCACCGATCCACCCCCTTCGAAAGGATGCTCCGCCTCGTGACCCTCGAGACCCTCACCGCTCCCGACCGCGCCCGTGCCGATGCCGCCTGGTGGCGGCAGGCCGCCGTCTACCAGATCTACCCGCGCTCCTTCGCCGATCGGAACGGCGACGGCATCGGCGACATCGCCGGAATCACGGCGCGCGTGCCCTACCTGGCGCGGCTCGGCATCGACGCGGTGTGGCTGAGCCCCTTCTACCCCTCCGAGCTCGCCGACGGCGGGTACGACGTGGCCGACTACCGCGCCGTCGACCCGCGGCTCGGCACCCTGGAGGACATGGACGCGCTCATCGCCGCGCTGGAGGCCGAGGGCATCCGCACCATCGTCGACATCGTGCCCAACCACACGAGCGATCAGCACACCTGGTTCCAGGAGGCCCTCGCCTCGCCCGCCGGATCGCCCGCGCGCGATCGCTACATCTTCCGCGACGGCCGCGGACCGGACGGCGCCGAGCCGCCGACCGACTGGGTCTCCGTCTTCGGCGGTCCGGCCTGGCACCGAGTGGCGGACGGGCAGTGGTACTTCCACAACTTCGCGCCCGAGCAGCCCGACCTCAACTGGGCGAACCGCGAGGTGCGCGACGACTTCCTCACCACGCTGCGCTTCTGGTCGGACCGCGGCGTCGCCGGGTTCCGCATCGACGTCGCCCACATGCTGACGAAGGACCTCACCGAGCCGCTGCCCTCGCAGGCAGAGATGGATGCCCTGCCCCGCGAGGGCGACCACCCGATCATCGACCGGGACGACGTGCACGAGGTCTACGCCGAGTGGCGCCGCGTCTTCGACGAGTACGACCCGCCCCGCACGGCCGTCGCCGAGGCGTGGGTCGCCCCGCACCGCCGCCCGCGCTACGCGAGCGCCGAGGGGCTCGGGCAGGCCTTCAACTTCGATCTGCTCGAAGCCGATTTCGACGCCGAGCAGTTCGTGAGCATCGTCGACGACAACCTGCGCCTCGCCGCCGCCTCGGGCTCGTCGACGACGTGGGTGCTCTCGAACCACGACGTCGTGCGCCACGCGACCCGGTACGGCCTCGACCGCCCCGCGCGCAGCGCCGACGGCCGACCGGTCGAGAAGCACGGCAACGCCTGGCTGCTCGCCGGCGGCCCCGAGAGCGCGCTCGACCGCGCCGCGGGTCTCGCGCGCGCTCGCGCCGCGAGCCTGTTCGTGCTCGGCCTGCCCGGCTCGGCCTACCTCTACCAGGGCGAGGAGCTCGGTCTGCACGAGGTCGCGACCATCCCCGACGTCGAGCGGCAGGATCCGACCTTCTTCCGCAACCCCGGCGTCGAACTCGGTCGCGACGGGTGCCGCGTTCCGCTGCCGTGGAGCGCCGAGGGACCGAGCTTCGGCTTCGGCCCGGGCGGCAGCCACCTGCCGCAGCCCGACTGGTTCGCCGAGCACGCCGTCGAGACGCAGGAGGACGACCCCTCCTCGACGCTCGAGCTCTACCGCGCCGCGCTCGCGCTGCGCCACGAGCTGCAGGGCGCCGAGTCGCTGCGCTGGGTACCGACCGGCGATGCGCAGGTGGTGCGTTTCGCCCGCCCCGGCGGCTGGCACGTGGTCACCAACTTCGGCGACGGGGATGCCCCGCTCGCGCCCGGCGACGAGGTGCTGCTGGCGAGCCGATCGCTGTCGGGAGCAGTGCTGCCGCCGGCCACGACGGCCTGGATCCGGGTCGACGACGAGGGCGATCGCCCCGCATAGGGATCTCCCAGAAAAATAACGAACCGGTAACTAGACACCGTTACCTGGCCGTTATACAGTCGGTGTCAGCAGAGGTTGTTTGCTGTGGCAGCCTCCGCGGAATGTGATTGCAGGACACTCTTGGTGCAAGGGAAGAGGCCCGGTCGCTCGCCTCGGCGGCCGGGCCTTCACCATGTCCGGGGCCGCTCGCGGCCCTGAACCATCGGCGCGGAGGGCCGCTCGCGGCCCTGAACGATCGACGCCGTCGCAGCCAGGAAAGATCAGCGCAGTCGCGACCCTCCGTGTGCGCCCTGCGTACACAATCCCTATGCGAGTGCATAGAGTTGCGGTCGTGACCGACAAGACGCTCGCCATCGACGCATGGGAATCGTTGTTCCGCGCCCAGGTCTCGGTGCTGCGGCAGCTCTCGGCGGAGTTCCCGACGGCCGAGATCTCGTTCACCGAGTACGACGTGCTGTTCAACCTCAGCCGCCAGCCCGAGCGCCGGATGCGCATCCGCGACCTCATCCCCCACCTGCTGCTGAGCCAGCCGAGCGTCAGCCGCATGATCGACCGGCTCGCCGGCCGCGGTCTGGTCGAGAAGCAGCCCGACCCGAGCGACGCGCGCGGCACGATCGTCGCGCTCACCGACGAGGGCTACCGACTGTTCAAGCGGGTGGCGGTCGTGCACGCCGAGTCGATCTCCCGCCGCGTGGGGGGCAGCCTCACGCCCGAGGAGCTCGTGCAGCTCACCGCGCTCTGCGACCGCCTGCGGGGCTGAGCCCGAGCGCCTCGCGCAGGCGGCGACGCCGGCGACGGGATGCCCCCAGCACGGTGCCGAGCAGGTGCGGCAGCTCGAGCGGGGCGCGAGCGAGCATCCATCGTCTCGCCGCCCGCACGTCGCGCTGCACCGCGCCGCTATAGCCCGGAGTCGCATCGAGCGAGGCGAGCAGCAGCCGGTCGCCGTGGCCGACCTCGTCGAGGGCCCAGCGCCGCTGGGCGTAGGCGCGCGAGGGCATGCGCGCGGCCATCGGCGGCAGCCCCAGGGCGGCGCAGAACCGGCGCATGACCGCCTCGGCGCGCAGTCCCGCGATGAGCACGGGCACGCGCTCGAGCTCGTCGTTGGTGATCTCGGCGAGGAAGTGCTCGAGGAGGATGGCGGTGACCGACTCGGGCGGGGGCGCCGCCGCGCGCGGCCCGAGGTTGTCGTGCACGGCGAGGATCATGGTGACGAGGCGGTCGACGGCGGCGACGTCGCGGTCGTAGGCGCGCATCGGCACCCGCCACTCCCACAGGTGCTCGAACGCGACCGCGGGATGCACGCTGAAGCCGGGCAGCAGCGGGTACAGGTTCAGCAGCGCGCCGGAGGGGACGTGCCGCAGTCCGAGGGCCCCGCCGGGGGCGAGGGAGGGCCGCATCGAGGCGGGGACCCACCCCTCCGCTCCGAGGGCGCCGAGCAGCGCGGTCTCGCCCGCCGGGTCGATGACGAGGTTCGCGGCGGGGGCGGGACGCGGCGAGATGAGGCCGTGGAGGACGAAGACCGGACCGCCCGCGATGATGCTGCGCACCCCGAGTCGCTCGGCATGATCGAGCACAGTCCGAACGGCCGCGCGTGCATCGTCACGGGCGGCGGAGGGCACGATGCCGGGGGAGGGTTGCGGGCTGTCATCGACCATTCGGGAACCTTCCAGAGAGGCTACCCCCGGGTGCCCGTAGCCTGGCGGCTATGAGGCCATCCCCCAGCATCGTGTGGCTGCGCGATGACCTGCGCATCACCGACAACCCCGCCCTCGACGCCGCCGTCCGGCGGGGCGGCCCGGTGATCGTGCTCTACCTGCTCGACGACGCCTCGCCCGAGGTACGCCCGCTCGGGGCCGCGAGCCGGTGGTGGTTGCACCACTCCCTCGAGCGCCTGCGGGATGCCCTGCGCGCGCTCGGCGCCGACCTCACCCTGCGCCGCGGCAGCGCCCGCACCGAGCTGCCCGCCCTCGTCGAGCAGTCCGGCGCCGGGGCCGTCTACTGGAACCGCCGCTACGGCGCCGCCCGCGAGGTCGACGCCGAGCTCAAGACCCGCTTCACCGAGGAGGGGCTCGAGGTGCAGAGCTTCCAGGGCTCGCTGCTGTTCGAGCCGTGGACGATCCGCACGGGCTCGGGCACCCCCTTCAAGGTGTTCACGCCGTTCTGGCGCGCGTGCCTCGCGGCGGGCGAGCCCCGCGAACCGCTCGACGCGCCCTCGGCGCTCGAGGGCGTCGAGGGCGTCGCGAGCGACGACCTCGATGACTGGGAGCTGCTGCCGACCGCGCCCGACTGGGCCGAGGGCCTGCGCGAGACGTGGACCCCGGGCGAGGCCGGAGCCCACGAGCGGCTCGAGGCCTTCGCCGACGAGCACCTCGGCGAGTACCACCGCCGCGACGAGCCCGCCGTGCCGGCGACGAGCATGCTCAGCCCGCACCTGAAGTTCGGCGAGCTCAGCCCGTTCCAGATCTGGCACCGCCTCCAGCGCGACCTCGATGCCTCGGCCCGGAAGAATCGCGCGAAGTTCCTCAGCGAGCTCGGCTGGCGCGAGTTCTCCTACACGATCCTGTTCCACTTCACCGAGCTGGGGCGCAAGAACTTCCGACCCGAGTTCGACGCGATGCCGTGGCGGAGGCCCGAGGCCGGCGAGCTGGAGGCGTGGCAGCACGGGCGCACGGGCATCCCCCTCGTCGATGCGGGCATGCGCGAGCTGTGGCGCACCGGCTACATGCACAACCGCGTGCGCATGGTCACGGCGAGCTTCCTGACGAAGAACCTGCGCATCGACTGGCGCGAGGGCGAGGCCTGGTTCTGGGACTGCCTGGTCGACGCCGACGAGGCCAACAACTCGGCCTCGTGGCAGTGGGTCGCCGGCTCGGGGGCCGATGCGGCACCGTACTTCCGGGTGTTCAACCCCGAGCTGCAGGCGAAGAAGTTCGACGGGCACGGGCTCTACGTCAACCGCTGGGTCCCCGAGGCGGGAACGCCCGCCTACCCCGAGCCGATCGTCGACCTGAAGCAATCGCGGCAGGCGGCGCTCGACGCCTACGAGGAGGTCAAGGCGGCCGCTCGGAGCTGATCCGCACATGAGAGGCCTCTCACGCAGGCCTCCTTCCGGTCTCATCCGGGGTCAGCACGATGGAGTCATCGGGAGGGGCAGCCCTCCCCCACCGACTTCCGTACGACCTCCGTACGACCGAGGAGAAGAGAAGACCATGCAGAAGAAGACCTGGATCGCCGTCAGCGCCACCTCCGTGCTCGGCCTCGGCCTGCTCGCCGGCGGCGCGACCGCCGCCGCCAACGCCATGACCCTCACCGAGGGCAGCACCGGCGCGACCGTGCCCGGCCTGAACGACGTCACCACCGACGTGAAGGGCAGCGGCCAGAGCGCCGACGTCAGCTTCTCCGTGCAGAGCGACAGCATCGTGACCCCCTCGCCGGCGACGGCCGCCTCGGTCGCCACGCCCGTGTCGGCGCAGAGCGTGCAGAGCCCCGTGACGGTGCCGACGCCCGTCTCGCCGGTGTCGGTGCCCTCGCCCGTCACGCCCGCGAGCCCCGTCTCGGTGCCGAGCCCGGTCTCCCCCGCGAGCCCCGTCTCGGCGCAGAGCCCGGCCTCGGTCGGCTCGAGCGACTAGGCCCCACCCGCTCGGGACGCGCGTTCGGGTCGCGCCTCCCCTCCCCGGAACGCCCGGCAGCCCCACCCAGGGCCGCCAGGCGTTCCGTCTGCGCGGGGGCCCGCTCGCGCTGGGGCAGACTGGCACGGTGACGCGCGACCGCACCCCCGTCCCTCCTGCGGCGCTCGCCGTCACGGCGATCGTCTCGGTGCAGTTCGGCAACGCGATCGCCGGCTCGTTCTTCGACCAGGTCGGTCCGCTCGGGGCCGCGGCGCTGCGGCTCGGCTTCGCCGCCGCCATCCTGCTCGCGGTGATCCGGCCCCGGGTGCGCGGATGGGATCGTCGCACCTGGCTCGGCGTCGCGGCCCTCGGCGCGGGCCTCGCGGGCATGAACGCTCTCATCTACCTCGCGATCGACCGCATCCCCCTCGGGGTCGCCGTCACGATCGAGCTGCTCGGACCGCTCGCGGTCGCCGTCGCGGGCACCCGCCGGGCGCGCGACCTCGCCTGGGTCGCGCTCGCCGCCCTCGGCGTCGTGCTGCTCGGTCTCGACGGCGACGGCGGCTCGCTCGATCCGCTCGGGCTGCTGCTCGCCGCGGGGGCGGCCGCGTTCTGGGCGCTGTACATCGTGGCCTCGGCGCGCCTCGGCCCCCGCGCCCGCGGCGTCGACGGGCTCGCGATGGCGATGCTCGTCGCCGCGCTCGTCGTCGTGCCGCTGGGCGCCGCCCCCGCCGCGACCGCGGTCGGCGCGCAGCCCGTGCTGCTGCTGACGTTCGCCGGCATCGCCGTGCTGACCTCGGCGGTGCCGTACGCGCTGGAGTTCCTGGCTCTCAAGCGCATGCCCACGCGCGTCTTCGGCGTGCTGTCGAGCCTCGGCCCGGCCGTCGCGGCGCTCGCCGGGCTCGTCGTGCTCGGGCAGCTGCTGACGGGCATCCAGCTCATCGCGATCGCGCTCGTCATCGCGGCCTCGATCGGCGCCGTCGCCTTCGGTCGGCCACGCCGGGACGGCCCCGAGCCGGTCGTGCCCCCGCTCGGCTGAGCCTTGGGTGCTCCGGCGGCGGGGAGCTGCCCGCGCGGATCCGCTAGCGGGGCGCCGGGGCGGGGCGCAGCGGGGATGGTGAGCGCCGGGCCCGTGCTTCCCCGCGTCGCCGCGATCGCGCGCCGATCACCGACAGCAGAGCGGCGATGCCGACGCCCAGGACGGCCCCCGCGGTATTGGCGATGAGGTCGCGCGGATCGGAGATGCGGGCGAGAGGGATCTGCGCGACCTCGATGACCCAGGTGAGGAGGACGCCGCCCGCGGCCGCGAGCCACCAGCGCCTCACCCCGACCGCGAGGAGCGCGAGCACCCCCCAGGGGATGAAGATCGCGATGTTGGCGGCGAACTCGACGAGCGTGCCCTCCGCCCACGTCTGCGGGTCCAGCCAGCTGCCCCAGCTGAGCACGCCCTGCTGCGCCTCCGACCCCACGTACAGCTGCGACACCGGGCTGAGCGTGAACAGCAGCAGCAGCGCGGTGTACGCCGCGCCGAGCACCAGCGCGGTCAGTCGGAGGCGGACCATGCCGACACTCTCCCCGACGCGACCATGAGCGACCTGCGCGGTCGCGCCGATCGGCGCCGGCCCGCCCGGCTCCCGACTACTGCCTCGATGGCCGACCTCCGACCCTGCCGACGGCCGTCGCCGCGGCCGCCATGCCCGCGAGGGCGGCAGCGTCGAGGTCGGCGCCCCGCAGGCGCGCGGCGATGACGCCCGCGGTGAAGGCGTCGCCGGCACCGGTCGGGTCGACGGTGATGACGGGGCGGGCATCCATCGATCGGATGCCCCCCTCGCGCTCGGCGATCACGACGCCGACCGCTCCGCACGTGAGCATCACGGCCGGAGCGAGGTCGAGCAGCGCCTCGGCGACGGCCGGGGCCTCGGAGCGCTCGTCGAGGCCCGCCAGCAGGCGGCCCTCGTCGAGGTTGGGCAGCAGCAGGTCGACGCCCCGCACGGCGGCGGTGAAGCGCGCGACGCCGTAGTCGGCGATGAACCCCGCCGACCCCGGGTCGAACAACACCGCGACGCCGCGATGGCGGGCCCGCGCCACGAGGTCGTGCAGCGCCGCGGGGTCGAGGGCGTCGAAGAGCGAGTACCCCGTCAGATGCAGAGCGCCCGCCGCGTCGAGCAGGGCGTCGGTCACCTCCGCCGGGTCGAGGGTGGCGTTGGCGCCGCGATCGGTGAGCATGGCGCGACGGTCGCCCTCGACGATGATGACGATCGTGCCGGTGCCGCGCTCGGCGTCCTCGCTGAGGTGGGCGGTGACGCCCGCGGCGGCGAGCTCGGCCGCGTGGAGCTCGCGCCGCCCCGCTCCGACCCGCGCGACGAGGTCGACCGGCGCTCCGAGGGCGGCGAGCCAGGCGGCGGTGTTCGCGGCGCTGCCGCCGGGGCTGCGGGTGATGCGCGCGGTCGTGTCGGTGTCGGGCCGCACCGGTCCGCTCGGCACGACGATGAGGTCGTCGATGACGTCGCCGACGACGAGGGCGCGGCGGGCATCCACCATTCTCAGCGCGCCGCCCAGGCAGCGGCGATGCGGCCCGCGACGGCCGCGTTGTTGCGCGCCAGGTCGAGGTTGACCTCGAGGCTGCGGCCGCCCGAGAGCTCGACGATCGTTCCGAGCAGGAACGGCGTGACCGCCTTGCCCGTGACCCCCGCCGCCTCGGCGAGCGCGAAGGCCTCGGCGAGCACGCGGTCGTGCTCGGCGGGATCCCACTGCTGATGGGCCGGGATGGGGTTCGCCACGACGATGCCCTGGCGGTGCCCGAGCGCGTCGTGCGCGGCCATGACGGCGGCGACCTGGGCCGCGTCGTCGACCGACCAGTCGAGGGTGAACGCGCTCTCGCGCAGCCAGAAGCTCGGGAACACGCTCGTGCCGAGCCCGATCACCGGCACCGAGTACGTCTCGAGCCGCTCGAGGGTCGCCGCGATGTCGAGCACGCTCTTCACCCCGGCCGAGACCACCGTGATGGGCGTGACGGCGAGGGTCGAGAGGTCGGCCGACTCGTCGAAGGCCTCGCTCGCCCCGCGGTGCACGCCGCCGAGCCCGCCGGTGGCGAAGACGCGGATGCCGGCGAGGGAGGCGAGGTGCGCGGTCGCCGCGACGGTCGTCGCCCCGCTGGCGGCCCGGCCCATGAGGATCGGCAGATCGCGCACGCTCGCCTTCGCCAGATCCTCCTCGGCGATGCGGCGCACACCCTCGGCGTCGAGGCCGATGCGCGGCACGCCGTCGAGCACCGCGATCGTCGCCGGCGTGACGCCCTGCTCGCGCAGGATCGCCTCGAACTCGATCGCGGCCTCGTGATTGCGCGGGCGGGGCAGCCCGTGGCTGATGATCGTCGACTCGAGCGCGACGACCGGGCGGCCCTCGGCGAGCGCCGAGGCGACCTCGTCGGAGAGGCGGAGGGAGGCGGGAGCGCTGCTCGCGGTGGTCACGTCGTCAGCGTATCCGCGGGGTTACCACGAGAGGCGACGACGCACGTGGAGGAGGTTTCCAGCATCCGATCGCCTCGACCGGTGGAGGCCCGTCATTCCGGGCCGGAACGCTCCCAGGTTCTCACAGCAAACCGTCGTTCCACCCCCGAACGGGGGTCGTTCCGGCCGCATCCGCCAAACCGGTGGCCGCCGCGTTCCGGATGCCTCCATGTGCCCGGCGGGAACGGTTCGACACCGTCCCCGATGAGAACCGGGCCCGAACCCGAACAGGAAGAAAGGTTCATCACCATGAACACGTTCACCTCGAAGAAGACCATTGGCACCCTCTCGGCGATCGCCGCCGCCGGCCTGCTCACCGCCGGCTTCGCCGCCCCCGCGATGGCCGACGACACCACCGAGTCCACCACCACCGTCGCCCCCGAGACGGTGCTCACGAGCGACCTGCTCGACAGCATCACGAGCGACACCACCTTCGCCGACCTGCTCGACGGCACGATCGACGGCTTCTCCGGCGACGCGACCATCAGCGGCCTGCTGGGCGACGTGACCGGCGGCGACACCTCGGTCGACGGCCTCGTCGGCGACGTGACCGGTGGCGACATCAACGGCGGCGACATCTCGAACGAGAGCCCCGTCGTGGTGGCCCCCGAGGTCGGCGACATCGGGTCGGGCAACGCCATCGGTTCGGGCAACGACGTGCAGGCCCCCATCGGCTCGGGCAACGAGACCAACGTCGACCTCGGTGACGTGAGCGACGTCGCCGACGTCGACGGCATCGTGGGCGACGTCACCGACGTCGTCGACGTCGACGGCATCGTCGGCGACGTGACCGGCTCGGTCGACGGCCTCGTCGACGGCATCACGAGCGACCTCGACCTCGGCCTGGGCGACATCCTCGGCTGATCCATCCGGATGATCGGATGACCCGGTCGGCGCGTTCGCGCGCCGACCGCTGCAGGACCGGAGCGGGGCTCGTGCGGTGGCACGGGCCCCGCTCCGCTGCGTGCGGGCGCGGCCGCTCCGGCGCCGTGGCGCGCGGATGTGACGGCGCGTGACGCGGCACGGGGCGCGCGCCCGGGTGCGCCGCCTACCGTGGGAGGCACGATGAGCGAGCTGCGAGCATCCACCCCCGTTCACGACGACCGCCGGTACCCGCCGCCCGCCGCCTTCGCGGCCGCGGCGAACGTGACCGAGGCGGTTCTCGCCGACTACCCGGATGACCCGCTCGCCTTCTGGCAGCAGCAGGCCGAGCGCCTGCCGTGGGCCGAGCGCTGGTTGTCGGTGCACGAGTGGACGCCGCCGAGCGACGACGACCCGCTGAGCCCCCGCGCGACCTGGTTCGACGGCGGCCGGCTCAACGCGAGCGTCGTCTGCGTCGACCAGCACGTCGACGCGGGCCGCGGCGATTCCGTCGCGCTGCACTTCGAGGGCGAGCGCGGCGACCGCGAGACCGTCACCTACGCCGAGCTGCAGCGCCGCGTCGCGCAGGCCGCGCACGCGCTCGAGGCGCTCGGCATCGGGCCCGGCGACCGCGTCGTCATCTACCTGCCGGTGCTCGTCGAGACCGTCGTGGCGGCCCTCGCCTGCGCGCGCATCGGCGCCGTGCACTCCCTCGTCTTCGGCGGGTTCTCGGCCGAGGCGCTGCGGTTCCGCGTCGCCGACACGGGCGCGGCGGCGGTGATCGCGAGCGACGGGCAGTTCCGGCGCGGGGCGGCCGTGCCGGTCAAGGGCATCGTCGACGAGGCCGTCGCGGGGCTCGACCACGTGCGGCACGTGCTCGTGGTGCGTCGCACCGGGTCCTCCCTCGACTGGACGGACGGGCGCGACGTCTGGTGGCACGAGGCCGTCGGCGCGCAGCCCTCGTCGCACACCCCGCCGGCGCTCGAGGCGGAGCATCCCCTCTTCATCACGTACACGAGCGGCACCACGGGTAAGCCGAAGGGCGTCGTGCACTCGACGGGCGGCTACCTCGTGCAGGCGAGCTGGAGCCACTGGGCGCTCTTCGACGCGAAGCCCTCCGACGTGTACTGGTGCACGGCGGACCTGGCGTGGGTCACCGCGCACACGTACGTGCTCTACGGCCCGCTGTCGAACGGCGCCGCGATCGTCATCGCCGAGGGCTCCCCCGACCACCCGGCGCCGACGCGGCACGCCGAGATCATCGAGCGGCTCGGCGTCACCGTGTACTACACGGCGCCGACGCTCATCCGCACGTTCATGGCGCGGTTCCCCGACGGGTTCCCGGCGTCGTTCGACCTGTCGTCGGTGCGCCTGCTGGGCACGGTCGGCGAGGCGATCAACCCCGAGGCCTGGGTGTGGTTCCACGAGCGGATCGGGGGCGGGCGGGCGCCGATCGTCGACACGTGGTGGCAGTCGGAGTCGGGCGCCGCGATCGTCTCGACGCTGCCAGGCGTGCACGACGGGGTTCCGGGCGCAGCGGGGCTGCCGCTGCCGGGCCTGTCGGTGCGGCTCGTCGACGAGAGCGGGGTGGATGCCCCTGCCGGCTCGAGCGCCCTCATCACCATCGCCGGACGTTGGCCCGCCATGGCCCGCACGGTCTGGGGCGACCACGACCGCTACCGCGCCGCGTACTTCAGCCGGTTCGCCGCGCAGGGCCTGTTCCTCGCCGGTGACGGAGCGACGGCCGACGCCGAGGGCCGCATCCGGCTGCAGGGGCGCATCGACGACGTGATCAACGTCTCGGGGCACCGCCTCTCGACGATCGAGATCGAGTCGGCGCTCGTCGCGCACCCGCTCGTCGCCGAGGCCGGCGTGGTCGGAGTGGCCGATGCCGTCACCGGGCAGGCGGTCGCGGCGTTCGTCGTGCCGGTCTCCCGACCGGAGGGTCTGTCCTCCGCGGCGTCCCCCGAGGCGGGGGGCGCGCGCAAGGCGGGGGCCTCGCTCGACGCGGGGGGCGCGCGCAAGGCGGCGGCCTCGCTCGACGAGGGGGCCTTGCTCGACGAGGCGGCCTCGCTCGACGAGGCGGCGCTGCTCGCGTGGCGGCAGGCGGCGGTGGATGCCCGGGCCGAGCTCGCCGCCCACATCGCCCGCGCGATCGGCCCCGTCGCGAAGCCGAAGCACGTGGTGCTCGTGCCCGACCTTCCGAAGACGCGCTCGGGCAAGATCATGCGCCGCCTGCTCGGCGACGTGCTCGACGGTCGCCCGCTCGGCGACACGACCTCGCTGCAGGACGAGTCGGTCGTGCCGGCCATCACGGCGATCGTGGGCGAGCGGGCCTGACCTCCTGCGGCGTGGCGCGGCGGCGAGACCGGGGGCGGGTCGCGGGGGCGGGCCGCCGTGGCGCTTCGCGGGGCCGGGTCGCCGTGGCGCTTCGCGGGGAGGGGTTGCGGCGCCGCATCATCGGGCCGGGTCGCGAGGCCGGGGTGCGAGGCCAGTGTGCAAGGCCAGTGTGCGAGGCCGGCGTGCGAGGCCGGCGTGCGGCGCTCGGCCACCTTCCCTGCCGTCGGGCCCGCCGGCCGGCTTCCTCTCTCTCGGCCCTTCCACAACTGCGGATCGCGTGAATCGCGCTCACCCGTTCCGCAGTTGTGGAAGGCGCGCGGGAGGAGCTGCTGAGGACCGCGGTGCGGGCTCGAACACGACCGGCGAGGGCGCCATCGGGCGAGACGGGGCGAGGGGCGAGGCCTCGCGCGCGGAGTAGCGCCCCTCGCGCGAGGTGGTGCGAGGATCACCGTGGGCGAGCGCGACGGCCAGACGAAGCCCCGGGCGAGGCGGGCGAGCAGGGCCGACGGGCGAGGCGGGCGAGCAGGGCCGACGGGCGAGGCGGGCGAGCAGGGCCGACGGGCGGGCGGGCGGGCAGGGCCGACGGGCGGGCGGGCGGGCAACTCAGTGCGCCGCGGCCCGGCGGCGATCGCGCCGCCGCATCCACCATTCGCGCCCCAGCTCGATCGGGAACGGCAGCGAGGAGACCACGATCGCGATGATGATCGCCAGCTCGAGGTTCTGCTCGACGAGCGGTACCCCGCCGAGGAAGTAGCCGGCGCCCATGAACAGGGCGATCCAGACGATCGCGCCGACGATGTTGACGACGACGAAGCGCCGCCGCGGCATCGCGGTGAAGCCCGCCATGAGCGGCACGAGCGCCCGCACGATCGGCACGAAGCGTCCGACGATGACCGCACGCACGCCGAGGCGCTCGAACAGCGCCCGGGTGCGGGCGTAGACCTCGTCGGTGAGGCGGCGGCGCGGGCGGCGCAGGATCGCGGGGCCGGCCGCGCGGCCGATCTCGTAGCTCGTCTGCGCTCCGAGCACGGCGGCGAGAGCGACCAGGGCGAAGGCGGCGGGCGGCGGCACCGGCGTCGCGACGGTCGCGACGGTGAGTCCCGTGATGAACAGCAGCGAGTCCCCGGGAAGGAACGAGGCCGGCAAGAACGCCGTCTCGAGGTAGACGATCACCGCCACGACGAGCACGACCCCGACGCCCGCGGCGTCGATGATCGCGTGCGCATCGAGCAGGTTCAGGATGCCCCCGCCCGCGCCCGCGTCGCCGCGATCACCGCGCGGTAGTGGTCGAGCAGCTGCCGGTTGTTGGCCTCCCACGAGCGGCCGAGCACCGCACGCCGGCCCGCCTCGCCGAGCCGCGCCCGCAGGGTCGCGTCGGCGGCGAGCCGCTCGACCGCGCGCCGGAACCCCCGTCGCTCCGCCGGATCGACGAGCAGACCCGTGCGGCCCTCGTCGACCAGGTGCAGCGGACCGCCGACGGCGGGGGCCACGACGGGCAGGCCCGTCGCCTGCGCCTCCTGGATGGTCTGGCCGAAGGTCTCCTCCGTGCCGAAGTGCACGAAGACGTCGAGGGCGGCGAAGGCGTCGGCGAGCTCCGGGCCCTGCAGCTGGCCGGTGAAGGTCACCGGATCGTGCGCGAAGGCCTGCGCGAGACGCGGGCGCTCGGGGCCGTCGCCGACGATGAGGAAGCGTGCGCCGGGCATCCCGATCAGCTCGCGCAGCCGGCCCACCTGCTTCTCGGCCGCGAGACGCCCGACGTAGCCGACCAGCAGCTCGCCGTTCGGCGCCGCGCGCTCGCGCAGGGCGAGAGCGCCGGGCGACTCACGCCGAACGGGGTGGAACAGCCGGCTGTCGACGCCGCGGCCCCAGACGTGCACGTTCTCGATGCCGAGGCGGCCCAGCTGCTCGGCCGTCTGCGGCGTCGGGGCGAGCGTGCGGTCGGCGAGCGCGTGCACGCCCGCGACGAAGCGGTCGAGCATGGGCCGGGCGAAGCCGACGCCGTAGCGCTGCAGGTAGCCGGCGACGTCGGTCTGGTAGACGGCGACGCTCGGGATCCCCGTGCGGGCGCACACCGCGAGCGCCTTGCGGCCGAGCAGGAAGGGCGCGGCCGCGTGCACGACGTCGGGCGCGAAGGCCTCGAGCGTCGACTGCAGTGCGCGGTGCGGCACCCCCATCGGGAACCGCATGAGCGGCAGCGAGCCGCTGCGGTGCACGGCGTAGCCGAGGTGCTCGTCGCCGGGCGTCGTCGGCGAGATGACGATGGCCTCGTGGCCGTCGGAGTGCAGGGTCTCGAGCACGCGCACGACCGAGTTGGTGACGCCGTTGAGCTGCGGGAGGAAGGATTCGGTGACGACGGCGATCTTCACGAGCGCACGCTATCGACCGCGTCGCGCGCCCCCGGCGTCGGGGCCGCGACGCCGGGGTGAACATCCGCCGACGGATCGGCGGCGGGGAACGCGAGGGGCGGGCGGCTAGCATCCGGAGCATGAGCCAGCCGATCCCCGAGGAGGAGTCGCCGACCCGTCGCGCGATCCGGGCGGCCGCCGCGCAGCTCTTCCCCGCCACCGGGTACGCCGGGACCACCGTGCGCGACATCGCCGGCGAGGCTGGCGTGGATCCGGCGCTCGTCATCCGCCACTTCGGCGGCAAGCAGGCGCTGTTCCTCGAGACCGTGCGGCTCGAGCTCGACCACGCCCCCGTGGTCGACGGCCCCGTCGAGACGATGGGCGAGGCCTGGATCCGCTACGTGCTCGACCCCGGTGAGGATGTCCGCCGCGTGTTCCTCGCCCTGCTGCGCGCCAGCGATGCCGAGGGCATCGGCTCGGCCCTGCGCGAGGCCCACGACGCGGGTTTCGTGCAGCCCCTGCTGCCGCTGCTGGAGGGCGCCGACGCCGAGCTGCGCGCCCGCCTCGCCGGCGCTCTCGTCGGCGGCCTGCTCTACGCGCTCTGGGTGGTCGGCGACGAGCAGCTGCTCGCCACCGACCCCGAGACGATCGTGCGGCAGTACGGCGCGCTGCTGCAGCAGCTGCTGACGCCGGCCGCGCCGTGACCGGGCCGCTCTAGATCGCCGACCAGCCGCCGTCGCTCGCGAGCGTCACGCCCGTGACGTTGGTGGCGTCGTCGCTCAGCAGCCAGGTGATCGACGCGGCCAGCTGCGCCGATTCGGCCACCGGGGGCAGCAGCTGCATGGCCATGCCGATGCGCTCCTGCCCGAGCTCCGAGGCGAAGCTCGCCTGGATGTTCGTCGCGACCGGTCCGGGCGCGACCGCGTTGACGCGGATCCCGTGCCCCGCGTACATGAAGGCCGAGCTCCTGGTGAGCCCGACGACGGCGTGCTTGGAGGCGGTGTAGGCGAGTCCGGCTGCCGAGCCGCGCAGGGCGGCCTCGGAGGCCACGTTGACCACCGCGCCGCGCCCCGCGGCGAGCATGGTCGGCAGCACCGCGCGCGTGAGGCGGAACATCCCGTCGACGTTGACCGCGAACACGCGCTCCCAGACCGCGTCGCTCACCTCGTGCAGCGGGGTCATGTCGTCCATGACGCCGGCGACGTTGGCGAGGCCGTCGATGCGCCCGTTCGCGGCGGCGACGATCGCGGCCACGTCGTCGGGCTTCGTGATGTCGCCGGTGACGGTGACGGCGGCGGGATGCTCGGCCTTCAGCTCGGCGAGACGCTCGCCCGAGATGTCGACGGCGACGACCGTGCCGCCCTCGGCCGCGATGCGGGCGGCGGTCGCGCGGCCGATGCCCGATCCGGCGCCCGTGACGATGATCGTGCGGCCCTCGAAGCGGCCGGGGGTGATGAGCTCGACCCAGGCGGCGGGCTCGGAGCCGGCGGCGGTGCCGGGGGCATCCCCCTCGTCGGCCTCGGCGCTCTCGTCGTGCTCGTCGGGGGCGATGCCGCCGTTGACCTCGGCGACCATGCTGTCGACGACCTCCTGCGGGAACTTCCCCTGGCTCAGCTGCACGAGCCGCTGCAGCGAGAACAGGCGCACGGGCTTCAGCACGCTCTCGCTCTGGCCCGCCTCGGCGAGCATGCTGCGCAGCAGGGCGCCGCCCTGCGGGTGGGCGAGCCAGTCGCCGACCGACGACTTCGCGGTGAGGGGCTTGTCTGCCTTCGCCATGGGGTTCCTCTCGACGGGGGCGCGCATCATCGCGGGCCGCTTCGCCTCGAGTCTCCGCCTGCGCGAGGCGGGTGTCAACTAAGTTGACACCGTGCCTGACGAGGGGCGCCGCGGCAGCGGGTTACAGTCGAGCCGTGGCCTCCGATCCGCTCCCCCTCGACCCGATCGCGGAGGCGCGGCGCCAGTGGCTCGCCCACGGCTGGGACGACGCGGCCGACGGCATGACCCTCGTCACCTCGGTCATGCGGGCGCACCAGCTGCTGCTCGCCCGCGTCGAGGGCGCCCTCAAGCGCTTCGACCTCTCCTTCGCGCGCTACGAGATGCTGCAGCTGCTGAGCTTCACGAAGGGCGGCGAGATCCCGATGGCGAGCGCGACCGCGCGCCTGCAGGTGCACCCGACGAGCGTGAGTCACACGGTGCAGCGCCTGGAGCGGGACGGCCTCGTGGAGCGCCGGCCGCACCCGAACGACGGGCGGGCATCCCTTCTGGTGCTGACGGATGCCGGGCGCGCGCTCTGCGCGACGGCGGTCGAGGCGCTCAACGCCGAGGTGTTCACCGAGCCGGGCATCCCGCAGCCGCAGCTCGCCGAGCTCGTGCGCACCCTCGCTCGGTTCCGCGAGAGCGCGGGCGACTTCGTGACGCCGCCGCCGGCGCCCGAGCCGCTCTAGGCGCGATCGCCGCGGCGGGGCGCGGCGCGGCGCGGCAGGGCGCGGCTCGAGTTGGCGAGGCCGTGCGGGGCGCGGCGGGGCGCGGCGCGGCGGTGCCGGCACTGCTGTGACGAGCGCCGCTGCGCCGGGCGCGGCATGACGCAGTGAGGCGAGGCGAGGCGACGAAATTTTCTGGCGGTATGTGCCCTCAAGGCTCCGGAGCCGTGAGCGCACATACCGCTGACGGGAAGGCCCTCCCGTCCCGGCGGGTGATCCCTCCCGTGCTGGGGAAGGGGACGCTTCCGGAAGCGTCGGCTTACGGAGGCTGGATGGGATGCTGGCCGAACGGTCGAACGGTCGGGTCGGAATGAGCTCGGGCGCGAGGGGCGCGAGCCGACGACCGGACGAGCACGAGCAGTGCGCGGGTGGGCGATGAACTGCGCGCGCGGGCCCGAGAGACCCGGGCGCGCGCGGGCGTTCGCCGGGCATCCCGCCCCCGCGACTAGCGGTGCGTGAACCGCGGCTCGCGCTTCTCGACGAAGGCCGCCATGCCCTCGGTCTGGTCGGCGCGGTCGAAGCCCGCGTGGAACAACCGGCGCTCGAGCGCGACGCCCTCAGCGAGCGGGCCCTCGAAGGCGGCGTCGATCGCCGCGGTCGCGTCGTGCAGGGCGGGCAGCGAACGGCCTGCGATCTGCGCCGCGATCGCGAGCGCCTCGTCCATGAGCGACTCGGCCGGCACGACGCGCGACACGAGGCCCCACCGCTCGGCTTCGTCCGCCGTGATGCGGCGGCCCGTGAGCACGAGGTCCATGGCCTTCGCCTTGCCGATCGCGCGCACCAGGCGCTGCGTGCCGCCGATGCCGGGGATGACGCCGAGCGTGATCTCGGGCTGCCCGAACGAGGCCGCCTCCGAGGCGATGATGAGGTCGCACATCATCGCCACCTCGCAGCCGCCGCCGAGCGCGAAGCCGTTCACCGCGGCGATCGTCGGGGTGCGCACGGCGGCGAAACGATCCCAGTCGGCGAAGAGCCCGCGCGCCGCGGCCTCGGCGCCGTCGAGCCCGGCCATCTCGGTGATGTCGGCTCCGGCGGCGAAAGCGCGACCGGCCCCGGTGAGGATGATCGCGCCGACACCCTCGTCGGCGTCGAGGCCTTGAGCAGCCGCCACCACGTCGCGCATCGTCTGCTCGTTCAGCGCGTTGAGGCGGTCGGCCCGGTTCAGGGTGATGATGCCGACCCGCTCGCGCCGCTCGGTGAGGATGGTGGCGTACTCGGTCATGCGGGAGCTCCTTCGGTGCGCGCGGGGCGCGCGGGTCAGGCGGGCGGCGGGGTCAGGCGGGCGGGGCGGGCGAGGGCTGCGCGGCCGCAGCGGACGACGTACCCGCGCCGCGCATCCGGATGTCATCGATGATGGCCGAGAAGTCGCGGTGCGCGCCCTCCCCCTCGGCGAATCGGGCGAAGACCGCGGCGGCGAGACGACCCGCCTCGGCGTGGACGCCCGCCGACTCGATGGCGTCGACGGCGAGCCCGAGATCCTTCGCCATGAGGGCGCCGGCGAAGCCGGGAACGTAGTCGCGGTTCGCCGGGCTCGCCGGCACCGGACCGGGCACGGGGCAGTTCGTCGTGAGCGCCCAGCACTGGCCGGAGGCGTTCGCCGCCACGTCGAACAGCGCCTGATGATCGAGCCCGAGGCTCTCGCCGAGCACGAAGGCCTCGCTGACCGCGAGCATGCTCACGCCGAGGATCATGTTGTTGCACACCTTCGCGGCCTGGCCGAGGCCGGAGGCTCCGCAGTGCACGATGCGGCCGCCCATGATCTCGAGCAGCGGCATCGCCTGGGCCACGTCGGCCGCCTCGCCGCCGACCATGAAGGCGAGCGTGCCCTTCTCCGCTCCGACCACGCCGCCCGAGACGGGGGCGTCGAGCGCGCGATGGCCGGCCGCGACGGCGAGCGCCGCGGCCGCGCGGGCGTCGTCGACCGCGATCGTCGAGCAGTCGATGAAGAGGGTTCCGGGGCGGGCGGCGGCGAGCAGTCCGCCCTCGTAGGCGGCGAGCACGTGCCGGCCCGCGGGCAGCATCGTGATCACGACGTCGGCCTGCGTCACTGCGGCCTCGCCCGAGGCGGCGATGCGGATGCCCGCCGCGCGCGCGACGGAGACGGCCGAGTCGACCAGGTCGAAGCCGACGACATCGACGCCCGCGGCCGCGAGATTCGCCGCCATCGGGCCGCCCATGTGGCCGAGGCCGATGACGGCGACGGTGCCGGTGAAGGCGAGAGGCGCGGCGGCGGAGCCGGCGGAGGCGGCGGGCCCGGTCATGCCGCAGTCCACTCGTCGACCGCGAAGCGCTCGCGCTCGGCGGGGGTGAGAGGAGCGGCGGCGGCGTGCGCGGCCGCGGGATCGAGCGACTGCAGGGTCGGCGGGCTCCAGTGCGGCGCGCGATCCTTGTCGATGACCTGCGCCCGCACGCCCTCGGCGAAGTCGGGCGAGAGGAGGGCCCGCAGGGCGAGACGGAACTCGGCGGCGAGCGCGTGCTCGAGGTCGGGCATCCCGCGGGCGGCGCGGAGAGCGGCGAGGGTGACCCCCACCGAGGTGGGCGATTTCGCGCGGATCGAGGCGGCGGCCTCGTGCGCCGCGGGCTCGGGGGCGGCGTCGAGCCGGGCCAGCACGGCGAGGGGGTCGTCGCCGACGTAGGCCGCGTCGATCCAGGGCTGCTCGGCGAGGAGCGGGGCCGACGGCGCGGGGCCGGAGAGCCGCGCGATCGCGGAATCCGCGCGCTCCGACTCGAGCGCCGACACCAGCGCCTCGAGCCGCTCGGCCTCGAGGAACGCGTCGGCGAGGCCGAGGGCGAGGGCGTCGCCCGCTCCGACGCTGCCGGCGGTGAGCGCGAGGTGCGTGCCCAGCTCGCCGGGCGCGCGGCTCAGCAGCCAGGTGCCGCCGACGTCGGGGATGAAGCCGATGCCCGTCTCGGGCATCCCGATGCGGGTGGAATCAGTGACGACGCGGTGCGAGGCGTGCGCCGAGAGGCCGACCCCGCCGCCGAGCACGATGCCGTGCATGAGCGCGACGATCGGCTTCGGGTAGCGGGCGATCGCGGCGTTGAGGCGGTACTCGTCGCGCCAGAACACGGCGGCCGCGCGCCCGTCGCCGCTCGTCGCGTCGCGGTGCAGGCCGACGATGTCGCCGCCGGCGCAGAAGGCGCGGTCGCCGGCGCCGCGGATGGCGACCGTGCGCACGGCGTCGTCGCCGGCCCAGGCGTCGAGCGCGGCGCGGATCTCGAGCACCATGCCGTGCGTGAGCGCGTTGAGCGCCCGTGGCCGGTTCAGCGTGAGCAGACCCAGCGCGCCCCGGCGCTCGACGATGAGCTCGGGCTCGCTCACGAGACCCGCCCGAGCACGCTGCGGCCGATGATGAGCTTCATGATCTCGTTCGACCCCTCGAGGATCTGGTGCACGCGGAGGTCGCGCACGACCTTCTCGATACCGTACTCGGCGAGGTAGCCGTAGCCGCCGTGCAGCTGCAGGGCCGCGTTCGCCGCCGTGAAGGCGATGTCGGTGGCGAATCGCTTGGCCATCGCGCAGTGGGCGATGAGGTCGGGATGCCCGGTGTCGAGCGAGTGCGCCGCCGACCGCAGCAGCAGGCGCGCGGCCTGCAGCTCGGTCTCCATGTCGGCGATCGTGAACACGAGCGACTGCTGCTGCGAGAGCGGCGCCCCGAAGGCGTGCCGCTCGGTGATGTGCTTCGCCGCGCGGTCGAGAGCCCACTGCGCGCCGCCGATGGAGCAGGCGGCGATGTTGAGGCGCCCGCCGTTCAGGGCGCTCATGGCGATGCCGAAGCCCTCGCCCTCGGCGCCGAGCCGGTCGACGGCCGGCACGCGCACCCCGTCGAAGGTGACGGCGCGGGTGGGCTGGGCGTTCCAGCCCATCTTGCGCTCGGCCTCGCCGTAGTGGATGCCCTCGGCATGAGCATCCACGATGAAGGCGGTGATGCCGCTCGCGCCGGCCGCTCCCGTGCGGGCCATGACGACGAGCACGTCGGTGGCCCCGGCGCCGGAGATGAACTGCTTGGTGCCCGTGAGCACGTACTCGTCCCCGTCGCGCACGGCGCGCGTCGAGAGGGCGGCGGCGTCGGATCCGGCATCGGGCTCGGTGAGGCAGTAGCTGCCCAGGTGCTGCATGCTCGCGAGCGCCGGCACCCAGCGCTCCTGCTGGGAGGCATCGCCGTAGGCGTCGATCATCCACGCGACCATGTTGTGGATGGAGATGTAGGCGGCGACGGCGACGTCGCCCTGCGCGAGCTCCTCGAAGATGAGCGCGGCGTCGCTGCGGGTGAGGCCCGCACCGCCGCGCTCCTCGGCGACGTAGATGCCGCCGAAGCCGAGCTCCCCGGCCTGCTTGATGGTCTCGACGGGGAAGAAGTGGTCGCGATCCCACTCGAGCGAGTGCGGGGCGAGGGCGGTGCCGGCGTAGTCGCGCACCATCTCGACGAGGTCGTTCTGCTCCTCGGTGAGGCTGTGGATGGATGGGGTGACGGGAGTGGGAGAGAGCATGGCGGGGCGCCTCAGGAGCGCGTGACCTTTCCGGTGAGAGCGGCGAGCGGGCGGATGACGATCGGGCGCACGGCGAACCACGCGCCGATCATCAGCACGAGGGTGACGGCGAAGATGATGAGGCCGAGCCACGAGCCGTCGTCGCGGGCGGCGTAGACGTGGTTGAGGTTGCGCTGGGCGCCCGTGGCGAGCACGAGCGCGACGTGCACGACGATGAACGCGGCGAAGTAGAGCATCACCGGGTAGTGCAGCGCCCGGGCCCACTCGATGGGGTACGCGCGGTTCAGCCGCTCGGCGTCGCGCGGCCAGGCGCCCGACATGCGCAGGCCGGTGACGATCGCGAGCGGCGCGGCGAGGAACACGACGCTGAAGTACGCGAGCTGCTGCAGGCTGTTGTAGTTCACCCAGCCGTCCTCGCTCGGCCACGACAGCGAGGCGTACTGCAGGGCGGCGCTCGCGGCGTTCGGCACGACCTCCCACGAGGTCGGCACGATGCGCACCCACTGGCCGGTCGTGAACAGCAGGACCAGGTAGACGACGCCGTTGAGCACGAACAGCACGTCGACGGCGAGGTGCAGCCACAGCTCGAGGCTGATCTTCTTGGGCGGGTTCTTCGTCGTCAGCAGACCCGAGTTGGCGCGCGTCCAGTACGCGGCGGGCCGCTTCGTCGTGCGCACGAGCAGACCCGTGCGGATGATGAGCAGCAGGAAGAACGCATTGAGCCCGTGCTGCCAGGCCAACCAGGCCGGGATGCCCACGGGCGCGTCCTGCGGCAGCGCGTACTCGCCCGGGTACGCGGCGAGGAACCCGAGCCCTGCCGGCGTCTCGCGGAACCAGCGGGCGAGCAGCACGACGAGCACGAGACCGACGAGCGCGAGGCCGATCGTGATGAGCAGGCGGCGCGGGAGGCGCCGGCCGGCGGCGGCGCCGCCGGAGGGGCGGGCGGCCGTCGGGCGGGCCGCGGGGCGCGCGGGGCGGGTCGAGGATCCGGACATCGGGGCTACCGCCCGCGGGCGTCGAGCTCGGCGATGAGCTGCGGCACGATCTCGAGGGCGTCGCCGACGATGCCGAAGTCGGCGACGTCGAAGATGGGGGCATCCCGATCGGTGTTGATCGCGACGATCGTCTTCGCCGTCTGCATGCCCGCCCGGTGCTGGATGGCGCCGGAGATGCCGAGGGCGATGTAGAGGTCGGGGGCGACGGTCGTGCCGGTCTGGCCGACCTGCGCCGCCCCCTCGACGTAGCCGGCGTCGACGGCGGCGCGGGAGGCACCCACCGCGCCGCCGAGCCTGTCGGCGAGCCGCTCGGCCACGCCGAAGTTCTCTTTCGAGCCGAGCCCGCGCCCGCCCGCGATGACGACCTTCGCGCCGCGCAGGGCGGGGCGACCGGTGTCGGCGGCGGGATGCACGGCCTCGATGCGCGCTCCCAGAGCGGCTCCCCCGCTCGCCTCGAGGTGCTCGAGCTGCGCGTCGAGGGCGGCCGCGCGGTCCTCCACCGAGCCGGGTCGGATCGTGATGACGAGCAGCCCCGCCGGCGCGGACGGGTCGCCCGAGCGCGCGCCGGTCGAGGTCACCTCGTAGTCCCCGCCGAGCACGGAGTGCCGCACGACCACCCGCTCCCCCGCGCCCGAGCTCTCGCGCGTCACGCCGACCGCGTCGTACGCGATCGGCGCTCCGAGCCGCACGGCCAGCCGCCCGGCGACCTCTCGGCCGTCGGCGGTGTGGCTGAGCAGGATGGCGGCGGGGGCGGTGCTGCCGGCCGTGCCGGTGGCGTCGGAGTCGCTCATCGCGTGCGCGACGGCGGCGAGCGCCGCGACCGCGGGCGTGGTCGCGACGGCGCCGAGGCCGTCGACGGCGACGAGCACGACGCGGGCGGCGCCGAGGGCGCCGAGGTCGGCGGCCAGTGCGGCCGGGTCCGGCCCGTCGGGCGCGCCGGCGGCCACCGGCACGACGGCGACGGGGGTGCCGAGCTGCGCCGCGGCACCCAGCAGCTCGGCCGCCGGGTCGAGCGGGCGGCCCGCGGCGTCGAGGGTGATGAGAACGAGTGCGTCGGTCATGATCCGGCCCTCTCAGACGAGCCGCGCGGCGGCGAGGTAGTCGACGAGCTCGGCGACGGCGCGGCCGTCGTCGACGACGACGGTGCCGGCGGTGCGCGGCGGGCCCTGCTCGGCGGCGAGCACCGTCGAGCGGGCATCCATCGCGGAGGTCTCGAGGTCGACGAGCCCGTAGGCGACGACGGGCTTCTTCTTCGCGGTCATGATGCCCTTGAAGCTCGCGAAGCGGGCGTCGGGCAGCTGCTCGGTGATGCTGATCACGGCGGGCAGCGCCGCGCTGAGCTCGAGGGTGCCGGCGTCGCCGCTGCGGCGGCCGCGCACGGTGCCGGCATCGATGTCGAGGTGATCGAGGAACGACAGCACGGGCAGCCCGAGGTGCTCGGCGAGCATGGCGGGCAGGATGCCGCCGCGACCGTCGGTGGACTCGTTGCCCGTGAGGAGGAGGTCGAAGCCGGTGTCTCGCGCGGCGGCGGCGATGACGGACGAGGTGAGCAGGGCATCCGCCCCGGTCAGACCCTCGTCGCTGATGTGCACCGCGGAGTCGGCCCCCATCGCGAGCGCCTTGCGCAGGGCGTCCTTCGCCTCGGGCGGGCCCATCGTCATCACGACGACCTCGGTGGCCTTATCGCCGTCCTTGCGGGCCAGCGCCACCTCGAGGGCGCGCTCGCTGATCTCGTCGATGACGCGGTCGCTCGCAGCGCGATCGATCAGCCCGGTGGCCGTATCGATCCTGCGGTCGCTCCATGTGTCCGGCACCTGCTTGATGAGCACGATGATCTTCACGGTGAACTCCTTCGTTCCCCTGGCGATTGTGTCGCCGCGGGAGACATTACTAGGAGTTGCGACTATTTACTAGGACGTGCTCGCATTCGCGCAGCACCGTCGGCGATGAGGCCGCACCGGTCTGCTCGACGACCGCTGCGGACTCGAGAGCCCGCTCTAGTCCTTGTGCGCGATGACGATGGTCGTCGCCACGGACCCGGCGATCATGGCCACCATCGTCCGCGTCACGGCGGCGGAGGCCGCAGCGGCCCCCCAGTCCCCGCGCTCGAGCTTCTTGCCGCGCAGATACACGTCGCCGCTCCAGGGGATCTCGCGGTGGAACTGGGGCAGCGTCCCGCTCGCCGAGAGCAGAGCCCCCAGCAGCGCCGTCCGGGCGTCCGGCACCGTGCCGTCGACGAGGGCGCCACGCACCTTCGCCAGCAGACGCGAGCGGCGCTCGTCGCCCAGCGAGTAGGTCGTCGTGGGGATGAAGCCCAGGGCCTTGGAGCGGCGACGCACGAGGTCGCCCGACTCGACGAGCCGCTCGAGCACGGGCTCGCGCAGCGTCGGACCGATCGCGGCGAGGACCGACTGCGCTCGCCGGGGTTTGCTGTTCACGTAGGACCACATGGAGCGCTGCATCTCGTCGTCGGGCGCGGCCGACCCGAGGGCGTGGATCCTGCCTCCCACGCCCGAGGCCGGACGCAGCTCGACGCGCTGCTCGAGGGCGAGATCGGCGAGAAGGGCCCCACCGAGCACGTAGAAGAGCGTGTTCTCGCCGGCGATCGAGTTCGAGTCCGGTTGGAACAGGAGCAGGAGCACGTCCTCGACGAGGGATCGGTAGTCGTCCGTATCCGTCACCGATGGCTCCTGCGATCGCTGCGCGGGAACTCCTGCTGACTCGTTCATCGTCCACTCCTCGGATGCGCCTTGGTCGGGCTTCTCAGTCAAGACCGTGTTCCTACGACAAGGTCAAGCCCGAGACGAGGCCGGCCGGCGATATCCTGGGCCCGGAGTTCCCCGAGGCGCGTCGGCGCGAAGGAGTCATGATGGCCTGGAGCACGAGCGAGCTCGCGCGACTCGCCGGCACCACCGTCAACGCGGTGCGCCACTACCACCGCCTCGAGCTGCTGCCGGAGCCGGCGAGGCGCCACAACGGCTACAAGCAGTACGGCGTGACGCACCTCCTGCGGCTGCTGCAGATCCGGCGGCTCGTGGAGCTCGGGATCCCGCTCAATCGCATCGACCGCGTCATCGCGGGCGCCGACGAGGAGCTCGACGACGCCACCCTCGACGAGGTCGATGAGGAGCTCGCGGCGACCATCGACCGCCTTCACCGCGCGCGCTCCGAGATCGCCGCGATCCGGCGTGACGGGGCTCCGGCTCACACCCCGTCCGGCTTCGCGGGGGAGGCATCCCGGCTCTCCGCCGCCGATTCGTCGATGATCCACATCTACTCCCGCATCTACGACGCGGACGCGATGGCGGACATCCGGACCATGGTCGCGGAGGGACCGACCCCGGCGGGCGCCGCGCTCGATGCGCTCCCCGCCGACGCCTCGGAGGCGATGCGCGAGCGGCTCGCCGTCGAGCTGGCCCCGGAGCTGGCCGAGCGCATGGAGTCGTACCCCTGGATGCGCGACCCGCGCGACCATCTCGCCACGTCGCAGGAGACCGCGGAGCAAGCGGTCGTCGCGGCGCTCTGGAAGCTCTACAACGACGCTCAGCGCGATGTCCTCGTCCGCGCGAGCGAGCGCGCCCGTCGCATCGTGGAGGGTCGCGGCGCGTCGACCTGAACCGCGCCGGTGAACGGCAGAATGTGCAGAGCCGCCACCGCGATCGCACTCGGTTCCGAACAGCGATCATGACCCCGAGGGAACGAGCACGAGCACGATGAACGACGGCAACACCCTTCTCGACGACCGCCCGCTGCTGAGCCCTCGACGGACCGCGCGCCTGCTGCAGACGTCGTTCCTATTCGTCTTCGCGCTCTCGACGACGGTTCTGCTCCTCGTCGACCCAGACGCCGCGCTCCGCCCGTCCTTCCTGATGGGCTCGCTCCTCGTCGTCGGCGCAACAGCGCTCGCGTACACGACCGCCTTCGACGCGCCGCACTACCGGCTGTGGATGCTGACGATGCCGGCACTCGACTACCTCGCGATCTTCGCGATTCGCGCAGAGGGAACCGGCGGCGTGACCAACCCGCTAGTGCTCATGCTGGCGATGCCGGCCGCATGGGTCGGTTTGACGGCCTCGAGAGCAGCGCTCGCACTACTCACGCCGATGGTCCTCTCCGTCATCATCCCCGACATCGTGTTCGTGCTCGATCCGGCGACGGACGTCGCGGCGGCTGATCGGTCGATCATGCTCGTGGCCGTCTACCCCATCGTCATGATGCTCGCCGCGGGCATCGCCTATCTGCTGGCGTCGGTGCTCGCGGAACGCCAGCAGCAGCTCATCGCCGAGCAAGCGAGCCGCAGCACCGCGGCGCGGGAGTCGGAACGATCGCGCCGATTGCTGGATGCCGTGCTGGACACCCTCGACGTGGGGGTCATCGTCATCACGCCGACGGGCGAGCGCGTGCTCATGAACCGATTGCTGCGCGACAGCCCTGCGCTCACGGCGCGCGGGCAGGATCCCTGGGAGGCCTTCGCGAGCATCCGGGCCTTCTCGGCCGACCGCGTGACCCCGATCGCTCCGGAAGACTCCGCCCTCGCGCGCGTGATGCGGGGGGAGACCGTCACCGACCGCCTGGCATGGGTGGGCGCGCCGGGAAAGAAGCAGGTCGCGCTCTCCGTCTCCGCGAGTCCCGTCCACACGGAGACAGGCGGGCATCTCGCGAACGTCGTCCTCATCACGGACGTCACCGAGTACCTCCAGGCGCTCGAGGCGAAGGACGCCTTCATCGGCACCGTGTCGCACGAGCTGCGCACCCCCTTGACGACGCTCGCCGGCTTCCTCGAGCTCATCGCCGAGAGCGACGAGGCGTTCAGCGAGGAGACGCGCCAGTGGCTCGATGTCATGGAGCGGAACGTGCAGCGTCAGCAGATGCTCGTGAGGGACCTGCTGACCGCCGCGGGCTCGCGCAACGCCCCCATCGCCCTGCAGACCGACGACGCCGATCTGCTCCACGTCGCGCGCGAATCCACGGCGGCGATCGCACCGGAGGCCGCGACGCGCAATATCCGCCTGACGGTCGACGGCGACCCGGCGCTCGGCGAGTTCGACGCGCTGCGCATGACCCAGGTCGCCGAGAACCTCATCACCAACGCCGTGCGCTACACCCCCGAGGGTGGACAGGTGCACGTCCATGCGTCGGCGCGGGCCGACGAGCTCGTGATGGTCGTGCGCGATACCGGGATCGGGATCGCGCCGGACGACCAGGAGCGGTTGTTCGAGCAGTTCTTCCGTGCAGCGGATGCCCGGGCCTCGGCCACCCGCGGCGTCGGGCTCGGTCTCCCGATCGTCAAGGCGATCGTGGACGCGCACGGCGGCGGCATCGACGTCGTCAGCGAGCAGGGGACGGGCACCACCGTCACCGTCCGGGTTCCTCGGAAGCGTCTCCTCGAGGCGTGATTCGAACGATCGCACCTCTCGCGGCCGCACGAAGCACCCGCGGGGGATCGATCATCGTCGGGGGATGGGTCCGTGAGGTACTTGCTGCCCGCCCGGACCGCTCCACCCGTGGCTCCCGAGCGCGGCGGCCAGCTCGGCGCGGAGGGCTTCGACGTCGCCAGACGCGGTGTCGTGCAGCGCTTCGACCACGATGAGGACGCGCCGCGTCCCGGGGCGGATGGCCGACAGGGCGCTCTGCCGATTGGTCCACCGGCGGGCGTGCGCGTTGCCGGCGTCGTCCCGGAAGATGATCTCTCCCGGTTCGGGCGTCTCGGTCTCCCCGCTGAAGCTCCGGTAGGTCTCGGTGCCCGCCGCGGGGGCGACGGTCAGATCGCCGACGACCTGGTCGAGATCGAACACGGCGATCGGGATCGCGTACGCGACCGACACGGCATTGCACAGATCGACGAGGGGATGGATTCGCGGCAGCTCGCCGTGCGTCCGGAGTCGGCGCAGCAGCGCCTCGGATGCGCACCGGTACTGGGTGGGCTTCAGCCCCATCCGGCTGAATGCTCGTCGCCAGGCGGCGATCTCGGGCAACTCGCTCTCCGGCCGGTCCGCCAGACGCGCGGACGCCCGCGCCAGGAACGGCGCGGCCGTCGCGGTGGTGTCCGTGTCGCTGGTCACCGCGTCGAGGGTCAGCGTCGCGGCGGCGAGCTGCGGGAACTGCTCGCGCACCGACGAGTGGTGGCTGAACTGCACGGGCGGCTATCGGGTCTCGAGGGCGAGGCGGCCGGCGAGCAGCACGTAGGTCGCCGCGAACGTGCGGCGCAGCCACGCCATCACCTTCGGGCGCGTGATGACCTGGTTGCGCATCGTCGCGGCGAACACCCCGTAGAGCGCGAAGACCACGAACGTCACCACCATGAACACCAGGCTCAGACCCGCCATCTGCCAGACGCCGTTCGTCGCGCCGGCCGGCACGAACTGCGGCAGGAACGCGAAGAAGAAGATCGTCAGCTTCGGGTTGAGGAGATTGATCAAGACGGCAGTACGGATCACGCGCCAGAACGACGACGGGGCCGCGCCGGCGTCGACGTCGATGAGCGACGTGTCGCGGAAGGTCCGCCACGCCAGATAGAGCAGGTAGGCCACGCCGAGCCACTTGATGGTCTGGAACGCGATCGCGGAGGCGTTGAGGATGGCGGCGAGCCCGGTGATGGCGGCCACCATGTGCGGGATGACGCCGAGGGTGCACCCGAATGCGGCCACGATCCCGGCCTTCGTCCCCCGCGTGAGGCCGGCGGCGATGGAGTACACCGCCCCGGTGCCCGGGGTGGCGACCACGACGAGTGTCGTCAGCAGGAACGCGATGCTCATGAGGGCCCTTCGAGAGTGGAGTGTCTCTCGAACGATACTGCGCGCTCGCGTCGCGCGGGCCACGAACAAGCCCCGGCTCGCTGGTGACAACGGCCGGGGCATCCTGCGCGCCCGAAGGGACTCGAACCCCTAACCTTCTGATCCGTAGTCAGATGCTCTATCCATTGAGCTACGGGCGCACTGCCGCTTTCACGACTGAGCGAGCATATCAGCGACGGGGGGTCGGGTCGAATCGAGGGCGGCCCGAGCGGCGCGCGCGGCGCGGGCGTGAGCATCCCTAGTCTGAGCACGCACCTACGAAGGAGGACGCGTGCTCACCACCGAGGAATCGACCCTCGACGACCGCCCGCTCGTCAGCCCCCGCTACACCGCACGACTGCTGCAGACGACCTTCTTCATCATCTTCGGCCTCGCCACGGTGCTGCTGCTCGCGATCGAGTTCGAGGTGGTCGCGAACCTCCGCTACGTCGCCGCCATCGCCATGGTGACGATCGCCACGCTGCTGCCGCTGCTGCGCGGGTTCCAGAACCCCTACTACCGGCCGTGGATGCTCGCCCTCCCCATCCTCGACTTCCTCGCCTTCTTCCTCATCCGGCTGGATGGCACCGGCGGCGTCACGAACCCCATGGTGATGATGCTCGCGCTGCCCGCGGTCTGGGTCGGCGTGGTCAAGTCGCGTCGGGCGATCGCGATCCTCGTCCCCTTCGTGCTCGCGGTGATCGCGCCGGACGTACTGCTCCTCGCCCGCGGTCGGCTCGAGGAGGCGAACGCCGATCGGGCGATCATGCTCATCGCCGTCTTCCCCGTCGTCATGCTGCTCACGATGGTCGTCGCGTACATGATGTCGTCGATCCTCGCCGGCCGGCAGGTCGAGCTGAGCTCCGAGCAGCGTCGGCGCGCGGCCGCAGCACGTGAGACGGAGCGCACCCGCCGGCTGCTCGACACCGTGCTCGACGCCCTCGACGTGGGCGTCATCGTCACCTCGCCGACGGGCGAGCGGGTGCTGATGAACAAGGTGCTGCGCGAGAGCCCCGAGCTGACGGCGAACGACACGGACCCGTGGGAGGCGTTCAAGCGCATCCGGGCCCTGTCGACGGATCGCGTCACCCCCATCGATGCGGGCGACTCGTCGTTCGACCGGGTGATGCGCGGGCAGCAGGTCACCGACCGCCTGGTGTGGGTGGGCATCCCGGGCGGTCGCCAGTCGGCGCTGTCGGTCTCGGCCGCTCCCGTGCACACGGCCGACGGCGAGCACCTGGCGAACGTCGTGCTCGTGAAGGACGTCACCGACTTCATGCAGGCGCTCGAGTCGAAGGACGCCTTCATCGGCACCGTCTCGCACGAGCTGCGCACGCCGCTGACGACCATGGCGGGGTTCCTCGAACTCGTGCTCGAACGGCGCGACGAGCTCGCACAGCTCGATCCCGAGATCGTGTCGTGGCTCGAGGTGATGGATCGCAACGTGCAGCGCCAGCACATGCTCGTGCGCGATCTGCTCACGGCGGCGGGATCGCGCAACGCCCCCATCGCGATCGCGCGGCACTCCGGCGATCTGGCCGCGGTCGTGCGCGAGTCGGCGGCTGCGCTGCGCTCGGAGGCGGCGGCGAGCGGGGTGCGCCTCACCGTCACCGGGCGCGATGCGATCGGACGCTTCGACGCGCTGCGCATGGCCCAGGTCGCCGAGAACCTCATCACCAACGCCGTGCGCTACACGCCCGAGGGCGGACGGGTGCGCGTCTCGGCGTCGGCCGACGAGACCCATCTTCTTCTCGTGGTGCGCGACACCGGCATCGGCATCACGCCCGAGGATCAGGAGAGGCTGTTCGAGCAGTTCTTCCGAGCGGCGGATGCCCGGGCGTCGGCCATCCGCGGCGTCGGGCTCGGCCTGCCCATCGTGAAGGCCATCGTCGACGCCCACGCCGGGTCGATCGAGCTCGACAGCGAGGTCGGAGCGGGCACGACCATCACGGTTCGCCTGCCGCGCTAGCCCTCGCCGGGCGCCGCCAGCGGCCGCTCGGCGTCGAACTCGGCGCGCAGGTGCCGCACGACCGCGGCGAGGTCGCCGTCGTGCGCACGGGCGACGGCGCGCTGCCGGTCGGCTCCGCCGCCGAGCTCGAGGATGCGCTCGACGCCGCCGAGCTCCTCCGCGCAGCCCAGCTCGTCGGCGATCGGGGCGAGCTCGATGAGCAGTTCGGCGAGGTGCTCGCGCACGGGCTGCTCGCGGCCGCCCGCGTCGACGATCGTCACGGCGTCGAGCCCGTAGCGGGCGACGCGCCACTTGTTCTCGCGGTGGAACCAGGGCGCGAGCGGCGCGGGGGCGCGGCCGGCGTCGAGGCGGCGCGAGCCGCGCTCCACCAGGCACTGCGTGAGCGCGGCGACCGCGGCCAGTTCGTGCAAGCTCGAGGGGGCGTCGCAGGCGCGCACCTCGAGGGTCCCCCAGCGCGGCGCGGGCCGGGCATCCCACCGCACCTCGGTCTCGTCGTCGACGACGCCGGTGCGCACCAGGTCATCGACGAAGCCCTCGAAGGCGGGCCAGTCGTCGAGCGCCCAGGGCAGCCCCGCCGTCGGCAGCTGCTGGAAGACGAGGGCGCGGTTCGAGGCGTACCCGGTCTCCTCCCCCGCCCAGTACGGGCTCGAGGCGGCGAGCGCCTGCAGGTGCGGCAGGGTCGCGCCGAGCTCGGCCAGCAGCGGCATGACCTTCGCGCGGCGCTCGACGCCGATGTGCACGTGCATGCCCCAGATGAGCATGTTGCGGCCCCACCACTGGGTGCGCCGGATGAGCTTGTCGTAGCGGGTGGCCTCGGCGATGCGCTGCTCGTGCCACAGCGCGCTCGGGTGGCTGCCGGCCGAGAGCAGACCGATGCCGCGCGGTTCGGCGACGGCGTGCACCTCGGCGATGCGCTCGCGCACATCGCGTACGGCGTCGGCGACGCGGGCGTGCGGATCGCTGACGATCTCGACGGTGTTCGTCAGCAGCTCGCCGGTGATGCCCGGGCGGCCCTCGAGAGCGGCGAGGATGCCCGGCGCCTCCCCCGCGAGATCGCCGCGGTCGTCGACGAGCATGAGCTCCCACTCGATGCCGATGCTCGAGCGCGGCGACGACGCGAACCGGATCGGCATGCTGCTCCTCGTGCTGGACGTCGGTGGCGCTCCGCCCCTGCTGCCGATCATGGCGGATGCTCGGCGGAGAGCGCACGACCATGACCGAGTGAGTCGGCGAACGCCCAGCCCCCGGCATCCCCTCGGCGCCGGATCACGCCGACGGCCACCCCGAGGTCAGGCCGCGTCCCCCGCCAGCACCCCCGAGATGAGCAGCTGCACGAGGGCGGAGGCGCGGTAGTCGGTGCCCTTCGGCGCGCCGATGCAGAGGTTGCCGATGCCGCGGAGCACGGTGTACGCGTCGACGGAGGGGACGACGCCGGCCGACTCGCAGGCCGCATCGAGCAGAGCGGCGGCCACCGGCACGAGCCGGTCGACGAAGTAGGCGTGCAGCGCATCGGAGCCGTCGCCGGCACCGCGCAGCGCACCGGCGAGCCCGTGCTTGGTGACGAGGAAGTCCACGAACATGGCCACCCACGCCCGCAGCGCGATCTCGGGCGTCGCGCTCTCCGCGAGCAACCGCGGTCCGGCCTCCGCGCAGGCCTCGACCTGATGCCGGTACACCGCGACCACCAGCTCCGGACGCGTCGGGAAGTGCCGGTAGATCGTGCCCACCCCCACCCCGGCCGTGGCGGCGATCTCCCGCACGGGGGCATCCACCCCGGAGGAGACGAACACCGCCGCCGCGGCGTCGAGGATCGCCTGCGTGCTCTGGGGCGGGCGACCCACCGTCGTCGAACGCTCACCGCGCGACGGAGCCCCCGGGGTGTCGGCCACGTGCTCGTCCTCTCGTCGACGGTCGGGATACCGCGCGCTTGTGTTTCGGAACAACGTTCCGTAATGTTGCGGAACGGCGCTCCGATAAGAAGTATCGCAGAGCGCGGAGAGGAAACCCCATGCCCGCATCCCTGCTCGAGCGGCTCGACGAGATCATCGACGCCGGCTCGCCCGTCGTCTCCGTCGCCCCTCTCGTCCTGTCCGGCCCCGACCGACCCCGGCCCCTCGAGGTGCGGGTCTCCGCCCCCGCGACCGGCACGAACCTGCCGATCGTGCTCTTCTCGCACGGCAACGGCTGGAACCTCGACGGCTACGCGCCGCTCACGTCGTTCTGGGCCTCGCGCGGCTTCGTGGTGATCCAGCCCACCCACCTCGACTCCCGCCGGTACGGCTTCGGATTCGACCACTCGGCCTTCCCCCGGATCTGGACGGAGAGGATCGCGGATCTCACCCGCATCCTCGACCAGCTCGACGTCGTCGAGCAGGCCGTGCCGGGGCTGGCCGGTCGCGTCGACCGCGATCGGGTGGCCGTCACCGGGCACTCCTGGGGCGCGCAGACCGCTCAGTCGCTCCTCGGAGCCCGGATCCTCGACGAGCACGGCCGCACCGGCGACGACCTCTCCGACCCCCGGGTGACCGCGGGCGTCCTCCTGGCGGCGACCGGTCTCGGTGGCGATCACCTGCACCCGTTCGTCCAGGCGAACTTCCCCTTCATGCGGCCGTCGTTCGCCGAGCTGACGAGGCCGACCCTCGTCGTAGCGGGCGATCAGGATCAGTCGCGCATGTCGAGCCGCGGCCCCGACTGGTTCACCGATGTCTACGCGCACAGTCCCGGCGCGACCGACCTTCTGACCCTGCGCGGCGCCGAGCACTCGCTCGGGGGGATCGTGGGGTACGAGGTCGCCGAGACCACCGATGAGGACCCGGTGCGCGTCGCGATCATCCAGCGGATGACGACGGCCTTCCTGCGCTCGGCGCTCGGCGTCGACGCACCGAGCATGGACGCGGCCCGCGCCGCCATGGTCGAGAACCCCGCGCCGCACGGCCGCCTCGACACCCGGTGACGCGTCCAGCACGCCTGCGACGCGAGGCCTCGCACCGGTGCTGGCGGCGGCAACCTGATGCGGACCGCCGAGCAGCAACGACATCGCGTCAGAGAAGCGGAAGTCGGGGCGGAACCCGATCCAGAAGGGTGACCACCCACGACATCGCGCCGCAG
The DNA here is from genome assembly GCF_026625045.1 of Microcella daejeonensis. GTDB lineage: Bacteria > Actinomycetota > Actinomycetes > Actinomycetales > Microbacteriaceae > Microcella > Microcella daejeonensis. The sequence goes on along the minus strand of NZ_CP113089.1, from coordinate 1,241,549 downwards.
AAGCGGCGGCGCGATCAAACGATACGGTGCGGAGACGGAGGGATTTGAACCCTCGGTCCCCTAAACGGGGACTCCACCTTAGCAGGGTGGTGCACTCGGCCGGACTATGCGACGTCTCCTGGCGTGAGCCTCCACCACTATAGCCGCTGCGCGGCGACGACCGTGCGCGGGGTTCCGCAACGGCGGCGGGATGCCCCGCTCAGCCCCGCCCGACGGCGCAGCGCGCCTCGGCGGCGGTCTGGCCGGGCACCCCCTCGAGCACGGGCGGCGTGCTGGCGCCGGGCGCCGTGGTCGGATCAGCAGAGGCCGTGGGCGACGGCGAGGGCTCGGCCGGAGCATCCACCCCGCCGCCAGCCCCCGGAGCCGCCTCGGTGCCGTTCTCGGGCTCCTCGGGCAGGAACCGCTCGTCGGCGCGGATGCGATCGAAGAGCGCCTGCGCCTCCTCCTCCAGTGGGATGACGCGGCCCGTGTTGGGGCCGGAGAGCGGGATGGTGCCCGGGTACTGGGTGAAGACGATGTTCTCGGTGGGCATGCCGGCGAGAACCTGCGCCATCGACACGAGCGTGTCGAGGTTGGCGAGGCTCGACGAGAGGGTCATCGACTCGGTGGTGACCTGGGCGAGCGAGTAGAGGGTGGGGATGTTCGTCAGCGTGCCCTCGCTCTGCAGCTTGCGGATCATCGAGGAGAGGAAGGCCTGCTGATTGGAGATGCGGCTGAGGTCGCCGCCGTCACCGATGCCGTATCGGGTGCGGAGGAAGCCGAGCGCCTCGTAGCCCTCGAGGGTGTACTCCCCCGCCTCGGGGAGATTGAGGTCGGCCTCGGGGTCGACGATCGGAGCCGTGATGCAGACGTCGACACCGCCGACTGCCGTCGACATGCGGGCCACCCCGTCGAAGCCGACGTACCCGGCGTACGGGATCTCGAGCCCGGTGAGCGCCTCGGCCGTCTGCACGACGCAGTTCAGGCCGCCGTAGCTGAACGCCACGTTGAACTGCTGAGCGCTCATCGCGGAGAAGCTGCCCTCGCCGTCCTCGGTCGGGCAGGAGGGGATGGGCACGATGAGGTCGCGGGGAATCGATACCGCGACCGCCGACTGCTGGTCCTCCGCCACGTGGACGAGCAGGTTGACGTCGTTGAGGGTGGCATCGCGCCCACCGCCCGTCGTCTGGCCGGGCACGTTGTCGACGCCGACGATGAGCACGTTGAAGCCGCCCTCCCATTCGCCGACGGTCGGCAGCGGAGCGTCGGGGTCGCCGATCTCGACGGTGTCGATGTTGGCGGCGAGCTGGGTGGTCACGATCGCGGCGAGGGATGCTCCCGAGACCAGCACCACCGCGAGCAGGGTCGCCGCGCCCGCGAGCGCGGTGCGCCACCAGGCGTGCCGGCGCAGTCGGCCGTGCCGGGCGACGGCGAGCGGAGCATCCCGCGCCGCTCGATCGCGCCGCGTCGCGGGGCTCGCCACCCGCTCGTCCGAGCCGGTCAGTTCGCCACCGAGCACGTGTACTGGTCCGCCGTCTGACCGAGCACGCCGTCGAGCACGGGCGCCTCGGGCGCGGCGGACTCGGTCGGAGCGGCGCTCGGGTCGACCGGTGCGGCGGGATCGACCGGCGCGGCGGGATCGGTGGCCGCGGGGGTCTCCACGGGGGTCTCGGTCGGCGGCGCGACGGGCGCGTTCGGGTCGAGCGTGGAACCGTTCCCCGTCGCGTCCGCGGCGAGCACGAAGGACTCGTCGTTCGCGATGCGCTGGAAGAGCTGGTCGGCGAGATCCTCCAGCGGAGCCGCCTTGTTCGTGTACACGCCCCCGAGTCCGGTCGTGGCCGGGTACTGCACGAAGGTGATGTTCTCGGTGGGGATGTTCCGCAGCGCGAGCGCCATCGACACCATCGTGTCGACGCTCGAGAGACTGGGCGACAGCTTCATCGCCTGCGTGGCGACGGTGGCGATGCCGTAGACCGCGGTCGGGTCGGCGAGCACGCCCTCGTTCTGCACCTTGCGCATGAGGGAGGAGAGGTAGACCTGCTGCGAGGAGATGCGGCTCAGATCGCTGCCGTCGCCGACGCCGTAGCGCGTGCGCAGGAAGGCGAGGGCCTGGTACCCCTCGACGGTGTGCGTTCCGGCCGTCTCGAGGTAGAGATCGGCATCGCGATCCCGGATCGGCTCCGTGATGCAGACGTCGACCCCGCCGACGGCGGTCGACATCATGGCCACGCCGTCGAACGAGATCTGCGCGGCGTAGGGGATATCGAGCCCGGTGAGCGCCTCGACCGTGAGGACGACGCAGTTCAGACCGCCCTGCCCGTAGGCGACGTTGAGGGGTTGAGCGCTCAACGGCGAGCTGATCGAACCGTCCTCCTGCGGGCATCCGGGGTGTCTGATGACGAGGTCCCGCGGGATCGATACCGCGACCGCCGACTGCTGGTCCTCGGCGACGTGCACGAGCATGTTGACGTCGTTCAACGTCGTGTCCCTGCTCTCGCCGACGGTCTGGCCCTCGGCGTTGTCGACGCCGACGATGAGCACGTTAAAGCCGCCCTCCCACTCGCCGACCTGCGGGATCTCGCGCACGTTGCCGTCGGCGTCGGTGAGCTGGGCGACGTCGATGTTCGAGGTCAGGTTGTTGAGGGCGATGGCGGCGACGGATGCTCCGCTCACGAGCACGACGGCCATGGTCGCGCCGACGACCTTGAGGGCCGTCGACCACCACGCCGCGCGGCGCTGGCGGCCGTGGCGCACGCGCGCCGTCGGCAGGGATCGCAACGTGCGGTCGCGCGTGCGCTCGGCCATGCGGTTCCTCGCTCCTCCTGCACCGGCCCCCCGGCCTGGTGCACCTGTCAGTGGTATCGGGTGCCGACGTATCGTCAGACCGTCACGGCCCGTCGAGTCAGCATGGCCTTTTCGACCATCACAACGCGGAGGGCGTGGGATTCGAACCCACGAGACATCTCTGCCCACTGGTTTTCAAGACCAGCTCCATCGGCCGCTCGGACAGCCCTCCTCGGCATCAACGTCCCCGATAGTACCCGAGGGATGCTATGCGGCGGCTGGCGAGCCCTACACCAGAGCGGCGAGCGCCTTCGCCAGGCCGTCCGCGGTGTCGCGCGCCGTCGTCTCCGACGCCGCGGCGACGACCTCCTCGGGAGCCTGCCCCATCGCCACGCCGCGCCCGCCGCCGGCGACCGCCCAGGCGAGCATCTCGATGTCGTTGCGGCCGTCGCCGACGGCGAGCACGCGACGGGGATCGATGGCGAGGGCATCCCGAACCCGCTCGAGAGCGGTGGACTTGTTGACACCGTCGGGCGCGATGTCGAGCCAGGCCGTCCAGCCGACGTTGTAGCTGACCTGGTGCAGGCCCATGAGCTCGACGGCGGCGAGGAACTCCTCCATCGCGTGCCCGGGGCTGATGACGACGACGCGGGTGGCGGGCTCGTAGGCGAGGCGCTCGAACGGCACCTCCTCGCTCACGGCGCCGAGCGCGCCGTCGGGGAACCAGCCGGTGTAGCGGTACATGCCGGTCTCGTCCTCGACGGCGTAGTTCGCCTGGCTGAGATGCGGGCGGATGCTCTCCAGCACCCCCGAGGGGTCGAAGGTCTCGACGTGCTCGCGCCGGTACCCCGTCGGGGCGCTCTCGTCGCGGCGCAGCGTGATGGCCCCGTTCGAGCAGACCACGTACTCGGGAGCGATATCGAGCCGCTCGAGCACCGGCATGGTCATCGCGACCGAGCGCCCGGTGGCGAGCATGACCTCGTGGCCGGCGTCGCGCAGGCGGGTGATCTCGGCGAGCGCCGCGTCGGGCAGCGAGCCGTCCTCGTGCAGCACGGTGCCGTCGATATCGAGGGCGACGAGCCAGCGCTGCTCCGGGGCGACGGTGCTCGCGCTCATCGCTTCGGCTCCATGATCTCGAGGCCGCCGAGGTACGGGCGCAGGGCATCCGGCACCACCACCGAGCCGTCGGCCCGCTGATGGGTCTCGAGGATGGCGACGATCCAGCGGGTCGTCGCGAGCGTGCCGTTGAGCGTCGCGACGGGCGCGGTCTTGCCGCTCTCGCCCCGGTGGCGGATGTCGAGCCGGCGCGCCTGGTACGTGGTGCAGTTGCTCGTGCTCGTGAGCTCGCGGTACGCGCCCTGCGTGGGCACCCAGGCCTCGACGTCGAACTTGCGGGCGGCGCTCGTGCCGAGGTCGCCGGCGGCGGTGTCGATGACGCGGTAGCTGAGGCCGAGGCTCTGCAGCATGCCCTCCTGCAGGGCGAGCAGGCGCTCGTGCTCGGCCTCGGCGTCGGCGGGGTCGATGTAGCTGAACATCTCGAGCTTCTGGAACTGGTGCACCCGGATGATGCCGCGGGTGTCGCGCCCGTAGCTGCCGGCCTCGCGGCGGTAGCAGGTGCTCCAGCCGGCGTAGCGCAGCGGGCCGTCGCTGAGGTCGAGGATCTCGTCGGCGTGGTAGCCGGCGAGGGCGACCTCGCTCGTGCCGGTGAGGTAGAGGTCGTCGGCGGGCAGGTGGTAGACCTCGTCGGCGTGCTCACCGAGGAACCCGGTGCCGCGCATGACCTCGGGCTTGACGAGCGTCGGGGTGATGAGGGGCGTGAAGCCGGCCTCGAGTGCGCGATCGAGGGCCATGGTCATGAGCGCGAGCTCGAGGCGGGCGCCGATGCCCTTGAGGAAGTAGAAGCGCGAGCCCGAGACCTTCACGCCGCGGGGGATGTCGATGGCGTCGAGCAGCTCGCCGAGCTCGAGGTGGTCGCGGGCCTCGAAGTCGAAGGCGGGCTTCGCGCCGACCTCGCGCAGCGTGACGAAGTCGTCCTCCCCGCCCTCGGGAACGCCGTCGAGCACGACGTTGGGCAGCCCGCCCGCGATGCTCGCGAAAGCCTCCTCGGCCTCGGCCGCCGCCTGCTGCGCCTGCTTCACGCGGGCCGACAGCTCCTGCGCCTGCGCGACGAGCGCCGCCTTCTCCTCCTTGGGAGCCTTCGCGACGGTCTTGCCGTGCGCGTTCTGCTCGGCGCGCAGCGCCTCGAACGCGGTGATGGCCTCGCGGCGGGCGAGGTCGGCGGCGACCGCCTCGTCGACCCTCTCGACGGGGGCGCGGCGTGCGCGCTGGGAGGCTTTGACGAGCTCGGGATTCTCACGCAGCAGCTGGGGGTCGATCACGCCTCTAGTCTGTCACGCGGCCCGCGCCCGGCTCCCGGCCGGCAGCCCTTCCTGGATGCCCGTCCGCCGGCCCGGGCGCGGGGTGCACCGCATGCCCTAGCCTGACGCCATGTCTCCCGATCAGACGTCCTCCGGCGCACACGTCGCCGTCATCTTCAACCCCGTGAAGGTGGACATCGACGAGCTGCGCGCCGAGGTCGCCCTCGCCGAGGAAGAGGCGGGCTGGAACGCCACCCTCTGGCTCGAGACGAGCGTCGACGACCCGGGGCAGGGCATGGCGAAGGAGGCGATCGCGAGCGGGGCATCCGTCGTTCTCGCCGCCGGCGGCGACGGCACCGTGCGCGCGGTCGCCGAGGGAATGATGAACTCGGGCGTGCCCCTGGTCCTACTGCCCGCGGGCACCGGCAATCTGCTCGCCCGCAACCTCGGCATCACCCTCAACCGCCTGCCCGAGGCCGTGCAGCTCGCCGTCACCGGCGAGGATCGCGCCATCGACATGGGCACGGCGCTGCTGCGCCGCCCCGACGGCTCGACCGAGCAGCACACCTTCGTCGTCATGGTCGGCATCGGTCTCGACGCCAAGATGATCGCCGCCACCAACCCCGAGCTGAAGAAGAGGGTCGGCTGGCTCGCCTACGTCGAGGCGATCGCGCGCATCGCCCGCGACGTCGACGCCGTGAAGCTGTCGTACTCGCTCGACGGCTCGCCCACCCGCTCGACGAGCGTGCACACCCTGCTCATCGGCAACTGCGGCGCCCTGCCCGGCAACGTGCTGATCATGCCCGAGGCGAAGATCGACGACGGGCTGCTCGACGTCGCCGCCATGCGCCCCCGCAACCTCTGGGGCTGGGTGCGCGTCGGCACCGCGGTGGTGTGGGAGAACGGCGTGCTGCGCAAGTCGCGCGCCGGCCGCCGCCTCATGGCCGCCGACAAGCGGGTGCGGGTGCTGCGGTACTTCCAGGGGCGCCGTGCCGACCTGCGCTTCGAGAAGCCCGAGGAGTTCGAGATCGACGGCGAGGAGATGGGGCTCGTCACGACCCTGAGCGTGCGGGTCGAGCCGGCCTCGCTCGTCGTGCGCGTGCCGCGCGACGTCTCGCCGGAGCGCGCCGGCATCAGCTCGGCGCCCGCGCCGGAGTAGCCCGCCGCGCGGAGCCGCTGACCCGCCCGCTGCCCTAGGCCTGCGGTTCGTGCCCGCGATCAGGAGTCGCGCGGCGTGCCGTCCGTCGCCCCGCCGCAACACGCCGACGCCGCGCCGGTGCCTCCTGATCGCGGGCAGGCTCCCTGGCCGAGATTCAGGCACCCCGCGGCGTGTCGCCTCGCTCTTCACGGCGACGCGCCGGTTCGGGATGCTCGATGCCTGAATTCGTGCACGCCCGCGCCGCGCATCCGCCCGTCGACGGCCCCGGCGCACGCCGACGGGCCCCGGCGCTCATGACACCGGGGCCCGTCGGGCCGTGCGACCCTGCGACTAAGGCAGGCGCGCCTCGCGGCGACGGGCGACCACCAGCGCCGCGACTCCGAGGGCGAGCAGGAGCAGCGCGAGCGCGATGATCCCGGCCGCCTCGGCCCCGGTGACGGCGAGCGCGCCGCCTCCCGAGCCCGCGCCGTCGGGTGCGGCCCCGCCGCCGGTGGCCGCCGCGGTGACGGTGAGCGGAGCATCCGCCAGCACCACGCCGTCGACGATCGCGCTCAGCACGTACGCGCCGGGCGCGGTTGCGGCGGGAACGGTCAGCGTCACCGCCGCGGTGCCGTCGTCGCCGACGGTGACCGTCTGCAGAACCGCCGAGGGCGACAGCGCCGCCGCCGAGAGCGAGGCCGGCTGGATGCCCGCCGCGCCGAGCTCGAGCGACACCTCGTCGCCCGGCTCGAAGCCCGCGAGCTCGACGCGCACCGCGCCGCCCGCCGCCACCGAGCCGGCGCCGATCGAGACGACCGGTCCGTCGGGGACGACCTCGCCCGAGCCGACCAGCTGCGCGACGCCCCAGCGGGAGGTCGACTGGTAGCCGGCCCCCGAGGGGTCGGCCCAGTTGGTGATGGAGCTGCGCGCGCCGTTCGCCGCGTCGTTGACCTGCACGTCGAGGCCGTGGAACGTGCCCTCGCCGGCGGAGTCGAGCAGGCTGATCGCCGCCTCGACGATGTAGCCGCCCTCGACCGGGGTCGTCGCCGACTCGACGCGGCCCCGCTGGAAGCCCTCGTCGCCGACGCCGAACGACACGACGTTCTCGGCGCTGATGCGCACCTGCATGTCGTCGTAGCGGTAGGGGCCGTTCTTCACGTTGCCGGCGTCGATGTACATCTCGACCGAGTCCTGGATCCAGGGGTCGGATCCGGTGACGTCGACGATCGGGTCGGCGACCTCGGCGAGCACGTACAGGGTCGAGTCGCGCCACAGGGTGCGCACCTCGGCCTGCGCGCCCGTCGCGCCCTCGACCTGCTTGGCGGTGGTGAAGCTGTTCGCCGCGGCCCAGGCCTCGTCGATGCCGCCGTCGATGACGACGTCGCCCTCGGCGGCAACGGTCTCGGTGAACGAGAGCGCCTCGAGCAGCGTGAGCGTTCCGAGAACGCCCTCGCTGTTCCAGCCGACCGTCGTCGTGCCGTCGGTGACGCGCAGGTCGAACGCGAGCAGATCGCCCTCGGTCGCCGCGGCCGGCAGGGTCAGCGGCACGACCAGGTCGTAGCCGCCCTCCCGCGCGACCGTGCCCTCGTCGCCGCGCTCGACCGTGACGGTCTCGCCCTCGTACTCGAAGGTCACGGCGTCGGTCGCCTGGTCGGTCGCGTCGTCGACGGTGACGTAGGCGGTGAGGATGCTCCCGCTCCAGCGCAGCTGGAACGCGGTCTCCCCCTCCACGATCTCGAGCGGCAGACGATCCCACTCGGGCGAGTCGACCTCGCCGAGGCCGACCTCGCCCTGGAACACGTTCGCCACGCGCTGCGGGGCCTCGAGCTCGCCGTCGATCACCCCGTAGTAGGCGGGCTTCGCCTGCAGGCGCGCGTCGAACAGCAGCGGTCCGCCGTTGGCGGCGCGCCAGCTGCGGTTGTCGGTCAGACCCCAGATGGTGACGGAGAACAGCTCCTCGGCGCGCTCGCGGAAGTCGCGGAACGCGTCGCGGTAGTAGTACCCCTGGTCGATGAACAGCGCCTCGGTCTCGGGCGTGCCCGTCGTGACGTCGAGCTCGGTGACGGCCTGCGTGAGCGGCAGGTCGGAGAACCGGTCGATCGTGGCACCGAGCTCGGCGACCGGGAACGACAGGCTGACGTGGAACTGGTGCCCGATGCCGTCGACCGGCACGCCGCGCTCGATGAGCCGCTCGAGCAGCGCGTACATGCGGTTCTGCTTGCCCTGCTGCTCGGTGTTGTAGTCGTTGATGAAGAGCGTGACCGGGCGGTCCGATCCCTCGGCGGCGTAGACGTCGTTGAAGGCCTCATCGGCGTACTGGAACGCCAGGTCGATGAAGTCCTCCCCGAGGATGCGGTACCACTCGCTGCGGCGCAGGCCGTCGTCGAACTGCCCGCCGTCGTTCACGACCTCGTTCACCACGTCGAACGCGATGATCGGGTTCTCGGCGCCGTACTCGCCGAACTCGGTGGCGTAGTACTCGGCAACGCTGTAGATGTGCGTGCGCATGCGCTCGGCGAGGATCGCCTGGTCGGCCTCCGAGTCCGTCAGCGGCGCGCCGCTCTCGTCCTGGAAGAAGAACGCCGGCGTCTGCGCGTGCCAGACCAGCGTGTGGCCCCAGACGCGGTTGCCGTTGTCGAGCGCGTACTGCATGAGCAGGTCGCCCTCGGGGCTCGGCGAGAACTCGCCCTGGGCGGTGTAGAACGCCTCGGGCTTCATGAAGTTCTCGCTGGAGAGCTGGTCGAAGTGGCGCTGCACGAGCTGCGACTGCGCTCCGGCGGTCTCGCGCGAGTCGATCGCGACGCCGACGGGGAACGGCACGGTGTCCTTGATCGGCTCGAGCTCCTGGATGACGAGCTCCTCGGCCTGGGTGACCGAGATGTCGTCCACGTAGAAGGTGCTGATGTTGCCCGTCGCGGGCGGGGCCACGTACGCGGTCTCGAAGTAGAGCAGACCGGTCGTGAGCTCGGAGGTCGGCATCGTCACCGAGGCGGTGAGCTCCGTCCAGCCGTTGTTGGTGAACCCGGTGGCCTGGGCGACCGTCTGGAAGGAGGAGTCGGCCTGCAGGGTCACCCACACGTCGCCGGCCGTCTGCCCGGGGGCGAAGCGCACCCAGGCGGAGAGGTCGTAGGTGACGCCGGGCAGCAGCGTGCCGATCACCGGGAATCCGATGCCGTCGCCCTGGTTGCCGCGGTTCGCGACGACGGCCGAGGAGGTGCCCGTGCGGGCCTGGTCGGTCGTGGTCTCGAGGGTCGGCGCGACGGTGACGTTGCTCGAGCGGCGCAGCTGCCAGCCGTCGAGGCCCTCCTCGAAGCTCGTGCTGATGACGGTCGCGCCGGGGGTTCCGGGGTCGACCGCGGCGGGCGTGCCGGTGGGCAGCGTGAAGCTCCAGCCCTCGGCGAGCCGCTCGGTGACGACGGTCCGCATCGCGGCGACGGTGTTCGCGCGGTTCGCCGGCCCGTCGTGGGCGAGCAGGATCTGCCCGGGCTGCATGGCGGTGCGGATGTTCGCCTCGAGCGTCTCGACGCTCAGGTCGTTGCCGTCCCAGTCCTGGATGGTGTTGGTCACCGCGAGCGGCTGCATGCCGAGGGCGACGGCGACCTGCTTGGTCTGGCCCCAGCTGCCGTTCGGCGCGCGGAAGAAGGGCACCGGCGCATCGTCATCGCCGAGCGCGGTGCGGATGATCGTGAGGGTCTGCTCGAGGTCGGCCTGGGCCTGCTCGACGGAGTACCCGCCCATGTCGTCGAAGCCGGTCGAGTGGTTGCAGAGCACGTGACCCTCGGCGACGATGCGCCGGAGCAGCTCGGCGCCGCCCGGCGCCTCGATCTGCGATCCGATGACGCAGAAAGCGGCGGAGATGCCCTCTTCGGCGAGGAAGTCGAGCAGCGCCGGCGTGTCCGCAGCCGGGCCGTCGTCGAAGGTGAGGGCGGCGACGTTCCCGGTGCCCTGCGCGGTGGCGACCTCGGTGGTGCTCGGGTTCGGGTATCCGCCCGGGGCGATGCCGGGGCTCGGCGTTATCGGGGTCTGCTCGGGGGCGTCGATCTGGGTGAGCACGAGGTCGTCGACGAAGTACGTGTACGGGCCGGCGAGAGGCGCGGAGCCGATGTAGACCTTCGCGTCGCTCACGCCCGCGGCGACCGTGAACTGGCCCGAGAGCGTCGTCCAGGCGTCGCTCGTCACGGGCACCTCGGCGCCCATCGTCGTGTAGCCCGGCACGTAGACGATCTTGAGGTTCGCCGGGCCGGCGGCGGCGTCGTCCAGGCGCACGCGCATCGAGACCGAGTAGGTCTGCCCGGCGTCGAGCACGCCGGGGGCCGTCTCGATGCCGTCGAAGTCGTTGGCGCGGTTCGCGACCTGCAGGGCCGGGTCGCCGTCGACCTCGGCGATGGAGAGGGTCGGGCCGCCGCTCTGCCGCCAGGAGCTGCTGAGCGGCGAGGTGAAGTCGTCGTCGGAGAGCACGACATCGGCAGCCGAGGCCGCCGTCATCGGTGCCGCGACGAGAGCCAGTGCGGCGGCTGCCGCGACGAAAGTTTTCGAGAATCGATGCCGAGGCATGGCGCTCCTTTGCGCAGGGGATACGGGGGATCGCCGCCACGGTAGGCAGATCGCGCGCTCAGGGGCAACGCATTTGTTGGGACTCGCAACATAGCGTTACGCGATCGTGATCGAATGTTTCACGAGAGTTTCGGGATACTCATCGGCGGCCTGCGCGTGGGAGCGCGCCCATCGGCACGGGCCCGCGCCGGGCATCCCGAACCGCCGCCCCGGCCGTGACGAGCGGGCCCCGCCCGGCCCTCGCGGGAGGCGATCGGGGAATACCGGCGGTCGGATCCCCCTTGCACGAAGCATGCGTGCAGTCGTCTACTCCCAGCCCGGCCCGTCGTCCGTTCTCGAGCTCACCGAGCGGGAGCCGGCCGCGCCCGGCCCGGACGAGGTGCGGGTGCGGGTCGCCGTGTCGGGCGTCAACCCCACCGACTGGAAGGCCCGCGCGGGCAAGCCGGTCGAGGTCGCCGAGATGGTGCCGAACCAGGACGGCGCGGGCGTCGTCGATGCCGTCGGCTCGGGCGTCGACGGTCTGACGGTCGGCGATCGCGTGTGGCTGTTCCTCGCCGCCCACGAGCGCCCGACGGGCACGGCGCAGGAGTTCACCGTCGTGCCGGCGAGCCGCGTCGTGCGACTGCCCGAGGGCATCGGGTTCGACGTCGCTGCGAGCCTGGGCGTTCCCGCCATGACCGCGCACCGCGCGCTCACCGTGCACGAGTTCGGCCCGACGCGCCTCTCCCCCGGCGCCCTCGACGGCCGCACGGTGCTCGTGCAGGGCGGAGCGGGAGCCGTCGGCCACGCCGCGATCCAACTGGCGGTCTGGGCGGGAGCGACCGTGATCGCCACGGTCAGCAGCGACGACAAGGCCGAGCTCGCCCGCGCCGCCGGCGCCCATCACGTGCTGCACTACCCGGACGCGGAGCTCGCGGCCCGCGTGCTCGCCCTCGCACCCGCCGGCGTCGACCACGTCGTCGAGGTCGCCCCCGCGCAGAACGCCGCCCTCGACGTCGAGGTGCTCGCCAACCACGGCAGCATCGCCTACTACGCGAACAACAACGGCGACGAGTTCACCGCTCCGATCGTGGCCAGCTTCGCCAAGAACGCCCGCTGGCAGGGGCTGCTGCTCTACACCGTCGGGCCCGAGCCTCTCGCGGCCGCCGCGGACGACATCACCGCCGCGCTCGAGGCCGGCGCTCTTCCCGTGGGCGCGGAGGCGGGGCTGCCGATCACGTGGTTCCCGCTCGAGGAGACGGCATCGGCGCACGATGCGGTCGAGGCCGGGGTCACCGGCAAGGTGCTCATCCGCGTCGCGGACGACCTGGTCTGAGGCGGGCCGGCGCGCCCCGCTACGCCTCGGGCTCGCCCGAGAGGATGCCCCGCAGCCAGTCGCGCGCATCCGTGAAGACGTCGTCGCCGTACTGCGAGACGACCTCGATCTGCTGCCGGTCGGCCCGCGGGTACGAGCCGAGGAACATCACGGCGGGGCTGAACCGCTTGAGGCCGAGCAGGGCGTCGGCGACGCGCTCGTCGTGCACGTGCCCGTCGAGGTCGATGACGAAGCGGTACCGGCCGAGGGCGTCGCCGATGGGCCGCGACTCGAGCAGGCTCATGTTGACGCCGCGGGTGGCGAACTGCTCGAGCATCTCGAGCAGGCGCCCGGGGGCGTCATCGGGCAGCTCCACGATGATGCTCGTCTTGTCGGCACCCGTGCGCTCGGGCAGGCCGAGGGTGCGGCTCACGAGCACGAAGCGCGTGACGGCGTTCGGGTTGTCGCCGATGTTCTCGGCGAGCAGCTGCAGCGGGTGGTGGTCGGTGATGCCCGGGGGCGCGATCGCGGCCTCGGCGAGCTCGGAGCTCAGCAGGCTGGTCGCCGCGGCGACGTTCGAGGCGGCGGGCACGTGGCCGTGCGTGGGCAGCTGCGATTCCAGGAACCGGCGGCACTGGGCGTAGGCGACGGGATGCGCGGCGATGACCCGCACGTCGGCGAGAGCCGTTCCGGGCCGACCGACGAGTACGAAGCTCACCGGCACCAGGTACTCGCCGATGATGCGCAGTCCGGGGATCGTGGCCAGAGCATCCTGCGTCGCGCTCACGCCGCCCTCGACCGAGTTCTCGATCGCGATCATCGCGGCGACGCTGCGCCCCGACATGACGTCGTCGAGCGCCTCGCCCACGTTGCTGACGCCCCGCCAGGCGGCGCCCTCGGCCTCGGGCACCTGCCGCAGGGCCTCCCAGGTGAAGGTGCCGACGGGGCCCAGGTAGCTGTAGACCGGGGTCGCGTCGGGGGCTGCGCTCATGCTCCGCAGTCTAGGCGCGGCTCACGGTGCCGAGCGGGCCGGGCGCGCGCCGCAGCGGTGCGGGGGCCCGCGGCGCCGGGCACCTGCGAGCCGCCCCGGAACCGCCTCCCCGCCCCGACCCCCGCGGTGGTTGGATGAACCCATGACCCGTGCCGGCACCCCCGCCCAGCCCTCCGATCTCGTCGACGTCGATGCCCTCCTCGCGGCGTACCACGACCGCACGCCCGACCTCGACGATCCGGCGCAGCGGGTGGTCTTCGGCACGAGCGGCCACCGCGGCTCGAGCCTCGACGGCGCCTTCACCGACACCCACATCGCCGCGATCACGCAGGCGATCGTCGAGTACCGCGCCCAGCAGGGCGTGCGCGGCCCGATCTTCGTCGGCGCCGACACCCACGCGCTCTCGAACCCCGCCCAGCGCACCGCGCTCGAGGTGCTCACCGCGCACGGCGTGCTCACCTTCGTCGACGCGAACGACGACTACGTGCCGACCCCGGCGCTGAGCCACGCGATCATCGCCCACAACCGGCATGCGGCGAAGGATGCCCAGGCCGACGGCATCGTCATCACGCCGTCGCACAACCCTCCGCGCGACGGCGGCTTCAAGTACAACCCTCCGCACGGGGGCCCGGCCGACTCCGACGCCACGGGCTGGATCGCGGCGCGCGCGAACGAGATCATCGCCGGCGGCAACCGCGACGTGAAGCGCGGAACCGCCGTCGAGACGAACGCCTACGACTTCCGCGAGCACTACGTCAGCGACCTCGCCTCCATCCTCGACCTCGAGGCCATCCGCGCCTCGGGCCTGCACATCGGCGCCGACCCGCTCGGCGGCGCCGCGGTCAGCTACTGGCAGCGCATCGCCGAGCTGCACGGCCTCGACCTCACGACAGTGAACCCCTACGTCGACCCGGCGTGGGGCTTCATGACGCTCGATTGGGACGAGAAGATCCGCATGGATCCGTCGAGCCCGAGCGCCATGGCGAGCGTGCTCGCGCACAGAGACGACTACGCGGTGCTCACCGGCAACGACGCCGACGCCGACCGCCACGGCATCGTCACCCCCGACGGCGGGCTGATGAACCCGAACCACTACCTCGCGGTCGCGATCGAGTACCTGTACGCGCACCGCCCCGACTGGCGCGCCGACGCCGCGATCGGCAAGACCCTCGTCTCGTCGAGCATGATCGATCGCGTGGCCGCCGGTCTCGGCCGGCGCCTCGACGAGGTGCCGGTGGGCTTCAAGTGGTTCGTGCCGGGCCTCATCGACGGCTCGGTCGCGTTCGGCGGCGAGGAGAGCGCGGGCGCGAGCTTCGTGCGCCGCGACGGCACCGTCTGGACGACCGACAAGGACGGCATTCTGCTCGCCCTGCTCGCGAGCGAGATCACGGCCGTCACCGGGTCGACGCCGTCCCAGCTCTACACGGGGCTGACCTCGCGGTACGGCGCTCCGGCCTACCAGCGGGTGGATGCTCCCGCCGACGCCGCGCAGAAGGCCGCGCTCGCGAAGCTCTCCGGCGAGGCCATCACGGCCTCCGAACTCGCGGGCGAGCCCATCACGGCGAAGCTCTCGCACGCTCCCGGCAACGGTGCCGCGATCGGCGGCGTCAAGGTCGTCACCGAGAACGCCTGGTTCGCGGCCCGCCCGAGCGGCACCGAGGACGTCTACAAGATCTACGCCGAGTCGTTCCGCGGTGCGGAGCACCTGGCGCAGGTGCAGCAGGAGGCCAAGGCGATCGTGGACGCGGCTCTTGCCGGCTGAGCCCGCGCCGATCGACGTATCCGCGCTTCACGCCGAGTGGGACGCGCTCACCGCTGAGCAGCTTCATGCCGCGGGCGGTATGAAGTGGAGCTACTTCCCCGTGCCGCTCGGCGCCTGGGTCGCCGAGTCCGATCTCGGCACCCCCGCCGAGGTGACGGAGGCCGTCGTCGCCGCCACGCAGGCGGGGGTGACGGGCTACCTGCCTCCGGCGGTGAGCGCCGACATGAGCCGGGCGACCGCCGACTGGATGCGGGATCGCTACGGCTGGGAGGTGCCGGCGGAGAGCATCCACCCGATCGCCGACGTCATCACGGGGCTCGATCTCGCGATCGACCACTTCTCGCGGCCGGACTCGGCGGTGGTCGTACCGACTCCGGCATACATGCCTTTCCTGCAGGTTCCGGGGCGGCACGGGCGCGCGGTGATCGAGGTGCCGAACGCGCTGCGGGAGGACGGACGGGAGACGCTCGACCTGGCCGGCATCGAGGCCGCGCTGGCCGCGGGCGCCGGGCTCGTGGTGCTGTGCAACCCGCTGAACCCGGGCGGGCGCGTGTTCGAGCGCGAGGAGCTGGCGGCGCTCTCCGAGGTCGTCGCGCGGCACGATGCGCGGGTCTTCGCCGACGAGGTGCATGCGCCGCTCGTGTTCGCGCCGCACCGGCATGTTCCGTATGCGAGCGTGAGCGCGGCATCCGCCGATCACTGCGTCACGGCGACGAGCGCCTCGAAGGCGTTCAACCTGCCGGGGCTGAAGGCGGCGCAGTTCATCACGCACTCCGCGGCGGACGAGGCGGTCTGGCAGACGATCGGCCCTCTCGCGAGCCACGGGGCGAGCACGCTCGGCGTCATCGCGAACACGGCGGCGTATCGGTGGGGTGCCCCGTGGCTGGAAGCGCAGCTGGAGTACCTCGACCGCAACCGCCGCCTGCTGGCCTCGCTGCTCGCGTCGCATCTTCCCGAGGTGCGGTACCGGATGCCCGAGGGCACGTACATCGCCTGGCTCGACGTGAGCGCGCTCGAGCTCGGCGACGACCCCGCGCTCTGGCTGCGCGAGCGGGCCGGCGTCGCCCTGACCGACGGGCGCGCGTGCGGAGCGGCCGGCGTCGGCCACGTGCGCATGATCCTCGCCACCCCCGCGCCGGTGCTCGAGCGCATCGTGCTCGCGATCCGCGACGCGGTGCGCGGGTAGGGCGCCGCGCCTTTCTACCCGCCCGCGAGGCCGCGCCTGCGCGCCTGCCCGCCCGGCCGCCCGCCCGCGTTGCGCCTGCGAGGCCGCGCTGCGCAAGCCGGGCGCAGGGCGGCGGGTGCGCGCGCCGGACTGCCCGCAGCTCAGGCCGGCGGCGCCTGCGTCCGCCGCGCCGCGAAGTCGCGGAACGCGTCGAGGCTGCGCTGCGTCTCCTTCGGGAAACTCGAGCCGAACAGCGCGCCGACGACGCGCATGATCCCGCTGAAGCCGAACTCGTTGCGCTGCTCGACGAGCGTCGTGCGGGCATCCCCTTGCTCGAAGCGGGTGTCGCAGACGTTGCGCACGCCGTCGGCCTCGTAGACGACGCGCCAGCGGCGCGGCAGGTCGCCGAGCTCGACCGTCTCGGTCATGACCATCGTGCCGCGGCGTCCGCGGCGGAAGGTCAGACGGGTGCGGGCACCGGTCGCGGGCGGGGTACCCTCGAGCACCTCCACCGTCTGCAGGGTCGGCTGCCACGCCGACCAGGTGGTCGTGTCGGTGAAGAGCGCGGCGACGGCGTCGAGGTCGCCCGGCACGATGACGCGCTTCGTGTACTCCATGGCGCGAGCGTAGACCTCCGCCGTGCGGGCCGGAAGGGCGGACCGGTCGGTTCAACCGGCACTGCGCGCGGCGTCCCGCACGCTCCTGGCTCGGTGTTCTCCGCCGGTCATGGAACCCCAATCGTCTGCGGCCCCTGTCCTGCCGGCGTGTCCGTCTGCGCCCTCCCGCACGCCGCTCTCCCCCGCTGCGGCACTCCCGGTCTCGCGCTCTCCCGTGCTCCCGCTCTCCCGCGCTTCCGCGCTTCCGCGCTTCCGCGCTTCCGCCGATGGCAAGCCGCTCTCCGCTCGCGCTATGTGCACTCAAGGCTCCGCAACCGCCAGAGGTTGTGGAGCCTTGAGCGCACATAGCCGCCGTGGAGCACCCCACCCGAAGCGATCCGAGCCGCGCTTCACGGCGCGGCGATGTCCCGGAGGTTCTGCTGCACACGCTTCGTAAGTCGAAGCTTCCGCGTCATTGCGGAATTGCGGAAGCTTCCGCTTACGGAGGCCCTGAGGAAGGCGTCGGCAAGCGCGGAAGCGGCGGGAGCCAGGTCTCAGGGCCGGTGTTGGGCGTTGGGCGTCGGGCGTCGGGCGTCGGGCGTCGGGCGTCGGGCGTCGGGCGTCGGGCGTCGAACGATATCAGCGCGGTGCCGGGTGAGCCCGATCATCACGGGTGCGCCCGAAAGCTCCGGCCCAGTCGCCACTTCCGGGCTCACCCGCGGCAGGCTCGGGCGGGCGGGCGAGCCGGCCCGCGCGAGCGGCCCCCACGGCCGGGCGACTCACCCGTAGTCGGGCGCGGCAGGCAGCCCGAAGAACTCCTCGAGCGTGGCGACCCCGCTCGCCCGCAGCTCGGCCGCCAGGTCGAGACCCACGTACCGGAAGTGCCACGGCTCGTACGAGAACCCCGTCACCGGAGTCGCGCCGGACGGGTACCGCAGCACGAACCCGAACCGGTGAGCGTTCGCCGCCAGCCAGACCCCGTGCGGCGTCTCGCCGAAGCAGGGCTGCAGCGAGCAGACCTGCGGCTGCGAGCCGAAGTCGATCGCGAGCCCGGTCTGGTGCTCGCTGTGGCCGGGGCGGGCGCTCACGAGATCGGCGGCCTCCTGCCCCTGCGCGGCGACGACGCCGTTGTAGACCGAGACCTGCGTGCCGTAGCTGCGGTAGGCGCTCAGCGAGATCAGCTCGAGCCCCGCCTCGTCGCGCGCCGCCTGCACGACGGCGACCGCGGCATCGGCCGCCTCCTGCCGCAGCGAGGGCGCGTTCGTGAACCCCACGGGCACCGGCACGAGATCCGGCGGAACGTAGTCGCTCGGCTGCAGCGGCCGCCGCTTGTTCGACACCACCCACAGGGAGGCGGGGTCGTCGATCGACAGCGCGCTCCGATCGAAGGTCGGCGTCGGCGAGAGGGTGGGCGACGGCGTCTCCTGCGGGGTCGGGATGACCGGCGCAGGCAGCCCGTCGACCGAGGGCGGCACCGGATCCGAGGCCGGCGCGCAGGCCGCGAGACCCACGAGCAGCACGCCCGCCACGGCGAGCGCCGGAGCCCGCCGAGCCGACCGGCCCGCACCCCGCCCCGCCGCGACCCGCGCCTCCCGCCGCAGCGCCACCGGAGCCCGCCGCGGGCGCCCCGAAAGACCCGGGGCGCGGCGCGAGAAGAGCATGGGTCGAGGCTATCGCCGAACCCGCGGCGAGCATCCATGCGTATGCATAACGCCGCTGACCAGCCATTTCAGACGGATGTGGAAAACGCGTTGACAGTTCCAGAAACGAGTGCCTACAGTGAGCGCCGAAGTGAGAGCGCTCTCACGTCACGATGTGAGAGCGCTCTCACGCCCCACCCCCACGCACAAAGGAGTGATCGTGACGTTCTCACGTCGTACCACCGCGACCGGCGCCCTCGCCGGAGCGGCCGCCCTCGCCCTCGTCATCACCGGCTGCGCCAGCGGCGGCGGCGAGCAGACCGGAGCCGATGGCGACATCACGCTCACGGTCGCCACCTTCAACGACTTCGGGTACACCGACGAGCTGCTCGCCCAGTACGAGGCCGAGAACCCCGGTGTGACGATCGTGCACAACCGCGCGGCCACCTCGAACGACGCCCGCGACAACTTCTTCACCAAGCTCGGCGCCGGCTCGGGCCTCGCCGACATCGAGGCCGTCGAGGTCGACTGGTTCGCCGAGATGATGCAGTACTCCGACCTGCTCGCCGACCTGAGCGACCCCGAGATCGCCGACCGCTGGGTCGACTGGAAGACCGAGGCCGCGACCGACGCCGACGGCCGTCTCGTCGCCTACGGCACCGACATCGGCCCCGAGGCCGTCTGCTACCGCGCCGACCTCTTCGCCGAGGCCGGCCTGCCCACCGACCGCGCCGAGGTCGCCGCCCTGCTCGAGGGCGACTGGGATCGCTACTTCGAGGTCGGCGACCAGTTCGTCGAGGCCACCGGCGGCGCCTGGTTCGACTCGGCCGGCGCCACCTACCAGGGCATGATCAACCAGGTCGAGTTCGCCTACGAGGAGGAGGAGGGCACCGTCATCGCCACCGAGAACCCCGAGGTCAAGGCGATCTACGAGCAGGTTCTCGAGGCCAGCGAGACGCAGTCCGCGCACCTCGCGCAGTGGAGCGACGACTTCTTCGCCGGCATGGCGAACGGCGACTTCGCCACGATGCTCTGCCCCGGCTGGATGCTCGGCGTCATCGAGGGCAACGCCCCCGAGGTCACCGACTGGGACATCGCCGACGTGTTCCCCGGCGGCGGCGGCAACTGGGGCGGCTCGTACCTGACCGTTCCCGCCCAGGGCGCCAACGTCGAGGAGGCGACGAAGCTCGCCGCGTGGCTGACCGCCCCCGAGCAGCAGCTGCAGGCCTTCGACTCGGCCGGCACCTTCCCGAGCCAGACGGCCGCCTACAGCGAGGATGCCCTGCTCACCGCCACCAACGAGTACTTCAACGACGCCCCCGTCGGCGAGATCCTCGTCAACCGCTCCGAGGCCATCGGCGTCGCGCCCTTCAAGAGCGTGAAGTACTTCCCCATCAATGACGCGCTGCAGAAGTCGCTGACCCGCGTCGACGTCGACGGCACCCACACGATCGAGAGCTCGTGGGAGCAGTTCGTGGCCGAGGTCGAGGCGCTCGGCTAAGCCGCTCCGACCCACCCGCCCGGGGGCGTGCGACCGCGTTCGCGCCGCACGCCCCCGGTACCCCGGCTCGCGCCCCGCGCGGCCCCGCACCACGACACGACCCCTCGGGAGCATCCATGACCGCCACCGCCGACCGGCCCCGCGCCACCGGCACGCCGCCCACGGCACCGCCGACGAAGCGCGCGCCCTCCGACACGACGGGCAAGACCGAGCGGCAGATCCGCCGCATCGCCTTCTCGCAGACGCTCTCCCGCTGGGACTTCAAGTACTCGCCGTACCTCTACATCTCGCCGTTCTTCATCCTGTTCGCGATCGTCGGGCTGTTCCCGCTGCTGTACACGGCGTGGGTGAGCGTGCACGAGTGGAACCTCATCGGCGGCCAGGGCGACTTCGTCGGCGGCGACAACTTCGCCTTCGTGCTGCAGCAGCCGCAGTTCTGGATCGCGCTGCGCAACACCTTCTCGATCTTCCTCATCTCGGCCGTGCCGCAGGTGGCCACCGCGCTGCTCATCGCCGCCGTGCTCGACCGCAACCTGCGCGGCAAGACCTTCTGGCGCATGGGGGTTCTGCTGCCCTACATCGTCGCCCCCGTCGCGGTCGCCCTGATCTTCAGCAACATGTTCGGCGACCAGTACGGGCTCATCAACAACCTGCTCGGGCAGCTCGGCATCGATCCCATCGGCTGGCACAGCGAGGTGCTGCCGAGCCACCTGGCGATCGCCACGATGGTCAACTTCCGCTGGACGGGCTACACGGCGCTCATCCTGCTCGCGGCCATGCAGGCCATCCCGCGCGACTACTACGAGGCCTCGATGCTCGACGGCGCCGGGGTCGTGCGGCAGTTCTTCTCGATCACGATCCCCCAGCTGCGTCCGACCCTGATCTTCGTCATCGTGACCTCGACCATCGGCGGGCTGCAGATCTTCGACGAGCCGCGACTGTACGACAGCGCGGGCCAGGGCGGAGCATCCGGTCAGTGGATGACCATCACGATCTACCTCTACAACCTCGGCTGGGGCCAGCTGAACTTCGGGCGGGCCGCCGCGGTGGCCTGGCTGCTGTTCCTCATCATCGTGCTCGTCGGCCTGCTGAACCTCGCCATCACCCGCCGCATCGCGAGCGGCGACAACCCGCAGAAGGTGCTCGACCGGGCCTCGCGCCGCGCCGCCCGCAGCGCCGCTCGCACCGCCCGCACCGCCCGCACCCGTCGCGACCAGGAGGTCGACGCATGAGCGCCCCCGTCCTTCCCCCCGTGGCCGTCGTCGAGGCGGATGCCCGGCAGGGCTCCTCCCCCGCCGAGCGCGCCGCGGCCCGCCGCCCGAAGCGTCGCCGGCTGCAGAACGGGCAGCGACCCGGGTTCCTCGCCTACGGGTTCCTCACCGCGGTCATCCTGGGCTCGGTGTTCCCCCTCTACTGGTCGTTCCTGATCGGATCGGGCGACGCCACCACGATCACCCGGCAGGACATCGTGTGGTGGCCGGGCGGCAACTTCCTCGACAACGCCGCCGCGGTGCTCACCGACGGCAGCGTCAACTTCTGGCGGGCCGTCGGCAACTCGATCCTCGTGTCGACCGTCGTCGCCGCCGCCGTCGTGCTGTTCTCCACGCTCGCGGGCTTCGCCTTCGCGAAGCTGCGGTTCCGGGGGCGGAACGGGCTGCTCGTCTTCGTCATCGCCACGATGGCGGTTCCGACCCAGCTGGGCGTCGTGCCCCTCTTCATCGCGATGAGCGAGCTGCAGCTCGCGGGCACCCTCAGCGCGGTCATCCTGCCGGCGATCGTCAGCGCGTTCGGCGTGTTCTGGATGACGCAGTACCTCAGCCAGGCGCTGCCCTACGAGCTCATCGAGGCGGCGCGCGTCGACGGGGCGAGCATGATCCGCACCTTCTGGTCGGTGGCGCTGCCCGCCGCCCGGCCGGCCGCGGCGATGCTCGCGCTGTTCGTCTTCATCGCCACCTGGACGAACTTCTTCTGGCCGTTCATCGTTCTCGACCGGCAGGATCCGACGCTGCCCGTCGCGCTCTCGCTGCTGCAGAGCAACTACTTCGTCGACTACTCGGTGGTCATGGCGGGCGTCATCCTCTCGACGATCCCGCTGCTGATCCTGTTCGCCGTCGCCGGCCGTCAACTGGTCAGCGGCATCATGCAAGGAGCTGTGAAGGGATGACCCTCCTCACCCCCGCCCCCATCGTCACCCCTCGAGCCGCCGCGCGGGCGTTCCCCGCCGACTTCCGCTTCGGGGTCGCGACCGCCGCCTTCCAGATCGAGGGCTCGACCCACGTCGAGGGCCGCACCGACTCCATCTGGGACGCGTTCGCGCGCGTACCCGGCGCCGTCGTCGGCGGCGACTCCGGCGAGCCGGCGTGCGACCACTACCGGCGCATGCCGAGCGACGTCGCCCTCATGCGCGAGCTCGGCGTGCAGACCTACCGCTTCTCGACGTCGTGGTCGCGCGTGCAGCCCGACGGCGGCGCGGTGAACCCGGCCGGGCTCGCGTTCTACTCGCGCCTGGTCGACGAGCTGCTCGAGGCGGGCATCCAGCCGTGGCTGACGCTCTACCACTGGGATCTTCCGCAGGCGCTCGAGCAGCAGGGCGGGTGGCGCAACCGCGACACCGCGCACCGCTTCGTCGAGTACGCCGGCCACGTGCACGACGTGCTCGGCGACCGCATCGACGCCTGGACGACGCTCAATGAGCCGTGGTGCTCGGCCTTCCTCGGCTACCTCAGCGGCGAGCACGCGCCGGGCATCCAAGACCCGCAGGCCTCGCTCGACGCGGCGCACCACCTGCTGCTGGGGCACGGGCTCGCCACGCAGGAGCTGCGCCGACGGGATGCCTCGCTGCAGCTCGGCATCACGCTCAACCTCACCGTGCCCGACCCCGTCGACCCGCACGACGCGGCAGACCGCGACGCCGCGCGGCGCATCGACGGGCAGCACAACCGGCTGTTCCTCGATCCGATCTTCCGGGGCTCGTACCCGACGGATGTGGTGGAGGATCTCGCCGCCCTCGGGCTCGCGCTGCCGGTGCAGCCGGGCGACCTCGAGGCGATCGCGACGCCCATCGACGCGCTGGGGGTCAACTACTACCAGGGCGGGGCGGTGAGCGGGCATCCCTTCGCCGGTGCCTCGCTCGCGGCCGCCGCGCCGTCGGAGCGGCCGAAGCTGTCGCCGTTCCCGGCCGGGCAGGGAGTGCACTTCCACCCGCGGGGCCTGCCGGTCACGGCCATGGACTGGGAGGTGCAGCCCGAGGGGCTGACCCGCCTGCTGCGGCGCGTGCACGAGGAGTACACCGAGCCCGCGGGCGCGCTGCTCGCGGTGACGGAGAACGGCGCCGCCTACGACGACGTCGTGGAGCCCGACGGCTCAGTCGACGACGTGGCTCGGGCCGATTTCCTCGAGGCGCACCTCGCGGCAGTGCTCGACGCGATCGACGCGGGGGTTCCGGTGCACGGTTACTTCTACTGGTCGCTCATGGACAACTACGAGTGGGCCTGGGGCTACGCCAAGCGCTTCGGGCTCGTGCGGGTCGACTACGCGACGCAGGAGCGCACGGTGAAGTCGAGCGGGCTGCGGTACCGGCGCATCATCGGCGCGCGGGCGCTGCCGGCGACGAGCTCGGATTCGGGCTCCGGCGCGGGTGCGGTGCCCGGTGCGGGTTCGGGTTCGGGCGCGGGCTCGGGTTCCGTCTCGGGTTCGGCCGCGATGGGCGCCGCGGCGCACGCGGATGCCGACCCGCTCGCCTGATCGGGGCGCGGCGCACCCGCCGAATAGACTGCGCGACATGACCTCTGCGCCCGCCTCCGTCGACGCCGGCGCCCGCATCACGCCGACGCTCGAGATGGTGGCGGCCGAGGCGGGCGTCTCGCGCTCGACGGTGTCGCGCGTGGTGAACGGCTCGCCGAAGGTGAGCGCCGACGTGGTGGCGACGGTGCAGGAGGCGATCGCCCGCCTCGGCTACCGCCCGAACCGCGCCGCCCGCTCGCTGGCGAACCGCCGCTCGATGGCGATCGCGCTCGTCGCGCCGGAGGACACGACGCGCTTCTTCGGCGACCCCTACTTCGCCGCCGTCGTGCAGGGCATCAGCCGCGTGCTCGACGACAGCGACTACGTGCTGAACCTGCACCTGGCGGGCCCCTCGGGCTCGCGCAAGTCGGTCGACTACCTGCTGGGCGGCAACGTCGACGGCGCAATCGTCGTCTCGCACCACTCGGGCGACCACGATCTGGCGACGCTCGGCGCGAGCCTTCCGGTGGTCTTCGGCGGCCGCCCCATCGACCCCGAGCAGACCCCGGGCACGTACTTCGTCGACGTCGACAACCGCCTCGCCGCCGCCGACGGCACCCGCTACCTCATCGACCGCGGCCGCACCCGCATCGCGACGGTGCACGGCCCGGTCGACATGCCGGCCGGTCTCGACCGCCTGGCCGGCTGGCGGGATGCCCTCGCCGCGGCCGGTCTGCCCGAGGGCCCGCGCGCCGACGGCGACTTCACGATGCTCGGCGGAGCCCGCGCCGCCCGCGAGCTGCTCACCTCGGGCGAGGAGTTCGACGCCGTCTTCGTCGCGAGCGACCTCATGGCGCTCGGCGTGCTCAACGTGCTGCGGGAGCGCGGCCTGCGCGTTCCGGAGGACGTCGCGGTCGTCGGCTTCGACGACAGCCCCGCGGCGCTCACCGGCGAGGTGCCGCTGACGACGGTGCGTCAGCCCTCCGAGCTCATGGGCGAGGCGATGGCGCGCATGATGCTCGACCTGCTGGCCGGGCGCGTGCCGGCGCAGACGCGCCTGCTCATGCCGACCGACGTGGTGGTGCGCGCGAGCGCGTAGATCTTGCTCGCGGTCGCACTGGCCGGTCGGCTGGTCGGCTGGTCACTGGGCCTTTCCGGGCCGGGGTGGGGCACCGCTCCTCTCTTATGTGCGCTCAAGCGTCCGAAGCCGGCGAGGCAAGGCCCGTTACCGCTCCGGGTCGACCGGCTCCCCGCCCGGCGTCGCCGCGTGCTCCACCCGGTACCGGCTGCTCACCATGCCGGCCTCGATCGTCGAGGTTCCGAGATGCACGAGGCGCGTCGACCGCGGAAGCCCGTGGAACAGCGGAAGCCCCTCACCGAGCACGATCGGCGCACGCGTGATGACGAGCTCGTCGATCAGGTCGCGCTCGAGGAAGGCGCTGATCACGCGACCGCCGTCGACGTAGACCCGGCCGGCGCCCTCGTCGGCGAGCAGCGCGCACGCCGCGTCGACCGACGGCACGACCGTGACGCGCTCGTCGGCCGCCGCATCGGATTTCGCCGCGAGGCTCGTGCTGATGACGATGACTCGGCGGTCGCCGTAGGGCCACTCTTCGAAGGTGAGCACCTTCTCGTAGGTTCCGCGCCCCATGACGAGGTGGGTGACGTCGGCGATGAAGCCGTCGTAGTCGGGCGCGGGGTCGGGGCCGGGATGCTCCGCCGCGTGCTCGCTCTGCGCGGGCGGGTCGGTCAGCCAGTCGATGTCGCCGTCAGGCCGGGCGATGTAGCCGTCGACGCTCGTGGCGATGAACACCTGGCCCGACCAGGTGCGCGGGGTTCGAGTCATGCGAATGCCTCCAGGGCGGTCAGCACCGAGTCCGAGGACGCGGTTCCGGTGGAATCGGGGTCGACGGCGTCGCGCAGGATGCCGCCGTGGGCGGCGTCGAGCAGCAGCCGCGCGAGCTGCGGCGCGGGCAGCGCGGCGCGCAACCGCCCGTCGTCCTGCGCGCGGCCGACGAGCGCGGTGAGGTGCGCGAGGTGCTTCGACCAGCCCTCGTGCAGCAGCAGGCGCAGCTCAGGATCGCGCAGATCCTCGACGAGCATGTCGATTCGGGCCAGCGTGCGGGTGGCGACGGCAACAGCGGTGCCGCCGTTGTCGTCGCTGTTCGTGGTCTCCTCGGCGGCGGGTACCCCCGCGCCCGGGTCTGCCAGTGAGGCGGCCCATCGCCGCAGCTCCCCCACCGCGTCGTCCCCGGTGGCGCCCTCGGGGATGCCCGCGATCCAGCGCCGGCTGAGTGCAAGCAGCAGCCCGTGCCGCGAGCCGAACCGCTTGATCAGTGTGGCCGCGTGCAGGCCGGTCGCCGCCGCCGCGCTCTCCAGGCTCCACGGACCGGTGTCCCCCTCGAGGGAGTCGGCGATGCGCTCGAGGACCTCGTCGTCGCTAACGGTTCGAGGTCGGGCCATGTGATTAGTAAATCATGATTGCGGAACAGGTGCGGCCGGGGGCAAGCGGCGGCGCGGCGCGGCGCAGCCGCTCAGCAGAGGTCGGGCGCAGGCGAGCGCGAAGAACGCCGTGCGGACCCACCGTCGCGATCGCGACCCGCTCGCACAAGCAGGTCCGCACGCTTCGGCACAACGAGGCCCAGCTCACTGTCACGCAAAGCGGCGGGACGCACATCGGCCCGGGGCTCCCTCGAGCGCCCCGGGCCGATGTGCGGTCAGTACTACTCGGCGGTGAAGAAGATCGGGTCGCCGAAGAGCGACTTCACCGTCCAGGTACCACCGGCAGCGTTCTCGGTCGGGATCATGATGAGGACGTTGCCCACGGCCGTCGAGCCGTTGTACATCTCGTTGATCTCGAACATGCTCGGCGACGGACCGACGGTCAGCGTGTCGCCCTCCGTGTGGGTCGTGCCGGCAGCCGAGACGTACTCCACCGTGATGTCGAGCCACGGCGTTCCCGTCTCCGCTCCGACGTAGGTCAGGTTCACGGGCACCAGGGCGTACTGGAACCCCTCGGTCGGCGGCTCGTTGAACTGGTTGGCCGCGGTGACCGCGTCGTTAGCATTCAGCACGGCGGGGCCGAGCGTCAGCTCGTAGGTGGGCTCACCGAACTCGCGGAGCTCGATCATCGTGCCGAGGGGCGCGGGGTTGTCGCGCGTTCCCACATCGGACGCGTCGGGCTCCGCCGGCTCCTCGGCCGGAGCCGCAGGCTCCGCCTCGACGTCGGCAGGCTCCTCGACGATGGTCGGCTCGCTCGAGACCTCGTCGATCGCGGCGCTGAAGCCGACGGCGTAGATGACGATGAAGATGAGGGAGAGGAGGAGCGCGAGCGCGGAGACGATCGTCCCGCTGAGCGAGAGCCCGCGCGAGGCGGCCTTCCGCGCAAGCGCGATGACTCCCAGCACGAGGCCGACGACGGCCAGCAGGGCGGAGAACACATTGAGCACGGGCACGGCGAATCCGAGGATCGCGATGATGCCGAGGATGAGAGACGCGATGGCGAGGCCATTGCCCGCGGGTCGCTTGGCTTCCACCGGCGCGGCAGGGGTGAAGGGGGGCGGGGGCGACGCGACGGTCGCGGTCGGGGAGTCGTGGGTGTCGCCCGCGGGCGAGGACGTAGGGGTGTCAGTCATGTCTCGAACCTAGGAGAAACCTGAGAGTGCTGAAAAGCCCTCATTCGGGGGCCGGTCCGGTCTCGCACAGGGGGCGCGCTCGGCAGAACCTCGGAGAGCAACCCCACGGTCCACTCCGGGCCCTCGATCCGGACGGTGCGCGAGATCGTCTCCGCGCTCCGCCGCTCGTCGGGAGGTGACTATTCCGAGCGAACAGCGGCGCCATGCCGCCGCACGGCCTCGCGCAGTCGCTTGGAGGGTGCCGCGTCGGCGTCCAGGGCGCGCTCGAGCTGCAGGACTTCGGCGGGCGTCATCGTGAGAACACGATCTTCGAGGAGGACTTGGCGCGCGTTGGCCATCGCAGCGCCGAGGACGAACGCCGTGACGTCCTGACCCTGCAGTCGGGCAGCGTCGCGGATCTGGTCGAGGGCTTCGGTGGAGATGCGCATGTTGATGCGCGTCTGCGAGGTCGTCATGAGGGGACTCTCTTCGAGCGGGGCGTGACAGAGGTGGGAGTGGCGGTGAGGAGCGAGTGTACATCCATTGTATGTACGCGGATAGGGGCGGCCGTAACGATCACCGCACGAGAGACCGGATCGCCTTCATCGGCATGAACAGGTGCAGCTCGTGATCCGCGAACTGCGTGAATCCGTAGCGACCGTAGAAGGCTGCCGCGTCTTTATCGATCGCGTGCACGACGAGCACTTCCACGCCGACGTTGTCGGCGACATCGACGGCGCCGCTGAGCGCGTGGACGAGCAGCGCTTCGCCCGCTCTCTTCCCGCGGTAGCTCACGCACACGGCGAGACGCGCGAGCAGCACCGCCGGCATCGGGTATCGGCGCTTGCCGGCGCCGTACGCCGTCGCGACCTCGTCGAGATCGAGTCGATACGCGAGCGAGGAGTAGTAGCCCACCACCCGCCCGTCCTCCGAGTCCGCTCCGACGAAGGTCGCCGAGTTGCCGCGCTTCTGCTGCTGAGCCGCCTGCGTTCGCAGCCAGTCGTTGAGTTCCGGAACTCCGCAGTCGAACGTCGAGCGGTCGTGGCCATCCAACCTCTCGATGATCATGCGGCCGCCCTTATTGCCCTCACACGTCAGGCCGATGACCGACCAACGCTCTTGAGCCAGAATGTAGCGGCAGCCACCGACACAAGAAGGCCGCTAATCCGCAGGCATCCACACCGCGCGCTCGCGGTGCGCGAACTCGGCGAAGGTCGTCGCGGGGGCTCCGGTGAGGCGGCGCACCTGGCGGTTCGGCAGGGCCGAGACATTCAAGCGCACGATGCGCCAGATCATCGCCTGCACGTCGATGTAGTCGGGGGCGGCTCCGGCGCGGCGCCGCTGCTCGGCGTACTCGACCGCGGTCGGGCGCGTGTAGCGGATGGGGCGGCCGAGCTCGGCGGTGAGCATCCGGGCGATGTCGTCGTAGGTGAGCGACTGCTCGCCCGACAGCGTGTAGGCCTTGCCGATGTGGCCGGGCTCGGTGAGCACGCGGGCGGCGACGCGTCCGATGTCGTCGGTGTCGATGACGGCGGTGCGGGCGCGGCCGGCGGGCACGGCGATCCGGTCGCGGTCGCGGATGTCGGCGCGGTACGTGGTGCTGAGGTTCTGCATGAAGAAGTTCGGGCGCAGGAACGTATACGGCGCCTTCCGGGCGCGCAGGTGCTTCTCGACCGCATGGTGCGGGGTGGCGCGGTTGAACTGCACCCCCTGCAGCGAGAGGAAGACGATGTGCCGGATGCCCCGCTCGAGCGCGGCGTCGGCGAAGGGCAGCAGGTGCCGGTGCACGTCGGCGATGGGCGGCGGGCGCAGCAGGAACAGGCGATCGCACCCGGCGAGAGCATCCGCCCAGGTGTTCTCGCTCTCGAAATCGAAGGGGCGCGCCTCGCTGCCGGGCACGACGCCCGCCTCGCCCGGGTCGCGCACGGCGCTCACGACGGGCTCGCCGCGGCCGAGCAGGTGGCGCACGACGGCCGAGCCCACTCCCCCGGTGGCGCCGGTCACCAGCACAGAGGGGCGGGGGCCGCGCGGCGGCTCGGATGCGGGGGTCAGCGTCATGCGTGAAGTTTAGGCGCTAAAGCATTCCGCCGTGCCGCCCCGCCTGGATGCCCGCTCGGGCTCGCTCGGTAGGGTGCCGGTCATGACGCTGACGGTGACCCACGAGCCCGATTCCGAGCGCTACACGGTGCACGACGGCGAGGAGCTGCGCGGCTTCATCGCCTACGACCGCCGCGACGGGGTGATGCAGCTCATCCATGTGGAGGTGCCGCCGTTCCTGCGCAACAAGGGGGTCGGCGGCGAGGTCGTGCAGGCGGTGCTCGATCACCTCCGGTCGGAGAGCACCGAGCGGGTCCAGCCGCGCTGCCCCTTCGTCGTCATGTGGATGCGGCGACACCCGGAGTACGCGGATCTCATGGCGCGGTAGGTGCTGCGGTAGGTCAGCCGCGCATGGTCCGGCCGAATCGGGAGTCGTAGTACGCGGTGGAGCCGAACTGCTCACCCGTGAGGCTGAAGTGCGAAGCTTCGCAGCGCGGCGGCATCAACTGGGACATCTGAACACGTAACCGGCTCTATTGGCAGGCCCGCGAATTGAGCAATCCGCCGTCAAAGATGCGCGCAAGCTTCCCTCCTGCGGACACCAGCACGAAGTTCGGTTTCCTAAACCGTAGACTTCGCCGGATGAGGCGGCACGGAAGGGGCGGTCGTGGGTGTCATTGACGACTTCGTAAGCGAGTACGAGCGGCAGTTCGACTTTTGGGATGCGTCGGCGCGCATTGCTCGAGGCTTGCTGGAGTCAGCGCTCGCGAGCTCGGGCTTGCGCGCCATCGTCACGAGTCGGGCCAAGTCGGTTGACCGTCTGGCCGACAAGCTGCACGCACGCAATCGCGAGAACACCTACACGTCTGTTGTTCAGATCCAAAAGGACATCGTTGATCTCGCCGGAGTTCGGGTGGCGCTGTACTTCCCCGGCCAGATGGAAGAGGCGGAGCGAGTCATCCGAGCAACGCTCGATGTGCAGCAGGATAAGCGCTTCCCACGCGATGAGGTGTTCGCTCGCTCGAGGCTGAGCGCGTCTGCGACGATCACTGCCAAAGGGGATCAGCCAGCTTCGCCCGGCGAGTTGGCTCACGTCCAGCGATTCTCAGGCTACGGCGCTCGGCATTTCCGAGCGCTCATTCCTGACTCGCGTCTAAGCCCAGGGCAAGATCGCTACGGGTCAGCTCTAGTTGAAATCCAGATGGCTTCGGTGCTCATGCATGCCTGGTCGGAGGTCGAGCATGACCTCGTGTACAAGCCCCTTGAGGGCGAGCTGTCGCCGTCGGAGTACGCACTTCTTGACCAACTCAATGGACTCGTGCTTGCCGGCGAAATTGCGCTCGAACAGCTCCAGAAGGCCGGAGACGCGCGAGTAACGATGGCCGAGACGCCGTTCCGCAACCATTACGAACTGGCTGAATTCCTCCGCTCCCGGCTATCGGCTCGGGACGTGGATCTCACTGACGCGACCCTGGGCAAGGTAGACGTGCTCTTCGATTATCTTGCTGAGCAACACTCCGCGACCGCTTCTTCTGTCGAGCCCTATCTCGATTTGCTTGAGCAAGACCTGGAGCACCGGCCAGTCGCCGCACAACTTGCGGATCTGATGTTGTCTGGCAACGAGTCCCGCTACAGCGCGTATCTGCGAGCCATGTCAGCAACACGTCACCCATCGAATCGTCGACAGGCCACTGTCGCGAGTTCGAAAGCTGACGCACCACAGACATTGGCTCTTGGTGAGTTCGTCGTCGCTTGGGTGCTACTAGAGACACTACTTAAGGACCTCACGCAATCTGGCGAGGCAAGGTTGCCACCGCTGCCTATGCTGTTTCGGGAGCTTCTTGCACGAGAACTCATCACGCCCGAGCAATTCACGGAGCTGAACACGATGCGCGAATTGCGTAATCGAGTTATTCACGGGAGGGCAACGGACACCCCTCCGGCGCGAATCAGCGAAGCGGCTGCGTGGCTGCGCGGGTTGACGCGAACCATCAAACGTAAGGCTGACGGACGCTAGATTGGGCTGCACGGTCGGCAGCTCCGTGTTTCCCCGCGGATGGGTGATGTCATCGCGGATTCCCAACGCCACCGATCGCAACGCAAGGTGCGCGCCACGGCGGCACGCGTCGACGCCGCCAATCCTCTACATCCTTAATCCACCATCGTCCCGCGGCTCACTAAGCCGTAGCGATCCTGCATCCTCAGATCCCTCGGATCGGCTCCCGGCCGAGTCACTCCCTCACTTGACTTGCCGGGAGGCGATGTTCCCAAAGCAGTTTCGCGACCTGTGCTCTAGCTGCTTCTTCGCCATCTGCTTGCACGCTAGCCCGAATCGCTGCCCAGGCGCGGTACGTGTGATGGGCGACGCCCAGAAGCAGGTCCGCAGTTCTGAGATTTATGTGCGGCGCGGCGATCGGGACGGCCTCCGGGTCAACCAGACTGCCGCGGGCCGCGATCACAGTCACGGAGCCTCCGGGAGGGCATCGACATCGCGGTCAGCGGCGAGGGAAACGAGATTCGCCGGCGCATCTCACCTATCAACATAAACACGAGCGTCTCGCCCGACCCCGTGCGCAGCTCGAGAGCGACCCCTGCGGTGATCACAGATAGTTCCCGTTGTGCGTTCGCAAGTGATCACCCTGATGCGACCACAGCGCGCCCACCCCATCCCGACCATGTGACAACTCACCGAACGCTGTCTATTGATTCGCGATCGCTATCGCGACCTAAGCTCGAGCCTGTTGCGGGAGACTTGGCCGTGCAGGGTTGGGCGCGTCCGACATCGTCGTCCTCCACGAGCGGTCGCTGATGGTTCTCAAGTTTGCGGGAGACTCTGGCCCATTGCGCAATGCCGCGCCCAGGACCGGGGCCCGCATTAGTTTTCTGCTGCTCCGGCAAAGGACACGAGGCGTGGATTCTCGAAGCCGTCCCAGCCGTTGAAGGCGAAGGCTTCGCGTATCGCCGCGGTGTTCATGTGCCGGTAGACGGCCGCGAGCTCGGTGTCGGTGCCGGAAAAGAGTGCGGCGCGCGCGACGGGGTCGTCGAGCAGGGTGAGGAACGCGGGCTCAGCCCTGCCCGCGTAGTAGAGGGCGAAATTTGTGTACGCGCCGAGCTTGACGTTTTCGTCTTTGCCGGCGCTAGCGATGCCCCGGTAAACGTCGAACTCGACCAGGAGATTGGTAAGGTCTCGCGTTTGACCGTCGCCCAACAGGTCGAAAAGGTGGGCAGCTACGGGTTTGGCCGCCTCGATGACGCCGCTTCGGGCGCCTTCCTCCTCCTTCAGCAATCCGGCTCGGGCGACCATGACTTCGGCCTTTCGAAACAGTGACTTCCAGTAGCCATCGTGTGTGCTGATGGGAGTGAGGCGGACCAGGTCCGCGAGGTGCTCCCACTGTTTCTCTTGCACGAGAACAGCGCCAAGGGCGTAGAGGTGCATCAGGACTTCCCTGTGGCCGAGCGGGAACCGGCGCGGCTGACTTAGGAAGTCTTCATCGGCGGCTTCGTAGATAACCCGGTAGCCCTCGACCGCTCGGGAGAAAGTCGTGCTCGCTGAGTAGCGCGCGGAAAGCCCAGCGACTATATCGAGCCGATCGAGCTGAGCACCTAGTTCAGACGCGACAGCCCTCGCGTCCTTTCCCGTGGCGGCATCAATGACAGTGACGGCGTTGCCGATCGTCTTCCGCAGGAGGAGATCAAGGCCGACTTCGTCATCGCGGCGGATCAGCTCAGTGACTGCCGCGCCGAACGACTCAGCCGGCATCTCGACGTTCACGTTGACGAACCCACCCGGCTCAAACACGGGGGTTGCGACGCGGATCGTCTCGAAGATGTCTCGGCGCCATTCCTCTTTGCGGATCGCGATGACTCGCTCCATGATCCCGCGGGCTTCGTGCTGATTCCATCGAACGCTAGAGGTACCGCGACGCACGAATACGTCACCGGCACGCCAGACGGTTTTGTCCCCGTACTCGCCATCTTTCGACATGATCCGCATGCCGTCCAAGTTCGGGCCCACGCCGATCAGTAGAAAGTCGTTGCACTCCACGCGGTGGAGAGCTGCGCTTAGGTCGATGGGTTCGCCTAGGACAGCGGCGACTTTCGACCGAATCTTCTGCTCATCGAAGTCGCGAACGGCTTCAGGTGCAAATAGGCCACTCGGCAATCCGCGATCGTCGGCGCCAACAACTATGTAGCCCCCGCCGGGGAGAGACTCCATCGCAGCAATATCCTTGCAGAGCTCGGTGAGGTCGGCTTTATGCCCCGGATGCCACGTTGCCTTGAAATCGAGATCGTCCGACTCTGCGCCGCGCGCCAGCAACGCGCGCAGGCGATCTAAGTCGATGCTCATCGGCACAACCTGAGAGTACAGCGCTGAAGGGGACAGTGGATTGGCGATTTCAGAAAGAGTGCCGGTGGCGGTTGTGGCTGTCTGGTAGCTGTAGGGAGGTATCGAGTGATCACTTGTTTGGCATTTGGTGAGAATTCGCTGATTGCCCTCTAGCTCAATGGCTCGTCGCGCCACCGGCCCACTTCGGCCACCTGTGCCATGAGCATTTCCGCGTCCGATAGCCCAACGATTTTCGCCATCTGGGCAGTCATGTGACGGTTGAGCGCGTCGCGGAGTGCGGGCGGGACATCTTCCAACTCCATGAACGTGTGGGCGGCAGCAAATGTCTTGGCCGTCGAAACGAGCGCCGACATGTCCTTCGCGACCTGGCTTTCATCGAGAGGGTTCTTATCGCGCTTGGTGTACCCCTCTGCCGCGAGAAGAACGGAATATGACAGTGGTTTGGCTGCTCGTCGGGCTGATTGTGTGCGCAACCAGGTCATGGCAGAAGTCCAGAGTTCCTCCCCGAACTCCATCTGTGTCCCGGATCGTTGAGCCGCGCGGGTGAACTTATCTAGCTCGCGGCTGTAGCGCGTCCAATCACCGCCGTGGGCTAGCGCATCCAGCGCGAAACCTTGGTAAGTCGCGCTCTTCTCTGCAGGACCGGAGCGGCTCGCATCGCGCCAGAGCTCAAACGCCTCGAGATAGTCGCCTTCAGCGAAACGGATGCTGGCTAGTGCGCTAGTCGATCGGGCATTCGCGTCGGTGGAGCCTGATTGTTCGGCGTATTCGGCCGCATTGGCGGCCGCTTCCTTGGCTAGATCTAGCCCCTCATCACTGTTTACGAGACTGTTCGCGATCGAACTCCAGGCCGTGGACGCACCTTCGACGTCGCCCACCGCTGCTGCCAGTGTGGCTGCGGCGGTCAAATACTCTCTGCCGATTTCCTGCTGGTTTCCGCGGAGAGAAAGCTCGCCGAGGTTCCCCTTGGCGAGCGCGTCTAGAGCCCGATTCCCCGATTTGATCGCCAGACTTTCGACTTCGTGAAGCCGGATACGTGCGTCGTCAAGGTGATCGAGGGCAGCAGCGATCAGCGCGGAGTCGTTGAGCACGTTGGCGTAGCCGATCTGGTCAGATGAATGGCGAAGCGTATCGAGGGCTTTGTCGTAGATGGCGAGTGCACCCTCAAGCTCGTTGTATGAGCTGTTGATCCTCGAGGCGTCCGCAACGAGTTGCCATGCCCGATCTACAGGATCAGAGCTCGATGCTTCGGCGGCCTCCTGGAGCCGCATGATCGCCCATGACATATCTCTCTTGGCGGTAAGCCCAAGGAATGCTGCGATCCGCAGGAGCGATGCGGAGTAAGTCGGCGCCCTCACACGGGCCTTTTCAGCGTAACGCTCGAGATAGCCGACACCGAAATCTGCGCGATCTTGAGCAGTCCAGGCGATCCGGAGGTTGCCAGCGCAGCGAGTTGCCCACTCGTAGTCCTCGAACTGGTCCAGCTTTTCAAAGGCGCCCGTGAGTGTCACTATCCCCTGCTCCAGTAGGTGGTCACGTTCCCGGATCGCCAAAATGTCAGCATTTGTTTCCGCCACTCCAAGTGCCTTCGAGAGCAACGCAGCGCCGAGGTCTGCTTGAGCTTGTGCTGCGTCGAGCGGGCTATCGAGCTCGATGTTGATCTCTACAGTTCGCTGCAGCAGCTCGATTGCCTCCTCGAATTTCCCCGTGTCGATGAGGTCGACGGCTAAGGAGCGGGCAAGCGACTGTTCTCGATCGCGCTCCTTAAGGCGTTGAGCTACCAGCAATGCTTGTCGCGCCCAGCGAAGTGAGGCAGATGGTCCTCTGGTATCACGCGTCAGCTTTGCGAGGTTTTGGAGAACGACCACCTCGAGTTCAAGGTCTTGGCGGCGGCGGCAGCTTCGCAAAGCTGCCAGCAGCTTCTCGCGGGCGGCATCAACCTCACCTTGCTGAATGTCAACGAGCGCCGAATGCGCGCGCCAGGACGCCGACAGATGGCCGTCTCGGAGTTCACTAATGGGCGTTGCGACTGAGTCGAGCAACGAGGTCGCCTGCGCGACATCTTCGCGTTGTAGTGCGTATTCGACCTGGTTGAGTCGAACTTCGACAAGGCCCTGCCGATCGGACAGCTTGGTGAAGATCACTTCAGCTTGCTTGGTGAGTTCTTCAGCCTGGTCGAGGTCGCCGAGGTAGAAGTGCAATGCGCCAAGGCTTTGACGCGCTGTGGCAGCGGGCGCCAGCCGACCGAGACGGTCGAACATCGCAGCCGCGTCTTTGTAAGCTTGGATTGCTCGCTCGCTCATCCCGACATGACGATAGATGTCGGCGATCAGCCCGAGCAGTCTTCCGTAGAGATCGCTGTCTGGAGCGCGGTCCGCCAGCTCACGGGCAAGTTCAGGAAGCGCTCCGGGATTGGTGAAGTCCTCGGGGACGAGGTCTACGAGCTCGTTGCCCAAGAGTTTCTGCGCTGCCGCGTGAGCGATGGTTGCTGCCGCGAACTCGAGGCCGTGGAAACTGAGCTCATGGCCGATGTCGACGAAGTTGATCAGCCCGGGGATGTCGTCATATCTGTATGCGGAGAGCAGTGCCTCAACAACGAGCTGTAGCCCGTCTTCGCGGTCTCGCCAGTCCTCAGCAAGGAAAACCTGTCCGGTTGGTTCAACCATCAGCGCCTCCCGAACCGCTTCGACGTCCGACGGCCAGCTCCTCGGCGAGCAACAACCTGTTCGTTCAGGGCACGGACGAGGGAGCGCGTTAGCGCCTGATGGATGTGCGTCTGGAGCTCGTCGATGTTCCTAAAATTTCTCGTCACAGCCTCTGTTTTTTGCTGTTCCTTGATGAACCCCGCGACCTCAGGGGGGAGATCGTCTGTCTCGCGGACCAGGATGTAGCGATCAGCGCCACCGTCTCGAGCGGCCTGGTATTCCGCGTACACGATGGCAGATAGCTCGCCTGCGACCAGAAGGATGAGTCCGGTACTGGTACGCGCAAATCCGATGCACTCGTTCCATGAATGCAGCACCCCTATCGGTGCGTCTTGTTCCCACCACCAAGCCTTGTGGCCGGAAACTCGGTCTACCGCGTCTGCGGCCGCTCTGCGCTCGTTATCCAGGGTCTTGTTCATTCTGGAACTGATGAACACACGGGCGCGATCGTGGTCTCGACCATAAAGGATCTCTTGCTTGAGTTCCTCATCCACGTTTCACCGCCCTGTCTCAGCGTGCGCCGACCCGCGTCAACACCTGGCTGCATCATAGAAGTTCGAAATACCTAGACTGCGCAACCTGTTGAATCCAAGGCGGTCGCCTTCGGCGAGGGCCAGACCACCGCCTCGATGAACACGTATGCGCTCATCGCGATCAGAAGTCTCCGGGCATCATCGAGCGAGTCGGCCACCGAGCGAATTGGCTAGTCGACCTGGATGCGGAGGCGCCCGGCGTATCCGTGCTCGTCGGCGGGAGCATCCACGATGCCCAACGGGCCGTCGCCCGGAACGGAGGCGGGGGCCGGCAGCGAGGTCTGGCGGTCGAGCTCGACCTGCGCCTCGTGGCGGGTGGGGTGGAAGACCTCGTCGCCGATGCCGAGCACTCCGGGGCCGCCGCCACCGCGGCGCGACTTGTCGCTGAGGTCGATCCAGCCGAGGCGGTGCGCGAGGGTCACGAGGGCGAGCGCGCCCAGCGAGACGAGCGCCCACCCCCACCATTCCATGGCTGAAGCGTACCCAACGGCGACCGGCAAAGACATGAACGCGCGATGAATCCTCGCGAATTCGTCGCGTGTCGTCCCAGGCTGCGGACGGCCCCTCCGAGCTCACTGCCCGCTCGACTCCGTCCGGCGGGCGGCGCGGTCGTGCGCCCAGAGGGCGATGCCGAGGTCGGTGCGATCCTCGTGCTCGAGCGGGTCGCGGCCGACGATCGCGCGGATGCGGGCGAGGCGATGGCGCACGGTGTTCGCGTGCACGAACTGCGCCGCCGCCGTCGCCGCCACCGAGCCCTGGTGCTCGATGAACACGCGCAGAGTGCTTACCAGCTCGTCACCACCCCGCACCTCGGGGGCGAGCAGTGGACGTATCAACTGAGTGACGAAGGGCGCGAGGCGCGAGCGGGGCTGCTGCTCGAGCAGGGCGGCGAGCGTCGCGAGCGTCTCGGGCCCGGCGATGCTCCCGCGTCGCCGCGCGAGCATGAGCGTGGCCCGCGCCTCGCCGATGCCCAGCGCGAGGTCGGCGAGCGCCAGCGGGCTCGAGTAGCCGAACACCAGCTGCAGCCGGTCGGAGATCTCGCGGGCCTGCCCGCCATCGTGTGTCAGCACGAGCACGTCCCGCGCCGTCTCGGCGACGACGGCGCCCGAGTGCAGCCGAGAGACCAGTGCACCCGTGCCCTCGGGCCACGCCGACACGGCGATGCGGTCGGCGTCGAGGCCGACCCGGTCGAGGTCGGGCGTCAGCGAGGCCGGATGCGCGAGGCCCTCCACCACGAGCGTCATCAGCTGCCCGACCCGGCGTCGGCTGCTCGACTCCTGCGCGAGCTCGCTGCGACGCGCGATGTGCACGACTCGCGCGAAGCGCTCGAGCACCACCGGGTTCGGAGGAGCCCCCTCCCCCTCCCACCGCAGCAGCTCGGCGTCGTCGAGGTCGACCTCCACGTGGTCGACCGCGCCGGCCGTGACCGCCGCCGCGGAGCGCTGCACGATCGACAGCCGCCCGGCGAGCTCGTCGCCCGCGAGCGCGAGCATGTCGGCGACGGGGGCGTCCGCCCGCAGCAGCTCCATCACCCGGCCCACCGGGTCGGCGGCGACGGGCACCTGCAGCCTCGCCTCCAGCAGCGCGTCGCTCAGCGCCCGGAACGGCACCCCGTGCGCCATCGACAGCAGCGCCACCCCTCGCCGACGGCACGCCCGCTCCAGCGCCGCCGGAACCTCGGTGTGCACCTCGCCGAGCCCGAGGCACACCCCGGCGCAGCCGGCATCCTGCACCGCCTGCACGAACCGCGCCGCCTCGCGCGGATCGACGAGCGCCGCGCCGACCGTGCACACCAGCTCGTCCGCCCGCACGTGCGGTCGCGGATCGACGACCTCGGTGACGTGCACCCAGGCGATGGATCGCGCAAGCGCCTCCGGGGTCGCCGTGATCACGGCGACGCCGAAGCGTGATTCCGCGGCGAGGTCGGCGAGCGTCACGGAGTGCGCGGAGGCCGGCTCGATCATGGTTGGAGATTACTCCAACGCAAGAGGCTGAACAGGGTCGCGCGTCCAATATTCGCGCGCGCTCGTTGTACGCCGTCACGGCTAGCACGATCATGGGGGCAGCCAAAGGAGGCCCGCATGACTCACGCGACCACTGCTTCGCCGACAGCGAGCAGCACCACTCTGCGTCGGGAGTTCACGCTCCTCTCGTCATTCGCGTTCGCCTTCGCCTTCATCTCGCCGATCGTGGCGCTGTACGGCATCTTCGGCCTCGCCCTCACGACGGCCGGGCCGAGCTTCTGGTGGGGCTTCCTGCTCGTCTTCGCCGGGCAGCTGCTCGTCGCCCTCGTCTTCGCGATGCTCGTCTCGCGCTGGCCGCTCGAAGGCTCCATCTACCAGTGGACCTCGCGCCTCACCGGCCCCACTGCCGGCTGGTTCGCCGGGTGGGCCTACTTCTGGACGCTCGTCATCGCGATGGCGACCGTGGCACTCGGCGCCGCCGGGTTCCTCGCCAACATCGTCGGGCTGGAAGCGCCGACCGCGGTGGACCGCGCCTGGATCGCCTTCGGCGTGCTCATCTTCGGCACGATCGTCAACCTCGCCGGCCAGACCGTGCTGAAGGTCTTCATGCTCGCGAGCATCGTCGCCGAGGTCATCGGCTCGATCGGGCTGGGCATCTGGCTGCTCGTCTTCCACCGCGCCAACGACCTCTCGGTGCTGTTCTCCGGCGGCGACGGCGTGGGCGGCGGGTCGAGCGACTACCTCGCGATCTCCGGCCCGTTCCTCGTCGCGCTCGCCTTCATCGGCTTCTCCTTCGTCGGATTCGAGAGCGCCGGCTCGATCGCCGAAGAGGTCTCCGAGCCCCGCAAGAACCTGCCGAAGGCCATCCTCTTCTCGATCTCGTTCATCGCGATCGTCGTGATGTTCTCCAGCCTCGCGATCATCCTCGCCATCCCCGACCTCGAGGCCGTGCGCAACGGCGAGGTCGGCGACCCGGTCTACGAGACACTGACGACGCAGCTCGGCGCCGGCATCGCCGTGCCGATCGAGATCCTGTTCGTGATCGGGTTCCTCGCCAGCTTCCTCGCCCTGCAGACCTCCGCCTCGCGCATGCTCTGGGCGAAGGCCCGCGACGGCGCCCTGCCCGGCGCCACAGTGCTCGCGCGCCTCAGCACGAAGCGCCGCCAGCCGACCGTGGCCCTGCTCGTCACGACCGTCATCGGCACGCTGCTGTTCCTGCTCAGCAACATCGCGAGCGATCTGTACACGCTCATGGTCAACTTCACGGCCGGCGGCTTCTACCTCTCGTTCCTCTTCCCGCTCATCGGGTTCGTCATCGTCGTGACCCGCAAGACCTGGCGCGCCGGGCCCTTCAGCCTCGGCGGAGCGACCGCGCTCGTCGCCTGGGTCGCCGTCATCTGGGCGAGCCTGCAGCTGATCAACATCGCCTGGCCGCGCCCGGTCTACGACCAGGCCTACCTCGACTGGTCGATCATCATCGGCACCGTCGTCATCGGCGTCGTCGGCGTCGCCGTCTGGGCGGGCGTGCGCTCGCGCATCCCCACCGTCACCGGGGTCGAGTACGAGGACGCCGAGGCGCGCACGCCGTGACCAGGGAGGGCACGGCCACGGTGGCACCGGCCGATCGCATCGCGGTCGTCACCGGCACCGCCAGCGGCATCGGCCGATCGATCGCCCTCGAACTGCGATCGACCGGCTGGCGCGTCGCCGGCATCGACCTGCGCGACTCGCCGGACTGCGACCTCGGGCTGATCGCCGACGTCACCGATGCCGACGCCGTCGCGGCGGCGGTCGCGGCCGTCGAATCGCAGCTCGGCCCCATCACCGGAGCGGTGTCGGCCGCCGGCTACTACGAGGCCACCCCGGTCGACGCGGTCACCGACGCGCAGTGGCGCCGCATGCTCCGGGTGCACCTCGGCGGCTTCCTGCATCTGACGCGTGCGACGCTGCCCGGGATGCTCGCCCGCGAGTCCGGCGCGATCGTGGCCATCACGAGCGAGCTCGCCGTCGGCGGCGGAGGCCCGGGCGACGCCCACTACTCGGCGGCCAAGGGCGCGCTGCAGGGGATGATGCGCAGCCTCGCCGTCGAGGTCGCGCCCCGCGGGGTGCGGGTGAACGCCGTCGCTCCCGGGCCCACCGACACCCCGCTGCTCGCCGCCGACTCGCCGTGGCGGGCCCCCGAGTACCTGCAGACCCTGCCCACCGGCCGCCTCACCCGCCCGGAGGAGGTCGCGCTCTGCGCCGCCTACCTGCTCGACGCCGGCACGTTCTGCGTCGGCGAGACCCTGCACCCCAACTCCGGAGCGGTGATCTGATGACGACGCGCATCCTCGACGGGGCCGTCGCCCTCGTCACCGGCGCCGCCCAGGGCATGGGCGCGGCGCACGCCCGCCACCTCGCCGCC
Organism: Microcella daejeonensis; assembly: GCF_026625045.1. Lineage (GTDB taxonomy): Bacteria > Actinomycetota > Actinomycetes > Actinomycetales > Microbacteriaceae > Microcella > Microcella daejeonensis. The sequence continues at coordinate 1,200,460 of NZ_CP113089.1, read as the reverse complement.
GCCGGCGCCCGCGTCGCGGTCAACGACCGCGCGGCCAGCGCCGAGCTCACCGCCCTCGCCGACGAGCTCGGCGGCCTCGCGGTGCCCGGCGACGTCTCGCAGCGCGCCGACGTCGACAGGATTGTCGCCACTGTCACCGAGTGGGCCGGCGCCCCCGACGTGCTCGTCGCGAACCACGCCTACATGACGATGGCACCGCTGCTCGAGGCCGACCTCGACGATTGGTGGCGCGTCGTCGACACGAACCTCGGCGGCACCTTCGCGCTCATCCAAGCCGTGCTGCCGGGCATGCGCGGGCACGGCCGCGGGCGCATCGTCGTCGTCTCGAGCGAGTGGGGCATCACGGGATGGCCGGAGGCCACGGCCTACTGCGCCTCCAAGGCCGGGCTCATCTCGCTCGTGAAGACCCTCGGCCGCGAGCTCGCCCCGGAGGGGATCGTCGTCAACGCGCTCGCCCCCGGGGTCACGAACACCCCGCAGCTCGCGGTAGACGCGAAAGCCGCGGGCGTCGAGCTGGCCGAGGTCATCGACTCCTACGCCCGCGGGATCCCGCTCGGCCGGGTCGGCGAGATCGACGAGATGGCCAGGGCCGTGGTGTTCCTCAGCGACTTCCGCCAGGGTGCGATGGTCGGCCAGGTGCTGCAGGCCAACGGCGGCTCGACGCGCGCCCGAGCCTGACCCGCGCCGAGCATCCAGCCGCCCCGACCCCGTAGCGAAGAAGAGAGCCGCCGATGACCACGAACCCCGCACCCCGCCCCGAAGGCGCCCCCGTCGGCCCGGTCGACGGCCAGGTCTCACCCCGGTACGCCGGCTTCAGCACCTTCGCCCGACTGCCGCGCATCGATGACGTGAGCGGGTGGGACGTCGCCGTCGTCGGGGTTCCGTTCGACGCCGGCGTCACCTTCCGCTCGGGCGCGCGCTTCGGGCCCTCGTCGATCCGCGAGGCCTCGCGCCTGCTGCGGCCCTACAACCCGGCGCTCGAGTCGATGCCCTTCGCCGACGCGCAGGTGGTCGACGCGGGCGACATCGACGCGAACCCCTTCGACATCGAGGCGGCGCTCGAGCAGATGCAGGCGGGGTTCTCGCGCCTCATGAGCGACGGCCGCCCCGTCATGACCCTCGGCGGCGACCACACGATCGCCCTGCCGGCCCTGCGCGCGGTCGTCGCCGAGCACGGGCCCGTCGGCCTGGTGCACTTCGACGCGCACCTCGACACCTGGGACACCTACTTCTCGGCGCCGTACACGCATGGCACGCCGTTCCGCCGCGCGGCGGAGGAGGGGCTGCTGCGCAAGGACCGCTCGGCGCACGTCGGGATCCGCGGCTCGCTGTACAGCAAGCAGGATCTGATCGACGACACCGACCTCGGCTTCACGATCGTGCACTGCCGCGACTTCGACCGCATCGGGGCGCCCGGCATCGTCGACCGCATCCTCGATCGCATCGGGGATGCCCCGCTCTACGTCTCGATCGACATCGACGTGCTCGATCCGGGGTTCGCCCCGGGCACCGGCACGCCCGAGGCCGGCGGCATGACGAGTCGAGAACTGCTGGAGGTGCTGCGGGGCTTGCGCGACACCCCCATCGTCTCGGCCGACATCGTCGAGGTCAGCCCGCCCTACGACCACGCCGACATCACCGCCGTCGCGGCCGCGAACCTCGCCTACGAGCTGATCTCGATCATGTCGGCGCAGCAGGCCGCCCGATGACGGGGTTCTGGCCCGCGGGCCATCAGTCGGCCGCCGCCTTCACCTTCGACGTCGACGCCGAGTCGGCCGTGCTGTGGGGGGCGCCCGAGAACGCGCGACGCATGAGCGTGATGAGCCATCAGGCGTACGGTCCGCTCGTGGGGGTGCCGCGCATCCTGTCGCTGCTGGCCGATCACGGCATCACCGCCACCTTCTTCGTTCCCGGTTTCACCGCCGAGCGCTACCCGCAGGTCGTGCGCGAGATCGTCGCCGCCGGGCACGAGATCGGCCACCACGGCTACCTGCACGAGCAGCCATCGGCGCAGAGCCGCGATGAGCAGATCGCGGCGCTCGACCGCGGGCTCGACGTGCTCGCCGAGATCGCCGGGGTGCGCCCGGTCGGATACCGCGCCCCGATGTGGGATCTCTCGTGGGAGCTGCCCGAGCTGCTGCTCGAGCGCGGGTTCCTCTACGACTCCAGCCTCATGGACGCGGACCGGCCGTACGAGCTCGCCGTGGCCGGGACGCCGTCGTCGTCGGCTACGTCGGGCGCGCAGGCCGCGTCCTCGCTGGTCGAGATCCCCATCCAGTGGGCGCTCGACGACTGGGAGCAGTACTGCTACCTGCCCGACATCAGCGGCGCCGGGTACATCGCGACTCCTGAGCAGGCGCGCGCCCTGTGGGAGGCCGAGTTCGACGGCCTGCACGAGGTCGGCGGATGCTGGGTGCTCACCAACCACCCGTTCCTCTCGGGCCGGCCCGCCCGCGCCGCCTCGCTCGGCAGACTCATGGCGCGCATCGTCGCGACGCCCGGCGTGTGGGTCGCGCCGCTGCGTGAGATCGCCGAGCACACCCGGTCGCTCGGCCTCGAGCCGCGGTCGGTGCAGCCGATCTAACATGGCGGGCATGAGCCGCACCCGCCCCTTCCGCCAGGTCGACGTCTTCGGGGCGACTGCGTTCGGGGGCAACCCGGTGGCTGTCGTGCTCGACGGCGAGGGGCTCGATGAGGCCGGCATGCAGCGCATCGCCTCGTGGACGAACCTCAGCGAGACCACCTTCGTGCTGCCGCCGACGATGGGCGACGCCGACTACCGGGTGCGCATCTTCACGCCGGGCGGGGAGCTGCCGTTCGCGGGGCATCCGACGCTCGGAACCGCGCACGCGTGGCTCGAGAACGGTGGGCGCCCGCGCGACGAGGGGGTCGTGGTGCAGGAGTGCCCGGCCGGGCTCATCGAGGTGCGCCGCGACGGGCCGCGCCTGGCGTTCGCCGCCCCGCCGACCCGGCGCAGCGGCCCGATCGACGAGCCCGAGCTGGCTTCGCTGGTCTCTGTGCTCGGCATCGACCGCGAGCAGGTGATCGGGCACCAATGGGTCGACAACGGTCCGGGATGGTCGGCACTGCGCCTGGCCGACGCGCAGCAGGTGCTCGACCTCGCGCCGAGCTTCTCGGGCCTGCCCGACGCGATGCTCGGGGTGCTCGGCACCCACCCGCCGGGCTCGGAGCAGGCCCGCGCCGGCCACGCCTACGAGCTGCGCGCCTTCACCCCGCGCATCGGCGTCGCCGAGGATCCGGTCACCGGCAGCCTGCATGCCTCCGTCGCGCAGTGGCTCGTGCGCGACGGGCTGGCGCCGGCCGGTGGGCGGTGGACGGCGACGCAGGGCACCGGGCTCGGCCGGTCGGGCGTCGTCGCGCTCGAGGTCGATGAGACCGGCGCGGTCTGGGTCGGCGGGGCGACGACGACCGTCGTCGCGGGCACGATCGAGGCCTGAGCGCGCGGGCTCGACGCGGGCTGGCGGGCGGCACCGGGGGCTATGGTTGCCTCTCCCTGACGCACGAGGAGCACCGTGACCGAGCCCGCCCCCACCACCCCCGCCATGGCCCCGACCGACGAGCAGTGGGCCGCCCTCGGCGAGGCCCGGTTCATCTCGCTCGCCACGTTCCGCAAGACCGGGGCCCGCGTGCCGACGACCGTATGGGTGGCCCGCGAAGGCGACGCGCTCATCGTCACGACGCCGGCCGACAGCGGCAAGGTGAAGCGGCTGCGCAACAGCGGCCGCGTGCAACTGAGCACGAGCAGCCGCATGGGCAGGGTCGCCGGCGACGCCTTCGTCGTCGAGGCGCACTGCGAGATCGCCGGCCCTGACGGGCAGCACCCGAGCGCCGTCGCCGCACTGAAGGCCAAGTACGGGTTCGAGTACCGCTTCGTGCTCGCCATCGAGCGTCGGCTAGAGCGCCGCAAGCTCGCCAAGGGCGAGCCTCTCGCCGACCGGATCATCCTGCGGATCACGCGGCCGACCGCCGCCGACTAGGTAGCGCTCGCCGCTGCTACCCGAGCCGCGTCGACACCACGACCCCGGCGTGCAGGGTCCGGTGCACCGGGCACTTGTCCGCGATCGCGAGAATGGCCGCGCGCTGCTCGTCGGTGAGCTCACCGACCAGGGTGATGGTGCGGTCGATGTGCTCCAGCGCCTGCGTCGACTCGTCGCAGCGCTCGCAGTCGTTCGCGTGCGTGCGCGAGTGGCCGAGGTCGACGCTCACGTGCTCGAGCGGCCACCCCTTGCGGTTCGCGTACATGCGGATCGTCATGGAGGTGCAGGAGCCGAGGCCGGCGAGCAGCAGCTCGTAGGGGTTCGGTCCGGAGTCGGTGCCGATCGGGTGCGGCTCGTCGGCGGCGAGCACGTGGCGCCCCGCCGTGACCATCTGCGCGAAACTGTCGGGGGCGACCTCGGCCACGCGGACGTGCCCGTCGGGGAGCGCGGGCGCAGCATCCCGTGTCGCCTCATCGGGGACGGGCAGGCCCGCGTACCGGCCCACCCAAGCGCCGATGATGCCGGCCGCGTACTCGGCGTCGGCGCGGTCGGTGAGCAGGTGGTCGGCCGCGTCGAGGGCGACGAACGACTTCGGATGCCGCGCCGCCTCGAAGATCACGCGCGCGTTGTCGATGCCGACCGTCGCATCGCTCGGCGAGTGCATGACGAGCAGGGCGGCGTCGAGCGCGGCGATGCGGTCGAGCTGGGGCTGCATCTCGAGGTCGTGCAGGAACTGCCGGCGGATGCGGAACGGCCGCCCGCCGAGGTCGACCTCGGCCTCGCCGTCGCGCTCGATCGCCGTTACGTCGTCGCCGAGCAGGTGCACGACGTGCTGCGGGTCGGCGGGCGCCCCGATGGTGACGACCGCGCTCACCTCCGCGATGCGGCTGGCGGCGGCGAGCACGGCGGCTCCGCCGAGCGAATGCCCGATCAGGATGCTCGGCGCCCGGTACTCGTCGCGCAGGAAGTCGGCGGCGCTCAGCAGGTCGTCGATGTTGCTCGAGAACGTCGAGTTGGCGAAGTCGCCGCCCGACTGCCCGAGCCCGGTGAAGTCGAACCGCAGCACGGCGATGCCCTCGGTCGTGAGCGCGCGGGCGATGCGGCTCGCGGCCACGGCGTCCTTGCCGCAGGTGAAGCAGTGCGCGAAAAGCGCATAGGCGCGGGGCGTGCCGATCGGCAGCTCAAGGCGGGCGGCGAGGCGGTCGCCCTGGGATCCGGTGAACTCGACGCGCTCGGTCGTTGCGGTCATCGGTGGGGCTCCCGTCGTGAGGTACGGCAAGTCTGGGGGGGGGGTGGGCGCGGGGCAAGGTGAGGGCGTGCTGGGCGCGCTGTTCGCCTGGGGTCGGTGGTCGCGGGGTCGGCGGGCACGGGCTCGGCCGGCGCGGGCCGGGCGGGCGCGGGCCGGGCGGGCGCGGGCGCGGGTGACCCGGTGGCACGGGTCGCGCGGGCGCGGCCGGCACGGGGATGGACAGGCCGGGACGACCACGGTCGCGACCCCAGCGGGCCGCAGTGTGCGGCGTGCGCGCCTTCCACTGTGCAGGAACTTCGTGAGGGATGCACGCATAAGTCCTGCAGAGTGGAAGGAGCGCGCACATCCCTGCCGCGCCGCGGCGACGTCCGACGATCACCGCGCCCCGCCCAGCGATCACCGAGCCGACCTCCGCCACACCCCTGCCGCGCCGCGGCGACGCCCCCGGCCGCGCCGGCGGCGCAGGCCGCGCCCCGCCCGTCTAGTCGAGCACGGCGATGGCTTCGATCTCGACGAGCAGCTCGGGGCTCCAGAGCGCCTGCACCCCGATGAGGGTGAGCGGCGGCATCGGCGACGGGTACCCCTCGCCGGCCTGCGCACGAGCGACGCCCTCGAAGAGCACCTCGGCCAGGTCGGGGGTCCAGCCCACGACGTAGAACGTGAGCCGCGCGATGTCGTGCACGTCGCCGCCCGCACCGCGCACGCCGGTGGCGACGTTGCGCAGCGCCGAGTGGATCTGCCCGGCGAGATCGGCCGCCTCCACGGCGCCCGCCGCCGAGACGCCGACCTGCCCGGCCAGCGTCACGACCCGTGATCCCGTGCCCACGGCGACGGGCCAGTAGTCCTTCTGATCGAGCAGTCCCGCCGGGTGGCTGAAGTCGGTGGTCATGAGAATCTCCTTGTCGAAGCGGGTAACGATTAGTGACAGAGAAACCCTAAGAGACCGTAAGCTGACCGGGAAGAACGCACTTTCTCGAAACGGAGTAACCCCATGGTGACCACGAGCGACTCCATCAGCCCCGATGAGGACATCATGCGCGCGGACTCCATCGCGCGCGAGATCTTCTCCGAGGTCGCGAACAAGTGGGCCCTGCTGATCATCGAGACCCTGGGCGAGCGCACGCTGCGGTTCAGCGAGGTGCGCGACGCCCTCGACGGCATCAGCCACAAGATGCTCACTCAGAACCTGCGGATGCTCGAGCGCAACGGTCTCGTCACCCGAACCGTTCACCCCACCGTGCCGCCGAAGGTCGAGTATGCGCTCACCGGGCCGGGGCGCGAGCTTCGCGCGACCGTCGATCTGCTGTGCTCGTGGACCCGCACCCACCTGCGGCACATCGACCGCTCGCGCCAGGACTTCGCCGCGAAGCCCTCGACCGCCGAGGCCGCCGAGGCCGCCGAGGCCACCGGGGCCACCCCGGCGATCGCGAGCCCTACCGATACTCGGGGTTGAAGCCGAAGCGCTCGCCGTCGTTCCACTCGCGCCGCAGGTTGCCGTAGGCGGGGTAGCCGCCGGCGTCCTTGAGCAGGCGGGCGAGGTGCAGCAGGTTCCAGGTCATGAAGGTGGTGTTGCGGTTGGTGAAGTCGTTCTCGGGCCCGCCCGAGCCCTCGTCGAGGTAGCTGGGGCCGGGGCCGACCTCGCCGATCCACCCGGCGTCGGCCGCCGGCGGGATGCTGTAGCCGATGTGCTGCAGGCTGTACAGCGTCGACATCGCCGCGTGCTTCACACCGTCCTCGTTGCCGGTGATGAGCGCTCCGGCGACCTTGCCGTAGAAGACGTACTGACCCTTGGCGTTGAAGAGGCCGCTCATCGCGTAGAGGCGCTCGATGAGCATCCGCGTCACCGAGGAGTTGTCGCCGAGCCAGAGTGGACCGCCGACCACCAGGATGTCGGCCCGCTCGATGAGCGGCCACACGCGGTCGGCCCACTCGTCGTGCTGCCAGCCGTGCTCGCGCATGTCGGGGTAGACGCCGAGCGCGACCTCGTGGTCGACGAGCCGCAGCGACTCGACCGCCACGCCCTGCGCGCGCATGAGGGCGATGCTGCGATCCATGAGGCCCTGCGTGTGGCTCAGCTCCGGGCTGCGCTTCAGCGTGCAGTTGATGTAGACGGCGGTGAGGTCGCTGTGGTCGGCGGGCTGATCGGTCATGGTGGCGCTCCTATCGGGTCGCGGCCAGTCTGATCCGCTCGCGCGGAGAGGGGCAAGACTCGGCGGGCGCACTCACGGGTGGGGGCGCGGTTGCGGCGGGCGCCAGCGGTAGCGACGGCGACGACGGCGACGGCGACGGCGGCGGGATGCTCGGCGCGGCTAGTGCGCGCGCACGACCGCCGACACCGCGTAGCGCAGGGTCGTGGCCTCCGCGGCCGCGGCAGCGGCATCCATCGGCAGCGCCCGTTCGACGGCGAGGCCGTTGACGACGCTCGAGAGGAAGCGCGCCTGCGCCTCGCGGTCGCCGTCGAGGAGCGCGCCCTCCTCGGCGAGCGCCGCGAGCCAGCTCTCGATGCGGCGCCGGCCGGCACTCTCGAGCGCGAGGTAGCTCTCGATTGTGCTCGCCGCCGGCGCCTCATCGAGGTAGGTGCGCAGGGTGGAGCGCCAGAGCTCGCGCGCGCCCTCGCCGATCCCCGCCCGGTCGAGGATCTGCCGCAGGCCCGTCACCAGGCGCTCCGCCGCGGGCAGCGAGGCGTCGTCGATGTCGCCGTCGGGCATCACCAGCCGGAACATGCGCTCGAGCACCTCGTCGAGCAGCGCCCGCTGATCGGGGAAGAAGTGGCGCAGCGAGCCGACGCTCACCTCGGCGCGCGCCGCGACCGCGCGCACGCTGAGCCGGGCCGCCGGGTTCTCGCCGATCATCGTCGCCGCCGCGATGAGGATGCGGTCGCGCGTGCTCGGGGTCTGCGTCGTCGGGTGCTGATCCGGCGTCGTCGCGCTCGGGGTCTCGTCGGTCATCGTGCTCCTGCCGTCGTCGATTCTCGAAAGTAGTACAGCGTGTTAGCACAGTGTGCTAGTCTCACCGTCATCAGTTAGCACACTGTACTACTTTGACGAGAGGATCGGCGCGATGGCCACCTGGTTGCAGCGGATGAACGCCCGCCGGGCGAAGACCGGCGACGGGAGCCCGATGCCGCGGTTCCGCTGGTGGCAGCTGCTCAGCCGCTCGGTGTTCGAGTTGCCGCCCACGCCGGGGCGCCCCGCCCGGTACGCGGTCGACGTGCGGCACGCCGGCGACCGCACCGACGGCGCCGTGCGCGCGCGCCTCTATCGCGACGGCGCCCTCGCGGCGGTGTCGAAGCTGCCGACGGCGTTCCCCGTGGAGGGCGGCGCGATCGAGGTCGCCGTCAACTCGATCGGCCTGCGCCGCTGCCACTTCGTGCCCGAGGACCGGGTTTCGGGCGCTGGCACGGGCGCGATCGTTCTCACGCCGCTGCCGGCCTCGGCCGAGGGGCGTCGCGCCCGCTTCGACCGCGAGCACCCGGCGGCGAGCCGCCTCATCGGAGCCCTCGCCCTCGCCGCGGTGCTCATCGGCGTCGCGGTGGGCGGCTACGAGCTGGTGATGCAGCTCGCGAGCATCCCGGCCGTCGTCGAGGCGATCGGCGTGATCGAGCGGCCGTTCCGCGTGCCTCTCGAGGTCGGCATCGCCGTCGGTGCGGGCGCCGTGCTCGGCGGGCTCGAGCGCACGCTGCGGCTGCGCTCCACCTGGCTCGACGAGTTCGCGACGTGAGCGAGCGCCGCGGCCCGAGCGCCCCCGCCTCCTCCCCCTCCTCCTCTGCTTCACCGACACCCACCACAACACCGACACCGACACCGACACCGACACCGACACCGACAGGAGACGACATGACCACCACCACGACCGCTGCCGCGCGCGGCACCCGTGACACCGCCACGAGCTGGTTCTTGCGCGGAGACGCCCCGCGCTCTTCCCGGCCCGCCCCGCCGCCCGGCGTCGAGTTCTACCGCGGCCTCGCCGGCGACAAGCGTCGCGTCGTGCGGGGCGTCCTCGCGATCGTCCTCGTCGCGGCCGGGCTCATCGGCTTCGCGCTGGGCCTGCGCGACCTCGCCGACCTGATCGACGCCGAACTGCTGGGCCGCGAGGGCTACACGCCGGTGAACTACGGGGCCGCGATGCTCTCGCTCGCCCTGCTGATCCCGTGGACCATGGCCATCGAGCGCGTTCTGTACGGCGTGCCGCTGCCGTCGCTGCATTCCGTGGCGCACCGTTTCCGGTTCGGGATGCTCGGCCGGGGCCTCCTCGTGCTGGCACCGGTGTGGGCGCTCACCGCGGTGCTCGCGCTCTCGGGGCCGGTGGAGCGCATCGAGTGGACCACCGTCGACCTGGTCGCCTACCTGCTCATCACGGTGCTGCTGGTTCCCCTGCAGGCATCCGGCGAGGAGTACGCCTACCGCGGCCTGATGCTGCGCGTGATCAGCAGTTGGGCGCGCACCCCGCGCGTCGGCCTCGTCGTCGGCGTCGTCGTGACGAGCGTGCTGTTCGCTCTCTCGCACGGAACCCTCGACCCGTACTTCCTCGCCTGGTACACGACCCTGGGCGCGAGCCTCGCCCTCATCACCTGGCGCACCGGCGGTCTCGAGCTCGCCGTGCTGCTGCATGCGGTGCTCAACAGCGTGAGCCTGCTCGGAGCGCTCGTGCTTCACGCCGACATCGCCACGGCGATCAACGACCGCCCCGATACCGCCGGAACGCCCATGCTCCTCATCCCCGCCGGGGTCGCGATCGTCATCACGGCCGTGGTGTGGGCGACGACGCGGCGATCGGGGCCGGTCACGAGCGCCTGAGCGAGGTGCCGGGCTGCGGGCGCGCGGGTAAGCCGGCGGGCACGCGGGCGGGCCGGCGAGCGGGCCGGCGGGCCGGCGAGCGGGCGGCCGAGCAGGCGGGCGGCCGAGCGAGCGAGCGAGCGAGGGGCGAGTGGCGACGGGATGCCCGGCGCGGCTCGCCCCTCGCTCGCGGCCTACCCGGGCCGCGACGCTTCGGGGCCGCAGCTTTCGCGGGTCACCGCCTCGGCAGGTCGCGGCCTCCGCAGGTGGCCGCCTTCGCGAGTCGCCGCGCCGCAGGTCGACGCCTTCGCGAGTCGACGCCTCCGCAGGTCAACGCCTCAGCAGGTCGCCGTGCCGCAGGTCGACGCCTCAGCAGGTCGCCGTGCCGCAGGTCGCCGCCTCGGCGGGTCGACTACTTCGCGGGTCGCGGGGCACTGTTTTCGCGGGGTCACGGTTTCTCTTCTCTGCGCCTTCCACTCTGCAGGAACTTCGTGAGCAATGCACGAGAAGATCCTGCACAGTGGAAGGAGCGAGCGGGCCCTTATCCGATGCCGTCGACCGCCCCAGAGGCCGCGCGCAAGAGACCGCGCGCCAGAGACCGCGCGCCAGAGCGTGGACGCAGCGCGCCGACGGGGGTGGCGAGCGGGGCCGGCGGAGCGAGCAAGCGACAGAGGGTCACAGAGACAGCGGGGCCTGCGAGCGGGCAGGCCGGCGTGAACCTACGGGCGGGCGGGCCGGCCGGAGCCGGCGGGTAGTCAGGTCGGCCGAAGCCGGCGGGCAGAGGACTCGGCGGAAGCCCGCGGGCGAGCGGGCGGGCAGGTCGGCGTGAACCGGCGGGCGGGCGGGCGGAGCGACCCGCGCTACGGCACCCGGTAGAGCCACTCCTCGGTGCCGAACTTCTGCTCGACGAGCTCGTCGATGCGCGCCATCTCGGCCGGCGTGATGCTCCCCTCCGCGAGACCGTTCAGACCTCGGAAGGTCGACACGAGCTTGTCGAGGATCTGCTCGCGGGGCATCCCGGTCTGCGATTTCAGGGGGTCGACGCGCTTATTGGCGCTCTTCACGCCCTTGTCGCTGAGCTTCTCGCGGCCGATGCGCAGCACCTCGACCATGCGGTCGCCGTCCATGTCGTAGCTCATGGTGACGTGGTGGAGGACGGCTCCGGCTCCGAGGCGCTTCTGCGCGGCGCCGCCGATCTTGCCCTTCGTCGACGTGATGTCGTTGAGCGGCTGGTAGCTGGCCTCGATGCCGAGCGACTTCAGCCCCTGGATGACCCACTCGTCGAGGAACGCGTACGACTCGGCGAAGCTCATGCCCTGCACCAGCTCGGCCGGCGCGTACAGGGAGTAGGTGATGACGCTGCCGGCCTCCATGAACATGGCGCCGCCGCCCGAGATGCGGCGCACCACCTCGAAGCCGTATTTCGCCGCGTTCTCCATGTCGACCTCGTTCTTCACCGACTGGAAGGAACCGATGACGACGGCGGGGCGCTCCCACTCCCAGATGCGCAGAGTCGGGCCGCGGCGGCCCTCCCCCACCTCCTCGGTGAGCACCTGGTCGGCCGCCATCTGCTGCTGCGGCGTCAGCGGCGGGCCCACGACGAGCTGCCACTGGTAATCGGTGAAGCTCGTCGCCTGCGCGAGCGCCCGACGGATCGTCGTCGCCACCGCCTCGGCGCTGAAGCCCAAGAGCACGGCGCCCTCGGGGATGGCGTTCTGGATGCGCGTGCGCAGGGCGGCCCCGTCGGAGTCGGCGCTCGCCCCGTTGACGGCCCGCTCGATCGCGTGCACGGTCTCGTCGGGCTCGACGAAGAAGTCGCCCGCGAGACGGAAGTCGTGGATCTGGCCGTCGGACACCTCGAGGTCGACGACGACGAGCTTTCCGCCGGGGACCTTGTACTCACCATGCATGGGAACGAGCCTACGCGGGGCCGGTCGACGCTCGCTGGGGCGGGTCGGGGCTCGCGGCGGTCGGGGCTCGCGGCGGGCGGGCGGGGGATGCTCGCCGCGGGCGGCGGGCGGGGCGGGCGGGGGCGGGGGGGGTGCTCGCTGCGGGTCGGCGCTCCGGCCTACGCGCCCGTCGCGATCGGCCGGCTCGCGTCGGCCGCGTACTGCGACCAGCTGCCCGGGAACAGCCGCCCCGCCGGCAGCCCCGCGTGCTCGAGCACGAGCAGCGTGTGGCAGGCGGTGACGCCCGAGCCGCAGTAGCTGATGACGGGTCGCTCGCCGGCGCCGGCGGCGGTGAGGCGCGCGCGCAGCTCGTCCACAGGCAGCAGCCGGCCCTCGCCGTCGACGTGGTCGCGCACGGAGAGGTTCGCCGCTCCGGGGATGTGGCCCGCGCGGGCGTCGACGGGCTCGGCGTCGCCCGCGAAGCGGTCGGCGGTGCGGGCGTCGAGCACGAGGGCGCTGCCGTCGACGGCGGCCTGCTCGGTGTCGTCGATCGAGGCGAGAGCGGCATCCGGCCACGGGCGTTGGGTGAAGGATGCCGCAGCCGCGGTCTCGCTGCCGACCGCGCCGTCGCCGCCCGTGCCGCCGTCGTCGCCGGCGGCGCCGGCAGCGCGCACGGCGTCGACGGCGCTCGCGTCGCTGTGCTCGAGCGGGCCCTCCCACGCCGCGATGCCGCCGTCGAGCACGGCAGCATCGAGCCCCAGGGTTCGGAGCATCCACACCAGTCGCGCCGCGATCACACCCCCGGCGTCGTCGTATACGACCACCGTGCTGTCGTCGCCGATGCCGAGCCCGCGCATCGCCGCGGCGAAGTCGGCGGGGTCGGGCAGCGGGTGGCGGCCCTGCGTGAGGGTCGGCGGAGCGGCGAGCGCCGCATCGAGGTCGACGAACACGGCTCCCGGAAGGTGCCCGTGCGCGTAGGCCTCGCGCGCGCTGCGCCCGTCGAGGTACCAGCGGGAGTCGACGACGACGAGGTGACGGGCGGTGTCGCACAGGCTGCGGAGTTCGGCGACGTTGACGAAGGGGGCGAGCATGGGGTTCAGGGTAGTGGGGCTGGCGAGACGGGCGGCGGGGATGCGCACGGAGAGCAGGCGCGCGTGCCGGCGTCGTCTCCGGCGCGGGAAGTGCTGCTCGCGCTATGTGCCCCCAAGGCTCCACAACCTGAGCGGGGTGATGACCGGGCGAGTGCGCCCGAATCGCCCCGATGTCGATCGTGAGGCGTACCGTTCGCCCATGGACCCCGTCGCGCACGACCTCGACCTGCTCGCCGACCATCTGATCGAGCAGTCGGAGGCCTCGTCCGACGGCCGGGCGACCCGCTCGATCGACCTCGGGCTGGGAACGCTGCGGCTCATGGCGATCGGCTTCGCCGCCGGGGCCGAGCTGCCCGAGCACGACAACCCCGGCGAGGCCGTGCTGCAGGTGCTTCGCGGGTCCGTCCGCGTCGTCACCATCGCGCCCGCCGTCGTCGACCGTCGCGAGCTCGGGCCCGGACGGGTGGTCGAGGCGAGACCCGGGCTGCTGGTCCGCATTCCGGATGCCCGGCACCGCGTCGAGGCGCTCGAGCCGAGCGTGATCCTGCTCACCGCCGTGTCGCTGCCCGGCGGCAGCGGCCACTGACGCTGACCACCTCGGCGCGCGCTCCGGCTCGGCGGGTCCGCCAGCGCCACCCTGGCGCGGGAGACGGTGATTATGGTAAGAACTTAACATTATGGATGACCCCTCCCGGCAGCTCGTGCTGTCGCTGCACCGCGCGACCGCGCTCGTCGACCGCGTCGCCGACGCCTACCTGCGGCCCGCGCACGGCATCACCGTGTCGATGTTCTCCGCGCTCGTGACGATCGAGGCGATCGGCCCGGCCCGGCAGAGCGAGATCGCCCGCGGGCTCGACGTCTCGCGCGCGGCCGTCAGCCAGCGGCTCGTCGAGCTCGTCTCGCGCGGGTACGCCGAGGTCACCGCCGACGCCGCCGACCAGCGCGCCAACCGGGTCGCCCTGACCCCCACCGGTCGGGCGCTGCTCGCCGACGCGTGGCGCGGCCTCGCCGCGAGCGACGACGGACTCGAGCGCAACCTCGACCTGCCCGCCCTGCAGCACGCGCTCGACACCCTCATCGCGAACGCCGCGCGCCACCTCGACTCGCTCGCCTCCCGCGACGCCGCCGAGACCCGCTCCGGCCGGCAGGCCCGCGCGTGACCGCCGCCGACCTGGCCCCCGCGATCGCCGCCGGCGTCATGGCGCTCGTGCTCGCCGCGCTCGCGGTGCTGCAAGTGCTCGTCGCCGCCGGCCGCCCCTACGGACGACTCGTCTGGGGCGGGCAGCACGAGACGCTCCCCCGGACCCTGCGCATCGGCAGCGTCATCTCGGTCGGGCTCTACGCCGCCATGGCGCTCGTCGCGATCGCGCGGGCGGGCGCGTTCGGGATGCCCGGCACGGGCATCCTCGTCGCGGCCTGGGTGCTCGTGGGCTACTTCGCGCTGGGCATCCTCATGAACGGCATCTCGCGCAGTCGCCCGGAGCGGGCCGTCATGACGCCGGTCTGCGCGGTGCTGGCCGCGTGCTCGCTCGTGCTCGCGCTGAACTGAACTGGGCAGGGCTGGGCTGGGCTGGGCTGGGCCGGGCCGGGCCGGGCTGGGCTGGGCTGGCGCCGATCGTCTCATCGAAAGAGAGCAACCCGGTGGGGTTGTGGAGCCCTGAGCGCACATAGCTCGACAGGAGATCCTCGTTCGATGACCCGCGTCGACGGCGTTCGTAATGAGAGGTCGCTCCCGCGGGTGCGGCGCGCGGGCGGATGGGTCGGGCACCTGGCGACGTCGCGGCGGGCGCTCTTCGCCTCCTGCGTCGTGTAAGCGGACGCTTCCGCACCCTCTGAGGGTTGTGGAAGCTTCCGCTTACGCAGCCACCGAGGATCCTCCGGCCGCGAGCGGGCCGACGGGCGGGCGGGCCGACGGACGAGCGGGCCGACGGGCGGGCGGGCAAACCGGATGGCGGTCACGCCGACGCACCGGCGAGCGGGCGAGCAGGCACGCACGCCACCGGGCAGACGGCAACCGGCTCGCCGGCTCAGTCCGCGGGCGTCAGAACCCGCTGACCGAACCAGCGCAGCAGGTCGGCGCGCACCTCGTCCTGGTTGAGCTCGTTGAAGACCTCGTGCCGGGCCTCGTCGTAGACGATGAGCTCGACGTCGCTCAGGCCGCCGCGGCGCAGGTACTCCTCGGCGAGCCTCGCCGCGCCGCGCTCGCCGCTGAGCGAGTCGTCGGCGCCGACCATGATGAGCAGCGGCAGATCGCGCGCCAGACGGCGAGGGCGGCCGTACAGGCGCAGGCCGTCGGCCGGCCCGAACAGCTTCAGGATGTCCGCATCGAAGGTCAGCGGATCCTCCGAGAACAGCCGCGCCACCTCGGGGTCGCGGCTCAGCCACTCCGCGCCCGTCGTGCCGAGGTGCGCGTGCTTGGCGTTGAGGTCGCCCCCGTTCATGTAGCCCGGCATGCGGTAGCTCGTGCCCGTCAGCACCGCCGCCTCGTAGTCGTCGGCGTGCGAGTTCAGGATGATCTGCGCCATGAGCGAGCCCCACGAGTGGCCGAGCAGCACGAGCGGCAGGCCCGGCAGCTCCTCGCGGATCAGGCCCGAGAGCTGGCGCAGGTCGGCGATCGTCGCCCGCAGGCCGCCCGGGCCCAGGCGGCCCATGCGCGAGGAGTCCCCGCCCGTCATCTGCACTCCGGTCGCTCCGTGGCCCCGGTGGTCGTCGGCGAAGACCGCGTAGCCGGCGTTCACCAGCTCCTGCGCGAGCACCTCGTAGCGCAGAGCGTGCTCGCCCACGCCGTGGGCGAGCTGCACCGCCGCGCGGGGCTTGCCGGGCATCCACACGTAGTAATGGATCACGACGCCCTGCGGATCGGTGAACGTGCGGTGCTGCCGCTCGACGATGAATTTCGGCATGGGTGGCCTCCTGCCCACAGAGTACCGGCGCAGGGCATCCCCCGGCCGACCGCGCGACGCCCGCCCGCACTCAGTCGTTCGCCAGGCTAATGACCTAGGCTAATGAGCGATGTCCAGCGCAACCGATCCCCACGAAGAACTGCGCGTGCTCATCCAGAAGGTGGCCCGCCGCATTCGCGCCGAGCGCGGCGGCGAGGGCGTCACCGACAGTCAGCTCGGGGTGCTGTGGCGCCTCGCGAGCGACGGTCGCTGCACGCCCGGAGGCCTCGCCGACTCGGAGCGCGTGAGCCCGCCCAGCATGAACCGCACCGTCAACGCCCTCGAGGCCCTCGGCTACGTGCGCCGCGAACCGAGCGAGACCGACGCCCGGCAGGTCTGGGTCACCCTGACCCCCGCCGGCGACGAGCTCATCGCCGAGACGCGCCGGCTGCGCAACGCGTGGTTCCACGAGCAGCTCGACGCGCTCGAGCCCGCCGAGCGCGCGGCCCTCGAAGCGGCGATGGATGCCCTGCGGAAGCTGGCCGACTCGTGAACGCCATGTTCCGCTCCCTCGGGGTCATGAACTACCGCATCTGGTTCGCCGGCGCGATGGTCTCCAACATCGGCGCCTGGATGAACCGCACCGCCCAGGACTGGCTCATCCTCACCGAGCTGACCAACGAGGATGCCGCTGCCGTGGGCATCGCGATGGCGCTGCAGTTCGGGCCCGCCCTCCTCATCGGGCCCTACGCCGGGCTCATCGCCGACCGCATCAAGGGCCGCCGCCTGCTCGCCATCACGCAGACCGCGCAGGGCCTCGTCGCCGCGGCGCTCGGCATCATCGTCGTGCTCGGCGTCGCCGAGCTCTGGATGGTCTACGTACTCGCCGCCCTGCTCGGCGTCGCCACGGCCGTGGACGCGCCCGTGCGGCAGACCTTCGTCGGCGAGCTCGTCGGCCCGAGCCAGCTGCCCAACGCCGTCTCGCTCAACTCGGCGAGCTTCAACACCGCCCGCCTCATCGGTCCCGCCGTCGCCGGCCTGCTCATCGCCACCATCGGCTCCGGCTGGGTCATCATCATCAACGCCGTCACCTACGTCGCGACGCTGATCGCCCTCGCGCTCATGCGCGGCGACCAGCTGCACGTCATGAAGAAGGAGAAGAAGGGGCGCGGGCAGCTGCGCGCGGGCGTGATGTACGTGCGCCGCCGGGCCGACCTCGTCGTGATCTTCACCATGGTGTTCCTGCTCGGGACCTTCGGCTTCAACTTCGGCATCTTCACCGCCACGATGGCGCGCGTCGAGTTCGGTCGAGGGGCGGCCGAGTTCGGCATCCTGTCGTCGGTGCTGGCGATCGGATCGGTGACCGGCGCCCTCATGTCGGCCCGCCGGGAACGGCCGCGGCTGCGCGTCGTCGTGCTCGCCACCCTGGGCTTCGCCGGATCGACCGCGCTCGCCGCCGTCATGCCCACCTACGAGCTGTTCGCCGTCTCGCTCGTGCTCATCGGCTTCACCTCGTTGACGATGATCACCTCGGCCAACGCCTACGTGCAGACCACGACGCGGCCCGCCATCCGCGGCCGGGTCATGGCGCTGTACCTGACGATCTTCATGGGCGGCACCCCGATCGGCGCACCGCTGCTCGGCTTCGTCGCCAACGAGGCCGGGCCGCGCTGGGCGCTCGGTGTCGCTGCCCTGGCCGGCCTCGCCGCCGCCGCCGTCGCCATCGTGTGGATGCGCGGCCGCGCGAACCTGCGCCTGCGCCGCCCGCGCGGCGGATCGTGGTGGCGCCTGCGCGTGCGCTACGACGGCGACGACTACGACTGGGAGACCGCGACGACCGAGATCGCCGTCGTCGAGGCCCAGGCCCGCAAGGGGTGAGCCGGTCGGACGCGGCCGGGCGCGCGCACGGCGCGCAGGACTAGGGTCGGGAGCATGGCGAAGCCCTCGAACGGCATGAACCCTTTCGTGGGGCAGAAGGGCTTCTGGGCGCGCGTCAACCGCATCGCTTACACCTTCACCGGGCCGGCGGCGGTGGGCATCGGGCGTCCCGAGGAGCCTTACGTCGCT
The DNA here is from genome assembly GCF_026625045.1 of Microcella daejeonensis. Classification (GTDB taxonomy): domain Bacteria; phylum Actinomycetota; class Actinomycetes; order Actinomycetales; family Microbacteriaceae; genus Microcella; species Microcella daejeonensis. The sequence goes on along the minus strand of NZ_CP113089.1, from coordinate 1,182,509 downwards.
CCGGCCGACCCGACGTGCCCGCTGTGCGGGTCGCTCATGGCCGAGCACGAGATCGAGCGCGGCACCGGGACGACCTCGACGCGGCTGCACTGCCCGAGCCGGGCATCCTGACCCGCATCGTCGTGATGCGCAGGGCTCAGTCGGCCGCGGCCTCCTCGGGGTAGGGGTGCTCGGCCGCGCGGCCCTGGAAGGCGAGGATCGCCGGGTTGCGCACGCGGCCGCCCTCGATCTCGATCGCGCGGCGGATCGTCTCCGACGCCGCCCACGACTCCGGGCCCTCCATGACCGTGCGCACGAACGGCATGAGCGCCTCGCTGATCTCCCACGTCGTCGAGTTCCACAGCAGTGATGGGCTGTGGTCGACGGCGTAGTAGTTCGTGCCCTCGCCGACGGTGATCATCGGCTCGGCGAACGAGGTCGCCCGTGCCCACTCGAAACCCATGCCCTCGTCGACCGAGACGTCGACGATGAGGCTGCCGGGGCGGAACGCCGCGAGATCGTCGGTGAGCAGGTAGGTGAGGGGCTCGTTCGGATCCTGCAGAGTGCAGTTGACGACGATGTCGTTCTGCGCGAGGTACGCGGCGAGCGCCTGCGGACCGTCGGGAGCGTTGACGACGCTCTCGCCGGGGGCGTCCGGGCGGTGCTCGAGTCGCACGATGTCGACCGAGGGGATGGGCGAGCCGACGGCGGCAGTGTCGCGGTTCGTCAGCACGCGCACATCGTGGATGCCGAAGGCGTTGAGCGCGGTGACGGCCCCGCGGGCGGTCGCACCGAACCCGATCACGACGGCACTCAGCCGGCGGCCGTAGTCGCCCGTCGACCCGCACAGCTGCAGGGAGTGCAGCACCGAGCAGTATCCGGCGAGCTCGTTGTTCTTGTGGAAGACGTGCTGCCCGAAGCCTCCGTCGGACTGCCAGTGGTTCATCGCCTCCCACGCGATCAGGGTGAGGTTCTTGTCGATCGCGAGCTGCGTGATCGTGCGATCCTGCACGCAGTGCGGCCAGCCCCACAGCGTCTGGCCGTCGCGCAGCTCCTGCAGGTCGGCGGCCTGCGGCTTCGGCAGCAGCACGACGTCGGCGCGCGCGATCACCTCGGCGCGGTCGGCCATGGCGCCGACGAGCGGCGCGAGCTCGGCATCCGGCTCCCCGAAGCGGGCGCCGTAGCCGCGCTCCACCACCATGCGCGCGCGCAGGTCGGCGTCGATGCGCTCCAGGTGCGCCGGGTGGATCGGCAGGCGGCGCTCGTCGGCCTTGCGCGCGGTCGCGATGACGCCGAGGGTGAGGAGGTCGCGGGCCGGGGCGGTCGCGGGGTGGGTTTCGCTCATGGTGCAGGGTACGCGGCGCGGGTGCGCGGCGGTCGAGCTGTCAGGGAGGCCGCGGCGGAGCATCCCGTAGCCCCCGGGTGGCGCATATTCAGGCATGGCGCGACCGACACCGGCGTGTCGCCGCATGAGTCGGGCCGACGCGCCGTGCGGCTCCTGCATTCGTGCCCGCCATCAGGACCGCGGCCTCATCGTTGGGCGTGTCGCCGCAGAGGTCGTTCCGACACGCCAAGCGTCTCCTGATCGCGGACACCCGCGGCCGAGCGGCATCCAGGGCCCGGGGTGGCGCAAATTCAGGCATTGCGCGACCTAACCCGGCGTGTCGCAGCCTGGACCAGTCCAACGCGCCGAGTGGTGCCTGAATTTGCGCCAGCCCGGCCATGACAATCGCCGCACCCCGGCCGGAGAGACTGCGGCGGCCCCGCGCGGCTCAGGCCGCGAGGCCGCCCGCGAGCATCCGGTCGGCGGTGCGCAGCGAGAGCGCCTGCTGCGTGAGGCAGGGGTTGGCGGCGAGCGCGCTCGGGAAGGTCGAGTTGTCGCTGATCCAGAGGTTGGGGATGTCGTGGCTGCGACCCTCGCCGTCGACGACGCCCTCGCCCGGATCCGCGCTCATGCGGCACGTGCCGAGCGTGTGCGCCGTGCGGGCGACCACGCGCGTCTCGCGGGCCCCGGCCGCCTCGAGGATGCGCGTCATCGTGGCGGTGGCGTGAGCATCCATCGCCCGCTCGTTGGCGCCGGCCGTGAACGTCACCTCCGCGCGCGGGATGCCCCACTCGTCCGTCTCGTCGGTGAGCACCAGGCGGTTGCCCTCGCTCGGCAGGCACTCGCCGTTCATGCCGATGCCGGCGGAGAACCGCCAGGAATCGAGCGCCTCCATCAGCCGCTCGCCCCACAGCCCGGCGCCGCGCACGAGGCCCGTCGCGTAGGTGAGCGGCATGACGCCGAGGCTCTGCAGCAGGTAGCCGCCGGCGAAGTCGGCGTCGTCGGGGCGCACGAAGTCCTCGGTGATGAGCGAGGAGGGGTAGCCGCGGTAGCCGCGCACCTGCTCGTCGAAGCGACCCCACACCTGGGTGCCGCCGTGGGCGAGGAAGTTGCGGCCCACCTGCCCGCTGGAGTTCGCCAGCCCGGTGCGCAGCAGCAGGCGCGGCGTCTCGATGCCGCCGCCCGCGAGCACGAGCGCGGCGCAGCGCTGCCGCACCTCGCGCCCCGCGCGCAGGTAGACGACCGCGACCACGCGGCCCTGCGCATCGCGCTCGACGTCGATCGCCATCGACTCGGGCCGGATCTCGGCGCCCACCGCGACCGCCGCCGGCAGGAAGGTGTTGGCGGTGGTCGCCTTGCTGCCGTATCGCTCGCCCTGGTGGATGGATCCGAGCCGCTGGTCGGCGTGCCGGGTGCCGTGATGCGGCTGCTCGCGGAAGCGGCTGAGGATGGCCGCCGGGGCGTCGGTGGCGGTGATGCCGAGGCGGGAGCATCCCTCGGCCACGAGGTCGGCCGGGGCGTTGCGCGCCACGGGCGGGTCGAGGTAGCGCCGCTCGGGATCCCAGGGGTAGGGCGTCGGGCCCGAGACGCCGATGAGGCGCTCGACCTCGACGAGGTAGCGGCCGAGCTCGGCGGGGTCGATCGGCCAGTCGGCGCCCTCGCCCGTCTGGCTGCGCAGGCGCAGGTCGCGCGCATCGGGTCGGGGGGTGAAGGCACCCCAGTGCAGGGTTCCGCCGCCGACGCCCCAGCCGCTGTTGTTCGGGCCGAAGGCGGTGGGGGTGGCGCCGCCGCTGAGGCGCTCCGACATCCAGTTGATGCGGGTGCCCTCGACCTCGTCGGTCGTGAACTGCTCGGGGTCGAGGTTCGGCCCCGCCTCGAGGGCGACGGCCCTCAGGCCGCGCTCGGCGAGGCGCGCGAGCAGCGGACCGCCGCCCGCACCGGTGCCGATGACGACGACGTCGACGATCTCGTCGTAGTCGTAGGTGCGCATGCCGTCGAGGTTCACGCGGCGTCCTCCTGGTCGGGGGCGGTGCTGGCGGGGGCGGCCTCGGGGGCCTCGATGCTGGGGGTGCTGGATGCTCGCAGCGAGCCGAGCTCCGTCGGCTCCCAGGCGTCCCGCTCGCCGGCGGCGAGGGTCGCCCAGCCGGCGGGCTCGGCGCCGCGCGAGGCGTCGGCCGCCGCGGTCGCGAACCCGTCGTACCCGACCCGCGCGAACGACGCCGGATGCGCGAGCCAGGCGCGCACGAGGTCGGTGCGCGCGTCGTCGAACCAGGCGGCGAGCAGTGCGGCGCTCCACGGCGAGCCCGGCAGGCCCTCGCCGTCGAGGACGCCCTGGATCAGGGCATCCTGCGCCGCCGCATCGGCGGGCCAGACGGCGGCGATCGCGTCGAGGCCCTGGGCGTAGGCTGTCGCGTCGACGGGCAGTCCCGCCGGGCGCCAGCCGTCGCCGCGCCCGCGCGCGAGGTCGGCGTCGACGCGCGCGGCGAGGTCGATGCGCTCGCCCGCGGGCTGCGGCACGAGCCGGTCGGCGAGGGCGCGCAGGGTGTCGAGCTGCGCGGCGGTGAGCGCGCGCGGCCGGTAGTCGGGGTCATCGGCGATGAGGCGGCGGGCGAGCAGGGCGCGCGCCTCGACCGGGGTGCGCTCCGAGGCGATGAGCCGCGCCCACTCCGGGGCGACCGGGGCGGATGCCCGCACGACCTCCTCGCGCAGCGCGACGATCGCCTCCGCCACCGCGGCGGCGCGCTCGTACGGCAGCAGGTGCCCCGCGCCGGCGAGCGGCACGAAGCGCGCCCGGGGGTAGACCGCGGCGAGCAGTCCCGGCTGCGCGGCGGAGCCGAGGTCGGCATCCTCCTCGCCCGCGAGCACGACGACCGGCAGGTCGAGCGCGCCGACCGCGGCCGCGACGTCCTCGCGGCTGCCCTCCGATAGCCAGCGCCGCCAGGCCACCGGCGACGTGCGACGCACCTGCGCGACCGCCGCCTGCTCGGCGTCGGCATCGAGCGGCGCCGCGACGTTCGCCGCGACGAAGTCGCGCGCGTGCTCCGGCGAGAGCGGGCCGGCCTCGACCCAGCCGAGCATCTCGGCGCGCTTCTCGTCGCTCATCGGCTCGGGGGTCGGCGGGGAGGGCGCGAGCAGAACGAGGCCGGTGAGGCCGAAGACCCGTGCCTCGCCGCTCAGCACCCGTGCGGCCACGAGGGCCGCGATCTTGCCGCCCATGCTGTGGGCCGCGAGCATCCAGGGGCCGCCGTCGGCCTCGCGCTCGATCACTGCGACGGCAGCGTCGACGAGCGCGCCGACCGAGCCGTCCGGGGCGTCAGGGGCGTCGCCGTGGCCGGGCGACTCGACGGGCACGACGCGAAAGCCCTCGCCGAGCGCGGCGGCCAGGGGTGCGGCGGCATCGGCCGCGAAACCGAGGCCGGGGAGGAAGAAGACGGTGCAGGTCGGCGCGGTCACGGCGTGACCATGCCCCCGTTGACGTTGAGCGTCTCGCCCGAGACGTAGCTCGACTCGGCCGAGGCGAGGAACACGTAGGCCGGCGCGAGCTCGGCCGGCTGCCCGGCGCGCTGGTACTCGTTCTCGTCGTCGAAGGCGCGCATCTGCTCGTCGGAGACCCCGTCGGAGACCTGCAGCGCGCTCCACACCGGGCCGGGCGCGACGACGTTGACGCGGATGCCGCGGGGCGCGAGCTGCTGCGCGAGCCCCTTGGCGAAGTTGCTGACCGCGGCCTTCGTCGCCGCGTAGTCGAGGCGGTCGGGCGCGGGCTTGTAGGCCTCGAGCGAGGCGGTGCTGATGATGCTCGCGCCCGCCGGCAGGTGCGGCACGGCCGCCTTCGTCAGCCAGAAGTTCGCGAAGACGTTCGTGCGGAAGGTCAGCTCGAACTGCTCGTCGCTGAGATCCTCCAGGCGGTCGACGGCGACCTGCTTGCCGGCGTTGTTGACGAGGATGTCGAGTCCGCCGAGCACGTCCACGGCCTCCGCGACGATCGCCCGGCAGGCGGCCGCCTCGCTGATATCGGCGACGATCGCGTGGCCCGTGCGGCCGGCCGAGGCGATGTGATCCAGGATGCTCCGCGCATCCTCCTCCTCGCCGGGCAGGTGCACGATCACGACGTCGGCACCCTCCCGCGCGAAGGCGATCGCGACGGCGCCGCCGATGCCCGAGTCGCCTCCGGTGATGAGCGCCCTGCGCCCGGTCAGGCGGCCGGAGCCGCGGTAACTCCGCTCGCCGAGGTCGGGCACCGGGGTCATGCGCGCCTGCACGCCCGGCTCCGGCTGACGCTGCAGGGGCGGCTCGACGCGGCCGTAGCGCTGCACCGGGTCGTCGAAGGTGTACTGATCGGGGGCGGCGTGATCGGGGGCGGCGTGATCGGGGGCGCTCATGCGATCCACGCTAGGGCGGGGGTCGGGGCCGAGTCATCACGGCGGCTCCCAGGCCAGGCGGACTCGGAGGAACGGGCGGACTCGGAGGAACGGGGTTCGGGATGCCCGTCGCGGGCACGGGCGTGCGCCGAGCATCCCGCCGCTCGGAGGAGGCCGCGCAGCCCGACCTCATCCGCTGGGGGGAGGCCGCCGACCGCGAGGGTTCCTAGGCTTGGGCGCATGATCGAGATACGAGAGCTCACCAAGCGCTTCGGGGACAAGACCGCGGTCGACCGCATCACGGCGACCGTGCGGCCGGGCGTCGTCACCGGGTTCCTCGGCCCGAACGGCGCCGGCAAGTCGACCACCATGCGCGCCATCGTCGGGCTCGACCGGCCGACCTCGGGCAGCGTCACCGTCAACGGCAAGCGCTACGCCGACCACGCCGCGCCCCTGCGCGAGGTCGGGGCGCTGCTCGACGCGAAGGCCATCCACACCGGCCGCACCGCCTACAACCACCTGCTCGCCATGGCCGCGACGCACGGTATCGGCAAGAGCCGCGTGCACGAGGTCATCGCCATGACCGGCCTGGAGTCGGTCGCGAAGAAGCGCGTCGGCGGCTTCTCGCTCGGCATGGGGCAGCGCCTCGGCATCGCCGCCGCGCTGCTCGGCGACCCGCAGACCCTCATCCTCGACGAGCCGGTCAACGGCCTCGACCCCGAGGGCGTCATGTGGGTGCGGCAGCTCACCCGGCACCTCGCCTCGCAGGGCCGCACCGTGTTCCTCTCCTCGCACCTCATGAGCGAGATGGCGCAGACCGCCGACCACCTCGTCGTTCTCGGCCGGGGCCGCATCATCGCGGATGCCCCGGTGAGCGAGGTGCTCGCCCTGGCGACCGGCTCGGCGGTGCGGGTGCGCACCCCGCTCGCCGCCGACCTCGCTCCCCGGCTCACCGCCGAGGGCGGGAGCGTCACCGCCTCCCCCGCCGAGCCCGACCTGCTCAGCGTCGCGGGCCTGCCGCCCGCGCGCATCGGCGAGCTGGCGATGCACGCCGGCATCGTGCTGCACGAACTCACCCCCGTCTCCGCCTCGCTCGAGGACGCCTACCTCGAACTCACGCAGGACGCTGTCGAATACCACTCGGAGGTCTCCCGATGACCGGCACCCGCACGACCGACGCTCCCGCGAGCGTCCCGAGCCCCTCCCGCGGCAGCGGGGTGACCTTCGCCCGCGTCGTGCGCTCGGAGTGGATCAAGCTGCGCACCCTGCGCTCGACCGTCTGGTCATTCGCGACGATCGTCGTGCTCACCGTGGCCTTCGGCCTGCTGTTCGCGGGCGTCTACGACGGATCCTTCGGCCCCGAGCAGGACCAGTCCGGGCAGAACTCCATCGCCGTCGTCTCGGCGACCGCCGCGGTCACGCTCACGCAGCTCATCGCCGCCGTCCTCGGCGTGCTGATCATCAGCGGCGAGTACACGACGGGCATGATCCGCTCGACCCTCACCGCCGAGCCCCGGCGACTGCCGGCCTACGCGGCGAAGGCGCTCGTGCTCGCCGTCTCCACCGCCGTCATCGGCCTGCTCGCGATCGGGGTGACGCTGCTCATCACGCTGCCGATCCTCGCCGGCAAGGGCATCGAGCCCGACCTGCTCGACGCCGACGTGCTGCGCAGCCTGCTCGGCGCCGCCGCCTACCTGGCGCTCATCGCGCTGCTCGCCTACGGGTTCGGCGCGATGCTGCGCAGCAGCGCGGGCGGCATCGCGACCGCCATCGGCCTGATCTTCATGCTGCCGACGGCGCTGCCCATCATCGCGCTGTTCTCGCAGGCCACGTGGATCACCAACGCCGCCGCCTTCCTGCCCTCCAACGCGGGCGCCCGCATGTACGCCCTCAACACCGGCGAGCCCGAGCCCTTCACCGCCGCCGGAGCCGACCCGAGCGAGATCATCACCCTCGACCCGGGCCAGGGCGCCCTCGTTCTCGTGGCCTGGGTGGTCGTGGTTCTCGCGCTCGGGGCGGTGCTGCTCAAGCGCCGCGACGCGTAGCGGCTCGACGCGCACCGGCTCGACCTGACGCCGCCCGCCCCCGCCCGGGGTGCGGGCGGCGTCGTCGCGCGGGGCTCCGGGACGTCGTCGGGCCCGTCGGCGTGGGGCCCGTCGGCGTCGGTGGAACCCGGCCTACGTCGCCGCCCTCGGGTCGGTGCGGTGACCGCGATCAGGACGTGGACGACCGGCGTCCGCGCGTCGCCGCAGGCGGGCGACCGGCGCGCCGTGCGACTCCTGATCGCGGGCAGTGCGGCCCGGGCTCCGGCGCGAATTCAGGCCTCGGGCATCCCGCGTCGGCGTGTCGCCGCATGGCTCGACCCGACACGCCGCGCGGTGCCTGAATTCGTGCCAGGGAGGCCCCCCGCCGACGGGGCAGCGGGGCGGCGGGATGCTCAGCACGAGCATCGCACGGCCCCGAGCCGCACGGCCCGGCACAGCGGGATGCCCGGCGCGAGCAGCTCGGCCGGCCGCCGCAGAGCTCCGGCTCAGGCCTCGCGGGTGATCTCGACGGTGACGTGCAGGCGCGAGGAGCTCGGGCCGGCGTAGACGCCGCGCACCGGCGGCACGTCGGTGTAGTCGCGGCCGCGGCCGACGATGACGTGGCGGTCGCCGATCGGCACGGCGTTGGTGGGGTCGTAGCCGCGCCAGCTGCCGTCGAACCACTCGACCCAGGCGTGCGACTCGCCGGCGACGGTCTCGCCGACGGGGGCGGCGGGGTTCGGGTGCAGGTATCCGCTGACGTAGCGGGCCGGGATGCCCACCGAGCGCAGCGCGCCGATGGCGAGGTGCGCCATGTCCTGGCAGACACCCTTGCGATGCTCCCAGGCCTCGGCGGCCGTCGAGTGCACCGTCGTCGCGCCGGGAACGTACTCGACCTCGGCGTGCAGGAAGGCGCAGAGCCGCTCGGCCGCCTCGGTCGGATCGGCGGAGGACGCCGCGACCTCGCGGGCGCGCTCGACGATCTCGGCCGGCGGGCGGGTGAGCCGGGTGACCGCGGTCTGCTCGACGGTCGACACGGCGGTGGCGGCGAGCTGCGGCAGGGCATCCCACGATGCGCGCTCGTGCGTCGGATCGGTGCGCCGCAGCTCGACCACGCTGTCGGCGGTGAGGGTCAGCTCGCGGTGGGCGTGCAGCTGCTCGAACGAGGTGACGCGGGTGCCCCAGTAGTCCTCGTAGTGGTGCAGGTGCGAGCTCGGCGTGATGGCGAGGTGGCTGTAGACGACGAGCTGGCCGTCGGAGGAGGCGGGCAGCATGCGCGCCTCGTTGTACGAGGCCGAGACGTCGCCCTGGTACTGGAAGCCCGTGGAGTGGCGGATCCGGAGGCGCATCACGAGTTCTCCGCCACCCAGTTCGGGGCGGCGTTGGTCGGGAAGTAGCGCTGGCGCACGCCCTCGCTCGTCGCGCTCGTGGCGGCCTGCACGGCGTCCATGTGGCGGGGCAGCTCCTCGAGGATGTCGGCGATGGCGCGGTACTCCAGCTCGCTGCGGATCTGGCCGAGCTGACGCAGCGCGATGTCGGCGACGCCCGCGCGCTCGAGCCCGGCGCGCGGCTCGATGTCGCGCAGGCACTGCTCGGCGCGGCTGACCGCGAAGAGGATGGACCGCGGGAACAGCCGGTCGACGAGCAAGAACTCGGCCGCGTTGCGCGCGCTCGGCATGCCGCGGTAGGTGCGCAGGTACGCCTCGTAGGCGCCGACGCTGCGCAGGATGGTCGTCCACGAGGGGCCGCTCGCCTCGGTGAGCGAGCGGGTCGCCAGCAGGCGCGCCGTCATGTCGGCCCGCTCGAGCGAGCGCCCGAGGGTGAAGAAGGCGTAGGCCTCGTCGCGGCTCGTCGAGGACTCGACGATGCCCACGGCGAGCGCCGAGCGCTCGCGCACCCAGCTGAAGAAGTCGGCCACCTTCTCGTTGGCGACCTTGCGGGGCATGCGCGCCCGGGTGGTGTTGAGCACCTCCCACAGCTCGGTGCTGACGACCTCGCGCGCCCGGCGGGCGTTCTCGCGGGCGGCGCCGAGCGAGTACGCGATCGAGGCGGGGTGCGAGCGATCGAGCGCCAGGATGCTCAGCACGTCGCCGCGCGTGATCTCCGACTCGGGCGGCACCTCGCTGCCCATGACCCCGAGCAGCGAGCGGCAGGCGGTGTCCTCGTCGATCCACGGATCCTCGAGCAGCAGCTGCAGGTGCACGTCGAGAATGCGCGAGGTGCCGTCGGCCCGCTCGACGTAGCGGCCGATCCAGAAGAGGCTCTCGGCGATGCGGCTCAGCATGACGGCCCCCCGGTCTGTTGCTGCTGTTGCTGCTGGGCTTGGTCGCGGCGCGGGTCGTCCTGCGCGTTGACCTGCAGGCGGTGCGCCTCGGTGATGATCGGGATGCTCGACGTCACGGTCGCCTGCTCGGCGACGATGCCCTGCACGTCGTGCCCGTCGGCGACCATCGCCTGCCTGCCCACCACCCAGGTGTCCTTCGACCCGCCTCCTTGCGAGCTGTTGACGACGAGCTGGCCCTCGGGCAGCGCCACGCGGGTGAGCCCGCCGGGCAGCACCCACACCTCGCGCCCGTCGTTGACGGCGAAGGGCCGCAGGTCGGCGTGGCGCGGGCGCAGGCCGTCGTCGACGAGCGTGGGGATGGTGGAGAGCTGGACGACGGGCTGCGCGATCCACCCGCGCGGATCGCCGATGAGCCGTGTGCGCAGCTGGTCGAGCTCCGACCGGCTGGCGGCGGGGCCGACGACGAGGCCCTTGCCGCCCGAGCCGTCGACGGGCTTCACCACGAGCTCGTCGAGGCGGTCGAGCACCTCGGCGAGGGCATCCGGCTCTTCGAGGCGCCAGGTATCGACGTTGGGGATGATCGGGTCCTCCCCCAGGTAGTAGCGCGTCAGCTCGGGCAGGTAGGTGTAGACGAGCTTGTCGTCGGCGACGCCGTTGCCGACCGCGTTGGCGATCGTGACGGCGCCGAGCCGGGCGGCGAGCATGAGCCCGGGGGTGCCGAGCATCGAGTCGGCGCGGAACTGCAGCGGGTCGAGGAACTCGTCGTCGACCCGGCGGTAGATGACGTCGACGCGCTGGGGGCCCGAGGTGGTGCGCATGAACACGCGCCCGCCCGAGCAGAACAGGTCGCGACCCTCGACGAGCTCGACGCCCATGAGGCGGGCGAGCAGCGTGTGCTCGAAGTAGGCGGAGTTGTAGACGCCCGGCGTGAGCACCACGACGGTCGGCTCGTCGACGCCCGTCGGGGCCGCCGCGCGCAGCGCCTGCAGCAGCTTGTTGGGGTAGTCGCCGACCGGCCGCACGCGCATGCTGACGAACAGCTCGGGCAGGGTCTGCGCCATGACGCGGCGGTTCGAGATGACGTAGCTGACGCCGCTCGGCACCCGCACGTTGTCCTCGAGCACGCGCCAGGCGCCGTGCTCGTCGCGGATGAGGTCGATGCCCGAGACCTGGATGCGCACGCCGTTGGCGCTCTGGATGCCGTGGGCCTGGCGGTGGAAGTGGGCGGAGGAGGAGATGAGGGATGCCGGCAGCAGGCCGTCGGCGATGGCCCGCTGCGGGCCGTAGATGTCGGCGAGGAAAGCCTCGAGCACGCGCACGCGCTGGGCGACCCCCTTCTCGAGCCCGGCCCACTCGGCGCGGTCGATGACGCGGGGCACGGCATCCAGCGGGAACGGACGCTCCTCGCCGGCGAAGTCGAAGGTGACGCCCTGCGCGAGGTACGAGCTGGCGAGATCCTCGGTACGACCGCGCAGCTCATCGGTGCTCAACGTGGCGAGGGCCGCGTGCAGCTCGCGGTACGGCAGCCGTACCTCGGAGTCGGCGGCGAACATCTCGTCGAAGGCCGCGGGCGCGAGCGAGGCGGAGCCCCGGGCCGCGTAGCCGTCGAAGAGGTCCACCATGGTGCGAGCGTAGTGCGGCCGTGTTGCGAGGGTGTTTCGGGATGCACCCGCTCAGCCCGCGCCCAGACCGGGGTCGCGCGAACCTGACCGTCAGCTGAGCGCCCGTGACGATCCGGCCGCCCGCCGCGTCTGGTTGATGTGCGCGACACCCGAGTCGTCGCGCCGGACGAGACCCCCATCAGAAGGAGAGAACGATGAGCACCACGACCCCCAGCACCACGCCCGCCTCGGGCGTCGCCGGCAAGAACACCATCGCCGAGGGCGTCGTCGCCAAGGTCGCCGGCATCGCGGCCCGCGAGGTGCCCGGCGTGCACGACCTCGGCACCGCGGCCGCCCGCGCCGTGGGCGCGATCCGCACCGCCATCAACCAGCAGGACCGCGCGCAGGGCGTCTCCGTCGAGGTCGGCGAGACGCAGGCCGCGGCCGACATCATCATCGTCGCCGAGTACCCCGTCGACCTGCAGAAGGTCGCCGACGACGTGCGCACCGCGGTGACCCGCGCCATCACGCAGGTCGTGGGTCTCGAGGTCACCGAGGTCAACGTGACCGTCAGCGACGTGCACATCCCCTCGGACGACAACGCCGAGGCCGAGACCGAGAGCCGCGTCCAGTGAGCCGCGAGCTGAGCCCCTCCGTCATCGGCCTGCTGATCGGCGCCGCACTCGGCGTCGTCGCCGTGGCCTTCGGCTTCTGGGCCATGGTGCTCGTCGCCCTGCTCGCCGCGATCGGCTACGGCATCGGCCGCGCCATCGAGGGCAAGCTCGACGTGCGCGGCGTCGCCGACGCGCTCCGCGGCCGGCGGTCGTCGTGACCGCGGCGGTGGCGGCCGACCGGGCGCACTCCGGCAGCACCGTGCACGGCCGCACCACGATCGCCTCGCGCGCCGTGCGCTCCGTCGTCTCGGCCGTCACCGCGGAGGCGCTCGAGGTGCGCGCCTCGTCCGTCTCGGTCGAGCTGCACGATCAGGAGGGCGCGCTCGTCGTCGTCGCCCGCACGGCCATCCGCGTGAGTCCGCTCGGGGTCGCGTCCGCCGGCACCGGTGGCACCCTGCTCGAGCGGCTCTCCGCCGCGCAGACGACCATCCGCGAGCGCGTGCTGGGCATCACCGGCTCGACCATCGCCCGCGTCGACCTGCGGATCACCTCCGCCGACCTTCGTGAGAGGAGACGAGCAGCATGAGCACCGCATCCCTGTACCGCCGCATCGGCCGGCGCGAGACCCACTCCTCGCGCGCGGGTCTGGCCATCACCCTCGCCCTGCTGCTCAGCCTCGCGCTGCTGTGGGTGGGCGTCGAGGCCGTGCTCGCCGCGATCGGGCAGCAGCCCCTGCTGCTCGCACCCGCCGACATCGTCGCCGCGGCGCTCGAGGCGACCGCGGCCCCCGCGGGCACCCTCACCGCCATCGGCGTCGTGATCGCCCTCATCGGGCTCGGCGTCATCATCGCGGCGCTGTCGCCCGGCCGCCGTGGACGCCGCGCCGCCACCGCCGACCGCACCGCGGTCGTCGTCGACGACCGCGTCATCGCGCGCTCGCTCGCCCGCACGGCGAGCTACGCCGGCGACGTCGCCCCCGATCAGGTCAGCGTCAGTGTCGCGCGCCGCCGCGCCCTCATCGAGGTCACCCCGACCTCGGGCCGCGCCGTCGACCTGGGCGAGATCGAGGCCGCCGTGCGCGCCGAGATCGACCGCTACGACTACCGCCCCGCACTGCGCCCGAGCGTGCGCCTGACGAAGAACGGAACCGTCGGATCATGACGAGCACGAACCGCTTCCTCAACCGCCTGTTCGCCCTCCTCGTCGGCGCGATCCTGTTCGTCGCCGGTGCCGCGCTCGCGGTCGGGGCCCTCTGGCCCGACGTGCAGCAGACCGTGTCGCAGGCCGCTGCGGATGCCGTCGCCCCGGCGACGGACGCCCTCTCGGGTGGCGCGCCCTGGATCCTCTGGGCGGTGGCCGCCGGCGCGCTGCTGCTCATCGTGCTGCTCGTGGTCTTCATGCTGCGGCAGGGCCGCGGCCGCACGAGCACCCTGCTCGACGTGCGCGAGGGCGACGAGCGCGGCCGCCCGACCGGCGGGCACGTGATCATCGACGCGAGCGTCGCCGGCGCCGTTCTGCGCGAGGCGCTCTCGGCCGAGCCGGGCATCGTCTCGACCGACGTCACCGCGTTCCGCGTGCGCCGGCAGGCCGTGCTGCGCATCACCGCGAACGCCCGGCGCGGGGCGAACCCCGTCGAGCTGCGCCGCACCATCGACCGAGTGGTCGAGCAGTGGGACGCGCTGCTGGGCGCCTCGGTGCCCGTCGTGATCCAGATCGTGGGCGGGGTGCGCTCAAGCCTCTCGGCCGGGACCCGGCTCGACTAGCCGCCGGCGCGCCGCGTGGCCGCCGGCGCGCCGCGGGCTCAGCCGGCGAGCTGCCGCTCGAGCCGCTCGACGTCGACGCGGGTGCAGAGGCCGGTGCCCTCCGACATCGCGGTCGCCGTGCCCGCCGCCACCCCCGCGCGGAAGGCCTCGAGCAGGGGGCGCCCCTGCGCCATCCGCAGCACCATCGCCGCCAAGAACGAGTCGCCCGCCCCCACGGTCGACCGCACCTCGACCGGCGGCACGGACTGCTCGACGACGCCCTCGGCGGTGACGAGCACGGCCCCGTCGCCGCCGAGGGTGAGCGCCACGTTCTGCGCGGACCCGCGGGCGACCAGCTCCTGCGCCGCCCGCACTTTGGCCTCGCGATCGGGTAGTTCGCGCCCGACCAGTTCGCCGAGCTCGCGCCCCGAGGGCTTCACGAGGTGCACGCCCTCGGCGAGGGCCGGCCCCGAGGCATCCACCACGAGGCGCACGCCCTGCTCGCGCATCGATCGGGCGAGACGGGCGTAGACATCGGTCGGGATGCCCGGCGCGAGCGACCCGCTCGCCACCAGGTACCCGCCCTCGACGACGGCGCTCGCGGCCGCGTCGAGGCACGCGCTCCACTCGGCCTCGGTCATCGGAGCCCCCGGCAGCACGAAGCGGAACTGCCTGCCCGTGCTCGACTCGTCGACCGTCACGTTCTGCCGGGTCGGGCCCTCGATCGGGATGGCGAGACCGGGCATCCTCTCGGCGTCGACCAGGCGGCGCAGGGCCTCGCCCGTCGGGCCGCCCACCGCGTAGACGGCCAGGGTGCGCCCGCCGAGCCGACCGATGACGCGGCTGACGTTGATGCCGCCGCCGCCCGCGTCCGTGCGCCCGGCGCTGCAGCGCAGCTTGTGCTCGGGCACGACCCGCTCGGTCGCGGTGCTGAGGTCGAGCGCGGGGTTCAGCGTGAGCGTGACGATCGGGGGCGCGGAGGTCATGCGCTGAGGCTAGGCCGATGCTCCCGCCGCCGCCACGGACGCGGACTCCCTGCCGCGGCGTCGACCGTTCAGAACTGGATGCCCCGGGTGAGCGCTCCGTCGATGAGCAGGTTCGCCCCGCTCACGCGCCCGGCCCGCGGGCTCGAGAGGAACACGACGCCGGCCGCGATCTGCTCGGGGGTGCCCATCTCGCCGGTGGGATTGAGGCCCATGGCCATGTCGAACAGCGCGGGGTCGCCGCCCTCGATGCTCTGCCACACGCCGCCGGGGAAGTACGTGTTGCCGGGCGACACCGTGTTGGCGCGGATGCCCTTCTCGGCCACCTGCAGGGCCACGCCGGCCATGTAGCCGATGATCGCCGTCTTGACGGTGCCGTAGGGGCCCGAGGCGAAGTCGGCCTCGCGACCGGAGACGCTGGAGATCGCGACGGCGGACTTCACGTCGCTCTTCTCCAGGTGCGGCAGGGCCGCCTTGACGAGGTTGACGGTGCCCATGAGGTCGACGCGGAACGAGGTCTCCCAGTTCTCGTCGGTGTCGGGGATCGCGAGGGCGCTCACGTTCGCCACGACCATGTCGATGCCGCCGAAGGCCTCGGCCGTCGACGCGACCCAGGTGCGGAGGCCCTCGGCGTCGCCGACGTCGAGCACCGTCCCGATCGCGCGCACGCCCATCGCCTCGATCGCCGCCTGCGTGCTCGCGACCTCCTCCGCGTCGCGCGCGCAGAAGGCGACGTTTGCGCCCTCGGCCGCGAAGCCCTCCACGATCGCGCGGCCGATCCCCTTCGTGCCGCCGGTGACGAGGGCGGTCTTGCCGGTGATTCCGAGGTCCATGACGTTCTCCTTCAGCGGGGTCGTACGGGTGGGCGGTGCGGTTCGGGATGCTCGACGCGCGGTCAGCGCAGGCTCGCCGCGGCGCGGCGCAGCTCCTCGTGCAGGCCGTCGTAAGCGGTCGCTCGCGGCATGAGCGACTTCGCGACCTTCACCACGACGCTGTAGTTGGCGTCGACGGCGTTGGCGATCGGGGCGAGCGAGGTCTGGGTGAGCAGCTGGTAGGCATCCATGGCGTGCAGGCCGAACATCTCGGTGAACCACGTCACCATCTCGAGCTGCGCGATGCGCCAGGAGTCCTCCATCGGCCGCGACGAGCCGACGACCATCCAGTAGTCGTCGTTCTCGAGCCGCGGCCACAGCGGGGCGGCCCCCTTGATGAGCTCGACGATGATGACCGAGTTCATGGCGCCCTCGACGGCGGTGCCGCAGGCCTCGCCCTCCCCCTGGCGGTAGTGGCCGTCGCCGATCGAGAACAGGGCGCCCTCCACGTTGACGCCGAGGTACGCCGTCGTGCCCACCTTCATCTCGGGGGTGTCCATGTTGCCGCCGAAGCGCTCGGGCACGAGGCTCGAGCGCACCTCGCTCGCGCCCGGGGCGAGGCCGACGGTGCCGAGCATGGGCTCGAGGGGCAGAGCGACCTCGAAGTCGCCGAACCGGGCCTGGAAGCCGACCATCTGACGCGCGGTGTCGACCTCGTAGATCCAGGTGGCCTCGGGCAGGGCATCCTGCAGCAGCGCCGTGCGGTCGGTGCTCGTGAGCCCGCCGAAGAACGGGATCGTCGAGGAGGCCCCGAAGCTGCGCGCGGGCGTGAGATCGACGATGTGCAGGGCGAGGGTGTCGCCGGGCTCGGCGCCCTCGACGTAGAACGGACCGGTCTGCGGGTTCACGTAGCGCAGGTCGACGTGCTTGCTCGGCAGGTGATCGACCGAGGTGAGGGCGAAGTTGAAGGCGTCCTCCGACCAGAGGCGCAGGGCGGTGCCGGGCTGGATGCGCATCGCGGGTTCGGCCCCGCCGAACGTGTAGACGTACTGGGAGCGCTCGGGGGTGAACTCGATCTCGCGCATGCGGGCCCTTCGGTCGGGTGCTGGTGCGGATGCGGCGGCCGCGGCGACGATGCCCCGGCCCCTTCCGAACACTAAGCGCCGGAGGGCGGTTTGTCTAACAATTCTGCGCGTGCGCGGAACCAGGTGCGGATGGGGGTGCGGGGCGGGGTGAGGGCTGGGGTGGGGGCTGCGGCGGATCCGGCGGAGGGGACGACGGGGGCCGGCTCCGGGTCGGAGGCGGCGGCGAGCGCCGCGCGCTCGTCCCGCCGGCGCGCGCGGCGCACGGTGAGCACCTCGATGACGACGAGCGCGCCGACGAGCAGCGCGACGAACAGACCGGCCTCGAGCGGGCTGCGGGCGGCGAGCGCCACGACCGCCTCGTAGGTCGCGACGCCGACCACGCCCCAGATGAGCGCCCAGGCGAAGCCGCCGATCGCGAGGGCGGGCAGGTACGCGGGAAGGGGCATCCGCAGCGCGCCCGCCGCGAGATTGGCCAGCGTCTGGAAGCCGACCGTCAGGAAGGAGACCGCGACGACGGGGGCGCCGTAGCGCTCGACGATGCGCTCGGCCCGGCGGAACCGCGGCGTCTCGAGCCGCGCCCTCACGCGCGTGCGGCCGGCTCCCGTGCGGGCACCGCGCCCGAGCGCGTACGTCGCCCCGCCGCGCAGCAGCACGACGAGGTAGAAGAGGCCGACGGCGAGCGGCAGGGGCAGGCCGAAGGCGGTGGGCGACGGATCCATGGGCTCCTCGAGAGTCAGGACTCCGTTCAGCCTACGGCGGCGGTGGATGCCCGACCTGAGTCGAAGGTCCCGACTGCGGCGCCCGTTCCGCGACAGGGGTCACCCGCCCCGCGGACGAACGGTGCCGCGGGGCGGGGACGATGAGGGGCGGCGGGGCTCCGGCTCAGGGCCGCCGGGCCGCGTACTGCTTTCGCACGATCGGCTGCGGGTCGGCGGGCACCTCGATGGCGGTCGCGAGATCCCAGTGAGGGCGCGTTCCGCTCAGCGCCCACGCGGCCTGGAGGGCCGCACCGCGGGCGACGTACTCCCCCGGCTCCGGCACGGTCACGGGCAGCCCGAAGACGGTGGCCGCGATGCCCGCGACGGCCCGCGAGCGGGCCGCGCCGCCGATGAGGCTGAGCCGCTCGACGGGCACGCCGAGGCGGGTGACCGCGTCGAGTCCGTCGGCGAGCGCGCACAGCATCCCCTCGATGGCCGCTCGGGCGAGGCGCTCGCGCGTGGTGGAGGCGAGCGTCATGCCGAACAGGGTCGCCGTCGCGTCGGGCAGGTTGGGCGTGCGCTCGCCCTCGAAGTAGGGCTGCAGCACGAGCCCGCCGGCGCCGGGCTCGGCGTCGAGGGCGAGGCGGGCGAGCTCGTCGTGATCGACGCCGAGGAGCCGCGCGACCGCGTCGAGCACGCGCGCGGCGTTGAGCGTCGCCACGAGGGGCAGGCTCGCGCCGGCGGCGTCGGCGAATCCGGCGACGGTTCCGCTCGCATCGGCGACGGGATGCCCGCTCACCGCGAAGACCGTTCCGCTCGTGCCGATCGACACGACGACGTCGCCGGGCTCGGCGCCGAGGCCGAGCGCGGCCGCGGCGTTGTCGCCCGCACCCGCGCCGACGATCGTCGGGGTCGCGCTCGTCGCGATTCTCGGAAGTTCGCCCACGATGCCCGCGGATTCCGCGGGACCGAGCACGCGGGGCAGCACGACTCCGAGACTCCCGACAGCCGTGCCGGAGCGGGCCACGCGCCCCGGCCGCCCGAGCGCGCGCTCGAACAGCTCGAGGTCGTACTCGCCGCTCGCGGTCGAGAAGTAGGCGGTGCCGCTGGCATCCGAGCGGTCGGTGGTGAGCTGCTCGAGATCCGGGCCGAGCGGCGCATCGGCCGCTCCGGCCGGCCCGTAGCCGCGCAGGCGCCAGGTCAGCCAGTCGTGCGGCAGGCAGACCGCCGCGACGCGCTCGACGTGCTGCGGCTCGTGGTCGCGCACCCAGCGCAGCTTCGTCGCGGTGAACGAGGCGACCGGCACGACGCCGGTGCGGGCGGCGTACTGCTCGGCGCCGACCTCCGAGACCAGCTGCGCGGCCGCCGCGGCCGAGCGGGTGTCGTTCCAGAGCAGGGCGTCGCGGATGACTCGGCCCTCGGCGTCGAGCAGCACCATGCCGTGCTGCTGCCCGCCGATCGACACGGCGGCGACGTCGGCGAGGCCGCCCGCGTCGGCGAGGGCCTCGCGCAGCGCATCCCACCAGGAATCGGGATGCACCGACGTGCCGTCGGGGTGGCCGGCACGCCCCTCGCGCACGACCGCGCCCGTGGCGGCCTCGACGATGACGACCTTGCAGCTCTGCGTCGACGAGTCGACGCCGGCCACGAGGGTCATCAGCCGCGGGCTCCCATGAGGTGCTCGGTGGCCAGCTGCTGCAGGCGCACGAAGCCGAAGCCGTGCCCGTCGAAGTAGGCGCCCGAGTCGAAGCCCTCGTAGGCGCTGGAGTCGGCGAGCAGGTCGGCGATCGACTCGCCCTCGCCCAGCGTCGGGGTCGAGAGCTCGGCCACGCGCGCGTCGGCGAGCGCCTGCTGCACCTCGGGGTCGGCGCGGAAGGCCGCGGCGCGCTCCTTGAGCAGCAGGTAGGTGCGCATGTTCGCCGTCGCCGACTCCCACACGCCCGTCTCGTCCTCGGTACGGCTGGGCTTGTAGTCGAAGTGTCGGGGGCCGTCGTAGGCGGGCCCGCCGTTCGGTCCGCCGTTCTCGAGCAGGTCGACCAGCGAGAAGGCGTTGTGCAGGTCGCCGTGGCCGAAGACCAGATCCTGGTCGTACTTGATGCCGCGCTGGCCGTTGAGGTCGATGTGGAACAGCTTGCCCGCCTCGAGCGCCTGCGCGATGCCGGCGGTGAAGTTGAGGCCGGCCATCTGCTCGTGCCCCGTCTCGGGGTTGAGGCCCACGAGGTCGGGGCGGTCGAGCGTCTCGATGAACGCCATGGCGTGGCCGAGGGTCGGCAGCAGGATGTCGCCGCGGGGCTCGTTGGGCTTCGGCTCGATGGCGAAGCGGATGCCGTAGCCCTGCTCGGTGACGTACTGGGTCAGCACGTTGACGGCCTCGCGGTAGCGCTGGATGGCGGCGCCGACGTTCTTGGCCGAGTCGTACTCGGCGCCCTCGCGGCCGCCCCACATGACGAAGGTGTGCGCGCCGAGCTCGGCGGCGAGGTCGAGGTTGCGCAGCACCTTGCGCAGCGCGAAGCGGCGCACGGCGCGGTCGTTCGAGGTGAAGCCGCCGTCCTTGAAGACGGGGGCGCTGAAGAGGTTGGTGGTGATCATCGGCACCTGCAGGCCGGTCGACTCCTTGGCCGCGATGAGGCGGTCGATCTGCGTGCGGCGCTCGGCGTCGGTCGAGCCGAAGGCGAAGAGGTCGTCGTCGTGCAGGGTGAGGCCGTAGGCGCCGAGCTCGGTGAGCTTCTCGACGACGTGCACGACGTCGAGGGGCGCGCGGGTCGGCCCGCCGAACGGGTCGGCCCCGTTGTAGCCGACGGTCCAGAGACCGAAGGTGAACTTGTCCGCGGGGGTGGGCGTCGTTGCCATGGGATGACTCCTGATCGGGGTGCTGCCGTTATTCGTTGGTTCTGGCAACATATCATGACGACGGGATGCTCGCGAGGGGCATCCCGTCGTCAGGAGCCTCGTTCGTGGGAGGGTGGGCGACGTGATCGATTCCTCCACGCAGCGGCGGCGCAACCTGTCGCGCGTGCTGCGCGCCGTGCACGTCAGCGGGGGCTCGACCCGCGCCGAGCTCACCCGGGCGCTGCGCCTCAACCGGTCGACGATCGGCGACCTCGTCGGCGCTCTCGCCGAGGCGGGCTGGGTGGAGGAGCGCGACGACGCGCCGCGCGAGGGGGTCGGCCGTCCGAGTCCGCTCGTCGTGCCGACCGCCCGCCTGCTCGTCGCCGCCGTGAACCCCGAGCTCGACGCCGTCACCGTGGCCCTCGTGGCCCTCGGCGGTCGGGTCGTCGCGCGCACGCGCATCCCCGCCGCTCGCCCCCGGCCCGCGGAGGCCGTCGAGATCGCGGCCGCCGCGATCGAGGAGCTCGCGGCCGCGCATCCCGAGTCGACCGTCGTCGGCGTGGGCGTCGCGGTTCCCGGGCTCGTGCGCACGAGCGACGGCCTCGTGCGCCTGGCCCCCGACCTGCATTGGACGGACGAGCCCCTCGGCGAGCCGCTCGCCCTCCGCCTCGGTCTGCCGGTCGCTGTCGGCAACGACGCCGACCTCGGCGGCCGGGCCGAGGTGGCCTTCGGCGCCGGGGCCGGCGCGCGCGACCTGCTCTACGTCAACGGCGGGCCGAGCGGCATCGGCGGCGGGCTCGTCGTCAACGGCGCGGCCGCCGCCGGTTCGGCGGGGTACGCGGGCGAGATCGGGCACATCGGGCTCGACCCGCGCGGCCCCCTCTGCGCGTGCGGGGCGACGGGCTGCTTCGAGGCGATCGCCGGGCGGGCCTCGCTGCTCGCCGCGCTCGAGCTGACGACGGCCGACGACGACGAGCTCGAGCGGGCCCTCACCGCCGCGGTGGCCGTGGAGGGGCATCCCGTGCACGCCGTCCTCGAGACGCACTTCACCGCCCTCGCGGCGGCCCTGCGCACGAGCGTCAACCTGCTGAACCCCGAGCGCGTCGTGCTCGGCGGCCACCTCGCCGCCGTGTGGGACGCCGTCGGCGCCGTGCGCCGCGGCTCGGTGCTGCGGGATGCTCTTCCCGTCAGCGCCGCGGAGACCGGGGTCGTCTCGGCCGCCCTCGGCAGCTCGCGCCTGCTCATCGGCGCCGCCGAGATCGCCTGGGAGGCGCACCTGGAGAATCCGCTCGCCGTGCGCGAGTCGGCAGCGGTGCCCTCGGCCTGATCCGCCGCGGCGCTCCGCTCCGCCGCGCGCATCCTCGGGAGGGCGGACGGCGCCCCGACAGTTTCGGGTCTAGCATGCGAAACATGAACGCCGCAGCCGGTTCCTCCGCCGCTTCCGCCACCGGCGAGCGCACGACGCTCGCGCAGATCGCCGAGGAGGCGGGCGTCTCGCTCGCCACCATCTCGAAGGTGCTCAACGGGCGCTCCGACGTCGCCGCGTCGACGCGCGAGAAGGTCGAGCTGCTGCTGAGCGGCCACGGCTACCAGCGCCGCGGCTCGGCCTCGGGGGCGCGCAGCGCGCTCATCGAGCTGGTGTTCCACGAGCTCGACCGCATCTGGTCGATGGAGCTCATCGACGGCGTCGAGTCGGTCGCGAAGCAGCACGGCCTGAGCGTCGTGCTGACGGTGACGGGGGATCGCCACTCCCCCGGCAAGGAGTGGATCGAGGGC
Source organism: Microcella daejeonensis (assembly GCF_026625045.1). GTDB lineage: Bacteria > Actinomycetota > Actinomycetes > Actinomycetales > Microbacteriaceae > Microcella > Microcella daejeonensis. Next base: position 1,160,400 of record NZ_CP113089.1, on the reverse strand, counting down.
GTGCTCCGGCGCCGGCCGGCGGGGGTCGTGCTGGTGTTCAGCGAGCTCGCGCCGGAGCTGCGCGAGCGCCTGCGCTCGCGCGCCATCCCCTTCGTCATCGTCGACCCGGCCGGCGACCCCTCCCCCGACGCGCCCTCGGTGGGCTCGGCCAACTGGTCGGGCGGGCTCGCGGCGACGCGGCACCTCATCGAGCTCGGGCACCGGCGCATCGCCGCGATCACCGGACCGGCCGACATGATGTGCTCGCTCGCGCGGCTCGACGGCTACCGCTCGGCGATGAACTCGGCCGGCCTGCCGATCGAGCCGAGCTGGGAGCGCTTCGGCGACTTCCACGTCGAGGGCGGCCGCGACCGCATGGCCGAGCTGCTGGCGCTGCCCGAGCGCCCGACCGCGGTCTTCGCCGGCAGCGACCTGCAGGCACTCGGCGCGCTCGAGGCGGCGCGCTCGGTGGGTCTGAGCGTTCCGGAGGACCTGTCGATCGTCGGCTACGACGACATCCCGCTCGCGCAGTGGGTGAGCCCGCGCCTGACGACCGTGCATCAGCCGCTGCGGCGCATGGGCGAGGAGGCCGCGAAGCTCGTGCTCGAGCTCGGCCGCGCGACCCCGGCGTCGACGCCGCGCATGGATCTGGCGACGAGCCTGGTCGTGCGCGACTCGACGGCGCCGCCGCGGGGGTAGGGGCGGGATGCGGTGCGCACCGTCCACGCGGATCCCGGGCTCGGTCGCGGCGCGCGATGCGCGCGTGATTTCTTCGTCCGCCGTCCTCGCAGGGGATGCGCCGATCAGGGTATGTGCGCTCAAGGCTTCGGAGCCCTGAACGCACATAGCGCGTGACGAATGCCCCGGCCCGGCTCGGCGCTGATCTCGTCCCTGCCTTCGGCATCCGCTCCCCCGGGCGAGTGGCTCCGCTGAGATGCTGCGTAAGCGGACGCTTCCGGAAGCTTCCGCTTACGCAGCGCTGACGGGAGATCGCGCCTCGCATCGGGGCCGCTCAGCCGGCAGATCGCGTCGCGCGAACCGGGTCAGGGCCGCGCGCCCCGCACGGGCGAGAGCAGCGCCACGAACGCGGCGACGAAGATCGCGACGCGCTGCCGTCAGGCCCTGCTCGCTCGAGTGGCCTTGACCCTGTGCCGACGACACGGTCTGAACTGGACGAGTCACGGTTCTCGACTCGTCAGGAAGGCCACGCATGAATGCGCACGCGCCCCGCATCCCGACCACATCGCCCGCCGCGCGACCCCCGGCGCGGGAGCCCAGCCGGTTGCGCCGGCTCCTCGTCGGAACCGCGGTGATCGCCGTGGGCGCTCTCGTCACGGCGTGCGTCGCCACCACCGACCCGTCGGACGAGGCGACCTCGGTCGATGCCGCCATGCCCGACACGGCGGCACTCGCGGGCGACCTCGCGAACCAGGAGCTCACGTGGGAGGAGTGCGAGTTCACCGAGCTGCCGCCGCAGCCCGAGGTGGACGTTGAGAACGTGGAATGCGCGACCATCACGGTGCCGAAGGACTGGCTGGACCCGGTCGAGGGCGAGACCTGGGAGGTTCGCGTCGCCTATGCGCACAACGTCGACGTGGACGACCCGGCCTACGACTCCACCCTCATCGTGCACCCCGGCGGCCCTTTCTCGGGGTTGTCATTCGCCGCCACCGTGCAGGCCGACACTCCCGGACTGCGCTCGACCACGAACTACGTCAGTTACGACCAGCGCGGCCTCGGGCAGTCGAGCAGAGCCGAGTGCCGTTATGAGTACGAGACCGCCACCGGCCTGCTCGGCGCCACGAGGGCGATCGCGGAGGCCTGCGGCACTGACGAGGACGTCGCCACGATGACGTCCGAGCAGGCCGCGTACGACACCGATTTCATCCGCCACCTCCTCGGCCTCGACACGGTGAGCTATCTCGGATACTCCTACGGCGCGATGGTCGGCACGTGGTTCGGCAGCCTGTTCCCCGAGAATGTCGAGCGCCTCGTGCTCGACTCGGCGCTCGACCCGACCCAGCCGTACGAGGTCACCTTCCAGGCGCAGAACCTCGGTCGCGAGCGGCAGTTCCAGCAGCACATGACGAACTACATCGCCCGCAATGACGCCACCTACGGGCTGGGAGACGACCCGCAGGTCATCTACGAGCGCTACTTCGCCGCGACCGCATCGCCCGAGATGTCCGCGGCGGCGGCGCAACTGTGGCTGTCGACCGAAGCCGTCACGGCTTTCTCGCAACCCGTGCTCTACCCGACGATGGCCGGGCTCGTCGCCGGTCTCATCGCGGAGGGCGAGGCGGAGACCCGCTCCGGCACGGTCGGGCAGATCTCGCTCCGCGTGATCGATCGGATGAGCGAGGAATCGCTGCCCGAGATCCTGCGCGCTCCCGCCGTCGCGGCGGCCGAGGCGGCCGACGCCCCGCCGCCGCCGACCGAGGAGATCACGCGGGGCACGTACAGCGAGCTGATCGACTTCACCCGCTGCACCGACGGCACCTGGACGCGGGGCGAGGAGTACTGGACGAGCTACTTCGAGGAGACCGCCCCCACCTCCCCCATCTCGCTGCAGCTCGGCCAACTGAGCCTCGTACCGACCTGCGCGTTCTGGCCGGTGGAGGGGAAGCTTCCCCCGATCCGCGACGGCTTCCCCGAGACGATCGTCGTCCAGAGTGAGCTCGACGCTCTGACGCCGCTCGAGCGGGGACGCAGCATCGCGCAGGAGCTGCCGAACAGCACGCTGATCGTCGCCGACAACGAGAGCTCGCACGGTGTCTTCCCCCTCGGAAGGGACACCATCGACGGCCCGATCATCGACTTCCTCACGGGCGGCGACCGCCCGGAGGAGACGATCGTCGCCCAGGGCGCTCCTCTGCGGAACGAGTCGACGACCTTCGAGTCGTGGGCACCGCTGAACGGTGACGCCACCCACGATGATCAGGATGCGGCGCTCCGTTTCACCGACCCGTTCCGAACCTCCGGCGACTGATCTCGGCGCTCAGGCGCCGGGCAGCTCCACGGTGGGGCGGGACGGCCCGAGCGGCAGCGCGAACTCGGCCCGGGCATCCCCCGCCGTGATCGCGTAGTCGCCGGCGAAACCCGCCACCATCACGCGGCCGGCGGCGTCCGTGCGCAGCGTCGTCGGGGCGTGCCACCACTCCTCGCGGAAGAGCGCGCGCAGGCGGTCGAAGGAGGGCTTGCGGCTTCCGTCGGCGCGCACGAGACCGATCGGAGCGCCCAGCCAGGCACCGCGGTCGGTGATGCCCCAGTAGGTGACCGACTCGACCGCGGGGTGCCCGACGAGCATGCGGAAATGCTGCTCGAGCTCGTCGGCCTGGCGCGCCTCGCCCTCGGGCGTCGACTGCCAGACGGAAGGCTGGAAATCGTTCAGATCGACGATCGAGGCGGGCATGAGGTCGCCCGAGACGAGCGAGGCCTCCGTGAAGTGCACGGGCAGGCCGAAGCGCCCGAAGCGGTCGGCCAGCTCGAGCAGCTGCGCGCCGCGGAAGCCCTGGTGCATGTGCGTCTGCACCCCGATCGCGTCGAGCCGCACGCCGGCATCCAGCACCTGCTCGATGAGGCGCTCGTAGTCGGCCGAGAGGTCGAAGTCGTTGAGCAGCAGGCGCACGCCGGGCACGACCGAGCGCGCTTCCTCCACCGCGAGCCGCACCATGTCGACGCGGCCGACCTCCCGCGCGAGGCGGCTGATCGCGTTCGGCACGCCGTCGGGCTCGTTGACGAAGTCGGGCATGATGACGACCTCGTTGATCGCATCCCACTCGTCGATGAGCCCGGCGAAATCGCCCACCTCGCGGCGCACCCGCGCGCGCACCAGGCGCTCCACCTCGTCGATCGGCAGCGCATCCAGCCACGCCGCCTTCACGGTGTGCCAGACCAGCGGGTGGCCCTTCACGCGCACGCCCCGCTCGCGGAACCAGCGCGCCGCCCGCTGCAGGCGCGCCGTATCGGGATGCCCGCGCTCGGGCTCGAAGCCGCCCCAGTAGAACGGCAGCACCGCCAGGGTGAACAGCTCGAGCCAGTCGTCCGCCAGCGCCGACTCATCGGCCTCGCCGTTCGCGTGCGCGATGAGGTCGAAGCCGATGCAGCCGAACGAGAACGCGTGACGCACCTGCTCCACGACGACCTCGCGGTCGGCGAGCGGGCGGCCCGCGGCGTCGAGCAGGGACACCGAGGCGGTGCCGCGCCGGTGGTCGAGCCCGCTCACGCGCCGCGCCCGCCCGCGCGACCGGCGCGCACGCCCGCCCCGCTCACTCCGGGTGCACCGCGAACGCCGCGTGCAGCGCGCGCTCGCGCCCGACGACGCGGGTCGCCCCGGTCACGGTGACGCGGTGCCGCAGCGGCAGGTCGGCGCTCGAGCGGCCGAAGCTCAGCTCCAGCTCGCCCGGCTCGACGATGCGGCGCCCGTCACGGCCGGTGAAGGCCGCGAGATCGAGCGGCACGCGCGCCGAGACCCGCACGCTCGCGCCCGCGGGCACGACGACGCGCTGGTAGCCGAGCAGCCGCTGCACGGGCCGAACGACCGAGGCGACCGGGTCGTGCAGATACAGCTGCACGACCTCGACGGCGTCGCGCTCGCTCGTGTTCGTCAGCCGCAGCGACATCGTGACGTCGCCGTCGATCGCGACCTCCGCATCACCGGTCGACAGGTCGTCCCACTCGACGGTCGCGTAACCCAGGCCGTGGCCGAACGGGAACGCCGCCGTCGGGTCGATGTTCGACACCCCCGAGGCGCGCGCGAGGGGCGCGGCGAGGTACGTCGACGGCTGCACGCCGCGGTGCACCGGGATGCTCACCGGCAGTCGCCCGCCCGGCTCGACCCGCCCGCTCAGCACGCCGGCGATCGCCGACGCGCCCTCCTCGCCGGGGAAGAACGCCTGCACGATCGCGGCCGCGCGGTCCACCGCGGAGCCGAGCGCGTACGGTCGCCCCGAGAGCATGAGCAGCACCGTCGGAGTACCGGTGTCGAGCACCGCGTCGAGCAGCTGCTGCTGCGCGCCGGGGAGCGCGAGGTCGTCGGCGTCGCAGCCCTCGCCGCTGGTACCGCGGCCGAACAGTCCGGCCCGGTCGCCGAGGACGACGACGGCGAGCTCCGAACCGCGGGCGGCGGCCACGGCCTGCTCGATACCGTCGGTCGACCCGTCGTCGATGCCCGTGCCGTGCGCGTGCGACACCGTCGCCGCGGCGAACTCGGTGCGCAGGGCATCCAGAACGCTGTCGATGCGGATGCCGATCTCGACGCCCGGGTGCTGCGAGACGACGTGCGTCGGGAAGGAGTAGCAGCCGAGCATCGCGTAGGGCTCGTCGGCGTTGGGGCCGATGACGGCGATCGAGGTCGGAGCGCGCAGGGGCAGGAGCCCCTCGTTGCGCACGAGCACGACCGACTGCTCGGCGAGCTCGCGGGCGAGCGCCCGGTTCTCGGCCGGGTCGAGGTCGATCGCGCCGCGCACGCCGTCGGCGCTGTCGAGCGCCCCGGAGTCGAGGTCGCTGCGCCCGCGCAGGGCGGGTGGCACCGGCTCGTAGTCGGCATCCAGCAGACCGAGCTCGAGCTTCTGCGCGAGCACGCGGCGCAGCGCCGTGTCGATGAGGCCCGCGTCGATGACGCCCTCCTCGACCGCGCGGCGCAGAGGCTCGCCGAAGGTCTTCACGGTCGGCAGCTCGACGTCGATGCCGGCCTCGAGCGCAGCGCCCGCGGCCTCGGCCCAGGTGCCCGCGGTGCCGTGCAGCAGGTGCAGGAACGCGATCGCGAAGTAGTCGGCGACGACCGTGCCGGTGAAGCCCCACTCCTCGCGCAGCAGCTCGGTGAGCAGGCTGCGGTCGGCGGCGCTCGGCACCCCGTCGAGGTCGGTGTACGAGTTCATGACGCTGCGCGCCCCGCCCTCGCGGATGGCCATCTCGAACGGCGGCAGCAGCACGTCGGCGAGCTCGCGCGGGCCCACCGAGACGGGGGCGAGGTTGCGGCCGGCGCGCGAAGCGGAGTAGCCGACGAAGTGCTTGAGCGTCGCGACGATGCCGCTCGACTCGAGCCCGCGCACGTAGGCGCTGCCGACCGAGGCGACGAGGTACGGGTCCTCGCTGATGGTCTCCTCCACCCGGCCCCAGCGGGCGTCGCGCACGACGTCGAGCACGGGGGCGAGACCCTGGTGGATGCTCACCGAGCGCATGTCGTCGCCGATGCGCCGCGCCATCCGCTGCACGAGCTCCGGGTTGAAGCTCGCGCCCCAGGAGAGGGGGACGGGGTAGGCGGTCGCGCCCCAGGCGGCGAAGCCCGCGAGGCACTCCTCGTGCGCGAGCGCCGGGATCCCGAAGCGGCTCTCCTCGACGATGCGCCGCTGGGTCGTGAGCAGCGAGAGGGCGCCGACGCCGGCATCCACCGGGGCGGAGCCGAAGGGACGGGTCAGCTGACCGAGGCCGTGCGGCAGCAGCTCGTCGAGGTCGATCGCGTCGTCGAGGTCGTGCTGGTGCGGGGCGACGTCGCCGCCGTCGGCCCCCGCTCCGACCCAGACGCCGTAGAGCTGGGCGATCTTCTCCTCGAGCGTCATCGCGGCGACGAGGGCGTCGACCCGCTGCGCGGGGGCGAGCGCGCGGTCGTGCCAGGGCGCGGTGCCGTCGGTCGTCGTGGCGGCGTGAACGGTGTGGATGGTCATCCCTTCACCGCCCCCGTCAGCCCGCCGACGATGCGGCGCTGGGCGAGCGTGAAGAACACGAGCGCCGGGATCATCGCCACCGAGGTGAAGGCGAGCACCCCCGCCGTGTCCTGCGAGTAGGCGGTCGAGAAGTACTGCACGCCGACGGGCAGGGTCGCGGTCGCCGGGTTGCCGAGCAGCAGCAGCGGCAGCAGGTACGCGTTCCAGCTCGCGACGAAGGCGAGCACGCCGACCGTCACGAGGCCGGGCCACGACAGCGGCAGCAGGATGCGCCAGAAGAAGCCGATGCGGCTGGCCCCGTCGATCGTCGCCGCCTCCTCGAGCTCGGCCGGGATGGCCCGCAGGAACGGGACGAGGATGATGATCGTCGTCGGCAGCGCGAACGCCACCTGCGGGCCGATGACCGCGAACAGGTTGCCGAGCAGCCCGAAGGTGCGCAGCATCGTGAACAGGGGCAGCACCGCGACCGTGAGCGGGAACAGCAGGCCGGCGACGAACAGCGAGAACAGGAACCCGCGCCCGACGAAGTCGTACCGGGCGATGACGAAGGCCGCCATGACGCCGAGGATGATGACCCCCGTCGTCGTGGCGACGGCGACGATCGTGCTGTTGCCGAACTGGGTCCAGAAGTTCGGGTCGGCGAAGACGGCCCCGTACTTGTCGAAGACCCAGGGGTTCGGGAACCCGGCGGGATCGCGGTTGATCTGCGCCGTCGTGCGGAACCCGCCGAGGATGACGTAGACGACGGGCGCGATCGTGATCGTGCAGACGACGAGCGCGATGAGGTACGCGATGGGCGTGCCGACGTCGCGCCCGCGGCGCTTGCGGATCACGGGCGTCGCGCCGGCACGACCGCGCGTCGTGGGCGGTGGGGTGAGCGTTGCGGTCATGACTCAGCCGTTCTTCGTGATGGCGCCCGCGAGATCGCGGCGCAGGATGAAGCGCTGGTAGAGGAGGGCGACGACGAGCGACACGACGAAGAGGATCACCGCGACGGCGCTGCCGTAGCCGATCTGGGATCGCCCGTTGCCGTACTCGACCATGTAGGTCGCCATGGTCTCGGTGGCGTTCAGCGGCCCGCCCCCGGTGAGGATGAAGACCATGTCGAACAGCTGCAGCGAGCCGATGATCGACAGGAACGCCCAGATGCGGATGGTCGGCCCGAGCAGGGGCAGCGTGATGTGGCGCTGGATCTGCCACCAGCTGGCGCCGTCGATGGATGCTGCTTCCGACAGCTCCTCGGGCACGCCCTGCAGCCCGGCCAGCATGAGGATGATGGCGAAGCCGAGGTACTTCCACGTGATCACCGCGAACAGCGTCCAGAACGCGATGTCGGGATCGGCGAGCCAGAGGGGCTTCGGCCCCGCCCAGCCGAAGACGGTGAGCATGCCGTCGAACGGCCCGTCCGGCGGCAGCAGCAGCTTGAAGGCCAGGCCGGCGACGACCTCGCTCAGCACGTAGGGCACGAAGATCAGCGTGCGGATGAGGGTGCGCCCGCGCAGCGGCCGGTTGAGCAGCAGCGCGATGCCGATGGCGAGGGGGCCCTGGATGAGCAGGGACAGGATGACGATGAGCGCGTTGTTGCGCATCGCGCCGAGGAACACCGGGTCGGCGAGCGCGCGGGCGTAGTTGTCGAGGCCGATGAAGCGCTCGAGGCCGCCGAGGCCGTTCCAGTTGAAGAAGCTGTAGACGGCCGCGAGGCCGACGGGGACGAGCACGAAGGTCGCGTAGACGACGAGGGCCGGGGCGGCGAAGCCCCAGGTGAGCAGGAGGCCGCGGCTGCGCGCGCGGCGTCGGGCGGGCGGGGTGGACGGCAGGGGCGCCGGGCCCGCGGAGACCGCGGGCCCGGCGCTGACAGTGGAGATCGACATGGGCTAGAGGGTCGCCGCAGCGTCCTTCATGCTCTGCACGATGCTCTCGGGCTCGCCCTGGCCGCCGAAGAGCGAGACGATGCCCTCGTTCATGGCGCCGCCGACGGTCGCGCCGAAGGCGGTGTCGAGCCAGAGCTGCACGTAGCTCGCCGACTGCAGGCCGTCGAAGACGAGCTGCAGGTTCGGGTCGCTGATGCCTGCCTCGGAACCCGGGGTCACGGGCACGCCGGCGCCGATCTCGCCGAAGCGGGTCTGCACCTCCACGCTCGTGATGTAGTTCAGCAGGTCGGTGCACTCGGGCGGCGACCAGGCGCTGCACGAGAAGCCGTCGCCGCCGCCGAGGGCCGCGGTCGGGTCGCCCTGGGCGCCCTCGATGGCGGGGAAGTTGAACCAGCCGAGGAACTCGGGCGGGGTGGCCTCGGCGTCGCCGGTCTCCTCCTGGAGGATGCCGCCCATGACGCCGGGGTTCCACTGGCCCATGAGCTCCATGGCCGCGCCGCCCGTGGCGAGGATGCCGGCGGAGCTGCCCGCGCCCTGCTGGGCGCCGGTGCCGAGGAAGCCGTCCTGGAACGGCTCGGCGGCGATGAACTCCTCGAGCAGCTCACCGGCCTCGATGAAGCAGGGGTCGTCGAAGACGAGCTCGGCCTGCGCGGTCTGCAGCACCTCGGGGTCGCACGACTTCAGCGCGAAGTTGTACCAGTAGTGCGCGGCCGGCCAGCCGTCGCCCGCGCCGACGGCGATGGGCACGATGTCGGCGGCCTTGAGTGCGTCGATGGCGTCGTAGAGCTCGTCGAGGGTGGTCGGCGTCTCGGTGATGCCGGCCTGGGCGAAGAGCTCGGTGTTGTACCAGAAGCCCTCGATGCCGAAGTTGAAGGGCAGACCGTAGGTCGCCCCGTCGACCTGCCAGGGGGCGACGACGCCGCCGAGGGCATCCACCTGATCGGCGACGTCCTCGCTGATGTCCTTGACGTAGCCGGCCTCGACCTGGGCGGCAAGCTCGCCGGCGCCCCACTGCTGGTAGAGGTCGAGTCCGCTGCCGGTGCGCAGCTGGTTCGGGATGAGGGTGCGCTGCAGCTCCTCGTTCTGATAGGCGGTGACCTCGACGTTGACGCCGGGGTTGGCCTCCTCGAACTCGGCCGCCACGTCCTCCCAGAAGCCGAGCAGGGGCTCACCCGTACCGTTGTGCCACCAGGTGAGGGTCACGTCGCCGTCGGCGCCGCCCTCCCCCGCCGGCGCGCACGCCGTGAGGCCGAGCGCGAGGGCGGAGGCCGCTGCAACCGCCGCCCAACGCGTCATCGATCGTCTGTTCATCATTGAACCTCTCGAAAGTTTCGGCTACTCCGCCGAAAGTGATGTGGACATGGCGAATATACGTCGGCCCTGGTTTGCAGTCAAGCCCAACATATTGCGAGGGGCGGATGCTCAGCCGAGGCTCTCGCGAGCGAGAGTTTCGCGATGCCCGAGGGGCGACTCGGGCGGCCGGCTCAGGCCGTGCGCAGCACGCCGTCGACCCGGCGCGGCAGGCCGAGCGGGTTCGCCTCCCGCAGCTCGAGCGGCAGGCGCGACTCGGGAGCCTGCTGGTAGGCCACGGGCCGCAACCAGCGGCGCAGCGCCGAGGCCCCCACCGAGGTGAAGAGCGAGGTCGTCGCGGGCCACGGGCCGCCGTGGTGCTGGGCCCACGACACGGCGACGCCCGTCGGCCAGCCGGCGAAGAGCACGCGGCCGGCGACGGCCTCGAGCAGCGCGAGCGTCGCATCGACCTCGTCCGACTCCTCGGCGTGCAGGGTGGCGGTCAGCCCTCCGGGCAGAGCGCGCAGCACGGCGTGCAGCTCGGCCTCGTCGGCGTACTCCACGAGCAGCACGGCCGGGCCGAAGCACTCCTCGAGCAGAGCATCCGGTGCCGCGAGAACGGTACGGGCGGGGGCGGCCAGCACGAGGGGCGTCGCGCCGCCCTGCTCGACGGCGCTCGGCAGCGCGGGGCTGAGCGTGCGCACGCCCTCGACGGCGGCGAGCCGCGCGGCGATCGTCTCGAAGCCTTCGGCGATGCGCGGCATGAGCATGGGCTGGGTGGCGACCGCCTGCGCCCCCGAGGCCACCTGCTCGGCGAATCCCGAGCCGGCGGGCACGAGGACGACGCCCGGCTTGGTGCAGAACTGGCCCGCGCCGAGCGTGAACGAGCCGACGAGCCCCTCGGCGAGCGCCTGCCCGCGCGCCGCGATCGCCGCGGCCGTGATGACGACGGGGTTGAGGCTGCCGAGCTCGCCGTAGAAGGGGATGGGGTCGGGGCGAGAGGCGGCGAGGTCGAACAGCGCGCGGCCTCCCGGGATCGACCCGGTGAAGCCGACCGCCGTGATCGCCGGATGCTGCACGAGCGCGATGCCCTCCTCGCGGCCCGCCGCGGTCTCGAGCACGCCCTCGGGGGCGCCCGCGGCGACGAGCGCGTCCCCGAGCACGGTCGCGACGCGCTCGCTGAGACGGGGATGCCCGGGGTGCACCTTCACGACGACCGGGTTGCCCGCGGCGAGCGCCGACGCCGTGTCGCCCCCCGCCACCGAGAACGCGAAGGGGAAGTTGCTCGCCGCGAAGACCGCCACCGGCCCGAGGGGCACGAGCATGCGCCGCAGGTCGGGAGTCGGCGGCACCGTGCTCGGATCGTCGTGGTCGATGGTCAGCTCGAGCCACGAACCCTCGCGGATGACCGCGGCGAAGAGGCGCAGCTGGTTCGTCGTGCGCGCGAGCTCGCCGGTGAGGCGGGCGGCCGGCAGGTGCGACTCCTCCCCCGCGAGGGCGACGAGCTCGGCGGCGTGCGCGTCCAGCGCCTCGGCACCGGCCTCGAGCCAGGCGGCGCGCTCGGCGATGGTCGAGCGGCGCATCGCGGCGGCGGCCGCGAGCGATCGGGCGAGGCGGGCGTCGAGGGTGCTGGTGGCGGCGTCGGTGCGCGTCATGGCTGCTCCTGAGGGGTGCGGTCGTCGAGGAAACGGATGCCCAGGCCGGGCTCGGGCCGTGCCGCGGGTCGCGACTGCGCCCCGTCGAGGGTCATGGGGCTCGGGCCGGCGAGCACGCCGGTATCGGCGAGCGCCCCCTCCTCCACGCGCTCGACGGCCTCGATCTCGGGCATCGCGAGGGCGAGCTGCGCGCTCAGCTCGGGCTGCAGGTGCGGAGCGAGCCGGGCGCCGCGGGCGACGACCTCGGCGGCGATCGCCCGGAACGGCGTGATGCCGCCGACCCGCACGACGTTCGGCTGGGCGACCTGCAGGGCTCCGGCGTCGAGCAGGTCGCGGAAGCGGTGGACGGTGTGCAGGTTCTCGCCCGCCGCGATCGGGATGCTCGTGCTGGCCGCGAGGGCGCGGTACCCGGCGGTGTCGTCGGCGCGGAGGGGCTCCTCGAGCCAGTCGATGCCGAGGGGCTCGAGGGCGGCGGCGGCCGTGCGGGCCGCGTTCAGATCCCACCGCTGGTTCGCGTCGACGCGCAGGGCCCGGTCGGGGCCGATGATCGAGCGCACCAGGGCGATGCGCCGCAGATCGTCGTCGAGCTCGGGGCGGCCGATCTTCATCTTGACCGCCGGGTAGCCCGCCGCGACCCAGCGGCGGGCCTGCGCCGCGAGCTCGTCGTCGGAGTAGTGCAGGTTGATGCCGGATCCGTACAGCGGCACGGCATCCCGTCGCCGGCCGAGCAGATCGGCGATCGCGAGGCCGCGCGACCGCGCGTGGGCATCCCACAGGGCGAGGTCGAGGCCCGCGAGCGCGATCGTCGTGATGCCACCGCCGCCCGCCTCGTGCACGAGCGTCCACAGCTCCATCCACAGGGCCTCGGGGTCGGCGGGCCGCCCCAGCGCGCGGGGCACGAGCTCGTCGTCGAGCATCGCGTGCACGGCGCTCGCGCCGACGGTCGGGGTCCACGTGAAGCCGTGGCCGACCGTTCCGTCGGAGAGCTGCGCCTCGACGACGATCACGTGGTTGACGGTGACGTCGGCCGCCCAGGGGCGCGGCAGCGGCGCGACGAGGCGGCGCGTCGTGACGCGCTCGATGGTGGGGGTGCTCGGGATGCCCGTCACGAGCCCGCGGTCACCGGGGCCGCCGAACCCGCCGTCGCGCCGGTCGTCGCCCCGGCCGTCGCCGCGGCCGCGAGCGCCCGCCCGTGCGCGAGCAGCCGGGCGAGCTCGGCCTCGTGCTCGGGGCTCGGATCGACGAGCGGCGCCCGCACCGACCCCACGTCAGCCCCGCCGAGCCGCAGCCCCGCCTTGATGAGCGAGACGGCGTAGCCGGGGGTGGTGTCGCGCAGCCGTACGAGCGGGCCGTAGAACTCGCGCAGCCAGTGCGCCTGCCCGTCCTCGTCGTGCGCGGCGTACGCGCGGTAGGAGCCGAGCGCGATCTCGGGCGCCATGGCGAAGACGGCCGAGCTGTAGCGGTCGACGCCGATGGCCCGGTAGGCGGCCTGGCTCAGCTCGGCGGTGAGCAAGCCGTTGAAGAAGGTGACGTCGTCGCGGCCGAGGTCGCGCGCCCTGAGCACGAACTGCTGCATGAGGGCGACGTCGCCGACGCCGTCCTTGATGCCGACGACGCGCGGGTCGGCGAGCAGCTCGGTGATCGACTCGAGCGTGAACTGCGCCGTGCCGCGGTGGTACAGGATCACCGGCAGATCGGACGCGTCGAGGATCGCGCGCACGTAGGCGACGAGCCCGGCCTGCGTGCCGCCGACGAGGTAGGGCGGCAGCACGAGCAGCGCCTGAGCACCGTGCTCGGCGGCGAGGCGGGCGCAGGCCCGGGCGTGGCCGAGCGGCCCACCGACGCCGCCGACGAGCGGCACCCGGCCCCCGACGGCCGTGCGAGCGGCGGCGATCACGATGCCGTACTCCTCCGTGCCGAGCGCGTGGAACTCGCCCGTTCCGCACGCCGCGAAGACCCCGGCGGCTCCGGCCTCGACGCCCGCGGCGATGTGCGCAGCGGTGGTCTCGGCGTCGACCTCACCGGCGGCGTCGAAGGCCGTGACGGGGAAGAACAGCACGCCGGCGGGGAAGGCGAAGGGGGCGATGGTCGTCATGGGCGGTGCGTCTCTCGGTCGGCGGTGGAGGCGAGGGCGGGTTCGGGAGCGCGGCCGGGCGCAGGCGCGGCGGGCGCGGCAGCGGCGACGGGATGCCCGGCCTCGCCGAGCTCGCTGCGCCACGAGCGCCGCGGCCGCCAGCCGAGCAGCTCGCGCGCGCGGGCGCTCGAGAACACCGGGTCGGTGGGCCCGAGCCGGAGGGCGCGCGCGGCCGCTCCGGGCACGAGCCGCGCCAGGGCCTCGGGCACGGGCTCGCGCACGAGCGAGTCCTCCGCTCCGACGAAGAGCACCTCGCCGTTCGGCACCTGCGACGCGCGCTCGCCCCACTCGTGCACGAAGTCGGCGGCGTCGCGGGCATCCAGGTAGTTGAAGAGGGCGACGGCCGAGAGCGCCGGGCTCGCGAGGCGCTCGAGCACCGTGTGGCCCTGCTGGGTGGGGGCGCCGGCCCACTCCTCGGGCGCGATGACGTAGCAGGGGCGGAAGGCGCCGATGCGCAGCCGGTCGCCGTGCGCGCGGGCGGCCATCGCGACGAGCTGCTCGAGGGCGAGCTTCGACAGGGCGTAGCCGTTCCACGGGGCGGTCGGGTGGCGCTCGTCGATGGGCAGGCTCGTCGGCGACCAGCCGCCGGGCGCGCCGTAGCCGATCACGGTGGGGCTGCTCGCGACGAGCATCGACTCGGCCCCGCAGGCGAGCGCGGCCTCGAGCACCGAGAAGGCGAGGCCCGTGTTGACGGCCATCATGGTGGCGTCGGGCGCGCTGAAGGGAACGGCGATGGCGGCGAGGTGCACGATGCGCTGCGGCCGGATGCTCTGCAGCAGCGCGGCGGTGGCCGGGGCATCCGCCAGATCGTGCTCGACCTGCTCGACCTGCTCGACCTCGAGGCCGGGCACGCGACCGCGGTCGATCGACACGACCTCGTGGCCGTGCTCGGCGAGACCGCGCACGACGCTGCGGCCGAGCCGGCCCGCGCCGCCGGTCACGACGATGCGGCTCATGAGCGGGCGGGCGCGTCCTGCGCCGTGCGCGCCCCGCGGGCGCCGCGCGCTCCCGGCGCGACGCAGCGCGCCGCCGCGCCGAAGGCCAGCTCGCCGATGACGACCGGTGCGCCCGTGGCCAGGGAGGCGTTGCCCGCGATACCGACCGACACCGCCCGCACGCCGTCTTCCCACGTCGAGACGAGGCCGAGCGGGTCCTCGCCCGGGCCGTCGAACAGGTCGCGCAGCAGGGGCGCGTCACCGCCGCCGTGGCTGCCCTCGGGCTCGTCGATGGGCACCTCGCGGGCGGCCTCGAAGTGCCGCTGCACGACGAGCGTCTCGCTCATCGGCCGCGACGCGTCGTCGACGACGCCGTCGGGCAGTGCGCTCGGGTCCGTGACGGCGCGGCCGTCAGCGTCGAGCAGCACGGCACCGCGCTCGACGACGGTGAGCTCGGCCCGGCCCTCGGTGCCGTTGACGGCGACCGTATAGCCCTCCCACGGGGCGTGGGCGTTGAGCGAGTAGGTCATCGTGGGGCCGCCGCAGTAGTCGACGATGAGCGCCAGGTTGTCCTCGATCGTGATGCCCTCGTCGAAGACGTCGCGGTCGCGCAGGTAGCCGTCGTGGTGCTCGTTCTCGAGGTAGAGCTCGCGCATCCTCTCGTCGGCGCGCAGGTCGAGGCTGAAGGCGTCGCGCAGGGGCGAGTCGGTGCTGCCGCGCTCGGGGCGCTCGCCGAGGCCGCGGTCGCGCGCGTTCTCGGCGCCGTAGAAGCGCAGGGCTCCGCTCGCGTAGACGCGGCGCGGCACGTCGTCGATCCACCAGCCGGCGAGGTCGAAGTGGTGCGAGGACTTGTGGATGAGCAGCCCGCCCGAGTTCTGCTTCTGCCGGTGCCAGCGCCGGAAGTAGTCGGCCCCGTGCGCCGTGTCGAGCACCCACTCGAAGTGCACGCTCGTGACGGTGCCGATCTCGCCGGAGGCGATGAGCTGCTTGAGGGCCTTGTTGCGCGGCGAGTACCGGTAGTTGAAGGTGACGATGACCTGCCGCCCGGTGCGCTCGACCGCCTCGGCGATGGCCGTGACGCCCGCCTCGTCGATCGTCAGCGGCTTCTCGACGATGACGTCGGCCCCGGCCTCGAGGGCCGTGACGATGTGGGCGGCGTGGGTGTGGTCGGGGCTCGTGACGATGACCCGCTCGACCCGGTGCTCGGCGATGGCGGCGGCGAGGGCATCCGGTGCGAACCGAGTGGGGGCCGGATGCCCGGCCGCCGTCATGGTGCGCTCGGCGTAGTCGAGCCGGCCCGGGTTGGTGTCGCTCCAGGCGACGAGCTCGCCGCGGCCGGCGTGCAGCCCGGCGAGGGCTCCGATGTACATCTGCGCGCGGCTTCCGGCGCCGAGGAGCGCGTAGCGGGGGCGGGGTGCGGGGGCGGCGGACGGCGGGGTGACGGTCACGGCGGTGCTCCTCCTCGAGCGATCGGACTGCCAGACTAGGCTAGAAAGCGCTTTCCCGCAGGTCGGATCAGGGCGGTGGCAGGGTGGCAGCAGGGCGGCGGGCCGGTCGGCCGGCTGGGCCGGTGGCGGAGTCCCGGGCGAGGAGCCGCCCCGAGCGGAGGAGAATGCCGGGATGACCGTGCGCTACTCCACCGACCCCGCCGACGTCGACCTCGCGCTCGCCCACCGCTGGCTCTCGGAGGACGCCTACTGGGCCCTCGGCCGCAGTCGCGCGCTGCAGGATCGCGCCTTCGCGAACTCGATCCCGCTCGTCGCGATCGAGGAGCCCGACGGTGCCGGCACGGACGGGACAGCCGACGGCGACGGCGAGGCCGGCGGCATGGTCGCGATCGCCCGGCTCGTCACGGATCGCGCGACCTTCGCCTGGCTCTGCGACGTCTACGTGCGACCGGATGCCCGCGGCCGCGGCATCGGCTCGGGCCTCGCCCGCTTCGCGGCCGAGCAGGTGCGCGCCCTCGGCGTGAAGCGCACGATGCTCGCCACCGCCGACGCGCACGGCGTCTACGCCGGGGTCGGATTCGAGCCGCTCGACGAGCCCGCCCGCTGGATGGTGCTGCCCGGCCCGGGCGCGTGAGCGGCGCCCTCGTCGGGACGGCCGTTGACCGCAGCTCCGCACTCGGCGTACTCTGATCTCGCGACGGGCACTAGCCCCGAGAAGTGAGCTCGGCAGTCTTCCGGAATGGGAACGACCAGCCGGGCTCGCGCCGTTAAGGGGCGAGATCGATCCGTTGCTGGACGAGCGGAGCGCAGCGGCGCATCCAGTCCCCACCGGCCTGCGAGCACCACGCGACGGCGTCCGCAACCCAGAGAAGCGGCTCATCCTTCGGACGCTCATGGCGGAACGCGAACGCGCGACGCTCCCCGAGGTCCGAGAGCCGGCGACTGATCGTGGCTCTATCAGCGGCGTTGACGCCGACGTCCGCACTCTCCAGCACGAGCTCCGAGGCCCGCTGCAGCACCATGAGCTCCGTCACGGCGAACAAGCACAGCCGACGCGCTTCCTTCTCCCTCAGCCCACGCACCCGGTAGACCGTGACCCGGACCTTCAAGTCGCACATCGCCGCGAGAAGCCGACGGCGGGACGAGTCGCTCTCGCTCGTGAAGTGAAGGCGCGACTGCCCTGGTCTCAGGAGCCGTCGCAACTCGCTCTGGGCCGCCTTGAGGCTGCCCGGCGAGACGACGGCGGCAGCGAGGATGTAGCCTCGAGCCTTCGATTCGTCGACGAACACTCGTGCGTCACGGGGAAAGGATGCGGCCTCGATCTCAGCCATCGCGCCGATTGCTCGGATGCACACTGGCCGCGGCGATGGCGTTGAGTTCCTCCAGCGTCAGCCCGTAGTCGCCTGAGCGACGATTCCGTCGCCGCGAGATGGCCCGGCGGTACTCGGCGAGCATCCGCTCGTAGGTCTCGAGCATGGGCAAGTGGGAGTTTCCACCCGTCCGATCGAACAGCGGACGGACTTCCTCCCACCGACCGTCGTCGAGCATGTGCTGCACGTACAGCGACATATGCAGCTCGATCGAACGGTTGTGATCAAACCCGCGGAAGGTGAGCGAACGGCGGATCTCATCGGGCGCGCCCCGACCCTCGGCTTCCACCTTCGAGAGCGAGTACTGCGCGATGCGGAACATCTCCAGGACGTCATTGACGCGCCGACAGTCGTGGGGCGAGAGCTCCGTGGAGAATCCTGCGGATTCGACCCAGTACTCAGCGGTGTAGCCGCGCTCCACGATCTCAGCCATGCGGCGCTGATCGTCGGGCGAGCCTTCAGGGCCTCGTGCATCGGCGGGGAGCACCTGGGCCAGGATTCGATGGAGCATGGAGAGCGACTTGCGCTCGATGAAGGTCAGGGTCTCCGGCGCCGGCTCATCCCCAGCTTCCGTCGGCGTTGCGCCTTCCCGCACGTCAACGATGGCATCTCGGATGAGCACCCGCATGTACTCGCTAAGAGTCAGTTCGCGCTCACGCGCCTTCCGTTCGAGGGCGTCCCGGTCAGCATCGTCGATGCGCAGGTTGATAGTGGCCACGACGTCTCCGATCATCTGAATCACGATATTGCGTAAGCGTAACACATGGATTCAATTGAGCGTTGTCGTCCCGTGCTTGAGTGGCGGCATGACCTTACGACCGTTCGGCCCCGCCGATCGCGAACCGCTCACGGAATTCCTCGACAGCGTGGACCTCACCCGCAGCGGATTGGACGCGCCGACGGTGCACCTCTGGATCGAGTACGACACCAGCGGCGCGATCGTCGGGAGCACCGGCTACGAGCTCAGCCCCGACGGCGAGCACGCCCTGATCCGCAGCGTCGCCGTAGCTCCGCACGCGCGATCGCGCGGTCGCGGGATGCAGCTCGCCCGATTCGCCCTCGAGCACGCCGCCGCCGCGGGCGCCACTCGCGCCTGGCTCTTCAGCCGCCGGTCCGGGCCGTTCTGGCAGGGCCTCGGCTTCGCGTCGGCCGATCGCGACGAGCTCGCCCGCGTTCTCGCGGACGCGCATCAGGTGCGGCTGTTCGTCGAGAGCGGCCAGCTCGCGCGCGAGGTCGCCTGGTCGAGGCCGCTCGATCCCGCCGGCCCCGTGTCGGGGCGCCCCAGCTAGTCGTTCGGGCTCGCCGGCGGCTCGCCCATCGCCTCGACCGCGTCGAAGAACTCCTCCGGCACCTCCACCTCGACGAGCTCGGCGAGCTGATCGAGCCGCGCCCGCGAGCTGATGCCGACGACGGTCGAGTCCACGAGCGACGATCGCAGCGAGAAGTGCAGGGCCGCGGCGGCGAGGTCGACGCCGTGCTCCCGCGCGAGGGCGCGCAGCGCCTCGATGTGCGCGCGGAACTCGGCGCTCGGCGAGCGGTAGCCGTACGTCTCGGCCGTGCCGTTGGCGAGGATCCCGCCGCCGAAGGGCGCCGCGTTGAAGACGGTCATGCCGCGCTCGCGCGCATCCCGGATCAGGGGCAGCGCCTGCCGGTCGACGAGCGTGAAGCGGTTGTGGGTGAGCACGGCGTCGAAGGCGCCCGTGAGCACGTAGTCGTGCACGAGCTGCGTCTGGCCCGCGGCGATGCCGATCGCGTCGATGACGCCCTCGTCCCGCAGCTGCAGCAGCGCGGCGACGGGCCCGTCGGCGGCCATGCCCTCCTGGAGGGTGATCGTGTACGGGTCGTGCAGGTGGTAGATCGGCAGATGGTCGAGGCCGAGGCGGCCGAGGGACTCCTCGATCGAGCGGCGCACGCGGTCGCCGTCGAAGCGGCCCTCGGCATCGGCGTCGGCCTTCGAGTAGAGGCGCCCGCCGGGGCGCAGGCCGCCGCGCCGGGCGAGAGCGAGCCCCAGCTCGGCCTCGCTGCGGCCGCCGGCGTAGTTGTTCGAGGTGTCGACGTCGCCGAGCTCGCTCGCGAGCAGCGCGTCGGCGAGCGCCGCGATCTCGTCGGCGTCGCCACGGGCTCCGAGCGAGGAGGCTCCGAGGGTGATCGGGGTGGGGCGGAGCATGCGGGGGCCTTCCGGTCGGGGGTGCGGGATGTGCGGCGGTGCTTCTGCCGCAACACTGGCCGTTCCGCGCAACGCTGCAGCGAGAAACCCGCTGCGTCACGCCGAACTCGCAGCGTTCCGGAGATCAGGCCGCGCGCGGGTCGAACCGCTGCGGCGGGTGCGACTGCGCGACGAGGGCCCGCAGGCTCTCGAGCGTGCCGCCGAGCCCGTGCGCCCGGGCCTGCACGAGCAGGGTGCCGAGGGCGGTGGCCTCGACGGGGCCGGCGAGCACGGGCATCCCGGCGCGGTCGGCGGTGAGCTGGCACAGCAGCGGGTTGAGCGAGCCGCCGCCGACGAGGTGGATGACCTCGACCGGGCGATCGGCGAGCTCGGAGGCCGTGCGCACGGCTGACGCGAAGGCGACGGCGAGGCTCTCGACGATGCAGCGGGCGAGGGCCGCGCGCGTCGACGGCACGGGCGAGCCCTGCTCGGCGAGCGCCGCCGCGATGCGCGCGAGCATGTCGCCCGGCGGCAGGAACCGCGGATCGTTCGCGTCGAACACGGGCACCGGGCCGGTCACGGCGGCCGCCTCGGCGAGCAGCCGGCCGAGATCGATGCGCTCCCCCGCCGCCTCCCACACCCGCACCGACTCGCTCAGCAGCCACAGCCCCATCACGTTGTGCAGAAAGCGCGTGCGCCCGTCGACGCCGCCCTCGTTGGTGAAGTTCGCCGCGTAGGCCGCGTCGGTCATGACGGGATGCTCCGTCTCGAGCCCGACGAGCCCCCAGGTGCCGCAGCTGATGTAGGCGGCCTCGCGCCGCACGAAGGGCACGGCCGCGACGGCCGAGGCCGTGTCGTGGGATCCGACGGCCGTGACCACGACCCCCGCGGGCGCCCCCAACGCTTCCACCGCCGACGCCGTGAGCGGCCCGATCGTCTCCCCCGGCTGCACGAGCTCGGGCAGCAAGTGGCGCGGCACTCCGAGGCGCTCGACGAGCGCCTCGTTCCACGCGCGGGTGCGGGGGTCGAGCAGCCCCGTGGTGGAGGCGTTGGTGACCTCGGCGACCGGGCGGCCGGTGAGCCAGAACGCCACGAGGTCGGGGATGAGGAGCAGGTGATCGGCGGCATCGAGCCGCTCCGGGGTCTCGGCGGCGAGCTGGAAGACCGTGGTGAAGGGCAGGTGCTGCAGCCCCGTCTGCGCGAAGAGCTCGCGGGGCGGCACGACGGCGTGCACGGCATCCACCCCGCGGGTCGACCGGTCATCGCGGTAGTGGAAGGGCTCGCCCAGCAGCACCCCGTCGGCGACCAGGCCGTAGTCGACCGCCCACGAGTCGATGCCGATCGAGGTGATGAGCGGGTCGTCGGCGAAGGCCTGCCGCAGCCCGGCCATGATGCTGCCGCGCAGCGCCACGATGTCCCAGTGCAGGCCGTCGGCGCGCTCGATCGGTCCGTTCGGGAACCGCGCGACCTCGACCATCTCGATGCTCCCGGCCGACACGACCGCGCGCATGACGCGGCCGCTCGTCGCGCCGAGGTCGACGGCGGCGAGATGGATGGCGCCGGCGTGGATCCTCACCGCGACTACCGCAGGAACGCGGCCGCGACGCCCGCGTCGACGGGGATGTGCAGGCCCGTCGTGTGCGAGAGGTCGGGGCCGGTCAGCACGGCGACGGCGTTGGCGACGTGCTCGGGCAGCACCTCGCGCTTGAGGATGGTGCGCTGCGCGTAGAACGCGCCGAGGTCCTGCTCGTCGACGCCGTAGGTGGCCGCGCGATTGGCGCCCCAGCCGCTGGCGAAGATGCCGGATCCGCGCACGACGCCGTCGGGGTTGATGCCGTTGACCTTGACGCCGTGCTCGCCGAGCTCGACGGCGAGCAGCCGCACCTGGTGGGCCTGGTCGGCCTTCGTCGCCGAGTAGGCGATGTTGTTGGGGCCGGCGAAGACCGAGTTCTTGCTCGAGATGTAGATGACGTCGCCGCCCATGCCCTGCTCGATGAGCACGCGCGCGGCCGCCTTCGCGACGAGGAACGAGCCCTTGGCCATGACGTCGTGCTGCAGATCCCAGTCGGCCTCGGTGGTCTCGAGCAGCGGCTTGCTGAGCGACAGGCCCGCGTTGTTGACGACGATGTCGATGCCGCCGAACGCGAGCACGGCATCCTCGATCGCCCGATCGATCGCGGCCGCGTCGGTGACGTTCGCCTGCACGCCGATCGCGACGTCGGTCGAGCCGAGCTCGCCGGCCGCCGCCTGGGCCTTCTCGAGGTCGAGGTCGGCGATCACGACGCAGGCGCCCTCGGCCGCGAGGCGCGTCGCGATGGCCTTGCCGATGCCGCTCGCGGCGCCCGTGACGAGAGCGACGCGGGTGGCGTGCGACTTCGGCGCGGGCATGCGCTGCAGCTTCGCCTCCTCGAGCGCCCAGTACTCGATGCGGAACTTCTCGGCATCGCTGATCGGCGCGTAGGTGCTGAGCGCCTCGGCGCCGCGCATGACGTTGATGGCGTTGAGGTAGAACTCGCCGGCCACGCGCGCGGTCTGCTTGGTCGCGCCGAAGCTGAACATGCCGACGCCGGGGACGAGCACGATGAGCGGATCGGCGCCGCGGATCGCCGGGCTCTCGGCAGTGGCGTGCGCGTCGTAGTAGGCGGTGTAATCGGCGCGGTACTGCTCGTGCAGTTCCTTCAGGCGGTGGATGCTCTCCTCCACCCCCGCGTCGGCCGGCAGGTCGAGCAGCATCGGCTTGACCTTCGTGCGCAGGAAGTGATCGGGGCAGCTCGTGCCGAGCGCCGCGAGCGCCGGGGCCTTCTCGCTGCCGAGGAAGTGCAGCACCCGCTCGTCGTCGCTGAAGTGGCCCAACATGGGGCGGTCGTGGCTGGCCAGCCCTCGGATCGTGGGCGCGAGCGCCGCGGCCTTCGCCCGGCGCTCCTCGGCCGCGAGCGGCCCGAACCCGGCGCGCTCCCCGCCGAACGGCTTCGCGTCGCCGTGCGCGTCGATGTGCGCCTGCGCGGTGTCGATGATCCAGCGGCTGTTGCGCTCGCTCTCCTCGCTCGTCTCTCCCCACGCCGTGATGCCGTGGCCGCCGAGGATGCAGCCGATCGCGTCCGGGTTCTGCTCCTTGACGGCGGCGATGTCGAGGCCGAGCTGGAATCCGGGCCGGCGCCAGGGCACCCAGACGACCTTCCCGCCGAAGATCTCGGCCGTGAGCCGCTCGCCGTCGGCCGCGGTCGCGATCGCGATGCCCGCATCGGGGTGCAGGTGGTCGACGTGGGGCGCATCCACCAGACCGTGCATAGCGGTGTCGATGCTGGGGGCGGCGCCGCCCTTGCCGTGCAGGCAGAAGTCGAAGGCTGCGACCATCTCGTCCTCGCGCTCGACGCCGGGGTAGACGTCGACGAGGGCGCGCATGCGGTCGAGGCGCAGCACGGCGAGACCCTGCTCGGTGAGGGTGCCGAGGTCGCCGCCGGAGCCCTTCACCCACAGCAGCTCGACGGGCTCGCCCGTGACGGGGTCGGTCTCGACGCCCTTGGCGGAGGTGTTGCCGCCGGCGTAGTTGGTGATGTGCGGCTCGGCGCCGAGGCGGTTCGAGCGGGCGAGAAGAGCGTGCTTCGCGGTGGTCGGGTTCTCGGAATTCATGGCGTCAGGCGCTTTCGAGGGGGTCGGCGAGAGGGGTGGTGATGGAGACGGAAGGACTCACGCGCCCCACCCCGCCTGAGTCCCGCCCACGCGCTCGGCGACGATGCGGTCGTAGTAGCCGCTCGCGGCGTAGGCGGCCATGGGATCGGCGGGCAGGCCGCGCGACGCGCGCCACTCGGCGAGCATCGGGCGGACATCCGTGTAGAAGGCGTCCATGAGGATGCCGTTCGCGCCGAGCACGTCGTTGGCGCGCTGCGCCGCGTCGAGCGCGTCGCGGTCGATGAGCAGCGCGCGGGCCGTCATCTCCTGCACGTTGAGCACGCTGCGGATCTGGCCGGGGATCTTCTCCTCGACGTTGTGGCACTGGTCGAGCATGAAGGCGACGCCGGAGTCGGCGTCGAGCCCGCCGCCGCGCACGACCTCGACCATGATGCGGAACAGCTGGAAGGGATCGGCCGAGCCGACGATGAGGTCGTCGTCGGCGTAGTAGCGCGAGTTGAAGTCGAACGAGCCGAGCTTGCCGAGGCGCAGCAGCTGCATGACGATGAACTCGATGTTGGTGCCGGGCGCGTGGTGGCCGGTGTCGAGGCAGACCATCGCCTTGTCGCCGAGGGCGGCCACCTGCGCGTAGCTCGTCCCCCAGTCGGGAACATCGGTGTGGTAGAACGCCGGCTCGAAGAACTTGTACTCGAGCACGAGGCGGTGCTCGTCGCCGAGGCGCCCGTAGATCGTGGCGAGGCTCTCGGCCAGGTTGTCCTGCCGGCGCCGCATGTCGTCCTGGCCGGAGTAGTTCGTGCCGTCGGCGAGCCAGATCTTCAGGTCGCGCGAGCCCGTGGCGTGCATGACATCGATGCAGTCGAAGTGGTGGTCGATGGCGCGCTGCCGGGCCGTGGGGTCGCTCGCGGCGAGCGAGCCGAACTTGTACTCCTCGTCCTGGAAGGTGTTCGAGTTGATCGTGCCGAGCGCGACGCCGTGCTCCTCGGCGTGGGCGCGCAGCACCCCGTAGTCGTCCACCTTGTCCCACGGGATGTGCAGCGCCACGCTCGGGGCGAGTCCGGTGTGGGCGTGCACCTGCGCGGCGTCGGCGATCTTCTCGAAGGGATCGCGGGGGGTGCCGGGCGTGCCGAAGACGCGGAACCGGGTGCCCGAGTTGCCGAAGGCCCACGAGGGGAGCTCGATCGCCTGGGCGGCGAGACGGTCGGTGATGGTGGCGAAGCGCTGCGCGGGGCTGGTCATGATGCTCCATTGCGTCGTGGTGAGATGAATGAATCGTTTCATATTGCGACGGGTTTCGCTACCCGTCGGAGAGGCCCGGTCGCCGAGCCGCGGTCGCGGGGCTCGGCGACCGGTCTCCGTCAGGAGAGGGAGACCTGCTGGAAGTCGAGGCCCAGGAGGTCGGCGGCAGCGCGGATCGCCGAGGCCCGGTGACCGGTGGCGAGCGCCCAGTGGTGACCCGTGCCGGTGGCGCTCCAGGCGTCGACCCACTCGCCGGGGTCGCCGCCGAAGTCGACGCGGGAGGTCGTGTTGCCGATCGCCAGCAGCGGGCCGGGCACGACCTCGCCCTCCGAGGCGATGAACGAGAACCGGCCGTCGATGGCCTGGCCGAGGGCGAAGGTCGTCACGGGGCCGTGCTGCACGTCGAACTCGACGCTCACGCCCCAGCCGCGCTTGCCGTGGAAGACGCCGAGGCCGCGCAGCAGGGGGTCGCGGGCGCTCACCGCGAGGTGGGCCGGCCCGTCGTGGCCCATCTCGACCACGCCGTCCTCGAAGTTGAGCGCCTGGATCTCGGTGAACGATCCACCGGCACCCATCGTCTGGGCGGCGAGCATGGCCACCGAGGTGCGCAGCTCGTACTCGCCCGCCATCGGGATGCCCCGCGCGGTGAGGATGGAGGCGCCGAGGATCATGCCCGCGCCGAGGCGCTCGTGGATCTCGCCGCCGAGACCGCGGTGGTAGTAGGCCATCGAGTCGAGCTGGAAGTCCTCCACGAGGCGGTCGAGGCCGACCGAGACCTTCGCCCCCCAGGCCAGATCATCCGCATCGACCGACTCGTCGAGCACGAACAGCTGCGTCGCGAGCGCGACGCGCTCGGCGACCTGCGCATCGGTGACCTCGTCCACGCGCACGCGCAGGTCATCGAACTCGAGAACCTCGACGTGGCCGCCGAGCTGGGCGGAGACGAGGGTGAGGTCGGTCGAGACGTCGAGCATGCCGGGGTAGAGGTGACCCATGAGGCCGTGCCGGGCGTGGCGCAGCACGCCGCGCACCGAGGCCGCGGTCACCCATTCGGTGATGCGGCGCCAGGCCGACTCCTGCTTGAGCCAGCCGCTCACGGAGCGGAACGGGATGCCCGCGCGACGGAACACGTTGGCGACCTCCGGCACCGAGCACTGCCCGCAGTACGCGAGCCACTCCCCCGTGCCGAACGTCGCGTGATCCATCTTCTCGGTCGGCTGCAAATCGATGATGAGCACGGGCGTCTTCGCCCGCTGCGCGATCGGCAGCACCATCGAGGAGGTGAGGTAGGTGGTGAGGAACATGACGATGAGGTCGCAGTCGCTCTGCCGCAGCTTCTCCGCCGCGACCGCCGCGTCCTGAGCGTCGGAGATGAAGCCCGCGTCGATGACCTCGGCATCGAGCATCCCGAACCGCTCGGAGACGTAGCGCGACGACTCCTGCAGCTGCGGCAGGAGGTTGGGGAACTGCGGCCAGTACGCGCCCAGTCCGCCCGCGACGAGTCCGATGCGGGTGCGGCGGCGGGTCGCGGGGGTGAGCAGATCGCTCGCGAGGGTGGTCATCGAGACTCCTTAGCGGTAGGGGAGGAAGTGGTTCAGGCGAGCTCGGCGAGCTGCGACTCGAGGTGGAACACCATCGGCAGGGCGCGCATCGCCTCATCGGGGCGGCCCTCGAGGGCTTCGAAGAACGGGGCCATCTCGGCCTGCCACCGGGCGTTCACCTCGGTGCGGGCCATGGCCTCCTGGGCCGCGGCGAAGTCGTCGGTCTCGAGGTAGCCGACGAGCAGGCCGGAGTCGTCGAGGAAGAGCGAGTAGTTGCGCCACCCGGTCTGCGCGAGCGCGGCGAGCATCTCGGGCCAGACCGCCGCGTGGCGCTCGCGGTACTCCTCGAGACGGTCGCGCCGCACCTTGAGGAGGAAGCAGACGCGCTGGGGGGCGGGGGAATCGGACACGGCGGTGCTCCGTTCGAGTGCGGGGTCCGGTGACGGACGGGGGTGCCGCGCGGGCCGGGCCGGATGACCCGACCCGCGCGACGGGAAGAGCATCAGAACGAGATGTAGTCGTACTCGTCGATGTTCTCGGGGGTGAACTTCAGCAGCTCGCCGACGATCACGAGACCGTCGGGGCCGACCGTGTAGCTGCCGAGCTTGCCGGCGTCGAAGGTGTCACCCTCGGCGCCCGTGATGGTGCCCTCCAGCAGCGCCTTGCCCGCGTAGGCGGTCAGGTAGCCGACCTCGGACGGGTCCCACAGGGCGAACGCCTGCACGGTGCCGTCGTCGAGGTACTCCTTCATCTGGCCGGGCAGACCCAGACCAACGAGCGCGACCTGACCCTTGTACTCCGACGTCGAGAGGTAGCGGGCCGTCGCGGCGATGCCGACGGTCGTCGGCGAGATGATGCCGGCGAGGTCGGGGTACGACTGCAGCAGGCCCTGGGCCTCCTGGAACGACTTCGTGTCGTCGTCGTCGCCGTAGACGGTCGCGACGAGATCCCACTCGTACTCGTCGCTCTCCTCGATCTGCTGGATCATCGCCTCGATCCAGGCGTTCTGGTTCGGCGCGGCCGCCGTGGCCGAGAGGATGGCGATCTCACCCGTGCCGCCGATCTGGTCGAACAGCTGCTCCAGCTGGCCGGCGGCGACGCCCTCGACCGAGGTCTGGTTGATGAACAGGTCGCGGCACTCGACGGCCGAGTCGGAGTCGAAGGTGATGATCTTCGCCCCGCCGGCGCGGGCGTCCTCGAGCGCCGGGCAGACGGCATCCGGGTCGTTGGGCGAGACGGCGAGGATCTGCGTGCCGTTCTGCACCTCGGTCTGGATGAAGGGGATCTGGCTGTCGGCCCCGGCATCGAGCGGCGCCGCCTCGGCGTAGGTGAAGCCGAGCTCCTCGGCCGCCTCCTTCGCCCCGGAGAGCTCGAGCGTGATGTACGGGTTGTTCAGGTTCTTGGGGATGAACGAGATGCTGGCGCCCTCGCTCGATCCCTCGCCTCCTCCTGCCTCGCCGCCGGCGTCGGCTGCGCACGCGGAGAGCAGGAGCGCAGCGACGGTGCCGGTTGCGGCGAAGGTGAGCAGGCGACGTCGCGGGCTCGATCCATGCTTGCGGAGAAACTCCATTGTTCTTTCCTTCCTGGATGTGGCCGTCGCCTGGGCTAGGCGCCGTCGATACCCCGGGCCTCGGCCAGGGGACGGGTGCGGTGTCGTCGTGCGCGCTGGATGCGACGCCGGGCGGCGTCCACCACGCTCGGGCCGACGACGGAGACGATGAGCAGGGAGCCCGTGATGATGATCAGCACGACGTCGGGAACGCGCTGCAGGCGCAGGGCGTAGTTGATGTTGCTGATGATGAGCACCCCGGTGAGCGCGCCGATCACGGTTCCCCGACCGCCGAAGATCGAGACGCCGCCGAGCAGCACCGCCGCGATCACGGTGAGCTCGAGGCCGTTCGCGCTGTCGCTGCGGGCGCTGTAGTAGGTCGACCAGAAGACGCCGACGAACGCGGCGACGAGTCCGCTCGCGGTGAAGAGCCAGAACTTCGCCCACGGCACGTGCACGCCGACGAAGGTCGCGGCCTCCTTGCTGAAGCCGAGCGCGTAGAGGCCGCGGCCGAACGGCGTCGCGTGCAGCACGATGATGAAGACCGCCGCGGCGAGGATGACGAAGCCCATGACGATCGGGATGCCCGTCGCGCCGACCTTCGCATTGATGAGGCTCGTGAAGCCTTCGGGGTACTGGCTGCTCGAGACCGAGTTGTCGCCGATGAGCACGAGGGTGAGCCCTCGGTAGAGGGCGAGCGTGCCGATCGTCACGGCGAGCGAGGGCAGCCCGACGAACGCGATGAGCGCCCCGTTGACCGCGCCCGCGATCACGCCGACGAGCAGCGCGACGAGCACGGCGGGGAGGAACTCCCACCCGGCGAGGTTCAGCGAGCCGATCGTCGCCGTCGTGATGCCGACGGTGCTGGCCACCGAGAGATCGATCTCGCCCGTGATGATGATGAGCGTCATGGGCAGCGCGAGCAGCAGCACCGGCACGGCGTTGAGCAGCAGGTAGCCGACGGTCACCGGCGAGGCGAAGCGCGGCAGCGCCGCGCTCGCGAGCACGAGCACGAGGACGAGCACCGCGATGAGGGCGGCGTCGCGCGTCAGCAGGCGGGCGACCCAGGCGGGCCGGCGGGCGGCGGTCGACTCAGGCATCTCGGGCCTCGCTCACTCGCAGGCGCCGGGCTGTTCGCAGCGCGGCGATGCGGTCGATAATGATCGCGGCGAGGATCAGCATGCCCACGACCGCCTGCTGCCAGAACTTGTCGACGCGCAGCGCCGCGAGCGAGCTCGTGATCGTCGTGAGCAGCAGCGCCCCGATCGCCGCGCCGACGACCGTGCCGGATCCGCCGAAGATGGCGACGCCGCCCACGACCGCGGCCGCGACGACGTCGAGCTCGATGCCCGTGCCCGTCGTCGCACCGACCGAGCTGAAGCGCGAGGCGTAGAGCACGCCGCCCAGCCCGGCGAGGGCGCCGTTGATGACGAAGGCCGAGAACACGCGGCTGCGCACGCGGATGCCGAACAGCTTCGCCGCGTCGGGATCGGAGCCGATGGCGTAGAAGTCGCGGCCGAAACGCGTACCGGCGAGCACGACGGCCAGCGCGAGGAGCACCAGGAGGGCGATGAGCGTGATGATCGGGAACCCGAGCACGGTGTCGACCGAGAGGTCGCCGAACGCGCGCGGCCGGTCGCCGGAGAAGTACTCCCTGCCGCCCGCCCAGGCGTTGTTGATGCCCCGGTAGATGTAGAGGGTTCCGAGTGTGATCACGAGGGCCGGCACCCCGGCCACCGTCACGAGCAGGCCGTTGAGCGCTCCGAGCGCCGAGCCGAGGAGAACGCCGATGATGAACACGACCGGGATGGGGATGCCCGGCACGGTGGCGAACAGCGTCCCGGTCATGAACCCCGAGATGCCGAGGATCGAGCCGACCGAGAGGTCGACGTTGCGCGTGATGATGACGATCGCCTGCCCCGTGGCGAGGATCATGACGATCGTCGCGTTGAGCAGCAGGTCCTTCGTGCTCTGGGCGGTGAGGAACCGCGGGTTGAGAAGCGCCGTCACGACGACGAGGGCGATGAGGGCCACGGAGACGGGCACCTCGCGCAAGCGCAGCAGCGAGATCGCGCGATCGCGGAGCGATCGGGTGCGGTGGTCGACGAGCGTCATCGCGCTCCCTCCCTCGAGGCGGTGGCGGCGTGCATGATCGTCTCGGGGGTGGCATCGGCGCGGTCGAGCTGCGCCGTGATCGCGCCCTCGCGCACGACGATCACCCGGTCGGACATGCCGAGAACCTCGGGCAGCTCGGAGGAGACCATGATGATCGCGATGCCACGGCCGGCGAGCTCGGAGAGCAGCCGGTGCACCTCGGCCTTCGTGCCGACGTCGATGCCGCGGGTGGGCTCGTCGACGATGAGCAGTTTGGGCTCGGTGGCCAGCCACTTGGCGAGCACGACCTTCTGCTGATTGCCGCCCGAGAGCGTCGAGACCTCGGCCTCGAGCGCACCCTTCACCTGCAGCGTCCGCGTCCAGTCGGCCGCCGCGGTGCGCTCGCGCGCCGCGCTGAGGATGCCGAATCGGGCCAGGCGGTGCCGCAGGGTGAGCGAGGCGTTGCGGGCGACGCTGAGATCCATCACGAGTCCCTGCTTGCGGCGGTCCTCGGGCACGAATCCCATGCCCGCGCGGATGGCCGCCATGGGGTTGCGGGCCGGCAGCGGCCGGCCGAGGAACTCCACCGCGCCGGTGTCGTAGGCGTCGATGCCGAACACGGCGCGCACGATCTCGGTGCGCCCGGCGCCGACGAGGCCCGAGAGCCCGACGATCTCGCCGGCGCGCACCTCGAAGCTCACGTCACGGAAGACCCCCTGGCGCGAGAGCCCCTCGACCGAGAGCACGACGTCGCCGATCGGTGCGTCGACCTTCGGGAAGAGCGCCTCGATCGAGCGGCCCACCATCTCCTTCACGATCTGGTCGATCGTGACCTCGCTCGTCGAGTGGGTCTGGATGTAGCGGCCGTCGCGCATGACGGTGATGCGGTCGCAGAGGTCGAAGACCTCGTCGAAGCGGTGGGAGATGAACAGGATGGCGGCGCCGCCGTCGCGCAGGGAGCGGGCGACGGCGAAGAGCCGCTCGACCTCGACACCGCTGAGCGCCGCGGTCGGTTCGTCCATGACGAGCACGCGGGCATCCATCGATATGGCCTTCGCGATCTCGATGATCTGCTGGTCGGCGATCGACAGGCCCTCGGCGATGCGGTCGGGGTCGATGGGCACGCCGAGGCGGGCGAAGAGCTCGGAGGCGGCGGCGCGCATGGCGGCGCGGTCGATGAGGCCGAGGCGGCCGCGCGGCTGGCGCCCCATGAAGATGTTCTCGGCGACGGTGAGGTCGGGGAACAGCGTCGGCTCCTGGTAGATCACGGCGACGCCCGCGCTCTTCGCCTGCGCCGTGGAGCTGAAGTCGACCTCGGCCCCGTCGAGGCGGTAGACGCCGGAGTCGCGCCGGTAGAGGCCCGCGATGATCTTGACGAGGGTCGACTTGCCGGCGCCATTCTCGCCGACGAGGGCGTGGATGGAGCCGGAGTGCAGAGCGAGATCGGCGCTGCTGAGAGCAACCACCGCGCCGAAGGACTTCGCGACGTCGATGAGTTCGAGGGCCGGGGCGGCGGTCGGAGTCGTTATCGACATCGGTCCTCTTCGGTGAGGGATCCAGAGCAGGTCGCGGGTCTGAATCGATTCAAGCGGTTGGGCGACGCTCACGCTATGACCCCGGGCGGCCCAGTGTCAAGCCTCGATGACCGGAGAGATTGAATCGATACATCTTCGCCTGTTCGGCCGTAGTCTGGGGGTATGGGCACAGCCAGCATCCGCGACGTCGCGGAACGCGCCAGAGTCTCGGTCGGCACCGTCTCGAACGTGCTCAACCGCCCCGAGCGCGTCACCCCCTCGACCGTCGAGCGCGTGCACGCCGCCATCGCCGAGCTCGGCTTCGTGCGCAACGACGCCGCGCGCCAGCTGCGCGCCGGGCGCAGCAGCACCGTCGGGCTCGTCGTGCTCGACGTGCGCAACCCCTTCTTCACCGAGCTCGCCCGCGGGGCGGAGGACGCCGCCGCCGAGCACGGCCTCGCCGTCATCCTCGGCAACAGCGACGAGAACCCCGACCGCGAGTCGGCCTACCTCGACCTCTTCGACGAGCAGCGCGTGCGCGGAGTGCTCATCTCGCCGCTGGGCGACGTGAGCGAGCGACTCGCGCGGCTGCGGTCGCGCGGCACGCCGGCGGTGGTGGTCGACCGCTCGGTCGACGGATCCGGGCTCTCGTCGGTCTCGGTCGACGACGTCGCGGGCGGCGAGCTCGCGGTGCGGCACCTCATCGAGCAGGGACGGCGGCGCATCGCCGTGGTCGTGGGCCGGCCGGGCATCCGCCAGGTGGCCGACCGCCTCGCCGGGGCCCGCCGCGCGGCCGCCGCCGTGAGCGACGCCGTCATCGAGGTCGTCGAAGCCGACGGACTCACCGTGATCGACGGCCGCCGCACCGGCGAGCAGCTGCTGTCGAGATCGGTGGATGCCCGTCCCGACGCCGTCTTCGCCGTCAACGACCTGCTCGCCGTCGGCGTGCTGCAGGCGCTCGTCATGACCGGGTCGGTGAGCGTGCCCGGCGAGATCGCCCTCGTCGGCTACGACGACATCGACTTCGCCGCTGCCGCCGTCGTGCCCCTGACCTCCGTGCGCCAGCCCAGCCACCTCATCGGCGCGACCGCGCTGCGCATGCTGCTCGAGGAGTCGGACGACCCGGAGCTGGCGCCGCGCACGGTGGTGTTCCAGCCGGAGCTCGTCGTGCGGGCGAGCAGCGGGGCGTAGCCCGCGGCCTCACGGCTGCAATGCCCCGCGGCTGCCCACCTGCACGGCGGCACCGCTTCGCGACTCGGCGCCCTGTTGACGGCTCGGCTCCCCGCGGGGCACCGAGTCGTCCGACCGACGCCGGGTCGGTGCATCCGCCGGGCGTGAGGGCACGGGCCGGCGCTGAAGCCTTCGTCCGTTCCGCTAGAGGTCGACCCCGCGCGACCGCAGGTCGTCGCGGAACGCCGTGCGCAGCTCGTCGTCGACCACCTCGTGCGTCGCGGCCGCGGAGTCGCGCACCGATTCGACGCGCGTCGGTCCGATGACCGGCCAAAGGCCCGGCAGCGCGTCGATCATCGCCGCGAGGGCGAGGCGGTGGATGGAGGCCTCCCTGGCCATCGCGAGGGCAGCGACGTGCGGGATGCGCGTGGCGAGCGGTGCCGCGCGCGGCCCGCCGAACGGCGCGTAGGCGAGGAAGTCGATGCCCTGCTCGCGGCAGAACCGGTACTCGTCGATCGGGTCGACCCCGAGGCCGAGGCGGTTCTGCACGGCGTCGATGGTGGTGACGCCCGCGGCGGCCTCGAGCAGCTCGACGGAGGCGTTCGAGAGCCCGATCGCCTCGACGACCCCCTCCTCGCGCAGCTCGGCGAGCACGCGCAGCGAGGCGAGCACGTCGTCGACGCGGTCGGCGCGGTGCAGCAGCAGCAGCGAGGGCGGAGCGCCGAAGACCTCGCGGCTGCGCAGCGCGTCCTTGCGCAGGCGGTCGGCGCTGCCGTCGGCATCCCAGGCGGCGGTGCCGATGCGGTAGTGCCCGGCCTTGGTGATGAGCGGGATGCCCGGATCGATCTCGCGCGCCGTGGCGGCCAGGCGCTCGCCGGCCGCGTCGTCGTCGACCGTGGCGTAGGCCCTGGCCGTGTCGATGGCCGCGGCGCCCGCCTCGACGGCGGCCCGCACGACCTCGCGGCCGTGCTCGGGGGTCATGCCCTCGCTCAGCACGAGCGAGGCGACGCCCAGCACGACGCCGGAGCGGGGCAGCACCGCGCTCATGCGGGCACCGCGCCGGGGCGCGCGTCGACGCGGGTCGAGGCGAGGGGGATCATGCTCCGACCGTAGCGGTCGGGAGGGTCGCCGCGCGCTCCTGCTCTCGGGCGATTCCCCGGGCGGGGCGGCGTGCCGCGCCCGCGGAAGCCCGGGCCGACCTCACGCTCGTGCACTTGTATAACAATCTGCTACTGTCGCGGCATGAGCAGTGAGGCCCTGAGCGTCACCACCGTGCCGGACGCGGTGTACGAGGCGCTGCGCGAGAGCATCCTCACGCAGCGCGAAGCGCCCGGCAGCGCCGTCACCGAGCAGGCCATCGCCGACCGCTTCGGCGTCGCCCGCCCCACCGCGAAGGTCGCCCTCGAGCGGCTCGTCGCCGAGGGGCTGCTGCGCCGCGCCGCGCACAAGACGGCGCGCGTGCCCGAGCTCACCCGCGACGACATCGTCGACCTCTACGCCACCCGCTCGGTCGTCGAGGCCGAGGCTCTGCGCACCCTCGCGGCCGACGGGGTCGTGCCCGCCGCCGCACTCGCCGCCCAGCGCGCGCTCGAGCAGGCCGCCGGCGGCGACGACACGGCGCCTCTCGCCCGCGCCGACATCGCCTTCCACCGCGCGCTCGTCGAGGCCCAGCGCTCGCCGCGCCTCGTCAAGCTGCACGCGCTGCTCATGGGCGAGATCGAGCTCTGCACCGGCCAGGTGCAGTCGCACCGCCTGCTCGGCATCGACGACGTCATCGCGCAGCACCGGGGGATCCTGGATGCCGTCGCCGCCGGCGACGCCGAGCTCGCCGCCGAGCTCACCCGCGCCCACATCGCCGGAGCCCGCGACCGCCTGCTCGGCCACTACGACGCCACCCGGCCCGCCCCTTCCGCCGCGCCCTGACCCGATCCCCGACCGAGAGACCGATCATGCAGAGACGCTTCCCGAACCCGCGCGACCTCGCGCCGCTCATGAACTTCAAGAAGCCCGACCTCAACGCGAAGCGGCGCCGGCTGAGCGAGGCGCTCACGATCGCCGACCTGCGCGCGATCGCCCAGCGGCGCACCCCGAAGGCGGCCTTCGACTACACCGAGGGCGCCGCCGAGGCCGAGATCAGCATCACCCGCGCCCGGCAGGCCTTCGAGGACATCGAGTTCCACCCGGCGATCCTGCGCGACGTCAGCCGCGTCGACACCGGCTGGGAGGTGCTCGGCAAGCGCGTCGAGCTGCCCTTCGGCATCGCTCCGACCGGGTTCACGCGCATGATGCACGCGGAGGGCGAGGTGGCCGGAGCCTCCGCGGCGGCCGCGGCGGGCATCCCGTTCTCGCTGTCGACCATGGGCACGACGAGCGTCGAGGACGTCGCGGCGGCGGGCGGGCCGACCGGCCGCAACTGGTTCCAGCTGTACATGTGGAAGGACAGGGAGCGCTCGATGGCCCTCGTCGACCGCGCCGCGAAGGCCGGCTTCGACACCCTTCTCGTCACGGTCGACGTGCCCGTCGCCGGGGCGCGCCTGCGCGACAAGCGCAACGGCTTCTCCATCCCCCCGCAGCTCACCGCCGGCACGGTCATCAACGCCATCCCGCGCCCGGAGTGGTGGATCAACTTCCTCACCACCGAGCCGCTCGCCTTCGCGAGCCTGTCGAAGTGGTCGGGCACCGTCGGCGAGCTGCTCGACACGATGTTCGACCCCACCGTCACCTACGACGACCTGCGCTGGATCAAGGAGCAGTGGCCCGGCAAGCTCGTCGTCAAGGGCGTGCAGACCGTCGACGACGCGAAGCGCCTCGCCGCCCTCGGCGTCGACGGCATCACGCTCTCGAACCACGGCGGGCGCCAGCTCGACCGCGCGCCCATCCCGTTCCACCTGCTGCCCGAGGTCGCGCGCGAGGTCGGCAAGGACACCGAGGTGCACCTCGACACGGGCATCATGTCGGGCGCCGACATCGTCGCGAGCATCGCCCTCGGCGCGCGCTTCACCCTCATCGGCCGCGCCTACCTCTACGGCCTCATGGCGGGCGGGCGCGACGGCGTCGACCGGGCCATCGGCATCCTCGGCGAGCAGATCGCGCGCACCATGCGCCTGCTCGGCGTCACCTCGCTCGACGAGCTCGAGCCCGGCCACGTGACCCAGCTGCAGCGCCTGGTGCCGCGCGGCTGACCCCGCGGCCGCGCCTTCGCGCGCGGCCGGCGACGGCCCCGACGCATCCCTGTGGTGGTGGATGCGCCGGGGCCGTTGTGCTGCGGTGAGTGTATGCGCGTCATGTAAAACTTGGGGGTTATTTTTTACACGTCGAAGGCACGTATGCATACACTTTCACCATGACATGGAACGCGGGCGTGCCCTTCAACGACCTGCCCGATCTCCCGCCGGCGAACGATGTCGAGTCGAAACGAGTTCTCAAGCTCGTCGCCGAGGCTCGAGCCGCACTCGCGGGCCTCGACCAAGCAGCTCAGCGAATCCCGAATCCCACCGTTCTCCTGAACGCGATCCCGCTTCTCGAAGCGCAAGCGAGCTCGGAGATCGAGAACATCGTCACGACGGCGGACGAGCTGTTCGCCGCGGAGAACTTCGGCACAGATTCAGCACGGCCTGAGGCGAAGGAAGCTCTGCGGTACCGGCAGGCTCTGTTCGAGGGCGTGGAGAGCGTGCGCCGACGCCCCCTGTCCACTCAGACGCTCATCGATGTCTGCTCCACCATTCAAGGGCGAGACATGCGGGTGCGAGATCTTCCGGGGACGTTCGTCGGCAATCCCGTGACGAAGGCGGCGATCTACACGCCGCCGGAGGGGCAGGCGCTGCTTCAGGAGCGCCTCGGGGAGATGACGCGCTTCCTGCACACGGCCCAGTCCTTCGATCCTCTCGTGGCCATGGCGCTCACCCATTACCAGTTCGAGGCGATCCATCCGTTCGCTGACGGGAACGGGCGAACGGGAAGGATCGCCAACATCCTGGTGCTCGTCGAACGAGGACTCCTTCGCGAGCCGGTGCTCTACATGTCTCGGTACATCATTCAGAACAAGGCCGAGTACTACCGACTGCTTCTCGCCGTGACCGCAGAGCAGGCGTGGGAGGACTGGACGTCCTTCATGCTGGAAGCTGTTCGCGAGACCGCGCTCTCGACCATAGAGAAGATCGATGACATCCAGACGGTGCATCGCGATATGCAGGCCGAGCTGAGAGAAATCCTGCCGAGCGGTGCGAACGCCGACCTCCTGGACGTGCTGTTCGAACAGCCCTACTGCCGAATCTCGACGGTCATGGATCGCTGCGCCGTTTCACGACCCACTGCGACGAAGTGGCTTCGACTCCTCAGCGAGGCCGGCATCCTCCTGGACGTGCGTGTCGGCAAGAACGTGCTCTTCGTGAACCACCGGTTCTTCTCCCTTCTCACCCGTGCGGAGCGTGCGCCTGCGACGACTCCGACGCTGTTCTAGCCCGGCTACACGACCGCCGGATCCATGTCGCCGAGCATCGCGGTCACCCGGCGCAGGTGCCCCGCGTAGCCGCCGGCCGTGCGGCCCGTGCGGCGGCCCGAGGTGGTCACCTCGACCTCGTCGGAGGCGATGAGCCAGGCGCCCGAGGCGCGCAGCCGCTCCACCAGATCGACGTCCTCGTGCTCGGCGAGGGCTCGGAAGCCTCCGACGCGCACGAACGAGGCCGTGCGCACGCCGAGGTTCGCGCCGTGCACGTGGCCGTTGGGATGCCCGCGGTGGTGGGTGGCGAGCCAGTGATCCCGCTCGGTCGGCGTGAGGTCGGCGAAGTCGGGCCGCACCGTGCCGATCATGCCGTCCCAGCCGAGCGACTCGAGGCGCAGCTGCTCGACGAGCCACGCGGAGGGCACCTCCGAGTCGGCATCGGTGCAGGCGAGCCACGAGCAGCCCCGCGCGATGGCGCGGCGGGCGCCGAGCTCGCGGGCGGCGCCGACGCCCGCGGCCCGCACCACCATGACCTCGACGCCGGGGATCGAGCGGGCGATCGCGGCGGTGCGGTCGGTGCATCCATCGGCGACGAGGACGACGACGACCTCGGCCGGCGCATCGGACTGCGCGAGGGCCTCGGCCGCGCGCATCACCGAGCGCAGGCAGCGCTCGACCAGCTGCTCCTCGTCGCGGGCGGGCACGACCACCCCGATGCGCCTCATCGCAGCCCCGTCCGCACCGCGACCGAGCGGTCGTCGGGCGAGTAGACGTCGATCAGCAGATCGTCCTCGGCGTGCTGCACGATGAGCGGCAGGTCGCGCATCGCGAGGGCGGCGTGCACGCGGTCGCCCGTGAGCGGGCCGTCGTCGAGGGGATGCCGCCAGTGGCAGGCGAGGATGGATCCGCCCGGCGCCAGGGCCGCGAGCATGCTGTCGAGCAGCTGCTCGAGGTCGCCCTCGCTGCAGTAATAGCCCATCTCCGACAGCACGATGAGGTCGAACGCCCCCTCGGGGAAGTCGACGACCGCGTTGCGGTGCTCGATGCGGGCGGCGCCGTCGACGCGGATGCGCGCGCGATCCACCGCCCGGCCCGAGATGTCGACGGCGAGCAGGTCGTCGCAGCGCGCCGCCAGATCGGCGGTGAGCACGCCGATCGAGCAGCCGATCTCGAGGGCCGCGCCGTAGCGCTCGTCGGGCAGCGAGGCGAGGGTGAGCGCCCGCTTGCGCTGCTCGTACCAGCGCGACTCGAAACCCCATGGGTCGTCGCGGCGCTGCAGCATGTCGTCGAAGTAGCTCTCGCCGATGATGGGCTCCTCGACGATGAAGTGCTCGCGCTCGCGGGCGAACCGGGTGAGCACGTGCGGGCCGAGCTGCGGGTCGGCGCCCTGCGTCTGCGAGGGGTAGCGGGCCACCGCCCGCGCCTTCGTCTCGGCGTCGACGGCGAGCGAGACCATGCGCGCCCACGGCACGACGCCGTCGTCGGGGCTCGCCCAGTGCCACATCCAGATGGGGTACTCCAGCAGCACCGCGCCGTCGGCGAGCTCGGCGACGACCTCCCCGACGACCCGGTGGTCGCGGTGCCCGTCGCCGCGCCACGGGGCGGCGACGGCGGTGCGCGGGCCGGCGGCGGCGAGCAGCGGGCGCAGGGCATCCCGTATCGCCTCGCGATCCTCGAGCGTGCCGCCGTCGGCGAATCCGAGCTCGTCGATCACGGCGTCGGGAGCGAGCGCCGCGACGGCCGCGGCGAGCTCGGCCGAGCGGCGCGGCGCGATGGCGGCGTCGGGATGCCCGCTCGCGGCCGCCCCGTCGGTGACGACGACGACGCGCACCGGCAGGCCCCGCGCGGCGCAGGCCGCGATGAGCCCGCCGGCGCCGAGCGTCTCGTCGTCGGGATGCGCGGCGATCACGAGCAGCGCATCGAACTCGTCGAGCGACAGCCCCGGTCGGGTGGCGAGGCGGCCGTCGGCGGCCCAGCGCTGCTCGCTCGTGCCCGGCTCGCGGTGGTCGAAGCTCACCATGATTCGCCGCCGTCCGCGAGGGCGCGGCCGAGGGACGCGAGGTCGCGCTCCGCGTGGTGCTGGCGCACGTAGAGCTGCAGGTCGGCGACGCGCTTGGCGTGCGCGGCGTCGAGGGCGAGCGGGGCCGGCCCGAGGGCGCGGCCGGCTCGGGCGAGCACCTCGTCGACGGCGCGGGCGACGGTGGCGCGCACGCGCTTCGCGAGCAGACGCACGGCGTCGCGGTCGAGCGGTCGGGCGGGGTCGGCGGCTTCGGTGAGGGGTCGGGCGGGGTCGCCGGCCTCGGCGAGCGCCGCGGCCTCCTCGAGCGCCCGCCGCGCCGACTGCAGCGCCTCGTCGATCGCACCGAGATGAGCCTCGCCGTGCGGGTCGGGCGTCGCGCGCACGGCGGCGCGCACGGTGCGCGCGACGCCCACGGCGCCCCCGTACCAGCAGGCCGCGACCCCGATGCCGCCCCAGGCGAAGCCCGGGCGAGCGGTGTACCACTCGGGGCCGCCGACGGCCGTGGCGGGAACGGCGGCGAACCGCACCGGGCCGCTCGGGATCTCGACGAGACCCCGCGCCGCCCAGCGGCTCGTATCGGGCTGGGCGCTGCCGTCGTCGCGCGCCTCGGCGAGGGCGACGGCGAACAGGCGGCGCTCGGCAGCGGCATGGGCTGCTCCCCCGTCGGCGTCGACGACGCGCGCCGTCACGAGCGCGCGGTCGAGCCGGTCGGCGAGCGAGCACCAGGGCTTCGTGCCGGCGAGCGTCCAGCGGCCGTCGGCGTAGCGGGCGGTGAGGGGGTCGACGGCGCCCTCAGCGGCGAAGACGCCCCAGGCGCCCGTGATGATCGCGGCGGGGTCGGCGTCGTCGAGGATGGCGACGGCGTCGAGGTGCGGCTCGAGCGCGCGGGCGAGGGCGAGGTCGTCGGCGGCGAGGGTCGCGAGCGCCTCCCACTGGTCGCGCGTGCCGGGGCGGCCCGGGGCGGGACGGGCGGCGCCGAGCCGTTCCGCGAGCGCGAGAGCGGCATCCACCCCGCTCGGCGGGTCGGCGAGCAGGAGCGAGAGCAGGGGGCCCGGCGCGAGCGGCGCGACGGGAAGACGGATGGGGTGCACGGTACGACCCTGACGGGCCGCGCACCGTCGCGGCAGTGGGTTGACAGCGGGGGCGATCTGTGGGGGCGCGAGCACGCCCGGATCGTGCGAGCCGGTCGTCTTGCTCAAAGAGGTGAAGTGTGCTTCACTCTTTCTCGGAGGGGAGTATCCCCGACCCGCGTCGCGTCGACAGTTCGATCCGTCCGCACGGATCCGGCGCCACGGGCCGAATCTGACCGTTCCGGCCGGGAAAGACCTCCTGAATCGCCTCAACGACCATTCAGGAGCTCCTCATGGACATCCCCCTGTGGCTGTGGTTCGCCGTTCTCGGCGTCATCGTCGCCATGCTCGCCCTCGACCTCTTCGCCCACCGCAAAGCCCACGTGATCAGCGTGCGGGAGGCGGCCGCATGGTCGATCGTCTGGGTCACCCTCGGAGTCGCGTTCGGCGGCTACATCTGGTGGGAGTACGGGGCCGAGTTCGGCCAGCAGTACTACGCCGGATACCTGATCGAGAAGTCGCTCGCGGTCGACAACGTCTTCGTCTGGGCGATCATCTTCGCCTTCTTCGGCGTGCCGCGGGAGTACCAGCACCGGGTGCTCTTCCTCGGAGTGCTCGGCGCCCTCGTCTTCCGCGCCATCTTCATCGCGCTCGGGGCGGTGCTGATCGACCAGTTCTCCTGGATCCTCTACGTCTTCGCGGCCTTCCTGCTCTACACGGGCTACGTGATGATCCGCAAGCGCAACGAGCACATGGACGTCGAGAACTCGAAGATCCTGAAGGCGTTCAAGCGCTTCGTCCCGATGACCGACGCGTACCACGGGCAGAAGTTCCTCATCCGGAAGGCCGGCGTCATCGTCGCGACCCCGCTGCTCGCCGTGCTCGTGCTCGTCGAGGTCACCGACATCATCTTCGCCGTCGACTCCATCCCCGCGATCTTCGGCGTGACGAGCGAGCCCTTCATCGTGTTCACCGCGAACGCCTTCGCCATCCTCGGCCTGCGGGCGATGTACTTCCTGCTCGCCGACCTCATCCACCGCTTCATCTACCTCAAGCTCGGGCTCGCCTTCGTGCTCATCTGGGTGGGCATCAAGATGCTGCTGCTCGACGTGTACAAGATCCCCACGAGCGTCTCCCTCGCCGTCGTGGCCGTCATCATCACGGTGTCGATCGTCGCGAGCCTGCGGGCGACGCGCGGGCAGAGGGCTCACGCCGTCGAGGTGCCCGGGGCTCCCCCGTTCCGCATCGCCACCGAGGAGGAGCTCGCGGAGGCGGAGCCGGTCCTCCGTCGCCGACGTCGCACCCCGGCGGTCGGGCGCTGAGCCCGATCCTCAGCGCAGGTCGGTGAGCGCGTCGATCAGCTCGCCGACGGTGTGCGCGGCGTTCGTCGGGTGCCGCAGCGCCGCGGAGCGGTGCACCACGTAGTGGTTGCGCCGGCCGCGGCGCTCGCGCTCGACGCAGCCGTAGGCCTCGAGGTCGTTGAGGATCGACACGGCGGCGCGGGTGGAGATGCCGACGGCGTCGGCCAGCTCCTGCACCAGGGCGTCGGGGTTCTTCGCCACTTCGAGGAGCAGGTGCGCGTGATGGGTGAGGAAGGTCCAGGCGGCCACCCGCCCATCTTCGCCCATGTCCCCTTTACGCATGAACCAGACTTCATGTATTGTCGCTCAACGAGTGAAGACTGCTTCACCTGTCGTCGACGAGGCCGACATCCGCGCCCACCCCGAGGAGTCCGCCATGACGCTCGATCTGCTCTCCGCCACCCTGCTCTCGCCCGCCGTGCTCGCCTTCCTGCTCGGCATGATCGCCGTCGCCGTGCGCTCCGACCTCGCCGTGCCCGACACGATGGTGAAGGCGCTCTCGCTGTACCTGCTGCTCGCGATCGGCATCAAGGGCGGCGTCGCCCTGCGCGCCGAGGACCCGGCGACGATCGCCGGGCCGCTGCTGCTGGCCGCCGCGCTCGGCGTGGTCATCCCGCTGCTCGCCTTCGGCGCCCTCGGTGCGCTCACGCGCCTCGACCGGGCCGAGCGGGGCGCGATCGCGGCGCACTACGGCTCCACCTCGCTCGTCACCTTCACCGCCGCGCTCACCGTGATCGCCGCGGCGGGCGTCGCGGTTCCGGGATACGCACCCGCGCTCCTCGCCGTGCTCGAGGTGCCCGGCATCATCGTCGGC
Source organism: Microcella daejeonensis (assembly GCF_026625045.1). Classification (GTDB taxonomy): domain Bacteria; phylum Actinomycetota; class Actinomycetes; order Actinomycetales; family Microbacteriaceae; genus Microcella; species Microcella daejeonensis. The sequence goes on along the minus strand of NZ_CP113089.1, from coordinate 1,118,467 downwards.
ATCCTGCTCGCGCGCCGCGCCGTCCGCACGACGGCCGCCGCCCCGGCCCGCCGTCGCGTGCTCGTCGGCGCGGGCCGGAGCGACGAGGCGGACGCACCCGACGCCGCCGGGGGGCCCGGCTCCGCGCCGACCGCGTCCGCCCCCGCGAGCCCCGCCACCCCGCTGCGCCGCACCCTGCACGAGGTCTTCACCGGCACCTCGGTCGTCCTCCTCGTCGGCGGCATCGTCATCGGCGCGGTGCTCGGGCCCGAGGGCATGGCGCCCATCGCGCCGCTCGTCGTCGACGCCTTCCCCGGCGTGCTCGTGCTGTTCCTGCTCGCCATGGGTCTCGCCGCGGGCGCGCAGCTGCCCGCGGCTCGGCGCGGCGGCCCGGGCCTCCTCCTCTTCGCGCTGCTGTTCCCGCTCCTCGCCGGCGCGATCGGCGTCGTCGCCGGCACGGCGATCGGCATGGGCGTCGGCGGGGCCGCGGTGCTCGGAGTGCTGTGCGCGAGCGCCTCCTACATCGCGGCGCCCGCGGCCGTGCGGGTCGCGCTGCCCGAGGTGCCGCTCGCGCTGCCGCTCGCGGCGAGCCTGGGCGTGACGTTCCCGCTCAACCTGGTGGCGGGCATCCCGATCCTGCTGCTGCTCGCCCAGTCGCTGGGCGGCTGATCCGCGACGCCGGTTTAGGCTCGACCCCGGAAAGGGGTATCCCGTGCAGATCTGCATCTTCACCGAGCCGCAGCAGGGCGCGAGCTACGACACCCAGCTCGCCCACGCGCAGCGCACCGAGGCGCTCGGGTTCGACGGCTGGTTCCGCTCCGACCACTACCTGGTGATGGGCGACGGCGACGGGATGCCCGGCCCGACCGATGCGTGGACCACGCTCGCCGGGCTCGCCCGCGAGACCTCGCGCATCCGCCTCGGCACCCTCGTCTCCTCCGCCACGTACCGCGTGCCGGGAATCCTCGCCATCCAGGTGGCGCAGGTCGACGCGATGTCGGGCGGACGCGCCGAGCTCGGCCTCGGCACCGGCTGGTACGCCGCCGAGCACGCGGCCTACGGCATCCCCTTCCCCGAGAAGCGGTTCGGGATGCTCGAGGAGCAGCTCGCGATCGTGACCGGCGCCTGGGCGACCCCCGCCGGGGCGACCTACTCCTTCGAGGGCGAGCACTACCAGCTGCTCGACTCCCCCGCCCTGCCGAAGCCGGTGCAGAGCCCGCTGCCCGTCATCGTCGGCGGGGGCGGCGCCCGCCGGACGCCGCAGCTCGCCGCCCGCTACGCGACCGAGTTCAACATCGGCTTCGTCGACCCCGAGACGGTCGCGGCGAAGTTCGAGAACGTGCGCGCGATCTGCGTCGAGGAGGAGCGCGACCCCGCGACCCTGCGCATGTCGGTCGCCTGGCCGACCATCGTCGGCGCCGACGAGGCCGAGGTGCGCCGCCGCTGCGCGGCCGCGGGCATCGATCCCGACTCGGACCACGGCGGGCGCCTCGTCGGCACGCCGGCGCAGGTCGTCGAGAAGGCGGCGGGCCTCGTCGCGCTCGGGGCCGAGCGGCTGTACCTGCAGACGATGGACATGACCGACCTCGACCACCTCGACCTCATCGCGGCGGAGGTTCTGCCGCATCTCGCCTGAGCGGAGCATCCCCCATGACGACCACGCCCTTCTCCCCCGCCCTCGACTGGGTGCGCCGTCACGTCGAGACGGGCCGCCTGCCCGTCGCCGTCGTCGGCATCGCGAGCGCCGACGAGGTGCTCGCCCTCGAGGCCTTCGGCACCGACGCCGGCCGCACCGCGCACGTCGACGACCGCTTCGCGCTCTACTCGGTGACGAAGCCGCTCAGCGCGCTCACCGCGATGCGCCAGGTCGAGCGCGGCCTGCTCACGACCGACACCCCGCTCGGTCGGGCGGTGCCGGGGGCGCCCGCCGCGCACGCGACGCTGCAGAACCTGCTCAGCCACACCTCCGGCATCAGCGACGTCGTACTCGGCGAACCGCAGTCGCTGCGGGCCGCGCTCGAGAGGGCGCCGCTCGAGTTCGTGACCGGCACCGCCCGCCGGTACAACAACCTCGCGTGGGAGGGCGTCGCCGCGCTCGTCGAGCACGCGAGCGGGCGCTCGTTCCACGAGGAGTTCGCGGCGATGGCCGCCGACGGCGGGGCGACGACGCTCGATTTCGACGATGCGGATGCTCACCGCGTGCACGACGCGGAGCTCGCCGACCACGATCACCCCGCCCTGATGACCCTGCGGCACCCCGCGGCCGGCGCCGTCGGCAGCGTCGGCGACCTGCTCGCGATCGGGCGCTCGCTGCTGCGCGGCGACGGCGCCGTCGTCGCCCCGGCGACCCTGACGGCGATGCGCCGCCCGCGCACCGAGGGCCTCTACGTCATCGACGCGAACCCCGTGAAGGTGCACGAGCACTTCGGCCTCGGCTTCAATCTGCCGCGTCGCCCCGGGCTCATCGACCACTCGGTGTTCGGCCACGAGGGCTGGACGAGCACGCAGTTCTGGATCTCGCCCGACGCCGGCCTCGTGCTCGCCCTCGGCACCAACCGCATCAACAGCTGGCGGCCCGAGGTCGGCATCGACTTCGACGAGCTGTTCAACGCGGTCTTCGCGGGCGCGCGGTGAGCGAGGGCGGCACCCGCCCGCCGCACGTCATCGTGCTGCCGGGCGGCGGGTACGCGCGCCTCTCCGACCACGAGGGCGAGCCGGTGGCCGAGTGGCTGCGCTCGCTCGGGCTGGAGGCCAGCGTGCACCGCTACCCGGTGGGCACGCGCCACCCCGGTCCGCTGCACTCGGTGCGGGCGCGCGTCGGCGAGCTGCGGGTGCAGGGGGTGCGGCGGCTGGGCATCCTCGGCTTCTCGGCCGGCGGCCACCTCGCCGGGCACGCCGCCGCCTCGGGGCTCGTCGACGCCGCCGTCCTCGGCTACCCGGTCGTCTCGATGCAGCTGCCCACCCACGCCGGATCGCGGCAGAACCTCATCGGCCTGCGCGCGATGCCGTGGACGCGCCGCGCCCTCTCGGTCGACCGGCTCGTGACGCACGCGATGCCGCCGACCTTCGTCTGGCACACCGCCGACGATGCGGTCGTGCCGGTCGCGCACGCGTACCGCCTGGCGGATGCCCTCGCCGAGCACGACGTGCCCCACGCGCTGCACGTGTACCCGCGCGGCCGCCACGGGCTCGGGCTCGTCGACGGGGTCGCCGGCGGCGCCGAGGCCGGGATCGCCCGGAACTGGACCCGCGACTGCGCCGAGTGGCTGCGGTCGATCGGCTGGGTGGCCTGAGCTCTGGCGCTCGCCTCGGGCTGCGATCCGACCGCGGTTTCGGCGTGACGCGTCGGCCTCGGTTCGACGCTTCGGCGTCGGCGTCGGCCTCGGTGCAACGGGTCTGTAAGACGATGCTTCCGGAAGCGTCGGCTTACCCAGGCGTCGCAGGACATACCGTCGCGATCGCCCGGGCGGAGACCTTCCTCACGGGCTGTGTGCGCTCAAGGCTCCGGACGCTTGTGCGCACATAGCTGGGGGCAGAAGTCGAGGACCGTCGGCTCTCCAGCGGCGGGCGCCGTGGGCGCGCGCGGGCGGGGCGGGCGCGCGGGCGGAGCGTGTGCGGAGAGCTACCCGCCGACTACCGCCGCAGGGCCGCGGGCAGTGGGCGGGCGTCGGCCCGGGCATCCAGGATGCGCAGCACGATGAGCGCGCCCCAGACGATCGAGACGCCCGCGATGCAGGTGATCCAGAGGGCGGTGAGGCCGGCGGCGGACGTGCTGATGCCGACGCCGACGAGCGCGTAGGTGACGGTGAGCGCGTAGACGACCGAGCCTCGGGTGCCGTAGACGAAGCCGACGGCGGTGCCCGTCGCCGCGGCGAGCACGAGGGCCTGCCAGACGATGCCCCAGGCGGTGTCGACGGGGGCGCCGAGGCCCTGCGTCACGGTGGCGATCTGCACGAAGAACGCCATCGACGTCCAGCCGGCGTAGACGCCCATCATCAGGTACAGGATGCCCCGCTCGAGCGCCCCCCACGCGGCGACCTCGTCGCGCGCCCGCACCAGGCGCGTCCACGCCACGACGTGCGCGCTATTGATCATCACGAACACCACGAGGCCGAGCGCGTTCGACTGCCCGAGGCTCGCCGTCGCGAGCCACAGCGCGAAGCCCGCGAAGACGATCGCGAGCGGGCCGGCGAGACGGTCGCGGATCCCCGGGTTCGGCGTGATCGTCGACGGCCGCACCTGCAGCAGAGCCCACACGATGCTCGTGACGATGATGAGGCCCCAGATGGCGAACCACGCGCCGGGCGGAACGATCGGCGAGAACTCGGCGCCCGACTGCAGCGTCGTCGGCGAGAGCCAGTCGAAGACCAGGGACGAGATCGGCTGGCCGATGGCGAGCACGACCAGCAGCTGCCGCAGGCGCCGTCGGCGGATCTCGTCGACGCTCGCGCCGCGAGCGGGGATGGAGTGCGAGCCGGTGTCGGCGAGCGGTTCGGTGCGCATGCTGCGCCCCCTCTCGGCCGCGCGGCGCGGGGGCGGGAGCGCCCCGCTGGCCTCGAGCGCCGGCGGCTCGCTCCCAGGGTAGAGCGGAGCGCCCTCCCGGGGCATCGGGGCGCACCGCGGATGCTCAGCCTCGGCTCGGCGCCCGCATCAGTCGGTCGGAGCCGGGGCCGGGGCCGGGGCCGAACGGTCGACCGCGCTCCGAGCGACGGCATCGGCGGCATCGGCGCGCGGGAGGATGCCCTCGGCCGCCGCCTTGCGCATCGCGTCGAGCATCGCGGCGCTCACCGAGAGGTACAGCAGGTAGAAGAAGACGGCGGCGCAGACGGCGATGATCGCGATGCCGGTGAGAGGGTCGGTCATGGGGCGAGGATAACTCGCGCGGCAGGGATGCAGCGCAGAGCATCCCGCCGCTCGCGTCGATCGGCGCCCTAGGCAGCCGGCGCGGGAACCGGGCCGAGCAGATCGGCGGCGATGGTCGCGGCGACGCTCTCGGGATCGCTCGGGTGGTAGATGCCCGCGAGTACGTCGCGCTGCAGGCGGCTCAGCTCGCTCGCCGCGGTGTAGCCCCCGCCGCCGGCGATGTGCATGCACTGGTCGACGACGTCGCGCGCCGTCTGCACGCAGCGCTGCTTGAGCCCCGTCAGGTCGCGGAACCACCGCACGCCCCGGTCGACCTGCGCGTCGCGGTCGCGTGCGACGGCCTCGATCTGCGGGGCCAGGGCGTCGAGCGCGAGAGCGGCATCCGCCACCCGTCGCCGGATGTCGGGATCGTGCGCCTGGGGCGCGCCGCCCGCCCGCAGGCTCGTGCGGCGGTGCGCCGACTCGACGGCGAGCTCGAGAGCGCGGTCGGCGATACCGGCGTAGACCGCGCCGATGAGGGTGAGGAAGTTGGCGAAGATCGCGAGCGAGTAGGCGTCGCCTCCGGGGCCGACCGGCAGGATGCGCGCCACGCGCTCGTCGGTCACCAGGGCCCGCTCGAGCACCGTGGTGTGGCTCTGGGTCGCCCGCATGCCGAGGGTGTTCCAGTCGGGCTCGATGCGGAACCCGCCGCCGTCGCGCGTGAGGAAGCCGTGCACGATGCTCGGCCCGGCACCGGCCTCCGCCCCGCCGTCGGCGGGGTCGTGGCGGCCGATGACCCCGAGCCGCGTCCACGCCGGGCTCAGCGTCGTGAAGATCTTCGTGCCCGTGAAGGCCCAGCCGCCGCCCGAGCCGTCGGCCGCGGGCTCGACGCGCTCGACCCGGGTGAGCGAGTCGCTCATCACCCGGTCGTTGCCGCGCTCGCTGATCGCGAAGGCGAAGACCTCGCCGGCCGCGGCCTCGTCGAGCACCCAGGCGAGCGAGTCGTCGCCCGCGGCGGCGAGATCGCGGGCGACGCCCATCCAGACCAGGTGCATGGTGAGGCCGAGCGCGGTGGCGGGGGCGTGGGCGGCGAGCAGCCGCTGATCGCGCACGGCCGCGGAGAGCGACCGCGGGCGGAGGTAGCCGGCGGCGCGGAGCTCGTCGAGATCCTCGGTGAAGAAGGCGTTGCGGGCGTCGTAGTCGGCGGCGCGGCCGCGGATGCCCTGCAGCAGGCCGGGCGACAGCACGGTCTCGGGCAGGCGTGCGCCGGGCATCCCGTTCGCGGTGTCGTTCACGGCGCCCACGGTACCCGCGGGCGCTGACACCGCGATCGAAACCTCGGCGATACCCGGATGTCGCCGGCCAGGAGTACCGTGCGCGCATGGCTTTCATCGAGGCGCACGATCTCGTCAAGACGTACACGCCGAAGGGCGCCCCCGTGGTGCGGGCGCTCGACGGCCTGTCGCTCGAGGTTCCGCAGGGCACCGTCACCGCCCTGCTCGGCCCGAACGGCGCCGGCAAGACCACCACGGTCAAGGTGCTCACCACCCTCATCCGGCCCGACTCGGGCTCGGCGGTCATCGACGGCGTCGACGTGCTCGATGACCCCGACCGCGTGCGGCGCATGATCGGCGCGAGCGGGCAGTACGCCGCCGTCGACGAGAACCTCACGGGCTTCGAGAACCTCGAGATGGTCGGCCGGCTGTACCACCTGGGCGCCCGGCAGGCGAAGGCCCGCGCGCGCGAGCTCATCGAGCTGTTCGACCTCGTCGAGGCGCAGAACCGCGTGGTGAAGGGCTTCTCGGGCGGCATGCGCCGCCGCATCGACCTCGCCGGCGCCCTCGTCATCAACCCGCCCGTGCTGTTCCTCGACGAGCCGACGACGGGCCTCGACCCGCGCAGCCGCCTCGCGCTCTGGGGCATCATCGAGCGCCTCGTCGGCGACGGCACGACGGTGCTGCTCACCACCCAGTACCTGGAGGAGGCCGATCGCCTGGCCGACTCCATCTCGGTGATCGACGACGGCAAGGTCATCGCGAAGGGCACGGCCGACGAGCTCAAGGCCTCCGTCGGCGGGCAGCGGGTCGCCCTCACCCTCGTCGACGACGAGCGGGCGGATGCCGTGCGCGAGATCCTGCACCGCCACGGCACCGGCGAGCCGGTGGCCTCCAACGAGAGCAAGACCTGGATCGTGCCGGTCGCCGACGGGCCCGCGGCCCTCAGCGCCATCGTCGGCGAGGTCACCGCCGCGGGCATCCCCCTGCACGACGCCGGCATGCGGCGCCCCACCCTCGACGACGTGTTCCTGCAGCTGACCGGTCACGCGGCCGAGGCGGACGGGAGCGCCGACGACAGCACGAAGGAGGCCGCGGCATGAGCGGCACGACCCCCGCAACCACCACCCGCACCGACGGGCCGGCCCCCTCCCCGACATCGCGCACCCTGCAGGCCGTCCCCGGCAGCGCGGTGAGCCGGTTCCTCAGCGACGGGTGGATCACCACGCGCCGCAACCTCATGAAGATCATCCGGGTGCCCGACATCCTCGTCTTCACCCTGCTGCAGCCGATCATGTTCGTGCTGCTGTTCACCTACGTCTTCGGCGCCGCCATCGACATCCCCGGCGGCGATTACACCTCCTTCCTCATGGCGGGCATCTTCGCCCAGACCGTCGTCTTCGGCTCGACCTACTCGGGCTCGGCCATGGCGCAGGATCTGAAGGACGGCATCATCGACCGGTTCCGCACGCTGCCGATGAGCGGCGCCGCGGTGCTCGTCGGCCGCACCAACGGCGACCTCGTCATCAACGGCCTGTCGATGCTCGTCATGATGGGAACGGGCTTCATCGTCGGCTGGCGCGTCGAATCCTCGCCGCTCGAGTTCCTCGCCGGGGTCGCGCTGCTGCTGCTCTTCGCCTACGCGTTCTCCTGGCTCATGGCGTTCCTCGGCATGAGCGTGCGCAGCCCCGAGATCATCAACAACGTCTCGTTCCTCGTGCTCTTCCCGCTCACCTTCATCTCCAACGCCTTCGTGCCTGCGGAGAACCTGCCGACGCCCCTGCGGGTCTTCGCCGAATGGAACCCCGTCACCTCGCTCGTGCAGGCATGCCGCGACCTCTTCGGCAACACTCCCGAGGGCTTCGTGGCAGGCGATGCGTGGACGGTGCAGAACCCCATCCTCACCGTGCTCATCGGCATCGTGCTGCTGCTCGTCGTCTTCGTGCCCGTCTCGATCGCGAAGTTCGCCTCGCTCGGCAAGAAGTAGGCGCTGGGCGGGAACCCCGGGGCGAGCCGCCCCGGGATTGCGGCACCGGGGTGCGTCTGAGAGCAGCCTGGGTATCGCCGTTCTCCCGTGACGAGGGCCCCCCTCCGCGCGTCTAGCCTCTGACACGCGGTGGGAACCTTCCCGCCGGAGAACGGAGAGACATGCGCAACAACATCCTGATCATCGGCGGAGCCGTCTTCCTCGCCTACGTGCTCGGATCGCGCGCGAACCGTCCGACGAGCGCACCCCGCGCCGAGACCCTGCGCCACCAGGCCGAGCGGCTCTGGAACGACCCGAAGGCCCGCAAGGAGCGCGAGAAGCACCGCGCCGCGCGGCGCAAGGAGGCCGAGAAGCTCGCCAAGAAGCTGAAGAAGTCGGCCCGCTCCACCGCGAAGACGACGGCGAAGAAGGCGGAGAAGACGATCAAGAAGACCGTCGACCGCCTCGGCCGCTGAGCAGCGCCCGCAGCACCACTCCCCCACCACCCCTGAACCGCATCCCCGAGAGGACAGCACCATGACCGATCAGAAGAACCCCATGGACGACATCGCCCGCGGCACCGAGAGCCTGCTCGAGAAGGGCCGCACGGCCGTCGGCGACGCGACGGTCGAGGCGGGCGACGCGCTCGACCTCGCCCGCGGAGAGGACGACCTCAAGCGCCAGCTGCGCAAGGTCGGCCGCCGCGTCGACCGCTTCCGCGAGGAGCAGCCCGTCGGCTTCGCCGTCGCCCTCGCCGCCGGAGCCATCCTGCTCGGCGCGCTCCTCGGCCGCGCCAAGCGCTAGCCACCCGCCGCACGCCAGCCCCACGACTGCCCGCCGCTCCCGCGCCCACACGCGTGAGCGGCGGGCTTCGTCATGCCCGGCGTCGACCCGGGCGGATCGGCGACCGGAATCAGTCGGCGAGCGCCGCCGCGAGAGCCCGGATGCCCCGCTCCACCTCGGCGAACGAGGTGCTCAGCGGCGAGAGCCCGATGCGCACCCCGCTGGGGTGCCGGAAGTCGGGGATCACGCCCTCGGCCCAGAGCCGCTGCACCGCGCGCGCGGCGTTCGGATGGTCGACCGTGAGGTGTCCGCCGCGGCGCTCGTCATCGCGGGGCGACGCGAGAGCGGCATCCGGGATCAGGGCGTCGACGAGCGCGATCGCGTAGGCCGTCAGCGCGACCGACTTCGTGCGCACCGCCGCCATGCCGGCCTGCTCGATCTCGTCGAGCATGTCGGCGAGGGGCACCATGGCCGTGATCGGCGGCGTGCCGCTGACGAGGCGACGGATGCCCGGGGCGGGCTCGAAGCCCTCCGTCATGCTGAAGGGCTGCGCCGCTCCGAGCCACCCGGGGATGGGGTTGCGCAGCTCGGGCAGGTGCCGGGTCGCGACGTAGGCCCAGGCCGGGGCGCCCGGGCCGCCGTTGAGGTACTTGTACGAGCATCCGACCGCCATGTCGACGCCCCAGGCGTCGAGCTCGAGCGGCACCGAGCCGACGGCGTGCGAGCAGTCCCAGATGACGAGGGCGCCGTGCGCCTGCACGACGGCGGTGATCTCGCGCATCGGCGCGAACCAGGCCGAGCGGTAGGCGACGCCGCCGAGCAGCGCCGCGATCGTGCGCTCGCTCACCGCCTCGGCGAGCAGCTCGGGGGTCGCGCCGCCGTCGTGGGCGGTGTCGAGCCAGCGCACGGTGAGCCCGTGATCCTCTGCCAGGCGCTCGACGATGAATCGGTCGGTCGGGAACTCGTCGCGCGCGATCACCAGCTCGTCGCGCCCGGGCCGCGCGGCGATCGCGGCGCGCAGCAGCTTGAAGATGAGCACCGTCGTCGAGTCGGCGACGATCGTCTGACCGGATGCCGCTCCGAGGCAGGCCGCCCCGATGCGGTCGCCCAGCTCCTCCGCGCGGCCGAGCCAGCCCTCGTCCCAGCCGCGGATGAGCCGACCGCCCCACTGCTCGCGCACGAAGGCCGGATAGCGGTCGAGCGTGCGCGCGAGCGGGCGCCCGAGCGAGTTGCCGTCGAGGTAGGCGACGACCCCCTCACCGGAGAGGAAGTGCCCGCGGTGCGCGGCGAGCGGGTCGGCGGCGTCGCGCGGCGCCGGGTCGAGGTGCTCGGGGGTCGGGGGCACGGCGGTGGTCGTCACGCCGCCAGCCTAGAGCGGGGCATCCCGTGGTCGCCCGGGAGTCGCGCGCGCCTGCCGGTCGCCGCCGGGCGGGCGGCCGCTCAGCGGGCGGTCGCGCGGGCGAGCAGGGTCGCGAGCTGCCGCAGCTCGGCCTCGTCGAGGGCGGCGAAGTCGGGCGCGAGGTCGCGCACGAGCCCTTGCTGGAACGCGTCGACCTCCTGCGCGGCCGCGGCGCTGAGGGCGAGCACGCGCGAGCGCCCGTCGGTGGGGTGGCGCGCGACCTCCACGAGGCCGGCCTCGCGCAGCCCCTCGACGAGCTGCGTGACCGCGCCGCCCGTGACGCCGAGCTCGGCCGCGAGCGCGCTCGGCGTGACCGGTGCGGCCGCGTGCGCGAGCAGGAACACCGCGTCGAACTGCGAGCGCGACAGCGGCGTTCCGGCGAAGGGACGGCGGGCACCGATGCGGCGGGTGAGCCGGGCGACGGCGAGCAGGATGCCCCCGAGCGGCTCGGCGCGCGCGGCGTCGATCGGCGCGGCGTCGGAGGGTCGCGCGGGTTCGAGGGGCGGTGTCACGACCTCGAGGCTACCGAGCGCCATCGCCGGTCGCCGCCCGCGCGCCGCTCACGCGCTCACGAACGGCAGCTGCCGCACGAAGCGCTCATCGTCGATCTGGGTGACGATGAAGTCGGCCAGGTCGTCGCGGCTGATCTGCGTGCTCGCGTCGACGCCGACCCAGCCGACCCGGTAGCGCCCGACCCCCGGAGCCTCGGTGAGGCGCGGGGCCCGCACGACCGTCCAGTCGAGGCCGCTCTGCTCGAGCACGGTCAGGTGCTCGGCAGCGTCATCCAGCACCTGCCCCGCGGCCGCGCGCATGATGCCGCGGATCACACGATCGGCGAGCTTCGGGCGGTCGTGCACGGGGTCGGGCAGTCCGCCGCCCGAGAGGGAGACGAGGCGGCGCACCCCGACCTCGTGCATCGCGGCGACGATCGCCCGCGTGCCCTCGGTCTGCACCCGCGGCGGCGAGCCCTTCACCTGCCCGAAGAGGCTGAGCACGGCATCCGCGCCCTCGACGGTCTCGCGCACGGGGGCGGTCGCGGTGACGTCGCCGGTGATGACGGTGAGGGCGGGATGCTGCTGCGGTCGCAGCCGCGCGGGGTCGCGCACGAGGGCGCGCACCTCGTGGCCCTGGTCGAGCAGGCGGGTGAGCACGCGGCTGCCGGTCTTGCCGGTGCCGCCGAAGAGGACGATGGTCGTCATGCGACTTACTTTAGCGCCTAAAGCATTCCTGCGCCACGGGAGCGGCGGGCGGGCGTCACGCCGCGGGGAACGCCAGCCCCGGCCGCTGCACCGCGAGCCGCAGCGACTCCCCCACCTCGGGCAGGTCGACGGCCGCCATGCGCATGCGCACGGTCGACCCCGCCGTCAGATCGCACGTCAGCATCGCGTCGTGCCCGGCGTACGAGATGCTCGCCACCCGGGCGTCGGCCCCGGCCGCGGCCGTCGCGAGCAGATCCGGGCGCGGAACGATCCACTCGGGGCGCAGCATGAGGCGGACGGCCTCGCCGTCGGCGGGCGCGAAACCCATCGCGGTCGCCTCGACGTTGCCGAAGGTGCACGAGACGCGGCCGTGGCGCCAGCGGCCCTCGACCTCGACGACGTCGCCGACGAAGCCGGCCACCCAGTCGTTGGCGGGCTGCTGGTAGATCTGCTCGGGGGTTCCGAACTGCTCGAGCCGGCCATCCCGCATCACGGCGACCCGGTCGGCGAGCGTGAGCGCCTCCTCCTGATCGTGCGTGACGAGCACCGAGGTCGTGCCGGCGGCGCGCAGCAGCTCGGCGACCTCGCGGCGCAGCGCCGTGCGCAGCTGGGTGTCGAGCGCCGCGAAGGGCTCGTCGAGCAGCAGCACGTCGGGCTTCGAGGCGAGCGCGCGGGCGAGGGCGACGCGCTGCGCCTGACCGCCCGAGAGCTGGTTGGGCGCGCGGCCGGTGAGCGCGCCGAGACCGACCAGCTCGGCCAGCTCCTCGATGCGGGATGCCCGGCCGCGGCCGCGCGGCAGCGCGAAGCCGATGTTCTCCCCCACGGTGAGGTGCGGGAACAGCGAGGCCTCCTGCGGCACCCAGCCGATGCTGCGCTTCTCGGGCGGCGTCGTGCGGCTGCCGCTCGAGAGCTCGCGGCCGCCGACCGAGATGGTTCCCGAGCGCAGCGGCAGCAGACCGGCGAGGGCGAGCAGCAGCGAGGTCTTGCCGCACCCCGAGGGGCCGAGCACGGCGACGAGCTCACCGCTGCCGATGGTCAGCGTCACGTCGTCGACGGCGAGCGTCGACCCGTGGGTCACGCTCGCTCCCTGCACGACGACGTCGCTCACAACTCCTCCTTGGCCGTGCTGCGGATGCCCGAGAGCACCATCGCGGGAACCGCCGCGACGAGCACGAGCACCGCGGCGTAGGGCGCCGCCGCCCCGTACTCGAAGGCGACCGTCCTGTTCCACAGCTCGGTGGCGAGGGTCTCGATCCCCGTGGGTCGCAGCAGCAGCGTCGCCGGCAATTCTTTCATGGTGGCTATGGCCACCAGCAGGGCGCCCACGCCGACGCTCGGCAGGGCGAGCGGCACCGTCACGCGCATCCAGGCCCGCAGCGGGCTGTCGCCGAGCGTGCGGGCGACGGAGACGAGGGACGACGGCACGTCGCCGAGACCGGCGCGCACCGTGCCGATGGCCTTCGGCATGAACAGCACCGCGTAGGCGAAGACGAGCACGGCGGTGGTCTGGTAGAGCGCGGGCACGACGGCGAGCGAGAAGAACACGAGCGACAGGCCGACGACGATGCCGGGCAGCGCGTGCCCGAGGTAGCCGACCGATTCGACCGCGCTCACGAGACGGCCGCGGTAGCGGGCGGCGAGCGCCGCGATCGGCAGGGCGAGCAGCACGGCCAGGAGCGCGGCGGCGAGCGCGACGCCGAGGGTCGCCCCGACGGCGGCGGCGAGACGCGGGCCGTCGATCGAGCGCAGCGTCTCGGCCTGCAGCAGCCGCTGGGCGAGTCCGAGCAGCGGAACGGCGACGCCGATGACGGGGGCGACGGCGACCACGGGCAGCAGCGAGAGCAGCACGCCGCGACTGACGGTGCGCGGCTGGACCGCGCGGGCGGGGCGGCGGGCGAGGCGCCCACGGGCCGAGCGCTCGCCCGCGACGACGGCGAGGGCGAGCACGACGAGCAGAAGCGCGAGGATCGCGGCCTGCGCCCGGTCGAAGCTCGCCGAGTACGCCGCGTTGATGCCCCAGGTCAGGGTCGGGAACCGCATGAGCGCGACGAGCCCGAAGTCGCTCAACGAGTACAGCGCCACGAGCAGGGCGCCGGCGATCGCGGCCGGGCGCACCTGCGGCCACGTCGCGACGAGGAAGGCCGAGAGCGGCGAGCGGCCGAGCGTGCGGGCGACGCCCTCCAGATCGCCGGATGCTCCGCGCAGGGCCGCGGCCACCGGCAGCGTCACGTACGGCACGGTCACCGCCGAGAGCAGCAGCCAGCTGGGCACGAAGCCCTGGATGCCCGGCGTCGAGACGATCCAGCCGTAGCCCGCGATGAACGAGGGCACGGCGAGCGGCAGCGAGGAGGCGAGCAGCCACAGCCGCGGGAACGGCACGCGCACGCGCGTGAGGACGAACGCCACGGCGGTGCCCAGCACGAGGGCCGTCGCGGTGGTCGCGGCGGCGAGGCCGAGCGAGTTCGCGGCGTACTCCAGCACGCGGCCGCGACCGAGGGTCTCGACGATGCGCGGCAGCCCGGCCTCGAGCGAGCGCACGAGCAGGTAGACGAGGGGGATGCTCGCGGCAGCCGCGGCGACGACCGCGGCGATGAGCAGCGCGGCCGGGGGGCGGCGGGTCCCGCGGAGGGCATCCCCCGCTCGCCCGCCCGTCGCGGTGCCGGAGCCGGCGGAGCCGCTCGGGTCGCCCGCGGCCCCGCCCGCCGGGCGCGCCGATGCCGCGGGGCCCGTGGGGGCCGCCGCGGCATCGGGCGCGAGAGTCATGGCTCTATTCGATCATCAGGAGGTGGGAGCGGGCAGGGCCGAAGGGCCCCGGCCCGGCCGACCGAGGCGGATCGCCTAGATCAGGCCCACGCGGGCGAGGAGATCCTGCGTGTCGCTGAGGGTGTCGAGATCGCTGAGGTCGAGCTCGGGGTTGACGAGGCTCTCGAGGCTCGGCAGGCCCTCGGGGGCGTCGATGCCGGCGACCAGCGGGTACTCGAAGGTCTCCTCGACGAAGTAGCTCTGGCCGGCCTCCGAGACGAGGTACTCGATGAAGGCGAGGGCGTCGGCGTTATCGGCCGAGCCGCTCATCAGGCCGGCGCCGGTGACGTTGACGATCGAGCCGGGGTCGCCCGCCTCGAGGAACTTCAGCTGCGCGCGCATGTTGTCGGCGCCGACCTCGGCGGCCTGCCGGAACCAGTAGTAGTGGTTGATGAGGCCGACATCGAGCGCGCCCTCGTCGACGGCGGTGAGGATGGGGTTGTTGCCCTCGAAGATCTGCGGATCGTTGGCGGCGAGCTCGGTGAGGAACTCCTCGGCGTCGCCCTCGCTCTCGAGCACGCGGTAGGCGGTCACGAACGACTGGAAGCTCGCGTTGGTCGGCGCGACGCCGACGAGTCCGCGCCACTCCTCCTCGGTGTAGTCGTCGATGTCGTCGGGCAGCTCCTCGGCCGTGTACTTCTCCCCGTCGAACACGACGACGCGGGCCCGGCCGGTGATGCCGACCCAGCTGCCGTCGGTGGAGGTGAAGCCGGCGTCGACCGCTCCGGCGATGTCGTCGGGCAGGGTCGTGAAGAGGTCGGCGTTCGCGAGGGCGCCGAGGGCGCCCGCATCCTGCGAGAGGAAGACGTCGGCGGGGGTCGCCTCGCCCTCCTCGAGCAGCAGCGCGCCGAGCTCGGCGGTGTTGCCGTAGCGCACCTCGACCTCGATGCCCGTCTCCTCGGTGAACTGGTCGATGAGGGGCTGCACGAGCGCCTCGTCGCGACCGGAGTAGAGCGTGAGGTCGGCGTCGCCCGAACCGGAGTCGGTCGACGCGGAATCCCCCGCGGCGCATCCGCCGAGCACGAGGGCGGAGGCGGCGCCGAGGGCGAGCAGGGAGAGCGAGCGGGAGGTGCGCATGACGGAATGGCTCCAGCGGAGTCGAGGGACGAGGAAGGCGGGCGACGAGTGCGCCGCAGTAAGGCTAGCCTTACCTGCACTCGCATGCCAATTCTCATGCGGCTCTCCCGGCGGACTCCCGGCGAGCGGGCGAGCGGGCGTCGCCGGCCGACGCGTCGAGCGCGCCGCTTCGCGCCTTCGCGTCGTGACGCCCCGGCCCGGCCTCGCCCGGCCCAAGCGGGCCCGGCCCGGCGGGATGCTCCGCTCAGCCCGCGCGCATCTCCTCCAGCACGGCCTCGAGCTGGTCGAGCCCGAAGTCGAGGTCGTCGCGCTCCACGACCAGCGGCGGGGCCAGTCGGATCGTCGACCCGTGCGTGTCCTTCGCGAGCACCCCGCGCAGGGCCAGGGCCTCGCACACCTGCCGGCCCGTGCCGAGCGCCGGGTCGATGTCGATGCCGGCCCACAGCCCGATGCCCCGCACGGCGAGCACGCCGTGGCCGACGAATGCCTGGAGCCGGGCGTGCAGGTGCTCGCCGAGCACGCGCGAGCGTTCCTGCATCTCGCCCGTCTCGAGCAGCGTGACGACGGCGTGGCCGACGGCCGCCGCGAGCGGGTTGCCCCCGAAGGTCGAACCGTGCTCGCCGGGGCGGATGACGCCGATGACGTCGCCGCGCCCGATGACCGCGCTCACCGGCACGATGCCGCCGCCGAGCGCCTTGCCGAGGATGTAGAGGTCGGGGATGACGCCGACGTTGTCGCACTGGAAGGTCGCACCCGTGCGGCCGAGGCCCGACTGGATCTCGTCGGCAATCATCAGCACGTCGTTCTCGGCCGTGATGCGGCGCACCGCGGGCAGGAACTCGGGCGGCGGCACGATGATGCCCGCCTCGCCCTGGATGGGCTCGAGCAGCACCGCGACCGTGCTCGGCGTGATGGCGGCCTCGACCGCCGCCGCGTCGCCGTAGGGCACCATGCGGAACCCGGGCGTGAACGGTCCGAAGCCCGCGCGCGACTGCTCGTCGTCGCTGAAGCTCACGATCGTGATCGTGCGGCCGTGGAAGTTGTCGCTCATGACGATGATCTCGGCCTGCCCCTCGGGCACGCCCTTCACGCGGGAGCCCCAGGCGCGCGCGATCTTGATCGCCGTCTCCACGGCCTCGGCGCCCGTGTTCATCGGCAGCACCATGTCGACGCCGGCGAGGCGCGCGAGGGCGTCGGCGAACTGGCCGAGCCGGTCGTTGTGGAAGGCGCGGCTCGTGAGCGTCACCTTCTCGAGCTGGTCGCGCGCCGCGGCGATCAGGGCGGGATGCCCGTGGCCGAAGTTGACCGCCGAGTACGCAGCCAGGCAGTCGAGATACCGGCGCCCGGCGACGTCGGTGACCCAGGCGCCCTCGGCGCGCTCCACCACCACGGGCAGGGGGTGGTAGTTGTGGGCGAGACGACGATCCTCGAGCGCGATGGCGGCCCGCGCCGCGTCATCGGTGTGGATGCCCGCGGCCCCGGCAGCGGCATCCATCGCGGCCATCATGTCGGCGTGCGCGGCATCGGTCATCGCCGCAGCTCCAGGGTGCAGCACTTGACGCCGCCGCCGCCGAGCAGCAGCTCGCTGAGGTCGACGCCGATCGGGTTGTAGCCGCGCTCGCGCAGCTGGCGCTCGAAGTCCTTCGCGCGGGAGGCGATGACGATGTTGTAGCCGTCGCTGTAGGAGTTGAGGCCGAGCACCGCGGCGTCCTCCTCGGTGGCGAGGATGGCGTCGGGGAAGCGCTCGCGCAGGATCGCCAACGAGGGCTCGTCGAAGGCGCTCTCGAGGTAGGCGATGTTCTGCCGACCGCCGGGGATGGGCTCGGGGTCGAGCACGGCGATCGCGGTGTCGAGGTGGTAGAACGACGGATTGATGAGGTTCAGGGTGAGCACCTCGCGGCCGAAGACCTCGGTGAGCTCGCGGTGGCTGCCCGAGTCGCTGCGGAACCCGGTGCCGGCGAGGATGACGTCGCCGACGAGCAGGAAGTCGCCCTCGCCCTCGTTCGTCTCGACCGGGTCGGCGACGCGGAAGCCGTTCGCGCCGAACCACTCCATGTACGCGGGGCCCTCGGGCTGGCGCTCGGGGTAGGTGAACTTGGCGCCGTAGGCGATGCCGTCGAGGGTGAAGCCGCCGTTGGCCGCGTAGACCATGTCGGGCAGGCCCGCGATCGGGTCGATGAGCTCGACGGTGAAGCCCAGGTCGACGTAGATGTCGTGGAGGCGCTGCCACTGCTGCACGGCGAGGCTCGTATCGGTGGGGTTCTCGGGATGCATCCACGGGTTGATGCGGTAGCTCACCGTGAAGTGGTCGGGACGGCACATGAGCACGGTGCGCGTCGTGGGCGTGCGCTCGCTCGTCTCGGGGTGGATCTCGGTCGCGGTGGTCGTGCTGATGGAGGTCACGCCCCCAGTCTCACACGCATCCATTCGGCGGTGTCGGCTGTTGCGCGCACCGATTCCGCGTCGGGATGCCCGCTCGCGCTCGAACGTGGCGTAGCCTCCCGCCATGGACGCCATCGACTACCGCATCATCGACCAGCTGCGCCAGAACGCGCGCACCGGGTACGGCGACATCGGCGACGTCGTCGGCCTGTCGGCCTCTGCCGTGAAGCGCCGCGTCGACAAGCTCGTGGCCGACGGCACCATCCGCTCGTTCACCGTGCAGGTCGACCCCGCGGTCGACGGCATGGCGGTCGAGGCGTACGTCGAGCTGTTCTGCCGCGGCACGGTCGCCCCCGACGAGCTGCGGCGCATCCTCTCGGCCGTGCCCGAGGTCGTCGACGCCGGCACCGTCACGGGCGACGCCGACGCCATCGTGCACCTGCGCTCGCGCGATATCCCCGCCCTCGAGGACGCGCTCGAGCGCGTGCGCATCGCGCCCAACGTCGACCACACGCGCAGCGCGATCGTGCTGACGCGGCTGATCCACCGGCACTACGACTGAGGGGCGTCCGGCCGCGGCTCGGGATCAGCCGAACGGCGACGGCGGGAGGATCCAGAACGAGTAGTGCAGGGACGCAGCGCCGAGCAGGCCGACGACCAGGGCCGCGACGACGACGACCACCAGCACGACCGCGCGCGTCCGGCCGTGCAGCAGGTGGTTGGCGATCCACCCGACGACGGCGAGCACGCCGACGGAGATCACGGTGATGAGCGCGATGCGATCGCGGTCGACCGGGAAGCACGGCGTCGGACTGGGTATCGCCAGCGCGCACACCTCCGGGCCGGGCGCGACGGCGAGCACGATCGCGATGAGCGCCGCCGCGAGCCCCAGCAGGGCCACGTCGACGAGGAGATGCCCGACCCGCCTCGTGGAGGGCTGCTCGACCGTAGTCATGCTCATGTTCCGACGGTAGATCGGCGGATCGGGCCCGTCAAGGTGCCGAGTTGCGGTCTCGGGGCCGGGTTGCGGGTTCGGGAGGCGCAACTCGGCAGGAACGCGCAACTCGGCGCCGCCTGGCTCGGTGCAGGGCGACGCCGCGCGGCACGAGGGGGACGGACCCTGCCGCCCGTCCCCCTCGGCGACGCTCAGGCGGCGGCGGTCTGCTCCACCCGCTCCGGGATGCCCTCCGGCCGCTCCACCAGGTACCGCGTGTACGCGGGCACCGTCAGGAAGGTGGGGAACTCATCCTGCAGCGCGACGGTGCGGAAGACCTCCTCCGCCTCGAGCAGGCGGTGGCCCTCCGGCTGCGGCAGCTCGGCCACGACCTCGCGGAGCAGCCGCTCGACGAGGCTGCGGGTGATCGGCTCGCCCTCGACGGTGACGGTGTCCTGGTGCATCCACTGCCACAGCTGGCTGCGGCTGATCTCGGCCGTCGCCGCGTCCTCCATGAGCCCGTCGATCGCGGCCGCGCCGATGCCCCTCAGCCACGAGTCGAGGTAGCGCACGGTGATCGAGATGTTGGCGCGCACGCCGGCGAGGGTGACCTCGCCGCCCGCCGAGCGGATGTCGAGCAGGTCGCGGGCCGTCACGTGCACGTCGTCGCGCTGCTTCTCGAGCTGGTTCGGGCGCTCGCCGAGCACGGCGTCGAACTCGGCGCGCGCGGTGGGGATGAGGTCGGGATGCGCGACCCATGAGCCGTCGAACCCGTCGGCGGCCTCGCGGCGCTTATCGGCGGCCACGCGCTCGAGCGCCCGCGAGGTCGCCTCGGGGTCGCGCCGATTGGGGATGAACGCGCTCATGCCGCCGATGGCATGCGCACCGCGCCGGTGGCAGGTCTTGACGAGCAGCTCGGTGTAGGCGCGCATGAAGGGCAGCGTCATGAGGATGCGGTCGCGGTCGGGCAGCACGAACCACTGGCCGCGGCCGCGGTAGTTCTTGATGATCGAGAACACGTAGTCCCAGCGGCCGGCGTTGAGGCCGGCGCAGTGGTCGCGCAGCTCGTAGAGGATCTCGTCCATCTCGAAGGCCGCCGGGAAGGTCTCGATGAGCACCGTCGCGCGGATGGTGCCGTGGTCGAGCCCGAGGGTCTGCTCGGTGAAGGTGAAGATCTCGTCCCAGAGACGGGCCTCGCGGTGGCTCTCGAGCTTGGGCAGGTAGAAGTACGGCCCGCGGCCGCGGGCGACGAGCTCACGGGCGTTGTGGAAGACGTAGAGGCCGAAGTCGACGAGGCTAGCGCTCGCGGCGAGGCGCAGGCCCGCGCGGTCGACATGCTCGATGTGCTTCTCGACGAGGTGCCAGCCGCGGGGCCGCATCACGATCGTCGGGGTGCGCTCGGCGGTGACCCGGTACTGCTTGCCCTCGGGCGAGGTGTACTCGAGCTGGTCGCGGATGGCGTCGTACAGACTCAGCTGCCCCTCGACGATGTTCGCCCACGTGGGGCTCGTGGCGTCCTCCAGGTCGGCGAGCCAGACGTTCGCTCCCGAGTTGAGGGCGTTGATCGTCATCTTCGGATCGGTCGGGCCGGTGATCTCGATGCGGCGGTCCTCGAGTCCGGGGCCGGCGCCGGCGACCCGCCAGTCGGCATCCTCTCGAATTGATGCCGTCTCGGGCATGAACGCGAGATCGCGGCCGTTGCCGAGGTCGTAGCGGCGGCGCATGCGGTCGGCCAGGCGATCGTGCCGGGCTCCCGCGAAGCGGTGGTGCAGCTCGGCGACGAAGGCCAGCGCCTCGGGGCTGAGGATGGTGTCGTACCGGGGCCGCAGGGGCCCGGTGATGGTGAGCGTGGTCATGAGGGTCTCGTCTCTGTACTGATCGAACGAAGCGGTGAGGGGATGCCCGGCGCGGGTCGCGCGCCGGGTTCCGTGCTGCCGGGCAGAGTGCCGCCCGGGCCTAGTGGAACTGCGCCGACTCGGTCGAGCCGACGAGCGCGAGCGTGGAGCTCGCCGGGTTGAGCGCCGTCGCGATGCGGTCGAAGTAGCCGGTGCCGACCTCGCGCTGGTGCTTGGTGGCCGTGTAGCCGCTCGCCTCGGAGGCGAACTCGGCCTCCTGCAGCTCGACGTAGGCGCTCATCTGGCGCTCCTTGTAGCCGCGCGCGAGCTCGAACATCGAGTGGTTGAGCGAGTGGAACCCGGCGAGGGTGATGAACTGGAACGCGTAGCCCATCGCCCCGAGCTCGTTCTGGAACTTCGCGATGGTGTCGTCGTCGAGGTGCCGCTTCCAGTTGAAGGAGGGCGAGCAGTTGTAGGCGAGCTTCTTGCCGGGGAACTCCTTGTGGATGCTCTCGGCGAAGGTGCGCGCGAGCTCGAGGTCGGGCTCGCTCGACTCGACCCACAGCAGGTCGGCGTACGGGGCGTAGGCGTGGCCGCGGGCGAGCACGGTGTCGATGCCCGGCGTCGTGCGGAAGAAGCCCTCCTCGGTGCGGTCGCCCGTGAGGAACCGGCGGTCGCGCTCGTCGATGTCGCTCGTGACGAGGTCGGCGGCGAGCGAGTCGGTGCGCGCGACGATGATGCTCGGCACCCCGGCGACGTCGGCCGCGAGGCGCGCGGCGTTGAGGGTGCGGATGTGCTGCTGCGTGGGCACGAGCACCTTGCCGCCCATGTGGCCGCACTTCTTCTCGCTGGCGAGCTGGTCCTCCCAGTGCACGCCGGCGGCTCCGGCCTCGATCATGGCGGTCATCAGCTCGTAGGCGTTGAGGGGGCCGCCGAAGCCGGCCTCGGCATCCGCGACGATGGGGGCGAGCCAGTCGATGCGGGCATCCTGCGCCATCGCCTCGGCGCCCTCGCTCGTGGCGATCTGGTCGGCCCGCAGCAGCGCGTTGTTGATGCGCTTGACGACGGCGGGCACCGAATTCGCGGGGTAGAGGCTCTGGTCGGGGTAGGTGTGGCCCGAGAGGTTGGCGTCGGCGGCGACCTGCCAGCCGGAGAGGTAGATGGCCTTCAGGCCCGCGCGCACCTGCTGCACGGCCTGGTTGCCGGTGAGGGCGCCGAGCGCGTTGACGTAGGGCTCGTCGTGGATGAGGCTCCACAGGTTCTCGGCGCCGCGACGGGCGAGCGTGTGGTCGACGCGCACCGACCCGCGCAGGGCGACGACGTCCTCGGCGGAGTAGTCGCGCTGCACGCCGGCCCAGCGGGCCTCGGTCTTCCAGGCCGTCTCGAGCTCGGCGGCCGTCTGGGTCTCGTCTCCGGTCCGGGGGGCGGGGGTGCGGGGGGCGTCGGTGCGGTCGGTGCTCATGGTGTTCTCCTCCGTGGGGCGGGTGGGTCGTGATGACCACCCTCCGCGAAGAAGCACGCCCCCCAGCCAGAAAAATGGACTGAAATATCCCGCTATTTCTCTTCCGCCGAAAGGCGGGCGGTGGGATGCTCGGCGCATGGTTCCCGATGGCGCGCCCACCGCACAGGCTGAAGACATGCTCGACGCCCTCACCCTCGGCCGCCGCGTGCGCACCCTGCGCGGCGAGGCCGGCCTGACCCTCGCGGCCCTCGCCGAGGCGATCGGCATCGCGCCCTCCCACCTCTCGGTGCTGGAGAACGGCAAGCGCGAGGCGCGGCTCAGCGAGCTGCAATCCCTCGCCCGCGCCCTCGGCGTGAGCCTGGATCGGCTGCTCAGCGCGGAAGCCCCGACGGGTCGCGCGGCGCTCGAGATCGCGTGGGAGCGGGCGCAGGCCGGATCGCTGTTCGCGAGTCTGGGCATCCCGCCGCTGCCGAGCCGCAAGAGTCTCGGCGACGAGGCCCTGCGCACCCTGCTCGCGCTGCACGGGGAGCTCGAGCGCGTGCATCTCGAGCGCGCGGCGACGCCCGAGGAGGCGCGGCGGGCCAACGCCGAGCTGCGCGGCGAGATGCGGGCGCGCGGCAACTACTTCGGCGAGCTCGAGACCCAGGCGGCCGAGCTGCTGCGCGCGGTCGGGCACGAGGGCGGGCCGCTCTCGCAGCGGCTGGCCGCCGAGCTCGCCACGCACCTCGGCTTCACGCTGCACCACGTGAGCGACCTGCCGCCCTCGGCCCGCTCGATCACCGACCTCGAGCACGGCCGCATCTACCTGCCGGCGCAGCATCCCCCCGGGCGCGACCCGCGCACGACCCTGCTGCAGGCGCTCGCCGGCCACGTTCTGCAGCGGCCCGAGCCGCGCTCGTACGCCGAGTTCCTCACCCAGCGGGTCGAGTCGAACTACCTCGCGGCCGCGCTGCTCGTGCCCGAGGCCGACGCGGTCGGGTTCCTGCAGGAGGCCAAGGCGGCCCGCTCCCTCGCGGTGGAGGATCTGCGCGACCGCTTCGCCGTCTCGTACGAGACCGCCGCCCACCGCTTCACGAACCTCGCCACCGAGCACCTCGGCATCCCCGTGCACTTCCTCAAGGTCTCGGCCGCGGGCGTGCTCTCGAAGGCCTACGAGAACGACGCCGTGCGGTTCCCGACCGACGCCCTCGGCGCGGTCGAGGGGCAGACGGTGTGCCGCCGCTGGTCGGCTCGGCGCGTGTTCGACGAGCCCGACCGCTTCAGCCCGTACCACCAGTACACCGACAAGCCGACCGGCACCTACTGGTGCACCTCGCGCATCGAATCGGGATCGGCGGGCGACTTCTCGATCTCGGTGGGCACGCCCTTCGCGCACGTGAAGTGGTTCCGCGGGCGCGAGACCCCGCGGCGGGGCACCTCGACCTGCCCCGACCCCTCCTGCTGCCAGGATGCTCCGCCGGAGCTCGCCGCCCGCTGGGCCGCGAGCGCCCGCCCGCAGGCGCGCATCCACTCGTCGCTGCTGGCGGCGCTGCCCCGCGAGAGCTTCCCCGGCGTGGATCGCACCGAGGTGTACGCGTTCCTCGAGCGGCACGCGCCGGCTGCGGGGTAGGGGGGCGCGGGCTCGTCGGCGCCTCGCGCTCGGCGACCGGCGGTGGGCGACTCGCAACGGCGAGTTGCGCGTTCGCGCCGAGTTCAGCGTTCGGAGGGCTCACCTCGGCGTCGAGACCGCAACTCGGCACCCGCTGCGGGCCGGAAGACGCAGCGAGGTCGGTCCTTCCGGGCCGGGGGCGCGGTCCTCGCGGCCGAGGACGGACGGGATGCCGGCGGGCTGAATGGACTCATGACCGCTTCCCGCACCTCCGCCCTCCTGCTCCTCTCCGCGCTCACGGCCGTCAGCCTCGTCGGCTGCGCTATCGGCGATGCCCTCCAGAACGAGAAGGCCTCCGAGTTCCCGACGGCGGCCGACGTCGTCGAGCGCTGGGAGAAGTCCGCCCCGTGGCTGCCCGACGACGCGACCGATGTCCTCACCCGCGAGGCGCCCGGCGCCGACCCGGCCGTGCTGCTCGCGACCAGCTCGGCCCCGCTCGACACCGAGCAGTGCGTCGAGGTCGAGCGCTTCTCCGCCCCGGCCTACTCGGTCGAGGGCGCGCCCGACCCCTTCGTCGACACGGTCTTCGCGTGCGGCGACTGGGCCGTGATCCCGGCGGACGGCGGCTGGTACGGATGGACGCCCAACCACCCCGACGAGAAGGCGGCCTCCGAGCAGATCGGCTGAGTCGGGCGCGCGGCCCGCGCGGAGCATCCCTCGACAGCAACGGTTTGTATTGCTACATTGGTACAAAAGGCAGACAAAAGGGGGATGCTCTCATGACCTGGTCGACGCTCATCGTCATAGCGCTCACGCTGCTCATCGTGGCCGCGTTCACCGCGACCCGCTCGGCGGTGGCCGCCAGCGCGGAGCGGCTCGCGCGCCGCGTCAACCTGCGTCTCGACGACGCCGTGCGCCCGCAGGTGGAGCTCTTCGAGCGGCGGCGGCAGCTCGGCAGTGGCGTCGGCGCGGCGTTCGGCGCGGCCGCGGCACTGCTGCTGGTGCCGGAGGACAGCGGCATCGTCGCGTTCCTCGTGATGATCGGCCTCTTCGGCGGGGTGACCGTCGGGGTTGCGCTCGCCGCACTGGGGCACCTGCGAGGCGCGAGGTCGGCGACGAGTACCTCTCCGGTGCCGGTCGCCTCGGCAGGCCGCCTCTCCCCCGTCGACGTCGATGACCTGGTGCCCCGCGGCGAGCGCTACGGCCTGCGGTACACGGCCGTCGGCGCCGCGGCAGTCACCCTCACCGCCCTCGCCGTTCTGCTCCCGGCCGGCGGGCTCGTGCCGGAGGCGGGGCCGACCATCATCGCCTCCCTCGCGCTGCTCGCCATCGGCATCGCGGCGGTCGTCGGCTGGGAGCTCGTCGCCCGCCGCATCGCCCGCACCCGCCCGGTCTCGGGCGACGTGCAGGCCCTCGCCTGGAGCGATGCGCTGCGCTCGCTGACCCTGCGCGACATGGTCGCGTTCCCGCTGGCGACCTGCATGTACGGCCCGCTCACCCTGCTGCTGGCCACGAACATCGGCGCCCTCGACTCGATGACGCGATCACTCGTCGGCGTCGCGCTGAGCGGCATCGTGATCGTCGCGGCGATCGTCGCGGCGACGCTCGCGATCGTGCAGGCGAACCCGACCTCCGGTCGCAGCCCCGCGCAGCACTACCAGCGCCGGCTCTGGCCCGAGATCGCCGTGCGGCCGCCGGGCACCGCGCCTGCCGCGACGAGCACCGCGGAGCCGGCGGCGGGCGCGGGCGGGGCATCCCGATGAGCGCGGGCCCGATCGCGATCGGGCTCCTCGCTCCCGCGATCGTGGTGATCGTGGCGTTGAGCTGGCGGATGACGCGCTCCCGAGGATGGCAGGAGCGCGAGCTCATGAAGCTCGCCCAGCGCCGAAACCTCGCCGTTCCCGATCACCTCGAGGAGGAGCTGATGCGGCACATCGTGCGCCGCCGTCGGGCATGGATGCTCGGCTACGGCGCGGGATACCTGCTGGTCTTCGTACCCGCGGCGCTGCTGCTCCCCCGCGCGGGTTCCGACCTCGGCCCCCTCATGCTCGTGCTCGCCTTCGCGGTCGGCACGGTGGTCACGACGGCGGTCACGCTCGTCGACCGCCGCCGGACGGTCTTCGGCGAGGCGCGGGTGGCCCGTCTCGACGGGCCGGCCATCGACGACCTCATCGCGCCCGCCACGGTCCGCCTGGTGGGTATCGCGATCGCCGCCGCGATCGCCGCCGCGGCCGTGGTCGTCGTGATGTCCCGAAGCGCCGACTCCGCCGCGACGGTCGGGTTCTTCCCGCCCCTGATCGCGACGCTCGCCGTGGTCGCCGTGGCAGCGCTCGTGACCTGGCGCCTCACCGCACGGCACGTGGCCGCCCAGCGCCCGATCTCGGGGGATGCCACGACGCTCGCCTGGAGCGATGCCCTGCGCGCCGAGAGCATCGGCGACATGCTCCTCGTCCCCACCATGAGCGCGGCGCTCGCTCTGCAACTCGCCGTCCCGACGATCGCCGCACTCCTCGCGCCCCAGCAGCTGGAGGCCTTCAACTCCGGCAACCTCGTGGGCGGGGCGATCGCGATCAGCCTCATCATCGCGACGGCCGCCCAGACGACGGGCGGCCCGGGTGCGCGCCATTACCAGCGGCGGCTGTGGCCCGAGCTCGCAGCGGCGACGACGTCCGGGCCCGCTCCCGACCCGGCGGAGGGTCGCGCATGAGCGACTACCCCTACGCCGTGCCCATCTGGCCGTTCGCGGCGATCGGAATGGTCAGCGGATTCGGCTTCCTGGTGTGGATGAGCATCCCCGCCGCTCGCGCGCGGTACGCCCGGCGCATCGCCCGCGAGCAGGGTCTCGAGCTCGACGACCTGGGTGGTCGCGTCGTCGGGCCCTACTACGTGCGGCGCCTGCGGCTGAGCGCGCTCGGCTTCATCGTCGTCTGCGGCACGGTGCTCGCGATCGCCGCCCTCGGTCTGCCGCTGCCGTTCCAGGGCACCGAGTTCTGGGTGGCCGGCGCATGGGCGGTCATCCCGCTCGTCACGGTCGGCGGCGGCATCGGCGTGATGGCCAGCGGCCTGCGCTGGCCGCGCACCTCCTCCGGCACGACAGCACTCGGTCGCCTGACGCTGCCGACGCGCGCCGACGTCGTCGCCCCGTGGGAGGAGCGGCTGCAGCTCGCCGCGGTGACGGTCGGCGTCGCACTTCCGGTGATCGTGCTGACCGCGGGACTCGGCGATGGCCGCGCAGAACCCATCGCCGCTCTGGTGCTCGGAGCCCTCGGTGTGCTCGCGACGGTCGGCTGGCGCGCCGCCTCCGACCGGGTGCTGCGGCGCCGACCGATCAGCGGCGACCTGCGCTCGCTCGCCTGGTCGGACGCCCTGCGCAGCGATGCGATCCGGTTCGGGATGCCCGTTCCGGCGGCCCTCGCAGCGAGCGCCTACGCCCTCAGTCTCGGCAGCATCGCCGCCGCTCTCGAGTCGAGCGGAAATCGCTTCGGTGGCGTGCTGCTGTCGTTCGGCGTCGCCGTGATCGCGATCGGCCTCGCGGGTGTCACAATCGGTCAACTGGCCACCGGAGCATCCCGCCGTTGGCACCGGCTGCGGCCCGCGAACCCCGCCGGCCCCGCGCTCTCGGAAGGAGGCCCCGCGTGATCATCACCGTCGATCCGACGTCGGGAACGCCGCCGTACGAGCAGCTGCGCGTGCAGGTGCGCGACGCCGTGACCGCCGGCTCGCTCGCGGCCGGGGCGAAGCTGCCGACGGTGCGCGCCCTCGCCGAGGAGCTCGGCCTCGCCGTCAACACCGTCGCCCGCGCCTACCGCGAGCTCGAGGCCGACGGCGTCATCGAGACCCGCGGACGCAACGGCACCTTCATCGCCCAGCACGGCGACCCCACCCAGCAGCAGGCGCAGGATGCCGCACGCCAGTTCGCCGACCGGGTGCGCCGTCTGGGCCTGCCCGAGGACGCGGCGCTCGCCCTCGTCCGGGCAGCGCTGCGCACCTGAGCCGCGCCTCCCTCCGCCCTGCAGCACCGCTCCGCCGACGCCCGCGCCGCGCGCCCACCCGGTCGACCGGGGTACGCCGGGAGGGACAGAACGCGCGTGCGCGACGGGCGCGGCGGGGAGGACAGACCGGGCGTGGTTCGTCCGCCGAGGAAGACAGACCGAGCGTGGGTCCATTCGGGATGGGGACAGACCGGGCGTGGGCCCGCCGAGGAGGGGGACAGAACGTCCGTACCCCTGCCGCCGAGGCGGCGGATCTCGCCGCATGGATCCCGGGAACCATCGAGCGCTGCAGGGTGCGGGCACGTCGTCGGAGCACCTTCCACAACTGCGGATCGGGTGAATCGGATTCGGCCGTTCCGCGGTTGTGGAAGGGCAGCGGGTCGGCGGTTCGCACCCCGGAGGGTGAGGACGAGCTCGTGCCCGAGCTCGAGCCCGAGCCCGAGCGTGGGCGCGTGCGCGGGCGCCGGCCCGGCCCGGAGCCGCTCAACCGAGCCGCTCCGCGCGACCCTCCCTACAGCGGCAGCTCCCCCAGCGCTGGGAACGGGTTGCCGAAGCGGTGGGCGGTGAGCGCCACGGCCTGCTCGCGCAGGAACGGCAGCAGCTCCACGCGGCCGGCCGCGGTCACTGGGCCCGCGTAGATCGCCACGTCAGGGTCGCCGGCGAGGGCGGCGTGCAGCTCGCGCGCGACGACGGCACCGAGGCGGGCATCCGGCGATGACGACACGAAGGGCGCGACCGCGCCGTCCGCGCCGACGATGCGGATGCGGGCCGGCCGCCGCTCGAGCACGCGGGCGGTGAAGGCGGCGTCCGTCTCGATGACGACGGCCGTCGCGGCGCGGTCGACCGCGAAGGGGTCGTCGGAGGCGACCGACTCGAGCAGGGCCACGAGCGGGGCGGCGAGCGGGATGGCCGAGCTGACCGAGACGGGGGCTCCCGCGCGGGCGGCGGCGGCGAGCAGACGCACGAGACCCGCCATCGGGGCGCCCTCGGCGAGGCGCAACTGCACCTCGGTCGGGCGGTAGCGCAGCACGTTGCGCTCCACGCCGAGCGCGCTGATGTCGCGGGCGAGGCCGAACTCGTCCTGCCAGGCCTTCTCGTCGCTCAGCGCTCCGGCGCGAGCGGCGTCGAAGCCGGCGAAGTCGAGGCCCGGCTGCGCCGCCTGCAGCAGGCGCTGCACGCGGGGCGAGAGGTGGCGCAGGCTGAGGTTCTTCTTCGGCTCGCGCGCGATCGGCTGCCACGAGCCGAAGCCCATGACGTACGAGGGGCCGCCGGCCTTCGTCGAGCCGCCGACGCTCGAGCGCTTCCAGCCGCCGAAGGGCTGCCGGCGCACGATCGCGCCCGTGATGCCGCGGTTGACGTAGAGGTTGCCGGCCTCGACCTCGTCGAGCCACTGCGCGACCTCGTCGCGGTCGAGCGAGTGCAGGCCCGCGGTGAGGCCGAAGCTCGTCGCGTTCTGCAGGTCGAGCGCCTCATCGAGGTCGCGGGCGCGCATGATGCCGAGCACTGGGCCGAAGTACTCGGTCGTGTGGAACTCGCTGCCCTCGCGCACGCCGAGACGCACCCCCGGGCTCCAGAGCCGGCCCTCGTCGTCGAGACGGCGCGGCTCGACGAGCCACTCCTCGCCCTCGCCGAGCGTCGTGAGCGCGCGCAGCAGCTTGCCCTGCGCGGGCTCGACGAGCGGGCCCACGATCGTGGTCGGGTCGGTCGCCCAGCCCACCTTCATGGTGCTCACCGCATCCACCAGCTGGCGGCGGAACCGCGCGCTGTCGGCCACCGAGCCGACCAGGATGGCGAGGGATGCGGCCGAGCACTTCTGGCCCGCGTGCCCGAAGGCCGACTTCGCGATGTCGGCCACGGCGAGGTCGTAGTCGGCCGAGGGCGTCACGACGATCGCGTTCTTGCCGCTCGTCTCGGCGAGGATCGGCAGGTCGGAGCGCCAGGAGCGGAACAGCGCCGCCGTCTCGAAGGCTCCCGTCAGCACCACGCGGTCGACCGCGGGGTGGGCGATGAGCGCTCGGCCCAGCTCGTTCTCGGGCACGTCGACGAAGCGCAGCACCTCGCGCGGAACCCCGGCCTCCCACAGCGCCTCGACCAGGACGGCCGCGCAGCGCTTCACCTGCGGCGCGGGCTTGATGATGACGGCGCTGCCCGCGGCGAGCGCCGCGAGCACGCTGCCGGCGGGGATGGCGACGGGGAAGTTCCAGGGCGGGGCCACCACCGTCAGGCGCGCCGGCACGAAGCGGGCGTCGTCGATGCGCGCGAGGTCGCGGGCGCTCTCGGCGTAGTAGTGGGCGAAGTCGATCGCCTCGCTGATCTCGGGATCGCCCTCGGCGAGGGTCTTGCCCGCCTCGGCGACCATCACCTCGAGCAGCTCGGCCCGATGCGCGGCGAGCGCCCGGCCGGCGGCGTGCAGCACGGCGGCCCGGTCCTCGGCCGACCGGACGCTCCAGCCGGAGGCCGCGGCGCGGGCGTCGGCGACGATGCGCTCGAGCGAGCCCGCGTCCGCGACGGCGGCGCGCGCCACCGCCTCGGCGCCGAGCGGCGACGGCTGCCCGGCATGCGCCGCGGCGGCGGCGAGCACGGCGCGACCCCACTGCCGGTTGGCCGGCAGGGCGGGGTCGGTGTCGGGCTCGTTGTCGAAGGCCTCGCGCACGCCCGACAGCGCACCCGGGTCGCTCAGGCGAGCGGCGGCGGGGAGCGCGCGGGGGGCATCCCGCTCGGTCAGACGGTTCTGCACGCGGTGCGGGGCGGGGGCCGCGGGGGCGACGGCGAGGTCGGCGAGCGCGGCGCGGAACCGGCCCTCCTCGCGGGCGAAGATGCGGGCGTCGCCCGAGAGCTCGAAGACGCCGGAGAGGAAGTTCTCGGTGCTCGCGTTCTCCTCCAGGCGGCGGATGAGGTAGCTGATGGCCGACTCGAAGTCCTCGGGATGCACGACCGGCGTGTAGAGCAGCAGGTGCCCGACCGTGCGGCGCACCGCGTCGGCCTGCGCCGAGGCCATGCCGAGCAGCATCTCGAACTCGACCCGGTCGGCGACGCCGCGGGAGGTCGCGAGCAGGTGCGCCCACGCGATGTCGAAGAGGTTGTGGCCGGCGACGCCGATGCGCACGGCATCCACCCGATCGGGGCTCAGCGCGTACTCGATGACGCGCTTGTAGTTCGCGTCGCTCGCCTGCTTGCTCGGCAGCACGGCCACCGGCCAGTGGTGCAGGGCGGCGTCGACGCGCTCCATGGCGAGGTTGGCGCCCTTGACGACGCGCACCTTGATGCCCGCGCCGCCCTCGGCGCGACGCTGCTGCGCCCAGGCGGTGAGCCGCTCGAGCGCGGGCAACGCCTCGGGCAGGTACGCCTGCAGCACGATGCCGGCCTCGTAGTTCTTGAGGCTCGGCCGGGCGAGCAGCTTCTCGAAGACCGCGATGGTGAGGTCGAGGTCGCGGAACTCCTCCATGTCGAGGTTGAGGAAGGTCGGCGAGACTCCGAGCGCGGCGGTGTCGTAGAGCGGCGCGAGGCGGGCGACGACCCGGTCGACGGTCTCATCGAACGACCACATCGACAGCTGGCTGACGATCGCCGAGACCTTGACCGAGACGTAGTCGACGTCGTCGCGGCGCACGAGCTCGGTGATGCCCTCGAGGCGGCGGTCGGCCTCCGCGTCGCCCAGCACGGCCTCGCCGAGCAGGTTGATGTTGAGCTTGTCGCCCTGATCGCGCAGTCCCGCGAGCGTGCCGCCGAGCTTCGAGGGGGTCGCGTCGACGATGAGATGGCCGACCATGCCGCGCAGCACGCGCCTCGCGATCGGGATGATGGGCCGCGGCAGCAGGGGCGCGAAACCGCCGCCGAGCGCGATGAGCCCGCGCAGCGGCGCGGGGAGGAAGCGCGGGATGCTCCTGCTCAGTTCTTCCAGGTTGCGCCCCGCGACGCGCAGGTCGTCGGGCCGGGCCACCCGGTCGACGAAGCCGATCGCGAAGTCGAGCCCCCGAGGATCCTGCAGCAGCCCCGCGAGCCGCGCCGCTCCCGCGTCGGGCTTGACGCCCTCGGTCTGCGCGAGCCAGTCGCGCACGAGCTGCACGGCGGCATCGGCGACCGCGTCGGAGGTGGCGTCGGGGTTCGCGCCGGGGGCCGCTGCATCGACCGAAGCCGGAATGCTCGTGGCACCCGTTCGGGGGGTGGTCTCGCTCATGGTCATCAGACTGCCAGCCTTCGCCGCTCGTCGCCGCGCCGCGCGCGACCGCGCCCGACATCCACAGTGTGCGCTCGCGCGGGTCGTCGGCGGAAGCGATGAATACTGCACGGTATTGTTCGGATGGATCGAACGGTTGCGACGGCGGCACCGGCCCCCGACGCCGCCCTCCGTGACGAAGGGATGCCCGTGCTCGACCTGCGCCGCCTCAGCCTGCTGCGCGAGGTGCAGCGCCGCGGCACCCTGCACGCCGTCGCCCGCGCGCTCTCCTACAGCCCCTCGACGATCTCCCAGCAGCTCTCCCTGCTCGAGCAGGAGGCGGGAACTCCGCTGCTCGAGCGCGCCGGCCGCCGCGTGCAGCTCACGCCGGAGGGCGCCCTGCTGGTCGAGGGTGCCGCCCGCCTGCTCGACGAGATGGAGGCGCTCGAGAGCCGGCTCGCCGCGAGCTCCTCGACCGTCGGCGGCACGGTGCGGCTCGCGGTGTTCCAGTCGGCGGCCCTCGGCATCGTGCCGCGCGCGCTCAGCCTGCTCGCCGAGCACCACCCGCAGCTGCGCGTCGAGATCACCCAGCGCGAGCCCGAGAGCGCCCTCGACGAGGTCTGGGCGCGCGAGTTCGACCTCGTCATCGCCGAGGAGTACCCGGCGCACGCCGCTCCGCGGCGGGCGGAGCTCGACCGGGTGCCCCTGCTGCGGGATGCGCTGCGGCTGGGCGTGCCGGCGCGGTCCGGCGCTGACGGGATGCCCTTGCCGAGCATCCCGTCGATCGCCGACGCCGCCGGCGCCGCCTGGGTCATGGAGCCCCGCGGCACCGCCTCGCGCCACTGGGCCGAGCAGCAGTGCCGGCTCGCCGGCTTCGAGCCCGACGTGCGGTTCGAGACGGCCGACCTGCAGGCGCACATCCGGCTCGTCGAGGCCGGGCACGCCGTCGCGCTGCTGCCCGACCTCGTGTGGGGCGGGGCGGAGCCGCGGGTGCCGCTGCTCGCGCTGGAGGGCGACCCGCAGCGCACGGTGTTCACGGCCGCGCGGGCGACCTCGGCGGCGCGCCCGGCGATCGTCGCGGTGCGGGCGATCCTCGCGGAGGCGGTCGACTTCGCGGGGTGAGTCCATTCCCGGAACACGACTTCGGCACGAGCGCGCTTCGCGTCGGTAGAGTCCCCGCATGACGATCCCCGACCGATCCTCGCCTCTCGCCCTCTGGATCGCGCTCGGCGCGGGAGGTGCAGTGCTGGGGCTGCTGCCCTGGCTGTCGACCGGCGGGCAGCTTCTTCTGCAGAACCTCGGTGACGCGCAGCTCGCCGGACCGCTGCCGTTCGTGCTGCTGCCGTTCAACCAGTACTTCCTCTTCTCGATCGTCGCCCTGCTGGTCGTGGGCCCCGCGATCACGGGGCTGGTCTCGCGAGCGCTCGCTCCCCGCCGACCGCGCTTCGGCACCCTGGCGATGGCCGCCGCGATGGTGCTCGTGCAGGTCGTCGCGATCGTGCAGTCGGCGGCCGCGACGGCGAGCGTGCTCGAGACCTCGACCCGGGCATCCCTCTATCTCGGCCTGCTCATCGCCGTCAGCGTCGTCGGGATGCTCGTGGGCATGCTGGTGCTGCTGCTCGTCGCGAGGGCCCCGGTTCCCGGCGCCACCATGGCGCTCGCGCTCGCGGCGATCGTGGCGTCCACGTGGGTGGGAACGGGATTGCGGGAGCTGCTGATCGCGGGCCCCGAGGGGATCGCACTCGTTCTGCCGTTCATGCTGCGATGGATGCCCGCCGTGCTCGTCGGGTGCGCGATCGCCTGGTGCGGCTTCCGCACGCCGGGGCGGATCGCCGCCGCCGTCGTCAGCCTCGCCGCCCTCTGGATCGGACCGGCCTTCATCACCGCGGTGTCGTCTGCCGCCGGCACGCGCGTGCTGCTCTCCCGCCCGGCGGAGATGGCGGAGTACGGCATCGGAATCTTCGGGATGGCGCTCACGATTCCCGAGATCGCCGCGCCGTCGCTCATCGTCGCCGCCGTCATCGGCGTCGTCGGGGCGGTGATCCTCGCGCGGGTGCGCCCCACCCTCGCCGCGTCGTCGAGACGTCAGGACTCGGAGTCGACGCTCACCTCGGCCTAAGGGCATCCTCCTCGCCGCCGCTCGGATGAATGCAGGCCAGCCGACGGACGTCTTCGTGAGCACTGCTTGACTCCCATCCCCTACCCTCGACGGGAAGAAGCGCCACCCCGCCCGATCTCGCCGACTCGAGGTCGCCGATCAGAGGAACGCCGATGAAGCCGGACCAGTACGACGATTTCGCCCGCACCTACGATGCGGAGAACACCTCCAGCCTGCTGAACGCCTACTACGAGCGGCCCGCGATGCTCGAGCTCGCGGGGGATGTCCGCGGGCTGCGCGTGCTCGACGCCGGCTGCGGCTCCGGCCCGCTGACCGCCGAGCTGCTGGCCCGCGGTGCCGAGGTGACCGGCATCGACGGCAGCCCCGCGATGATCGAGCTCGCCCGCGAGCGGCTGGGCGACGGGGTGCCGCTGCACGTCGGTGACCTCGCGGCGCCGCTGCCCTTCGCCGACGACGCCTTCGACGTCGTCACGGCCTCCCTCGTGCTGCACTACCTCGAGGACTGGAGCGCGCCCCTCGCCGAGCTCCGCCGCGTGCTCACCCCGGGCGGCCGGCTGCTCGTCTCCGTCAACCACCCCTTCGTGCGCACGGTGAACTTCCCCGAAGAGGACTACTTCGCCACGCGCCAGTACTCGGAGGACCTCGAGTTCGACGGCGTGCCCGCCGTTCTCACCATGTGGCACCGCCCCCTCAGCGCGATGACCCGATCGTTCGTCGAGGCCGGGTTCCACGTGCTCGCCGTCGACGAGCCGGCGCCCTCGCCCGAGACCCCGAGCGAGCTGATGCCCCCGCGGATCGCGAGCGGCGAGCGCACGGCGTTCGTGTGCTTCCTGTTCTTCACCCTCGAGGCGGCCTGACCTCTCGTCGGGCGGCACCCCCGACGTAGGCTGGCGAGGCGGCGACGCCCGCCGCACTCGAGGAGGAGCATCCCGTGACCGAACGGCGCGACGTCGTCATCATCGGCGGCGGCCACAACGGCCTCGCCGCGGCCGCCTACCTCGCGAAGGCGGGGCTCGACGTCGAGGTGCTCGAGCGGCTCGACGTGCTGGGCGGGGCCGCGGTCTCGGCGCAGGCGTTCCCGGGGGTGGATGCCCGGCTCAGCCGCTACTCGTACCTGGTCAGCCTGCTGCCGCAGAAGGTCATCGACGACCTCGGTCTCTCGATCGCGCTGGCCCCGCGTCGCTACAGCTCGTACACGCCGAACCCGCACGGAGCCGGCGGCCTGCTCGTCGACGACCACGACCCGGCGGCGACGGCCGCGAGCTTCGCCTCGCTCGGCGCGGCCGCCGACGCCGAGGCCTGGCAGCGCTTCTACGCGGGCACCGGGCGGCTCGCCCGCGCGCTGTTCCCGACGGTGACCGACCCGCTGCTGACCCGCGCCGAGGCGCGCGCGGCCGTCGGCGACGACGCCCTGTGGGATGCCCTCATCGAGCGCCCCGTCGGCACCACGATCGCCGAGACCTTCGCCGACGACCTCGTGCGCGGCGTCGTCTACACCGACGCGCTCATCGGCACCTTCGCCCCCAACGACGACGCCTCGCTGCTCGCCAACCGCTGCTTCCTCTACCACGTGATCGGCGGCGGAACGGGGGCCTGGAACGTGCCCGTCGGCGGCATGGGCGCCGTGAGCGGCGAGCTCGCGCGGGCCGCCCGGCTCGCCGGGGCGCGGCTCACGACCGGCGCTGAGGTCGTCGCGCTCGACGGGGATCGGGTGGTCACCGTCAGGGAGGCCGGCGGCGAGCGCCGCATCGCCGCCGACCAGGTGCTGGTGAACTGCTCGCCGGCCGAGCTGGCCCGACTGCTGGCCACCGGCTCGGGCGACGACGGCGGCCTCGGCGCAGCATCCCCCGCCGCCGAAGGCGCCCAGGTCAAGGTGAACCTGCTGCTCAGCCGGCTGCCCCGCCTGAAGGATGCCGCGCTCGCCCCCGAGGCGGCCTTCGGCGGCACTTTCCACATCAACGAGACCTTCCGCCAGCTGCAGGCCGCCTACGACGAGGCCGCCGCGGGCCGGGTGCCGGATCCGTTGCCGGCCGAGATCTACTGCCACTCGCTGACCGACCCGAGCATCCTCGGCCCCGAATTGCGGGCGAGCGGAGCCCAGACGCTCACCGTCTTCGCCCTGCACGCCCCCGACCGGCTCGTCACCGAGGCCACGAACGACGCCATGCGCCAGACCCTGCAGGCGGCGGTGCTCTCCTCGCTCGACTCGGTGCTCGCCGAGCCCGTGGAGTCGCTGCTGCTGAGCGACGCGAACGGCGATCCCTGCATCGAGACGAAGACCACCCGCGACCTCGAGCACGCGCTGCGCCTGCCCGGGGGCAGCATCTTCCACGGCGACCTGTCGTGGCCGTGGCTCGAGGACGACGCGCCCACCGGCACGCCGGCCGAGCGCTGGGGCGTGGGCACGGGGCTCGCGGGCATCCACTTCTGCGGATCGGGCGCGCAGCGCGGGGGCGCCGTCAGCGCGATCGGCGGCCACAACGCGGCGATGGCCGTGCTCGAGGAGCGCGCCGGGCTCTAGCGGCTGCCCCGCCGAGAGCGACGGACGCGCGACCGTTCCCTACCCGCCGGCGAGCGCGGCGATCGCGAGCATGATGCCGACGACCGCGCTCAGCGCGAGCACCACGGCCGCCCGCACGATCACCGGCCAGGGGTCGCGGCGATCCGCCGTGGAGCGGTGCACCCGCGGCGTCGTCGCCCCGACGATCAGGCCGACGAGGGCGAGCACGGTCGCTGCGATGCCGACGGCCGGCTCACCCAGGCGCACCGCGGTGACGGCGGCGAAGAGGGCGACGAGCGCGGCGGTCGCCGAGGTGCGCTGCCAGGCGAGGCTCGTGCGATCGACGGGGGCGCGGCCGACGCGGGGCCGACCCGCCGGCGCGGCACCGGCACCGGCACCGGCCCCGGCCGACGGCTCGCCCGCGGTCGCGCCGTCGGTCACGGCACCGCCTGCAACGCCTCGAACCCCGAGAACACGGCGAGGAACAGCGCGACCGCGACCACTCCGCCGACGAGCCACGGCAAGGCGGAGGGCGAGGGCAGCGGCTCGCGGCGACGCAGCGCTCGCTCGACCCGGCGCCACGAGACGAGCGCCCAGACGGCGAGCACGCCGCCGCCGAGGCTCGCGAGCCCGGCGATCGCGATGATGACGACGGGCAGGTCGCCGAAGCTCGCGAGGGTCGCCAGCGCGATACCGCCGGCGACGAGCGCCATTCCCGTGCGGATCCAGCTCAGGGCGGTGCGCTCGTTGGCGAGCGAGGCCTGCACCTCGGGCTCCTCCCCGACCCCGTAGACGGAGCGGGGGCGGCGGGCGGGGTCGGCGGGGGCGGACACGGCGTCGGGCATGCGGCAAACGCTAGCGGGGCATCCCGCTCGCGGCCAGACGCTCGGCGGCGGGGGTTCAGGCGGCGATCAGTTCCAGACGCTCGGGGTCGGCTCGCGGCGCGGCGGCAGGGCGGTGTCGGCGCTCCACTGGGCGAGCCAGTCGGGCAGCGGGTGGTCGTCGGGGTCGAGCCCGAAGAGCTCGGCGAGCTCGGGGATGGGCACGCTGCCGCCCGACTTCTTGAGGAACCGCGCCTTGACGATCGCGCGCGCGCAGATCTCGCCGTCGCGCACGAAGCGCTGCTCGACGTAGCCGGCGACGTCGTCGAGGCCGACGATGCGGCTCTCGACGACGAAGCGCTGCCACGGCTCGAGCGAGCGGCGGTAGGTGATGGTCGAGCTCACGACGACCGGGTAGTAGCCGCGGCGGCGCAGCGCCGGCCAGACGCCCGAGCGGGCCATGAGGTCGATGCGGCCGAGATCCATGATCGACAGGTACACGCCGTTGTTCATGTGGTTGAGCACGTCGAGGTCGGTGGGCAGCACGCGGAAGGCGGTGCGGGCGACGTCGGTGGGCGCGAGGCGCTCCCGGAAGCGGGCGCGGATGCTGAGCAGCAGCAGGCGGAAGAGCATGTTCACCCGCGTGACGCTACGCCCCTGCACGGGCGCGGGCCGACCGGCTGTGGCAGCCCCACAGCGCGGGCCGGGCATCCCGCCCCCGCGACCGGCGGGATCGCACGACCGCCGCCCGGTCGTGACGCCGATTCAGTGCGCTCGGTGGTCCTGGATGGTCATCTTCGGTCCGCGGCGCTCCTCGGCGACGCCGCTCGCGGTGATGAGCCGCACGACCCGCTGACGGTGCCCGGCGAAGGGCGCCATGAGGCGCAGCATGTCGGCGTCGTCGCCGCGCTCGCCCGTGAACCAGTGGCAGACGACGTGCGCCAGGTGGTAGTCGCCCACGCTGATCGCGTCGGCGTCGCCGTGGGCGCGCTGGGTGATCTCGGCGGCCGTCCACTCCCCCACTCCCGGGATGGAGCACAGCGCCCGCGCGACCGCCTCACCTCCGCGGCCGAGGGCGAGCGTGCGCTCGAGCGCGGGAGCGACGGCCGCCATGCGCCGGATGGTGCGCATGCGCTGCGGGCCGACCCCCGCGCGATGCCAATCGTGATCCGGGATGCTGCGCCACCGTTCGGCGTCGGGCAGCACCCGCATCCCCTCGGGAGCGGGGCCGGGCGGCACCTCGCCGTGCTGCCGGATGAGCCCGCGCCACGCCCGCCGGGCCTCCACGCCCGTGACCTTCTGCTCGAGCACGGCCGCGACCGCCGACTCGAGCACGATGCCCGTGCGCAGCAGCCGCAGGCCGCGGCGGCGCCGGCGCACCGCGGCGAGCGCGGATGCCGCCGGCCCCGCCGGGCCGTCGGGCTCGTCGGCGAGCCGGCCGAGCAGCCCGTCGAACTCGGCCCAGTCGTCGCCCTGCCCGAGCAGCTCGCCGGCCTGGGCCGCGCTCCACGCCGCCCCCGGGCCCCACGCCCGCACCCGCACGCACGACGAGTCCTGCGTCGACTCCTCGACGGTGAGCCGCAGGGTCGCGGGCCCCTCGGGCGTGCGCTGCGTGCGCCACAGCTCGCCCCACGGCCCGCCGTCGAGCGGGCGCTGCAGGGTCGGGTCGCCCCCGCCGCGGCGCAGCGGGAACAGCGTGCCGACGAGGTCGGCGGGCCCGTCGAGCCGCACCTCGGTCTCGGCGTCGGGCGTCGCCGCACGCGGGTCGGCGGGAGGCGGGGGCGTCACGGCTCCATGATGCGCAGCACCACCGACTCGGAGCGGCTGCGGCCGCGCAGCCTGCTCATCGCGCGGATGGCCTTGTAGGCGGCGCCGTACTTCTTGGCGAAGAGCGCGTCGAGCCGCACCCGGGCCGCATCGCTGTCATCGACGACGGCCCGGCCCTCGATGACCGGGGCTCCGGCGGTCGGGTTCCCGGCGCGATCGCAGGCCTGCAGGGTGACCCGCGAGGTGTGCCGGATGCGCTTCGTCTTGCCGGCGGACGCCGCGGTCGTGACGATGAGCTCGTCCCCGTCGCGTCCGACCCACACCGCGGTCGGCACGTCGACGCCGGATCGGCGGGTCGTCGTCAGCAGCACGTAGGTCTCATCGCCGAGGGCGAGCAGCGGGGAGGGCGCGGAGGTGCTCATGCCGAGAAAACTAGGGGCGACGGCTGAGCGCGCGGTGCGCGGCCCCCGGCTGCAGGATGCCCGGCTCGGGCCCCCGGGAGCGCGCGGCGAGCATCCCGCCCCGCCGACGGGAACGGGGCGGCCGGATGCTCGCGCATCCGACCGCCCCGTCATGGTGACGCGGTGACTACGGGCAGGTGATGCTCTCGCCCGTGGTGGTGGGGTAGGTGCCCGGCTCGAGGCCCTGGCAGGCCTGTTCGATCGCGCCGCCGACCAGCGCGGCCCCGCCCACGACGAGGACGATGGCCGCGATCACGCCGAGCACCATGAAGACGATCGACAGGATGATGGCCCACTTCGCGAAGCCGTTGGAGTACCCGGCCGCCTTCGACTTGTTGCGCGCGATGATGCCCGTGATGAGGCCGGCGAGGGAGAAGAGGAACGCCAGCACGAGGGCGACGATGCCGAGCACGCGACCCGGGTCCTCACCGGTCGAGGGCGAGCCCGCGGGGCCGGTGGCGCCGTTCATGCCGTAGGCGGCGGGCTGCTGGTTGTAGGCGGGCTGGGCGGGAGGGGGTGCGTCGGTCATGGCGGGGCTCCTGGTGGTCGGAATTCGGTCGGACGAGCAGGAGTGCTGCATCCCGCCCGGGATGACTGTATCGGCGACGCTTCCTCATGGCCACGGGGAGCGCTGCCCATCGCACAGTCCGCCCCCAGGATCGATCGGGGGCGAACGACTCCCGCTCGTTTCGCGGCAGCGCCCCGCACGCACTTAGATAGGGCTATGCGCATTGGAATGCTGACGTCGGGCGGCGACGCCCCCGGTCTGAACGCCGTCATCCGCGGAGCCGTGCTGACGGGCGAGACCGTGCACGGCCACGAGTTCCTCGGCTTCAAGGACGGCTGGAGGGGCCTCGTCGAGAACGACACCATGCCCCTCGGCCGGCACGAGGTGAAGGGCGTCAGCAAGCAGGGCGGCACCATCCTCGGCACGAGCCGTACCAACCCCTTCGAGGGCCGCGGCGGCGTCGACCGCATCAACGAGGTGATGACCGAGAACGGTCTCGACGCCATCATCGCGATCGGCGGCGAGGGCACCCTCGCGGCCGCCAAGCGCCTCACCGACGAGGGCGTGCGCATCGTCGGGGTTCCGAAGACCGTCGACAACGACCTCGACGCCACCGACTACACCTTCGGCTTCGACACCGCCGTCGGCATCGCCACCGAGGCCATGGACCGCCTGCGCACCACGGGCGACGCCCACAACCGCTGCATGGTGGCCGAGGTCATGGGCCGCCACGTCGGCTGGATCGCCCTGCACTCGGGCATGGCCGCCGGCGCCCACGCCATCCTCATCCCCGAGCAGCGCACGAGCCTCGACCAGCTCGTGGAGTGGGTCACGAGCGCCTACGACCGCGGTCGCGCGCCGCTCGTCGTCGTCGCCGAGGGCTTCACGCTCGACTCGATGGACGACCCGCACTCCGAGCGCGGCCTCGACGCCTTCGGCCGCCCCCGTCTCGGCGGCATCGGCGAGCAGATCGCCCCGCTCATCGAGCACCGCACCGGCATCGAGACCCGCGCGACCACGCTCGGCCACATCCAGCGCGGCGGCACGCCGAGCGCCTTCGACCGCGTGCTGGCCACGCGCCTCGGCATGGCCGCCGTGCGCAGCGTCAACGACGGCCACTGGGGCCAGATGGTCGCGCTCAAGGGCACCGAGATCGTGCACGTGCCCTTCGAGAACGCCCTCGGAAAGCTCAAGACGGTGCCGCAGGATCGCTACGACGAGGCCGCCCTGCTCTTCGGCTGAGCCGCCGCCGGCTGAGCCGCGGTCGGCGCCGCCGCGGCCGGCATGATGCGGCCGGCATGGTGCGGGATGCCCCGGCCGCGGCATCCCGATACGAGGCGTCGTACCGCCGCCCGCCGCCTACCGGGCCGCGGGAGGGCGCACGTCGCCCGACTCGAGCACGTAGTCGGAGAGCGCGCGCACGAGCGCCGCGCTCGAGCGCTCCTCGGCGATGCCCTGCACCGTGAGGCCGGCGGCGCGGGCGTCGAAGGCCGTGCGGGGGCCGATGCAGATGCAGACCGTGCTGCTCGGCAGGGGGGAGAACTGCTCGGCGATCTGCCGGGCGACGCTGCCCGAGCTGACGAGCAGGGCGTTGATGCGGCCGGCGGCGACGTCGTGCACGACGGCCGCCGGGGCGGCGGTGCCGATGGTGCGGTACGCGCTGACGAAGCGGGCGTCGATGCCGGCGGCGGAGAGCCCGCTGACGAGCGTGGGCTCGGCGATCTCGCTCTGCGGGATGAGCACGGGGCCGTCGGCCTGGGTGCCCGGCCACTCCTTGACGAGGCCGCGGGCCGAGTGGTCGCCGGGAACGAAGTCGACCCGGTAGCCGGCCAGCTGCAGAGCGTGGGCGGTCGTCTCGCCGACGGCGGCGACGCGCGTGCGCTCGGGCAGGCGCACGCCCTGGCTCATGAGCACGTCGACGGTGGTGGCGCTCGTCACGACGAGCCAGCCGTACTCGCCGGACTGCAGACGGTCGAGCTCGGCGGCCAGCTGCTCGGGGTTCTCGGTGCCGGCGAAGTTGATGAGCGGGGCGACGACGGGGATGGCGCCGAGAGTGCGCAGGGCGGCGGAAATGCCGTCGCCCCATTTGCCGCCGCGTGGAACGAGCACGCGCCAGCCGAGAAGGGGCTTGATCACCGGCAGGGCCCCGGTGGGGGTGCGGTCGATGATCGCATCGCTCGGAAGGGACATCCCGACCATCATCACCCTGTGCGGCCGGGAACCCTAATCGAGAGCATCACGATCCGGTTAACCGCCGCGCCGCCCACCCGCCGAATCGGCGAGGGGCGGCGCGAGGGGATGACGCGGCGGCGCGATCGAGCGGCGCTCGGGCCGCGCACAGCTCAGTCGTCGTGCTCCGTCGTCGTGGTCAGTCGTCGCTGAAGATGGCCCAGGCGATGAGCCCGACGAGGCCCACGGCGACGGCGGTCGCGCCGACGATCCACGGCACGGGGTTCTCGTCGTACGAGCGCTGCGCCTTGGCGTAGAGCTCCTCGCTGCGCTTCTTCACGTCGAGGCGGTCCTCGATCGCGTCGAGCGTGTGCTCGAGCTGCGCGCGGGTCGCCTCCACGGAGTCGGTGACGGCCTCCTTCGCGTGGGCGACGGCGCTGTCGATGGACTTCTCGGTGCTGCTGGGGTTCTGGGCGTCGGTCATGGCTGGCCTCTACTTCCTGAGTCCGCGCACGGCGCGGACGTCTTCCTTGACACTGTCCATCGTGTCGGTGGGCATGGGGGGCACGCCGCGCTTGAGCGCGGCGATGCCGATGAGGGCGACGAGCACGGCGATGAGCAGCAGCGCACCGCCGACGATGAGGGCGGCGGCCCACGCGGGCATCACGGTCGCGAGGCCCAGCACCGCGGCGAAGAGCAGCACGATGAGCGCGAGCAGCGCGAATAGCCCGGCGCCGACGAGCAGCCCGGCGCCGATGCCGGCGGCCTTGAGCTTGCCGGCGATCTCATCCTTCGCCGCCTGGATCTCAGCGCGCACGAGGTCTCCGATCAGTCGGGGCACGTCGGCGATGAGGGCGAACAGGCCCTTGCGCTCGCCGCTCTGACGGGGGTCGGTCATGTCGGCGCCGATCAGGAGGAGCTCGAGCTGCTCGAGCCCTTCGCGGTCGAGCTCTTGGTCGAGCGCGTGGTCTTGGCCGCCGTGCCGGAACCCGAGCGGCTCGAGCCGCTGGTGCTCGACGAGCCGCGGCCGGTCACCTGCGAAGCGAGCTTTTTGGCGTTGTCGCCCACGAACTCGGCGACCTCCGGCCCCTTCTCCTTGACGAAGTCCTCGACCTGGTCGACGCGCTGCTGCACGCGGGGGTCGCTCCAGAGCCTGTCGGCGGTGCGCTTGATCTGGTTGTAGCGCTCGCGACCGGCCTTCGCGCCGAGCACGTAGCCCACGCCGATACCGGTCAGGAACAGGATCTTTCCGCGCATAGTCGTCTCCTCGTATCGTCAGCCGCGCGACCGGTGAGACACCGGTGCGCGGCCTCCCAGCGTAGTCGCGGGCACGGGCGGCCTGCAGGTTGCGTGGAGACTATTCCCAGGGCATCCCGACTCGCGCGTCGCCGCGGCGTTCCTGCATACTTAGGTAATGCTTACCTCACCCGCGAGTGCGATGCCGGCCGCCGTCGATGCGACCGCCGCGCCGACCGTCGAGTACCCCGCGTACCGCCCCTTCGCCGCGGTCGTCGAACGGGTTCTGCCGCTGAGCCCGCACCTCGTGCGGGTGACGTTCACGGGCTCCGACTTCGACGTGTTCGCGCCGACGGGGCTCGATCAGCGCATCAAGCTCGTGCTGCCCCTCGAGGGCGGCGGGATGCCCGATCTCGGCCAGCACGACGAGCAGTGCATCCGCGAGGGCGGCTGGTACGCCCGCTGGCGCGCGCTGCCCGAGGGCGAGCGGCCCGCGTTCCGCACGTACACGGTGCGCAGCATCCGCCCCGGACGCCGGCAGCTCGACGTCGACATGGTGCTGCACCCGCCGGTGCCGGGAGCGGTGGACGGGCCGGCCGCCGCCTGGCTGCGCCGGGCATCCGTCGGCGACGCCGTCGTCATCGTCGGCCCCGACGCCCGCACCGCCGACCCGACCATCGGCTGCGACTGGCGGCCCGGAGCGGCCCGCCACCTGCTGCTCGTCGGCGACGAGACCGCGGCGCCCGCCATCTGCTCGATCATGGAATCGCTCGAGCCCGGGGTCACCGCGCAGGCCTTCATCGAGGTGCCGTCGAGCGCCGACATCCAGAACGTGGTGCCGAAGGGCGCCTCGCGCATCGCCTGGCTCGCCCGCGACGCCGGCTGCGAGACCGCGCGGGGCTTCGAGGCCGTCGCCCCGCGGGGGGAGCTGCTCATGCAGGCGGTGCGCGGCTGGCTGCC
Source organism: Microcella daejeonensis (assembly GCF_026625045.1). GTDB lineage: Bacteria > Actinomycetota > Actinomycetes > Actinomycetales > Microbacteriaceae > Microcella > Microcella daejeonensis. The sequence goes on along the minus strand of NZ_CP113089.1, from coordinate 1,074,256 downwards.
GCGGCACACGGCCGAGCTCGCGAGCGTCGTGCGATCGACGCCGGATGCCCTCGACGACGTGGACGTCGACCACGAGCTGCTCTGGGACAGCCCCGTCGACCCGACCACGGGCGACTTCTACGCCTGGATCGCGGGCGAGGCGGCGAGCGTCAAGCTGCTGCGCCGCCACCTGGTCAGCGAGGTCGGCGTCGCCCGCACGAACGTCGCCTTCATGGGCTACTGGCGGCACGGCCGCAGCGAAGGGCAGTGAGCGCGAGCAGCCCCGCGCTCGCCCCGCCCGCTCCGGCGCCGCGGCGACCGGGGATCCGCAGCGGGCGCCGCCTGCTCGGCGCCGGCGCCCTCCTCGGCGGCCTGCTCGTCGCCGTGGCCCTGAGCCTCGCCGTCGGGGCGCGGGCGACCGACCCGATCGTCGCGGTGCTCGCGCTCGTCGACCCCGCGGCCCTCGGCCCCGACTCGGTCGATGCCGTCGTGGTGCGCGAGCTGCGCATCCCGCGCACCGTGATCGGCCTGCTCGCGGGCGCGGCCCTCGGCGTCGCCGGCATCGTCATGCAGGGCGTGACCCGCAACCCCATCGCCGACCCCGGCCTGCTCGGCGTCACCGCGGGCGCCTCCTTCGCGGTCGTGCTCGGCATCGCCGCCGCCGGGGTGACCTCGGTCGTCGCGCTCGCCGGGTTCAGCCTGCTCGGGGCTCTCGCCGCCGCGGCGCTCATCGCCGCGATCGCCGCCACCTCGCGCGTCGGCAGCGATCCCGCCCTGCTCGTCGTCGCGGGCGCCGCCGTCACCGCCGGCCTCAGCTCGATCACGACCCTCGTGCTGCTGGGCGACCCCGAGACGCTCGACCGCTACCGCTTCTGGACGGTCGGCTCGCTCACGGGCCGCGACCTCGACGGCGCCCTCGCGCTCGCGCCGCTCATCGCCGTCGGCATCGTCGGCGCGGCCCTGCTCGCCAGGGCCCTCGACGCGCTCGCCCTCGGCGACGACGTCGCCCGCGGGCTCGGGTTCCGCCTCGCGCCGACGCGCGCCGCCGCCATCGCCGCGATCGTCGTGCTCGCCGGTGCGGCCACCGCGATCGCCGGGCCGATCGTCTTCGTCGGCCTCGTCGGGGCGCACGCCGCCCGCGTCGCCGTCGGCGGCTCGCACCTGGCGCGCATCCCCGTCGCCGCCGTCGCCGGAGCCGCCCTCGTGCTCATCGCCGACGTGTTCGGCCGCCTCGTCGTGCCTCCGGGCGAGCTCGAGGCCGGCATCGTCATCGCCGCGCTCGGGGCACCCCTCCTCATCCTGCTCGTGCGCTCGCGCGAAGGGCTGCGCGCATGACCGGCGCACGGCTCCCCTCCTCCGCTCGCACGCTCCTCGGGGCGCGCGCATGACCGGCGTTCTCGCGCGCGGCCCCGTCCGCCCGCCCGGTCCCACCCCGCGCCCGCCCGCGGCCATCGACGGGACGCACCTGCCCGCCGCCTGCCTCGCCACCATCGACGCGATCGAGCACGGGCGCCGCCGCGACCGCCGCCGCGGCCTCCTGGTCGCGGGCGCGCTGCTGCTCGTCATCGTGGCGGGCGGGATGCTCTCGCTCGCGCTCGGCGCCGTCGCCCTCCCCCTCGACGAGGTCGTCGCCGGCCTGCTCGGACTCGACGGCGCGGGCGGCGCGCAGTTCATCGTGCAGGGCGTGCGGCTGCCGCGCCTCGCCCTCGCCCTCGTGGTGGGGGCCGCGCTGGGCCTCGCCGGAGCCCTGCTGCAGTCCGTCGTGCGCAACCCCCTCGCGAGCCCCGACATCGTGGGCGTCACGGGCGGCGCCTCCGCCGCGGCCGTGCTCGCGCTCGGCACCGGCCTCGTCGGCACCGCCGTCACCGGCGCCGCCCTCGTCGGGGCGCTCGTCGCCACCGCGCTCGTGCTGCTCGCGAGCGGTCGCGGCGTCAGCGGCGCCCGCTTCGTCGTCATCGGCATCGCCGTCGCCTTCCTCGCCAACGGCATCGTCGGCTACGCCCTCACCCGCGCCACCCTCACCCAGGCCGAGAGCGCCTACTTCTGGCTCGTCGGCTCGGTCGGGTCGCCCTCGTGGGAGAAGGTCGCCATCGTCGGGGGCGCCCTCGCGGTCTGCGGCCTCGTGCTCGTCGCCGCGCGGCGCCCGCTCGCCGCGCAGGCGCTCGACGACGGCTCGGCGCGCGCCCTCGGCGCACGGCCCGTCATCACGCGGGTGGGGGCGATGGTCGTGTCGAGCATCCTCGCCGCCGCCGCGGTCTCGGTCGCCGGACCGATCGCCTTCGTCGCCTTCGCCGCCGGGCCGATCGCGCGCGGGCTGCGCGGGCGCGGACCCGCGCTCGGCACGGCCGCGCTCGTCGGAGCCGCCGTCATCGTCGTCGCCGACCTCGTCGCGCAGCATCTCGTGCCGGGGGCGTTCCAGCCGCCGGTCGGCCTCATCACCGGCGCCGCCGGATCGGTCGTGCTGCTCGTGCTGCTCGTCCGCGGCGGGCGCGGGGGGTCTGCCGGCCGTACCGCGCGCGGGGCCGCGACCGCGGCACGCCCTGCCGTCCCCGCCGTCCCCGCCGTCCCCGCCGTCCCCGGAGAGGATCCCCGCCCATGAGCCCCGCCGCACGCCGCGCCTCGGTGCCCACCGCGCCGCCCGCCGCGCCCCCTGTCGGCAGCGCCGTGCCGAGCTCCGCGCTCGACCTGCTGCACGCCGCCGCCGGCGACGGATCGTCACCGCCCGTGCTGCGGGCCGAGGGCCTCGCCCTCGCCTACGGCGCGCGCACGGTCGTCGCCGGCGTCGACCTCGAGATCGCTCCGGGTCGGCTCACGGCCCTGGTCGGCGCGAACGGCAGCGGCAAGTCGACCCTGCTGCGCGGCTTCGCCCGCCTGCTGCCGCCGCAGGCCGGCCGCGTCACCCTCGACGGGGTCGACGTGGCCCGCATCCCGAGCCGCCGCATCGCGCGGGCGATCGGCGTGCTGCCGCAGTCGCCGATCGCGCCCGAGGGCATCCGCGTCGCCGAGCTCGTCGCCCGCGGACGGTACCCCCACCAGGGCATCTTCCGCGGCCGCCGCAGCGACGACGACGTCATCGTCGCGGCGGCGCTCGAGGCGACCGACGCCATGCAGCTCGTCGACCGTCGCGTCGACGAGCTGAGCGGCGGCCAGCGGCAGCGCGTCTGGATCGCGATGGCGCTCGCGCAGCAGCCGCGCATCCTGCTGCTCGACGAGCCCACGAGCGCGCTCGACATCGCCCATCAGGTCGAGGTGCTCGACGTGCTGCGGGCCGAGGTCGCCCGCGGGATGACCGTGGTGCTCGTCATCCACGACCTCACCCTCGCCGCGCGCTACGCCGACGATCTCGTCGTCATGGCCGAGGGCGCGATCATCGCGCGCGGGGCGCCGGGCGAAGTGCTGACGGGCGAGGTCGTGCAGCGGGCCTTCGGCGTCGAGGCGCGGGTGCTGGAGGATCCGGATACGGGTCGGCCGGTCATCCTGCCGCGATCCCAGCCCCTGCCCTAGCGCTCAGGTGGCGACACCCATGGGCGTGTTGTAAGGTAAGCCTATCCTTACCAACCGCAGCCGCCAGGCCTGCCCGCCTTCCAGGAGTCACCCCGTGCTCACCCCCGTCCGCCGCGCCGCCGCCGCCCTCATCGCGGTCGCCGCGATCACCCTCGCCGGATGCTCGACCGCCGCCGAGACCGACACCGGGTCGACCGGTGCCGACGACGCCGCGTTCCCCGTCACCCTCAGCCACGCCTTCGGCGAGACCGAGATCACCGAGGCGCCCGAGCGCGTCGTCACCTGGGGCTGGGCCACCGCCGACGCCGCGATCGCCCTGGGCGTGACGCCCGTCGCCATGCCGTTCCAGGCCTACGGCGGCGACGAGGAGGGGATCCTGCCCTGGGTCGCCGAGGCCCTCGAGGAGTCGGGCGACGAGACCCCGACCATCCTCACGAACACCGGCTCCGACATCCCCTTCGAGGAGATCGCCGCCGCGGACCCCGACGTGATCCTCGCCCAGTACTCCGGTATCACCGAGGAGCAGTACGACACGCTCAGCGAGATCGCCCCCGTCGTGGCCTACCCCGACCAGCCGTGGTCGACCCCGTGGAAGGACATCGTCACCATCACCGGCGAGGCGCTCGGGCGGCAGGACGAGGCGGCGACCGTGCTCGCCGACATCGAGCAGCAGATCGCCGACGCCGCCGCCGCGCACCCCGAGTTCGAGGGCCTCATGCTCGCGACCGCCTGGGACAGCGCCGCCGGCACCTTCTACGTCTACGCCGATGAGGACCCGCGGGTCGAGTTCATGCTCGACCTCGGCTTCGTCAACGCCCCCGCCGTCGACGAGCTCGACACCGACGAGTCGCCCTTCTACTTCACGCTCTCGTACGAGCGGGTGAGCGAGCTCGTCTCGGACGTGCTCGTCGTCTACGGCGCCAACGAGGCCGAGGCCGACCTCGTCACCGAGGGCGCGTACGCCGCCTCGCTGCCGGCCGTGCAGGAGGGCGCCGTCGCCCGCCTCATCGGCGAGGACTTCATCTCGTCGGTCTCGCCGCCCACCGCGCTCTCGCTCTCGTGGGGCCTCGACGAGGTCGTCGACCAGCTCGCCGCGGCGGTCGCCGCCCGCGGCTAGCCGCAGACCGGGGCCGGCGCGCGAGCGTCCGGCTCACCACCAGGCCGAGGGGCCCGCGGATCGCCGTCCTGCGGGCCCCTCACTGCGTCCGCGGTCGGAAGACCTCCGGGCCGCTCCTAGAGCGCGGGCGTCGCCGCCGCCGCGGCCTTCGCCGCGGGCCCCGCCGCGGCGAGCACGCGCTCGATCGCGGCGTCGTCGTGCGCGGCCGAGACGAACCAGGCCTCGTAGACGCTCGGGGGCAGCGAGACCCCGTGCTCGAGCATCGCGTGGAAGTACGCCCCGAAGCGCCAGGTGTGCTGATCCTGAGCCTCCGCGTAGTTCTGCGGAGCATCCGGCCGGAAGAAGATCGAGAACTGCGAGCCCGCCCACGCGACCGTGTGCGCGACGCCCTCGGCGCTGAGCGCGGCCGAGAGGCCGTCGGCGATCGTGCGCGCCGTGCGCGGCAGGCGGTCGTAGACCTCGGGCCCGGCACCGCGCAGCATCGCCGCACCGGTGGCGACGGCGACGGGGTTCCCGCTGAGGGTTCCCGCCTGGTAGACCGGGCCGAGCGGGGCCAGCAGGTCGAGGATCTCGGCGCGACCGCCGAGGCCCGCGAGGGGCAGGCCGCCACCGATGATCTTGCCGAAGGTCGTGAGGTCGGCGTCGTAGCCGGAGCCCGCGGCCTCCTCGAGGCCCCACCAGCCGGCGGCCGTCGAGCGGAAGCCCGTCATGACCTCGTCGACGATGAGCAGAGCGCCGTGCGCCCGCGCGGTCTCGCCGAGCAGGCGGTTGAAGCCCGGCTTCGGGGGCACGACGCCCATGTTGGCGGCGGCGGCCTCGGTGATGATCGCCGCGATGCGGTCGCCGTGCAGGGCGAAGACCTCCGCGAGGGCATCCTCGTCGTTGTAGGGGATGACGATCGTCTGGGCGGCCGTCTCGGGGGTGATGCCCGCCGAACCGGGGATGCCGAGGGTGGCGATGCCCGAGCCCGCCTCCGACAGCAGCGAGTCGGAGTGGCCGTGGTAGTGCCCGGCGAACTTGACCAGCAGCGGCCGGCCGGTGGCGCCGCGCGCGAGACGGATCGCCGTCATGGTCGCCTCGGTACCGGTCGAGACGAGGCGCAGCTTCTCGATGCCGCGGCGCTCCGAGGCGCCCTCCCCGAGGGTCAGCCGGTCGAGCACGAGCTCGGCGAGCTCGACCTCGCCGGTCGAGGAGGCGCCGAAGCCGAGACCGCGGGCGACGGCCTCGTGGGCGGCGGCGATGACGTCGGGATGCGCGTGCCCGAGCAGCGCCGGACCCCACTGGCCCACCAGGTCGACGTACTCGGTGCCCTCGACGTCGACGACGTAGGGGCCGTGGCCGCTCGCGAGGAAGACGGGGGTGCCGCCGACCGAGCGGAAGGCGCGCACGGGCGAGTTGACCCCGCCGGGCGTCACGACGAGCGCGCGCTCGAAGGCCTCGGCGTTGGTCGTCGGCGTGCGGCCGGAGATGAAGCGGGTCATGTGACGAGTCCCTTCTCGACCAGGTCGAGGGCGGCGTAGCTGAGCACGGCGTCGGCGCCCGCGCGGCGGATGGAGGTGAGGGCTTCGAGCTGGGCGCGGTCGCCGTCGATCCAGCCGTTCTTGGCGGCGGCGGCGATCATCGCGTACTCGCCCGAGACCATGTAGGCCCACACCGGCACGGGCGAGATGTCGGCGACCTGCCGCAGCACGTCGAGGTAGCCGAGCGCAGGCTTGACCATGACGACGTCGGCGCCTTCATCGAGGTCGAGCATCGCCTCGCGCACGCCCTCGCGCCCGTTGCCGGGGTCGAGCTGGTAGGTGCGGCGGTCGCCGACGAGCGCCGATTCGACGGCATCGCGGAACGGCCCGTAGAAGGCGGATGCGTACTTGGCCGAGTAGGCGAGCAGGGCGACGTCGGGAAAGCCGGCCGCATCGAGGGCGGCGCGGGCGACCGCGGTCTGGCCGTCCATCATGCCGCTGAGGCCGAGCAGCTGGCTGCCCGCCTCGGCCTGCGCGACGGCCATGTCGGCGTAGCGCTCGAGGGTGGCGTCGTTGTCGACCCGGCCCTGAGCATCCAGCACGCCGCAGTGGCCGTGGTCGGTGAACTCGTCGAGGCAGAGGTCGGTCTGCACCACGAGGGCGTCGCCGACCTCGGCGGCGATCGCGCGGGTGGCGACGTTGAGGATGCCGTCGGGGTCGGTCGCGCCCGAGCCGACCGCGTCGCGCGCGCGCGGAACGCCGAAGAGCATGAGGCCGCCGAGCCCCGCCTCGGCCGCGCGCACGCTGAGCGCGCGCAGGCTGTCGAGCGAGTGCTGGTCGACGCCGGGCATCGAGGCGATGGGCTGCGCGGCATCGAGCCCCTCGCGCACGAAGACCGGCAGCACGAGGTGGCGCGGGCGCAGATCGGTCTCGCTCACGAGGCGGCGCATGGCCGGCGTCGTGCGCAGACGGCGGGGGCGGATGCTGGGCCCGAGATCGCTCATCGTGCGCCCTCCTTCGGCATGAGGTCGGCGGCGCCGTTCTGCAGCAGCTCGTCGACGACGCGGTTCGCGAGATCCTCGGCGGGGGTGCGGGAGTCGTCGACGTACTGCGCGTGCGCGCTCGAGACCTGCTCGCCCTCGGGCGAGTAGACCCGCGCGGCGAGGAACATCATGCCGTCATCGATGAAGGCGTGGGCGCCGAGCGGCGCCGAGCAGCCGGCCTCGAGCTTGCGCAGCACGGCGCGCTCGGCCTCGACGGCGGTGCGGGTGGAGGCGTGGTCGAGGCCGATGAGGGCCCGCTTGAGCGCGCCGGAGACGTCGGCGCGCGTCTCGACCGCGAGCGCTCCCTGCCCGGGCGCGGTGGGCCAGCCGTCGATGCCGAGATGCTCGGTGACGACGCCCTCGCGCCCGATGCGCTCGAGCCCGGCGGCGGCGAGGATGACGGCGTCGAGGTCGTGCTCCACGCCCTCCCTGTCGCCGAGCACGCGAGCGAGCCGGGTGTCGACGTTGCCGCGCATCTCGACGACCTCGAGCTCGGGGAACCGGCGGCGCAGCTGCGCCTGGCGCCGCGGCGAGCCCGTGCCGACGCGCGAGCCCGCCGGGAGGTCCTTCAGAGCGACCCCGCCCGCGACTACGCCCGCGTCGCGGGCGTCGGCGCGCTTCGGCACCGCCCCGATCACGAGGTCGGGGTGCGGCGCGGTCGGCAGGTCCTTGAGCGAGTGCACGACGACGTCGCACTCCCCCGCGAGAAGGGCCTCGCGCACGGCGACGACGAAGACGCCCGCGCCGCCCATGCTCGCGAGCGGGGCGGTGGAGACGTCGCCCTGCGTGGTGATGGTGACGAGCTCGACCTCCTCGCCCGTGCGGGCCGCGATCGAGTCGGCGACGCGCTGCGACTGCGCGAGAGCGAGCGCACTGCCGCGCGTGCCGAGCCGGATCACGGCTGCAGGCCCGAGATGGCGGGCTTGAAGCCCGCGCGCACGTTCTCGCAGCAGCCGGGGCGGCACACGTCGTACCAGGGGCCGAGCTCGGTCTCGCGCACGCGGTCGTTCTTCGCCGTGCCCGTCAGGCGCTCCTCGACGAGGTCGATGAGCCCGCTGACGTAGACGGGGTCGACGCCGGGGGTCGGCACGCGCAGGCCGATCACACCGTGCTCCTCGCACGTCTCCATCGCCTCGGTGTCGAGATCCCACATGACCTCCATGTGGTCGCTCACGAAGCCGACCGGCACCATGACGATCGCCGTCGCGCCGGCCGTCGCGTGGTCAGCGATGGCGTCGTTGATGTCGGGCTCGAGCCACGGCTGCGTGGGGGGGCCGGAGCGGCTCTGGTAGACGAGCTGCCACTCGACATCCGGGATCTCGCCGAGGGTCTCGTCGGCGCGGAGCTCGGCGAGCGCCTTGGCCATGATGACCTCGGAGACGGCGGTGTGCTGCGCGGCGTAGGCGCCGCCCTCACCCCAGTCGACATCCCGCGGACCGCTGCGCTCGGCGTCGGAGGTCGGGATCGAGTGCGTGGCGAAGAGCACCCGGGCGGTGGCGAGGTCGCTGCCGCGGGCGATGAGGTCGCGCAGGGCATCCACCACGCCCGTCACGAAGGGCGCGACGAAGCCGGGGCTGTCGAAGAACTGGCCGACCTTGTCGATGCGCATCTCGCCCCAGAGGCCGGTCGCGTCGAGCGCCTTGGCGAAGTCCTCGCGGTACTGGCGGCAGCTCGAGAAGCTCGAGTAGGCGCTCGTGGCGAGGCCGAGCACGGTGCGGTGGCCGTCGTCGTAGGCCTGCTGCACGGCCTCGGGCAGGTACGGGTCCCAGTTGCGGTTGCCCCAGTAGATGGGCAGACCCAGCCCGCGGCGGTCGGCCTCGGCCTGCAGCGCCTTCTGCAGCTGGCGGTTCTGCTCGTTGATCGGGCTCACGCCGCCGAAGTGGCGGTAGTGGTGCGCGACCTCCTCGAGGCGCTCGTCGGGGATGCCGCGGCCGCGCGTGACGTTGCGCAGGAACGGGATGACGTCGTCCTGCCCCTCGGGCCCGCCGAAGCCGGCGAGGATGACCGCGTCGTAGGCGACGGGCTGCTCGACGTGCCCCGGCACGGCGAACTGCTGCGCCGTGTCGGTCGCCGCGCGGGCGAACTGCTCGCCCGCGTACGTGCCGTCGACCAGGTCGACGACGACGGCCTTGCCGTGCTCGTCGAGCTTGTTGTTCGTGATCGTCATCGGATGACCTCCTCGATCTCGTCGACGCCGATGCGCCGACCGGTGTAGAACGGAACCTCTTCGCGCACGTGCCGGCGCGCCTCGGTGGAGCGCAGATCGCGCATCATGTCGACCAGATCCATGAGCTCGTCGCTCTCGAGCCCGAGCAGCCACTCGTAGTCGTTGAGCGCGAACGCCGCGACCGTGTTGGCGAGCACGCCGGTGAACGCGCTGCCCTGCCTGCCGTGCTCGGCGAGCATGCCGCGGCGCTCGTCCTCGGGCAGCAGGTACCACTCGTACGAGCGCACGAAGGGGTAGACGCAGAGCCAGCCCTTGGGCTCCTTGCCGAGCATGAAGGCGGGGGCGTGGCTGCGGCTGAACTCGGCCTGCACGTGCACGCCCATGGCGATCCAGCTCGGCAGCAGGGCGGCGAGCAGGTCGGCGCGGCGCAGGGTGCGCACGGCCTGCTGCAGCGCCTGCGGGTCGGGGCCGTGCATCCAGATCATCAGGTCGGCGTCGTCGCGCATGCCGCTGACGTCGTAGAAGCCGCGGATGGTCACGCCCGAGGCTTCGACCTCCTTCACGGCGCGCTCGATGCCGCCGCCCATCGCCGGCCGGCGCGGGTCGCGGCGCAGCACGACGTAGGTGGTGTACTCGGTCTTGTCGCTCACAGTGACTCCTGCTCTCGGGCTCGGGCGCCCAGCTCTTCGGCGGTGCGGTGGGCGTGGTCGATGACGGCGGCGAGACCGGTGCCGCTGATCTGCTCACCGACGAGGGGGATGCTCTCGGGCGCCGCGATGCGTGCGGCGCGCTGCCACGTCGTGACGGCGCTGTCGACGAGCTGCGCCCGGGTGAGCAGCACGCCCAGCAGAGCGGAGGCGTCGCGCAGCGCCTCGTCGACCTCGGGCGCGGACTCGTAGCTGAGCCGCAGCACCTCGCGGCCCGCCGCGGCCTCGCGCACCCACGCCCACTTGGCGCTGAGGTGGGTGAGCGCGCGGGCGCGCACGGCGGTGCCGCGGGCGACGAGCACGCCGGTGCCGCGGGGCGAGTCGGCGAGCTCGGGGGCGTTCACGACCAGGGTGACGAGGTGCGTCGCCGTCGTGACCGCGGGGCGACCGTCGGCCGGGTCGACGAGGCCGGGCGCGGCGACGACGATCTCGCCGTGGCGCAGATCGGGGATCGGCTCCCCGTCCTCCCCGATGCGGAGGGTCGCGGGATCGGCATCGGGATCGGCCGCGAGCACGACGTGGTCGGGGTGCACCTCGGCCACCCGCACCCCGTACTCGACGGGCACCCCGTAGCGGTCGAGCTCGGCGAGCAGCGCGTCGACGAGGGTGGCCATGCCGCCCTCGAGGCCGGCGACGAGCGAGCCGGCCGGGGCGTCGATCCGCAGCCGCGTGACGGCGCGGGCGAGCGAGTTCTCCTGCAGCATCGCGTGCACGAGGCCGGGGGCGGCCGAGACCGGCAGGTCGTCGGGGTGCTTCGAGTGGATCCCCTCGACGACGGGGGCGACGAGCCGCTCGAGGATGCCGTCGCCCATGCGCGCCCGCACGAGCGCGCCGAGGCTCGCGGCGTTCGCGCCGCGGGGGCCGGGGAGGAGGGCGTCGAGCATCCCGCGCCAGGCGGCACGGCGGCCGACGACGCGCACGACGTCCTCGGCGAGCGGCGCGGAGGGGATGCCCATGAGGCTCACGCGCGGCAGCGGCACGGTGACCCCGTCGCGCGCGTGCAGCCAGGCCGGGGCGTCGAGCGGCGCGACGATGCGGTCGGCGAGCCCGAGTCGCTCGAGGTAGGCGCGCACGGTGCCGCCGCGGGTGGCGAAGGCCTCGGCCCCCGAATCGAGCGGGATGCCCGCCACCTCGTGACGCGCGATCTGCCCGCCTGCGCGGTCGGTGGCCTCGAGCACCCGCACGGTGCGACCCTGCAGCACGAGCTCGCGCGCGAGCACGAGGCCCGCGACGCCCGCTCCCACCACGAGGGTCTCGGTCATGACCAGCCGCGCTCCGCGGTCGGCGAGGGCTCCTCGCCGTGGATGAGGCGCACGAGGCGGGTGAGCACATCGGGGTCGGTCTCGGGAGGGACGCCGTGGCCGAGGTTCGCCACGTGCGCGGGGGCCTTCAGACCGGCCGTCAGCACGCCCTCGGCGTGCGCGGCGAGCGCGGGCCACGGAGCGGTGAGCAGCGCCGGATCGATGTTGCCCTGCAGCGGCATCGCATGGTCGAAGACGGCCGAGGCCTCGTCGAGCGGGGTGCGCCAGTCGATGCCGACCGCGTCGACGCCGAGACCGGCGATCTCGCGCAGGATGGGCGCGGTGCCGAGGCCGAAGTGGATGCGCGGCACGTCGAACCCGCGCAGGTGGTCGAGCGCGCGCTTGGAGTGCGGGGCGACGCGGCGCACGTAGTCGTTGCGCGAGACGGAGCCGATCCACGAGTCGAAGAGCTGCGCGGCGCTCGCGCCCGACTCGACCTGGGCCCGCAGGAACTCGCCCGTGACGTCGGCGCACCAGTTGAGCAGCCCCGCCCACGCGTGCGGGTCGGCGTGCATCATGGCGCGGGCGCGCATCTGATCCTTCGACGGCCCGCCCTCGACGAGGTAGGCGGCGAGGGTGAACGGCGCGCCGGCGAAGCCGATCAGCGGCGTCGTGCCGAGCTGCTCGACGGTGAGGCGCACGGCCTCGCGCACCGGCTCGAGCGCGTCGGGCTCGAGCGGGCGCAGGCGCAGCACGTCGGAGGCCGAGCGGACGGGCGAGTCGATGACGGGGCCGCGCCCGGCGACGATGCGCACGTCGACGCCGGCGAGCAGCACCGGCACGACGATGTCGCTGAAGAAGATGCCCGCGTCGACGCCGTGCCGGCGCACGGGCTGCAGGGTGATCTCGCTCGCCATCTCGGGCGTGAGGCAGGCCTGCAGCATGTCGCCGCCGGCCCGCAGCTCGCGGTACTCGGGCAGCGAGCGCCCGGCCTGGCGCATGAACCAGACAGGGGTGCGCTCGGGGCGGTCGCCGCGGAGCGCCCGGACGAGGGCGGAGTCGGCGGTGCGACCGTCGGACAGGGGGTGAGTGGGGTGCAGCGGCACCCGACAAGGATAGGTGCGCCCGGATGGGAGCCGGATGGGCGCGGGCCGACCGCGCCCGGTGCGCTCGCCGTGCGCGGTCGGAGCAGATGGGGCCGCGCGGTCGCGGCGTCGGAGCGGCCACCCCTGCACGGTCGGAGCGGATGCCCCTGCGCGGTCGCGCTCGAGGCGCTCATCCGTGCAGGCGCATACCCCGACCCCGTACCACGAGCGGGCGTTCAGCCGGGGCCGAATAAACTGATCCCGTGCTCCTGTGCGTGACGGCGAATCATCGCAACACCCCGTTCGAGATCCTCGAACGGCTCGCCGTCGACGCCGACGCCCTCTCCGCCGCCGTCCGGGCGGGCTCTCCCGCCGTGCGCGGCGCCGTGACGGTCGCCACCTGCAACCGGCTCGAGGTCTACCTCGACGCCGACAACGTGCCCGCCGACGCCCACCGCTTCGCCCGCGACGCCGTTGCGAACGCCCTGCGCGGCCTCGGCGACGAGCAGGGCGTCGACGTGGCCGGGAGCGCCGACGTGCTCGACGCCTCCGAGGTCGTGCACCACCTGTTCGCCGTCTCGGCCGGCCTGGAGTCGGTCGCCGTCGGGGAGGAGGAGATCGCCGGGCAGGTGCGCCGGGCCGCGCAGGCGGCGCGCGAGAGCGGAGCATCCACCGGGCGTCTGGATCGCGTCTTCCAGGAGGCGATCCGCACCGCCCGCGCCGCACGCGCCCAGGGCGATGCGAGCCGCACCGGCCGCAGCCTCGCCCGACTCGCCCTCGATCTCGTGGGCAGCCGACTGGCCGACTGGGGCACCGCGCGCGTGACCCTCATCGGCACCGGCCGCTACGCCGCCACCACCGTCGCCGCCCTGCGCGATCGCGGCGTGCAGACCATCGTCGTCTACTCCCCCACCGGCCGCGCGCAGGTGTTCGGCACCCGGCACGGCCTGGAGTGGACGAACGACGTGCGCGAGGCGATGACCGGTTCCGACGTGGTCATCACGTGCACCACCCGCCTGAGCGTCGAATCCGGCGATGTGCCGGTGGATGCTCCGCCGCGCTTCGTCGTCGACCTCGGCCTGCCCCGCAACGTCGACCCCGCCGTCGGCGAGATCGACGGCGTCACGCTCATCGACCTCGAGACCGTGCGACTGCACGCTCCGCTCGTGCACTGGTCGGCGGAGGAGGACGCCCGCAGCGTCGTCGACGAGGCCGCGCACTCTTTCGTCACCGCCGCCTCGGTGGAGCCCTCGATCGTGGCCCTGCGCCGCCACGTTCTCGACCTCGTCGACGAGGAGATCGCGCGGGCGAAGCGCCGTGGCGACGACGACGGCCGCATCGAGGAGGCGCTGCGCCATCTGACGAGCGTGTTCCTGCACACCCCGTCGACGCTCGCCCGCCGCCACGCGGCGGCCGGCCGCGGGCTCGAGGTGGCCACCGCCGTCGAGACCCTGTTCGGCATCGACGCGCCGGCGCTGCCCTCGGTGACGCGATCGCTGCGTCGCGGGCCGGACGGCGTGATCGCCGGGCCCGCCGACGACGCGGCCTCCGCCTAGGCGCTGACCCGCTCGAGCACGGCGAGCAGCGCAAGCCCGTAGGCCTCGGGTGCGGAGACGCTCTCGTACACCCGCTCCTCGCCCTCGCTCTCCGCCGCGAGAACCACACGGTAGAGCTCGTCGTGCCGTTCGAGTCGCACGAAGGCGGAGCGGAGCAGGTCGCGCAGCTGATCCTCGCGGGGCAGCCAGAGGGCATCGGCGACGTCGACCGAGTCGAGCGCCCACTCGGTCGTGCCGTTGAACCCCAGCACGGTGCCGGTGGAGTACTCGTGCGGCTCGATCATGAGATCGCTGATGGTGAAGACGTCGGCGTCGAGTTCGGGCCGGTCGATCTGGAATCGGTCGCCCGAGAGCGGCTTCCATCGCAGCCCGGCGTCGCGCAGCTGTCGGGCGAGCGAGGTGGAGATCATGTCGGCCAGGGTGTCAGCCCGAGCCGGGCGGCACCTGTGGGATCCGGCGGCGGTCTGCGCCGGGGCTCAGCGTCGGGCGGGGCGCCCCGCCGCCGCCGCGGCGAGCAGCACGGCGAGTCCGCTGAGGAGGAGGAGTCCGAGGGGGGCGAAGGACGCCGGACGGGTCTCGTCGCTCGACGTGCTCGCGAGCGCGAGCGTCGGCAGGTCGACGTCGACCGCCTCGTCGAGGGCGACAGGGCTCACGAGCTCTGCCGGGGGCGCGCCGGTCGGGGACGAGGACGGAGCGGCGTTCGCCGGGGCGGAGGCGCTCGACGCGTTCGCGCCGACGAGGGGCGCGGGCACGGGCGGGGCCGCGCTGGGCGCCGGACCAGCGGTGCTCGGCGCTGGGACCTCCCCACGCGGTGCCGGGGGCGGGGTCAGCGTCGGCACGGGCACCACTTCGGCACCGGTCTGGCAGGATTCCGGAGCGGAGACGGTGATCGTCCATTCGGTGCGGATCCCGGGGGCGAATGCTCCGAGGAAGGGAGCCGCCTCGACGCTGAAGGTTCGCGGGCCGACGGAGTGGGTGCCCGAGGAGGTCTCCACCCCGTCGACGAACCAGATCACCTCGGGCTCGCCGCTCAGGGTGTACCCGCCGGGAGCGTCGCAGGTGGCGTCGATGGCGGAGGCCGTCGGCTGCACGGTGACGGTGGGCGGCAGCTCGATGATGACGTCCTCGTGAGCATCGAGCGGCGACGCGGAGGCGGACGTCAAGGGCCCGTGCACGCCCGCGATCGTGATGACGAGCCCGAGGGCCACGGCGGTGATGCTCGAGACGGTGCGGGGGTGCGACACGGCGGTCGGCTCCTCAGGACGGAGAGCAGGAGGCGCCGCGACGGCGCCGGGAGTGAGGGAGCGCTTCCGACCCCGGGCCCTGACGGGCACCGGAGTCGGAAGCGGGGATGCACGGCCGAGGCGGAGACGAGTTTCGGGTCACGCCCCGCCCCGACCGCGCGGCCGCGGGTAGTGCTGCTAGTTCTCCTCGGAGACCGGCTGCGGGCGGCGCAGGAGCACCAGTCCCAGGCCGGCCATGAGAGCGACCAGTCCGGCGATGCCGAGTCCGCCCAGTGCGGCGCTCGGACCGGTGAGGGCGAGCGTCGACGGGTCGTTCAGCGCCAGGGTGGGCAGCTCGCCGAGCGGCGTCACCGGCACGGCCGGGCAGAGCGCGGTGCGCTCGGCGTCGGTCATGGCTCGGGTGCGCAGCTCGGTCGTCTCGACCGCGGATCCGGCGACCCACTCGCGGTCGACGAGAACGTACGGCGTCGTGCTGACCGTGCGCGACTCCGTGATCGTCGTGGTGTCGCAGTCCTTGCCGCTGAACATCCAGTCGCCGACCACCTCGAGCGCGGCCGGCTCGAGGTCGACCGGGCAGTACTCGTCGAGCTCGGCCTCCGTCATCGGACGCGTGCGCTCCTCGGTGTCGACGACGGACTCGCCGGGCACCCACTCGCGGTCGACGAGCACGTAGGGCGTCGTGGTGACGGTGCGCGTCTCGGTGACCTCGCGGGTGTCGCAGTCGGCGCTGCTGACGACCCAATCGCCGAGAACCTCCAGCGCAGCCGGCTCGATGTCGACCGGGCAGTACTCGTCGAGCTCCTCCACCGTCATGTCGCGGGTGCGCTCGCGCTCGGTCACGACCGGCTCACCGGGAACCCACTCACGATCCACCAGCACGAACTCGGTGCGGGTGATCGTGCGCGTCTCGGTCACCGTGCGGGAATCGCAGTCGGGCTCGCCGACCATCCACTCACCGCGCACGACCAGGGCATCGGGCTGCTCATCGACCGGGCAGTACTCGTCGAGCTCCGCAACGGTCATGTCGCGGGTGCGCTCGCGCTCGGTCACGACCGGCTCACCGGGAACCCACTCACGATCGACCAGGACGAACTCGGTGCGGGTGATCGTGCGCGTCTCGGTCACCGTGCGGGAATCGCAGTCGGGCTCGCCTACCATCCACTCACCGCGCACGACCAGGGCATCGGGCTGCTCATCGACCGGGCAGTACTCGTCGAGCTCCTCAACGGTCATGTCGCGGGTGACCGTCTCGCTGCTCGTGGTCGGCGTACCGACCCATTGGTTGCCGACGCGAGCGTAGGTGGTGGTCGTGACGGTGCGGGTCTCGGTGATCGTGCGCGTCTCGCAGTCGGTGCTGACGACCGACCACTGGCCGTTCTCGACCTTGGTCTCGGGCTTCGGCCCGGCGCAGGCGTCTGAGATCTCATCGACCCCCGAGGCCTTCACGGTCGAGCCGGCGACGACGCCGGTGCCCGGGCCGCCCCAGGTCGCCGTGAGGGTGGTGCTCGAGCGCGGAGTCTCGTAGATGGAGTCACCCGGCGTGGCGACGTGGGTCGCGCCGTCGCTCAGGGAGAGCGTCACCGGGGTGCTCGTGGGGTTGCGGAACCGCCAGGTGTTCGTCGTGTCGACGGCGCAGGCGGTCATGTAGGTGAGCTGCACCGGCACGGTGACATCAGGTCGGGCGCAGGGGGTCGAGGTGCCCGTGAAGGTCTTCGTCCAGCCGCGCGAGCCGGTCGGGTCGTCGTGGGCGATGATCGCGACGGAGTAGGAGTGCGCGACGTACTTGTCCCCGTAGGTGTACGACTTCGCGAAGCTCTTGCCGAAGTCGGCCCTCTCGACGACGACCCCGTCGATGGTGACGGTGACCGTGTTGGTCGTGGCGGGGGTGCCGGGGGTGGTCGTCACCGTCGAGTCCCAGAAGAACCACGAGCTGTTGCTGCCGTTGGCCTCCTGGAAGGCCACGTCGAGGGGCAGTTCGCCCTTGTAGTTGCTGGTGTTCGCCTGCCAGTTGCTGCTCGGCGGAACCTCGGTGGGCGCCGTTTCGGTGTTCCCACCCGTCCACGAGTAGCGCTGGTACGTGGTCGTGGAGGTGCCGGGGACCGCGGCCTTCTGGTCGGCGTACTGGGTGAGGTTGACCGTCAGCGTCTGACAGTCGGTCGTGACCCTCGGCGTATGGGCGGACGCGGCCGTGGTCGACACGAGCGCACCCCCCAACCCGAGGACGAGGGCGACCAGGGCGGCTGCCGGGGCAGTGAAGAATCTCTTGCGCAACATTGCGTGCTCCTGGGGTGGGGAGCCGTGCGCGGCTGAGGGTTCAGGCGCGACGGAATTCGGGTGGGGTGGTGCACCGAGCACGGGGGCGTGCAGCGGAGCTCGCGCACCGGCACGCATGAGCGCAGGGTGCCGCGACGGGTTCAGCGGTGCTGCGCGTCGATCGGGATCGTCGCGCAGTGGGTCGAGTTATCGGGTCGGTGATGCGGGGGCTGCGACGGATGGGGGGTCCGTCTGGCATCTCGCCCTCGGCGAACGTCGGGTGAGCGCGAGTCGAGATGTGGGGATACCGTAACTCTCCCCCGTCCGGGGGGCAACCCCGAACAGTCTGTCTGTCCCCCCCATTGGGGGAGGCGGCACTGGGGAGGAGCGGTAGGCGGGCGCGTCCGCGGCGACGCTCGTGCCGTGATCGACCGCCGGCCGGGAGGACACCGGGCGGGCGGCGGCCGACTAGTGCACCTGCTCCAGCAGGTCGACGCCGAACGTGCGGAGGGCATCCATCACCCGAAGCCGAGTCGCGAGGTCTCGGTCGTCGAAATGCACCGAGACCGCGTAGGCGAGCCCGCCCCGCGGTCCGCGCAGAACCCCGGCCTCGCTGCGCACGCCCGTGTCGCTGCCGGTCTTGTTGACCATCCAGGTGTTGTGGTCGACGCCGCGGTGGGTGAGCGGGTCGCGGCCGAACGCGCTCGCCACCATCGAGAGATCGGCGTTGAGCGAGAGCCAGCCGAGCACCCGCTGGCTCGTCGCCGGGTCGATGACGTGGCCGTGGGTGAGCGCGTAGAAGAGCCACGCGAGCTCGGCCGTCGACCCGACCGAGAGCTGCGGGGCGTCGTCGGGCCCGCGGGAGTCGCGCACCACGTCGAGCAGGGCCGTGCGCACCAGCCCGAGCGACTCGGTGCGCCGGCGCACGGCCGCGAGACCGATGTGCCGCAGCAGTGCGTTGGTCGCGAGGTTGTCGCTCGTGGCCCCGACGAGCGCGGCGAGATCGGCGACGGGGAGGGACGGGGCCTGCATGTGCTGCCAGAGCCCCGAGTCGGCGACCGCGTCGGAGAGCTGACGATCGACGATCACGAAGTCGCTCAGGCTGCGCTCGGTGAGGCGCGCGCTCACCTCGATCAGCAGCAGGATCTTGCCCACCGAGGCCGTCGGCAGCACGATGCGCTCGTCGACGGCGAAGACGCTCTGGCCCGACTGCAGGTCGACGGCGGCGACCGACACCTTCGCGCCCTCGTAGGCGAGCGCGCCCAGCGCGCGGAAGGAGGGCTTGAACGACGGCGACCGCTCGGGCGACCGATGGCGCGCGACGATCGGGGCGGCGGCTCGCGCGCCCCGATCGCGCTTCATCGGCGTGGTGGTCACCAGATCGTCACGCGCTCCTTCGGCTCGAGCCAGAGAGCGTCGTCGGGGGTCACGGAGAACGCTTCGTAGAACGCGTCGATGTTACGCACGATCTGGTTGCAGCGGAACTCGTTCGGCGAATGCGGGTCGATCGAGAGCAGGCGCAGCGCCTCCTCCGGCCGGATCGCGATCTGCCAGGCCTGCGCCCACGACAGGAAGAAGCGCTGAGCACCGGTGAGCCCGTCGATCACGGGCGGCTCGGCGCCGTCGAGCGAGATCAGGTACGCGCGCCACGCGATGCCGAGACCGCCGAGGTCGCCGATGTTCTCACCGATGGTGAGGGCGCCGTTGACGTGATGGCCGGGCGCCTCGGTCGGTTCGAGGGCGTCGTACTGAGCGATGAGGGATGCCGTGCGCTCCTCGAACGCCGTGCGATCCGCCTCGGTCCACCAGTCGTGCAGCCGCCCGTCGCCGTCGTAGCGCGAGCCCTGGTCGTCGAACCCGTGCCCGATCTCGTGGCCGATGACCGCGCCGATCGCGCCGTAGTTGGCTGCGGCATCTCGCCCCGCATCGAAGAAGGGGAACTGCAGGATCGCCGCGGGGAACACGATCTCGTTGAACCCGGGGTTGTAGTAGGCGTTGACCGTCTGCGGGGTCATGAACCACTCGTCGCGGTCGATCGGCTGGCCGATCTTGCCGAGCTCGCGCTGGAACTCGAACTCGCCCGCCGCGCGCACGTTGCCGAGCAGGTCGTCGGCGTCGATCGCGAGGCTCGAGTAGTCGCGCCAGCGCACGGGGTAGCCGATCTTCGGCGTGAACTTCTGCAGCTTGTCGAGGGCGCGCTCGCGGGTCTCGGCGGTCATCCACGGGAGCTCGGTGATCGAGCGGCGGTAGGCCTCGACGAGGGTGGCGACGAGCTCGTCCATGGCCGTCTTCGCCTCGGGGGCGAAGTGGCGCTCGACGTAGACCGCGCCGACGGCCTCGCCCATGGCGCCCTCGACGATGGAGACGCCGCGCTTCCAGCGCGCGCGCAGCTCGGGGGTGCCGGTGAGGGTGCGGCCGTAGAAGGCGAAGTTCTCCTCCACGAAGGCGCTCGAGAGGTACGGCGCGGTCGAGCGCATGACCGACCAGCGCAGCCAGTCCTGCCAGTCGGCGAGCGCGCCGTCGGCGAGCAGCGCGGCGACGCCCTCGTGGAACGAGGGCTGGCGCAGCACCACCTCGGCGAGCGCCGTGGTCGGGATGCCGTAGCCGTCGCGCCAGAGCGCGAGATCGACGCCGCCCGTCGCGGCCTGCCACTCGTCCCAGCTGCGCAGATTGTAGGTGGCCTTGCTGTCGCGGCTGCGCACCTTGTCCCAGTGGTGACCGGCGATCGCGGTCTCGAGGGCCACGATGCGCGCGGCGCGATCGGCGGCGGCGTCGAAGCCCGCGAGGGCGAGCATGCGCTCGACGTGCCCGCGGTAGGCGACGAGCGTCTCGGCGTGGGCCGGCTCGCGGTAGTACGACTCGTCGGGCAGGCCGAGGCCGGCCTGCTCCACGATCACGAGGTAGCGCTCGGGGTCGCCCGGGTCGTTGTCGACGTAGAGCGCCGTGAAGCCGCGGGCACCGCGGCGCTCGAGGCGGCCGATGGCGGTGAGCAGGGCATCCCGATCGGCGATGTCGTCGATCTCGCCGAAGAGCGGCTCGAGGGGGGCCGCGCCGAGCGCCTCGACGCGCTCCTCGTCCATGAAGCTCGCGTACAGATCGCCGACCTTGCGCTCGAGGGTGCCGGGCTGGGCGCCCTGGGCCTCCTCGATGATGGTGCGCACCGCCTTCTCGGCCTCCTCGGCGAGCACCATGAAGGAGCCGTAGCGGGCCTTGTCGGCGGGCACGGGCGTGCGGGCCATCCACCGGCCGTTGACGTGCCGGAACAGGTCGTCCTGCGGGCGGATGGCGGGGTCGAGTTCATCGGCGGCGATGCCGCTCGTCAGCGCGTCGGTCACCCGGCGAGCCTAGCCCTCGACCTTGGGGGCGGCCGGGGACGCCGGCGCGGCCGGGGCGGCCGAGGGCGGGGCGGATGCGCCGGCGACCGGCCGTCGCATCGAGAGGGCGAGCGCGGCACCGAGCGCGAGGAGGCAGAGGAGCGCCAGAGCCGCCGTCGCGAGACCGGGCCCGACGGCGGCACCGAGCAGACCGGCGACCGGGTACGTCACGAGGTACCAGGCGTGCGAGGTCGAGAAGCGGGCGGCGAACACGGCCGGCCGGTCGGCCGCGGCCGCATCGCGCCGGATGATGCGCGCGCTGGGCGTGCTGATCGCGCAGCTCGCCGCCCCGAGGAGGAACCACAGCACGGCGACCCCGGGGAGCGAGAGCGCCCCGGTGAGCGCGAGAGCGGCGGTCGCGCCGAGGGCGAGAGCGGCGAGCACCGCCCCCGCCGCCATGGCGGTCCGGTCGGTGAGGCGGCGCAGGATGCGCGGCAGCAGCAGCGCGACGACGATCGATCCGGCGCCGAACAGCACGAGCGCCACCGCGAGCGGGGCGGAGGGATCGGCCGGGTCGGCCGCCCCCGCCTCGAGCAGCAGCACGACGGTCGAGACGAGCACGGTGGCGAACACGGCGGCCGTCGCCGCATCGAGCACGGCGAGGAACCGCAGCGAGGGCGTTCCGGCCAGCAGGCGCACCCCGCGCGTCAGCCGCGACCGGAAGGGCTCGGCGCCGCCCCCTGCCGGGACGGTGATGCGCGAGAGCAGCACTCCGAGACCCGAGAGCAGGAAGCCCGCGGCGGTGACCGCGAACAGCGCGGGGGCGGGCAGCACGAGCACGAGCAGCGCCGCGATGATCGGGCTCAGCAGCGACTCGAGGTCGTAGGCGAGCCGCGAGAGCGACTGCGCCGCGGTGTAGTCGCCCTCGTCGGCGAGCACCACCGGGATGACCGCCTGGTAGGTCGGGGTGAAGACGGCCGAGGCCGACTGCAGCAGCACGATCGCGAGGTAGATGTGCCACTCCTCGGTGGCGAGAACGAGGCCGGCCGCGACGACCAGGCGCGCCGCATCGGCGGCGAGCAGGATGCCCCGGCTCGAGCGGCCCGTGAGCAGCGCGCTCGCGATCGGCGAGACGATGACGTAGGCGGCGATGCGGATCGTCAGGGCGATGCCGAGGATGCGTGCGGCCTCGTCGCCCTCGAGCCGCACGGCGAGGAGGGCGAGCGCGACGGTCAGCACGCCCGTGCCGACGAGGGAGGCGACCTGCGAGCCGAAGAGGGCGGCGAAGCGGCGGTCGCGCAGCACGGAGAGCACGCTCGAGGGTACGCCGCCGACTACCGTGGGCGGGTGCGCGCCCGCCTGCCCCGCCTCCGCCCGCTCGATCGCGAGATCGCCGCGCTGGCGGTGCCCTCGCTCGGGGCGCTCGTCGCCGAGCCGCTCTTCGTGCTCACCGACACGGCCATGGTCGGGCACCTCGGCGCGGCCCCGCTCGCCGGGCTCGGCCTCGCGGCGACGGTGCTGCAGACGGCGATCGGGCTGCTCGTGTTCCTCGCCTACGCGACGACCCCCCTCGTCGCGCGGAGGCTCGGGGCCGGCGATCGGCGCGGCGCGCTCTCGGCCGGCGTCGACGGGCTGTGGCTCGGACTCGGTCTGGGGGTGCTGCTGCTCGCCGTGATGCTGCCGCTCTCGTCGCCGGTCATCGCGGCGTTCGGGGCGAGCGGGCCGGTCGAGGCCGAGGCGCTCACCTACCTCACGATCTCCTGGTGGGGCGTGCCGGGCATGCTGCTCGTGCTCGCGGCGACCGGGGTGCTGCGCGGCCTGCAGGACGTGCGCACGCCGTTGCTCGTCGCGGTCGTCGGCTTCGGCGCGAACATCCTGCTCAACGCCGCCCTCATCTACGGGGCGGGTCTCGGCGTGGCCGGCTCGGCGCTCGGCACCGTCATCGCGCAGTGGGGCATGGCGATCGCTCTCGTCGCCGTCGTCGTGCGGGCGGCCCTGCGCGAGGGTGCGGCGCTGCGCCCGGGCTTCGCCGGACTGCGCGCGGCCGCGACCGCCGGCTCCTGGCTCTTCGTGCGCACGCTCTCGCTGCGCATCGCGCTCGTCGTCACCGTCGCCGTCGCGACGGGGCTCGGCACGGTCGAGCTCGCCGCCGCCCACGTCTGGTTCGCCGTCTACAGCCTGCTCGCGCTCGTGCTCGACGCCCTCGCGATCGCCGGGCAGACGCTCGTCGGGCACGCACTGGGGGCGGCCGAGGTGCCGCGGGTGCGCGCGACGACCCGGAGGCTCGTGGGGTGGGGCGTCGTGGTCGGCGCGGGCCTCGCGCTCGTGCTGCTCGCGCTCGCGGGCCCGCTGAGCGTCGTCATGACCTCCGATGCGGCGGTACGGGATGCCCTTCCCGCCGCCCTCGTCGTGCTCGCGCTCGGCCTGCCGCTCGCCGGGCTGGTCTTCGTGCTCGACGGCGTGCTCATCGGGGCCGGCGACGGGCGCTACCTCGCGGTCACGGGCATCCTGAACCTGCTCGTGTACCTGGCGGTGCTCGCGCTCGTGCCCGACCTCGGCCTGCTCGGCCTGCTGGCGGTCTTCGCGTTCGTCTACCTCGGAGCGCGGGCGGCGACCCTGAGCGCACGAGCGCGCGGCACCGCGTGGATCGTCACGGGTGCCGCGCGCTGATCGTGCGGGGCGTCGACGCTACTTCGTGAAGGCGTCCTTGACGTCGTCGCCGGCCTGCTTGAGGTTGGCCGTCGACTGCTCGGCGTGACCCTCGGCCTCGAGGCGCTCGTTGCCGGTCGCCTTGCCGAGGCCCTCCTTGGCCTTGCCGATGAGCTCTTCGCCCTTGTGCTCTGCCTTGTCGTTCATGCGGTGCTCCTTCCCTCGGGGGTCTCCCACGGTGGCAGGAGGCCGTCAGGGCCGCCAGGGGCGGGCGGGCGACGTGGAGGCCGCGCACAGGGTGGCGCGATTCACAGCCAGCGCTTGGCCTTGAAGGCGATGTAGAGACCGACCCCCATGAGCAGCATGAGCAGCAGGGCGAAGGGGTAGCCGAGGGTCCACTCGAGCTCGGGCATGACGCGGAAGTTCATGCCGTAGACGGTGCCGACGAGCGTCGGGGCGAACAGGATGGCCGCCCACGAGGTGATGCGCTTGATCTGCTCGTTCTGCTCGACGCTCACCACGGTCATGCGCCGGGTGACGAGCGTCGACTGCACCTGCAGCGCGTTGTCGAGGAGCGCGCGGAACGAGTCGGCGCGCTCCGAGGCGCGGTGCACGTGGTCGAGCACGTCGCGCAGCCGGCGCTGCAGCTGCACGTCGACGCCGTACCGGTCGCCGCCCTTCAGCAGGGCCTCGATGATGCCGGCGAGCGGCTGCACGGCGCGCTGGAACGCGATGACCTCGCTCGAGAGGTCGTAGATGCGCCGGGTGAGAGCGTCGTCGTCGCTCGCGCCGAACAGCTGGTCCTCGATCTCATCGATGTCGTTCTCGAGGCCCGCGACGACCGGCTCGTACTCGTCGACGACCTCGTCGAGCACGGCGTAGAGGATGGCCTCGGGGCCGAGGGCGAGGAGCTCGGGCTCGGCTTCGAGGCGCTCGCGCACCCGGCGCAGATCGGGCGACTCGGCGTGCCGCACGGTGACGACGAAGTCGGGCCCGACGAAGATCAGCAGCTCTCCGAACTCGACCGTCTCGGTGGCGTCGATGTAGCGGGCGGGGCGCAGGGCGAGGAAGAGCGTCTCGCCGAAGCGCTCGAGCTTCGACCGCTGACGGCCCTTGAGGGCATCCTCGACGGCCAGCTCGTGCAGATCGAACTCGGCGGCGACCGACTGCAGCTCGTCGAGGGTCGGGCGGTAGAGGCCGATCCAGGCGATGCCGCCGTGGGCCCGGGTCAGCTCGTAGGTCTCCTCGAGGTCGACGGTCGCGCCGAGCCGCTTGCCGCCGACGTAGACGGCGCTGTCGATGAGGGCCACGTCAGGGCCGGCGCGGCGGCGCGTCGGCGCGATCGGGGGTCGCCGGGTCGGCGGCGTCCGCCGTGTCCGCCGCGGCAGCGGGGGCCTCCGCGGCCCCGGTCGGCTCCTCGTCGTCGGCGCGGCCCGCCTTGACCTCGCCGCGGAAGATCGTGATCGACTGCCCGAGGCTGCGGGCCAGCTGCGGCAGCTTCGGCGCGGCGAACAGCAGCAGCACGACGAGCAGCAGGATGACGCCGTGCCAGCCGGAGAGGTTGAAGGGCATGAGGAGCTCCGTTCGATGCGGGTCGAGCGAGGCGAGTGTACGCCCCGCGCGGCGGGCGCGGCTCAGCGCAGCTGGCCGAACTCCTCGGCGCGACGGGTGGGGCCGGCCACGAGGATGGTGTCGCCCTCCTGCAGCACGGTGTCGGCGTCGGCGTTGCACCAGGGCTTCTCGCCGCGGCGCACCGCCATGACGGTGACCCCGTGCTCCTGCCGGATGCGCGTGTCGCCGAGCCGCCTGCCGAGCACCGCCGAGTTCGGGCTCGTCTTGACGATCGCGTAGTCGTCGCCGACCTCGATGTAGTCGAGCGCGGCGCCGCGCACGAGGTGGGCGACCCGGCGACCCGTGTCGGCCTCGGGGTGGATCACGTGCTCGACCCCGAGCTGCTGCAGGATGCGGCCGTGCGGCTCGCTCGTCGCCTTCGCCCAGATCTGCGGGCGCCGGAACGAGAGCAGCACCGAGGTGGTGAGGATGCTCGCCTGGATGTCGCTGCCGATGGCGACGACCACGCGGTCGAACTCGTGCACCGCCAGCTGCCGCAGCACCTCCTCCTTGGTGGTGTCGGCGCGCACCGCCCGGGTGACGGCGCCGTTGAGGCTCTGCACGATCTCCTCGTCGGAGTCGATGGCGAGCACCTCGGTGCCCGAGGCCATGAGCTCGAGGGCGAGCGCCCGGCCGAAGCGGCCGAGCCCGAGCACGGCGACGGAGTCGGCCTCGGCGATGCGCGAGGCGCGGCTTCCGGTGAACAATCGCGACTTAGCCAATGACGGGCCTCTCCTTGGGAAGTTCGTAGAGCGTGCGGCGCTGCCGCAGCACGAGGGCGGTTCCGAGCGTGAGCGGTCCGAGCCGGCCGAGCAGCATGAGCACCATGAGGATGACCTGGCCGGCCGGGGGCAGATCGGCGGTGATGCCGGTGCTGAGCCCGACGGTGCCGAAGGCCGAGACGGCCTCGAAGAGCAGGACGTCGAGATCGAGGTGGCTGATCATCATGAGGGCCGTCGTGGCCGCCATGACCGCGGCGAGCGAGAGCAGCGCGATGGTGATGGCCTCGCGGTGCACGGCACGGGAGAGCCGCTTGCCGAAGATGTTGACGGCCCCCTCGCCGCGCAGCTCGGTGAGCAGGATGAAGAGCAGCACGGCGAAGGTCGTCACCTTGATGCCGCCGGCCGTGCCGGCCGGGCCGCCGCCGATGAACATGAGCACGTCCATGCCCAGCAGCGTCTCGGGGTTCAGCTGCCCGATGTCGACGCTGTTGAAGCCGGCGGTGCGGGTCTGCACCGAGTGGAAGAAGGCGACGAGGATGCGGTCGGCCGCGTCGTAGGCGCCGATCGTGGCGCGGTTGCCCCATTCGAGCACGGCGATGTACGCGGTGCCGAGCACGAGCAGCGCCGCCGTCATGACGAGCACGATGTTGGTGTTCATCGTCCAGTGCAGCGGGCGGCCGAACTCCTTGCGCAGCTGGCGCAGCACGGGGAACCCGAGCCCACCGAGGATGGTGGCGATCGACATCGGCAACACGACGAAGGGATCGGTCGCGAAGCCGATCATGTTGTCGCTCCACGGCGCGAAGCCGGCGTTGTTGAAGCTCGAGATGGCGAGGAACCCTCCCCGCCAGAGCGCCTCGCCGAGGGGGTAGTCGTACTCGAGCGCGAAGCGCGCGGCGAGCAGCAGGGCGACGGCGCCCTCGATGATGAGCGAGGTGGCGAGGATGCCCCGCGCGAGCCTCCCCGCATCCCCGAAGTCGACCGCCCGGTTCTCGGTACCGGTGGTGATGCGGTTGCGCAGGGTGAAGCGGCGCACGAGCGCCAGGCCGATGAGCGAGGCCACGAGCATGATGCCGAGGCCGCCGAGCTGGATGAACAGCACGATCACGACGAGGCCGAAGGGCGACCAGGCGGTGGCCGTGTCGACGACGACGTGGCCGGTCACCGAGACGGCCGAGACCGCGGTGAAGGCGGCCTCGAGCACGTCGACGCGCTCGCCGGGGGCGTGCGCGATCGGCAGCGAGAGCAGCCCGGTGGCCGCGATCATCGCCGCGAGGAAGCCGAGCACGACCACCTGCGCGGGCGCGATGCGCGCACGCGGAGCCACGCCCGGACGCGGGCGCGATGAGGAGAGGTCGAGCACGCCGGGAACACTACGCCCGGTGCAGCGCGGCCGCGGCGCCTGTACCCCGGTCGTGTACCCCGGTCGGTGCGCGGGAATCGTGAGGGTCGCGCGGCGGGGCGTTAGGGAACCGTGAGGACGCCCGCCCCCGGCGACCCCGGCTCCTAGCGTCGCCTGCGGCCGTCGACCCCGACGACCGTGACGGGGCCCCGCCCCCGGAGAGGACCATCCGTGCTGGATCTCGTGTACCTGGCCCTGATCGCCGCCCTGTTCGCGGCCGTCGGCGCCGTGGCGTCGGCGGTGAGGGAGCGATGAGCCCCCTCGACGTCGTCGCCCTCCTCCTCGGCCTCGCCGCCGTGGGCTACCTGCTCGTCGCGCTGCTGAAGCCGGACGTGTTCTCGTGACGCTCGAGATCGGGCTGCTCGCCGCGCAGCTGGGCACGATCGCACTGCTCGTCGCGATCATCCACCGCCCCCTCGGCGACTACATGGCCCGCGTGTACACGAGCCCCCGCGATCGGCGTATCGAGCGCCCGCTGCTGCGCCTCATGGGCGTCGACAGCGCTGCGATGCAGGATGCCCGGGGCTACACCCGGGCGCTGCTGCTGTTCTCGGCGGCCGGCGCCGTGGTGCTCTACGCGCTGCAGCGCACGCAGCAGCTGCTGCCCGCCTCGCTCGGACTCCCCGCCGTCTCGCCCGATCTGGCGTTCAACACCGCGGTGTCGTTCGTGACGAACACCAACTGGCAGTCGTACTCTCCCGAGCTCACGCTCGGGTACACGGTGCAGGCGGTCGGCCTGGTCGTGCAGAACTTCGTCTCGGCGGCGGTCGGCATGGCCGTGGCCGTGGCGCTGTTCCGCGGGCTCGCGGCGCGCGGCACCGGATTCGCCGGCAACTTCTGGGTCGACCTGGTGCGCGGTGTCGTGCGCATCCTGCTGCCGATGGCGCTGCTCGCCGCGATCGTGCTCCTCGCGGGAGGCGTCGTGCAGAACCTCTCCGGCTTCGTGACCGTCGAGACGCTGACCGGCGGCACCGCGACCGTTCCCGGCGGCCCGGTCGCCTCGCAGGAGGCCATCAAGCTCATCGGCACCAACGGCGGCGGGTTCTTCAACGCCAATGCCGCGCACCCCTTCGAGAACCCCACGGGGTGGACGAGCCTGGTCGAGATCCTGCTCATCCTCGCGATCCCGTTCTCCTTTCCGCGCACCTTCGGCACGATGGTCGGCGACGTGCGGCAGGGCCGCGCGGTCGCCGGCGCCATGGCGATCCTCGCCACCCTCTCGGTCGTCGCGCTCGCCGCGGCCGAGCTCGCGGGGGGCGGCACCGCGCCGCAGCTCGCCGGAGGGGCGATGGAGGGCAAGGAGCAGCGCTTCGGCATCGGGGGCTCGGTGCTCTACGCGGGCGCCACCACGCTCACCTCGACGGGCTCGGTCAACTCGATGCACGACAGCTTCACCGCCCTCGGCGGCGGCGTGACGATGCTCAACATGATGCTCGGCGAGGTCGCTCCGGGCGGCGTCGGCTCGGGCATGTACGGGATGCTCGTCATCGCGATCGTGGCGGTGTTCATCGCCGGGCTCATGGTGGGGCGCACCCCCGAGTACCTCGGCAAGAAGATCGGGCCGCCCGAGATGACGCTCGCGAGCCTGTACATCCTCATCACCCCCGTGCTCGTGCTCGCCGGAACGGCGTTGAGCGCGACCCTGCCGGGCGTGCGCGACGACGTCGAGACGACGAGCATCTACAACCCCGGGGTGCACGGCTACAGCGAGCTGCTCTACGCCTTCACCTCGGCCGCGAACAACAACGGCTCGGCCTTCGCCGGGCTCACCGCGAACACGCCCTGGCTGAACACGGCGCTCGGCGTGGCCATGGTGCTCGGTCGTTTCATCCCCATCGTGATCGTCATCGCGCTCGCCCGGTCCCTCGCCGCACGCGAGCCCGTGCCCTCCTCCGCCGGGTCGCTGCCCACCCACGGGATGCTCTTCACCGGTCTCCTCGTCGGCGTCACGGTCATCGTGTCGGCCCTCACCTACTTCCCCGCCCTGGCCCTCGGGCCCCTCGCAGAAGGACTCTGACCATGCCGCTCGTCGACGCCCCCGCGGCCGCCCCCGAGGGCACCGCCTCCCGCCGCCGCAGCGGGCTGAGCCCGCGGCAGATCGCCGAGGCCCTGCCCGGCGCCCTGCGCAAGCTCGATCCGCGCCGGCTGTGGCGCAACCCCGTGATGCTCATCGTCGAGGCGGGCGCCGCCCTCACCACCGTCATCGCCGTCGGCGACGCGGTGTCGGGCGGGGAGGGGCTCGTGTTCACCGCCTCCATCGCCGTCTGGCTCTGGATCACGGTCATCTTCGGCACGCTCGCCGAGTCGGTGGCCGAGGGCCGCGGCAAGGCGCAGGCCCGCACCCTGCGGCAGACGCGCAGCACGACGACGGCGCGGCGCGTACGCGACTACGACGCCGCGAGCGACCCCGAGGCGCTGACGAGCCCGATCGACGACGCGCTCTCGGGCGACCTGCACCGCGGCGACGTCGTCGTCATCGAGGCCGGCGAGATCGTGCCCGGCGACGGCGAGATCGTCGCCGGCATCGCCACGGTCGACGAGTCCGCCATCACGGGCGAATCGGCGCCCGTCGTGCGCGAGTTCGGCGGCGACCGCTCGGCCGTCACCGGCGGTACGCGCGTGCTGAGCGACCGCATCGTCGTGCGCATCACGAGCGAGCCGGGCGCCACCTTCGTCGACCGCATGATCGCCCTCGTGGAGGGCGCGAGCCGGCAGCGCACCCCGAACGAGATCGCGCTCACCATCCTGCTCGCGAGCCTCTCGATCGTGTTCACCGTCGTCGTGCTGACCCTCAACCCGCTCGCGAGCATCGCGGGCGAGACGGTGAGCGTCGTCGTGCTCGTCGCGCTGCTGGTCTGCCTCATCCCGACGACCATCGGCGCGCTGCTGAGCGCCATCGGCATCGCCGGCATGGATCGCCTCGTGCGCCGCAACGTGCTCGCGATGTCGGGCCGCGCGGTCGAGGCCGCGGGCGACGTGACGACGCTGCTGCTCGACAAGACGGGCACGATCACCTACGGCAATCGTCGGGCGACGGCCGTGCATCCCCTCGCCGGGGTCTCGGAGCGCCGCCTGCTCGAGGCCGCGCGCCTCTCCTCCCTGGGCGACCCCACGCCCGAGGGCGCCTCGATCGTCGCGCTCGCCGAGTCCGCCGGGGTCGTCGACGCGCTCCCCTCGGGTGCCCTGCTCGTGCCCTTCACCGCGCAGACCCGCATGAGCGGGGTCGACCTGTCCGACGGCGGCGCCGTGCGCAAGGGCGCCGGCTCGACCATCGCCGAGTGGGCGGGGGATGCCGTGGCGCCGGTGCGCGCGGAGCTCGCGGGCATCGTCGACGGCATCTCCGGCCAGGGCGGCACGCCCCTCGTCGTGGCCGTGCGCGACGCCGAGGGCGGGATCGTCGTGCTCGGCGTCGTGCAGCTCAAGGACGTCGTGAAGGAGGGGCTGCCCGAGCGGTTCCGCGAGCTGCGGGCCATGGGCATCCGCACCGTCATGATCACCGGCGACAACCCGCTGACCGCGAGGGCGATCGCCGCCGAGGCGGGCGTCGACGACTACCTCGCGGAGGCGACCCCCGACGACAAGATCGCCCTCATCCGGAAGGAGCAGGAGGGGGGCGCGCTCGTCGCCATGACGGGCGACGGCACCAACGACGCGCCCGCCCTCGCGCAGGCCGACGTCGGCGTCGCGATGAACTCGGGCACCTCGGCGGCGAAGGAGGCCGGCAACATGGTCGACCTCGACTCCGACCCGACGAAGCTCATCGACATCGTGCGCATCGGCAAGCAGCTGCTCATCACGCGCGGCTCGCTCACGACGTTCTCGATCGCGAACGACGTGGCCAAGTACTTCGCGATCATCCCCGCGATGTTCGTCGGCGCCTTCCCCGGGCTCGACGCGCTCAACATCATGGGGCTCGCGAGACCCGAGTCCGCCATCCTCTCGGCGATCATCTTCAACGCGCTCGTGATCATCGCGCTCATCCCCATCGCCCTGCGCGGGGTGTCGTACCGCGCGGCCTCCGCCTCGGCGCTGCTGCGCCGCAACCTGCTGGTCTACGGGCTCGGCGGTCTCATCACCCCCTTCATCGGCATCGCGCTCATCGACCTCGTCGTGCGCACCATCCCCGGTCTCTGAACCGGCATCGGAAAGGCTGACCATGCGTCCCCTCCGCCCCTGGCTGCGATCGCTCGGCACGAGCCTGCGCGCCCTCCTCGTGCTCACCCTCCTCACCGGCGTGCTCTACACGGCCGCCGTGCTCGGTCTCGGGCAGGCGCTGCTGCCCGCCGCCGCCAATGGCTCGCTGCTGCGCGACGACGCCGGTGACGTGATCGGATCCCGGCTCCTCGGCCAGTCGTTCACCGATGCCGAGGGAGCCCCGCTGCCCGAGTGGTTCCAGTCGCGGCCCTCCGCCGCGGGCGACGGCTACGACGGCGGGGCCTCGAGCGGGTCGAACCTCGGCCCCGAGAACCCCGACCTGATCGCGGCGATCGAGCAGCGACGGGCCGACATCGCCGCGTTCGAGGGCGTCGACCCGAGCGAGGTGCCCGTCGACGCGCTGACGACCTCGGCCTCGGGGCTCGATCCGCACATCTCCGCCGCCTACGCGCTGCTGCAGGCCCCGCGCGTGGCCGAGGCGCGGGACCTCGACCCCGAGCGCGTCGTCGCCCTCGTGGAATCTATGATCGAGCCGCGGGCGCTCGGGTTCATCGGTCAGGAGCGCGTGACCGTCGTGAGCCTGAACCTCGCGCTCGAGCAACTCGACTGAGCCCGGCAGGGCGGGAGGACGCGGCATGACGAGAGGGCTGCTGCGGGTGTTCCTCGGCGCCGCTCCGGGCGTCGGCAAGACCGTCGCCATGCTCGAGGAGGGCCGACGCCTGCGCGACGAGGGGGTCGACGTCGTGGTCGCCCTCGTCGAGACCCACGGGCGCCGGGCCACCGCCGCCCTCGTCGACGAGCTCGAGCTCATCCCCCGCCGTCGGGTGGAGCATCGGGGCGTCGCCCTCGACGAGCTCGACGTCGACGCCGTCATCGCCCGCGCCCCCGCCGTCGCCCTCGTCGACGAGCTCGCCCACACCAACGCTCCCGGCTCGGCCGAGGAGAAGCGATGGGAGGACGTCGACCGGCTGCGCGACGCCGGCATCGACGTGCTCACGACCGTCAACATCCAGCACATCGCCTCGCTCAACGACGTCGTCGAGCGCATCACGGGCGTCGCCCAGCGCGAGACCATCCCCGACGACGTGCTGCGTGCCGCCGACCGCATCGAGCTCGTCGACATCGCCCCCCAGGCGCTGCGCGAGCGGCTCGGCGCCGGGCTCGTGTACCCGGCCGAGCGCATCGACGCGGCGCTCGGCAACTACTTCCGACTCGGCAACCTCACGGCGCTGCGCGAGCTCGCGCTGCTCTGGCTCGCCGACGAGGTCGAGGACGCCCTGCGCCGGTACCGCCGCGAGCAGGGCATCGATGCGATGTGGGAGTCGCGCGAGCGGGTCGTCGTCGCGCTCACCGGCGGCGACGAGGGCGAGACCCTCATCCGCCGCGCCGCCCGCATCACGGCGCGATCCGGCGCGGGCGAGCTGACCGCCGTGCACGTGGGCGACTCCGACGGCCTCGCCGCCCGCCCCTCCCCCGCGCTCGCCGCCCAGCGCGCGCTCGTCGAATCCCTCGGCGGCAGCTTCCACGAGCTGGTGTCGACCGACGTGCCCACGGCCCTCATCGAGTTCGCCCGCAGCGTCGATGCCACCCAGCTCGTCATCGGCGTCAGCCGTCGCAGCCGCTGGGCCGCCCTCCTCGGCGGGCCGAGCGTGAGCCAGGCGATCATCCGGCTCTCCGGCGACATCGACGTGCACATCGTCTCGCACGGGGCCGCCCCCACGCTGCGACTGCCCGTCGTGCGCCGAGCGCTGAGCAGAAGGCGCCTGGCGCTCGCGTTCCTCGTGCTCGGAGTCGGCCTGCCCGCTCTCACCGCGCTGCTCGCGCCCTTCCGCTCGCCCGAGTCCATCGTCACCGATGTGCTCGCCTTCCAGCTGCTCGTCGTCGTCGTGACGGTCATCGGCGGCATCGTGCCGGCCCTCGCCGGCGCGCTCTCGGCCGGGCTCGTGCTCAACTACTTCTTCATCGAGCCGCTCTACGGGCTCTCGATCGCCAGCCCGCGCGACATCGCCGCGATCGGCATCTTCGTGGTCGTGGCCGTGCTGGTGAGCATCATCGTCGACCAGGCCGCCCGTCGTGCCGCGGCCGCGCGGCGCTCGGCCGCCGAATCGGCCACCCTCGTGAGCGTGGCCGGCAGCGTCATCTCGGGCGCGGATGCCCTCGACACCCTCGTGCACCGCCTGCGCGAGGCCTTCGGCCTCACGAGCGTCATCCTCTCCCAGCGCGGCGACGTCACCCATTCGGCGCGCGACGCCTCCCTCGCCGACGACCGCGACGTGGAGACGCGCATCCCGCTCGGCGAGGGCTCGACCCTCTACCTGCGCGGGCCCGCCCTGACGAGCTCCGACCGCACCATCCTCGGCGCCTTCGTCTCGCAGCTCGCCCTCGCCCTGCTGCAGCGCCGGCTCGCGGGCGAGGCCGACGCCGCCCGCCCGATCGCCGAGGCCGACCGGCTGCGCAGCGCCCTTCTCGCCGCGGTCGGGCACGACCTGCGGCGCCCGCTCGCGGCGGCGACCGCCTCCGTGACGGCCCTGCGCTCGGGGCAGGTGGCCCTCGATGACGCCGACCGCTCCGAGCTGCTCGCGACGGCCGAGGCGAGCCTGCTCTCGCTGACCGAGCTCGTGACCGACCTGCTGGATGTTAGCCGTCTGCAGGCCGGAACCCTCGGGGTGGTGCTCGCCGACGTCGCCGTCGACTCCGTGATCGTCGACGCGCTCGACGAGCTGGGGGCGGGCCCCGACGACGTGCGGCTGCAGCTGGGCGAAGGGGTGGTCATGCGGGCGGATGCCGCTCTCGCGCAGCGCGTCGTGGTCAACCTGCTCGCCAACGCCCTGCGCTTCTCGCCCGAGGGCTCCCCTCCGCTGCTGTCGGTCAGCACGATCGGCGATCGGGTGCAGCTGCGCGTCGTCGACCACGGCCCCGGGGTTCCCGCCGAGCGGCGCGAGGAGGTGTTCGCGCCGTTCCAGCGCCTCACCGACACGGACAACGCGACGGGCCTCGGCCTGGGCCTCGCGCTGTCGCAGGGCTTCACCGCGGCGATGGGCGGCACGATCGACCCGGAGGACACCCCGGGCGGCGGCCTCACCATGGTCGTCGAGCTCGCCGCCGCGAGCGACCCGACCGACGCCGACGGCGCACGCGAGGACGGGGCCGAGGCATGAAGATCCTCATCGCCGACGACGACGAGCAGATCCTGCGCGCGCTCGCCATCACGCTCAAGGCGCGCGGGCACACCGTCGTCACGGCGCGCACGGGCACCGAGGCGCTCGACACCGCGATCCACGCGCATCCCGATCTGATCGTGATCGATCTGGGGATGCCCGGGCTGACCGGTCAGGAGGTGATCGAGGCCGTGCGCGGCTGGTCGACGATGCCCATCCTCGTCGTCTCGGGCCGCTCGGAGTCGTGGGACAAGGTCGACGCCCTCGACGCCGGCGCCGACGACTACATGACCAAGCCCTTCTCGGTCGACGAGCTGCTCGCCCGCATCCGCGCGCTGTCGCGCCGGCTCGGCCCGGTCGAGGCGACGGGCCCGACGGTCGCCTTCGGCGAGGTGGTCGTCGACCTCGCGCACCGGCAGGTGCTGCGCGCGGGAGCCCCGGTGCGGCTCACCCCGACCGAGTGGCGCCTGCTCGAGGAGCTCGTGCGCCACCCGGGAACGCTCATCACCCGCGAGACGCTGCTGGCGACCGTCTGGGGGCGACCGTCGACGGGCGACACCGGCTACCTGCGGCTGTACATGGCCCAGCTGCGCAAGAAGCTCGAGCCCGTGCCGAGCGCGCCGCGCTACCTGCTCACCGAGGCGGGGATGGGCTACCGCTTCGCCCCCGAAGGGCTGCCCGAGGGATCGTCCGGCGCGCCCGCCCCCGCCGACGGCGCCGACGATGACGGGCGCGCTTCCCGGTAGAGGATGCGCGCCCGTCGGGGTGCGGATGAGACGCGTTACGCGCGCTTGCGGCCGGTCAGCGCGCCGTAGATCACGAGCACGATGAGCGCGCCGCCGATGGCGAGCAGCCAGGAGCTGAGCTCGAAGAAGCTGCCGATGCCGACGCCGAAGGCCGCGCTGCCGATGAAGCCGCCGAGGAAGGCACCGAGCACGCCGAGCACGAGGGTGATGAGCCAGCCGCCGCCCTGCTTGCCGGGGAGGATCAGCTTGGCGATGGCGCCGGCGATGAGGCCGAGGAGGAGGAAGGCGAGAATGCCCATGGGATCGGTTCCTTGTCTGGTGATGCGGTCAGGGGTGGGGGTGGTGCTCGGCTCGCGCGCTCGCGGCGCGCAGAGCACGGCCCCGGCGGCCGGAGCCGTCGGGGCCGGAACGGTGCGGGACTACTTGCCGAAGACGTCCTTGACGTCGTCGCCGGCCTGCTTCGCGTTGGCCGTGGCCTGATCGGCCTTGCCCTCGGCCTCGAGCTTCTCGTTGCCGGTGACCTTGCCGGCGGCCTCCTTGGCCTTGCCGACGAGCTCCTCGCCGAGGTGCTTGGCCTTGTCCGCTGCGCTCATGGTGCGCTCCTCACGTGTCAGGGGAAGTCGGGATGGCTTCCGGGTACGCAGGGGAGACGGGGATGCTCGGGGCATCGTCACGGACGCCCAGGCTTCTCTCAGGCTCGGGGCGCTCAGCCGCGCGGCGCCGCCGTGGTGTCGCCCAGGCGCAGCTCGACCGGGAACACGACGCTCGTCACCGGCTCCCCGGCGAGCGCCGCGAGCGCCATGCGCGCCGCCGTGCGCCCCTTCTCGACGCTCGGCTGCACGATGGTCGTCAGACGCCGGTCGGTGAGACCGTCGATGCGCGCGCCGTCGAAGCCGAGCACGCTGAGGTCGCGCGGAACGGTCATCCCCCGCTCCTCGGCCGCCTGGATGGCGCCGAGCGCGATGAGGTCGCTCTGCCCGACGATCGCGGTGAGGTCGGGGTGGGCGTCGAGCAGGGTCCGCGCCGCGAGCGCGCCCTCCTCGGGCAGGCTGCCGGCGGCGACGACCGCGGGCGCGTCGGGGAACACGTCGCGCACGCCGGCCAACCGCTCGCGGCCCGTGTAGGCGACGCTCGACGTCTCCCAGTCGGCGGTGAGCGCGCCCCGGGTGTGCGGGCGGTCCATCGGCAGGGTCAGGATGCCCACGCGCCGGTGACCCAGATCGTGCAGGTGCTGCGCTCCCGCGCGCATGCCCGCACGGTTCTCGACGTCGACGAGGTGCATCCCCTCGCGCGCCTGCGCCTCGACGCCGATGAGCGGCACCTGGCGGCGGCTCAGCACGGCGACGGCGGGGTCGAGGTCGGTGCTGCAGCCGAGCAGGAGAGCGGCATCCATCGGGGCGTCGCGCAGGCCGCCCTGCTGGCGCTCGAGGCTGTCGGTGAGCAGGAGGAGGCTGTAGCCGGCGGCGCCGATCTCATCGGCGATGCCGTCGAGCATCGTGACGACCATGGGGTCGCGGAAGGCGTCGCGGATGCGGTCCTCCATGACGACGGCGATGATGCCGCTGCGGCCGGTGCGCAGGCTGCGGGCGCGGGGGTCGGGGCCGCCGTAGTCGAGCTCGCGGGCGGCGGCGAGCACGCGCTGCTTCGTCTCCTCCGCCACGGGGCCGGCGCCGCTGAAGGCGAGGCTCGCGGTCGAGGCGCTCACGCCGGCGCGCGCGGCGACCTGGGCGAGGGTCGGTCGGGCGCCCTCGTCTGCACTGTTTGCCGGGGTCGCCATGGGCTGTTAGCGTAGTCGAACCGCGGTATCGAATCGATTCGATCGGCCCGCTCCCCTCAGATCCTTCACCTCCGCTCCGCCCGCTCACGGGCGCTCCCTCGAAAGGGCCCGACGTGACCGCCCCCACCGCCTCCCTCCCCGCGCTCGCCCCCTGGCGCGCCGCGGTCTTCGTCGTCTTCGCCCTCAACGGCATGACGATGGCCACCTGGGTGGCGCGCACGCCGGCGATCCGCGACGCCCTCGACGTGCGCACCGACCAGTTCGGGCTGCTCATCCTCGGCATGGCGATCGGCTCGATCCTCGGCCTGCTGTCGAGCAGCCACGTCATCGCTCGCCTCGGCACGCGGCGGGTGATCCTCGTCGGGCTGGTGACGACCTCGATCGGGCTCGCCCTCATCGGCATCGGCGCGCAGGCGATCGGCTCGTTCGCGGTCGTCTTCGTGACGCTGCTCTTCTTCGGCGCCGCGACGGGCATCACCGATGTCGCGATGAATCTCGAGGGCGCGGGCGTCGAGCAGCGTCAGGGGCGCTCGATCATGCCCTGGTTCCACGCCTCCTGGAGCTTCGGCACCATCGTCGGCGCCTCCATCGCCGCGGGCGTCGCCGACCTCGGCATCGGCGTCGACGTGCACGCGTCGGCGATGGCGGTGCTGCTGCTGGTGGCGACGCTCGTCGTCGTGCGGTTCCTGCCCCGCGACGCCGTGCTCGCCGGGCTCGAGGGCGAGAACGAGTCGGGCGAGAAGTCGACGTTCCGCGACCGCCTGGCGATCTGGCGCGAGCCGCGCATCCTACTCATCGGCCTCATCGTGCTCGGCATGGCCTTCGCCGAGGGTTCGGCCAACGACTGGCTCGCCCTCGCCGTCGTCGACGGCCGCGGCGTCGACGAGGCTACGGGCGCCCTCGCCTTCGGCATCTTCGCCACGGCGATGACGATCGGCCGCATCGCCGGCGTCTGGATCCTCGACCGCTTCGGCCGCGTGCCCGTACTGCGCGGCTCGGCGATCCTCGCCGCCGCCGGCCTCGCCGTGCTCATCACCGTCGACCAGCCGATCATCGCCGCGCTCGGCATCTTCGCCTGGGGACTCGGCTCCTCGCTCGGGTTCCCGGTGGGCATGTCGGCCGCGGCCGACGACCCCTCGAGGGCCGCCGCCTCCGTCGCCGCCGTCGCGACGGTCGGCTACTTCGCCTTCCTCGTCGGCCCGCCGGTCATCGGCTTCCTCGGCGAGCGCATCGGCCTGCTCAATGCCCTCTGGATCGTCCTCGTGCTCATCCTCGTCGCGGCGATCGCCTCGGGCGCCGCGCGCGAGCGTGGTGCGGCCGCGGGCGCGCGGGCGGCCGATCAGGCTCCGGCACGGGCATCCGTCGATGAGGATGCCCGCCCGTAGCCTGAGCGCATGACCGCGCTCCCCTCCGCACCGCCCGCCCTGCCGTCCGCTCTCGACCTGACCGGTCGCACGGCGCTCGTCACCGGCTGCGGATCGGCATCGGGCATCGGCTTCGCCACGGCCCGCGCCCTCGCCGAGCTCGGTGCCCGCGTCGCCATGACGGCGACGACCGACCGCATCGCGGCGCGCGTCGACGAGCTGCGCGAGCTCGGCTTCGACGCGGTCGGCGTGGTCGCGCGCCTCGAGACGGAGGCCGCGGCGGGCGCCGCCCTGGCGTCGGTGCACGAGCTGCTGGGCGCGGTCGACGTGCTCGTCAACAACGCGGGCATGGTCGCCGTCGGCGAGCAGATGCCGCGCGGCGACATCGGCATGACGGTCGCCGAGTGGCGCAGCGCGGTCGACGTGAACCTGACGAGCGTGTTCCTGGTGACGCGCGGCGTGGTGGCCGGCATGCGCGAGCGCGGCTGGGGCCGCGTCGTCTCGGTGGCCTCGACGACGGGCGCCGTGCAGGCTGCCCGCGACGACCTCGGCTACGCGACGGCGAAGGCGGGGATGCTCGGCTTCACCCGCGCGCTGGCCGTCGACGAGGCGCGCCACGGCATCACGGTCAACGCGGTCGCCCCGGGCTGGATCGCCACGGGCTCGCAGTTGGAGCAGGAGGCGGTCGAGGGAACGCTCACGCCCCTCGGCCGCAGCGGCACCCCCGACGAGGTGGCGAGCGCGATCGCCTGGCTCGCGTCGCCCGGCGCCGCCTACGTGACGGGGCAGCTCATCGTCGTCGACGGCGGCGGCAGCGTCGCGGAGGAGCACCGGCCGGGGGTCTGGGGCTGAGCGCGCCCGCTTAGACTCGACCCTCGTGCGCCTCGTCATTGCCAAGTGTTCCGTCGACTACGCCGGGCGACTCAGTGCGCATCTGCCGCTCGCGACGCGCCTGCTCATCCACAAGAACGACGGGTCTCTGCTCGTGCACAGCGACGGCGGCTCGTACAAGCCGCTCAACTGGATGAGCCCGCCCTGCTCCCTCACGGTGCACGAGCCCGACGACGATCAGCGCGCGGCCGGCGTCACCGCGCTGTGGCGGGTCACGCACGCGAAGACGGCCGACATGCTCGTGGTGTCGATCCACGAGGTCGTGCACGAAACGGCGCACGAGCTGGGGCTCGACCCGGGGCTGCAGAAGGACGGCGTCGAGGCGCACCTGCAGAAGCTGCTCGCCGAGCAGATCGCGCTGCTGGGCGAGGGCACGACGCTCGTGCGCCGCGAGTACATGACGGCGATCGGGCCGGTCGACATCCTCGCCCGTGACGCGAGCGGGGCATCCCTCGCCGTCGAGATCAAGCGGCGCGGCGGCATCGACGGCGTGGAGCAGCTGACCCGCTACCTCGAGCTCATGAACCGCGACCCGCTGCTCGCGCCGGTCGCCGGCGTCTTCGCCGCGCAGGAGATCACGCCGCAGGCGCGCACCCTCGCCGAGGATCGCGGCATCCGCTGCCTGCTGCTCGACTACGACGCGATGCGCGGGCTCGACGACGGGGTTCCCCGGCTCTTCTGATCGCGCCGTCCGCGGGCCGCCATACCGTCCTCCGCGGGGTCAGGATGCTCGGCGCCGGCGCCTCTAGGCTTCCGGTGATGACTACCGCCGCCTCGACGCCGCTCCCCGCCGACCTGCCGGAGCCCCTCCCACCCTTCTCGGCGATCCTGCTCGACCTCGACGGCACGATCCTCGACTCCGCGCCGGGCATCACGGCGACCCTCGCGCACACCTTCCGCGAGCTCGGCATGCCCGTGCCGCCGCACGAGTCGCTCATGCGCTGGGTCGGCCCGCCCATCATGGAGTCCTTCGCTCTCCTCGCGGGCCTCGACGCCGAGACCTCCGAGCGCGCGCTGCAGATCTACCGCGAGAAGTACCTCGACGACGGTGCCTACGACTCGACGCTCTACGACGGCATGGGGGTGCTCGTGCAGCGCATCGCCGCGGCGGGCATCCCGCTGTCGCTCGCGACCTCGAAGCCGGAGGTTCCGGCCACGCTCATGCTCGAGCACGTCACCCTGGCGACCTGCTTCACCGTCATCACGGGAGCCTCGGCCGACGAGACCCGCAGCGCGAAGGCCGACGTCGTCGAGGAGGCGCTGCGCCGCCTCGACGGGCTCGGCGTCGACCTGTCGAACGTCGTCATGGTCGGCGACCGCATCCACGACATCGAGGGCGCGGCCCTGCACGGCGTGCCGACGATCGCCGTCGAGTGGGGTTACGGCACGCCCTCCGAGCACGCGCACGCCGCGGCGATCGCGCGCACGGTCGACGATCTGACGGGGATGCTCGGGCTCGAGTAGAGCCGCGCCGCGGGCCGCGCCCGCCGCGCCCTCCGCGCCCCTCGCTCTCCGGCCGCGCACAACGCCGGCCCACCCGCGCCCTCCGCGTCCTGCTCGCCTTCCGCGCTTTCCGCGCCTCCCGCGCCCTCCGGGCCCTCCGCGCCCTCCGCGCCCTCCGCGCCTTCCTCGCCGTCCTCGCCGTCCGCGCCGTCCGCGCAGGATCATGCTCCCTCTCTCGCGCTCCTTCCACTCTGCAGGAACTCTGCGAGGAATCCACGTCTTCTTCCTGCAGAGTGGAGGGCGCGCAGGCGCGAATGCCGCGCCCTGGCGACCGGGCCGATCGCTCACCGCGGGTATCCGAAGCAGGGAGCAGCTGATCGAGCCAGGCACCGTTCCCGGGCGGGCGGAACGAGGAGTCGGGCTGGCCGGGCTCGGAAGCGCGAAGGCACGGGGCGAGGACGGTCAGGCGTGCGGAGGGGCAGACGGTCGGACGGCCCGGCGGCACGGCGGCCCGGCGGGCGGGCGGCCCGGCGGGCGGGCGCGCGCGCGGAGCCGACGAACGGGCGGGCGCGCGAGCGCGGGCGGGTGGAGCGGTCGGACGGGCGGGCGGGCGCGGCCGCGCGCGGACGGGCGGGCGCGCGGGTGGAGGGCGGAGCGGGTGGAGCGGGCGAGCGGGCGCGCTGCCGCGCGCGGACGGGCGGGCGCGCGGGTGGAGGGCGGAGCGGGTGGAGCGGGCGAGCAGGCGGAGCAGGCGCGCGCTCAGCGCGCGAGGCGGTCCACGACGGCGCCGAAGACGCGCGGCATCGCGGCAGCCGCCGGAACGATGAGACCGCGGGCCGGGGAGGTCGCGGCGGCGAGGAGGCCCGCGGTGAGCATCCGGAAGTCGCGGGTCGACCGCGACCAGGCGCGCTCGTAGGCGGGCAGGGTTCCCGCGGCGAGCGCCGCGACCAGCTGCTCGGACTGCGCGAGCCCCACGCGAAGACCCTCGCCCGTGAGGGCGTCGACGTAGCCCGAGGCGTCGCCGACGAGCGCGACCCGCCCTGACGTGCGGGCGCGCGTGCGCTGGCGCAGGGCTCCGGCGGCGCGCAACTCCGACGCGGGAGCAGCGCCCGACAGTCGCTCCGCGAGCGACGGCACCCGGGCGATCGCCGCCGCCAGATCGAGCGGGCGCCGGCCGAGCACCGCGACGCCGACCGTGCCCTCGTCGACCGGCGTCACGTAGAGCTCGACGTCGTCGAGGTAGGTCACCTCGACCAGATCCGACCAGGGGGCGACGGCGAAGTGCTGACGCAGGCCGAAGCGCCGCCCGTCCGCGCCGAGCGCGCGCTCGCGCGCCGCCGCCGCAGCAGCCGCGGGCGCCGCGGGCGCAGACCGCGCGGCCGTCTCCGCACGCCCGGCCGACGAACCCCGCCGAGCCGCGCGCGCCGGCCCCCGGTCGAGCCCGGCGACCGCCCGCACGCGCGAGTGCAGCCCGTCCGCTCCGACCAGCGCGTCGAAGCGATCGCCGTCGACGACGACCCCCGACGCGTCCGCCGAGAACCCGTCCACCCGCATCGTCCGCCGCGCGACCCCGAGCTCGGAGGCCCGCTCGAGCAGCGCCGCGTGCAGCACGAGCCGGCGAACCCCCCGACCCTCGCGGCCGGGCCCGTAGCGGTGCTCGACGGCGCGGCGGGCATCCTGATACCGGATGCCCCGGATGGGGCTGCCCGCGGGGTCGACGCCCAACCGCCGCAGCGCCGCCATCGCGCCCGGCATGAGGCCCTCGCCGCACGCCTTGTCGATGAGGCCGGATCGCGCCTCGAAGATCACCGGCGAGAGCCCCGCCAGTCGCGCCCCGATCGCCGTCGCGAGCCCCACGGGCCCGCCGCCCACGATCGCGACGCGCATGGTCACGCCCCCGCGCCCGCCCCCGCGCCCGCCGGCCCCGCGGCCGCGGCGCCCGGCCCGGCGGTCTGCAGCGCCCGCAGCGCCCGGTTCTCGACCGGGATGCGGAACCCGAGCAGCAGCACCGCGTTGAGCACGGTGAACACGAGCGCGGTGATCCACGCCGAATGCACGAGCGGCAGGGCGATGCCCTCGACCGCGACGATCCAATAGTTGGGGTGGCGCAGCCAGGCGAAGCGGTACGGCCCGCGGGTGACGCGGCCGGCGCCGGGAACGACGATGACGCGCGTGTTCCACTGCTCGCCGAGCGAGGCGATCACCCAGTAGCGGCCCGCCTGGCAGAGCAGCGCGATGACGAGCATCGGCCAGCCGAGCGCGCCGATGAACGGCCGGTCGAGCAGCACGACTTCGGCGACGCTCGCCACGAGCAGGCCCGTGTGCAGGACGACCATGAAGGGGAAGTGACCGCGCCCGTGCTCGACGCCGCCACGGGCGAAGGCGAGGGCCGCGTGCCGCTTCGAGATGACGAGCTCGACGAGCCGCTCGACCCCCGTCGCGAGCACGAGGAGGCCGTACAGCAGCGCGCTCACGACCACTCCAGCAGCACGAGCTCGGCGGTGACGCCCGGGCCGAGGGCGAAGAGCAGCGCGCGCGTGCCGGCCGGCCGATCGCCGACCGCCGCGAGCACGTGCAGCACGGCCGCGGAGGAGAGGTTGCCGACGCGGCTCATCGTCTCCCAGGCCGAGGCGAGCGCGCCGGGCGCGAGCTCGAGGGCCGCGGCGAACGACTCGAGGATGCGGGGGCCGCCGGGGTGCGCGATCCACTCGTCGACGTCGGCGCGCACGAGACCCTGCGCGGCGAGCAGCGCATCGACCCCGGCGGCGAAGTTGCCGTCGATGAGCGCCGGAACGCCGGCCGCGAGCATGAGCGAGAAGCCGTGGGTGCCGACCCGCCAGCCGATCATCTCGGCCGAGTCGGGGTAGAGCGCGCTGCGGCTCGCGACGACGCGGGGCAGCGCGCGATCCGACTGCCGGGCGGCGAGGGCGAGGGGATGCTCCTCCCCCGCCATCACGACCGCCGCGGCCCCGTCGCCGAAGATGCCGGTGCCGACGACGTTCGCCATCGAGCGGTCATCCCACTGCAGCGTGAGGGAGCAGAGCTCGACGCTCACCAGCAGGGCGACGCCGGTGGGATGCCCGGCCAGGTAGTCGGCGACGCGCGCGAGCCCCGCGGCTCCCGCCACGCAGCCCAGCCCGAAGCTCGGAACCCGCCGCAGGTCGTCGCGGAAGCTCATGCTCGTCGCCAGCAGCGCATCGAGCGAGGGCGCCTGCACGCCCGTGACGGTCGTGAAGAAGAGGTGATCGACGTCGTCGACCGACAGTCCCGCCTCGGCGAGCGCCGCGCGCACCGCGCCCTCGGCGAGCGGCAGGGCGTGCTCGGCGAAGAGCGCGTTGGTCTCGCTGAATCCGTCGAGACCCGCGTACTGCTCCAGCGGCAGGGCGAGGTGCCGGGTGCTGATGCCGCTCGCGGCATGCACGCGCTGCAGCACCGCCCGGGCGGCCGGCTCGTCGGCGAGACGGTCGGCGAGCATCCCCGTGATCTCGGCCTGCGCGTGCGCGTTCGCGGGGAGCGCCGGAGCGACGGAGAGGATGCGGGCCATGCGCGCATCCTTCCACGCGAGGCTCCAGGCCCGCTCAGGTGCGATCTGCGGTCAGCGGTCGGCGTACGGGTCGGAGATCCCGATGTACTGCGTCTCGAGGTATTCCTCGATCCCCTCCGACCCGCCCTCGCGGCCCAGACCCGACTGCTTGACTCCGCCGAACGGCGCCGCCGGGTTCGAGATCACCCCGGCATTGAGCCCGAGCATCCCGACCTCCAGCTCCTCGCCGATGCGGATGCCGCGGTCGAGGTCGCGGGTGAAGACGTAGGCGACCAGGCCGTACTCGGTCGCATTCGCGAGATCGATCGCCTCCTGCTCGGTGCGGAAGGTCACGATCGGCGCGACCGGGCCGAAGATCTCCTCACCGAGGATGCCGGCCTCGGCGGGCACGTCGACGAGCACCGTGGGCGGGTAGAAGTAGCCCGGTCCGTCGAGCGGGGCCCCGCCGAGCGCGATCCGGGCCCCCTCGGCGACGGCGCCGTCGACCAGCTGCTGCACCTTCTCCCTCGTCGCGGCATCCACCAGAGGGCCGATGCGCGATGCGGGGTCGGTACCGCGACCGACGGTGTGAGCGCGC
This sequence comes from Microcella daejeonensis, assembly GCF_026625045.1. Classification (GTDB taxonomy): domain Bacteria; phylum Actinomycetota; class Actinomycetes; order Actinomycetales; family Microbacteriaceae; genus Microcella; species Microcella daejeonensis. The sequence continues at coordinate 1,029,547 of NZ_CP113089.1, read as the reverse complement.
ATCTTCTCGACGAGGCGCTCGGTGAACTCCCGCGCGACGCTCTCGTGCACGATGAGACGGTTGGCCGCCGTGCACGCCTCGCCGCCGTTGCGGAGCTTGGCGAGCATGGTGCCGTCGACCGCCTGGTCGAGATCGGCGTCGTCGAAGACGATGAGCGGCGCGTTGCCGCCGAGCTCCATCGAGACCCGCAGCACCTGCGGCGCCGCGTCGGCGATGAGACGCCGCCCGACCTCGGTCGAGCCGGTGAACGACAGCTTCCGCAGGCGGGGGTCGGCGATGAGCGGCCCGGTGACGGCGCCCGCGCGGGTGGTCGGGATCACGTTCACGACGCCATCCGGGATGCCCGCCTCCTGCAGTACCTTTGCGAACAGCAGCGCGGTCAGCGGTGTGAGGGCGGCGGGCTTCAGCACCGAGGTGCAGCCGGCGGCGAGCGCGGGGGCGACCTTGCGGGTGGCCATCGCCAGCGGGAAGTTCCATGGCGTGATGAACAGGCTCGGCCCGACCGGGCGCTTGGTGACCAGGAGCCGGTTGCGGCCGTCGGGGGCCGTCGAGTAGCGACCCGAGATGCGCACCGCCTCCTCCGAGAACCACCGCAGGAACTCGGCTCCGTACGCGACCTCCCCGCGCGATTCGGCGAGGGTCTTGCCCATCTCGAGCGTCATCACGAGCGCGAAATCCTCGGCGCGCTCGGTGACGAGCTCGAACGCCCGCCGGAGCAGCTCGGCCCGCTCGCGCGGCGCGGTGCGGCCCCAGCTGCGCTGCGCCCGGTGCGCGGCGGCCAGGGCTTCCTCGCCGTCCTCCGGTGACGCATCGGCCACGGTGAGGAGCGCCCGACCCGTCGACGGGTCGATGACGTCGAACCGGTCGCCCTGGGAGGCGGGCCGCCAGCGGCCATCGATGAGGAGGTCGGTGGGAATGCGGGCGAGGAGCTCGGTCTCGGTCGTCATGGTCTCTCGAAGGGTCTGCAGAGGCTGCCCGGCGGGTCGCCGGTCGGCGTTGTCGGTGGACGGAGGGTAGGTGGACGAAGGGTCGTGGACGCGGCGGTTCAGAGTGCGCGGCGCAGAATCGCGACGACGTCCTCCTCGCCCGGCTGCACGGGGGCGTTGACGGTCACGGCGTCGGCGAGGGTGTCCCGGGCGAGCGAGGGGAGCGCCTCCTCGGTGACGCCGAACCGCGACAGCCGGGCGGTCATGCCGACCCGCCGCGCCAGGTCGGCGATGGCGCTGATCGCTGCCTCGGCGTTCTCGGACTCGCTCGCATCGGTGCGGCCGACACCGAGTGCGAAGGCGACGCGGGCGATGCGCGCGCGGCGCGCGGCGAGGCTGAAGCGCAGCACCTCCTCGATGACGATGCAGAGCGCGAGCCCGTGCGGGATGTCGAACTGACCGCCGAGCGGGTGGGCGATGCCGTGCACGAGACCCAGGCCGGTGTGCGAGAAGCCGACGCCGGCGACGTGGCTGGCGAGCAGGAGCTCGGCTCGCGCCTCGATGTCGGACCCGTCGGCGACGGCTCGCGGCAGGTGCTCGGCCACGGTCGCGATCACCTGGAGCGCTATGCCGTCGGAGTAGGGGTTGGCCCTGACCGAGAGGTACGACTCGAGAGCGTGGGTGAGCGCATCCATGCCGGTCGCCGCCGTCGCTCCGGCCGGCAGGCCGAGGGTGAGCTCCGGGTCGAGGATCGCCGCGCGCGCGAGCGCACTGTCGTGCCCGACGTAGAACTTGCGGTGGCCCACGACGTCGGTGATGACGCCGAAAGCATTCACCTCGGCGCCGGTCCCCGCAGTGGTCGGCACCGCGATGATGGGCAGGGCCGCCCGCGCGAAGGGCGAGGAGTAATCCAGCTCGATTCCGCGCTGCGGGTTGACCGCGCCGAGAGCTATGCCTTTCGCGGCGTCCATCGACGATCCCCCTCCGACCGGCACGATGAGGTCGGCGTCGGTCGATGCCGCAGCATCGCTTCCGGCGTCCACGGCGGTCGTGGTCGGATTGGGGGCGACCCCGTCGAAGACGGTCACCGTGATGCCGGCCGCCTCGAGCGAGTCGCGCACGGCGGCCACCACCGCGGTCGTGGCGAGGAAGGCATCCGTCACGATGAGGGCGCGGCGAGCGCCGAGAGCACTGGCCACCGAGCCCGTCATGGCGACCGCGCCGCACCCGAAGTGGGCGGTCGGCTTCGGGTCGAGCGTCAGGGTCTGACCGGCCAGCGGCGCGGGCAGACCCGCGAGGCCGGTGGGCGCGAGGGCCGTCATCGTTCGGCCCCGGCGAGACGCAGAGGCTGTCCGATCAGGTCCTCGTACAGCTTGACGGGCGTCATCTCCCCGGCGCGGTCGCCGTACTGCGCCCGCGCACGGCGGTAGATCTGCTCAACGAGACCGCTGAGCTCCGCCGGCACCCCGACCGATCTGGCGAGGTCGATCGAGAGCCCGAGATCCTTGCAGGCGAGTGCGATGGCGAAGCCCTCGTCGTAGTCGCCGTGGTCGAGCACCGACAGCACGTCGCGTTCGACGAAGGTGCTGTTGGCGGGGCTGGCGATGAGCGAGCGCCGCAGCACGTCGAGATCGACACCGGCCCTCACCCCGATGGCCAGCACCTCGGCGGTCGCGACGAGGTGCGAGAACCACAGCTGGTTGATCATGAGCTTCACCGCGTATCCGGAACCGTGACCGCCGACGTGGATGATCCGATCAGGGTCCCCCATGGCCTCGAACACCGGGCGCAGTCGCTCGACGTCCGCGGCCTCCCCGCCCACGAAAATCTGCAGCATGCCGTTGGCCGCCCCGACCGACATGCCGGAGACGGGAGCGTCGATCACGGTGAGCGCTGGGTGCTCCGCGCGCACCCGGTCGGCGACGTCGGGCACGGAGGTCGACATGTCGACCCACGTGAGACCGGGGCGCGCGCCAGCCAGGAGCCCATCGGGGCCCTGGAGGACGGACTCCACATGGCGCGGTGTGGGGAGCATGGTGATCACGACGTCACTGGCCGTAGCGACCTCGGCGGCCGTGTCGGCCCAGCGGGCGCCGCCCGCGACGAGCGCGTCGCCCGACTCGCGGCGGATGTCGGTGATGACGAGGTCGAAGCCCGCGGCCCGCAGGTTGCGGGCCATGCCCGAGCCCATGTTGCCGAGGCCGATAAAGCCGATGACGGGGAGGGGGGTACTGGTCATGGTGATGTCTCTCGCGTGGTCGGGCGAGCCGTCAGAGACGGTCGTCGCCGAGGTTGATCCAGGTGGTCTTGAGTGCGCTGTAACTGTCGAGCGCGTGGAGGGAGCGATCGCGCCCGGAGCCCGAGGCCTTGACGCCGCCGAACGGGGTGATCACGTCGGCGACGTCGAAGGCGTTGACCCACACGGTGCCGGCGCGCAGGGCCCGGGCGGCCCGATGCGCGGTCGTGACGCTGCGCGTCCACACGGCGGCGGCGAGGCCGTACTCGGAATCGTTGGCGACCCGCACCGCCTCTTCCGCGCCGTGCACGGTGGTGACGGCGAGCGCGGGGCCGAAGATCTCCTCCTGGCCGATGCGCGAACGGTTGTCGACACCGTCGAAGACGGTGGGCTCGACGTAATAGCCGCCCTCGACGGGGGCGACCCGGCGACCGCCGATGACCTGCGCCCCCTCGGCGCGCGCGACCTCGACGTAGTCAAGCACGCGCTCGAGCTGCTTCTCGCTCGCGATGGTGCCGATCTGCGTCGTCTCGTCGAGCGGATCACCGAGCACGAGCGACCGGCCGACGGCGAGCACCTTCTCGAGGAGCTCATCGTGCACCGCCTCGTCGACGATGAGGCGACTGCCGCCGTGGCAGGTCTGCCCGGCGTTGTAGAAGATGCCCCAGGCGATGCCGCTGGCGGCAGCATCGAGGTCCTCGACGTCATCGAGCACGATGTGCGGCGACTTACCGCCCAGTTCGAGCGACACCTGCTTGCCGTTCGACTCGCCCGCGTAGGTCAGGAAGGAGCGCCCCACCGCCGGCGATCCGGTGAAGGCGACCTTGTCGACGAGCGGGTGCCGTCCGAGCGCCTGGCCGGCGACGGCGCCGAGCCCGGGAACGACCGAGAAGACGCCGGGCGGGATGCCCGCCTCCAGCGCGAGGCGCCCCAGCATGAGCGCGGAGAGGCTCGTGAGCTCGGCGGGCTTGAGCACGACCGAATTGCCCATCGCGAGCGCCGGCGCGATCTTCCAAGAGCTGATGATGAGCGGGTAGTTCCACGGCACCACAGCGCCCACGACGCCCAGGGGCTCGCGCGTGATGAGGGCGAGGGCGCTCTCCGGCGCGGGGGCGACCTCGTCGTAGACCTTGTCGATCGCCTCGGCGTACCAGCGCACGACCCGCGCGGCGTTCGGCACGTCCACACGGCGCGCGTCGCCGATGGGGTGGCCCGAATCGAGGGATTCCAGCAGCGCGAGCTCGTCGAGGTTCTCGAGCATGAGTTCGGACAACCGAAGCAGCGCCCTCTGCCGGTGTCGCCGGTCGGCCCGCGACCACACCCCCGATTCGAATGCTGCCGCGGCCGACCGCACCGCAGCATCCACATCGGCGGCGGATGCCGCACTCACGCTCGCGATCAGCCGGCCGTCGCGCGGGGAGTGGGTATCGAAGGTCCCGCCGTCCGCGGCGCTGCGGAACTCGCCGTCGATCAGCAGTCGGGTCTCGGGGCGCAGCGCAACGGCGGCCTCGTGCCAGTTCGTCATGTCGGCGAGCCTCTCAGACCGTGTAGTGGGCGACGGCGTCATGGTCGATCTCGACCCCGAGCCCTGGGCGGTCGGGGACGACGACGTCGCCGTGCGGATCGATCGTGATGGGTGTCATGAAGAAATCGCGCCGCTCAGGGGTCCAGCCGGGCGGGTCGTACGGGAATTCGAGGTAGGGCCCGGCGTCGACGCCGGCGGCCACGTGCAGGTTGGCGAGTAGCCCCAGCCCGTTCGTCCAGGTGTGCGGGGTGAAGAACCGGTGCCGAAGGTTGGCCGACTCGGCCACCTGACGCGCGCGGTACATGCCGACGGCGAGAGCGACATCGGGCTGGTAGATGTCGAAAGCGTCCTGCTCGATGAGCGCCATCATCTCCGGGAGGCTGCGGACCATCTCGCCGCCCGAGAGCTGAAGACCTGTCTGCGCGCGGACCCGCTGGGCGCCGGGCACGTCGACCTGCGGGAGGGGCTCCTCAAGCCACAGCACTCCCAGCTCGGCCAGCTCCGCGGCGAGCCGGTGCACCTTCGCGAGCGGCAGCGCCGCCTCGATGTCGCCGGACATCCGCCACATCTGATTGAGGTCGACCATCAGGTCGAAGTCGTCCCCGACCGCCTCGCGCGCGGCACGCACGGCGGCGATGCCCTCATCCGTACGGTCGCGGGCGATGCGGATCTTCATGGCGCGGAAACCGACCGCTTTCGCGGCGAGGGCCGACTCGGCACGCGCCTCCGGGGCGAGCAGCTCGCCGCTGGAGGCATACGCCGGCAGTCGGTCGCGGGCTCCTCCGAAGAGCACGGCCACGGGCATCCCGGCGACCTGCCCGATGATGTCCCACAGCGCCGCCTCCAGGGGCCAGTACCGCCCCCCATGGAAGTTGATCGTCTCGATGCGGCGCACCTGGTTGATGATCTGCAGCGGGTCGGTGCCGAGGAACAGGTGCTCGAACGCCTCGAAACCGTCCATGGTGTCGCCGGATCCGTATCCGACGACCCCTTCATCGGTCTCGACGGTGACGAGCGTGGCCGGGAAGGCCCGGCGGGGCTCCGGGTCCCACGCGGCGTTGAACGGCGGGTCGAGGGGAAGATTCAGCCTGGTCAGGCGAATCGCGGTGATTTTCATCGGCTCAACTCTGCGGTGTGTAGAAGGGGTTGGCGGGTCGGTTGCGGGCGGCGATCACGTCGTCGGTGCTGGGCAGGCGCTGCGCACCGTTGCTCAAGGCAGTGAAGGTCGAGAGACGGTTGTTGGCGAAGACCGCGTCGGCGTCGTCGGCGGCGGGGTTCACCCAGACCGCCGCGATGAGGCAGTGGCTGTCGGCGTGCTCGAGCGGGATGACGCCCTCGGCGAGCGCATCGGCCACGCCGGCGGCGACGCCGGCCTGCGCCGGCCCCCAGATGAGGAGACCGTGGCCGTCATCGGCCGGGGCGGCCTTGGTCACGAACAGGGTCAGCGGCTTGACGGGAAGAGAGGGACGCAGCACGGCCACGAAGGGCACGTGCCCGGCGCTCGGGGTGGCGAGGGCTGTCGCCCAGGCCACCCCGGCGGGGCCCTCCCGATCGCCGAGCACGGTGTTGACGTGCGCGGCGTTCGCGCCGTCTCCGATGAAGCTCTCGCCGATCTGGAGGGTGCCGGCCATACCTAGATCAGGCCCTGCTCGTCGAGCCAGTCGCGGGCGATGTCCTCGGGGTCCTCGCCGTCGACGTCGGCGAGCGCGTTGAGGCGCTGCATCTCGGCGTCGGTGAGCTTGTCGGCGAACATGGCGACGACCTCGGCGATGCCGGGGTGCTCGTCAAGCGTCTCCTGCTTCAGCGTGAAGGCCGCCTGGTAGACCGGGAAGAAGCTCTTGTCGTCCTCGAGCACGACCAGGTCGAGGGCGGCGATGCGGCCGTCGGTCGCGAACACCTCGCCGAAGTTGCAGTCGGTGCCCTCGGCGGTCGCCGTATAGATCACGCCGGTGTCGAGCAGGGCGACGTTGTCGTTCGGCACGTCGATCCCGTACGCGTCGACCAGCCCGGGGAAGCCGTCGTCACGGGTCGAGAACTCGCTCTCGATGCAGAAGGTCTGCTCCTCGACCGGGAGGCCGGCGATGTCGCTCAGCGACGAGACGCCAAGCTCCTCGGCCTTGTCGGCGCGGATCGCGAAGGCGTACGTGTTGTTGAGGGGCGCCGGGTCGATCCAGGCGATCCCGTTCGCGGCATCCGCCTCCTTGGTGGCCTCGAACTGGGCCTCAGCGCCGACGACGGGCGTGGTGTTGCCGTTGTAGGTGATCCACGAGGTGCCCGTGTACTCCCAGTAGCCGAGGAACTCGTCGCTCTCGAGGGCCGTTCGCACGTTCGCGGAACCGACGACCTGCGTGTTCACGTCGGTGTCGGCGCCGTAGGCGTTGAGGAGCTGGCTGGTGAGGTGGGCGAGGATGTACTGCTCGGAGAAGTCCTTCGAGCCGATGGTGCCGGTGAGTCCGGAGACGAGCTGCTCCTCCTCGGGGACGGCGGATTCGCCTCCGCCGGCCGAGCAGCCCGCGAGGGCGATGCTCGATGCGGCGGCCAGGGCTACCAGTGATGTGGTGCGAGTGCGCATGGGTTCTCCTTGAGGGTGCGTGCAGAGTGCGGTGGGGTGCAGTGGCGTCGCTAGACGCCTTTGGGGCGCAATACGTCTTCTATGACGCTCGCGACCCAGTCGATGAGCAGCGCGATGCTCGCGACGAGCACGGCGCCGGTCACGAGAACGGGGAAGCGCTGGAGCTTGAGGCCGTTGACGATCATGTCGCCGAGGCCGCCGGCGTTGATGAAGGTTGCGATCGTGGCCACGCCGACGCAGAACACGAGCGAGGTGCGGAGACCGGCCAGGATCACGGGAACGGCGAGCGGCAGCTCGATCCGCCGCAGCACCTGCCCGCGGGTCATGCCCATGCCGAGTGCCGATTCCTTGACGAAGGGGTCGATCTGCTCGAGGCCGATCATGGTGTTGCGGAGGACGGGGAGGAACGAGTAGACGACGAGCGCGACCAGAGCGGTCGTGTACCCGGTCTGCCAGAGGATCGCCAGGAGGATCACGACGCCCACTGCGGGGGTCGCCTGCCCGATGTTCGCGAGACCCAGCACTGTGCCGCGGGCCGCTCGCGACCGCGTGCGACTGAGCAGGATGCCCGTGGGGATGGCCAGCACCGCGACGAGGATCGACGCGACAATCGTGAGGTTCAGGTGCTCGCCGGTGCGCAGCGCGATGTACTCCCAGTTCAGGGTCCGCTGCTCAATCGAGTCGAGCTCGAGGGTCGACAGCCACAGGAGGAGTGCGCCGAGCGCGCTCACGACGATGGCGGGGGTCGCGGCGCGACGCAGAATGCGCAGACGACGATCGGTGCGGCGCGCCGCGGTCGCGGTCGAGATGGCCGTCGTGGCGCTGGAGACGGTCATACCGAGCGCCCCTCGTCCGCTCGGGTAGCGGCGAGGGCCGAGGCGTCCGCTCCCAATGCGGTCGATATGCGGTCGACGGTGAGGGAACCGATGATCGAGCCGGTGCTGTCGACGACGCCGACAGCGGGCACCCCCGTCACGATGAGGAGATCGAGCGCATCGCGCAGGCTCTCGTCCGCGCCGATGCGGTGACCGGCGGCAGCGGCGGCCATGGGACCGAGGGCGGCCGATTCAATCGGGATCAGGGCGAGTCGCTTTAGCGCCGCACCCTGCCCGATGAAGGAGCGGACGTAGTCGTTGGCGGGCTGCGCGAGGATTGCTGCGGGCGTGTCGAACTGCTCGATCTGCGAGCGCTCGCTGAGCACCGCGATGCGGTCACCGAGGCGGATTGCCTCGTCGAAGTCGTGGGTCACGAAGATGATCGTCTTGCTGATCGACTCCTGGAGCCGCAGGAACTCCGCCTGCAGCTTCTCGCGCGTGATGGGGTCGGTCGCGCCGAACGGCTCGTCCATGAGCATCACGGGCGGGTCGGCGGCGAGAGCGCGGGCGACGCCGACGCGCTGCTGCTGACCGCCGGAGAGCTGGCGGGGGTACCGCTCGGCGAACACCCCGGGGTCGAGCTGCACGGTGCGCAGCAGCTCATCGATGCGCTCGGAGGTGCGCTGCTTGCTCCACCCGAGGAGCTTCGGCACGACCGCGATGTTCTCGGCGATCGTCATGTGCGGGAAGAGACCGATCTGCTGGATGACGTACCCGATGTGGCGGCGCAGCTCGTTCGGATCGAGCGACAGGATGTCGCGACCGTCGATCGTGATGGAACCGCTCGTGGGCTCGATGATGCGGTTGATCATCTTCATCGTCGTCGTCTTGCCGCAGCCGGAGGGGCCGACGAACATGATCAGCTCGCCGGGTTCGGCGACCATCGAGAACGCGTCCACCGCAGGTGCGTCCTGCCCGGGATAGACCTTGCTGACCCGGTCGAGCACGATGCGGGCGCCTTCGGTGCGGCTCGCGATCTGGGTGAGGGCGGTGTCGGTCGATTCAGGCACGGAGTCCCCTTGAGGTGGTGAGACGGGTGATCTGGACGAAGGCCGCGTCGACGAGGAGGGCCAGCAGGATGACCCCGAGGGTCCCGGTGAGGGCGAAGTTCAGGGCGTTCTTCGATCCGAGCGACGACAGACCGTTGAAGATGAAGCTGCCGAGCCCGGGGCCGGCGACGTAAGCGGCGATGGCGGCGATGCCGATGGTCAGCTGGGCGGCGACCCGCACGCCCGTGAGGATGATCGGCCACGCGATCGGAAGCTGGATCCGCAGCATGCGCCTGACCGGACCCATCCCCATGCCGGTCGCCGATTCCAGAACACTCGCGGGCACCTCGCGGAGCCCGACGATCGTGTTGCGGACGATCGGCAGCAGGGAGTAGAAGGTCAGGGCGATGACGGTGCTGGTCCACCCGAGCCCGAACGGGCGGATGAGGAGCGCGAGGAGCGCGAGGCTGGGGATGGTCAGAGCGACCCCGGCGGCGGCGATGACGATCGCGCTCGGGATGGGCCTGTTCCAGGTCAGCATGCCTACGACGACGCCGATCACCATGGCAATGGCGAGGGAGACGAGGACCACGGCGAGGTGCTCGCCCATCAGTTCGAGGATGTCGTCCCAGCGGCGCGACCAGAAGGTCACGAGGCCGTCGAGATCGAACGGGGTCACGCTGTCTCCTCACTGAGCGGTGCCGGCGGCTCCATCGGGCCGGTGGCGCCACTGTAGGGCGAGCAGAAGAATATGGTCAACACCTGTTGTTCAAATGGCAACTACCGCGGTATGCTCACTCCTATGCCGACGACCGCAGGTCCGCAGAAGCCCGCCCGCCGCAACGCCGCGGGTCTGCAGCGCGATCTCGACCTGCTCGAACTCCTCGCCTCGCCGGAGGGCCTCTCTGCCGGCGGACTCGGCGTCAGTCGCGTCGCGCAACTCGCCGGCCGCGACAAGGCCGTCATCTCACGCACGCTGGCGACTCTCGCCGACGCCGGACTGGTCGAGCGCGACCCCGAGACCCTCCAGTACCGGCTTGGCCATCAGCTGTACGCGCTCGCCGCGCGCACGCGGGAGGCGCAGCTCGTCACTCGTGCCCTGCCTTACCTGCGTCGGGTGGTGCGCGCCACCCACGAGACGACCCACCTCTGCGTGCTGCGCGCCGGGACGGTGCTGACGCTCGTCAGCGAGATGAGCGAGTACGCATTCCGCGGCGTGGGGTGGGAGGGTGTGAGCACCGCCGCCTGGAACACCTCCGCGGGCCGCGTACTGGTCTCCGGCTGGACGGAGCAGAACCTCCGCGAGTGGTACTCGGTGCACGGGCACGACCGGGCGATCACGAGCCCGGCCGCCCCAACCGTCCCCGCGTTCGGTGCGTCCTCCCCCGCGGAGCCGATCCCGGGCACCTCCGTCGTGACCGATGTCGAGGCCTTCCTCGCCGAGATCACCCGCATCCGTCGCCAGGGCTACGCGAAGGTCGACGAGGAGTTCGAGGCGGGCGTCGTCGGCGTTTCTGCCCCCGTCTTCGACTTCCGCGGCACCGTGATCGCAGCCTTCAATGTCAGCGCGCCCAAACACCGGTTGGCCGCGCACCTCGACGCCGCCGGGCGCGTCGTCACCTCGATAGCACGCGAGCTCTCGGAGCAGATGGGCGCTCCCGAGGGCGGAGCGCGGCCGGCCGGGGCCTGACGGCCGTCTCCACGGTGTCCGCAGGACGTACGCTCCATACCGCCCCCTCGCCGTCGAGGGGGCGCACGAGGAGGAGCATGGACCCCCAACGGAGCGAGCCTGCGCGCGCCGAGCTCCGAGACGATCTCGGCGCGGATCTGACTGCCCTCCGCTCCGGCGCCGAGCGCTGGCTGCGCACGCCGCTCGCGGCGAAGCGATCGCTGCTGCGCGAGGTGCGGGCGTCGACGCTCGCGGCCGCCACCGACTGGGTCGCCGCCGCCTGCGCGGTCAAGGGCATCCCGACCGACAGCCCCGCGGCCGGCGAGGAGTGGACGACCGGCCCCTACTCCGTCATCGGCGCGACGCTCGCGCTCGAGCAGACGCTCGCCGCGCTCGAGAAGGGCGAGCAGCCCCTGGCCGATCGCCGTGTTCGCCGGGCTGCGGGCGATCGGCTCGCGGTGCAGGCGTTCCCGCTGCGGGCGAAGGACGCCGTTCTCGCCGGCTTCGGCGCCGAGGTCTGGCTGCGCCCCGGGGTGAGCATCGAGGATGCCCGCGCCGGCGTCGCCCGCGCCCTGCGCGACCCCGATCGCGCGCCCCGGGTGACCCTCGTGCTCGGGGCCGGCAACATCACGGGCATCCCCGCCCTCGACGTGCTCACCGCGCTGTACCAGGAGGCGAGCGCGGCGATCGTCAAGCTCAACCCCGTCAACGCCGCCGTCGGCGACGCGATGCGCCGGGCCTTCGCGCCGTTCATCGACGCCGACGTGCTGCGCATCGTCGAGGGCGATCACGAGCTGGGCGCCGAGCTCATCGCGGCGCCCGAGGTCGAGCACGTGCACATCACCGGCTCGCGCGCGACCCACGATGCGATCGTCTGGGGCCCGGGCGAGCAGGGCGAGGCGCGGCGGTCCGCCGGCACCCCGCTGCTGGGCAAGCCGATCACGAGCGAGCTCGGCGGCGTGGGCCCCGCGATCGTCGTGCCCGATGCGCGCCCGTGGTCGAGCGCCGAGATCGCCGAGGTCGCGCGGGCGATCGCCAGCCAGCGGCTGCACAACTCCGGCTTCAACTGCATCGCCACCCAGCTCGTCGTGCTGCCGGCCGCGTGGCCCCAGGCCGACGCGCTCGTCGCGGCGCTGCGCGGGCAGATCGCCCTCGCGCCCGTGCGGCCCGCCTACTACCCGGGTGCGGCCGAGCGCCGACGGGCGGCGCTGGAGGGACATCCCGACGCCGTCTCGCTCGGCGGCGACCCCGCCGTACCGCGCGCCCTCGTCGACCACCTCGTGAGCGCCGACGCCGAGGAGCCGCTGTTCACGACCGAGGTCTTCGGGCCCGTGCTCGGGGTCGTGCGGCTGCCGGGCTCCGCCGAGTCGGCGCCCTTCCTCGACGCCGCGGTCGCCTTCGCGAACGACCGCCTCGCCGGCACCCTCAGCGCCGGTCTGATCGTGCACCCGCGCACGCAGCGCGCCCTCGGCCCCGATCTCGAGGCGGCGATCGCGGCTCTGCGCTACGGCACGATCGCCGTGAACAGCTGGGTCGGCCCGATCTTCGGCATGCCGGCGGCGACCTGGGGCGCGTTCCCCGGCCACACGCTCGACGACGTCGGCAGCGGCATCGGCGTCGTGCACAACGCCCTGCTGCTCGACCCCGAGCACGTCGAGCGCACGGTGGGCCGTGGGCCCTGGCGCGACCGACCGACCCCGCTGTGGGACGTGCGCAACGCCACCGCCCATCGCACCGCCGAGGCCCTCACCCGCTTCGCCGCCCGCGACGACCTCGCGGCCCTGCCCGCCGGCATCGCGGCCGTCGCCCGCTATCTGAGGGGCTGAGGATGCTCCGCTCCCGCACCCCGAGCGCCCCCGGGCCGCGCCACCACGACGTGCTCGTCATCGGCTCGGGCTTCGGCGGCTCCGTCGCCGCGCTGCGCCTGGCCGAGAAGGGCTACCGCGTCGCGGTGCTCGAAGCGGGTCGCCGCTTCGCGGACGCCGAGCACGCCCGCACGAGCTGGAACCTGCGCCGGTTCCTCTGGGCGCCGCGCCTCGGCCTCACGGGCATCCAGCGCATCCACCTGCTCGACGACGTGCTCGTGCTGGCCGGTGCGGGGGTCGGCGGCGGCTCGCTCGTCTACGCGAACACGCTCTACCGGCCGGCCAGCGACGCCTTCTACCGCGACCCGCAGTGGGCGCGCATCACCGACTGGAAGGCCGAGCTCGACCCCTACTACGACCAGGCGAGCCGCATGCTCGGCGTCGTCGAGAACCCGACCGAGACGCCCGCCGACGCGATCATGCGGGCGGTCGCGGACGACCTCGGGGTCGGCGACTCGTTCCGGCTGACGCCGGTCGGGGTGCACTTCGGCGCCGGCCCCGGCGTCATCGCGCCCGACCCGTACTTCGGCGGCGCGGGGCCCGACCGTGCCGGCTGCCTGCAGTGCGGCGAGTGCATGACCGGCTGCCGGCACAACGCGAAGAACACCCTCGTGAAGAACTATCTGCCGCTCGCCGAGAAGGCCGGCGCCACCGTGCACGCCCTGACGACGGTCGTGCGGCTCGCGCCGCGATCCGAGGGCGGATACGTCGTGACCACGCGGGCGACCGGGCGCGGGCGCCGCACCGAGCAGACCTGGACGGCCGACGAGGTCGTCCTCGCCGCCGGCGCCTGGGGCACGCAGCAGCTGCTGCACCGGATGCGCCTCGAGGGGCATCTGCCGGGGCTGTCGCCGCGGCTGGGCGAGCTCACCCGCACCAATTCGGAGTCGCTCGGCGGAGCATCCACCGCCCTGACGCACGCGCGCAGCGTCGACTTCACGCGCGGCGTCGCGATCACGAGCTCGGTGCACCTCGACGAGCACACCCACCTCGAGCCCTGCCGCTACGGCCACGGCTCGAACGCGATGGCGCTGCTCGCGACCCTCATGGTCGACGGCGACGGGCGCGGCCCGCGCTGGCTGCGCTGGCTCGGGCAGCTCGTGCGCCACCCCGGCCGCGCCGCCTCGCTGCTGTTCGGCATCGGCAGCTGGTCGCGCCGCACGGTCGTCGGTCTCGTCATGCAGAGCCGCGACAACTCGATCACCGTGCGCGGCGAGCGCGGGGCCTTCGGGCGGTTCCGGCTGCGATCGTCGCAGGGTCACGGCGAGCCCAACCCGACCTGGATCCCCCTCGCCAACCGCGCCTACGCGCTCATGGCCACCCACATGCGCGGGTTCCCGCAGTCGGGCCTCAGCGAGGTGGTGAACGTGCCGATGACGGCGCACTTCCTCGGCGGATGCCCGATCGGCGACTCCCCCGAGACCGGCGTGATCGACTCCTACCACCGGGTCTACGGCCACCCCGGGCTGCACGTGCTCGACGGCGCGGCCGTCTCGGCGAACCTCGGCGTCAACCCCTCGCTGACGATCACCGCCCAGGCGGAGCGCGCCGTCGCGCTGTGGCCGAATCACGGCGACGAGGATGCCCGGCCCGCGCTCGGCGTCGCCTACGCCCCCGTGCCGCCCGTCGCCCCGCGGTCGCCCGTGGTGCCGGCCTCGGCGAGCGGAGCCCTGCGCCTCCCCGGCGCGCCGGTCGCCGTGACGATGCCGCGGGTGCGGGCGCGGCCGTAGCCGCGGGCACCCCGCCCCGCACGCCCGTTCGGCCCGCGCGACCCGCGCGTCTCGCCGGTGCGTCTCGCGTGCCCCGCCGGTGCGTCTCGCGTGCCCCGCACCGCCCGCGCGTCTCGCACGCAGCGCGCCGCACGCTCGACGCTCCCCGGGAGCCGGACGTCCGCGGACTCCGGCATCCCCGCATCGCGATCGAGCCGGGCTGCCGCGCCGGACGCCGGCAGCTCGCGTTCTGCAGGAGGAACGACTCGGCTCCTGCTGCCTTCCACAATCACGGAGCGAGTGAACGCCGCTCACCCGCTCCGTGATCGTGGAAGCGTCGCGGCGAGCGTCCGCGCGGGCGACGCCTGCCGCGGCACGGCACGGCACGCGCCGCGTCGCGCGCGAGCGCGGCCGGACCCCCGCTGTTGGGGGTCTATCCGCACCCCGCGATCGCCCCGTAGCCTCGCCCGGTGTCACGTCGCCCAATCTTCCGCACCCGTGCGCTCGCCGTGCTCGCGGTCGGTGCCCTGCTCACGGCGCTCGGCGCATGCAGCACCTCCGAGGGCTCGGGCAGGGCGATCGCCGAGGAGCGGTGCCCGGCCGATGCCGCCTCGCTCGTCCCGACCGATGGCGCCCTCTTCGGCGTCAACCTCGACTGGGGCACCGAGACCCTCGCGGAGCTGTCGGGAGCGCTCGGCAGGACTCCGGCGGTCGCCGTGGTGTTCTCGGAGCTGCCGCTCACCGCGGAGAACCGCACGAACCTCGTCCTCGCGGCGGAGCAGGCCAGGGGCGAGAACTCGTCGCTGCTGCTGACGCTCGAGCCCCGCGCCGGCCTGGCCGCCGTGACGCCGGCGGTCGCCGAAGACCTGGCCGTGCTGCTGCACGAGATCTCCGCGACCGGCGTGCCCGTCACCGTGCGGTACGCCCACGAGATGAACGGCTCCTGGTACGCCTGGGGTCAGCAGCCCATCGCGTACGTGGCCTCGTTCCGCCTCCTCGCGGCGGCGCTCGACGAGGGCGCCCCCGGGACCACGATGATGTGGGCGCCGAACTACGGCGGCGGCTACCCCTTCGCCGGCGGCGAGTTCGAGACGACGCGCACCGATCTGCCGTTCCGCATCCTCGACACCGACGACGACGGCATCCTGTCGATGGCCGACGACCCCTACGCGCCCTACTACCCCGGCGACGACGTCGTCGACTGGGTCGGCATGTCGCTCTACCACTGGGGGTCGGTGCACCCCTGGGGCGAGAACGAGATCGCCGAGCCGACGAAGTTCGCCCAGCAGCTGATCGGGGAGTACGACGGCCTCGGCGGTGACGACCGCGCCCTGCCCGACTTCTACGGGCAGTACGCGGAGCGGGCGGGCAAGCCGCTGGCCATCCCCGAGACGGCCGCCTTCGTGACGGCGGATGCCCCGGCCGACCTCGCGCTGGACATCAAGCGCTCGTGGTGGACCCAGGTGCTCAGCGCCGAGACCGCCGCCCGGTTCCCCGCTCTCGCGATGATCAACTGGTTCGAGTGGAACAAGTTCGAGGTCGAGGTCGGCGGCGACGTCGACTGGACGATCGCGCGCGACGACGCGACGCTCTCGGCCTTCACGCGCGAACTGCCGACCTGGTTGCGCTTCGCGCCCGAGGCCGACCCCTGCGCCGCCCCGGCGTCGTGAGCGTCGACCCCTCGGGGTCGCCGCTCGCGGTCGCGGTCGCCGCTCGGGGCCGCCGCTCGGCCGCGAGGCCGCATGGCGCGACGACGCGCTGCCGATTCCTCGACGATCCCTCGAAACGACGCATCCTCGACTAGCCTGGGGCGCGTGCACCTCCGCCTCCTCCGCGTACTCGCGATCGTCGTCCTGATCGCGCCGACCCTCGCCCTGGCGAGCACGGCGGCGCTCTGGCTCCCGACGCTCCCCGCGACCATCCCCGTGCAGTGGTCGTCGAACGGGGTGAGCGCGACCGCTCCGACCCCGGTGCTCATCGTCGGCCTCGGCGCGATCACCGCCCTCGCCTCCGTCATCGGCATCGCGACCGTGCGGGGGGCGCGCACGGTCGAGCAGCTCCTCGCGTCGCGGCGTGCCGTCGCCGCGTGCGCGGCCGCCGCGGGCGCGGCGTCGGCCGTCTGGATCAGCTGCGCGGCGCTGTCGCTCGACGGCGCCCCGATCAGCTCGGCCGACGTGGGCGGGTGGCCGCTGCTCGCCCTCGCGGCGGGGCTCGCCTGGGGCGCCCTCCCCGCTCTCCTGCTCAGCGCGGCCGGGGGGCGCGAGCGCGCGACGGCCTGACCGGCGCGCGCTCCGGCTGCCCCTACGGCCGCGGCAGCGCCCGGAACCCGCGCAGCCGCAGCGAGTTCGTCACGACGAACACGCTCGACAGCGCCATCGCGAGCCCCGCGAGCAGCGGGTTGAGCAGGCCGAGCATCGCGACCGGGATGGCCGCGACGTTGTAGCCGAAGGCCCAGAACAGGTTGCCGACGATGGTGCGCAGCGTGCGGCGCGCGAGCCGGATGCCGTCGGCGACGACGAGCAGATCGCCCGAGACGATCGTCAGATCACTCGCCGCCATCGCGGCGTCGGTTCCGCCGCCCATCGCGATGCCGAGGTCGGCAGCGGCGAGCGCCGCCGCATCGTTGACGCCGTCGCCGACCATCGCGACGACGCGGCCCTCGGCCTGCAGGGCGCGGATCGCGTCCAGCTTGCCGGTGGGGGTGACGGATGCCCGCACGGCGG
Organism: Microcella daejeonensis; assembly: GCF_026625045.1. Lineage (GTDB taxonomy): Bacteria > Actinomycetota > Actinomycetes > Actinomycetales > Microbacteriaceae > Microcella > Microcella daejeonensis. The sequence goes on along the minus strand of NZ_CP113089.1, from coordinate 1,012,458 downwards.
AGGCGTCGATCCCGACCTCGGCCGCCACGGCCGCGGCCGCTCCGGCGTTGTCGCCCGTCAGCAGCATCGGCTCGAGCCCGAGAGCCCGGAATCGCTCGACCGCGAGCGCCGCCGAGGCCTTCACGGTGTCGGCGAGCACGACGAGCCCGGCGAACGAGCCGTCGACGGCCACGGCGATGGGGGTCGCGCCGCGCGACTCGTGCGCGGCGAGATCGGCGGCAGCGGCATCCGGAACCGTGATCGCCCACTGCTCGGCGAGCCAGGCGGGGCGCCCGATGGCGACCGCGTGCCCGTCGACCTCCGCCGAGACGCCGGCACCCGCGTGGGCGGTGAAGCCCGAGACGGGCGGCAGGGCGAGACCGCGCTCGGCGGCGTGCGCGACGACGGCGCGCGCGAGCGGGTGCTCGCTGCCGTTCTCGGCGGCCGCGGCGAGCGCGAGCAGGGCATCTGCATCGAGAGCCGACGCGGAAAGAGGAGTCACCGCGACGACGGCCATCTCGCCGCTCGTGATCGTGCCCGTCTTGTCGAGCACGATGGTGTCGATGCGGCGGGTCTGCTCGAGCACCTGCGGGCCCTTGATGAGGATGCCCAGCTGCGAGCCGCGCCCCGTGCCGACGAGCAGCGCGGTCGGCGTCGCGAGCCCGAGCGCGCAGGGGCAGGCGATGATGAGCGTCGCGACGGCGGCCGTGAAGGCCTGCTCGACGGTGCCGCCGAGCAGCAGCCAGCCGGCCAGCGTTCCGAGCGAGAGCAGGATGACGACGGGCACGAAGACGCCCGAGACGCGGTCGGCGAGCCGCTGCACGCGGGCCTTGCCGGTCTGCGCCTCCTCGACGAGCCGGGCGAGGCGGGCGAGCTCGGTGTCGGCGCCGACGCGCGAGGCCTCGACGACGAGCCGGCCGCCGCCGACGTTCACGGTGCCGCCCGTGACGCGCGAATCCATCTCGACGTCGACGGGCAGCGACTCGCCCGTGAGCAGGGAGGCGTCGAGCGAGGTCTGCCCCTCGATGACGACGCCGTCGGTGGCGACGGTCGAGCCGGGCCGCACGATGAAGCGGTCGTTGACCTGCAGCTGCTCGACGGGCACCGAGACCTCGACGCCGTCGCGCAGCACGATCGCGTCGCGCGCCGCGAGGTCGAGCAGCGCGTTCATCGCCGCCCCCGACTCGCGCTTCGCCCGGGCCTCCATGTAGCGCCCGGCGAGGATGAAGACCGTCACCGCTGCCGCGACCTCGAGGTAGATCTCGTGCGCACCGGCCTCGGGCGCCCCGAAGAGCTGCATGCTCATCGTCATGCCGGCCATGCCGGCCTCGCCGAGGAACAGCGCGTACAGCGACCACAGGAACGCCGCCGCGACGCCGACCGAGATGAGCGTGTCCATCGTCGCGGCGCCGTGCCGCGCGTTGACCGCCGCCGCCCGGTGGAACGGCCACGCCCCCCACACCGCGACGGGTGCGGCGAGGGTCAGCACGAGCCACTGCCAGTTGGTGAACTGCAGCGCCGGGATCATCGACAGCGCCACCACGGGCACCGTCAGCACGAGCGAGATCAGCAGGCGGCGGCGCAGCGGGGCGAGCTCGTCGCGATCCGGCCCGGCGGCGTCGGCGGCGGGGCGGGATGCTGCGCTCGCCTCGCGCGGAACCACGAGGCTCGCGCCGTACCCGGCCTTCTGCACGGCGGCGAGCAGGGCATCCACATCGAGCGGCTCATCGCCGGCGACGGAGCGCACCGTCGCCTTCTCGGTGGCGTAGTTCACGCTCGCCTCGACCCCGGGCACCTTGTTGAGCCCGCGTTCGATGCGGTTGGCGCACGAAGCGCAGGTCATGCCCGTGAGCTCGAGCTGCACGGGGGCGGGAGCAGGGGCGGCGGGGGCGGAGAGCGTGTCGGTCATGGTGATCAGGCCAGCTGGTAGCCGGCCTCCTCGACGGCGGCGCGCACGGCGCTCTCGTCGACGGGAGCCGCGGAGGTGACGGTGACGCGCGAGGCGCCGCCCTTCTTGAGCACGACCTCGACGTCGGCGATGCCGTCGAGCGCGCCGACCTCCTCCTTGACGCTCGCGACGCAGTGCCCGCAGGTCATGCCGGTGACGAGGAACTCCTGCGTGCTGGTGGGCGCCGCGGTGCCGTTGCCGATGCCGCTCGTGCGCGACGTCGCCGAGCCCGCGTTCGACATGCGGAAGGTCGCGGGGTCGGGGGCGCCGGTGATGGTGTCGGCGAGGGGAGCGGGCTCGCGGTAGGTGCCGGTCTGCTCCGCCTCGGTCGCCGTCGCCTCGGCGCCGGCGGTGCCGCCGCCGCACGCGCAGGATCCGCCGCCGCAGCATCCGCCGCCGGAGGCCGAGGTGTCGCCGAGAAGGTTGAGTCGAGGGGTCTGCTGAGTGTCCATGGCTCCATTGTTGCATACCCCCCTGGGGTACGCCAGTCCGCGACCCCGTCCCGCCCCGCCCGCGCAGGATGCGCAGGCAACTCGCGGCTGGCGACCATGCAACGCACGAGCGACTCCCCACTGCGCTCCAGCCGCACGGGCGATGGTGAGCAGGCGCGAGACGCGCCGCGAACCGAGGACGGAGCCGCCCGTGACGAACGTCGACCTCGCCATCCTCGGAGGCGGGGCCGCGGGGCTGGCCCTCGCCCGACGGCTCGCAGCCGCCGGAACGGGTCTGCACGTCATCGTGATCGAGCCGCGCGAGCGGTACACCGACGACCGCAGCTGGGGCTTCTGGAGCCGCGGCGCCCATGACCACTCGGCCCTCGTCACCGCGAGCTGGGATGCCTGGAGCTGGCAGAGCGACGGCGGCGCGCGCTCCGGCTCGGTGGCGCACACCACCCCCGGCGCGCGCTACGAGCTCCTGCGCGCGGCCGACGTGGCGGCGCACGCGCTCGCCGCCATCGCGTCGAGCCCGAGCGTCGAGCTGCGGCTCGGCGTGCACGCCGAGAGGGTCGAGGCGCGCGCCGGCGGGGGCCTGCGCATCCTCACCGACGACCGCGACGCCGCACACCGCGAGATCACCGCCCGCTGGGTCGTCGACACCCGCCCGCGCCCCGCCGACGCCCTGCTCTACCAGTGCTTCGCCGGCAGCGAGGTGCAGCACGGCGGCAGGCTCGACCTCGCCGCGCTCGGCATGACGACGGGCACGGCCGGGCTCATGACCGGCATGACGAGCGACGCCGACGGCTTCGGATTCACCTACGTGCTGCCGCTCGACGCGACCACGGCCCTCGTCGAGTGGACGCGCTTCAGCGGCCACCCGCTGCCCGCCGCCCGCCTCGCCGCCGAACGGGATGCCCGTCTCGCCGCCCTCGGGATCGCCCCCGCCGACGGGGGCGTCGTCGTGCGCGAGGAGGCCGGGACCCTGCGCATGGGCCGGGTCGAGCCCCCCGACGCCGCCGAGCCCGGAGCCGCCGCCGACCCGCCGGGCCTCGTGCGCGCCGGAGCCGCCGGCGGGGCGCTGCGCGACGCGACCGGCTACGGCTTCCAGCGCATCGAGCGCTGGGCCGAGGCCTGCGCCGCGGCCCTGCTGCGGGGCGAGCCGCCCGTCGCGCACCCCGAGGAGCCCTGGGCGCGCCGGCAGATGGACCGCATCTTCCTGCAGGCCCTGCGCGCGCATCCCGAGCGCGCGCCCGAGTTCTTCACGGCCCTCGCCCGACGGGTGCCCGCCGCGAGCCTCATGCGCTTCCTCACCGACGCCGCCCGACCGGGCGACCTCGCGCGCATCATCCTCGCACTGCCGAAGCTGCCCTTCCTCGCCGAGATCCCCGACCGGCGCCGAGCGCTCGTCGCCCGCGCGACCGAGGAGCGGGCGGCGATGCGCGCGGCTGCCCGGCTCGCGCGGCGCAGGCCCACCGAGTCCGCGGGCTCGGGCGCCGCTCCGACGCGGTCGACCCGCGCACGGCACCCGCAGCCGGCCCGCGCATGACGCTCGCGGCACCCCGCGCGCGCCGGAGAGCCCCCGCGCCGAGCGCGGCCCCGGCCGGGGCATCCCGTCGCCCGCCCGAGACCCTCGTCTTCCTCGTCGCCGCCCTCGCGACGGCGCTCGCCTTCCTGCTCGCGGCGCCCGAGCCGCCGATCGCGCTGCAGATCGCCGTCATCGCCGTGCTCGCCACGGTGCTCGGGCTGCCGCACGGCGCACTCGATCCGCTCATCGCGCGCCGGCTCGGCTACTGGCGGGGGCCGATCGGCTTCGCGGTGTTCAACCTCGGCTACGGGGCCGTGGCGGTCGCCGTCCTGGGCCTGTGGCTGCTCGCGCCGGTGCCGAGCCTCGTGCTCTTCCTCACCGTCTCGGCCGTGCACTTCGGCGGCGACTGGCATCGCGCGAGCGGCCGGGTCGCCCGCCCGATCGCGCGCACCCTCGCCGGAGCCGCCCTGCTGAGCATGCCCGCCCTGCGCGACGAGCAGGCCGTCGCCGACCTCTACGCCGTGCTCGCGGGCGAGGGCGCGCGCCAGGTCGCCGCGGTGCAGGCCGCCCTCGGCCCGGCGCTGCTCATCGCGCTCGTCGTCGTCGCCGCGCTCGCCGCCCGCCGCGCGCCGCACGAGGGGCTCGAGCTCGTGGCCACGGCCGCGCTCGGCCTGCTCGCGCCGCCGCTGATGTTCTTCATCGTCTACTTCTGCACGCTGCACAGCGCACGGCACCTGCGCGAGGGCTTCGTCGAGGAGGCCGCGACCCCCCGCCGCACCCTCGCGCTCGTCGTCGTGGCCTACACCGTGATCCCGGTCGCGGGCGCCGCCGTCTTCCTCGCGACGACCGGCGCAGGCCCATCCCTCGACGACCGCCTCCTGCAGGTCGTCTTCATCGGCCTCGCGGCACTCACGGTGCCGCACATGGTGCTCGTCGCCCTCGGCGACCGGGCGGCGGCCGCGCATCCCGAGCAGTCGGTGCGGCAGCACCGCGAGTTCGCTGGGAGACGAGGGCGGCCGTCGAGCCCCGGTCTACGGTGAGGCCAACGCTCCTCCGACGACGACGCAAAGGGATGACGGCATGGCTGACGCAACGAGTGGGACTCCCGGGATCGGACCGGACGGCCGTGTCATCCAGGACTGGACCGACCTGGGGCGCGAGATGTGGTCGTACCTGACCGGTCGCGGTGCCGCGGTGAACTACACCTTCGTCGACATGACGGTCGAGGTGCCGCGCGACATCGGGCCCGATGCGCCCCGAGCCACCTGGAAGTTCGACGGAACCCTGCGCGTCACCACCAGTGACGACGTCGCGGCCGGGGCTGACCCGCACCGCAGCTGAGCGTGGCCGTCACTCCGCGCCTCGAGATCGATCTGCGCTTCGCCGTGCAGGGCGCCGACGGCGGTGGCCCGCTCGCCGGCACGGTCTCGGCGAACGGCACCCACGCGACGGTGACCCTCGACGAGGGCATGGTCCGGCTGCCCGGCACCCGCTCCAGCCTCGCGCTGGCGCGAACGGTCGGCGCGGAGCTCGCCCGCCTCGGGCTCACGGCCTCGCTGCGCACCCGTCACGGGGTCGTCGGCACCGCCGGCGCCGTGCGCGCCCCGTGGTTCCAGCGGCTGATCAGCAGGTCGCCGCATCTGAGGCTCGGCTCGCTGGGGGCGCTCCGCGCGCTGCGCCGCGACGGGCGCTCCCCCGATGCGCAGTCCATCACGCTCCCGCCCCCGACGCTGCTGCCCCTCGCCCCCACGGTCATGCGGGGCTCGCACCGCCGCGTCACGACGACGCACTACCTGCCCGGCTCGGGTCGGCCGAGGCTGATCTTCGCCGTGGCATCGGGCACGTGGGACGGCAAGCCTCCCCGGGAGTTCGCCCTCCTGCCGGAGGTCACGCGCATCGGCTCATCGCCCTCCGCCGACCTCGTGCTGCCGGGTCTCGAGGCGGAGCACGCGCGGATCGTCCACACCGACGACGACGAGTACGTGCTGCACCTCACCGACCCCCGGTTGCGCGACGGGGCGCCGGTGCTGCTCGATCAGCCGCCGGACGGGCGCATCCTGCGCACCGGTGCGCTCATCGCGCTGGGCGACTGGCGGCTCGCCTTCTTCCGCGAGGAGTTCGCCGACCACGGCCGCCCCTTCGGCGGTCGCGTCGGCGGCGAGTTCGCGGTGCAGAAGCCGCAGCCCGAGCGGTCGACGCGGTCGAGACCGACGCTGCCCCCGCCGCCCGGATGAGCGGTGCCGCCGGGCTCCGCGCCCCGCGGCGATCGGTACGCTGGAGCCGATGACGATCACAGCAGCGGCCGACGGTTCCGCACTCGGGAACCCCGGCCCCGCCGGCTGGGCCTGGTACGTCGACGACGACCGCTGGGCGGCCGGCGGCTGGCCTCACGCCACCAACAACCAGGGCGAGCTGATGGCCGTGCTCGATCTCTTCCGGGCCACCGAGCACCTCGACGACGACCTGCACATCCTGTGCGACAGCCAGTACGTCATCAACTGCATCACGCAGTGGATGCCCGGCTGGAAGCGCAAGGGGTGGCGCAAGAGCGACGGCAAGCCGGTGCTGAACGTCGATCTGCTGAAGCAGCTCGACGCCGCGATCGTCGGTCGCCGCTACCGCTTCGAGTGGGTCAAGGGCCACATGGGCCACACCCTCAACGAGGCGGCGGATGCCCGTGCTCGCGCCGCGGCGGAGGCCTACCAGCGCCGCGCGGCCGTGCCGACCGGCCCCGGGTTCCCCGGCGGCGCTCGCGCCGGCTCGGCCGCCCTCGTCGCGCCGGATCGCGCCCCCACCCTCTTCGACGAGCTCGACGCCGCACCCGCTCCGGCCGCGTCGGCACCCGCCGCGGCGTCCGCTCCCCTCGCGCTCTCGCCCGAGCAGGCCGCCCGCCTCGAGCAGCGCGCCCGCGCTCAGGGCGTCTCGCTCGAGCAGGCGCTGCGCGACCTGATCTAGCGGGCCGACGCCTCCGTGACCGGGCTCGAGGGCAGGTAGGGCGCCGTCGCCGCATCGAGCCACTCCTCCAATGCCCGTCGACGCGCCGCATCGCGCGTGACGGCCTCCGCCTCGGTGCGACGACCGATCTCGACGTACCCGCCGTGCAGTTCGGGATGCTCCTCGCCGAGCCCGAGCGCCACCGCGTGCCGCGCGGTCACGGGCACCGAGGTCGCTCCGGGCAGGACGCGCATCGCCGGCATGAGGTGCTTCCACACCCAGTACATGTACCCCGGCATGTCCTTGCCGAGCCCGGTGCCGGCGACCAGGCCCGGATCGTAGGTGTTGAGTCGCCCTCCCACCGCACTGAGCCGCTCGGCCCACCCGTGCGAGAGCGTGACGAGCGCGAGCTTGCTCGTCGCGTACGCCACGCCCCCCTGCTCGCGCTCAGCGGCGAAGCGCTCGACGCCGGTGGGCGCCGGCTCGGCGGTCGCGAGCTCCTGCGGCGATCGCCAGATCGGGTCGGGGACGAGACCGAAGGATGCCCGCTTGCCGCGGTGGGTCGACGATCCCATGAGTACGACGTGCCCCGCCGGCGCGAGCACGGGGGCGATGCCCCGCAGGAGGAGGTGCTGGGCGATGACGTTGACCGTGAATGTCAGCTCCCAGCCCTGCACGCCGGTGCGCCGACGATCGGTGAACTGCGCGCCGGCGTTGAGAAGGGTGACGTCGATGCCGCGTGCGGCCGGACCGCGGCCCAGCAGGCCGCGCACCTGCTCCAGCGCGATGCGGACGCTGCGGAGGTCGGCGAGGTCGACGGCGACGCCGTGCGACTCGAGGCCGGCGGCGCGAGCCGTGCCGAGGGCGCGATCGAGAGCCGCGCGATCGCGTGCCAGCAGCAGGAGCCGGGGGCGTGAGGGATGACGGATGAGTTCGGCGAGCATCCCGGCGCCGATGCCGCTCGTCGGGCCGGTGAGCAGCACCGTAGGACTGGTGATGTCATGATCTGTCATGACGGCAGGATAGGTGATGTCAGTTGCTGACACAAGACTAGAGTGAGGGGATGCCCCGCTGGAGTGACGGAACCCGCGAGCGCCTCGTGGAGGCCGCCTTCGCGCTCTTCGGCGAGCAGGGCTTCGCCGCGACCACCATCGACCAGATCGCCGCGCACGCGGGCGTCACCGGGCGCACCTTCTTCCGCCACTTCCGCGACAAGGAGGAGGTGCTCTTCGCTGAGGACGACGCCCTGCTGCCGCAGCTGCTCACCGCCATCGCTGAGCCCGAAGGACCGCAGCAGGCCGACCGGCTCATGGAGCACGCCCTCACCCGCCTCGCCGAAGTCATGGAGCCGACGCGCCCGATGATGCGCCAGCGGCAGGCGCTGATCGAGGCCGAGGTGCCCCTGCTCGGGCGCGAGCTCGCGAAGCAGGCGCGCTGGCAGCAGGAGGTCGCCGGCGCCCTGCGGCAGCGCGGCTTCGAGCGGGGCGATGCCGAGCTGCTCGCCGCCATCGGGTTCGCGCTGTTCCGCTCGTCGCTCCGGACGTGGCTGGACGAGAGCGACAGCGTCCCGCTCGCCGACCACCTGCGGCAGGCGCTGCCGCGAGCGCGGACCGCGCTCCAGCAGGTCAGCGCGCACTGAGCCGTTCCGCGGACGAGCCTCGAGGTCCCGCGCACGCGGGGCGTCCCCGGCCTCGCGCGGACTGCGCTCGACCGAAGACGCCCCTGGGTGCCGCTCGCTACTCGGGCAGCGGCCCGTAGAGCGGCGGCGCCACGCGGTGCTGCGTCGCCTGCTCGAAGGCGTACGCGAGACCCAGCAGGGCTCCCTCATCGAAGTCGCGGCCGAGGAACTCGAGGTTGACCCCGGCCCCGGCGCGCGCCTCGGTCGAGGAGGCCTGGCCCATCGGCACCGTGACGGCGGGCATCCCCGAGTTCGGGCTCAGGCGCATGTTCGTGCCCTGCGTCCCGTAGGGGGTGCCGGAGGGGTAGATGAGCGCGTCGAGATCGTTCCCGTCGAGCATCCCCGTCACCGTCTGCTTGCCCGTGGCGAGGGCGATCGTGTGCGTGCCCTCCGGCCCGGCCCAGGCCTGGTAGGTCTCCTCGGTGACCGCGGCGCGCGAGATGTACGTGTTCTGCCGCGAGGGCACGTACCGGCCGCTGTCGAGGATGCCCTGCAGACTGCGGGCCGCCACGTCCGGATCCAGGTGGTCCGCGATGTACGCGTCCAGGTCGTGCTGGAACTCGTTCGTGCTGCCGCTCGGCTCGGCGAGCACGGCGGAGAACTCGGTCGAGCCGGGCACCTCGACGACGGTCGCGCCCATCGCCTCGAGCTGCGCGCGCGCCTCGGCCCAGAGCCGCACGGTGGTCGGGTTGGTGCCGACCATGGAGGCGACGAATCCGATGCGGGCGCCGTCGAGGGCCTCGGGGTCGAGGTACGAGGTGTACGACGTCGGAACGAGCCCCTCCTGTCGGCTCGTGACCGGGTCGAGCGGGTCGACCCCCACGACGGCGTCCATCGCGATGGCCGCGTCGAGCACCGTGCGGGTGATCGGCCCGCCGGTGTCCTGGCTGAGCGCGAGCGGGATGATGCCCGCGCGGCTGGCGAGACCGACCGTCGGGCGCACGCCCACCAGCTGGTTGTACGTCGCCGGCACGCGGATCGAGCCTCCGGTGTCGGTGCCGAAGCCGATGCCGGCGAGGTTCGCCGCGATCGCCGCTCCCGTGCCGCCGCTCGAGCCGCCGGCGGTGAAGGCGGTCAGGTACGGGCTCGCGACCAGGGTCGAGGTGCCCGCCGACTGGAACGACGAGAACTCCGACGAGAACCCGAAGGCGAACTCGTCCAGGCTCGCCTTCGCGAGCACGATCGCCCCCGCGTCGCGCAGGCCCGCCACCATGGTCGCGTCGGTCGTGGTCTGGTTGTCGTCCCAGCAGCCGCAGCCGGCCGTCGTGACCATGTCGACGGTGTTGTAGTTGTCCTTCACCGCGACGGGGATCCCCAGCAGCGGGCTGATCATGCCCTGCTCCGCTCGGATGGCGTCCGCCTCCGCCGCCGCGGCGAGCGCCGTCTCGCCGCCGACCGTGATGATCGAGTTGAGCGCGCGTCCGCCCGTCGCCATGTCGACGAGGGTGCGGTCGTACGCGGTGATGCGGGCGAGGTACTGCTCGGTGATCCCCACCGAGGTGACGACGCCGGCGTTCATGGCCGCCTGCATGTCGATCGCGGTCGCCTCGACGAGCTCGAAGGGGCCGTCGTCGTAGATGATGCGCTGCGAGAGCGCGGCCAGATCGAGCAGCGTGATCGCGCCGTCGACGTCGCCGTCGAGCAGCGCCGCGTCGAGCCAGCCGGCGTCGCCGTCGGTGAGGCCGACGAGGCCGACCGCCTCGGTCAGATCGGCGGCGTCGACGCGCGCGTCGCCCGTCAGATCGAGCTCCGTGTAGAAGGGCATCAGGAAGGGAGCGGGAACGACCGCCGCCTCCGCCGGGGCGGGCATCGACACCACGGCGCCCGCGGTGGCGACCGCGCCGATGGCGAGGGCCGCCGTCGAGCGCAGTGCGGTTCGGGATGCCCCGCTCGCGCCCTCCGCCCCCTCGACGGTCGCGGCGAGCCTCCGGCGTCGGCCGGCGACGAGCACCGCGCCGGCGATGATGGACGCCAGCGCGAGGGCGCCGAGGGTCGTCGTCATCGCCGTATCCGGCCCCGTGGCGGAGAGCGATCCGCCGCCGCTCTGCGATCCGCCAGCCGGTGCCGCGCCGCTCCCCGTCCCGGTACCGGGCGCCGGAGCGGGTGCGGGCGGGTCGGTCGGAGTCGGGGTCACGCCCGGTGCCGCCTCGACCTCGATGGCCGCTGCCGCGGGGAGCGCCGGGGAGGCCGCCTCGCTCGTCGTGCTCACGAGCTCGGCGCTCGTGAGGGCGAACGAGGTCGATCCGGCGGTGAGCGCGGTGAATCGCAGCACGGCGAGCGTCTGCGGCCCGACGAGCCCGGGCGAGGTGCCCAGCCGGGTGCCGGTGATGGTGATCGCACCGGCCTCGGCGCTCAGCGCGCCGAAGCCGCCCTCGGGCGTCACGAGGCTGCGCGTGTCGAGGAGCAGCAGGGCCGGGTCGTAGTCGAGCGTCAGCGAGTAGGCGAAGAGGTCGACGGCGGCGGTCGCGTCGATCGCGACCTCCACGACATCCCCGACGGTCGCGGTGGACGGCGCCGTCAGGGTCAGCGCGCCGACCTCCGGCGGGGCGGCCGCGGCAGGGGCGGCGAGGGTGAGCGGCGCGGCGAGTGCGAGCGCCGCCGTGGCGACGAGCGAGGCCCATCGGCGTCGGCGACCTCGGCGGGGCTGGGCGGGGGTGTCGAGCATGCGGCTGCGGTTCCTTCCTCAAGGGGCGTTCTGCTCGCTCGACCGCGCCGGGGGCGCGCTCGCGTCGGCGCGCCCGGGTGCTGGGAATGTGAACGCTAATCGCCGACCGTTTCCGCTCCGTTTCGCGGTGTTTCGTGCGCATTGCAATCTTGCGAACCGCGATGCGAACAATCCTTCGCGTGCGCCGGTCGGCCCCGATCCGCATGAATGCACGCAAAGTGCAGTAGAGTGCACTGCATGCCCGCACCCGACGACCTCGCCCTCGCGATCGGCGCGCGCGTGCGCGAGGAGCGCCGCCGCCGCGACTGGACCCTCGACCGGCTCGCCGAGGCATCCGCCGTCAGCCGCCGGATGCTCGTCACCGTCGAGCAGGGCGCCGCGAACCCCAGCATCGCCACCCTGCTGCGACTCAGCGACGCGCTCGGCATCGGGCTGCCCGAGCTCGTCGCCCAGCCCCGGAGCGCCGGCGCCCAGGTCACCCGCGCTGGCGACGGAGCGCTGCTCTGGCAGGGCGAGCACGGCGGCCGCGGCGTCCTCGTCGCCACCGCGCCGGGCCCGGTCATCCACGAGCTCTGGCACTGGACGATGCAGCCCGGCGACCGGCTCGCGAGCGAGCCGCACCGCGCCGGCTGCCGCGAGCTGCTGCACGTGCTCGACGGCGCGGTCGTCATCACCGTCGGCGACGAGCACCACGAGCTGGCGGCGGGAGACGCGCTCGCCTTCTCCGGCGACGAGCCGCACGCCTACGCCTGCGCGGGTGCCACCCCGGCGAGCTTCGCCCTCACGGTGCTCGAACCGGCCGGTCCCGCCGCCGACGCCGCCGCCTCGACGACGCACGCCGCCCGCTCGTGACCGCTGCCCGCGCGCGCCCGCGCATCCCCGCCTGGATGCTCGCCGTCACCGCGATGATGTCGGTGCAGCTCGGCTCCGCGCTCTCCACGGGCCTCATCGACGACGTCGGTGCGGGCGGTGCGGCGTGGCTGCGGCTCACCGCCGGGGCGCTCATCCTGCTCGCGATCGCCCGTCCCCCGCTGCGGCGCGTCCGCCGCAGCGACGTCGCCCCGCTGCTCGGCCTCGGCGTCGCGACGGGGCTGTTCACCGTCTTCTTCCTCGCCGCCCTCGAACGCATCCCGCTCGGCACCGCCGTCGCGATCGAGTTCCTCGGGCCGCTCGCCGTCGCCGCGATCCGCAGCCCTTCGCGGGCGGCGCTCGCCTGGCCGGCCCTCGCGCTCGCGGGCGTCGTGCTCATGACCGAGCCGTGGACGGGCGCGACCGATCCGCTCGGCGTGCTCTTCGCCGCCCTCGCCGGCATCGGCTGGGGCTGCTACATCCTGCTCACCCAGAAGGTCGGCGACCGCTTCGACGGCATCGGGGCGCTCACCCTCACCATCCCCGTGGCCGCGGCGACGGCCGCGATCATCGGGGTGCCGCAGGCGCTGCCCGGCCTGCGGCTCGAGCACATCCCGCTCGCGATCGGGCTCGCCCTGCTGCTGCCGGTGCTGCCCTTCGCGCTCGAGATGATGGCCCTGCGCCGCATGACGGCGACCGCCTTCGGCACCCTCATGGCGCTCGAGCCCGCCTTCGGTCTGCTGCTCGGCCTGATCGTGCTGCAGCAGCAGCCGGGCATCCTGCAGCTCGCCGGGATCGCGCTCGTGATCGCCGCCGGTGCCGGCGCCCAGCGGCGAGGCCTGCGGGCCGCGCCCGAGGAACCCGACGCGCTCAGCCCACCGGCTGCTCGTGCAGCGCCGAACTCAGCGCCGCCCCGTTGAGGTCGAGGTAGAGCTGCCCCTCCGTGACGGAGAGCGTCACGGTGCTGCGCCGCTCGAGCGCCGCCACCGCCCCCTCGACGAAGCCGGGGTCGAAGCTGCGCAGCACGATGCGCTCGGCCTGATGGATCTTCTTGCCCGCCCAGACGGAGGCCACGCGCACGGGGTCGCGGTGCGTGTAGACGACGGTGCGATCGGCGAGCTTGCTGCCGTGGTGCAGTCGGGCCGCGTCAGGGGCGCCGATCTCGATCCAGTCGGTGAGGCGCCCGGTCGCGTCGCGCACGACGACGGCGGGCTCGTCCGTCGACGACAGGCCCTCGCTGAACTGGATGCCCTCGCCGTACTCGAGGCAGTACGCGAGCACTCGCGTGACCATGTACGCGTCGGTCTCGGAGGGGTGCCGCGCGACCCGCAGCGACAGCTCCTCGTAGACCCCGCGATCGACGTCGGCGAGATTCACGGTGAACGTGTAGACCACTGCGCCGGCTGCCATGGTGCTCGAGCCTACGCGGGCGGCACGGCCTCAGCCGCACCGCCCGACGAGCGTGCTCAGGCGAGGGTGGCGGCGTCGATGACGAAGCGGTAGCGCACGTCGGAGCGCAGCACGCGCTCGTAGGCCTCGTTGATCTGGTCGGCGCTGATGAGCTCGGTCTCGGGCAGGATGCCGTGCTCGGCGCAGAAGTCCAGCATCTCCTGCGTCTCGCGGATGCCGCCGATGGCGGAACCGGCCCAGCTGCGACGGCCCGGGATGAGGGCGAACGCCGGAACCTCGAGCGGCTCGGAGGGGGCGCCCACGTTCACGAGGGTGCCGTCGACCTTCAGCAGACCGAGGTAGGCGCCCATGTCGACCTTCGCCGAGACGGTGTTGATGATGAGGTCGAACGAGTTCGCCAGCGTCGTGAACGTCTCCGGGTCGCTCGTGGCGGAGTGGGCGGTGGCGCCGAAGCGCATCGAGTCGTCCTTCTTCGAGGTCGTCTGCGAGAGCACGGTGACCTCGGCGCCGAGCGCGGCGGCGATCTTCACGCCCATGTGGCCCAGTCCGCCGAGGCCGACGATGGCGACCTTCGTGCCCGGGCCGGCCTTCCAGTGGTGCAGCGGGGAGTACAGGGTGATGCCGGCGCACAGCAGCGGGGCGACCTTCTCGACGTCGAGGCTCTCGGGCACGCGCAGCACGAAGTCCTCGGTGACGACGATGGCCTGCGAGTAGCCGCCCTGCGTGATGGTGCCGTCCGCGGGGTCGACGCCCGTGTAGGTGCCGATGTTGCCCTCGGCGCAGTACTGCTCCTCGCCGCGCAGGCAGTACTCGCACTCGCGGCACGAGTTGACCATGCAGCCCACGCCGACGCGGTCGCCGACCTTGTGCTTCGTGACCTCCGCGCCGACCTCGGTGACGGTGCCGACGATCTCGTGGCCGACGACCTGCGGGTACTGGATCTCGCCCCACTCGCCGCGCACGGTGTGGATGTCGGAGTGGCAGATGCCGGCGTAGGCGATGTCGATCATGACGTCCTTCGGCCCGACGTCGCGGCGGTCGATGGTGGTCTTGACGAGCGGCTCGGTCGCGGACGGAGCGGCGTAGGCGGTGACGGTGCGCATGGTTCTCCTCGGGGTGATCGGCGGGAGGCGTCGGACGAGCGGAAGCGTTCCCGCCCGGTTCCCCGAGTCCACCAGCCGCTCCTGGGAGGAGTCCCGACCTCAGAGCAGGCGATCCGGTCGCGATGGTGGTACAGCCCGCCCGGCCCGCCGCGCCCGCACCGCGCGCCATCCGCAGAGCAGGGCGGCCCCGGCGCAGATCACCGCCATGACGATGGACTGCTCGACGCTCGGCTCCCTGACGCAGTCCCCGCCGGCCGGCGCGATGCTCGTCGGGCAGGTGACCGTCTGCCAGCCGAGGGCGAGCACGGCGAGCATCACCGCGGCAGCCGCGCCCGCCCACCACAGGAGTGCTCGCTGCGACGGCGTCATGCCCCGACGGTAAGCGATGCTCGCATCCCGCGCCAGAGCAGCCGGGGCGCGGTCGCACCGGATCCGGGCATCCCGGCGCATCCCGGCTCATCACCGCGCAGGTCAGGACCTTCGGTACTAGCCCCTGCGGCCGAGCAGCGTCATGCTCGCGGGAGGACGGTCAGCGGCGCCGGCAGCGGCGCTGCTCCGATGCGGAGGAGGATCCCATGACGGAGAGGATCGTCGTCGGCCTGACGGACGCGCCCGGGTCTCGCCGGGCCCTGGACTGGGCCGTCGATCGAGCGGCGAGCCTGGACGGTCGACTGGAGCTCGTCGCGGTCGTCGGCACCGCGATCGGCATCGCCGGCGAGATGGCGGTGATCGACGAGGCCCTCCGCCGGACGGAGGGTCTGCTGGCGCAGGAGGCCGATCGCGTCCGTGCGCGCGGCGTGCCCGTCGAGACCCGCATCGCACGGGGCAGCCCGGTGGAGCGCCTCATCGAGTCGTCGGCGGGAGCCGCTCTGCTCGTCATCGGCAGCGACTACCGCGGGCCGGCGTCCGGGCCGGCACGCGGGCCGCACGGAATCCGCATCTCCGCGGGCGCGCGGTGCCCGGTCGCCGTCGTGCCCGACGTCGACCCGGGCGAGCGATCGGGCGTGGTGGTCGGCTCGGACGGGTCGGAGGTGTCGGAGCTCGCGATCGCGTTCGCCGCCTCGGAGGCGGACCGGTTCGGCGAACCGCTCACCGTCATCGGAACCTGGTCGCCGGTGCCGCTGCCTTTCGGGATGCGGGCCTACCCCGACCACTACATGGAGAACATGCAGAAGCTGACGGAGGAGGAGCTGGCGATCTCCGTCGCCGGACTGGCGCAGACCTACCCCGATGTCGAGGTGCGCCGCGTGATCGAGCGCACGACCAGGCCGGACCTCGTGATCAATCGGCTGGCGGCGCACGCGCGCCTCGCCGTCATCGGCTCCCACGGCCGCGGTCGCATCGCCCGCTTCCTCCTCGGCTCCACCAGTCAGCAGGTGCTCAGCCGTCTCGCCACCACGACCGTCGTCGTGCGCTGACCGCGTCGCCGCGCATCCCCCGTCGGCCGTACCTGCAGGAACGACGAAGGGCCCCCGGTCTCCCGGGGGCCCTGATCACCGTCGGGCTGCCCCCGATCCATCAGCTGGACCGGTGATCGAACCCTGGTGCGCGAGGGGGGACTTGAACCCCCACGTCCTTTCGAACACTGGCACCTGAAGCCAGCGCGTCTGCCAATTCCGCCACTCGCGCGCATCGGGCGCAGAACGCCCGACAACTCAGCGAGATTAGCACAGCGCGGCACCGTCGCCGGTCGCGCGCCGGGCTCCGAACGGGCCCGCCGAACCCCTCGAACGACCTGCGAATCCGCGCATCCGGCCCCTGCGGGGGGTGCAGGCACCCCGACCCGCCAGCGCATCCCACTATCCTCTGAGGAGTCCATCGCTGAAGGAGGTCGCGACATGGGGCTTCTCGACAGCTTCGAGCGCGGGCTCGAGCGCGCCGTCGGCGGCGCCTTCGCCAAGACGTTCAAGAGCGGCGTGCAGCCCGTCGAGGTCTCCGCCGCCCTGCGGCGCGAGCTCGACACGAAGGCCGCCGTCGTCTCGCGCGACCGCATCCTCGCGCCCAACGATCTGACGGTGCGGCTCTCCTCCCCCGACTTCCAGCGCATGTCGTCGCTCGGCGAGACGCTCATCGACGAGCTCACCGAGCTGGTGCAGAAGCACGCGGCGGCGCAGCGCTACACCTTCCCCGGCGGCATCCGCATCTCCCTCGTCGACGACTCCTCGCTCTCCGAGGGCGTCGTGCGCGTCGAGTCGGCGAGCGTCAAGGGCTCGGTGGTGTGGATGCCCGTGCTCGACATCGACGGCACCCGCCACCCGATCACCCGCTCGCGCACCGTCATCGGGCGCGGATCCGACGCCGACATCACCCTCGACGACTCGGGAACGAGCCGCAAGCACATCGAGATCCTGTGGAACGGCGAGCGCGGCCAGGTCAACGACCTCGGGTCGACGAACGGCTCGCTGCTCAATGGTGAGCGATTCACCCAGGCGGCCCTCCCGCCCGATAGCGTCATCGAGATCGGTCGCACGCGCATCCTCTTCCGGGTGCTCGCCCGCGCCGAGCGCGGCGGCGATCAGAGCAGAGGGAGCGCACGATGAGCGGGCTGACCCTCCTCCTCCTCCAGATCGGGTTCCTCATCCTGATGTGGGCCTTCGTCTTCTCGATCGTCTACGCGCTGCGCAGCGACCTCTTCGGCCAGAAGGTGCGCCGCCTGCCCGAGCGCGGCGCGGCATCCGCATCGCCCGCGCCCGTCGCCGTCGCCGCTCCGGCCGCGGCCGCCCCCCCGCCCTCCGCCGCATCCTCCGCTCCGACCGAGGCGATGGGCGCCGTGCCGCGCTCCTCCGCGCCGGCGGCGGTCGACGGCCCGCCCGCCCGACGACTCGTCATCACCTCCGGCGCGAAGGAGGGCATCGAGCTCGAGCTGGGCGACGAGCAGCTGACCATCGGCCGCTCGGCCGACTCGGGCCTCGTCATCCGCGACGACTACACCTCCACGCACCACGCGCGGCTGATGCTGTGGGGCGACAAGTGGATGATCCAGGATCTGGACTCCACCAACGGCACCTTCCTCGACGGCAAGCGCGTGAGCATCCCCACCCCCGTTCCCACCGGAACGCCCGTGAGCATCGGCACGACGACGTTCGAGCTGCGACGGTAGGCGGATGACGACGCGTACCGCGGCCGCCTCGCACGTCGGCAAGATCCGGGCCAACAACCAGGATTCCGGCTACGTCGGCGACCACCTCTTCGTCGTCGCCGACGGGATGGGCGGCCACGCGGGCGGTGACGTCGCGAGCGCCCTCGCCATCCAGGCCATCGCGCACACCGACCACGCCTTCGACAGCGTCGAGGCCGCTGAGAGCGAGCTCGCGCAGGCCCTGCTCGAGGCCAACCAGGAGCTCGCCGAGGCCGTGTACGAGCATCCCGAGCTGACGGGCATGGGCACGACCGTCAGCGGCATGGTGCGCGTCGGCGACCGGATGGTCATCGCCCACATCGGCGACTCGCGCATCTACCGCTGGCGCGCGGGCTCGCTCGAGCAGATCACCAAGGATCACACCTTCGTGCAGCGCCTCGTCGACTCGGGCCGCATCACGCCCGAGGAGGCCGCGGTCCACCCGCGGCGGTCGGTGCTCATGCGCGTCCTCGGCGACGTCGACATCACGCCCGAGATCGACACGATGATCGTCGAGACGCAGCCCGGCGACCGCTGGCTGCTGTGCTCCGACGGCCTGAGCGGCTACGTCACCGAGGAGAAGATCGCCGAGGTGCTCGAGCGCGTTCCGAGCGCCGAGGAGGCGGTGCAGGCGCTCATCGACGACAGCCTCGACCACGGCGCGCCCGACAACGTCACGGTCGCGATCGTGGGGGTCGACGACGACGCCTCGAGCGCGGCATCCCGCCCCGTGATGGTGGGCTCGGCCAGCAAGCCGCCCGCCTACGAGACGAGCGCGGCGGTGCGCCGGCGCAGCCTGCCCGACCTGCTGCTGCACCCGCTGAAGTCGGCGTCGCCGGCCGAGAACGAGCACTTCGAGCCCGAGTCCGAGGAGTTCCTGCGCGAGCTCATCGCGGAGGACCGCCGGCGCCGCATCCGCCGCCGCGTCACCTGGTCGGTCGGCATCACCCTCATCGTCGCCCTCATCGTCGGCGCCCTCGTCGCGGGCTACCAGTGGACCCAGACCCGCTACTTCGTCGGCGTCTCCGAGGGCAACGTCGCCGTGTTCCGCGGCGTGCAGCAGGGCATCGGCCCCATCCCGCTCTCGAGCGTCGAGTTCGAGAGCGACATCCCGGTCGAGAGCCTGCCGCCGTTCAGCCGCCAGAGCGTCGAGTCGACCATCAACGCCGATGACCGCGCCGACGCCTTCTCCATCGTCGAGAGGTTGCAGGGTGTCGCCGACTGAGCCCACCGCGCCCATGACCGCCCCCGTCACCGCCGGGGCGGCCGGCGCCGCGCCCGCGGAGGATCCGCGGCTGAGCTTCACGCAGTCGATCGTGCTGACGATCAAGCAGCCCGCGCGCCTGCGCAACCTCGAGCTGCTGCTGCTCGCTCTCGCGACGATCATCAACGCCGGCGCCATCGCGCTCGTGCAGCTCGGCGCCCTCGGCGAGATCGACACCACGGTGCTCGGCTTCGGCGCGGGCCTCGCCGGACTCGCGCTCGTCATGCACATCGCGCTGCGCTTCGTGGCGCGTGATGCCGATCCCTTCATCCTGCCGATCATCACGACCCTCAACGGGCTCGGCATCGCGATGATCTACCGCATCGACATCGCGCGCGGCTACGAGGGCTGGGACGGCCTGGGGCTGCGCCAGATGATGTGGATGGCGCTCGCGATGGTGCTCGCGCTCATCGTGCTCCTCGTCGTGCGCAACCACCGCGCCCTGGCGCGCTACCGCTACATCGCGATGGCGGTGGGCATCGCGCTGCTGCTGCTGCCCTTCGTCCCCGGCCTCGGCACCGTGATCAACGGCGCGCGGCTGTGGATCTCGGTCGCGGGCTTCACCTTCCAGCCGGGCGAGATCGCCAAGATCGCGCTCGCGGTCTTCTTCGCCGGCTACCTCGTCACGGCCCGCGACTCGCTGTCGATGGTCGGCACGCGCGTGCTCGGCGTGCAGCTGCCGCGCGCCCGCGACCTCGGGCCGATCCTCATCATCTGGGTCGCGTCGCTCGGCGTGCTCATCTTCCAGCGCGACCTCGGCACCTCGCTGCTCTACTTCGGCCTCTTCGTCGTGATGATCTACATCTCGACCGGGCGCCTCAGCTGGGTGCTGCTGGGCCTCGGGCTCTTCCTCGGCGGCGCGGCGATCGCCAGCCGCACCCTCACCTACGTCGAGGGCCGTTTCGCCGCCTGGCTCGACTCGTTCAACCCCGAGGTCTACGACGCGATCGGCGGCAGCTACCAGCTCGTGCAGGGCATGTTCGGCATGGCGAACGGCGGGTTGATCGGCACCGGTCTCGGTCAGGGGCGCCCCGATCTGACCCCGCTCGCCGAGAGCGACTACATCATCGCGAGCCTCGGCGAGGAGCTCGGCCTCGTCGGCATCTTCGCCGTGCTCGGCCTGTACCTGCTGCTCGTCGCGCGCGGCTTCCGCATCGGGTTCAACGGCCCCGACGACTTCGGCCGTCTGCTCGCCGTCGGCCTCTCCTTCGTGATCGTGCTGCAGGTGTTCATCGTCATCGGCGGCGTCACCCGCGTCATCCCGCTCACCGGGCTCACGACGCCGTTCCTCGCGGCGGGCGGGTCCTCCCTCGTCGCCAACTGGATCATCGCCGCGCTCCTGCTGCGGCTCTCCGACACGGTGCGCCACCAGCCGAGATTGGTGGTCGACGACTGATGAACAAAGAACTGCGCCGCGTGAGCGTCGTCGCCCTGGCGATGTTCCTCGCCCTCTTCGTCTCCACGAGCGTCATCCAGGTGTTCGCCGTCGACGCGCTCAGCGACGACGACCGCAACCGCCGCACCGTGCTCGAGAGCTACTCGGCCCAGCGCGGCCAGATCCTCGTCGACGGCGTCGCCGTGGCCGAGTCGACGCCCGTCGACGACGAGTACCGGTTCCTGCGCGTCTACCCGCAGCCCGAGCTGTACTCCTCGATCACCGGCTACTTCACCCTCAACCAGGGCAGCACCGGCGTCGAGGGCGCGCTCAACGAGTTCCTCGCCGGTCAGGCGAACGAGCAGTTCCTCGACCAGCTCAACGCGCTCGTCACGGGGCAGCCCCCGCAGGGAGCCTCCGTCGAGCTGACCGTCGACCCGGTCGTGCAGCAGGCGGCACGGGATGCCCTCGGCGACCTCTCCGGATCCGTCGTCGCCATCGACCCCGCCACCGGCGAGATCCTCGCGATGGTCTCGACGCCGGGCTACGACCCGAACCTGCTCGCCTCGCACGACACCGCGAGCGTGCTGCAGTCGTACGACGCCCTCATCGCCGACCCGAACGCCCCCCTGCAGAACCGCGCCATCGGAGGGGATCTCTACTTCCCCGGCTCCGTGTTCAAGATCCTCGTGGCCGCCGCCGCGATCGACAGCGGCGCCTTCACGCCCGCGGACGCCTTCCCCAACCCCGCCTCGCTGCAGCTGCCCCAGTCGACGAACGTCATCTCCAACGCCAGCCGCGGCACCTGCGGACCGGGCGAGACCGTCACGATCGCCGATGCGCTGCGGCTCAGCTGCAACATCCCGTTCGCCGAGCTGGGTCTCGAGCTCGGCGAGGAGACGCTCGCCGAGTACGCCGAGGGCTTCGGCTTCGGCGAGTCCTACGACATCCCGATGGGGACGACCGCGTCCAGCTTCCCGACCGGTCTCGACGACGCGCAGCTGATGCTGTCGTCCTTCGGGCAGTTCGACGTGCGGGTGACGCCCCTGCAGATCGCGATGATGACGGGCGCGGTCGCCAACGGGGGCAACCTGATGCAGCCGACGCTCGTGGAGAGCATCCTCGCCCCCGACCTGTCGACCATCGAGGCCTCGCAGCCGACGCTGCTGGGCCAGCCGATCAGCGGCTCGACCGCGGCGACCCTCACCGGGCTGCTCGTCGACGGCGTCTCGGCGCCGGACGCGGCGGCGAGTAATGCCAGAATAGAAGGCGTCGAGGTGGCCGGTAAGACGGGTACCGCCGAGAACGGCGCCGATGAGCCTTTCACCCTCTGGTTCACCGGGTTCGCCCCGGCGGACGACCCGCAGGTCGCCATCGCGGTCGTGGTGGAGGACGGCGGCGGGCAGGGACAATCCGGATCCGGCAACACTCTCGCGGCTCCGATCGCGAAGCAGGTACTTGAGGCGGTGCTGAACAGATGAGACCCACGAGCGGACTCACCTTCGGTGGGCGGTACCAACTGCTCTCCCGGATCGCGATCGGCGGGATGGGCGAGGTCTGGCAGGCCACCGATCTCGTGATCGGGCGCACCGTCGCCATCAAGATCCTCAAGGACGAGTACCTGGGCGACCCCGGGTTCCTCGAGCGCTTCCGGGCCGAGGCCCGGCACGCCGCCCTCGTCAACCACGAGGGCATCGCCAACGTCTACGACTACGGCGAGGAGGAGGGCAGCGCCTTCCTCGTGATGGAGCTCGTCCCCGGCGAGGCCCTGTCGACGGTGCTCGAGCGCGAGCGCGTGCTCTCCACCGACCAGGTGCTCGACATCGTCGCCCAGACGGCCAGCGCGCTGCACGCCGCCCACCAGGCCGGTCTCGTGCACCGCGACATCAAGCCGGGCAACCTGCTGCTCACCCCCGACGGCCGCGTCAAGATCACCGACTTCGGCATCGCGCGCATCGCCGACCAGGTGCCCCTCACGGCGACCGGCCAGGTGATGGGCACGGTGCAGTACCTGTCTCCCGAGCAGGCGAGCGGGCATCCCGCCTCGCCCTCGACCGACATCTACTCGCTCGGCATCGTCGCCTACGAGGCCCTCGCCGGCCGCCGCCCCTTCACGGGCGAGTCGCAGGTCGCGATCGCGATGGCGCAGATCAACGAGGCCCCGCCCGAGCTGCCCGTCACGGTGGCCGAGCCGGTGCGCAACCTCGTCTTCTCGGCCATCGCGAAGAAGCCGGATGCCCGTCCCGCGTCGGCGCAGCACTTCGCCCGCGCGGCTCAGGCCCTGCGCCGCGGCGACGTCGCCGGCGCCGTGGCGATCGTGCCCGGTATCGCCGGAGCGGCCTCGGCCCTCGACGCCACCCGCGTCATGCCCACCGCCGGCAAAGACGACGCCACCCGGGTGATGACCGCCGCGGGGGCCGTCGCCGGCGGTGCCGGTGCCGCTGCCGCCGCGACGGCGGTCGACGAGCAGCCCGAGCGCAAGCGCTCCCCGTGGACGTGGCCGCTCATCGCGCTCATCGGCCTGCTCGTCGTGCTGATCATCGGCGCGGTCATCGCGATCGCCTTCCCGCCCGGCGACTCCGAGCCGGCGCCGGCGAGCGCCGCGCCGACGACGTCGGCACCGCCGAGCGCGTCGCCCTCGCCGACGACCGTGACGGTCGAGATCGTGCAGGAGGAGTGGCTCAACCTCACGCGCGAGCAGGCGCAGGCCAAGGCCGACGAGCTGGGGCTGGGCTTCGAGGCCGTCGACGGCAACGCGGCGCCCGACGCCGGTCAGGTCGGTCTCTCGTACCGGGTGAACCCGCAGGCCGGCAACGTGCCCGAGGGCACGGTGATCTCGGTCACCTTCTACACCGCGGTGCCGACGCCTGCGGCGCCGCAGGACCTCGGCATCAACCCCAGCAGCGAGCCGTACCCGGGCGGCACCGAGGTCCAGCTGAGCTGGCCCGCGTACAACGCCTGCCCCGCCGGCTTCACGCTCAGCGGCTACAACTTCACCACCACCGGGGGAACTCCCGCGCTGGGCAACCCCGTTCCGGCGGGCACGACGTCGATGACGGTGCGTCTCGCCGACAGCGGCACCCTCACGGTGAGCTACGTCGCCATCTGCGGCGATCTGCAGTCCGAGCGCTCCACCGAGCTCTCGCGACCCATCACCGCGGCGCCGGCGGAGCCGGTGCCGACCCCGGCGCCGAGCACCCCGCCGGCGGAGGGCACCGCGCCGTAGTCGACGCCCCCCCACCCCGACCGCTTACACTGACCGCATCCGAACCCGACACTGTCGGCTGCTGACTACGAGGAGCACTGTGGACGGAGTCGCGCACAGCGAGCGGCTGCTGGCCGGCCGGTACCAGCTCGGAGAGCTGATCGGACGCGGCGGCATGTCCGACGTGCACGTCGCCACCGATTCCCGGCTCGGGCGCCGTGTCGCCGTGAAGCTGCTGAAGTCGAGCCTCGCGAGCGATCCGGTCTTCCGCACGCGGTTCCGCCAGGAGGCGCAGGCCGCCGCGCGCATGGCGCATCCCACGATCGTGCGCGTCTTCGACGCGGGCGAGGAAACCGGCACCGACGGCGCCGGCGACGAGACCGTCGTGCCCTACATCGTCATGGAGTACGTCGACGGGCGCCTGCTGAAGGACATGATCGCCGAGGGCCCGCTCCCCGTCGCCGAGGCCTGCCGCATCATCGAGGGCGTGCTCACCGCGCTCGAGTACTCGCACCGGGCGGGCGTCGTGCACCGCGACATCAAGCCCGGCAATATCATGATCGCGCCCTCGGGCCAGGTGAAGGTGATGGATTTCGGCATCGCCCGTGCCATCTCCGACTCCTCGGCGACCGTCGCCCAGACGAGCACCATCCTCGGCACCGCCCAGTACTTCTCGCCCGAGCAGGCTCGCGGTGAGACCGTCGACGCGCGCAGCGACCTCTACTCCACCGGTGTCGTGCTCTTCGAGCTGCTCACCGGTCGGGCGCCGTTCCGCGGCGAGTCGCCCGTCGCCGTCGCCTACCAGCACGTCAGCGAGGCGCCGGCCGCTCCGAGCGCCCTCAACCCGCAGGTCTCCCCCGCGCTCGACTCCGTCGTGCTGCACGCCCTCGCGAAGGACCGCTTCGCGCGATTCCAGACCGCCGCCGACTTCCGCGCCGACGTCGCCACGGCCGCCGCCGGTCAGGTGCCGCCGCAGCGTGGAGACCTCTCGGCGCCCGACAGCACGGCCAGCCTCTTCGGGGTCAACCCGCAGGCCACCGCCGGCACCGAGGCGGCCATCCGCCAGCTGAGCGTCGACGAGGACGAGCGGCGCACCCGCACGCAGCCCCGCCCGCCGGTCGCCTGGGTCTGGGCGGGCATCACCGTGCTCGCGGTCGTCGTCGCCGCCGTGCTCTTCTGGGCCTTCACGCTCGAGCGCAACGACCTCAACAACGCCCTCTCCGTCGTCGTCCCCGACGTCGTCGGCGAGCAGTACGCGACGGCCGAGCAGCAGCTCATCGACGCCAACCTCGAGCCGTCGCCGAATCGGGAGCCGAACGCCGAGGTCCCCGAGGGCGAGGTGCTGCGCACCGACCCCAGCGGTGGGCTCACCGTCTCGCCCGGGCAGGACGTCATCGTCTACGTCTCCTCTGGCGCCCCCGTGACCGAGGTGCCGAGCGTCAACAACATCGCGCTCGACGCGGCCCGCGCCGCGCTCGAGGGCCGCGGCCTCGTCGTCGGCGTCGTCACCGCCGAGAACTCCCCGAACGTGCCGCAGGACGTCGTGGTGCGCAGCGATCCCGCGGCCGGCACCTCGCTGCGCCAGGGCAGCACCATCAACCTGATCGTCTCGAGCGGTCTCGTGACCGTGCCCGATGTGCGCGGTCTCGCCGTGGGCGACGCCATCAACCAGCTCGCGACGCAGCTGCAGCTCTCGGTCACGCCCGAGGGCGACTTCAGCTGCTCCGGCGGCGCCGTCACCGGCCAGTCGCTCCCTCCGGGCGACCAGCCCCAGGGGTCCCGGGTGACGCTGCGCTACTGCGCGAGCTGAGCCCGGCCCGGCGGACGGGGGTGGATGCGCGCGGCGCGCGAGCGCTCCGGCCTCAGGGGCGGCGGGCGCCGAGCGAGACCAGCGGGCTGAGACCCTCGGCGGCGGCGCGGGCCTCGGGCAGACCGGCCTCCACGAGCCAGTTGCCGAGCATCCGGTAGCCGCCCTCGGTCAGCACCGACTCGGGGTGGAACTGCACGCCGTGGATGGGGGCATCGCGGTGGCGGACACCCATGATGACGCCGCCCTCCGTGCGGGCGGTGACCTCGAGCACGGCGGGGACGGTGCCGTCGACGACGGCGAGCGAGTGGTACCGGGTGGCCCGGAAGTGCTCGGGAACTCCCACGAACAGCGCGCTGCCGTCGTGCTGCACCTGCGAGGTCTTGCCGTGCATGAGCTCCTCGGCGTGGGTGACGGTCGCCCCGAGGGCCTCGGCGATGGCCTGGTGCCCGAGGCAGACGCCGAGCAGCGGGGTGCCGCTCGCGATCGCCGCGTGCACCACCGGGATGGAGACCCCGGCCTCGGCAGGCGCCCCCGGGCCGGGCGAGACGAGCACCGCGTCGTACTCGGCGATGAGAGCAGCAGCCTCATCGGCGGCGACGACGTCGTTGCGCACGACGGTGGTCTGCGCACCGAGCTGCTGCAGATAGCCGTCGAGGGTGTAGACGAAGCTGTCGTAGTTGTCGATCACGAGTACGCGCACGCTACGAGTCTCCCACCGTCACGTCTTGAGGCAGCAGAGTGTCGGCCGCCCACGGGAAAACCCAGGTGACGAGGGCCGCGAGGGCGGCCGCCGCCAGCACCAGAAGCACGATCACCCTCACCCAGGCCGGTCCGGGCAGGGCGCGCCACAGAGCCGCGTACATCAGCCGGCCGCCGCGGCCAGGTCGACGAGCTCGGCGGGAGCGCCGCCCTCGCGGGGGTACCAGGCGGTCATGACGGCGTAGCCGATCGCGCGCTCCGCCGCCGAGAACAGGGGGTGGCAGGTGGTCATGGTGAGGATGCGCTCCGTGGGGTCGACGCCGGGCTGGCGGGGAACGGGTTCGAGCACGTCGACCGCGCTCGGCCGCACGATCTCCGAGCTGCGGAAGGAGTACTGGTACCAGCCCGCCTCGGTCTCGACGAAGATGCTGTCGTCGACCTGCAGGTCGAGGATGCGGTTGAAGGGTGCCCCGTAGGTCGTGCGGTGCGCGGCGACCGCGAAGTTGCCCACGGCGCCGGGCATCGCGGTTCCCGGGTAGTGGCCGATGCCGGTCTCGGGGTCGTTGAGCACCTCGCGCAGTCCGACGCCCTGCGCGATCGTGCGCACGTAGTCGGCCCCGAATCGCGGGATGAGCATCGTCGCGAACCGATCCGCCGTGGCCGCGGGCTCCGCGAGGACGGGGGCGGTCGACGGGTCCTGCGGCACGCCGACGCGGGGGCCGTCGGTCGAGGGCGGCTGCTCGAGCTGCCACTGCTCCTGCAGCTCCTGCCCCGCCTCGTTCTGGGCCGATCCGGCGATCACGTCGCCGAGCCAGAGGTACCAGCCGAGGAACAGCAGCACGACGACGCCGGCGGTCATCAGCAGCTCGCCGAGGACCCCGAGAACGGAGGCCCGGCGACGCACGACGGGGGCACTGCGGCGCCCGCGCTCGTGCTCCTGGTGCGGAGCGGTGGCAGGGACCGTCATGGCCACAGTGTAAAGCCCGCGACCGCGTGCATTCCGGCTCAGGAGCGCCGCGGGTAGAATGCCCCTATGGCCCGAGGAACGAGCACCGTAGACAACGCCGGCACGCCGAGCGGCAAGGACGCCCCCAACCCGGTGTGGTTCAAGCCGGTGATGTTCGGTTTCATGCTCATCGGCCTGCTGTGGATCATTGTCTACTACCTGAGCGGCACGTCGTGGCCGGTGCCCCAGTTCGGAGCCTGGAACATCATGGTCGGCTTCGGCATCATGTTCATCGGCTTCCTCATGACGACGCGCTGGCGCTGACCCGGCCGTCGCCCTCCCCGTCGGCCGAACCCCCCGAAGAGGGGGTCGAATGACACCGGTGTGATTATCCCCAGTGTGGAATCACCTGTGGATAACTCCCGGGCCCTCCGTCTCCGGTGACCGACGGCTCTCAGAGCAGGACGAACCGCAGCACGGTCATGACGATCAGCAGCACCCCGACGGCCGCGATCAGCCCGATCTGCTGCCGTTGCTGCGCCGGTCGGCGGGTGCGCACCATGATGAACGCCAGGAGCGCTCCGATCGCGAGACCGCCGACGTGCGCCTGCCACGACACGTTCGGCACGATGAACCCGAGGGCGAGGTTCAGCCCGATGAGCACGATGAACTGGATGCTGCTGCCGCCCAGTCGCCGTTGGACGACGAACACGGCGCCGAAGAGACCGAAGATCGCGCCGGATGCTCCGATGACGAAGCTCGTCGGCGCGAGGTAGAGCACCGCGACCGACCCTCCGAGTGCGGAGAGGATGTACACCGCGAGCAGTCTCGCCCGGCCGATGAACGACTCGACCAGCGGCCCGAGCACGAACAGCGCGTACATGTTGAACAGCAGGTGGAAGATCGAGCCGGGGCTGTGCACGAGAGCCGTGGTGAGCATCCGCCACGGTTGATCGAGCGTCAGCACGGGCGCGTAGCCGAGCGCGGTGGTGACCACGCCGCCGCTGATGAGCTGCAGCACGTAGACCGCGAGGGTCAGCCCGATGATCGAATAGGTGACCACGGGGGTGCTCGAGCCGCGGCGGAACGCGCGGGCGATCGGCGAGGCGGTGCGCGGGGCGGATGCCCGTGCCGCGGCCGTGCACTCGGGGCAGTGCACCCCGACCGCAGCCGGGGTCTGGCACTCGCCGCAGATCGTGCGACCGCAGCGCTGGCACCGCACGAAGGAGGGGCGGTCGGGGTGGCGGTAGCAGACCGAGGGGCCTGCTGCCGCCGCCGAGCCGCCCTCCTCCGGGTGGGTCATCAGACCTCGGCGACGTCGATGCTCGTGATCGAGACGTCGGTGAGCGGCTTGTCGCGGCCGTCGGTCGGCGTCGCCTCGATGGCGTCGACGACCTTGCGCGACTCCTCGTCGGCGACGACGCCGAAGATCGTGTGGTTGCCGTTGAGCCACGGCGTCGGCACGGTGGAGATGAAGAACTGCGAGCCGTTGGTGCCCTTGCCGCCGCGCTTGCCGGCGTTGGCCATGGCGAGCAGGTACGGCTCGGAGAACTGCAGCTCGGGGTGGATCTCGTCGTCGAACTCGTAGCCGGGGCCGCCGATGCCCTGACCGAGCGGGTCGCCGCCCTGGATCATGAACTGCTTGATGATGCGGTGGAAGATCACGCCGTCGTAGAGCGGCTTCGTGGTCTTCTCCCCCGTGGAGGGGTGGGTCCACTCGATGGTGCCCTTGGCGAGGCCGACGAAGTTCTTGACGGTCTTGGGAGCGTGGTTCCCGAACAGGTTGATGCGGATGTCGCCGAGGGTCGTGTGGACGGTGGCGACTGCAGTGTGGATCGACATGGGCTCCATTCTTCCACGGGGCCCCGTTGGGGCTTCCTGAGCATCCGATCCTCGCGGGTTGGGTGCGAGCAGGGACAGTGCCAGGATGGGGGCGACACCGATCGCCACCCTTTGGAGGACCGTCATGGGACTGTCACGCAAGCGCCGCCGCGAATTGAAGAAGCTGCGGGGAGCCGCCGAGAACGTCTGGGGTGAGCAGCGCGAGGTTCTCGAGCACGCCGCGAAGGTGCTCCGCTCGGCCGGCGTCACCGTCGGGGACGTCGCGCGCAAGGACGTCGCCCCCCGGGTGCGCGACTCCTACGACCGCCGCCTCGCCCCCGCCGTCGACACGACCGTCGGCGCCGTGCGCCACGCGGGCCACGTCACCAAGCACACCATCACCGACGACGTCGTCCCCGCGGTGACGGGCGCCGTGGGCTCCGCGCTCGCCGCGCTCGAGGTCGCTCGCGACAAGCACCTGCGCGAAGCGATCAAGACGGCATCGCGCGCGAGCCAGGAGGTCGCCACCAAGGCCGGCCAGCGTCTCGGTCTGGTCGAGGTGAAGCCCTCCCCCGGGCCCGGCACGTTCATCCTCATCGGTCTCGGCGTCGTCGCCGTGGCGGGCATCGCCTATGCCGCGTGGCAGACGCTGCGCCCGGACGACGACCTCTGGGTCGAGGACGAGCCCGAGTCCGGCAGAACCGGCACGACGTCGACCCCGTCGCCGGAGATCTGATCCCCGCACCTGCAGCAGCGAACGGCGCCCCTCGGGGCGCCGTTCCTCGTTAACCCGAGCTGATGGGCGGTTCGGCGACGGGGATCAGGCCGACTCTGAAGCCACAGAGGCACCCCGGCTCAACGGCTGACCGAATGCGAGCATCCCGGCCCCGGCCGAGCGGAGCGTCGCGACCGCGCTCGTGACGCCGAGCGGACGTCACGCCGCAGAAGCGGCGGCGTGACCATGAGCGACGTCACGCCGCAGAAGCGGCGGCGTGACCAAAAACGGAGTGGAGCCTAGGAGAATCGAACTCCTGACCTCCTGCTTGCAAAGCAGGCGCTCTACCAATTGAGCTAAGGCCCCCTGCATCCAAGACTACCGACTCGAGACGCTGGGTGCCGGGCCACTGCTTACCCGGCAATGGTCATCACGCCGCAGGAGCGGCGGCGTGATCATGAATACGGAGTGGGGATACGAGGACTTGAACCTCGGACCTCTTCGTTATCAGCGAAGCGCTCTAACCGCCTGAGCTATATCCCCGTAGGCCGAAGACGACTGTACACGACCCGGCCACCTCACCCGTAATCGGGGCGAGGGCGACCTCAGTTGTTGGTGAAGCCGACGAGCAGGCCGCCGGTGAACCGCACGCTGAGGTTGTAGAGCAGGGCGCTGATCGCGCCGAGGGCGGTGCCGCCGACGACGTTGAGCACCGCCACGACACCGGCGAACAGCATGACCTGCGGCAGGGCGAAGAACGACGTGAGGCTGGCGGCGCTCTCCCCCAGGATGCTCGTCAGCAGCTCCTGCGCCTCGGCGATGACGCCCACGCTCGAGATGACGACCCAGACGAAGAACGTGGCGACGAGCAGCACGACCGCACCGCAGACGGCGAGGAGGAAGGAGAGCTTCACCGCCGACCAGAAGTCGATGTAGACGAGCTTGAGGCGCACCTGCTTGGTGGGCACGGAGCGCTGCGACTTGCGCTGCAGCTTCTCGGCGACGGTACTCACTTAGGCGTCCTTCCCGGCCTCGTCGACTGCGTCAGCCGCCGGGGCGTCCACGGCGGACGGGTCGTCCACCGGTTCAGCGTCAGATTCTTCCAGGTTCCGCTCGCTGTTGCGCGCGATCGCGATGATCCGGTCGTCCTCGGCGAGTCGGGCGAAGACGACGCCCATGGTGTCGCGGCCCTTGGCGGGCACCTCCGACACGGCGGAGCGCACGACCTTGCCGCTCGCGAGCACGACGAGCACCTCGTCGTCGTCGCCGACGATGATGCCGCCGGCGAGACCGCCGCGGTCGTCGTTGAGCTTGGCGACCTTGATGCCGAGGCCGCCGCGGCCCTGCACGCGGTACTGGTCGACGGCGGTGCGCTTGGCGTAGCCGCCCTCGGTGACGACGAAGACCGATCCGCCCTCGTGCACGACGGAGGCGGAGAGCAGGTGATCCTCCCCGCGGAAGGTCATGCCCATGACGCCGGAGGTCGAGCGGCCCATGGGCCGCAGCGCCGAGTCGCCGGCGGTGAAGCGCACCGACATGCCGCCGCGCGAGATGAGCAGGATGTCGCTGTCGTCCTCGACGAGCATCGCCGAGACGAGCTCGTCGCCCTCGCGCAGGTTGATCGCGATGATGCCGCCGGTGCGGTTCGTGTCGTACTCGGTCAGCGCGGTCTTCTTGACGAGGCCGCGGCGGGTGGCGAGCACGAGGTACGGCGCCGCCGAGTAGTCGCGGATGTCGAGGATCTGGGCGATCTCCTCCCCCGGCTGCAGGGCGAGGAGGTTGGCCACGTGCTGACCCTTGGCGTCGCGGCCGGCCTCCTGCACCTCGTAGGCCTTGAGGCGGTAGACGCGGCCGGTGGTGGTGAAGAACAGCAGCCAGTGGTGGGTCGTCGTGACGAAGAAGTGCTCGACGACGTCGTCGGCGCGCAGCTGCGCCCCCTTGACGCCCTTGCCGCCGCGATGCTGCGAGCGGTAGTTGTCGCTGCGGGTGCGCTTGATGTACCCCCCGCGGGTGACGGTGACGACCATCTCCTCCTCGGGGATGAGGTCCTCCACGCTCATGTCGCCGTCGAAGCCGAACATGATCTCGGTGCGGCGGTCGTCGCCGTACTTGCTGACGATCTCGGTGAGCTCGTCGGAGATGATCGTGCGCTGCCGCTCCGGGCTCGCGAGGATCTCCTTGTAGTCCGCGATGAGCCGCTCGAGCTCCTCGGCCTGCTCCTGGATCTTCTGCCGCTCCAGAGCCGCGAGGCGGCGCAGCTGCAGGCTGAGGATGGCGTTGGCCTGCAGCTCGTCGACGGCGAGCAGCTCCATGAGCCCGTCGCGGGCCTCCTCGACCGTGGGCGAGCGACGGATGAGGGCGATGACCTCGTCGAGGGCATCCAGCGCCTTCAGGTAGCCGCGCAGGATGTGGGCGTCGGCCTCGGCCTTGTCGAGCCGGTACTGGGTGCGTCGGACGATGACCTCGACCTGGTGGGCCGTCCACAGCGTGATGAAGCCGTCGATCGGCAGGGTGCGGGGCACGCCGTCGACGATCGCGAGCATGTTGGCGCCGAAGTTGTCCTGCAGGGGGGTGTGCTTGTAGAGGTTGTTGAGCACGACCTTGGCGATCGCATCACGCTTGAGCACGATCACGAGGCGCTGGCCGGTGCGGCCCGACGACTCGTCGCGGATGTCGGCGATGCCGGTGAGGCGCCCCTCCTTGACGAGATCGGCGATCTTGATCGCCAGGTTGTCGGGGTTCACCTGGTACGGCAGCTCGGTGATGACGAGGCACGTGCGGTTCTGGATCTCCTCGACCGTCACGACCGCGCGCATCGTGATCGAGCCGCGGCCGGTGCGGTACGCGTCCTGGATGCCCTTGATGCCGAGGATCTGCGCGCCCGTCGGGAAGTCGGGGCCCTTGATGCGCTGCAGGGTCGCGTCGAGCAGCTCCTCGCGGCTCGCCTCGGGGTTCTCGAGGTGCCAGAGGGCGGCGGAGGCCACCTCGCGCAGGTTGTGCGGCGGGATGTTGGTGGCCATGCCGACGGCGATGCCGACGGAGCCGTTGACGAGCAGGTTGGGGAACCGCGAGGGCAGGATGCTCGGCTCGCGCGTGCGGCCGTCGTAGTTGTCCTGGAAATCGACCGTGTTCTCCTCGATGTCCCGCACCATCTCCATGGCGAGCGGGGCCATCTTGGTCTCGGTGTACCGGGGCGCGGCCGCGCCGTCGTTGCCGGGGGAACCGAAGTTGCCCTGGCCCGAGGCGAGCGGGTAGCGCATGCTCCAGGGCTGCACGAGGCGCACGAGGGCGTCGTAGATCGCCGAGTCGCCGTGCGGGTGGAACTGGCCCATGACGTCGCCGACGACGCGCGAGCACTTCGAGAACGCCTTGTCGGGGCGGTAGCCGCCGTCGAACATCGCGTAGAGCACGCGACGGTGCACGGGCTTGAGCCCGTCGCGCACGTCGGGCAGCGCGCGCCCGACGATGACGCTCATCGCGTAGTCGAGGTACGAGCGCTGCATCTCGAGCTGCAGGTCGACCTGGTTGACCTTGCCGCCGGGCCCGGGGCTGGTGCTGTCGTCGACGTCGGTGATGTCGTCGGCCATGTGTCACGTCCTCAATCGGGAGGGGGGAGAAAAGGGGATGGGGGCGGGATGCTCGACTAGATGTCGAGGAACCGCACGTCCTTCGCGTTCTGCTGGATGAAAGTGCGGCGCGACTCGACGTCCTCGCCCATGAGGGTCGAGAACACGGAGTCGGCGATCGCGGCGTCGTCGAGGGTCACCTGCAGGAGCGTGCGGGTGTCGGGGTTCATGGTGGTCTCCCAGAGCTCCTGGTGGTTCATCTCGCCGAGACCCTTGTAGCGCTGCACGCCGTTGTCCTTCGGGATGCGCTTGCCCGCGGCGAGGCCGGCCTCGAGCAGGGCATCCCGCTCGCGGTCGCTGAAGACGTACTCGTCGGCCGCGTTCGACCACTTGAGGCGGTACAGCGGCGGCTGCGCGAGGTAGACGTAGCCGTTCTCGATGAGCGGCCGCATGTAGCGGAAGAGCAGGGTGAGCAGCAGCGTCGTGATGTGCTGGCCGTCGACGTCGGCATCGGCCATGAGCACGATCTTGTGGTACCGCACCTTCTCGGCGTCGAACTCCTCGCCGATGCTCGCGCCGAAGGCGGTGACCATCGCCTGGATCTCGGCGTTGCCGAGGGCCCGATCGAGTCGCGCCTTCTCGACGTTGAGGATCTTGCCGCGCAGCGGGAGGATCGCCTGGGTCTCGGGGTTGCGGCCCTGCACGGCCGAGCCGCCGGCCGAGTCGCCCTCGACGATGAAGATCTCGCTGAGCGACGGATCCTTCGACTGGCAGTCCTTGAGCTTGCCGGGCATGCCGCCCGACTCGAGCAGCCCCTTGCGACGGGTCTGCTCGCGCGCCTTGCGCGCGGCCATGCGGGCGGCCGCGGCGAACTGCGCCTTCTTGATGACGTCGCGCGCCTGACCGGGGTTGCGCTCGAACCAGTCGCCGAGGAACTCACCGGTGACCTTCTGCACGAAGGACTTCGCCTCGGTGTTGCCGAGCTTGGTCTTCGTCTGGCCCTCGAACTGCGGCTCGCCGAGCTTGACCGAGACGACGGCGGTGAGGCCCTCGCGCACGTCGTCGCCTGAGAGGTTCTCGTCCTTCTCCTTGAGCAGGCCCTTCTCGCGCGCGTAGCGGTTGACGAGCGTCGTCAGCGCCGCACGGAAGCCCTCCTCGTGCGTGCCGCCCTCGTGGGTGTTGATCGTGTTGGCGTAGGTGTGCACGCTCTCGCTGTACGCGGTCGTCCACTGCATGGCCACCTCGAGGGCGATGCGCCGCTCGGTGTCCTCCGACTCGAAGGAGATGATCTCGGGGTGCACGACCTCGATCTTCTTCGAGGAGTTGAGGAACTGCACGTAGTCGACGAGACCCTGCTCGTAGAGGAACTCCTCGTGACGCGGGCCGGCCTCGGTCGCGGCGGCATCCAGCGCCGGGGTGCCCTCGAGCTCCTCGGGATCTGCGGCATGCGCGCGCTCATCGGTGATGGCGATGCGCAGGCCCTTGTTGAGGAAGGCCATCTGCTGGAAGCGGTTGCGCAGCGTCTCGTAGTCGAAGTGGACGGTCTCGAAGATCTCGTCGTTCGGCCAGAACGTGATGGTGGTGCCGTTCGCGCTCGAGGCCTCGCCCTTGGCGAGCGGGGCATCCGGCACGCCGTTCTGGTAGCTCTGCCGGTAGACGTTGCCCTGGCGGCGGACCTCGACCTCGAGCTTCTGCGAGAGCGCGTTGACCACCGAGCTGCCGACGCCGTGGAGGCCGCCGGAGACCGCGTACCCGCCGCCGCCGAACTTGCCGCCGGCGTGCAGGATGGTGAGCACGACCTCGACGGTCGACTTCTTCTCGACCGGGTGGATGTCGACGGGGATTCCGCGGCCGTTGTCGACGACCCGCACGGCGCCGTCGGCGAGGATCGTCACATCGATGGAGTCGCAGAAGCCGGCGAGCGCCTCATCGACCGAGTTGTCGACGATCTCGTAGACGAGGTGGTGCAGACCGCGCGGGCCGGTGGAGCCGATGTACATGCCCGGGCGCTTGCGCACCGCCTCGAGCCCTTCGAGCACCTGGATCTGGTTCGCGCCGTACGCCTCATCCGACTCGGGGGTGGAGGGGGTGGTGGTCATATGGAATTGCGCTCCCGACGGTTCTTCTCGCCCGATCGGGCACGCGGGTCGACCATGCGGGTCGTGCGTGCGAGTCGATCAGGGACTCTGCGGCCGATCGCGGGACCCGAGAGGTCGTGCGATGACGGTTCGATCCTATCAAAAATCCGCCCCTCACCGGCGTCAGAACGGCTCTCTGGGGAGATTTCATAAGCCGCCTGGGGTGATTCGCCGTTCCTACCCGTACGTGTCTCTGGGGCCGCGGCCGGGAATGGACCGCGGGCCCCGCTTCCAGCTCGGAGCACCCGGCCCGTCGAAGCGGATGCTCGTCACCTGCGCATCGGGATAGCGCCGCAGGATCGTCGTGAGGATCTCGGCGCGCATGAGCCGCAGCTGCGTCGCCCAGGCCGTGGAGTCGCACTGCACCGTGAGCACCTCGTCCTCGATGCCGACGGGTTGGGAGTGCGCGGCGACGTCGGGGCCGACGAGGTCGGGCCAGTCGAGCAGCAGCTCGCCCTTCGCCAGCGGCGATGCCCAGCCCATGCGCCGCGTCATGCCCTCGAGCACGTCGCCGAGACCGGACGCGTCGCGTCCGAGCCCGAAGGGGGCCGAGTCGGTGCGGTCGCGCTTCGCCGCCGCCCGCTTGCGCCCGTCGCGCGAGCGCAGCGCCGGGTCGCCGAACAGCCGTCGCAGGCGCTGGTAGACCGCGGAGGCCTCGGATTCCCCGCCCTCCGTGCCGCGCGGGCTCATGGAGCATCACCGGACTCTGTCACCGTCTCGGACTCGGCCGCGGTCGAATCGGGTTCACGATCGGCGCGGACCGCATCCTGATGATCAGATGTATTTTCCGCACCCTTGTCCCCAGGGTTATCCACACCTGTGGGAATCGACGCCGGCTCGACGATGGCGCCCGCCGCGATAGTCACCGTGGTCGCCCGCAGTCGGGCCGGCACGTCCCCGCCGACCGCCGCCGTGATGAGCACCTGCTCGAAGTCGCCGACCGCGTCGGCCAGCCGCTCGCGACGACCCTCGTCCAGCTCGGCGAACACGTCGTCGAGCACGAGCACCGGGTCGCCGGCGACCGCCTCGGCGCGCAGCACCTGCGCGGAGGCGAGCTTGAGCGCGAGGGCGAAGGACCAGCTCTCGCCATGACTGGCGTAGCCGCGGGCCGGCAGTCCGTTGAGCTCGAGCACGAGGTCGTCGCGGTGGGGGCCGACGAGGGTCACCGCACGATCCAGCTCGGCGCGGCGGCGGCCGGCCACCGCGGTGCGGAAGCGCTCGCGCACCTCGTCGACATCGAGCGGGGCATCCGCCTCGAATGCCGGGATGCCCGCCTCGCCGTCGATCGAGACCTGCAGTCCGACGCGCACCGCGTGATCGTCCCCGGCGACGGCCCGGTACGCCTGCCCGATGAAGGGTCGCAGGGCGGAGACGAGCTCGTGCCGCGCGATCATCAGCTCGGTACCCAGCTCGACCAGCCGGTCGTCCCAGACGTCGAGCGTCGTGAGCGCGTCGGCGGGGATGCGCGAGGCCCTGGCCGACTTCAGCAGGGAGTTGCGCTGCCGGAGCACCCGGTCGTAGTCGGCCATGACGCCGGCGAACCGCGGTGCCCGCTGCACGACCAGGGTGTCGAGGAACCCGCGGCGACCCGAGGGCTCGCCGCGGACCAGGGCGAGATCCTCGGGGGCGAACAGCACGCTCGAGAAGTACCGGGGGAGCTCGCGCACGCGGATGGCACCGCGGTTGACCTGGGCCTTGTTCGCCCCGGTGCGGTTGATCTGCACCTCGACGACGAGCGCCCGATCCTCGTGCTGGACGCGCATGCGCACGATCGCGGCCTCGGCGCCGAAGCGCACGAGCGCCTGGTCGCTCGAGACGCGGTGCGAGGAGACGGTGCTGGCGTAGCCGATCGCCTCGACGAGGTTCGTCTTTCCCTGGCCGTTGCGCCCGACGAAGAGGACGGTGCCCGGGGCGAGCTCGACCTCGGCCCGCCCGTAGTTGCGGAAGTCGACGAGCGAGAGGTGGGTGACGTGCACGCGCCGGCGTTACCGCAGCAGCAGGTTCGGCTGCAGCAGGTAGCGGTAGTTGTCGGCGCCGGGCTGGTCCTTCGAGGACTGGCTCGTGATGAGCACCGGGCCGGGCTTGTTCGGGTTGTCGGTCTTCGTGAACGAGATGCGCACGAACTCGCTGTGCACGGCCGCGAGCCCGTCGATGAGGAACTGCGGCTTGAGCGACACGACGGTGTCGACGCCGACGAGGTGCGCATCGATCGTCTCGGAGGCCTGCGCGTTCTCGCTGCCGAGGGCCTCGAGGGTGAGGCCGTCGACCGAGAAGCTGTAGCGCAGAGCGGCGTCGCGCTCGAGCACGAGCGAGACGCGACGGGTGGCCTCGATGAGCTCGGCCGTGCTCATGACGGCGTAGTTCTCCACCGTCTCGGGGAACAGTCGCTTGACGGGCGGGAAGTTGCCCTTGATCAGCAACGAGGTCACGGTCTTCTCCGCCGACGAGAACGCGATGAGCTCGCGGTCGCCGCCCGAGACGATCGTGACCGTCACCTGGGCGGTGTGGGAGAAGATCTTGCCGATCTCGGAGAGGGTGCGCGACGGCACGAGGGCGGTGACCCCCTCGGCGACCGCGGAGGACTCCCAGTCGATCTCGCGGACCGCGACGCGGTAGCGGTCGGTCGCGACGAGCGAGAGACGGTTGTCGGCGATCTCCAGCTGCACTCCGGTGATGACGGGCGTCACATCGTCGCGCGAGGCCGCGACGGCGACCTGGCCCACGGCATCGGCGAAGGCGTCACCGGGCAGCACGCCGCTGGGGCCGTCGACGACCGGGAGGCTCGGGTACTCCTCGACCGGCATCATCGAGAGGGTGAAGCGCGCGGTGCCGCAGCGCACGACGATCTTGCTCTCCTCGCGGGTGAACTCCACCGGGGCGTTCGGCAGGCGCGAGGCGATGTCGCTCAGCAGCCGGCCGGAGACGAGCACCGTGCCGCCCTCCTCGATGTCGGCCGTGACCTGCGTCTGCGCCGAGACCTCGTAGTCGAACGACGACAGCGTGAGGGTCTCGCCCTCGGCGCGCAGGAGGACGCCGCTGAGGATGGGCAGGGTGGTGCGCTGCGGGAGGAGCTTGACGGCGAACGACACGGCATCGGCGAACACATCGCGATTGACCTGGAACTTCACGCGGCTGCCTCTCGGTATGACAAGAATCCCGCCCCTTGGAGCGCGGGTTCCCATAGTGGCACACCGCGACCGCCCCGAAAGATGTCGTTCGCCGACCCCGTCAGGGTTATCCCCTCGAGCCTTAAATGAAGAACGAAGAGCAACCTCATTAACCGTTGTGCACAGTGTGGATAACTCGGTGGAAAGCGCGGAAAGCCGGGAAACCACACGCGTGTGATTTGTGGACAGGCCTCGGGAATGGTCATGAGGTTAAGGGGATGGTCGGCTGCCCGATGGGATGCTCCCCCACAGGTGCGGGCCCTCCATCCACAATCCGTCACCACCGTCATCCCCAGTTATCCACAAGCTGTCCCCAGTGTGCGAAACCACCCTCGAACCTGGCAGGAAGCTGTGGGAGAGCGACGAAACGGCCCGGGCGAAGGCCCGGGCCGCATCCCGGATCGCACCGGGCAGGAGGAGAGAGAGGACGGAGTCGACTAGCTGTAGCGGTGGTTCTGCTTGATGCGGCTGGTGAGCTCGGTGACCTGGTTGTAGATCGAGCGGCGCTCCTTCATGAGCTCGCTGATCTTCTTGTTCGCGTACATCACCGTCGTGTGATCGCGGTTGCCGAACAGCTGGCCGATCTTCGGCAGCGAGAGGTTCGTGAGCTCGCGGCAGAGGTACATGGCGATCTGCCGGGCCGTGGCCACCGCTTGCGAGCGGGAGGAGCCGTAGAGGTCGTCGACCGTGAGCTTGAAGTAGGCGGCCGTGTGATTGATGATGTCGACCGGCGCGATGACGTTGTCCTCGTCGAGGGTGATGAGGTCTTTCAGCACCGTCTGGACGAGCTGCATGTCGACGGGCGTGCGATTGAGGTTCGCGAACGCCGTGACGCGGATGAGGGTGCCCTCGAGCTCGCGGATGTTGCTCGACACCTTCGAGGCGATGTACTCGAGCACGTCATCCCGAACCTGCAGCTTGTCGTTCTGCGCCTTCTTGCGCAGGATCGCGATGCGGGTCTCGAGGTCGGGCGCCTGCACATCGGTGATGAGGCCCCACTCGAAGCGGCTGCGCATCCGATCCTCGAAGCCCGTGAGGTGCTTCGGCGGCAGGTCGCTCGTGATGACCACCTGCTTGTTGTGGTCGTGCAGCGTATTGAAGGTGTGGAAGAAGGCCTCCTGCGTGGAGTCCTTGCCCTGCAGGAACTGGATGTCGTCGATCAGCAGGATGTCGATCTCGCGGTACCGCGACTGGAACAGGCTGGCCCGGTTGTTCGCGATCGAGTTGATGAAGTCGTTGGTGAACTCCTCGGAGCTCACGTACCGGACGCGGATGCCCGGGTACAGGCTCTCGGCGTAGTGGCCGATGGCGTGCAGCAGGTGGGTCTTGCCCAGCCCCGACTCGCCGTAGACGAAGAGCGGGTTGTAGGCCTTCGCCGGTGCTTCGGCGACGGCGACGGCCGCCGCGTGGGCGAAGCGGTTCGAGCCCCCGATGACGAAGTTGTCGAAGCTGTACTTCGGGTTCAGCCGGCTGTCGCTGCGACGATCGCTCGCCGTGGCCGGGGTCGGCGAGGAGGCCTGGTCGATGTACGGCGCCTGCTGCTGCTCGACGGGCTCGGTCGAGCTGTCGAAGCCGTCGTGCTGGATCTCGGGGTTCACGACGATCGCGAAGCTCGAGACCGTCTCGCCCGCGACGGTCGACAGTGCAGAGAGGAGAGGAAGACGGATGCGCTGCTCGAGCATGCCGCGCGTCAGCTCGTTCGGCACCTCGAGGTAGAGGGTGCCTGCCATCACGCCGCGCGGTTCCACCAGAGCAATGAAGCCGTGCAACTGGGGGGTGATCCGCTCGTCCGAGGTGAGCGTCGACTTCACCGATCGCCACAGCAAGTCGGTGGAATCGGCGTCATCGGACATCGATGGTCTCCTCGCTGGGGATGGGGAAGGCGGTGGTGAGCGGTCGTGCGGTCGGCGGCAGCACGGTTCACCGCGGCGCGTCGATCGGATCACTGTACTGCGCCCCGGCATGTCGTTACCAATGGTTCCCCCGTACCCTGGTGATAATGCCGGTCGCCCTGCGGCAGGTTTGACCGCGGGCTCCGGACGACGTACCTTTAGTCAGTTGACTTCTGCCTGCCCGCGGGTCCTTCCGTGGCCGGGCGATCACCGTCTGTCTTTCGTCGCTGGCCCTAGGGGGCCGAGGAGATAACCATGAGCAAGCGCACTTTCCAGCCGAACAACCGTCGCCGCGCCAAGGTGCACGGCTTCCGCCTCCGCATGCGCACCCGCGCCGGCCGCAGCATCCTCGCTGCCCGCCGCCGCAAGGGTCGCACCGAGCTCTCGGCCTAAGACCCCGTCGTGCTCGGCCGGGCCCACCGGGTCACCCGGGCCGACGACTTCCGCACCGCGGTGCGCCGAGGTCGTCGAGCGGCCCAGCCTCACGCCGTGCTGTACCGACTGCGCTCCCCATCTGCCGACCCGCCCCGCTTCGGGGTGATCGTGTCGAAGCAGGTCGGGAGCGCTGTCGTTCGCAACCGGGTTCGGCGGCGGGTTCAGGCGGTCTGCGCGACCGCCGTCAGCAGCATCCCGGTGCCGGCCGGCGACACCATCGTCATCCGCGCCCTCCCAGGAGCCGGCGAGGTCGACTGGGATACCCTGCGAGCCGAGATCGACGCGGGTCTACGACGGGTGGTGACGGCATGAGGATCGTGCGCGGCATCGCCCTGCTCCCCCGCAACATCATCATCGCGCTGCTGCGCGTGTACCGGGCGATCATCTCGCCGCTGTACGGCGATGTCTGCCGGTACTACCCCAGCTGCTCCGCCTACGGCCTGACCGCGGTGCAGGAGCACGGCGTTCTGAAGGGCGGGTGGATGACCGCCCGTCGCCTGGCGCGGTGCCACCCCTGGGCTGCCGGCGGCATCGACGACGTGCCGCCCCACGAGCATTCGCCCTATCGGCGCAGCCGGTTCGGCTTCATGGTTCTCGAGAGAAAGGGATAACTCCCGCTATGGACATCTTCGGCCTCATCCTGTGGCCCATCAAGTGGGTCATCGAGGCGATCCTGGTCGGCTTCCACTCGCTGCTCACCGCCGCGGGCATGGAGGCGGCGGCGGGTATCACCTGGGTGCTCTCGATCACGGGCCTCGTGCTCGTCATCCGCGCCGCGCTCATCCCCGTCTTCGTGCGTCAGATCAAGAGCCAGCGCCGCATGATGGAGATCGCGCCGCAGCTCAAGAAGATCCAGGACAAATACAAGGGCAAGCGCGACCAGTTCTCGCGCGAGGCCATGTCGCGCGAGACGATGGC
This sequence comes from Microcella daejeonensis, assembly GCF_026625045.1. Lineage (GTDB taxonomy): Bacteria > Actinomycetota > Actinomycetes > Actinomycetales > Microbacteriaceae > Microcella > Microcella daejeonensis. The sequence goes on along the minus strand of NZ_CP113089.1, from coordinate 970,861 downwards.
GCTGTACAAGAACACGGGGACCAACCCCCTGTCGTCCTGCCTGCCGCTCCTGCTGCAGATGCCGATCTTCTTCGGTCTGTTCTCGGTTCTCAACGACGCCTACACCGATCGCCCCCCGGTCGGTCTGCTGACCCCGTCGCTGCAGCAGCAGTTCGGGGACGCCTCGCTGTTCGGCATCGCCCCGCTCGGCTCGTCGATGGCGACGTCCGAGGGCAACGTCGCCGTGATCGTGATCGCGATCGTCCTCGTCATCCTCATGACGGGCTCGCAGTTCATCACCCAGCTGCAGATCATGTCGAAGAACCAGTCGCCCGAGATGAAGGCCTCGCCGATGTACCGGCAGCAGCGCATCCTCCTCTACGTGCTGCCGCTCGTGTTCGCGTTCTCGGGCTTCGCGTTCCCGCTCGGCGTCATGTTCTACTGGTTCGTCTCCAACATCTGGACGATGGTGCAGCAGTTCATCGTCATCCGGAACATGCCGACCCCCGGTTCCGAGGCCGCTCTCGCCCGCGAGGCGCGGCTGGCGAAGCGGCGTCAGCGCAAGGGCCTGCCGACGATCGTCGAGGATGCCCCTGCCGCGGTCGCGGAGGAGCCCAAGAAGACCCAGCGCGTGCAGCCCGTTGGCAAGAGCCGCGCGAAGAAGAAGGGTGGCAAGTAGCCATGACCGATGTGACCGAGCAGGCACCGGAGACCGCACCCGAGGCCGTGCAGGACGAGGGCGACATCGCGGCGGACTACCTCGAGGAGCTCCTCGACATCGCCGACCTCGACGGCGACATCGACATCGAGTCGCGCGCCGGTCGCGTGTACCTCAGCGTCGAGTCGGAGCAGCCGGACGACCTGCGCCTGCTGTCAAAGTCGGATGTCGTGTCGGCCCTGCAAGAGCTGACGCGGCTCGCGGTGCACGCGAAGACCGGGGAGTTCTCCCGACTTATCCTCGATATCGGGGGGTCGCGCGACGCCCGTGCTCAGGAGCTGTCGGTGCTCGTCGACCGTGCGGTCGAGCGCATCGAGGGCGGAGCATCCACCGCCGCCCTGCCGCCGATGTCGAGCTACGAGCGCAAGCTCGTGCACGACCTGGTGGCCGAGCGCGGTTTCACCTCGGAGTCCGAGGGCGAGGGCGCCGACCGCCACACGGTCATCCGTCGTTCCTGACCCGCGATCCGGCGAGGCTTCCCGTGGAACACCCGGTCGTGAGCGACCCCTCCCCCGCCGAGGCGCCGGCCGTCGAGCTCGAACCTGCCGGGGCGGCGCAGGTCTTCGGTGACCGCATCGCCCTCGCCCGCCGATTCACGGCCGACCTCGCTCAGTACGGCGAGCTGCTGGGGTTGATCGGGCCGCTCGAGCTCCCGCGTCTGTGGTCCCGGCACGTGCTGAACTCCGCGGTCGTCGCGCCCTACCTGCGCGATGATGCCCAGGTGGCCGATGTCGGCAGCGGCGCCGGCCTGCCCGGTCTCGTGCTGGCGATCGCGCGTCCGGATGCCCGGCTCGTGCTCATCGAGCCGATGGAGCGCCGCTGCGACTGGCTGCGCTCGGAGGCCGATCGGCTCGGTCTCGACAACGTGGAGGTCGTGCGGGCCCGCGCGGAGGACGCCGTCGATTCCGGTCCGTTCGATCAGGTCACGGCGCGGGCGGTCAGTGCGCTGCGCACGCTCATCCCGATCACCGCTCCCCTCGTCCGTCGCGGTGGAGAGCTGCTGCTGCTCAAGGGCGCTCGGGTAGATGACGAGATCACCGCCGCTTCGAAGCAGATCAGCAAGTACCGACTGCGCGACCCCGAGGTCCTCGTGCTCGGCGAGGGCATCGTGCCCGAAGTGACCCGGCTGTTTCGGGCTACAGTGGACGCGGCATCCTGATCGCATCATCGATCGGCGGTGCGCGAGCGGGCGTCGAGTCGACGCCCGTTTCACGTGAAACATTCGACCGGGAGGTCTGGCGATGACCACGGGCGGAACGTACGACGAGACCACTCCCCTGGCTCGGGAGATCGCCGACATCACCCGCCGCCGCCTCGCTCTGCAGCAGTCGGATCTGCCCCTGCCCGCGTCGCCGCGCGTTCTCACCGTCTCGAATCAGAAGGGCGGCGTCGGCAAGACGACGACGACGGTGAATCTCGCCGCCGCTCTGGCACGATCGGGTGCCCGTGTGGTCGTGATCGACCTGGACCCCCAGGGCAATGCCTCCACGGCGCTCGGCGTCGAGCACCGCGCGGAGACGCCGAGCGTCTACGACGTCATCGTCGGGGAGGCGCTCCTCGACGACGTCGTGCAGAAGAGCCCCGAGTTCGAGCACCTCTACTGCGTGCCGGCGACGATCCATCTCGCCGGCGCGGAGATCGAGCTCGTCTCGCTCGTCGCCCGGGAGCAGCGTCTGCGGACGGCGCTCGACTCCTACCTCGCGGAGCAGGCCGAGCTCGGGGAGCCCGTGCACTACGTGTTCATCGATTGCCCGCCCTCGCTCGGGCTGCTGACCATCAACGCCTTCGTCGCCGCGCGCGAGGTGCTCATCCCCATTCAGTGCGAGTACTACGCGCTCGAGGGTCTGAGCCAGCTGCTGAACTCGATCAAGCTCATCGAGCGCCACCTGAACCCCGACCTGCGGGTGTCGACGATCCTCATGACGATGTACGACGGGCGCACGAACCTGGCGCAGCAGGTGGTCGCCGAGGTGCGCGAGCACTTCCCCGCCGAGACGCTCTCGACGCTCATCCCCCGCAATGTGCGCATCAGCGAGGCGCCGTCGTTCGGGCAGAGCGTCATCAGCTACGACCAGAGCTCCGCCGGCTCTCTCTCGTACCTCGAGGCGGCTGCGGAGATCGCGAAGAGAGGGGCCCCGGACTGATGGCGACCAAGAGAACAGGGCTCGGCCGCGGTATCGGCGCCCTCATCCCCACCGGCGATGGCGATCGGCCCGTCGACGTGTTCTTCCCCCAGGCTCCGGAGCCGAAGGACGACGGGCTCCAGCTCGCCGTCGTGCCGGGCGCCCGTCTCGCGGCCATCGCGCCGAGCGACATCGTGCCGAATCCGGCCCAGCCCCGCAGCGAGTTCCGCGAGGAGGAGCTGTCGGAGCTCGTCCACTCCGTGCGCGAGTTCGGCGTGCTCCAGCCCATCGTGGTGCGCGAGCGCGCCGGCGCTCAGAAGGGCGAGCCGCAGTTCGAGCTCATCATGGGCGAGCGGCGGCTGCGAGCATCCACCATCGCCGGCCTCGCCACCATCCCCGCGATCGTGCGCAACACGGCTGACGAGGACATGCTGCGGGATGCCCTGCTCGAGAACCTGCATCGCGCGCAGTTGAACCCCCTCGAGGAGGCGAGCGCGTACCAGCAGCTGCTCGAGGACTTCGGGATCACGCAGGATCAGCTCGCGCAGCGTCTCGGCCGGTCCCGGCCGCAGATCAGCAACACGCTGAGGCTGCTGCGCCTCCCCGAGGCCGTTCAGGCCCGGGTGGCGGCGGGGGTGCTGAGTGCGGGGCATGCCCGCGCCATCCTCTCCACCAACGACGGCGACCTAATGCGCCGGCTCGCCGACAAGATCGTCAACGAGGAGCTCTCGGTGCGGCAGGCGGAGTCGGCGGCGCAGCTGATGAGCGGCGCGGCGGGCACGCGCAAGCAGAAGCCGCCGGCCGCGGGGACGCGGCAGGGCGCGCTCAACGAGATCGCCGTTCGGCTCGGCGATCGGCTCGACACCCGCGTGACGATCTCGCTCGGGCAGCGCAAGGGGTCGCTCGTCATCGACTTCGCCAGCGTGGGCGACCTGAACCGCATCCTCGGCGAGCTCGGCGAGCCCGGCTACAGCTGATCCCGGGGATGTCCGCGTCCTCACGTGGGAGGACATCGCAGAGCGACGCGCACTGCGTTTCACGTGAAACTATCTGGCCGGCTCGATGAGTCGCTCGTCGAGGTCCCGCGAGGGCGCGGCTGAACCTCGCGGATGAGGGCCCGCGGTGTTTCACGTGAAACACCGATAGGAAGCGACGAGGATCGCCGTGTCCGGGTACGCCGGCCTCACTCCCCCGCCGACTGATGGCGACGGATCGGATCGTGCGAGAGCACCCCGCGCGGGTGTTTCACGTGAAACGTCGAACGGGCGGCGGCGTGCGGCGCTCGCGTCGTGAGGTGCGCGTGTCCCGAGGGTCCACTCCTGGCAGCCACCGCTCCCCCGACATCCGACCCCCTCGGAGCTCGCCACGAGTCGGATTCCGTCGGATTCGGAGCGCGCCGCGAACCCTGGTCGCGTCGAAGGCAGCAGGACCGGCCCGGTCGGCCCCTCGCCTGGAGCAAGACGGTCAGGCCGAGTGCTCGCGGATCGCCGCCTGCGCGAGTGCGGCGTAGACCCAGCCGACGTCGTGGCCGGCGGCCTCGAGGGCGAGGGCCAGGGTCGAGGTCTCGGTGAGGCCCGGCATGACGCTCGCCTCCAGGAACCAGGGCGTGCCGGCGCCGTCGACGATCATGTCGATGCGGCTGAGGTGGCGGAGGCCGAGGGCACGATGGGCGTCGAGCGCGATGGCCGTCGCCCGCTCGGTGACGTCGTCCGCGATGCGGGCCGGTGCGTAGAAGCGGGTCTCCCCCGCGTTGTACCGGGCTTCGAACCCGTAGACGCCCGAGAGCGGCTCGATCTCGACGGGCGGGAGCGCGACCGGACCATCCCCGGTGTCGATGATGCCGATGCAGATCTCGGTGCCGGTGATGCGCTGCTCGATGATGGCCACGTCGCAGTACGTGTAGGCGTGCACCATCGCGCGGCGCAGCTCCTCCTCGGTGTCGACGAGGGTGACGCCCTGCGCGGAGCCGCCCTGCGCGGGCTTGATGGCGACCGGCGTCGGCAGCTCGCCGCGCACGACCGCGAGGACGCTCTCCGCACCGAGCTCGCGGAACGCATCCCGCGTCAGGGTGATGGAGTGCGGCGTCGGCACTCCCGCCCGCTCGACCAGCGTCTTCGCCGTGGGCTTGTCCCAGGCGAGGCGGGTTGCCGCCGCGGGCGAGCCGACGTACGGGAGTCCGAGGAACTCCAGGAGGCTGCGGAGCGTTCCGTCCTCCCCGCTCGCCCCGTGCAGCACCGGGAACACGACGTCGGGGCGGTCGTCGGTGAGGGAGCCGAGCAGGGTTGCGTCGGGGTCGCGCAGCTCGACGTGCAGGCCGTGGCTCGCGAGCGCGTCCGCGACGCGCCGACCGGAGCGCAGCGAGATGTCGCGCTCGTGCGAGATCCCTCCGGCGAGCACGACGACCCGGACGGGATCGGACGAGCCGGGGGATGCGGCGGAGGGGAGGGAGTCGCTCATGCGCCTATCCGATGTTGGGGGGCGGGCTGATGACGTGCGGTGCGGTTCCGACGCGCTCGGGGCTCGTCGAGGGCGAGAAGGTCGACAGCAGCTCCTGCTCGCCGCGGACGACGCCGGCGAGACGGCGGATCCCCTCCCGGATCTCGGCCGGGCTGGGGTAGCAGTACGAGAGCCGCAGATTCGCGCGGCCCGAGCCGTCGGCGAAGAAGGCGGTACCGGGCGTGTAGGCCACCAGCTCCTTCACGGCGCGCGGGAGCATCCCCTTGGAATCGAGCCCATCGGGCAGGGTGACCCAGATGTAGAACCCGCCGTTGGGCATCGTCCAGTGCAGATCGGGCAGGTAGTGCTCGAGAGCGTCGATCATGGCGTCGCGCCGATCGCGGTACAGGCCCCGGTAGGTGTCGATCTGTCCCTTCCAGTCGGTGCTGGCCAGGTAGTCGCTCACGATGAGCTCGTTGGCGACGCTCGGCGAGAGGATGGCCGATTCGGCGGCGAGAACGAGCTTCTCGCGGATGCCGTGGGGAGCGAGCGCCCAGCCGATGCGGAAGCCGGGCGCGAGCGTCTTGGAGAACGAGCCGAGGTAGACGATGCCCTCGGTCTCGACCGATCGCATGGCGTGGGGTGCCGGACGATCGAACCAGAGCAACCCGTAGGGGTTGTCCTCGACGATGAGGATGCCCTCTCGGCGGGCGATCTCGATGATCTCGAGCCGCCGCTCCCAGCTGAGCGTCACCCCTGCAGGGTTGTGGAAGTTCGGGATGAGGTACAGGAACTTGATCGCGCGACCCTGGGCCCGCATCGACGCGATCCGTTCCACGAGCGCCTGCGGGATTATCCCGTCGTCGTCCATCGCGACGTGCGAGACTTCGGCCTGGTACGAGCGGAAGATGCCCATCGCCCCGACGTAGGACGGCGACTCGGCCAGCACGACGTCGCCCGAGTCGAGGAACAGTTTGGCGATGAGGTCGAGCGCCTGCTGCGATCCGGTCGTGACGACGACGTCGTCGACCCCGGCCCGCACGCCCTCGAGGGCCATGATCTCGAGGATGTGCTCGCGCAGCTCGGGCGTGCCCTGCCCCGAGCCGTACTGCAGCGCCCGCGAGCCCTGCTCGCGCATCACGCGCTCCATCGAGGTGGTGACGCGCTCGAGCGGCAGCGCGGAGACGAACGGCATGCCCCCGGCGAGCGAGACGACCTCGGGGCGGGAGGCGACGGCGAAGAGCGCGCGCACCTCCGAGGCGCTCAGGCCCGCTGTCCGGTCGGCGTACAGCTCGTACCAGGGGTCGAGATTCGTGCCCTCGCGGGGAATCGTCATGGCTCACCACCCGTCAGCTCGCTGCCGCGGCGGCAGGAACCATCAGGATAAGCGCACGAACCGCGAACGGCCCGCTCCCCGAGCGGGGGGCGGGCCGTGACGGGATGCTCGTCGAGCGTTCCGGCGACTACGCGAGGAACTCGGCGAGGTCGGCCTCGAGAGCCGGCTTGGGCTTCGCGCCGATGACGGTCTTGACGACCTCGCCGCCCTTGAAGACCTTCATCGCGGGGATGGAGGTGATCTGGTACTTCATGGCGGTCTCGGGGTTGTCGTCGACGTTGAGCTTGACGATGTCGATCTTGTCGCCGTTCTCGCTGGCGATGGCGTCGAGGATGGGCGAGACGGCGCGGCAGGGGCCGCACCATTCGGCCCAGAAGTCGACCATGATCGTCTTCTCGCTGTTGAGGACCTCGGTCTCGAAGGTGGCGTCGGTGACGTCGCGCGTGCTCATTGTGCTCTCCTTGCGTTGCGGTGGGGGATGCGGATGACTCAGGCGTCGGCGCCGGCGGCCACGGTCTGCCGGGCCGCGTCGCCGATCGTCTCGAGGTAGTGCTGGGCGTCGAGGGCGGCGACGGTTCCGCTGCCCGCGGCGGTGATCGCCTGCTTGTACGTCGGGTCGACCACGTCCCCGGCGGCGAAGACGCCCTCGACGCTCGTGCGCGAGCTGCGGCCCTCGACGGCGATCGTGCCGTGCTCGGTGAGGTCGAGCACGCCGTGCACGAGGTGCGTGCGCGGGTCGGCACCGATCGCGATGAAGAGGCCGGTGACGTCGAGCGTGCGCTCCTCCCCCGTGACGGTGTCGACGATGCCGACGCCCGAGACGAGGTCTGCGCCGTAGATGTGCGCGACCGCGGCATTGGTGACGAACTCGATCTTCGGATCGTTGCGCGCACGATCGAGCATCGCGGCCGAGGCGCGGAAGGTGTCGCTGCGGTGGATGACGTAGACCTTCGAGGCGAAGCGCGTGAGGAAGGTCGCCTCCTCCATCGCCGAGTCGCCGCCGCCGACGACCGCGACGGACTTCTGGCGGAAGAAGGCCCCGTCGCACGTGGCGCACCAGGAGACGCCGTAGCCGCTCAGCCGCTCCTCGTCGGCAAGGCCGAGCTTGCGGTAGGCGGAACCGGTGGCGTAGATCACGGCGTGCGCCTCGTGGCGGTCGCCGTTGCCGAGCGTGACGGCCTTCACGGGCCCGTCGAGCTCGAGCGAGACGACGTCGTCGTAAACGATCTCGGCGCCGAAGCGCTCGGCCTGCTTCTGCATCTGCGTCATCAGGTCGGGGCCCATGATGCCCTCGGGGAAGCCGGGGAAGTTCTCGACCTCGGTGGTCTTCATGAGCTCGCCGCCGAACTCGACGGAGGACGCGATCACGAGCGGCTGCAGGTTGGCGCGCGCGGCGTAGATGGCCGCGGTGTAGCCGGCCGGGCCGGATCCGATGATGATGACGTGGCGCATCATGCTCCTCCTGCTGGGGATGGCGACGCCGCCGGGAGGCGACACGGGTGACAACCCACTCTAGAGCGGCGCTATTCCGCATCCCGGTGCGTCACCGGTTGTTCATCAGGGTGCGGCGTCGTGGTCGCCTGGGGCCGGCTCGACGTTCGCCGCTCGGCGGGTGCGGCGCCGGCGGATGTCGCGGATCAGGCCGGCGACGAGCAGTCCGAGGATGGCGGCCGTGAGCGCGACGATGCCCGCCGTCTCCCAGCCCGCCTGCAGGCTGAGCGGCACCGTGATCGGCCCCGAGATCGTGCGGCCCTCGGCATCGCGCACGGTGATCGTGATGTCGACGTCGCCGTTGGTGAGCGACTCCACCGGCACGGCGGCGACCGCCTGCGCGCCGCCGTCGATGCCGGTCTCGACGCGGGATTCGAGCACGCGCAGCTGCCCCGTCGCCGACTCGACGTGCACGTAGACGACGATCGGGGTGCCGAGCCCGTTCTGCACGGTGAGCGGCACGGTGAAGAGTCCGTCGGCGAGCACGAGGATCCTCGGCGATTCGACGATCTGCACGCTGCTCCTCAGCTCGGACGACGCCGCGGTGAAGCGCTGCACGGCCGCCGTCGCGTCCTCGCCCCAGCCGAGGGACAGGGCGGCGAGCAGCTCGAGCCGTCGGATGTCGGTGATGGCGGCCGGATCGACCGCGATGCGGGCGAACTCGCGGTCGACCGCCTCGGCGTCGAGGGCGGTGCCGATCGCTCCGACGAGACCCTCGGGCAGCGCGCCCTCGCCGACCGTCGTCGCGGGAGCCGTCGCCGCGGGCTGCCCGAGCGGCGTGATGTCGGCCCAGGGGAGGGCGTCGACCGCGGTGAGCAGACCGTCCAGCCGCGCGGCGGACTGGGCGGCGGTGCGGTCGAGCGCGAGCAGCGCCGCCGCGCCCGGCTGCTCGACCGCCCGCGCGGCGAGCAGGGCCGCGAGCTCGGCGGTGGAGGCCTGCGCCTGCTGCTGCACGGTGGCGGTCGTGACGCCGATCGCGGCGAGGGATGCGGAGTCGTCGGCGACGGCGAGCGTCGCCTCCCCCGCCCGCGCCGCCGAACCGGCCGCTCCGTCGAGCTGCGCGTCACCGGCGATGATCGTCCGCGTGCCGCCCGCGACGAGCACCTCGACCCCGGCCGGGCTGAGCCCGCCCGTCCGCGGCCACGCCCAGTCCTCCAGATCGTGGGGCCACGCGGCGAGCTGACCGAGGGTGATCGTCTCCTCGTCGACCGGTGCATCGTCGGGCGCGGCGGACGGCGACGGCGATGCGCTCGCCGAGGGGGCGGGAGGGGCCTCGTCGCTCGGCGCGATCGAGGGCTCAGGGCCGACGACCTCGGGCGGCACGCCGACCCCGGTGTCGAACAGGGACGCGTCCAGCGGGCCGCCCGCGCCCTCGACGGCGGGCAGCGGGATGCCCCGCGCGAGCACCGTCGCCGTCGGGTCGGCGTCGGCCCAGGCGAGCGCGAAGGTGGGGTTGGAGAGCCCGGCGAGCCGCTCGAGCAGCGCCGTCGCCGACTCGGGGGCGGCCGTGCCCAGCAGGCGGATCGAGGCAATGATGCGTGGATCGACGCCGAGCGCCGCCGCGGTGCCCTCGACGGCGTCGAGCGTGCGGGTGAGCTGCCCGTCGGGCCCGGTGAGCTCGGCGAGCTCCTCCGCGGTGAGCAGGGCGCTCTCCGACTCGGGGGTGGAGAGCGGGGTGACGACGCGCACGGTCGCGGCGGCGGGCGCCGACTCGGGCGGTGCGAAGGTGACGGCGGTGCGGGATGCCGCTGCCGGGGCATCCCCCATCATCGCCGTGGCGACGACGAGGCGGGGCCCCCACTCCCCCGTCAGCCCGGCCGCCTCGGCGGGCACGACGACCTCGATGACCGCGGCGGCCCCGACGTCGAGCGCGGGAAGGGTCGCCTCGGCGACGGCCGGCAGCGCGGCGTCCTGCTCGGCGCCCGAGAACCAGGCCTCGAGCGCCGTGCGGGTCGCGCGGGTGCCGCCCTCGAGCCCGACGGCGAGCGCGCCGGCGGCGCTCGCCGACCCTCCGGTGTTGCGCACGGTGACCCGCAGCGCGACCGGCTCGCCGGGGGCGACGGACGGGGCCGTCGGCGCGGCGACGAGCTCGATGATCGGCTCGGTCTCGCTCGGGTCGGGCGCGGTGGCCGCCCGGGCGTGCGGGGTCGCGGGGGCGGCGGAGGCCATCACCCCGGTGGACATCGCGCCGACGCTGAGCCCCAGCATCAGCAGCCCCGCGAGAGTGGGTCGCGCGAGGGTCGTCAGGGCGCGATGAACCCCGTGCACCCGCCTGGCCGACATGCGGGAAGTCTAGACTCAGGTCACTATGCAGAGCGTGGCGCAGGCCGTCGAGCGGCTGCGGCAGCTCGCCGCCGCCGAGCCTCTGGCGACCCTGGCGCAGCGCTTCGCCGAGGCCGGCCACGAGCTCGCCCTCGTCGGCGGGCCGGTGCGCGACGCGTTCCTGGGCCGCCCCGTCAACGATCTCGATCTGACGACCGACGCGCATCCCGACGAGATCATCCGCATCGTGCGACCGATCTCCACCGCCCACTGGGACATCGGGCGCGAGTTCGGCACGATCGGGGCGCAGTTCGGCACCGAGACCGTCGAGATCACGACGTACCGCTCCGATGAGTACGACGCCGAGTCGCGCAAGCCCGTCGTGGCCTTCGGCGACACGCTCGAGGGCGATCTGACGCGGCGCGACTTCACGATGAACGCCATGGCGCTGCGGCTGCCCTCGCTCACCCTCGTCGATCCGACGGGCGGTCTCGACGATCTGCTCGCCGGCCGACTGCGCACCCCGATCGCGCCCGAGCGCTCGTTCAGCGACGATCCCCTGCGCATGATGCGGGCCGTGCGGTTCGCCGCGCAGCTGGGCGCCGAGGTCGACGAGGCGGCGCTCACGGCCATCCGCGGCATGCTCGACCGGCTCGCGATCGTCTCGGCCGAGCGCGTGCGCGACGAGCTCGTCAAGCTGCTCTCGACCGACACACCCCGCCGCGGTCTCGAGCTCATGGTCGACACGGGCCTCGCCGCCATCGTGCTGCCCGAGCTGCCCGCCCTGCGGCTCGAGGTCGACGAGCACGCCCACCACAAGGACGTCTACGAGCACTCCCTCACGGTGCTCGATCAGGCCATCGACCTCGAGCGGTCGCGATCGAGCGTTCCGGATGCTCCGCCCGACGTCGTGCTGCGCCTCGCCGCGCTCCTGCACGACATCGGCAAGCCCGCGACGAAGAAGGTCGAGGCCGGCGGCGCCGTCACCTTCCACCACCACGACCTCGTCGGCGCGAAGCTCGCCCGCAAGCGCCTCACCGCGCTGCGCTTCGACCGCGACACCATCAAGCAGGTGAGCCGCCTCGTCGAGCTGCACCTGCGCTTCTTCGGCTACAGCGATGCGAAGTGGACGGATTCGGGCGTGCGGCGGTACGTGCGGGATGCCGATGCCCTCCTCGAGCGCCTGCACATCCTCACCCGGGCCGACGTCACCACGCGCAACGCCCGCAAGGCCGCGCGGCTGCACGGCGCCTATCAGGAGCTCGAGGACCGCATCGCCGTGCTCGCGGAGCAGGAGGAGCTCGCCGCCATCCGCCCCGACCTCGACGGGGAGCGCATCATGCAGCTGCTCGGCATCCGCCCGGGGCCGGTCGTGGGCGAGGCGTACCGGTTCCTGCTCGAGACCCGGCTCGACGAGGGGCCCCTCGGCGACGAGGAGGCCGAGCGGCGGCTGCGGGAGTGGTACGCGGCTCGCAGCGACTGAGAAGTGGCGGCGGGCATCCCGAACCGACTATGCTGACGAGGTTGTCCGCGGGCCCTGTCCTGCGCAACGGATGCCATACCCTCCTGCCGCAGACCGTCTGCGGCCGTTCGAGTCCGAAGGAGGTGGGTGAGTCATGCATCAGTACGAAATGATGGTGATCCTCGACCCCGAGATCGACGAGCGCACTGTCGCTCCGAGCCTCGACAAGTTCCTCAACGTTGTTCGCAACGATGGTGGAAACATCGAGAACGTCGATATCTGGGGCCGTCGTCGCCTCGCGTACGAGATCAACAAGAAGACCGAGGGCATCTACGCCGTCGTGAACTTCACCGCGAATCCTTCTGCCACGCAGGAGCTCGACCGCCAGCTGAAGCTCAGCGAGGCCGTCATGCGCACCAAGGTGCTGCGTGCCGAGGAGGCCGTCGCTCGCGTCGCCGCCTACGAGGCCGAGACCGCGGCCAAGGCCGAGGCCAAGGCCGCTCGCGCCGCCAAGAAGGCCGCCGAGTAGTCATGGCCGGCGAGACGCTCATCACCGTCGTCGGCAACCTCACTGCCGACCCCGAACTGCGCTACACGCAGAACGGTCTCGCGGTCGCGAACTTCACCATCGCCTCCACCCCCCGCACGTTCGACCGTCAGGCGAACGAGTGGAAGGACGGCGAGGCGCTGTTCATGCGCGCGAGCGTGTGGCGCGAGTTCGCCGAGCACGTCGCCTCGACGCTGACGAAGGGCAGCCGGGTCATCGCATCCGGCCGTCTGAAGCAGCGGTCGTACGAGACGAAGGAAGGCGAGAAGCGCACCACCATCGAGCTGGAGGTCGACGAGATCGGCCCCAGCCTGCGGTACGCCACCGCGCAGATCACCCGGGCCTCCTCGGGTGGCGGCGCGATGGGCGGCGGCCGTGGTGGCGCGGCACCCGTCGCAGACGAGCCGTGGGGCACCCCCGCGGCGCAGTCGAAGCCCGGCAGCAACGCCGGGGGCGACGTGTGGAACACTCCCGGATCCTTCTCCGACGACACCCCTTTCTGATCCGGTCTGACGACCGGCACTGAACAACAGCACGCAAAGGACAACCACTATGGCTGGCAAGAGCAGCGGCGACCGCCGCAAGCCTCGCGGCGGCAAGGGCGCGAAGAACGCCGCCCCCGCGAAGGCGATCCGGGTCGGTGTCATCGATTACAAGGATGTCGCGACCCTCCGCAAGTTCATCTCCGAGCGCGGAAAGATCCGCGCTCGCCGAATCACCGGTGTCTCCGTGCAGGAGCAGCGCCTCATCGCCCGCGCCGTCAAGAACGCGCGCGAGATGGCACTGCTTCCGTACGCTGGCGCGGGCCGCTAGGGGGCCGCGATGTCGAAGCTCATTCTCACGCAGGAGGTCACCGGTCTCGGTGCCCCCGGCGATGTCGTCGAGGTCAAGAACGGGTACGCCCGCAACTACCTCATCCCCCAGGGCTTCGCGGTCTCGTGGAGCCGCGGTGGCGAGAAGCAGGTCGAGCAGATCAAGGCCGCCCGCGCCGCGCGCGAGCACGCCACGATCGAGGAGGCCCAGGACCTCAAGCTGCGCCTCGAGGCGAACCCCGTGAAGCTCACCGTCAAGGCGGGCGCCGAGGGTCGTCTCTTCGGCTCGGTCAAGACGAGCGACATCGCGTCGGCCGTCGAGGCCGCCGGCGTCGGCTCGGTCGACAAGCGCCTCATCGAGATCGTCTCGCCGATCAAGTCGGTCGGCTCGCACGAGGCGATCCTCAAGCTGCGCGACGGCATCGTCGCCACGATCACCCTCCAGGTGGTCGCGGCCAAGTAGTCGCGCACCCCGCACCATCGAACGGCGTCTCCTGCCTCACGGCGGGGGGCGCCGTTCGGCGTCGTCGGGCGCCCGGCGCACCCGGGGGTAGAACGGCGTGTCGCCCCCCGCTATACCGGTCGCCCGAGCGGCGCGCAAGACCCCTGAACAGGGAGGTTCTGCACGGGATTGTGCACAGGAGTGCGCCTGTCGCACGAACCTTCATCCCCCGATTGAGGCCTGTTTCTCCCCACATGGTGTGGAGAAGGAAAACCCTGGTCAGAGGTCGATAGATGGTGATATCGACCGAGTAGTCCACAGGGTCATCCACAGGCTGCCCACAAGCGGAGCGGCGTTTCGCGCCGATCATCCACAGAGTTATCCACAGGGTGGTTTGGGGGCCCTCCGCACCGCTCCCTACTGTGTGGCGGAGCCCTCATCCCGGGTTCCGCGCCGCGTCATCGCGGCCGTGTCGGGGGTGGGCGGTAGACCAGGACGTGCAGCACGATCCGCTGCGCCGCTCCTGCTCGGCCGAGCTCCCTCCGAGCCCCATTCGAAAGGCGGTCCCCCGTGTCCATCGCGCACATCGGCAGCGCCCTCGACGGTCGCAGCACGAGCGAGAACCGCGGCTCCGAGCGGGTTCCCCCGCACGACCTGCTCGCCGAGCAGAGCGCGCTCGGGGGCATGCTGCTGAGCAAGGACGCCGTCGCGGACGTCATCGAGTCGGTGCGGGGCATCGACTTCTACATCCCCAAGCACGAGGTCATCTTCGAGGCGCTGCTGACGCTCTACGCGCACGGCGAGCCCACCGACGTGATCGCGGTCACCGACGAGCTGCAGAAGTCGGGCACGCTCTCCCGGGCCGGCGGGGCCGACTACCTGCACACGCTCACCGCGATCGTGCCGACCGCGGCGAACGCCGGGTTCTACGCCTCCCTGGTGGCCGAGAAGGCAGTGCTGCGCCGCCTCGTCGACGCGGGCACGCGCATCGTGCAGATGGGCTACGCGAGCGAGGGCGAGGTGACCGACCTCGTCAACAACGCGCAGGCCGAGATCTACGCCGTCGCCGGCGGCGTGCAGACCGAGGACTACGTGCCGCTCACCGACGCCGTCGGCGAGGCGATCGACGAGATCGAGGCCGCGCGCGGGCTCGACGGCTCGATGACGGGCGTTCCGACGGGCTTCGCCGAGCTCGACGGTCTCACCAACGGCCTCCACGCCGGTCAGCTCGTGCTCATCGCCGCGCGCCCCGCGCTCGGCAAGTCGACGCTCGCCCTCGACTTCGCCCGGGCCGCCACGATCAAGCACTCCATGCCGACGGTCTTCTTCTCGCTCGAGATGGGGCGCAGCGAGATCGCCATGCGCCTGCTGTCGGCCGAGGCCTCGGTGCCGCTGCACTCCATGCGCAAGGGCACCCTCGAGACCCGCGACTGGACGACGATCGCCGCCACGCGCGGCCGCATCGCGGATGCCCCGCTCTACATCGACGACAGCCCCAACATGACCCTCGTCGAGATCCGCGCCAAGTGCCGCCGGCTCAAGCAGACCGTGGGGCTCAAGATGGTCGTCATCGACTACCTGCAGCTCATGACGAGCGGCAAGAAGGTCGAATCGCGTCAGCAGGAGGTCAGCGAGTTCTCGAGGGCGCTCAAGCTCATGGCGAAGGAGCTGCAGGTGCCCGTCGTGGCCCTCTCGCAGCTGAACCGAGGCCCCGAGCAGCGCGCCGACAAGATGCCCGCCATCAGCGACCTGCGCGAGTCGGGATCGCTCGAGCAGGACGCCGACATCGTCATCCTGCTGCACCGCGAGAGCGCCTACGAGAAGGAGAACCCCCGCGCGGGCGAGGCCGACCTCATCGTCGCGAAGAACCGCAACGGGCCGACGAAGACCGTGACCGTCGGCTTCCACGGCCACTTCTCGCGCTTCGCCGACATGCCGCAGGTCTAGTCCGAGCTCCTCCCCCACCTGCGCCATGACACTCTGGCGGGTATGACCTCGAGCAGACTCGCGGAACTCTGGCCGGCGGCGGGCCTGCGCGTGCGGGCGGGCGATCTCGAGCTGCGGTGGATCGACGACGAGCTCGCCCTGGATCTCGCGGAGCTCGCCGGCGCGGGCATCCACGACGAGGGCGCGATGCCGTTCAACCACCCCTGGACCCGCGGGCCGGCGCGGGCCGTCGCCCGAAGCGTCCTGACCTTCCAGTGGGCGGCGCGCAGCCAGGTGGGGCCGGATCGCCTGGTGCTCGAACTGGGCGTGCTGGTGGACGGTCGCCCCGTCGGGGTGCAGAGCGCATCCGGTGACCACTGGTCCGTGCTGCGCGAACTGGAGACCGGGTCCTGGCTGGGGCGTGCGCATCAGGGCCAGGGCATCGGGACGCGGATGCGAGCGCTCATGCTCCATCTGTGCTTCGAGGGCCTCGGGGCGGAGAGCGTGGTGTCGGGGGCGTTCACCGACAACGACGCCTCCACCGCCGTGTCGCGTCGCACCGGTTTCGAGACCGACGGCGTGACGCGCGTCGTCCGGGAGGGCGCCGCCGCGATGCAGACGCGGTACCGGATGGATCGGGCGCGCTGGAGGCAGTGCCGGGACGCCGACCACGCGATCATCGGCGCCGACATCGTCATGGAGGGGGTCGACGCCCTCCTCGCCGACCTCGCGTCGCCGGCGGACCTCCCCGGTGCACCTCCGCCGCAGGCTGATCCGGCACCGTGACCGCGGGAGCGTCGAGCGCCGGGCGCAGGCGGCTCCCGGCCGGCGGCCGTAGGCTGGACGCCGATCAGCACCGTTGACGAAGGACTCCTCTTGGCGATCGACAGCCCCCGACCCGCGACCGCGCATCCCGCGCTCGGTGCGCTCCGCGCCGCCCTCGTGCTGCGCGCCGTGCCGCTCATCGTCGTCGGACTCGTCATCACCTTCACCAAGGAGTACCCGACGAGCTTCGGCTTCGTGATGCTCGGCGTTCTCGGGCTCGCGAGCGCGGCCGGGCTGGTGCTCGGCGCGCTCCGGCTGCCGGCGGGGGATGCCCTGCGCGGGTTGCACCTGGGGCTCGCCGTGGTGGCGACCGTGGTCGGGGGGCTCGCGCTCGCGCTCAGCTCGTTCGGCCTCGCGTTCCTGCTGCTGCTCGTCGGGGCGTACGCCGCCTTCGGCGGCGTCGGGGAGCTCGTGTGGGGCATCCGCCGCCGCGGCGCCCACCCGATCGCCCGCGACGCGATCGTCGTCGGAGCCGCCACCGCCCTGCTCGCCCTCATCGCCACGCTCGTGGGCGACCCCCGCAGCGCCGCCGGATTCCTCGGCGCCTACGCGATCATCGCCGGTGTGTTCCTCGTCATCGCCGGCATCAGCGTCGGCGGCATCGCGGACGGCACTACCGACAGCACTCCCGGGACCACCGCCGACAAGGAGCACTCCCCCTCATGACCGAACCCCGCCGCCGCGAGCGTCTGCGCCCGCTCGAGCTCGTCACCTTCGCCGCGCTCGTCGCCGTCGCCGTCGGCGCGATCACGCTCATGGCGACCCGCGACCCCATCCTGTCGCTCATCTTTTTCGGGGCGACGTTCGTGATCGACCTCGTCGTCATCGCCATGCTCATGCTCGCCGTCACGCCGAACAAGCAGATGGACGGCGAGATCCGCCCCGACGCAGAGAACCACCCGCACCAGTAGCGGGGCGGGCCCGCCGGCCTTACTCGGCCCGGGCGACCCGCCGGGCCAGATCGGCCGCGACGCCGACGTAGAGCGCCGGGGTCAGGGCCTGCAGGCGCTGCTTCGCCTCGGTGGGGATGTCGAGCCCCTCGACGAAGGCGCGCAGCTCCTCGCCGCTCACCCGGTGGCCGCGCGTGAGCTCCTTGAGCATCGCGTACGGGTCGGCGATCGACGAGCGGCCGGCCGTGATCTCGGCGCGGATCACCGTCTGGATGGCCTCGCCGAGCACCTCCCAGTTGCCCTCGAGGTCGCGGTCCAGGGCATCCTGATCGATCGCGATCTCGCCCAGGCCCTTGAGGATGTTGTCGAGGGCGAGCATCGAGTGGCCGAGGCCGACGCCGATGTTGCGCTGCGCCGAGGAGTCGGTGAGGTCGCGCTGCAGACGCGAGGTCACGAGGGTCGCGGCGAGCGAGTCGAGGATGGCCGCCGACAGCTCGAGGTTGGCCTCGGCGTTCTCGAAGCGGATCGGGTTGATCTTGTGCGGCATGGTCGACGAGCCCGTCGCCCCCGCCTGCGGGATCTGCCGGAAGTAGCCCATCGAGATGTAGGACCAGATGTCGGTGCAGAGGTTGTGCAGCACGCGGCCGATGTGGGCGATGCGCTGGTAGAGCTGCGCCTGCCAGTCGTGCGACTCGATCTGGGTGGTGAGCGGGTTCCAGGTGAGGCCGAGGCCGGTCACGAACTCGTACGAGCTCGCCACCCAGTCGTGCTCGGGGTCGGCGGCGTAGTGCGCCGAGAAGGTGCCCGTCGCGCCGGAGAACTTGCCCAGGTACTCGACCTCCTCGACGGAGGCCAGCAGGCGCTCGAGCCGGTGCACGGTGACGGCGAGCTCCTTGCCCATCGTCGTGGGGGTCGCGGGCTGCCCGTGCGTGTGCGCGAGCATCGGCGCCTCGGCGAGCTCGAGCGACCGGGCGCGCAGCGCCTCGACGACGGCGCGGGCGCGGGGCATCCACACCTCGCGCACCGCCGCGCGGATCGTGATGGCGTAGGAGAGGTTGTTGATGTCTTCGCTCGTGCAGGCGAAGTGGGTGAGCTCGGCGAGGTGGCCGAGGCCGAGCCGGGCGAGCGCGTCGCGCACGTGGTACTCGACGGCCTTGACGTCGTGCCGGGTGACGGCCTCGCGCTCGGCGAGGGAATCGATGTCCTCCTGCCCGAACTCGGTGACGAGGCGGCGCAGACGGCGCTTCGCCTCGTCGGCCATCGGCTCGGAGCCGAAGAGCGAGCGGTCGGTGAGGTGGATGAGCCACTCGACCTCGACCTGGATGCGCGCCCGGTTGAGCCCCGCTTCGGAGAGGTGCTCGCCGAGGGCGGAGACCTGCGCGCGGTAACGGCCGTCGAGCGGGCTGAGGGGCTGGGGGGCGAGGCTCATGGGGTTCCCTGTCGGATTCCGGGTTCGAGTTGGCGGAAGAGGGCGCGGCAGGCGCGCTCGATCATGCCGAGCACCGAGTCGAACATCGCGGCGTCGGAGTAGTACGGGTCGGGCACGTCGGGGGCGCCCTCGGCCGCGGGGTCGAAGCTCATCAGCAGGTGCACCTTGCTGCGCGCGTCGTCGCTCGGCGCCCAGGTCTTGAGGATGCGCTCGTGCGTGCGGTCGAAGGCGATGACGAGGTCGAGGTCGTCGAACCACTGGCTGTCGAACTGCCGGGCGCGGTGGTGGGCGGCGGGAAAGCCGCGGGCCTCGAGCACCCCGATCGTGCGCGGGTCGCTCGACTCGCCCACGTGCCACTCGCCGGTGCCGGCCGAGCGCACCGAGACGAGGTGCTCCCATCCGCGCTGGCGGATGAGATCGCGGAACACGGCCTCGGCCATCGGCGAGCGGCAGATGTTGCCCGTGCACACGAAGCAGATGCGGAAGATGCCGGGCTCCCCGATGTCCCGGTCGAAGCTCATGACCCCATTGTGTCCCACATCCCCCTCCTCCACAGCCGCGATCACGGCGGCGGGATGCACGATGCGCGCTCCCCGTCGGCACCGGGCATCCCGGCCGGGGCACGATCGTCCCGCTCGCCCCCCCACCCCGCGGTGCGGGCCTCCCCCGGGCCCGCACCCGCACCGGCCGATCACCCGACCCGGATCGGCCGGTGCACCCCGCTCACCCCCGCCCCCCGCACCCGCGCATCCCCCCCCCCGCCCATCCCGCCCCGCCCCGACCCCCGAGGAGCCGCCGTGACCCCGCCGCCCCCGCCGCCCCCGTCCCTCTTTGCTCCGGGGGCGACCACCGCCCTGCTCGAGGTCGAATCGCGGCGCCGCACGGCCGTCGCCGTCGCCGCGGAGATCGCGACGGTCGACGATCGTCTGCGATCGGTCGCCCAGGATCCGGGGTGGCGCGGTCCCGCCGCCCGAGCCTTCACCGACGCCGTCGAGCGCGCCCGGCCGGCCGTCCGGACGGCGGCCGATCATGTCGAGGCCCTCGGTCTGGCGCTCGAGGGAGCGGCGGCCCGACTGCGGCAGCAGGAGGCCCTCGGTGAGCCCTGAGCCGTCGCTCGCGATCGGCGGCGGGGGCGGCTCCACCGTCATCGCCGAGCACCTGCTCGTCGCCGAGCACCGACTCGCGCAGTGCGCCGACGACTGCGAGCGCGCCGCGCGTCGGCTGCGCCCGCTCGGCGCTCCGCTGCCGGGCGAGGCCTTCGACGCCACCGGCACCGTCGCCGAGACGGCCGCGGCCTCGCTCTCCCGCTCGTCCGAGGAGCTCGCCCGGCTCGGCACCGCTCTGCGCCTGGCCCTCGACGGCTACGAGGCCGCCGACTCCGCCGTGCGCACCGCGCTCGACCACCTGCTCGCGCCCATGGCCGGCCTCGTCGGTGCCGCCGCCCGCAGTCTCCTCGGCGCCGTGAGCGGTCCCCTGCTCGCCGCGCTCGGCGTCGTCGCCGCGGGGTACGCGCTGCTCCCGGCCTCCAGTCGGGCCGCGCTCGACGAGAGCGCCCGCGACGGGCTGCGCCTGCTCGGCGAGCGGGTGCTCGACGACGAGACCACCACGATGATGGCCGGGCTGCTGCTGCCGCACGCCGACGACGCCGTGCTCGGCGCCGTCGGCGTTCCGCGTCCGATCGTCGAACGGGTGCAGTCGATGATGCCGACGATCGGCGGGGTCGAGCCGGGCTCGGTCGCCGCCACCGCGGGCGTGGCCGCCGTTCTCGGCGCGGCGGCCGGAGCGCGCGGCGCCGCGCCCGTGGAGGTGCGGCGACTGCCGCCCGTGGCGGCGGCGGGCCCGCCGACGCCGCCCGTCGGGCTCGCCGGTCGCGTGGCGCGCATCCCCGATCCGGCCCAGCCCGTGCGCGTCGAGGTCTACCGCGGGGCGGGAGGCGCCGCGCGGTACGAGGTGTACATCGCGGGAACGGCGCACGATGCGCCCGTCGGCGGGGAGCATCCATGGGACAACGCGAGCAACATCTCCCTCGTCGCCGAGCACGACGCCTCCTCGCTGCGGGCGGTGCGGGCGGCGCTCGCCGACGCCGGCGCCGGGCCGGGCAGCTCCGTGGTCTTCACCGGGTACTCGCAGGGCGGCGCCGTCGCCACCCTGCTCGCCGAGTCCGGCGAGTTCCGCACGGCGGGGCTCGTGACGGTCGGGGCTCCGACCGGGGGGATGCCCGTCGCCGGCGACTACCCCGCCGTCGCGATCGGACACCGCGACGACATCATCACCGCCCTCGGCGGGGCGCCCGGCGCGACGGAGGCGGTGCTCGTGACGGCCGACTCCGGAGGGCGGGAGGAGGGCGACGGCCTGCTCGCCGCCCACGACCTCGACGGCTACCGGGCGACGGCCGCCCGGGCGGACGCCAGCGAGGCGCCGCTGCTGCGGGACGCCGTCAGCGGCCTGCCGCGCGGCGGCCTCGGGCAGGAGGCGATCGACTATACGGCGCGTCGGCGCGATGACGACTGACGCGGCGAGAGGCCCGCGGGCCGACCGGCCGACCGGCCGATCGCGCCGACCCGCCGGTCGGTACGACGTGAGGAGGAGGAGGAGGGAGGAGCAGTACTAGCGCTGGCGGCGACCGAGGATGGGCCGCACGAGCACGCCGATGAGCCAGCTCAGCAGGCCGAGCACGATCGCGCCGAGAACGCCCCACCAGAAGCCGTCGACCTCGAGGCCGAAGCCGATCAGGTCGGAGATCCAGGCGACGAGCAGCAGCAGCAGCCCGTTGACGACGAGCGCGATGAGCCCGAGCGTGAGGATGTAGAGGGGGAAGGCGAGGATGCGGATCGTGTTGCCGATGATCGCGTTGACCACGCCGAAGATGAGCCCCACGAGCAGGTAGGTGACGACGGTCGCGAGGGTGTCATCGGCGTACGAGCGCACGCTCACGCCCGCGACGATGAGCGTCGTCAGCCACAGGGCGAGCGAGTTGATGAGCAGTCGGATCACGAAGCGCGTCATACCCCCATGATGGCCCGGCGCGACGCCCGCGTCACGTGGTCGTTCGCCCGACGCGCGGAGCGCCTTCCACGGGTCGCATCCCGGGCCGGATCGCGAGGGAGGGCACCGTACTCTGGTGCCGTGACCCCGCCCGTGCGCCTGCGCCCCGAGATCGTCGCCCTCCCGCCCTACCGTCAGGGCCGGCCCGCCGCGGCGAGCGCGTTCAAACTGTCGAGCAACGAGAACCCCAACCCGCCGCACCCGGCCGTCGTCGCCGCGATCGCCGAGTCCGCCGCCGGCATCAACCGCTACCCCGACGCGACCGCCCTCGCCGTGCGCGAGCGCCTCGCCGAGCGGCACGGCGTCGGCCCCGACGAGGTCATCGTCGGGGCGGGCAGCGTCAGCCTGCTCGCCCAGCTCATCCAGGCCGCGGCGGGCGCCGGCGACGAGGTCGTCTTCGCCTGGCGCAGCTTCGAGGCGTACCCCGGGCTGGTCACCGTCGCCGGGGCGACCCCCGTGCCGGTGCCGCTGACGGCGGATGCCCGCCACGACCTGCCCGCGATGGTCGCCGCCGTGACCGACCGCACCCGGCTGCTGCTCGTCTGCTCGCCCAACAACCCGACCGGCCCCACCGTCGGGGCCGCGGAGTTCGCCGAGCTCATGGCGCAGCTCCCCGCCGATCTGCTCGTCGTCCTCGACGAGGCCTACGCCGAGTTCGTCACCGACGCATCGTCGGTCGACGGCGCCGCCCTGCTCGGCCGCTGGCCGAACCTCGTCGTGCTGCGCACCTTCTCGAAGGCCTACGGGCTGGCGGGCCTGCGCGTCGGCTACGCGCTCGGCGAGAGCAGCATCCTCGATGCCGCCCGCGCGACGCAGATCCCCCTCTCGGTGACGGGCGCCGCGCAGGCCGCCGTGCTCGCGGCGCTCGACCACGAGCCCGAGCTGCTGGCGCAGGTCGCCGAGCTCGCCGAGCGCCGGGAGCGCGTGCGCGACGCCCTCGTGCAGCAGGGGTGGAGCATCCCGAGCAGTCAGGGCAACTTCGTCTGGCTCGCCACGGGCGCGGCGACGGCCGAGGTGGCCGAGCGCTTCACGGCGGCGGGCATCGTCGGTCGCGCGTTCCCCGGGGAGGGCATCAGGGTCTCGATCGGCGAGGAGGGGTCTGTGCGGATTCTCCTGCAGATCGCGGGCGAGGTTGTCCGAGGTCTCTGAGCGGGGCTTCCGGGCCCGGCCTAGAGTGGAACCCATGTCGTACACGGCCGAGACCCTCCAGCTGCTCTCGCCGGAGGGCCGACTCGTGCAGAACGAGGCCACCGAGCGGTACCGCGGCGTCGTCGAGTCGATCGGCGAGGAGCGCCTGCGCGACTTCCACCGCACGATGAGCGTCGTGCGCCGCTTCGACATCGAGGCCGGCAACCTGCAGCGCCAGGGGCAGCTCGCGCTGTGGATCCCGAGCCTCGGCCAGGAGGCCGCGCAGGTCGGCTCGGGCTACGCCGCCCGCCCGCAGGATCACCTGTTCCCCGCCTACCGCGAGCACGCCGTCGGCTACATCCGCGGCCTCGACCCGGTGAAGATCATCGCCATGCTGCGCGGGCTCAGCCACGGCGGCTGGGTGCCCGAGGAGACCGGCAACTTCCACCTCTACACGCTCGTGATCGGCTCGCAGACGCTGCACGCCACCGGCTACGCCATGGGGCTCGCCCTCGACGGCGAGAGCGGCACGGGCGACCTCGAGCGCGACGCGGCCGTCATGGTCTACTTCGGCGACGGCGCGACGAGCCAGGGCGACGTCAACGAGGCCTTCGTCTTCGCGCAGAGCTACCGCACGCCCCAGGTCTTCTTCCTGCAGAACAACCACTGGGCGATCTCGGTGCCGGTGAGCGTGCAGTCGCGCACGCCGCTGTTCCACCGGCCGGCCGGCTTCGGCATTCCGAGCATCCAGATCGACGGCAACGACGTCCTCGCCAGCTACGCCGTCACGCTCGAGAACCTCGATGCGGCGCGCTCGGGCGGCGGCCCCCGCTTCATCGAGGCGCTCACCTACCGCATGGGCGCGCACACCACGAGCGACGACCCCACGAAGTACCGCCTCGACGCCGACGTCGAGTACTGGCGCCAGCGCGACCCGATCAGCCGGTTCGAGACGTACCTGCGCTCCCTCGGCGAGGGCGACGCCTTCTTCGACGAGGTGCACCAGCAGGCCGAGGATCTCGCCGCCGACGCCCGCCGCCGCACGCTCGCGCTCGAGCCGCCGCCGGCCGACAGCATGTTCGCGCACGTCTACAGCGAGCCGCATCCGGTGATGGATGCCCAGCGCGCGTGGCTCGCGAACTACGAGGCCTCGTTCGAGGGGGAGTCATGACCGACACGATGAACCAGGCCCCGACGGCCGCGCCCGCGACGGGCATCCAGACCATGACGATGGCGAAGGCGCTCAATCAGGGCCTCGCCGCGGCCATGAGCGCCGACCCCAAGGTCATGCTCATGGGCGAGGATATCGGTCCGCTCGGCGGCGTGTTCCGCGTCACCGAGAACCTGCAGAAGCAGTTCGGCGCCCACCGCGTGCTCGACACCCCGCTCGCGGAGTCGGGCATCATCGGCACCGCGATCGGCCTCGCGATGCGCGGCTACCGCCCAGTCGTCGAGATCCAGTTCGACGGCTTCATCTTCCCCGGCTTCGACCAGATCACCACGCAGCTGGCGAAGCTCACCGCCCGGCACGAGGGCTCGCTGCGCATGCCGGTCGTGATCCGCGTGCCCTA
This sequence comes from Microcella daejeonensis, assembly GCF_026625045.1. Classification (GTDB taxonomy): domain Bacteria; phylum Actinomycetota; class Actinomycetes; order Actinomycetales; family Microbacteriaceae; genus Microcella; species Microcella daejeonensis. The sequence continues at coordinate 946,439 of NZ_CP113089.1, read as the reverse complement.
CGGCGGGCACATCGGCGCCGTCGAGCACCACCAGGAGAGCCCCGAGGCGTACTTCGCCCACACGGCGGGTCTGCGCCTGGTGAGCCCCGCGACGCCGCACGACGCCTACTGGATGATCCAGCAGGCGATCGCGAGCGACGACCCGGTCATGTTCTTCGAGCCGAAGAGCCGCTACTGGCCGAAGGGCGAGGTCGACCTCGACTCCCCCGCCGGCCCCCTGCACGCCACCCGCGTCGTGCGCCCCGGCACGGACGTCACGGTCGTCGGCCACGGCGCCATGGTCAGCATGCTGCTGGATGCCGCGGCGCTCGCCGCCGAGGAGGGCACGAGCATCGAGGTGGTCGACCTGCGCTCGCTGAGCCCCATCGACTACGCCCCGCTGGTCGACTCGGTGCGGCGCACCGGCCGACTCGTCGTCGCGCAGGAGGCCCCCGGGTCGACGAGCGTCGGCAGCGAGATCGCCGCGACGGTCACCGAGGCCGCGTTCTACTCGCTCGAGGCCCCCGTGCTGCGCGTGAGCGGGTTCGACACGCCCTTCCCGCCGGCGAAGCTCGAGGGCGCCTACCTTCCCGACGTCGATCGCATCCTCGACGCCGTCGACCGCGCGCTCGCCTACTGATCCGCGACAGGAGCCCCTCGTGAGCACATCTGAGTTCCCCCTCCCCGACGTCGGCGAGGGTCTGACCGAGGCCGAGATCGTCACCTGGCACGTCAAGGCGGGCGACGCGGTCGCCGTCAACCAGGTCATCGTCGAGATCGAGACGGCGAAGTCACTCGTCGAGCTGCCGAGCCCCTTCGCCGGCACCATCGAGGCGCTGCTCGTCTCGGAGGGGCAGACCGTCGAGGTGGGCACGCCCATCGTGCGGGTGAGCGACGGGGATGCTCCCGCCGGGTCGCCCGCCGTCCCGGCTCCTGCGGCTGCCGCGGCCGACGCCGAGAGCGCCGCCGCCGACGTCGCGAGCACGATCGACCACGACGAGCGGGGCGCCGACGGCGCTCCCGCGGCGCCCGCCGAGGACGGCTCGGGCGCGGTGCTCGTCGGCTACGGCGCGAAGGGGCACGTCGCCTCGCGCCGCCGCCGGCCCGCCGCGGGGCCGCAGGCCGTGCCGTCGAGCCCGGCTCCGGCCGCCGCGCCTCCGGCCGCGGCACCCGCGGCGCCGGCGATGAGCACCCCGGCGCCGGCGGCCGCACCCGCGCCGAGCATCCCGACCCCGCCCGCCCGCCCCGCCTTCGTGCCCGCCGCGCAGGCGGCGCCGGTCATCGCGAAGCCGCCGATCCGCAAGCTCGCGAAGGATCTCGGCGTCGACCTGCAGGAGGTGCAGCCGACCGGTCTCGCGGGCGAGATCACGCGCGACGACGTCATCCGCCAGGCCTCGCAGGCGAGCGTGTTCCGCAACATCCAGACGCCCGAGTGGCCGCAGGTGCGCGAGGACCGCATCCCCGTCAAGGGCGTGCGCAAGGCGATCGCGCAGGCCATGGTGCGCAGCGCGTTCACGGCCCCGCACGTGGGTCTCTTCGTCGACGTCGACGCGACCCGCACGATGGAGTTCGTCAAGCGGCTCAAGGCGAGCCCCGACTTCGCGGGCATCAAGGTCTCGCCGATGCTCATCATGGCGAAGGCGATGATCTGGGCGGTGCGGCGCAACCCGACCGTCAACTCGACGTGGACCGATGAGGAGATCATCGTGCACCACTTCGTCAACTTCGGCTTCGCCGCGGCGACCCCTCGGGGCCTCGTGGTGCCCAACGTCAAGGACGCCCAGTCGATGAGCCTGCGCGAGCTGGCCCAGGCGATCGAGCAGCTCACGCTCACCGCGCGCGACGGCCGGCTGCAGCCCGCCGACATGGCCGACGGCACGATCACGGTGACCAACATCGGCGTCTTCGGCATGGACACCGGCACGCCCATCCTCAACCCGGGCGAGGTCGCCATCGTCGCCCTCGGCACGATCAAGCAGAAGCCGTGGGTCGTCGACGGCGAGGTGCGCCCGCGCTTCGTCACGACCCTCGGCGCGTCCTTCGATCACCGCGTGGTCGACGGCGACGTCGCGAGCCGGTTCCTCGCCGACGTCGCGAGCGTCATCGAGGAGCCCGCGCTGCTGCTCGACTAGGCGGGCGCGGCGGGGCTCTCCGGCTCGAGGATGACCACGGGGATCAGCCGCTCGGTGCGGCGCTGGTAGGCGGCGTAGCCGCGGTACGCCGCGACGGCGCGCGGCCAGAGCCGCTCCCGCTCCTGCGGGTCGGCCGTGCGCGCCCGGTACGGCCGCACCGCACCGCCCTGCTCGGCGACGCCCACGCGCGGTTCGGCCTGCAGGTTCAGGTACCAGGCGGGCATCGCGTCGTCGCCGCCGCGCGAGGCGATCACGACGAGCCGGTCGCCCTCCTCGACGGGCACGGTCAGCATGGCCCGACGCCGCTCGCCCGATCGGCGCCCGACCGTCTCGAGCTCGATCACGCGCATCTCGCCGATCGACCAGCCGAGGCGTCCGCCGGTGAGGCGCACGATGGCGCGGTGCAGGGCGGTCATCGTGAGCATGGCGCGGCGGTTCGACATGCGCGCACGGTAGCGCGGCCGACTGGGCGGCGTCGGGATGCTCCGCGCGAGCATCCCTCTATTGAGAACCGTTTTGACAACCATTATCGATAAGACGTACCGTGGGGTCATGCACGACATCGCCGCGCCCCGCGCCCGCCGCCTCGCCGTTCCCGCGCTGCTCGCCTCCTCCGCGCTCGCCCTCGGGCTCGCCGGATGCGCGACCCCCGCGGATGGAGCCTCGAGCGCCGGCGAGGGCCTCCGCATCGTCGCGACGACCACGCAGGTCGCCGACTTCACCCGCGAGATCGCCGGGGACGAGGCGCAGGTCACGAGCCTGATCCAGCCGAACCAGTCGTCGCACAGCTTCGACCCGACCGCCGCCGACCTGCAGGCGCTCGGCAGCGCCGACGTGCTCGTCATCAACGGTGCGGGGCTGGAGGAGTGGCTCGACGACGCCATCGAGGCGAGCGGCTTCGCCGGCACGACCGTCGACGCGAGCGCCGAGGTCGTCGTGCGGGAGTTCGCCGAGGGGGAGGACGCCCACGCGGACGAGCACGCCGGCGAGACCGCGGAGGAGCACGCGGCCCACTCCGAGGAGGAGGCCGCGGACGAGCACGCGGGCGAGACCGCCGAGGAGCACGCAGCGCACTCCGAGGAGGAGACCCGCTCGGAGGAGGAGACCCACGCCGACGAGGCCGCCGCTGAGGGCGAGGAGCACTCCCACGAGGGCGAGGACCCGCACATCTGGACGAGCGCGACCAACGCCGCCGCCATGGTCGACGGCATCGCGACCGGTCTCGCCGAGGCCGCTCCGGAGAGCGCGGAGGCCTTCGAGGCCAACGCCGCCGCGTACACCGAGCGCCTCGACGCCCTCGACGCGTGGATCGTCGAGTCGATGGAGCTCGTGCCGGCCGAGCAGCGTCAGCTCGTCACCAACCACGAAGCCTTCGGCTACTTCGTCGAGGCCTACGGGCTCGAGTACGTCGGCGCGGTCATCCCGAGCTTCGATGACAACGCGGAGGTCAGCGCCGCCGACATCGACGGGCTCGTCGACGCGATCGAGCAGAGCGGGGCATCCGCCGTCTTCAGCGAGACCTCACTGAGCCCGGCCGCCGCCGAGACGATCGCGAGCGAGGCCGGCGTCGAGGTCTACAGCGGTGAGGACGGCCTCTACGGCGACTCGCTCGGCCCCGACGGCAGCGACGGCGCCACCTACATCGGCGCCATGGTGCACAACGTGCAGGTGCTGCTCGCGGCCTGGGGCGCCGACGCGCCCGAGCCGCCGGCCGCGGTGGCAGACTGACGGGCGTGCAGCCCGTCCTCTCCGCCCAGCGACTGAGCCTCGCCTACGGCGCTCAGGCGCCCGTGGTGACGGGGGTCACGGTCGACGTCGCCCCCGGTGAGGCGCTCGCGCTCATCGGCCCGAACGGCGCCGGCAAGTCGACGGTCATCCTCGGCGTGCTGGGCCTCACCACGGTCGCCGCGGGCGAGCTGCGGGTGCTCGGCGGCACGGCCGCCCAGGCCAGGGGCCGCATCGGCTACGTGCCGCAGTCGGGTGCGCTCGATCCCGAGTTCCCGGTGACGCTCGAGCAGGTCGTCATGATGGGCCGATACCGCCGGCTGGGCCTGCGCTGGCCCGGGCGGGCCGATCGGGATGCCGTGCGCACGGCCCTCGACCGCGTCGGCCTGCTCGACCGCCGCCGCACCCGGTTCGGGCTGCTCTCGGGCGGCCAGCAGCAGCGCGGTCTGCTCGCGCGCGCCCTCGTGAGCGAGCCCGCGCTGCTCGTGCTGGACGAGCCCTTCAACGGACTCGACGCCACGAACCGCGACGCCCTGCTCGACATCGTGCGCGAGCTGAAGGCCGAGGGCACGGGCTTCGTGATCTCGACGCACGACCTCGACCTCGCGCAGGCGGTGTGCGACAGCGTGCTGCTGCTCAACGGAACGCAGGTGGCCGCGGGACCCCTCGCCGAGACCCTGACCCTGCCGAACCTCGAGGCCGTCTTCGCGGGCCACCAGGTCGAGCTCGACGAGCACACCCTCGTGGTGCCGCCGCACGATCACGGCCACGCGAGCGGTCGTGCCAGCGCTCACGCGAGCGGCCTCGGCGATGGCGCCGAGGCGTCCCGCGACCGCGGCGACCAGCGCCTCGAGCGCCGCTGACGCCGTGGACCTCATCGACGCGCTGTTCGGGCCCTTCGCGCTGCCGTTCATGGCGCGACCGCTGCTCGTCATGCTCCTGCTCGCGGTCGCCGTCGGCGTCGTGAGCGTCTTCGTGACGCTGCGCTCGCTGCAGTTCATGGGCGACGGGCTCGTGCACGCCGTGTTCCCGGGCATCGTCGTCGGCTTCGCGATCGGCGGCCGCGACGGTCTCGTGCCGGGCGGGCTCGTCGCCGCCGCGATCGGCACGGTCGCCCTCACGCTGCTCGCCCGCCGCGCCCTCGGCAGTGACTCGGCGATCGCGATCGTGCTGACGCTCATGTTCGGCATCGGCATCATCATCGTCTCGCGGCAGAGCGGCTACGTCGGGCAGCTGCAGGAGCTCCTGTTCGGCCGTCTCCTCACCGTCACCGACGCCGACGTCGCCCTGACGGCGATCATCGCGGGGGTGGCGCTCGCGGCGGTCGCCGTTGTCGCGCGCACGCAGCTGTTCCGCGCGCACGACGAGCGGGCGGCGCTCGCCGCGGGCCATCGCGTGCTCGCGAGTGACCTCGTGCTCGCCGTCGCCATCGCGCTGCTCACGGTCGCGGCCACCGCGGCGGTCGGCAACCTGCTCGCCCTCGGTCTGCTCGTGGTCCCCGGCGCGCTCGCCCGCCTCGTCACCGATCGCGTGCTCTGGATGCTCCCGCTCGCGATCCTCTCCGCCGCGGTCGCCGGCTGGGCCGGCCTCCTGCTGGGCTTCCGCGCCTCCGTCGATCTGGGCCTGCCGCTCGCCGGCGGGGCCGCGGTCATCGCGGTACTCGTGCTGCTGTACCTCGTCGTGCTCGCGGGCGCCGGAGTCGCCGCGCGCCGCGGCCGCGGCCGCGCATCCGCCCCTGCCGCGCCCGGCGCCCCGACCGCCTCCGCACCGGCCGCGCCCACCGCCCCCGCCGAGGCCCGCGCATGATCGAGCTCGGCTTCTTCGAGCGGGCCCTGCTCGAGGCCGTGCTCGCCGGAGCGCTCGCAGGCCTCGTCGGCACGCTCGTCGTGCTGCGCCGCCGCGCGTTCTTCACGACCGCGCTCACCCACGCGACCTTCCCGGGGGCGATGGTCGCGGCGGTGCTCGGCTTCAGCGTCGTGCTCGGCTCGGCGCTCTTCTCGATCGTGCTCGTCGCCCTCATGACCCTCATCGCGCGGGTGCGCGGCCAGGGCGGGCAGGTCGCGGCGGGCGTCGTGCTGACGTTCGGCTTCGCGCTGGGCGCCCTGCTGCAGTCGGCGAACCCCTCGCTGCCGATCTCGGTCGAGAGCTTCCTCGTCGGCTCGATCCTCACGGTGGGCTGGCCCGACATCGCCCTCACCGCGGCGGTGCTCGTCGTGGCCGCCGTGGTGCTCGCCCTCCGCGGCCGCCACATCGTCTTCGCCACGGTCGACGAGCTCGGCTACCGCGCCGCCGGCTACCGGCCGTGGGTCATCGAGGCCCTCACCTCGGCGCTCATCGCCGCCACGGTCGTCGCGATCATGCCGGCGATCGGCGCCGTCCTCGCCATCGCTCTCATCGTGGGGCCGGCCGCCGCCGCGCGGCGCCTGGTCTCCTCCACCACCGCCGTGCTCGCCCTCTCCCCCGTCCTCGGCGCGCTCGCGGCGGTCATCGGCGTGCTGCTCTCGCGCGAGCTCGCGGTCGCCGCCGGGGGCGCGATCACGGTCGTCGTCGCGGCCCTCGTGGGGCTGGCCCTCCTCGCGGGCCGGATGCTCGACGCGCGCCGACCGCGCGCTCGAGCCGAGCATCCCGAACCCGCAGCAGCGCCGCGTACCCTGGTCTCACCATGAAGCGCAACACCTGGCAGCGCGAGGCCGTGCGCGCGGCACTCGGAGAGTCGACCGGCTTCGTCAGCGCGCAGGCCCTGCACTCCTCCCTGCGCGAGGGCGGCTCGACCATCGGGCTCGCGACCGTCTACCGAGCGCTCACCGACCTCTCGGAGGAGGGCGAGGCCGACTCGCTCACGCAGGACGGCGAGGCGCTCTACCGCGCGTGCACGCCCGGCACCCACCACCACCACCTCATCTGCCGCAACTGCGGGCTGACGGTCGAGATCGAGGCACACGCCGTCGAGGAGTGGGCGCGCAGCATCGCCTCCGAGCACGGCTTCACGGCCGCCGAGCACGTCGTCGACGTCTTCGGGCTCTGCGCCGCCTGCAGCCGCGTTGCCGAATCGGCCGCCACGCCCTAAGCTGGGGGATTGTGCCGGGCGAGCGATCGCCCGCATTGTGCGCGCTCCGCCCCGTTCATCCCGCTACTCGAACGGAGCAGGCGGTGTCCGCGTGCCGACAAGTGACCTTGGGTGCGGCGTTCGCCGCACGGTAGCCCTATCGAAATGAGGAAGCCATGGCAGCCGTCTGCCAGGTGACCGGAGCCGTTCCCGGCTTTGGCCACAACATCTCGCACTCGCACCGCCGCACCAAGCGCCGGTTCGACCCGAACATCCAGAAGAAGACGTACTTCGTGCCGTCGCTGCGCCGTAATGTCACGCTGACCCTGTCGGCCAAGGGCATCAAGGTCATCGACGCACGCGGTATCGAGTCCGTGGTCAAGGACCTCCTTGCGCGCGGGGAGAAGATCTAATGGCCAAGCAGCAGGACGTTCGTCCCATCATCAAGCTCCGGTCGACCGCGGGCACCGGGTACACCTACGTGACCCGCAAGAACCGCCGCAACGACCCCGACCGCCTCGTGCTCAAGAAGTACGACCCGGTCATCCGCAAGCACGTCGATTTCCGCGAGGAGCGCTAACCATGGCGAAGAAGAGCAAGATCGCTCGTAACGAGCAGCGCAAGGTCATCGTCGCGCGCTACGCGACCAAGCGCCTGGAGCTGAAGAAGGCCCTCGTCGACCCGAACGGCACCGACGAGTCGCGCGAGGCCGCCCGCCAGGGCCTGCAGAAGCTGCCCCGCAACGCCTCGCCCGTGCGCGTGCGCAACCGCGACGCGGTCGACGGCCGCCCCCGCGGTCACCTCAAGCAGTACGGCATCTCGCGCGTGCGCTTCCGCGACATGGCGCACCGCGGCGAGCTGCCCGGCATCACCAAGTCGAGCTGGTAAGCACCGCACCACGCATCGTCGCGAAGGGGCGTCCCCGTCACGGGGGCGCCCCTTCGGCGTTCCCGGGATGCCCTCCGCGGGCCCGGCGAGCGGCTCGAGCCGCACCTCCGCCCGTCGTCGGGGCGTGACGGGAATTCGACGATCCTGGGTGTTCCCGGCGCACCGCGCACCGGAATGCCCGGAATCATGCGGAATCACTGCTAGTTTCGAGGCGGCTCGCGGCGCCCCTCGCCGATGCAGCCGCACCACTGAATGTTGTGAAGTCCGAGGAGGACCCCAATGGCTGACAAGTCCCTGAACCGTTCCGAGCTCGTCGCTGCCGTGGCTGCTGAGTCCGGCCTGAGCCAGGCCGACGTGAACCGCGTCGTCGACGGCCTGTTCTCGACCCTCTCGAGCTCGCTCGCGTCGGGCACCAAGGTCTCGATCCCGGGCTGGCTCTCGGTCGAGCGCACCGCTCGCGCCGCCCGCCAGGGCCGCAACCCCCAGACGGGCGAGGCCATCCAGATCGCCGCCTCGAACGGCGTCAAGATCTCGGCCGGCAGCAAGCTCAAGGCTGCTGTCAAGTAACTCCCGACCACTGATGGTCCCCGCGACGGGGGCGGCCCTGCGGGTCGCCCCCGTCGCGGCGTTAACCGGTGCGATCGGCGCGGGAGGGCCGCGGCCGGTGCGGTCGTGCGGGCGGCCCGCGCCGGGCATCCCCTCGTTCGACGGTCAGGATGCTCGCCTACAGTGGAGGCGCCTCCAGCCCCGTCGAATCAAGGATCGTGCCCGGTGACCATCACCCGCTCCGCTCCCCCGGATCGCTCCTCGTCGAGCTCGCCCGCGGCCGCAGAGGCCCTGCGCTCGGGAGCGACCGGTCCGCTCGGCGTCGCCGCCCTCGTCATCGCGGCGGTGCTCGCCTCGCTCGTCGCCCTCGTGCTCGGCGGGGGCGCCGCGGCTCCCCTGCTCGCCGACCCGGGCGTCGTCGCCCGCTACGGCCTGCCGATCGCCAAGCTCGTCTCGAACCTCGCCGCCGCCGGCACGATCGGCTCGCTGCTGCTCGCGGTGCTGGCGCTCAGCCCGAAGCGCCCCGAGTTCGGGCGCGCCCTCGACATCGCCGCGGTCTCCGGCGCGCTGTGGACGCTCGCGGCCGGGGCGACCGGCTACTTCACCTTCCTCACCATCTACCTGCAGCCGTTCAGCCTCGATGCGGCGTTCGGCGAGCAGCTCGCCTTCTACTTCGGCGAGACGCCGATCGGTCAGCCGTGGCTCATCACGATGATCATGGCCGCGGCGATCACGGTGGTCTGCTTCGCCGTGCGCTCCCCCGCCGTCCTCGCGATCACGACGGTCGTCGCCGTGGCCGCGCTCTGGCCCGTGGCGCAGACCGGCCACGCGGGCGGCACCGCCGACCACGCCGCGGCCACGACCGCCGTCTACCTGCACTCGGTCTTCGCGGCCGTCTGGGTCGGCGGCCTGCTCGCCCTGGTGCTGCTGCGCGGCGCGCTCGGCGCGCGTCTGCCGATCGTGCTCGCCCGCTACTCGAGCGTCGCCCTCGTCGCCTTCATCGTCGTCGCGATCTCCGGCGTGGTGAGCGCCCAGATCCGCGTCGGCGGCTGGGAGGGCCTCGACTCCGCCTACGGCGCCATCCTGCTCTCCAAGGTCGCCGCGCTCGCGGTGCTCGCGGGCTTCGGCGTCGCCTACCGCCGGGCGCTCATCGCGCGGGTCGCCGACGACCGCCGGCCCCGCACGGCCTTCTGGTCCATCGTCGTCGCCGAGCTCGCCGTCATGGGCATCGCCTCGGGGCTCGCGGCCGCCCTCGCGCGCACGCCCTCGCCCGCGCCCGAGACGCCCGCCGAGCAGCTGGCCGACCCGAGCCCCGCCGAGCTGCTCACCGGGGCCCCGCTGCCGCCCGCCTTCGAGCCCTGGCGGCTGCTGACGGAGTGGGACCTCAACCTCGTCTGGGCGCTCATCGCCGGCTTCGGGGCCTTCTTCTACCTCGCGGGCGTCTGGCGTCTTCGCCGCCGCGGCGACGCGTGGCCCGTGCACCGCACCATCCTCTGGGTGACGGGCATGGCGGCCCTGTTCCTCGTGACCTCGAGCGGCTTCGCCGTCTACGAGCGCTACCTGTTCAGCGTGCACATGCTCGGCCACATGATCCTCAGCATGGCCATCCCGATCACCCTCGTGCTCGCCGCGCCCGTCACGCTCGCCGCGCGGGCGATCCGCATGCGCAAGGACGGCTCGCGCGGCCCCCGCGAGTGGATCCTCGCGATCGTGCACTCCCGGTACGTGGGCGTGCTCGGGCATCCCGTCGTCGCCTCGGTGATCTTCGCCGTCTCGCTCATCGCGTTCTACTACTCGCCGCTGTTCTCCTGGGCGGTCACCGACCACCTCGGCCACCAGTGGATGATCCTGCACTTCCTGCTCAGCGGGTTCCTGTTCGTCAACGCGCTCATCGGCGTCGACCCGGCGCCGTACCGGCCGGCCTACCCGGTGCGGCTCATGATCCTGCTCGCGACGATGGCCTTCCACGCCTTCTTCGGCCTCTCGCTCATCACGGGCACGAGCCTGCTGCTGCCCGAGTGGTTCGGCGCGATGGGCCGCGAGTGGGGCGATGCGCCGCTCGCCGATCAGGTGACGGGCGGCGAGATCGCCTGGAGCGTCGGCGAGATCCCGACCCTGGCCCTCGCCATCCTCGTGGCCGTGATGTGGTCGCGCGACGACTCCCGCGAGACGAAGCGCCGCGATCGCCAGGCCGACCGCGACGGCGACGCCGAGCTGAACGCCTACAACGCGATGCTCGAGCAGCGCGCGGCGCGGTCGGCGACGGTGGATACCGCTGCCGGCGCCCCCGCGGCATCCGAGCTCAGGCGGCCGGAGGCCTGATCTCGAGCTCGGGCGTCTCGCCCGAGATCGTCAGGCGCGCGTCGATGGCGGCCGGAACGAGCGTGTCGAGCTGCTCGATCACCCCGTCGCGCAGTCGCTGCACCTCGGCCCGCAGACGCAACGAGGCCTCGCCCTCCACCCGGTAGCCGTCGCCGTCCGGGGCGGCCGCGATGCGCAGCGCCGGCCCGATCTCGACGCTCCACCGGGGCTCGCCGAGCACGCGGTCGTCGATCTCGAGCCCGAAGGGGCAGCCCCGGGGCAGCAGCACCCGCTGCTCGGTGCACTCCGCGAGGAAGCCCGCCACCTGCTGCTGCACGGCCCGCTCCAGACGCGCCGTCGGCGAGCCCACGAGCGCGAGCGCGGCGCCCGAGCCGGCCCGCACCGAGGAGGGGTCGGCGACCAGCCAGGGGCTGTCGAGCTGCGCCGTCACCCGCGCGGGCACGAAGGCCGTGACGGTGGTCGCCGCCCGCCCGGCGCCCTCCGCGCCGTCGGCGCCGTCGAGCGGGCGGCCGTTGACGATCGCGTCGACGCCGGCCGGCGCGGTGAGGGCGATGGTCGCGAGCGGCGGCTCGGTGAAGCGCCAGCCGGTGGGCGTCGCGAGGGTGGCCGGTTCGAGCACGAAGATCGCGGTGCTGGTGTCGCGACCGTCCTCGCCGTACTCGACGACGACCGCGACCCGTCCGTCCTCCCGCTGCTCGGTCGCCCGCACGGCGGCGGTCGTCGGCGTGCCGTCGTCGCCGAGGGGAAGCGGCGCGTCGCCTGGCAGTCCCGCGAGCAGCCGCAGGCTGACGGCGTCGTCGGCGGCGAGCGCGGCGAGGTAGGCCTCGACGTGGCGCTCGGGGGTGCGGGTGACGGCGGCCGTGACGGCGACGCCGGCCGTGGCGAGCAGCACGGCGACGGCGATGATCCCTCCCCAGAGCATCCCTCGACGTCGCATACCTCAAGCCTAGGCGCGCGGCGCCGACGGCCGCCGAGGGCCTCGGTACGATGGGCGGATGACGGCCCGCACGCAGCTGAGCCCCGAGCAGCTCGCGGTGCTCGGCCTCATCGAGTCGACGCGCGAGCACGTCTTCGTCACGGGCCGCGCGGGCACGGGCAAGTCGACGCTGCTGCAGAGCTTCCTCGCGACGACCGAGCGCACCGTCGTCGTCAGCGCTCCGACGGGCGTCGCCGCCCTCAACGTGGGCGGGCAGACCATCCACTCGCTGTTCCGGCTGCCGATCGGCCTCATCGCCGATCAGGAGCTCGACCTCTCGCGCGAGCTGCGCACCCTGCTGCAGAGCGTCGACACGGTCGTCATCGACGAGGTCTCGATGGTGAGCGCCGACCTCATGGACGCGATCGACCGCCGCCTGCGCCAGGCCCGCGGCCGCCGGCACGAGCCCTTCGGCGGCGTGCAGGTCGTGCTGTTCGGCGACCCGTACCAGCTGGCCCCGGTGCCGGGCCGCGACGAGGGCGAGCGCGCCTACTACGCCGACCACTACCGCTCGATGTGGTTCTTCGACGCCGCCGTGTGGAACGAGGCCGATCTGCGCATCGTCGAGCTGCAGACCATCCACCGCCAGCAGGACGAGGCCTTCCGCGCCATGCTCTCGGCCGTGCGCCACGGCGAGGTGACGCAGGAGATCGGCGGCGCGCTGAATCAGGCCGGAGCGCGGCCGGCGCCCGCGGAGGGCATCCTGACCCTCGCGACGACGAACGCGACCGTCACGCGCATCAATCAGGATGCCCTGCGCCGCCTCCCCGGCGCCCCGAAGACCGCGCGGGCCGACGTCGCGGGCGACTTCGGCACGAAGGGCGGCTACCCCGCCGACGAGGCGCTCGAGCTCAAGGTCGGCGCGCAGGTGATGTTCCTGCGCAACGACACCGGCGGCGACGGGCACCCGCGCTGGGTGAACGGCACCCTCGGCACGGTCGAGCGCATCGGCAAGACGGTGTGGGTCGAGGTCGACGGCGAGAGCCACGAGGTGCTGCCGGCCACGTGGGAGAAGTACAAGTACACCTATTCGGCGGCGCGCAAGCAGGTGACGAAGGACATCGTGGGGGAATTCACGCAGTTCCCGCTGCGGCTCGCCTGGGCGGTCACCATCCACAAGTCGCAGGGTCAGACCTACGACGCCGCCATCGTCGACCTGGGGCCGCGCGCCTTCGCCCCGGGGCAGGCGTACGTGGCGCTGTCGCGCATCCGCTCGATCGAGGGCCTCTACCTGACCCGGCCGATGCGGCCGAGCGATGTCATCGTCGACGACGACGTGCGGCGGTTCATGGCCGAGGCCGGGCCCGCGATCGACCGCGCCGTCGAGCCGCGCTCGCGCTGAGCTCCTCGGCCTCAGGCCGCTCGCTAGTGCGCTGCGGGGTCCTCGGGAGTCGGCCGATCGGCACCGAGCGCGGCGACCAGCAGCACCGCCGAGGCCCCGAACTGGATGACGGTGTTCGTGCTCGTGATGGCCAGCACGTTCGCTTCGGTGCCGATCAGGTAGAGCCCGCCGATGCCGCCGGCGAGCAGCACGGCGCCCATGATGCCGTTGACGCGGCGTGCGGCGTCGAGCGAGCGCGTCGCCGGCACGATGAGCGCGACGCCGACCACGAGGGTCAGGATGCCCTGCAGCGGGTTCACCGTCAGCGCGGCCACGAGCGCCACGCCCTCGGGGTCGGCGATCGGAACCCCGATGGAGGCGATGAGAGCCGCGATGCCGAGCGCCGCGAGCAGCCCGCCGAGCACGAGGCCCGCGCGCCGGTTGGCCGAGCGCATCATGCCGGATCCCCGCTCGCGCCGCCCTGCTCGACCCCGGCCTCCGGGGCCGGACCCTTCCCGACCGCGGCGACCCACTCGCGCAGCAGCGCGGTCAGCGCGGGCTGCGCCGCCTCGACCCCGGCGGCGTCGGCCAGGTGCAGCACGGCGCGGTCGTCGGACTTCCACTCGAGCATCCCGGTCGCATCGTCGATGCGCCCGCGCATCGCCAGCGTCGACCGCGCACCGGAGTGCAGCACGAGCCGCACGCGGCCCGAGCGCCGGTCGATGCCAGTGGTGAACAGGTGGTCGTCGAGCGAGAAGCTCGGAGCCCCCCAGGCGATCGATTCGGTGAGCCGCGCATCGCTGCCGCGGATGACCGCGCAGAGCGCGGCCATGGTCTCGCGCTGCGGCGCGGGGAGTCCGGCGATGAAGCCCTCGACCTCGTCCGCGCTCATCGTCGTGCCTCCGACCGCGGGGTTTGGGACTGGTGGAGCGGATGACGGGAATCGAACCCGCGCTATCAGCTTGGGAAGCTGAAGTTCTACCATTGAACTACATCCGCACGGCCCCCTAGCGGGGGCGTGGAAAGTCTAGCGGTTGCCCGCGGAGCCCGCGCCGAGCATCCCACCGCCGCTCGCCCCCCGCCGGCGTCGTGACGCATATTCAGGCACATGTCGGCGCGTCGAACCCGGCTGAGCGGCGACACGCCGAGCCCGGCGTCGCGATGCCTGAATTCGTGCCACGGGCGACCGCGCCTCGCGAGCCGCCCGCCCCTCGGTAGGGTGACCTCATGCTGCTGAGCGATCGCGATATCCGGGCCGAGTTCGACGCGGGCCGCATCGGCCTCGACCCCCTCGACCGCTCGATGATCCAGCCCTCGAGCGTCGACGTGCGGCTCGACTCGTTCTTCCGGCTGTTCGACAACCACAAGTACCCGTTCATCGACCCGGCGGCCGAGCAGCCCGAGCTCACGCGGCTGGTCGAGGCGAAGAGCGATGAGCCGTTCATCCTGCACCCGGGCGAGTTCGTGCTCGGCGCCACCTACGAGCAGGTGAGCCTGCCCGACGACGTGGCCGCGCGCCTCGAGGGCAAGAGCTCGCTCGGCCGCCTCGGTCTGCTGACCCACTCGACCGCGGGCTTCATCGACCCGGGCTTCACCGGCCACGTCACGCTCGAGCTGAGCAACGTCGCGACCCTGCCGATCAAGCTCTGGCCGGGCATGAAGATCGGCCAGCTGTGCTTCTTCCGCCTGAGCTCGCCCGCCGAGAACCCCTACGGAACGGGCGACTACCTCAACCGCTACCAGGGCCAGCGGGGGCCGACGGCGTCGCGCTCGTGGCAGAACTTCCACCGCACCGAGATCGCGCCGCGCTAGACGCCCGCCGTTCCGCGCGGTGGGGCGGGGGATGCCCCGCTCGCGCGCGGCCGCGCTCAGACCGGGTGAGCCTCCGCCGCCCCGCCGTCGAGCAGCGCGCCGATGCGCGTGATGAGCTCGCGCGAGCTGAACGGCTTGACGATGTACTCGTCGGCGCCGGCCGCGTACGCCCGGTCGACGTCCTTCTGCTGGGAGCGCGCCGTCAGCATGAGCACCTTGATGTCGCGATCCGGGTCGGCGTGGCGCACGAGCTCGCAGACGCGGATGCCGTCGAGCTTGGGCATCATCCAGTCGAGCACGATGAGATCGGGCTTCTCGGCGAGCGCGAGCTCGAGACCGGCCTCGCCGTCCGTCGCCGAGATGACGTCGTGCCCCGCGCCGCGGACGCGGTTCTCGAGCAGGAGCATCACATCGGGCTCGTCTTCCACGATCAGAATGCGTGCCATATTTCCCCTCCAGCCTTCCCGGACGTAGTCTCCTCCCAAGAGGTGGAGGGCGTTCGCTTTCCATTCGCGCCGAGCGGGGGTCGTCATGGGCAAAGGAGGTCTCGCTACCGAGATCTGGTACTCCGGCCCCGTCGTCCGGCGCGTCGCGATCGTCAGCCTAATCCTCCTGACCGGTCTCGTCAGTTACGCGAGCCTGGTGTTGCGCCCTGAGGGCGCCATCATCGCCACCTGGTGGCCGGCCGCCGGTATCGGCGCCGTCGCCGTGCTCGCCTCCCGCGGGTCGCGTCTGGCGGCGACGGTGGGCGTCTTCGCCGCGGCCTTCGCCGCCAATCTGCTCGTGGGGCGCGAGCTCGGTCTGACGTTCGGGTACGGCCTCGCGAACGCCGTCGAGGTCTACGTGGTGGCGCAGCTCGCCTCGCGCGGCGGCCCCGAGGCCCGCCTCGACAGCATCCGCGACGTCGGCCGGCTCATGGTGGCCGTGATCGCCGGCGCTCTGAGCCTCGCGCTCCTCGGCAGCGCGACCGCCGCCATCGTCGTCGGCGTCGACCCGACCACCGTCTTCTTCTCGCTCGTCGCCTCGCACGGCAGCGCCCTGCTGGTCATCACCCCGCTCGCCCTCGTGAGCCGTCGGCTGCGCCGGGGTGCGCGACCGTTCGAGATCGTGCTGCAGGCGATGGCCTTCGTCGGCATCATGCTCTTCGTGTTCTGGCCGGGCTCCGACCTCCCTCTGGCGTTCCTGCCGCTCACCGCTCTGCTCTGGGCGGCGTTCCGCATGCCGACGCTCGTCGTCGCGGTCGAGCTCTTCGTCATGGCCCTCATGGGCATCCGGCTCACCGGCCGCGGCGGGGGCCCGTTCGCCGACTACCTCGACTCCGACCCGGCCCTCGCCGTCCTCCTGCTGCAGACCTTCCTCGCGATCTCCGCGACCTCCGCGCTCTTCGTCTCGGCCGCGCGCAACGACTGGGGTGCGGCCGTGGTGCGGCTCAGTGCGCGGGAGTCGCTGCTGCGCGGCGGCATCGTGAGCTCCGACACCGGAATCCTCATCGCCGAGGTGATCGACGGTGATCGCCTGCGGGTCGTGGGCCTGAACCCGACCGCCCTCGCCGCCCTCGGCCGCGAGGCCATGCCGCCGACCTGGGCCGTCAGCGGCATCCGCATCAGCGAGAAGCACGCCGTGCTGGGCCTGCCCGAGCTGGACGCGCTCATCGCCAGGGGTGGCAGCGGGCGGGTCGAGGTCGAGACCCAGGGGCGCCGGTTCGACGTCGACGTCGCCATCCACGAGGGCTCCATCGGCACGAGCGTCTTCACGGTCGTCTTCACCGACGTCACGCAGCGCGACGAGCGCGAGCGGCGGGCGCTGCAGGCGGCCGAGCAGCTGCGCGATCTCAACCGCCAGAAGGACGACTTCATCTCCTCCGTCAGCCACGAGCTGCGCACCCCCGTCACGAGCATCCTCGGGTTCGCCGAGGACCTCGAGGATGCCCCGCTCGCGCCGAGCGAACGGCTCGCCGCCGAGGTGATCGCGCGCAACGCCCGACGGCTCGCCGACGTCATCGAGGACGTGCTCGAGCTCAGCAAGCTCAGCTCGGGAGTGGCGATCGCGCGCCCGGCCGCGCCGCTCGACCTGCGTCTCGTGCTGGCCCAGTGCGTGCAGGACGCCGAGGGGCTCGCGCCGACGCGCGGCATCGAGATCCGGCTCACGGTGCCCGAGCATCCCGTCGTGATCAGCGCGGAGGCGCCGGCCCTGGCCCGCGTGCTGGCGAACCTGCTGTCGAACGCCGTGAAGTTCAGCGACGACGGGGGAGTCGTCGAGGTGTCGCTCGCGCCGCACGGGGACGAGTGGCGGGTGCGCATCGAGGACCACGGCATGGGCATCCCGCCGGATCAGCTCGAGCACGTCTGGGGCCGCTTCTCGCGGGTGCAGGACGACCGGCACCGCGACGTGCCCGGAACGGGCCTCGGCCTGCCGATCGTGCGCGAGCTCGTCGAGAAGCGCCTCGGCGGCGCGGTGCGGCTCGAGTCGGACGGCGCCGCGGGCACGACGGCGATCCTCGATCTGCCGACGGAGGCAGGATCGGCCGCGGGGCCGGAGCCCACTGCGCCGACCGCCGCCCGCGCCCCCGCGGAGTCCGTCCCGACCGGGGCCGTCAGCTCGGGCTGACCGCGTCCGGGATCGGGGCCGACTGCGGAGCGGCGTACGCGCCCTGCCACGCCGCGAGCTGCCAGCCGAGCCAGGGGCTGTAGGCGAAGGGCGTCGCGGCGACGGCCTCGCGCAGCTGCGCCGGCTCGACCCAGGCCCACTCGGCGACCTCGTCGTCGGCGGGCTGCGGGTCGCCCTCGGCGACCGCGGTGAAGACGGGGCAGATCTCGTTCTCGACGACGCCCGAGGCGTCGACCGCCCGGTAGCGGAAGTCGGGCAGCGCCGGCGTCACCGCTCCGATGCGCAGTCCGAGCTCGCGCTCGGCGCGCCGCACGATCGCCTCGGCGAAATCCTCGCCGGGGGCGGGATGCCCGCAGAAGCTGTTCGTCCACACGCCGGGCCACGTGGCCTTCGACAGGGCCCGCCGCGTGACGAGCACGCGGCCGCGGGCGTCGAACACGTGGCACGAGAACGCGAGGTGCAGGGGGGTGTCGGCGGTGTGCACCGTCGCCTTCGGGGCCGTGCCGACCGGGGTGCCGTCGTCGTCGAGGAGGACGACGCTCTCGATGGTCTCAGTCATTGCTCGCGCTAGTCTCGGGGGGTGGATCGACACGACCCGGTGAAGCTCGGCGCTGAGCGCGCGAGCATGGTCGACGCTGTGCTGGAGCGCTTCTTCAGCCTATCCAAGAAGCGCGCCGCGCCCCTGGGCGACCACTACGTGCACCTCTGGGGCCTGCTCGAGCGCAACACCCAGGGCGGCAAGCGGTTCCGCCCCCGCATGGTCATGTCCGCCTACGCCGGCTTCGGGGGCGACGACATGGATGCCGCTGCCTACGTCGGCGCGAGCTTCGAGCTGCTGCACACCGCCCTGATCGTGCACGACGACGTGATCGATCGCGATTTCGTGCGGCGGGGCATCCCGAACATCTCGGGGGCCTACCGCGATCACGCCGTCGACCGCGGAGCGAGCGTCGAAATCGCCGAGCACCGCGGCGTCTCGGCCGCCGTCATCGCGGGCGACCTGGCCCTGTTCAACGCCTACCGCCTGATCGACCGCAGCGGCGTCGGCTCGCCCGTGCGCGAGCGCCTGCTCGACGTGCTCGACGAGGCGATGTTCGCGAGCGCCGCCGGCGAGCTCATCGACGTCGACTTCTCGATCGCGCCGGGCATGCCGCTCGTCGACGACATCCTCACCATGGAGCGGCTCAAGACCGCGGTCTACTCCTTCGAGACCCCTCTGCAGGCCGGCGCCATCCTCGCCGGAGCCTCCGAGGCCGCCGTGACGACCCTCGGCGAGTTCGGCCGCGAGATCGGCATCGCGTACCAGATCATCGACGACGTGCTCGGGGTCTTCGGCGAGGAGGAGGCCACCGGCAAGACGACGATCGGCGACCTGCGCGAGGGCAAGCGCACCGTCATGATCGCCTTCGCCTGCTCGACGCCGGCGTGGGCGCGGCTGTGCGACCTCATCGGCAAATCCGACCTCACGGGGGAGGAGGCGATGGAGGCCCGGCTGCTGCTCATCGAGTGCGGCGCGAAGGCCTTCGCCGAGGATCTCGCCAGGGGGTACGCCCACCGGGCTCTCGCGCGCCTGGCCGAGCCGTGCATCCCCGCAGCGCTCCGTGACGAGCTGCACCCGATCGCCGAGACCGTCCTGAAGAGAGTGCGATGAACCGCCTGGAGCTGTACGACCGCGTCGCCGACGAGGTCGCCGCCGTCGTGATCCACCGCTACTCGACCTCGTTCGGGCTGGCCTCCCGGCTGCTCGGGGCGGGCGTGCGCCAGCACGTCGAGAACATCTACGCGCTCGTGCGCGTCGCCGACGAGATCGTCGACGGGGGCGTGACCGACGCGGGCCTCGACCTCGCGGCCGCCGGGCGGTACCTCGACGAGTTCGAGGCCGACACCAACCAGGCGATGGAGCACGGCTACTCGACCAACATCGTCGTGCACGCCTTCGCCCGCACCGCGCGCGAGGTCGGCTTCGGCCGCGAGCTCACCGAGCCCTTCTTCCACTCGATGCGCATGGACCTCACCGACACCGAGCACGATCGGGCGAGCTTCGACGAGTACGTCTACGGCTCGGCCGAGGTCGTCGGCCTCATGTGCCTCCGGGCCTTCGTGCAGGAACTCGACATGACCGAGGCGCAGAATGACCGCATGGTGCACGGCGCCCGCGCTCTCGGCGCCGCGTTCCAGAAGGTCAACTTCCTGCGCGACCTCTCGGCCGACTTCGAGTCGCTCGGGCGGAGCTACTTCCCCGGCGTGCGGGTCGACTCGTTCACCGAAGAGGAGAAGCACCGCTTGCTCGACGACATCGACGCCGATCTGCGCACCAGCGCCGCGGTCATCCCCGACCTGCCCGCCTCGAGCCGGCGCGCGGTCGCGCTCGCCCAGGGGCTCTTCGCCGAGCTCTCGGTGCGGCTGCGCCGCACCCCCGCCTCCGAGCTCGTGCGCGCGCGCGTGCGGGTGCCCGATCCGGTCAAGCTGCGCATCGCGGCCGGCGTGCTCGCCGGCCGCATCCCGACCCCCCGCCCCACCGCGGCGGTGACCGCGTGAGCCGCGCGCTCGTCATCGGCGGCGGCATCGCGGGCCTCGCGAGCGCCGCCCTGCTCGCCCGCGAGGGCCACCAGGTGACCCTCGTCGAGAAGCGCGACCAGCTCGGCGGCCGCGCCGGATCGTGGGAGGCCGACGGATTCCGCTTCGACACCGGCCCCAGCTGGTACCTCATGCCCGAGGTCTTCGACCACTTCTTCAAGCTCATGGGCACGAGCGCCGCCGAGCAGCTCGACCTCGTGCAGCTCGACCCCGGCTACCGCGTCATCACCGAGGGCGTCGAGGAGTGGACCGACATCGCCGCCTCGCGCGAGGAGAACATCGCGCTGTTCGAGTCGATCGAGAAGGGCGCGGGCCGCGAGCTCGAGCGCTACCTGGACTCGGCCCTCGACACCTACGAGATGGCGAAGAAGCGGTTCCTCTACACGAGCTTCCAGTCGTTCGGCCCGCTGCTCACGAGCGACGTGCTGCGCCGCGCGCCCAAGCTCGTCGGGCTGCTGCTGCAGAACCTCGACGACTTCGTGGCGAAGCGCTTCACCGACCTGCGGCTGCGCCAGGTGCTCGGCTACCCCGCGGTGTTCCTCGGCTCCTCGCCCTTCGACACCCCCTCGATGTACCACCTCATGAGCCATCTCGACCTGGCCGACGGCGTGCTGTACCCGATGGGCGGGTTCACCACGCTCATCGACCGCATCCACCACGTCGCGGTCGACCACGGCGTCGAGGTGCGCACCTCCTCGCCCGTCGCCCGCATCCTCGTCGACGAGCAGACGAGCGAGGCCCGCGGCGTCGAGCTCGTGAGCGGCGAGACGATCGAGGCCGACATCGTCGTCTCGGCCGCCGATCTGCACCACACCGAGACCCGCCTACTGCCCGAGCATCTGCAGACCTACCCCGAGAGCTACTGGCAGCCGCGCAACCCCGGCCCGAGCGCTCTGCTCATGTACCTCGGCGTCAAGGGCGAGCTGCCGAACCTCGAGCACCACACGCTGCTGTTCGCCGAGGACTGGCGCGAGAACTTCGAGGCCATCTTCGGCCCCGATGCGCGGATGCCCGAGCCGGCGTCGCTCTACATCTGCAAGCCGAGCGGGGTCGACCCCTCGGTCGCGCCCGAGGGCCACGAGAACGTCTTCGTGCTCGTCCCGGCTCCGGCCGACCTCAAGTTCGGCCGCGGCGACGTCGCGGGCGACGGCGACACCCGGCTCGAGGCCTACGCCGACCGCATCATCGCGCAGATCGCCGAGTGGACCAACACGCCCGACTTCGCGGAGCGGATCGTGCTGCGCCGCACCTACGGGCCCGGCGACTTCGCCGACGACCTCAACGCCTGGCGCGGCAGCATGCTCGGCCCGGCGCACACCCTCAAGCAGAGCGCCTTCTTCCGCAGCGGCAACGTCTCGAAGAAGGTGCGCGGCCTGTACTACGCGGGCGCCTCGACCATCCCGGGCATCGGGCTGCCGATGTGCCTGATCAGCGCCGAGGTGCTCATCAAGCGCCTCCGCGGCGACACCTCGACGGGCCCGCTGCCCGAGCCCCTCGAGGCGAGCAGGCCGGCGGCGGCGCCCGCGGCGTGATCGGCTTCAGCTACCTCATCGCCCTGCTCGTGTCGATCACGGGCATGGTGGTGCTCGATCGGCGGTTCGGCCTGTTCTTCTGGCGCGACGCGCGCCGGGCATCCATCGTGCTGCCGCTCGGCGTGGCCTTCTTCCTGCTCTGGGACGTGCTCGGCATCGCGCTCGGCATCTTCTTCCGCGGGCAGACGCAGTTCATGACGGGCGTGCTCGTCGGCACCGAGCTGCCGATCGAGGAGGTCTTCTTCCTGACGCTGCTCTGCTACAACACGATGAACGCCTACGGGGCGGCCGTGCTGCTCCTCGAGCGTCGGCGCGCGACGCGGTCGCGGGCGGGGTCGGCGGCGGGATGACGTACACGCTGCTCAACCTCGTGTTCCTGGCCGCGGTCGCGCTCGTCGCGCTCGCCGCGGTGCTCGCGCGCCGCTCCCCGAACTGGCGGGCCGTCGGAGCGGCGGCCGTGCTGCTGCTGACGCTCACCGCGATCTTCGACAACGTCATCATCGGCACGGGGCTCGTCGACTACGACGAGGCGCTCATCAGCGGGGTGCGCGTCGGGCTCGCCCCCATCGAGGACTTCGCCTACACGGTCGCGGCCCTCGTGCTGCTGCCGGCGGTGTGGGAGCTGCTGCCGCGCCGTCGCACGCGCGATGATGGTTCCCCGTGAGCACCTTCTCCCAGCTCGTCCTGAGCTCGCGGCCCCTCAGCTGGATCAACACGGCCTTCCCCTTCGCCGCGGCGTACCTGCTCACCACCAGTCGCATCGACGCCACGCTCGTCATCGGCACGATCTTCTTCCTCGTGCCGTACAACCTCGCGATGTACGGCATCAACGACGTCTTCGACTACGAGAGCGACCTGCGCAACCCGCGCAAGGGCGGGGTGGAGGGGGCGCTGCTCGATCCGCGCATCCACCGCACGACGCTCTGGGCGGCGGCGATCAGCTGCGCGCCGTTCCTCGTGTATCTCGTGATCGTCGGCGACCCGCTCTCGTGGCTCGTGCTCGCGATCAGCATGTTCGCGGTCGTCGCCTACTCCGCGAGGGGGCTGCGCTTCAAGGAGAAGCCGTTCCTCGACTCACTCACCTCGAGCACCCACTTCGTGAGCCCCGCCGTCTACGGCCTCGTGCTCGCCGGCGCCGCGTTCACCCCGGCCCTCTGGCTCATCCTCGTGTCGTTCTTCCTCTGGGGCATCGCGAGCCATGCCTTCGGAGCGGTGCAGGACATCGTGGCCGACCGCGAGGGCGGCATCTCGTCGATCGCCACGGTCATCGGCGGGCGGGCGACCGTGCGCCTCGCCGTCGTCGCCTACGTCGTCGCGGGGCTGCTGCTGCTCGGCACCGACTGGCCGGGACCGATCGCGGCGCTCGCCGCCCTGCCGTACGCGATCAGCACGGCGCAGTGGTGGAGCGTGCGCGACGAGGACGCCGAGGATGCGAACCGCGGCTGGAAGCGGTTCCTGTGGTTCAACTTCTTCGCCGGGGCGCTCGTGACGATGCTGATGATCGCCTGGACGCTCCTGCGCTGAGGCGGCCTCCGGCGATGGTGCGCGGCCGCCCTCGCCGTAAGCTGGGCATCCCCCTCACGGCCGCGGGCGCCCGTGCCGCGGTCGCCCCTACGCTGTGAGGCGATCAGGGAGGCACCCCCCATGCACACTTGGCCCGGAACCCCGTACCCGCTGGGTGCGACCTTCGACGGCAACGGCACGAACTTCGCCATCTTCAGTGAGGCGGCCGAGCGCGTCGACCTCTGCCTCATCGACATTGGCGCCGACGGCGAGCGCGTCGAGACCTGCGTCGAGCTCGTCGAGGTCGACGCCTTCGTCTGGCACGCGTACCTGCCGACCGTGCAGCCCGGGCAGCTCTACGGCTACCGCGTGCACGGCGTCAACGACCCCGCCACCGGCCGCCGCGCCAACCCCGCGAAGCTGCTGCTCGACCCCTACGCGAAGGCCGTGCACGGGCAGATCGACTGGGACGAGTCGCTGTTCCCGTACCACTTCGACGACCCCTCGGCGCAGAACGACCTCGACTCCGGCAAGCACGCCATGCTCGGCGTCGTCATCAACCCCTTCTTCGACTGGGCCGGCGACCGCCTGCCGCGGGTGCCGTACAGCCAGTCGGTGATCTACGAGGCGCACGTCAAGGGCCTCACCATGACGCACCCCGACATCCCCGAGGAGATCCGCGGCACCTACGCGGCCATCGGGCATCCCGCGATCGTCGACCACCTCAAGCGCATCGGCGTCACCGCGATCGAGCTCATGCCCGTGCACCAGTTCGTGCAGGACAAGCACCTCGTCGACCAGGGCCTCACCAACTACTGGGGCTACAACACCATCGGGTTCCTCGCCCCGCACAACGCCTACTCCTCCGCCGGCGACCGCGGTCAGCAGGTGCAGGAGTTCAAGAACATGGTGAAGTCGCTGCACGTCGCCGGCATCGAGGTCATCCTCGACGTGGTCTACAACCACACCGCCGAGGGCAACCACATGGGGCCGATCATCTCGTTCAAGGGCCTCGACAACGCCGCCTACTACCGGCTGATGGATGACGACCCGCAGTACTACCGCGACTACACCGGCACGGGCAACAGCCTTAACGTGCGCCACCCGCACTCGCTGCAGCTCATCATGGACTCGCTGCGGTACTGGGTGACCGAGATGCACGTCGACGGGTTCCGCTTCGACCTCGCCGCGACGCTCGCGCGCGAGTTCTACGACGTCGACCGCCTGTCGACCTTCTTCGACCTCGTGCAGCAGGATCCGATCGTCTCGCAGGTGAAGCTCATCGCCGAGCCCTGGGACATCGGCCCCGGCGGGTACCAGGTCGGCAACTTCCCGCCCCTGTGGACGGAGTGGAACGGCAAGTACCGCGACACCGTGCGCGACTTCTGGCGCGGCGAGGAGGGCACGCTCGGCGAGTTCGCCGCCCGCATCACCGGCTCGGCCGACCTCTACGAGGCCGACGGCCGCCGCCCGGTCGCGAGCATCAACTTCGTCACCGCGCACGACGGCTTCACCATGCGCGACCTCGTCTCGTACAACGAGAAGCACAACGAGGCCAACGGCGAGGGCAACAACGACGGCGAGAGCCACAACCGCTCGTACAACATGGGCGTGGAAGGCCCCACTGACGACCCCATCGTGCTCGCGCTGCGGGCGCGCCAGGTGCGCAACTTCCTCGCGACCCTGCTGCTCAGCCAGGGCGTGCCGATGCTCGCCCACGGCGACGAGCTCGGCCGCACCCAGAAGGGCAACAACAACGTCTACGCCCACGACGA
Organism: Microcella daejeonensis; assembly: GCF_026625045.1. Lineage (GTDB taxonomy): Bacteria > Actinomycetota > Actinomycetes > Actinomycetales > Microbacteriaceae > Microcella > Microcella daejeonensis. The sequence continues at coordinate 921,698 of NZ_CP113089.1, read as the reverse complement.
CGCGCTCTCGTGGGTCGACTGGGAGCACGCCGACCAGTCGCTCATCGAGTTCGTCGGCTCTCTCGTGCGCCTGCGCCGCGAGCACCCGACCTTCCGCCGCACGCGCTACTTCGATGGCCGCCCCGCGCGCCGCAGCGAGGGCGAGCCGCTGCCCGACGCCGTCTGGCTGCGCCCCGACGGCACCGCGATGGACGACACCGACTGGGAGTCCGGCTTCGGGCGCACCGTCGGCGTCTTCCTCAACGGCCACGGCATCCGGGGGCGGGATGACCGGGGCGAGCCCATCGTCGACCGCCACTTCCTCGTCTACTACTCGGCCCACACCGAGCCGATCGAGGCGACGCTGCCGCCCGCCGAGTACGGCGCGCGCTGGGAGCGGCTCGTCGACACGAGCGGTCTCGGTGACGCGGCCGCCGTGCTCGAGGCAGGAGCATCCATGCAGCTCGAGGGCATCAGCCTCGTCGTGCTGCGCGAGCACCAGGTCGCCGAGCACACCGTCGACGACGCCGTGGCGCTGTCGATCTCGTCGCCGCCGGCCTCGACCGAGACCTCCTCGATCTCGGTGGTGACGCCCGCGTGAGCCCCACCGACCTGCCCCGTTCCACCTACCGACTGCAGGTGAGCGCCGAGTTCACGCTCGAGCAGACGGCGGCGCTCGCCGACTACGTGCGCCTGCTCGGCGCCGACTGGCTGTACCTGTCGCCGCTGCTGCAGGCGACGCGCGACTCGAGCCACGGCTACGACGTCACCGACCACGGCCGGGTCGATGAGCAGCGCGGCGGGCCCGAGGGCCTCGAGCGGGCCGCCGCGGCCGCCCGCGCGCTCGACATGGGGGTGCTCGTCGACACGGTGCCGAACCACATGGGCGTCGCCGATCCGCGCCAGAACGACTGGTGGTGGCAGCTGCTGCGCGATGGCCGCGAGGGCCGGATGGCCGAGGCCTTCGACGTCGACTGGGCGTTCGGGCAGGGTCGGCTGCGCATCCCCGTGCTGGGGGAGGAGCTGGAGCGGGTTGTCGCCGACGGGCAGGTCTCGCTCGGCGAGGACTCCGTGACCGTCTACGGCACCGAGTACCCGCTGGCCGAGGGTTCGGCCGACGACGTCGCCGACCGCTCCGCTGCGACCCCCGACGAGCTGCTCGCCGTGCTCGGCCGCCAGCACTACGAGCTCGTGCACTGGACGCGGGCCGACGCCGACCTCAACTACCGCCGCTTCTTCGCCGTCAACACCCTCGCCGCCGTGCGCGTCGAGGTGCCGTGGGTGTTCGAGCAGTCGCACGCCGAGATCGTGCGCTGGGTGCGCGAGGGGCTCGTGCAGGGCATCCGCGTCGACCACCCCGACGGCCTGCTCGACCCGGGCGGCTACCTCGACGACCTCGCCGCCGCCACCGGGCACGCCCCGGTGTGGGTCGAGAAGATCCTCGAGGGCGAGGAGCAGCTGCCGGCCTTCTGGCAGGCCGCCGGCACCACCGGCTACGACGCCCTCGCCACCATCGACCGCGTGCTCGTCGACCCCGCCGGTCGCGGAGCGCTCGATGCGCTCGACGCCGCCCTGCGGGCCGAGGGCACGGATGCTCCGGCCGAGACCCTCGACTGGCACGCGCTCATCCGGCGCACGAAGCGCCGCATCGCCGACACCATCCTGCGCAGCGAGGTGCTGCGGCTCGAGCGCGAGCTGCCCGCTCCCGTTCCCGAGGCCGCCGACGCTCTCGCCGAGCTGCTCGCGTGCTTCCCGGTGTACCGCTCGTACCTGCCGGTGGGCGCCGAGCAGCTGGAGGCGTCGCTGACGGCGGCGCGGGCATCCCGCCCCGATCTCGCCGACGCCTTCGATGCGCTCGCCCCTCTGCTCGCCGATGCGGCGCAGCCCGTCGCGCAGCGGTTCCAGCAGTCGAGCGGCATGGTCATGGCGAAGGGCGTGGAGGACACGGCCTTCTACCGGGTCTCGCGCCTCGCCTCGCTCACCGAGGTGGGCGCCGACCCGGCCGAGTTCGCGGTCGACGTCGACGAGTTCCACCGCCGGCAGCTCGTGCGCCAGGGCGCCTACCCCGCCTCGCTCACGGCGCTGTCGACGCACGACACGAAGCGCGGCGAGGACACCCGGGCGCGCATCCACGTGCTGGCCGAGATCCCCGAGGCGTGGCGGACCCTGCTGGACGAGCTGCGCGCCGCCGTGCCGCTCGGCGACGGCCCGTTCGAGAACCTGCTGTGGGAGTCGCTCGTCGGCGCCTGGCCGATCTCGGCCGAGCGCGCGCACGCCTACGCCGAGAAGGCCGCGCGCGAGGCCGGCACGGCGACGACGTGGACGCAGCCCGACGAGGCCTTCGAGGCCCGCATGCACGCGGCCATCGACGCCGTGCTCGAGCAGGGCGGCGCGCTGCGCGCCCTCGTGGAGGACTTCGTCACCGCCGTCGCGCCCGCCGGCTGGTCGAACGGTCTCGCGGCCAAGCTGCTGCAGATCGCCACGCCCGGCGTTCCCGACGTCTACCAGGGCAGCGAGCTGTGGGAGACGAGCCTCGTCGACCCCGACAACCGCCGCCCGGTCGACTACGACGAGCGACGGATGCTGCTGGCCCGCATCGACGGCGAGGCCCCCTCGGCGACGCCGAACTGGATGCCCGGCATCGACGAGACCGCCGCCGCGAAGCTGCTCGTCACGAGCCGCGCCCTGCGCGTGCGCCGCGACCGGCCCGAGCTGTTCACCCGCTACGCCCCCCTGCCGGCACTCGGATCCGCCGCCGCCCACGCGATCGTGTTCGACCGCGGCGGCGCCGTCGCGGTCGCGACGCGCCTGCCGGTCGGCCTCGAGCAGGCCGGCGGCTGGGGCGACACCGTGATCGTGCTGCCGCAGCGTCCCGTTCTCGACGCGTTCACGGGGCGCCGCTACGACGGAGGCGAGCTGCGGCTGGCAGAGGTGCTCGGCACCTACCCCGTCGCCCTGCTCGTCGAGGAGGAGAACGACCGATGACCGAGAACCCCACCAGCGCACCAGCCCCGACCAGCGCACCCGCCTCGAGCAGCGCGGCCGACCCGTCGAGCGCGCCCGTCCCGACCAGCGCGCCGAGCGCCCCGACGGCGGAGCCGACCGCGCGCGACGCCCGCGTCTGGGCGCCGCGCGCCGCCGAGCTGGCCCTGCACCGCGTGCGATCCGAGGTCGTCGACCGCGTGCCGATGACCCGCGGTGACGACGACTGGTGGGTCGCGGAGGGGGCGCTCGAGCCGGGCGACCGCTACGGGTTCCTCATCGACGGGGACGAGCATCCTCGCCCCGACCCCCGCTCGCGCCGCCAGCCCGACGGCGTGCACGGGCTCAGCGCTCTCGACGACCCCGCCGCCTTCGCCTGGCTCGACGACGGCTGGCAGGGCCGCCAGCTCGCCGGCGCCGTCATCTACGAGCTGCACATCGGCACCTACTCGCCCGAGGGCACCTTCGACGGCGCGATCGCCCGCCTCGACCACCTGGTCGAGCTCGGTGTCGACATGGTCGAGGTGCTGCCCGTCAACGGGTTCAACGGCACGCACAACTGGGGCTACGACGGCGTGCTCTGGTTCACCGTGCACGAGCACTACGGCGGGCCCGAGGGCTACCGCCGCTTCGTCGACGCCTGCCACACCCGCGGCCTCGCCGTCGTGCAGGACGTCGTCTACAACCACCTCGGCCCGAGCGGCAACTACCTGCCGCTGTTCGGGCCCTACCTCCACGACGCCTCGGCGAACACGTGGGGCGACTCGGTCAACGTCGCGCACCCCGAGGTGCGCCGCTATGTGCTCGACAACCTCGCGATGTGGTTCGACGACTTCCACGTCGACGGCCTGCGGCTCGACGCGGTGCACGCGCTCGTCGACGAGAGCCCCGTGCACATCCTGCAGTCGATGGCGGAGGAGACCGACGCGCGCTCCGCCCACCTCGGCCGCCCGCTGACGCTCATCGCCGAGAGCGATCTCAACGACCCGCGGCTCATCCTGCCGCGCGAGGCCGGCGGCTACGGCCTCACCGCGCAGTGGAGCGATGACCACCACCACGCCATCCACGCCGCCGTCACGGGCGAGTCGAGCGGCTACTACGCCGACTTCGCGACGCGGGATGCCCTGCGCACGACCACGACGGGCGGGTTCTTCCACGCCGGCACGTACTCCTCGTTCCGCGAGCGCGAGCACGGCAAGCCGATCCCGGCCGAGGTGCCGACCTGGCGGCTCGTCACGTTCGCGCAGGACCACGACCAGATCGGCAACCGCGCCGCGGGCGACCGCATCTCGCAGAGCCTCACCGCCGACCGGCTCGCCGTCACCGCCGTGCTGAACCTCACCACCCCGTTCACGCCCATGCTCTTCATGGGCGAGGAGTGGGGCGCGCGAACGCCGTGGCAGTTCTTCACCTCGCACCCCGAGCCCGAGCTCGGGCGCGCGACGGCCGAGGGGCGGCTCGCCGAGTTCGTGAAGATGGGCTGGGACGAGTCGGCCGTTCCCGACCCGCAGGCGCTGTCGACCTTCGAGAGCTCGCGCCTCGACTGGAGCGAGTTGGAGGACGAGGAGCACGCGCGGCTGTTCCGCCTGCACCGCGCGCTCATCCGCCTGCGGCGCGAGACCCCCGAGCTCACCGACGCCCGTTTCGCGCACATCGCGGCGACGACGACCGGCCCCTCACCGGATGCCCGGCCGACGGCCTTCGAGATGCGCCGCGGCGCCGGACTCGTCGACCACTCCGCCGGACTCGTCGCCGTCTGCGCGGCCTTCGACGAGCCGGCCGAGTTCGACTGGAAGCGCGAGGCGGGCGAGCGCCTGCTCATCGCGACCTCGTCGCAGATCATGCTCGCGGCGGACGACGCGGTCGGTGTGAGCCGGCTCGTGCTGCCGGCCTGGTCGGCCGCGGTGGTGCGGGTGCGCTGAGGCGCGCGAGCCCTCGAGCCCCCGGGCGCGGGGCGGGGTCGGCGGTCTAGAGCCCGCCGCCCACGGCGATGGCGACGAGCAGCAGCACGGGCGCGAGCCCGAGCACGATGGCGACGCCGAGCGCGAGCGAGCTGATACCGCGGCCGCCGAGCTGCGGCGCCCGCCGCAGCCCGCGCGCGGCGAGCACGGCCGTGACGACGGCGGCGCTCGCCGAGATGACGAGCGTGAGCAGGACGACGCCGATCGGCTCCAGCCCGGGAACCGGCAGGGCGCCGGCGGCGGCGAACTGCTGCAGCACGAAGCCGGCGAGCACGGCGAGGATGCTCCCGCGCGCGAGCCGCGCATCCCGGTTGGGCCCGGGCCGCAGCGAGCGGGTCACCGCGGGGCTGAAGGCCGAGAACGGGCCGGGCTCCTTCTCGGCGCGGCCGATGAGGTCCGTTCCGTCGAACCAGCGCTCGTAGCCGGGCCTCTCGGGGTCGGGCTGCCAGCTCGGGCGCACGCGATCGGGGTCGCCCTCGTCGTCGTCATCGGGGTACGGGATGCTCACCCGCCCATTGTCGCCGACCGGGGCTGCCCGCCCGCCCGGCCCCGCCCGCCGAGCGTCTCGACGGGCGGGGCGACGCGCTACAGCTCGTACTTCGTGGCGAGCTCGGCGGGGTACTCGCCGCGGGCGGTGAGCTGCGCGGCGGCCGCGCCGAGATGGGCGAGCGTGAGGCCGAGCACCATCGGGCCGAACGAGACGCGGGCGACGCCGAGCTCGGCGAGGCGCTCGAGCGAGGGGGATCCGGGCATGGCGATGACCGAGATCGGCGCGCGCACGGCGGCGACGGCGTTCTCGATCATCGTCTCGTCGCGCAGACCGAGCATGAAGATGCTCGTGGCTCCCGCGTCGACGTAGGCGTTGGCGCGGTCGATGGCCTCGTCCCAGGCGTCGGGCGAGCCGGCGAGAGTGTCGGTGCGCGCGTTGATCGACAGCGGCACGCCGGCCTCGTCGGCGGCGGCGCGGGCGGCGGCGACGCGCTCGGCGGCCTCGGCGAGGGGGCGGCGCGGGCCGGTGGCGCCCTCGAGCGAGTCCTCCATGTTGAGTCCGGCGGCGCCGGCCTCGATGAGGCGGGCGACGTTCGCGCGCACGCCCGCGGCGTCGGGCGCGTAGCCGCGCTCGAAGTCGATGCTCACGGGCAGGTCGGTGGCGCCGGTGATGCGGCGGGCCGCGTCGAGGGCCATGTCGACGGGCATCCCCTCGCCGTCGGCGACGCCGTGGGCGAAGGCGACCGCGTGGCTGGCGGAGGCGAGCGCGCGCACGCCGGGGGTGCGGGCGACGATGCGGGCGGTGATGGCGTCCCACACGTTGACGACGACGAGCGGGTCACCGGGAACGTGCAGCGCGGCGAGGGCGGCGGCCTTGTCGGCGGTGGAGGGGGTCGGTGCGGGGGCAGCGGTGTCAGTCATATCTCCAGCCTGGCATCGCGCGCTGGGGCGTCGAGGGGGCTGGCGGCGGAATCCCAGCGGAGCGCCGACCAGTCATCAGAATCCCCTGCCACCATGCGCCATGACATCGATGCGCCTGCGCGACTACCAGCCCGCCGATATGGATGCCGTGCTGCGCCTGTGGGACGAGGTGCGCACCGAGGGCGTCGAGCCCGTCTACGCGCTCGCCGAGGTCCTCGCCTCCTGCGAGAAGGACTACGCGGTGGTCGCGGCCGACGGCGATCGCGTGCTCGGCGTCGCCGTGGCGAGGGCCGCGCACGACCAGGGCTGGATCGTCTTCCTCGCCGTCACCGCTCCCGCCCGGGGTTCGGGCATCGCCGGCAAGCTGCTCGCGGCGCTCGAGCAGCGCATGGCGCCGTCGGGCCTCACCAAGCTGTCGATCCTGGTGCCCGACGAGCAGCAGCAGATCGGTGCCCTCACCCGCGCGGGTTTCGCCGATCGCGCGCACCTGAGCTACTTCGAGCGCGAGATCCCGGTGAAGCAGCGCGAGCTGGCGGTGCTGCGCGACCTCGGCGGGCGCATCCTGCCCCGCGATCTGTGGGGGTCGATCGCCGGCATGCAGACCGAGAAGGAGCTGCTCGAGCGCCGCCTCGTGCTGCCGCTCGCCGACCCGGGCCTCGCCGATCAGTTCGGCGTGCAGGCCCCGCGGTCGATCGTGCTGTTCGGCCCTCCCGGCACGGGCAAGACGACCTTCGCGAAGGCGGTCGCCTCGCGGCTGCAGTGGCCCTTCGTCGAGGTGTTCCCCTCGCGTCTCGCACACGGGCCGCAGGGGCTCGCGGGCGGCCTGCGCGAGACCTTCACGCGCATCGCCGAGCTCGACCACGTCATCGTCTTCATCGACGAGGTGGAGGAGATCGCGGGGCAGCGCGGCGGCGAGCCGCCCTCGGCCATGCAGGGCGTCACCAACGAGCTGCTGAAGATCATCCCGGCCTTCCGCGACTCCCCTGGCCGCCTGCTGATCTGCGCGACGAATTTCATCCGAGCGCTGGATGCCGCCTTCCTGCGGCACGGACGCTTCGACTACGTCATCCCGATCGGACTCCCCGACGCCGCCGCGCGCGAGGCCATCTGGGGCCGCTACATCCCCGAGCAGGCCGCGGAGTCGATCGATCTCGCGCTGCTCGTCGCGCGGACCGACGGCTACTCGCCCGCCGACATCGAGTTCGCCGCCCGTTCCGCCTCGCAGGCGGCGCTGGAGCAGTCGGTCTTCGGCGTCTCGTCGGTGGAGTGGGCGGCGGGGCCGGAAGGGGCGCTCACGGGCCCCTCGACCGCCGACTACCTCGCGGCGATCGATCGCACGCGGGCGACGGTGTCGTCGACGGAGGCGTTCGAGTTCCGCGAGGACATCGCGGCGCTCGCCCGCACCTGAGCGCGCGGGCCGGCGCGCGGCGCCGTGCGCGGCCGAGTCGGCTGCGCACCGTGCGCCCCGGCTTCGGCGGCCGGTGCGGTGATCACCCCTCTGCTCCTTCCACTCTGCAGGACTTCGTCGACTTATCCTCGCGATGATCCTGCAGAGCAGAAGGAGCTCAAGCCTGAATGTCGAGAGCTCGCCGTGGGTGATCGAGAGCGCCACGTCGGGGTTGTTGCGTTCGACCCGTGCCTCACGACGAGCGCGCCGCACGCCCGGCGCGCCCACCTCGTGCAGCGCGACTGCGCGCCGCCCGCACCTACTCGATGACGTTCTGCTTCGCCTTCACCGGCAGCATGAGCAGCAGTCCGGCGAGCAGAACGAGCACGATGCCGATGATGCCGAAGCGGGTGTCGCCGGTCGCTGCGACGAAGAGGCTGAAGAGCCCCGGAGCGAGGAACGACACGGCGCGGCCGGTCGTGGCGTAGAGGCCGAAGATCTCGCCCTCGCGGCCGGGAGGGGTGATGCGCGCGAGGAACGAGCGGCTCGCGGCCTGCACGGGCCCGACGAAGAGCGTGAGGAACAGGCCCGCGACCCAGAACCCGATCTTCGCGTCGCCGATGAACAGCACCGCCGAGCCCGCGATGACGAGGCCGACGAGCGCGCCGATGATGACGCGCTTGGCGCCGAAGCGGTCGTCGATCCAGCCGCCGATGAAGGTGCCGATGCCGGCGAAGACGTTGGCGGCGACGGCGAAGTAGATGACCTCGGCCGAGCTGAAGCCGAAGACCTGCGCCGCGATGATCGCCCCGAAGGTGAACACCGCCGCCAGGCCGTCGCGGAACACCGCGCTCGCGAGAAGGAACAGCAGCACGTTCGGGCTCTTCTTCGCGAGGCTGCGGACCGTGCGCCAGAGCTTCGCGTAGCTGCCGAGGAAGGAGACGCTGTTCGTGCGCTCCTGTGCGGGGATCTCGGGCACGCGGCGCAGCACGGGGATGGCGAAGATCGCGAACCAGATCGCCGAGACCACGATCGCCAAGCGGATGTCGAGAGCGCCGCCGTCGGCGCCGAAGGGCACATTGAGGAGCCCGTTGCCGGTCTCGCTGCCGAAGCTCTGGATGAACAGCACCAGCAGGATGATGAGCAGCACGATGCCGCCGACGTAGCCCATGCCCCAGCCGAAGCCCGAGACCCGGCCCACGGTCGACGGCGTCGAGACCTGCACGAGCATGGCGTTGTAGTTCACGCTCGCGAACTCGAAGAAGATGTTGCCGAGCGCGAGCAGGGCCGCACCCAGGTAGAGGTACGCGGGAACCGGTGCGACGAAGAACATCGCGAGCATGACGACGACGACGAGCCCGGTGTTGATGGCGAGCCAGAACTTGCGGCGACCGGAACCGTCGGAGCGCTGTCCGAGGATGGGCGCGAGCAGGGCGATCAGCACCCCCGCGATCGTGAGCGCCCCCGAGATGACGGTCGTGTTGGCGGCCTCCGCGGCGACGAGCGCAGCATCCCTCTCGTTGTCACCGGCCGCCGCGACGATGGCGGGGTCGATGAACAGCGAGCTGGCCAGGTAGGTGCTGAACACGAAGGTGGTGACGACGGCGTTGAAGGATGCCGAACCCCAGTCCCACAGCGCCCAGGCCCGCACCATGCTCTTCGGTACGGCCTTCTCCTGCAGAGTCGCCTGCCCGATGGTGCCGACGGCGCGCGTGTTCGAGACGCGGGGAACAGGGGGCACGGGGCCGACGCCGTCGTCGGTGGGCTCGTCGCTCATGGGCTCACGGTACCCGCGAGGAGTGAACGGGCGGTAGCGGCGCGACCGCGGCAGGCGTCCGGGGGTGTCTGCCCCACTTCGGGGCTCATTCGCGCGTTTCGCTCGCGAACGGCGGATCATGTGAAATACATTCGGCGGAGCAGGGGGCTCGCGTCGCGCGAACTCTCCTGAGAGCTCCGCACCCTTCGCACTCCCGGCGCACCCGACAGAGCGCCCCGAACATCCGAGGTTCTTCGTCGTGCCCGATTCGCTCCGCCGTGCCCTCAGCGCGCTCACCGCCCTCGCAGTCGTCGCCGCATCGCTGCTCGTGCCGTCAGCACCCGCGCTCGCGGCGGGCTCGCCCGATGTGTCCCTCAGCCGCACGGTCGCCCCCTCGACGCTCTACGGGGACGACGTCTCCGTCACGCTCGAGGCGACGCAGTCCACCGGGCCGGACGGGTACAACCTGAGCTTCAGCGACGTGATCCCGCCGGGGGCGACGGTCACGAGCTCCTCGGTGCCCGTGAGCTCGAGCATCCCGCTCGCCGACGGCAGCACCCGGGTGATCTTCTCCAACGTCGCCGACCTGCTGACCGGGGCGCGCGCGTCGGTGCAGTACGCCTTCGACTACCCGACGGGCACGTACGCGGTCGGGGCGGTCCTCAGCGGGACGGCCGAGGCGCACGTGAACAGCAACCCCCGGGTGCTGCCGCGATTCGACTCCGCCACCGGGGCGGTCGTTCCCTCGACATCCACCGGGTTCGACGACGCGAGCTCGAGCACGACGCTCGTGCCCTTCCGCATCGAGAAGAGCGAGCCGAGCGCCGAGGCGGAGCTGCTGCGCGGCGTGCAGGACCACATCACGGTCTACTCCCTCACGATCGTGAACAACTCGGTCGACGCCTCCAGCGGCTTCCAGATCGTCGACCACCTGCCGGCGGGCCTCGAATTCCTCGGCTGCGCACCCGTCGACAACTCGGCCGCAGGCACGGAGGAGTACCCCGGCGCCGGCCGCATCGGCGACTCGGGCTTCCCGACGCTCACCGACTGCGTGGAGCCCGACGAGGCGATCGTCGTCGAGGCCGATCCCGACGGGGCGGGCCCGCTGCCCCTCGGCGTCTACACGCGGGTGACCTGGCCCGATCTGGGGGCGCTCGCGGCGGGGGCGAGCCGCACGATCCAGTACGCCGCGGGCATCCCGCTGCGCGAGAACGTCGTCACCGGGGGCCCGGACGCCACCGCGACGCTCGACGACAACACCGGCGCGCTCACGAGCGACGAGCAGGCGCTGGAGAACCACGCGCTGCTGCGCGGCGTGTTCCGCGGCGTCGAGTACACCGACGAGACGACCGAGACGGTCTCGGCGGAGGACGTGCTCGTGCGCAAGTCGGTCGACTCGGGCGCGATCGAGCAGAACGCCCTCGACGGCTGGACGCTCACGATCGAGTCGAGCGAGTACGCGACGAGCACGGGCGACATCACCGTCACCGACGTGATCCCCGACGGGCTCGAGTTCGCGACCAGCGTTCCCGCGGCGGACGGCCCCGCGGTGGACAACGCCGACGGCACGCAGACCGTGACCTGGACCCTGCCGGGCTTCACCGCGCGCAACGGCGTCTCCACGATCCAGTACTCGACGAGCACCCTCACGAACTACCGCGCGACGGGTGGACCCGTCAGCGCGAACGACAGCTGGACGAACTCCGTCGACCTCGCGACCATCGCGACCGTCATCGTCGCCGGCGACGGCTCCCCGGCGCTGTTCTCGATCATCGATGCCTCGAGTGCGAGCCAGTCGGGCGTCGGCGTCACCATCGACAAGCTGGTGGCCGAACGGTCCGACGCGCTCATCGATTGCGGCACCGGCGCGGGCCTGACCTTCGTGGAGTCGACCGGCGGGTTCCGGGTCGGCGACCTCGTCTGCTGGCGTCTGGGCGCGACCTTCCCCGGCGCGCTCGACACGCTGCAGAACACGATCACCGACTTCCTGCCCGCCGGGTTCGTCTTCGAGAGCTTCGACTACACGGCGGCCAACACCGTGCCGGAGGTCGACGTCGTCTTCGCCGGCGCTCCCGGTGACGCGAGCGTCGAATGGGATCTCACGCAGGTCGACGTCGGCGAGCGCTTCGAGGTCGTCGTCACCTCCCGGGTCGCCTCCGCCGACGCGGTCGAGGATGGCGACGTCGTCGGCAACCTCATGAAGATGTCGTACCGCAACACCGCGGGCGACGTGTTCCAGCTGCGCGACGAGGCCGACGCCGAGCTCGTGCGACCCGTGCTCGGTGTCGACAAGAGCACGGTCTCGGTCGACGGCGTCGTCGGCGCCCCGGTCACCGCGCTGCAGGCCGGAGAGGTGGTCGCGTACAGCGTCGCCGTCGCCAACACCGGGGGTGCCACGGCCGCCGACGTCAGCGTCCGCGACCTGCTCCCGACCGGGATCGAGTGCGCCGATGTCAGCGCCGTCAGCGACGGCGGCGTGTGCTCGACGGGCGATCGCTGGATCGAGTGGACGATTCCGAGCGTCGCCGTCGACGCGACGGAGGCGGTGACCTACAGCATCACCATCCCGGCGACCGTCACGGCGGGCGACGAGTTCACGAATACCGCAGGGGTGCGCAGCTACGACGTGGTCGCGAACACGGGCGTCGTCACGGAGTACGTCCCCTCGAGCAACATCGACCCGGCGCTCGAGTCGCAGGCGAACAGCCCCGTCGCCGACGACGCGGTCACCGTGCGCGCGGCCTCGACCGCCGTCGTGAAGACGCTGCTCACCGCGGTGACCGAGAGCGGCAACACCGCGGCTGCCCAGGCGGCGATCGGCGAGCAGGTGACCTTCACCGTCACGGCCACCATTCCGCAGGGGACCACGCTGCACGACGGTCCGCGAGTGACCGACACGGTCGACGGGCGTCTCGAGATCATCGGCACGCCGACCTACCGCGTCGCGGGGGGTCCCGAGCAGAGCGCGGTCGTCAGCGGGCAGATCGTCACCGCGGCGATCACCCCCGACCCCTACGTCAACGCCGCCGACAGCGGCGACGACACCGTCGTCCTCACGATCACCGCCCGAGTCCGGGAGGCCGCCGGGGTGACGCGCGGCACCACCATCCCGAACTCCGCGACCCTCGCCTACGAGACGGCGGCGGGCACGCCTCGCACGTCGTCCGGCGATAGCCCGACCGTCCAGGTCGTCGAGCCGAGCATCACCATGAGCAAGACCAACGACGCCGCCGCCGGGCGGGTGGTGCCGGGCCAGCTCGTGCAGTACTCGATCCAGGTCAGCAACGCGGCGACGGCGAACGTCTCCACCGCGCACGACCTCGTGGTGACCGACGACGTGCCGACCGACCTCATCCCCGTCGACGCGGCGGGCGACCCGGCGGCCGACGGCGCCGTCCTCCCCGGCGGCGGCGTCTGGAGCAGCGGCGACCGCACGATCACCTTCGCGATCGCCTCCCTCGCGCCGGGCGCCTCCACCACCGTCACCTACCCGGCGCGCGTCGCCGACCCGGTGACGAGCGACGGGCAGATCGTCAACCGGGCCACGACCCGGGCATCCTCCCTGGCGGGGGTCGTCGACGGCGAGCGCACCACGGTCTCGCCGCGCGGTGGCGCAGGTTCGGGCTATCTGGCCACCAGCAGCTCCACGGTCCGGACGCCGAGCCTCGGCCTCACGAAGAGCGTCGACGCGGGCGTCCGCACGATCGGCGAGATCGCGACGTACACGCTGCGGGTGAGCATCCCGGCGGGCATCGTCTCGTACGACGCGACGATCGTCGACACGCTGCCGACCGGGGTCGCGTTCCGCGAGTTCGTCTCGGATGACTGCGCGCAGGCGAGCGCGGCGTGCGCGCCGGCGGTGGACGCCGAGCGCATCACCTTCACGGGTGCGGGCTCGGCGAGCACGGTCGGGTTCTCCCTCGGCGACATCGCAGCCGCTCCTGCCGAGCGCATCGTGACCATCGTCTACACCGGCGTCGTCACCGACGCCGTGTCGGCGGGGGCGACCCCGACGAACAGCGCGCGGTACTTCGTGAACACCACGAACGAGCTGAGCGCGCCGCCCAGCACGGTGCCGCAGCCGGCCGACTTCGACAGCGTCGGCACTCCGGCGACCGCGAGCGTCACCGTCGTCGAGCCGCGCCTCGTGATCGATAAGGACGTGGTCGGCCAGAGCGCCGACCTCGACACCCGTCGCGCTGCTCCGGGCGATGTGCTCGAGTACACGCTGACCGTGCGCAACACGGGCACCTCGCCGGCCTACGACCTCGTGGTGACCGACGCGCCGGATGCCCGCCTCACGGGCTACGCGGTCGTGGGCACCCCGAGCTTCGTGCCGGTCGACGTGGATCCCTCCGATGGAACCCTCCGGTGGAGCATCCCCGGCCCCCTCGCCGTCGGAGCGAGCGCGAGCATCACCTACCGCCTCACCGTGCCGGCCGACCTCGACGAGACCGACGAGGTCGTGGGTGCGGAGGTCGTCAACACCGCCGACGTGATCGCCTACGCGGGCGTGCCCGCGGGTTCTCAGACCGACGGCATCACCTACCGCACCTACGACGACGTCACCCCCGACGTGGTGTCGGTGGAGCTCGACCTGGCCTCGATCGGCGACCGCGTCTGGTTCGACGTGGACGGCGATGGTGCGGACGACGCGGGGGAGCCCGGCATCCCCGGCGTCGGCGTGACGATCACTTTCGCGGGCGTCGACGGCGCGTTCGGCACGGCCGACGACGAGGTGCGCACGACGACCACCGCGGCCGACGGCTCGTACCTGGTCGAGACCCTGCCCGGCGGTCTCTTCCGCGTCGCGGTCGACGGATCGACCCTGCCCGCGGGGATGACGCCCTCCTACGATCTTGACGGCGGGGCGGCGACGCCGAACGGCAGCTGGCAGGGCACCCTCGCCGAGGGTGCTGCGAAGCGCGACGTCGACTTCGGGTACGCCGGCACCGGATCGATCGGCGACCTCGTCTGGTTCGACCGCGACCGCGACGGCAGCGTCGATGCGGGGGAGCCGGGCGTGCCCGGCGTCACCGTCACCCTCGTCTGGGCCGGATTCGACGGCGACCTCGCGACCACCGCGGACAATCTCACCTCCGTCACCACGACCGACGCCGCGGGCGCCTACCTCGTCGAGGGCCTGCCCGCCGGCGAGTACTCCGTCGCCGTCTCGACGCTGCCGGCCGGCGCCTCCGTGTCGTCCGACCCGCTCGGCGGGACGAGCGCGACCGTGACGACGTCGCTCGGCGCCGCCGAGCAGGAGCGCGGTCAGGACTTCGGCGTCGTCGGCGACGCCTCGCTCGGCGATCTCGTCTGGCTCGACCGGAACGGCGACGGCGTGCGCGATGCCGACGAGCCCGGCATCGTCGGCGCGACCCTCGAGATCATCGGCCTCGGCGCCGACGGCGTGCTCGGGGGCGGCGACGACGCGGTGTTCGGCGTCACGACCGACGCCGACGGCCTCTACTCGCTCGACGGCCTGCTGCCGGGCGACTACGTCGTCACGGTGACCGGCGGGCTGCCGCTCGCCGCGGTGAACAGCTACGACCTCGATGGCGACCTCGACGACGCGGCGGGTGTGACCCTCGGCGCGGGCGATGAGCGTCTCGACCTCGACTTCGGCTACGACGCCGCCTCGATCCTCGGCGATCTCGTGTGGTGGGATCTCGACGGCGACGGAGCGGTCGACGAGGGCGAACCGGGCCTGCCCGGCGTGGGCATCCGCGTGCTGTTCTTCGGGGCCGACGGCCTCGAGGGGACGGCGGACGACCTCGTCTTCACCACCACCACCGACGCCGACGGCGCCTGGGCCGTCGTCGACGTGCCCGAGGGCTCCTACCGGGTGAGCGTCGACAGCGGAGTGCCCGCCGGGTTCGCGTCGACCTACGACCTCGACGGCTCCGGGGAGCTCGCCGACGGCAGCGCGGAGTTCACCCTCGACGGCGGCCGGCTCGACGTCGACTTCGGCTACCGCGGCGACAGCAGCATCGGCGACCGCGTGTGGCTCGACCTCGACGGCGACGGCGTGCAAGGCGACGGGGAGCCCGGCATCCCCGGCGCCTCCGTCGAGCTGCTGTGGTTCGGGCCCGACGGGGTCGAGGGCTCGGCCGACGACGTCGTGCTCGTGACCACCACCGACGGGGCCGGGGTCTACTCCTTCATCGGGCTGCCCGCGGGCGAGTACCGCGTGACGGTCGATGAGAGCACCGCCGTCGCCGAGCTCGAGCCGACCGCGGATCGCGACGGCGCTGCCGACCGCACCACCGTGGTCTCCCTGCCGGGCGCGACCGCGGTCGACGACGCCGACTTCGGCTTCATCGGCACGGGCGCGATCGGCTCGACCGTGTGGCTCGACCTGGACGGCGACGGTCTGCGCGACGAGGGCGAGCCGGGCATCCCGACCGTCGTCGTCACCGTGACCTGGGCCGGGCTGGACGGCATCCTCGGGAACGAGGACGACGCGGTCTTCACCACGACGACCGATGCCGACGGCGCGTACCTGCTCGACCGCCTGCCCGCAGGCTCCTTCACCGTCGCGCTCGAGGGCGTGCCCGCGGGGGTCGTCTCGACCGCCGACCCCGACGGCGAGGGCGACGACCGCTCAGCCGTCGTGCTCGGCGACGGCGAGCAGCGGCTCGACCAGGACTTCGGGTACCGCGGCGACTCCGCCGTCGGCGATCTGGTCTGGCTCGATGTCGACGGCGACGGCGTGCGCACGGGCAACGAGCCCGGCATCGCCGACCTCGCGGTCGAGGTGCGTCACGCCGGCGCCGACGGCCTTCTCGACACCGCCGACGACCTCGTCGTGGTGGTGCGGACGGGAGCCGACGGCGGCTACCGCGTGGGCGGCCTGCCCGCCGGTGAGGTGCGCGTCTCGTACGGCCCGGATGCCCTGGCCCGCGGCCTCGTGCCCGCGAGCGACCTCGACGGAGGCCCGGCCTTCTCGACGCTCGTGACCCTCGAGGCCGGCGAGATCCGCGACGACGTCGACTTCGTGGTCGTCGGAAGCGCGATGCTCGACGGCATCGTCTTCGACGACGCCGACGGCGACGGCGTGCGCGATCCGGGCGAGCTCGGCCTTCCGGGCGTGCGTCTCGATGTGGTCTGGCAGGGGCCGGCCGGTGCCGTGACGATCTCCGTCACGACCGATTCCCAGGGCCGCTGGTCGCTCGAGGGACTGCCGGCGGGGCGGTACACGGCCACGGTCGACCGGTCGACGGTCGCCGAGGAGTACCGGGAGACCGTCGCGACGGGCGGGTCCATCGACCTCCCGGCCTTCGGCTCGGCCTCGGTGGTCGACGGCTTCACCACGCTCGCGCTGCCGGTCACCGGAGCGACCGCGTCGCTCGCCGTCATCATCCTGCTCGGGCTCTCGCTGCTCTGCGGCGGCGCGGTGCTGGTCCGCCGGCGACGGGAGACCGGGCTGCAGGACGGAGCGGTCGCCACCGTCTGATCGGGAGCGGCGGACGGAGAGGGTCCTGGCGATGGCCAGGGCCCTCTCCTGCGTGCAGGAGGGGCGGCGGCATCCTGAGAATTGAGTCGGTGCCGCTCAAGTTTCGGCCGCTCGACTTGACACGAAACGAGCGGGTCGGGAAACTTGACACTGCGCGGCTCAAGTTACCGCGCCCCCGATCTTAGAAGGAGCAACTCTCATGGCTCGTGCCGTCGGTATCGACCTCGGAACCACCAACTCCGTCGTCTCCGTGCTCGAAGGCGGTGAGCCCACCGTCATCGCGAACGCCGAGGGCTTCCGCACCACCCCCTCCGTCGTGGCCTTCACGAAGGACGGCGAGGTGCTCGTCGGCGAGACCGCCAAGCGCCAGGCCGTCACCAACGTCGACCGCACCATCGCGAGCGTCAAGCGCCACATGGGCACCGACTGGAAGCAGGCGGTGGACGACAAGAACTACACCCCGCAGGAGATCTCGGCCCGCATCCTCGCCAAGCTCAAGCGGGACGCCGAGCAGTACCTCGGCGAGCCGGTGACCGACGCGGTCATCACGGTTCCCGCGTACTTCAACGACGCCGAGCGCCAGGCCACGAAGGAGGCCGGCGAGATCTCGGGCCTCAACGTGCTGCGCATCATCAACGAGCCCACCGCGGCGGCCCTCGCCTACGGCCTCGACAAGGGCAAGGAGGACGAGCTCATCCTCGTCTTCGACCTCGGTGGCGGAACCTTCGACGTCAGCCTGCTCGAGGTGGGCAAGGACGACGACTTCTCGACCATCCAGGTGCGCTCGACCGCCGGTGACAACCGCCTCGGCGGCGACGACTGGGATGCCCGCGTCGTCGACTACCTCATCAAGCGCTTCAAGGACTCGACCGGCGTCGACGTCTCGAACGACAAGATCGCCAAGCAGCGCCTCAAGGAGGCCGCGGAGCAGGCCAAGAAGGAGCTCTCGGGCTCGATGAGCACGAACATCCAGCTGCCGTACCTCTCGCTCACCGAGAACGGCCCGGCCAACCTCGACGAGTCGCTCACCCGCGCCAAGTTCGAGGAGCTCACGAGCGACCTGCTCGACCGCACCAAGAAGCCCTTCGACGACGTCATCCGCGAGGCCGGCGTCAAGGTCGCCGACATCGCGCACGTCGTGCTCGTCGGCGGCTCGACCCGCATGCCCGCCGTCACCGAGCTCGTCAAGAAGCTCACCGGCGGCAAGGAGCCCAACAAGAGCGTCAACCCCGACGAGGTCGTCGCCGTGGGCGCCGCCCTGCAGGCCGGCGTGCTGAAGGGCGAGCGCAAGGACGTGCTGCTCATCGACGTCACCCCCCTGAGCCTCGGCATCGAGACCAAGGGCGGCATCATGACGAAGCTCATCGAGCGCAACACGGCCATCCCGACCAAGCGCAGCGAGACCTTCACGACGGCGGACGACAATCAGCCCTCCGTCGCCATCCAGGTCTTCCAGGGCGAGCGCGAGTTCACCCGCGACAACAAGAACCTCGGCACCTTCGAGCTCACCGGCATCGCCCCGGCGCCCCGCGGTATTCCGCAGGTCGAGGTGACCTTCGACATCGACGCGAACGGCATCGTGCACGTCTCGGCGAAGGACAAGGGCACCGGCAAGGAGCAGTCGATGACCATCACGGGCGGCTCGTCGCTCGGCAAGGAGGACATCGAGCGCATGGTGCGCGAGGCCGAGGAGCACGCGGCGGAGGACAAGCAGCGCCGCGAGGCGGCCGAGGTGCGCAACAACGCCGAGCAGCTCGCCTACTCGATCGACAAGCTGATCAAGGAGAACGAGGCCTCGCTGCCCGACGACGTCAAGGGCGAGGTGCAGGCCGATGTGGATGCCCTCAAGACGGCGCTCGCGGGTGACGACGAGGCGGCCGTGAAGACCGCCTTCGACGCGCTCAACGCCTCGCAGTCGAAGCTCGGCGAGGCCATCTACGCCTCCTCGCAGGCGGCCGCGGCCGACGCCTCCTCCGCGGAGGGCGCCGAGGGCGCCCCCGCCGGATCGAACGATGACGACGTCGTCGACGCCGAGATCGTGGACGACGAGGACGACAAGGACAAGAAGTAGTCATGGCTCGCAAGCGCAATGACGACGACGACGCCAAGCCGGTCATCAAGTCGCGCAAGTACGTCGACCCCGAGACGGGGGCGACGCGCGACCTGCCGCTCGACGGTTCCGAGGCCGGCGGCGAGGTGCCCGCGGGCACCGAGCCGCTGGCCGAGGACGGCGCCGTGACCGACGCCGAGACGGTCGAGGAGCTCTTCGCGGTGGAGGACGCCGACGTCGAGGTCTCGTCGTCGGCCGAGCCGCCGGCGGGCGCCGCCGATGCGGCGAGCGACCTCGACGCCGACATCGACCACATCCTCTCCGAGGCCGGGCAGCGCGAGATCGAGGAGTACCGCGATCGCGCCGCCCGCGCCGAGGCGGAGCTGGCGAACTTCCGCACGCGGGTCGAGCGCGATCGCGCCGCGAACCGCGATGCGGTGATCGCCGAGGTCGTGCGCACCCTGCTGCCGGCGATCGACGACCTCGATCGGGCATCCGCTCATGGCGACCTCGACGACGGCCCGCTCGCGCTCGTCGCCCAGAAGCTGCGCACCGGGTTCGAGAAGTACGGTCTGCGCCGCGTGGGCGAGGTGGGCGAGCCCTTCGACCCGAGCTTCCACGAGGCGCTCGTGCAGCTGCCGAAGCCCGACGTCACGGTGAACACCGTGGGCGATGTCATCGAGGTCGGCTACGCCCTCGGCGACCGCCTCGTGCGGGCGGCGAAGGTGGCCGTCTTCACCCCGGAGGGCTAGGCCGACGCGATGGCCAGCAACGACTGGTTCGAGAAGGACTTCTACGCGGTGCTCGGTCTGCCGAAGACCGCGACCGAGGCCGAGCTGAAGAAGAAGTACCGCAGCCTCGCGCGGCAGTACCACCCCGATTCCAATGCGGGGGATGCTGCCGCCGAGGCGCGGTTCAAGGAGATCAGCGAGGCCTACTCGGTGCTCTCCGACCGCGAGCAGCGCGCCGAGTACGACCAGATCCGAGCCATGGGGTCGGGAGCCCGCTTCAGTGCGGGCGGCGCCCCCGGCGGCGGCTTCGACGACGTCTTCGGCGGCATGTTCGGCGGCGGAGCGCCCGGCGGTCGGCGCGCGCAGGCCGGCGGCTTCCCGGCAGGCGGCGGCTTCGAGGACATCTTCGGCGGCCTGTTCGGCGCGCAGGGCGGCACCGGCGGCCCGGCCGGCTTCGGCCGCGGGCCGCAGAAGGGCCGCGACCAGACGGCGCAGGTCTCGCTCGAGTTCATGACCGCCATCCAGGGCGACACCGTGCAGCTCGAGCGCTCGGGCGGCCGCCCGCTGTCGGTGAAGATCCCCGCGGGGGTCGCCGACGGGCAGAAGATCCGCCTGCGCGGCAAGGGCGAGCAGAGCATGACCGGCGGCGAGCCGGGCGACCTCGTGCTGACGGTGCAGGTGCGCCCGCATCCCGTCTTCCAGCGCGACCATCTCAACCTGCGCGTCGACGTGCCCGTCACCTTCCACGAGGCGGCGCTCGGCGCGACGATCGAGGTGCCCACGCTCGGCGGCGAGCCCGTGAAGCTGCGCGTCGCCCCCGGAACCCCGAGCGGCCGCGTTCTGCGCGTCAAGGGCCGCGGCGTCGTGACCCCGAAGGGCACGGGCGATCTGCTCGCGACGGTGCAGGTGGCCGTGCCGAGCCACCTGAGCGCCGAGGCGAAGAAGAAGCTCGAGGAGTTCGCCGCCGCCCTGCCGGAGGAGAACCCCCGCGACGACCTGCTGACGCGCGCCCGCGCGTAGCCGCTGACACCGAGGCGGAGGAGGAGCATCATGGCGAGCATGGATGAGAACAGCCCGCTGTTCGCGATCGCCGTCGCGGCCGAGCTGGCCGGGATGCACCCCCAGACCCTGCGGCAGTACGACCGCCTCGGGCTCGTCTCGCCCACCCGCACCGCCGGGCAGAGCCGCCGTTACTCGATGCGCGACGTCGTGCAGCTGCGCGAGATCGCGCAGCTGAGCTCGGAGGGGCTCAACCTCGAGGGCATCCGCCGCATCCTCGAGCTCGAGAACGAGGTGACGGGCCTTCGCGAGCGCGTGCGCACGCTCGAGGCGGCGCTCGCCGACGAGATGCTCGCCCGCCCCGGCCGCCGCGTCTTCGCCGCCGGCTCGGAGGGCGAGGTCGTCAGCCTGCGCGCCGGCACCCGCACCCAGAAGGCCAATCAGCTCGTGGTGTGGCGCCCGCTGCGTCGCGGATGAGCGGGGTCGATCCGGCCGCGTCGGCCGATTCCGTCGCCGCCTCGCCGCCCGCCGCTCCCTCCGCGCCCTCGCCGCTGGAGTCCCTCCTCGCGGGCCTGCGCCGCGCCCCCGACGTCGACGACACGACGCTCGTCGCCGTCGACGCGGCCGATCGGCACCTGCTCGACGCGGTGGCCGAGCGGGTGCGCGAGGCTCCCCGGGCGAGGATCGCCGTGCTGGGCGACACCCACGGCGCGCTGACGCTCGGCCTGCTCGCCCTCGGAGCGGCGCAGGTGCACGTCTGGCAGGACTCGATCGTCGGGCGCGAGGCGCTGCAGGGCAATGCCGGGCGTGCGGCCCTCGAGGGGTTCGCCGTGCACGACGAGGCGGCGGATGCCGTGCGCGGGGCATCCCTCGTGCTCGCCCGCCTGCCGCGCGCGCTCGACGCCCTCGACGAGCTCTCCCGCATCGTCGCCCGCGAGGCGGCGCCCGATGTCGTGCTCGTCGCCGGCGGCATGATCAAGCACATGAGCCTCGGCATGAACGACGTGCTGAAGGCCTCGTTCGGCCGCATCGACGTCTCGCTCGCGCGGCAGAAGTCGCGACTGCTGACCGCGCGCGAGCCGCGGCCTGGCGTGAGCCTGCGCGAGCCCGAGCGGGCGCACGAGGCCGAGCTGGGGCTCGAGATCGTCGCGGCGCCGGGGGCGTTCGCGGGGGCATCCCTCGATATCGGCACGCGCGCCCTGCTTGCCCAGCGGCACCGGATGCCCGCCTGGAGCACCGCGATCGACCTCGCCAGCGGCACCGGCGTCGTCGCCGCGCTGCTCGCCCGCGAGAACCCCGCCGGCCGCGTCATCGCGACCGACGTCTCGGCGGCCGCCGTGCGCTCGACCCGCCTGACCGCCGAGGCGAACAGCGTCGACGTCGAGGCGCGTTGGGCCGACGGGCTCGACGGGGTGCCGGAGGGCACGGCCGACCTCATCCTCCTCAACCCGCCGTTCCACGTGGGCGCCGCCGTGCACACGGGCATGGCCCGGCGGCTGTTCACCGAGGCGGCGCGCGTGCTGCGCCCCGGCGGCGAGCTGTGGTGCGTCTTCAACTCGCACCTCAAGTACACGCCCGAGCTCGAGCGGGTCATCGGCTCGACGCGGCAGGTCGCGCGCGATGCGAAGTTCACCGTGACGGCGTCACGCCGGCGCTGAGCGGAGCTGAGGGATAGTCTTCTCGCCATGAGGGCGACGCGGTGAAGGCCGACACCAGCAGATCGTGGCTCTATGAGCCGGTTCTTGCCGCGGCAATCGGTCTCGCAGCGTTGGCCGCGTGGGTGATCGCTTACTCCCTCCAGCTGCGTGCATCCGGACTCGAGCCTTCGAGTGCATCCGCTCCTGACACCTCCTGGCAGGAATCGCTCCTCGGTGCTTCCTGGCTGCTTCTCGTCCTCGTGTGGGTGGTCGTCGCGGCCCTCCTCAATCGGCTGGTCGGCGCCGCGACTGCTCCTCGGCGCATGGCGGTCTCCTTCGCCGCCGCGGTCGTCGTCATCGCACCGTTCCTGGCCCTCACCGTCCTGGGGCTCGCCGAGAGCGACGGCTGGCGAGGGATCGGCGTCGTCCTGCTGCTCTTCCAGCTGAGCGTGCCCGCTCTGGCGGTCGGCCTTCACCTTCTCGCGCTGCCGCTCGCATCGCGATGGGACCGCCAGCGTCGTTCGACGGGCCTTCGATCCCCCGCCGCATGATCGTCGAGTCATGGGTCGTGTTCTCGATCGGCTACGCGGCAGTCACGGTGCTCGCCATTGCGGGGTACTGGTGCGTCGCACGACTCGCTTCCCGCCGGTGGAGGCGTCCGTGGCTGGCTGTCGCCGTCATCGTCGTGGGAGGCCTGGGGATCGTTTCTCTCATCGACGACTCGTTGGAAGCTCCGCGGGCCTTGGAGAGACTCGACGCGAGTCCCGGATTGCCCGCGACGTACACCGCCGAGGGGTCGAGCTTCACGCTCAGCGAGGACGGCAGCGCAGTTCTGACGAACGTGGTCCTCGCCGACGCCGTCACCCGGAACGACGCGGGGCGGTGGTGCCTATCGGGCGAGTCCGAGTCGGTCAGCGGTGACGCGCGCTGGACGATGACCAGAGACGGTCGGATCCGCATCGACGTGCGGGACAAAGTGAGCCAGCTCTTCCCGGACCCGAGGCCGCTGCTCGGATACGGATGGGTAAGGGGATACCTGCTGACGTCGTGCGACGTTCCGCTGGCCAGTGAGTACTGGGCATCACAGCGACGCTAGATGCTCCACGATCACGCCGAGATCGGCGCAGGTTCGAACGATGGCGGGATAGCGGTGACGTCTGTGCCGATCGACGACCATCGCCCCGCAATTCGAATGCGCCCAGGACGTTCTGACGCCGACCGGACATTTACAGGGTGAGAACACCACCACGATGGAGGCCCTGTGAACCCGGACACGCCAGACCCGCTCGACATCATGCTCGATGCCTCAGCACCGGCCGGTGCGCCGCCGCGGCCGGAGGATGTGAAGTACATGATCGCGCAGGCAGCGCAGCAAGCGGCGCCCCGACGGCGACACGCACCCCTCGTGGTCGGCGGAGTCGTGATCGCGCTCGTGGCCGGGGGAACCGGCGTGGCGGCCGCGTCCGATGGACTCTCCTGGGCGCCGTGGGCTCAGGACCCTGCGGTGTCGATCGAGTTCACGATGGCGTCCGGCCTGCGGTGCGAGATCCGCCACTCCGAGTACTCCGGGGGCGCCGATCCCTCGGTCGTGCGCGACGTCAATGGTGTTCTGGACGAGTGGTATCGGTCGGGTGAGATGTTGTCCGCCGTCCAGCGACTGGTCCCGAACGTCATTGATGATCTCGGGCCGGACTTCGGGATCGCGGAGGGAGAGGATCCGACCTCTCTGACCGACGAGCAGGTCGAGCACGCGGACTGGGTCCGGGAGTGGACCGCCTGGAACACCGCGCTGAGCGAGGCGGAATTCGACGAACTCGCGCGTCAGGGCATTACCGCGGATGATCCCGGTCTGTCGGGTAGTGAACGCGCCGGTCAGATCAACTGCCGTGACATCGACGGCAGTCCGTTCGTACCGGGTGCGGGATCGTGACGGACCATGACTCGCCTGCGGCGCGCCTGACTGCAGCGTTGCGGGGGGCCGCTCCTGACCTCCTGGCGTATCTCCAACGGCGCGTCGGCCATTCCGACGCGCCTGACCTGCTGGGGGAGACCATGGTCGTGGCGTGGCGCCGCGTGCAGGACCTGCCTCGAGAGGACGAGCAGGCGCGGATGTGGCTGTTCGGCATCGCGCGAAGCACCCTGCTGAACCACGCCCGGGGGGAGCGTCGTCGATGGGCGTTGGCGGATCGAATCCGAGACTCGGCGGGCGGGGAGTCGGGGCCGAGCGCTGATGACGGAGCGGAGGTTCGCGATGCCATCGACCGCCTGGATGACGACCTGCGTGAGCTCGTGCGCCTGATCCACTGGGAGCGCATGTCGCTCGTGCACGCAGCGCAGCTGCTCGGAATGCCGCCGTCGACCGCGCGAACGAGATACGCACGGGCGAAAGCACTGCTCCGCGAGGCCCTGCAGCTCGCGGTGGGGTGATCTGCCGACCTGACGGCCCCGGTTCTTCAGGCCGAAACCTGCATCGCCGGGCACGTCACGCGCCGCTCGCTAGCCTGAACCCGTGCCCGAGTCGACCGTCGCCTTCCCCGCGGCCCACTATCTGATTGCGACGAGCCGGCTGCGGCCGGGGCTCGACGGCGGGTACACCGTGGCGACGCTCAACCGGGCGCGGCTGTTCGCCGAGCAGGCCGGGGTGCGCGCGACGCTGCTCGCCTTCGACCTCGCGCCCGAGTCGGGCGGGTTCCTCGACGGGTTCCGGACGATCGGGCTCGCCGATGAGGGCACGCGGCTGCAGACGATCCTCGAGGCGGTGCGCGAGCATCCCGAGATCCTGCGCGAGGCGGCCGAGCTGTCGCCCGCGCTCGCGGACCCGCAGCCGCAGACCGGCACTCCCGATCCCGCCGACCTTGATCCGACCGGCACCCCCTGGCGCATCCTCGTGCGCGACGCCGACGGCGCGATCACGCATACCGACTTCCTCGACGCCGAGGGCCGCCCGCTCTTCCGCCTGCCCTACATCTCGGGCCGCGCCGACTGGTGGCGCGCCGAGGTCGAGGTGCCCGTGCTCGGCGAAGACGGGCGCGAGCTCGGCCGGCTCGACGGGTTCCGCGGGCTGTACCGGGCGTGGATGCTGCACGTCGTGCGCGAGGAGGCCCGCGCCGACGAGGCGGCCGGCCGGGCGCGGCTGCCCGTCGTCGCGATCGTCGAGGCCCGGCAGGTCGGGGAGCTCGTGACGGGCATCCCGAACCTGACGATCGTGCACACGGTGCACAGCGCCCATGTCGGCCCTCCGTACACGGCCGACGCGCCCATGGACGCGAGCTGGGCCGGCTGGATCGACACGATCGGCGAGTACGACGCCGTCGCCTGGCTCACCGAGCGGCAGCGCGCCGACGTGCATGCGCGGTTCGGCGAGGGCGTCGCCCGGTCGTTCGTCGTGCCGCACCCCGCCGAGCCCGTCGCCGACCTCGACCCCGCCGAACCCCGCGACCCGATGCGCGCCGTCATGATCGCGCGCCTCGCCCCCGGCAAGCGGGTCGATCACGCGATCCGGGCGTGGCCGGCGGTGCTCGAGCGGCATCCGGATGCCCGGCTCGACGTCTACGGCGACGGGGCGCTGCGCGCCGAGCTCACCGAGCTCATCACGGCGCTCGGCCTCGTCGACCGCGTCACGCTGCGCGGCAACGACCCCGCCGCCCCGGAGCAGCTGCGCACCGCCGCCGCCCTCGTGCTCACCACCCTCTACGAGGGGCAGTCGCTCGTGCTGCTCGAGGCCGCCGCCCGCGGCTGCCCCGCGGTCAGCTACGACGCGCCCTACGGCCCCGGTGAGACCATCCAGGACGGGGTGACGGGGCGGCTCGTGACCTCGGGCGACATCGCGGCGCTCGCCGAGGTGCTCGGCGACGTGCTGGGCGATGCGGAGGGCATCCAGCGGATGTCGACGGCCGCACGCGCCTGGGCCGACGCGAACGGCCCCGAGCAGACCGCCGCCCGATGGGCGCAGCTGCTCGAGGCCGTGGTGCCGCGCGAGGCGGCGGCGGGCTGACGCGCCCGCGCCGGGTCACATGTCGCGGTAGCGCTTCGCCTCGGCGAGCTTCGCCTCCAGCTCCGCCGCCGTGAAGCGCGGGCCGTAGGCGGGGGTGTCGCGCTGGATGCGCCAGCTGTCGGCGAGCGTTCCGCCGTCGTAGGGGTCGAAGCCGATCTCGTCGATGAGCGACGAGACGAAGCCCTTCGCGCTCTCGTCGTCGGCGTGCACGGTGAGCGCGCGGCGGTTCTCGGTGCCGCTCGGCTGCGCCTGCCCGGTGATGTCGTCGCTCGGGATGTGGTTGAACGCCTTCACGACGGTCGCGCCCGAGAAGTGGCGGGCGACGTACTCGGCGGTGGTCAGGGTCTCGTCGTCGAGCTCGGCGATCTGCCCGTCGCGCTGCGGGTAGTAGTTGTTGGTGTCGATCACGGTGCGGCCGGCGAGCAGCGGGGCCGGGATGCTCGGCACGGCCTTCAGCGGAATGGTCACGACGACCGTGTCGCCCGCCTGCGCCGCCTGCTCGACGGTGCCGGCGGTGACGGTGCCACCGCCCCCGTGGGATGCCGTGGCGGCGTTGATCTCGCCGACGAGCTCCTCGAGCGTCTCGGGGCCGCGGGAGTTCGCGATGGTGATGTCGTGGCCCGCGTGCGCGAAGGCGCGCGCGAGCTGGGAGCCGATGTTGCCGGAGCCGATGATTCCGATTGCAGTCATGACTCCACTCAATCGCGGTGCGGTCGCGAGAATTCCCCGACAGACTGGGTGCTGAGGCGATTCAGAGCGGATCGCCGGGAGGAGTCCCGCGCATGACCGACCCGCAGGCAGGCCTCACGCCGCCCCAGAACCCCTACGCCGCTGCCGCGCCGGCCGGTGGCCTGCAGGACAACCCGTACGCGGCGACCCGCCCGGTGCGCCCGCCGCTCACGCCTCGCGCCCGCACCGGCGCGTTCATCGCCGGGGCCGTGACGATGGTCATGGTGTCGATCGGCGGCACGCTCATCGCCGTCCCCCTGCTGCTGCTCGTCATCGGCTCGATCGTCGCGGCCGTGGCGTCCTCGTTCGGCGGCGAGCTCGCCGGGGCGCTCGAGAGCATCGAGCGCGTGGCGCCCGTCGGCCTCATCATCGGCATCGGGATCGGTGTGGTGCTGCTCGGCGTCGTGCTCGTCGTCGCGGCGCTGTTCATCAGCCGGGGCATCCTGCGCGCCCGCGGTCTCGAGCGGGCGTGGCCGATCACGTGGGCCGGCCTCGGCATCGCGGCGGTCGGGGGCTGGATCGCCAGCGGCCTTCTCAGCATCCCGGTCCAGCTCTCCGGCCCGATCCTCGCTGGAGCCGGCGGGCGCGGCTCGGGCGAGATCGAGGCCGTGCTCGGCATCGTCTCCTCGCTCGCCGGCGTCGCCGTCACCGCGGTCATCGGCGCGATGTCGTGGTGGTGGATGGCGCACGTGATGCGGCCGGCGGGAGCTGTGCCGGCGGGCGCAGCGCCGGCGGGGGAGCCCGCCGCGCCCGCCGCGCCCGGCGCTCCCGCGGCCTGAGCCGGGCGCCCCTCGGCGCCCGCGCGTTCGCCCTGAGCGTGCGCGGGCCCTGGCGGAGCATCCCGTCACAGGCATAAACTTGAGTCATCGCGGCTCAGGTTTCACCGCGGCACTCGCAGAGCGAAGGACGGCACACGATCATGGCGAACATGC
The DNA here is from genome assembly GCF_026625045.1 of Microcella daejeonensis. Classification (GTDB taxonomy): domain Bacteria; phylum Actinomycetota; class Actinomycetes; order Actinomycetales; family Microbacteriaceae; genus Microcella; species Microcella daejeonensis. The sequence continues at coordinate 893,695 of NZ_CP113089.1, read as the reverse complement.
AGGGCGCGCCCTCCAGCCAGGAGAAGCAGAAGTCCGCGCTGGAGATGTACGGCGTCAACCTCACCGAGATCGCCCGCTCGGGCAAGCTCGACCCCGTCATCGGGCGCGACGCCGAGATCCGACGCGTCAGCCAGGTGCTCAGCCGGCGCACCAAGAACAACCCCGTGCTCATCGGCGAGCCCGGTGTCGGCAAGACGGCCGTGGTCGAGGGGCTCGCCCAGCGCATCGTCGCAGGCGACGTGCCCGACTCGCTCAAGGACAAGCAGCTCGTCGGCCTCGATCTGGCCGCCCTCGTCGCCGGCGCGAAGTACCGCGGCGAGTTCGAGGAGCGCCTCAAGGCCGTGCTCAAGGAGATCGACGAGAGCGACGGCCGCGTCATCACCTTCATCGACGAGCTGCACACCCTCATGGGCGCGGGCGGCGGCGAGGGCTCCGTCGCGGCGGCCAACATGCTCAAGCCCATGCTCGCGCGCGGCGAGCTGCGCCTCATCGGCGCCACCACGCTCAACGAGTACCGCGAGTACATCGAGAAGGACGCCGCGCTCGAGCGCCGGTTCCAGCAGGTCTACGTGGGCGAGCCGACCGTCGAGGACACGGTCGCGATCCTGCGCGGCCTCAAGGAGCGCTACGAGGCCCACCACAAGGTCGCCATCGCCGACAGCGCGCTCGTCGCCGCGGCATCCCTCAGCAATCGTTACATCACCAGCCGCCAGCTGCCCGACAAGGCGATCGACCTGGTCGACGAGGCCGCGAGCCGCCTGAAGATGGAGATCGAGTCGAGCCCCGTCGAGCTCGACGAGCTCAAGCGCGCGGTGACCCGCCTCGAGATCGAGGAGCTCGCGCTCAAGCGCGAGAAGGACGACGCCTCGAAGGCGCGCCTGGCGAAGCTGCGCGACGAGCTCGCCGACAAGACGGCGCAGCGGGATGCCCTCTCGCAGCGCTGGGAGGCCGAGAAGCGCGGCCTGACCGCCGTCGGCGACCTCAAGACCGAGCTCAACGCGGCCCGCATCGAGCTCGACCGCGCCATGCGGGAGGGCCGCTACCAGGAGGCCTCGAAGCTCAACTACGAGGTCATCCCCGGCATCGAGAAGCAGATCGTCGAGGCCGAGACCGTCGAGGCCGGGCCGCGCATGGTCAACGACCAGGTGACCGACGGCGACATCGCGAGCGTCGTCGCCGCGTGGACGGGCATCCCCGTCGACAAGCTCACCCAGGGCGAGACCGAGAAGCTGCTCACCCTCGAGAGCGAGCTCGGCAAGCGCATCATCGGCCAGAAGGACGCGGTCGCCGCCGTGAGCGAGGCCGTGCGCCGCACCCGCGCTGGCGTGAGCGACCCCGACCGGCCGACCGGCTCGTTCCTCTTCCTCGGCCCCACGGGCGTCGGCAAGACCGAGCTGGCGAAGGCGCTCGCCGACTACCTCTTCGACGACGAGAAGGCGCTGCTGCGCATCGACATGAGCGAGTACGGCGAGAAGTTCAGCGTCTCCCGGCTCATCGGCGCCCCTCCGGGCTACGTCGGCTACGAGCAGGGCGGGCAGCTGACCGAGGCGGTACGCCGACGCCCGTACTCGGTGATCCTGCTCGACGAGGTCGAGAAAGCGCATCCCGAGGTCTTCGATCTGCTGCTGCAGGTGCTCGACGACGGCCGCCTCACCGACGGCCAGGGCCGCACGGTCGACTTCCGCAACACCATCCTCGTGCTGACCTCGAACCTCGGATCGCAGGCGCTCATCGACCCCTCGCTCGACTGGGAGGCGAAGACGGCGGCCGTGCACGACATGGTGCGCCAGGCCTTCAAGCCCGAGTTCATCAACCGGCTCGACGACATCGTCATCTTCGCTCCGCTCACTCTCGCCGACCTCGGCCAGATCGTCTCGCTGCAGGTCGACCGGCTCGAGCGTCGGCTCGCCGACCGCCGACTGCAGCTGGCGGTGACGCCGGATGCCCGCACCTGGCTCGCCGAGCGCGGCTACGACCCCGTGTACGGGGCGCGGCCGCTGCGCCGGCTCATGCAGCACGAGATCGACGACCAGCTCGCCCGCGCGCTGCTCGGAGGGAGCATCCACGACGGCGACGTCGTGCGCGTCGACGTGGCCGAGGACGGCGAGAAGCTCAGCGTCGGGCGCATGGAGGACGTGCCGGTTCCGGAGGCCTGAGCCTCCGCAGGATGGAACCTGGCCCCTGGCGCGCCGTATCGGGTCAGCGCGCCAGGGGCCAGGTGATCTCGGTGAGCAGGTCGGCGGGGTCGCCGCCGGGGGTCGGCTCCGTGAGGTAGGACTCCCACATCATCGGGCCGGGCTCGAGACCCTGCTCGTGCAGCCAGTCGGTGAGCGCCTGGTAGCTCTCGCCGAGGGCGTCGTAGGCGCCGCGGTGGATGACCCGGGCCACGCGGCCCGCGGGCAGCGTGAGCGAGCTCACGCCGTGGACGGGCGAGACGGGCGTCGCCGTCGGCACACCGGCGGCCACCGTCGCGACACCGCTCGGAACACCGGAGTACACCGCCATGGGCGGTCCGGCGGCGACGATGCCCTGCTGCGCGAGCACCGACGGCACCATCGTGAAGGCGCGGTCGAAGAACTCCGTCAGTGCGGCCACCGGCACGGTCTCGCGCAGCACGGCGACCGTCATGGGCGCGATCGTGAGCAGCACGGGGGTGGACGCATCGGTCATCGGGAACCTCGGGGACGTCGGGGAGCAGCGGGTATCGGGGGGTGAGAGCAGTCTCGCCCGCGACGTCGCTCGCCGTGCGGGCCGAAGGTCCCCCGGGTCACTGCGCGGGCGGCGGCGCGGTCGACTCTGCGGGCGGCGCCGCGGGCCGCGTCGGGTGCGCCCAGTGGATGCCCACGTCGCGTCGATAGCCTCGACACCATGCGCGCCACGATCATCCACGCCGCCCGCGACATCCGCCTCGAGGAGGTCGACGACCTCGTCCTCGCCGCAGGCCTCGGCGAGGGCGGCGAGCCGGCGAGCGGCCGCGACGCGATCGTGCGCGTCGTCGCCGCCTGCGTCTGCGGCAGCGACCTCTGGCCCTACCGCGGCGTCACCGAGACGAAGGAGCCGCGCGCCATCGGGCACGAGTTCGTCGGCGTCGTCGAGCAGATCGGCAGCGCCGTCACGGGCGTGGCCGTCGGCGACTTCGTCATCGCCCCGTTCTACGACTGCGACATGACCTGCACCAACTGCCGCAACGGCGTCAGCCCCTCCTGCCTCGACGGCAACTGGTGGGGCCGCCCCGACCGCGAGGGCTTCCCGACCGGTGGCGCGCAGGCCGAGCGCGTGCGCGTGCCGCACGCCGACGGCTCTCTCGTCGTCGTGCCCGGCCCCGTCGACGAGGCGCTCGTGCCGCACCTGCTCGCCCTCAGCGACGTCATGGGCACCGGCCACCATGCGGCCGTCTCGGCCGGCGTCGGCCCGGGCTCGACGGTCGCGGTCGTCGGTGACGGGGCCGTCGGTCTCTGCGCCGTCATCGCCGCGAAGCGCCTCGGCGCCGAGCGCATCGTCATGATGTCGCGCCACCCCGACCGCCAGGCGCTCGCCCGCCGCTTCGGCGCGACCGACGTCGTCGAGCAGCGCGGCGAGGAGGGCGTCGCCGCGGTGAAGGCCCTGTTCGATGACATCGGGCCGGATGCCGTGCTCGAGTGCGTCGGCACCGCCGAGTCGATGGAGCAGGCCATCCTCAGCGCCCGCCCGGGCGGCATGGTCGGCTACGTCGGCGTTCCCCACGGCGGTGCCGAGCTGCCCATCCGCACCCTCTTCGGCACCAACGTCGGCGTCAACGGCGGCGTCGCCCCCGTGCGCAACTACGTCGAGGAGCTGCTGCCCGACGTGCTCTCGGGCGCGATCGAGCCCGGACTCGTGTTCGACCTCGAGCTGCCGCTCAGCGAGGTGGCCGAGGCCTACGCGGCCATGGACGAGCGCCGCGCGACGAAGGTGCTGCTGCGGCCGTAGTCGGGCATCCCGCCCCCGCCGAGAACTCCGACGTTCGGCACTGCCCCGTCGGAGATCTCGGAAACGGCGACCCGGTCGTCCCACGTGCGCGGAACTCGGGGCTCGTTCGCCGGGAGTTCCGAGACTTCCGACGCGAGAGGCTGCCCGCGGGCGCGTGGCGCCGAGCACCACCCGGCGTCGAGCACGACGCGGCGCTCAGGCGGCCGGCGTCTCCGCGACGATCGGGTTGCGCAGCTCGCCGAGCCCGTCGATCGCGACGACGACCTCCTCGCCCGGCGTCATCCACCGCCGCGGCTCGCGCACCGAGCCGACGCCGCCCGGCGTGCCGGTGGCGATGATGTCGCCCGGGCGCAGCGCGGTGAACGTCGAGACGTAGGCGATGAGCTCGGGCACGCCGAAGATCAGCTGATCGAGCGTCGACGACTGCAGCCGCTCGCCGCCGAGCGTCAGCGTGATGGCTTGCGGGCCGAGTGCGCCGACCGTGTCGCGGGAGACGATCCACGGCCCGATCGACCCCGACTCGGGGAAGTTCTTGCCCGGCGTGAACTGCGAGGTGTGCCGCTGGAAGTCGCGCACCGAGCCGTCGTTGAGCAGCGTGTAGCCGAGAACGTGGTCGAGCGCGCGCTCCGCCGGGATCGCCCGGCCGCCCGTGCCGATGACGACGGCCAGCTCGGCCTCGTAGTCGAGCTGATGCGAGACCGCCGGCACGACGATCGGCGCCCCCGGCCCGACGAACGAGTCGGGGTATCGGGTGAAGACGACGGGGTGGGAAAGGAGCTCCCGCCCGGTCTCGGCCACGTGGTCGCGGTAGTTGAGCCCGACGCAGAGGATCTTCGTGTCGGGCAGCAGCGGCGCGAGCAGCGTGACGTCGGTGAGCGGGATGCTGCGCGCGAGCATCCCGTCGCCCGCCGCGGCCGTCTCGGCCAGCGTCAGCGGCTGCTCGCTCACGAGCGCCACGGAACCCTCGACCCGCGCCCACTGCTCGCGGCCCCCCTCGGAGATGCGCGCGACGATCACGGCACTCAGCCCTGAGCCAGCGCGGGCGCGACCTCGCGCTCGAACAGCTCGATGCCGCTGAAGTCGTAGGCCGCCTCGGGGAAGTACAGGATCGCGTAGGTCATGCCGAGCGCGTCCATCGCGCGCAGGCGCTCGACGATCTGCTCGGGCGTCCCAGCGAGCCCGGTGCCGTCGCGCAGGTCGCGAACGGCGCCCGCGGCCTTCTCGGCGCCGATGTACGGGGTGAGGCGGGCCTCGATCGCGTCGACGCGCTGCAGCACCTCGGCGGCGTCGCGGCCGATGACGATGTTGTAGTTCGACGAGCGGGTGATGGCGCCGAAGTCGGTGCCGAGCCGCTCGCAGTGCCCGCGCAGGATCTCGCTCTTGCGGGTGAACTCGTCGGGGCTGCCGGCGAAGTTCGTGTACTGGCCGTACTGCGCGGCGATGCGCAGGGTGACCTTCTCGCCGCCGCCGGCGATCCACAGCGGGATAGCGGGCTTCCCGTCGGCGCCGGTCTGCGGGGGCTGCGGCTGCAGGATGGCGCCGGAGGCCTGGTAGTAGCGGCCGTCGAGGGTCGCCGTGCCCTCGCGCCAGGCCTGGCTCATGATCTGCACGCCCTCGTCGAGCATCCGCAGTCGGTCGCCGATCTCGGGGAACCCGTAACCGTAGGCGTTCCACTCGTGCTCGTACCAGCCGCCGCCGATGCCCATCTCGGTGCGCCCGCCGGAGACGTGGTCGACGGTCGCGGCGACCTTCGCCAGGTGCATCGGGTTGCGGTAGCCCATGCAGGTGCACATCTGGCCGAGGCGCACGCGGTCGGTGACGGCGGCGAAGGCGGCCATGAGCGTCCACGCCTCGTGGGTCGCCTGGTCGGTCGGCACGGGCACGGTGTGGAAGTGGTCGTAGACCCAGATCGACTCCCAGGGCCCCGCGTCGGCGTGCTGCGCGAGACGCTTCATCACCGCCCAGTGCTCGCTCGGGTCGATGTCGACGAGGTCGTGGCGCCAGCCCTGGGGGATGAAGAGTCCGAATCGCATGACTCTCACCCTAGGACGGGATGCCGCGCGGGCGGCCATTGCCGATCTCGAATCTGGGATGCGCGTGTGCGTGGTGTGCTCGGTGGTCGCGCGACCGACGGCCGTTTGCCAGGATGATCTGTGACGAAGGTTCGGGAACTGCGTTGCGCGTGCCGGCGCCGATGCCCGGATCGCCACCACGACACGCGGAACCGAGGTGCTCGATGCACGTCGACAATGGGCAGCTGATCATCAGCATGCGCACCCGGTGGATCTTCTTCTGGCTCGAGGCGCTCGGGCTGGTCCTCTCGTTCGTGTTCCTCCGCGGACCGGAGATGTGGGTCTTCGCCGGTCTCTGCGCGCTCGGCGCGCTGGCGACGGGGCTCGACATCCGAGAGCTGAAGCGGATCACTCGCCGCGAGCGCGGCGACCAGGAGCTTTCGGACGAGGAGCAGCGTTGACGACCAAGGGCAAGCACTTCACGCACCCCGGTTACCCGATCGTCCTGGGATCGATCTCGATCGTCCTCGGGCTGCTCTCCATCGCCGTGCCCTACCGGGACGAGCCGTCGACCCGGGGCCTGCCCGCGCTGCTCGGCATCCCGGTGTGGGGCGTCGGTGCGTTCTGCATCGTGATGGGCGTGCTGTTCGTGGCGATCGGGATCCGTCAGGCCGTGCTCTCTCGACGCTGAGCCGCGCGTTCCGTCAGGAGTGCTGGGTGGGACCGCTCGTACGATCGCCGGCCTGCGGCGGGGCCTCGTTCGTCGTGCGGGCCGCGCGCCGGGCATCCCGTCGGGCCTTCGCGGCGGCCGCCGCGCGCTTCGCCAGCGCGACGCCCTGCCGGTTGAGCTTCTTCGCCCGCTCGTCCTCGGTGCCGAGGATGGCGAGGCCGCCGAGGGCGATGAGCGCTCCGGGGCCCGGCAGGGGCATGAGCACGATGCCGAGGCCGACGGTCGTGCCGCCGACGACCTTGACGCCCGTGCGGTAGACCTTGTCGACGCCAGGCCGCTTGCGGATCGCCTCGCGGGCGGCGCTCGCCGTGGCGCGCACGGGGCCGGCCTTCGCGGCGCGGTCGCCCGCGGCGTACCCGGGGTCGTCGGGGTGCAGGATGCGCGGCTCGGAGTCGGTCACCCCTCCAGCGTGCGCGCCGACGCTTGGAGCGGCCTCAGCGCGCGCTCGACCCGACGGCGGTGCGATCTCACTAGGGCTCGTACCGCAGCAGGTCGCCCGGCTGGCAGTCGAGCACGGCGCACATCGCCTCGAGCGTCGTGAACCGCACGGCCTTCGCCCGCCCGTTCTTGAGCACGGCCACGTTCGCCGGAGTGATGCCGATGCGGTCGGCGAACTCGCCGACGCTCATGCCGCGCTCGACGAGCAGGCGATCGATCGCGATGGTGATCGGCATCAGACGACCTCGGCGAGTTCTGCGCGGGCCGCGGAGGCCTGACGCAGCAGCCGGGTGAGCACGAGCAGGAGGAGCAGGAGGGTGACGCCGACCAGCATGACGCCGATCATGGCGAACGCGAGGAGGGGCGGGTTGCCTCCGACTCCGAAGGACAGGGTCGCGGACACCGCGGCCACCACGAGCGTGGCGCCCGCGATGCAGACCATGAGCCCCCGCACCCAGGCGAACGCCCGCGGGTCGAAGATGCGGTCGCCGCGGGCGAGCACTGCGAGGCGCGCGATGCAGAGGAGACCGAGCTGCACGAACACCCCGGCCGCGACCGCCGCGACGCCGAACGGCACGATGAGCGATTCGAGCTCGGGGAACTCCCTGCCGAACTCGGCCGCCGCGAGCGGCACGATCACGAGCTGCAGGCCCAGTACCCCCAGCGCGAGCAGAGCGAGAAGCGCGAGGAGCGGTGCCGTCAGCCAGCGTGCCATGGGTCCTCCATCGATCGAATGTCAATAGAAAACTATCGACTAACGATCGATGCGGCAACTAGCGCGCGGCCGACCCGGCCTGCAGCTGCTCGCGCACCTCGCGGCGCAGCACCTTGCCGATGAGCGACACCGGGAGCGCATCCAGCACCGTGAACCGGCGGGGCACCTTGTAGGCGGCGAGGCTCTTCTTGGCGTGCTCGCGCAGCGCCTCGACGTCGAGGGTCGCGCCCTCGGCGAGCACGACGGCGGCGACGAGCTCCTCGCCGCCATGCGGCGACTCGAGGCCGACGACGGCGGCGCTCTCGATGCTGGGGTGGGCCGCGAGAACCTGCTCGACCTCGCTCGGGGCGACGTTGAAGCCGCCCGTGATCACGAGCTCCTTGATGCGGTCGACGATGGTGATGAAGCCGTCGGGCGAGACCGTGACGATGTCGCCCGTACGCAGCCAGCCGCCCGGCAGCAGGGTCGCGGCGGTCTCCTCGGGCTTGTTCCAGTAGCCCTGGAACACCTGAGGGCCGTGCAGCAGCAGCTCGCCCTCCTCGTCGAAGCCGCGATCGATCGAGGTGTCATCGGGGTCGACGACGCGGATCGTCGTGCTCGGGAACGGCACGCCGACCGTGCCCGGGCGCCGGCTCGGGCCGATCGGGTTGCCGACGGCGACGGGGGAGGACTCGGTCATGCCGTAGCCCTCCACGAGCAGGCCGCCGGTCGCCGCCTCCCACGTCTCGACGGTGCTGACGGGCAGGCTCATCGCGCCCGAGATGGCGAAGCGGATGCCGTCGAGGCTCACGCCCTTCTCCGCCGCCCCCGAGGCGAGCCGCTGGTAGATCGGCGGCACGGCGGGCAGGAAGGTCGCGGGCGTGCGCCGCATGACCTCGAGCACGAGCTCGACGGTGAACTTCGGCAGCAGCACCAGGCGCGCGCCGATGCTCATCGCGAAGGTGAGGCAGAGGGTGAGCCCGTAGGCGTGGAACATCGGCAGCGCCGCGTAGACGACCTCCTCGCCCTCGGCGAGGCCCGGCACCCAGGCCCGTCCCTGCGCGGCGTTCGCGCGCAGGTTGCGGTGGGTGAGGATGGCGCCCTTCGGGCGGCCGGTCGTGCCGCTCGTGTACTGCAGGGCGGCGATGTCGTCGAGGGCGGGGCGGGGATGCCCGGCCTCGAGCCGCGCTCCGCGCTCGAGCGCGGCCCACGCCACGACCCCCGCGGGCAGCCCGCCCGAGGTGAGCGCCGCGCGCGAGCTGCGCGCCTTCGCGATCGGCAGCCGGAGCATCGCGCGCGTCCCGCGCGGCATCTCGCGCGTCATGTCGACGCCGACGATCAGCGTGATGCCGAGCTCGTCGGCGAAGCCGCGCACCGTCTCCGCCGTGTTGTCCCACACGATGGCGACGCGGGCGCCGTGATCCTCGAACTGGTGCTTGAGCTCGTCGGCCGTGTAGAGCGGGTTGTGCTCGACAACGATCGCGCCGAGCCGCAGCACCGCGTAGAAGGCGATGACGTGCTGCGGGCAGTTCGGCAGCACGATGGCGACGCGGTCGCCGTGGCCGACGCCGCGGGCGGCGAGGGAGGCCGCCACCCGGTCGATGCGCTCGCCGAGGCGGGTGTAGGTGATCGTCTCGCCGAAGAAGTCGAGCGCCGCATTCGGGCCGAAGCGCGCGACGGAGGCGTCCATCATGTCGACGAGCGTCTGCGTGGGCGGATCGATGTCGTGGGGGACACCGGGCGCGTACTGGTCGAGCCAGGGGCGGTTCTCGAAGACGGAGGGCATCCCCGCATTCTGCCCGGTCGAGCCGGGAGGCCGCTCGGGTGGAGTTCCGCTCACGAGCGGTGCTAGCGTCGAGGCCATCATGGATTACACGACGCTGATCCGGTGGCGCCGCCGCTAACGGCGAGCGCGACCCCTCCCCTCGAAGTCCGACCGCGACCGATGTCGCGTCGGTCCTCCGTGCTCGACCGTTCTCCCGGTCATCGCCGGCGCAGCCTCTGAGTGCTGTCCGGCTCCTTCTGAGCAACGGAGCACCCATGTCTCGTCGACGCCCCGCGTCATCATCCCCGCGCCCGTCCACCCCGCGAACCGCCGCCGACGGCGGCGGCCACCCGCTGAGCCGGCGCCATGACCTCGGCCAGAACGACCTCGTCGACGCGCGCACCATCCGCGCCGTCGTCGACGCGGCCGCCGCGACGCGCGGGCCGATCGTCGAACTCGCGGCCGGCACCGGGCGGCTGACGGCCCCTCTCGCGGGCCTCGGGCGGTCGCTCACGGCGATCGAGCTCGACCCCCGCCGCGCCGATGCCCTCCGCTCGCGCCTGCCCGCCGCCGTCCGCGTCGTGCAAGGCGATCTGCTGACGGCCGCGCTGCCCCGAGCGCCCCACGTCGTCGTCGGCAATCTGCCGTTCCACCTGACGACCGCGGCCCTGCGGCGACTGCTCGCCGCCGAGCACTGGACGAGCGCGGTGCTCATCATGCAGTGGGAGGCTGCGCGTCGACGGGCGGGCATCGGCGGAGGCAGTCAGCTGACCGCCCAGTGGTCGCCGTGGTTCGCCTTCCGCGTCGACCGCCGCATCCCCTCGACGGCGTTCCGCCCGCGACCGGCGGTGGATGCCGCACTCCTGCTCATCGACCGCCGACGCGCCCCGATCGTGCCGTCCGCCGACCGCGTCGCCTACCAGCGCTGGGTCGGTGCGGTCTTCTCGGTGCCGGGGGCGGCGGCGCTGGCACTCGCGCGGGTCGACGGTACCGGGCGGCGTGCCGCGAGGGAGCGGTGCCGACGCGCGGGGATCGACGCCGAGCGCGCGGTCTCGCGCATCACCGCCGAGCAGTGGGGGCTCCTCTGGGCGAGGCGGCCTCGCTAGCGCGTGAGCTCCTCGCGCACGACCGCGAGGAACGCGTCGATGTCGGCCTCGGTGGTGTCGAAGGCGCACATCCAGCGGACCTCGCCGGCGGCGCGATCCCAGTCGTAGAAGCGGAAGCGCTCGCGGATCCGGTCGGCGGCGTCGTTGGCGAGCAGCGCGAAGACGGCATTGGCCCGGGTCGCCTGGCTGAAGCCGAGCGAGTCGGCGGGCACGACGCCTGCGGCGAGCATCCCCTCGAGGCCGGCTCGCAGGCGCGCGGCCATGGCGTTCGCGTGCGACGCCGAGCGGATGCCCAGACCGTCGTCGAACAGGGTGAGCAGCTGCGCCGAGATGAAGCGCATCTTGCTCGCGAGCTGCATGTTCATCTTGCGCAGGTACACGAGGCCGTCGACGCGGGAGGGGTCGAGCACGACGATCGCCTCGGCGCCGAGCAGGCCGTTCTTGGTGCCGCCGAGCGAGAGCACGTCGACGCCCGCATCGGCCGTGAAGGCGCGCAGGGGAGTGCCGAGGGCGGCGGCGGCGTTCCAGACGCGGGCGCCGTCGAGGTGCAGGGCCATGCCGCGCTCGTGCGCGTGGTCGGCGAGGGCGCGCACCTCCTCGGGCGTGTAGACGGTGCCGACCTCGGTGGTGTTGGTGATGCTCACGGCGAGAGGCTGGGCGCGGTGCTCGTCGCCCCAGCCGAAGGCCTCCGTGTCGACCAGCTCGGGCGTCAGCTTGCCGTCGGGAGTCGGCACGGTGAAGAGCTTGAGGCCGCTGACGCGCTCGGGCGCCCCGCCCTCGTCGGTGTGGATGTGCGCCGTGCCGCTCGCGATGACGGCGCCCCAGCGCGGCATGAGCGCGGTGAGCGCGAGCACGTTCGCGCCCGTGCCGTTGAACACCGGGAACACCTCGGCCTGCTCGCCGAACTCGGCCTTCACGACCTCGGCCAGGCGGGCGGTGTACTGATCCTCGCCGTAGGCGATCTGGTGGCCCTCATTGGCCTCGGCGATGGCCTGCAGCACCTCGGGGTGCACCCCCGCGTAGTTGTCGCTGGCGAAGCCCCGGTAGCCGATGTCATGAAGTCGCGTCACGCGTTCATTCTCCCACCGTCCCGCGGCCCGGGCGCGCGGCCGTGCGCGGTTCGGGATGCCCTGCTCAGCGCCCGTCGAGCACCACGAGCTCGGCGCGCTCGAGGCGCGTGCGCGGCGCGGTCTCGCGCTCGCGCAGGGCCTCGGGCAGAGCATCCGCATCGCCGAGGGCGCCGATCGCGCTCACCGTCACCAGCTGCAGGCCCGCGTCGAGGCCGAGCGCGGTGTGCAGGCCCGCCGCGTCGAGACCGGCCATCTGGTGCACGAGCAGGCCGTCGGCGTGCGCCTGCACGCTGAGGTGGGCCATCGCCTGGCCGAGGTCGTGCAGGGCGAGGGGCCGGTCGCGGCCGTCGGAGCCGACGGGCTCGATCAGTCCGGCGATGAGCAGCGGGGCGTGCTGCGCCCAGTCGCGGTTGAAGCCGACGAGGTGCTCGACGATCGTGTCGAAGGCGGAGGATCCGCGCGGGGCGACGACGAAGCGCCACGGCTGCGAGTTGTTGGCCGAGGGGCTCCAGCGGGCGGCCTCGAGCATGGCGTCGATGGCGGCGGCGTCGACGGCGGGCGAGCCGGCGAAGGCGCGGGTGCTCCACCGCTCGGCGAGCACGTCGAGGATGGGGGCCGCGGTCTCGGCCCGGCGGGTGGTGGTGAGGCTCATGTCGTCGCTCCAGGGTGCGCGGGATCGTCGGGCCCCAGGATGCCGGGGACGCGACGGAGGGAACAGGAACGGCGCCGCTTCCGCGACGCCGCCCCTGAGCCAACGGCGCTCCCGCGCCCAGCATTCCCGCCGATGGTGGTCGAGCGCGCCCGCACCCGACCACCGCCGACCTCTCCCGCTCAGCCCTTGAGGGCCTCGGTGAGCTTGACGCGGCCGCCCGTGCGCAGCAGCGAGTTCTGGTAGATCCGGGCGCCGAGGGCGACCACGAGCGCGGTCGAGACGGCGAGCACCACGAGCGAGACCAGGGGCTCCCACCACTGGGCGCTTCCGAGGAAGACGCGCATGGGCATCCCGACCGGGGCGGAGAACGGCACGTACGACATGATCGTCAGCACCAGGTCGTTCTCGTAGAAGAAGATGACCAGGAAGTACGGCACCATCACGAGGTAGATGAGCGGGGCGAGCACCGCACCGGTGTCCTCCATGCGGCTGACGAGGGATGCCGCAGCCGCGTACATCGAGGCCAGCAGCACGAACCCGATGGCGAAGAAGACCAGGAACCACAGCACCGAGGGGCCCAGGTCGCTCAGCAGCACGTCCTGCCCGATCACCATCAGACCGACCGCGGCGAGCACGGCGATCGCCACGATCTGCCCCAGCGCGAGCACGGAGTTGCCGAGCACCTTGCCCGCCAGCAGCGCCCGGGCCGGCACGGCGGAGAGCAGGATCTCGACGATGCGGGTCTGCTTCTCCTCCACGACGCTCTGCGCGATCGTGCCGCCGAAGGTGCTCGCGGCGAAGAGGAACAGCAGCCCGAACCCGAAGGCCACGAGGTAGCCGAAGACGCTCTCGGCCGGGGCCGGTTCGAGCAGCCGCACCTCGGGAGTGATGGCGAGCGCCTGCAGCAGCCCGCCGGGCGCCGACTCCAGCGCGATGACCTCGACGGTCGGCCCGCCCTCGACGGGGTTCTCGACGGGAACGACGGCGGCATCGACCTCGCCCTCCTCGACGAGCGCCTCGGCCTCGGCGACCGAGCCGACGTCGGTGACCTCGTAGCCCTCGACCTCGTCGAAGACGGAGGCGACGCCGCCGACCGCCGCGACCGGCGTCGTGTCGTCGCCGGCCGTGCGGCTCACGAGGCCGCTCACGACGATCGAGGCGAGCACCGCCACGAGCAGGATCACCGTCGAGATGATGAACGACTTCGAGCGGATGCGGCTGGTGATCTCGCGGCCGGCGACGAGTCCGACCGCGCTCGGGAAGCTGAGGCGCGGGGCGGCCGCGTTGCGGTTCGCGCGCTCCTCGGCGGCGCTCGACCGGGGGTTCGGCGCCGGGTTCTGGGGGCGGTTCTGCGTGGTGGTCATCACTGCACGACCTCTCGGAAGATCTCGGTCAGGGTGGGGCGGCGCGGCGCGAAGCGGTGCACCTCGCCGCGGCGGGCCGCGTGCTGCAGCACCGACTGCGCGCCGGCGGGCTCGGCCTCGAACAGCACGTAGCCGCCGTCGAACTCGACGACGTCGACGTCGGGCAGCTCGCGCACCCAGGCGGCGTCGTCGGCGACCTGCAGCTCCCACTGCTTGCCGGCGTTGGCCGCGCGCAGCTCCTCGCGGGTGCCGGCGGCGCGGATGCTGCCGCCCGCGATCACGACGATGTCGTCGCACAGCCGCTCGACGACGTCGAGCTGGTGGCTGGAGAACAGCACGGGCACGCCTCGCGCCGCCCGCTCGGCGAGAACCCCGAGCACGGTCTCGACGGCCATCGGGTCGAGGCCCGAGAAGGGCTCGTCGAGCACGAGCACGTCGGGGTCGTGCACGAGGGCGGCGGCGATCTGCGCGCGCTGCTGGTTGCCGAGCGAGAGCTTCTCGATCGGCTCGTCGCGGCGCTCGGTCAGCTCGAGGCGATCGATGAGGTCATCGGCCTTCGTCGCGGCGTCGCCGGCGCGCAGCCCGCGCAGGCGCGCGAGGTAGACGAGCTGCTCGTGCACCTTCATCTTCGGGTAGAGCCCGCGCTCCTCGGGCATGTAGCCGAAGCGGCGGCGGTCGTCGGCCGTGAGCGGTCGGCCGTCGAGCGAGACGGTGCCGCTGTCGGCGGCGAGCACGCCGAGCATGATGCGCATGGTCGTCGTCTTGCCGGCGCCGTTGCCCCCGACGAACCCCGTCAGCCGGCCCTCGCCGACCGTGAAGCTCACCGAGTCCAGTGCGCGGCGCTCGCCGAAGTGCTTGGTCACGTCTCTGATCTCGAGCATGGATGCCCCTTCCGTCGGGTACCACGGTAGGGAGCGCGGGTGCGCGCGGGCATCCGTCTGGCGGGTGGTCGTGCGGTGCGGGGCTCCCCCTCGCGGGGGAGGGTGCGGCGGTGGTTCGACGGTCCGACAGGCCGCAGGGTCGACTCGGTCAGTCGCGCTCTTGGCGCAAATTCAGGCACGACTCGGCGCGTCGATCGACCTTGAGCTACGACACGCCGTCGTGAGGCTCCGGATGCCTGAATTCGTGCCGGCGACGCGCGGTGATGCCGCTGTCGCGTCCTGATCGCGGGCAGCTCACGGCGGCGGGATGCTCGGCCGGGGCTCACGAGCGGTGCTGGCCCGCGCGGCGCGAGGCGCGGCGCGAGGCGCGGTCGCGCGCGGGCCCGCACCGGGCGGCGACGCGCGGCGCGCCTACGCCGGGTCGCCGGGAACGGCCACGCCGTTCTCGTAGGCGAAGACCACCGCGTGCACGCGGTCGCGCAGGCCGAGCTTCATGAGCACCTTCGAGACGTGCGTCTTGACGGTCGCCTCGCCGAGCCAGAGCTCGCCCGCGATCTCGGCGTTGCTGCGACCCCGGGCGAGCAGGCGCAGCACCTCGGTCTCGCGCTCGGTGAGGTCGTCGAGGCGCTCATCGGCCGGACGGGCGGCCTCGCGCTCGGTCGTCACCCGCTCGATGACGCGGCGGGTGACGTCGGGCGCGAGCAGCGCGTCGCCCGCCGCGACGACCTGCACGGCGTCGACGAGCTTCTCGGGGCTCGCGTTCTTCAGCAGGAACCCGCTGGCCCCCGCGTCGAGCGCCGCGAACAGGTAGTCGTCGCGGTCGAAGGTGGTGAGCACGAGCACGCCGGGGCCGGTCGCGGCGCTGCCGGGAGCATCCCGCGCCTGTCGCCCCTCGCGGGCGGAACGATCGGCGACGATGCGGCGCGTCGCCTCGAGGCCGTCCATGCCAGGCATCTGCACGTCCATGCAGACGACGTCGGGGGCGAGCTCGGCGGCGCGGAGGACGGCCTCGGCGCCGTCGCGCGCCTCGCCGACGACCTCGATGCCGGGCTCCGATTCGAGGATCGTGCGGAAGCCCATGCGCACGAGGTCGTGGTCGTCGACGAGGAGGACGCGGATCGCGGTCATGAGCGGGCTCCGGGGGAGGCGGCGCCGGATGCGGGGCTCGGCGTCGGGTCGGGCGGGGCGGGCGCCGCCGCGGGCGCGGACGGCGACGGGGCGCCGGTCGGGGCGACGTCCGCCGTCGGCTCCGCCACGACGAGCGGCACGGATGCTCGCACGAGGTAGCCCCCGCGGCTGCGGGGCCCCGCCTCGAGGGTGCCGCCGACGGCGGCGAGCCGCTCGCGCATGCCGACCTGCCCGAGCCCGCCCCCGGCCCCGGATCCGGCGGCCGAGCCCGCGCGCGGCGCCGGCCGCATCCCGCGCGCCCCCACCCCGGTGTCGGCGACCTCGAGCTCGACGGCCCGCTCGGTGAAGCGCAGGCGCACGTCGAGCGCGGCCGAGGCGCCGGCGTGCTTGAGGCTGTTGGTCACGGCCTCGCGGGCCACTCGGTAGAGCGTCGTGTCGATGAGGGGCGAGAGCGGTACGGGCTCGCCGACGATCGAGAGCGCCGCGGCCCGGCCGGTGCCGCGCACCTCGGCGACGAGCGAGTCGAGCTGCGCGGTGCCCCGGGTGCTGGGGCCGTCCTCCGCGGCGCCGACGATCTCGTCGGCGCGGCGCAGCGTCGACACGAGCCGGTGCAGCTCGTCGACGGCCTGCCGGGCCGAGCCCTCGATGGCCTCGAGCGAGCGTACGGCCGCCTCGGTCGCGTCGGGTCGGCCGCCGGCGAGCGCGCGACGGGCGGCTCCCGCCTGGATGCCCATGACCGAGACGTGGTGCGCGACGACGTCGTGCAGCTCGCGCCCGATGCGCACGCGGTCGAGGGCCACCGCCTGCTCGGCCGTGCGCTCCCGCTCGCGCGCGAGCTCCTCGGTGCTGGCCCGCAGCTCGGCCCGCTCGCGCGCGGCGTTCCAGGCCCGGTCGCCGAAGGCCCAGGCCCCGGCGAAGTAGAGGATGTTGGTGATGACGCTGATGAGCCCGAAGGCGACGCCGGGCGCGATGAGCCCGACGCCGGACTCCTCGTCGAACATCGAGGTGTCGAACGCGGCCTGGGTGGTCGACCAGAACAGCCACCCGAACATGCCGATCACGATGACGATGCGGCTGATGAGAGCGGCGCGACGGTGGCGGCTCCACGCCCCGATCGAGTACATGGCCGAGAACAGCGCGATGTTGCTGAAGAGCACCTCGGGCACCTCGGCCGTGATGCCGAGGAAGTAGACGATCGAGATCACGACGGTCACCGTGATCGGGGCGATGCGACGCCAGACGAGCGGGCCCGAGAACCCGAGGATCATCAGGGCGGCCTCCCACACCTCGGGCGGCTCGCCGTCGCCGAAGAAGTTCGCCGAGGAGTAGAGCCAGACCGCGAAGGCGCCGCCCGCCGCGATGCCGAGCGCGAGCAGCGCGTCGGCCCGCATGCCGTCGCGCCCCGGCCGGGGCCGGCGCCAGCGGCCGTCGGGGTCGAGGTCGAGATCGGCAGCGGTCATCCCAGCACGCTAGCCGCCGAGGCGGTCGCGCGGCATCCGTCGCACGGCGGATCCGCCGCCCGGTGCCACTCCGACCGCGCGCCCTACTCCTCGACGACCCGTCCGTCGCCGAGCGAGACGAGAGCGCCGTTGAGCTGCGCGTGCGGCAGCTCCCACAGCGCGGCGATGCTCTCGGAGAGGGCGTCGACGACCCCCTCGTCGTCGAGCGACCGCACGACGAAGGTGATCGCCGCCGTCGGGGTGCCCTTGACGCGCCAGCCGGTCGCGAGCGCGGCCATCCACGTCTCGACGGCCGCCTTGAGGGTGACGTAGTTGGCCATGCCCCAGCGCGGTTCGGCGACGGATGCGCTGCTCACCGCGACCAGGCGACCCGCGCTCGACGCGCTGAGGTCGTCGCGCAGCTCGCGGCTGGTGACGCGCAGGGTGGTCAGCACGCGGCGCTCGAGCCACTCCCAGTCGGCCTCGCCCGCGCCGCCGCGCCAGCCGCCGACGAGGTGCACGAGGCCGTCGACGCCGCCCCGCCGAGCTCGGATGTCGGCCGCGAGCGCGGCGACCGCATCCGGATCGGCGAGATCGATCGCGTGCGACTCGGCGGCCGCGACGCCCGTCAGCGAGGCGGCGCGGGAGCCGAGGGCGACGACGTGCGCGCCGCCGGCGGTGAGGGCCGCGCAGACCGCGCGCCCGGCGGTGCCCCCCGCGCCGGCGACGAGGACGGTGCGGCCCTCGGCGCTCACGCGGTGCGGCCCGTGATGCCGGCGGTCGACTCGATGACGACCGTCATCTTCTTCTGCAGCGCCTCGAAGAACATCGACAGCGGGAACTCGTCGTCCATCACGAGATCCGTCCAGCCCTTGAGCGGCCCCTCGAGCACCTCGCGCGGCAGCCCCGCCGCCCATGTCGAGGCGGGGTGCGGGGTGAGCGTCGAGGAGACGAGCGCGTAGGCGGCGAGCCAGTGCGCGCCCTTGGGGCGGTCGATCGAGGCCCAGTACAGGTCGTTGATCGCGTCACCGAGGGCGACGACGACGTCGGGAACGGCATCCCAGTCGATGGCGAGCCGGGTGTCCGTCCAGTGCAGAACGCCCTTCTGGTGCATCCAGGCGAACAGCAGCTGACCGCCGACGGCGTCGTAGTTGCGCACGCGCGTGCCGGTGATCGAGAAGCGGAAGATGCGGTCGAAGATGATCGCGTACTGCACCAGTTGGGCGTGCTCGCGGGTCACGGCGTCGGTCGCCTCGTCGCGCTGCAGGCGCACGGCCTCGCGGAACGCGGTGAGGTCGCAGCGCATCTCCTCCAGCGAGTAGAGGAAGAACGGCATGCGCTGCTTGATCATGAAGGGGTCGAAGGGCAGGTCGCCGCGCATGTGGGTGCGGTCGTGGATCATGTCCCACATCACGAAGGTGCGCTCGGCGAGCTCCTGATCCTCCAGCAGCCGCGCGGCGCCCTCGGGCAGCTCGAGCTTGGTGATCTCGGCCGCGGCGCGCACGACGCGGCGGTAGCGGGCGGCCTCGCGGTCGGCGAAGATCGCCCCCCACGTGAACGTCGGCAGCGCGGCGGGCGTGCCCTCGGGCGCCCCGGCCGGAACGCGCGGAGTGACGGCGACCGACTCGGGGAACAGCACCGCCGAGTTCGTGTCGTACCCGGGCGTGAAGCCCGCGAAGCGCAGGCCGAGGTAGAGCGGGTTTGTGTACTCGCCGGCCTCGAGCTCGGCGATGAAGTCGGGCCAGATGACCTCGATGACGACGGCCTCGACGAGGCGGTCGGTCGAGCCGTTCTGCGTGTACATCGGGAACACCACGAGGTGCGCGGCGCCGTCGCGGCGGTCGGCGGCGGGCGCGAAGGCGGCGAGCGAGTCGTAGAAGTCGGGCACGCCGAACCCGCCGTCGCGCCAGGCCTCGAAGTCGGCCGCGGCGGCGAGCAGGTAGTCGCGATCGTTCGGGATGCGCGGCGCGAAGTGCCGCAGCGCGTCGACGATCACGGCCACGTGTGCGGCGGCCTCGGCGTGGGCATCCCGCTCGGGGATGGAGCCGTCCTTCACCTGGTGCGGGCGGATCGCGAGCGCGGCCCGCTCGAGCCGCCCCCAGGCGGGGTCGGCGACGATCTCGGCGGCGGTGATGGCGGGCGCGTCGACGGCGCGGCCGGCGTCGAGGATGCGGGCGTCCTCGACGACCTCGGGTTCGCCGATGATCGTGCGGGCGCCGGTGGTGCGGGCGGTGTCGGTCATGGTCCCTCCTTCGTCGAGTCAGGCCGCGTGCGCGGCATGACGAGCCTATGCAGAGGATCGCTGCGGAGGATTGTGGCTGACGCAGTAAAGCTGCGTCCGCGCACGAATCTGCGCTCGCATCCGCTGGCAATGGCAGAGCGGGGTCTACGACGGGCGATCGCTCACGGTCCCTGCGCGAGACTGGGGGGATGGCCGGAGTGCTCACGGGGTTCGCGATCATCGGCGCGATCGTCGCCATCGGCTACGTCGTCGGCCGCCTGCGCGTGCTGCCCGCGGGCACCGACACCGCCCTCGGCCGCACCGCCTTCTACGTCTTCTCGCCCGCCCTGCTGTTCACGGTGCTCGCCGACGCCGACATCGGGCAGCTCTTCTCGGCGCTGCTGCCCGTCTCGGCCGCCGCCGCCCTGCTCTGCCTGCTCGTGTACGCGGTGGTGGCGCGTCTGGTGTGGCGCCGGGGCGCCGCCGAGTCCACGATCGGGGCGCTGGGGTCGAGCTACACGAACGCGAACAACATCGGCCTGCCGCTCGCGGCGTACGTGCTGGGGGATCCGGCGCTCTCGGCCCCGGTCATCCTGCTGCAGCTCGTCATCATCGCGCCGATCGCGCTCACCGTGCTCGACGTCTCGACGAGCGGCCGGCTCTCGGTGGGCCGCGTGCTGACGCAGCCGTTCCGCAGCCCGCTCATCATCGGCTCGCTGCTGGGCGTCGTCATCGCCGTCACCGGGCTCGAGCTGCCCGACCCGGTGATGGAGCCGTTCCGGCTGCTGGGCGGAGCGGCCGTGCCCGTCGTCCTCTTCGTGCTCGGCCTCTCCCTCACCGGGCAGCGCGTGCTGGAGCCGGGCTCGGGACGCCGCGACGTGCTGCTCGCGACGGGGCTCAAGATCGTCGTCATGCCGCTCGCGGCGTGGCTGGTGGGGGCGTTCGTCGTCGGACTGGAGGGGGCGGAGCTCTTCACCGTCGTCACCCTCGCGGCGCTGCCGGCGGGGCAGAACGTGTTCCAGTACGCGCAGCGCTATGACCGGGCGGTCGTCGTCGCGCGCGACACCGTGCTCATCACGACGGCGCTCTCGGTGCCGGCGCTCGTGATCGTCGCGGCCCTGCTCGCGCCCTAGCCCGCCCGAGCCCGGCGGCGCGCCCGGCGGTGCGCCCGGTCGCGCGCGGGGGCGAGGCCGCTCAGCCGGCGCGGCGGCGCTTGCGGATGCGCACCACGACGACCGCGAGCACGGCGATGATCGCGATGACGAGGATGCCCCGCGAGTACGTGCCCATGAACTGCTCCACGGCCGTCCAGTTCTCGCCGAGCACGAAGCCGAGGATGACGAAGAGGCTGTTCCACAGTCCGGAGCCGAGGGTCGTCAGCAGGATGAAGATCGGCAGCGGCATCCGGTCGACGCCCGCGGGGATGGAGACGAGGCTGCGCACGATGGGCACGAAGCGACCGGTGAAGACCGCGGTCTTGCCGTGCCGGTGGAACCAGACCATCGCCTTGTCGACGTCATCGGCGCTCATGAGCGGCACCTTCTCGGCCCACCGCCGCAGGCGCTGCGCGCCGAGCCCCTGCCCGAGGTAGTAGAGCGCGACGGCGCCGACGATCGAGCCGAGCGTGGTCGCGAGGATGGCGCCGACGATCGTGAACGAGCCCTGGCTGGCGGTGAAGCCCGCGAGCGGCAGGATGATCTCGCTGGGGATGGGCGGGAAGATGCTCTCGATGGCGACCAGGAGGCCGGCGCCGAACAGGCCCAGCGACTCCATGATGGCGACGGCCCACTCATCGATTCCCATGGGGGCCGAGCCTACCGGCCGCACCACTGCCACTATCGACTCATGCGCAGACACTGCACCGCCGAGCTGGCCATCACCGCGACGGGGGATGCCCGCCTCGTGCTCTCCGTCGCCGCCCACGCCC
The DNA here is from genome assembly GCF_026625045.1 of Microcella daejeonensis. Classification (GTDB taxonomy): domain Bacteria; phylum Actinomycetota; class Actinomycetes; order Actinomycetales; family Microbacteriaceae; genus Microcella; species Microcella daejeonensis. Next base: position 872,320 of record NZ_CP113089.1, on the reverse strand, counting down.
CGACCCTCCCGGTCGACGAGCACCTCGAGGCGACGCTCGACGGCAGCCCGCTGCGCGTGACCGAGGTCGTCGATCCGCACGGCGCGCGCCTGCACCTGCTCGACGTCACCGCGGGCGAGGTGCGGGTGTCGTACCGCGCGACCGTGGAGGGGCGCGCCGAGCCGCTCGCCGTCTCGGCCCTCGACGAGATCGTGTACCTGCGACCGAGCCGGTACGCCGAGTCGGACTCGCTCGGGCCGACCGCGCGCCGGGAGTTCCGCGGGCTCGAGGGCACCGAGCTGCTGTTCGGCGTGAGCTCGTGGGTGGGCGAGCGCCTCGCCTACGTGCCGGGCTCGAGCCTTCCGACCGACGGCGCCGTGCGCACGCTGCTCTCGAGCCAGGGGGTCTGCCGCGACTACGCGCATCTCGTGGTGGGGCTTCTGCGCGCCCTCGACGTGCCGGCCCGTCTCGCCTCGGTCTACGCGCCCGGGCTCGACCCGATGGACTTCCACGCGGTCGCCGAGGCGGCGATCGACGGCCGGTGGTGCGTCGTCGACGCCACGACCCTCGCCCCGCGGTCCTCGCTGCTGCGCATCGCGGCCGGGCGCGACGCGAGCGACACGGCGTTCCTCAGCGTGCGGGGCGGCGGCGTCTCGCTCGACGACCTGACCGTCACGGCGACGGCCGACGAGCTGCCGGACGACGACCTGACGCGGCTGGTGTCGCTGGGCTGAGCGGGGCGCTCGGGTGCCGGCTCCCGGCTAGAAGATCATCGGGCGGTCGTCGTCGTCCTCGTCCTCCGAGAGCTCGACCACGACGGGCACGTGGTCGCTCGGGGCGTCGCCCTTGCGCTGCTCGCGCTCGATGCGGGCATCCACCACGCGGTCGGCGAAGGCCGGCGACCCGAGCACGAAGTCGATGCGCATTCCCTCGTCGCGCGGGAACCGCAGCTGCTTATAGTCCCAGAACGTGTAGCCCTCGGGAACGAGCGGGCGCACGACGTCGGTCATCGCGACCTGCTCGAAACGGGCGAAGGCTGCGCGCTCGGCGGGCGAGATGTGGGTCGAGACGCCGGGCACGAAGCTCGGGTCGCCCATGTCGGCATCGGTCGGCGCGACGTTGAAATCCCCCGTGAGCGCGAGCGGCGCCCCCGGGTTCTCGCGCTGCCAGCGCTCGGCGTCGGCGCTGAGCGCCTCGAGGAACCGCAGCTTGTAGTCCATGTGCGGGTCGTCGAGGGCGCGGCCGTTCGGGATGTAGAGGCTCCAGACGCGCACCCCGTCGACGGTGACGCCGAGCGCGCGGGCCTCCTGCGGGGCATCCGGCCCGTCATGCCCCTTCGCGAAGCCGGGCTGGCCCGAGAAGCCGACCTCGACGTCGGTCATCGGACGGCGGCTGGCGACGGCGACGCCGTTCCACTGGTTGAGGCCGTGGATCTGCACCTCGTAGCCGGCCTCCTCGAAGACCTCGATCGGGAACTGCTCGTTCTTGCACTTGATCTCCTGCATCGCGAGCACGTCGATGTCGGCGGCGACCAGCCAGTCGACGACGCGCTGCTTGCGGGTGCGGATCGAGTTGACGTTCCAGGTGGCGATGCGCATGAGCCCAGCGTACGGTCGTGGGCCCGCCGGAGCCTGCGGGGCGGCGGGGCGCCGGGGCGGCGGGGCGCCGCGGGCCGGAGGCGGGTGCGGGGCCGCGGGTAGGCTGACCGCGTGACCGACGCACGCGAGCAGCTGATCCAGTACATCCGCGATGAGGCCGTGTTCCACGGCGACTTCACCCTCTCGAGCGGCAAGAAGGCGACGTACTACATCGATCTGCGCAAGGTCAGCCTCGACCATCGCGTCGCGCCGCTCATCGGGCGGGTCATGACCGAGCTCATCGCCGACATCCCCGACATCGCCGCCGTCGGCGGGCTCACCATGGGCGCCGACCCGATCGCGGCCGCCGTGCTGCACCAGGGGGCCGCCGCCGGCCACGCCTACGACGCCTTCGTCGTGCGCAAGGAGCCGAAGGACCACGGCCGCGGCAAGCAGGTCGAGGGCCCAGAGCTCGAGGGCAAGCGCGTCATCGTGCTGGAGGACACCTCGACCACGGGCGGTTCGCCGCTCGCCGCCGCCCGCGCGCTCGAGAAGGTCGGCGCGATCGTCGTCGCGGTGGCCGTCGTCGTCGACCGGGCGACCGGTGCGCAGCAGGTCATCGAGGATGCCGGATACGAGTACCGCGCCGCACTCGGCCTCAGCGACCTCGGGCTCGCCTAGGGTCGAGCGCATGACCGACGACCGGCCGGAGCGCGCCGACGGCGTGCCGTCGGCACCGCCCTCGGCACCGGACGCCGGGCGCCCCGACGGCGTGCCGTCGGCACCGCCCTCGGCGTCGGACGCCGGGCGCCCCGACGGCGCGCTGCCGTCGCGACGGGCGGTGCGGGCCGCTGCGTCCGCCGGCGAGCAGGAGCCCCCGTCGGTCGTCCCATCGGAGCCCGTCGCCGACGCGGGCGCGCCGCCGGAGCTCGTCGAGCCCCCGGTGCCGTCCGCTCCCGCCCCCGGCCCCGCGACCGAGCCGGTCGCGATCGAGGACCTCGCCACGCAGGCCATCGCCGTCGAGGACCTCACGACGCAGGCCGTGCCCATCGAGGAGCTCGTCACCCAGGCCGTGCCGATGGGCGAGCTGCTCGATCCGCCCCCGCCGGCGAACGTGGATGCCCCCACCGAGCTCATCGCCGACGCGGGCGACCTCGCCTCCGCTCGGCCCTCCGGCCCCTCCACCCTCGACACCGTCTTCGGCGACTCCGCCTTCGTCGAGTACGAGGATGCTCCGCTGCTCGCCCGCCGCCCCGACGAGACCCGCTCGGGCCGCCGCGCATCCCCGGCGGCGCCGGCCGCGGGCGATGCCGCCGCCTCCGCCGCACTCGCGGGGGCGGTCGCACCGACGCGCGCATCCGCCGCCGGCACCGCCGCCGGCACCAGCACCGGCATGCCGCGCAGCCAGAAGGTGCTCATCGGCATCGCGGTGGGGCTCGGCGTGCTCGTCGCCGTCATCGCGGCCTTCATCATCGGCATGCGCCTGCCCGGCCTGGTGGGCTTCGGACCGGTGGCGTCGATGGGGCCGGGCCTCGAGAGCTCGGCCGCGCCGAGCGGGGAGCCCGGTGCCGACCCGAGCGCCGGCGACACGGGCGCCGACGCGGGCGCCGATCCGAGCGCCGACCCGACCGCCGAGCCCGCCCCGAGCGAGAGCGCCGCCCCGGCGACCGGCCCGCTGCCCCCGGGACTGCAGGAGTGGGACGCTCTGGTGGGCGGGGAGTGCCTCGACCCCTTCATCGACCCGTGGCAGGAGGAGTACGTCGTCGTCGACTGCGCCGCCCCGCACGCCGCCCAGCTCGTCGTCGTCGGCACCCTGCCCGGCGAGGAGGTATCGGCCTACCCGGGGGAGGAGGCGCTCGCCGGCCAGATCCCGGCGCTGTGCCGCGCGGCCGGCGTGATCGACCTCGCGGCGGGCGCCGCGTACCGCGACCTGCAGGTCGAGGGGGCGTACCCGGTCTCGGCCGAGGACTGGGCCGAGGGGGAGCGCCGCTACAGCTGCTTCGTGACGCGCAGCTCGGGCGAGCCGATCACCGGGTCGCTCGCGGCTCCGCTCGGCTGAGGCGGGGCATCCCGCGATGACGGTCGACGGCGGAGGGGCATCCCGAACCGCGATCGACCGCCGCGCTACAGCTCGACCTCGACCGGCTCGCTGCTGACGAGCTCGTGCACGCCCGAGAGGATCTCGCTCGGGCGGAACGGGTAGCGGCCGATCTCGCGCTCGTCGCTGATGCCCGTCATCACGAGGATGGTGTGCAGCCCGGCCTCGATGCCGGCGACGATGTCGGTGTCCATGCGGTCGCCGATCATGGCCGTGTTCTCGCTGTGCGCGCCGATGCGGTTCATCGCCGAGCGGAACATCATCGGGTTCGGCTTGCCGACCACGTAGGGCTCCTTGCCGGTCGCCTTCGTGATGAGCGCGCTGATGGCGCCCGTCGCGGGCATCGGCCCCTCGGCGCTCGGGCCGGTGGCGTCGGGGTTGGTCGCGATGAAGCGGGCGCCGGTGTTGATGAGGCGGATGGCCTTCGTGATGGCGTCGAAGGAGTAGTTGCGGGTCTCGCCGACGACGACGTAGTCGGGGTTCGTCTCGGTCATGATGAAGCCCGCCTCGTGCAGGGCCGTGGTGATGCCGGCCTCGCCGATGACGAAGGCGCTGCCGCCGGGCATCTGGCTGCGGCAGAAGTCGGCGGTCGCGAGAGCGCTCGTCCAGATCGACTCCTCGGGCACGTCGAGCCCGCTCGAGCGCAGGCGCGCGGCGAGGTCGCGCGGGGTGAAGATCGAGTTGTTCGTCAGCACGAGGAACGGGGTGCCGGTGTCGCGCCACTGCTGGATGAGGGCGGCGGCCCCCGGCAGCGCGGTGTTCTCGTGGACGAGCACGCCGTCCATGTCGGTCAGCCAGCACTCGATCTCACTGCGGTCAGCCATGGAGGGAGCCTAGCGGCGCGTCATGTCGCGCTCATGCCCGATGGATGTCGAGACCGAGTCGGCGCTGCATCACGGCGACGGCGTCGGGGCTCTCGTCGATCGCGATGACGCGGCGCCCGAGCAGGCGGGCGGCCTCGGCCGTCGTGCCGCTGCCGGCGAAGGGGTCGAGCACCCAGTCGCCCTCGGCGCTCGAGGCCTGCACGATGCGGCGCAGCACGCCGAGCGGCTTCTGCGTGGGGTAGCCGGTCTTCTCGCGGCCGGTCGTCGTGACGATCGTGTGCCACCAGACGTCGGTGGGCAGCTTGCCGCGGGCCGCCTTCTCGGCCGTGACGAGCCCCGGAGCCATGTACGGCTCGCGGTCGACCGCGGTGGAGTCGAAGTAGTACGCGGAGGGGTTCTTCACGTAGACGAGGATCGTGTCGTGCTTTGTCGGCCAGCGCGATCGCGACTTCGCGCCGTAGTCGTAGGCCCAGATGATCTCGTTGAGGAAGCAGTCGCGGCCGAACAGCGCGTCGAGGGCGACCTTCGCGTAGTGGGCCTCGCGGTAGTCGAGGTGCAGGTAGAGGGTTCCGCGGTCGTCGAGCAGCCGCCAGGCCTCCTCGAGCCGCGGCGCGAGGAAGCCCCAGTAGTCGGCGAAGCGATCGTCGTAGCGGGTGAGGGCCTCCACGGTGCGGGTGTAGCTCGTGCCCGTGTAGCCGCGCCACGCCCCCTCCGGGTCGCGCACGTTGCGGGTCGTGGCCCGCTGCTGAGCCCGGCCGGTGTTGAACGGCGGGTCGAGGTAGATGAGCCGCATGCTCGCCTCGGGCAGGCGGCGCATGGCCGCGAGGTTGTCGCCGTGCACGAGCAGGTCGGGGCCGTCGGGGTGCCAGAGCGGGGCATCCGGATGATCGGCGCCGGTTTCGCTCATGGGGCGAGATTAACAGCCGCGGGGCGCCGACCCGTGCGGCCTCAACCCCCGAGCAGCGACGCGAGCAGGAGCGGCAGGGTGTTGACGATCACCGCCCACGCGGCCGTGACGATCCCGATCACGAGGGGGATGGTGGCCGATCGCGCACCGCGACGACGCGCGCCCTCGCCGAGCACGATCGCGGCGACCGGGGCGATGAGCATCACCGACACCGCGATGATCCCCGCCCGCACGATGACGGCGATACCGCTCGACTCGGGATCCTCGCCCGCGAGCGCGCCCCCGATCACGAAGGCCGCGACGACCCCGACGGGGATGAGCGCGACGGCGACCCAGGCCCCGATCAGCCGGCGCCGGGCGGGAACGGCGCGAGTGCCGTCGACCGCGGTCGTCGACGTCTCCGGGATCCGGGATCCGTTCCGATTCATGGCGATCACCCTTCTCGTCGCGCCGTCGCTGCCGGGGTCCCGCTCATGGTCGTCCTGCGCGGCACCGGCCGATAGGGCACAAAGCCCCCCGTAGCCTGAGGTCGTGACCGAACCCGAGCTGCCCGTCGAGCGCCCGGCGCACGGCGTCGGCCCGCACCCCGAGCCCTGGCCCGACGACCCCCGGCTCGACCCGGAGCTGCTGCGCGAGGGCGACGCCCGCAACGTCGTCGACCGCTACCGGTACTGGAGCATGGCCGCCATCGTCGCCGACCTCGACGAGCGGCGGCACCCGTTCCACGTGGCCATCGAGAACTGGCAGCACGACATGAACATCGGCTCGATCGTGCGCACGGCCAACGCGTTCCTCGCCGCCGAGGTGCACATCGTCGGCCGCCGCCGCTGGAACAAGCGCGGCGCCATGGTGACCGACCGCTACCAGCACGTGCGCCACCACGAGTCCGTCGCCGAGCTCGTCGAGTTCGCGCGCGCTCGCGGGCTGACCATCGTGGCGGTCGACAACGTCGAGGGCAGCAGACCGGTGGATGCCCGGCCCCTGCCCGAGCGGTGCCTGCTGCTCTTCGGGCAGGAGGGCCCCGGGCTGAGCGCCGAGGCGCTCGCCGCGGCCTCCGAGGTCGTCGAGATCCGGCAGTTCGGGTCGACCCGGTCGATGAACGCCGGAGCCGCCGCCGCCGTCGTCATGCACGAGTGGGTGCGGGTGCACGCGGCATCGGCCGGAGCATCCTGACCCGGAGCGGACGCGAGGACGACGACCGCGATCCGCTCTTGACCCGGCCTGCCGCGACCGATGGACTGGGCGCATGACCGCGATCACCGATGATCTGCCCGCCCGACTCATCCACCAGGAGCACGAGGGGTGGGATGCGCTCGTGCGAGGCGATGGCGGCACGCACTTCCATCACGCGATGACCGACGACGCGGTGCTCATCACGCCCGGCTCGGTCGTCGAGCGCGGCGCGGTCATGGCGGCGCTGCAGGGCGCGACCTGGGACGACTACGCGATGAGCGAGCACCGCGTCGTGCGGCTCGGCGAGCGGGCCGCGGTGCTCGCCTACCGGGTGCGCGCCAGCCGCGACGGCGCGCCCGTCGACCTGCGCGCCACGACCGCCTACCTCTACCACGAGGGCCGCTGGCGGGTCGGATCGCACCAGCAGACGCCGGTCGACTGAGGGCGCGGGCCTCAGCGCGCTCGGCGCACCCGGATCGGCCCCTTCGCCGTCGACGGATCGACGACCCGGCCGCCCTGCGTGATCTCGACCTCGCCCGCGGCGACGAGCCGGCGGGCGGCGCGACGGGCGGGCTCCATGAGCGCGCGCCAGGCCTCGTCCTCGGTGCCGCCGCTCGCGCCCTCGGCCGCCGCGACCGCGCGGGCGGCCTCGCTCGGGCAGATGGTGGCGTCGTGCGCGCGCTGCGCGAGCAGGCTGCGGATGCTCTCCTCGAGCGCCCGATCGACGGGCCGCACCTTCCGGGCCCGGCAGGCGTCGCTGCAGTAGCGCACCGCCTCCCAGTCGCGCGCCCACGCCGCCCGCCACTCGATGCGGCGCCCGCAGCTCGCGCAGGTCTTGTCGGCGCGCGCCTCCGCGGCGGCGTCGCTCGTCCGGCGCTTCCGACCCATGCGCCCAGTGTCGCGGGCGCGGGTGCGTGCGGGCTGGGCGCGGGCGGCACGGGAACTCGTGTTGTCCGAGCGGACAGCGCGGCTCGACCGTCCTACACTCGACGCGTGCCCGAGACCGTCCGCGATGCTGCGCCCCAGGCGTCCACCGCCGCTCCCGAGCGCAAGTCCGCCGGGCGCAAGACCTCTGAGGAGCGCCGCGCGGAGATCCTGAGGGCGACCCTCGGCATCGTCGCCCGCAAGGGCTTCGCGAGCGTGACGCTGCGCGAGGTCGCCGCCGAGGTCGGCGTCGTGCACGGGCTCATCCGCCACTACTTCGCCACGCGCGAAGAGCTCATGGCCGAGGCCTTCGACTCCGCCGTCACGGCCGAGCTCGCCTCCGACTCGGCGCTGCTCGCCGAGCTCGCGCCCGTTCCGGCGCTCGCCGCCTGGCTCTCGACGACGCCCGAGGATCACTACCTGGTGTGGATCGACGCCTGGAGCGAGGCGCCCCGCAACCCCGCTCTCGCCGCGGCCCTCGTGCGGCACCACCACGACTGCGAGGCGCTGCTCGCGGGCGTCATCCGGCGCGCGGTCGACGCCGGACTCGCCACGAGCGCCGACCCCGATGCCGACTCCCGCATGCTCACGGCGCTCGCCGACGGCATCGCGGTGCAGCACCATGCGATGGGGGTGGTGGATGCGCCCGCCGCCGACGCGCTCGTGTTCACGGCGACCGAGCAGCGCCTCGGCATGACGCCGGGGTCGCTCGCCGCCGTGCTCGCCGGATCGGCACGCGGGCAGTGGGCCGGCTGACGCGGTCCACCCGACGGAGGGCGTGCGGCCGCTAAGCCTCGACGACGACCGCGAGCCCCTGACCCACGCCGATGCAGATCGCGGCGACGCCGATGCCGCCGCCGCGGGCGCGCAGAGCGTGGGCGAGGTGCCCGATGATGCGGCCGCCGGAGGCGCCGAGCGGGTGGCCGAGGGCGATCGCGCCGCCGTCGACGTTGACGCGCTCGGGGTCGAGCTCCGTCCAGAGCCGCAGACAGGCGAGGCTCTGCGCGGCGAAGGCCTCGTTGAGCTCGACGAGGTCGACGTCGGCCCAGGTGCGGCCGGCGCGGGCGAGAGCGCGGTTCGCCGCCTCGACGGGGGCGATGCCGAAGACGTCGGGGTCGTTGCCGGCCGTTCCGCGGCCGGTGATGCGGGCGAGCGGCTCGGCGTCGAGCGCGCCCTCCGAGCCGATGAGCAGCATGCTCGCGCCGTCGTTGAGGGGGGAGGAGTTGCCCGCCGTCACGGTGCCGCCCTCGGATCGGAACACGGGGGCGAGCCCGGCGAGGGCATCCATCGTCGAATCGGGGCGGATGCCCTCGTCGCGCGCGAGATCGACGCCCGGAACAGGAACGATCTCGGCGTCGTAGCGGCCCGCGTCCCAGGCGGCGGCGGCGCGCTGGTGCGAGCGCACGGCGAAGGCGTCCTGCTCCTCGCGCGAGATCGCGAACCGCTCGGCGAGGATCTCGGCGGTCTCGCCGAGCGCGACCGTCCAGCGCCCGTCCATGCGCGGGTTGGTCATGCGCCAGCCGAGGGTCGTCGAGTGCATCTGCTCGTGGCCGACGGGGTACGCGCGGCTCGGCTTCTGCACGACCCACGGCGCCCGGCTCATCGACTCGACGCCGCCCGCGATCATGAGCGCGGCATCCCCCGCCTCGATCGCGCGCGAGGCCTGGATGACGCTCTCGACGCTCGAGCCGCAGAGCCGGTTGACGGTCACGCCCGGCACGGAGGTCGGCAGCCCCGCGAGCAGGGCGGCCATGCGCGCGACGTTGCGGTTGTCCTCGCCGGCCTGGTTCGCGTCGCCGAGGATGACGTCCTCGATGCGGGCGGGGTCGAGGTCGGGGTGGCGGTCGACGAGGGCGCGCAGGGTCGAGGCGGCGAGGTCGTCGGGGCGGATGCCCGCGAGCGCCTTCCCGATGCGGCCGAACGGCGTGCGCACGGCGTCGTAGATGACGGCAGCGGTCATGCTCGGGCCTCCTCGGCCTCGGGTCGGGCGGTCGGATCGGCGGCCCGCAGCGGCAGCCCGACGAGCGCCTCGAGCTCGGCGTGCGAGGTCCCGAACGACTCGACGAGCACGAGTCCCGCCGGCCCCGGCTCGAAGATGCCGTGATCGGTATAGACGCGCGAGACGGAGCTCATGGCGGTGAGCGGGTAGCTGCACGACGCGACGAGCTTGGAGGCGCCGCCCTTCGTCAGCAGGTCCATCATCACCCACACGCTGCGGGCTCCCAGCGCCAGGTCCATGGCGCCGCCGACCGCCGGGATGGCGTCGGGCGCGCCCGTCGACCAGTTGGCGAGGTCGCCGTTCGCCGAGACCTGGAAGGCCCCGAGCACGCAGACGTCGAGGTGCCCGCCCCGCATCATCGCGAAGGAGTCGGCGTGGTGGAAGTACGCGGCGCCGGGCAGTTCGGTCACGGGGATCTTGCCGGCGTTGATGAGATCGGGGTCGACCTCGTCGCCCTGCGCCGCCGGCCCCATGCCGAGCATGCCGTTCTCGGTATGCAGGGTCACGCCGTCCTCCGGCCGCAGGTGGTCGGCCACGAGCGTGGGCGCCCCGATGCCGAGGTTGACGAACGAGCCGGGCGCGATGTCGGCGGCGATGCGCGCGGCGAGCGCGGTGCGGTCGAGGCGCACGCCGGGGCCGGTCGACGGCGCGAGGGACGGCGCGGTGGGCGTCGCGGTCGGTGCCGTGGGCGTGTCGGTCATGCGGATGCCCCTCCCGAGCTCCCGATCACTGCGGTGCGCTCGGCGACCGGTCGCAGCGCGCCCTCCTCGTCGAGCCAGTCGCGGTCGCCGACCTCGACGACGCGCTGCACGTAGATGCCCGGCGTGACGACGCTCTCGGGGTCGAGCGCCCCCACGGGCACGACGCGGTCGACCTGCGCGACGGTCGTGCGCGCCGCGGCCGCCATGAGCGGGCCGAAGTTGCGGCTCGTGCGGCGGTAGACGAGGTTGCCGAGCGCGTCGGCGCGGTAGGCGCTGATGAGGGCGAGGTCGGCGTGCAGGGGCAGCTCGAGGATGTGCGGGCGGCCGTCGAGCTCGCGCACCTCCTTGCCCTCGGCGATGAGGGTGCCCGCCCCGGTCGGCGTGTAGAAGGCGCCGATGCCGGCGCCCGCGGCGCGGATGCGCTCGGCGAGGGTGCCCTGCGGCACGAGCTCGAGCTCGATGCGGCCCGAGCGGTAGAGCTCGTCGAAGACCCAGGAGTCGGTCTGACGGGGGAACGAGCAGACGATGCGCCGCACGCGGCCCGCGGCGAGCAGCGCGGCGAGGCCGTGGTCGCCGTTGCCCGCGTTGTTGGAGACGACGGTGAGATCCGTCGCGCCGTGCTCGATGAGGCCCTCGATGAGGGCGGCGGGCTGCCCGGCGAGGCCGAAGCCGCCGATCATGACGGTCGCGCCGTCGGCGACGTCGGCGAGGGCATCCCGCATCGATGACGAGATCTTCGAGATCACGGCACTCCCGCCCCGGCGTGCACCGCCGTCGGTCGCCCAGCCCCGGGCGGCCGCCCCGCTGGTTCACATAGCGAACGATTGTTCGCAGAACAAACGTACCACCGGGTCGATCGCCGCGCCAGATAGGGTGAGACGTAATCCCATTTCCATCCGAAGGGACCACCATGCCAGTCGCCGTCATCATCGGCGCCCAGTGGGGCGACGAAGGCAAGGGCAAGGCGACCGATCTGCTCGCCGGCCGCATCGACTACGTCGTCAAGTTCAACGGCGGCAACAACGCGGGGCACACCGTCGTCATCGGGGACGAGAAGTACGCCCTGCACCTGCTGCCCAGCGGGATCCTGACGCCCGGCGTCACGCCCGTCATCGCGGGCGGCGTCGTCATCGACATCGCCGTGCTGTTCGAGGAGCTCGACGCTCTCGAGGCCCGCGGCGTCGACGTCTCGCGCCTGCGCATCAGCGCCAACGCGCACGTCATCACGCACTACCACCGCACCCTCGACAAGGTGACGGAGCGGTTCCTCGGCAAGCGCCAGATCGGCACGACCGGTCGCGGCATCGGCCCGACCTACGCCGACAAGATCAACCGCGTGGGGATCCGGATGCAGGATCTCTTCGACGAGAACATCCTGCGCCAGAAGGTCGAGGGCGCCCTGCACCAGAAGAACCACCTGCTGGTCAAGGTCTACAACCGGCGCGCGATCACGGTCGACGAGGTCGTCGAGGATCTGCTGTCGTACACCGAGCGCCTGCGCCCGATGGTCGTCGACACCGGTCTCGAGCTGCACCAGGCCCTCGAGCGCGGCGAGACCGTGCTCTTCGAGGGCGGTCAGGCCACCATGCTCGACGTCGACCACGGCACGTACCCCTTCGTCACGTCGTCGAGCTCGACGAGCGGTGGCGCGGCCACCGGCTCGGGCATCGCGCCGAACCGCATCGACCGCGTCATCGGCATCGTCAAGGCGTACACGACGCGCGTCGGCGCCGGCCCGTTCCCGACCGAGCTCTTCGACGCCTCCGGCGACTTCCTGCGGGATGCCGGGCACGAGTACGGCACCACCACGGGTCGCCCCCGCCGCTGCGGCTGGTACGACGCCCCCATCGCGCGCTACTCGGCCCGCGTGAACGGCGTCACCGACTACGTCATGACGAAGCTCGACGTGCTCACGGGGCTCGAGCGCATCCCGGTCTGCGTCGCCTACGACGTCGACGGCGTGCGCGTCGACGAGGTGCCGGTCTCGCAGAGCGACTTCCACCACGCGACCCCGATCTACGAGGAGCTGCCGGGCTGGAGCGAGGACATCTCGGGCGCCCGAACCTTCGAGGAGCTGCCGAAGAACGCGCAGGACTACGTGCTCGCGATCGAGGCGATGAGCGGCGCGCGCATCTCGGCCATCGGCGTCGGCCCCGGCCGCGACGAGATCGTCGTGCGCCACGACCTGCTCGACTAGTCGCCCGTGACCGCCCGCCCGCTGCCCCTCGACGCGCTCGAGGGGTACGGCGTGCGGCTCGAGCCGTTCGCGCCGTCGCACCTCGAGGGGCTCCGGCAGGCGCTCGCGCGGCCGGAGGTCTTCGCCGGCGGCTGGGGCGGCGGGCCGGCCGCGTTCTGCGAGGGCGCGGCCTTCGAAGCCTGGATCGTGCGGTACCTGCCCCTCGACTCCGCGCTCCCCGTGCCGCGCCCGCAGGTGCGGGTCGTGCGCGCCACGGCCGGGCCGCTCGCCGGTCGGGTGCTCGGCACGAGCACGATCACCGACCTCGTCGAGCGCTCCGAGTCGGCGCACATCGGCTACACCGCGTACACCCCGGAGGCGTGGCGCGGCGCGGTCAACCCGGCCTGCAAGCTGCTGCTGCTCGGTCACCTCTTCGACCACGGCTACGGGCGCGTGAAGCTGCAGGCCGACGTGCGCAACCTCCGCTCGCGCGCCGCGATCGCGCGACTCGGCGCGACCTTCGAGGGCATCGCCCGCCGCGATCAGCAGCGCGCGGACGGCAGCTGGCGCGACACGGCGATCTTCTCGATCACGATCGACGACTGGCCCGCCGTGCGCGCGGGGCTCATGGCGCGGGTCGCCGGCGCGGTCTGAGCTCCCGGCGACGGCCCGGCAGGGTGTCGCACTTCTGACACCCTGTCAAGCCCCTGGCACGGGACGTCCAGGCTCCGTAGCTTCGCAGAATGACACTCGCACCCCCCGCTCCCGGCACCGACCCGGCCCACGAGGGCGCCCCCGTGAGCAGTGCCCCCCGCACCGCCACCCCCACGACCCCGCGCCGCACCCGTTCCGCCGCGCGCACCGCCCCCATCGAACCCCTGCCCATCCCGACGCCCCGCGGTCCCGTCAGCGCGGCGCTCGTCGCCGTGCTCACCGGCCGGGTCGGCGCCCCGCCGATCGTGTCCTCCTTCGACGCGCAGGTCGAGCGCGCGATCATCTCCAGCCCCGACATCCTCACCGATGACGATCTGCAGCTCGCGCTGCTGTGCTTCGGCGCCCTCGACGCCGGCGGCCTCGGCCGGGTGGATGCGCGCTGGGCCGCCGACCCGCTGCTCCTCGCCGTGTGCGAGAACCTCGAGACCGCGCTCGAGGAGGCCCTGCGTCAGGAGGTCCCCCTCCCCACCGCCCGCGCGGCCCGCGGCGCGATCGCGACCGGGGAGGACGTCGCCGACGCGGTCGCCACCGCGCTCGACGTCATCATCGACGACGCGGAGTCCTCCCGCCCGCATCGCTACCTCGCCGGCGAATCGACCGCGCCGCAGCTGCGCGAGCACCTCGTCGCGCGCTCCATCCGCTCGGTGCTCGTCGACGCCGATCAGCGCGTCGTGGCCGATGACGCGACGGCGGCGGCCGTGCTCCTCGCCCGGCTCGGCGACCAGCGCCTCCAGACCGAGCGCGGCCGGTACCTCGACGTCGTCGACGTGCGCGTGCTGACCGCCGTGAACACGACCGCGATGCTCGCCCGGCACGATCGCCTGCGCGGGCTCTTCTACGGTCTACGCACGACGACCGGCTCGATCGAGACCTCCATCGAGTCGGCCGTCATCGAGGCGCTCGGTCGCCTCGGCCGGCCGCTCCTGCAATCCGATGCCGCGCGCGGCGCGGGTGCCGGACGCGCGCGCATCGCGGGCGGACTCGTCGAGGCGCAGCCCGAGCTGCTCGACGACGTGCTTCTCGGCGCCGCCATCGGCGTCGCGGTCGAGCGCTGGATCACCGAGCACGAGGTCGTCCGCTGGACGGTCGGGCGCAGCGCCCTGCGAGAGTGCGACGCCCTCCGCAACGACGCGGTGCTGCGCGCCGATCGCGCCGCCGAGATCCCGCCCGTCGACGACCGGCCCATCACGCTCCCCGTCGAGCGCACCGGGGGCATCCGGCGATGACGGATGAGGCGTTCACCGACGCCGAGTACGTCCTCACCCTCCGCTGGCACGAGCCCGGGCCCATCGACGCGGTCGCGCGCTACGCCGCGCGGGTCGCCGAATGGATGCCCGTCACCGTGCTCGACGACTCCGCCCCCGCGCTCGCCGCGGCCCACGCCCGTGCTCTCCCCGACGCCGTGCGCCACCACCGGCCCGGCCAGAACGCGGCGATCGGCGATCACGGCGCCGCCCGCGGCGTGCACACCGGGCGGCTGCCGGGCCTGCGGCCGCGCGTGATCATCGCGGCGCACGACGTGCGCTACGACCGCGACGGGCTCATGGCCCTGCTCGCGGCCGCACCCGAGGCCGACATCGTGCTGCCCCAGACGGTGCTGCGCCCGCAGCCGTGGCAGGCGCGCTGGGACACCGCGCGCAGCCTCGTCACCCGCGCCGTGGTCTCCGCGCGCTTCGCCGGCGACGAGGGCGCCACGGCGGTCGTCTGCCGCGACACCTTCCAGGCCGTCGGCGGCATGGAGAGCCGGCTGCTGCACGACATCCCCGAGCTGCAGCGCACGATCGACTCGGTGGGCGGCGAGGTGGTGACCGCACTCGACGTCTACGTGGATCGCCTCGCGCCCAGCGTTCCGCGCTTCTGGCACCAGCGGATCGGGCAGGCAGGCGACTCGTTCGCCCGGCCCGCGCGGGTCGCCGGCGAGCTCGCCCTGCTGCCGAGCATCCTGCTGGCCGCACGCCGGCCGCCGCTGCTCGCCGCGGTCGCGCTCGGAACCGTCGTCGTCGCCGAGGTCGGGCGGCGTCGCGCGGGCGGCGCCGACCACTACCGGGCGGATGCCGCTCTCTGGGCGCCCGTCTGGGTGGCCGAGCGGGCCGTCGGCGCGTGGGCCGCGATCGCCCGACGCCTGCGGCACCGCTGAACCCCCGCCCGCGCGCGGCAGTGCGTCGTCGGGAAGCCGCCGATGCGGGCGTGCCCCCGCGGCCCGTCGGCGGATACGCTCGGGGCATGGATGATGCGGCCCTCGCCGAGCTCGGCTCCCTGCGCAAGAGCATCGACAACATCGATGCCGCCCTCGTGCACCTGCTCGCCGAGCGGTTCAAGTGCACGCAGAGCGTCGGGCGGCTCAAAGCCGTCACGGGTCTGCCGGCCTCCGACCCCGAGCGCGAGCGCGTGCAGATCGCCCGGCTGCGCAGTCTCGCCGAGGAGGCCGAGCTGGACCCGGCCTTCGCCGAGAAGTTCCTGACCTTCATCGTCGCCGAGGTCATCCACCACCACGAGCAGATCGCCTCCACCGGCAGCATCGCGACCGGGGAGTGAGCGCGCCCGCGGCGACCGCCGTCGAGAGACCGCGCGAGGGGTGGATCGCCGCCCAGTTCGGTCTCGCCGGTCTCATCTGGGGCGCCAGCTTCCTGTTCATCGCCCTCGCGCTCACCGGGCTCTCGCCCGCCCAGGTCGCCACCGCGCGCGCCGTGCTCGGCGCGGTCACCCTGCTGCTGCTCGTCGTCATCACCCGCGACCGCCTGCCCGCCTGGGGGCCGGTCTGGGGGCACCTCGCCGTCATCGGCGTGATGTTCTGCGTCGTGCCGTACCTGCTGTTCTCGTGGGCGCAGCAGTACGTCGCCTCGGGGCTCGCGAGCGTCTACAACGCCACGACCCCGATCATGACGGCGCTCATCGCGGCCCTCGTGCTGCGCGTCGAGCGCCTCGACCGGGCGCAGGTGCTCGGCATCGGCATCGGCATCCTCGGCGTCATCGTCATCATCGGTCCCTGGCAGGGCGTCGCGCTCGGCGGCGACCTGCTGCCCCAGCTCGCGATGCTCGGGGCGACCGCCTGCTACGGCTTCAGCCTCTCGTACATGCGCCGCCACCTCGCCGCGACCGGGGTGAGCGCGCTCGCCATGACGGCCGCGTACATCGCGATCGCGGCGGTAGTGCTGCTCGCGCTGACCCCGCTCATCGGGCTCGAGCCCGTGTCGCTGAGCCCCGTCGTGGTGCTCGCGGTCATCGCGCTCGGCTCGCTCGGCACCGGGCTCGCCTACGTCTGGAACCAGAACGTGGTGCGGGCGTGGGGCGCGACCCGGGCATCCACCGTCACCTACATCACGCCGGTGATCGGGGTGCTGCTGGGCATCGTCGTGCTCGGGGAGCGGCTCGTCTGGAACGAGCCGGTGGGCGCGGCGCTCGTCATCCTCGGGGTGCTGCTCGCGCAGGGGCGGCTGCGGGTGCGGCGGCGACCGGGGCAGCCCGCCGCCTGACGCGGGGCCCGTCGCCGGCGAGGGGCGGGGCAGGATGCCCGGCTCGGCCGTGCACGAATTCAGGCGCCTCCCGGCGCGTCGACCCCGGGTAGGCGGCGGCACGCCGACCTCGGTCGCGCGATGCCTGAATTCGTGCCAGGCCGGGCGGGCGGCTCCTCAGTGCCCGCGATCAGGAGCGCCTCGGCATGTCGACTCGAGTCATGCGGCGACACTCCGACCGCGGTCGCCCGACTCCTGATCGCGGGCAGCCCGGGGGCGGCAGCGGGTGGCGGCGAGCGGCGGTGGCCTGGGGCAGGGCCGAAGGCTCGGCGGCGGGTACTGGCGCCGGCACCGGGGGCGGGATGCCCGGCGCGGGCTACTCGGCGCGCTCGGGCACGTGCAGGCGCGCGAGGAACCGGTCGGCCCCGCGCGGGATCCTCCGGCGGTCGAGCCGGGAGACCAGCACGGTCAGTGCGAAGGCCAGCGGAACGGTCCAGGCGGCGGGCTGCAGCAGGGCCGACTGCAGCCAGGCCGCGGCGCCGGCCGCCGTCAGGAGCGGCCCGAGCAGGATGGCCAGGCCGCAGGCGAGGCCGCCGCCGAGCATCCCGACGATCGCGCCGCGGGCGGTGAGGCCGCGCCACCAGATGCCGAGCACGAGCACGGGGCACAGGGTCGACGCGGTGAAGGCGAAGACGAGCCCGACGCTGCCGGCGAGCCCGCCCGGTTCGAGCAGCAGGGCGACGGCGAGGGGAACGAGCGAGGAGGCGATCGCGGCGATGCGGAAGCCGCGCACCGATCCCCCGGCGACCTCCTGCGAGATGACGCCGGCGAGCGAGATGATCAGCCCCGACGAGGTGGAGAGGAAGGCGCCGAAGGCCCCCGCGATCACGAGTGCCGTGAGCACGTCGCCGAGCAGCCCGCCGATGACGAGCCCGGGCAGCAGCAGCACGAGCGCGTCGGCCTCCCCCGATTGCGCGAGCGCGGGGGCGAGCGCCCGGCCGAGCAGCCCGACGATCGTCGGGAACAGGTAGAACACCGACAGCAGCCCCAGCACGATGAGCGTCGTGCGCCGCGCGGCCGGCCCGTCGGGGTTCGTGTAGAAGCGCACGAGCACGTGCGGCAGGCCCATCGTGCCGAGCAGCAGGGCGATGACGAGCGAGACGGTGGCGTAGCCGTCGAGGGATGCCGGACCGAGCGCCGCGGGAAAAGCCTCGGCCGTATCCAGCGCCGTGCCCGCGCCGCCCGCCACCGCGATCAGCAGGAACACCACCGGCACGGCGATCGCCGTGAGCTTCAGCCAGAACTGGAACGCCTGCACGAAGGTGATGGAGCGCATGCCGCCCGCGGCGACGATGAGGCCGACGATGACGGCCACCGCGACGGCGCCGATCCACGAGGGCAGGCCCGTCGTGATGCGGATGGTGAGGGCCGCGCCCTGCAGCTGCGGCACGATGTAGAACCAGCCGATGAGGATGACGAGGACGCTCGTCAGCCGTCGCACGCCCAGCGACTCGAGCCGCGCCCGCGTGAAGTCGGGGATCGTGTACGCCCCCGACCGCCGCAGCGGCGCCGCGACGAAGAGCAGCAGCATGAGATAGCCGGCGGTGTACCCGATCGGGAACCACAGCCCGCCCGCCCCCTGCAGCAGGATGAGCCCGGCGACCCCGAGCACGCTCGCCGCCGAGAGGTACTCGCCGCCGATGGCGCTCGCGTTCCACCAGGGCTTGACGGTGCGCGAGGCGACGTAGAAGTCGCGCGTCGTGCGCGAGATGCGCAGGCCGAAGAAGCCGATGAACGCCGTCATGAGGGTGACGGCGGCGATCGCGATGTAGCCGAGCGCGGGGTTCACGGGCGGGCCCCGTCGGCGCTCACGAGGCCTCCGTCAGCGAGCGGTACCCGGCCTCGTTGCGCGCGCTCGCCACGATGAAGATGAGCGCGAAGGCGATGATGGCGGGGTAGCTGCCGAAGGCGAGCAGCAGCCAGCTGACGGGCACCCCGGCGACGACGACGGCGTCGAGACCGGGGGCGGCCGCGAGCACGAGCCAGAGCATCCCGAGGCTGACGACGAAGCCGGCGGCGCACACGAGCGCGAGGCGCAGCTGCGAGCGGATGAGGGAGCGCACGTAGACGGTGGCGGTGTCGCTGCGATCGAGGGCGGGATGACCGGCTCCCGCCGCGAGCGGCGCCCCTTGCCGGGGCGCGGTGACGCTGACCCGCGCCGGCGGCACGGGCCTCGCGGCGGGGCCGCCCGCGGCGACCCCGCCCACCGCGACCTCCCCGGCACCCCCGCCGGCCCCCGGATCGCTCACGCGCGCGGCCGCACCCGGCTCGCCGCCACCCGGTCGCGCAGCGAGGGCAGCAGGCGGCGGCTGACGGGCAGCTCGACCCCGCCGACGAGCACGGTGGGGTTGCTCGCGCCGAGGCGCAGGCGCTCGACGTGCCCGAGGGCGACGAGGTACGAGCGGTGGATGCGCACGAAGCCGGCGGCCGCCCACTGCTGCTCGAGATCGCTCATGGGAACGCGCACGAGGTAGCTGCCGTCGTCGGTGTGCAGCCGCGCGTAGTCGCCCTGGGCCTGCACGTAGTGGATCGCGTCCTGCCGGATCATGCGCGTCGTTCCGCCGAGGCTGACGGCGACGAGCTCGGGTCGGGCGACGACGGGCACGGCGCCGGTGACGGGAGCGCCCGCGGCGCCCGCCCCGCCCGCCCCCGCGGCGTCGGCGGCCGCGCGCGCCTCGATGAGCCGCCCGACCGCGCGCTCGAGGCGCTCGGTGCGCACGGGCTTGAGCAGGTAGTCGACGGCCGCGAGGTCGAAGGCCTCGACGGCGCGCTCCTCGTCGGCGGTGACGAAGACGAAGGGCGGGCGGCGGTCGAAGTGCCCGAGCGCGCGGGCGAGGTCGATGCCGCTGAGGCCGGGCATGTGGATGTCGAGGAAGACGGCGTCGATCTCCTCCTGCGTGAGGATGCGCAGGGCGTCGGCGCCGTTCGAGGCCCGGTGCACGACGCCGATGCGCGCGTCGTGCCCGAGCAGGTAGGCCAGCTCGTCGAGCGCGGGCTGCTCGTCGTCGGCGATGAGCACGGTCAGCATCAGGTCAGTCTCCTACGGCGTTGTCGGGCTGCGACTTGGGCACGCGCATGCGCACGAGGGTGCCCGCGTCGAGGTTCGTCTCGACGGTGAGGCCGTGCTCGTCGCCGTAGAGCTGCCGCAGCCGGGCATCCACGTTGCGCACCCCCACGTGATCGACCGAGGGCCGCCCCGCCAGGATGCCCCGCAGCAGCTCGGGATCGATGCCGACCCCGTCGTCCTCGATCTCGATGAGCGCGAAGGCGCCCGCGTCGCTCGCCCGGATGGTGATGCGGCCGCCCGCGGCCTTGGGCTCGAGCCCGTGCCGCACGGCGTTCTCGACGAGCGGCTGCACGCTGAGGAAGGGGATGACCGTCGGCAGCACCTCGGGGGCGACCTGCAGGGTGAGGGTGAGGCGGTCGCCGAAGCGCGCGCGCTCGAGCTGCAGGTAGGAGTCGACGCTCTTGAGCTCGTCGGCGAGGGTCGTGAAGTCGCCCTGCCGGCGGAACGAGTACCGGGTGAAGTCGGCGAACTCGAGCACGAGGTCGCGCGCCCGCGGCGGGTTCGTCGTGATGGTGCTCGCGATGGCGGTGAGCGCGTTGTAGATGAAGTGCGGGCTGATCTGGCTGCGCAGCGCCTTCACCTCGGCCTCGGCGAGGGCGGCGCGGCTGGCGTCGAGCTCGGCGAGCTCGAGCTGCGCCGAGACCCACTCGGCGACCTCGCCCGTCGCGCGCACCAGACCGGGGCGCACGGTCGGCGAGAAGGCGATGATGACGCCCACGACCCGGTCGTCGGCGATGATCGGCGCGGCGACGGCGTCAGTGCTCGAGACCCCGCGCCGGCTCGGGTCGATGCCGCGGAACACCTGCGGCTTATCGCCGCGCCGCACCTCCTCGGCGAGGCTCTCGGCGATGGTCCTGAGCTCGCCGACGAGCCGCTGATCGCCCGGACCGGCGTCGAGCGCGAGCACGCCGTGATCGTCGGCGAGGGCGAGCACCCGGCAGTCGAGCAGCGCGCGCAGGGGGCGCAGAGCCCGATGCGGGTCGCCCGTGTCGAGCCCTCCGCGCAGATGCGTCGCGGCCTGACTGGCGAGGTGCAGCGTCGAGTAGGTGGCCCGCTCGGCGGCCGTTCCCATCTCGCGCGAGAGCTTCACGACGCGCCAGGCGACGATGCCGAGCACGGCGATCGCCACGCCGACGAGCACGCCGACGGCGAGGGCGAGCAGCACTGACTCGGTCACGAGCATCCACCGTAGGCGACGCGGGGCGGGGCCACCGCATCGAGGGGGCGATGGATGGCGGCGGGGCGCCGCTCGTCGCACGGCCGATGCCGCTCGCCGCCGACGAGCGCGCCCGGCGTTCCTCGTGGCCTTCGTCGGGGGGAGGGTGGGGCCGCACCACTCCCGAACCACCCCCGCACTGAAATCATGCACGGCACCGACGCCGACGAGGACGTCACCGCCGTCGACCTCGAGGAGACACCATGGGCAATGACGCCCTGACCGAGGAGCACTCGTCCGGCCAGACGGCCGCGGTGTTCCGTGAGACGCAGAACTCGGAGGAGTTCACCCACCTGCGTCGCAAGCACCGCGGGTTCGTGCTGCCCGTCACCGCCGTGTGCCTGCTCTGGTACATCTCGTTCGTGCTGCTCGCCGGGTACGCGCCCGAGTTCATGGCGCAGCCCGTGTTCGGCAGCGTCAACGTCGGCATCCTGCTCGGCCTCTCGCAGGTGGCGACGACGTTCATCGTCACGATGACCTACGTCTCGTACGCCAACCGCAACCTCGACCCCGGAGCCCGGGCCATCCGCGAGCGCCTCGAGACGAAGGAGGGGGTGCGCTGATGCTGCGTCTCGCCGCCGACACCGCCTCGTCCTCGCCGGGCGACCCGATCCTCAACATCGCGATCTTCGGCGCCTTCGTGGCGGTCACGATGATCATCGTGTTCCGGGCATCCCGCAACAACAAGACCGCGGCCGACTACTACGCCGCCGGGCGCTCGTTCACGGGCGGCCAGAACGGCTCGGCCATCGCGGGCGACTACCTCTCGGCCGCCTCGTTCCTCGGCATCGTCGGCGCCATCGCGATCAACGGCTACGACGGGTTCCTCTACTCGATCGGGTTCCTCGTGGCCTGGGTCGTCGCGCTGCTGCTCGTCGCCGAGCTGCTGCGCAACACCGGCAAGTTCACGATGGCGGACGTGCTGGCGTTCCGCCTCAAGCAGCGCCCCGTGCGTATCGCCGCGGCGATCTCGACCCTCGTCGTCTGCTTCTTCTACCTGCTCGCGCAGATGGCGGGCGCCGGCGGGCTCGTCGCCCTGCTGCTCGGCATCGACGAGCGGGTCGGCCAGTCGGTCGTCATCGCCGTCGTGGGCGCGCTCATGATCCTCTACGTGCTCGTCGGCGGCATGAAGGGCACCACCTGGGTGCAGATCATCAAGGCGGTGCTGCTCATCGCCGGTGCCGGCATCATGACCATCTGGGTGCTCGCGATCAACGGCTTCAACCTGTCGACGCTGCTCGACTCGGCCGTCGAGACCTCGGGCAACCCCGCGGTGCTCGCGCCGGGACTGCAGTACGGCATCAGCGACATCAGCCGGCTCGACTTCCTCTCGCTCGGCCTCGCGCTCGTGCTCGGCACCGCGGCCCTGCCGCACGTGCTCATGCGCTTCTACACGGTGCCGACGGCCAAGGAGGCCCGCAAGAGCGTCGTCTGGGCGATCTGGCTCATCGGCATCTTCTACCTGTTCACGCTCGTGCTCGGCTACGGCGCGGCGGCCCTCATCGGCGCCGAGCGCATCGCCGCGGCCCCGGGAGGCGCCAACTCGGCGGCCCCGCTGCTCGCCTTCGAGCTCGGCGGATCGGTGCTGCTCGGCATCATCTCGGCGATCGCCTTCGCGACGATCCTCGCGGTGGTCGCGGGGCTGACGATCACGGCGGCGGCTTCCTTCTCGCACGACATCTACGCGAGCGTCATCAAGAAGGGCAACCCGCCCGCCGGCGCCGAGGTCAAGGTGGCCCGTCGCACGGTCATCGTGATCGGCATCGTCGCCATCATCGGCGGCATCGGGGCGAACGGTCAGAACGTCGCCTTCCTCGTGGCGCTCGCCTTCGCGGTGGCGGCCTCGGCCAACCTGCCGACGATCATCTACTCCCTGTTCTGGCGCCGCTTCACCACCAAGGGCGCGCTGTTCAGCATGTACGGCGGTCTCGGCTCGGCGATCATCCTGATCAGCCTCTCGCCGGTCGTCTCGGGCGGCCCGACCTCGATGATCCAGGGCGTCGACTTCAGCATCTTCCCGCTGTCGAACCCCGGCATCGTCTCCATCCCGCTGGCGTTCTTCCTCGGCTGGCTGGGCACGATGCTCGACAAGAACAAGGAGAGCCTGGACAAGCAGGCCGAGATGGAGGTGCGCTCTCTCACCGGAGTCGGCGCCGAGAAGTCGGTCGACCACTAGGTCGCTCTCCCCTGACTCGAAGGGCCCTCGCCGGGTGGTGGCGGGGGCCCTTCGACATGCGCGGGATGCTCTCCGCGGGCCGTGCGCTGCTGCGGGTCTGCTCAGCGCCGCATCACCCGGTGCACGATTTCGAGCACGAGCGAGGCGACCGCCGAGACGCCGACCGCGACGCCGATGACCTCGAGCTCGGGCAGCCGCAGCTGCAGGAAGTCGGTGGCGAGCGGGATCGACAGCACGACCCCGAGCCCGAGGTAGGCCGCGATGACGACGGGCAGGGTGAACCGCGTGAACGGCCGGGCGAGGATGACGAGCACCCAGAGCGCCGAGAGCGTGAGGGTGATGACGGTGAGCGCCTGCACCTCGGCCGCCGGCAGCCCGAGCCCGGCGTAGGCGTAGGCGACGACCCCGATGACGGCCGCGCCGACGATGAGCCCCGCCGGAACGCAGAACCGCGCGGCCCGGCGCAGGAACCCCGGTCGGTAGAGGCGCGCGTTCGGCAGCAGGGCGAGCACGATCGCCGGCAGCCCGATCGTGAGCCCGTCGACGATCGAGAGCTGCCGCGGCAGGAACGGGAACGGCCACAGCAGCGCGCCGAAGGTCACGGCGAAGAGGATCGCGTAGACGGTCTTCGACAGGAACAGCTTCGCGAGCCGCTCGACGTTCGCGATGACGCGGCGCCCCTCGCCGACGATGCGCGGCAGTCGGCTGAAGCGCCCGTCGAGCAGCACCATGCGGGCGACAGCGCGCGACGCGGGGGCGCCCGAGCCCATCGCGATGCCCATGTCGGCATGCTTGAGCGCGAGCGCGTCGTTGACGCCGTCGCCCGTCATCGCGACGGTGTACCCGAGCCGCTGCAGCGAGAGCACCATGGCCTTCTTCTGCTCCGGGGTCACCCGCCCGAAGACGTGCTCGCGCGCCATGACGGCGTCGAGCGCGTCCTCGTCCTCGGGCAGCTCGCGGGCGTCGAACCCCGCGACGACCTGCTCGACGCCGGCCTCGCGTGCGACGGCGGCGACGGTGCGCGGGTCGTCGCCCGAGATGACGCGGATGCCCACCCCCTGCTCGCGGAAGTACCCGAGCGTCGCGTGCGCATCGCCCCGCACCCGCTCGCGGAAGGTCAGCACCGCGATCGGCGCGAGCCCGCGCGGCAGCGCCGCCTCGGCCGGAGCGATCACGCCGTGCTCGTCCGGCCCGCCGCCGGCGCTCGTCGTCAGGGGCTCCTCCGACCGCGCGAGCACGAGCGTGCGCAGGCCGCTCTCGGCGAGGGCGCGGCACCGTCGCAGCGTCGCGACCGCGCCGGGGGTGTCGTCGTCCACGGCGCCCCGGAGGACGATGTCGGGGGCGCCGAGCACCCAGGTTCCGGTATCGAGCTGCCCGGCGCTCCATTTGCGCAACGACGAGAACGGCACCGACGAGAACGGCACCTCGGCGGGCGCGACCGCTGCGGCGGTATCGGGGAACCGATCGCCGAGGGCTCGCGCCGTGGCGTTCGCATCACGGTCGGCGGCGAACCACGCGAGAGCGGCATCCCGCCCCGTCTCGTCGGCGGGCAGGCCCGGCGCCTCCTCGACGGCGTCGAGCACGAGCGCGCCCTCGGTGAGCGTGCCGGTCTTGTCGAGGCACAGCATGTCGACGCGGGCGAGGCCCTCGACGGCGGCGAGCTCCTGCACGAGCACCTCCTGCCGCGCGAGCCGCACGGCACCGGCGGCGAGCGCCACCGAGGTCATGAGGACGAGTCCCTGCGGCACCATGGCGATGATGCTCGCGGTCGCGGCAACGGCGGCATCGCGCCAGGCGCCCGACTCGATGGCCGCCGCCCAGCCGCCCGCGGCCTGCATCTGCCCGTTGACGACGATCGCGCCGATCGGCAGCAGGGCGATGCTGATCCATCGGATGATGCGGGCGACGGAGTCGCGCAGCTCGCTGCCGACGAGCGAGAACCGCCTCGCCTCGGCCGTGATGCGGTTCGCGTACGAATCCGGCCCGACACGGATGACGCGGGCGAGCCCGCTGCCGCCGACGATCGTCGAGCCCGCGAGCACTTCGCGCCCGGCGTCCGCGCCGACCGGCTCCGCCTCGCCCGTGAGCAGCGATTCGTCGACCTCAAGCCCCGAGGCCTCGAGCACGACGGCGTCGGCCACGACCTGGTCGCCCGCGCTCAGCACGAGCACGTCGTCGAGGGCGACCTCGGCGACGGCCACCTCGTCCACCGCCGCCTCGGCTCCCGGCTCGGCCCGCCGCACCCGGGCGAGCGGCGCGTTGAGCACGGCGAGACGGCCGAGCGTCACCTTCGCCCGGAACTCCTGCGCCACCCCGATGACGATGTTGGCGATGACGAAGAACCCGAACAGGGCATCCTGCCAGTACCCCAGCGCGAGGAGCAGGCCGAAGCATCCGCCGACGATGAGGGTGAAGAGCGTGAAGACGTTCGCCTGCAGGATCCGCCACAGCGAGCGCCCGGAGTCGTCGGGCGGCGTGTTCATCTCGCCCCGGGAGCGCCGTTCGTGCACCTCGGCGCGGCTGAGCCCGCGCGTGCTCCTCATGCGCGTCACCTTAGGCGGCTGCGCACGCGGCCGCGACGGTCTTTCGTCCCGACCGCGACGCGGTCAGCCGCTCCCGCCGCGCGGCGCCCCGACCCGGGTGCGGCTAGCCGCCGACGACCGCGCCGAAGTGCGCGGGCAGGGTGTCGCGGTGCGCGTGCCGCAGCTGCTCGTGCGTGAGCGCGAAGCGGTCCTGCACCTCCAGCCCGTCGACCTCGGCATCGGTGACGCCGATGCGCAGCACGGAGACGTCGCGGCCCTCGCACAGGCCGCGGAACTTGACGTCGTCCTCGCGGGCCACCGAGACGAGCATCCGGGCCCCCGACTCGCTGAGCAGGGCGGCCGTCGCATCGAGACCATCGCGCTCGCAGAGCTCGGTGATCCACACGCGGGCGCCGACGCCGAAGCGCAGCACGCCCTCGGCGAGGGTCGTGATGAGCCCGCCGTCGCTGAGGTCGTGGGCGCTCGTGACGAGCGCCTCCTCCGCGGCGGCCGCCATGAGGCCCGCGAGGTTCTTCTCGGCCGCGAGGTCGACCTGCGGCGGGCGACCGCCGAGGTGCTCGTGCACGACGCCGGCCCACACCGAGCCGTCGAGCTCGTCGCGCGTGACGCCCAGCAGGTAGAGGTTCTCGCCGTCGTCCTGCCAGCCGGAGGGCAGACGCCGGTCGACGTGGTCGATGACGCCCATGACGGCGACGACGGGGGTCGGGTGGATGGGGACGTCGCCGGTCTGGTTGTAGAACGACACGTTGCCGCCGGTGACCGGGATGCCCAGCTCGAGGCACCCGTCGGCGAGACCCTCGACGGCCTGCGCGAACTGCCACATCACCTCGGGGTTCTCGGGGCTGCCGAAGTTGAGGCAGTCCGAGACGGCGCGCGGGCTCGCTCCGGTCGCGGCGACGTTGCGGTACGCCTCGGCGAGGGCCAGCTGCGCGCCCTGGTACGGATCGAGCTGGCAGTAGCGCCCGTTCGCGTCGGTGGCGAGCGCGACGCCGAGCCCGCTCTCCTCGTCCACGCGGATCATGCCGCCGTCGTCGGGCACGGCGAGGGCCGTGTTGCCCCCGACGTAGTAGTCGTACTGGTTGGTGATCCAGCTGGCGTCGGCGAGGTTCGCGCTGCCCAGCACGCGCAGCACCTCGGTCTGCAGCGCCGCGTCGTCGGTCGCGCGGGAGAGGGTCGACGCGGAATCGGCCTGCAGGGCATCCAGCCAGGCGGGGCGCACCATGGGGCGGTGGTAGACGGGGCCGTCGACGGCCACGGTGGTCGGGTCGACGTCGACGATGGTCTCGCCGCGCCAGTGGATGATGAGGCGGCCGGTGTCGGTGACCTCGCCGAGCACGCTCGTCTCGACGTCCCACTTGGCGGTCATCGCCAGGAACGCATCGAGCTTCGAGGGCTCGACGATCGCCATCATGCGCTCCTGGCTCTCCGACATGAGGATCTCCTCCGCCGTGAGCGAGGGGTCGCGCAGCAGCACCTTGTCGAGGTCGATGACCATGCCGCCGTCGCCGTTGCTGGCGAGCTCGCTGGTCGCGCACGAGATGCCGGCGGCGCCCAGATCCTGGATGCCCTCCACGAGCCCGTCGCGGTAGAGCTCGAGGCAGCACTCGATCAGCACCTTCTCGGCGAAGGGGTCGCCCACCTGCACCGCGGGGCGCTTGGTCGGGCCGCCCTCGCTGAAGGTGTCGCTCGCGAGGATGGAGGCGCCGCCGATGCCGTCGCCTCCGGTGCGGGCGCCGAACAGCACGACCTTGTTGCCGACGCCGCGGGCGTTGGCGAGGTGCAGGTCCTCGTGGCGCAGCACGCCGACGGCGAGCGCGTTGACGAGGGGGTTGGCCTGGTAGACGGCGTCGAAGTAGGTCTCGCCTCCGATGTTCGGCAGGCCCAGGCAGTTGCCGTAGTGGCTGATGCCGCTGACGACGCCGGGCACGACGCGGGCCGTGTCGGCGTGGTCGATCGCGCCGAAGCGCAGGGCATCCATCACCGCGACCGGGCGGGCGCCCATCGAGATGATGTCGCGCACGATGCCGCCGACGCCCGTGGCCGCGCCCTGGAACGGCTCGATGTAGCTGGGGTGGTTGTGGCTCTCGATCTTGAAGGTGACGGCCCAGCCCTCGCCGACGTCGACGACGCCCGCGTTCTCGCCCATGCCCACCATGAGGTGGGTCTTCATCTCGTCGCTGACCTTCTGGCCGAACTGCTTGAGGTGCACCTTCGACGACTTGTAGGAGCAGTGCTCGCTCCACATCACCGAGTACATGGCGAGCTCGCCGCTCGTGGGGCGCCGGCCGAGGAGGGCCTTGATCGCCTCGTACTCGTCGGGCTTGAGCCCGAGAGCGGCGTAGGGCTGCTCCTTCTCGGGCGTGGCCGCGGCGTTCTCGACGGTGTCGGGGCGGTGGCGGCGCTCGTGGTCGACCTCGTCGTGTGCCGGGTGCTGCTGCCCGGAGTCGTCGGTCGCGGCGGCGTGCGGAGTGGGCTGGTTCACGGTGGCGAGGGCTCCAGATTCGAGGGCGTGCCGGATGCTCTCAGCCTACCCGCGCGGATGAGCAGGCCGCGGCGTGCCGGAGCCCGCCCGCGCGCGGGCACCGGGCCGGATCAGCGCTACTCCGCGCGGGTGCGCAGCAGCCCGACCGCCGCGCCCGCGACCAGCAGCACGACCGCCCACAGCAGCGCCCCGCCGAGATCGCCGGCGCTGCCGGTGGCGGGCAGCGGCGGCTCGATGACGGGGGCGGCCGCGTCGGCGGCGGGTGCCGCGGGCGCTCCGGGCGCGACAGGAGCCACGGGGAGGACCGGGGCGGCCTCCACCTCGATCGTCACCTGCGCGCTCACGGCACCCACGGTGACGGTGAGCACGTGCGGGCTCGCGGTCGGGAAGGTGACGGTCAGGCCGTCGATGACGTCGGTCGGCACCGAGCTCGTCACGGTCACGTCGCCCGGGTCGACGACGATCGGGTTGCCGAAGGCATCCGTCGCCCCGACCTGGAGCGTGACGGAGCCGCCCTGGCGCACGGCGAGCGCGGACGTGCTGAGCCGGAGGGCATCGACCGCGCCGCCGAGCACCGTGATCGGCGCGGTCGCGCTGACCGGCAGCTCGTCGCCGTCCCCGAAGGCGTAGATCACGGTCGCGCCGAGCTCCGTCTCGCCCGCCGCGGTGAAGGTGAACTCGTTCGGCAGCGCTCCCTCCTGCTGACCGGCGTCGGTGAACGTGGCGCGGTCGGTGAGGTCGATCGCGGCGGCGCCGCTGAGCGGCCAGGGGCCCGTGACGGTGAACGCCTGCGGCACCCCGGCGGTGACCGTCGCGGGGTTCGGGGCGATCGAGATCGCGGCCGGGATGAGCGTCGGGTAGAGGGTTCCGGTCTTCGTCGGAGCGACCTCGATGAGCGGCGTCGTGCCGGTCACGTACGGCCCCGAACCGTCGGCGGTGAGGGTCCAGCCGACGTTGACGAGCAGCTCGCCCTCGTCGACGCCCGTGAGGTCGGGCAGGCTGCGGCAGCCCGCGTCGAGGGTCGGTGCGTACACGGCGTTCTCGATGCCCGAGCTGTAGGGCAGGTAGAACGCCGTGCCGGTCACGGTCAGCCCGATGGTCTGATCGGTGGGGTGCAGGCGCTCGTCGGCGAAGCCGTCGATGCACATCGCGCCGTCGTTGATCACCGAGCCCTCGCCGTTCAGGGGGCCGCCGGAGACGATGCCGGTGTTGGTGAGCGTCGACGCGGGATCGAGGGTCAGGCCCGAGGACGCGCCGAGAACGAGCCGCCCGGCGTTCGAGAGCGTGCCGGTGAGGGTCGTCGCGACGCCGTCGGCGGTGGTCACCTCAGCTCCGGCGCCGATCGACACGGACCCGGAGATCGTCGCGGCCGCGAGCAGGGGTGAGCCGGAGGGCACGCTGAGGGTCGGGATGACCGCCTCACCGATGGGATCGAGGCCGTTGCCGATGCCGGCCGCGCCCGAATCGCCGGAGGCCGTCAGGCTGCCGCCGGAGAGGACGACCGAGCCGCCCCAGCTCCCGTAGCCGCCCCCGATACCGGCTCCGCCGCCGGTGCCCTGCGCGGTGACCGTCCCCCCGGAGATGGAGACGGAGGGCGTGCCGCCGATTCCGTACTCCCCGTTGCCGATGCCCGCCGCGTAGAGCCCTCCGGTCGCCAGCACGGTGCCGCCCGAGATCGACACCGATCCGCCCACCGCATCCTTGCCGGCGCCGATGCCCGCCGCGCCGTAGCCTCCGGTGGCGGTGACGACGCTCGCGCCCTCGATCGAGATCGGCCCGTGCGAGCCGTTCGTCGCTCCGCCGATGCCCGCCGCTCGGTAGCCGCCGGTGGCGGTGACGGTGCTGTCGACGATGGTGATCTCGCCGCTCGGCACCGGTGAGCCGTCGTTGCAGTCGGTCTCGGTGCCCGCGCCGGTGAAGTAGCCGCCGATGGCGGCGTCGCAGTGGGAGCCCGCAGCGCTGACGGTCATCGAGTCGAAGGTCAGCGAGCCGTTCGTCGCGACCCCGAAGCCGGCGGCCGAGGCTCCCGCGTCCGGTGCGACGAGGGTCTGCCACGTGCCGCCGCGCACCGTCAGATCGGAGAACACGATGAGGCGCAGCCCGACGATGGTCGCGCCGTTCATCTCGATGGTGAGCTCCTCGTTCACCGTGTCTCCGGCCTGCGGGTCGAACGCGATCGTCTCGCCGGCGGGAAGGGTGATGACGTCGGGGCCCGGGCTCAGCTCGTTCGCGACCCAGAGGGCGTCGGTCAGCGACAGATCGGGACCCACGGCGAGGGTCGCGGCGCTCGCCGGGACGGCGATCATCGCGGGAGCCGCGAGCATGGCGACGGCGAGCGGCAGCGCGACGCGGCGCGCGGAGCGGGAGAACGGCATCCGGGTGCTTCCTCGAGAGCGGGGGAGTCGCGGGGTGCGCGCTCTTCTCCCGACTGTACGTCGCGCCGCGGTCGCCGAGCGCCTCCCCATTCGGGGGAGTACCGGACCGGCCGGCGCGAAACCGCCCCGAAACGACGCTCGCCTAGGCTCGCCGCATGACCAAGCGCCAGCTCTTCATGTTCCTCGGCTTCGCCCTGCTGGTGTTCGCCGGCGCGGCGCTGCTCGGTTACGCCGTCAACGGCGGCGGCTGAGCTCACGGCCTCGCCGCGGCGCTCCGGCCCGGCCTCGTGCGGCGGGCTCTAGCCCTTCGGCACCGGCGGGCCGACGATCAGCAGCACGGTGAACAGCGCGACGACGGCGAGCAGCAGGGCGACGGCCAGCAGGATCGGGTGGCGGAGCATCCACCGCACCAGGCGGTCCACCCAGAAGCGGTCGCGGGGGTCGTCGGTGGCCTCGCGCCGCCAGCCGCCCTCGAGCCGGCCCGTGCGGTGCGCCCAGACGTCGAAGGGGATGGTCGCGTAGGGCACGACCGCGGTGACGACGGCGAGCAGGCCGAGCGGGATGCCCCAGCGCTGGTTGATCGCCGTGAGCACGGCCGTGGCGCCGTAGGCGAGGAAGACGAAGCCGTGCACGCTGCCGCCGATGCGCACGGCGAGATCGCCGGTCTCGCCGCCGACCACGGCGCGGATGACGAGGCCCGAGATGAGGGCCGTCCAGGTGATCGCCTCGGCGATCGCGACGAGGCGGTAGAGCCGCTTCGGCGTGAGGCCGCGCGCGGGATCGGAGGAGCCCTGCGCGCCGGTGCTGCGGCCGTCAGCGGCCGGGGCCGCCGCCGTCATCGCAGGACGCTCTGCTGCAGGACGCTCGTGAAGAAGGTCAGACCGTCGACGCCCGAGCGCATGGCGAGCGGGGTGTCGGGGCCGAAGCCCGCCTCGACGGCGTGCTCGGGGTGCGGCATGAGGCCGACGACGTTGCCGCGCTCGTTGCGCAGGCCCGCGATGTCGCGCAGCGAGCCGTTGGGGTTGACGTCGAGGTAGCGGAAGGCGACGAGCCCCTCGCCCTCGAGCCGGTCGAGGGTCGCCTCGTCGGCGATGTAGCCGCCCTCGCCGTTCTTGAGCGGGATGGTGATCTCCTGGCCCTCGGTGAAGCCGTTCGTCCACGCGCTCGACGTCGACTCGACGCGCAGCCGCTGGTCGCGGCGGATGAAGTCGCCGTGGTCGTTCTTCACGAGCCCGCCGGGCAGCAGGTGGGTCTCGACGAGGATCTGGAAGCCGTTGCAGATGCCGAGGACGGGCATCCCGTCGTTCGCCGCCTCGATGACCTCGGCCATGATCGGCGAGCGGGCCGCGATGGCCCCGCAGCGCAGGTAGTCGCCGTAGCTGAAGCCGCCGGGCAGCACGATCGCGTCGACCCCGTCGAGGTCGTGCGTGCCGTGCCACAGCGCCACGGGCTCGGCGCCCGCGAAGCGGATGGCGCGCATCGCATCCCGGTCGTCGAGGGAGCCGGGGAAGGTGATGACGCCGACGCGCATCAGTGCGTCTCGCCCGCCGCGCCCGCGCCCTCGACGCGTACGTCGATGACGTCCTCGATGACGCCGTTCGCGAGCATGTCGGCGGCGACCTCCTCGACCTGCGTCAGCAGCTCGGCGTCGACCTCGCCGTCGACCCGCAGCTCGAAGCGCTTGCCGATGCGCACCTCGGCGATGCTGGAGTGGCCCAGGCGGTGCAGGGCCCCGGTGACGGCCTTGCCGGCCGGGTCGAGCAGCTCGGCCTTCGGCATGACCTCGACGACGATGGTGGGCACGGATGACTCCCCGGGTACGTCAGAAAAGTGGATGCCCGTCAGTCTAGTCGCGCCCCGCCCCTGCTCATCCGCGCACCGTCCGGGTCGCGGCGGCCCGCGCTCGACGGTAGCCTCGGGCGCTGCCCCGCCCCCGACCGGAAGGCACCATGCCCCTCTTCGACTCCTTCGTCTGGCGCAGCTGGACGGGCTTCGGCCTCGCCGTCGTCATCGCCCTCGTCATCGTCGTGCTCATCGTCGCGACCGTGGCCCTCGCGGCCCGCGTGGTCGCCCGCCGCCGACCGGGCGTCTACGCGACGCTCGGGCCGCTGCGGCGCCGACTGCGCCTGCTGCTCGCCCTCATCGCGCTGTGGGTGGCGGTCGCCCTGACCTTCCCCCTGCGCGACTGGATGCCCGTGCTCGACCAGCTCCTCCGCATCCTCGTCATCGCCGCGGGCGCCTGGGTCGTCGCCGCCGGCGTCACGCTGGCCTTCGAGCGCACCACGGGCCGCTACGACATCTCGGCGGCCGACAACCGCGTCGCCCGGCGCATGCGCACCCAGCTGCTCATCCTCAAGCGCCTCGCCCTCGTCGTCATCGGCGTGGTCGCGATCGGCTCCATCCTGCTGACCTTCGACGGGGCCGAGGCGGTGGGGGCGAGCCTGCTGGCCTCGGCCGGTCTCGCCTCGGTCGTCGCCGGTCTCGCCGCGCAGTCGACGCTCGCCAACCTCTTCGCCGGCATGCAGCTGGCCTTCTCCGACGCCATCCGCGTCGACGACGTCGTCATCGTCGAGGGCGAGTTCGGGCGCATCGAGGAGATCACGCTGACGTACGTGGTCGTGCGCATCTGGGATCAGCGCCGCATGGTGCTGCCGAGCACGTACTTCACGACGACGCCGTTCCAGAACTGGACCCGCACGACGGCCGACCTCATGGGCCCCGTCGTGCTCGACCTCGACTGGCGCGTCGACGTCGAGGGCCTGCGCGCCGAGCTCGATCGCGTGCTCGCCGAGACGCCGCTGTGGAACGGCGCGGTGTCGAACATCCAGATCGTCGACGCCACGGGCGGCATGGTGCGGGCGCGCGCGCTCATCTCGGCCGCCGACTCGGGGCAGCTCTGGGATCTGCAGGTGCTCGTGCGCGAGAAGCTCGTCGCCTGGGTGCGCGATCACGCGCCCGAGGCCATGCCGGTGCAGCGGCTGGAGGAGGCGGCGCCCGTGCTGGTGCGGCCGCTGCGCGAGACCGAGCCCGAGCCGAGCGGCGAGGCTCAGCCCGAGAGCGAGTAGTCGGCGCGATCCAGCCCTGCGGCGATGAGCCGGGCGTTGGCCTCGTCGGGGCCCGCCACCCAGGCCTCGGCCCCGGCCGGCGTCTTGCCGTGCGCCACGTGGCGGGCCACGAGCCGCGCCCGCCGGGTGGGGTCGTCGAGGTGCAGCGCGACGGTGACGTCGAGCAGGCCCGCGACGGGCTGCCAGCCGTCGGCCTCGTGCAGCAGGTAGTTGCCCTCGACGATCACGGTGCGGGCATCCGGCCCGATCGCGATCGCCCCGGGCACCGGCTCCTCGATCGCGCGGTCGAAGTCGGGCGCGGGCACCGTGGCGCCGTCGTCGCGGCGCAGGGCGCTCAGCAGGGCGATGAACGCGGCGACGTCGAAGGTGTCGGGAGCGCCCATGCGGTCGCGGCGCCCGAGCGCGACGAGCCGGGCCTGCGGCAGGTGGAACCCGTCCATCGGCAGCACCACCGAGGCGGGCAGGGCGGCGGCGAGCCGCGCGGCGACGGTCGACTTGCCGGCGCCGGGCGCTCCGGCGATGCCGACGAGCAGGCGCCGGGCGCGCGGGGTGCGGGCGTGCATCCCGTCGATGACGGCCGCGAGCGCCTCGACGTCGGCGAGGGGATGCCCGGTCACGACCGCCCCGATCGCCCGCGCCGCGGAGGCCGCAGCAGTGCGCGCGGCACGGGCTCGAGCCGCGCGTGCACGGCGCCCTGCGCGACCCACGCCCGCACCACCTCGGTGAACAGGGCCGGGTCCTCCAGATTCCACAGGTGATGCATGCGCGGCGCCAGACGCACGGTGCTGCGCGGAGCCTCGGCGATCGCCCCGAGCGCGGAGCGGATGCGGCGCGACTCGCGCGCGCCGGCGAGGCCCAGGAGAGGCACCGGAGCGTCGGCGACCGCCGGCAGCATCGGCTCGATGCCCTCGTTCACCTGATGCACGACCCGCCGCGCGCTGCTCGGGTCGATCCCGATGCCCGACTCGATGAAGCCGGCCATCGCCTCGGAGGGCACGCGGTAGTGGCGGCCGCGGGTGCGCCAGTACGCGGCCGTGCTCCAGAGGCGCAGCTGCACGCGGCTGAGCCACGACATGACAAGGCCGAGCCCGCGCAGGGGCGCTCCGGTGAGCAGCGCGCTGCGTACGAGCTCGGGATGCCGGCTCGCGAGCACGGCCCCCACGAGCGCTCCGAGCGAGAGCCCGACCACGTCGGCGCGGGCGCGCCCGTCCTCGTCGAGATGCGCGCGGTCGCGGATGACGTCGGCGACGCGATCGGCCGTCTCCACGATCGTGCGCCACGGCACCTCCCTGCTGCCGCCGTATCCGGGCAGATCGGGCACGAGGTGGTGGAACTCCTGGAGTCCCGCGCGCTGCGGCGCCCACATCCACCCCGAGACGCTGCCGCCGTGCAGGAAGACGATCGTGCGCGCATCCGTCGGCCCCTCGCTCTCGACGTGCAGGGCCCCCGCGGGAACCGAGCCGCCCGCGACGAGCGCCGCCCCGCTCTCGTCGCTCACGCGCCGCCCCACCGTGCGAGCAGGCCCGCCTCCTCGGCGTCGTCGACGGCGAACTCGGCCCAGTCGCGGTAGCCGAGCGCGCTGGGGTGGAACTCGTCGCTCGCGAAGAAGCCCTCCGTGTACGGGGGCGGGGGCGGCGACATGCGGGCCTCGCGCTCGGCGTCGACGATCGTGCGCGCGGCGGCCTCGAGCGATCGCGAGTGCCGGTAGAGGGTGCCGCGCAGGGGCTCGGGCAGCAGCGAGAACCGGAAGAACGCGGGCAGCGACGACATGAGCACGATCGAGGCGGGATGCCGCTCCCGCGTCGCCCGCAGGATGCGCCGCACATCCCGCCGGAACGCCCGAGCGCTCCGCAGGGCGAGCGCGTCGTTCGCCCCCACCGTCAGGAACAGGACGTCGACGGGCCCGTCGAGCGCGGCCGCGAGATGCCCGCGCACGAGATCGCTCGCCGTCGCGCCGTTGCGGCCGTGGGCGCGCCACGACACGGCGCGGCCGGTGCGCGCGGCGATCGCCTCGGCGAGCCGTCCGCCGAGTCCCAGCTCGGCGTGGTCGACCCCGACGCCGGCCGCCGTGGAGTCGCCGAGCACGAGCAGGTGCAGGGGTTCGCCGTCGCCCTCGGCCGCGCCGAGCCACGGGCCGGGAGCATCCGGGAGCCGCGGGGTCTCCCGCCGCAGACGCCGCCCTTGACGCAGGATCACGGCGCCGCGGAGCACCGCCGCGGCGCGGCTGAGACGCAGCGCGAGGGCAGGGATGTGCGGGGCGTGGCGCGCGTCGTTCACGAGGCGCGAGTCTAGGCCGGGAGGGCCGGACGAGCGTGGACCGCGCATGCGCAGAACCTGTGCGCCGGCGCAACGCGGTCTAGACGGCCTGACCGGTCTGTGTCACTCTTAGGGCTCGCGGACACCCATCCGCGGCACCCCCTCAGCGCCCGTACCCATCTCCCAGGGCGCTCCGTGAGCCGCCAGCGCAGCCGTCTCTTCGCCACCCAGCGAAAGAGAACATCAGTGACCCGAACACTCGATGGTGATGCGCGCACGCGCTCGCCCCAGCACGCCGCCCCGACGATCGACGCCCCGCGTCCTCCGACGCCGAGCGCCGCCCCCGCGGGCCCGATCCGCGGCACCGGACCGATCAGCACCCGCAGCTCGCGGCGCTACACGGTCGACGACCAGGTCGCCCACGCGCCCGAGAACTCCTCGATCAGCTCGCCCTCGGTGCTGCTGTTCATCCTGCTCGCGCTCCTCGGCGCGCTCGCGTACACCGCGTTCCTGCTGAACCCGGCGAACCGCGGCGACTGGCTGCCGTACATCCTGGTCATCGTCGCCGAGGTCGTGCTCATCAGCCACGCGCTCGTCACGCTCTGGACGATCCTCTCCGGCGGCAAGGATCCGCGCGACTTCGCGTTCCACCAGGCGCAGGAGCGGCTGCTCGCCGACGGGCTGGACGGCCCCGACGCGATCACGAAGACGCCGCAGAGCGCCGCCATGCACCTGCAGGGCGCCCCCGTCTCGGTCGACGTCTTCATCACCGTCTACGGCGAGCCGCTCGAGACCATCGAGCGCACGGCGCGCGCCGCGGTCGCCATGCACGGCGAGCACCTCACCTGGATCCTCGACGACGGCCGCTCGGACGAGGTGCGCGACCTCGCCGGGCGCATCGGCGCGCGCTACGTGCGCCGCCTCAGCAGCAACGGCGCCAAGGCCGGCAACGTCAACCACGCGCTGAGCATGACGTCGGGCGAGTACTTCGCGATCTTCGACGCCGACTTCGTGCCCGAGCCCGACTTCCTGCTCGAGACGGTGCCGTTCTTCGTCGACGAGAAGGTCGCCTTCGTGCAGACGCCGCAGTCCTACGGCAACGACACGACCCTCATCGCCCGCGGCGCCGCCTTCATGCAGTCGCTCTTCTACCGATTCGTGCAGCCGGGCCGCAACAGCTTCAACGCGGCGTTCTGCGTCGGCACGAACGTCATCTTCCGCCGCGAGGCCATCGTCAACGTCGGCGGCATGTACACCGACTCGCAGTCGGAGGACGTCTGGACCTCGCTCATGCTGCACGAGCGCGGCTGGAAGTCGATCTACATCCCCGTCACGCTCGCCGTCGGCGACGCCCCGGAGACGATCGAGGACTACTCCAAGCAGCAGATGCGCTGGGCGACCGGCGGATTCGAGATCCTGCTCACCCGCAACCCGCTCAACCCGAAGCGGCGCCTCACGGCCGATCAGCGCATCCAGTACCTGGTGACCGCCACGCACTACCTCATCGGCATCGTGCCGCTGCTGCTGCTCATCGTGCCGGCGCTCGAGATCTACTTCGATCTGCGCCCCGTCGACCTCAGCGTCACGGGCGGCCAGTGGCTGCTCTACTACTTCGGCTTCTACGGCCTGCAGATCCTGCTCGCCTTCGCCACCATGGGCTCGTTCCGCTGGGAGACCCTCATGCTCGCGGCCGTCTCGTTCCCGATCTACCTGCGCGCCCTCGTCAACGTCATCACCGGGCGCCGCCAGACCTGGCACGTCACGGGCGGCAAGCGCGCTCGCCGCTCGCCCTTCAACTTCATGATCCCGCAGACGCTGTTCTTCGTCTTCCTGTTCCTCACCTCGATCGTGGCGGGCGTCAAGGACTACGGCAACGGCGCGCTCACGCTCGCCACCGGGTGGAACGTCACCAACACCCTCATCATCGGCGCCTTCATCGCTGCGGCGGTGGTGGAGTCCACGCGCATCCGGCGCGCATCCACTCAGAAGGAGGTCGCATCATGACCTGGAAGAACCGCATCCGCCTGCTCCTCGGGCTCCTCGGCGTCGTCGCGCTCGTCGCGACGCTGACC
The DNA here is from genome assembly GCF_026625045.1 of Microcella daejeonensis. Lineage (GTDB taxonomy): Bacteria > Actinomycetota > Actinomycetes > Actinomycetales > Microbacteriaceae > Microcella > Microcella daejeonensis. The sequence continues at coordinate 834,484 of NZ_CP113089.1, read as the reverse complement.
ATCGGGCTCTCGCACCGCAAGGGCGAGGCCACCACGACCACCGCCTCGGTCGACGCCGTCATGTACGACGTCGGCACCGACTACGCCGGCGCCGTCATCGAGCAGTACGTCGCCCGCGGCGACCTCGTGCGCGCGGGCGACCCCGTCGCCATGATCCAGAGCAACGACCTGGCCCGCGATCTCGCCGACGACATCATCGTCAACTCGAGCGACGTGTTCGAGGTCAACGGCGACAGCACCCTCACGATCAAGTCGGCCGTGACCGGCGTCGTGCAGGAGGTCGGCGTGCAGCAGGGCGGCTACGCCCCCGCCGGCAGCGCCGTCGCCACCATCGCCGCGATCGAGACGGTCTTCGTCTCGGCAGAGTTCCGCCTCTCGCCCGAGGACTTCGCCCGCATCGAGCAGGACGCGCCCGTCGAGATCACCCTGCCGAACGGCGAGGTCATCAACGGGGTCGTCGAGACGGTGGATGCCGCGACCGCCGAGGGCGACGCCATCGCGACCGTCGGCGTCGCCATCAGCGAGGAGGAGTTCGGGCAGCGCGACGGGCTCGTCACGCCCGGCACCCCGGTGACCGCGACCATGAAGCTGCGCAACGACGACGTGCTGGCCCGCCTGATCGACGGCGCGCGCACGGCCATCGGCGACGTGCGCGAAGCGCTGGCCCTGTGACCGCCCGCGTCGAACGATCCGCTCATCGCTCCCGCGCATCCCGTCTGCTGCCGCTCGTCGTCGGCGCGGGTCTCGTCGTGACCCTGGCTGCCTGCGCCTCGGCCGGCCCGGCGCCCGACGGGGCGCCCGCCCGCAGCGGCAGCACGCCCGTCGTGCTGCCCGACGCGCAGACCGAGCCGCTGCTCGCCGAGGTGCCCGAGCGCACGCTCGCCGCGGCGCCGCTCGAGCGACTCGCCGAGGGACTCGTGCCCCCGACGAACCGCTGGTTCAGCGGCCTCGTGCTGAACGAGGATCCGATGCCGGTGTTCCCGCAGCCGCTCTCGTTCCGGCTCGATGCGGCCGGGTTCACCTTCGGGGCGCCCACCGTCGTCGCGCAGCCCGGCCTCATCGCCGGGGCGATGACCGAGCACATCGTCGTCGAGAACGGCTCCGACCGCTCCGAGGTGACGCGGTACGACGAGGTCTCGGTGACGACGACCCAGTTCGACGCCGACGACGCGCCGGTCGCGCGCGTGACGATCGCCCGGGGATCGCCCGTGGTCTCGTACGTCGCCGAGGCGGCGCACTCGCTGACGGTGAGCGAGCCGCTCGAGGCCGCGAGCGGGGCCGGCGAGGGCATCCACCTCGCCACGGTCGGCGGGCTCGACTACGCGCTCATCGCGCCCGAGGCGACGGTCTCCGCCGACGGCCTGACCGTCGAGCTGCCCGCCGGCGCGACCGCGAACTGGCTGGCCGTTCCGGCGGACGGCGATCTCGCCGAGCTCGCTCCGCTGGCCGCCAGCCCGCTCGACCACGTCGAGGTCGAGTACGCCGCCGCCGACGAGAGCGTCTCCACGGGCATCCGCTACGTGACGGAGGACGGCTCGCCGACCCTCGTCGGCACCCTGCCGCACCACGGCGAGCAGACCGCGAGCCCGGTCGGCTCGTACACGACCGTCTACGGCCCGATGGCGCTCGCCGCCTCGGGCGGGGTCGACGCGACGACGCCGACCGTGGCGCCCGCGGCATCCCTCGATCTCAGCGCGCTCGACGACGCCGAGCGGGCCGAGCTCGCCGAGCAGCTCGAGCTCGACGCGGGCTCGCTCGGCACGCTGCCCGCCGACACCTACTTCGGCGGCAAGGCGCTCGCGCGCATCGCGACGCTCATCACCCTCGCCGGCCAGCTCGGCGAGGAGGGGATCGAGCAGAGCCTGCGCACGCGCCTCGCCGAGGAGCTGCGCACCTGGTTCGACCCCGCCGGCTGCGAGCAGCGCGAGGAGCGCTGCTTCCTCTACGACCCGGTCATGCGCGGCATGGTCGGGCTCGCGCCCTCGTTCGGCTCGGAGGAGTTCAACGACCACCACTTCCACTACGGCAACTTCCTCTACGCCGCGGCCATCGCGGTCGAGGGCGACGCCGCGCTGCTCGAGGAGCTGAGCCCGATGGCGACCCTCCTGGCCGCCGACGTGGCGAGCTTCGGCGGCGAGCGCTTCGCCGACTGGCGGGCCTTCGACCCGTACTCGGGCCACTCGTGGGCCTCGGGCTACTCGCCCTTCGGCGACGGCAACAACCAGGAGTCGAGCTCGGAGGCCATCGCCGCGCACCAAGGCGTGGCCCTGTGGGCGTCAGCATCCGGCGACGAGGCGCTCGCCGAGCAGGCGACGTGGATGCTCTCGCTCGAGTCCCTCTCCGCCCGCACCTACTGGACCAACGTCGACACCACCGCCGAGCCCTTCGCCGCCTACGACCGCTCGGTCGTCGGCATCGTCTGGGACGGCAAGCGCGACTACGCCACCTGGTTCAGCCCGGAGCCGGCGGCCATCCTCGGCATCCAGCTCATCCCGATGCGCCCGGGCACCGGGGCCTCCCTCGGCTCCGACCCCGACCGCGTGCTCGAGAACATCGCCGAGGCGACCGAGTCGGGCCCCGCCCCGCAGTTCGCCGACTACCTGCTGATGTACCAGTCCCTCGCCGGGCCGGAGCAGGCCGAGCTCGCTCTCGAGGCGGCGCGCGACCTGCCGATGTCGTCCATCGACGACGGCAACACGCGCACCTACATGCTCGCGTGGATCATGTCGCAGGACTGAGCCGCCGGCTCTGTCGCTGTCCGCGATCAGGCCGCGAGCCTCGGCCTTGGGCGTGTCGCCGCATGAGGTGGTTCGCCACGCCGTCGACGTCCTGATCGCGGACAGCGGGGCGCCGGGCGGCCGGGCTCAGCGCCCGGCGCTGAGCCGCAGCGCGTTGCCCCAGGGGTCATCGACCCCGAGGGCGGCGCCGTCGTCGCGCACCGCGTGGCCGTAGTGGCGCAGGCGCTCGCCGACGGCGCCGAGCGCCTCGGCGTCGGGCAGCACGATGTCGATGCGGCCGAGCCCGAGGGCGGCCTGCCGGCGCCCGGCACCGCGGCTGCGCCACACGTTCATGGCCATGTGGTGGTGGTAGCCACCGGCGCTCACGAAGAGCGCCTGCCCGCCGAGGCTCGTCGTCTGATCGAAGCCGAGCTCGTCGACGTAGAAGCGGCGGGCGGTGTCGACGTCACCCACCGAGAGGTGCACGTGCCCGACGGTGGCGGGCGCGCTGCCGTGCGACGCGATCGCCTGTTCGTCGAGGTGCCGCTGCAGGAAGTCGTTCGGGTCGAGGAACAAGGTCGACATCTCGACCTGCCCGTGCGTCCAGCTCCAGGCGCTGCGCTCCCGGTCGAGGTACAGCTCGACGCCGTTGCCCTCCGGGTCGTCGAAGTAGAACGCCTCGCTCACGAGGTGGTCGCTCGAGCCGGTGAAGGTGCCCGGGTAGCGCTGGGCGACCGCGGCGACGGCGGCCGCGAGCGCACCGGCCGTCTCGAACAGGATCGCCGTGTGGAACAGCCCCGCCTCCCGCGGCCCGGCGTGGCGCAGGGCCGGCGCGTGCCGCAGCACGACGAGCGGGTGGATGCCCCTGCCGAGGCTCGTGGTGGCGGGCGCGCCGTCGCGCGCCGGCTCGGCGCTCAGCACCGAGAGCCCCACGCCGTCGCGGTAGTACGCCGTCATGGCGTCGAGGTCGGCGACGTCGAGGGTGACCGCCCCCATCGCGGTGTCGGCGGCGAGGCGGGTCGAGTCGGTCATGGCCGGTGCAACCCGCGGGCGATGCCGGCCATTCCGGCCCTCGGCTGCACGACCGGCGCGACGGGCGGGGGCGGCGAGGCGCTCAGGCGCTCAGGCCGTCAGGCGGTCGATCAGCTCGCGGTAGCGGTCGGCCGTGCGCGCGACGATCTCGTCGGGCAGCACAGGGGGTTCGCCCGTGCGATCCCAGTGGGCGGCGAGCCAGTCGCGCACGATCTGCTTGTCGAAGCTCGCGAGGCGCCCGGGGCCGCCCGCGGCGTACGTCTCGGCACCCCAGTAGCGCGAGCTGTCGCTCGTGAGCACCTCGTCGGCGAGGGTCAGCGCGCCCGTGGCCGGGTCGCTGCCGAACTCGAACTTGGTGTCGGCGAGGATGAGCCCGCGCTCGGCGGCGATGGCGCTCGCGCGGGCGAAGATGTTCAGGCTGGCATCCCGCAGCGCCGCGGCGGTCTCGGCGCCCACCAGCTCGACGGTGCGCTCGTAGCTGATGTTCTCGTCGTGCTCGCCCATCGGGGCCTTCCATGCGGGCGTGTAGATGGGCTCGGGCAGGCGGTCGCCGTCCTTCAGCCCCGAGGGCAGCGGGATGCCGCACACGGTGCCCGATGCCTGGTACTCGACCCAGCCGGAGCCCGAGAGGTACCCGCGCACGACGCACTCGACGGGGTGCATGTCGAGCCGGCGCACGATCGTGCCGCGGCCGGCGAACGCCGCCGGCACCGGGGGCGCGTCCACCGCGCGGTGGTCGCCCGCGCCCACGCCGGATCCCTCGGCGAGCCGATCGAACCACCAGTCGCTGAGCCGCGTCAGCAGGGCTCCCTTGCCCGGGATCCCCGGCTCGAGCACGTGGTCGAACGCGCTCACCCGATCGCTCGCGACGACGAGCATGAGCGCCGGGTGCTCGGGGTGCTCGTAGAGGTCGCGCACCTTGCCCGAGTAGACGTGCCGCCAGCCGTCGAGCTCCGCCGGGTCGAGGGCGTCGCTCACGAGACGACGCGCGCGGCGATGTCGGTGCGGTACTGCCCGCCCTCGAGGCCGATGCGGCCGATGGCCTCGTAGGCGCGGGCGCGGGCCTCGGCGAAGTCCGCGCCGAGCGCGACGACGCTGAGCACGCGGCCGCCGGTGGCGACGAAGCCCTCCGCGGTTCGGGCCGTCGCGGCGTGCGCGAGGTGCACGCCCTCGACCTGCTCGGCCTCGTCGAGCCCGAAGAGCGCGCGCCCCGTGTGCGGCGCATCGGGGTAGCCCTCGCTGGCGAGCACCACGGTGACGGCGACCTCGTCGCGGAACTCGGGCCGGGGCATCCCGCTCAGCTGGCCGGTGGCGGCGGCGAAGAGCAGGCCGCTCAGCGGGGTGACGAGGCGCGGCAGCACCACCTGCGTCTCGGGGTCGCCGAAGCGGGCGTTGAACTCGATGACGCGCGTGCCGGCGGGGGTGACGATGAGGCCGCAGTAGAGCAGGCCGATGAAGGGGGTGCCCTCGGCGGCGAGCGCGCGCACGGTCGGCTCGGCGACGGTGGCGATGATCTCGTCGACGAAGCCCTCGGGGGCCCAGGGCAGAGGCGAGTAGGCGCCCATGCCGCCCGTGTTCGGGCCGGTGTCGCCGTCGCCGATGCGCTTGTAGTCCTGCGCGGGGCTCAGCGGCAGCACGGTGTGGCCGTCGCTCAGCAGGAAGAGGCTGACCTCCTGGCCGTCGAGGAACTCCTCGACGAGCACGCCGCCCTGCTGCAGGTAGTGCTCGGCGTGCGCGAGGGCGGCCGAGCGGTCGTCGGTGACGATGACGCCCTTGCCCGCGGCGAGGCCGTCGGCCTTGACGACGTAGGGCGCGCCCATGGCGTCGAGGGCGGCCTCCGCCTCGGCGAGGGTGCCGGCGCGCTGGGCACGCCCGGTCGGCACGCCCGCGGCCTCCATGATGCGCTTGGCGAAGGTCTTCGAGCCCTCGAGCTGCGCGGCGGCGGCGCCCGGGCCGAAGGCGGCGATGCCGCGGCGGCGCAGGGAGTCGGCGACGCCCGCGACGAGCGGAGCCTCGGGGCCGATGACGACGAGCTCGATGTCGTTGTCGACCGCGTAGTCGGCGACGACGTCGCCCTTGGTCGGGTCGAGAGCGACGACCTCGACGTGCTGCGCGATGCCCGCGTTGCCGGGGGCGGCCGTGATCACGTGGTCGGCGTCCTCCCCGAGCAGGGCGGTGATGATGGCGTGCTCGCGCGCGCCCGAGCCGAGGACGAGGATTCTCACGCCGTCAGCCTACCGAGCGGCGGTGGATGCTCGGCCCCCGCGCACGCGGCCCCGCTACCCTCGACGCTCATGGCCCGCGCACGCATCGACGAGACCCTCGGCCGCGCCGCCGTCGCCGCCGTGCTGGAGGCGCGCCGCGGCAGCGATCCGGCAGACCCGGCCGAGCGCACCGCCCGCGCGACCGCGGTGCGCTACCTGCTGCAGTGCCTCGCCGACGCCGCGCCCGGCAACAGCGTCGAGGTGCGCGTGCCGCCCTTCGGGGCCGTGCAGGCGGTCGAGGGGCCTCGGCACACCCGCGGCACCCCGCCGAACGTCGTCGAGCTCGACGCCGACACCTTCCTCGCTCTCGCGACGGGCGCCGCCGACTGGGCCGAGCGGCTGGCGGCCGGGCGCATCCACGCCTCGGGCACGCGCGCCGACCTCAGCGCGCTGCTGCCGCTGCCGTACTGAGCCGGTTCGCAGGGCTCATGCGCGAGAATGTGCGCGTGACCGACACCGACGACGCCCCGCGCAGCTCCACGGCCGCCCCGGCTCCCCGCGAGCAGGTCTCGGTGCGCCGCGCACCGAAGATCTCGGCCTTCCTCATCGTCGGCGGCTTCCTCGGGTTCCTCGGCACGCTCATCGCGACGAGCCTCTACCCGGCCGATCCGAGCCTCGGCTTCACGACGCTGCTCGCCTACTTCTCGCTCTACGGCATCTCGCTGGGTGTGCTGCTCGGCGCCGTCGTGGCGATCCTCGTCGACCGGCGCTCCCGGCGCCGCGCCCGCACGGTCGACGCCGACCGCGAGCAGGTCGACCCGGCCCCGCTGGAGGGCGAGGTCGAGGAGTGACGCGAGCGGGGCATCCGGCTCGAACCGCGACCGCGACCGCGGCGGGCGCGCCGCAGGCGGTCAGCTGTCCTGGTTCGCCTCGACCCAGGCGAGGTACTCGGGGCTGACCGTGCCGGTGACGTAGTCGCCCGTGAAGCAGCTCATCTCGAGCTGCTGGATGCTCGTGCCCTCGGTGATGGCCGCCTGCATGTCGGCGACCTCCTGGTAGATGAGCTGGTCGGCACCGAGCTCCTGCCCGATCTCGGGGATCTTGCGGCCGTGGGCTACGAGCTCGCGCGAGGTGGGCATGTTGATGCCGTAGACGTGCGGGTACCGCACGGGGGGCGCGGCGGAGGTGAAGGTGACCTTGCGCGCGCCGGCGGCCCTGGCCATCTCGACGATCTCCTTCGAGGTGGTGCCGCGCACGATCGAGTCGTCGACGATGAGGATGCTCTTGCCGGCGAACTCGCTCGACATGGCGTTGAGCTTCTGCTTGACGCTCTTCTTGCGCTCCGCCTGCCCCGGCATGATGAAGGTGCGGCCGACGTAGCGGTTCTTGTAGAACCCCTCGCGGTACTCGATGCCGAGCTTCTGGGCGACCTGCATCGCGGCGGGGCGCGACGAGTCGGGGATGGGCATGACGACGTCGACGTCGCCGGCGGGCATGTGGCGCTCGATGGTGTCGGCGAGCCGGTCGCCGAGGCGCAGGCGGGCCTCGTAGACCGAGATGCCGTTCATGATCGAGTCGGGCCGCGCGAGGTAGACGTACTCGAACGAACAGGGGATGAGGCGCGGGTCGGCGGCGCACTGGCGCGAGATCATCTCGCCGCTGAGGGAGATGAACACGGCCTCGCCGGGCGCGAGGTCGCGCACGATCTCGTAGCCGCCGTGCTCGAGCACGAGCGACTCGCTCGCGACGACCCACTCGTCGCCGACGAGCCCGGTGGAGCGGCGGCCGAGCACGAGGGGGCGGATCCCGAAGGGGTCGCGGAAGGCGAGCAGGCCGTGGCCGGCGATGAGCGCGATCGCGGCGTACGAGCCCTCGACCCGCTCGTGCAGTCGGCTGATGGCGGCGAAGACTTGGTCGGGGTCGAGATCGTCGCTCGTGACCCGCTGCTGCAGCTCGTGGGCGAGCACGTTGACGAGCAGCTCGGTGTCGGAGTTGGTGTTGAGGTGCCGGCGGTCGACCTCGTTGAGCTCGCGCGACAGCTCGCGGGTGTTCGTGAGGTTGCCGTTGTGCACGAGGATGATGCCGTAGGGGGCGTTGACGTAGAACGGCTGCGCCTCCTCCTCGCTCGAGGCGGTGCCGCGCGTGGCGTAGCGCACGTGGCCGAGGCCCGTGGTGCCGAGCAGCGAGCGCATGTCGCGCGTGCGGTAGGCCTCGCGCACCTGGCCCTTGGCCTTGAACATGTGCAGCACGCGGCCTTCGACGGTGGCGATGCCGGTCGAGTCCTGCCCGCGGTGCTGCAGCAGCGAGAGGGCGTCGTAGACCTGCTGGTTGACGGGGCTGGACGAGACGATCCCGACGATGCCGCACATGCGTGAATGCGCTCCAAGAAAGGGGAGGGTGAGCCCGAGCGGGCGCCTCCCAGTCTCGCACATCCGCTCATCCGCGCAGGCCGCCGGGTGCCGCGCCGGTACGCTTGCCCCGTGACCTCGAGCGCATCCCGCAGCTATGCCGAAGCCGGCGTCGACACCGCGGCGGGCGATCTCGCCGTCGAGCTGATGAAGTCGGCGGTGGGCGCCACGCACGGCCCCCAGGTGCTCGGCGGGGTCGGCGGCTTCGCCGGGCTCTTCGACGCGAGCGCGCTGCTCGGCTACCGCCGCCCGCTGCTCGCCACCTCGACCGACGGCGTCGGCACGAAGGTCGCGATCGCCCAGGCCCTCGACATCCACGACACCATCGGGCAGGACCTCGTGGCGATGGTCGTCGACGACATCGTCGTGGTCGGCGCGACGCCGCTGTTCATGACCGACTACATCGCCTGCGGCAAGGTGCACCCCGAGCGCATCGCGGCGATCGTGCGCGGCATCGCCGAGGCCTGCAGCGCGACGGGCACGGCGCTCGTCGGCGGCGAGACGGCCGAGCACCCCGGCCTGCTGGGCGCGGACGACTACGACGTGGCGGGCGCCGCCGTCGGCGTCGTCGAGGCGGATGCCGTGCTCGGGCCGGAGCGCGTGACCGACGGCGATGTGGTCATCGCCATGGCCTCCTCGGGGCTGCACTCGAACGGATTCTCGCTGGTGCGGCACATCCTCGCGAAGAACGGCGTCGGCTACCACGATCAGAGCGACGCGCTCGGCGGCGTCGTCGGCCGGGTGCTGCTCGAGCCGACGGCGCTCTACACGGCGCCCCTGCTCGGGGTGCTCGCCGAGCATCCCGGTGCGGTGCACGCCCTCTCGCACGTCACCGGCGGCGGCATCGCCGCGAACCTCGCCCGGGTGCTGCCCGTCGGCTCGTGGGTCGAGCTCGACCGCGGCACCTGGAGCCCGCCCGCGGTGTTCCGCGTGCTGAGCGACATGGCGGGCGACCCGCTCGAGAGCGCCGAGGGCACCTGGAACCTCGGCATCGGCATGCTCGCGGTCGTCGAGGCCGCGCAGGCCGCTGCCGTGATGGCGGCGCTGGATGCCCGGGGCGTGCGCTCCTGGCAGGCGGGCACCGTCTCGACCGCGCGTCGAGAGCTCGCCGGCTTCGAGCAGGGCGCCAAGGGCGTCGACGGCGGCGCCGTGCGCCTCGTCGGGTCGTACGCGGTCTAGTCCCGCGGGGCTGCCCGCCCGCCCGGCTCCCTGCCCGCCCGGCAGCGCCGCCGGCCACCCTGCTGCGCGACGGCGTGCGCGCATGCCGCCCGCCCGATGAGGGCGCGCTGATCGCGGGATGCGCCCGGTCGGTCGGGAGCGGCAATCCCGTTCACGGCGCTTCCACTCTGCAGGAAGTAGTCAATGAATCCTCGTATAAGTCTTGCAGAGTGGAAGGGGCGGAGGAGAGAAACTCTTCACGCTAAGACTCGCAGACGAGGGACAGCGCTCGATGGCTCTCGACCCCGTGACGCCTTGGCCCCACCGCTCGACAGCCGGCCGGGGTTCGTGTCGGCCGCCCACCTGCGCGGGCTGCCCACCCGTGCTATCCGCCCACCCGCGTGGCCCGCCCGCCCGCGCTATCCGCCCACCTGCGCGGGCCGCCCACCTGCGCGGGCCGCCCTCGCGCGCTATGCGCCCACCCGCGCGAGCCGGCGGGTTGCGCGGCCGCCCGTGCCGCGCAGCTCTACCGGGTGGCGGGGCCGAGGTTCTCGAGCGCCGCCTCCACGAGCGTCTCGACCCCGCGCTCGATCGTGGGGTGCAGCACGGGCGCGAAGAAGGGCGAGTGGTTCGTCGGCACGTCCTCCTCGAGACGGCCCGCCGCCTCGGCCGTGCGCCAGGCGACGGGGTCGAGCCCGCCGACGAACCAGTACACGAGCGGCACGCCGGCCGCGGTGCTGAACTCGTTGACGTCCTCGCTGCCGGTGCGCGTTCCGAAGTCGATGACGTCGTCCGCGCCGAAGCGCTCCGCGAACCGCGCCCGCAGCCGCTCCGTCGCCGCGACGTCGTTGATCGTCGCCGCCGCGGTGTCGTCGACCGTGATCTCCGGCGGCACCGTCATGCCCGAGGCCTGGCACTCCGCCTCGACGATGCGCCGGATGCCGTCGAGCAGCCGCGCGCGCACCCCCGCGTCGAGCGACCGCACGCTGAGGCCCAGCGTCGCCTCCGCCGGGATGATGTTGCTCTTCGTGCCGGCGTGCAGGAACCCGACCGTCACGACGGCGAGATCGCGGGGCTGCACCTCGCGCGAGACGAGGGTCTGCAGCCGCATTACGATCGCCGACGCCGTCACCACGGGGTCGATCGTCGACTGCGGGCGCGAACCGTGCCCGCCGCGACCGTGGATGCGCACCGTGATGCTGTCGGCGCCCGCCATGGCGGGGCCCGCGGTCAGGCTGACGACCCCGGCCGGGATGTGCGTGAGGTGCTGGCCGAGCACGATCTGGGGCCGCGGGAACCGGTCGAGCAGGCCGTCGTCGATCATCGCCTTCGCGCCGCCGATCGTCTCCTCCGCCGGCTGGAACAGGGCCACCACGGTGCCCGACCAGGTGCCGCGCTCGGCGACGAGGCGCTCGAGCGCCCCCAGCAGCCAGGTGACGTGCATGTCGTGGCCGCACGCGTGCATGACGCCGGTCTCGACGCCGTCGGCGCCGAGCGCCCGCACGGTGCTGGCGTAGGGCAGGCCCGTCTGCTCGACGACGGGCAGGGCATCCATGTCGGCGCGCAGCGCGATGACCGGACCGTCGCCGTTGCGCAGCACGCCGACGACGCCCGTGCGGCCCACGCCCTCCGTGACCTCGAGGCCCAGGTCGCGCAGGTGGGCGGCCACGATGCCCGCCGTGCGCGTCTCGGCGAAGGAGAGCTCGGGGTGGGCGTGCAGGTCGCGGTAGAGGGCATCCAGCGAGATCGTCATGGTTCGACGCTACCCGCCGTCCGCCGCACGAACGGCGACGAGCCCGCCCCTCGAGCGGGTGCTCGACGGATGCGGGCTCGTGGAGCGTGCGCGATGAGGAGGGCGGTCAGGCCGTCTTCGGAGTGCCGGCGGAGTAGTCGAACTCCTCGTCGTCGTCCTCGTCCTCGTCGTCGGCCCACTTGTCGACGTAGGCGTCCTCCGCCTCGGCCTTGGCCGCGAGCTCGCGCTCGAGCGCGGTGAGATTGGTGTCGGGAGTGAAGTACTTCAGCTCGCGTGCCACCTTGGTGTGCTTCGCCTTCTGACGACCGCGGCCCATAGCGACCCCCTCGGGAATGTGTCGACCCTGGACTGCTCTGACGGCAAGGGCTGAAGGATCACAACCGATGCCCATCAGGACCGTCGAATCGAGTGCCTCCGCCCCGGGGGAGAACCCGACCGGAGCGGTATGAAAACTGCGGGGCAGTCTAGCATGCAGGGCCCTCGCAGAGCGTTCCTCACCCCCGCCCGGCGGTCGGGTGGAGCGACTACTCTCGGGCGGGTGACCGAATCCCCGCTCGCCACGAAATGCGTGGTCATCGGCGCGGGTCAAGCGGGCCTCTCGGTGGCCTACTACCTGCAGAAGCTCGGCCTCGAGGCCGGCGAGGAGTTCGTGCTCCTCGACCGCGGTCCGGGCACCGGCGGCGCCTGGCAGCACCGCTGGGGATCGATGCGGCTCGGCTCGGCGCACCGCGTGAACGACCTGCCGGGCATGGACGAGCTGGGCCTCAGCTTCGGCACCGCCGATCGCGACGTGCCCGCCAAGCAGGTCGTCGCTGACTACTACCGGCAGTACGAGGAGCACTACAACCTGCAGGTCGTGCGCCCGGCCACCGTCACCAAGGTCACCGACACCGGCGGCCCGCTGCTGCTCGACATCAGCACCGAGGCCGGCATCATCGACCTGCTCGGCTCGACCATCGTCAACGCGACCGGCACCTGGGGCAGCCCCTTCGTGCCCTGGTACCCGGGCCTGCGCGACTTCGCCGGCCGCCACCTGCACACGGCCCAGTACGAGCGGGCGGCCGACTTCGCCGACCAGGACGTCGTCGTCGTCGGCGGCGGCACGAGCGCCATCGGGTTCCTGCTCGAGCTAGACGGCGTCGCCCGCTCGCTCACGTGGTCGACCCGGCGGGACCCGGAGTTCATCGACGGCCCGAGCCTCAACCTCGAGGACGCCGTCAAGGCGGTCGGCATGCAGGACGACGCCTCGCGCGCGGGCCGCGCCCTGCCCAGCATCGTCAGCGGCACGGGAGTGCCCCGCACCCGCCGCATCCAGTCGGGTCTCGAGCGCGGCGTGCTCGCCTCGCGCGGCGTCATCGAGCGCATCGAGCCCGACGGCGTGCGGTTCGAGAGCGGCGAGTTCGCGCCGGCCCAGGCCATCATCTGGGCGACGGGGTTCCGACCCGAGCTGCGCCACCTCGCCCCGCTGCGGCTGCGCGAGCCCGAGGGCGGCGTCATCGTCTCGAGCCACCACAGCGAGCGCGACGGGCGCATCTTCTTCGCCGGGTACGGGCCGAGCGCCTCGACCATCGGCGCGAACCGCGCCGGGCGCAACATCGCGCGCCAGGTCGTCGCGACCCTCAGCCGCCTCGGGCGCTGAGGCCTCGTCCACGTGCGCTGCGCGCTGATCGGGGGATTCCCCGCCGGGGCCTCCTCGTGTTCACTGGGGCCATGAGCACCGAGTCGACGCCACGGGCATCCCGCATCGCCGCGCTCCTCGCGCGCCATCGCCGCCTCGTCGGAGCCGCCGCTGCCGCGATCGCCCTCGCGCTCGCCGTGCTGTGGGTGATCGTCGTGCCCGAGAAGGCGGCCGAGACCACCGGGGTGCAACGATTCGCGCTCGAGTGGGCGCACCCGCTCTGCTGGCTGCTGCTCGCCGTCGCCGGTGCGCTGCACGCGATGCGCGCCCCCGACCGGCTGCGGGATGCGGTGGGCTGGTCGGCCCTCGTCGCCTACGGAGCCTTCCTGCTCGCGCTGCTGCTCTGAACCTGCCACGGCCCCCGGTCGTGGCAGGCTGGCGGGCATGACCGCCGATCCCTTCGCCTTCGCCGTCTCGATCACGGCGATCGTTTTCGTCGTGCTCCTCGTCGTGATGGCGATCATCTTCGTCACCGTCGTGCTGCGCCCGACCCGCCGCGCGCTCGAGGAGCGCAAGCGCCGCGAGCAGCAGGAGGCGGGCGGCCACACGGGCGGGCACGACTCGTGGAGCGCCGGGGACGACGACGGGGCGGCGCCGACCAGCGGCACCGGACCGCGCGGCCGCGACGGCGTCACCGACGACGACGGGCCCGGCTCCGGCTCCGACGGGCCCGGCTCGGGCTCCGACGGCGGCGTGGGAGGCGGCGGCTCGGACGGCGGCGGAGGAGGCGGCGGAGGGGACTGACCCCGCTGCTCGACCGCCGCGTCCGCAGCGCAGCGTTCTCGGCCTACCGTCCGCGGCCCGGCGTCCGCGGCCCGGAGTCCGCGGCGCGCGCTCGCCGGACGCGGCGGCGGATACGACGGCGGGGCGAGCATCCACCGGATGCCCGCCCCGCCTCATGACTCAGCCGTGACGCGCACGGCGCTCCGGCCTCAGCCGAGCAGCCCGCGCCCCCGACCGCGCCACTCGCCCTCGGAGCCGCCCGGGCCGCCGCCCGGTCCGGCAGCTCCCGGTCCGTTGCCGCCGTGCCCCTTGCCGCCCGGCCGTGCATCGACCTCGGCCTCGAGAGCGACCCGGTCGATGCTCGTGATGCCGGTGCCCTTGAGCTCCAGGCTCCAGCCGCGCACGTCGGCGGGCACCAGCCCGCCCGCGGCCGCGGGCCCGCGGCGGGCATCCTTCGCCGGTGCGAAGGCGCTGAACGGCACCGTCACCTGCTGCCACCCCTCGCCGGAGACCGGCACCGTCGCGACCCACTTCTCGGCCGTGTCGGGCGCCTGGTACACGCGGATGTAGTCCACGAGCAGCGACTGCGGGAACACCAGGTCGGCGCCGGGCGCCCCGCCGAAGTTGCCGCCGACGGCGACGTTCGTCAGCAGGGTGAACGGGTGGTTGAAGACCCATTCGTTCGGCGCGACGTCCTCGGGGCTCGCCGAGTGGTACTGGATGCCGTCGACGTACCAGTCGATGCTGTCCTCGGTCCAGACCGTCTCGAAGGTGTGCCAGTCGGCGGGCACCGGCGTGCCGAAGTCGTAGATGCCGCCGAACGACTGGCCGCCCGAGTAGCCGGGGCCGTGGATGGTGCCGAAGATCTCGTTCGGCAGGCGGCCGACGAACTCCATGACGTCGATCTCGCCGGTCTGCGGCCAGCCGACGTCGCGGAAGTCGTTGCCGAGCGTCCACACCGCGGGCCAGATGCCGCTGCCCTCGGGCACGAACACGCGGGTCTCGATGCGCCCGTACTGGAACTCCTGCTTGCCCTCGGTGATGAGGCGCGCCGAGGTGTGGGTGCACGGGCCGTACCAGCACTGCGGGCCGTCGACCGAGGGCTCGATCTCGCGGGCCGTGATGCGCAGGTTGCCCTCGCCGTCGAGCGCCGCGTTGTCGGTCGAGTCGGTGTAGTACTGCAGCTCGTCGTTGCCCCAGCCCCAGCCGCCGGTCTCGTACGTCCAGTTCTCGGGGTTCGCGCGCTCGCCCGCGGCGCCCTCGAACTCGTCGGCCCAGCTGAGCTCCCAGCCCTCGGGCCCGGGGTCGGCGGCGGGGTTCGCGTCGATGCCGACGGTCACCTTCTTGGCGCCCTTGGCCGGGTCGACCCAGAAGCTGATGCCCTCGGAACCGGACCAGTCCTGGCCCTGCTCGATCGGCCGCGACACGGTGGTCTTGCCCTTGTGCTGCACGTCGAGCACGGTCTCGCCGCTGTCGGCGCCCGCGTAGGCGGAGCCGGCGGCGCGGGTGGACAGCTCGGCATCGCTGCGCAGCAGTCCGGCGCCGTACTCGAAGTCGTCGATCACGTCGGCGTCGGCGGTGTCATCGTCCTGGATGCTCACCGCGGCGGTGCGCGTGAAGCCGAACTCGGCGCCCACCGGATTCGCGAGCTCGACCACGAAGGTCTCGTCGACCTCGGCCTTGCCGTCGTCGATCGTCGGCACGGCGATGATCGCCTCGCGCTCGCCGGCCGGGATCGTGACCGTGCCCTCGCCGGGCGCGAAGTCGCGCCCCTCGGTGGCGGGCAGATCCTCGGTGCGCGTGCGGTCGGGCGTCGAGAAGGCGCGGTAGTCGACCGTCACGTCGGTCTCGGCGAGCCGGTTGAGGCGCACGACGGTCGGCGCCTCGACGCCCTCGACGACCTCGTACGCCGCGCGGTCGAACGAGACCTCGAGGGGTCGCTCGGGTGCCTGGCCGTAGAGCAGCAGGTCGTCGTAGTGCAGGGTCAGCGGGCCGTCGGTGCGCAGGGCGCCGAGGGCGTAGCCGTGCACCTCGGTGAGGGTGAGGCCGTCGTCGGGCGCGCCGTTGCCGATGTTCTTGCGGCTGAACTCGCTGAAGTCGAAGGTCAGGAACCGCCAGCCGACGAAGTCGTCGGCGAAGCTCACGACGTAGCGCTCGGCGTCGTCGACGGCCGAGCCGGGGTTCCGGTTGTCCTGCACGTCGAGGAACAGGTCGGTGCCCGAGCCCGTGCCGAGCATCCAGAAGCCCACGCCCTCGTAGGTGCTCCAATCCTGGGTGACCCACTCGTCGAGGCTCTCGTTCGCGAAGCTGCGCACGACCACGCCGAAGGCGCTGATGTCGAAGTCGGCGGCGAGCACGGTGTTGCCGTCGGCCGCGCCGGGCACGGGGCTCGGCGGCGTCGTAGTGGCCTCGAACGACAGGCTGCTCGAGGGGTCGGTCGCGGGGAACCAGCCGACCGGCACGGCGCCGTCGGCGCCCTGGGTCAGCGGCGCCTCGATGTCGTCGACGAGCAGGGTGCGCCCGGTCGGCGGGCCGACCACGGGGGCGTCGTCGTCGGTGATGGTGACGGTGGTGGATGCCGGGGCGCCGATGGCCGCCCCGGTCGCGCCCGAGAGGCTCGCGGTGAAGCTCTCGCTGCCCTCGTCGAGCGCATCGTCGGAGGTCGGGATCGACACCGTGCGGCTCGTGACGCCGGCCGCGAACTCCACGGTCGTCGTGGTGGCCGTGTAGTCCTCGCCCGCGGTCGCGGTGCCGTCGGCGGTGGCGAGCTCGACGGTGACCGGCGCGGTGGGGGCGATGTCGAGGCGCACCTCGACGCTCGCCGTGCCCGCCTCGATGACGCTGACTGCGTCGCTCGCGAGGCTGACGGTCGGGGCGAGGTCGGTGTCGGAGTAGGCGACGACGTCGTCGACGAGGATGGTGGCGGCGCCGCTCGCGGCGGGGAGCGCGTAGCCCCAGACGGTGGTCAGGTCGAGCACGCCGTCGGTCGGGGCCCCGCCCGGCTGGAAGTCGGTCGCCCGGGTGAAGGCGCTCCACGGCAGCTCGATCTCGCGCCAGCCGGCGACGTCGTCCGTGATCGTGACGTCGAAGCGCTCCGAGGCGTCGGAGTTCGCGCCGCCGTCGAAGAGCTCGACCTGGAACGACGCGCCCGTGCCGGTGCCGGAGACCTGCAGACGCAGTCCGTCGAAGGCGCTGAAGTCGCGCGCGGTGGCGAAGTTGTCGCCGACGCCGCCGAAGGAGCCGGCCGCCTCGACGTTCCACCCGTAGGAGAGCACGTTCTCGTCGCCGACCTGGCCGGGACGGGCCTCGGGCTCGCTCTCCGCGAGCGTGCGGACCCCGAAGCCGGCGCTGCCGTAGCTGAAGAAGGTGGCGGGGGCGGTGGTGAAGTCGGCCAGCACCGCGACGGTGGCGGCGCTCGCCGGGGAGGCGGCGAGGCCGAGCGGAACGGCGACGGCGACGGCCGTGATGACCGCGAGCGAGCGCCGCGCGGGCGCTCTCCTGGTGTGTCTCATGGATGCTCCTGGCGGGTGCTCCGGCGGCCCTCGTTGGCCGCACCCTCCGACGCTACGTCGGTGAGAGCGCTCTCACAGTCGGCATTTCGGGGGACGGAGTTGTCCCCCGAACGGGGGAGTCGAGGCGGGATGCCCGCCTGCGCGCCAGCAGGCCCGCCCGCCTGCCCGCCAGCCGGCCCGCCCGCCGAGCGCGGGGAGCTAGACGTGCGCCCCCGCGCCGATCCGCGCCTCGGTCGCGCCGATGCGCGCCTCGGCATCGCCGAGGCGCAGGCCGCGCGCGCTCACGGCGCCGAAGCCGGGGAGCGGGCTGGTGCCCACGGCCCCGGCAGCGGCATCCGGCTCGAGGCCCATCACGGCCGTCAGCACGGCCACCGACGATGCGGCCGACCAGGCCTGCGGGCGGCAGGCGGCCGGGTAGGGCACCGGCGCCGCGACCTCCGAGACCGGATCGCCCGAGTGCAGCTCGGGCATGCGGTAGTCGAAGCCCTCGGCGGCGCGCAGCAGGCCGTCGATGAGCGAGGAGGCGACCTCGTGGTGCCCCTCGCGCGCGAGGCCGAGCACGGCGATCGCGGTGTCGTGGGTCCAGACCGAGCCGCCGTGGTAGCTGAGCGGCCAGTAGCCCTCGCTCTCGGTCGACATCGTGCGCAGGCCGTAGCCCGAGTCGAGCTGCGCCGAGCCGAGCCGGCGGGCGACGAGCGCCGACTGCTCGGCGTCGAGGATGCCCGTGCCGAGCAGGTGCCCGAGGTTCGAGGTGACGGTGTCGACCCGGCGCTTCTGCGCGTCGAGCGCGATCGCGGGGTAGGCGCCCTCGGCGTCGTCGATCCAGAAGCTCGCGTGGAACCGCTCGCGCAGCGCCCCGGCCCACGAGCGCCACTGCTCGGCGAGCGCGCCGTCGGTGGGCAGCTCGCCCAGCGCGTCGAGCAGGTCGGCGCCGTGCATCGCCGCCTCGTAGGCGTAGGCCTGCACCTCGCACAGGGCGATCGGACCCTCGGCGAGGGTGCCGTCGCGCCACTGCACGCTGTCGCCCGAGTCCTTCCAGCCCTGGTTCGCGAGCCCGTGACCCGAGCGGTCGACGTACTCGAGCAGGCCGTCGCCGTCGGCGTCGCCGTGGTCGCGCATCCAGTCGAGCGCGCGGCGCAGGGCGGGCAGGAGCGCCCGCAGCTCGTCCACCGGCATGCCCCAGCGCCAGGCGTCGTGCAGCAGGCAGATCCACAGCGCGGTGGCGTCGACCGTTCCGTAGTAGAGCGGCGGCAGGGAGGTGCCGTCGTCGATCACGAGCGTCTGGCGCCGCAGCTCGTGCATGATCTTGCCCGGCTCCTCGGCGGTGTCGTCGACCATCGCGGTGCCCTGCAGGCCCGCGAGCACCCGCAGGGTGTCGCCGGCGAGCCGGGTGCCGAGCGGCAGCAGGAACCGCGCCGCCCAGATCGAGTCGCGGCCGAACAGCGTGAAGAACCAGGGCGCCCCCGCGGCGAGGAACTGCTGATCGGGATGCTGCGCCGTCGTCATGCGCAGCGCGTCGAGATCGGCGAGCGAGCGCGCGAGCCAGCGCGGCAGGCGCTGGTCGGCGGCCTCGACGCTCGGCACGCTCCACGGCACGGGGGAGTCGGCGCCGCGCACGGCGGCGATCGCGTCGACCGCGTCGAGCCGCCACGAGACGGCGGCCTCGCCGCCGGCCGGCACGACGAGCGCGCCCCGCAGGGCGACGCCGGCGGGCGTCCGCTCGAGACGGAGGCCGGTGGCGGTGAGGGTGGCGGTGACGTTCTCGCCCGCCCAGGTGGCGCGGTCGCCGTCGAGCGCGGCGACGAGGCCGGCGGGGGCATCCCCCGCGCCCTGCTTGATGACGTCCATGACGGTCGCGTCGATGTCGATCTCGATGACGATCTCGGTCTCGATCGCGATGTCGCGGCGGTTGCGCACGGTGAGGGTGTCGCCGGCGCCATGCGCGTCGACCGCGCGGTCGAGGACGAGCCGCACGCCCGGGTCGGGGGTCGGGTCGTCGAGGTGGCGCAGCAGGCCCTGGATGCGCGCGCGATCGGCGGCGGGGCTGCCGGTGCCGATGTGCTCGGCGGGGCGGCCGCCGACGGTGACGCGCAGTCCGCGCACGAGGCGCACGTCGCTGACGTACAGGCCATGGATGGCGCCGCCGGCGGTGCCGCCGAGCGTGCCGTCGGCGGCCGACCAGAGCTGGCTCGGTGCGCGCAGAACGGCGAGCGCGTCGTGGAGGAGGGGCTGCGGGGAGTGGGTCACGATTCTCGTCCGTTTTCCTGTCGAGGCTGAGGATCGGTGCCGTCCGGGCTTGACACCGCTGTCGTCGGTGGGTCACACTACCCCATAATTTGATCGTTCAAAATGATCAGACGGGATGCCCCGCCGGGCCTCCCCTCACGCAGCAGACGGTGCCAAAGGAGGCGCGAGTGGGCAGGATGCCGACGGTCGACGACGTCGCCCGCGTCGCGCAGGTCTCGCGGCAGACCGTCTCCAACGTGCTCAACTCGCCCGACATCGTGCGCGAGGGCACCCGGGCCCGCGTGCAGCAGGCGATCGACGACCTCGGCTACCGCCCCCACGCCTCCGCCCGCCGGCTGCGCACCCGCAAGTCGTCGACCATCGGCGTGCGGCTCGACCCGCTGCGCGACGGCATCTCCGGCGCCGTGCTCGACCGCTTCGTGCACAAGCTCGCCGAGCAGGCCGACGCGCGCGACCTGCGGGTCATGATCTTCACGGCCGACGGCCACGACGACGAGCTCGCGCACATCCGGCGCCTGCGCGATGGCAGCGACGTCGACGCCTTCGTGCTCATCGGCACCGACCACGGCGATTCCCGCATCTCGTGGCTCATCGACAACCGGGTGCCGTTCGTCTCGTTCGGGCGCCCGTGGGGGGCCGAGCATCCCAACCCCCGCCACCGCTGGATCGACGTCGACGGCCGCTCGGGCGTGCGCGACGCCGTCGCCCACCTGCGCGCATCCGGTGCCCGGCGCATCGGCTGGATCGGCTGGCCCTCGCCCTCCGGCACCGGCGACGAGCGCCGCGCGGGCTGGGTGGAGGCCTGCGGGCTCGACGAGGCCGACCGCGCCCGCTACTCCGCGATCACCGAGGACGGCGTCCCCGAGGGCAGCCGCTGCGCCGAGGGGATGCTCGCCCTCGCCGAGCCGCCCGACGCGATCGTCTGCGCGAGCGACTCCCTCGCGCTCGGCGCGCTCATGGCCGCGCAGGCCGCCGGTCGGCCGGATCTCCCGGTCGTCGGCTTCGACGACACGCCCGTCGCGGCCGCCGTTGGGCTGTCGAGCATCGAGCAGCCCCTCGACGAGGTCGTCGCCGCGGCGCTCGCCCTCCTCTTCGGCCCGCACGGCGACGACGTGCTGCCGAATCCAGACAGCGACGAGGAGCCGACGCATCGGCTCCTCGTGCCTCGACTCGTCGAGCGCAGGTCTAGCCACCTGCGGCTCGGCGGCAACCCCGGTGCCTAGGGCATCCGGCGATCACACATCGAAAGGAATCATCGTGAGGACATCACAATGGAGTGCGGCGGCCGTGGCAGCCGGACTCGCGGTCACTCTAACGGCTTGCTCGGCGGGCGGGGAAGGCGGCGGCGAGACCAGCGGCCAGGAGCTCACCATGCTCATCGGCTCGTCCGGCGACGCCGAGACGCAGGCCGTGCAGGCCGCGGCCGACGCCTGGGGCGAGGAGACCGGCAACACGGTCGAGGTCATCGCCGCGAGCGACCTGGTGCAGCAGCTGGGTCAGGGCTTCTCGGGCAACAACCCGCCCGACATCTTCTACATGCCGTGGGACCAGTTCCAGAGCTACGCGGCGCAGGGGTTCCTCGAGCCCTACGCGAGCGAGCTGTCGAACGCCGGCGACTTCCTGCCGGCCCTCGTCGAGCAGTTCACCTACGAGGACGAGTTCTACTGCGCCCCGAAGGACTTCTCGACGCTCGGCCTGCAGATCAACACCGAGGCGTGGGAGGCCGCGGGTCTCACCGACGCCGACGTGCCCACCGACTGGGACCAGCTCGCGACCGTCGCCCAGACCCTCACCACCGATGAGCAGGTCGGGCTGTCGTTCGGCCGCGAGTACGCGCGCCTGGGCGTCTTCATGAACCAGGCGGGCGGCGCGCTCGTCGACGGCGACACCGCCACCGCCGACGCCGCCGAGAACGTCGAGGGCGTCGAGTACGTGCAGTCGCTCATCGAAGCCGGCTCGCTCAAGTTCCCGCAGGACCTCGAGGCCGGCTGGGGCGGCGAGGCCTTCGGTCTCGGCAAGGCCGCCATGGTCATCGAGGGCCCGTGGATCAACGGCGCGATGGAGAACGACTTCCCCGAGCGCCAGTTCATCTCCACCGAGCTGCCCGCCGGCCCCGGCGGACCGTCGACCTACGCCTTCAGCAACTGCTGGGGCATGCCGGTCGGCTCGGAGACCAAGGACGCGACGATCGACCTCATCGAGTTCCTGACGAGCGACGAGCAGCAGCTCGCCTTCGCCGACGCCTTCGGGGTCATCCCCTCGACCGAGTCGGGCTCGGCGGCCTACGCCGAGCAGTTCCCCGAGAACGCCGCCTTCGTCGCCGGTGTCGACTACGCCGCGAGCCCCGTCGCCTTCCAGGGCGCGGCTCCGGTCTTCGCCGACTTCAACACCCAGCTCGAGCAGGTCGGCTCGGCCGACGCGGCGACGCTGCTGGATGCGCTGCAGGGCAACCTGCAGTCGGCGCTCGATGCGGCCAACGGATAACGCTGTGGCCCAGACCGCAGCACGGCCTCGTCGCGGCGGAGGAATCCGCCGCGGCGAGGCCCGCGCGGGGGTGCTCTTCGTCGCCCCCGCGGTGCTCCTCACCGTCGTCTTCCTCGTGCTGCCGATCGCGCTCGCCCTCTGGGTGAGCCTCAGCGACTGGAACGGCTTCCAGTCCCCCCTGAACCCGCGCGTGAACTTCGTGGGCCTCGAGAACTACGCCGCCGTGACGACCGACGAGGGTCTCGCGCAGCAGAACTTCGGCACCGCCGTGCGCAACAACCTCTACTACGTGCTCTTCGTGGTGCCGCTGCAGACGATCATCGCCCTGCTGCTCGCCGTGCAGGTCAACCGCGCGATGCTGCGCGGCCGCGGCTTCTTCCGCACGGCCTTCTACTTCCCCTCGGTGACGAGCACCGTCGCGATCGTCATCGTCTTCCAGTTCCTCTTCACCGCCTCGGGCGCCATCAACGCCGTCATCGGCTTCTTCGGCGGCGAGGGCCCGAACTGGCTCAACGACTCCACCGGAATCTTCCACGGCCTGCTCTCGACCGTCGGCGTCACCGAGCCCTCCGCCGCCCTCGCGGCCGACGGCCCGCTCGGGGTCAGCTGGTGGCAGTGGCTCGCCGGCCCCTCGGTCGCGATGAGCTCGCTCATCATGCTCTCGATCTTCACGACCTCGGGCACCTTCATGCTGCTGTTCCTCGCGGGGCTGCAGAACATCGGCGCCGAGATCGACGAGGCGACGCGCATGGACGGCGCGGGCCCCGTGCGCAAGTTCTTCTCGGTCACCCTGCCGATGCTGCGGCCGACGCTCTTCACCGTGCTGACCCTCGGCCTCATCGGCTCGTGGCAGGTCTTCGACCAGATCTACGTGCTCGGCGGCGGCACGGCGGGCGGCACCATCAACACCCCGGCGTTCCTGTCGTACCGCACGTCCTTCGTCGACCTCGCCTGGGGCCAGGGGGCGGCGATCGCCTTCATCCTGTTCGTCTTCATCATCCTGCTGACGCTGCTGCAGCGGTGGATCCTGCGGGAGCGCACGCCGCGCGCCTTCCGCCGGCGTGACCCGCAGCCCACCGCGGCCGCCGATGCGCAGCGCGCGACCGAGGGGGGCGTGCGATGACCGCCGTCGAGCACCGACCCGTGCCCGCATCCGCCGATGCGCCGACGCCGCCGAAGCCGATGAAGCGCAAAAAGAAGCTCGGCGGCCGCGCCCGCTCGGGCATGCTGCTGGGCTACCTCATCCTCATCGGGCTCGCGCTCATCTACATCTACCCGTTCATCATCTCGATCTCGGCCTCGTTTAAGACCGACGCCGAGGCGACGCAGAACCCGCTCGGGCTCGTGCCCGAGACGATCACCTTCGCGGCCTACGAGCGGCTGTTCGGCGATGTGCCCTTCCCGCTCTGGGCGGGCAACACCATGCTCGTCACGGTCGTCGTGACCCTCGGGCGCGTGTTCTTCGACTCGCTCGCGGGCTACGCGCTCTCGCGGCTGCGGTTCCGCGGGCGCACGGTGATCTTCGTCGCCTTCATCGCGATCCTGTCGGTGCCGGGCGTCGTGCTGCTCATCCCGCGGTTCCTCATCCTGCAGCAGCTCGGCCTCTACGACACCTACGGGGGCATGATCATCCCGCTGCTGTCGACGGCGGCCGGGGTGTTCATCATGAAGCAGTTCTTCGACTCGCTGCCCGACAGCATCGAGGAGGCGGCGCGCATCGACGGCGCCGGCCCCTTCCGCATCTTCTGGACGATCGTGCTGCCCATGGCGACGCCCGCGCTCGTGACGCTCTTCATCCTGAGCTTCCAGGGCTCGTGGAACGAGCTCGGCCACTTCATCGTCTCGCGGCAGAGCCCCGAGCTGAACACCCTGACGACGGGCGTCGCCTCGCTCGTCTCCGGGCAGTTGGGCTCGGGCAACCAGTTCCCGCTGCAGCTCGCGGCGGCCGTGCTCATGACCATCCCGGTCGCGGTGCTGTTCTTCATCTTCCAGCGCCGCATCATGAACACGACCGAGGGGGCCGAGAAGGGCTAGGCGCGGCGCGGGGTTGCGCTCGCGACCGCGTCGGCCCGGCTCGGCTCAGCCGCCGCCGAGGGCGAACCCCGCGGCGGCGGCCCCGACGCCGAGGGCGACGGTCGCGGCCACGTTGGCGATCGCCCGCAGGATGCCCCGCGCGCGCCGCCCGCGAGCGGCCGAGGCGTACGCTGCCGAGTCGACGGCGAGGGTCGAGAAGGTCGTGAGCCCGCCGCAGAGGCCGGCGAGCAGGATCACCCGCAGTGAGGGGTCGGCGACGACCGCCACGGCCAGCCCCGCGATGAACGAGCCGGCGACGTTGACGGCGACGATGCCCCAGGGCAGTCCGCCGCGCTCGCCGGCGAGGTGATTGACGCCGTAGCGCACGAGGGCGGCGAGACCGCCGGCGAGGGCGACGGCGAGCACGACGAGCGGGCTCACGCCTCGGCCTCCGGCAGCGCGCGCGCTGCGTCCGAGCTCGATCCGGGCTCGTCCGGCGCCTCCGGCCGCGGGGCGGCGAACGCGCGCCCGAGCAGGATCCCGCCCGCGGCCGCGCCGAGGCCCAGGGCGAGATTGAGCGCGAGGCTCGCGGCGGCGGGCAGCGCCAGGCCGGCGTCGGCGAGCAGCACCACCGAGACGGCGAGAGCCGAGAAGGTCGTGAACGAGCCGAGCAGTCCGGCCGTCAGGCCGGCGCGCAG
Source organism: Microcella daejeonensis (assembly GCF_026625045.1). Lineage (GTDB taxonomy): Bacteria > Actinomycetota > Actinomycetes > Actinomycetales > Microbacteriaceae > Microcella > Microcella daejeonensis. The sequence goes on along the minus strand of NZ_CP113089.1, from coordinate 809,857 downwards.
CCAGCGGGGAGCCCGCGCGGGCAGCGCGCCCGCCACGACCCCGAGCGAGAGGCTGCCGACGACGTTCACCAGCAGGGTGCTCGCCGCGAGACCCGTGGGGGCGTTCGGCAGCGCCGTGTCGAGGGCGAGGCGCAGGCTCGTGCCGAGCATCCCGCCCGCGACGACGGCGAGCAGAACCCGCGGCGAGCCCGCCGACGCGCCACGGGGCGCCCCGGCTGCCGCTCCCGCGCGCGGGTCGACGGGGGCGGCGGCGATCACGGCCTCACCCTAGCGAGGCCGCGCGGCTTAGCCGAGCAGCCCCCGCACCTCGGCGCGCAGGCGATCGAGACCCTGCTCGAGGTGCTCGGCGGCGACCTCGGGCAGGGCGCCGCGCGCGGCGGCCGTGCGCAGCTCGGCGCGCAGCTCGTGCCGGAACCGCGTGAGCGCCGCATCGGCCCGCTGGGCGCGCTCGAAGGCGAGGTCGCGCTCGACGCGCGGGGCGCGCGGGGCGGATGCCGCGCTCGCGCCCTCGGAGGCTCCGGCCCCCGCGGGCTCGCCGTCGGCGCTCGTGCCCGTCGAGGAGCCGGGGCCCATCGCCCACGCCCCGCCGGTGCTCGCAGCGGCGCCCGGGCCCGGCTGGGCATCCCGCGCCGCACCGGCGGCCGACCGCGCGGAGTCCCGCGCATCCCGCCCGCTCGCCCGCGCCTCGTCGCGCGCCTCGCGCGCGGCCGCCGCGAGCTCGGCCCGCAGCTCCTTCATGGCCGCGCCGACCGAGCTGCGCACCTCGTCGGCGAGCCGGCGCACCGAGTCGCCGATGCCGTCCTCGATGCCCTCGAGCTCGTCCTGCCGGTCGGCGAGCTCCCGCCGGCCGGCCTCGGTGATCGAGTAGACGGTCTTGCGCCCGTCGCTCTGCTTCGTGACGAGCCCCTCCTCCTCGAGCTTCGACAGCCGCGGGTAGATGGTGCCCGCCGAGGGCGTGTACGTGCCGCCGAAGCGGTCGCTGAGCGCCTGGATGATCTCGTAGCCGTGCATCGGGCGCTCGGCCAGCACGTGCAGCAGGTAGAGCCGCAGGTGCCCGTGCCCGAAGACCGCCGGGCTCACGCCGAGGCCTCGGATCCGCTCGGGGCGGAGCCGCCCGACGCCGCCTCCCGCGCCGCGTGCACCACCGACACGTCGCCCGAGACGCTGCTCGAGCGCACCTCGGTGAAGGCCCCGGCGAGCGCGCCGTAGCGGCCGTTGTACGAGCCGCGCACGCCCGTGATGCGGGCGTCGTCGAGCTGCAGCCGGCCGGTGAGGGTCGAGATCGTGTACTGGGCGGGCACGTCGGCGTCGAGCCGCAGGGTCACGTCGCCGCTGACGGTCTGCGTCTCGATGCGGTCGGGGGCGCCGTGCAGGTCGAGGAACACGTCGCCCGAGACGCCGTCGCCGTCGAAGCGGAACACCTCGCCGCTCACGGTGATGTCGCCGCTCACGGTGTGGGCGCGCACCTCGCCGTGATGCCCGCGCACGTCCATCTCGCCGCTCACGGTGTTGAGCTGCAGCTCGCCGACCATCCCGTCGATGACGACGGGCCCGCTCACGGTGCTGACCGTCGCGTCGGAGTGCAGCCCGCTGATGAGCGCGCTCGCGCTCACGACGCCGAAGCTCAGGGCGACCGAGCGCGGCACGAGCACGCTGACCTCGGCGCGCGCCTTGCCCCGGAACAGCCGGAACGTCTCGATGAAGTTCTCCCACCGCATCTGCGGGTGGTCGATGATCAGCCGGTCGCCCTCGACGGCGATCTTGAGGTCGCGGCCGCTGACCGAGTGCACCTCGACGCGGGCACCGGGCTCGTCGTGGGCGACGATGTCGATCTGCCCCGCGATGAGGCTCACCTTGAGCGAGGCGATCCGCTCGAGCTCGATGACCGTCGGCTCCGCGACGATCCAGGTCTCCTGCGCCATGCTGCCGTTCCCTTCGAGAGTGGATGCCCGACTCGCGATATATCGCGAGTGGCGAGCATCACGATATATCGTGAGTGAGCATCGTGCAAGGGGCAGAAGGCCCCCGGATTCGTCGACCCGCTTGACCTTGACGCTGCGTCAACCTCTACCGTCGACGACATGGAGTGGAGCATCCAGCAGATCGCCCGCCTCACGGGCACGACCTCGCGCGCCCTGCGCCACTACGACGACATCGCCCTGCTGCCGCCCAGCCGCATCGGCGCGAACGGGTACCGCTACTACGACGAGCGCGCGCTCACACGACTGCAGCGCATCCTGCTGCTGCGCGAGCTCGGGCTCGGGCTGCCCGCGATCGCCGAGGTGCTCGCCGGCCAGACCGACGACGCCGCCGCGCTGCGCGTGCACGCGGCGGTGCTGCGCGAGGAGCGCGATCGGCTGGAGCGACGGATCAGGAGCGTCGAGACGACGCTCGCGACGATGGAGAGGAAGGAGCCGCTCATGGCGGAGACGATGTTCGACGGATTCGATCACACGCAGTACGAGGAGGAGGTGGTCGAGCGCTGGGGCGCCGAGGCCCACGCCGCGAGCGACCGCTGGTACCGCTCGCTCGACGAGCAGGGCCGGGCGGCGCTGGCCGCCGAGCAGCAGGTGCTGCAGGAGGGCTTCGCGGCGGCGCTCGCGCGGGGCGACGCCCCCGAGGCGGCGCCGGTGCAGGAGCTCGCCGCGCGGCAGTACGCGATGGTGCGCACCGGCTGGGGCGGCACCGCTCCGAGCCGCGAGGCCTTCACCGGGCTCGGCGAGATGTACGTCGCCGACGAGCGGTTCGCGCGGCACTACGGCGGCGTCGAGGGCGCGGCCTTCGTGCGCGATGCGATGCGGGTGTGGGCCGAGGCGAACCTGGCCGACTGAGGCAGGGGCCGGGGCCGGGGCCGGGGCCGGCTACGCCGGAGCGGCCTGCGCGCGGGCCGACCGCCGTCGCGCGGGGCGCGGCGGGTCTCCGGCGGCCGGCACCCGCAGGCGCGGCACCGTCCAGTGCACCATCGGCCCGATGAGCAGCGCGAAGGCCACGGTGCCGACGCCGACCGTGCCGCCGAGCATCCACCCGATGGCCAGCACGGTCACCTCGACGCCGGTGCGCACCTTCCAGATGGCCCAGCCGAAGCGGGCGTGCGCGCCCGTCATGAGACCGTCGCGCGGGCCCGGGCCAAAACGCGCACCGAGGTAGAGGCCGGTCGCGAGGGCGAGCAGGGCGAGGCCGCCGGCGAACAGCAGGATGCGCGCCCACAGCTCCTCGGGCGTGCGCACGAACGCCAGACCGAGGTCGAGGGCGAGCCCCACGAGCAGCACGTTGAGCACGGTGCCGATGCCCGGCCGCTGCTTCAGCGGGATCCACAGCAGCAGCACGATCGCGCCGACCACGATCGTCACGATGCCGATGCTCCAGCCCGACTGCCGGGCGACGCCCTGCGCGAAGACCGTCCACGGGTCGAGCCCGATGTCGGCGCGGATCATGAGCGAGATCGCGATGCCGTAGAGCAGCAGGCCGAGCAGGAGCTGGCCCCAGCGGCGCACGAGGTACCGCGGCGCACGGGGCTCGGGGGAGGACATGACCCCAGTGAATCGACGAATTGGCCTGTGATCAAGAGGCCAATCCACGTACAGTGGCCGCATGAGCGCCCTCACCTCCCGCGGATTGGCCATGCTTCTCGGCGAGTGGCGCGCCGATGCGACCGCCGCCGTACCGCGGCCGCTGTACGAGGTGCTCGCCGATCGCATCCGGCTGCTCGTGCTCGACGGCCGCATCGCGCTGGGCGTGCGGCTGCCCGCCGAGCGGGCGCTCGCCGCCCATGAGGGCCTCAGCCGCACGACCGTCGCCGGCGCCTACGCCCGCCTGCGCGATCTCGGCTACCTGCGCAGCGTGCGCGGCTCGGGCTCGGTCGTGCAGCTGCCGCCGGGCGACGCGCCGCCCATGATCGGGGCGCCGGGCACCGGCCTCATCGATTTCTCGTCCGCGAGCCTGCCCGCCGTGCCGCTCATCGCCGAGGCCGCCCGTGAGGCGGCCGAACTGCTGCCCCGCTACCTCGAGGCTCCCGGGTTCGACCTGCTCGGCCTGCCCGAGCTGCGCGCCGCGATCGCCGAGCGCTGCACGCGCGCGGGCGTGCCGACCGGGCCCGACGAGATCATGATCACCCTCGGCGCGCAGCACGCGCTCGCGCTCGTCGCCCGCACCCTCATCGCCCGCGGCGACCGCGTGCTCATCGAATCGCCCACCTATCCGCACGCCATCGAGGCGCTGCGCGGCGCCGGCGGACGTCTCGTGACCGTTCCCGTCACGACCGACGAGGGCTGGGACGACGAGGCGCTCGCCCGCGTCTTCGCCCGCAGCTCGCCCGCGCTCGCCTACCTCATGCCCGACTTCCACAACCCGACGACGCGGGTCATGCTCGATGAGCAGCGCGCCCGCGTCGCGGCGCTCGCCGAGGCGCACGGCACCGTGCTCGTCGTCGACGAGACCATGGCCGACCTCGGCTTCGAGGGCTCGACCGCCACGCCCATGGCGGCGTTCGGGCCGGGCGTCGTCACCCTCGGCTCGGTCGGCAAGAGCATATGGGGCGGCATCCGCCTCGGCTGGATCCGCGCCGACCGCGCCCTCATCACCCGCCTCGCCGTCGCGCGCTCCGCCGGCGACCTCGGCTCCCCGACGCTCGAGCAGCTCGTGCTGCTGCGCCTGCTCGACCGCTACGACCGGGTGCTGGATGCCCGGCGCGCGCAGCTCGTCGCCGGCCACGCCCTCATGGCCCGCGAGCTCGCCCGCCGGTTCCCGAGCTGGAGCGTGCCCGAGGTCGGCGGGGGCCTCACGTTCTGGGTCGGGATCGGCGCCCCTGTCGCGAGCCGCCTCGCGCTCGCCGCCCGCGCCGAGGGCGTGCTCATCGGGGCCGGGCCGCGCTTCGGAATCGACGGCGCCTTCGAGCGGTTCGTGCGCATCCCGTTCTGCCGGCCGGAGGAGGAGTCCCTCCGGGCGCTCGATGCGCTGCAGCGCGCCTGGACGGGGCTCGGCGAGCAGCCCGCGCCGCCGGCCGCGGGCGGGGAGCTGCTCGAGACGGTGGTCTGAGGGCGGGCATCCCGTGCCTCGATCGCGTGCGGCGAGACTGCTGGAGGCGGCCTGACCGATCGGTCGGTTTCGCGGTCGGCACCGAGTGCCTCCTTTGGCAATGTCCAGCAAACGCTGGGATGCTGACCAGCGTTCGTCCCCCGCCCGCACCGTGGGCTCCCATCGTCATCACGCCTCTCGTCCGGAGTCCCCTCTCGTGCATCTCCTCTCGGTCTTCAGCCTCCGCAACCGGGCGCTCATCGCGCTCGTCACGATCGTGGTCGGCATCTTCGGCGGCCTCGCCCTGACGAGCCTCAAGCAGGAGCTCATCCCCTCGGTGAGCTTCCCGCAGGTGATCGTGCTCACGCAGTACGGCGGCGCGGCGCCCGAGGTGGTCGAGGGCGACGTCTCCACCCCGATCGAGACGGCGCTGCAGGCCGTGCCCGATCTCGACGCCACGAACGCCACCTCGAGCACGGGCTTCTCAATCGTCTCGGCGAGCTTCGAGTTCGGCACCGACCTTGCCCGCGCCGAGCAGCGCGTTCAGCTGGCGGTCAACCGCCTCGACCTGCCCGAGGCGGCCGACGTGCAGGTGCTCACCGGCTCGATCGACGACCTGCCGGTCATCCAGATCGGCGTGACGAGCCGCCTCGATCAGGGCGAGCTCGCCGAAGCCCTCGAGAACCAGGCCGTGCCCGAGCTCACCGAGCTCGACGGCGTGCGCGAGGCGAGCGTCTCGGGCGCCGTGGGCGATCGCGTCACCATCACCGCCGACCGCGCGCTGCTCGCGGAGCGCGGCCTCACCACGGCCGACATCACCGACACCCTCGATGCGAACGGCGTGCTGCTGCCCGCCGGCACCATCACCGAGGGCGAGCAGTCGCTCGCCGTGCTCACGGGCGTGCAGATCACGACGCCCGAGGAGCTCGCGGCCCTGCCGATCGTCGGTGCGCAGGGCGGCGACCCGCTGACCACGATCGGCGATCTCGCCGCCGTGGCCATCGTGAGCGACCCGGTCGACAGTCTCTCTCGCGTCAACGGGGAGCCCGCTCTGACGCTCGCCGTCACCAAGACCCCCGACGGCAACACGGTCGAGGTGTCGCGCCTCGTGCAGGAGGCCCTGCCCCGGATCGCGGCCGCCATCGGGTCGGGAACGACCTTCGACATCGTCTTCGACCAGGCGCCCTTCATCGAGAGCTCCATCGAGGCCCTCGCGACCGAGGGCACGCTCGGCCTCGTCTTCGCCGTCATCGTCATCCTGGTGTTCCTGCTGTCGGTGCGCTCCACGCTCGTCACCGCCATCTCCATCCCGACCTCGGTGCTGCTCACCTTCATCGGCATGCAGGTCTCGGGCTACACCCTCAACATCCTCACGCTCGGTGCCATCACGATCGCGATCGGCCGCGTCGTCGACGACTCGATCGTCGTCGTGGAGAACATCAAGCGGCACCTCGCCCTCGGCGAGGAGAAGCTGCAGGCCATCACCGTCGGCGTGAAGGAGGTCGCTGCGGCGATCACCGCCTCGACCGTCACGACCATCGCCGTGTTCCTGCCGCTCGCGCTCGTCGGCGACATCACGGGCGAGCTGTTCCGGCCCTTCGCCCTGACGACGGCGATCGCGCTCGGCGCCTCGCTCTTCGTCTCGCTCACGATCGTGCCGGTGCTGTCGTACTGGTTCCTGCGGCCGCCCAAGGCCGGCAGCCACTCCGCCATGACCTTCGAGGAGGAGTCGGCGAACCCCGGCCGCCTGCAGCGCGCCTACCTGCCCGTCATCCGCTGGACGCTGCGCAAGCCCGTCGCGACCCTGCTGCTCGCCCTGCTCGTGCTCGGCGGCACCGGGGCGCTCGCCACCGGCCTGCAGACCAACTTCATCGGCAACTCCGGCCAGAACACCCTCACCGTCACCCAGTCGCTCGACAACGGCGCGAGCCTCGACGCGCTCGATGAGGCGGCCTCGCAGGTCGAGGAGGCGCTCGACGAGGTCGACGGCCTCGAGACCGTGCAGGTGTCGATCGGCTCGGGCGGCGGATCGCTGCTCTCGCTCTTCGGCGGCGGCGGTGACGTCACGTTCTCGATCACGACCGATGAGGACGCCGATCAGGAGCGGATCCAGGCCGACGTGCGCGACGCGATCGAGCCGCTCGAGGGCGTCGGCGAGATCTCGGTGTCGAGCGCCGACAGCGGCTTCGCCTCCTCCTCCATCGACGTCGACATCACCGCGGCGAGCCAGGCCGACCTGAACGAGGCGAGCGACCGCGTGCTCGAGGCGGTGCGCGCCCTCGACATCACGGCCGAGGCCACGAGCAACCTCTCCGACACCCAGCCCTACCTCGCCGTCGAGGTCGATCGCGAGCGGGCCGCCGAGCTCGGCCTCAGCGAGATCGCCGTCGGCGGCATCGTCTCCGAGGCGATGTTCCCCGCGAGCGTGGGCGAGGTCGTCATCGACGAGCGCACCCTCGCCATCTACCTGCCGAACACGGATGCGCCGACGACGGTCGAGGAGCTGCGCGCGTTCAGCATCCCCACCGCGCAGGGGCCCCTGCCGCTCAGCGACCTCGCGACCGTCGAGGAGGTCGACGGCCCGGCCAACATCACGACCATCCGCGGCGTGCGCAGCGCGACGGTCTCGATCACCCCCTCGACGGCCGACGTGGGAACCGCGTCCACCGTCATCCAGGAGGCGGTCGACGAGGTCGAGCTGCCCGACAGCGCGACCGCGACCCTCGGCGGCGTCACCGCGCAGCAGGGCGACGCGTTCAGCCAGCTCGGCCTCGCGCTCCTCGCGGCGATCCTCATCGTCTACGTCGTCATGGTGGCGACGTTCAAGAGCCTGCGTCAGCCGCTGCTGCTGCTCGTCTCCATCCCCTTCGCCGCGACGGGGGCGATCGCGCTGCAGCTCATCGCGGGCATCCCCCTCGGCGTGCCCTCGCTCATCGGCGTGCTCATGCTCATCGGCATCGTCGTGACCAACGCGATCGTTCTCGTCGATCTGGTGAACCAGTTCCGCGAGAAGGGGCTCAAGGTCGGCCCCGCGCTGCTCGAGGGCTCCTCGCGACGACTGCGCCCCATCCTCATGACGGCGGCGGCGACGATCTTCGCGCTCACCCCGTTGGGCCTCGGCATCACTGGGAGCGGCGGGTTCATCTCGCAGCCGCTCGCGATCGTCGTCATAGGCGGGCTCATCTCCTCCACCCTGCTGACGCTCGTCGTGCTGCCGGCCCTGTACTACCTGGTCGAGGGAGCGAAGGAGCGGCGCGAGGACCGCCGGGCCGCGGCCGAGTCGGCACCGGATCCGGAGAGCGAGCGCGCGACGGCCTAGTCGCCCGCGGGGGTCACCCGCGGCGGCGACGCAGCTCGGCGAGCGTCGCGCGCGGGTCGGTCGCGAGCTGCGCCCGCAGGGCGGGGCTGCCGCGCAGCTGCTCGAGGAACGGCGCGACCACGCGCACGTCGCGCGATGAGTAGCCGATGAGGTGGTGGGGCGTGACGCGCCACTCGACCTCGTCGCCCGAGGTCGTGGTGATGCGCACCATGAGGGTGCGCGGGTCGATGGTGTCGAGCCCGACGACCCCCAGCGCCCCGACGGCCATCGTCGCCACGGGGTCGATGAGCGGTACCGGGCCGATCCTGCTGGTCGGCACGACCCACTCGATCCGAGCGATGTCATCCCATTCGAGGGCGTCGTGCTCCTGACCGGGTTCGCACCAGAGCAGCTCCTCCCGCGCGATCTGCACGTGCATCGCCGCGGGGTCGCCGAAGGCCAACCCGTGCGCGCCGGACAACTGCAGCGGGCCGATGCGCTCGATCATGCGAAGACCGTAGCAAGGCTCACATAAGCGTCCGGTGCACGCCGCGGGGCTCGGGAGAGCAGGCGTGCCGAGCGCGCGGGGGAGGAGCCGCTCCGTCAGCCGACGGGGGCCTCGACGACGTCGCCGCCGTCGGGCGACTCGACCGCGAGGGGTGCCTCGTCGAGCGCTTCGACGGCGGGCGCCGGCACGAGCATCCCGCGCAGCCAGTCGGCGACGCGCGCGGCGAGGCGGTCGTCGAGTAGCCCGATCGAGTGGGCCTCCGAGTCGATGAGCTCGCGCTCGGGGGGAGCGCCCGCGCCGGCGAGGGCGCCGATGAACGCCGTCGCCTGCTGCACGGGGATGAGCTGCTCGCGCATGCCGTGCACGACGAGGAACGGCGGGGCGCCCTCTGCCGCGAGCGTCTGCGGGGAGGCGGCGGAGGCGCGCTCGCAGTCGCGCGCCGCGCAGTCGAGGTAGTCGAGCATCGACTGCTCGAAGGTCGGGCTCGTGACCGCGCCGACGGTCAGATCGAGCGGCGACGAGAGGGTGACGACCGCGTCGACCGGCTCGGCGCCGGTGCGCCCCTCTCCGGCCGCGGCCTCGAGGGCCACGAGGGCGGAGAGGTTGCCGCCGGCGCTGCCGCCCAGCAGGGCGGTGCGGTCGGGATCGATGCCGTACGCCTCGGCCGCCGGGCTCTGCGCCCAGGCGACGGCAGCGGCGACGTCGTCGGCTCCGGCCGGGAAGGGATGCTCGGGCGCGAGCCGGTAGTTGACCGACACCCCCACGAAGCCCTCGCCGGCGAGCCAGGAGCAGATCGTGCGCCAGTGCGGGTGCGCCTTGTCGCCGCGCGCCCAGCTGCCGCCGTGCACGGCGAGCACGGCGGGGCGCAGCTCGGTCGCGCCCTCAGCACGGCAGACGTCGACGGGCATGCCGGCGCCGGCCACGATCGCGGTGGGCACGTCCTCCGACACGAGCACGTCGGCAGGAGCCGAGAGGGTGAAGGTGGCGCTCTCGGAGGAGGCCGCGGCGATGGTCTGGTCGCGTCGATCGTCGGCCGACGGGGAGCAGGCGGTGAGCATCCCGATGCCGAGCGCGACCACGGCCGTCGCGGCGAGGGCGGCGCAGGCGACGGAGCGGCGGGAGGGGGCGGTGCGGGTCACGGTGCCGATAAGCGTAAGCGGGAATCGGGGTGCCGCCGACCGCCCCGAGAGGGGGGTGCCGGTGGCGGGACTGTCGCATCGACGGCCCGTCGGGTACCCTGGAGAGTCGGCTAGAGACGACTGCGGAACACTCCGCGCTTCACTGTGTGCGTCTCGAGGGCCGAATTCCCCGCCGTCTGGCGGCGAGAATCCATCATCAGGATGTGACGGCCCCGGTCGACGACTGCCCGGGTTAGCGACGCGCGTGCGTCGACGGTACTTCTTGCACCACCCGTAAAGGCTTCACCATGCCCCAGAACGACAAGGGCCGCCCCGTGCGCGGCCGCACCCCCGCCCGCTCCTCCGCGCCCGTCGGTTCGCGCAGCCCCAAGCACCGCGGCCACCGGCCCGAGGAGGCCGGCGCCCCCGAGAAGAAGGCCCGTTGGTCGCGCGACGAGCGCGTCGAGCGCGGGCACGCCGCCGACCGCGGTCGCGGCGAGGCCCCCGGCCGGTTCGACCGCGACGAGCGCGACGACCGTCGCGGCGGTCGCGACGAGCGCCCGCAGCGCTCCGCCGATCGGGATGCCCGTCCCGCCCGCGGCGACGCCCGCCCCTACGCCGCACGGTCCGGCGCCGCCGGCCGCGGTGCCGGCGCCCGCTCGGGCCGCCCCGCTCGCGACGTGAGCGTGGAGCGCACCGGCACCGGCCGCACCGCCCACCGCCCCGAGTGGCGCCCGCGCACCGACGACCGCCCGGCCCGCGGCTACGACCGCGCCGCCGAGCGCGCGCCCCGCTCGTTCGACCGCGACGAGCGGGCACCCCGCTCGTTCGACCGGAACGACCGTGCGCCGCGTCGTGATGACCGCAGCGAGCGCCCCGCCCGCACCGAGCGTCCGGCCCGTTCGTTCGACCGTGACGACCGGGCGCCCCGCGCGTTCGACCGGAACGACCGCGCGCCCCGCTCGTTCGACCGCACCGAGCGTCCGGCCCGGTCCTTCGACCGCGACGAGCGCGCGCCCCGTCGGGACGACCGCAGCGAGCGCCCCGCCCGCTCGTTCGACCGCAGCGAGCGCCCGACCCGGTCCTTCGACCGCGAGGACCGCGCGCCCCGCCGCGACTCCGACTTCTACCCGACGCGCGCCACGAGCTCGAGCCCGCAGGACGACGTCGTGCTCGAGCGCCTCGAGGCCGACGCCGTGCAGGCGACCGATGTCGAGGGCGTGAGCTTCGCCGATCTGGGCCTCGGCGGCAACATCGTGCGCACGCTCGCCGAGCTCGGCGCGAGCTCGCCGTTCCCGATCCAGGCGGCGACGATCCCCGACGTGCTCGCCGGCCGCGACGTCCTCGGTCGCGGCCGCACCGGCTCCGGCAAGACGATCGCCTTCGGCGCGCCCCTGGTCGAGCGGCTCATGGAGAACGGCGGCGGCAAGAAGCGCGAGATGGGCCGCAAGCCCCGCGCGCTCATCCTCGCCCCGACCCGCGAGCTCGCCCTGCAGATCGACGGCACCATCCAGCCGATCGCCCGCAGCGTCGGCCTCTTCACGACGCAGATCTACGGCGGCGTGCCCCAGGGCCGCCAGGTGGGCGCGCTGCAGCGCGGCGTCGACATCATCATCGGCACCCCCGGTCGCATCGAGGACCTCATCGAGCAGGGTCGCCTCGACCTCAGCGCGATCGAGATCGTCGTGCTCGACGAGGCCGACCACATGTGCGAGCTCGGGTTCCTCGAGCCGGTGCAGCGCATCATCCGCGAGACCCGCCGCGGCGGGCAGCGCCTGCTGTTCTCGGCGACCCTCGACTCGGGCGTCGCGAACCTCGTCACCGAGTTCCTGCGCGACCCGGCCGTCTACGAGGTCGCCGGCGAGGATCAGGACTCCTCGACGATCGACCACCGCATCCTGCTCGTCGAGCAGCGCGACAAGCGGGCCATCATCGAGCAGCTCGCGGGCGGCGCCGGCAAGACCCTCGTCTTCGCCCGCACGCGCGCCTTCGCCGAGGAGCTCGCCGAGCAGCTCGACGACGCGGGCATCGCGGCGACGAGCCTGCACGGCGACCTCAACCAGCGCAACCGCCAGCGCAACCTCGACAAGCTCACGAGCGGTCGGGCGAGCGTGCTCGTCGCCACCGACGTGGCGGCGCGGGGCATCCACGTCGACGACATCTCGCTGGTCGTGCAGGCCGACGCCCCCGACGAGTACAAGACCTACCTGCACCGCTCGGGCCGCACCGGCCGCGCCGGCAAGGTCGGCACCGTGGTCACCCTGATCACCAAGCCGCGCCGCCGCCGCTTCGAGGAGCTGCTCGCCCGCGCCGAGATCACGGCCACCACCGACGAGGTGCGCGTCGGCGACGCGCTGCTCGACGAGCTCGCGGCGCTCTAGCGATCCGACCGATCGACGGCCCGGCCCTCCTCACGGAGGTGCCGGGCCGTCGTCATGCGGGCCGAAGGTGCCGGGGTTCACCTCGGCGCGCGAGTGAGCACCCCTGCTGTTCACCCCGCCGTGCGACGATCGAGGAATCCCCTCCCGGCGTGCCGCATGATCGCGCGCTGCGAGCCGGGCAGCACCGCCGTGGGCGGCGTCGGGATGCCCTGCGCGAGTGAGCATGTGAACAACGCGTTACTACTCATCTGCGCACTTTGAGCATCCACAGTTCTGTCTTAGGGTCGGCAGTGTCCCCCGATCGGGGGACTCATCCCCGTTAGCTCCCTACTCCTAGGAGAACTGCGACCTCATGACCCCAACCACCTTCGCCGGGCGCCGCAGCGTTCCGGCGCGCGCGGCGGCCTTCGGCACCGCCGTCTGCGTGGGCCTCGGCCTCACGACGCTCACCGCCGCCCCGGCCTTCGCGGCCGATCCGACGCCGATCTCGGCCGTGCAGGGCACCGGCGCCGCAACGCCGCTGACCGGCCAGACGGTCACCGTCGAGGGCGTGGTCACCGCTGACCACCGCACCGGCGGCTACAGCGGCGTCTACATCCAGTCGCTCGCCCCCGACGCCGACGCCGCCACCTCGGAGGCGCTGTTCGTGTTCCTCGGCAGCCGTGCGGCCAGCACGACCGTCGCCGTCGGCGACCGCATCCAGGTCACCGGCACGGCCGGCGAGTTCAACGGGCTCACGCAGATCAGCGCGAGCGCGGCATCCGCCGTCATCACGGTGCTCGAGTCGGGCGTGGCGCTGCCCGCCCCGGCCGCGCTGCCCGCCGACCCGGCCGTGCGCGAGGCGCACGAGGGCATGCTCGTCGCCCCGCAGGGCGACTGGCTCGTCGCCTCGAGCCACCAGCTGTTCAACTTCGGCACCCTCTGGCTGAACCCGGGCGAGCTCGACGTGAAGAGCACGGAGCTGTTCGACGCGGCCGCCCCCGAGTCGGCCGCGCTCGCCGCGAAGAACCGCTCGGAGCGCCTGCTGCTCGACGACGGCTTCAGCATCCAGATCAACAACGGGGCGCACCCGGGCACCCAGCCCTACTTCACCACCGAGAACGTCGTGCGCAACGGCGACGCCGTGGGCTTCCCCGCTCAGGGCATGGTGCTCGGCTGGGGCTTCGACGACTGGCGCCTGCAGCCGCAGCTGCCGGCCTCGAGCTCGCAGAACCCGACGGGGGTGACCTTCGAGACGCGCAACCCGCGCCCCGCGGCGGCCCCCGAGACGGGCGGCGACATCCGCGTCGCCGCGTACAACGTGCTCAACTACTTCACGACGCTGACCAGTCAGAACAGCCAGGCGCGCGGGGCCTCCACGGCCGCGCAGTTCGCGATCCAGGAGTCGAAGATCGTCGCCGCCATCAACGGCCTCGACGCCGACGTGGTCGCGCTGCAGGAGATCGAGAACTCGGTCAAGCTCGGCGAGCCGACCGACGAGGCGCTCCAGGCGCTCGTCGCCGCGCTCAACGAGGATGCGGGCGCCGGCACATGGGACTACGTGCGCACCCCGGCCGCCCTCGTCGACGCCTCGATCGTCGACTTCATCTCGAACGCGATCATCTTCAAGCCCGCGGCGGTGAGCCCGGTCGGTGACAGCTTCACGCAGATCGACGAGACGGTGTGGGATGTCGCGCGCGAGCCGATCGCCCAGACCTTCGAGTCCGACGGCCTCGAGTTCACCGTGGTGGCCAACCACTTCAAGTCCAAGGGCAGCGGCGTCGACGCCGGCGACGGTCAGGGCGCGTCGAACGCCGACCGCGTCGAGCAGGCGACCGCGCTGAAGGCCTTCGTCGAGGGCATCGAGGGCGAGGCCGGTGAGAACGTGCTGCTGATGGGCGACTTCAACGCCTACAGCGAGGAGGACCCGATCCAGGTCTTCACGGACGCGGCCTGGAGCGACCTCGTCGCCGACCGCACCGACGGCCAGTACACCTACACCTTCGACGGCGAGCTCGGCTCGCTCGACCACGTGATCGCCAGCCCCGGCATCGGCGACAACGTGACCGGCGTCGGCGTGTGGACCATCAACTCGCCCGAGTGGAGCGACCGCCAGTACGCCTTCGGCGCCACCGAGGCCGGCACCGTCTACCGCTCGAGCGACCACGACCCGGTCGTCATCGGCCTGTCGACCACGCCCGAGCCCGTCGAGATCGACATCGTGACGATCAACGACTTCCACGGCCGTCTCGAGGCCGCTCCGCCGGCCGCCGGCGCCGCCGTCCTCGGCGGACTCGTCGACCAGGTGCGCGCGCAGAACCCGAACACGCTCTTCGTCTCCGCCGGCGACAGCGTGGGCGCCTCGACGTTCACCTCGTTCATCCAGAACGACGAGCCGACGATCGACGCCCTCAATGCGATGGGCCTCGACGTCACGGCCATCGGCAACCACGAGTTCGACCAGGGCCGCGACGACCTCGACGGCCGCATCATCCCGAACTCCGAGTTCCCGTACCTCGCGGCGAACGTCTACGAGGCCGGCACGACCGAGCCCGCGTACGACGAGTACTTCGTCTCCGACGTCGACGGCGTGCGCGTCGGATTCATCGGTGCTCTGACGCAGGACATGCCCGAGCTGGTGAGCCCCGCGGGCATCGCGAGCCTCGAGTTCGGCGACATCGCCGAGGCCACCAACCGAGTCGCCGCGCAGCTGCGCGACGGCGACGCCGGCAACGGCGAGGCCGACGTGGTGGTGCTGCTCGTGCACGAGGGCGCCGCGAGCCCCGAGATCTCGGCCGCGACCGACGCCTCGGTGTTCGGCGACATCGTCAACGGCGTGAACAACGGCGGCGACGTCGACGCGATCGTCTCCTCGCACACGCACTTCCAGTACGACCACGAGATCCCCATCCCCGGAACCGAGCGCATCATGCCGGTCATCCAGGGCGGTCAGTACGGCGAGGCCTACGGCAAGCTCGACCTCACCGTCGACCCGACCACCAAGGAGCTCCTCTCCATCGAGGCCGCCGTCGCCCCGCTCGTCGGTGCGGCGCAGCCGAACGCCGAGGTCGCGCAGATCGTGGCCGACGCGGTGGCCTTCGCCAACGTCGCCGGCAACGAGCGACTCGGCTCGATCGCGGCCGACATCCGTCGGGCCGTGACCTCCACGGGCAGCGACAACCGCGGCGGCGAGTCGGTGCTCGGCAACCTCATCGCCGACGCGCAGCTCGCGGCCACGCAGGATCTCGAGACCGACATCGCGATCATGAACCCGGGCGGCATCCGCGCCGACCTGGTCTTCGCGAGCAGCGGCGCCGCCGACCCCGAGGGCACCGTGACGTTCCGGGAGGCCGCGAACGTGCAGCCCTTCGCGAACACGCTGGTCACTATGGAGCTCACCGGGGCGCAGCTGCGCCAGGTGCTCGAGGAGCAGTGGCAGCCCGCCGGGGCCGCCCGCCCGTTCCTCAAGCTCGGTCTCTCGTCGACGCTCGACTACACCTACGACCCGGCGGCCGCCGCCGGATCGCGCGTCGGCACGATGCTGCTGAACGGTGAGGTCATCACCGAGACGCAGACCGTGCGCATCGTGACGAACTCGTTCCTCTCGACGGGCGGGGACAACTTCTTCACCCTCGCGCAGGGCACGAACCGCTCCGACTCGGGTCGCATCGACCTGCAGGCCTTCGTGGACTACTTCGCCGCGAACTCGCCGGTCGATCTCGACCCGGCGCAGCGCTCGGTGGGCGTCAGCCTCACGCCGGCCGATGCCGACGGCTACAGCGCCGGCGACCAGGTCACCGCGACGCTCAGCTCGCTGCTCTTCAGCAACGCGGGCGACCGCGATGCCGAGGTGGTCGTGAGCCTCGGCGGCGTCGAGGTCGGGCGTGCGGTCATCGACCCGACGATCGTCAACGGCACCGACGAGCAGGGCCGCGCCGCGGTCACCTTCACGGTTCCCGACGGTCTCTTCGGAGCGCAGGAGCTCGTGATCGCGGTTCCCGACAACGGCACGGAGGCGGTGCAGAGCATCACGCTCGCCGACGAGGTCATCGTGCTCGAGCCCATCGAGGTCGTCAAGGATCCCAAGATCCTCGGCGGCGCGGTGGTCGGCCAGACCCTGCGCACCGACGGCGGGCGCTACTCGGTCGAGGCCGAGCTCGCCTACCAGTGGCTGCGCGACGGCGAGCCGATCGACGGCGCCACCGCGGCGACCTACCGGGTGACGGCGGCCGATGCCGGCGCCGCGATCTCGGTGCAGGTCACCGCGAGCGCCGAGGGCTACGAGTCGGTCACCGCCGAGAGCAAGGAGCGCACGGTCAACGGTGCTCCCTCGCTCACGGTCGGCTGGGCGGATCGTCTGCTCATCGGCCGCACCGGCTCGGTGACGTACACGGTGCAGGTCGCCGCCTCGGGCGTCGAGCCCACGGGCACGGTCACGGTGATGGACGGCCGCCGCGCCGTCGGCACCATCGTGCTCGAGGAGGGCGACGAGGGCCGCGGCTCGGTCACGATCCGCGACCTCGGTCGCGGCGTGCACCTGCTGCGCGCCGAGTTCGCCGGCACGGACGCCGTTCGCGGCTCGACCGCGCTGCTGCCGAGCCCGGTGATCGTCTTCTAGGGCGACAGCACGACGAGAACGCCGGCGGGGCGGAGGGGAGATCCTCCGCCCCGCTGGGCGTTCGCCGGGCATCCCGACCCCTGCCGGGCCGTGCGGGGCAGTACTGTCCAGCCATGACCTTCCGCGATGACGCCGACATCTCCTCCAGCCGGCTGCGCCGTCGCGGGCGCGGGCGCACCACGGCGATCGCGGGCGGCGGCGGCATCGTCGGCCTCATCGCGGTGTTCCTCATCGCGCAGCTCACCGGGGTCGACGTCAGCGGCCTGCTCGGCGGCGGCGGCGCTGCGCCCGCACCGCAGGGCGGCGGCACCACCCTCGAGGAGTGCACGACGGGCGCCGAGGCGAACGCGAGCGTCGACTGCCGCATCGCCGGCGCCGTCGTCTCGCTCGACGACTTCTGGGCCGAGTCGGCCGGCGCCATCGGTGTCGAGTACCGCGCCCCGGAGGCCTACCTCTTCGAAGGCGCCGTCAGCACCGGGTGCGGCGAGGCCACGAGCGCCGTCGGCCCCTTCTACTGCCCGGTCGACGAGAGCGTCTACCTCGACACCGGCTTCTACGACGACCTGCGCACGCGCTTCGGCGCCGAGGGCGGACCGCTCGCCGAGATGTACGTCGTCGCCCACGAGTGGGGCCACCACATGCAGCAGCTCACCGGCGTGCTCGCCTCGGTCGAGCGCGGGGAGTCGGGTCCCCAGTCCGACGCCGTGCGCATCGAGCTGCAGGCCGACTGCTGGGGCGGCGCCTGGGCGGCGGCCGCCTCCGCGACCGACGACCCCGACGGCCGACCCCTGCTCGAGCCCATCACCGATGAGCAGGTCGCGCAGGCGCTCGACGCCGCCGCCTCCATCGGCGACGACCGCATCCAGGAGCGGACGAGCGGGCAGGTGAGCCCGGAGAGCTGGACCCACGGCTCCGGCGAGCAGCGGCAGGCGTGGTTCCGCGCCGGCTTCGAGGGCGGCGTGACCGCGTGCGACACCTTCGCGGCCGAGACCGTCTGAGGCGGGAATAGTCGCGCGGGGCATCCCGTTCTCAGTGGATGCGCGGGCCTCGGCCCGACACCCGGCGCGCGCCGGCGCGCCGCCGCCCGTACGCTGGGGGATGGCCGTCCGCGGCTCCCCCACGACCCCGCCCCCGACCCCGGCTCGAGGAGACTCCCATGGCCCGCATCCACTCCGACATCACCGAGGTGTTCGGCAACACCCCGCTCGTGCGCCTCAACAAGGTCACCGACGGCGCGGGCGCCACGGTGCTCGCCAAGCTCGAGTTCTACAACCCCTCGGCCAGCGTGAAGGACCGCCTCGGCGTCGCCATCATCGACGCGGCCGTCGCCAGCGGGGCGCTGAAGCCCGGCGGCACGATCGTCGAGGGCACGAGCGGCAACACCGGCATCGCCCTCGCCATGATCGGCGCCGCGCGCGGCTTCAACGTCGTGCTGACGATGCCCGAGACCATGAGCGAGGAGCGCAAGATGCTGCTCAAGGCCTACGGCGCGAAGCTCGTGCTCACGCCGGGCTCCGAGGGCATGAAGGGCGCCGTCGGCAAGGCCGAGCAGATCGTCGCCGAGACCCCGGGCGCCGTGCTCGCGAAGCAGTTCGAGAACGAGGCGAACGCCGAGATCCACCGCCGCACCACCGGCCCCGAGGTCTGGAACGACACCGACGGCGCCGTCGACGTCTTCGTCTCGGGCATCGGCACGGGCGGCACGCTCACCGGCACCGGCCAGTACCTCAAGCAGCAGAAGCCCGGCGTGATCGTCGTCGGCGTCGAGCCGGAGGAGAGCCCCATCCTCAACGGCGGCGCCCCCGGCCCGCACAAGATCGCCGGCATCGGCGCCAACTTCATCCCCGGCGTGCTCGACCGCGAGGTCTACGACGAGATCATCGACGTCAACATCGGCCAGTCGGTCGCGATGGCGCGCCGGATGGCCGCCGAGGAGGGCATCCTCGCCGGCATCTCGTCCGGCGCCACGGTGCACGCCGCCGTCGCGCTGGCGAAGCGCCCCGAGATGGCCGGCAAGACGATCGTCGTGATCGTCGCCAGCTACGGCGAGCGCTACCTGTCGAGCGTGCTGTACGAAGACCTGCGCTCGTAGGTGTCGATCCGCGACGACATCCGCACCGCGCGGCTGCGCGATCCGGCGGCGCGGTCGGGCCTCGAGGTCTTCCTGACCTCCTCGGGCCTGCACGCCGTCTGGTGGCACCGCCTCGCCCACCGGCTGTGGAACGCGGGGGCGAAGCTGCTCGCGCGCCTCATCTCGCAGTGGTCGAAGTTCCTGACCGGCATCGAGATCCACCCGGGCGCGACGATCGGCGCCCGCTTCTTCATCGACCACGGCACCGGCGTCGTCATCGGCGAGACGGCCGAGATCGGCGATGACGTCATGCTGTACCACGGCGTGACGCTCGGCGGCCGCTCGCTCGAGACGGGCAAGCGGCATCCGACGGTGCAGGACGGCGTGCTGATCGGCGCCGGGGCGACGGTGCTCGGGCCGATCACGATCGGGGCGCGCTCGCAGATCGGCGCCCTCGCGCTGGTGGTGCGGGATGTGCCCGCCGACTCCGTCGCGACGGGCATCCCCGCCGTCAGCCGCCCGTTGCGCTCCGACGGCGCGCCCGGGGCCGACGGGTTTTGGATCGACCCCGCCATCCACATCTGACGACCCGCCCGCGCCATCCCCCGCCGGGCTGCGCGGGTCGGCCGCGGTCGGCCGTCGCGGCTAGCCTGGAACCATGACCGCGACGGCCGCCCCCACCCCCCAGCAGGTGCTCGAGCGGGTCTTCGGCTACCCGGCCTTCCGCGGCGAGCAGCAGCAGATCATCGACCACGTGGTCGGCGGCGGCGACGCCCTCGTGCTCATGCCCACGGGCGGCGGCAAGAGCCTCTGCTACCAGATCCCCGCCCTCGTGCGGCGGGGCGTCGGCGTCGTCATCTCGCCCCTCATCGCGCTGATGAAAGACCAGGTGGATGCCCTCGACGCCGTGGGCGTGCGCGCGGTGTTCCTCAACTCGACGCAGGGGCCCGACGAGCGGCGCGAGGTCGAGCGGGCTCTGCTCGCCGGCGAGGTCGACATGCTCTACATGGCGCCCGAGCGCGTGACGGTGCCCTCCACCGCCGAGCTGCTCGACCGCCTCGACGTCGCCCTGTTCGCCATCGACGAGGCGCACTGCGTCTCGCAGTGGGGCCACGACTTCCGGCCCGACTACCTCGCGCTGTCGATGCTGCACGAGCGCTGGCCGACGGTGCCGCGCATCGCCCTGACCGCCACGGCCACGGCGGCCACGGCGCGCGAGATCGAGCAGCGCCTGCAGCTGGGCGAGGCGCGGCGCTTCGTGGCCTCGTTCGACCGGCCGAACATCCAGTACCGCATCGAGCCCAAGAACCAGCCCGTGCAGCAGCTGCTGCAGCTCATCCGCACCGAGCACCCCGGCGACGCCGGCATCGTCTACTGCCTCTCGCGCGCCTCGGTCGAGAAGACCGCGCAGCAGCTCGCCGATCACGGCATCGCCGCCCTGCCGTACCACGCGGGTCTCGACGCCCGGGTGCGCGCGAACCACCAGTCGCGCTTCCTGCGCGAGGAGGGCATCGTCATGGTCGCGACGATCGCCTTCGGCATGGGCATCGACAAGCCCGACGTGCGCTTCGTCGCCCACCTCGACCTGCCGAAGAGCGTCGAGGGCTACTACCAGGAGACGGGGCGTGCCGGCCGCGACGGCCTGCCCTCGACGGCCTGGCTCGCCTACGGCCTGCAGGACGTGGTGCAGCAGCGCCAGATGATCGACCGCAGCGAGGGCGACGGTGCGCACAAGCGGCGCATGAGCCAGCTGCTGGATGCGATGCTCGCGCTCTGCGAGACGGTCGAGTGCCGGCGCGTGCAGCTGCTGGCGTATTTCGGCCAGCAGTCCGAGCGCTGCGGCAACTGCGACACGTGCCTCGCGCCGCCCGAGTCGTGGGACGGCACGATCCCCGCGCAGAAGCTGCTCTCGACGGTCGTGCGGCTCGAGCGGGAGCGCCGCCAGCGCTACGGCGCCGGCCAGATCATCGACATCCTGCTCGGCAAGCGCACGCCGCGCGTCGAGCAGCTCGGGCACGCCGACCTCGCCACCTTCGGCATCGGCGGCGACCTGAGCGACCAGGACTGGCGCGGCGTCGTGCGGCAGCTGCTCGCCCAGGGCCTGCTCGCCGTCCACGGCGACGGCTACGGCACCCTCGTCATCACCGAGGCGAGCGCCGAGGTGCTCGGGGGCAAGCGCGAGGTGCGCCTGCGCCGCGAGGTCGCGCGCCCCACCCGCTCGTCGAAGCGGTCGGCCCCGAGCGACCTGCCGGCGGATGCCGTTCCGCTGTTCGAGCGCCTGCGCGCGTGGCGCGCCGCCACCGCCCGGGCGCTCGGCGCTCCGGCGTACATCGTCTTCGGCGACGCCACCCTGCGCGGCGTCGCCCTCACCACCCCGTCCACGCTCGACGAGCTCGGCCAGATCAGCGGCGTGGGCGCGCGCAAGCTGGAGCAGTTCGGCGAGTCGGTGCTCGCCGTCGTCCGCGGCGAGGACCCGCCGATCGCCGAGCCGGCCGAGCCGGGCGACGGCGCGACGTCAGCATCGTCGAGCTCGAATGCCTCGAGCGGCACGAGCAGGGCATCCGGTGCCCGATCGTCGGGGCGCACCGCCTCGCGCGCACCGTCCCGCTCGCGCGCCGCCGGTGCTGCGCCCGCCTTCGCCGAGGCGCCGCCCTTCGACGACATCCCACCGGATACGGTGCCGTACGACGACGCCCCGCCGTACGACGAGTTCGACGCGCCCCCGCCCGACGACCAGTACTGACCGTCGAGTCGGGCGTCGGTCCGTCCGGCGGTAAACTGGCCCACTGCGCGCTGAGCGGCGCGCCACGATCGAGACGGGATGCAGCGGCATGAGCGCGATAACGCCGACGGTCGCCGAGCACGCCGCCCGCCGCCGCACCGTCGCCGTCATCTCGCACCCCGACGCCGGCAAGTCGACGCTCACCGAGGCGCTGCTGCTGCACGCCCGCGCGATCACCGAGGCCGGCGCCGTGCACGGCAAGCGCGGTCGCCAGGGCACCGTCTCCGACTGGATGTCGATGGAGAAGGAGCGCGGCATCTCGATCAGCAGCGCCGCCATCCAGTTCGCCTACGGCGACACGATCATCAACCTCGTCGACACCCCCGGCCACTCCGACTTCTCGGAGGACACCTACCGCGTGCTCTCTGCGGTGGATGCCGCCATCATGCTCGTCGATGCCGCCAAGGGTCTCGAGACCCAGACGATGAAGCTGTTCGAGGTCTGCCGTCGGCGGGGCATCCCGATCATCACGATGATCAACAAGTGGGATCGCCCGGGCCGCGCCGCCCTCGACCTCATGGACGAGATCCGCGACCGCACGGGCATGCTGCCGACGCCGCTGACGTGGCCCGTGGGCGACCCCGGTCACTTCGAGGGGCTCCTCGACGTCCCTTCCGGCAGGATGCTGCGCTTCACCCGCTCGGACGGCGGCGCCCGCGTCGCCGAGTGGCAGACGCTCGAGCCGGCGGAGGCGGAGGCGTCGAGCGGCGCCGCCTGGGTCAGTGCGCGGGATGAATCCGAGCTGCTCGGCCTCGACGGGTACCGCCACGACTCCGAGACCTTCCAGCTCGGAATCACGACCCCGGTGATCTTCGGCGCGGCCGTGCACAACATCGGCGTGCACTCGCTGCTCGAGATCCTGGCCGACGAGGCGCCGGCGGCCATGCCGCGCATCGATGTCGACGGCGAAGCCCGGCCGGTCGACGCCGACTTCTCGGCCTACGTCTTCAAGGTGCAGTCAGGGCTCGACACCGCGCACCGCGACCGCATCGCCTTCATCCGGGTCTGCTCCGGCCGGTTCGAGCGCGGCATGACGGTGACGCACGCGCGCACCGGGCGGCCCTTCGCCACGAAGTACGCCCACCAGCTCTTCGGGCAGGATCGCGAGGTCGTCGACGAGGCGTTCCCCGGCGACATCGTCGGGCTCGTCAACGCGACGATGCTGCGCCCCGGCGACACCCTGCACTCGGGGCCCGGCGTGCAGTTCCCGGCGCTGCCGGTGTTCACCCCCGAGCACTTCCGCCTCGTGCGCGCGGTCGACGTCTCCAAGCACAAGCAGTTCCGCTCCGGGCTCGAGTCGCTCGACCAGGAGGGCGTCGTGCAGGTGCTGCGCTCGACCCGACGCGGCGATCAGAGCCCCGTGCTCGGGGCCGTCGGTCCGCTGCAGTTCGAGGTCTTCGCCGACCGCATGCAGCACGACTTCAACGCTCCCGTGAAGTTCGAGCCGCTGCCCTACGAGGCGGTCATGCGCACCGACGAGGCCTCGGCCGAGGCCCTCGACCGGCAGCGCGAGTGCGAGGTCGTCCGCCGCGCCGACGGCGTGCTGCTCGCGCTGCTCAGCACCCCGTGGCGCGCCAAGATGATCGCCCGCACCGACCCCGACCTCACGCTCGAGCCGCTCGACGACGGCGCCGTGGCGCTGGTGTGAGCCGGCACCGCGACCCTGTCCGCTCGCTGCACCCCGTTGGGGCGACGGTTAACGCGCTCGTAATGCGCCGATGGTTGACGGCTCGTCCGCAGGCGGCCTACAGTGCACAGTGCAGATGATCTGAGCCACCCTCTCGAATTGCTGCACCGGGTGTTCCCCACCCTGAACGAATACCCGTCCGGCCTCCACCGGAATCAGTGCCCCGGCACCACCCCACCCGCACCACCCCACCCGCACCACCCCACCCGAGCTCCATCCCGCAGCACCATCACACCCGAATAGCCGCACCCGACCCGCGATTCTCCGAGTTCCGACGCCCTTCTCCCACCCCCGCGTCGACTCTCGCGAAAGAGACCTCCCCTGCCTGGGAGGACGGTCTCCCCAGCCGCGCCTCCGCGCGCGGAATCACGCCCCCCACCTGACCCGTTGACGACGCCGGGCAGATCGCTCTCCCTCCCGCGCCCCGAGCGGAGGAGCCGGCCTCTCCGCGTACCCCGCTCAGAGTCGCCGCGTCGATCTGCCCGACGTCGTGGTCGCTGACCCCGATTGACAGCACCCATGACGCTCTCCCTCTCTTCTCCCGCAGTACCCGAAACCCGATCCGCACCGGCGGGTGCCCCTCTTGCGCTCCGGGGCCGCGCGGTCATGATCGTTCCCACCTACAACGAGATCGACAACCTCGAACCCCTGCTCGAGGCGCTGTTCTCGCTCCCGATCCAGGCCGGCACCGGCTGGCAGTTCGACGTCCTGGTGCGCGACGACTCGTCGCCCGACGGCACGGGCGAGCTCGCCGAGCGACTCGCCGCCGGCCGCTTCGCCGGCCGCGTGATCGTCTCCCACGGCCAGAAAGCAGGCCTGGGCAACGCGATGAAGCGCGCATTCGACGAGGCGATCGAACGGGGCTACGACGTCATCCTGACGATGGATGCGGACTTCTCGCACGCTCCGGCCGACGTGCCGAAGCTGCTGGAGGCGATCAACTCGGGCGCCGACATCGCGATCGGCTCGCGGTACGTCGACGGCGGGCTCATCCCCGGTAACTGGCCGCTCGGCTACATCATCAGAACGCGCGTCGCCGGCGCTGTCGCCCGCATGCTGGGAGGGGTCGACCCCGCCCTCAAGGAGCTCACCACCAACTTCCGCGCCGTCCGGCGCGAGGTGCTCGAGCGCATTCCCTACGGCGACGTGCAGGCCAAGGGCTACGGCTTCATGATCTTCCTCGCGAACGCCTTCGTCACGGGGTCGTGGAAGGTCACCGAGGTGCCCATCAGCTTCCACACCCGCGCGTCGGGCGATTCGAAGGCGAGCCTCAGCGACATCGTCGAGTTCTTCCGCATCGCCTACCGGTTGAATGATGACTCGCCGTTCAAGCAGCTGGCCCGATTCATCACCGTCGGTCTTCTCGGCACGGTCGTCAACCTCGGCGTGCTGTGGTTCCTGCGGCGCTTCTTCCCCGACGACGGCATCGTCGTACTGCTCTCGGCGATCGCGATCCAGGCGAGCATCGTCTGGAACTTCACGTTCCACACGCGCTTCACCTTCAAGAAGTTCCGTCGCTCGCACGAGCGGCGCATCCCGGTTCGTTCGCTCCTCACGGCATTCGGCCAGTACGAGCTCACGACGGCACTCACTCAGACGGTGATCTTCACGTGCTTCGTCGTGCTCTCGAACCTGGGCGTCTTCTACCTCCTCGCGCAGCTGCTCGGCATCGGTGCCGCGTTCATCGTGAACTACTACGTGTCGAGCACCTACATCTGGGTGCGGAGAGCCGCTCGTGCTGCCTAGCCTCCTGGCCGTCCTGGTCACGGTCAGCGCGCTCATCCTCCTCGTGCAGAGCATCGTCAGCATCCGGCAGACGCTCTACATCTGGGAGCACCCGCACCGCCTCCGCCAGGGCGGTCGACCCGACACCTTCGAGGAGCCGTTTCACGGGTTCACCGTGCTGCTGCCCGCCCGGCACGAGCACGAGGTGATCGGCGAGACGCTGCGGCGGCTCGGCGAGGCCGATTACCCGCGCGAACTCGTCGAGCTCATGGTCATCTGCACGTCGGACGACATCGCGACCATCGCCGCGGCCGAGCGCGCCAAGCGCGAGCACGGCATCGACAACGCCACGGTTCTCGTCTTCGAGAACCCCCCGGGCAAGTCGCGCGCGATGAACCTCGGGCTCGCCGCGGCGAAGCACGAGCTCATCACGATCTTCGACTCCGAGGACGACGTCAGCCGCGACATCTTCTCGATCGTCAACACCATCTACGTGCGACGCGACATCGACGTCCTGCAGTGCGGGGTGCAGCTGATGGACTTCGGGAGCCACTGGTTCGCCGCGCACAACGTGCTCGAGTACTTCTTCTGGTTCAAGTCGCGCATGCACTACTTCGCGAAGGCCGGCGCCGTGCCGCTCGGCGGCAACACCGTGTTCTTCAAGGCCGAGGATCTCACCGCCGTCGGCGGGTGGGACGAGGAGGGGCTGACGGAGGACGCCGATCTAGGGATCCGTCTGAGCATCGCCGGCAAGACCTTCGACGTCATGTACGACGCCGAGCACGTCACGCGCGAGGAGGTGCCCCACGACACCAAGGCCTTCATCAAGCAGCGCACGCGCTGGAACCAGGGATTCCTCCAGATCCTCCGCAAGAAGGAATGGCTGCAGCTGCCGACGCTGATGCACCGCGTGCTCATCGGCTACGTGCTGACGGCGCCCTCCTACATGGCGATCGTCATCGCCTCCGCCCCGGTCATGATCCTCATCGGGGCCACGACGAAGCTCCCGATCGTGGTCAGCATGCTGTCGTTCATCCCCTTGCTGCTGGCGGCCGTCATGCTGCTGATCAGTCTGGTCGGACTCTACGAGTTCGGCCGCGATCAGCGCGTGCCCGTGCGGTGGTACCACTACCTGGCCCTGGTGATCACATTCCTGCCCTACCAGGGCCTCCTGATGGTGAGCGCGGTTCGCGCGCTGATCCGGGAGATCCGGGGCAGCCGCGGATGGGAGAAGACCGCGCACGCCGGACGGCACCGGCTGGGCACCCAGGATGCCCAGCCGGTGTCGGCATCCGAGCTCGAGCCCGTTCCCCAGGCCGCCTGATGACGGCGACCCTGGAACGGCACGCTGCCCGGCCTGCCGCACCGTCCGCTCCCCAGCCGACGCATGCCCCGCATCGTCGGCGCCTGGTGGATCGCCGGGTGCTCGAGATCCTGCTCGTCCTCGGCCTCATCGCCTTCAGTGCCGCGCTGCACGCGACGAACATGTTCGGGTACCCGTACTACGAGAACGACGAGGGCACGTACCTCTCTCGCGGCTGGGCCTTCATCACGAGCGGACAGCTCGACGTCTACACGTACCGATACGACCACGCTCCCGCGGGGTGGATGGCGATCGGCGCGTGGCTCGGTCTGACCGGCGGCGATGCCGTCTTCGGATCCTTCCTGCAATCGGGGCGCGTCCTCATGCTGCTCGTGCATGTCGCGGCCACGGCGCTCGTCTACGTCATCGCGAAGCGCATGGGCAACGGCAGCATCGCCGCGGGCGCCATCGCGGTGGTCATCTTCGCCGCCTCGCCCCTGGGCCTCTACTTCCAGCGCCGTGTCCTGCTCGACAACCTCATGGCGCTCTGGCTGCTCGTCGCGATCGCCCTGCTGCTGCGCCGGCACCTCACGCTGACCGCCGTCATCACGAGCGGGCTCTTCTTCGGCATCGCCGTCCTCACGAAGCTCAACGCGGCCTTCTTCGGTATCGGATTCCTCGTGCTGCTCTGGGCGCGCTCCGAGCCCCACCAGCGCAAGCACGCCCTCGCGATGTGGCTCGCGTTCGCGGGCGGACTCGTCCTGATGTTCCTCGTCTACGCGCTGCTCAACGAGGAGCTCCTGCCGGCACCGCTCGGCGCCGACGGCGAACCCCTGCGAGTCAGCTTCATCGACACGATGCTCGTGCAGGCCGGACGCGGTGACTTCAACTGGCCGTGGGAGCAGGACAGCAGCTTCCTGCAGTCGCTCGAGTCCTGGCTCGTCAAGGATCCGATGACCCCCCTGCTCGGTCTCATCGGCGTCGTCGCCCTCGCCGCGCTCGCTCTCGTGCTGCGACGTCGCTCGCTCTTCCCCCTCGCCATGCTGCTCATGATGGCCGGATACGCCGGATTCCTCATGCGCGGCAAGATCGTCATCGACCTCTACGTCGCCCCGCTCGTGCCGCTCTTCGCGATCGCGGTCGGCATAGCCGTCGGGTGGATGCTCACGCTCGTGCCTTGGCGCGCACTGCGCGCAGGAGCGGCCGTCGTGCTCGTCACGGCCCTGCTCACCGGATTCTCCATCGCGGTGCCGCCCAAGGCGGCCGCCGTCGACGAGACGAGCAACCAGCTGCTCGCCGTCGAATGGGTCGCCGAGAACATCGACCCGAGCGCGATCGTCGTCACGGACAACTTCGCGTACCCGGCTCTCGCGCAGGAGCGCGGCTTCGAGAACGCGCAGTACTTCTTCACCTCCGAGTACGACCCCGAGCTGCGGGAGGTCTACGCCGACGACTGGCGCAACATCGACTACCTCATCGTCACCCACGAGCTCATCCAGCAGATGTCCCAGGGGACGATCCCCGTACTGCGCGAGGCGTTCGAGCACTCCGTGCCGGTGGCCTCGTTCACCCGGGGCACCTCGAGCTTCATCGACCTCGATTCCTACATCTCGACCAACGGGGACTGGGCCCGGGTGTACGAGGTGAAGGATCGCAACGATGTGGTGCTGCAGGATTCCTGGGCCTCGTTCCTCGACGGCTTCGTCTACGACTACGGCCGCGTCGCCGATGGCGCGGGAATCACGACGTCGATGGATCAGGCTCTGGCGATGGATGCCGCGCTCGAGCAGGGCGACGAGCAGTGGTTCCGCGGAATCTGGCAGTGGACCAACGATCATCTGCGCTACCGCTCCACCGACGGTCTCATCTCCTGGCGCTGGCAGACCGGAGCCGACGGCGAGGGCGAGCTGCTCGCCAACGACACCGTCTGCGGTGCCGACCAGCGGATGATCGCATCGCTGATCCGCGCCGGCGACGCCTGGCCCGCCGCGGGCGACCTCGTCCTCGAGGGTCGTGCCATGGCCGCCGACTTCTGGAAGCGCTGCGTCATCGAGCAGGACGGTCTCGCCCTGGTCGACTCCTCGGCCGACGGCTCGGTCGATGACAACCTGATCAATCCCTCGTACTTCGATCCACGGCTCTACCGCGAGCTCGCCGGTGCGCTGCCGCAGTACGACTGGATGCGGCTCGTGGACGACGGGTACGTGTTCCTCGATCGACTCGCGCAGGAGCGCGGCACGATCCCCGACTGGGTGGTGCTGACGCGCGAGGGCGAGCTCGAGTCCGCGGAGCCGCTCATCGGGGCGGGCGCCGATGATCTCGGCGACGACACCCTCCGGATCGTTCCCGCTCTTCTGCTCGACCGGGCCGCGGGCGATACCCGGGCGGACGCCCTGCTCGCATCGATCGCTCCGCAGATCGTCGCGTACGACGGCGTCGTCGACTCGTTCGCGTCCGGATCGACCGTGGCGATGCTCGCGCAGCTCGGCGCGATCGACGCCGACGCCCGATCCCTGTACGAGTCGGAGGTCGTCGCGCGGTACGACGCCGACGACGGCTTCTGGCGCGCGCCCGCCTCTCTCACCGACCATCTCACCGGCTGGAACTGGCACCGCTTCCAGTCCCTCATCCCGGCATCCGCCGCCATCGAACTGGAGTGACCATGACCACCACCGAATCCCTACCGGCGTCTGCCGCGGCCGACCCGGCCTCCATCGCCGAGGAGCGCGCGGGCATCATCGGCATGATCGCGCGCCGCGCGACCCTGGTGCGCTACCTCGTCATCGGCGGGGGTGCGGTCGTGCTCGACGTCGGCCTGTTCCTGCTCGCCGACCGCGTCTTCGGCTGGCATCCCGTGCTCAGCAACACCTTCTCGACCGCGGTCGCGGTCATCGCCAGCTTCCTCGCGAACTCCTACGGCAACTTCCGCGTCACCGACCGGCTGTGGCTGCGCTTCCTCTCCTTCGCCGTCGTCTCCGGCGCCGGATGGCTCCTCAGCACGGCGATCATCTGGATCGCCGTGGACATCGCGGGGCTCGACCCCGTCGTCGCCAAGATCCTCACGCTGCTGCCCGTCGTGGCGCTGCAGTACTCCCTCAACAAGAAGATCACCTTCGCCCCCTCCACGGGAAGGACCCCCTCATGACCGACACGCTCTCCCCGGCGCCGGTTGACCCCGCAGCATCCGACGCCCCCGCCCGCATCGCCGTGATCGGCGGCGGCTTCAGCGGCCTGACCGCCGCGTACGAGCTCACCAAGCTCGGCCACCAGGTCGAGGTCATCGAGGCCGCACCGCAGCTCGGCGGTCTCGTCGCCGGCTTCACCCTCGACGACGGATTCCCGCTCGAGCAGGCCTACCACTTCCTCTACACGACCGACAGGTGGATGATCGGCATGGCCGAGGAGCTCGGTATCCGCGACAAGCTGGACTTCCATCCCAGTTCGATCCGCGCCTTCCATCAGGGTTCGGAGTACGGCTTCACCACCCCGATGGAACTCCTCCGCTTCACCCCGCTCTCGCTCGTCGATCGCATCCGTACCGGACTCACCGGCCTCCGGCTGCAGTTCCTCCGCGACTGGGAGCCGCTGACGAAGGTCACCGCCTACGACTGGCTCTGCCGGGTGAACGGCAAGCGGGCCGCTGACATCGTCTGGAAGCCGTTGCTCAAGGGCAAGTTCGACATCTACTGGGACAAGGTCACCATGGCGTGGCTCTGGACCCGCATCCACGTGCGCCAGACCTCGAAGATCAAGGGGGAGGCCACCGAGCGCCTCGGCTACTTCGACGGCGGGTTCCGCATCATGGTCGACCGGTGGGTCGAGGAGCTCCAGAAGCGCGGCGCGGTGCTCCGCACCGGCACGAAGGTCTCGGCCATCGGCGAGCTCGACGGCAAGCCGACGGTGACGGTCGACGGCGTCACGAAGCAGTACGACCGCGTGCTCGGGGCGATCCCGAGCACGCCCTTCGCGCGGCTCGCGGCCGGGCATCCCGCGATGACGGACGAGTACACCGAGCAGCTGACGACCATCGACTACCTCGGGGCGAAGCTCATGGTGATCACGACCAGCGAGCCGATCACCGACACCTACTGGCACCAGATCCACGATCTCGACGCGCCGTTCCTCGTGTTCCTGAGTCTCGACTCGCTCATCGGCACCGAGCGCACGGGCGGCCGGTACATCTACTACATCGGCGACTACGTGCAGAACGACGACCCGCTGATGACCCTCCCCGACGACGCGCTGCGCGAGAAGTGGTACGCGGGCCTCGCCTCGCTGCTGCCCGCGTTCCGTCCCGACCTCGTCACGGAGTCGCACGTCTTCACGTTCCGCAACGCGCAGCACATCGTGGATGTGACCTTCGCCGACCGGATCCCGGCCATGGAGACGCCGCTGCCCGGCGTCTACCTGGCCAACTTCTCCCAGGTCTTCCCCGAGGACCGGGGCACCAACTACGCGGTGCGCGACGGTCAACGCGTCGCCGCGATCATGGCGGAGTCTCTTCGGGTGGACTCCTCCCGGCGGGCGGTCAGTCGCTGACCTGAACAGCGGCGAGCTCGTCGGCGTAGGGGAGGGCGTACGCGCCCTCCCCTACGGCATCCCAGTAATGGTGCGCCTCGTAGCGGAAGTTGTCGGCCGGGTCGGTGATCCACCCGTCGGCGTGAGTGGTCGTCCACCGCGGGAGGCTCGACCAGTCGTAGCCGGGCACGAGAACGAGCATCCCGTCGCCGGCGTCGCGCAGCGCGGTGAGCACCTCCTGCGTGACGCCCTCCCAGCGCAGCGCCTCGGCGGCGAGGTCGTCCCCGAGGGAGTGCGGCTCGTTCATGAGGCCGTATGCGACGACGGCGGGATGCTCCCCCCATCGCTCGCTGATGCGCAGCCACACGTCCGACAGCGCCGAGGCCGGCAGCTCGGGAGTCCCGAGTCGCAGCTCCTCCGCCGAGGTGAG
Source organism: Microcella daejeonensis (assembly GCF_026625045.1). Taxonomy (GTDB): domain Bacteria; phylum Actinomycetota; class Actinomycetes; order Actinomycetales; family Microbacteriaceae; genus Microcella; species Microcella daejeonensis. The sequence goes on along the minus strand of NZ_CP113089.1, from coordinate 778,426 downwards.
GTACCGGCCGTAGTTGTGCACGTCGAGCACGATGTCGACGCCGTGCAGCGCGGCCGCGTCGAGCATGGCGTCGATGATCGCGGCGTGCTGCTCGTCGAGCGAGCCGCCGAGCTGCGGCTGCAACCGCTCCCAGCGGAACGGCAGCCGCACGAAGTCGATGCCCCGGTCGGCGAGGTAGGCGAAGGAGGCCTCCGGCTCGTCGAAGAAGTCGCGCCCGAGCACGCCCGGCACCGCTGCGGAGAAGCCCTGCTCGGTGCTGAACTCGAGGCCGGCGAGATTCACGCCGTGCCGCTGGTCGCCGCCATCCTGCGCCTCGAGCAGCTCGGCCTGGGGGAGGGCGACGTCGAGCTGGTCGGAGCCCCCGCTCGCGCCGTAGGCGGTGAGCGGGTACGAGTCGCCCCAGTGGCTGCCCGCTGCCCACAGGCTCGTCCACAGCTCCTCCTGCTCGGCGATGCGATACCAGTAGTCGGCGAGCTGCTCCCACTCGGGGGAGTCGGCCCAGCCGAGTTCGCCGACGTAGCCTTCTGCTCCGTTCGCCTCGAGCCAGGCCGCCCAGGTGCGCAGCTCGTCGATGCGGCGCTGCTGCAGGGCGTCGAGGCCGACGCCCTCGAGGGCGTCCGCCTCGGGCAGGGCGGTGGGCTCGGGCACGGGGGTCTCCTCGACGGGTGCGGCGGTCGGGGCGGGGGCGGGCCGGCCGCTCGCGACGAGTGCGGCGGCGACCCCGGCGATCATGACGGCGACCAGGGCGACCGCCGTGATGGCGATCATGCGCCGTCGCCGGGCGGCGCGGGTGCGGCGGATACGGGTGGTCACGAGGGCGGTCTCTCTCGACACGGGCGGGCGGGTTCGCGGCAGTCGGCGGCGCGAGGTCGGAGCGGTGCGGTCCATCGGTGCGGGCTGGCGCGGGCTGGCGCGGCGTCGCGGGTGGTGCGTCGGGTGGCCACATACTACGTCGCTCCGGGGCCTCCGCCCGAGCTCCGCGGTGCATTCTCACCGGAGCATCGAGCAGCTGGCACCATGGGTCGGTGCTGACCCTCCTCGCCCGCGCCATCCTCGGGCCCCTCCTCCGCCTCGTCTTCCGACCGCGCGTGATCGGTCGTCGCCGGATGCCCGCCCGCGGCCCCGTCGTGGTGGCGAGCAATCACCTCTCCTTCATCGACAGCGTCGTCATCACGCTCGTCGCTCGTCGACCGGTGAGCTTCCTCGCGAAGGCCGATTACTTCACCGGGCGCGGGCTGAAGGGGGCGCTCTCGCGCGCCTTCTTCACCGGGGTCGGCGCGATCCCCGTCGAGCGCGGCGCCGGTCAGGCCGCCCAGGCGGCGCTCGACGCGGGGCGCGCGAAGCTCGACGACGGCCTCGCCTTCTCGATCTACCCGGAGGGCACGCGCTCGCGCGACGGCCGCCTGTACCGCGGGCGCACGGGTGTCGCCTGGCTCGCGCTCACCGCCGGCGCCCCCGTGGTGCCGGTCGCGCTGCGCGGCACCGATGAGCTGCTGCCCGTGGGTGCGAAGCGGCCCCGGTTCTCGAAGGTCACCGTCGAGTTCGGCGAGCCGATGGATCTCGCGCACTTCGGCCCCGCGACCTCCGGCCGCGCCCGCCGGCAGGCGACCGACGCGATCATGGCCGAGATCGGTCGCATGTCGGGCCAGCCGCTCGCGGGGGTCTACAACGAGCCGCCCGCGCAGGGCGTGGTGGAGAAGGTCAAGCGGGTCTTCCGCTCGCCCGGCGCGCTCTAGGCCGAGGGCTCGCTCGACTGGTCGCCCTGCGCCTGCGCCGCCTGCGCCGCGATCGTCGCGCGCACCTCGTCCATGTCGAGCTCCTTGACGGCCGTGATGACCTGCTCGAGCGCGGGGGCGGGCAGCGCGCCGGGCTGGGCGAAGACGAGCACGCCGTCGCGGAAGGCCATGAGCGTCGGGATGGACCGGATGTTCGCGGCCGCGGCGATCGCCTGCTCGGCCTCAGTGTCGAGCTTGCCGAACGTCACGTCGGGGTGCTGCTCGCTCGCCTTCTCGTAGACGGGGGCGAACATGCGGCAGGGGCCGCACCACTCCGCCCAGAAGTCGACGAGGGTGATGCCCGGGGCGGTCACGGTCTGCTCGAAGTCCGCGGTGGTCAGGTCGAGGGTTGCCATGCGCTCCATCCTCGCACAGGCGGTCCATACCCCACGGGGTATGCCGCTTCGGGGGCGATGAGGGGATGCCCTGTGCCGGGTTCCACTAAGGCTCCGCCCAGCAACCTGCGGTCATCGACAAACCCGGCCCGGGGCATCCCGAACCGCTTCGTGGGTGCGGCACCACGAAAGCCGCCGCGCGCAGCCCCGCGCCTACCGTGATGATGCGTCGACGATCCGCGTGCACCGCGCCCGCCGACCCCCGCAGACCAGAACCCCGCGCACGGCACCTTCGATGGAGAACGTCATGACCCAGCTCGCCGATACCGACCGCACCGCGCCCGCCGCCGCCGAGACCGCCGCGGCCGCGCGCCCCACGCCCCGCCTCGCCTCCCCCGTCTCCGCCGTCGGCCCCGACGCGGCCGACGTGACCGTCGACGTCGCGGCGCTCGGCGAGCAGCTGCTCGGCCGCTGGGCGCAGGCCCGTCGCGAGTCGCGCGCGCTCATGGCCGACCCGGCCTTCCACCGAATCCCCGAGCTCGGAATGCACGAGCACCGCGAGCGCACCCTCGAGCAGCTGCGGCAGCTCGCGGTGACCGGCTCGGTGCTGCGGGCGTTCCCCGAGCGGCTCGGCGGCGCCAACGACAACGGCAGCAACATCGCCAGCTTCGAGGAGCTGCTGCTCGGCGACCCGAGCATGCAGATCAAGGCGGGCGTGCAGTGGGGCCTGTTCGGCTCGGCCGTGCTGCACCTCGGCACCGAGCGGCACGACGACCTGCTGAAGCCCATCATGAGCATGGAGATGCCGGGCGCCTTCGCGATGACCGAGACCGGGCACGGCTCGGACGTCTCGGCGGTCGGCACCACGGCCACCTACGACGCCGAGACCGATGAGTGGGTCATCCACACGCCGTTCCGCGCCGCGTGGAAGGACTACCTCGGCAACGCCGCCAAGCACGGCCGGGCCGCCGTGATCTTCGCCCAGCTCATCACCCGCGGCGTCAACCACGGCGTGCACGCCTTCTACGCGCCCATCCGCGACGAGAACGGCGCGTTCCTGCCGGGCGTCGGCGGCGAGGACGACGGCCTCAAGGGCGGCCTGAACGGCATCGACAACGGCCGCCTGCACTTCACGAACCTGCGCGTTCCGCGCACCAACCTGCTCAACCGCTACGGCGACGTCGACGAGAACGGCGTCTACACCTCGCCCATCGCCAGCCCCGGCCGGCGCTTCTTCACCATGCTCGGCACGCTCGTGCAGGGTCGGGTCTCGCTCGACGGGGCCTGCGTGGTCGCGAGCAAGCTCGCGCTCACCATCGGGATCCGCTACGGCGCCGAGCGGCGCCAGTTCACGGCCGAGAGCAGCGACGAGGTCGTGCTGCTCGACTACCAGCGCCACCAGCGCCGCCTGCTGCCGCACCTCGCCACGACGTACGCCATGTCGTTCGCGCACGAGGTGTTCCTCGACAAGTTCGACCAGGTCTTCTCCGGCGCCGACGACACCGACGAGTCGCGGCAGGATCTCGAGACCCTCGCCGCGGCCCTCAAGCCGCTCAGCACGTGGAACGCGCTCGACATCATCCAGGAGGCCCGCGAGGCCTGCGGCGGCCAGGGCTTCCTCGCCGAGAACCGCCTCGTGCAGCTGCGCGCCGACCTCGACGTCTACGCCACCTTCGAGGGCGACAACACGGTGCTGCTGCAGCTCGTGGCCAAGCGCCTGCTCACCGACTACTCGAAGAAGTTCGCCAAGGCCGACGCCGGTGCGCTCGCCGCGTACGTCGCCGACCAGGTGGGCGATGCCGCGATGCACCGCTCCGGCCTGCGCCGCCTCGCGCAGTCGGTCGCCGACTTCGGCTCGACCGCGCGCTCGGTCGGGTACGTGCGGGGCACCGCGGCCCAGCGGCAGCTGCTGACCGACCGGGTCGAGACGATGGTGGCCGAGCTCGCGGGGCGCCTGCGCGGGGCATCCCGTCTGTCGAAGGCCGACGCGGCCACCCTGTTCAACCGCCACCAGAACGAGCTCATCGAGACCGCCCGCGCGCACGGCGAGCTGCTGCAGTGGGAGGCCTTCACCGACGCGCTCGACCACGTTGAGGATGCGGGCACGAAGCAGGTGCTCACCTGGCTGCGCGACCTGTTCGGCCTCACCCTCATCGAGAAGAACCTCGCCTGGTACCTCATCCACGGTCGGCTCTCGGCGCACCGCGCGCAGGCGATCACCGACTACATCGACGGCCGGCTGCTGCCGCGCCTGCGCCCGCACGCGGTCGCGCTGACCGAGGCGTTCCTGCTCGAGCCCGCGCACATCCGCGCCGAGATCGCCACGGGCGTCGAGCACGAGCGCCAGGAGGAGGCGCGGTCGTACTACGCCGACCTCGCCGCGAGCGGCCTCGCGCCCATCGACGAGAAGGACCTCGTCGCCGGCAAGAAGGCCCGCCGCTAAGAGGTCGGCGCGGCGTCGCCGGAGAGCAGAGGCCGCGCCAGCCGGAAGTTCGTGAACGCGACGCCGTCGATGAGCACCGTCCGGGAGCCGTCGGCGGCGTCGTCGTGCGCGGCGGGGTCGGGCGCGAAGCCCATCCGCAGCAGCACCGGCCGGGCCGTGAGGCTCGCGTGGACCGTCAGGCGCCCGAGCCCCGCGGACTCGGCCGAGGCGATGACGCGCTCGACGAGCGCCCGTGCGACCCCGCGCCCGCCGGCCTCCGGATGCACGAAGAGCATGTCGATGTACCCCTGCTCGTCGCGGTCGGTGAACCCGACCACCCGGCCGTCGAGCTCGGCCACCCAGGTCTCGACGGCGGCGCGGCGCTCGTGCCAGCCGGGGCGGGCGGCGCGGGATGCCCAGAGCCGGGCCTGCTGCTCCGAGTAGTCGGCCCGTGCCGTGACGGTGATCGCCGCCCGCAGCACGTCGAGCGTCGGGTCGGCATCGCGCGGCTCGTAGGGTCGGATCGACAGCACCCGGTCATCCTGCCAGCCCCGCGTCAGCCCCGCCCCGGCGCGGGTGCGTACAGTGCGCTCATGACCGTCAGCGACGTCGAGATCCCGCAGTCCGCCCCCGATCGGCCCGGTGCTCTGCGCGGCGTGCTCGGGGTGCCGCAGGGCGAGGGGCTGTTCCCCGCGGTGGTCGTCGTGCACGAGGCCTTCGGCGTCGATGCCGCGATGCGCGACCACGTCGACCGGCTGGTCGGCCTCGGCTACCTCGTGCTCATGCCCGACCTGTTCAGTCGCGGGGGCGCGCGCAGATGCCTCGTCGCGACGTTCCGCGCGCTGCGCGCCGGCCAGGGCACGGCCTTCGACGACATCGAGGCGGCCCGCGCCCACCTGCTCGCCCGCCCCGACGCGCGCGGATCGGTCGGCGTCATCGGCTTCTGCATGGGCGGCGGCTTCGCGCTGCTGCTCGCCGGCCAGGGCGGCTACCGCGCGGCCTCCGTCAACTACGGGATGCTCCCCGCCGACCTCGACGACGCGCTCGACGGCGCGTGCCCCGTCGTCGGCAGCTTCGGCGGGCGCGACCGCTCGCTCGCCGGGGCGGCGGCGCGTCTCGATGCCGCGCTCACCGCGCGCGGCGTCGAGCACGACGTCGTCGAGTACCCCGAGGCCGGGCACGGGTTCCTCAACGCGCTGCCGGCCGGCCCGCGGCTGATGCGCGTCGTGATGGGCCCGATGATGGGCATGGGGCCGCGCCCGGTCGAGGCGGGCGACGCGTGGCAGCGCATCGACGGCTTCTTCCGCCGCGAGCTCGCCTGACCCCGCCGGCCCGCGTCGGAGCGGGCGGGCGCCGGGGGACTAGTGCTTGCTCGTCGCGTTGGTGACGGCGTCGGAGTTCTGCGCGCGGTTCGTGCCGGCCTTCTTGTCGGCCTTGGCGACGCGCTTCTCCTTGAGCGTCTTCGATGCGGCGGTCTTGGTCGTGTTCTTGCGTGCGGACTTCTCGCCCATGGTGGTTCGTCTCCGATGTGAGGCTCGACGGCCTTCTGCTGCCGAGCGTACGCCTCGCGGAGACGGGCGGGCCGCCCGGGAGCTCGGCTAGAGCGCGAGCTTCTCGCGCACGGCCGCGTCGCTCGGCTCGACGAGGTGCGATCCGTCGGGGAACACCACGACGGGGATGCTCATGCGGCCGCTGATCGCCTGGGCCTCGGCGGCCGCCTCAGCGCTGGCCTCGACGTCGATCTTGGTCCACTCGACGCCGAGATCGTTGAGCAGGGCCTCGGTGCGGCGGCAGTCGCGGCACCAGTCGGCGCCGTACATCGTGATGGTGGGGGTCGCGGTGTCGGTAGTCATGCCAGGGGGAACGCGCGGGGGCGCCGCGATGTTCCCCGTGGTGCGCCCGCGCCCTACGCTGGCGCCATGATCGGAGACTTCGCCGCCCCCGCTGAGGCACGAGCCCACTTCGCCGCGCGCCTCGGGTTCGAGACCGACCCCTCCGACGCGATAGCCGCCCACGAGGCGGGCGAGCGCTTCGTATTGATCGACGTGCGCGGTGACGCCGCCTGGCAGCAGGGCCACGTGCCCTTCGCCGTGCACCTGCCGCGCGGCGACATCGCCGCGCGATCCGGCGAGCTGGATGCGGGCATCCCGATCGTCGTGCACTGCTGGGGGCCGGCCTGCAACGGCGGCGTGAAGGCGGCGCTCGAGCTGTCGGCGCTCGGGTTCCGGGTGAAGGAGATGCTGGGCGGCTTCGAGTACTGGGCGCGCGAGGGGCTGCCGCTGCACAGCGAGGCCGGGTCGCTCACGCGCGCGGCCGATCCGCTGACGGCGCCCGTCGAGGGCGGGGCGGCGTCGGTCGCGGCGCTCGCCGCGGGGGAGCGGCTCGGGGCGGTGCTCGTCGGTGCTGAGCCCGCGGGCGCCATCCGCTGCGACTGCTGAGGCGCGCGCCGCCGGCACCGGTGCTGGCACCGGCTCCGCGAGGCGCGTCGGCTAGACGATGCCGAGCGCCCCGATCGCGACCGTGAGCAGGGGGGCGACGATGAGCGCGGGCAGCAGATCGCCGACCGCGACGGCCCGCACGTTGAGCAGCCGCAGGCCGACGCCGAGCAGCAGCACGCCGCCCGTCGCCGTGATGGCGGCGATCGCGGCGTCGCCCATGACCGAGCCGAGCAGCACGGCCAGCAGGGTGAGGCCGCCCTGCCAGATGCCGACCGGGAGCGCCGCCGCCGCGACCCCCCACCCGAGCGAGGCGGCGAAGGCGATCGATCCGAACCCGTCGAGCACCGATTTGAGGGCCAGCTGGTCGATGCCCTGACCCGTGCCGTCGGCGAAGGCGCCGAGGATGGCGAGCGGGCCGATCGCGAACACGAGCGAGGCATCCACGAAGCCCGTGATGAAGCGCTCGCGCGGGCTCAGCGCGGCGATCGTCACGAGACCGGTCGTGGTGTCGTCGAGGGGGCGGGATGCTCCCTCCTGCGTTTCCGTGCCGCGCGAGAACCGCCGCTGCAGCCACCCGCCGAAGTCCTCCAGGCGCTGCTCGATGCGCAGCAGCGAGCCCGCGATGCCGCCGAGGAGCAGCGCGCCGAGCACGACGAGCAGCGTGCCACCGGCGCTGACCTCGGCGACGAAGGCGGCGTCGGTGAGCGAGGCGAGGTTGAGGCCGCCGATCACGAGCACGACGAGTCCGAGGGCGTCGGTGACGACGCGCGTGGTGCGCTCGGGCAGACGGTTGCCGAGGGCGACGCCGATGGCCGCGCCGGCGAGGATCGCCACGATGTTCAGCAGTGTGCCGAGTCCGGGCACGCGCGCTCCTCGCCTCTTCCGGGCCGCCCCCAGCGGATGGCCGCAGGCGAGTCTAGAGCGGGGCGGGTGCGGTGCCGCTCAGCGCGTCACGGGCCCGTCGCCCCGTCGGCGGCGGGCGGGGTGGATGCTCGGCGCAGCAGTGCGCGGATCCGCTGCTCCTCGGCCTCGCCGATGCCGGTCAGCGCGTACGAGCTCGCCCACATGGTGCCCTCGTCGAGCGCCGCCTGGTCGCTGAAGCCGAGGGTGGCGTAGCGCGCCTCGAACTTCTCGGCGCCCTGGAAGAAGACGACCACCTTTCCGTCGCGGGCCCAGGCGGGCATCCCGTACCAGGTCTTCGGAGCGAGCTGCGGGGCCTCCTCGGCCACCAGCGCGTGCACCCTCTCGGCGAGCACGCGGTCGGCCTCGGGCATCTCGGCGATGCGGTCGCGCACGTCCTGCGCCTGCTGCTCGGTCTTCGCCGAGCCCTTGGCGCGCTTCGCCTCGGCGCGCAGCTCGGCCGCGCGCTCCTTCATGGCGGCGCGCTCGCGGGCGCTCATCGTGCCGGTGTCGTCCTGCTCGGCCATGGGGGGCTCCTCGGTGCTGCCGGAGCGGGCGCGCGCCCGCGTCCACACGGTAGTGCGACAGGCCGCGCGTTGGAAGAGCGGCGAATGCCAATCGTACGACGTCGCTAGTCGAGAGGTGGGCGAGGGGCGCTGCGCATCGCAGAGATCGCGGCGTGAAGCTCCTCCGGGGTCTCGCCGATGCGGCTGAGGATGAACGTAATCGTCTCGGTGAAGTTGCGCGTGTCGATCGGAAGGCGAGCGACACCCGGCAGAAGGGATTTCTCCGTCGTGATCCAGTTACCGGCGGCGGCGTGCCAGCCGTGAGCGGCCACCATGGATGCGGTCGTGAGGCACAGGGTGACATACGCGACGTCGGACGAACGTGCGGCCTTCGACGCTCCATCGAGAAGGAAGTCGATCTGCCACATGTTGCTCAGCAAGCTGGCCCGAAGAGCGGTCGGATAAGGATCGAGCCGTCGGGAGATCTCGCCCAGCATCCCCTCGTCGTCATGCAGGTGCACGCTGGTGACGACCTCGGCGGCGTACGCCACGTCGAGGAACCCGAGGGGGTGCCCGGGTTGGTAGTGGAACGCGAAGTCACCCCGTAGGGCCCGTTCAGCCTGCTCGATCACGCGTCGTCGATCGCGCAGGATCCAGTCCACGGGGGTGCCATCCACCGTCAACCACGCGCCCCCGTCGACCCAGGGTCCCCATCCGCCGGGGCCCGCGACCGGAACGGGCTGATCCGACCAGCGTGACGCGAGTTCTTCCAGGGCATCGCGATCGAGCCCGACGTCGTAGTAGACCCCGAGATCGAAATCCGAATCCGGGCGATGCGTTCCGCGGGCGCGGCTGCCCCCGAGCGAGACGGCATGCACTCCGCGAACGAGGCACAGGTCGTCGGCCATCCGCCGAAGTCGAGCGTCGTCGAGCATGCGTCGAGAATATCGATGTCGCGGCCCTCGATCCGGAACGGTCGGCCCCCGGCTCGATGATCACAACTGATCCGCTGTCGAACGCGCACCGCAGGAGCGGTACGACCCTCATCAAGGAGGGCGCCTGCTCCTTCCACGGGGACTGAGGCGCCTGCCTCGGCGCTACACCTGCCGAACAGCGTCCGCCGTGAGCGGCTCGGAGAGCACGAAACCCCCGCACGGGGCGGGGGTTCGAGAGGTGGTGGCTCCGACGGGCGTCGATCCCGTGACCTCACGATTTTCAGTCGTGCGCTCTACCAACTGAGCTACAGAGCCGTGCGAGGAGAGGAAACCCCCCTCTGACGGAACAAGCCCCCTCCGAAGAGAGGGCTCGTCGCCGTGGCGACCCTGACCGGACTTGAACCGGCGACCTCCGCCGTGACAGGGCGGCGCGCTAACCAACTGCGCTACAGGGCCTTACGTATTCAATTATGGGGGTAAATCCTGTCGTGCTGTTCCGTGACCCCAACGGGATTCGAACCCGTGCTGCCGCCGTGAAAGGGCGGTGTCCTAGGCCACTAAACGATGGGGCCGTAGCGGTGTCACCCGCACAGCAACCGAGGCACGAGCATAGCCGGGCTCGCGCCGAAACACCAAACCGAGCAGACCGCGGGGTCGGGTGGATGCGCGGCGCGCCGGTGCGCCCTCCGGCCCGCGGGCGTGTGCGCGGTTAGGTTCGGCCCGAGAGGATGCCCGCGCGGCGCGCCGCGGTGCCCCCGAAGACGGGGGTGCGCGGCACTGGCCGCGCCGGGCATCCGTTGTTACTGTGGTCGATGGTGCGCGTGTGAGTGTGCTGACATAACGCAACCATCGGGGGATGGAATCGTGAGAATGAGCAGGAAGACCGGGCGCGCCAGCGTCGGAACGACCGGGGGCGTCGCCGTCCGGCCCGCTCGCCGACGCCGCATCATGCCGCTCATCGCCGCCGTCGCGGTCGCGCTGCTCGTCGGCTCCATCGGCATCACCTCCGAGCAGAGCCCCGCCTCCGCCGCCACCTACCCGACGTGGGAGGACGTGCAGGAGGCCAAGGCCGACGTCGGTCGGGCCGCCCAGGAGGCCGCTTCCGTGCGCTCGCTCATCGCCGGCCTGCAGCAGCAGGTCGCGGCCGCGCAGGCCGAGGCCGAGAAGAAGGGCACCGAGTACTTCGAGGCGCAGACCGCTTTCGACGAGGCCGACTTCGAGGCGAACGAGCTGCAGGCGCAGGCCGATGCCGCGCAGGTCACTGCCGACGACTCCCGTCAGCGCGCCGGTCGCTTCATCGCCGAGCTGAGCCGCTCCGGCGGCGGAGACCTCTCCGCCTCGCTCTTCGGCAACCCCGACCAGGCCGAGGGCCTGCTCTCGCGCCTCGGCTACGCCAGCAAGATCACCGAGCAGGCCGACGGCATCTACGCCGAGGCCCGGCGCGACCAGCAGGCCGCGCAGTCGCTCAGCGACCAGGCGCAGGTGGCCCGCACGCTGCGCGAGGAGCTGCGCGTCGTCGCCGAGCAGGCGCTGGCCGAGGCGCAGGCCGCCCAGCAGGCCGCTGAGGCCGCGCTCGTCGCCCAGCAGGAGAACCAGGTGCGGCTCGAGCTGCAGCTCGAAGCGCTCGAGGGCGCCCTCACCGTCACCGAGGCCCAGTACCAGGAGGGCGAGCGGATCCGCATCGAGGAGGAGCGCAAGCGTCGCGAAGCCGCTGAGGCGGCCGCCCGCGCCGAGCGGGAGCGCGCCGCTGCCGCGGCCGAGGCCGAGCGCATCCGCCGCGAGCAGGAGGCTGCGGCGAACGCGGGCAACGGCGGTGGCGGTGGCGGTGGCGGCGGCGGTACCGGCGCCGGCGTGCCCGTGTCGAGCGGCTGGGCCCGCCCCTCGTACGGCTACGTCTCCTCGCACTTCGGCAACCGCATCCACCCCATCTACGGCGACCTGCGGTTGCACGCCGGCACCGACTTCGCGGCGGGCGGCGGCACCCCGATCTTCGCGGTGGGCGGCGGCACGGTCACCTTCGCCGGCTGGAACGGCAACTACGGGTACCACATCATCATCAACCACGGCGGCGGCGTGACGTCGAGCTACTCGCACATCCAGCAGGGCGGGATCCTCGTCGGGTACGGCGCCCAGGTCTCGGCGGGCCAGCACATCGCCCGCACCGGCACCACGGGCGCCTCGACGGGGCCCCACCTCCACCTCGAGATGCGGGAGGGCGGCGGACTCGTCGACCCGTACCAGTTCCTCCGGGCGCGCGGCGTCGGGCTCTAGCCCGTATCCGCCCCGTACGACGAAGCCCCCGCCCGGAGTACCCGGCGGGGGCTTCGTGCTGCGCCGCGACGACCGCGGCGGAGGTTCTAGTGCTCGTGCGGCACGTAGGCGGCGATGCCGGCCTGGATGATCGACTCGGCCTCGGCGGCGTCGCCCCAGCCCTCGGTCTTGACCCACTTGCCGGGCTCGAGGTCCTTGTAGTGCTCGAAGAAGTGCTCGATCTCCTTGCGCGTGAACTCGGGGATGTCGGTGACGTCCTGGATGTGGTCCCAGCGCGGGTCCTTCGCCGGCACGGCGATGACCTTCGCGTCGCTGCCGCCGTCATCCGTCATGTTGAAGACGCCGACCGGGCGGACGTTCACGCCCACGCCGGGGAACAGCGGGTAGTCGAGCAGCACGAGCACGTCGACGGGGTCGCCGTCGAGCCCGAGGGTGTTCTCGAAGTAGCCGTAGTCGGTCGGGTAGACGAAGGTCGTGTAGAGCACGCGGTCGAGGAAGACGCGACCGGTCTCGTGGTCGACCTCGTACTTGTTGCGGCTGCCCTTGGGGATCTCGATGACGGCGGGGTAGGCGCCCATGAACGCTCCTAGAAGAGGGGGAAGATCGGGGCACCGGTGACGGCCCCGAAGCGCCTTAACCTTAGGGGATGCCCCCCACGAGCCCGTCGGAGCACCCGCGTCGCCCGCGCCTCACCCCCGCGCTCGCCGACGTGCGCCGCGCCGTGCGCGAGCACCTCGACGCCCTGCCCGACGGCTCGCTCGCCCTCGTCGCCCTCAGCGGCGGAGCCGACTCGCTCGCGCTCGCCCTCGCGACCGCCGCCGAGGCGCCCCGCGCCGGCCGCCGCGCGGGAGCCGTCATCGTCGACCACGGGCTGCAGGCCGACTCGGCGCAGGTCGCCGAGCGGGCCGCGGCCCAGGCGCGCGCGCTCGGCCTCGACCCGGTGCTCGTGCGCCGCGTGGTCGTCGGGACCTCCGGAGGGCCCGAGGCCGCGGCGCGCGCCGCCCGCTCCGCGGCGCTCGACGCGGCCGTCGCCGAGACGGGCGCGGCCGCCATGCTGCTCGGGCACACCCTCGACGACCAGGCCGAGACCGTACTGCTGGGCCTCGCGCGCGGCAGCGGCACGGGCAGCCTGCAGGGCATGAGCGCGGTGCGCGGCACCGTGCGGCGTCCGCTGCTCGGCGTGCGCCGGGCGACCACGGCGGCGGCCTGCGCCGACGCCGGCCTCGAGCCCTGGCACGACCCGCACAACGCCGAGGAGCGCTTCGCCCGCGTGCGGGTGCGGTGCAGCATCCTGCCGATGCTCGAGCGCGACCTCGATGCGGGCGTCATCGAGGCGCTCGCCCGCACCGCCGCGATCGTGCGGGAGGACGCCGAGGCGCTCGACGCCATGGTCGACGAGGTCGCCGAGGAGCTCGTCGAGCTGGAGGAGGCGGGATGCTCGCTGCCCGTCGCCGCGCTCGCCGCCAACCCGGCCGCCCTGCGCCACCGGCTCATCCGGCTCGTCGCCCGCGTCGAGTTTGGCGCCTCGCTCAGCCGCACCCAGACGCTCGAGGTCGCGCGGCTCGTCACCGACTGGCACGGCCAGAAGCCCCTGCACCTGCCCGGCATTAGGGTGGAGCGCACGGCCGGCCGCCTCGTCTTCACGGCGGCGCCCGCCGACTCCGGGGCGCGCGACGCCGACGACCCCCACCCGATCGAACGAGGAGACTGATGGACGTCGAGGACATCCGCGCGGATCTGACCGAGGTGCTCATCACCGAGCACGAGATCCACGCCAAGCTCGCCGAGCTGGCCCGCCGCGTCGAGGCCGACTACGCCGACAACCCGCCGCTGCTCGTCGGCGTGCTCAAGGGCGCCGTCATGGTCATGGCCGACTTCGCGCGCGAGCTGCGCATGCACGTGGAGATGGACTGGATGGCCGTCTCGAGCTACGGCGCGAGCACCCAGTCGAGCGGCGTCGTGCGCATCCTGAAGGACCTCGACACCGAGATCGCCGGCCGCGACGTGCTCATCGTCGAGGACATCATCGACTCGGGGCTCACCCTCTCGTGGCTCACGGCCAACCTCGAATCGCGCGGCGCCCGCAGCGTCAAGGTGCTCGCGCTGCTGCGCAAGCCCGAGGCGGCCAAGGTCGAGGTGCACGTCGAGTACGTCGGCTTCGAGATCCCGCCCGCCTTCGTGGTCGGCTACGGCCTCGACTACGCCGAGCGGTACCGCAACCTGCGGGCCATCGGCGTGCTCGCCCCGCACGTCTACGAGTAGCGACCGGCGGGCGGGCCCGCGCCGTCGGCGGGATGCCCGCTCACTGCGCTCCCCGCGAACACCGAGGCCGCGCATAGAGGCCAGAGGGTACCGTGGCACTCTCACGTCTTCACACGAAAGGTGTGTCCACGCCCCATGGCGACCACGAGCAAGCGCTTCGATGCCAAGCGCATCTTCAAGGGCCCGTTCCCGTACATCATCATCGCGATCGTGCTGCTCTGGGTCGGCTTCAGCATCTTCAGCGCCTCCACCGGCTTCCGCACGATCACGACGCAGGAGGGCCTCGAGCTGCTCGACGGCTCCACCGTCGAGAGCGCGACGATCATCGACGGCGAGCAGCGCGTCGACCTGGTGCTGAGCGAGGAGTACGACGACCTCGGCACCCAGGTGCAGTTCCAGTACATCGCGCCCCGCGGTGAGGCGATCGTCGCCGCCGTCGACGCGGCGAACCTCGACGAGTTCGACGACGAGGTTCCGCAGACCAACTGGTTCACCAGCCTGCTCGGGCTGATCATCCCCTTCGCCATCATCGGCGTCATCTTCTGGTTCCTGCTCTCGAGCCTGCAGGGCGGCGGCAGTCGCGTCATGCAGTTCGGCAAGTCGAAGGCCAAGCTCGTCAGCAAGGAGAGCCCGCAGGTCACCTTCGACGACGTCGCCGGGGCCGAGGAGGCGATCGAGGAGCTGCACGAGATCAAGGACTTCCTCAAGGACCCGACGAAGTTCCAGGCCGTCGGCGCGCGCATCCCCAAGGGCGTGCTGCTCTACGGCCCTCCCGGCACGGGCAAGACCCTGCTCGCCCGCGCCGTCGCCGGCGAGGCGGGCGTGCCGTTCTACTCGATCTCGGGCTCGGACTTCGTCGAGATGTTCGTCGGCGTCGGCGCGAGCCGCGTGCGCGACCTCTTCAAGGAGGCCAAGGAGAACTCGCCGGCCATCATCTTCGTCGACGAGATCGACGCGGTCGGCCGCCACCGCGGCGCCGGAATGGGCGGCGGGCACGACGAGCGCGAGCAGACGCTCAACCAGATGCTCGTCGAGATGGACGGCTTCGACCCGAAGACCAATGTCATCATGATCGCGGCGACCAACCGCCCCGACATCCTCGACCCCGCCCTGCTGCGACCGGGCCGCTTCGACCGGCAGATCCAGGTGGATGCCCCCGATATGAAAGGCCGGCAGAAGATCCTCGAGGTGCACTCGAAGGGCAAGCCCATGGCCGAGGGCGTCGACCTCGAGGTGCTCGCGCGCAAGACGCCGGGCTTCACGGGCGCCGACCTCGCGAACGTGCTCAACGAGGCCGCGCTGCTCACCGCGCGCGAGAACGCCACGATCATCACCGACGTCACGCTCGACGAGGCCGTCGACCGCGTCATGGCCGGCCCCCAGCGCCGCACCCGCGTTATGCGCGATCACGAGAAGCTCATCACCGCGTACCACGAGGGCGGCCATGCTCTCGCGGCGGCGGCGATGCGGCACACCGACCCCGTCACGAAGGTGACCATCCTGCCCCGCGGCCGCGCGCTCGGCTACACGATGGTGCTGCCGCTCGACGACAAGTACTCGGTGACCCGCAACGAGCTGCTCGACCAGCTCGCCTACGCCATGGGCGGCCGCGTCGCCGAGGAGGTCGTGTTCCACGACCCGACCACGGGCGCGTCGAACGACATCGAGAAGGCCACGAGCATCGCCCGCAAGATGGTCACCGAGTACGGCATGAGCGCGAGCGTCGGCTCGGTGAAGCTCGGCGGCGGCAGCGGCGAGGTGTTCCTCGGCCGCGACATGGGCCACAGCCGCGACTACAGCGAGAAGCTCGCCGAGCGCGTCGACCTCGAGGTGCGCGCGCTCATCGAGCAGGCCCACGACGAGGCGTGGCAGGTCATCAACGACAACCGCGACATCCTCGACCGCCTCGCCACCGAGCTGCTCGAGAAGGAGACCCTCGACCACAAGCAGCTCGCCGAGATCTTCACCGAGGTCAAGCGCCTGCCCGAGCGCCCGCAGTGGCTCTCGAGCGACGACCGGCCGCACCCCGATCTGCCGCCCGTGCCGATGCCCGCCAAGGCGCCGATCGACACCGAGGCGACCGACGGCGGCGTGATCTCGCAGCCGGCGGGCGCCGGCGTGAGTCGCAACGAGGCCGACACCGGCACGACGCCCTCGACGAGCTGATCCGAGGATGACGCCGATCGACACCTCCCGCATCGAGGCGGCGGTCGCCGAGATCCTCGCCGCCATCGGCGAGGATCCGGCGCGCCCGGGCCTCGCGACGACGCCCCAGCGCATCGCCGAGTCGTACCGCGACTTCTTCGGCGGCGTCGGCGTCGACCCCGTGCCCGAGCTCATGGACGGCGCCGAGATGGCGACCACCCCCGAGGAGCGCGGCGAGCTCGTGCTGCTGCGCAACATCGCCCTGCGCTCGATGTGCGAGCACCACCTGCTGCCCTTCACCGGCGTCGCCCACGTCGCCTACGTGCCCGAGGAGCGCATCATCGGCCTCGGCCGCATCCCCCGCCTGGTCGAGATCGTCTCCGCCCGCCCGCAGCTGCAGGAGCGCCTCGGCGAGGACGTCGCCGCAGCCCTCGAGACCGCGGTCGAGCCGGCCGGAGTGCTCGTCGTCATCGACGCCAAGCACGGCTGCGTCGCCGCCCGGGGCGTGCGCTACGCCGAGAGCACCACGGTCACCGTGGCCGCCCGCGGCGTGCTCGCCGACCCCGTGCGCCAGGCGGGCGTGCTCGCCCTGATCGGCCGGGGCGAGGCATGACCGCCGAGCGCCCGCAGATCTGGGGGGTGCTCAACGTGACGCCCGACTCGTTCAGCGACGGGGGCCGGTACGGCGATCCGCTCGCGGCGGTCGCCCACGCGCGCCGGCTCGTCGCCGACGGCGCCGAGGTCGTCGACGTCGGGGGCGAATCGACCCGGCCCGGCGCCGAGCGCGTGCCGGGCGACGTCGAGCGCGGGCGCGTGGTGCCCGTCGTGCGCGCGCTGGCCGAGGCGGGCATCCGCGTCTCGATCGACACCATGAGCGCGGCGACGGCCGAGGCCGCTCTCGACGCCGGCGCGAGCATCGTCAACGACGTGAGCGGCGGGCTCGTCGATTCGGCGATGGCCCCGCTCGTCGCCGAGCGCGACGTCGACTTCGTCGCGATGCACTGGCGGGGGCACTCGACGGCGTGGGATGCGACGAGCGAGTACGCCGACGTCGTCACCGAGGTGCGCGACGAGCTGCGAGCGCGGCGGGATGCCCTGCTCGCCGCCGGCATCGCCCCCGAGCGCCTCTGGCTCGACCCGGGCCTCGGCTTCGCCAAGAAGCCGGAGCACAACTGGCAGCTGCTGCGCTCCCTCGACGTCATCGCGCAGCTCGGCCACCCGCTGCTCGTCGGGGGCTCGCGCAAGCGGTTCCTCGGCGCCCTGCTGCCCGAGGGCGCCCCCGTCGAGGATCGCGATCTGCCGACCGCCGTGCTCAGTGCCCTGTGCGCCGAGGCCGGGGTCGCCGCCGTGCGGGTCCACGACGCCCGCGGCACCGACCGGGCGCTCGCCGTCTGGGCCGCCTGGAGAGGAGCAGCATGACCGCCGCACCGCCGCCCGTCGAGCCGCAGCACCCTGACGCGGCGCCGATCGCGCCGCCGCGCGACCGCCTGACCCTGACCGGGATCCGGGCCCATGCGCACCACGGCATATTCGGGCACGAGCGTCGCGACGGGCAGCCCTTCATCATCGACGTCGAGCTGTCGATCGACCTCGCGCCCGCCGCCGGCAGCGACGACATCACCCGCACCGTGCACTACGGCGACCTCGCCGTCGAGATCGTCGAGGCCGTCGAGGCCGACCCCGTCGACCTCATCGAGACCGTCGCCGAGCGCATCGCCGAGCTGTGCCTGCGCCACGGGCCCGTGCACGCGGTCACCGTGACGGTGCACAAGCCCAAAGCCCCCATCCCGGTGCCCTTCGACGACGTCTCCGTCACCATCACGCGGGGCCGCGCATGACGACGACGCTCGCCGTCGTCGCCCTCGGCAGCAACCTCGGCGACCGGGAGGCGACGCTCGGCAGCGCGGTGGCTGCGCTCGACGCGCTGCCCGAGAGCAGCATCCGCGCCGTCTCGTCGTGGCACGGCACCGTCGCCGTCACCCTCGACGGGCCCGACCCCGGCAAGCCCGCCTACCTCAACGGGGTCGCGCTGCTCGACACGCGGCTCGACGCGTTCCAGCTGCTCGACGGACTGCGCGCCATCGAGCAGCTGCACGGCCGCGAGCGGCACGAGCGCTGGGGCGATCGCACCCTCGACCTCGACCTCATCGCCTTCGGCGAGCTCGAGATCGACAGCGACCAGCTGCAGGTGCCGCATCCGCGGGCGCACGAGCGCGACTTCGTGCTCGCCCCCTGGCTCGAGGTGCAGCCGGATGCCCGGCTCGCCGGCCGCGGAGCCGTGGCCGAGCTGCTCGCCGCCCTGCCCCCGACCCCCGCCGACGAGGAGCCGCCCGCGTGACCCGCACCCGGCCCCTGCCGCTCGTGGTGCTCGCCGCCATCGGCGTCGCGGGGGCGTTCCTGCTCGACCTCGTGCTCGCGATGCAGGGCCGGCCCGTTCTCGTGCCGCCCGTCTCGCTCATCGTCGCGCTGCTGCTCATCGCCGCCGCGCTCGTCGGCCTCGCCTGGCCGGTGCGCCGGGCCGCGAAGGGCGAGCGCCGCGTCGACCCCTTCTACGCCATGCGCATCCTCGTGCTCGCGAAGGCCTGCGCGCTCGGCGCCGCCCTGCTCACCGGCGTCGGCGCAGGAATCCTCGTCTACCTGCTCTCGCGCTCCGTCGTGCCGATAGGGTCGAGCGTGACCGCGGCGGCCATGCTCGTGGCGGCCGCCGCGCTCCTGGTGGCCGCGCTCGTGGCGGAGCACTTCTGCAGCCTCCCGCCGGAGGACGAGGCCGAGGACGAGGCGGCGGCAGCGGCATCCTGAACCATCGAACCGGAATCGGAGCGTTGACGTGGGCGAGAGACTCGAGCTGGCCGAGGGCGAGTGGCAGCGGGTGTCGCCGAAGTACATCGTCGTCGACGTGGTCGGGTACGTGATCTTCGGCGGGCTCATGACGGCTGCCGGGTTCCTGCCGTACTGGGCGACCGGCTTCGCGCCGTGGCTCGTGCTGGGCATCGGCCTCGCCGTCGTCTTCCTGCTCGTGATCGCCTTCACGCCGCGCCGCGTGCGCGCCATCGGCTACCGGCTGCGCGAGGACGACCTGCTGTTCCGCCGCGGCATCCTCTTCCAGCGCTTCGCCGCGGTGCCCTACGGCCGCATGCAGCTCGTCGACATCACCCGCGGGCCCGTCGCCCGGGCCGTCGGCCTCGCCGAGCTCAAGTTCGTCACCGCGGCCGCGTCGAGCGGCGTGCTCATCCCCGGCCTCCCGCTCGAGACCGCCGAGCAGCTGCGCGACCACCTCGTCGCGCTCGCCGAGACGCGCCGGGCGGGCCTGTGACCGACCCCGGCTGGGCGCCGCCCGGGGCCGACGCTCCCGACTCCCGGGCGGCGGAGCCGTCGGCGACCGCCCCCGCGACGGCGGCACCGGTCGCCGCGCCCACCGTGCAGGCCGCGCGCGCCGCGGCCGTCACCGACTTCGCCGACGGCGAGTGGCACCGCCTGCACCCGGCGACGCCGCTGTTCCGCGGCGGCATCGCCTTCATCGCCATCATCGGTCTGATCATCTCGAACCTGCGCGAGCGCGCGATCGAGCTCTTCGTCGGCGGCTCGCCCGAGGCCGAGCGCGAGTTCGAGGGCGACCCCATCGACTTCATCGTGGAGCAGAACCTCGTGCTCGCCGCCCTCGGCATCACGCTCGGCGTGCTGCTGCTCTGCGTGCTCGCCTTCTGGCTGTCGTGGCGCCTGCACACCTTCCGCATCACCGACGAGGTCGTCGAGGTCCGGTCGGGCATCCTCTTCCGCACCAACCGCAAGGGGCGGCTCGATCGCATCCAGGGCATCAACATCGCCCGCCCGATCGTGCCGCGCCTGTTCGGGGCCGCGAAGCTCGAGATCTCGGTCGCCGGCAACGACGCCAACGTGCCGCTGTCGTACCTCGGCTCGCGCGACGCCGACGCGCTGCGCCGCGACATCCTGACCCTCGCCTCGGGCGCGCGACGCGAAGCGGCGGCGGATGCCCCGGCCGGCCCCGGCGGCCCCGCCGGGCTGCTCGAGACCCGCGTCGGCGAGCTGCTCGCCCCCGAGCTCGATCCGGCCCTCGTCGCCGAGCCGGCCTCGGTGGTGCGCATGCACCCGGGCCGGCTGATCGGCTCGACCCTGCTCAGCGAGACGACTCTCATCCTCGTCGCGGTCGTCATCGGCCTCATCGTCACGATCGTCACGACCGGTGAGCTGTTCGCCATCATCGGCGTGCTGCCCGCGGTGCTCGGCATCGGCGGATTCCTCGTCACCCGCATCACCCGCTCGCTGCGGTACTCGATCGCCGCCACGCCCGACGGGGTCAGGGTCGGCTTCGGGTTGCTCTCCACCACCAACGAGACCCTGCCCCCCGGCCGCATCCACTCGGTGAAGGTCAGCCAGCCGCTGCTCTGGCGGCCGTTCGGATGGTGGCAGATCGCCGTCAACCGCGCCTCGCGCTCCTCGGCGCAGGGGGCGGCCGGTCAGCAGCAGACGACGATCCTGCCCGTGGGCGACCTCGCCGACGTGCAGGCCGTGCTGCGCCTGCTTCTGCCCGAGGTCGCGACCGTCGAGCTGCAGCCGATCATCGAGCGGGGCATGGTGTCGCGCGGCCGCGACGACGGCTTCGTCAACTCGCCGCGTCGGGCGCGATGGCTGCGCTGGTTCTCGCAGCCGCGCAACGGGTTCGCCGTGCTCGAGCCCGCCGTGCTGCTGCGCACCGGCGCGATCTGGCGTGCGCTGACGATCGTGCCGTTCCCCCGCATGCAGTCGGCCGCGGTGCGCCAGGGCCCGCTGCTGCGCCGCCTGAACCTCGCGGCCGTCTCGGTGCACACGGTGTCCGGTCCGATCACGCCCGCGATCGGCGCCGTCGATCGGGATGCCGCTCTCGCCCTCTTCGACGCCGTGGCCGTCGCCGCCATCCGCACCGCGCAGGCCGACACGACGCACCGCTGGCGCTCGGCCGCCCCCGCCGGGGCCCCGAGCCCGGAGCCCGCCCCCGCCCCCGCCGCGCCGCCCGCACCCGCCGCGCCCACCGTCGATGCGCCCGCCCCCGCCGCCCCGCCCGCTCCCCCGGAGCCCGGCGCATGACCGGCCGCGACGGCCGCCTCGGAATCGGCATCATCGGCGCCGGCCGCGTCGGACCGGTGCTCGGCGCCGCCCTCGCCGGCGCGGGCCACGCGATCGTCGGCATCTCGGCGAGCAGCGAGCACGAGCGCGACCGCGTCGAGGGCATCCTGCCCGGCGCCCCCTGGCTCGAGGTCACCGAGATCATCGACCGCAGCGAGCTCGTCATCATCGCGGTGCCCGACGACCAGCTGCCGGGCCTCGTGAGCGGCCTCGCCGCGGTCGGGGCCTGGCACCCCGGGCAGCTCGTCATGCACACCTCGGCGAAGCACGGGGTGCGGGTGCTCGACCCCGCGCGGCCCGCGGGCATCATCCCGCTCGCCGTGCATCCCGCGCTCGCCTTCACCGGAACCTCGATCGACCTCGTGCGCCTGCGCGAGGCATGGTGCGCGGTCACGGCCCCCGCGCCGGTGCTGCCGATCGCGCAGGCGCTCGTCGTCGAGATGGGCGCCGAGCCGGTCGTCGTCGCCGAGGAGCACCGCGCCGCCTACGCCGACGCGATCCAGTCGGCGAGCGACTTCTCGGGCGCGATCGTCGCCCAGGCGATGAGCGGGCTGCGCGGCATCGGCGTCGAGAACCCGGGCAGCGTGCTCGGCGGGGTCGTGCGCTCGGCCGTCGAGAACGCGCTGCGATCACCGGCCGCCGAGAGCCTCGACCTGAGCGAGCTGGGCGAGACGGCGATGGATGCCCCGCCGCGGTCCGCCCCGGGCGACGACGACCCCGGCTCCGCCGACTGAGCCGCACGGCCCGCCCCGCGCGCGCCGCTAGCCTGGGGGAGGCCCGACGATGCGCGTCGCGCCCCCGAGGAGCGCAGCGAGCATCGTGATCCACCCCGACGTCGTCACCACCATCGCCGACCTCCGCGCCCGGCTCGACGCCGCCCGCGCGGCCGGCCGTCGCATCGCGCTCGTGCCGACGATGGGCTCCCTGCACGACGGGCACCTCTCGCTCGTGGAGCACGCCGCCGCCATCGCCGACGAGGTCGTCGTGTCGATCTTCGTCAACCCCCTGCAGTTCGGCCCGACCGAGGACTTCGAGCAGTACCCGCGCGATCTGGAGCGCGATCGGGCGGCGCTCGCCGGGCATCCCGGGACGATCGTCTTCGCCCCCGCGGTCGACGAGATGTACCCGCTCGGCGCCTCGCAGACGCGCGTGACGGCGGGCGCGGTCGGCGGTCTCTTCGAGGGCCGCTCGCGCCCGGGGCACTTCGACGGCATGCTCACCGTCGTGGCGAAGCTGCTCAACATCGTGCAGCCCGACGCGGCCGTCTTCGGGCAGAAGGACGCCCAGCAGGTGCACCTCGTGCAGCGCATGGTGCGCGAGCTCGACATCCGCACCCGCATCGAGGTGGCCGAGACCGTGCGCGCCGACGACGGGCTCGCGCTCTCGAGCCGCAACGCCTTCCTCGACGAGCGGCAGCGCCGCGCGGCCCGCTCGATCCCGCTCGCGCTCGAGGCCGCCCAGTCGGCGGGCGATCGCGGCATCGACGCCGTGCTCGCCGCCGCGCAGGGCGTGCTCATGGGAGAGCCCGCCATCGAGCTCGACTACTTCGCCGTCGTCGATCCGGCTACCTTCCGCCCGGTGCCCGACGAGTTCCGCGGGGTCGCCCGCGCGCTCGTCGCCGCCCGCGTCGGCTCGACGCGGCTCATCGACACCGAGACGCTCGTCCTCGGCTGAGGCCGTCGCCCCGCCCGGCCTCGGCTCGCCCCACCCCGGCCCGCCCCGTCCGCCTCGCGCTCGGCTCCGCCTCGGCGGCGGCCCGCCGCGGCGCGCCGTTAGGCTGGAGCGTCGACCGAGGAGACCCACCCGCATGAGCGAGACCCCCGCGCCCGAGAGCGCCACGGCGCCGACCGCCGCCGAGCCGATCACCGCCGAGCCGACCGCCGCCGAGCAGGCCGCCGAGATCGCCGAGCAGAAGCAGGTGCGGCTCGATAAGCGGCAGCGGATGCTCGATTTGGGGCTCGACGCCTACCCCGTCGGCCTCGCCGTCACCGACACCATCCCGGCCGTGCGCGCCCGCCACCCCGAGCTCGCCCCCGACACCGCCACGGGGGAGCGCGTCGCGCTCGCGGGCCGCGTGGTGTTCTCGCGCGTCACCGGCAAGCTGTGCTTCGCCACGCTGCAGTCGGGCGAGGGCGAGCGCCTGCAGGTCATGGTGAGCCTCGCGGAGGTGGGGCAGGAGAGCCTCGACCGCTGGAAGGAGTTCGTCGACCTCGGCGACCACGTCTTCGTCGAGGGCGAGGTCATCACGAGCCGCCGCGGCGAGCTGAGCATCATGGTCTCCGCCTGGTCGATCGCGGCGAAGGCGATCCTGCCGCTGCCGAACCTGCACAACGAGCTGGGCGACGAGACCCGCGTGCGCCAGCGCTACCTCGACCTCATCGTGCGCGAGCAGGCCCGCACCACGGTGCGGGCGCGCGCCGCGGCGGTGGCGAGCCTGCGGGCGACCTTCGCCGAGCACGGCTACCTCGAGGTCGAGACGCCCATGCTGCAGACGATGCACGGCGGAGCATCCGCCCGCCCCTTCACCACCCACTCGAACGCCTTCGACACCGAGCTGTTCCTGCGCATCGCGCCCGAGCTGTTCCTCAAGCGGGCCGTCGTCGGCGGCATCGAGCGGGTGTTCGAGATCAACCGCAACTTCCGCAACGAGGGCGCCGACTCCACCCACAGCCCCGAGTTCGCGATGCTCGAGGCGTACCAGGCCTACGGCGACTACCACCAGATGGCCGATCTGACGCAGGAGATGATCCAGAACGCGGCGGTCGCCGTGGCCGGATCGCACGTCGTGACCTGGGCCGACGGCACCGAGTACGACCTCGGCGGCCAGTGGGATCGCCTGAGCATGTACGACTCGCTCAGCGCCGCCGCGGGCGTCGAGATCACCCCCGAGACGCCGATGAGCGAGCTGAAGAAGCTCGCCGACGCCGTCGACATCGAGATCGACCACCCGCTGCCCGGCAAGTACGTCGAGGAGCTCTGGGAGCACTTCATCAAGGGCGACCTCGTGCGGCCGACCTTCGTCATGGACTTCCCGCTCGACACGAGCCCGCTCGTGCGCGAGCACCGCAGCCTGCCGGGCCGGGTCGAGAAGTGGGATCTGTACATCCGCGGCTTCGAGCTCGCCACCGCGTACTCCGAGCTCGTCGACCCCGTCGTGCAGCGCGAGCGCTTCGTCGCGCAGGCGACCCTCGCGGCCGGCGGCGACCCCGAGGCGATGCGCCTCGACGAGGCCTTCCTCACCGCCCTCGAGCACGGCATGCCCCCGTCGGGCGGCATGGGCATGGGCATCGACCGCCTGCTCATGGCGCTCACCGGTCTCGGAATCCGCGAGACCATCCTGTTCCCCCTGGTGAAGTGAGGCCCTGATGGCGAAGGACGACGAGCTGGCCCTGCCCGGCGACGCCGAGAAGAAGAAGCGCGAGGTCTCGTTCACGCGCCTCGCCGTCTGGGTGATCGCGGGCGGCGTCGGGGCGTACCTGGTCATCAGCGGCCTCATCGGCGTTCTCGCGAAGGGCTAGCGGTGGTGGATGCCGCCGGCGCGGACCGCGCCGACGGGCCGGCAGCCCGGCCGCCCCTGCTCATCGCGGTCGACTCGCCGCACGCGCCCGACGTGCGGGCGCTCATCGAGCGCCACCTCAGCGGCATGCTCGAGTTCTCGCCGCCCGAGAGCGTCCACGCCCTCGCCTCCGAGGCCCTCGCCGAGGAATCCGTCACCCTGTGGTCGGCCCGCATCGACGGGCACCTCGCGGGGCTCGCCGCTCTGCGCGCGATGCCGGCCGAGGCGGGGGCGCCGACGGCTGAGCTCCACGGCGAGATCAAGTCGATGCGCGTCGCCGACGGCTTCCTGCGCCTCGGCGTCGGCCGCGCCCTGCTGCAGCACGTCATGGCCGAGGCCCGCGGGCGGGGCATCACCCGGCTCTGGCTCGAGACGGGCAGCACCCCCGACTTCACGGCCGCGCGGGTGCTCTACGCGAGCGAGGGCTTCGACGAGTGCGGGCCCTTCGGCTCCTACGCCCCCGACCCGTTCTCGGTGTTCATGACGCGGTCGCTCGAGCCCTGATCCGCGGGGCGGGATGCCCGGCCGGGGCCGCGGCCACCTCGTGCGGGGCATCCCGCCCTCGACCGCGCTGTCCACCCCACCACGGGGGCGTGCGAGGCCGCGCCCTCGCGCCTACGATGAAGCCGTCCGAGCAGGACTGCACGCGGCCCCCCCAGCCGCCCCGGCCCACCCCGCCGAGGAAGCGCGCACCCCGCGAGGCGATACCCGAACCCGAATGCCGACGACTCCTCCCCCACGGTGAGTCGGCGACATCGCCCGACCCGAAACGGCGATCAATGCTGCACACGCGCGCTCTCCCCGCGGTCCTCTCCGCCCTGCTGCTCAGCGGGGCGGCCCTCCTCATCGCGACCCCGGCCTCGGCCGCCGACTCGCTCACGCTCACGGCGCCGGCCGCCTCGTCGACCGTCTCGGGCGAGCTGCGCATCGAGGGCGTCGTCGACGGCGAGGGGATGACCGATCTCACCCTCTCGCTCGCCCCGCAGTCGCTCGGCGAGTGCGGAGCGCCCGTCGCCTCGACCGAGACCGAGGTCGCCGGAGGCGAGCCCTTCGCCGCCGTCATCGACACCGCCCGCGTCGCCGACGGCGCCTACTGCGTCGTCGCGGTCGCCGACGGCGGCGCGCTGTCGGAGGTGCGCGGCGACATCGTCGTCGCCAACGAGCTCGTGGCCGGCAGCGACTTCCAGCTGCCGACCCTGGCGCTGCCCGAGGAGGGCGGAGTGGTCGCGGTCGCCACCACGACCGTCCCGGCCGATGCGGGCCCGCTCCTCGCCGCGCTCGTCTTCGGCCTCGCGGGCCTCGCCGCGGCCGCGGTCGCCGTGTTCGGCCTGCTCTACGGGCGGCGGCCGGCCCGGGTCTGAGCCCCGGCGTCGCACCGGGGCGCTTCCTCGCTCTCGCCTCGCTCTCGCCCCGCTCTCGCCCCGCGCGAGGGCGGCCGGTGGGCTCGCGGCGCTCGTCGAGCCGTGCGCACGTATCCTGGTGCACATGCTGGAGGACTTCTGGGCGAACGCGATCTTCTCGGTCACGCCGACGATCGTCGTGGGCCTGATCTTCTGGTTCGCGATGCGCGCGATCATCCGCGCCGACCGCGCCGAGCGCAAGGCCTACACCGATATCGAGGCCGAAGAGGTCGCGCGCGCGCAGAAGCTCTCCGCCGACCCGCACGAGTAGCGGGTCGCCGCCGCTCTCAGCCGCGCGGCTTGAGCCGGATCCCGGGCAGCTCCGGCGCCGGCAGCGCCCGCCCGTCCCACCCCGGCACCGAGCCGAAGACCTCGTTGACCCGGCTCGCCTCGATGACCTCGCCCTGCCAGCGCGACCGGGCGCTCACGATCTCGTCGTGGTCGCGGCCGATGAAGTTCCACCACATGACGATCGACTCGCCGAGCGGCGCTCCGCCGATGAGCAGGGCGCGCAGCGGCTCCGCTCCGGCCTCGATGCGCAGGCTGGTGCGGCCCGGCGCCGTGTAGGCGAGGCGGTGGGCCGGGATGCTCGTTCCGTCGAGCGACGGGAGCCCGGCATCCACCAGAAGTCCGTGCTCGAAGGACGGGTCGACCGCCAGCTCGACCGCGGCGCCGGCCGGCAGGTCGAGCTGCGCGCCCAGCAGCGGGCTGAAGACGCGGGCGGGCGCCGGTGCGCCGACGCCGGGCAGCGCGCCGATGAACACGCGCACCGTCGCGTCGCCGACCCGCACGGGGGAGGGCTCGGTGTGCTCGAAGAAGGGGGCGATGCCGCGGTCGCCGTCGGGCAGGGCGACCCAGAGCTGGGCGCCGTGCAGGCGACGCGCGGCCGGGGTCGAGACCTCGCTGTGCTGGATGCCGCGGCCGGCGGTCATGAGGTTGAGCTCGCCCGGGCGCACCAGGTGGTGGGCGCCGGTCGAGTCGTGGTGCTCGATCTCGCCCTCGAACAACCAGCTCACCGTCTGCAGCCCCGTGTGCGGATGCGGCGGCACGACCATGCCCCCGGTCGCGTCGACGTCGTCGGGGCCGTAATGATCGAGGAAGCACCACGCCCCGATGAGGCTGCGCTCGCGCTGCGGCAGCGTGCGGCGCACGGTCATGGCGCGCACCCCGCCGAGGGGCACGTCGCGCGGCTCCAGCAGCTGGGGCGCCGGCGTGAGCGGGCTGCTGGGCGAGGCGAGCAGCTCGTCGGGGTCGGCTTCGAGGTTGCTCACGTCGTCAGCCTACGTCGGCGTGAACGACGAACTGCAGGAGTTGCTGCCGCTCCGCTGCTCGGCGGGTCACCGCCCGTCGAGCACCAGCAGCTCGCCGACCTCGCAGTCGAGCGCGTCGCAGATCGCCCGCAGCGTCGAGTACCGGATCGCCCGGGCCCGATCGTTCTTGAGCACCGAGAGGTTGACGACGCTCACGCCGACGAGCTCGCTCAGCCGGGTGAGGGTCATGCCGCGCTGCTCGAGCAGTTCGTCGAGCCGGCAGTGGATGCCCGTCTCCTCCTCATCGGAGGGAGCGGGCGCCATCAGACGAGACCCTCCGTCTCGCGCTGCAGCCGTGCCCCTAGCCGGAACACCACCGCGAGCCCGAGCACCGCGAACCCGATGAGCACCGGCACCGGCGAGGCCTCGAACCCGACGACGAAGACCTCGGCGCCCAGCAGGGTGTTGAGCTCGTCGCCCGCCATCATCCGCCCGAGCCCGCCCGATCCGATCGCGACCATCATGCCGATCGACAGGGCATAGCCGGTGACGACCGCGACGACGAACATCGAGCGGTGGAACGCCTCGCCGCGGGCGATGCGCCGCAGCGCGTAGGCGATCGACCCGGAGACGATCGCGCCGACGAGGCTCGTGAGTCCGGCCTCGACGAGCAGCAGCGCGACGGCCCCGCCCGACAGAGTCGAGGCGTCGACGGTGACCCCGGCCGCCGTCGCGGTGAGCGCGCGCACCCCCTCGGGCAGGCTCCCGACCGCGGAGAGCGAACCGTCGGCGAGCAGCAGCTCGCTCGGCAGGCCCTGGTCGGTGAGCAGGGGCAGCAGCACCGCGAGCGCCGCTCCGATCAGCCAGACCGCGGCGGCGGCCATGGCGAGCGCGGCGAGCAGCCGCATCACGGCCGCGTCGCGGCGGTCGAGCACGGGCGGGCCGGCGGTGACGGCATCGGTCATGGGAGCATCCATATCGGTAGTCGATAACAACGAATATCGATACGGTAGCGGGATGCCCGGCGCCGGGCAAGCCCCCGGCCCTCGTCGACCGACCGCGCGCCGAGAACCCTCACGCCCACGGCGAACAGGGGCAGGGTTGCGCCCCTCGCCTGGTTACCCTCATTACATCGGCGCCGAATCCCTGCCTGGCGTCCGTAAGGAGACCGAGATGTTCGAACGCTTTACCGACCGCGCCCGCCGTGTCGTCGTCCTGGCCCAGGAAGAGGCCAAGATGCTCAACCACAACTACATCGGTACCGAGCACATCCTCCTCGGCCTCATCCACGAGGGCGAGGGCGTCGCCGCCAAGGCCCTCGAGTCGCTCAACATCTCGCTCGACGCCGTGCGCGAGCAGGTGCAGGACATCATCGGCCAGGGCCAGCAGCAGCCGACCGGCCACATCCCCTTCACGCCGCGCGCGAAGAAGGTGCTCGAGCTGAGCCTGCGCGAGGCGCTGCAGCTCGGCCACAACTACATCGGCACCGAGCACATCCTGCTCGGCCTCATCCGCGAGGGCGAGGGCGTCGCCGCCCAGGTGCTCGTCAAGCTGGGCGCCGACCTCAACCGCGTGCGCCAGCAGGTCATCCAGCTGCTCTCGGGCTACCAGGGCAAGGAGGCCGTCGCCGTCGGCGGCGAGACCACCAGCAGCGACAAGGGCTCGCAGGTGCTCGACCAGTTCGGCCGCAACCTCACGCAGGCCGCCCGCGAGGGCAAGCTCGACCCGGTGATCGGGCGCGAGAAGGAGGCCGAGCGGGTCATGCAGATCCTCTCCCGCCGCTCGAAGAACAACCCCGTGCTGATCGGCGAGCCCGGCGTCGGCAAGACCGCCGTCGTCGAGGGCCTCGCGCAGGCCATCGTCAAGGGCGAGGTGCCCGAGACGCTCAAGGACAAGCAGCTCTACTCGCTCGACCTCGGCTCGCTCATCGCCGGCAGCCGCTACCGCGGCGACTTCGAGGAGCGCCTCAAGAAGGTCACGAAGGAGATCCGCACCCGCGGCGACATCATCGTCTTCATCGACGAGATCCACACCCTGGTGGGCGCGGGTGCCGCCGAGGGCGCGATCGATGCGGCGAGCATCCTGAAGCCGCTGCTCGCCCGCGGCGAGCTGCAGACCATCGGCGCGACCACGCTCGACGAGTACCGCAAGCACTTCGAGAAGGATGCCGCTCTCGAGCGCCGCTTCCAGCCGGTGCAGGTGCACGAGCCCTCGCTGCCGCACTCGATCAACATCCTCAAGGGACTGCGCGACAAGTACGAGGCGTTCCACAAGGTCTCGATCACCGACGGCGCCATCGTCTCGGCGGTCAACCTCGCCGACCGCTACGTGCAGGATCGCTTCCTGCCCGACAAGGCCATCGACCTGATCGACGAGGCCGGCGCCCGCCTGCGCCTGTCGATCCTCTCCGCGCCGCCCGAGCTGCGCGAGTTCGACGAGAAGATCGCCGGCGTGCGCGCCGACAAGGAGCTCGCGATCGAGAACCAGGACTTCGAGAAGGCCGCGAGCCTGCGCGACGACGAGAAGAAGCTGCTCGGTGAGCGGCTGCGGCTCGAGAAGCAATGGCGCTCGGGCGAGGCCGGCGTCGGCGGCACCGTCGACGAGGGCGTCATCGCCGAGGTGCTGGCCCAGGCCACGGGCATCCCCGTCTTCAAGCTGACGGAGGAGGAGTCGAGCCGCCTCATCTTCATGGAGAAGGCCCTGCACCAGCGGGTCATCGGCCAGGAGGAGGCGATCTCCGTGCTCGCCAAGACGATCCGTCGCACCCGTGCGGGCCTCAAGGACCCGAAGCGCCCCTCGGGCTCGTTCATCTTCGCCGGCCCCACGGGCGTCGGAAAGACCGAGCTCGCCAAGGCGCTCGCCGAGTTCCTCTTCGACGACGAGGGCGCCCTGATCGCGCTCGACATGTCGGAGTACGGCGAGAAGCACACGGTCTCGCGCCTGTTCGGTGCCCCTCCCGGCTTCGTCGGCTTCGAGGAGGGCGGCCAGCTCACCGAGAAGGTGCGCCGCAAGCCCTTCAGCGTCGTGCTCTTCGACGAGATCGAGAAGGCGCACCCCGATATCTTCAACTCGCTGCTGCAGGTGCTCGAGGAGG
The DNA here is from genome assembly GCF_026625045.1 of Microcella daejeonensis. Taxonomy (GTDB): domain Bacteria; phylum Actinomycetota; class Actinomycetes; order Actinomycetales; family Microbacteriaceae; genus Microcella; species Microcella daejeonensis. Next base: position 748,016 of record NZ_CP113089.1, on the reverse strand, counting down.
GTCGTCTCACCGACGGCCAGGGCCGCGTGGTCGACTTCAAGAACACCGTCATCATCATGACGACGAACCTCGGCACGAAGGACATCACGGGCGGCCCCGTCGGCTTCACGCTGCAGGGCAACACCGAGGCGAGCTACAGCGCGATGCGCGGCAAGGTCGTCGAGGAGCTCAAGAAGCACTTCAAGCCCGAGTTCCTCAACCGCGTGGACGAGACGATCGTGTTCCCGCAGCTGAACCAGGACGAGCTGCTGCAGATCGTCGACCTGTTCATCAAGCGGCTGCGCGAGCGCATGATGGACCGCGACCTGACGATCGAGGTGAGCACGCCCGCCAAGGCGCAGCTCATCAAGCTCGGCTGGGACCCGTCGCTCGGTGCTCGACCGCTGCGCCGCGCGGTGCAGCACGAGATCGAGGACGCCTTGAGCGAGCGCATCCTGCACGGCACGCTCAACGCGGGCGACCACGTGGCGGTCGACTTCGTCGACGGCGAGTTCACCTTCGTCACCACGCAGCGCGAGCTCGCGGGCGTCGCCGCCGTCGAGGCCGGCCCCGCAGCCGCCTCGGTCACGCCGGAGCTGCCCGCGGCCGAGTAGCCGTCAGCACGTCACAATGCCCCGCCCCCCGGTCCGCCGGGGGCGGGGCATCGTCGTCCCCGCCGGGCGCCGCCTGTTCCTGGATGCTCCCCGCACACTCCCCGTGATCTCGCCGTGCACTCCCTCCCGCCACGCCGCCTCCTCTTGCCCGCGGCGCAGGGAGCGACCACCCTCGTTCGGGGGGTGCCACCGGAGCGCACCCCGACGACTGGAGGTCTTTCGATGAAGAAGCACATCGCACTCGCCGGGTTCGCCGCCGCCGCGCTGGTGGCCGGCACCGCCACTCCCGCTCTCGCCGACGCCCACGAGGGCCCCGGCACCATCGTCGACGTCGCCGTGGGCGCCTCGGGCGGCGTCGGCGCCTACGACGCCAACGGGTCCGACTACGACATCCTCGTTGGCGCGGTCGTCGCGCTCGACCTCGCCGGGGCGCTCTCCGCGCCCGACGCCGACCTGACGGTCTTCGCGCCGAACGACGAGGCGTTCCTGCGCCTGGTGACCGACCTCACGGGTGAGCGCCCCGCCACCGAGGAGGAGGCCCTCGGCATCGTCGCGGGCGTCGAAGGGGTGACCGAGATCATGCTGTACCACGTGGTGCCCGGCGCGGCCGACGTGAAGTCGCTCATCAAGGCCAAGTCCGCCACGACCATCCTCGGCGGCACCATCGGCGTGCAGGGCGTGAACCTGCGCGACGGCGGCGACCTGGCCGACCCGAAGATCATCCGCCCCGCCGCGAACATCGCCGCGTCGAACGGCATCATCCACACGATCGACCGCGTGCTGCAGCCTTAGGCGCGACGCGTGCACGAGGCCCCGGTCGGTGACGGCCGGGGCCTCGTCGCGTTCCAGGCGCGCGCGGGGCGGGTGACGGGCGGGCGACGGGGATGCCCGGCTCTAGGCTTGAGAGCGTGACGAGCATCCCGGCCCCCGAGCCCCGCCGCTTCTCGGTGCGCCGCGCCCGCACCGCCGACGTGCGCCAGATCAAGCAGCTGGTGGAGCCGCTCGTGCAGCAGCGGATCCTGCTCGGCAAGGACCTGGTGGTGTTCTTCGAGTCGCTGCAGGAGTTCCGCGTCGCCATTGACGACGCCACCGGCGAGGTCGTCGGCTGCGGCGCCCTGCACGTGCTCTGGGAGGACCTCGGCGAGGTGCGCACCCTCGCCGTCTCCGACGCGTGGCGCGGCGCCGGCGTCGGTCACGCGCTGCTCGAGCGCCTCGTCGCCGAGGCCGGCGAGCTCGGCCTCACCCGCCTGTTCTGCCTCACGTTCGAAGTCGACTTCTTCGCCCGCCACGGCTTCACACCGATCGGCGAGCAGCTGCTGGTCGACCCCGAGGCGTACATGGAGCTCGTGCGCTCGCCCGACGAGGGCGTCGCCGAGTTCCTCGACCTGTCGCGCGTGAAGCCGAACACGCTCGGCAACACGCGCATGCTGCGCACCCTGGCCTGAGCCTGCCAATCGGGGCACACGCCGCAGCCGTAGCCGGGCATCCCGACCCCGCGGCCCTACTCTGACGCCATGTCGACCGTGCGTCATCCCGTCGGACCGCAGCCGCCCCAGGTCTACTGGCGCCGCCGCCTCATCGTCGGCCTCGGGCTGCTGGCCGTGATCGTCATCATCGTGCTCATCATCGTGCGCCCCGGGTCGGGCGATCCCGAACCGACGGCGGCGTCCCCCGCCCCCAGCGAGACCTCCGCTCCCGAGGCGTCCGAGGAGCCGGCGGCGGATGCTCCCGCCGAGCCGCCCGCCGACCCGACCGCCTGCACCCCCGACCAGGTGGAGGTCGTGGCCGTGACCGACGCCGATGCCTATGGCGCCGAGCAGCTGCCGCTGCTCTCGCTGACCATTCGCAACCTCACCTCGACGGCCTGCACGATGGAGGCCGGCACCGACGTGCAGGAGTACGTGATCACCTCGGGCGCCGACCGCATCTGGTCGTCGAAGGACTGCCAGACCGACCCGGTCGCCGCCCCGATCACGCTCGAGCCGGAGCAGGAGCTCTCGACCAGCCCGCTGCAGTGGAGCCGCACGCGCAGCGAGGCCGGCGTGTGCGACGTGCAGCGCGAACCGGTCGGCGCCGGTGGCGCGACCTACCGGCTGTCGGTGAGCATCGGGGGCTTCGCCTCCAGCACCGATAAGGCGTTCCTGCTGAACTGAGCCCTAGGCTGGTGGGGATGCCGAAGAAGAAGCGACCCTCCCGAAACGGCGGCCTCCCGCGCGGAGCCCGCCCCGCCGCTCTGCCGGAGTCGACGCTGCCGCCCGAGCAGCGTCTCGCCGCCGCTCTCGAGAAGCAGGATGCCGCTGCCGTGGCCTTCGCGCTGCGCAACGACCACGTGATCGTGCCCCTGCTGCCCGTCGACGGGCCCCCGCAGGTGCGGGTGTTCCGCCAGGGCGAGGCCGAGAAGTACATGCTGCTGCTGTTCTCGAGCCCGCAAGCCTACGTGGCGATGCTGCCGCAGGAGACGGACCACCGCGTGCTCGCCTACGACCGGGCGACGCTGACCGACTTCATCCAGCAGAACATCGGCGTGCTCGAGGCGATCTGGTTCGACCTGGCCGGCCCGCACTCGATGCAGGCCGAGCCGCAGGACGTGCTCGACGCGCTGCTGCTGGAGGCCGATCCGGCACCGTGACCTTCCTCGGGCGACGACAGGGGCCGTCCCGGCCGACTCCGCCGGTCGCGTGGTTCGCAATCGGCGCGTCGCTGCTCGTGATCGGCGGCTTCGCGTGGTGGATCCTCGCCACTCGCGAAATCGATGCGTCCGGTCGCGCATCAGCATTCTTCTTCTTGCTGCCGATCATCGGCGTGGCCTGCTTGGTAGCCGGCGTCGTCGCGGTCGTACGCCGCCGCTGATCGCTGACTCAGCCTTCGGCCCCTAGAACTCGGGGACGTCGACCTTCTCGTCGCGCGCGCTCGCGAAGGCGAGCCGCACGGCCTCGCGCACGTGCACGGCGCCCGCGTCGATGAGGGTGCGGTAGCCGAGCCGCCGGGCTTCGGCGGCCCGTTGCGGCGCCCCGGCGACGGCGCGGATCTCGCCGGCGAGGCTGATCTCGCCGATGGCGGCGAGGTGGCCGTCTAGGGCCTTCTCGCGGCGCGCGCTCGCGATGGCGAGGGCGATCGCGAGGTCGGCGCCGGGCTCGGTGAGGCGGATGCCGCCGACGGTCGAGACGTAGACGTCGAACTCCGACAGCGGCATGCCGCAGCGGCGCTCGAGCACGGCGAGCAGCATGGCGACACGGGAGGAGTCGACGCCGTTGACGACGCGGCGCGGCTGCGGGGCCTTCGAGGCGACGATGAGCGCCTGCACCTCGACGGGGATGGCGCGGCGCCCCTCCATGGCGATAGCGACGCAGGTGCCGCTCACGGGCACGGTGGCATTGGACCGGAACAGCACGGAGGGGTCGGCGACCTCGGCGATGCCCTCGCCGGTCATCTCGAAGCAGCCGACCTCGTCGGTCGGGCCGAAGCGGTTCTTGTGGGCGCGCACGAAGCGCAGGGCGGTCTGGCGGTCGCCCTCGAACTGGCAGACGACGTCGACGAGGTGCTCGAGCATGCGCGGGCCGGCGATCGTGCCGTCCTTCGTCACGTGCCCGACGAGCAGTACGGGCAGGTCGCGCTCCTTCGCGACCCGGATGAGCGTCGCCGCGACCTCCTTCACCTGGGCGACGCCGCCCGCGAGGCCGTCGATGAGCGGTGAGGCGACGGTCTGCACCGAGTCGACGATGACGAGGGAGGGCCGCACCTGGTCGATCTGGCCGAGGATGACGGAGAGGTCGGTCTCGCTCGCGAGGTAGAGCTCGTCGCTCAGCGCCCCGGTGCGGCCGGCGCGCAGGCGCACCTGCGCGGTCGACTCCTCCGCCGAGACGTAGAGCACGCGCTGGCCCGACTGCGCGGCGCGTGAGGCGACCTCGAGCAGCAGGGTCGACTTGCCGACGCCCGGTTCGCCCGAGAGCAGGATGGCCGCGCCGGGCACCACGCCGCCGCCGAGCACCCGGTCGAACTCGCCGATGCCGGTGGGCGTGTGGCTCTGCTCGCGTGGGGCGATCTGCGTGATGGGGCGGGCGATGCGGGCGTCGGCGACGAGGGTCGACGTCGTGCGCTGCGTGACGGCCGTCGGCCCCGCCTCGACGACCGTGCCCCACTGCTGGCACTCGCCGCAGCGGCCGGCCCACTTCGGGGTCGTCCAGCCGCACTCGGTGCAGCGGAAGGACGTGGTCGGGCGGGCCATGCCGATAAGCGTAGGCGCGACCTCCGACACCGGGCGCCGGCCGGGTCACCTGCTGTTCACCTCGACGTCCGCGTGCCGACACCGAGTGCGCTTAGCGTGCGAATCGTCCGCGCTCGCGCCGGGCATCCCGAACCGCGCCCCGCCCCCCTCTCGACACCGGAGTCCGCCGTGCCCTCACCTCGCCCCCCGCTCCTCTCCCGCGCGCCGCAGCGGTCGTTCGGCCGCCGGCTCGCCGCCGCCGGCACCTGCGCCGCCCTCGTCGCCGGCGCCGCCATGACCGCGATCGCGATGCCCGCGACGGCCGCCATCGTCGCCGAGCCGATCGTCTACGAGGGCTCTGGAGCGCTCGCGCTCGCGCCCGTCGGCACCCTGCAGACCCCCGAGTTCGACGCGGGCGCCGCCGAGATCGTCAGCTACCACGCCGCCACGCAGCAGCTCTTCATCGTCAACGCGGTCGCCGGCGCGGTGCAGGCCATCGACGTCTCCGACCCGAGCGCGCCGACCCTGATCGACGAGATCGTCGCCGAGGGCGCCCCGATCTCCGGCGGCGGCACCATCCCCGCCGGCGCGGTCGCCAACTCGGTGGCCGTCACCCCCGGCGGCCTCGTCGTCGTCGCCGTCGAGGCGCCCACGAAGACCGACACCGGCTGGATGCTCTCCGTCGACGCGACCACGCGCGACGTGCTCGGCGCGGTGTCGGTCGGCGCGCAGCCCGATTCCGTCGCCGTGAGCGGCGACGGCGCCTACGCCGTCCTCGCCAACGAGGGGGAGCCGAGCGACGACTACCTCGTCGACCCCGTCGGCAGCATCAGCATCGTCGACCTGCCCGGAACCGTCGCCGCCTCCGAGCAGAGCGCCGTGCGCACGGTCGGCTTCGAGGAGTTCGAGGCCGACGGCACGCGCACCCTCCCGGAGGGCATCCGCGTCTTCGCCGGTATCGACGGCATCGACCTGCCCGTCTCGCGCAGCATCGAGCCCGAGTACGCGAGCGTCGCGCCCGATGACGTCACCGCGTACGTGAGCCTGCAGGAGGCGAACGGTCTCGCCATCGTGAACCTCGTCGACGGCACCCTCGAGCTCGCGGCGCTCGGCTCGATCGACCGCGGCGTCGTGCCCATGACGATGAGCGACCGCACCGCGAACCTCACCGAGCGCATCACGGTCGACGGCATCGAGGGGCTCTTCATGCCCGACACGATCGACACCTACGAGGTCGGCGGCGAGACCTACGTCGTCACGGCCAACGAGGGCGACGCCCGCGAGTGGGGCGACTACGAGGAGCCCGTCCGCGTCGAGGACCTCGCCCTCTGCGACACGATCGACACGACGAACCGTGCGGCCTTCGACCGCCTCGAGGTCTCGATCGAGAGCCCGCAGGTCGACGACTGCTACTCGGCGCTGCACGCCTTCGGCACGCGGTCGTTCTCGATCTGGGATTCGGCCGGCACGCTGGTGAGCGACTCGGGCGAGTCGCTCGAGCGGATCACCGCCGAGGCTCTGCCCGAGTTCTTCAACGCGGGCAACGACGACAACGTCCTCGGCTCGCGCAACGACGCCAAGGGCCCCGAGCCCGAGGCCGTCGCCGTCGGCGAGGTCGACGGGCGACAGTACGCCTTCATCGGGCTCGAGCGCGTCGGCGGCATCGCCGTCTACGACGTGACGGTGCCGACCGCGCCCGAGTTCACCACCTACATCAACAATCGCGACTTCTCGCTCGACGTCGAGGACGACATCGCCGCGGTCGGCGACTCGGGCCCCGAGTCGATCGTGTTCCTGCCGGCCGGCGACTCGCCGACCGGGCGGGCGATGATCGCCGTGGGCAACGAGATCACGGGCACCACGACGCTGTACTCGGTCACGCCGCAGACCACCATCCAGGTGCTCGGCATCAACGACTTCCACGGACGCCTCGAGGCCAACCGGGCCGAGGCGGGCGCGGCGGTCATCGCCGGAGCCGTCGGCCAGCTGCGCGCCGAGAACCCGAACACGGTCTTCGCGAGCGCGGGCGACATGATCGGCGCGAGCACCTTCACCTCGTTCTCGCAGCAGGACAACCCGACCATCGACGCCCTCGTCGCGGCGGGCCTCGATGTCGGCGCGGTCGGCAACCACGAGTTCGACGCCGGCTTCGCCGACCTCACCGACCGCGTGCTGCCCCGCTACGGCGACCCGCGCTACGGCCTGGGCGCGAACGTCTACCTCGCCGGCACCGAGACCCCCGCGCTCGACGAATTCTGGGTGACCGAGCTCGACGGCGTGCGGGTGGGCTTCATCGGCACGGTCACCGGTCAGACGGCCAGCCTCGTGAGCCCCGCGGGCATCGCCGGCATCGAGTTCGGCGACCCCGTCGAGGCGGCCAACCGCGTCGCGGCGCAGCTGAGCAACGGCGAGGAGGGCGACGGCGAGGCCGACGTGATCGTCTCGCTCGTGCACGAGGGCCCCGACTCGGCGGATTGCGCGACGCTCGGCGCCGCCGACGACGCCTTCGGCTCGATCGTGCGCGACTCCTCCAGCGACATCGACGCGATCTTCGCCGGTCACACGCACATCGTCGTCGACTGCGCCTTCCCGGTCGCGGGCTCGGGCGTCGAGCGGCCCGTCGTCATGGGCGGCCAGTACGGCACGCACCTCGCCCAGGTCGAGCTCACGGTCGACACCGAGACGCTCGAGGTGACCGGCGCGAGCCGCTCGGTCATCCCGCTCGCCCCGGGCAACGTCGCGGCCTTCCCCGCCGACGCCGCCGTCGCGCAGATCGTCGCGGATGCCGTCGACGCCGCCGCGATCGTCGGCGACACCGTCGTGGGCTCGGTCACCGCCGACATCACGCGGGCGTTCGACGCCGAGGGCGTCGAGGATCGGGTCGCCGAGTCGAGCCTCGGCAACCTGATCGCGGACATCCAGCTGTGGGCCACCTCGAATGAGTCGTTCGGCGGCGAGCCCGCGCAGATCGCGCTCATGAACCCGGGCGGCGTCCGTGCCGACCTGCTGCTCGGCGACGACGACGGCGTGACGACGTACCGCGACGTGGCGAGCGTGCAGCCCTTCGCCAACACGCTGTTCACCCAGGACCTCACGGGCGCGCAGCTGACGCTGGTGCTCGAGGAGCAGTGGCAGCCCGCGGGCTCGTCGCGCCCCAAGCTGCACCTCGGCGTCAGCGAGGGCTTCGAGTACGTCTACGACGAGTCTCTGCCCCAGGGCGAGCGAATCCTCGAGCTGCGCCTGAACGGCGAGCCCATCGCGGCGGACGACGTCGTGCGGGTCGTGGCGAACTCGTTCCTCGCGAACGGCGGCGACAACTTCACCACCCTCGCCGAGGGCACGAACCGCACCGACACCGGTCAGGTCGACCTCGCCGCCGCAGTGGCCTACTTCGAGGAGTTCGAGGTCGTCGAGCCGGCGCCGCTGGGTCGCGCGATCATCGGCTCCGACGACTGGGCGACCGTCTCGCTGCGCCTCGACGGCCTGCGGGCGGGCGACACCGTGCCCGTCACGGTCTCCGGTCTCGAGCCGGGGCAGACCATCTCGGGCGCCCTGCTCGGCGCCGCCGACGGGCTGAGCACGGCCGCCGCGATCTCCCTGAGCGCGGTCGAGCTCGGAACGGCTACGGCGAACGCCGAGGGCGTCGCGACGTTCGCACTGGTCATCCCGCGCGATCTGGCGGCGGGCGCCTACGTGCTCGAGGTGGCGTCGCAGGTGCCGGGCGAGCTGCCCATCCGCGTCGAGCTGCAGATCGCGGCGGCTCCTGCCGCGGTCGGCGCCGGAGCCGGAGCCGGCGGCGGCGTCGGCGGCGTCGGCGGCCTGCCGGTCACCGGCGCCGAGGCGGGCGGTCTGCTGGCCCTCGCGCTGGGTCTGCTGGGCGCCGGCGCAGCGACCTTCGCGCTGCGCCGCCGCGCATCCCGCTCGCTCGCGACGGTCGCGGGGGAGTAGCCCGCCGCCGCGCGAGACGCACGCCGCCGGGCACCCCCGGTGCGCATCCCGGAGCCGCCGCCCTCGGCCAGGAGGACGGCGGCTCCGTCGTGTGCGGCCGGCCGAGCGACGGTGCGGCGGTCAGCGACGGGGCGGCGGTCAGGATGCCCGCAGCTGCCGCGCGCGCCGCGTGACCGCCCCGGCGAAGGCCGACTCCCACACCCGGTAACCCAGATCGCTCGGGTGGAACTGATCCCACGTGAACTCCGGGAACGAGCCCCAGCCGCGCCGCAGCTCGGTCACCCGGTGCAGGGGCGCGAAGGCGAGCCCGGCGGCGCGCACCCGATCGGCCATGACCTGCGAGGTGCGCCAGGCGTCGAACTCGCGCTCGCCGAAGTGGAAGCACGGCAGGTCGGCGACGATCGCGTGCGCGGGCAGCATCGCCAGCAGCGCGTCGAAGCGCGCGAGGAAGCCCTCGTGGTCGGCGGCGCGCATGTCGTTCGCGCCGATGGCGACGGTCATGACGTCGACGCGGTCGAGCGCCAGGGCGGCGGGCAGCTGCCGGTCGACGCAATCGTCGACCCGGGCGCCGTAGCGCGAGAGGTTCACCACGCGCACGCTGCGGCCGGAGTGGCGCTCGAGCCGCTCCGCCAGCCGGCCGACGTAGCTCGTCTCGAGGCTGCGCGCGCCGATGCCCTGCGCGGCGGAGTCGCCGAGGGCGGCGTACACGAGGTCTCCGGGCAGCGCTGCGCGAGCATCCCACTGCCGCAGCCGCCGCCGCAGCCAGGGGGTGCGCGGCGAAGGAAGGGCCATTCCCGCATCGTAACGGCGCGGGATGCCCGGCCGGGGCCACGGTTCGCCCGGGCCGCGCGCCTGTACTAAACTCTTCCCCGGAACCGTGTCCGAGCGGCCGAAGGTGCAACTCTCGAAAAGTTGTGTGGGTGTTGAGCCCACCGTGGGTTCAAATCCCACCGGTTCCGCCACCGTCCCTCATGGGGATGCAGAAGACCCCCGAACCGCCCGGTTCGGGGGTCTTCTGCATCCCGCTACCATCGGTGGCGATGACGGAGGATAGCTCGGCCGATGCGGTCGCGGTGCGGCGCGATGCCGCTCGGATCGTCGCGGCGCAACCGGTCGGGGGTTCGATCCGCGCAGCGTCCGATCGCATCCACGTCGACGCCCTGCGCATCATCGCGCCGCAGGCCGCGGATGAGCTGCGGCGCGTGTCGATCGAGGAGCGCCGCGCTCTTCGCGGCGAAGAGCACGCACGGGCTCGGACGTCGCCTCCGATCGCGGCGATCGCATCGATGCTGTTCGCCGCGGTGGCGGCGGGGATGGTCAGCGGGTACCGCGGAGATCTCGTCATCGATGATCTCGACAGTGGTGCTCTGCTCGCGATGGCGTGCGCGGTCGTCTCGTTCGTGCTCGCCATCGTGTCGGAGCGCGATCGCGGCCGTCGTCCGCCCGCTGACTACCCCCACGTCGGTGCGACCTACTGGTGGGTGCAGGGCGGCCTGGTCGGCTTCGCGCTCGTCGTCACGGTGATCCGTGCCGCGGGAGACGTCTCCGTCGAGGTCGCGAGCGCGGTCGTGGTGCTCGTCGTCGTCGTTCTCGGTACCGGCGCCCTGGGTCGCGGAGCGCTGGTACGCGATCGCCGCCGGCGGGCGCTTCGGGCTGCTCTTCGTTCGACGGCATCGCACCGCCCGGAGCCCGCGGACGCGGGTCGCGGGAACATGACGGAACGGGCCGCCGAGGGGGTGCTCCGCTCCCTCCCCGCCGTCGAACGCCGTCGTCTCGTCTCCCTCGAGAGGCACGCGCTCATCGAGCTCGCGGCCCGGGACGGTGCGCCCCGGGCCGCACTGGAACGGGCGCTCGGCGACGCCGGCCGCCGCATCACGCCGCGTCCCTCCCTGTTCGCGATCCCCCGCCCCGCCGGCGCTCGCGACTGAGTCGCCGCGCGCTCGGCCGCTGGCACCGCTCGGGGCTCGTCGCATCTCACTCGCCCCGCACGCGCTCCAGCTCCGCGATCGCGACGCGCGCGGCATCGGCGATGAGGGCGTCGTCGTACTCGGCATCGGCCCCGGCGTCGTCGCGGCTCGAGAGCACGGCGAGCACGTAGGGCTCGTCGTCGGGCGGCCAGACCACCGCGATGTCGTTGCGCGTGCCCCAGGCGGCGGAGCCGGTCTTGTCGCCGACCGTCCAGCCCTCCGGAGCTCCGGCCCGGATGAGAGCATCCCCGGTGGTGTTGCCGACCAGCCACTCGAGCAGCTGCTGCCGGTCGCCGTCATCCAGTGCGTCGCCCACGGCGTACGCCTCGAGAGCGCGGGCGAAGGCGAGCGGGGTCGTGGTGTCGTCCTCCGACCCGGGCTGCCAGTCGTTGAGCGCCGTCTCCTCGCGCGAGGCGACGGTCGTGTCGTCGCCGACCTCCTCGAGCGCCGCATCGAAGCCGGCCGGGCCGCCGAGCGCGTCGAACAGCAGGTTGCCCGCCGTGTTGTCGCTGAAGCGCACGGCCGCGTCGGCGAGCTCGCGCAGCGTCATCCCCGCGCCGACCCGCGTCTCGGTGATCGGCGAGTAGGTGACGAGGTCGCTCTGCTCGACGGGCACGACCGCGTCGAGCTCGGTGTCGGTCGTGCGGTCGAGCACGGCGGCGGCGGCGAGCGCCTTGTAGGTCGAGGCGAAGGCGAAGCGCTCGCCGGCGCGGTACTCGAGCACCTCGCCCGTGCGGGTGTCGATCGCGGCGAGGCCGAGCCGCGCGTCGTACTCGGTCTCGAGGGCGGCGAGCGCCCCGTCGAGGTCGGAGGCGGCGTCGGTGTCGGGGGCGGCGGTCGCGGTCGAGATGCTCGCGGGCGGCTCCGCCGCGGCCGTGCATCCGGCGAGGGCCGCGATCGCGACGATCGAGCCGAGGGCGGTGGCGACGAGTCGGGGTGGCGTGCGGGTCATGCGGGGGAGTCTCCTTCACTCGCGGCGTCGGTCGCGCCGCTCGTTCCAGGGTGCCGCCGTGCATCCATTCAGGAAAATGATCGAGAGCGTCGCTTCATGCTGTTCGTGAATAATCTCGATGCATGGATGTTCTCGCCGCCGCCCGTGCCTTCGTCAGCGTGAGCGCCCGGGGCGGCTTCACCGACGGCGCCGCCGCCCTGCGCATCCCGCAGTCGGTCGCCAGCCGCCGCATTGCGGCTCTCGAGAGGCAGGTCGGATCACCGCTGTTCGACCGTTCGCGGCGCGGGGCCGCCCTGACGCCCGCGGGGGAGGGGCTTCTGCCGGTGGCGCGGCGCCTCGTCGAGCTCGGGGATGAGTTCCTGCTCGTCGCCGAGCAGGGACGGCGACGCACGGTGCGCATCGCCGTGCCCCGCACATCGATCCCTGCCCTCGCCCGCATCGCAGCGGCCGGGCTCCAGCACGATCTGACTCTCGAGTGCGTCGAGGGCGACGTGCCGCAGCGCGGGCGGATGCTCGGCGACCGCGTCGTCGCCGTTGCCGTGCTGCCCGCCCGGGGCGGGTAGAGCTCCGGTCGCGCGGCCGCCGCGCCGTCGTGGGCCGTGCCGCTCGGTGTCGCGGCGCGTCCCGGTCCGGCATCGCTGCCGTCCCGCCTCGCATCGCTGCGCGGGGTCCGCATCGATCAGCGCCCGTCGAAAGTGCTGCACCTGCTGCCCGAGGATGACGTGCCCGCGGTCCGGGACGGCGCCCTCCGAGCGCGCGACGGTGCAGGGCTGCGGCACGACCAGGTTGTCATGGCCCGCTCGGCGCCGCTCGCGCTCGCTGCCGTTCTCGGGTCGAACGACCTCATGCTCTGCTCGCGCGCCCAGGCCGAGAGCTGGGGTCTGCGCTGGCGCGCGCTCGCCGATCCCGCGCTCGAGCGGGTCTCGGTGCTCATCGGCGACGCGGAGGCCGTGCACGCCCTTGATCACGCTGACATCGGGCAGTCGATCGCGGCCGCGCTCGGGGCCGCGGAGCCTGGCGCGTGAGCCGCCGAGCCGCGGCTGCGGCGCGCGACCTCCTCGATGGTGCGGGCCTCACCGCGTCGTTCCTCGCCCGCGACCTCGATTCCGGCCTCGAGATCGCGCACGAGCCCGATCGCCCGTTGCCGGCCGCCTCGCTCGCCAAGGTGCCGTTGGCGGCGGCGGTGCTCGACGCGATCGAGCGAGGCGTCATCACCGCCGGGCATCCGGTCGTCGTACCGCCAGGCCTCATCGATTCGGCCGGGCCGACGGGCCTCACGCGTTTCCGCCACCCGGCTACGATCGCGGCGGAGGATCTCGTCTCCCTCGCCGTGACCATCAGCGACAGCGCGGCGGCGGATGCCCTGCAGGAGCTCATCGGAGCCGAGGCTGCGCCCGCGCTCCTCGCGCGGTGGGGCGTCGAGGGGTGGGAGCTCCGCTCCTCGCAGGCGGAGCTCGCGCGGACCCCGCTCGAGCGCGTCGAGCCGGCGGACGCGACGCTCGTGCAGGTCGCGGCGATCGCGGCGGCGTCGCGCGGGGGCGGCCACCCCATCGCGCAGCTCGACGGCGGGCGGGCGTCCACCGTCACCGCGCGCGGGGGCGTCGATCTGCTCGCCGCCCTCTGGCGATCGCCCTGGGCGTCGACCGCGACGGCTGCACGGCTGCGGGCGATGCTCGGCGCCTCGGTCATTCGACAGCGCATGGCCCCCGACCTCGAGTCGGAGGACGCGCGATGGTCGTCGAAGACGGGCACCGTGCTGACGCTGCGGCACGAGATGGGCGTGGTCGAGCACCGATCGGGAGCGCGGGTCGCGCTCGCCATGCTGACTCGGTCGTCGGTGCCTATGACGGTGCAGCCCGCCGCGGACGCGACGATGGGTGCGGCGGCCCGGTTGCTGATCGACGCGGTGCGCGATCTCGATCTCGGAGGATGACGCGGTCGAGCGCCTCACGTGCTCGTCCGATCTCGCCCTGCGACTTCTCGAGACCCTTGTTGTACATTCTGTTCATTAGTTGACGCCATGTCGAACCGCGTCACGGAAAGGCAGACCATGTCCGACAGTCCCGTCCTCGTCCCCTTCACGCACGAGGCGACGACGTATCTCACCGGTATCGCCGCTGACAACAGCAAGGCCTACGTCGAGGAGCATCGCGAGGTCTACGACCGCGCGATCCGCCGGCCCATGGAGGCCCTGCTGGCTGAGGCCGAGCGTCGCTACGGCCCCGGCAAGATCATGCGCCAGAACCGGGACGTGCGATTCAGCGCCGACAAGAGCCCGTACCGCGTCGATGCCAGCATGATGGCGGGCGAGGTCGGCACCGTCTACGTCAACCTCGACGCCGAGCGCATCGAAGTCGGCGGCGGGCTCTACGGGCCCTCCAAGGACCAGCTCGAGCGCGCCCGCGGCCTCATCGTCGATGACGCGGCCGCGGCCGAGGAGCTCGAGTCGATCGTGAGCGCGCTCGAATCCCAGGGCTTCGAGCTGGCCGGGCCCTCGCTCAAGACCGCGCCGCGCGGCATCGACCCGGCGCATCCGGCGATCCGACTGCTGAGGCTGCAGCACTACGCGGCGCTGCGGCGCCTGCCGGTGGAGGCGCCGCCCAGCGAGGTGCTCGCGGTCTGGAGCGCGACCGAGCCGCTCATCGAATGGGTGGCCACGCGCGTCGGCCCGGCGACCACGAGCCGAGGGCACTGAGCACGGGGCGAACCTCGCGCGAGAATCCCGAGCCGCCCCCCGGTCGGATCAGCCGTTGCTCTTCACGCGCCGCCCGGCCCTCGCCTCGGCGGTCGTCAGCGCGATGCGCTTCTCGCGCGTCGGCGGGGTCTTGGCGCTCGCGATCCAGCGCAGGATGTTGCGCCGCACCGAGGGTGGGAAGGCCTCGTAGACGGTGAGCGCCGGAGGGGCCGCGTCGAGCGCCCGGCGCAGGTCGTCGGGGACGACGAGGGCGTCGACGTCGGCCATCGCCTCCCACGCGCCGGAGCGGCGCGCGGCCTCGACGCTCGCCAGCCCCGCCGGCGCCATGCGCCCCTCGGCGATGAGCCGCTCAGCGCGATCGGTGTACGTCTTCGCCCACGGCTGGGTGCGCCGGGGACTGATGAGCTGCATCGTGCGCTCGTCGTCCACCGCCCGCCGGATGCCGTCGATCCAGCCGAAGGCGACGAGCTCGTCGAGCACCTCCGCGGTCGAGAGGTACTTCGCGGGGACCGCCTTCTTGAAGGTGACGAGCCAGACCGCCTCCTCCTGCGCGTGGTGCCTTTCGAGCCAGGCCCGCAGCTCCGCGGCGGAGGCGACCTCGACGTGGGGGAAGCGATCCGATCCGATCATGCGTCGCGGAGCCCGTCGACGACGATGCGGACGGCCGCGTCGAGCACCTCGTCCACGGGGGCGGCGCCGTGCATCAGCACGGCGTGCGTGACCATCCCGCACAGCATCAGCAGCGCGGCCTCCGCCGCTGGTCCTCGACCGAGCGCGGGGAGGGTCTGCCGCATCGGACGCTCGCCGTCAGCCACGAAGCGATCGCGGATCGGAGTGATCTCCGGGTTGGTCTGGGCCCGCTCGGCGAGCGTCGCGAGCGCGCGGTCCAGCCGGTGCTCGACCATCGCGCGGCAGAAGCTGGCCAGCTCGCCGCGCAGATCGGCTTCGGCATCGCCGTCCGGGCGGTGGTGGGGCATCCCGCCGTACTGCGCGAAGGCATCGCGGATGAGATCGGTGCGGTCGGGCCAGTGCGCGTAGACCGTCGCCCGGGAATAGCCCGCCTCGGCGGCCACGCGGGCGGGAGTCACGGCCTCCCACCCCTCGTCGAGCAGCAGGCGCAGTGCGACGGCTGGCACGTCGTGCCGTGTTCGGGCGACCCGGGGGTCGACGTTCTCCGGTGCGGTCATGCGGCGCTCCTCCCGTCCGGCGAGGCGCTACCTCGCACGGTGTCCAGAATCAGACGGTGCGTCCAGCGGACACCCTGACGCTACTCGGTGCCGAGCACGTCGTGGTGTCTACGCCCCGCTGCGCTTCTTGGCGCTCTTCCGCAGCTCGCGCGCGACGTCGGGCACGTACTGGTGCTGCTCGCGCGGCGGCCGCTCGTAGTCGGTCGCCTCGGGGCGGTCGGGAATGACCACCTCGTCGAGCTCGGTGCGGTGGTAGTCGAGCTGGCTGAGCAGGTGGCTGATCGTGTTGAGGCGGGATGCCCGCTTATCGTCGCTCTCGATCGTCCACCACGGCGCCTCGGGAATGTCGGTCGCGGCGAACATGGCGTCCTTCGCGCGCGAGTAGTCCTCCCAGCGCAGGATCGACTCGAGGTCGGTCGGCGAGAGCTTCCAGCGGCGCATCGGGTCGTTCAGCCGCGAGGCGAAGCGGGCCTGCTGCACGTCGTCGGAGACCGAGTACCAGTACTTCAGCACCGTGATGCCGTCCTCGACGAGCATCCGCTCGACGACGGGCACCTGGTGAAGGAAGCGGCGGTACTCCTCATCGGTCGAGTAGCCCATGACCCGTTCCACGCCGGCGCGGTTGTACCAGGAGCGGTCCATGAGCACGATCTCGCCCGCGGTCGGCAGCCGCTCGACGTAGCGCTGGAAGTACCACTGGCCCTTCTCGCGCTCCGTGGGCTGGGGCAGGGCGACGACGCGGGCGTGCCGCGGGTTGAGGTACTGCATGACGCGCTTGATGGCGCCGCCCTTGCCGGCGGCATCGCGCCCCTCGAAGATCACCAGCACCCGGGCGCCGGTGGCGATGACCCACTGCTGCATCTCGACGAGCTCGATCTGCAGGCGCGTCAGCTCGGCCTCGTACACCTTCTTGGGAACCCGTTTCCCGGGTCCGTGCGTGCTCGACTTCTTCGACATGCGTCTTCCCTCGGTCGCGCTCACCCTAGACCCAGGTTCACACCGACCCCCTTGCGCGATACCCCAGGGGGGTATATCTTGGCCGCATGAGCCAGCACACTCAGCATCTCGATGCCCCCACTCACGAGCACGCGCAGCACGATCCGCACGCCGGTCACGGCGGCGGTCACTCCGGCCACGGAGGCCACGGAGGCCACGGCGGTCACGGCGACCACGTCGCCCAGTTCCGACGACTCTTCTGGTGGAACCTCGTACTCGCCGCGCCGGTCGTCGGCTTCAGCATGATGTTCTCGATGCTGCTGGGCTATGAGCTGCCGGGCATCCCGGGGGTCGAGTGGATCTCGCCGGTGCTCGGCACGGTCATCTTCGTCTGGGGCGGGCGCCCGTTCCTGACCGGCGCCGTCGGCGAGCTGAAGGCCCGGCAGCCCGGCATGATGCTGCTCATCGCGCTCGCGATCACGACCGCCTTCATCTCGAGCATGGGCGCGAGCCTCGGCCTTCTCTCGCACGAGCTGGACTTCTGGTGGGAGCTCGCGCTGCTGGTCGTGATCATGCTGCTCGGCCACTGGATCGAGATGCGATCGCTCGCGCAGACCACGAGCGCGCTCGACTCGCTCGCGGCCCTGCTGCCCGACGAGGCCGAGCGGGTCACCGCCGACGGCACCGAGACCGTCTCGCCCGACGACCTGCAGCTCGACGACGTCGTCATCGTGCGCCCCGGCGCCCGCGTGCCCGCCGACGGCCGCATCACGCAGGGCTCGGCCGAGTTCGACGAGTCGATGATCACGGGCGAATCCCGCACCGTGCGCCGCGGCGAGGGCGACCAGGTCGTCGCCGGAACCGTCGCCACCGACTCCGGCGTGCGCATCGCCGTCACCGCGGTCGGCGACGACACCGCACTCGCGGGCATCCGCCAGCTCGTCGAGACGGCCCAGAACTCCAGCTCGCGCGCCCAGCGCCTCGCCGACACCGCCGCGAAGTGGCTGTTCTGGTTCGCCCTCGGCGCCGCCGTCATCACCGCGGCCGCCTGGCTGCTGCTCGGCAGCCCCGGCGACGCCGTCGTGCGCACCATCACCGTTCTCGTCATCGCCTGCCCGCACGCCCTCGGCCTCGCCATCCCGCTCGTGGTCTCCATCGCCACCGAGCGCGCCGCCCGCGCCGGCGTGCTCGTGAAGGACCGCCTCGCGCTCGAGAGCATGCGCACCGTCGACACCGTGCTGTTCGACAAGACCGGCACGCTCACGAAGGGCGCTCCGTCCGTCACGCACGTCGAGACGGCCGAGGGCGTCACCGACGAGGAGCTGCTGGCGATCGCCGCCGCGGCGGAGGGCGACAGCGAGCACCCGCTCGCCCGCGCGATCGTGGCGGCTGCGAAGGACCGCGAGCTGAGCATCCCGACCGCGACCGGCTTCACCTCGAGCCCGGCCACCGGCGTCAGCGCCGAGGTCGACGGCCGCACGATCGCCGTCGGCGGCCCGCGCCTGCTCGACGACCACGGCGTCGCCGAGCTGGCCGTCGCCGAGCAGTGGCGCGAGCAGGGCGCCATCATCCTGCACGTGCTGATCGACGGCCGCGTGGCCGGGGCGCTCGCGCTCGCCGATGAGATCCGCCCCGAATCGCGGCAGGCGGTGGATGCCCTGCAGCAGCGCGGCGTCACCGTGGTCATGATCACCGGCGACGCGGAGGCCGTGGCGCAGACCGTCGCCGCCGACCTCGGCATCGACCGGGTGTTCGCCGGGGTGCGCCCCGAGGACAAGGCGGCCCGCGTGGAGTCCCTGCAGAAGGAGGGCCGCAAGGTCGCGATGGTGGGCGACGGCGTCAACGACGCCCCCGCGCTCGCGCAGGCCGACGTCGGCATCGCGATCGGCGCCGGAACGGACGTCGCGATCGGCTCCGCCGGCGTGATCCTCGCTGGCGACGACCCCCGCTCGGTGCTCTCGGTGATCGAGCTGTCGCGGGCGAGCTACCGCAAGATGAAGCAGAACCTGTGGTGGGCGGCGGGCTACAACCTGCTCTCCGTGCCGCTCGCGGCGGGCATCCTGGCCCCCATCGGCTTCATCCTGCCGATGTCGGTCGGTGCGGTGCTCATGTCGCTGTCGACCATCGTGGTCGCGCTCAACGCGCAGCTGCTGCGCCGGCTCGACCTGCGGCCCGCCGAGCAGCCGCAGGTCGAGGCGTCGAAGGGCTAGTTCTTCACCAGCAGGTGCGGGTGCTGCGCCTCGACCACGTTCGGGTGCGCGCGCAGCCGGCTCTTCAGCCAGTTGCGGCCGAACACGGGGTGCAGCGGGTTGTTCGGGTCGCGCTCGACGCCCGGCGCCTCGGCGGCGAGCTCGGCGGGCAGCTCGATGGTCGGGATGACGGCGTCGAGCGCGGGCCCGTGGAAGTAGGGGATGGAGATGCGCTCGGTGCCGGCCTTCGGCGAGATGACCCGGTGGTTGGTCGCCTTGAGGTAGCCGTCGGTGGCGATCTCGAGCAGCTCGCCGATGTTGACGACGAAGGCCTTGTCGATCGGCGGGGCGTCGATCCAGTCGCCGTCCTTCTCGACCTGCAGACCCGCCTTGCCCTGCTCGACGGCGAGCAGGGTCAGCACGCCGAGATCCTTGTGGGCGCCGACGCCCTGCGCGGGCTCCTCGGCGTCGATGCCCGGGTAGCGCACGATCTTCATGTTGGGCGAGGGGTTCGCGGCGAATGCCTCGTCGAAGACGTCGGGGCGTGCACCGAGCGACTCCGCCCAGGCGCGCAGCAGGCGCGTGCTCACGTCGGTGAGCAGCGCCATCCACTCCTCCGCGTCGACGCGCAGCTGCGGAAGCTGCTCGGGCCACAGGTTCGGGCCGTCGAGGATCCAGAAGTCCTCGACGCCCTCACCGGCGGGCACGGCCGGCCGCTCGGCGCCGATGTCGATCTGCTCGCGCCAGTCGACCTTGCCGAGGGTGCGCTCGCCGCCCGTACGGGTGTAGCCGCGGAAGTGCGGGCTGTTGACGTTCTCGATCGCGAGCTTCTGCTGCTCGGGCAGGGCGAAGAAATCCCGAGCGGTGTCGAACATGCGCGCCCACAGGTCGTCGGGCACGCCGTGGCCCACGAGGTAGAAGAACCCCACGTCGTGGGTCGCGGCGCGCAGCTCGTCGCGGAAGCGCTGCTGATCGGCGGGGGAGCCGTCGAGCAGGGAGAGATCGATGATGGGGAGGGAGGCCACGGGAGGGTTCCTTTCGATGGGGACGGGCGGGTCGGGGTCACCGACGGCATCGCCCTGTCGCGCATCCATCGTGCCCACCCCAACCCTCGAAGGGGCTGGATCGGGCGCCAGGCGGCTCGTGAGCGGGGTCTGCAGTCGGGGGCGCGGCAGGAGCGCGCCGGGGGTCGCGGAGGCGACCGACTAGCGGCGACAGCAGAGACAGCGGAGGGTGCTCACGATGGGTCGAGCGTAACCCCCTCGGGGCGCCCGGGCCAAGCCCGATCCGATTCGGGATGCCCGCCCCGCGTCGGTCGTGCCCTCTACCCTGGGCGGCATGCTGCGCACCCTCGCCGTCGAGAACTACCGCTCGCTCGCCCACCTGGTCGTGCCCCTGGAGCAGCTCACGGTCGTCACGGGCGCCAACGGCAGCGGCAAATCGAACCTGTACCGCGCGCTGCGGCTGCTGGCCGGCATCGTGCGCGACGGCGCGCTGACGGCGCTCGCCGCGGAGGGCGGTCTGCGCAGCGCGCTCTTCGCCGACGACCGCCCGCGGCGCGATGCGGTCGCGATGCGGTTCGGCTTCGCGGCGGACGAGCTGTCGTACGCGATCGATCTCGGAATGCCGCAGCCGGGGGTGAGCCCCTTCCCGCAGGATCCCGAGGTGAAGACCGAGGTGGTCTGGACGGGCGAGACGCGGCGCCCCTCGACGATCGCGGCCGATCGCAAATCCCTGAGGGTGCGCCTCCGCGGGGCGTCCGGAACGCTCGAGACGGCGCCGTGGCGGGTGCGGGAGACCGAGTCGATGCTCGCGACCCTCGCCGATCCCGATTCGGCGCCCGAGCTCTTCGCGCTGCGCGAGCGAGCGCGGGGCTGGCGGTTCTACGACGCGCTGCGCACCGACGTCGACGCCCCCGCGCGCCGCCCGGGGCCGGCGACCTTCACCCCGGTGCTCTCGGGCGACGGCGCGAACCTGCCGGGCGCGCTCGCCACCGTGCTGCGGGTGGGGCAGGCGGCGCGGCTGCAGAACGCGGTCGGCGACGCCTTCGACGGGGCCGAGGCGGTCGTCGAGGACGACGACCGCGGCATCGCGCGCGTGGGGCTGCGCCAGCCGGGTGTGCACCGCTCGTTCGAGGCGGCCGAGCTCAGCGACGGCACGCTGCGGTTCCTGCTGCTCGCGACGGCGCTGCTCTCCCCGCGGCCGCCGGGGCTGCTGGTGCTCAACGAGCCCGAGGCGAGCCTGCACCCGAGCCTGCTGCCCGCGCTCGCGGCGCTCATCGTCGACGCGGCCGAGCACAGCCAGATCGTGGTCGTCTCGCACGCCGAGGGGCTGGTGCGCGGGCTGCGGGCCGACGCCGGCGTCATCGAGCTCGTGAAGCCCGGCATCGCGACGAGCGTGGTGGGCGTGCTGCCCTTCGAGGGGCCCGCCTGGACCTGGCCCGGCCGCGGCTGAGAACGGTCGCTCCGCCCGGATAATATGGGAGAGGCGCGAATCCGTTCGCGCTCATCCACCGGTCTGCGGCAAGAAGGAATCGCGATGGGCACTCTCGTCTACAGCACCACGGGTCAGGAGTTCGCCTTCGACGACTACGTGCTGCAGCACCTGCAGATCCTCTTCGCCGGCAAGCTGCGCCGCGGCGAGAACTTCTTCCTCAGCTGGCGCGACCCGCAGAGCGTCGGCGACGGCCGCAGCGCCGTCTGGGTCGACCCGTCGATCCCGCTCTACTTCCGCTACGACGGCCCGGCCCACAAGCAGCTCGACCGCGAGTGGCTCGAGGAGATGGCCGTGGCCTCCCTCTCGCCCTCGGGTCTCGACCTCTCCGACGACCCGCGCATGTCGCACCAGGTCGGCAGCAAGGGCAACAGCGTCAAGCGCAAGGACCAGCCGCTGTCCTAGCGTGCGCCGCCGCGGGATGCCCGGCGCGGGCTACTCGACGATGACGTAGTCGCCGACCGTGACCTCGCCCTCCGCGAGCTCGGGCGATGCGTAGCCGCCGAGGTCGTACCGGAACGAGCCGACGCCCATTCCGCCGCCGCCTCCCTCGCCGCCGCCGTTGCAGAGGCCCAGCCAGTTCTCCTCGACCGGGGGGACGGCCAGCAGGCACTCGGCCTGACCACCGGTCTCCTGCGCCTCGGTGTCGATGATGAAGTAGAAACGCACCCCGTCGTGCTCGCCGAGCAGCCTCGTGCTCTCCGGGTCGAAGGCGGTCGTCTCGAAGGGGCTGGCAGTCTCGACGCGGTCCTCGGGCGTCTGCTCGCGCTCGAGGAGCCCGGAAGCGGCGCCGACTCCGCCCGTGCATCCGGCGATCATCGCGACCCCCGCGAGTGCGGTCGCCGCCAGTCCGAATCGTCGTCCGCGCATCGACGCTCCCCTTCGCCCCGCCCGACCGGTGCCGAGCAAGGCTCAGGCTACGCGGCGGTGCGCTGCTGCGCCAGCCATTCCTTCGCCGCGGCGATGTCGCCGACGTCGACGCCGTGCCCGCCGGCGCGGATGTGCCGGCGCACGGTCGCCCCGTGCTGCTCGGCGACCTCGGCGAGGTGCGCGACGCTCGCGGCCGGAGCCATCGGGTCGGCGGCCCCGTTGACGAGCAGCGCCGAGACGGCCGAGACGTCGCCGATCGGGTCGCGCTCGGCGAAGGGGTACATGCCGCAGAGCGCGACGACCCTGTCGATCGCCTCGGGGTGCAGCAGGGCGGTGGCCAGGCCGATGTTGGCGCCGTTGGAGAATCCGACGGCGATGAGCGGGGCATCCTCGATGCCGTACTCGACGCGGGCGGCGGCGATGAAGGCCGCCAGCTCGCCGGCGCGCACGATCACGTCGTCGACGTCGAACACGCCCTCGCCCATGCGGCGGAACCAGCGGGTCGCCCCGCCCTCGCGCACGAGCCCGCGGGGAGCGAGAACGCCCGCCTGCGGGTCGAGGTGCGCGGCGAGGGGCGCGATGCCGTGCTCGGTGTCGCCCGTGCCGTGCAGCATCAGCAGCACCGGATGCCCGGCCTCGCCCGCGCGGAACAGGTGCGGCCACTCGGCGAGCGCCGGGGTGCCGGCGGTCATGCCGCCACCTCCGGGTTGTTCTCCTCCGGCAGCGCGACGGGGATCACGCGCGCCTCGATCGCCTCGCGCGAGGGCTCGAGCCACGGCGGCAGCTTGAGCGAGCGGCCGAGTTCGAGCAGCGGCTCGTCGATGTCGAAGCCCGGGGTGTCGGTGGCGATCTCGAAGAGCACGCCGCCCGGCTCGCGGAAGTAGATGCTCGTGAAGTACTGCCGGTCGAGGATCTCGGTGACCTGGTGGCCCTTGCTCGCGAGCTCGTCGCGCCACACCTGCTGGGTGGCCTGGTCGGGCACCCGGAAGGCGATGTGGTGCACGGTGCCTCCGGCGGTCAGGCCCGCGGGGGCGAGGCTCGAGGCGTGCACGTCGACGAGGGTGCCGGGGGCGCCGTCGCCGGCGGCGAGGCGGGTGCGGTTGCCCTCCTGCTCGACCACGCGCATCCCGAGGTCGTCCACCATGAGGCCGACGGTGCGCTCGGCGTCCCGCACGGTGAGCACGCTCGAGTGCTGGCCGCGCACCGCGTACTCGGCGGGCACGCTGGCCGAGTCCCACGGGTCGCGCGGGTCGTCGGCGTGGGTGGCGACGAGCTCGATCTGCAGGCCGTCGGGGTCGATGACGAGCAGGCGCTCCTCGGTGCTCGAGGTCGAGGTGATGCGCGGGTCGAAGCCGAGGTCGCTGAAGTGCTGGTGCCACCAGCCGAGCGAGCCGGCGGGAACGCTGAAGGCCGTCGAGGTCGACTGGCCGGCACCGACGCGGCCGGGGGCGACGCCCCGCCACGGGAAGAAGGTCATGAGGCTGCCGGGCCGGCCCGCCTCGTCGCCGTAGTAGAGGTGGTAGGTGCCCGGGTCGTCGAAGTTGACGGTCTTCTTGACGAGCCGCAGTCCGAGGCCGCGGATGTAGAAGTCGATGTTCTTCTGGGGGTCGCCCGCGATCGCGGTGACGTGGTGCAGGCCCTCGGTGGTGGCGGTCATGATGCTTCTCCTGTCGACAGTGCCGATGATATCCATGCAAACGCATCGAATCCCGGGAGTATTCCGTGCATCGTGCGCGGGGCATCCCCAGATTCGCGCTTTAGCGTGAACGCACGATGACGCGATTCGACGCCAGCCGCTTCCTCTCCCGCCTCGGGCCCCGCGCGCCCCAGCCGGTCGAGTACTGCGCCACGATCGTGGTGCGCAGCGCCGTCACCAAACTGGATGCCCTCGCCATCGTCGCGCTCGCCGTCGACCGTCCCGTCGAGAACCAGCGCACCATGCGCCCGAAGGTGCCGCTCGTCGAGGGCGCCTGGGTCGAGATCGAGATCCCCAAGTTCGGAGAGCCGCCGCCCCTCGCGATCGATGTCTACTCGACCGTGAGCGACGACCACGCGCGGCTGCAGGCGCTGACGCTGCTGGCCACGCTGGAGGAGTACACGGGCTGGAGCATCCGGCCCGACTTCACCGTCTGACCGGCTACTGCTCGACCCGGCGCATCCGGATGCTCGCGAACAGCGGCTCCATCGCCGGCAGCACCTCGGCCACCGCCGAGGGGTCGGGGTGGATGAGCTCGAGCACGGCCACGGCCTGCTCGGCGATGCCGATGAGGCGGGTGACGACGACGGGCGGGGTCGTGGTCTCCAGCAGCACGATGCCGCGGGCGGCGACGTCGAAGCCCGTGCCCGGCGTCGGCTCCACCCCGTGCAGCACGCCGCCGACCCCGGCGACCGCGATCGCGGCGAGGTCGTCGTGGGTCGTGCCGCCCTCGTAGTCGGAGACGTAGAGGTGCACAACGGCCTCCCGGCCCTCGCGGGGCAGCAGCCAGAAGCGCTCCGACACCTCGTCGAGCGGCGGCTCGGCGACGACGGTGGCGAGTGCCGTCGCGCGCAGCAGGTCGCGGCGCTGCACGGCGTCGAGCTCGGGCCGGGCGGCTCGGATGGACGGGTCGACCTCGGCGAGCATCCCGTCGGCGATCGCGGTGGCCCACTCCTCGGCCGAGGCGAAGTCGTTCCAGGGGAACGCCAGCGGCACCGGCAGCCAGAGCCGGTGGTCGAGGTCGAGCGCGTACTGCAGGGTCATCGCCATCGGAACGTCTCCGCGATCGTGTCGGCCAGTT
Source organism: Microcella daejeonensis (assembly GCF_026625045.1). Classification (GTDB taxonomy): domain Bacteria; phylum Actinomycetota; class Actinomycetes; order Actinomycetales; family Microbacteriaceae; genus Microcella; species Microcella daejeonensis. Next base: position 723,205 of record NZ_CP113089.1, on the reverse strand, counting down.
CGACGAGCGCGTCCACGATCTCGCGGTCGGCATCGTTCGGGTACGGGATGCTCACCAGGAGCACCGCACCGCGATCGGCCCGCTCGCCCGGAACCGGGAAGCCGTAGCCGATGATGCGCGCGCTCGACCCCTCGAGCTCGCCTGTGGAGCGCTCGGAGGTCTCCCACCGGTGCACGACCCCCAGCGGCGTCTCGATCGGGGTCGTGGCGGTGCGGGCGAGCTCCTGCAGCCGGTCGGCGAAGGTCGTGCCGGGGCGCGCGACCTGCCGCAGCACCGCCAGGGTCATGGGCGTGACGGGCAGATCCTCGTCGTCGCCGGGCATGTACACGCCGTCGGCGCGCAGTACCGCGAGCCGGCTCCACTGCTGCTCGATCATGGTGCGCACCTGGGCGTCGAGGTCGGGGCGGCCGAGCGGCTTGAGCTTCGCGGAGGCGAGTGCGATGAGCTGCTGCTTGCCCTCGAGGTCGGCGGTGAAGCGCCGCCAGCCGGGCGGCACGAGCAGGTGGTAGCCCGTGGGTGGGGCGGTCATCGGCGCCACCACGGTCGTCTGCGCTTCTCGGCAAGCACCGCCGTCCATCGCACGCTGCCGGCGATCAAGTCGGCGCAGTCGCGGTAGGCCTGCATCGAGTGGCGGTCGGAGGTCGCGGTTATGTGAATCTCTATCACTCTTTCCGGCTCGTCGATCTTCGCCTGGTACCGGTATCGCATGATCGTGCCTCCTGAGGAGTCGGTGATGATCTCGCGTCGGGTCGGCGCTCCGTTGACGGCCGCTGCCGTCGGCGCGGGGTCGGATAACGGGGGCGCGTCCCGGTCCGGCACGACGATCCGCATCGGCGCGGGACGATCGTCCGTGCGCGCGATCGCAGGCCGCCCGTCGTGGAGGATCCACCGCCACATCGGCGGAGCCTCGATGTGGAGCTCCGGCACGAGCGAAGCGCCCTGCGGGGGGACGATCGGGAAGAACGCCGGATTCAGACCCGCAGCGCGCGCAGCCGTGTACCCCGTTTGCAGGCGGGTCTGCCCGAGGATCGACGTCACGGCCCCGAGCGCGAATCCCGCGGCGCCGATGGCGTGGTCGGAGAGACCGGGAATCAGGGCGGATCCGCCGACGCGCGCGTTCGGGAAAGCGACCGCGAGCGCCCCGGCGCCGAGCATGCCTGCGAGCGACCAGCCGAAAGTCGTGGTCAGGAATCCGGAGGTGCGAACGGACGTGCGCGCCGCGAGGAGGATGCTCGCCCCCAGAGCGAGCGCGGCCGCCACGATCGTCAGGAGCGCGGGAGGCGTGACGAACGGCCACGGGACGATCGCGCTGCGGGTCGGACGCTGGACCTCGGTGATCTGACCGCCCGAGAGCATGCTCGACAGAATGCCGAATCCGATGCCGATGACAGTGAGGCCGATCGTGCAGATACCGATGACGGCGACGAGCGGCCAATAGGCGCGGTCCCGCAGGATGAAGGGCGAGTCGACGATCACGACCTCCAGCGGGAGGAGGCGGCGATGCTGTCGGGTATCGCGACGACGCCGTCAGCGGTCGTCATGGGCGCTCCGTTCGTCGATCACGTGCGCCATCGGAACGTGCCCGCGATCGTGTCAGCCGTCGCGACGAGCGCGTCGACCTCGCCGGGTGAACGCATGCTGGACGGGCGGATGATCGCGTCGAGCCGGGTGTCATCGCCGCGGTTCCGTGAGAAGACGTACGACACCGCGATCACGTCGTCGGTGCGAGCGACCGAGCGCTCGACCGGAGTCCCGCTCGAGACCACGAACTCTTCGCCGGACGCGCTCGGTGCCCGGTCGACCGACGATCCTGCAAGCAGAAACGAGACCGGAGCCTCGCTCGACGAGTTCACGTGCGGCGGCAGCACCTCCGAACCGATCCGGTGCCAGTGCACCGGCGCGTCGAGGGTGAAGGCGGCTCGAGGGTCCCAATCGTCGGGAATGCGGAGCACCCCGGAGCCGAGCAGCCCTGCCCGCACCAGTCGGTCATGCGACCGCCCCACCGTTACGAGGCGCACGATGAGTACGGCGATGACGAGCACCCCTATGCCGGCCGCAATCAGGTGATCGCTGCGGCCCAGAAGGGGTGAGCCGACCAGCGCGGCAGGGGGCAGGGCGAGAGCGAAGAACCACGAGGAGCCTGCGGATGCCGCTGCCCATCCGAGCAGCGTGGTGAGGACGAGTGCTCGGGTGACGGTGGCGCGGCGTGCCTGATGGAGAACGGCGGCGAGCGCGACCGCCGCGAGCGGCACGGTGATCCACGGGCTCACGGTGAAGACGGGCCAGTCGACGACCGGACGCCACGCGGGAGGCCGGTCGGCGATCACCTGGGCCCCCGTGAGGACCAGGGATCCGAGAAGGTAAGCGAGCAGTAGGGCCGCCGGGCTGAGCAGGGTCACGGCGGCGACGATGATCCCGCGGGTCGCGGTGCGATTCCTGCCGCCGAGGACAGCCTCCGGAGCCGTCACGGAACACGCACCTCGGTGAGGAGCGGGATGTCCGGTCGTACGCCCGTGATGTCGGCCACGTCCACCGCGAAGAAGGTCGACCAGGAGCCGATGTTGACGGCGGCCTGGGCCACGGTCGGCCGGGCGGCGTCGACGAGAGCTGCGGTCTGTCTCACTCCCGCGAGCTCGCTCCACTGCGACGTGCGGAGACCGGTGACGAAGCGCTCCATCTGCTGCATCTGCGGCCCGCCGTTCGCCATCGTGCGGAAGGGGTTGACGAAGACTCCCGGATGAGGAGCTGCCCCGCGGGCGTGCGCGGGAGCGCGGAGCCAGTTCCACGGCGTCCCCCAGGTGCTCCATCGATGCAGCCGGAAGGCCGGCAGGCTCGAGCGCACCGACTGCGTGATCGCGCCGCGGCTGGTCCGCATGACGGCCGATAGCGTGGGAGCGCCGCGGGAGAGGACGCGCCCGAGGCCGAAGGGCAGCAGTCCGACCGCCGCCCAGGCGACGTCGCTCAGCGTGGCTCGTCCGAAAGCGAACTTCAGCAGATTGAGCGCGAGCACGAGGGCCGCGAGGCCGAGCATGATCGCTCCCAGCAGTCCCGCGATCGGAGCTCCGATGACCAGCGCGAGAACCGTCAGGACCAGCAGCACGACCGCGATCACGTCGAGCGCGTTGTCGATGAACTCCCAGAAGCCGTCGTTGTTGCCGGCGGTGTCCATTGCGTTCTGAATGCCGTCCATGGCGTCGTCGTAGGCGTCCGACCACGTGCTGAAGCGGGTCTCGAACTGCTCCCACAACTCGTCGCGGTTCTCCTGTGCGAGCGTGAGGGCGGTGTTTGCCTGGGACATGTCGGCGTCGGTCGAGGCGCGCTGCTGATCGGTCGGCTTGTCCTCCCACGGCAGCACGCTCTCGAGCCGGTCGTGCGCCGAGACGGCGTCGGCGCGGGCCTCCTGCGCCGCCTGGTAGGCGAGCTCGGCCGCCTCTATGTCATCGATGCGCGGGTGGATCCAGCCCTGCGCCATGCCGAGTGCGGCGGCGTAGGTACGCAACGTGCGGCCGGTGAGGTCGTAGCGGGTCGCGGCGGCGGCGAGGTCGGCCGCCGTCTCGCTCGCCATCTCGGCGAGCTTCTCGGTGCCCTTCGAGCGGTGGATCGAGGAGTCGCCGATCGTGCTGAGCGTGTCGGCGGTCGAGTCCATCTGCTCGCCGAGCTGCACGAGCCGGTCTCCGCGCTCCCAGATCTCGTACGACTCGCCCTCGAGCCGGCGCAGCTCGTAGCCACGGTTCGGGGAGCGCATCATGCCCCTCCGTTTGGTGTCGAGCTCACGGCGCCCTCGAGATCGGCCGCGGTCTGCGAATCCCACTCGGTCCAGCCGTCGATGATCGACGACAGCTGATCCTCGATGTTCTGCAGGTTCTCGGCGAGGGCATCCCGCTTGTCGTTCCAGGCGCCCTCGAAGTCGTGCGCCTTGTCGCGCAGCGCCCCGCGGTCATCGGGGCGTCCGATCGACCTCTCGATGCCGTCGGTGAAGGATGAGGCCTCGCTGAACGCCTCGATGGATGCCCGCAGACCGGTACGCGCCTCTCGCAGCCGTTCCAGGTCGAGCATGATGTCGGTCATCGTTCGTCGATCCCCCCTCAGGTATGACGACGACGTTACCGGGCGTCACGGATGGCCGCGATGGGGAGCGCACCCCATGCCGATCCGCCGCGTGCGACCTAGGGCAGCAGGCGCGTCGGACCGCGGAAGAGGTACGTGGTCTCGCGGATCGAGCCGAGCCCGAGCATGAGCATGAGCACGCGCGCGAGGCCCATGCCGAAGCCGCCGTGCGGGGGCACGCCGTAGCGGAAGAAGTCGAGGTAGAACTCGAGCTCCTCGGGCTCGAGGCCCTTCTCCCGAGCCTGCTCGATGAGCACCTCGACCCGGTGCTCGCGCTGGGCCCCGGTGGAGATCTCGGTGCCGTTGTACAGCAGGTCGTAGCTGTTCGTGAGACCGGCATCCCCCTCGTGGCGCATGTGGTAGAACGGCCGGATCCCGCTGGCGTAGTCGGTCACGAACACGAAGTCGTGGCCGTACGTCTCCTTCACGTGGGCCGACAGGCGGCGCTCGCCCTCCGGGTCGAGGTCGCCGTCGGTGCGGGGCACCTCGTAGCCGCCGGCCTTCACGATCTCGTGCGCCTCGGCGAGCGGGATGCGCGGGAACGGCAGCGTCGGAACGCTCAGCTCGACCCCGAACAGCGCCTCGATCTCGGCACCGTGCTTCTCGACGACGGCGGTGAACGCGGCCGCGAGCAGCTCCTCGTGCATGGCCATGACGTCCTCGTGCGAGTCGATCCAGCTGAACTCGGCGTCGATCGAGGTGAACTCGGTCGCGTGGCGGGAGGTGAAGGAGGGGTCGGCGCGGAACGCCGGCGCGATCTCGAAGACGCGGCCGAAGCCGGCGGGCTGGGCCATCTGCTTGAAGAACTGAGGGCTCTGCGAGAGGTACGCCTTGCCCTCGAAGTACTCGAGCTCGAACAGCTCGGCGCGCGACTCCGAGGCGCTCGCCATGAGCTTCGGGGTGTGGATCTCGATGAAGTCGCGGTCGACCCAGTAGGTGCGCAGCGCGTGCTCGAACGTCGTCTGAATGCGGAAGATCAGTGCGGCCTCGGGGCGGCGCAGGTCGAGGAACCGCCAGTCGAGACGCTTGTCGAGGCTCGAGTCGTCGGCGATCGGGGTCTCGGGCAGGGCCTCGCTGACGACCTCGAGCTCGGCGATCTTGACCTCGAGCCCGCCGAGCTTGACGCGCTCGTCGTGCTTGAGCTCGCCGGTGACGCGCACCATCGTGCCGTGGGCGAGGCCCGAGATGGCCTCGGTGATGGCGAGGGCCGCGCGCTGGGCGTCGTCGGCGTCCTCGCCGAGCTCGCGCGTCGCGGGGTTCACCAGCTGCAGGGCGCCCGACTCGTCGCGCAGCACGACGAACTGCACCTTCTTCTGATCGCGCACCGTCTCGACCCATCCGGCAACGGTCACGGTTCCAGCGGGCAGGGGGGCGAGGTTCTTGATGAGGGTGCGGGTCACGAGAGGGCAGTCTACCGGCGGGGTGGATGCCCCTCCGCGGGCCGCTCGTCGCCCCGGCCCGCACCCCGTCCGCCCGCGGGGCCGCCGCCAAGCCCCCGCTCGTAGACTGGGGCCATGCCCGCCGACATCGTCCACCTCGTTCGCCACGGCGAGGTGCACAACCCGAAGCGCGTGCTCTACGGGCGGCTCGAGGGGTTCGGCTTGAGCGAGCTCGGGCACCGGATGGCCTCCTCGGCGGTCGCGGCGCTCGCCGGGCATCCCGTCACCGCCCTCTACAGCTCGCCCCTGCAGCGGGCCCGCGAATCGGCGGCGCCGTGGGCGGAGGCCTTCGGGCTCGAGCCGCACATCGACGAGCGCATCATCGAGCCGACGAACCGCTTCGAGGGCAAGCGCATGAACAAGCGCACGGTCATGCACCCCAAGCACTGGCACCTCATGCGCGACCCCTCGGTGCCGACGTGGGGCGAGCCCTTCGCGCAGATCGCCGCCCGCGTGCTCGCCGCCATGGAGGACGCGCACCGCTCGATCGACGGCGGTGAGATCGTCATGGTCAGCCACCAGCTGCCGATCTGGATGGCGCACCGGGCGGTCGCCGGCGAGCGCCTCGCGCACGACCCGCGCAAGCGGCGCTGCTCGCTGTCGAGTATCACGAGCTTCGCCTGGCGCGACGGGGCGTTCACTGAGATCGGCTATCAGGATCCCGCGGCAGACTTGCTCGAGCAATCAACCGACCTCGGAGCAGTGTGAAGACCCGCCTCGCCCCCGCCCTCGCCGCCCTCGCGGCTCTCGCGCTCGCCGTCTCCGGATGCGCGCCGACGGAGGGCGACCGCCTCGCCGAGGACTACCGCTCGGGCTCCGGCCAGGGCTACATCTCGGGCGACGGCGCGTACACGGTCGTCGCTCCCGAGGATCGCCAGGAGCCGGTCTCGTTCGAGGGCGTGCTCGACACGGGCGAGAGCTTCGACACCGACGACCTCGCCGGGCAGCCCTACGTCGTCAACTTCTGGTACGCCAGCTGCCCGCCCTGCCGGCTCGAGGCGCCCGATCTGCAAGAGCTCAACGAGGAGTTCGCCGACCAGGGCGTGCCCTTCATCGGCATCAACATCCGCGATCAGGCGGCGCAGTCGCTCGCCTTCGCCGAGCAGTACGGCGTCACGTACCCCTCGGTCATCGACATCGACTCGGGGGCCGCGCGCCTCGCCTTCGCGGGTCAGGTCGCGCCGAACGCGGTGCCGACGACCCTGGTGGTGGATGCCCAGGGCCGGGTCGCCGCCCGCATCTCCGGCCTGCTCACGGAGCCCTCGACCCTGCGCGCGATGATCACCGACACGCTCGCTGAGTCGAGCTGACGGGCGTGGTCAACCCGATCGGCGAGATCGTCTTCAGCGGTTCGCTGCTCCTCGCCCTCCCGATCGCGCTCGCCGCGGGGTTCCTCGCCTTCGCCTCGCCCTGCGTGCTGCCGCTCGTGCCGGGCTACCTCGCCTACGTCAGCGGCATCACCCGCCCGGTCGCCGGCGGTCGCGAGCGCAGCCGCCTGCTGCTCGGCGTACTGCTCTTCGTGCTCGGCTTCTCGCTGGTCTTCGTCGCCTTCTCGGTCGTCTTCGCGACGGCGGGGCTGCTGCTGCAGCAGTACCTCGACGTCATCACGCGGGTCGCGGGCGTCATCGTCATCCTCATGGGGCTCGTCTTCATCGGGCAGGTGTCGTTCCTGCAGCGCAGTCTCAAGCCGCGTTTCCGCGTCGCGACCGGGCTCGGAGGGGCTCCGCTGCTCGGCATCGTCTTCGGGCTCGGCTGGGCGCCCTGCATCGGCCCGACGCTCATCGCCGTCAACACGCTCTCGCTCACCGAGGGCGGGGTGGGGCGGGCGGCGCTCATCGGGCTCGTCTACTGCCTCGGTCTCGGAATCCCGTTCCTGCTCGTCGCGCTCGGGTTCCGCTGGGTCACGCGGGCGAACGCGTGGCTGAAGGAGCACATCCGCGCGATCAACATCGTGGGGGGCATCCTGCTCATCGTCATCGGTCTCGCCATGGTCACCGGTTTCTGGCAGCTGTTCGTGTCGAGCCTCGGGGCGGTGATCGGTGGAACCGTTACGCCCCTCTGACCACCACGACTCGGTCGTCGAGCCGGCCGCGCCCGCGGGCATCGCGCAGCCGAAGCTCGGGGTCGTCGGCTGGATCCGCTTCGCCTGGCGTCAGCTGACGAGCATGCGCACGGCGCTCGTGCTGCTGCTGCTGCTCGCTGTCGCCGCCATCCCCGGCTCTCTCGTGCCGCAGCGCTCGGCGGACCCCAACGGCGTCGTGCAGTTCGAGCGCGACAACCCCGACCTATTCCCCGTGCTCGACGCGCTGCAGGTCTTCGACACGTACACCTCGGCGTGGTTCTCCTCGATCTATCTGCTGCTGTTCGTCTCGCTCATCGGCTGCATCATCCCCCGCACGCTGCACCACGCCCGCGCCCTGCGCTCGCGCCCGCCGAAGACGCCCGCGCGCCTCAACCGGCTCGTCGGCTACACCGAGCGCGCGGCCGAGGGCTCGACCGTCGAGGCCGAGCTCGCCACGGCCGAGGCGCTGCTCAAGAAGAGCCGGTACCGGGTCGAGCGCTACGGCGACTCGCTCTCGGCCGAGCGCGGCTACCTGCGCGAGACGGGCAACCTCGTCTTCCACATGGCGCTCGTCGGCGTGCTCGCCACGATCGGCTTCGCCGGCGGCTTCGGCTACAACGGCCAGAAGATCCTCATCGAGGGTCAGACCTTCGTCAACGTGCGCGGCGACTACGACTCGCTCAACCCCGGGCGCTTCTTCGACGAGACCCAGCTCGACCCCTACTCGCTGCGGCTCGACGAGTTCGAGGCCGAGTACGCCCTCGACCAGACCACGGGGCAGGTGCAGCCGCTCGACTTCACCGCCTCGGTGACGACGAGCGAGGGCGGCGAGCAGCGCGAGCGCCAGATCAAGGTCAACGAGCCGCTCGCGCTGGGCGGCACCAACGCCTACCTGCTCGGCAACGGCTTCGCCCCCGTGGTGACGGTGCGCGACGCCGAGGGGGTCGAGGTGTTCAGCGAGCCGATCCCGTTCCTCCCGCAGGATGCCAACCTGACGAGCATCGGCGTCGTCAAGGTGCCGACGGGGCTCGACGAGCAGCTCGGCATGGTCGGATTCTTCTACCCCTCGGCTCTCACCCTCGAGTCGGGAGCGCTCACGAGCGTCTACCCCGAGCCCGACCAGCCCGTGCTCACCCTCAACGCCTTCGTCGGCGACCTCGGCCTCGACGACGGGGTGCCGCGCAACGCCTATGCCCTGGCGACCGACGACATGGAGCAGATCTCCGGGGGCGACACCGGCGTCGATTCGCTCGTCCTCTCCCTCGGCGAGAGCCTCGACCTGCCGAACGGTCTCGGCTCGGTCGAGTTCACGGCGCTCCCCCGCTTCATCAGCGTCGACATCCATCACGACCCCACGCAGGCCGGTGTGCTCGTCTCGTCGATCCTCATCCTCGGCGGGCTCGTGGTCAGCCTCTGGGTGCCGCGGCGCCGGCTCTGGGTGGTCGCCGAGCAGCGCGGCGACGCCGTGCGCCTGCAGTACGCGGGCCTGGCCCGCGGTGACGACCCCAACATCGAGCGGGCCGTCGACGACCTCGTGCGCGCGCACCGCGGCGACGCGCAGACCGAGCCCGTGGCCGACGAGGCCGTCGCCACCCGCTGAGGCTCGGGCCGCTCTCCGTCGATCCCCACGCCCGTGCGGCGACGGCGCGAAGCTCCGAGAACGCCGACAGCGGCGCTCCGCACCCATCCGTGCACCCCTCGGCTCCGGACACAGCATGCACCCAGCCGACGATCACGCGGCTCACGGGGCAGGAGCGAAGGGGTCGAGCATGGTCATCCGCACACTCGCGGGCATCACCGCGATCGGCGCCGGCGTCGTGCACCTCGCCCTGGTCCCCGGCACGGTGCTCCCGCTCCTCCTCGTGCTCGCTGTCATCGGTGCCGCGCAGGTCGCCTGGGGCGTCATCGCCCTCGTGCGCCGCTCGATGCCCGTTCCCTCGCTCGCGCTCCTCGGCGGCATCGCTCCGGCCTTCCTGTTCCCGCTCGCCGCCGTCGGCGGGGATGCCCTGCTCTCCGCCCTCCCCACCGCGGCCCTCCTCGGCGCGACCGTGCTGTCCCTCGGAGGAGCGTTCCTCGTGGCCCTGCACCAGCGCGCCGAGCGTCGACAGGCCGAACCGCGGCGCGCGCGCCCAGCCCTCGTGCTGCCCGCCCTCGCGCTCGGGGTCGCCGTCATCGCGGGCATCGCGACGCCCGCCATCGCTGCCTCCAAGATCGGCGGCGCGACGACGGAGGTCGTCGACGAGCAGCCCGAGCAGGCGCCGCAGCCCGAGCTGGATGCGCCCGAGGAGCCGACGGAGGCTCCCGACTTCTTCCCCGGCCACACCGACCACTAGGCCGCTCTCCGAGCCCCGTCGAGGGGGATGCGCGGCCGGCCTGTCCTCCGGCCGCGCATCCGCTCACCCGCTCACCGGCTCAACCCCGCAGCGAGCCCCTCGCGCATCCGCTCACTCGCCCAGCGCCGCGGCGATGCGGCTCTCGAGCTCGTCGTAGGAGCTCAGCGTCACGACCTCCCCGTCGATCACGAACGTCGGCGTCGAGCGGATGCCGAGCGCCCCGGCGTCGGCCGCGTCGGTGCTGACGCGATCGAGCGTCGCCGGGTCGGCGACCACCGCGTCGTAGGCGTCGATGTCGAGACCCAGCTGTTCGGCGTACCCGCGGAACGTGCCGGCCTGCGAATCGGCCGCCTGCCCGCCCCACTCGGCCTGGGTGTCGTAGAGCAGGTCGTACATGGCCGTCGCCTCGTCCTGCGCCGCCGCTCCCTCGAGGGCGAGCGCCGCCGCGATCGCGTTGCCGTGCACCGGCAGCGGCAGGTGCCGGTAGGCGAACTCGACCCGATCCCCGTAGCGCGCGACGAGGTCGCTCACGACGGGGTGCCAGTCGCCGCAGGCGGGGCACTCGAAGTCGACGAACTCGACGACCGTCACCGCCGGCTCGGCTGGGTCGCTGAGCCGGTTCGTCTCGGCGGTCACGAGCTCGCCCGTCGGGGCCTGCGCCCTGAGCGCGAGCGGGGCGGGGCGGTTCAGCGTGGTGACGATGATGGCGGCGAGGGCCGTCACGAGGGCGACGGTGATCGCGATCGCGATGATCGCCGCTCGTCGGGGGGATGCGGGGGCCGTCGTCGCGCGCTTCTGCGCGGGCGTCATCGGGCGGGGCGTACGGGGCATGGCTGTCTCCTGTGAATGGTCGTGCGTGGTCGAGAGGTCGGGGTGGAACCCGACGATCAGACGCGCAGTACCGACAGGGAGGAGAGCGAGGGGGCCGCGGGGCGACGGCGCGCGGCGAGGGCGCGGCGGTCGAGGGGGAGGTCGCGGGGCGCGGCGGCCGGTGCGCGCGGGCCCATCGCCCGCAGCACCAGACGGTGGATGCCCACCGCGAGCACCGCGACGACCGCGAGCAGCACGAGCAGCAGCACCGGCGCGGGCACCTCGCAGGTGGCGCACGAGGCATCGAGCGCGAGCGCAGCCGGAGCGTCGGCCGCCGCGGCCGCCGCCGACACCGCCGCGGGCTCGGTCGACGACCCAGCGGCAGAAGGCGAGTCCGCCGCGCTCGCCGAGGCCAGCACCGCGGGTGCCGCGGCCGCGGCCGTCGCCGTCGAGCCCGCTCCGACGAGGGCCGCTCCGAGCAGCACGAGCCCGGCGACGAGAGTCGTCAGGCGCAGCAGCAGGGCGGTCACCCGATCAGCGTGCCCGCGCAACCTCGGCGGCACCAGGGAAGAACGTCCCGATCCCGTCGGCGCATCCCCCGCTCGACCCCCGCGCCCTCTCAGCGTCGACGACGTACCATGAAGACCTCATGGAGAACCTCGTCGCCTACTCGCTCGTCGCCGTCTACTCGGCCATGGGCGTCTACACCATCGCGTTCATCCTCTTCACGCTCGACCTCGCGAAGCGCTCCGCCGCGACGGGGCGCACGAGCGGGCAGGCCGCCGCGCCGGCCGCCGCCTCGACGACCGCGAGCGCCGCGCAGGGCGGGAGCGCAGCATCCATCGGGTCGCGCGGCACCGCGGTGCTCGACCGCCCGGTCGTCTCCGCCCGCGAGAAGGACGCCGGTACCGGCGGCACGCGCTACCAGAAGGCCGCCTTCGCCCTGACGCTGCTGGCCTTCGTGCTGCACATGGGCGCCGTCGTCACCCGCGGCCTCGCCGCCGAGCGGGTGCCGTGGTCGAACATGTTCGAGTTCGGTCTCACCGCGACCGCCATGGCCGTCATGACGTTCCTGCTCGTGCAGATCTGGCGCGACGTGCGGTTCCTCGGCGCCTACATCACCGGGTTCGCGCTGCTCGCGCTCGGCGTCGTGACCGTCAACTTCTACGTCGACGTGGTGCCGACGCCGCCGGCCCTGCAGTCGGCCTGGCTCGTGATCCACGTGCTCGTCGCGAGCCTCGCCACCGGCTTCTTCGCCATCGGCGCGGGGCTCTCGATCATGCAGCTGCTGCGCTCGCGCGCCGCCGCGTCGAAGGCCGAGGGCCTGAGCTTCGTGCGCACCCTGCCCGGGGCATCCACGCTCGAATCGCTCGCCTACCGGGTCAACGTCGTCGGCTTCGTGTTCTGGACCTTCACCCTCATCGCCGGCGCCATCTGGGCCGAGCGCGCCTGGGGCCGCTACTGGGGCTGGGACACCAAGGAGGTCTGGACCTTCATCATCTGGGTGCTCTTCGCCGGCTACATCCACGCCCGCGCGACGCGCGGCTGGCGCGGCACCCGCTCGGCCTGGCTCGCGATCATCGGCTTCAGCGCGGTGCTGTTCAACTACGGCGTCGTCAACATCTTCTTCAAGGGTCTGCACGCCTACAGCGGCCTCACCGAGTAGGGGCGAGGGCGAGGGGATGCCCGGCGAGCCGAGCGAGAACCGCCACCGTTTCGCGGTCGACCTGCTGGCGGCTCCCGCCGGCGCGACCGTCCTCGAGTTCGGCGCGGGCACGGGTGCCGGATCAGCCCAGGTTCTCGCGAACGACCCCGCCGCCCGGGTCGTCGTCGTCGACCGCAGCGCCACCGCGGTCGCCCGCATCGGCCTGCGGCTGGCCGACGAGCTCGCCGAGGGCCGGGTCACCCTGCTCGACGTCGAGCTCGCGGCGCTCGAGCTGCCCGAGGCCTCGGTCGATGCGGCGTTCGGCGTCAACGTCAACGCCTTCTGGATGACGATGGCCCTGCGCGAGTCGGCGGCGCTCATGCGCGCCCTCGCTCCGGGCGCGCCGCTCGTCGTGGCCTACGGCGCCGACCCGACGGGCTCGCCCACCCGCGCCCGGGCGACCCTCGCGAGCGTCGCGGCGAACCTCGCCTCGGGCGGGTTCCTCGTCGAGCGCGAGGTCGTCGCGGCCGAGGGCTCGGCCGTGGTCGCACGTCGCCCCTGAGCCCGCGCTGCTGGGGTCGCACGTCGCCCCTGACCCCGCGCTGCTGGGGTCGCTCGTCGCCCCTGAGCCCGAGCTGCGGGGGTTCGCACGTCGTCGCTGAGCCCCGGCCGGCCGTGCGCCCTCGCCGGCGCCGAACCGCCTGCTCTCGCCGCGCCCACCCCCGTTTCTGGAACCGGTTCCGCACGACGTGTGGAACCGACATCCCCGGAATTCCGGCGATCGTGTGGATCGCGAGGTGGAACGGTCGGTCCCCGTTCCACAGGAATTCGACCCCCGCGGGAGGGATGTGCCTGCAAACGGTTGCACACGCCGTTCCCGGCCGATAGCGTCGGCTCTCGTTGGTCAGCGGCACGCTGCAGTGCCCGGAAGACGGAGTCGACGATGACGCACCGAGTACACGCTCGCACCGGGTTCGCCGGATTGATGATCGGAGCGCTGGCCGTCTCCGCGCTGGGGGCCGGGGCGGTTCCGCCCGCCGTCGCCGCCGACAGCACGTACGCCCTCGTGGGCGATCTGCAGTCCGAGCTCGGCTGCGCCGCCGACTGGGCGCCCGACTGCGTCGAGACCGAGCTGCTGCCCACGGGCGAGCCCGGCACGTACTCGGCCGAGTTCACCCTGCCCGCCGGCGACTACCTCTACAAGGTGGCCGCCGATGACGCGTGGGAGCGCGCCTGGGGCCTCGACGGCGGCGACGCGAACATCCCGCTGTCGATCGCGGGCGACTCGACCGTGCGCATCACCTTCGACGCCGAGATCGAGCGCGTCGGCCTCGAGCTGCTGAGCCTCGCCGGTGCGTCCGACCCCGCCGACGAGTCGATCGTCGCGCCGCCGGTGCGCCAGCCGGGCAGCGACGAGAGCTTCTACTTCGTCATGACCGACCGATTCGCGAACGGTGACCCGGCGAACGACCTCGGCGGGCTCGAGGGCGATCGCATGGCGACCGGCTTCGATCCGACCGACAAGGGCTTCTTCCACGGAGGCGACATCGCGGGCATCCGGCAGAACCTCGACTACATCGAGGGTCTCGGCACGAGCGCCATCTGGTTCACGCCGAGCTTCAAGAACCGCCCGGTGCAGGGCGAGGGCGCGAACGCCTCGGCCGGGTACCACGGGTACTGGATCACCGACTTCACCCAGCTCGACCCGCACCTCGGCACGAACGAGGAGCTCGCCGCCCTCATCGACGAGGCGCACGCGCGCGGCATCAAGATCTACTTCGACATCATCACCAACCACACGGCCGACGTCATCGACTACGCGGAGGGGCAGTACTCGTACATCGACAAGGCCACGAGCCCCTACCTCGACGCGGCGGGCGCGGCGTTCGAGCCCGGCGACTTCGCCGGCACCGGCGACTTCCCGCAGCTGGACGCCGCGACGAGCTTCCCGTACACGCCCGTCATCGCTCCCGGCGATGAGGACGTCAAGGTGCCGGCCTGGCTGAACGACCCCGCGCTCTACCACAACCGCGGCGACTCGACCTTCTCGGGCGAGTCGACGACCTTCGGCGACTTCGTCGGTCTCGACGACCTCATGACCGAGCATCCCCGCGTCGTCGACGGCTTCGTCGACGTCTACCAGCAGTGGATCGACCTCGGCATCGACGGGTTCCGCATCGACACCGCGAAGCACGTGAACTTCGAGTTCTGGGAGCAGTGGAGCAGCGAGGTGCTCGACTACGCCCGCGAGGTCGCCGGCAAGCCCGACTTCTTCATGTTCGGCGAGGTCTACGACGCCGATCCGGTGAAGCTCGCGCCGTACATCCGCGACACCGACATGAACTCGGTGCTCGACTTCACCTTCCAGCAGAAGGCCGTCTCCTTCGCGGCCGGCAACTCGGCGAAGGGCCTGCAGGATCTCTTCGCGGGCGACGACCGATACACGACGCCCGACTCCTCGGCGACCGCGCTGCCCACCTTCCTCGGCAACCACGACATGGGCCGGGTCGGCTTCTTCCTCGCCAACTCGGGCGCTCCGCTCGAGCGCACCGTGCTCGCGCACGAGCTGATGTACCTCACGCGCGGTCAGCCGGTCGTCTACTACGGCGACGAGCAGGGCTTCGCGGGCACCGGCGGCGACAAGGACGCGCGCCAGACCCTCTTCGCGACGCAGACGGCGGAGTACGCGAACCAGCCCCTGATCACCGGCGAGCAGGCCGGCACCGTCGACCGCTACGACACGGATGCTCCGCTCTACGACGCGATCGCCGACCTCGCCGCGCTGCGCTCGTCGACGCCCGCGCTGCAGACGGGCGCGCAGATCGAGCGCCTCGCCGACGGCGGCGTCTATGCCTTCAGCCGCGTCGACCGGGCGGAGAAGGTCGAGCACCTCGTCGCCGTCAACAACGCCGCGACGCCCCGCGAGGTCGTCATCCCGACGCTGACGGCCGACGCCGCCTTCGCCGTGCTGCACGGCGACGCCGCGGCCGCCGCGAGCGCGGCGGACGGCTCGGTGACGGTCACGGTGCCGGCGCTGTCGGCCGTCGTCTGGCGAGCCGACCGCACGGTCACGGCGCCCGAGGCCGCCCTCGCCCACACGGTCGCCGTCCCCGCGGCCGGAGCGGCCCTGACCGACCTCGCCCCCGTCGCCGCCGACGTCGACGACGCCACCTGGCGCGAGACGAGCTTCGCCTGGCGCGTCGCGGGAGCGGAGGAGTGGACGCCGCTCGGCACGGCCGAGAACTCCTCGCCCCGCGTCTTCCACGACGTGCGCGGGCTCGACGCCGGCACGCTCGTGGAGTACCGCGCGGTGTCCATCGACGCCGCCGGCAACCGTTCCGCCGCCTCGACGTACGCCTCGGTCGGCAACGCGATCGATCTCGCCGTCGACGACGGCGGCGAGACCGAGGTCGACCCGACCATGGTCACCGTCCCGGGCAGCTTCAACTCCGAGATCGGCTGCGCGGGCGACTGGGCCCCCGACTGCGAGGCGGCCGCGCTGACGAAGCGCGCCGACGGCATCTGGTCGACCACGCTCGAGATCCCGGCCGGCTCGTTCGAGTACAAGGTCGCGATCGACGGCAGCTGGGCGCTCAACTACGGCGCGAACGGCGTGCAGGACGGCCCGAACGCGGCCCTCGAGCTCGACGCCCCGACCGCGGTGACCTTCTACTGGGACCCGCGATCGAAGGTCGTCTCGAGCTCCGTCGACGGGCCGGTCGTGACGATCGCCGGCAGCTTCCAGTCGGAGCTCGGCTGCGCCGCCGACTGGCAGCCCGAGTGCATGGCCTCCTTCGCGCAGGACGGCGACCGCGACGGCGTCTACGTCTTCCGCACCGACCGTCTGCCGGCCGGCGCCTACGAGGGCAAGGTCGCCCACGGGCTCTCCTGGGCCGAGAACTACGGCCTCGGCGGCGCCCGCGACGGCGGCAACTACTCCTTCACGGTGAGCGAGGGCAGCGCCGTCGAGTTCCGCTACACCCTCGAGACGCACGTGCTCGAGATCGTCTCGGCGGATGCTCCGCTCGCCGGCACCGGAACGCAGCAGGCGCACTGGCTCGCCGCCGACGTGCTCGCGTGGCCCGTCGCCCTCCTCGACGGCGCCGACGCCGGTGAGGCGGAGTGGACGCTCGAGCACGCCGCCGCCGGCGGCCTCGCCATCGCCGACGGCGCCGTCACGGGCGGTGACGGCGAACCGATCGCCGTCGAGCTCGTCGAGGGCGGGCTGCCCGAGGAGCTGCGTCAGTCGTTCCCGCACCTCGCCGGGAGCCTCGCGCTCGCGCCGGTCGGCCTCGACCGCGCCGGCGTCGCCGCGCTGCTGCAGGGCGAGCTGATGCTCGTGCAGCGGGTCGAGGGCAGCATCACCGCGGCGACGGGCATCCAGGTACCGGGTGTTCTCGACGACCTCTACGCGGAGGCCGCGGCCGAGGCGCGACTCGGAGCGGTCGTCGACGGCGATGAGGCATCGGCCGCGCTGTGGGCCCCGACGGCGCGCGCCGTCGCGCTCGAGCGCTGGAGCGCCGGCACGACCGGGGAGCCCGAGCTGCTCGACGCCGTGCGCGACGATCGCAGCGGCGTGTGGACGGCCTCCGGACTCGAGCCCGGCGACGAGTACCGCTGGAGCATCGAGGTGCTCGCCCCGAGCACGGGGCAGGTCGAGACGAACTCGGTGACCGACCCCTACTCGACGGCGCTCACCCCGAACTCGGCGCGCACCGTCGTCGTCGACCTCGACGACCCCGCCACCCAGCCCGCGCTCTGGCGCGACACCCCGGCCCCCGAGGTCGAGCGCAGCGTCGACCGGGCCATCTACGAGCTGCACGTGCGCGACTTCTCCATCGGCGACCCCTCGGTGCCGGAGGAGGAGCGGGGCACGTACCGCGCCTTCACGCGCGACTCGAGCGGCACCGCGCAGCTGCGCGAGCTCGCCGAGGCGGGCATCACGACGGTGCACCTGCTGCCCACCTTCGACATCGCGACGATCGAGGAGTCCCGCGCGGAGCAGGCCGAGCCCGCCTGCGATCTGGCCTCGTTCGGGCCGGCCTCGGAGGAGCAGCAGGCGTGCATCGCGAGCATCCGCGATCTCGACGGCTTCAACTGGGGGTACGACCCGTACCACTTCCAGACGCCCGAGGGCTCGTACGCGGTCGACGCCGACGGCGCCGCGCGCGTCGGCGAGTTCCGCGAGATGGTCGGCGCGCTGCACGCGACCGGTCTCGAGGTCGTGCTCGACAAGGTGTTCAACCACACCGCCGAGGCGGGCCAGGGGCAGAAGTCGGTGCTCGACCGCATCGTGCCCGGCTACTACCACCGCCTCAACGCGGTCGGCGCGGTCGAGACCTCGACCTGCTGCCAGAACGTGGCCACCGAGCACGCGCTCGCGCAGAAGCTCATGGTCGACTCGGTCGTCGTCTGGGCGCGGGACTACCGCGTCGACGGGTTCCGCTTCGACCTCATGGGGCACCACTCGACCGAGAACATGCAGGCCGTGCGCGACGCGCTCGACGCGCTCACCCTCGAGCGCGACGGCGTCGACGGCGAGAGCGTGTTCCTCTACGGGGAGGGCTGGAACTTCGGCGAGGTCGCGAACAATGCGCGCTTCGAGCAGGCCACCCAGGGGCAGCTCGGCGGCACGGGCATCGCGACGTTCAACGACCGGCTGCGCGACGCCGTGCACGGCGGCAGCCCGGTCGACGGCTCGTCGACCTTCGTGCAGGGCTTCGGCACCGGGCTCGGCACCGACCCGAACGGCGACCCCGTGAACGGCTCGACCGAGGCGGCGGTCGCCGACCTCGCGAACCAGAGCGACCTCGTGCGCCTCGGGCTCGTGGGCAACCTGCGCGACTACGAGGTGCCCGCCGCCGACGGGGCGCTCACGCCCGGCGACGAGCTCGACTACCGCGGCTCGCCCGCGGGGTACGCCGATCAGCCCGACGAGGTCATCAACTACGTCGACGCGCACGACAACGAGACGCTCTACGACCTCTCGGTGCTCAAGCTGCCGCGCGAGACGACGATGGCCGAGCGGGTGCGCATGAACACGCTCTCGCTCGCCACGGTGACGCTCTCGCAGGCGCCGTCGTTCTGGCACGCCGGAACCGAGCTGCTGCGCTCGAAGTCGCTCGACCGCAACAGCTACAACGCGGGCGACTGGTTCAACCGCATCGACTGGACCGGGCAGGAGTCGACCTTCGGCTCGGGGCTGCCGAGCGAGGAGGACAACGGCGAGAAGTGGCCGATCATGGCGCCGCTGCTCGCCGACCCCGCGCTCAAGCCGGCCGCGGCCGACATGGCGGCGGCGGAGGCCCAGGCCCTCGACCTGCTGCGGGTGCGCCAGAGCGTCGACCTGCTGCAGCTCGGCTCGGCCGAGCTCATCGAGCAGAAGGTCTCGTTCCCCAACAGCGGACCGGGCGCGACGCCCGGGCTCGTCGTCATGCTCATCGACGATCTGCTCGGCGAGGACGTCGACCCCGAGCTGGAGGGCGCCCTCGTGGCGTTCAACGCCTCGCCCGACGCGATCACCGAGCCGATCGACGGTCTCGCCGGGCGGGCGTTCGCCCTCGCCGGCGCGCAGGCCCGCGGCTCCGACCCGGTGGTGCGCGAGACCGCGTGGCAGCGCTCCAGCGGCACCCTGAGCATCCCCGGCCGCACGGTCGCGGTGCTCGTCGACGACCAGCCCGGCTCGGGCCAGCCGGGCGGGCCCGGGGGCGGCGCGCCCGGCAACGGCGGCGGCAACCCGGGGAACGGGAACGGTCCGGGCGACGGCCCCGGCAAGGGCGGCGGCCCGCAGTCCGCGGGCGAGGGCCGGCCCTCGGTCGTGCTCGGCGCCTCCGTGGTCGAGCCCGGTCAGTCGCTGCGCATCAGCGGAGCCGGGTTCGCCGCGGGCGAGCGGGTGCAGATCTGGCTGGAGTCCACGCCCCGGCTGCTCGTGGCCGTGGAGGCGAGCGGCAGCGGGGAGCTCAGCACCTCGGTGGTCATCCCCGCCGACGCCGAGCTCGGCGACCACACCATCCGGTTGCGGGCGCTCGACTCGGGAGCGGAGGCGACCGCGGCACTGCGCGTCGGGGCGCTCGCGCTCACCGGCGTCGAGCCCTGGCTGGCGGGGGCTCTCGCCCTCTCCCTGCTCGCCGCCGGCGGGCTGCTCGTGGGGCCGCGGCTGCGACGCGGCGCGGCGTGAGCCGCTCCGGCTAGACCGGGTCGGTGCCGAGCAGCGCGTGGCAGCGCTCGAGGCGGGCGCGCCACCAGGCGGCGCGCGGGCCGGGGGCGGCGAGCCGGCGCAGGGCATCCTCATCGATGTCGACGCGGCCGATGTCGATCGCGCCGTCGACGGGGGCCACGCGCTCGACGGCGACGTCGTCGGCGAGCAGCGCCCCGGTGCCGAGCCCGCAGTCGTACTCGAGCGCGGGCAGGCGGGCGGCGAGGCGCGCGCCCATCGAGAGGCCGACGCTCGTGTCGAGAGCGCTCGAGACGACGGCCGGCAGCCCGGCCTCGGCGACGATGGCGAGCGCGCGGTCGATGCCGCCGAGCGGCGCGGCCTTGATGACGAGCAGATCGGCGGCGCCGGCGCGGGCGACCGCGAGCGGGTCCTCGGCCTTGCGCACGCTCTCATCGGCGGCGATCGGGATGCCGAGCCGATGCACGCGGCGCCGCAGCTCGGCGAGCTCCTCGACGCTCGCGCAGGGCTGCTCGACGTACTCGAGATCGAACTGCTCGAGCGCGCGCAGGGCGTGCTCGGCCTCGTCGAGGTTCCAGCCGCCGTTCGCATCGAGCCGGATCCGCCCGGCGGCGCCGAGCATGATGCGCGTCTCCCGCACGCGCTCGACGTCGTCGGCGAGGGTCTGCCCGGCCTCGGCGACCTTGATCTTGACGGTGCGGCAGGCGCCGTAGCGGGCGAGGATCCCGGCGATCGCGTCGGGCGCGACGGCGGGCAGCGTCGCATTCACCGGGATGCTCTCCCGCAGCACCGGCGCCTCCGAGTCGTGCCAGCCGTCGTCGAGGGCCGCGGCCAGCCACGTCGCCGCCTCGGCGTCGTCGTACTCGAGGAAGGGGCTGAACTCGCTCCACCCGGCGGGGCCGCGCAGCAGCACCGCCTCGCGGTGCGTCACCCCGCGGAACCGCGTGACGAGCGGGATGGAGACGACGTGCGCCACGGCGAGCACCGTCTCGAGCGGGGGCGGGGCATCCATCGTCGGGCGCATGCGCCCAGTCTGCACCCCCGCCGCGCGGCCTAGGCTGGCGGCATGGCAGAGTCCCCCGTCTCCGAGCTGTTCGACCCGGAGCGCTGGCGCCCGGCCGAGCGCATCGGCGAGCTCACCGACATCACCTACCACCTCGACACGACGGGCCGCATCGCGCGCATCGCGTTCGACCGGCCCGAGGTGCGCAACGCGTTCCGCCCGCACACGGTCGACGAGCTGTACCGCGCGCTCGACGACGCGCGGCAGGATCCGCGCATCGGGGCCGTGCTGCTCACCGGCAACGGGCCGAGCGGCAAGGACGGCGGCTGGGCCTTCTGCTCGGGCGGCGACCAGCGCATCCGCGGGCGCAGCGGCTACCAGTACGCCGAGGGCGAGACGGCCGAGACGGTCGACCCGGCCCGCGCGAGCCGCCTGCACATCCTCGAGGTGCAGCGCCTCATCCGCTTCATGCCGAAGGTCGTCATCGCGGTCGTGCCCGGCTGGGCCGCCGGCGGCGGCCACTCGCTGCACGTCGTCTGCGACCTCACGATCGCGAGCCGCGAGCACGCCCGCTTCAAGCAGACCGACGCCGACGTCGGATCCTTCGACGCCGGCTACGGCAGCGCCTACCTGGCCAAGCAGGTCGGCCAGAAGGTCGCGCGCGAGATCTTCTTCCTCGCCCGCGAGTACGACGCGCAGCGCGCCTACGACATGGGCACCGTCAACGCCGTCGTGCCGCACGCCGAGCTCGAGGCCACGGCGCTCGACTGGGCCGAGACGGTGCTGACGAAGAGCCCGACGGCCATCCGCATGCTCAAGTACGCGATGAACCTTCCCGACGACGGGATGGTCGGCCAGCAGCTCTTCGCCGGCGAGGCCACCCGGCTCGCCTACGGCACCGACGAGGCCGTCGAGGGCCGCGACTCGTTCCTGCAGAAGCGCGCACCGGACTGGTCGCCGTACCCCTGGCAGTACTGAGCCGTGCGGTCAGCCGCGCGCCCGCACGTACTCGGTCATCACGACGCCGCCCGGCAGGGTGCGCGTGCTCTCGAGCCGCCACGGCCCGGGCATCGCCGGCCCGCCGACGAGCGGCACGCCGTCGCCGAGCAGCACGGGGTTGACCTTCACGATGAGTCGATCGATCTCATCGGCGAGCGCGCCGGCGAGCTCGCCGCCGCCGCACAGCCAGATGCCGCCGCCCTCGCGCTCGCGCAGCTCCCGCACCACGGCCACGGGGTCGCTCGCGAACCGGGGCTCGCCCTCCGCGCCGCTCGGCCGCAGGGTGCGCGAGACGACGATCTGCTCGAGCGGGGCATAGGGGCTCGCGATGCCCGCGTCGAGGGCCGGCTGGTAGGTGCGCCGCCCCATGATCACGGTCGTCCAGCGCGCGCGGGCCGGGTCGAGTCGTGCCCCGAGCGCTTCGCGCAGGTGCGCCGGGATGGATTCGGGCACCTCGCGCGCGAGGGCCGCGTAGAGCTCCGGGTCGGCCGAGAAGCCGTCGGTGGCGCCGTCGCCGTCGGCGATCCGCCCGTCGATGCTCGTGGCGATGAAGTAGATGAGCTCGCGCATCCGCGCCCCTTTCACTACGGCTGTTGTGGTCTGCCAAACTACAACATCTGTGGTGGATGCTCTACCGTGGTCCCGTGGCGAAGAACCCCGCTCGACGCGATGAGCTCAGCGATGCGGCGCTCGCCGTGCTCGCCGACAGCGGCCTGCGCGGCCTCACCCACCGCGCGGTCGATGCGCGGGCCGCGGTGCCGGGCGGCACCACGTCGAACTACTTCCCTAGCCGCGCCGCCCTGCTCGCGGCGATCGCCGAGCGCGTCTACGTGCGCCTGCAGCCCGACCCGGCGGTGCTGCGCGCGCTCGAGGCGCAGCCGCCCACCCGGGCGCTCTTCACCGAGTACATGCGCGACATCGTGCGGCGGGTGCGCGCCGAGCCGGCCATGCTCATCGCCCTCATGGAGCTGCGGCTCGAGGCGACCCGCTCGGCCGAGCTCGCGGCCCTGCTGCAGCCCACCCTCGCCCGGGCGTACCGCTTCGACGTCGAGTACCACGCGGCGGGCGGCCTGCCCGGCGGCGAGGACGAGGTCGCGCTGCTGCACTGGGCGATCGAGGGGCTGCTGCTCGACGAGCTCGGCCCGTCGATGGGCGCCCGACTGGATGCCGATGCCGCCGTCGCCCTTCTCGTCGAGCGCCTCGTCCCCGAGCGCTGAGCCGCGCCGCGTGCCGCACCCCGAGCGGGCGCCCACCCGCCCGCGCTAGCGTCGGCACCATGAGCCGCCCCCTCTCCGTCATCGATTCGAGCGATCCGCTGGCGTGCCTGCTCGCGCTGCGCGAGGCGCTGGGCGGCGGACCGGCCGTGCTGTTCCGCGGCGGGGGAGCGAACCCCGTGTCGACCGCCCCGCTCGAGGTCGAGAAGCGCATCGCGCTCGTCGTCGAGACCAGCGGCTCGACGGGGGCGCCGAAGCGCGTCGCCCTCAGTGCCGACGCCGTGCTGGCGAGCGCGGCCGCCGCCGACGGCGCACTCGGCGAGCCCGGTCAGTGGCTGCTCGCCCTGCCCGTGCACTACATCGCCGGCATCAACGTGCTCGCCCGCTCCATCGCGAGCGGCACCACCCCGGTCGTCGTGCCGCCGGGCCGCATGGACGCGGCGACCGTGCTCGCCGCCATCGACCGCATGACCGAGCGCACGCGGTACACCGCGCTCGTGCCCGCGCAGCTGCTGCGCCTCGTCGATGAGGCCGAGCGGGCATCCGCCCAGGGCGATCACGCGCTGCAGACGGCGATCGGCGGCTTCGCGCGCATCCTCGTCGGCGGCCAGTCGACCCCCGCCCCCCTCATCGCCCGGGCGCTCGCGCTCGGCTGGCGCCTGACCCGCACCTACGGCTCGAGCGAGACCTGCGGCGGAGTCGTCTACGACGGCCGGCCGATCGGGCAGACCCAGATCCGTCTCTCGGCCGAGGGCCGCATCGAGCTCGGCGGGCCGACGCTCGCCGAGTACTACCTGGGCGACCCGGCCCGCACCGAGCGCGCCTTCGTCGAGGCCGACGACCAGCGCTGGTACCGCACCGACGACGCCGGCGAGCTCGTCGACGGGGTGCTGCGCGTCACCGGGCGCATCGACGACACGATCGTCACCGGCGGACTCAAGGTGCGGCTCGGCGACGTCGAGCGCATCGTGCGCGAGCAGCCCGGGCTCACCGACGCGGTCGTCGTCGCCGGCCACCACCCCGAGTGGGGCGAGGTGCCGGTGGTCGTCACGACCGCCCGGCCCGAGCTCGCCGCCCTGCGCCGCGCCGTGGGGGCCGTGCTGCCGCCCGAGGCGCGGCCCGATCGCATCATCACGGTGGATGCCCTGCCCCTGCTCCCCTCCGGCAAGCCCGACCGGCTCGCCCTCGGCCGCCGCGCCGCCGGGTAGCGCGCGGCGCCGGGCGGAGCGCGCCCCCGCCGCTCAGTAGGATCCTGCTGTGGCCACGACGTCGAAGAAGAAGCCCCGCTCCCGCCCCGGCAACCCCGCTCGCAGCGGCAACCCCGCCGCCCGCAGCGGCACGGCCGCGCGATCGGGCAACCCGGCAGCGGCATCCCGCGCCACCGCCCGCGACTGGATCGCCGGCGCCCGGCTGCGCACGCTCACCCTCGCGATCGCGCCCGTCGCGCTCGGCACGGCGATCGCGTTCGTCACCGAGGGGTACGACCTGCCCATCGCGCTGCTGAGCCTCGCCGTCGCGGTCCTCCTGCAGATCGGCGTCAACTACGCCAACGACTACTCCGACGGCGTGCGCGGCACCGACGCCGTGCGCGTCGGCCCGCGGCGGCTCACGGGCGGCGGCCTCGCCCCCGCGCGCACGGTGCTCACCGTGGCGCTCGTCTTCTTCGGCCTCGGCGCCGCCGCGGGGCTCGCCGTGGTCGTGCTCAGCGGGCAGTACTGGCTGCTCATCGTGGGCGCCATCGCGCTCGCCGCGGCCTGGTTCTACACGGGCGGCAAGAAGCCCTACGGCTACTCCGGCTTCGGCGAGCTCGTCGCCTTCCTCTTCTTCGGGCCGGTCGCCGTCATCGGCACCACGTACGTGCAGATCGGCGAGGTGCCGCTCGACGCGATCGTCGCGGGCGTCATCGCGGGGCTCTTCGCCGCGGCCGTCATGCTCGTCAACAACATCCGCGACATCGAGCAGGACGGCGTCGCCGCCAAGCGCACCCTCGCCGTGCGCCTCGGCGACCGGGCCGCGCGCATCCTGTTCGGGGTGCTGCTGCTGGTCGCCTTCGGCCTCGTCGGCTACTTCTGCGTCTTCTACGTCTTCGCGCCGTTCGTGTACTTCGCCCTGCTGCTCGCTGCGCCCGTCGTGCTCATCGTGCTCACCGCGCGCACGGCCGGCGAGCTCGTGCTCGCGCTCAAGATGACCTCGGCGGCGGCGCTCGTCACCGGCGTCTCGCTCGCGGCGGCGATCGCCTTCTAGTTCGAGCCAGAGTCCGAGCCCCAGCCCGCCTGGCGCG
The DNA here is from genome assembly GCF_026625045.1 of Microcella daejeonensis. Lineage (GTDB taxonomy): Bacteria > Actinomycetota > Actinomycetes > Actinomycetales > Microbacteriaceae > Microcella > Microcella daejeonensis. The sequence continues at coordinate 698,138 of NZ_CP113089.1, read as the reverse complement.
GTCTGAGCCCGCTGGCACGGTCGGCGGTCCGAGCCCGCCCGACGCCGCTCGCCCCGCCGGGCGCGCGCTCAGCCCGCGGCGCGCGGAACCCGCAGCTCGACCACGGCGCCCCCCGCGGGTGCCGCCCCGAGGCGCGCCGACCCGCCGTGGGCCTCGGCGATCGCCCGGGTGATGGCGAGCCCGAGGCCCGCCCCGCCCGCGAGCTCGATCGTCGGCCGCGGCCGCGAGAGCGAGGCGCGCCAGCCCGCGTCGAACACGCGCTCGCGATCCTCCTCGGGCACTCCGGGCCCCTCGTCCGCGATCGACAGGATGCCCTCCCGAGCGTCCCGCGCCACCGCCACGACCACGACCCCGCCGTCGGGGCTGTGCTCGAGCGCGTTGATGATGACGTTGACCAGGGCGCGGCTCAGAGCGCGCGGATCGGCGAGCACGAGCACCTCGTCGCTCACCGCGACCCGCAGCTCGCGGCCGTGCCGGCGGGCCAGCTCGCCGAACTGGGCGACGACGTCGCTCGCGAGGTCGGAGAGCGAGACCGGCTCGGCCGCGATCGTCATGGTGCCGGCGTCGATGCGCGAGAGCTCGAACAGGTCGCCGACGAGGGACTGCAGGCGCACCGTCTGCGCGCCGATGCGCCGGGCGGCCTCCTCCGGCTCGGGCGCGAGCCCGTCCTCGAGCGACTCGGCGATCGCCCGCATGCTCGCGAGCGGGGCGAGCAGGTCGTGCGCGATGCGCGAGACGAGCTCGCGGCGGGCGGCCTCGGCCCGCTCGGAGTCGTCGCGGGCGGCGCGCAGGCGGGCTCCCGAGTCGACGAGCTCGGCCTGCACGGCGTCGAGCTCGGTCGTGGCCCGGCGGGCGGGCTCGACGGTCTCGCCCGCCCCGAGTCGGCGGGCGTCGCGACCGAGGGCACGGGCATCCGCCGACAGCCGCAGGCCGAGCAGCACGGCGACGAGCACCGAGATCACGCCGCTCGTCGCCGTCACCGACAGCGCCACGATCGTGTCGGCGCGGGTGATGAACATGCCCACGGCGGCGATGGCGATGCCGCCGGCGACGGCGCCGACCGCCGCGAGCACGATGATGACGATGTGCACGAGCACCGGCGCGCGGCGCAGCAGCCGCAGCAGCACCGCCGCGATGCCGCCGGCGATGAGGGCGGCGAGCGCCGCCGAGCCGACGACCTGCAGGGCCGGGTCGAGCGTCACGCGCCGACCGCCGCGGGCTCGAGGCGGTAGCCGACCCCCCACACCGTGGCGATGATCGCGGGGGAGGCCGGGTCGGCCTCGATCTTCTCGCGCAGTCGGCGCACGTGCACGGTGATGGTCGACACGTCGCCCACCGTCCAGCCCCAGACCTCCTGCAGGAGGGTCTCGCGGCTGATGACGCGGCCCGGCCGGCGCACCAGGTACGCGAGCAGGTCGTACTCGCGCCCGGTCAGCGGCAGCTCGACGCCGTCGAGGGCGATGGTGCGCCGGGCGGCGTCGACGCGCAGGCGCCCGAGCGCGGCATCCCCCTCGTCGATCGCGGCCGCGCGCGCCCGCCGCAGCAGCCCCGCCGCGCGCAGCACGAGCTCGCGCGGCGAGAAGGGCTTGGCGAGGTAGTCGTCGACGCCGACCTCCAGCCCCTCGATGCGCTGCTCCGCCTCGCCGAGCGCGGTGAGCATGATGATGGGCACGTCGGATGCCCGGCGCAGCCGCCGCGCCACCTCGAGCCCGTCGACCCCCGGGATCATGCGGTCGAGCACCACGAGGTCGGGCGGGCGCGCGGCGGCCGCGGCGAGCGCGGCCACCGAGTCCTCCGCGTGATCGACCGCGGCGCCCGCGGCGGCGAGGTAGGCGCCGACGACCTCGCGCAGCTCGGCGTCGTCGTCGACGACGAGCACGCGGCGGCCGTCGAGCGCGCTCGGCTCCATCCCGGTGCCGGTCGCGCCGCGGGAGGCGCCGGCGTCAACGGCCACGGAGCACCCCTTCCAGCTGCGCGATCGGGTCGTACCAGCCCTGCTCTAGAACGAAGGCCTGCAGGGCCTTATCGGCGCCGACGATCACGACGATGCCGATGATCACGAACAGTACGCCCATGACCCGGCGGAACCAGCCGCGCGGGTCGGCGAGCCAGCCGAGCCGGCGGGCGGCCGAGCGGCCCGCGAGCCCGATGAGCAGCAGCGGCACGGCGAGGCCGACGGCGTAGAGCACGATGTAGAGCACGCCCTCGGCGAAGGAGACCGGCAGCACGGTCGCCACGATGAGCGCGTAGGTGGGGCTGCAGCTCGTGAACACCGGGCCGAGCGCGGCGCCCGTGAGGATGTCGCCGCCGATCGACTGCCGCTGCACCGATGCGTCGAGCGCGCGGTTGCTGCGGTCGCCGAGCCCCAGGCGGGTCGACAGACGCTCCCAGAGCGCGGGCACGAGCAGGTTGATGCCGAGCAGGATGACGATGACGCCCGAGATGACCTGCCGCACCGTCGTCGGAATGCCGAGCAGCGCCGTCGTCGCCTTGAGCAGCAGGGTGAAGACCACCACGCTCACGGCGAGGGAGGCCGCGATGATCACCGGCCGCCAGCGGGCGCGGCGCGCATCCGCCCCGCCGGAGACGATGGAGCCGCCGACGATGATGGGCAGCAGCGGCAGCACGCACGGCGCGGCCACCGTGAGCACGCCGGCCAGCAGGCTGACGAGCAGCAGTCCGTCGAGCACGGGCTACGGCGCCGAGGCGAGCAGCGCGTCGATGGTCGGCTCGTCGTAGAGCACGGTCGAGCCCAGGGCCTCGCCCTCGTCGTCGATGTGCACGACCGTGGTCTGCAGCGTCACGCCGTACCGCTGGCGCAGCTCGGTCTCGCTGTCGAAGTCGACCTTGATGATGGTGGTGCCGTCGGGGATCCCCTCCGACAGGATGCTCTGCTCGAGCTGCCGGCACTGCGTGCACCACGGCGCGTGGAAGAACAGCACCTTGTCGCCCGCCGTCTCGGCGATGACGCCCTCGCGGTAGTCGACGTAGGCGCCGGGCGAGCTCGCCGCGTCGTCCATCGATCCATCGTCCATCGCCTCGTCGTCCATGGACTCCTCGTCCATGGCCTCGTCGGTCATGCTCTCGTCGGCGGCCATCGTGTCGGCGGGCGTCGCGGCGCAGCCGCCGAGGGCGAGCGCGGCGACAGCGAGCAGGGCGGGAAGGGCGGCGCGAGTGATCATGCTCCGAACGCTAGGCGGCGGGCGGGGCGGCCGGCAGGGGCGAACCCTTACGAAGCGCTTACGGCTCGCGCGGGGTGCCGCCGGGCGGCGGGGCGGGATGCCCGTCGAGGGCCGAATCCTCGGCAGCGGCATCCTCATCGCCCGCATCGGGGACGACCGAGCCGCGGGCGCGGCGGGCGGCGAGGTCGCGCGCCACCTGGTCGCGCAGCCCGGCGAAGCCGATGTAGGCCACGGCCATCGAGATCACCGTCGCGAGGACCGCCGCGATCAGCCACTGCACGGAGAGCAGCAGGAGGAGTCCGAGCGCGGCCCCGAAGAGGCCGAGGCGCACGAGGCTGTAGGCGATCCACGGTTTCACGGGAGCCAGTCTACGAGCGGCGCCCTTGGCGGCCGCTCGGTGCGCGGGGCGCAGCCGCTGGGCCTGCGCTGAGCCCGCGCTGGGCCTCCTCCCCGCGCCCGCCCAGACCGGCGGCGTACAGTGAGGGCATGGCCAGAGTCATCGTCGTCCTCATCGTGATCGCCGTCGCGTTCACCATCTACACCCTGGTCGACGTGCTCATGACCGACCGCTCGCGCGTGCGCGGCCTGCAGAAGCCCCTCTGGGCGGTCGTCGTGCTGCTGCTGCCCGTCATCGGCGGCCTGCTCTGGCTCGTCATCGGCAAGGCCCGGCGCGCCTCGGGCAATCGCTCCCGCGTGATCGCGCCCGACGACGACCCTGACTTCCTCGGCACCCTGCGCAAGGAGGACGTCGCCCAGCGCGCCGATCAGGAGGAGCGCCTGCGCCGCCTCGAGCAGGAGCTCAGCGACCTCGACGATGACACCCGCGACGACAACGCCCAGCGCTAGCGGCTCGACGGTGCACGGGATGCCCGGCAGTGGTTCGCCCGCGCAGGCCGCGGCGACCGCGCTCATCGAGGGGCTCGTGCGCTGCGGCGTCGCCGACCTGGTGCTCAGCCCCGGATCCCGCTCCCAGCCCCTCGCGCTCGCCGCCGCCGCCCTCGACCGCGCCGGATCCCTGCGGGTGCACGTGCGCGTCGACGAGCGCGTCGCCGGCTTCACCGCCTTGGGCCTCGCCGTCGAATCGGGTCGCCCCGTCGCCGTCGTCTGCACCTCGGGCACCGCGGTGGCCAACCTGCACCCGGCCGTGCTCGAGGCGCACCACTCCGGCGTCGGCCTCATCGTGCTCACCGCCGACCGCCCCGTCGAGCTGCGCGGCATCGGCAGCAACCAGACGACCGTGCAGCCCGGCATCTTCGGCGATGTGCTGCGCGCCGACTGGGACGTCGCGGCGCCCGTCGGCGACCCCGGCGAGGCCGAGGAGGCCGCGGGGCTCGCCGAGGTGGCCGTGCGGGCGGCGGCCGAGGGCCCCGTCCACCTCAACCTCGCGTACCGCGAACCGCTGAGCGGGCCGATCGAGCTGAGTGCCGACCTCGTGCCGGGGGAACCGGCCGTCGCCGAGCCCGGCAGCGGCATCCTGGATCTCGAACCGGACGACGCGACCGTCGTGATCGCGGGCACGGGGGCCGGGCCGCTCGCCGAGGAGCTCGCGGTGCAGCTCGGCGCCCCGCTCATCGCCGAGGTCACGAGCGAGGCGCGCTTCGGCCGGCACATGGTCGCCGCCTACCGCGAGGTGCTGCGCGGCCCGCACGGCGAGGCGGTCGGTCGCGCGATCGTGCTCGGCCACCCCACGCTGAGCCGCGAGGTGCCGGCGCTGCTGCAGCGCGCCGACGTCGAGACCATCGTCATCCGCACGCCCGGCGTCGAGGCCTACGACCCCGGGCGCCGCGCGCGCATCGTCGACGGGGTGCGCGTGCACGGCACCCCCGACTCCGGGGCCGTGCGTCGCTGGGTCGGCGGCTGGGTGGCCATGTCGCGCGCCGTGCTCGAATCGCAGGATCCGGGCGATCCCGCCCCCGACCTCTCCCTCGCCGTCGGCACCGAGCGCGGCGTGCGGGCCGCCTTCGCGAAGGCCGAGCTCGCCGTGCTGCGGGCCCCCATCGATCGCCGGATGCTCGTCCGCGCCCTCTGGGCATCGACCTGGCCGCACGACCGCCTCGTCTTCGGCGCCTCGCGGCTCGTGCGCGAGGCCGACCGCATCCTGCCCGGCAAGCGCATCCCCGTGCATTCCAACCGGGGCCTCGCGGGCATCGACGGCACGGTCTCCACCGGAGCCGGCATCGCCCTGGCCGCCCGCGCCTCGGCCGAGCCGGGTCGGGTCGGCACGACGCGCGTGCTGCTCGGCGACCTCGCCCTCGTGCACGACGCCGGGGCCCTGCTCGCCCCCCTGCCCGACGACGTGCGCCTGCACGTGGTCGTCGGCAACGACGGCGGCGGCACGATCTTCGACTCGCTCGAGGTGGCGGCGACGGCCGACCCCGACGACTTCGCGCGGGTGATGCGCACGCCGGTCGCCGTCGACTTCGCGGCGCTCGCCGCGGCCGGGGGCTGGGCGTACCGCCGTGTCACCACCCGGGCCGAGCTCGATGACGCGATGACGGCTCCCGAGGCGCACGTGCTCATCGAGGTGCCCCTGCACGACGCCGACGCCGAGCCGCCGGCAGCCGACCCCGAGGCCGCCGAGCCGGAGGCCGCGGGCGCCTGAGCCGGGCATCCACCCCCGTCGCGCAGGGTGAGCACAAATTCAGGCCTTGCGACGCCGAGTTCGGCGTGTCGCGGCTCGGCGATTCGCAACACGCCGGTTCGTGCCTGAATTTGTGCCAGCCTCACCGGCCGCGGGCGCCTGAGCCGGGCATCCCCCCCTGTCGCCACCGAGCCCGCGCGGCTAGGGTCGCCGCATGACCGACCTTCTGCGCGCCGGCACCGACCTCGACCTGAGCATCGTCGACCCCCGTTCGACCCCCGGTTTCGAGGGCGGCAAGGCCGAGGGGGCGGCGGCTCTCGCGGCGGGCGCCGATGAGATCAGCCACCTGCAGGAGCGCCTCTACGCCGCCAGTCGCGCCGGGCGCACGCCGCGGGTGCTGCTCGTGCTGCAGGCCATGGACACGGCGGGCAAGGGCGGCATCGTGCGCCACGTGGTCGGCGCCGTCGACCCGCAGGGCGTGCAGCTCGCGGCGTTCAAGAAGCCGACCCCCGAGGAGCTCGCCGAGCACTTCCTCGCCCGCATCGAGCGCCGCCTGCCCGCCCCGGGCATGATCGGCGTCTTCGACCGCTCGCACTACGAGGACGTGCTGATCGCGCGCGTGCGCTCCCTCGCCGAGCCCGCGGTGATCCAGAGGCGGTACGGCGAGATCCGCGACTTCGAGCGGCGCGTCGCCGACGGGGGCACGCGCATCGTCAAGGTCATGCTGCACATCTCGCCCGAGGAGCAGAAGGCGCGCCTCGCCGAGCGCCTCGACCGGCCCGACAAGCACTGGAAGTACAACCCCGGCGACGTCGACGAGCGCCTGCTCTGGCCCGACTACATGGCCGCCTACGAGCGCGCGATCGCCGAGACCGACGCCGATCACGCGCCCTGGTACGTGGTGCCCGCCGACCGCAAGTGGTTCGCCCGGCTCGCGGTGCAGCAGCTGCTCATCGACGCGCTGCGCGACATCGACCCGCAGTGGCCGACCGCCGACTTCGACGTCGAGGCCGAGAAGGCCCGGCTCGCCGCGAGCTGAGGGGCGATGGATGCCGCTCTCGACCTCCCCGGCCTGCACGCCCTGGCGCTCGCCGCGGCGGCCGGCGACGCCCGCGCCCGAGCCGTGCGGCGCATCGAGCTGCAGCCGGAGCATCCCGACGTCCTGACCGCCCGCCTCGCCGCCGCCCGCCTCGACGCCGCCCGCGTCACCGCCGCAGCCGGCCCGGCACCGCGCTCCCTGCCCGATGCCGCCGTCGACGACCGCTGGGCCGCCCTGCTGCTCGACCTCGCGGGCTTCGCGCGCACCGCGATCGCGCGCCTCGAGGGTGCGCGGCTCGCGCGCGTCGAGCGCGAGGGCTCGCGCGCGGTCGTCACGATCGCCCTCGGCGCTGCGGCCGAGGCGCCCGAGCGGGCGTTCCCGGTCTCGCTCGACCCCGCCGACGGTCCGGCACCGGTCGGGCTCCTGTTCGATCTCGCCCACCGGCTGCTCGAAGAGGGTCACCCGATCGGCGACGGCTGAGGCCACCGACGGCACCCGCGGGGCCGGTGCGCCCGCCCCGGGGTCGCGGGGAGCTCTACCGGAGCGCGTCGGCGATCGGCCGGAACTTCATCCGCGTCTCGGCGAGCTCCGACTCGGGGTCGGAGTCGGCGACGATGCCCGCGCCCGCGTAGGCCGTGAGCGTGCCGTCGTCGTCGACCCGCGCGCAGCGCAGCGCGATGACCCACTCGCCGTCGCCGTCCTGGTCGATCCAGCCGACAGGGCCGGCGTAGCGCCCGCGGTCGAAGGGCTCGAGCTCGGCGATGAGGGCGAGGGCCTCGGCCGTCGGGAACCCGGCGACCGCCGCGGTCGGGTGCAGGGCGGCGACGAGGTCGAGGCTCGAGGCGTCCTCCGCCAGTTCCACCTCGACGTCGGTCGCCAGGTGCCACAGGTTCGGCAGCTTGAGCGTGAACGGCGACTCGCTCGCGGTGACGGCGCGCGCGTGCGGGCGCAGGGCGCGCAGCACGCTCTGCACGGCGAAGGCGTGCTCGTCCAGGTCTTTCGCGCTCGTCGCGAGGGCGGTCGCGGCGGCGGCGTCCTCGGCGGTGCCGGCGCCGCGCGCCATCGAGCCGGCGAGCACGCGGGCCGAGGCCTCGCGCGCGTGCACGCTCACGAGCGTCTCGGGGCTCGCGCCCATGAGCCCGTCGACGGCGAAGGTGAGGGTGTCGGGGTAGGCCTGGGCGAGCTCCTGCAGCAGGGCGCGGCGGTCGGCATCGGGCGGGATGCTCGCCACGGCGTCGCGCGCCATGACCACCTTCTCGACCTCACCGGCGCGGATCCGGCCCACGGCGTCGCGCACGAGCTGCACGTACTCCTCCCGGCTGAGGGATCCGGCGGCCAGCGTCGCCCGGGGCCGCGCGCCGACGGGCGTCGGCGCGGGCATCCCCTGCTCCTCCTCGGCCGAGGTCGCGGCGGCGCCGCCCTCCTCCGCGCGCGTGATGCGGGTCACCCAGCCCGCGCCGGCCTGCCGCCCCACCACGAGCTCGGGCACGACGAGCACGCTCGTCGCACCCGAGCGGTCGGCGAACGCGAAGGCGCCGAACGCCACGAGCCCGGTGCCGGGCCGGTGCACCGCGTCCTCGACGGTGGAGGCCGCGGCGAGCTCGCGCCAGGCGGCCGCGGCGGCGGCGAAGCGGTCCGGTCCGCTGAACTCCAGGCGCAGGAGCTCGCCGATGCCGACGATGCCGTCCCCGCGGCGCAGAGCGGCGAGGGGATGGGTCGGCGAGGCGTGCTGCAGGAGGGGATCGGCGCCGGTCTCGACGGCCGCGGTCACCGCCCGCAGGGAGGGCCCGGATCGGGCGGGAGAGGGCACGGTCTCAGGGTACTGGGCGGGTGCCGGGCATCCAGCCCGCTCGCGGCCAACCTGCAGTGAGCACTCACTAGACTTCATCGTGTGACGAGGGCTGACCTGAGCAAGACGCCGACTGACGTCGCGGCCATGTTCGACGGGGTCGCGAAGAAGTACGACGTGACCAACGCCGTGCTCTCCGGCGGCAACGCCGCCCTCTGGCGCATCCAGACGGTCAAGGCGATCGACCCGCAGCCGGGCGAGCGCATCCTCGACATCGCCGCCGGCACGGGCACCAGCTCCGCCGCCCTCGCGCGCACGGGCGCGACCGTCATCGCCTTCGATTTCTCCGCCGGCATGATCGAGGAGGGGCGCAAGCGCCACCCCGATCTCGAGTTCGTGCAGGGCGACGCCGAGAAGCTGCCCTTCGGCGACGACGAGTTCGACGCCGTGACGATCAGCTTCGGGCTGCGCAACGTGCAGCGCCCCGACGTCGCGCTCGCCGAGATGTACCGGGTGCTCAAGCCCGGCGGCCGCGTCGTCATCGCCGAGTTCTCGCGCCCGCCGGTCGCGCTGCTGCGCAGGGGCTACTTCGCCTACCTCAAGCACGTCATGCCGAAGATCGCCGGGGCGGCGAGCTCGAACCCCGAGGCCTACGCCTACCTCTTCGAGTCGATCGCCGAGTGGCCCGAGCAGGCCGTGCTCAGCCAGTGGCTGCGCGGGGCCGGGTTCACGCGCGTCGCCTACCGCAACCTCACCGCGGGCGTCGTCGCCCTGCACCGCGGGCGCAAGCCGCTCGATGCCGCGATCCGCGCATCCGTCGCCCGCAAGCGCGTCGCGCGCCGACGCCCCACCTCGTCGTCGGCCGCGGCCGACTGAACCCCGACAGATCGGCACCCCGTGACCTGGAGCACGCCCCTCGCCCGCCGCAGCAAGACGCTCAGCGCCTCGCTGGGTCTCGGCGAGAAGCTCTTCGCCTCGAGCGAGGAGCGCCGGTTCGCCGACGCCATCGAGACGGGTCTCGAGGCCGTCGAGGCGGGGCTGCTGCGCGAGGTCACCTTCGCCGACGACATGGCCGACGTGACCTCCCGCTACCTGCTGGAGGCGGGCGGCAAGCGCATCCGCCCCGTGCTGACGCTCCTCACCGCGCAGCTCGGCGAGGGGGCGACCCCTGAGGTCATCACGGCCGCCCAGGCGATCGAGATCACCCACCTCGCCTCGCTCTACCACGACGACGTCATGGACGAGGCGGAGCTGCGGCGCGGGGTGCCGACCGCCCAGCACAAGTGGGGCAACTCGGTGGCCATCCTCACCGGCGACCTGCTCTTCGCCCGGGCGTCGAAGCTCGTGGCGAGCCTGGGCGAGCGCGCGATCAAGCTGCAGGCCGACACCTTCGAGCGGCTCTGCCTCGGTCAGCTGCACGAGACCCTGGGCCCGCGCGCCGAGGACGAGCCCATCGAGCACTACCTGCAGGTGCTCGCCGACAAGACCGGCTCGCTCATCGCCGCCGCCGCCCAGATGGGCGTGATCTTCTCGCACGCCGACCCGGCCTTCGCCGCCCCGGTCGTCGCCTTTGGTGAGAAGATCGGCGTCGCCTTCCAGCTCATCGACGACGTCATCGACCTCGCCGAGCCCGAGGCGGGCACCGGCAAGGCGCAGGGCACCGACCTTCGCAGCGGCGTGGCCACCCTGCCGCTGCTGTACCTGCGTCGCGCGGCGCTCACCGACGCGAGCGCGGCCGACCTGCTCGACCGCATCGAGCGCAACGTCGACGAGACGAAGGGCGATGAGGCGGAGCTCGCCGCGGCGATCGCCGAGCTGCGCACGCACCCCGTCACCGCCGAGACCCTCGTCGAGGCCCGCCGCTGGGCCGACGACGCCGTCGCCGGGCTCGCGCTGCTGCCCGACGGCCCGGTGAAGAAGGCGCTGACGAAGTTCGCCGAGGCGGTCGTCGACCGCAGCAAGTAGGCGGCGGGCATCCTGACGGCGTCGCCTGCCAGGATGGATGCTCGGCGCCGCCCGCGCGGCCCCCGCCGCATCATCGACCGCACCAGGCCAGGAACGGAAACCCCCGCATGACCAAGCTGAGGCTCGCCATCGTCGGAGCCGGCCCCGCCGGTATCTACGCCGCCGACATCCTGCTCAAGCACGAGCGCTCCTTCGACGTGTCGATCGACCTGTTCGACCAGCTGCCGGCGCCGTACGGGCTGGTGCGCTACGGCGTCGCCCCCGACCACCCGCGCATCAAGGGCATCATCACGGCGCTGCGCGAGGTGCTCGACTCCGGCGACATCCGCATCTTCGGCAACGTGCGCTACGGCACCGACATCACCTTCGACGACCTGAAGCGCCACTACAACGCGGTGATCTTCGCCACCGGCGCCATCCGCGACGCCGATCTCGACATCCCCGGCATCGACCTCGAGGGCAGCTACGGCGCCGCCGACTTCGTCAGCTGGTTCGACGGGCACCCCGATGTGCCGCGCGAGTGGCCGCTTCAGGCGCAGTCCGTCGCGGTCATCGGCAACGGCAACGTCGCGCTCGACGTCGCGCGCATGCTGGCGAAGCACCCCGAGGACCTGCTGTCGACCGAGATCCCCGACAACGTGCACGCGGGCCTTGCGGCCTCGCCGGTCACCGACGTGCACGTCTTCGGCCGCCGCGGCCCGATGCAGGTGAAGTTCACGCCGCTCGAGCTGCGCGAGCTCGGCGAGCTGCGCGACGTCGACATGATCGTGCACGACGAGGACTTCGAGTACGACGACGCCGCCCGCGCGGCGATCGCCTCGAACAAGCAGCTGTTCGTCATCGACAAGGTCTTCACCCAGTGGCGCGCCCGCGAGACGGGTCAGGCCTCGCGCCGGCTGCACCTGCACTTCTACGCCAAGCCCGTCGAGGTGCTCGGCGAGGACGGCCGCGTCGCCGGCTTCCGGTACGAGCGCACGCGCTCCGACGGTGCGGGCGGCGTGGTCGGCACGGGCGAGTTCCGCGAGGTGCCGGTGCAAGCCGTGTACCGCGCGGTCGGCTACTTCGGCTCGCCCCTCGACGGCATCCCCTTCGACGACCGCCACGGCGTCATCCCGAACCACGAGGGCCGGGTGCTCGGCGACGACAACGCCGTCATGCCCGGCGTCTTCGCCACCGGTTGGATCAAGCGCGGCCCGGTCGGCCTCATCGGCCACACCAAGAGCGACGCGATGGAGACGGTGAAGCACGTGCTGCACGGCTCCTCCGGCTGGTGGAGCCCCGCCGAGCCCGAGGAGCAGGCGATCGTCGATCTGCTCGACGGCCGCGGCGTGCTCTACACGAACCTCGACGGCTGGCACCGCCTGGATGCTCACGAGCAGCAGCTCGGAGCGCCCCACGGTCGCGCCCGCATCAAGGTCGTGCCGCGCGACGAGATGGTGCGCATCTCGCGCGACTGACGCGCGCCTCACCCGGTGCAGTACCGGGTCTGCCGCAACGCCACGTCGACGGGGACGGCCCACCGCGCCCGGGGGCTGTCGGCGGTGGTGAGGCTGTGCCGGACGATCAGCGGCGGGGGATCGAGTTCGACCCTCCGAGCGTGCCCGCGGGACTCGACCGAGATGTGGATCGTCGAGGCGGAGTTGTGGCTCGTGGGGGATCGATCTCCGATCGCTGTCCTGGCGGTCTCCGATCCGTGATCGGCGTACCACCCGAGCGCGCTCCAGCACGCGAGCGGCCCTCCGCACGCCCACGCGCGACGCACGATGTCGGGCACGTCGGTCGAGCAGTACCAGCCGTGCCGCAATCGGGTGGGGCGTCTGAACGAGCCGGTGGCGATCCGCAGCTCATCGGGCGTCCACCCGGCGTCGAGCAGCTCCGCCCGTGTGACGATGCCACCCTGCTGACGGATGAACTCCTCGAATCCGCCGAAGCCGCCCCATGCCAGCGGCCGTCCCGACCGGTCCCGGCGAAAGGTGCCTGATCGCTCCGTCGTCACCGGTCCATGGTGACCGATGCCGAGCGAGCCCGCCCATCGCCTCTCAGAGATGGTGGGATCCAAGGCTGTGGCAGCAGCGGTGGAGGGATCAGTGCCGACTCCGAGCTCTGGCGCGCCGGCGCGCGGGCCACTCCGAGGCGCGAACGGCCGCGGAGCGCGGGCCGCTCCGGCGAGGGGGGACGGTGATGCCCACGGTCCTTCCATGACTGCGGATGGGGTGAAACGGTCTCACCCGATCCGCAGTCGTGGAAGGCGCCGGGCAGGAATCTCGGACGGGAGAGGTCCGCCCGCCAGGGTCACCGCCACCGCGCCCGCCAGGGCCAGACCGAAGCCATCGCTGTGCCCGTGCGTCGCGGCGCGCCCGGGCGCACCCGCCTCGCCCGGCCCGCGCGCGGCGGAGCCGCGCTCAGACCGCCTGGTCGGCCGTCGTCGCCCAGCTCAGCAGCACGAGCTCACGCAGCACCGCGAGGTCGATCGCGGCGAGACGCGTCACGTAGACGCAGTCGACACCGCTCGTGTGCGGCCCGAGGCGGGCGAGGGCGGCGCCGGCGTCCGGGTGCGTCTGCAGCCCGTAGAGCGAGAGCTTCGCCTTCCGCGGCGAGAAGGCCGCGCGCGGCCAGACGCCCTCGTGCCCGCTCGCGTAGCGGTACGCGTACTGCCCGAAGCCGATCATCGACGGCCCCCACATGACCGGCTCCGCGCCCGTCGCCGAGCGGAACAGCTCCACCAGCTGCTCGCCCTCCTCGCGGCGGCGCGCGTCGAGGGTCGCGAGGAACTCCTCGACCGGTGCATCGGTGGGCAGGGTCTTCTGGGTCACGGGCCCACCGTACGACCGCGGGCCCCGCGGCGCCAGAGGCCGTCGGCCGCGCGCGAGCGGCGTGCGAGCATCCCGCCGCTACTGCACCGCCGCCGTCATGCGCGCGAGGTCGTCGAAGGCCGCCATGTGCCGCGGCCGCTTCAGCCAGGTCTCGAGCGTCAGCTCGGAGGAGTTCTCGCGGTACGACCTCTCGACCTCGCGCAGCGCGCGGATGATCGGCTCGCCCCGCACCATGACCGAGACCTCGAGATTGAGGCTGAACGAGCGCATGTCCATGTTGCTCGACCCGATCACGGCGACCTCGTCATCGATCGTGAGGTGCTTCGCGTGCAGCACCGTCGGGGTCTTGTACAGCCAGATGCGCACGCCCGCGCGCAGCAGCTGCTCGTAGTACGAGCGCTGGGCGTGGAACACGAGCGGCTGATCGCCCACCTCCGACACGAACAGCTGCACGTCGAGCCCGCTCTGCGCCGCCGTCGTGATGGCGTAGAGCATCGACTCGTCGGGCACGAAGTACGGCGAGCAGATCTGGATCTGGTGCTGCGCGGCGTAGAGCAGCGAGTTGAACAGGCGCAGATTGTTCTCGCCCTCGAAGGCCGGACCGCTCGGCACCACCTGCGCATCCAGCCCCGCCTCGGGGTCGACGTCGGGGATGGTCGCCGCCTCGCGGATGAGCAGCTCGTCGGTCTCGCTGTACCAGTCGGTCGCGAACAGCGCATCGATCCCCGAGACGATGGGGCCCTCGAAGCGCACGACGAGCTCCTTCCACTGCAGGCGGGAGCCGTCGCGGCGACGCCCGCGGTGGTAGCCGCGCTCGATCATGTTCTGCGAGCCGGTGAAGGCGACGGAGCCGTCGACGATGACGAACTTGCGATGGTTGCGCAGATCGGGGCGCTGCCACTGCAGTCGGAACGGCCGCACCGGCAGCATCGCGTAGTGCTCGATGCCGGCCGCCCGCAGACGCCGCATCGTGCGCCGGTAGCCCTTCACCCGCAGGGAGGCGATGTGGTCGTACAGCACCCGCACCGTGACCCCGCGGGCGACGGCCTCCTCGAGCGCGTCGAAGAAGTCGGCGGTGGTGCCGTCGAGCGCGAGGATGTAGAACTCGACGTGCACGACCCGGGTGGATGCGCGGATCGCCTCCGTCATCGCCTCGATGGAGCCCGCGTAGTCGGTGTAGAGCCGTGCCGCGTTGCCGCCGACGAGCGGCATCGCGCCGAGATGCCGGTTGAGCTCGACGATCGGTTCGAGCCACGGCGGCCACGGGTGGTCGCGGCGCACCCTGTCCATGCCCTCGGTGGTCTCGAGGATGTAGTCGTTGATCTGCTGCTGCTTCTCGCGCCGGCGCTTCGGCAGCTTGCGCGAGCCCAGCAGCAGGAAGAGGAGGAAGCCGACGAACGGCAGGATGTAGATGAGCAGCAGCCAGGCGAGCGCCGTCTGCGGCCGGCGGTTGCGCGGCACGACGACGAGCGACACGATCGCGATGCCGACCAGGGCGACGAGCGCGATGACGCTGATGATGAAGATCGCCCACGCGCTCGCCGTGTCGAGCGTGAGCGTGTCGTCCGTCATGGCCGAAGTCTAGTGACGAGCCGGAGCGCCGCCGCGGGGCGAGACCGCGAGCGCCGCGACCCCGGCGAGCACCACGAGCACCGCCACGAGCGAGACCACCGCCGGCCAGTCCCCGGCCAGCAGCGCCAGCCCGCCCAGCCAGCCGAACAGACTCGATCCGGCGTAGTAGCCGAGCGTGTACACGCTCGCCGCCTGCGCGCGCCCCTGCGCTGCCCGCTGCCCCAGCGCGGCGGAGGCAGCCGCGTGGCCGGCGAAGAACCCCGCGGTCATGACGACGAGCCCGACGATGACGATCAGCAGCGATGCGGCGAGCGTCAGCAGCAGTCCCGCGAGCATCACGACCGCGGCGCCGAGCAGCACCGGGCGCGTCCCCGTGCGCTCGGCGATGCCACCGGCGATGCGGGAGGACGCCGTGCCGGCGAGGTAGGCGGTGAAGAGGAGCGACGCGAGCGCGGGCGGGAGGAAGTAGGGCGCGCCCTCCAGGTGGAAGGCCAGGTAGTTGTACACGGTCACGAAGCCGCCCATGAGCAGGAACCCCTGCGCCCAGAGCGCGAGCATGACGCGATCGCGAGCGAGCATCCCGATCACCCGTACGAGACGGCGCAGCGGATGCCCGGCGACGAACGCGAACCCGTACGAGCGGGGGGCGAGCGCGATGAAGACGACCGCGGCGACGGCGGCGATCACCGCGACCGAGCCCATGCCGATGCGCCAGCCGGCCTGCTCGGCGATCGGAGCGGCGACGAGGCGGCCGAGCAGACCGCCGAGGCTGGTGCCGGCGACGTAGGTGGCGGCGGCCGTGGAGGCATGCCGGCGATCGACCTCCTCGGCGAGGTAGGTGAGCGCGATCGCCGGCAGTCCGCCGAGCGCGAGCCCCTCGACGACCCGCACGCCGATGAGCGACGCCGCATCGGGCATGAGGGGCGCGAGCAGGCCCAGCACGGTCGCGGAGACGATCGCGATGCGCATGGCGGGCAGCCGCCCGATGCGGTCGGCCAGCAGCGACCACGGCAGCACCGCGGCGGCGAGCCCGGCGGTCGTGCCCGAGACGGTGAGGGCGGCGGTCGCGGCGTCGACGCCGAGATCGCGCGAGATGAGCGGCAGGATGCCCTGCGACGAGTACAGCTGCGTGAACGTCGCCACCCCGGCGAACGCCAGCGCCACGAGCAGGCGCCGGTACTCGCGACTTCCGCGGGGGTGCCCCGAGAACTCGGAGCTCACCGCGACGTCAGCGGAAGTTCACGAACTGCAGCGCGACGTCGAGGTCTTTGCCCTTGAGGAGCGCCATCGTCGCCTGCAGGTCGTCGCGGCTCTTCGACTGCACGCGCAGCTCGTCGCCCTGGATCTGGCTCTTGACGCTCTTCGGCCCCTCGTCGCGGATGATCTTCGAGATCTTCTTCGCGTCGTCGCTCGAGATGCCGTTCTTCAGGCTGACCTCGATGCGGTACTCCTTGCCGCTCGCGTAGGGCTCGCCCGTATCGAGGCTGCGCACGCCGATGCCGCGCTTGATCATCTTCGACTCGAGCACCTCGAGCACGGCCTTGACGCGCTCCTCGGCGCTGGCCTTGAGTAGCAGCTTCTCGCCGCTCCACTCGATGGAGGCCCCCACGCCCTTGAAGTCGTACCGCTGCGCGATCTCCTTCTGAGCCTGGTTGACGGCGTTCTCCGCCTCCATCTTGTCGGTCTTGCTGACGATGTCGAATGAGGAATCGGCCATGCGCCCATGGTAGCCCGGGCCGCCGCGCGCAGGCGGGTCACGAAGAGGGCCCGAATGCTTGTATTGTGGTCGAGCGCATCCGGTTGATGATCACATCGGCCGGGCGCGCGCTCGGCGAGTTACCCTAGCGGCCAAAGGGATCTGACTGTAAATCAGACGGCTCAGCCTTCGGGGGTTCGAATCCCTCACTCGCCACTCAGTATTTCCTCTTCGCCATCGCACGAGTCGAGTCGACACCGTCGCACGAGTCGAGTCGACACCGTCGCACGACTCGGCAGGACCGGATCGTTCGCGTCCCGTCCATCCCGGGCTGGGATGATCGGCGCATGACTCCCTCTGCCGCCGACCCGCTCGAGCTGCTCGAGATCGCCCGCTCGATCGCGCTCGAGGCCGGCGCGATGATCGTCGAGGCCCGCCGCGGCGGCGTCGAGGTCGCCGACCGCAAGTCCTCGCCGGTGGATGTCGTGACGCAGGTCGACCGCGACTCCGAGCAGCTCATCCGCACGCGGCTGGCCGAGGCCCGCTCCGACGACGGGTTCTTCGGCGAGGAGGGCGCGAGGGATCCCTCGGCCTCGGGCATCACCTGGGTCGTCGATCCGATCGACGGCACGGTCAACTTCCTGTACGGCATCCCGCACTACGCCGTCAGCATCGCCGCGGTGGAGGGCGAGGCCGATCCGCAGACGTGGCGCGCGCTCGCCGCGGTCGTGCTCAACCCCGTCACCGGCGAGCTGTTCTCGGCGACCGAGGGCGGGGGCGCGCGGCTCGGGGACGCGCCCATCTCCATCCGCCCCGCGGCGCCCCTGAGCCAGTCGCTCATCGCCACGGGTTTCGCCTACGCCGAGGCGACGCGGGCCGAGCAGGGTGCGGCGATCGCCCGCCTGCTGCCTCTGGTCCGGGATGTCCGGCGCATGGGCACGGCCTCCCTCGACCTGTGCGCGGTGGCCTGCGGCCGCGTCGACGCCTACTTCGAGCGCACTCTGAGCCCGTGGGATCACGCCGCCGGCGCCCTCATCGCGCACGAGGCCGGAGCGGTGGTCACCGGCCTCGACGGCCGCCGCCCCGACCACCTCATGACCCTCGCCGCGCATCCCGACAGCGTCGTCGCCCTCGAGGCGGTGCTGCGCGATATCGGCGCCTGAGCGGGCCGTCGGCGCGAGCGCGCCCCTCGAACGGGGGTGAAAACGCTTCGCGGACTGGCGATTCGCGGCGTCGGAGGTTATGGTCGATGCATTCGTGACCTCACCGTTACACGGCGGGCTCGCAGAATCGATCCTCACTTCGCTGTCCGATAGCGTGGTGCGGGTACCCCAACCCAATGCTTGCGCCGGTACATTTTGTGCGCGCTGCAGACGACGTAAGGCAACCATTCATCGTGACTGACGAGTTCCAGCGGTCGGCTGGGCGGCTCCCCGAGAGCCCCGCCACCGTGACGGGAATCCTCCAGTCGCTCTCGCTCCCCGCAGGTGAGGATTCCCCTGCGACGGCGTCGATCGAGCTGCCGTCCGCGGCGCTGGCCGCGAGCAGCCGTCGCGCCCTGCGTGAGGCCGAGAAGTCGTCATCCCCCGCTCGCCGGCGCTCGCGCGAGCGCGTCGCCGCCGCTCGGCCGGGCCGCAAGGCCGATCGGCCTGCCGCCGGCCGTGCATCCGGGCGCCGCGCCGTCGAGGCTCCTACGCGCCCGACCGCCGCACGCCAGCCCCTCGCGGCACGGCTCGCGCAGAAGGCCTTCCCCCCGATCGTGATGCTCGCGGTCGGCGCTCTGCTGATCGGCACGAACGTGCCCGCGGTCGCCCTGCTCGATCCGGAGGCCACCCCCGCCTCGGAGGCCTTCTCCTCCGTCTCGGCCGCCGCGACGGGCGGCGCCCTCGACTCGACCGCGGCTCGCGAGCCCGCGCAGGTGCTCGAGGTCGCGACGAGCGCCGACGCGGCGGCTCCGACCGCGACCCGCGACGACTGGACGGTGACCTCCTACGCCGAGGTCCTGCGCGAGCGCTACGGCAGCCGCACCTTCGCCTTCACCACCTCGGGCACGGGCGCGGTCCGCTGGCCCTTCCCGACCGCCGTTCCGATCAGCTCGGGCTTCGGCGGCCGCGTCGCCCCGTGCTACGGATGCTCGAGCTACCACCAGGGTCTCGACTTCACGCCCGGTGCGGGTGCTCCCATCTACGCGGTCGCCGACGGCGTGGTCACGGGGCACACCGAGGGCGGCGCCTACGGCAACCACGTCTTCGTCGACCACATCATCAACGGGCAGCGCGTCACCTCGCTGTACGCCCACATGATCTGGGGCTCGTCCCCCCTCGTCGTCGGTCAGCAGATCAAGGCGGGCGAGTTCATCGGCCAGGTCGGCAGCACCGGCGCCTCCACCGGCGCCCACCTCCACTTCGAGATCCACCTCGACGGCGTTCCCGTCGACCCTTACGCCTGGCTCACCGCGAACGCCAGCTGATTCCCGCGTCCGGGGCGCGAACGTCCCTCCTGGCGCAGAGGCGGCTCCGCCCCCTGCCGTCGATCAGCGGGGCTCATCGACCGTGCGCCTACTCCTGGTCGAATCGGTCGCGCAGAACAGAGGCGGCGAGCGCTGAGCGGGTGCCCGCGCCGATCCTGCCGCGCGCGTGCAGGACGTGCGATTCCACGGTGCGGGTCGAGAGGTGCAGGCGCTCGGCGATCTGCCGATCGGTGAGGCCGTCGCCGATCATCTCGGCGATCTCCCGCTCGCGCCGGGTGAGTCGGGTCTGCGACGGGCACGATGCCGCCGGCGGCCCCTCACTGCGCGAGTCGTCGCGCGCAGCGCCGCCCTGCTCGCCGATCCGGCGGTAGAGGTCGAGCAGTCGGGCCGTCTCGTCGGGTGCGAGCTCCGCAGCGGTGATGAGGTCGGCGTCGACGAGCCCGGTGAATCGGTGGCGCCGTTCCTGATCGAGACGACCCTGATCGTGAGGACGCTGATCGAGGCGACCCTGCAGAACCGCCGACCACTCCGGCGGGGACCAGCCGGTGACGAGCGTGACGTCGGAGCGCTGGAGGAGCTCGGCCGCTGCTCGACGGTCCTCCGCCGGGAGCAGCGTCGGCCGGTCGATCAGCACGACCAGCGAAGCGTTGCGCGTGCGCAGAGCGACCTCCAGATCGCGCGAGGAGGCGATCCGGCGCAGATCGAGCCGGCTCACGGCGTGCGCGAGGGGGGACATCGGCATGCGCGTCGATGCGGTCGGAGCGCTCGGGGCACGCGGATCGCTCGTGAACAGGACGGCGGTGAGGCCGTCGGCCGCGAGACGGCACGCGATGGATTCGAGCATCCGGCCGCGCCACGCGCCATCCGATCCCACGACGGTGACCGACCGCCTCACCGCCAGGGCGCGCAAGGCGCGTTCGACGTCGACGGCGTCCACGAAGATGCCGTGCGCCCGAGCCTGATGCTGCCCCACGATCGCCGCCCCCTTCCGGTGGCCGCTCGTGACCCGATCACGAGCCGTTCTCCGCTTCTTCGAAGCGGAGCGGTCGTCAGTTCGGTTCGGGGCGGTGCGGTGCGTGCCGGCCGTGCCTGCCGGATGACGCGAACGGCCCCGAGCGTCCGCCCGGGGCCGTTCGTCGTGCGGTCAGCGCGTCAGACCGCGAGCCAGGCCGTGGTGTCGGTCGGCAGGGCGCCGTCGACGAGCGGGTTGCTCGTCAGCAGCAGCTCTCCGGCGGGCAGCTCGAGGGCGGACTCGCCGAGGTTGGCGAGAACGAGGATGTCGCCGTTGCGGAACGCGACGACGTCCTCGCCGAAGCCGTCGACCCAGGTCAGCGATCCCATGCCGAGGTCGCGCTCGGCGCGGATGGCCAGTGCCGCGCGGTACAGCTCGAGGGTCGAGCCGGCGACGCCGTCCTGACGATCGCGGGCGAACTCCGCGAACTCGGCCGGCTGGGGCAGCCAGCTGCTGCCGGTGCCGCTGAATCCGAAGGCGGGGGCGTCGGACTCCCAGGGGATGGGCACGCGGCAGCCGTCGCGGCCGTACGATTCGCCGCCGGTGCGGTGGAACGTCGGGTCCTCGCGCACGTGGTCGTCGAGCTCGATGACCTCCGGCAGGCCGAGCTCCTCGCCCTGGTAGAGGTACGCGCTGCCGGGCAGGCTGAGCATCATGGCGGTCGCGGCGCGGGCGCGGTGCAGCCCGAGAGCGGCATCCGGCTTGTCATCGGATGCCGGCCCGATGCCCGCGTTCGGAACGGCCGTCGCGGGCGGGAGCCCGTACCGGCTCGCGTGGCGCACGACGTCGTGGTTCGACAGCACCCAGGTGCTGGGAGCGCCCACGCCGGTGAACGCGGCGATCGACTCGTCGATGACCGAGCGCAGCAGCTCCGGCTTCCAGGGGGTGCCGAGGTAGCTGAAGTTGAACGCCTGGTGCATCTCGTCCGAGCGCACCCACAGGGCGGCCTTCGCGAGCGGCTCGACCCAGGCCTCGGCGCACAGCACGCGATCGCCCTCGTACTCGGCGAGCACCCGGTGCCAGTCGCGGTACACCTCGTGCACCTCGGGCTGGGCCCACCAGGGCACGTCGTCGGGCGACATGAGAGCGTCGGCGATGTTGTCGGATCCGCCGGCCTCGGCGACGTCCGGCAGGCCCTCCTTCTTCATGAGGCCGTGGGCGACGTCGACGCGGAACCCGTCGACCCCGCGGTCGAGCCAGAAGCGCAGCACACGGCGGAACTCCTCGTGCACGACGGGGTTCTTCCAGTTGAAGTCGGGCTGCGAGCTGTCGAAGATGTGCAGGTACCACTGGCCGGGGGTGCCGTCGGGCTCGGTCACGCGGGTCCACGCGTCGCCGCCGAACACCGAGGGCCAGTTGTTCGGCGGCAGCTCGCCGTTCTCGCCCTTGCCGTCGCGGAACATGTAGCGGTCGCGCTCGGGCGAGCCGGGGCCGGCCGCCAGGGCCTCCTGGAACCAGACGTGCTGATCGGAGGAGTGGTTGGGGACGAGGTCGACGATGACGCGCAGTCCCAGCTCGCGCGCGCGGTCGCGCAGCGCATCGAAGTCGGCGAGCGTGCCGAAGATCGGGTCGACGTCGCAGTAGTCGGCGACGTCGTAGCCGGCGTCCTTCTGGGGCGAGCGGAAGAAGGGCGAGAGCCAGACGGCGTCGACGCCGAGGGCCGCCAGCGAGGGCAGGCGCTCGGTGATGCCGGCGAGGTCGCCGATGCCGTCGCCCGAGGCGTCGGCGAAGGAGCGCGGGTAGATCTGGTAGATCACGGCGGAGCGCCACCACTCCGAACCCGGCGTGCGGGTTCCGGTGCTGGCGGGATTCTCGACCGTGAGCGTGGCGGTAGGGGTGGAGTCGAGGGACATGCGGGCAACGATACGCGAAAACATGCGGTGTGGAAGCGGTTCCAGAGCGGCGGCGACGGGGGTGATGGGATGCGGGCCGGGCCGCGCATCGCCGAGGCGCGGGCGATTCGAACCCGCCCCGCTCAGGTGCTAACCTTCTCTGGTGCCGAATCCCGGTTGGGATCGGTTGCGCCCCGATAGCTCAGTGGTAGAGCACTTCCATGGTAAGGAAGGGGTCGTCAGTTCAATCCTGACTCGGGGCCCTGGTTCCCTCCGCTGCGGCGGAGGGGATGCGCGGCGGGGTAGCTCAGGTGGTTAGAGCACACGGCTCATAATCGTGGTGTCGCGGGTTCGAGTCCCGCCCTCGCTACAGTTTTTTCTTCTTTACCGTCCCACGAGCGAGGTCGTGGCCGTCCCGCGATCGAGGTAGTGGGATCACGCCCTCTCCGGCCGGGTCGACCGTGATCATTTCTCGGTGAAGGCCAGGGCGGCGCCGAAGCCGATGAAGGCCGTGCCGGTCACGACGTCGATGCCGCGCTGGGTGCTCGGCCGCGTCATCCAGCGCCGCAGCGCTTGCGCGCCCAGCACGAGCACGGCGAACCAGATCGCGCTCAAGCCCGCATGGATGCCCGCGAGTGCGGCGCCGAACAGCGCCGCGGGGGCATCCGGCGGCAGGAACGCGGGCAGGACGGCGATGTAGAACACCGCCACCTTCGGGTTGAGCAGCGTCGTGAGCACGCCCTTGGTGGCGGCGGCGCGGATGCTCGGCACGGGCATCCCGCCGGCCTCGACGCTCGCGGCCGTGCCCCGCAGCGCCGTCCAGAGCATGCGCACGCCGAGGTACACGAGGTAGGCGGCGCCGACCACCTTCAGCACGAGGAAGGCCGTGGCCGAGACGGCGAAGAGGGCGGAGAGGCCCAGCGCCGCGGCGACGCCCCAGACGAGGGCGCCGAGGCAGATGCCCGCTCCGGCGGCCGCCGCGACGGCGCGCCCGTGGCGGATCGCGGCGTGCAGCACGAGCGCGGAGTCCATGCCGGGGGTGATCGTCAGCAGGGCGGCGACGATCGCGAACTGCCACAGGGCCTCCGACGCGCTCACGATCGTGATGCTAGCGGCGCGCCGCCCGCCTCAGTAGCCCTCGTGATCCTCGAGAAGCCGGGCGAGGTCGGCCTTGACGCCGGCGATCGCCTCGCGCTCCGCCTCGGCCGAGAGGGCGATCGCCGGGCCGCGCGGGATGAGGCGCGCCTGCACGAGCTCGTGGAGCGCGTCGTCCCGCGCTCTCAGCACCACCTCGTGGCGCAGGGCCTCGTCGTCCGCCGTCGCCCGCAGGCGCGCGACGACGCCGCGCATCGACCGCTCGCGGGCGTCGAGCCTCTTCACCTCGTCGCGCAGCCGGGTGCGCTCGGTGCGCGAGCGCCGGGAGCCGGGGGAGGAGACGCTCGCGACCCGGGCGGCCCGGGCGGCGGTCGCGGCCGACCGGGCGTCGATCTCGATGCGGTCGGCGTCGGCCTCGAGCTCGTCGATCAGGCTCAGCAGCGCGCGGCGCGCGATCGCGACGGCGGCCTCCTCCTGCCAGGGGGTGCGGTCGCGCAGCGTCGAAAGGATGAGGCCGTTCTTCGTCGCGAGGCGCACGGCCGACAGTGCCACGAGCGTGCCCTCCTGCACGAGCTGCTCGAAGTCCTCGTCGGTGCGCTCGCCCTCGGGCGAGGTGCTCCCGGGTGCGCGGTCGGCCTCGGCGTCGTTCGAGGGGGCCGAGGCGTGCGGGCGGGCCGAGCGCCCGACGAGCGCTCCGAGCGCCGCGCGGGCGGCTCGAGCGGCGCGGGTTTCCCAGATGCGCATGACGACCTTCGGTCTCGGGCGGGCAGGGCTCCAGGCTACGGCGGGGGCAGCGGGAGCGCGACACGCCGCGGGGCTCCGCGCGGCCTCGATCGAGCATCCCTGAGAACATGCGCGACACGCCGAAAACACTAGATGTAGGGGAATGACACCTCTGTCATTCCCGTTATATAGTGTGACTCCACCGACGAACAGCCGGTGAACCCCAGACCACGCATCACCACAGCATCACGACGAAGGAGGTCCGCCATGGACAACGACAACGAGACCATCGGCGGCTACGCGGTTCCCGTCGACCCGATGGACATGCTCCAGTGCGAGAGCTGCCAGTAGGCATCGACTCCCGCCGATCGAGCGAAAGCCCCGGACGACCGCAGACGGTCATCCGGGGCTTTCGCCGTCCTCCGCCCGCTGCGTCCCGCCACCGCCCCGCCACTGCCCCGCCCATCCGTCGAGGAGGAGCTCTCGTGTACCGAACCCCTGACGCGGTGACCGAGGAGCTCGCCTCCGACGCCGAGGTCCTCGATCGCGTCTCGCGCGTGCTCGGCCCGCTCGAGGTCGTCGCCGACCTGTCGTGGCCGCACGGCGAATCGCGCGTCCTCGAGGTGCGCACGCGGCACGACGAGCGCAGCATGGTGAAGTGGCAGCGCACCGAGCGCAACTACCAGCGCGAGCTGCAGGCGATGCAGCTCTACGTGCCCGCCCTCGGCGGCGATGCCCCTCAGCTCGTGGCGAGCGACGACCGACTCCACCTGCTCGTGCTGAGCAAGGTGCCCGGGGTCATGGTCGACGGCACTGATGCGGCCCACGATCCGGCTGTCCACCGGCGCGCGGGCGAGGTGCTGCGGCGCCTGCACGAGTCGACGCCGGCCGTCGTCAACGACCACTTCGGCGATGCCCTCATCGCGAAGTTCGAGTACTGGGCGGCCCGCGCCGACGGCGCCGTCACCGAGGCCGAGATCGCGGCCGCGCGACGCGTGACCGCGACCGCCCTCGACCTCGGGCCCCTGCCGCACGTTCCCGCTCATCGCGACAACACGACGCGCAACTGGATGCTCGGCCCCGACGATCACGTGCGCCTCATCGACTTCGGGGCGGTCGAGTTCGACCCGTGGGCGGTCGACCTGTTCCGTCTGGAGCAGCGGGAGTGGCTCGACGCCCCCGGCCTGCGCGAGGCCTTCCTCGAGGGATACGGTCGGCGCCCCGACGACCGCGACCGCGCCGTGCTCCACGCCTTCCACGGCGCGAACTCGGTCGCCACGATCGTCTGGGCGCGCGAGCACGGTGACGCCTCCTTCGCCGCGGTCGGCCGCGAGATGCTCGACCGTCTGCTGGGCGAGACCCTCTACTGAGGCCCGCCTGCCGCCGGACGGCCCGCCCTAGACTGGGGCGGTGCCCGTGAACCCTCTTCTGACCGAGCGCGAGTTCCCGCCGACGGCGCCCTACCTCGTGGGGCGCGAGAAGGTGCGCGAGTTCGCCCGCGCCGTGCTCGCCACGGCGCCCATCCACCACGACCTCGCCGCGGCGCGCGCCGCCGGCTTCAGCGACGTCGTCGCCCCGCCGACCTTCCCGGTCGTCGTGCAGGAGGCGACGCTCGCGCAGCTGCTGGCCGAGCCCGACGGCGGCATCGACTTCAGCCGCGTCGTTCACGGCGAGCAGCGCTTCGACTACGCGCGGCCCGTCGTGGCCGGCGACGAGCTCACCGCCACGCTGCGCGTCACGAGCGTCAAGAGCCTCGGCGGCAACAGCATGGTCACCGCCGAGTCGACGATCGTCGACTCCGCGGGCGCGCCCGTGGTGACCGCCGTGTCCACGCTCGTCGTGCGAGGGGATGACGCCTGATGGCCCTCCCCGAGATCGAGGTCGGCCAGGTCGTGGCCGAGCGCGAGTACGTCATCGACCGCGGCTCGCTCGTGCGCTACGCCGGAGCGAGCGGCGACTTCAACCCCATCCACTACCGCGATGACGTCGCGGCCTCCGTCGGTCTTCCCGGTGTGCTCGCCCACGGCATGCTCACGATGGGGCTCGCCGTGCAGCCCGTCGTCGACTGGCTCGACGGCCGCGGCTGGGTGAGCGGCTACGGCGTGCGCTTCACCCGCCCCGTCGTCGTCGACCCCACCGAGGGCGCGACCGTCGCGGTGACGGCGACCGTCGGCGCCGTCGACGAGGCCGGCGCCCGCATCGATCTCACGGTGAGCGCCGCGGGCGGCACCGTGCTCGGCAAGGCGCAGGTGCGCGTCACCGCGCTCTGACGCGGCGGAGCCCCCCCCCCCCCCCCCCGATGCCCGAGACCTCCATGGACACCACCGCGAACGCTCCCCTCGCCGCTCTGACGACCCTGCGCATCGGCGGGCCGGCCGCGCGACTGGTCGAGGCGACGACGACCGAGCAGGTCATCGCCGCGGTGCTCGAGGCGCAGGCGGCGGACGAGCCGTGGCTCGTGCTCGGCGGCGGCTCCAACGTGGTGATCGGCGACGAGGGCTTCGACGGCACGGTCGTGCGCATCGGCACGCGCGGCATCGAGCGCCTGCCCGACGCTGCGGGATCCCGACGACCGGTGCGTCTGCGCGTGCAGGCGGGCGAGCCGTGGGATGCCCTGGTCGAGCACACGGTGCGCCAGGGCTGGGCGGGGCTCGAGGCGATGTCGGGCATCCCGGGATCGACGGGGGCCGCCCCCATCCAGAACATCGGCGCCTACGGCCAGGAGATGGCCGAGAGCCTCATCGCCGTCGAGGTGCTCGACGACGAGACCGGTGAGCGCGTGCGCCTGCCCGCTCCCGCGCTACGCCTCGGCTACCGCTCGAGCATCCTGAAGTTCGAGCGCCGCAGCGTCGTGCTCAGCGTCGACATCGCCCTCGAGCAGAACGCGGGCGGGCTCGGCATGCCCGTGCGCTACGGCCAGCTCGCCGACGCTCTCGGGGTGGATGCCGGCGCCCGCGCCCCGCTCGTCGGCGTGCGCGCCGCCGTGCTCGCCCTGCGCGCGGGCAAGGGCATGGTGCTCGACCCCGACGATCCCTGCTCCGTGAGCGCCGGATCCTTCTTCACCAACCCGATCGTCTCCGAGTCGTTCGCCCGCAGCCTGCCGGCCGAGGCGCCCCGGTTCCCCGTCGAGCCCCCGGCCCCGGCGCTCGCGGTACCGCTCGGCGCCGAGCCCGCGCCGCCGCCGCCCCCGATCGACCGGCACGTGAAGCTCAGCGCGGCGTGGCTGATCGAGCGCTCGGGCATCCCGCGCGGATTCGCCCTGCCGGGGTCGCGCGCGATGGTCTCGAAGAAGCACACGCTCGCGCTCGTCAACGCCGGCGGCGCGACGGCGGAGGAGCTCGCGCAGCTGGCGCGGTACATCCAGACGCGCGTGATGGGTCGGTTCGGCGTCGTGCTGCAGCCCGAGCCGGTGCTCATCGGGGTCGAGCTGTAGCGAGACCCGGGCCGCGCCCCTCTCAGCCGTCCTTCCTGATCCAGCGGAACGTCACGCGGCTCAGCACGATGCCCAGCACGAGCCAGATGCCGAGCGCGATGGCGACGCCGGGCAGGTTCCAGCTCTCGCCCGTCTCGAGCATCTCGAGCTCGTCGGGCAGGAACACGCTGCGCATGCCCCGCGCCATCCACGCGAGCGGGAACAGGTTGGCGATCGACTGCAGCCAGTCGGGCAGGTCGCTGAAGCGCAGGTAGACGCCCGAGATGAACTGCAGCACGAGCGTGATCGGGATGACGACGGCCGTCGCGCTCTTGCCCGACCGGGGCACCGAGCTGAGGGCGATGCCGAGCACGGCGCTCGTGATCACGCCGAACACGAAGACGCCGAGGAAGACGCCCCAGCGGTCGGCGGGCGGCAGCGGCACGCCGAACACGGTGAACCCGAGCCCGAGCAGCAGCAGCGCCTGCAGCGCGCCGGTCACGAAGGCCTGCCCGATCTTGCCGATGAAGTAGCTGACCACCGGCAGGGGCGAGCCGGCGAGCCGCTTGAGGGTGCCGTCCGACTTCTCCATGGCGATGTCGACGGCGAGGTTCTGGATGCCCGAGAGCAGCACCCCGGCGGCGAGCATGGCCGGCAGGTAGAACCACGAGGCCGAGACGTCCTCGCCGTCGGCCGTGCGCCCGAAGCTCGCCTCGCTGAACGAGACGGAGAAGATCGTAAGCATCACGACAGGGAAGAGGAAGGTGAAGAACACGGTGTCGCCGAGGCGGAAGTACGCGCGCACCTCGTAGCGGATGCGGCCGAGCCCCAGGCGCAGCGTGCGGGCGACCGGGTTGCCGAGACCGGTGCTCCCGGGCGGGCGCACGGCGGTCACGACGGCGCCCCGCTCAGCTCGTCCGCGTGCTCGCGCCCGACCAGATCGAGGTAGACGTCCTCGAGGCTGGGGCGGATGACCTCCAGACCCTCGGGCTCGCCGCCGAGCCGCTGGATCAGGTGGGCGACGACGGCCGCGGGGGAGTCGGTTCGCTCCTCGCGCACGTCGCCCTGCTCCGTCCAGCGCACGATGGGTGTGCGCGCATCCCGCCCCCCGATCTCGCCGACCGGACCGATGCCGACCATGCGGCCGGCGGCGATGATGCCGGCGCGATCGCTGAGCTGGGAGGCCTCGTCGAGGTAGTGGGTGGTGAGCAGGATGCTCGTGCCCTCGTCCTGCAGCGTGCGCACGAGATCCCAGAACTGCCGTCGGGCCTCGGGGTTGAACCCGGTCGTCGGCTCGTCGAGGAACAGCAGCTCTGGTCGGCCGATGATGCCGACGCCGACGTCGACCCGGCGGCGCTGACCGCCGGAGAGCGTGCGGATGAGGGCGCCCGCCTTGTGCTCCAGCCCGACCGCCGCGATGACCTCGTCGACGTCGCGCGGGTGGGGGTAGAGGCTCGCGAAGTGGCTCAGCTGCTCGCGCACGGTCACCGCCCCCTGCTCGCCGCTCGACTGCAGCACGATGCCGAGCCGCGCCTTCCAGGCCAGATCGGCGTGCGAGGGGTCGGCGCCGAGCACCCTCACCTCGCCCCCGGTGCGTCGTCGATAGCCCTCGAGTATCTCGATGGTGGTCGATTTGCCGGCGCCGTTCGGGCCGAGAAGGGCGAAGGTCTCCCCGCGGGCGATCTCGAAACTCACGCCGTCGACGGCGGCGACGCTGCCGTAGATCTTCGTCAGTTCGTGCACGGAGACGACGGTCTCGGGAGGGGTCATGCGCCTACTCTCCTCCGCGCGCCGCGCGCGGGCAACGATCGGGCCGCGGCGCGTCGTCGCGTCGAGGGGGGGATGCCCGCCCGACGTCGTCCATTCCGCGAGTTTTATCCACTAATGCAACGGTGGGTAATTCGTGCGCTAATGGCGAGAAACTCCTGCCATAATCACCAGCGCAGTAACTCGGAGTAATCTCGCGCTAACGCTCGGGATGGCGTCACGAAAGCCTTTGTCGGAGCATCCGCGAAAAGCCGAATAATTCTGCTCAGGAATCGATCAATCGAATACCGGGAGTCATCATGAAGCGCATCACCACCGAACTCGTCGACGACCTCGACGGCACGATCATCGGCGACGGGCAGGGCGGCACCGTCTCGTTCGCGCACGAGGGCCGGCAGTACGAGCTCGACCTCACCGCCGCGAACGCCGAGAAGCTGCGCGAGGCTCTCGCACCCTTCGTGGCGAAGGCGCGCAGCGCAGGATCGCGCCGTGCCGCCGCCGCGGGCTCGACGAGCCGCAAGCGCGCCTCCTCCGGGTCGGGCGACACCCAGGCGATCCGCGAGTGGGCGCAGGCCAACGGCCACCCGGTCGGCGACCGCGGGCGCATCTCGACCGAGATCCGCGAGGCCTACGCCGCCGCGAACGCCTGATCGATCCGATCGCGACGCGCCGACGCCCCCGCCGCCACGGCCGCGGGGGCGTCGGCGCGTCGGATCACCGGCGCATCGACCGTCGGGCTCAGGCCTCGACGCCGAAGAAGCGCTGCAGGCGCTGGATGCCCTCCAGGAGCTCGGCGTCGCCGAGGGCGTAGCTGAACCGCAGGTACCCGCTCGGTCCGAAGGCCTCGCCCGGCACGGCGGCGACCTCCGCCTGCTCCAGCAGCAGCTCGGCGAGCTCGAGGGAGCTCGTCGGCGTCACGCCGTGCCACTCGCGGCCCAGCAGCGCCGTCACATCGGGGTACACGTAGAAGGCGCCCGTCGGGGTCGGCGTGACCATGCCCGGGATGCGGTTGAGCTCGGCGACCGCGACGCGCCGCCGCCGGTCGAAGGCCTCGCGCATGGTCGCCACCGCGTCCTGCGGCCCGGTGAGCGCGGCGAGCGCGGCCCGCTGCGAGACGTTCGCGACGTTCGAGGTCAGGTGCGACTGCAGGTTCGACGCGGCCGCGATGACGTCCTTCGGGCCGACCATCCACCCGACCCGCCAGCCGGTCATCGCGTAGGTCTTGGCGACGCCGTTCACCAGGATGGTGCGGTCGGCGAGCTCGGGCACCGCCTCGACGATCGACACGGCCCGCTCGCCGTCGTAGGTGAGCGCCTGGTAGATCTCGTCGCTGATGATCCAGATGCCGTGCTCGGCGGCCCACTCGCCGATGGCGCGCGTCTGCTCGGCGCTGTAGACGGCCCCCGTCGGGTTCGAGGGGCTCACGAACATGAGCGCCTTCGTGCGCGGGGTGCGCGCCGCCTCGAGCTGCTCGACGGTCACCAGGTAGCCCTGGTCGCTGCCGGCGAAGACCTCGACGGGCACACCGCCGGCGAGGCGGACGACCTCGGGGTAGGTCGTCCAGAAGGGGGAGGGCAGCAGCATCTCGTCGCCCTCGCCGATGATCGTGGCGACCGCCTGGAAGACGGCGTGCTTGCCGCCGTTGGTGATGATGACCTGGCCGGGAGCGACCTCGAGCCCGGAGTCGCGCAGCGTCTTCTCGGCGACGGCCTCGCGCAGCTCGGGCAGGCCCGCGGCGGGCGTGTACCGGTGGTTCCTCGGATCGCGCGCCGCCGCGACCGCCGCCTCCACGATGTGGTCGGGGGTCGCGAAGTCCGGCTCGCCGGCGGCGTAGGAGATGACGGGGCGCCCCGCGGCCTTCAGGGCCTTGGCTTTCGCGTCGACCTTGAGGGTCGCGGATTCGCTGATCGCGGCGATGCGGGCGGAGATGCGGGAGGAGTCGGCGGTCACGCGGCCGAGTCTAGCGACGGGCATCCCCTCATCGCCGGGGCCCGGTTGGACTCGCCCATCGGCGTCACCTACACTGAGGGCGGTAGTTGAACTCTGCCAAGCTTCGTCGCGCCGTTCGTCCGCTCCTGGTCTCACCACCGGATGGCGGCCGGGCCGTCGGAGGCCGGCAGGGGTTCGACCCCGCCGAGGGCGGTGGCTCAATTGGTAGAGCAGCGGTCTCCAAAACCGCAGGTTGCAGGTTCGAGTCCTGTCCGCCCTGCACATGCATCGGCTCGGGGCGACTTCCCACCACACGGTGGGGGGCGCCCCGGGTTCGCTGTTACGGCCGGATGACGATCCGGTACCCGCTGGTGGAAGGTAGTGCGAACGTGGCCAGGAATGTGATCGACGATCCGAACGAGGACATCGTCGCCAAGGCGAAGAAGGACCGCGCCGAGAAGCGCGGGCCGTTCGGCCGCATCGCGCTGTTCCTGCGCCAGGTCATCAACGAGCTCAGCAAGGTCGTCACGCCGACCCGGCGCGAGCTCATCAACTACACCCTGCTCGTGCTCGTCTTCGTGGTCATCATGATGGCGCTCGTCAGCGGTCTCGACCTGCTCTTCGGGTGGGTCGTCTCCTACGTCTTCGGCGACGGCACGGCGGTCACCGGGGGTTAGCGCCCCCGCCCACCGCACGCCTCCCGTCACCGCTCCCAATCGAAAGAAGAACCCCGTGTCTGAGGATCACCGCCGCGACATCGATCTCGCGACCGCCGCCGAGCAGTCGTCCGAGGAGGACGAGGCCCAGGAGGGCAACTCGCTCGAGGTCGACGCCCACGGCGCCGACGCCGCCGAGCACACCGCGATGCACGTCGTCGACGACGAGGAGCCCGATCTCGAGGGCCTGCTCGACGCGCTCGAGACGGCCGCCGACCCCGAAGCCGACGCCGTCGTCGACGATGCGCTCGACATCGACTCGGCCGCCGAGGCCGATGCCGCCGCCGAAGCCACCGACGACGAGTCGGAGCTCGACGCCGAGGAGGCGGAGGAGGTCGAGGTCGACCCCTACGAGGAGTTCAAGATGGAGCTCCGCATGAAGCCGGGCAAGTGGTACGTCATCCACTCCTACGCCGGCTTCGAGAAGCGCGTGAAGCAGAACATCGAGAACCGACGCATCTCCATGAACATGGAGGAGGGCATCCACGAGGTGCAGGTCCCCATGGAGGACGTCGTCGAGATCAAGAACGGCCAGCGCAAGCTCGTCAACCGCGTGCGCATCCCCAGCTACGTGCTCGTGCGCATGGACCTCGATGAGGACAGCTGGTCGGTCGTGCGCCACACGCCCGGCGTCACCGGCTTCGTGGGCAACGCCCACAACCCGACGCCGCTGCGCTTCGACGAGGCCTTCAACATGCTCAAGTCGACCGTGCAGATCGCCGAGGCCCCGGCCAAGGCGGGCGCCGGCAAGAGCGGCGGCGGCCAGCAGCAGCGGTCGATCCCCGCCGAGATCGACTTCGAGGTCGGCGAGACGATCACCATCAAGGAGGGCTCGTTCGCCGGGCTCCCCGGCACGATCAACGAGATCAAGCCCGAGAGCGGCAAGCTCATCGTGCTGGTCTCGCTGTTCGAGCGCGAGACCCCGGTCGAGCTCAGCTTCGACCAGGTCACCAAGCTCTAGCGCTCGCACGATCCCGACCACCGGCGCTCGTCGCCGCATGGTCTAGACTCCCCTGGGCCCTCGAGGCCCCTCACCACTACCGCGGCTCGCAACGGGCGAGCAGGCGGGAGCGCAGCATCCACCGCGGATGCCGCACGACACGAAGGAAGACGACATGGCACCGAAGAAGAAGGTCACGGGCCTGATCAAGCTGCAGATCAACGCCGGCGCGGCGAACCCCGCGCCGCCGATCGGTCCGGCTCTGGGTCAGCACGGCGTGAACATCATGGAGTTCTGCAAGGCCTACAACGCCGCGACCGAGTCGCAGCGCGGCAACGTGATCCCGGTGGAGATCACGGTCTACGAGGACCGTTCGTTCACGTTCATCCTCAAGACGCCCCCCGCGGCCGAGCTCATCAAGAAGGCCGCCGGCGTGCAGAAGGGGTCGTCGACCCCGCACACCGTCAAGGTCGCGAAGCTCACCAAGGAGCAGGTGCGCGCCATCGCCGAGCAGAAGCAGGCCGACCTCAACGCGAACGACATCGCCGCGGCCGAGAAGATCATCGCCGGCACCGCCCGGTCGATGGGCATCACGGTCGAGTAGTCAGCGCCACCCACTCTTTTCCACTCAGCGGGAGAGCCAGCCAGGCTCACGATTCACCGCGAACTCAGCACAGGAGCATGAAAATGGCACAGAAGTCCAAGGCGTACCGCGCCGCGGCCGAGAAGATCGAGGCCGGCAAGTTCTACACCCCCACGGAGGCCGTCACGGTCGCCCGTGAGACCGGTTCGAAGAAGTTCGACTCGACCGTCGAGGTCGCGCTCAAGCTCGGCGTCGACCCGCGCAAGGCCGACCAGATGGTGCGCGGCACCGTCAACCTGCCCCACGGCACCGGCAAGACCGCCCGCGTCATCGTGTTCGCCACCGGCCCCGCGGCCGAGGCGGCCATCGCGGCGGGCGCCGACGAGGTCGGCGGCGCCGAGCTCATCGAGAAGGTCGCCGGCGGCTACACCGCCTTCGACTCGGCCGTCTCGACGCCCGAGCTCATGGGCCAGGTCGGCCGACTCGGCAAGGTGCTCGGCCCCCGCGGCCTCATGCCCAACCCGAAGACCGGCACCGTCACCCCCGATGTGGCGAAGGCCGTCACCGACATCAAGGGCGGCAAGATCGAGTTCCGCGTCGACAAGCACGCCAACGTGCACTTCATCATCGGCAAGACCGCGTTCTCGGAGGACCAGCTCAACGAGAACCTGCGCGCCGCGCTCGACGAGGTCCTGCGCCTCAAGCCGTCGAGCTCGAAGGGCCGCTACGTGCACAAGGGCACCGTCTCGACCACGTTCGGCCCGGGCATCCCGCTCGACGTCAACGCGCTCTGAGCCCGCGCGCGCCCAGCAGCACCCGCAGCATCACGAAGGCCCCGTCGAGAGACGGGGCCTTCGTCGTGCCCGGGCGGTCGGCGTCGGCGCTGGGCGGATAGTGGCCGACGCTACGCGTCGGCCACGTGCAGCACGAGCTTGCCGCGGGTGCGCCCCTCCTCGATGAGGGTGTGGGCGGCGGCGACCTCGGCCAGGGGGAAGACGCGGTCGACGTGCACCCGCAGGTCTCCGGCCTCGATCATGCGCGTCATGACGGCGAGGGTCGCGGCGCTCGGGGTCACCTTGTACCCGGTGGCGCGCATCCCGGCCGCGGCGGCGTCGTCGATGACCGTCGGCCAGCTGCCCGTGGGGGCGTTGACGAGCAGGCCGCCCGGCCGCATCGCGGCGAGCGATCGCGAGCCCGTGCCGTCATGAGTGTTGCCGATGAGGTCGATGACGACGTCGACGCCCGAGACCTCCTCCTCGAAGCGGTGCTGGGTGTAGTCGATGACGCGAGCGGCGCCGAGCTCGCGCACGAACGACAGGTTCGCGGTCGAGCAGGTCGCGATGACCTCGGCTCCGAAGTACGCGGCGAGCTGCACCGCGAGGTGCCCGACGCCGCCGGCACCGGCGTGGATGAGCATCCGCTGCCCCTCGTGCGCGCGCGCCACGTCGACGACCATGCCCCAGGCGGTGAGCGCGGCGAGCGGCAGGGCAGCGGCCTCGTCGAAGCTCATCGAGGGGGGCTTCGGGGCCGCGAAGGCCGCGGGCACGGTCACGTACTCGGCGTAGCTGCCGCCGAATCGCGGCACCATCGTCATGCCGTACACGGGCGTGCCGGGGGTGAGCGGATGAGCCTCGTAGGGCGATTCCACGACGACGCCGGCGAAGTCGTAGCCGAGCACCGCGGGGAACCGCTCGATCGCCGCCGCGACGCCGCGACCCGACCGGGTCTTCGCATCGATCGGGTTGACGCTCGCCGCCAGCACCTTGACGATCAGTTCGGCGTTCGCCCGCACCGGCATCGGAACCTCGGCCGGTCGGAGCACCTCGACCCCGCCGAGCCCCGTCGCCACCATCGCCTGCATCGTCCCCATCGACAACCCCTCCTCGAATCGCGAGCCTCCAGTCAATCGTCCTCGAGCGGCTCGCGTGTTTCGCCCGCGTCACGAGTGTTCGACGAAATCCTCCTCTCGCGCAGGAGTGCCGTTTAGCATCGTCCTCAGCGGCACCGCCGCACTGGACGAAGGACGCCGCCGTGACTCTCACCTTCTCCGCGCTGCGCGCGGTCGCCCTGCTCGCGATCGGGGCCGCGATCGCCGGCCAGATCGTCACCTCGCTCGCGTTCTGGCAGCGCGAGGGGCTCACCGACACGGCGTTCCGGCTGACGAACTTCTTCAGCTTCTTCACCGTCGAGTCGAACGCCGCCGCGGTGGTCGTGCTGACGATGGCGATCGGCGCCACGCTGCTGGGTCGCACGCCGACCTGGCTAATCGTGCTGCGGGCGGCGGTCACGACCTACATGGTGACGACGGGCATCGTCTACAACCTGCTGCTGCGCGGCATCGAGCTCCCGCAGGGCGCCACCCTCGACTGGTCGAACGAGATCCTGCACGTGTGGGGCCCGCTCTACATGCTCGTCGACTGGCTGTTCGGGCCCGGCCGGCGACCGCTCGAATGGCGCGCCATCATCGCGATCGTCTCCTTCCCGCTCGTCTGGGCGGTCTACACGCTCGTGCGCGGCCCGCTCGTGTACGACTCGGTGCTCGACGGCGCCTGGTACCCGTACCCCTTCCTCAATCCCGAGACCTCGGCCAACGGCTACCTCTCGGTCTCGTTCTACGTCATCCTCATCGCGGCCGTCATCGGCCTCGTCGGGGCCAGCGTCGTGCGCATCTCACGGTCGCGCCTCGGGCAGGGCGACCGGGGGGATGCTCCGGCCGAGCGCCGCCCGGCGCGAGCCCGCTGACCCGTGGTCCCGAGCATCCCGGCACCGCGACGCGATGCCGTGCTGGCCCTCCTCGGCGCGGGCCTCGTGCTGGCATCCCTCGTCGTCATCTGGGCGGCGCGCCTGACGGTGCCGCGCGAGCTCTACGTGAGCGAGCTCGGAGCCGATGGCGAGCCCACCGCGCTCGCGTTCGAGGTCGCTCTGCTGCTGCTCGTCGCGGGCGGCGTGCTCATCGCCTGGGCGGTGCGCGACCTGCGCAGCCGCACGCCCGGCCTGCGCGCCGGTCGCCCCGCCGCGAGCCTCGTGGTCGCCTGCGCGGGATTCCTCGTCGCCTCGCAGGTGCCGTGCACGGCGGGCTGCCCGCTCCCCGTCGGGCCGACGTTCACGGTGCAGGACTTCGTGCACACCCTGTCGGCGGTCATCGCCTTCGCGGCCGCCGCATGGGCGATGCTGCAGGTGGCCTTCGCGCCGGGGCACCGCCTGCTGTCGCGGCTGTCGCTCTCGGCGGCCGTCTCGGTGGCGGTCGTGGCGGGCATCGGCGGTCTCCTGTCCCTGCTGCGGTGGAACGACCGCTTCGGCAGTCATCTCGAGCTCGTCGCGACATCGATCGGCATCGGCTGGCTCGTCATCTTCGGCCTCGTGCGGTTCGCCCGCCTCGTCGTGGCGGTGCGCTCCGGGCCCGATGCCTCAGGAGGCTCGGCCACGCCCGCGTAGTCCCCCACATGGAGGACTCGTGGTGTACCCCCGCGAACGGGGGGACGCGCGTGTCCGCATTAAGGGGGACACTCGACCGTGGGGGGGGCAACAGAGTCCCCCACAGTGCGGACACGGCCCGAATCGTGCCGCTCTGATCGACTCGACCCCCGGGAGTCATCATGGAGATCACCATCCCCCTCGTCATCGTCGCGACGATCGCCGCCTTCGTGGGCCTCATGTCCCTCATCGCCGGCCCCTCCCGGCCGCTCACCGAGGCCGAGGCCGATCAGCTGCGCTGAGCCGACGTCGGGTGGCCTCAAAGCCAGCGCATAGGTTCGCGGGGACAATTGAGGCATGCCCGCCGCCGACGCGTCTCTCGACCCCACCGCCACCGCTCGACTGACCCACGCCGACGGTTCGCCCATCCGGGCTCTCGTCGTGGATGACGAGCCCTCGCTCGCCGACCTCGTGTCGATGGCCCTGCGGTACGAGGGGTGGGAGGTGCGCACGGCCCTCACCGGGCAGGACGCCCTGCAGCACGGCCGAGAGTTCGCTCCCGACGTCGTCGTGCTCGACATCATGCTCCCCGACATCGACGGCCTCGAGGTGCTGCGCCGCATGCGAACCGACGGTCGGGACGTGCCCGTGCTGTTCCTCACGGCGAAGGACTCCGTCGACGACCGCGTCGTCGGTCTCACCGCCGGCGGCGACGACTACGTCACCAAGCCGTTCAGCCTCGAGGAGCTCGTGGCCCGCCTGCGCGGGCTCATCCGCCGCAGCGCCATGGTGATCAGCGAGCGCCCCGACCCCGAGCTGCACGTCGGCGATCTCGTGCTCAACGAGGAGAGCTACGAGGTGCGCCGCGGCGAGACGGAGGTCGAGCTCACCGCCACCGAGTTCGAGCTGCTGCGGTACCTCATGCGCAACCCGCGCCGCGTGCTCAGCAAGGCGCAGATCCTCGACCGGGTGTGGAGCTACGACTTCGGCGGCCGCTCGAGCATCGTCGAGATCTACATCTCGTACCTGCGCAAGAAGATCGACACGCTCGGCCCGCCCATGATCCACACCGTGCGCGGGGTCGGGTACCTCATCAAGCCGGCCGCGGGATGATCGACGGCTGGTCGCTGCAGCAACGACTGATCGCCGGCGTCCTCGCCCTCCTCGCCTTCGCCACCCTCGGCATCGGGGTGCTCAGCGTCGTGTTCCTGCGGGCCAACCTCATCGATCAGCTCGATCAGGAGCTGCGCGACACCGCCCAGCGCGTTCAGCAGGTCGCCTCGGGCGCCCCGGGCGACGAGGTCTTCGGCTTCGATGGCCGCGGCATCCCCGTCGAGACGCTCATCGGCGTCGTCGCCTCCGGCGGCAGGGCGAGCGCGGCGTACCTCGACAGCGATCTGCGCGAGCGGCCGCTCACGCGCGGGCAGCTGGAGGTGCTCACCGGCACCGTGCTCGAATCGCCCCGCACGCTCCGGTTCCCCGGAGGGCTCGGCGAGTTCCGCGTGCTCGCCGTGCCGCTCGCCGACGACTCCGCGCTCGTCGTCGGCCTCTCCACCCGCGACGTCACGATCACGATCGCCCGTCTCGGCGCCGTCATCTCCGCGGTGCTCGTGGGCACGCTCGTCGTCGCCGCCGTGCTGGGCCGCGAGGTGGTCAAGGTGGGGCTCCGTCCCTTGCGCCGCATCCGCCAGACGGCCTCCGAGGTCGCCACGCTGCCTCTCGACCGTGGCACGGTCGCGCTCGCCGAGCGCATCCCCGAGCTGCCGACCGACCCCGATACCGAGGTCGGGCAGCTGGGCGGGGCGTTCCGGCGCATGCTCGAGCACGTGCAGTCGGCGTTCGACGCCCGGCAGGCCAGCGAGCAGAAGGTGCGGCGCTTCGTCGCCGATGCGAGCCACGAGCTGCGCACGCCGCTCGCCGCCATCCGCGGGTACTCCGAGCTCACGCGGCGCAGCGGGCACGACCTGCCCGACGACATCCGCCACGCGCTCAGCCGCATCGAGTCCGAATCGGTGCGGATGACCGCTCTCGTCGAGGACCTGCTGCTGCTCGCCCGGCTCGACGAGGGCAGCGCCCTGCGCCGCGATCCCGTCGACCTCGGTCGGGTGCTCGTCGACGCGGTCGCGGATGCGCGGGCCACGAGCAGCGAGCACGAGTGGGAGGTGCGGGTGCCCGAGACGCCGGTGATCGTCACCGGCGACCAGAACCGACTGCATCAGGTGGTCGCGAACCTGCTGGCGAACGCGCGGGTGCACACGCCCCCCGGAACCCGCGTCACCGCGGCGCTCGGGTCGCTCGAGGGGCGCGCCCTGGTCACCATCACCGACACCGGTCCGGGCATCCCGCCCGAGATCATGCCCGTGCTGTTCGAGCGCTTCGCCCGTGCCGACACCTCGCGCTCGCGCGCGACCGGCTCGACCGGGCTCGGGCTGGCGATCGTCGCGGGCGTCGTGGCGGCCCATCGCGGGGAGGTGACGGTCGCCTCGCGGCCGGGGGAGACGGTGTTCCGCATCTCCCTCCCGCGCGAGGATCCCGCGCCCCCGGTACCGCCGAGCCCGGAGTCCGCGGCCGGGCTGGGCGCCCCGCCCAGCACCGCGGGCTAGGCTCGCCGCGGCCCGGGAGCATCCGGTGCCGCGACCGAACACCCGGGAGGCCCCCATGCGCATCGTCGTCACCGGATCGAGTGGCAAGCTCGGCGTCGCCGTGGTCGACCGTCTTCGGGAGGCCGGGCACACGGTCGTCGGCTTCGACTCCCGCGGCGAGCGCGGCACGGGCTTCGTGCAGATCGACATGACCGACTACGGGCAGGTCGCCGACGCGATCGCCGGGGTCGACGAGCGCCACGCCGGCCTCGACGCGATCGTGCACCTCGCCGCGACGCCCGCGCCGGGCCTGCGCCCCGACACCGCCCTGCTGCAGGACAACCTGGCGATGACGATCAACGTCTTCCAGGCGGCCCGCCGCGGGGGGGTGCGCCGCATCGTGCACGCCTCGAGCGAGACGCTGCTCGGCCTGCCGCTCACCGAGGCGCCGCCGTACGCGCCCATCGACGAGGCCGCCGAGACCCGCCCGAACTTCATGTACGCGGTCGGCAAGCACCTCGAGGAGGAGCTGGCGACGAAGCTCATGCGCCTCACCCCGGGACTCACGATCACCGGCCTGCGCTTCAGCAACGTCATGGCGATCGAGGACTACGCCGAGTACCCCTCCTGGCAGGACGACGCGAGCGTGCGCCGCTGGAACCTCTGGGGCTACATCGACCGCCGCGACGGCGCCCAGGCGGTCGAGCGCGCTCTCGCCGTCGAGCGTGACCACTACGCGACGTACATCATCGCCGCGGCCGATACGACGATGCGCCGCGACAGCGCCGAGCTCATGGCCGAGGAGTTCCCCGGCGTGCCGCTCAGCCGCCCGGTCGAGGGGCGCGAGACCCTGCTGTCGATCGACGCCGCGCGCCGCGATCTCGGCTACGACCCGCAGCACAGCTGGCTCGATCACGTCTGACCCGGTCGCGCCCCGCGGCGCGGCGGGGGATGCCCGGCGCACGATTTGCCGCGGGGCCGACCGTGACGTACTCTGGCCTCTGCCAAAGACCGCCGGCTATCGGCGTGCCCGGCTCGAGTGAGAACTCGGGAGGGGACGCCGGTCGAAGGCTCGCTCCTCATCACTGAGGTCGGCGAGGGCCCGCGCAGGTGACACAGAAGAGATCCGCTCCGCATCCCACCCATCGGGTGCGCGGGGCGAAGAAGCTCCGTGCGCCTGCGCCGGAGCTTTCGTCGTTTGCGGCCGGGTTCCCGGGGTCGATGGAGAACACCCACGACAACCGTAAGGAGCACCATGGCGAACAAGGAAGCCACGGTCGCCGAGCTGAAGGAACTCTTCTCCAGCTCGACCGCCGTTCTGCTGACCGAGTACCGCGGTCTCACGGTGGCTCAGCTCAAGCAGCTGCGCACGAACATCGCTGCAGACGCGTCGTACGCCGTGGTGAAGAACACGCTGACCAAGATCGCGGCCCACGAGGCTGGCATCGACTCGCTCGATGACATGCTCGCCGGCCCCTCCGCGATCGCGTTCGTGAGCGGTGACCCCGTCACCGTCGCGAAGGCTCTGCGCGACTTTGCCAAGGCAAACCCCAACCTCGTTGTGAAGGGCGGTTACTTCGACGGTAACCCGCTCGACGCCGCCGAGGTCATGAAGCTCGCCGAGCTCGAGAGCCGTGAGGTGGTGCTGGCGAAGCTCGCCGGTGCCGTCAAGGCCTCGCTGTTCGGTGCCGCTTACATGTTCAACGCGCCGCTGGCGCAGGCCGCTCGCGCCGTTGACGCGCTGCGGCAGAAGCAGGAGTCCGGCAGCTGATCTCAGCTGACCGGTTCACGACGAGAAACAACTAGAAGGAGACAATCATGGCCAAGCTCACCACCGACGAGCTCATCGAGGCGTTCAAGGAGCTTTCGCTCATCGAGCTCAGCGAGTTCGTCAAGAAGTTCGAAGAGGTCTTCGAGGTCACCGCCGCCGCGCCCGTCGCGGTCGCCGCTGCCGCCGGCCCTGCCGCTGCCGCCGAGGAGGTCGAGGAGAAGGATTCCTTCGACGTCGTCCTCGAGGCCGCCGGCGAGAAGAAGATCCAGGTCATCAAGGAGGTCCGCGCGCTCACGAGCCTCGGCCTCGGCGAGGCGAAGGCGCTCGTCGACGGCGCCCCCGCGACCGTCATCGAGGGCGCCAACAAGGAGACCGCCGAGAAGGCCAAGGGCCAGCTCGAGGCCGCCGGCGCCACCGTCACCCTCAAGTAGTCCCCGCCCCGCATCGCGGGGTACCAGGGCGCCGCTCCGATCCGTCGGGCGGCGCCCTTCGGCGTTCCCGGGAGGGCGCGCTCCGGTTCTGCGGATCCGCGCCGTCCTGCGGCGGGATGCCCTCCGCTAGACCCGCGCCGCGGCGGGCTCGCGGCGCACGGCCGTCGAGGTGCGCACGGTCAGCGTCGTCGGCAGCACCAGGTGCTCGGTCGGGGCGGCGACGGACTCGGTCGCGGGGGCGCCCTCGAGCTGGGCGAGCAGCATCTCGACCGCGCGGCGGCCCTGATCGCCCGGGTTCTGCGTGAGGGTGGTCAGTCCGTGCATCTCGGCGAGCGGGTGGCCGTCCACCCCGATGATCGAGAGCTCGGCCGGGATGGCGATGCCCAGCTGCCGCGCGGCTGTCATGATGCCGATCGCGATCTCGTCGCAGCCGGCGAAGATCGCCGTGGGTCGGGTGCGCGGGTCGCCGAGCACGGCGAGCCCGGCCGCGTATCCGCCCTGGATGGAGAAGTCGGCGTCGCGGAAGTCGTCCTCGATCCCGACGCCCGCGGCGTCGAGGGCGCGCCGGAACCCCACGTAGCGCTGCGAGTGCACGCGGAAGTCCATCTGCTCGTTCTGGTCGCCGCCGATGTGCATGATGCGCCTGTGCCCGAGGCTCAGCAGGTGCTCGGTGGCGAGCCTCGCCGTCTCGACGTCGTCGATCGAGAGCGAGGGGATCCCCTCGATGCGCCCGCCGATGCCGACGAGCGGCTTGCCGAGCGCCTCGAGCATCTGCACCTCGTGCTGGCTGAGCGCGATGGCGACCGAGATGACCGCGTCGACGCGCTTGCGCACGAGGAAGTAGTCGAACACCCGGCGGCGCAGGTCGATGTCGGTGCTCAGGCGGTACAGCGTCAGGTCGTAGCCCGCGCGGATGAGCGCCGACTCGATCCCCTCGAGCACTTCGCCGAAGTACCAGCGGTTGATGTAGGGGATGACCACGCCGACGTTGCGCGTGCGACCGGTGACGAGACTGGCCGCGGCCGTCGAGACGACGTAGCCGAGCTCGGCGGCGGCGGCCTCGACGCGGTGGCGGGTGTCGTCGGAGACGTAGCCGCGCCCGCTGAGCGCTCGCGAGGCGGTCGATTTCGACACGCCCGCGATCCGCGCGACATCGGCCAGGATGCTCATGCTGAGGGTCCTCCATCGGACGGGAGCCCGGGCCGCGAGGCACCGCGGGTCGCGCGACGATGCGCGCCCGGCTCCACTACGGCCCGAGTGTAGCCCGATCCGGAC
The DNA here is from genome assembly GCF_026625045.1 of Microcella daejeonensis. GTDB lineage: Bacteria > Actinomycetota > Actinomycetes > Actinomycetales > Microbacteriaceae > Microcella > Microcella daejeonensis. Next base: position 655,549 of record NZ_CP113089.1, on the reverse strand, counting down.
CGGTGTGGAACCGGTGCCAGGTGGGAGCGCTCTCTCATGGAACGGTGGGGAACGCCGCCCCGAGGCGGTACCGCGATGCGAACGGTTCGTGAACGGCAACGGATCGGTAACAGCCCGGGGGGCACGGGTTGCGGTCGAGCATCCCGTGACGTACCGTGACTGCTGGAACCGGTTCCCGACCCGGTGGTCATGCCCCTGGCAGGCCGCGCGAACGGGCTGGCTCCGCACCGAGAATCACCACCACCTTCCGTAGCAGAGCGGCTCACCTCCTCATGAGGGGCGCCGTCCTAACCCTCAATGAGGAGGAAACACATGCGTTCCACTCTCCGACGCCGGCTCATCGCGCCGGCCGCGGCGATCGGCGCCCTGAGCCTCGTGCTCGCCGGCTGCGCCGCTGACGAGCCGGGTGCCGGCGGCGGCGACGCCGACTGCACCGAGTACGAGCAGTACGGCCAGTTCGAGGGCGAGACCGTCGAGGTCTACGCCACGATCATCGACGTCGAGGCGGACAACCTGGTCACCTCGTGGTCCGACTTCGAGTCGTGCACGGGCATCACCATCGACTACGTGGGCACGCAGGAGGCGGAGACGCAGATCAACGTGCGCGCCGCCGCCGGGGACGCTCCCGACCTCATGATCATCCCGCAGCCCGGTCTGCTGCAGCGCCTCATCGCCGACGGCTACGTCGTCGCCGCCCCCGAGTCCGTCGAGGCCAACGTCGACGAGTTCTGGAGCGAGTCGTGGAAGGGCTACGGTACCGTCGACGGCACCTTCTACGCCGCGCCGCTCATGGCCAGCGTCAAGGGCTACGTCTGGTACTCGCCGGCCGACTTCGAGGAGAACGGCTACGAGATCCCGACCACGTACGACGAGCTCATCGCGCTCTCCGAGACCATGACCGAGCGCAACGAGGGCCCCTACCGCCCCTGGTGCGCCGGCTTCGGCTCGGGCGACGCCACCGGCTGGGTCGGAACCGACTGGGTGGAGGACCTCGTCCTCCGCGGTGCCGGTCCCGAGGCCTACGACCAGTGGGTCGCCGGTGAGCTGCCCTTCAACAGCCCCGAGGTCACCGAGGCCTTCGACCGCGTCGGCGAGGTCCTCCTCAACGACGAGTTCGTCAACGGCGGCTTCGGCGGCGTCGACTCGATCGTCACCACCACCTTCCAGGACAGCGGTCTCGCCATCCTCGACGGCACCTGCTCGCTGCACCACCAGGCCTCCTTCTACGAGGCCCAGTGGGGCGAGGGCGTGACCGTGGCCGAGGACGGCGACGTCTGGGCCTTCATCACCCCGCCGATCAACGCGGATGACCCCGCCGCGGTCACCGGTGGTGGCGAGTTCGTCGGTGCCTTCAACGACAGCGAGGCCACCGCGGCCGTGCAGACCTACCTCTCGAGCGACCTGTGGGCCAACAACCGCATCTCGCTCGGTGGCGTCATCTCGGCCAACCAGGGTCTCGACCCGGCCAACGCCCAGTCGGACCTCGCTCGCCAGTCGATCGAGATCCTGCAGGGTGAGGACACGGTCTTCCGGTTCGACGCCTCCGACCTCATGCCCGCCGCCGTCGGCACCAGCTCGTTCTGGACCGGCATGGTGGACTGGATCGGTGGAGCCTCCACCGACGAGGTGACGACCGCGATCGACAGCACGTTCCCGTAACCCTCGGGTTGCCCAGCTCCATGAGCTGACCCGACCGGCCCGTCGGAGGATTCGTCCTCCGGCGGGCCGGTCTCTCAGGTAGCGTGAACGAGAACCAATGGAGGTTTACCCCTATGAGAGGTTTGTCGGAGTTCTGGTCCGATCTCTTCGAGAAGTTCGGCCTCATGATCCTCGGCCTCGCCGTGTTCGCGGCGGTCGTCGGTCTCATCCTCTTCCTCGCCGACAGGGCGCCCAAGAAGGGGCGTGACGTCTGGCAGCTGCTGGCCTTCGTGGCTCCCGCGCTGCTGCTGCTGCTCGTCGGCCTCATCTACCCCGCGGCGCGGACGGCGACCCTCGCCTTCTTCGACCGCACCGGGCGCGAGTTCGTCGGCCTCGACAACTTCGTCTGGATGTTCACGCAGCCCGACATCCTCCTCGTCATCGGCAACACGCTGATCTGGGTGGCTCTCGTCCCCACCCTCTCCACGGTGATCGGCCTCGCCTACGCGATCTTCATCGACAAGAGCAAGGGCGAGAAGGTCCTCAAGTCGCTCGTGTTCATGCCGATGGCCATCTCCTTCGTCGGCGCCGGCATCATCTGGCGCTTCATGTACGAGTACCGCCAGGAGGGCTTCAGCGAGCAGATCGGTCTGCTCAACCAGATCCTCGTCTGGCTCGGGCAGGAGCCGCAGCAGTTCCTCGTCGACGCTCCGGCGAACACCTTCTTCCTCATCATCGTGATGGTCTGGATCCAGACCGGTTTCGCGATGGTCCTCCTCTCGGCGGCCATCAAGGGCGTGCCCGTCGAGATCATCGAGGCGGCCCGTCTGGACGGCGCCAACGCCTGGCAGCAGTTCCGCAACGTGACCCTCCCGGGCATCCGCGGCACCCTCGTCGTCGTCATCACGACCATCTCGATCGCCACCCTCAAGGTGTTCGACATCGTGCGCGCCATGACGGGTGGTCAGTACGACACCTCGGTCGTCGCGAACGAGATGTACACGCAGGCCTTCAACCGCGGCGAGCAGGGCTACGGCTCCGCGCTGGCGCTCATCCTGTTCCTCATGGTGCTGCCGATCGTCGTCTACAACGTGCGCGTCATGCGTCAGCAGAAGGAGATCCGATGACCGACGTGACCGACAAGGCCGAGGCGAAGCTCGACCGGCCGCTCGGGCAGAAGAACGAGGCGCGCGCCGAGGCGCGGGCCGCGAAGAAGCTGTCGAAGGCCGCCGAGGCCCAGCAGAAGCTGACCTCGCCGGGCGCCACGATCGCGGCGATCATCATCGCCGTGATCTGGACGATCCCGACCTTCGGGCTCCTCGTCTCCTCCATCCGCACGCCCGACGAGATCCGCTCCAACGGCTGGTGGAACATCTTCGTCAGCCCGAGCTTCACGCTCGACAACTACGCCGCGGTGCTCACCACGCAGGGCGCGAGCTCGGCGAACCTCGGCTCGTACTTCGTGAACTCCCTCGTCATCGCCATCCCGGGGGCGCTGTTCCCGATCATCCTGGCGACGATGGCGGCGTACGCGTTCGCCTGGATCAAGTTCCGCGGCTCGGGCGCGATCTTCGTGCTCATCTTCGCGCTCCAGATCGTGCCGCTGCAGATGGCGCTCATCCCGCTGCTGCAGATCTTCTCCGGCGTTCTCGGCATCAGCGGCACCTTCCCCGCGGTGTGGATCGCGCACACGATCTTCGGCCTCCCGCTGACGATCTTCCTGATGCACAACTTCATCGCCGAGATCCCGGGCGAGGTCATCGAGGCGGCGCGGGTCGACGGCGCGAACCACACGCAGATCTTCTTCCGCATCATCATCCCGCTCGCCCTGCCGGCGCTCGCCTCGATCGGCATCTTCCAGTTCCTCTGGGTCTGGAACGATCTTCTCGTCGCGCTCGTGTTCTCGGGCGGCACGGCCGATGTCGCACCGCTGACGCAACGATTGGGCGAGCTCGTGGGCAACTTCGGGCGCAACCAGGAGCGACTGCCGGCGGCGGCGTTCATCTCGCTGGTGATCCCGCTCATCGTGTTCTTCAGCCTGCAGCGCTACTTCGTGCGCGGCCTGCTGGCGGGCTCGACCAAGGGGTGATCAGCGCGCGCTGATCAGCCGCAACGCTCACGAGAGGCCCGAGGGGGAGCATCCCCTCGGGCCTCTCGGCGCGTGCACGGCGACCCGGCTCTAGGCTCGGCGCGTGAGCATGGGGATGGGCGGAGGCCGCCGCGGCGGCCGGGTGTCGAGCAGCGACGCGGCCGCCCAGCGGGCCGAGAACGCCGCCGCGCCGCGCATCCCGAATCTGCTCGGCCGCATCGCGGAGCTCTTCGCTCCGCACCGGCCGATGATCATCGTGACCATCGCGCTCGTGCTCGTGAGCGCGGCCCTCAGCGTGCTGCCGCCACTGCTGACGCAGCGCGCCTTCGATGAGGGGCTGTTCCCGCCCGGGGGCGAGCCGAACGTGCCCGTGCTGCTCATGCTCGTCGGCGTCATGCTCGCGCTGTGGGTCGTCAGCGCCGGGCTCGGCATCGCGCAGACCTACCTCACCGCGACGGTCGGCAACGCCGTCATGGCGCGGCTGCGGGTCAGGCTCTTCGACCACCTGCAGGCGATGGAGCTCGCCTTCTTCACCCGCACGAAGACCGGCGTCATCCAGTCGCGGCTGCAGAACGACGTCGGCGGGGTCGCCGGCGTGCTCAACAACACCGTCTCGAGCGTCATCGGCAACACCGTCACCGTGCTCGCCGCGCTCGTGGCGATGCTGCTGCTGAGCTGGCAGCTGACCCTCGTGGCCATCGTGCTGCTGCCCGTGCTCGTCGTGGCGCAGCAGCGCGTCGGCCAGGTGCGCGCGCGCATCGCGACGAAGACGCAAGAGTCGCTGAGCGACATGAGCGCCATCACGCAGGAGGCCCTGAGCGTCTCGGGCATCATGCTCGCGAAGAGCTTCTACCGGCAGGGCGCCGAGGTCGAGCGGTACCGGGCCGAGAACGACACCCAGCGCGGGCTGCAGGTGCAGCTGCAGATGAGCGGGCAGTGGTTCTTCGCGCTCGTCAACGTGTTCCTCAGCGTCATCCCCGCCATCGTCTACCTCGTCGCCGCCTGGCTGCTGCAGCAGGACGTTCCCGTCACCGCCGGCACGATCGTCGCCTTCACGACGGTGCAGGCCCGGCTGACCTTCCCGCTGCTCGGGCTCATGCGCGTCGCCCTCGACCTGCAGACCTCGGGCGCGCTCTTCGCGCGCATCTTCGAGTACCTCGACCTGACGCCCGCCATCAGGGCGAGCGACGACGCCCGCCCCGTCGACCCCGCGCAGGTGGGGCGCATCCGCTTCGACGACGTGGTCTTCCGGTACCCGGATGCTCCCGCCGACGCAGCTCCCACGCTCGACCACGTCTCCTTCCAGGTCGAGCCCGGGCAGTTCGTGGCCTTCGTCGGCCCGAGCGGGGCCGGCAAGACCACGGTCTCGTACCTCATCCCGCGCCTGCACGAGGCGAGCAGCGGCCGCGTGCTCTTCGCCGGAGCGGACGTGCGCGAGCTCACCGAGGACAGCCTCATCGCGCAGATCGGCATCGTGAGCCAGGAGACCTACCTGTTCCACGCGACCATCGCCGAGAACCTGCGCTACGCCAAGCCCGAGGCGACCGACGATGAGCTCGCGGCCGCCTGCCGGGCGGCGAGCATCCACGACACGATCGCCTCGTTCCCCGACGGCTACGACACCGTCGTGGGCGAGCGGGGCTACCGGCTCTCGGGCGGCGAGAAGCAGCGGGTCGCGATCGCGCGGGTGCTGCTCAAGGATCCGCCGGTGCTCATCCTCGACGAGGCGACGAGCGCGCTCGACTCGGTGTCGGAGCGCGTCGTGCAGGGCGCCCTCGACTCGGCCGCCCGCGGGCGCACGACCATCGCGATCGCGCACAGGCTGTCGACCGTCGCCGGGGCCGACGTCATCCACGTGCTCGACGCGGGCCGCATCGTCGAGAGCGGCACCCACGGCGAGCTGCTCGAGCGGGACGGCATCTACGCGCGCCTGATCGCCGAGCAGTCGACGGAGTTCCGGCCGGCGATCGCGCCGAGCGAGCCGGAGCCGGTCGAGCCGACCGTCTAGCCCGGCGCTCGAGCTGCGTCCCGCGCATCGGCGCGCCCGCGTGGGGGGACTCGATGCCCGTCGCCCATGCGGCGCGACGTGCGGAAAACCGGCCGTTGCGCGCTTCGCACCGGCGTACTCGCTGCGGCTCTGCGCGGAACCCGCGGCCCTCAGTGTCGTCGGGGTCGCGCCAGGAGGTTAGGAGCGCGCCTCCAGCAGCTCGGTCATGTAGTCGATCTCCTTCTGCTGCAGGGTCGCCGCGCCCGTGGCGAGCGGCGTGACGAGCGGGTCGTCGCTGCGCTCGAGCACGGCCTCGGCCATCTCGACGCCGCCCTGGTGGTGCGCGATCATGAGCTCGAGCCAGAGGCGCTCGGCCTCGACGCCCTCGGCGCCGCGCAGCTGCTGCAGCTGCTGCGGCGTCGCGAAGCCAGGCATGGTGTCGCCCATCTCCATGCCGGAGTGGCCCCCGTCGTGCGCCTCGCCCTCGCCGTCGAGCGCGGGCCGGGCCATCCACGCCATCTCGGGCTCGCTGCCCGTCTGCGGAAGACCCCAGGCGCTGAGCCAGGCGAACATCTGACCCGCCTGCTGCGACTGCGCCGTGAGGATGTCGAGCGCGAGGAGGCGGATCTCCTCGTCGTCCGTGCGGTCGCGGATGAGGATCGACATCTCGACCGCCTGGTTGTGGTGCGTCTGCATGTCGCGGGCGAAGCCGGCCTCAGCGCTCGTCTCGCCCGGCATCGAGGCCGCGCCCGGAGCGCCGATGCGGCCGAGCAGCACGCCGGCGACGAGAGCGATGAGGATGAGGACGACGCCCGCCCAGACGGCGCGCGCGGTGATGCGCGGCGGCCGCGGCGGGGACTGCGGGTCGCTCGTGGAACTGCCCGACGTCATGCTCAGGAGATCAGCCCCTCGCCCTCGATGCCCTGGGTGCACAGCGCGCCCGGCTCCGGGGCGTTCTGCGACTGGCGGTACTTGGTGATGAAGTCCTGCAGGCGCGGGTCGTCGACGCCGTCGAGGGCGACCTGCGCGCCCCAGGCGCTCGCGACGACGGGACTCTCGAGGCCCTCGAAGGGCGAGACGACCATGTAGGTGCTCGGCACCGAGTCGCGCAGCGTCTCGATCTCGGCCTCGCTCAGCGCGGCCGGGTCGTAGGTGACCCAGACGGCGCCGTGCTCGAGGGAGTGCACCGCGTTCTCGTTCTGCACCGGCTCCTCGTAGATCCCGCAGTTGAGCCACACCTGGTTGTGCGGGCCGCCCGCGGGCGGGGTCATCTCGTAGTCGACGACGCCCTGCACGTGCGTGCCCTCGAGGCCATCGAACTCCTCGACATCGGCGATCTCGATGGTCTCGGGGTCGACCTGGGGCTGCGCGTTCACGATGACGATCGAGACGATGATCGCGATGACGGCGACGCCGCCCACGACGGCGCCGATGATGCCGAGGCGGTTGCGGCGACGCTCGGCGGCCTGCTTGGCCTTGAGGGCGGCGACCTTCTCCTGGCGGCGCTGCTCGCGCTGCTGCTTGACGGTGAGGTTGTCGTTCGGCACGGTGGGGCTCCAGCTCGTCGGGGAGGGGCGGGGCGGCGCTCGCGGCGCGGCAGGCGTCCCCTCAGTATCGCCGATGCGCATCACGACGGGCTGACAGGGTGCGAAGCGGGTGCTGGATGCGCGGCCGCGGGCGAGCATCCACCCCCGGCCCCGCCCTGCCGCACGCCGGTAGGCTCGACGCCATGAAGTACGCGAACTCCGTCGTCGATCTGATCGGCGACACCCCCCTCGTCAAGCTGAACCGGGTGACGGAGGGGATCAGCGCCACCGTGCTCGCCAAGGTCGAGTACTTCAACCCCGGCGGCTCGGCGAAGGATCGCATCGCGACCCGCATCATCGACGCGGCCGAGCGGGAGGGCAAGCTCAAGCCCGGCGGCACGATCGTCGAGCCGACGAGCGGCAACACCGGCGTCGGCCTCGCGCTCGTCGCGCAGCAGCGCGGCTACAAGTGCGTCTTCGTGCTGCCCGACAAGGTCGGCGAGGACAAGCGCAACGTGCTCACCGCCTACGGCGCTGAGATCGTCGTGACACCGACCGCGGTCGAGCCCACCGACCCGCGCTCGTACTACTCGGTGAGCGACCGGCTGGCCCGCGAGATCCCGGGCGCGTTCAAGCCCGACCAGTACTCGAACCCCAACGGCCCGCTCAGCCACTACGAGACCACCGGCCCCGAGATCTGGCGCGACACCGAGGGTCGCGTGACGCACTTCGTCACCGGCGTCGGCACCGGCGGCACCATCACCGGCACCGGCCGCTACCTTCGCGAGATCAGCGCGGGGGCCGGCGAGAAGCGCGTGCAGATCGTCGGCGTCGACCCGCAGGGCAGCGTCTACTCGGGCGGCACCGGCGAGCCCTACCTCGTCGAGGGCGTCGGCGAGGACTTCTGGCCGGCCGCCTACGACCCGACCGTCGCCGACCGCATCGAGGCCGTCACCGACGCCGAGGCCTTCGACATGACGCTGCGCCTCGCCCGCGAGGAGGGCCTGCTCGTCGGCGGATCCTGCGGCATGGCCGTCGTCGGCGCGCTGAACGTCGCCCGCGAGCTCGGCCCCGACGACGTCGTCGTGGTGCTGCTGCCCGATGGCGGCCGCGGCTACCTCGGCAAGATCTTCAACGACGACTGGATGCACCGCTACGGCTTCTCGCACCCCGAGGGCTCGCCGACCGTCGCCGACCTGCTCGGCGCTCCGGCCCGCCCGCTGGCGCACCTGCGGCGCGAGCACACCGTGGCCGACGCCGTGGCGGCGCTCGCCGGATCGGACGGCGCCCTGCCCGTGCTCACCCGCGAGCCCGCGGTGCGCCTGGGCGAGGTGCTCGGCGCGGTCGACGCGCACGGCCTGCTGCGCGCGCTCGCCGCGGGCGAGGCCACCCCGACCGACCCGGTGACCGCGGCGATGGGCCCCACCATGCCCTTCGTCGGCGCGCACGAGAGCCTCGAGGCGGCGCGGACGCGCTTCGCCCAGCGCGGGGCCGGCGGGCGGCAGCCCGACACCCTGCTCGTGCTCGACGGCGGCGACCCCGTCGGGCTGCTCAGCCGCCACGACCTCGTCGCCGCGCTCGCGGACGCCCCCGCCGCCGCCGACCCGGCCGCCGCGACCGACCCGACCCCCGACTCCGGAGAGAACGCATGAGCTCGACCGACCCGCACGCCACCCACGGCTTCTCGACCCGGGCCATCCACGCGGGGCAGAGCCCCGACGCGAGCACCGGCGCGGTCATCCCGCCCGTGCACTTCAGCACCACCTACGCGCAGGACGGCGTCGGGGGCCTGCGCAACGGCTACGAGTACACCCGCGGCACCAACCCCACGCGGGATGCCCTGCAGGTGCAGCTCGCCGCGCTCGAGGGCGGCGCGCACGCCTTCAGCTTCGCCTCGGGCCTCGCCGCGGAGGACGCGCTGCTGCGCGCCGTGCTGCGCCCCGGCGACCACGTGCTCATGGGCAACGACGTCTACGGCGGCACCCACCGGCTCGTGCGCCGGGTCTTCGGCGCGTGGCAGATCGGCCTGACGACGGTCGAGCTCGGCGACCTCGAGGCGACCCGCGAGGCGCTCGAGACGCTGAAGCCCCGCGTGCTATGGCTCGAGACCCCGTCGAACCCGATGATGAAGATCACCGACGTGACGGCGCTCGCCGAGCTCGCCCGCGCGGTCGGCGCCCTCGTCGTCGTCGACAACACCTTCGCCACCCCCTACCTGCAGCAGCCGCTCGCGCTCGGGGCCGACGTCGTCGTGCACTCGACGACCAAGTACCTCGGCGGGCACTCCGACGTGCTCGGCGGCGCGCTCGTCATGAACGACGACGCCCTGGCCGAGAAGGTCGGCTTCCACCAGTTCGCGGCGGGCGCGGTCTCGGGCCCGCTCGACGCCTGGCTGACCACGCGCGGCATCAAGACGCTCGCCGTGCGCATGGACCGCCACAGCGCCAACGCCCAGGCCATCGCCGAGGCCTTCGTCGGCCACCCGGCCGTCGCGCGCGTCTACTACCCGGGCCTCGCCGACCACCCCGGTCACGCCCTCGCCGCCCGGCAGATGAGCGGCTTCGGCGGGATGCTCTCGCTCGACCTCGTCGGAGGGGCCGCCGCCGCGCGCGCCTTCGCCGAGCACCTGACGGTCTTCACGCTCGCCGAATCGCTCGGCGGGGTCGAGTCGCTCGTCAACTACCCGAGCGAGATGACCCACGCCTCGGTGCGCGGCACCGAGCTGGAGGTGCCCGACTCGATCATCCGGCTCTCGGTGGGCATCGAGGACGCCGCCGACCTGGTGGCCGACGTGCGGCAGGCGCTCGACCGGCTGTAGGCACGGCCGGTCGACGCCCGCAGGGGAGGGCTGCCGCGCGGGCGGCCGCGGGGGAGCATCCCGCGGCGAAGCGCCCCGCATCGTGGCATCGGAGGGCGGCCGGTGCATAATGAGCCGAGCGCATGTGAACGTACACATGCCGGCAGCGAACGGGTGCACATGACAGCGGAGTCGGACCGGGCGACCGAGCCCGACCGCGTGCGCGCCCCCAACATCCGCGACGTCGCGCGGGTCGCCGGCGTCTCGTACCAGACCGTGTCGCGCGTGCTCAACGACAGCCCGAGCATCCGCCCCGCCACCCTCGCCCGGGTGCGCGCCGCCATCGACGAGCTCGGCTACCGGCCCAATCAGGCCGCCCGCGCCCTCGTCACGAGCCGCTCGCGCACGATCGGCGTGCTCTCGGCGCAGTCGGCGCACTACGGACCGTCGACGAGCATCGCCGCGATCGAGCTCGCCGCGCGCGAGGCCGGCTACCGCCTCACGATCACCAACATCGCCTCGAGCGAGTACGCCTCGATCAAGTCGGGGCTCGACTACCTGATGAGCCAGTCGATCGAGGCTCTCATCGTCGTCGCGCCGCAGGTGCGGGTGTTCGAGGCGCTCGACGACCTCCAGGTCGCGGTTCCCTTCGTGACCCTCGAGGCCACGGGCCTCAACCGGGCGCACTCGCTCTGGGTCGACCAGGTGCAGGGGGCGCGGCTGGCCACCCGGCACCTCATCGAGCTCGGGCACACCGAGATCACCCACCTCTCGGGCCCCCAGGACTGGATCGAGGCGGAGGCGCGCATGCAGGGGTTCCTGCGCGAGCTCGGCGACGCCGACCTGCGCACCCGCGCGCCGATCCTCGGCGACTGGACGGCCCACTTCGGCTACTACGCGGGCCTCGAGCTGCTGCGGTACCGCGACTTCACCGCCGTGTTCGCCGGCAACGACCAGATGGCCCTCGGCTTCATGCACGCCTGCCGCGACTCGGGGCTCTCGGTGCCCGACGACATCTCGGTGGTCGGCTTCGACGACATCCCCGAGGCGGCGCACTTCGCCCCGCCGCTCACCACCGTGCGGCAGAATTTCGCCGAGATCGGCCGCCGAGCCGTGGCCCTTCTGCTCGGCGAGCTGCGCGGCGAGACCGAGCTGAGCCACGACCCGGTGCAGGCCGAACTGGTCGTGCGGCAGTCGACGGCGCGGGCGCGCTGATCCGGGTCGTCGGCGCTGAGGGCGGTCGGGCGGGCCGGGGCTGCTCGGCGGTGCGCGGTGCGCGGCCCGCGCCGAGCATCCCGTCGCCGCATGGGCACGAATTCAGGCACGGCACGGCGCGTCGTCCGGTGTCGTGCGGCGGCGCGCCGAGGTCGAGCGCCGGATGCCTGAATTTGTGCCAGTGCCGGTGCCCGTCTCCGCACGATCGGGCGCGGGATGCTCGCCACAACCTGCCCGCGATCAGGAGCCGATCGGCGTGTCGTCGGACGCCGCACGGCAACACGCCGGGGCGGGACACGCGACTCCTGATCGCGGGCACGGGAAGCGTCGCGCAACGCCCGGGTCGCGCAGCGGATGGGACGGGGCGAGCAGCGGCCGGGGCGTGTCGCGCAACGGCCGGGTCGCGCAGCGGATGGGACGGGGCGCGCAGCGGCCGGGACGGGTTGCGCGGCGCCCGGGATCGCACCCGTCGGCGCTCGACGCCCGGGCTGGCGGGGTTCGCGCCTGTTACGCAGTTGTGACCGACGACGTGCCGGGCCCGCTTGACAGATGTGACCGTTTCGCCGTTAGATGTGTCCACGCCATGTGAACGGTCACATCAGATCGCCTCATCGCGGATACCCCGCACCACCACCCCGCACCACCCCCGCACCACCTCCACCCCGGCGTCGGCGCCACCACGGCCGACGCCACCCCCCCAGACGATGAGGTCTCGAGTGAGCGCTGTCAGCCCCGCCGACGTTCTTCCCGGCCGCGCGGCGCTCCTCGACCTCTCGGGGGAGGCCTCGGCATGAGCGCGCTCAGCCCCGCGGTGCAGGTGGCCGTCGCCCGCGTGCGCGACGAGGTCGCCGCCCTGCACGCCGAGCTCGTGCGCTACGGGCTCGTCGTCTGGACGGGCGGCAACGTCTCGGGCCGCGTGCCCGGCGCCGACCTCTTCGTCATCAAGCCCAGCGGCGTCGGCTACGACGACCTCGACGCGGCCGCGATGATCCTCTGCACGCTCGACGGCGAGGTCGTGCCCGATACCCCCGGCAGCGACCGCAGCCCCTCGAGCGACACCGCCGCGCACGCGTACGTCTACCGGAACATGCCCGAGGTCGGCGGCGTCGTGCACACGCACAGCCCCTACGCCTGCGCCTGGGCCGCCCGTCGCGAGCCCATCCCCTGCGTGCTCACCGCGATCGCCGACGAGTTCGGCGGCGAGATCCCCATCGGCCCCTTCGCGATCATCGGCGACGACTCGATCGGCCGCGGCATCGTCGAGACACTGCGCGGCCACCGCTCGCCCGCCGTGCTCATGGCGAACCACGGGCCGTTCACGATCGGCAAGGATGCCCGCGCCGCCGTCAAGGCGGCCGTCATGGTCGAGGACGCCGCGCGCAGCGTGCACCTCGCCCGCAGCCTCGGCGAGCCCCACCCCATCGACCCGGCCGCGATCGACTCGCTCTACGACCGGTACCAGAACGTGTACGGCCAGGCGGAACCCCCGCCCCGATGAACCTCCCGGGCCTGACCCGGGATGCGGATGCGGCGCTCGAGGCCGAGAGCAGCATCCCGTTGCACCACCATCATTCCCATTGAAAGGACACACAGTGAAGAACTCCAAGTTCCTCCTGGGCATCGCCGCCGCAGGAGTCATGTCGCTGGCACTGGCCGGCTGCGCCGGGGACCGCACCGGCGGTGGCGCCGGCGGCGGCGAGGACGAGGCGGGCGGCATCATCGGCGTCTCGATGCCCACGCAGCAGTCCGAGCGCTGGATCGCCGACGGCGACAACGTGCAGTCGCAGCTCGAGGACCTCGGCTACGAGGTCGACCTCCAGTTCGCGAACGACGACATCCCCACCCAGGTGTCGCAGATCGAGAACATGATCTCGAGCGGTGCCGAGGCCCTCATCATCGCCTCGATCGACGGCACGACCCTCACCGACGTGCTGCAGCAGGCCGCCGATGCGGGCATCCCCGTCATCGCCTACGACCGCCTCATCAACGGCACCGAGAACGTCGACTACTACACGACCTTCGACAACTTCCAGGTCGGCGTGCAGCAGGCCACCTCGCTGCTCATCGGCATGGGCGTGTTCGACGAGAACGGTGAGCGCACCGACCTCGCCGGCCCGCTGAACGTCGAGCTCTTCGCCGGCAGCCCCGACGACAACAACGCCGGGTTCTTCTTCAACGGCGCCATGAGCGTCATCCAGCCGCTCATCGACGACGGTACCCTCGTCGTCCCCTCCGGCCAGGTCGACTTCGAGCAGGTGGCGATCCTCCGCTGGCTGCCCGAGACCGCGCAGGAGCGCATGGAGAACATCCTCACCATCATCGGCGACACGCAGATCGATGGCGTTCTCTCGCCCTACGACGGCCTCTCGATCGGCATCATCTCCGCCCTCACCTCGGGCGGCTACTCGACCGACGCCCTGCCCACCATCACGGGCCAGGACGCCGAGGTCGGCTCGGTGAAGTCGATCATCGCCGGCGAGCAGTACTCGACCATCTTCAAGGACACCCGTCTGCTCGCCGAGCAGGCCGTCGCGATGGTGGATGCCCTGCAGAACGGCGAGGAGCCCGAGGTCAACGACACCGAGACCTACGACAACACGGTCAAGATCGTGCCGTCGTTCCTGCTCGAGTCGACGATCGTCACGGTCGACAACTACGAGGACGTGCTCATCGGCAGCGGCTACTACACCGCTGAGGAGCTCGGCTAGTAGGTTCCGATCCATCGGGTGCGGGTCCGGTCGTTCGCGGCCGGGCCCGCACCATCCCCATCACCCCGCACCGTTCACCCGCAGAGGAGAAGGAGCATCCATGAGCACCATCCTCGAGATGCGCACCATCACCAAGGAGTTCCCCGGCGTCAAAGCGCTGCAGGACGTCACGCTCACCGTCGAGCGCGGCCACGTGCACGCGATCTGCGGCGAGAACGGGGCAGGCAAGTCGACCCTCATGAAGGTGCTGTCGGGCGTCTACCCGCACGGCACGTACACGGGCGACATCGTCTTCGAGAACGAGACGATGCAGTTCAAGGACATCCGCGACAGCGAGAAGTCGGGCATCGTCATCATCCACCAGGAGCTCGCCCTGAGCCCCTACCTGTCGATCGCCGAGAACATCTTCCTCGGCAACGAGCGGCAGAAGCGCGGCTTCATCGATTGGGACGAGACGAACGCCGAGGCCGCGAAGCTGCTGGCCCGCGTCGGCCTGGGCGACAGCCCCACCACGGTCGTCAACGAGATCGGCGTCGGCAAGCAGCAGCTCGTCGAGATCGCCAAGGCGCTGTCGAAGAACGTGAAGCTGCTCATCCTCGACGAACCCACCGCGGCTCTCAACGACGAGGACTCCGCGCACCTGCTCGACCTGATCCGCCACCTCAAGGGGCAGGGCATCACGTCGATCATCATCAGCCACAAGCTCAACGAGATCAAAGCCATCGCCGACGAGGTCACGATCATCCGCGACGGCCGCACGATCGAGACCCTCGACCTCGCGGACGTCACCGAGAACCGCATCATCAAGGGCATGGTCGGCCGCGACCTCGAGCACCGCTACCCCGACCGCACCGTCACCATCGGCGAGGAGGTGTTCCGCGTCGAGGACTGGACGGTGCATCACCCCACCGACGGCGACCGCACGATCATTCACGGAGCAAGCCTGAACGTGCGCGCCGGCGAGGTCGTCGGCATCGCGGGGCTCATGGGCGCCGGGCGCACCGAGCTCGCGATGAGCATCTTCGGCCGCTCCTACGGCTCGCGCATCAGCGGCCGACTCTTCATGCGGGGGAACGAGATCCAGGCGCGATCGGTGCCGGAGGCCATCCGCAACGGACTCGCCTACGCCACCGAGGATCGCAAGGTCTTCGGCCTCAACCTCATCGACGACATCAAGCGGAACATCTCCACCGCCGGCATGAAGAAGCTCGCCCCGCGCGGGTGGGTCGACGGCGGGCAGGAGCAGATCGTCGCCGCGGGCTACCGGAAGAGCATGAACATCAAGGCGCCCTCGGTGGACGTCGTGACGGGCAAGCTCTCGGGCGGCAACCAGCAGAAGGTCGTGCTGTCGAAGTGGCTGTACTCCGACCCCGAGGTGCTCATCCTCGACGAGCCCACCCGCGGCATCGACGTCGGCGCCAAGTACGAGATCTACACGATCATCAACGAGCTCGCGGCGCAGGGGAAGGCGGTCATCGTCATCTCGAGCGAGCTGCCCGAGCTGCTCGGAATCTGCGACCGCATCTACGCCCTCTCCGAGGGCACCATCACCGGTGAGCTGCCGATCGAGCAGGCCACCCCCGAGGCACTCATGGTGCTCATGACCAAGGAGAAGGAGGCCGACCATGTCATCGGCTAGCGCAACCCGCACCGCGTCCAGTCGATCGGAGGTGCTGAGCTTCCTGAGCTCGCGCCTGCGTCAGATCGGCATCTTCCTGGTGCTGATCGTCATCGTCATCCTGTTCCAGGTGCTGACCGAGGGCCGCCTGCTCACCGCGGGCAACGTCTCGAACGTCATCGTGCAGAACAGCTACATCCTCATCCTCGCGATCGGCATGGTGATGATCATCATCGCCGGGCACATCGACCTCTCGGTCGGCTCGGTCGCCGCCTTCGTCGGCGCGATGTCGGGCGTGATGGTGCGCGATCTCGACTTCCCATGGTGGGTCGCGATCATCGTCTCGCTCGTCATCGGCGCGATCGTCGGATGCTGGCAGGGGTTCTGGGTCGCCATCGTCGGCATCCCGGCGTTCATCGTGACCCTCGCGGGCATGCTGATCTTCCGCGGTCTCACCCAGATCGTGCTCGGCAACACGCAGATCACGCCGTTCCCGACGGAGTACCGCCAGCTCGGTGCCGGCTACGTGTTCCCGCAGCTGTTCCCCGCGACGACGAGCCCGGCCGAGTGGATCACCGTGGGCCTCGGCCTCATCGCCCTCGTGATGTTCGTCGTCTCGCAGCTGCAGGGCCGCATCAAGCGCACGAAGCTCAACCTCGAGACCGAGCCGGCCTGGTGGTTCATCGTGAAGCTCGCCTTCGGCTCGGGCCTCATCCTGTTCCTCACCTACCTGCTGGGCGTCGCCCCCGGATCGCGCGGAACGCCGATCGTGCTCATCGTGCTCGGCGTGCTGGTCGTCGTCTACACGCAGGTGATGAACCGCAGCGTCTTCGGCCGCCACATCTACGCCGTCGGCGGCAACCGCAACGCGGCGAACCTGTCGGGCATCAACTCCCGCAAGATCGACTTCTACCTGTTCGTCAACATGGGCGTGCTCGCCGCGCTCGCTGGCATCATCTTCACCGGCCGCCTCAACTCGGCAGGCCCGGGTGCGGGCAACCTGTTCGAGCTCGATGCGATCGCGGCCGCCTTCATCGGCGGCGCGGCGGTGCAGGGCGGCGTCGGCACCGTGATCGGCGCCATCACCGGTGGTCTGATCGTCGGCGTGCTCAACAACGGCATGTCGCTGCTCGGCGTGAGCACCGACTACCAGCAGTTCATCAAGGGCGTCGTGCTGCTGCTCGCCGTCGCCTTCGACGTGTACAACCGCAAGCGCGCCCGCAGCTAGGCCGCTCGCGCTGAGGCACGACGACGCCCCGCCCGGGTTCGCCCGGGCGGGGCGTCGTCGCATCCCGCCCCCGTCGTCTTGACAGCCGTCGCCCGGGGGCGTTCAATGGACGAGCCCGAATTGTTACCGCTAACAAACGGGCGCCGCGCGCGGGCGATCCCGCGCCATCGAATGGAGAGCGACACCCGTGAGCAACGACGCCACCCCCACCCCCTCCGCTGCGCCGACCGGGCGCGACCAGTACGTCATCGGCGTCGACTACGGCACCCTCTCGGGCCGCGCCGTCGTCGTGCGCGTCGCCGACGGGGCCGAGCTCGGCACGGGCGTGCACGAGTACCGGCACGCCGTCATGGACACGACGCTCGCCGCGACCGGCGCCGCCCTGCCCCCCGAGTGGGCGCTGCAGGATGCCCGCGACTACGTCGAGGTGCTGCAGCAGGCCGTGCCCGCCGCGGTCGCGGCCGCCGGCATCGACCCGGGCGACGTCATCGGCATCGCCACCGACTTCACGGCCTCGACGCCGCTGCCCGTGACCGCCGACGGAACGCCGCTCTCGTTCCTCGACGAGTGGCGCGAGAACCCGCACGCCTACGTCAAGCTCTGGAAGCACCACGCCGGCCAGCGTCAGGCCGACCGCATCAACGCCCTCGCCGCCGAGCGCGGCGAGGCCTGGCTGCCCCGCTACGGCGGACTCATCTCGAGCGAGTGGGAGTTCGCCAAGGCCCTGCAGCTGCTCGAGGAGGCGCCCGAGGTCTACGCGGCGACCGACCGCTGGATCGAGGCCGCCGACTGGATCGTCTGGCAGCTCAGCGGCACCTACCTGCGCAACGCCTGCACCGCCGGCTACAAGGGCATCTACCAGGACGGCGCCTACCCCGACCGCGCCTTCCTCGCGGCGCTCAACCCCGACTTCGCCGGGTTCGTCGACGACAAGCTCGCGCACGAGATCGGTCGACTCGGCCAGCGCGCCGGGGGGCTCACGGCCGAGGCCGCGGCCTGGACGGGCCTGCCCGAGGGCATCGCCGTCGCGGTCGGCAACGTCGACGCGCACGTCACCGCTCCGGCCGCGCAGGCCGTCGAGCCCGGCCAGATGGTCGCGATCATGGGCACGAGCACGTGCCACGTCATGAACGGCGCGACGCTCGCCGAGGTGCCCGGCATGTGCGGCGTCGTCGACGGCGGCATCGTCGACGGGCTGTACGGCTACGAGGCGGGCCAGTCGGGCGTGGGCGACATCTTCGCGTGGTACGTGAAGAACCAGGTGCCCGCACAGGCCTTCGCCGCCGCCGAGGCCGCGGGGACGAGCATCCACCAGCACCTCACCGACCTCGCCGCCGACCGCCCCGTCGGCGACCACGGCCTGCTCGCCCTCGACTGGCACAACGGCAACCGCTCGGTGCTGGTCGACACCGAGCTCAGCGGGCTCGTGCTCGGCATGACGCTCACCACCCGCCCCGAGGAGGTCTACCACGCGCTGCTGGAGTCGACCGCCTACGGCACCCGGCGCATCGTCGAGGCCTTCTCCGAGTCGGGCGTTCCGGTGACGGAGTTCATCGCCGCGGGCGGCCTCATCAAGAACCCGGTGCTCATGCAGATCTACAGCGACGTGCTGCGGATGCCCATCTCGACCATCGCGAGCGAGCAGGGCCCGGCGCTCGGCTCGGCGATCCACGCCGCGGTCGCCGCGGGCGCCTACGCCGACGTGCGCGAGGCCGGAGCCGCCATGGGCTCGCGCACCGTCGCCGCCTACACGCCGAACCCGGAGGCCGCCGACGCCTACGACGCCCTCTACGCCGACTACCTGCAGCTGCACGACTACTTCGGTCGCGGCGCGAACGACGTCATGAAGCGGCTCAAGGCGCGTCGCCGCGCCGTGCGCGCCTGAGCCCGTTCCGCCCCCGCTCCTCCCCTTCACTCTCTCCTCAGCCCCGAAAGGCCCGCCCATGAGCCGCAGCATCGTCCCCGACCTGTCGACCTACGAGGTCTGGTTCCTCACCGGCAGCCAGAACCTGTACGGCGACGAGACGCTGCGGCAGGTGGCGGCGCAGTCGCGGGAGGTCGTCGCCGGTCTGCAGGCCGCGTCGAGCATCCCGGTGACGATCGTCTGGAAGCCGACCCTGGTCGACAGCACGAGCATCAAGCGCGTGATGCAGCAGGCGAACGCCGCCGAGAACGTCATCGGCGTGATCGCATGGATGCACACCTTCAGCCCGGCCAAGATGTGGATCGCCGGGCTCGACGCCCTGCAGAAGCCCCTGCTGCACCTGCACACCCAGGCGAACGTCGAGCTGCCCTGGAGCGAGATCGACTTCGACTTCATGAACCTCAACCAGGCGGCGCACGGCGACCGCGAGTTCGGGTACATCCAGTCGCGGCTCGGAGTGGCCCGTACGACCGTCGTCGGGCACGTCTCGAACCCGGCCGTCACCGACCGCGTGGGCGTCTGGGCGCGCGCCGCCGCCGGCTGGCACGCCACCCACGAGCTGAAGCTCGCCCGCTTCGGCGACAACATGCGCTACGTCGCCGTCACCGAGGGCGACAAGACCGAGGCCGAGCTGCGCTTCGGCGTGCAGGTGAACACCTGGGGCGTCACCGAGCTCGCCGACGCCGTGCACGCCGTCTCCGACGCGGCGATCACCGAGCTCGTCGCCGAGTACGTCGACCTCTACGACGTCGCGCCCGAGCTGCACCCGGGCGCCGAGCGCGCCGACTCGCTGCGCTACGGCGCGGCCATCGAGCTGGGTCTGCGCTCGTTCCTCGAGGCGGGCGGCTTCGGCGCCTTCACGACCTCGTTCGAGGATCTCGGCGCGCTGCGCCAGCTGCCCGGCCTCGCCGTGCAGCGCCTCATGGCCGACGGATACGGCTTCGGCGCCGAGGGCGACTGGAAGACCGCGGTGCTCGTGCGCGCCGCCGCCGTCATGGGCGCCGGCCTGCCCGGCGGCGCGAGCCTGATGGAGGACTACACGTACCACCTGGAGCCCGGCAACGAGCTCATCCTCGGCGCGCACATGCTCGAGGTCAGCCCCTCGCTCACATCGCAGCGCCCGCGCCTCGAGGTGCACCCGCTCGGCATCGGCGGCAAGGAGGACCCGGTGCGGCTGGTCTTCACCGCCGACGCCGGCCCCGCGGTCGTCGCGGCGCTCAGCGACATGCGCGACCGCTTCCGGCTCGTCGCGAACGTCGTCGAGAACGTGGCCCTGCCGCATCCGATGCCGAAGCTGCCCGTCGGTCACGCCGTCTGGAAGCCCGCTCCCGACTTCGCGACCTCGGCCGCCTCCTGGCTCACCGCGGGCGCCGCGCACCACACAGTCATGTCGACGCAGGTCGGCGTCGAGGTCTTCGCCGACTTCGCCCACATCGCCGGCGTCGAGCTGCTCGTCATCGACGAGTCCACGACCGAGCGCGGCTTCGCGCAGGAGGTGCGCGCGAACGCCGCGTACTACCGATTGGCGCAGGGACTCTGAGCGGCGAGCCGGCGGGGCCGGGCGACGGGCGTCCGGCGCCCGCATCCCGCCCCGCCCGCGCGAGCATCTACGACGTCGCGCGCCTCGCCGGCGTCTCGCACCAGACCGTCTCGCGGGTCATCAACGACCACCCCAACATCCGCGCCACCACGCGGGCCCGGGTCGAGGCCGCGATGGCCGAGCTGCGCTTCACCCGCAACTCCTTCGCCCGCGCGCTCGCGACGAACGAGTCGCGGCGCATCGGCGTGCTCATCGACAGCCCCGTGCAGTACGGGCCGACGAGCACGCTGCGCGGCCTCGAGGAGGCGGCGCGCGGCCGCGGCTACCACGTGAGCGTGACCACGGTCGCCGACGACCCCGACTTCTCGGTGGATGCCGCGCTCGGGCAGCTCATGCTGCAGGGCATCGACGGGCTCTGCGTCATCGCGCCGCGCGCCTCGGCGCTCGCCGCCGTGCGCGGCATCGTCGACCGCTGCCCGACCCTCGTCATCACGGCCGAGGCCGACGCGGGGCTGCTGACCTCGGCCGTCGATCAGTACGGCGGAGCGGTCGCCGCGGTCGAGCACCTCATCGGGCTCGGGCACCGCGAGATCCGCCACCTCGCCGGGCCCGCCGACTGGCTCGACGCGGCCGCCCGCGAACGCGGCTGGCGGGATGCCCTGACCCGCGCCGGACTGCCCATCCACGAGCCCGCCCGCGGCGACTGGAGCTCGGACTCGGGCTACCGCGCGGCGACCGAGCCGGGCGACCCGGCCGCCCTGGCCGGAGCGACCGCCGTCTTCGCCGCCAACGACCAGATGGCGCTCGGCCTCGTGCACGGTCTCGTGGAGCGCGGGATCCGCGTGCCCGACGACCTGAGCGTCATCGGCTTCGACGACGTGCCCGACGCGCACCACTTCCTGCCGCCGCTGACGACGGTGCGCCAGGACTTCCGCGCGCTCGGGGCCGACAGTCTCGGCGCGCTGCTCGACGCGCTCGCGGGCGACCCCGAGGCCACCGGGCATCGGGTGATCGCGGCGCAGCTCGTCGTGCGAGCATCCACCGCCCCGCCGCCCGCCGCCCCCTGAGTCCGCCCGCGCGCCCGACCCGCCCGACCCGCGCCCATCCCTGTGGGAGCGGTTGCACACCTGAAGGAATAGGCTCGACCCATGACCGACAGCACTCCCGACTACCGCGACTCCGGCCTCGAGTTCCCCGCCGGATTCCTCTTCGGCTCCGCCACCGCCAGCTACCAGATCGAGGGCGCGGTGACCGAGGACGGTCGCGGCCCCTCCATCTGGGACACCTTCAGCCACACCCCCGGCCGCGTGCTGCACGGTCACACCGGCGACGTGGCCGACGACCACTACCACCGCCTCGACGCCGACCTCGACCTCATGCAGCGCATGGGCCTCGAGGCCTACCGCTTCTCGATCGCGTGGCCGCGCATCCAGGCCGAGGGCACCGGTCGGCCCAACGAGAAGGGGCTCGCCTTCTACGGCCGCCTCGTCGACGGGCTGCTCGCCCGCGGTATCACCCCCATCGCGACGATGTACCACTGGGACCTGCCGCAGGCCCTCGAGGACGAGGGCGGCTGGCGCAACCGCGACACCGCGTTCCGCTTCGCCGACTACGCCCACCACCTCGGCGAGGCGCTGGGCGACCGCATCCACACCTGGACGACGCTCAACGAGCCGTGGTGCAGCGCCTACCTCGGCTACGGCTCGGGCGTGCACGCCCCCGGCGTGGCGAACGGCGCCGCCGCCCTCACCGCCGTGCACCACCTCAACCTCGCCCACGGCCTCGGCCTGCAGGCGCTGCGCTCGACCGTCACCCGGCCCGAGACGCAGTACTCGGCGACGCTCAACCTGCACATGATCCGCGGGGACGAGCGGGCCGAGCAGGCCTCGCAGGAGGAGGCGATCCGGCGCATCGACGCGCTGGCGAACCGCGCCTTCACCGGCCCGATGCTGCGCGGCGCGTACCCGGCCGATCTGCTCCAGGACACGGCATCCGTCACCGACTGGTCGTTCGTGCGCGACGGCGACCTCGAGCAGATCCACCAGCCGATCGACGTGCTCGGCGTCAACTACTACTCGACCGTGACGGTGCGCATGTGGGACGGCCACTCGCCGCGCTCGACCGCCGACGGGCACGGCGACTCCGCCGGCTCGCCCTGGCCCGGCTCGGACGACGTCGAGTTCGTCGAGCAGCCCGGCCCGTACACCGACATGGGCTGGAACATCGCGCCCGACGGCCTCGAGCAGCTGCTCATGGATCTGCACGAGCAGTTCCCCGAGCTGCCGCTCATGATCACCGAGAACGGGGCCGCGTTCCCCGGCGACGAGGTCGTCGACGGCCGCGTCGACGACCCGCTGCGCATCGACTACCTGCGCCGCCACTTCACGGCCGCCCACCGCGCCATGCAGCGCGGGGTCGACCTGCGCGGCTACCAGGTGTGGAGCCTCATGGACAACTTCGAGTGGGCCTACGGCTACACCAAGCGCTTCGGAATCGTGCACGTCGACTACGAGTCGCTCGAGCGCACCGTCAAGCAGTCGGGCCACTGGTACTCGGAGCTCATCCGCACGCGGCGCATCCCCGAGTAGGGGTGCTCGGCGCCCGGCCGGCTCGTGCTGGCCGGGCGCCTCGCTCGTGAGCGGCCTCGCAGGCGGGCGTGGTGCGATAGCCGCATGGCTCTGAACATCACGGGGGATGCCCCGGCCGACGCCCTGCTCACCGACGACCCCTTCGCGCTCCTCGTCGGCATGCTGCTCGATCAGCAGGTGCCCATGGAGACGGCGTTCGCCGGCCCCGCGAAGATCCGCGACCGCCTGGGCTCGGTCGACCCGGCGACGATCGCCGGCACCGACCCGGATCGCTTCCTCGAGGCGTTCCGCGAGAGCCCCGCCGTGCACCGTTTCCCCGGGTCGATGGCGGCGCGGGTGCAGAGCCTCGCGGCGGTCGTGCGCGACGAGTGGGCCGGCGACGCCGCGGCCATCTGGACGCGCCCCGCCGAGGGCTCGGGCGAGGCCCCCGACGGCGCCGAGGTGCTGCGTCGGCTGCAGGCTCTGCCCGGCTTCGGCGAGCAGAAGGCGCGCATCTTCCTCGCCCTGCTCGGCAAGCAGTGCGGGCTGCAGGCGCCCGGGTGGCGCGAGGCCGCCGGCCGCTACGGCGAGGAGGGCTCCGAGGCCTCGGTCGCCGACATCGTCGATGCCGAGTCGCTCGCGCGGGTGCGCGCGGCCAAGAAGGCGGCGAAGGCCGCGAAGGCCGACAAGGGCTGAGCGCTTCCGCGCTCGCCCGCCCGCGGCACGAGGACGCGCCGCGCGGGTTCGTCCGGCGCGACGACGAATTGTCGAATCGATTCGACGTGAGGCCGGGTCGAGCGTAGGATCGACTGCGCGCAGGACCACCCGCGCCTCTCGCGCCGCCTCGGCGCAGCATCCCGTTCAGCGTCGACCGGTCGCCCCTGACGATCGGTACGCCCTGCCATGGAAAGGCCGTGCCGACCGTGTCGACCGTCGTCCACCCCGGTGATTCGCTCACGCGGCGCCAGCGCGCGACCTACGTGCTCGTGCTCGGCGCGCTCACCGCCCTCGGGCCCTTCACCGTCGATCTGTACCTGCCGGCGTTCCCGCAGGTCGAGGCCGATCTCGGGGTCAGCGTCGCGCTGGTGCAGCTCACCCTCACCGCCACGATGATCGGGTTCGGCTTCGGTCAGCTCATCGTCGGGCCGTGGAGCGACCGCATCGGCCGGCGCCTGCCGCTCATCCTGGCGACGACCGTGCACGTCGCCGCGAGCCTCGCCGTCGCCCTCGCCCCCGACGTCTCGTGGCTGCTCGCGGCCCGGGTGCTGCAGGGCGCCGGAGCCGCGGCCGGCGGCGTCGTCGCCATGGCGATGGTGCGCGACCTGTTCGGCGGCTATCCGCTCGTGCGCATGCTCTCGCGGCTCGCGCTCGTCACCGGGCTCGCTCCGGTGCTCGCGCCGCTCATCGGCTCGCAGCTGCTGCTCGTCATGCCCTGGCGCGGCCTGTTCGGCGTGCTCGCCTGCTACGGCGTGCTCGTCGTCGTCGCCTCCTGGCTCCTCATCGTCGAGACCCTGCCGCCCGCGCGCCGCAGCGACCCCGGCCACTCGACGCTCGGCGAGCGCTACCGCGCGCTGTTCCGCGACCGCATCTTCGTCGGCGTCGCCATCATCGGCGGCTTCACCTTCACCGGCCTCTTCGCCTACCTCTCGGCCTCGTCGTTCCTCTTCCAGGACGTCTACGGGCTGGACGCCCAGGCCTACGGCATCGTCTTCGCCACCAACTCCATCGGAGTCGTGATCGGCGTGCAGGTGAGCTCGCGCCTGGCCAAGATCGTCGGCCCGCAGTGGATCCTCTCCGTCTCGACGGCGGTGCTGCTGACGAGCGCGATCGCGATCGTGGTGCTCGACCAGATCGGCGCGGGCATGTGGGGCACGATCGTGCCGCTGTTCTTCTTCATCACGGCCTGCGGCTTCGGGTTCCCGATGGTGCAGGTGCTCGCCCTCGTCAACCACGGCAAGGAGGCCGGCACCGCCGCCTCGCTGCTCGGCGCGATGAACTTCGGGCTCGCCGGGCTGCTCTCTCCCGTCGTGGGGATCTTCGGCATCGACAGCGCCACCCCGATGGGCGTCGCGATGGCGATCGCGGCCTCGGTGGCGGTGCTCTCGCTGTGGTTCATCGTGCGGCCGCGCACGGTTCCGGCGCTCTCGCGCTGAGCGCGACGGGATGCTCGCGCTGAGCATCCGCCCCACGCGCACGCCGCCCGGCCCCGGTGCCCTCGGTAGTGTTCGCCCATGACCACCGTGACCCCCGCAGAACGCCGCCGGATCCGCCGGCGCTGGCCGCTCATCACGGGGGGCGTCGGCCTCGCGGCCGCCGTGCTCGTCGGGTTGCTCGTCGCCCTGCGGGAGTCGCCCACCGCGCTCGACGAGGAGTTCATGGACGAGCTGCTCGAGGAGCGGGCGCCGTGGCTCGACGTCCCCGCCTTCTTCCTCGACTGGTTCGGCGGGCACATCGTCGGCATCGTCGTGGTGCCGATCGGGCTCGCGGTGCTGCTGCTCGTGCTGCGGCGTCCGTGGGGCGCGCTCTACTCGGTGGTCGCGGCGGTGCTGAGCGCCGGGGTCGTGCAGCTGCTGAAGAACCTGTTCGGGCGCGCGCGCCCGGAGGACATCCTCGTCGTGGCGGACTTCGGCTCGTTCCCCTCCGGCCACGTCGCGAACGCGGCGACGCTCGCGGTCACCTTCGTCGTCATCTTCGGGCTGCGTCCGGGCCGGTGGTGGGTGTGGATGCTCGGCGCGGCCTACATCGTGGCGATGGCGCTCGCCCGCACCTACCTCGGCGCGCACTGGATCACCGACACGATCGGCGGCGCCCTCGTCGGCGTCGCGGTCGCCGTCATGGTCGCGGTGCCCTTCGCCGTGAAACTGGGGGAGGAGCCGCGCGGGCGGCGCGGGGCCGGCGACCCCGTGCCGGACGCGCAGGCCGGGTGATCGGACTGGGCTGAGGCGCGGCCCGCGCCGGGCACCCCCTCGCCTCTTCCCCTTTGTTGTCCACTTGGATAACATGGCCCGCATGAGAATCCTGCTTGTCGGCGCCGGGGGCGTGGGCGACGCGATCGCCAAGATCGCCGCCCGTCGCTCGTTCTTCGAGACGATGATCGTCAGCGACTACGACCTCGGCCGGGCCGAGCGCTCGGTCGCCTGGATCGCCGAGCGCCACGGCGACCAGGGCGGCCGCTTCGTGGCCGCGCAGATCGACGCGAGCGACGCGGCCGCGGTCGAGCGGGTCGCCCGCGAGCACGGCGCCACCCACGTCATGAACGCCGTCGAGCCCAAGTTCGTTCCGACGATCTTCGCCGGGGCGCTCGCCGCCGGCGCCGACTACCTCGACATGGCGATGAGCCTGTCGTCGCCGCACCCGACCGAGCCGCACGCGCTCACCGGCGTCAAGCTCGGCGACGAGCAGTTCGCCGCCGCTGCCGAGTGGGAGGCCGCCGGGCGCCTCGCGCTCGTCGGCATGGGCGTCGAGCCCGGCCTCAGTGACGTCTTCGCCCGCTACGCCGCCGACCACCTCTTCAGCGAGATCGACGAGCTCGGCACCCGCGACGGCGCGAACCTCGTCGTGCGCGACGACGAGGGCAACGAGATCTTCGCCCCCTCGTTCAGCATCTGGACGACCATCGAGGAGTGCCTCAACCCGCCCGTCGTGTGGGAGAAGGACCGCGGCTGGTTCACCACCGCGCCGTTCAGCGAGCCCGAGGTCTTCCACTTCCCCGAGGGCATCGGCCCGGTCGAGTGCGTCAACGTCGAGCACGAGGAGGTGCTGCTCATGCCGCGCTTCATCGATGCGAAGCGCGTGACCTTCAAGTACGGGCTCGGCGACGAGTTCATCGGCATTCTCAAGACCCTCAACCAGCTCGGGCTCGACCGCACCGCGCCCGTGCGCGTGCGCTCGGCGAACGGCCCCGTCGAGGTCAGCCCCCGCGACGTCGTGGCCGCGGGCCTGCCCGACCCGGCGACCCTGGGGCCCCGGATGACCGGCAAGACCTGCGCCGGACTCTGGGTCACCGGGCTCGGCGTCGACGGCGCGCCCCGCGAGGTGTACCTGTACCACGTGGCCGACAACGAGTGGACGATGGCCGAGTACGAGGCCCAGTGCGTCGTCTGGCAGACCGCGCTCAACCCCGTCATCGCGCTCGAGCTGCTCGCCACCGGCGCGTGGAGCGGTGCGGGCGTGCTCGGGCCGGAGGCCTTCGACGCGCAGGCGTTCCTCGAGCTCATGGCCCGGCCCGAGGCCGAGGGCGGGTACGGGCAGGCCTGGGGGCACGAGGAGCGGACGCCGGCGGCAGTCTGAGCGCGTCCCGCGGGCGCTGGGTCTCGCCGAGTCGCGGGTTCGCGCCGAGTCGAGGGTTCCGAACCCTCAACTCGAGCCGCAATGCGCACTTCGACGTCGGACCCGGCGCGACGCGGCGCGGACGGGGGCGGGTGGTCGGCCGGCTCCGGGGCCCTCGGCGTAGGGTCGGGCAGGTGACGATGACGACGACCTCGACCACCGCCCGACCCGGCCCCGCCGGGCTGAACTGGGCGCGCAACCTCGCCTACGGAGCATCCCGGTTCGCGGAGCCGACGAGCGTCGCCGAGCTGCAGCAGCTCGTGGCGGAGGCGCCGCAGGTGCGCGCGCTCGGCTCGCGGCACTCGTTCACGCGCATCGCCGACACCTCCGGCCTGCTCGTCTCCGTCGCGCAGCTGCCGGGTTCGGTGACGGTGACGCCGGCCGCGGACGGGCGCTCGGGCGTCGCCTCCGTGCCCGCGGGCATGCGCTACGCCGAGCTCGCCTGCGCGCTCGACGCGCAGGGCTGGGCGCTCGGCGCGATGGCCTCGCTGCCGCACATCAGCGTCGCCGGCGCGATCGCCACCGGCACCCACGGCTCGGGTGACGCCACCGGATCCCTCGCGACCGCGGTCGTCGGGCTCGAGCTCGTGCGCTCCGACGGCAGCATCGCGATGATCCGCCGCGGTGACGAGGGCTTCGACGGGGCCGTCGTCGCGCTCGGGGCGCTCGGCATCGTCACGCGCGTCGAGCTCGCGGTCGAGCCGAGCTACGCCATGACCCAGGTCGTCGACCTCGACCTGCCGTGGGATGCGGCGCTCGCCGACCTCGACGCGGTGATGGGGTCGGCGACGAGCGTGAGCCTGTTCACGAACTGGAGCCGATCCGGCGTCATCGACCAGGTGTGGCGCAAGTCGCGCGTGACGCCGGGGGCGAGCGGGGCGCCCGCGCCGCTCGACGGGGCGGTGCGCACGGGCTCGGCGGAGCATCCCCTCAGGGGTCAGCCGGCCCGGAACTGCACCGACCAGAGCGGGGAGCCTGGGCCGTGGTTCGAGCGGCTGCCGCACTTCCGGGCCGAGTTCACGCCCTCGAACGGCGACGAGCTGCAGAGCGAGTACTTCGTGCCGCGGTCGCACGCGGTGGCGGCGCTCGCCGCGATGCGCGCGCACGGCCCGGCCCTCGAGGGGCTGCTGCAGGTGAGCGAGGTGCGCAGCATCCGCGGCGACGATCTGTGGCTGAGCGGGGCGTACGGCGGCGACGTCATCGGCATCCATTTCACCTGGATGCCCGACGAGCCCGCCGTGCGTGCGGCGCTGCCCGGCATCGAGTCGGTGCTCGCGCCCTTCGGCGCCCGACCCCACTGGGGCAAGGTCTTCACGATGGATCCGGCGGCCGTGGCCGCGCGCTACCCGCGTTGGGAGTCGTTCCGCGCGCTGCGCACCGAGTGGGATGCCCGCGGGGCGCTGCTCGGGCCGCTGCTCGAGCACTGGGGCGTGTAGGGCGCCACCTCCCGCTGCGCGTCAGCCGGGCTGCACCGCAGCGGTGAGCCGGATGAGGCTCCAGCTCTCGGGCGGCAGGGTGACGAGCAGCTCCGCACCCTCGACGACGACGCCCTCGAGCGGGCGCGGGGCGACCTCGGCGGCCTCCGCGGCGGTGCGCCGAGGACCGGCGTCGTCGGCGACCATGACGTGCGACTCGGCGAGCGCCAGCTCGCGGAAGCCCGCGGCGTCGAGGCGCAGCTCGACCGGCTGGGGGGAGCGGTTCGTCAGGATGGCGACGAGCGAGCCGGCAGCGGCATCCCACGTCACGACGCTCGAGACCGCGTCGACCTCGCCGTGCTTCGCCGTCGCGGCGCGCGGCCCCTCCGTGCGCGCCTCGAGCGTCACGCCGCGGGCGTGCTGCGCCGTGAGGGCGATGGGGAAGAAGGTCGTCTGGCGCCAGGCCTCGCCGCCCGGCTCGGTCATGATCGGCGCGATGACGTTGACGAGCTGGGCCAGGCAGGCGATGGCGACGCGGTCGGCGTTGCGCAGCAGGGTGGCGAGCAGGTCGCCGGCGACGACGGCGTCGAGGGCCGAGTAGACGTCCTCGATGAGGCGGGGGCGCTCGAGCAGCTCGAGGTTGTCCTCCCCGGCGAAGGAGTCGATGTACCAGATGTTCCACTCGTCGACCGAGAGCCGGATGCGCTTGTCGGAGTGCCGGCGGGCGGCGACCGCGTCGGCCGTCGCGATGACCTCGTGCATGAAGGCCTCGAAGCCCGCGGCGGAGGCGAGGAAGCTCGCCCGGTCGCCGTCGCGCTCCTGGTAGTAGGCGTGCACCGAGATGTACTCGACCTGGTCGAAGGTGTGCTCGAGCACGACCCGCTCCCACTCGCCGAAGGTCTCCATCTCGCGGCTCGAGCTGCCGCAGACGACGAGCTCGATGCTCGGGTCGACGCGGCGCATCGCCTGGGCGGCCTGGCTGGCGAGGCGGCCGTACTCCTCCGCGGTCTTGTGGCCGATCTGCCACGGGCCGTCCATCTCGTTGCCGAGGCACCAGAGGCGGATGCCGTGGGGCGCGTCGGCCCCGTTCGCCCGGCGCCGCTCGCTCAGCTCCGTACCGCCGGGCACGTTGCAGTACTCCACGAGCTCGGCCGCCTCGGCGACGCCCCGGGTGCCGAGGTTGACGGCCATCATCGGCTCGGTACCGGTCGCGGCCGTCCAGCGCACGAACTCGTCGGTGCCGATCTCGTTCGTCTCGATCGTGCGCCAGGCCATGTCGATGCGGGTGGGGCGCTCGTCGCGCGGGCCGACCCCGTCCTCCCAGCGGTAGCCGGAGACGAAGTTGCCGCCGGGGTAGCGCACGACGGTCGTGCCGAGCTCGCGGGTGAGGTCGGCGACGTCCTGCCGGAACCCCTCGGCGTCGGCCGTCGGATGCCCCGGCTCGTAGATGCCGGTGTACACGGCGCGGCCGAGGTGCTCGACGAAGGATCCGAAGATGCGCGGGTCGATCGTGCCGACCTCGAAGGCGGGGTGGACGGTGATGCGGGCGCGCTGCGTCATCGCAGCTCCTTCCGGTGGGGGTGTGCGGCGGTGAAGGGCGTGAGGGGCGGTTCGGGATGCGGTGCGGTGCCGCCCGCTCAGCCGGCGACGACCGGCGCGCGCAGGTGAGCGGCGACGACGCGGTCGAAACTATCGGCAGTTCGAGCGACAACATCAGCATACGGCGCGGCCCGAGAGGTCGGGATGCTCGGCGCGAGCGTGCACGAATTCAGGCGTTCGGGCACGCCGACGTCGTGTCGTGCGGCGACACGCCGGCTGCGGCGCCGCGATGCCTGAATTCGTGCCAGACGGAGCCGGGCCGGGCGCGACCGGGCCGGCGTCGCCGGACGAGCCAGGAAGAGGCGACCCTAGCCGCGCGCCGGGGTGCTCGTGCGCAGCACGACCTCGCCGCCGAGGGTGACGAGGGTCGGCTCGTCGCCGCG
Source organism: Microcella daejeonensis (assembly GCF_026625045.1). Lineage (GTDB taxonomy): Bacteria > Actinomycetota > Actinomycetes > Actinomycetales > Microbacteriaceae > Microcella > Microcella daejeonensis. The sequence continues at coordinate 624,986 of NZ_CP113089.1, read as the reverse complement.
CTGGCCGGCGAGCGCGAGCTCGATGGCGGCGGCGCCGACCCGCTCGAGCGGCAGGCGCACGGTGGTGAGCGCGGGCGTCACGTCACGGGCCGTGGAGATGTCGTCGAAGCCGGCGACCGCGAGCGAGCCGGGCACGTCGACGCTCTCCTCGCGCAGGCGCGACATCGCGCCGACCGCCATGACGTCGTTGACGGCGAAGAGCAGCTCGGCGTCGCCGAGCCCGCGGCTCAGCAGCTGACCGGCGCCGTCGTAGCCGCCCTGGCGGGTGAACTCGGTCTCGACGACGCGCTCGTCGGGAAGGCTCAGGCCGTGCGCGGCGAGCCCGTCGCGGAACCCGGCGAGGCGGTCGCGCGCCGTCATGAGCGAGCTGACGCCGGTGAGCGCGGCGAACGAGCGGTAGCCCTGATCGACGAGGGATTCGGCGAGGTCGCGCGCGCCGCCGTAGTCGTCGGTCTGCACGGTGTCGAAGGGCAGCGAGCGCTGCGAGACCATGACGACCCGGCCGCCGGTCGACTCGAAGGCCTGCAGTTCGCGGGTGAGGGCCTCGTCGAGGGCGGCGTCGACGTAGCGGGATCCGGTGAGGATGAGCACCCGCGGACGCTGCCCGCGCAGCGTCTTGACGAGGTCGAGCTCGCGCTCGGCGCTGCGCTGCGTGATGCCCATGGTCGTGATGAGCCCGGCCTGCTCGGCGCCGCTGAGCACGCCCGCGGCGATGGCGGCGAAGTAGGGGTCGGCGATGTCGCTGACGAGCAGGGCGAGGGTCGAGGAGGTGCCCTTGGCGATGGTCTGCGCCGAGAGGTTGGCGACGTAGCCGAGGCGCTCGGCGGCGGCGAGCACGCGCGCGCGGTACTCCTCGTTGACCTTGCGGGTGCTTCCGTTGAGCGAACGCGAGGCGGTGGCGAGCGAGACGCCGGCCTCGCGGGCGACGTCGTGCAGCGTGGGGCTGGAGTGCGCGCGCTGGGCCATGACGCCTATCCTCTCGTTCGAGCCTCGGTGCGCCCGGGATCACCGATCGGGTGGCGGGCGGCTCACGATACTCTCGCGGCAGCGATCCCGACGTCCGCCGGGTGCCGCTCCACGCGGGCGAGCGCTCGCCATCGCGCTCGCCGGCCGTTTCCGCGACCTCGAGCCGTTCGGGGTGCGCCTGACCCGGGAGGCCTGATGCGCGTCGTCCTCGCCCCCGACTCCTTCAAGGGCAGCGCCAGCGCCGTCGAGGTCGTCGCGGCGCTCGCCCGCGGCTGGGCCTCGGTGCGGCCCGACGACGAGCTGGTCGCGCGCCCGATGGCCGACGGCGGTGAGGGCACGCTCGACGCCTTCGAGGTCGCGGTGCCGGATGCGCGGCGCATGCCCGTGCGGGTGACGGGCCCCGACTCCCGGCCCGTCGACGCGCACTGGGTGCTGCTGCCCGCCACGGCGACCCGGCCGACGACCGCGGTCGTGGAGCTCGCCGCGACCTCGGGGATCACCCTGCTCGAGCATCCCGCCCCCGATGACGCGCATACGCTCGGGTTCGGCGAGGCGATTGCGGCCGCTCTCGATCACCGCGACGCGGCAGGGCGGGGAGTGGAGCAGCTGCTGCTCGCGCTCGGCGGCAGCAGCTCGACCGACGGCGGAGCCGGAGCCCTGCGCGCCCTCGGCGCCCGCCTGCTCGACGCCGCGGGCGACCCGGTGCCGCTCGGGCTGCGCGGCCTCGACTCGCTCGCGACGGTCGACCTCAGCGGGCTGCGCGCGCTCCCGCCCGGCGGCGCCGTCATCCTCGGCGACGTCGACAACCCGCTGCTCGGCGCGCGCGGGGCGGCCGCCGTCTTCGGCCCGCAGAAGGGCGTCGTCGACATCGACGGGGCGGATGCCGCTCTCGCGCACCTCGCCTCCCTCCTGCCGCACGTCGACGCCGCGACCCCGGGCGCGGGCGCCGCGGGCGGGGCCGGCTTCGGCCTGCTCGCCGCCGGAGCCGTCATGGCGAGCGGCTCGCGCCGCATCGCCGAGGCGGTCGCCCTCGCCTCGGCCCTCGCGTCGGCCGACCTCGTGATCACGGGCGAGGGACGCTTCGACGCCCAGACCGCCGCGGGCAAGGCGCCCGCCGAGGTCGCCCGGCTCGCCGCCGACGCCGGGGTGCCCGTGGCCGTCGTCGCGGGCTCGGTCGGATCCTCGGCTCCGGCCGAGGGGCTCGCCGCGATTGTCGAGCTCGCGGCGCTCGCCGGCGGCTCCGCCGCCGCCATCGCTCGGGCCGAGCACTGGCTCGAGCACGCGGGCGCCGAACTGGCCGGACGCTTAGGCTGACGCCATGAGCGATGCGGCAGCGCAGGTCGAAGCGGCGAAGAAGGCCCTGGAGCAGGCGCAGGCGGCGCTCGCCGCGGCCGAGCAGCAGGCCGCCGAGGCCTCGCGAGCTGCAGCCGAGGCCGCGCGGGCCGCCGAGGCCCCCGCGCCCGCCGCCGCGCCCGCCGCCGCGCCCGCCGCCGAGGCCGCCGCGCCCGCCCCCGCCGCCGCCGCCCCCGCCGCTGCGCCCGCCGCCGAGCCCGCCCCGCTCACCGCCTCCGAGGTCGACGCGATCCGCGCCGGCTACGCCATGGCCGGCCCCGTGCTCGAGATGGGCGCCCTCGTCAACGGCGACCCGCGCGCCGACGTGCCCATCCGCATCCCGATCGCGATGACGAATCGGCACGGCCTCGTCGCCGGCGCCACCGGAACCGGCAAGACGAAGACCCTGCAGGGCCTCGCCGAGCAGCTGAGCGCCGCGGGCGTGCCGGTGTTCGCGGCCGACATCAAGGGCGACCTCAGCGGCATCGCCGTCGCGGGGGAGCCGAGCGAGAAGCTGCTCGCGCGCACCGCCGGCATCGGCCAGCCGTGGGCGCCCGCGGCGTGCCCCACCGAGTTCCTCGCCCTCGGCGGCATCGGCCACGGGGTGCCGGTGCGGGCGACGGTGTCGAGTTTCGGCCCGCTGCTGCTGAGCAAGGTGCTGGGCCTCAACGACACGCAGGAGTCGAGCCTCGGCCTCGTGTTCCACTACGCCGACACGCAGGGGCTCGCGCTCGTCGACCTCGACGATCTGCGGGCGGTCATCCAGTACCTGATCAGCAACGAGGGCAAGCCGGCGCTCGCCGAGCTCGGTGGGCTCGCCAAGGCGACGGCGGGCGTGATCCTGCGCGAGCTGGTCGCGTTCGCGGCCCAGGGCGCCGACGTCTTCTTCGGCGAGCCCGAGTTCGACACCGCCGACGTGCTGCGCCTCGCCCCCGACGGGCGCGGCATCGTGAGCCTGCTCGAGGTTCCCGGCGTGGCCGACCGGCCCGCGCTGTTCTCGACCTTCTTGATGTGGATGCTCGCCGACCTGTTCAACGATCTGCCCGAGGTCGGCGACCTCGACAAGCCGAAGCTCGTCTTCTTCTTCGACGAGGCCCACCTGCTGTTCCGCGACGCGAGCAAGGACTTCCTCGCCGCCATCACGCAGACGGTGCGCCTCATCCGCTCGAAGGGCGTCGGCATCTTCTTCGTCACGCAGACCCCGAAGGACGTCCCCTCCGACGTGCTCGCCCAGCTCGGCTCGCGCATCCAGCACCAGCTGCGCGCGCACACGCCCGACGACGCGAAGGCGCTGCGCGCCACCGTCTCCACCTATCCGTCGAGCGGCTACGACCTCGGCGAGGTGCTGACGACGCTCGGCATCGGCGAGGCGATCGTGACGGTCATGAACGAGAAGGGCGCGCCGTCGCCGGTCGCGTGGACGCGGCTGCGGGCGCCGCAGGGCTCGATGGATGCTGCTCCCGAGCCCGTCATCACGCAGGTCATCGCGGCCTCGCCCCTGCTGCCCGCGTACGGAACCGCCGTCGACCGCGAGTCGGCCTCGGAGCTTCTCGCGGCGCGCATGAACGCGGCGGCCGAGGCCGAGGCGGCCCGCGAGCTCGAGGCGGAGGCGGCGAAGGAGCGCGCCCGGCTCGAGAAGGAGGCCGCCTCTGCGGCGACCGCCGAGGCGAAGCGCCAGGCGAAGGCGCAGGCCGACTACGAGCGCACGCTGCGCGACCTCGAGCGCCGCGGCCGCACGACGACGCGCACGACGACCCGCCGCACGGGCGGCTCGAGCGGTGGCGGCACGGCGGGCAGCGGCGCGGGCGGCATCGGCGACCTGCTCGGCGGGGCGCTCGGCTCGCGCGCCGGCCAGACGATCGTGCGCGAGGTGCTGCGCGGCGTGTTCGGCACCCTCAAGCGGCGCTAGTGCACGCCGGTCGAGTCGAGGTTCTGGCGGAGAATGGGGGATTCGAACCCCCGAGGGCTTGCACCCAACACGCTTTCCAAGCGTGCGCCATAGGCCACTAGGCGAATTCTCCTGGCGATCGTCCGCGCCGGAGGGCGTGCGACCGGGGACGAGTCTACCGGTAAACTGATCACGGCTCCTCGCGCGGCGCCATCCAGGCCAACTCCCCCAGGGCGGAAACGCAGCAAGGGTAACCGGGCTCTGGCGGGTGCGCGAGGGGTCCTTTTTCGTCTCGGCCGCCTGCTCCGGCGCGCCCCGGCCCTGTCTCTGTACGTGCGGGCACTCACCGGCCTAAGGTGAAGAACGCTCCCGAGAGAGGCCGTCCGTGGCCAGTGAACCGCCGCACGATCGCAGCATCGCGCCGACCCCGGCTGACGATGCCGATCTGGTGCGCCTCGCCGGCCGCATCGCGCGCTTCGGCGGCTGGTCGATCGAGATCCCCTCGGGCGAGCTGTACTGGACAGCGGAGCTCTTCTCCCTCTTCGGGTACGAGTCCGAGGGCGGGGCGCCGCCGCTCGACGTCGCCATCGGGATGTACCCCGACGATCAGCGCTCCCTGATCGAGGCGGCGATGAACCGCAACATCGTCGAGAAGGTGACGACCGACCTCGAGTCGATCGTCATCGATCGTGAGGGCCGCGAGATCCGCGTGCGCATCATCGGCGTGCCCGTCCTCGACGAGGCCGGCGCAGTGGTCCGCCTGCAGGGGGCGATCTACGACATCACCGAGATCGTGACCGAGCGGGAGAACCGCATCGCGGCGCAGGAGAGCCTGCAGCGCACCCTCGACTACATCCCCGACTTCGTCTTCTTCATCGACGAGCACTGGCGCATCACCTTCGCGAACCGGGCGCTGCTCGCTTTCCTCGATCTCCCCGCCGAGAGGCTCTACTCCGAGCCGATCTGGTCGATCGTGCCCGAGCTCGCGGCCGGCCCGTTCACCAACGGCCTGCAGCGCGCGATGAACGAGCGCACGAGCAGCACCGCCCGTGCGCGCGTGGAGCAGTACGGCATCACCCTCGAGGGCACCGTGCATCCGGTCGAGAACGGCATCGCCGTCTTCGCGCGCGACGTCACCGACGAGGTCGAGCGGCAGCGCGAGATGGATGCCGTCGCCGCGGTCGCCCGTGAGCAGGCGGCCCTCATCGAGGCCTCCACCGAGGCCATGCTCATCGAGGATCTCGATAACGTCGTCCTCTACTGGAACCAGGGTGCGGAGCAGCTCTACGGCTGGTCGAGCGAGGAGGCCGTGGGGCGCAACATCCGCGAGCTCATCTACGCCGATCCGGCCGATTTCGAGGGACCGGGTGCCGAGCTGCTGCGCGACGGCCGCTGGTTCGGCGAGCTGACCCAGCGCACGAAGGACGGCCGCGCGCTCATCATCGAGTGCCGCTGGCAGGTCGTGCTCGACGCCGAGGGGCGGCCCGCGAAGATCTTCGTCGTCAACTCCGACGTCACCGAGCTGCGTCGCCAGCAGCAGGCGCTGAGCCGCGCGCAGCGCACCGAGAGCCTCGGCACGCTCGCCGGCGGTATCGCGCACGACCTCAACAACGTGCTCACGCCGCTGCTCATGTCGGTGCAGCTGCTGAAGACGCAGTCGCCCGCCCCCGATCAGCTCGCGCTCCTGGAGGGCATGGAGGCCGCGGTGCGCCGCGGCGCCGACATGGTCGATCAGGTGCTCTCGTTCGCCCGGGGCGTCGACGGCGTGCGCGAGCTCGTCGACCTGGCCGAGGTGGTGCGCGAGCTGTTCCGCATCACCCTGCCGACCATGTCCCCGTCGATCACCGTCACCCAGCGCGTCGGAGAGCTCCCGGCGATCCTCGGCGACCGCACGCAGATCCTGCAGGTGCTGCTCAACCTCGTCGCCAATGCCCGCGACTCAATGCCCGAGGGCGGGGAGCTCACGATCTCGACGGGCCGGCAGACCGTCATCGCGTCCGGTCGCGCATCGACGGGGCTCGCGCCGGGCGAGTACGCGGTGCTCACCGTCGACGACACGGGCACGGGCATGACGGGCGAGGTGCTCGACCGCATCTTCGAGCCCTTCTTCACGACGAAGCAGCTCGGGCGGGGCACCGGACTCGGCCTGGCGAACACCCAGGCCATCGTCGAGAGCCACGGCGGCGCCATCACCGCCCACAGCGCCCCGGGCGCGGGTTCCCGCTTCATCGTGCTGCTGCCGGTGGCGCAGGACGGGGCCGTGCTGGTTCCGCAGCAGGAGCCGACGGATCCGGTGGCGCGGGGCGCGGGCGAGCTCGTGCTCGTCGTCGATGACGAGGCGAGCATCCGCGATCTGATGCGCCAGGCGCTCGAAGCGCACGGCTACCGCGTCGTCGAGGCGGCTCACGGCCTCGAGGCGGTCGAGGTGCTCGAGCGGCACGCCGCGGAGATGGCGGTCGTGATCACGGACGTGATCATGCCGATGATGGATGGCGCCGCCGTCGCAGCGCACATCGCCGAGCGCTACCCGCACGTCGCCGTCATCGCGGCGAGCGGGTTCCCGGGGGCCGGAGGCCTCGCCGAGCTCTCCGCGCACGGCGTGCGCCACACCCTCGCGAAGCCGTTCACGACCGAGTCGCTGCTGCGCACCGTGCGCGCGGCCGTGACCCGCAGCGGCTGATCCGGCGGATCCGCCCACCGCGGCCCAAGGCCCCGCCCCTACGCTGAGCGGGTGGCGAAGAGCATCTACCTGACATCGGCCGAAGGCAACTCGGGCAAGTCGACGGTCGCGCTGGGCATCCTCGATACGCTCGCCCACCAGATCGAGCGGGTCGGGGTGTTCCGCCCGGTCGCCCGCTCGCACGATCGCAGCGAGCGCGACTACGTGCTCGACCTCATGCTCGCGCACGACGGCGTCGACCTCGAGTACGACGAGTGCATCGGCGTCGGCTACGACGAGGTGCACGCCGATCCCGAGGCGGCGCTCGCCACGATCGTCGAGCGCTTCAAGAGCGTCGAGCGGCAGTGCGACGCCGTCGTCATCGTCGGCAGCGACTACACCGACGTCTCCGGCCCCACCGAGCTCAGCTTCAACGCGCGCATCGCGGCCAACCTCGGCGCCCCCGTCGTCCTCGTCCTCGGCGGCCGGCTCTCCGGCGGCTCGGGCGGCCGCGGGCTCGCCGAGTCGGGCGCCCGCAGCCCCGACGACATGCGTCGCGTCGCCGAGGTCGCCGTGGCCGAGCTCGAGCACGCCCACGCCCAGCTGCTGGGCATCATCGTCAACCGCGCCGACGTCGAGCGCCTCGACGCGATCACCGCCGCCGTGCAGAGCGTGGCTCCGGATGCTCTCGCGGCGAGCATCCCGGAGGACCGCTACCTCATCGCCCCCACCGTCACGAGCGTCATGGAGGCCTGCGACGCCCGCTTCGTGCGCGGCGACGAGCAACTGATGGGCCGCGAGGTGCTCGGGGTCGTCGTCGCCGGCATGAGCATGGAGAACGTGCTGCCCCGGCTCACCGAGGGGGCCGTCGTGCTCATCCCCGGAGACCGCTCCGAGGTGCTGCTCGCCGTGCTCATGGCGCACGCCAGCGAGACCTTCCCCAGCATCGCGGCGATCATCCTCTACGGCGGGTTCGAGACGCCCGCCTCGGTGCAGACCCTCGTCGAGGGACTCGACCCGGCGCTGCCCATCCTGCGCACCGACTACGGCACCTACGACACGGTGCTGCGCATCACCGAGACCCGCGCGCGCCTCGCCGCCGACTCGCAGCGCAAGTACGACACGGCGCTGGCCCTCTTCGAGCGGCACGTCGATGCGCCGGCCCTGCTGCAGCGGCTCGACGTCACGCGCTCCGAGACGATCACGCCGCTGATGTTCGAGTACGGGCTGCTCGAGCGCGCGCGCGGCGACCGCAAGCGCATCGTGCTGCCCGAGGGCGGCGACGACCGCATCCTGCGCGCCGCGAGCACGCTGCTGCAGCGCCGCGTCTGCGACCTGACCATCCTCGGCGACGAGGGCGAGGTGCGCGCCCGCGCGGCCGAGCTCGGACTCGATCTCGCCGAGGCGCAGATCGTCAGCCCGTTCGACGAGCAGCTGCGCCAGCGCTTCGCCGAGGAGTACGCGCGGCTGCGGGCCCACAAGGGCGCGACGGTCGAGATCGCGCGCGACGTCGTCACCGACGTCAGCTACTTCGGCACGATGATGGTGCACCTCGGCCTCGCCGACGGAATGGTCTCGGGCGCCGCGCACACGACGGCTCACACCATCCGCCCGAGCTTCGAGATCATCAAGACCGATCCGGGCGTCGGCGTCGTGTCGAGCGTGTTCCTCATGGCGCTCGCCGACCGCGTGCTCGTCTACGGAGACTGCGCCGTCATCCCCGATCCGACCGCGGCGCAGCTCGCCGACATCGCCATCAGCTCGGCGGCCACGGCGCAGCAGTTCGCGATCGAGCCGCGCATCGCGATGCTGTCGTACTCCACGGGGGAGTCGGGCTCGGGCGACGACGTCGAGAAGGTGCGCGAGGCGACGCGGCTCGTGCGCGAGCGCCGCCCCGATCTGCTCGTCGAGGGGCCCATCCAGTACGACGCCGCCGCCGACCCCGGCGTCGCGCAGACGAAGATGCCCGATTCGCCGGTCGCCGGCCGGGCGACGGTCTTCGTGTTCCCCGACCTGAACACGGGCAACAACACCTACAAGGCGGTGCAGCGCTCGGCGGGCGCCGTCGCCATCGGCCCGGTGCTGCAGGGCCTGCGCAAGCCGGTCAACGACCTCAGCCGCGGAGCCCTCGTCAGCGACATCGTCAACACCGTCGCCATCACGGCCATCCAGGCGCAGCGCACCCCGCCGCCGCCGACGACCCCCATCTCGACGATCGGCGGCACGGCATGAGCGGCACCCCCGGCACGCGCGTCTTCGTCGTCAACTCCGGTTCGAGCTCGATCAAGTACCAACTCGTCGACGTCGAGACGGAGCAGGCCATCCTCAGCGGCCTCGTCGAGCGCATCGGCGAGCCCGGCGGCGGCGCGGTCGATCACGTCGACGGGATGCGCCGGGTGCTCGCCGAGCTGGGCGATGCGGCGACCGACCTCACCGCGGTCGGCCACCGCGTGGTGCACGGCGGCTCGGTGTTCACCGCCCCGACCGCGGTCACCGAGGCGGTCATCGCGCAGATCGAGCAGGTCTCGACGCTCGCGCCGCTGCACAATCCGGCGAATCTCGCCGGCATCCGCGCGGCGATGGCCGTGCTGCCCGGGGTGCCGCACGTCGCCGTCTTCGACACGGCCTTCCACCAGAGCATGGCGCCCGCGGCCTACACCTACGCGATCGACCGCGAGCTCGCCCGATCCCACGGGGTGCGCCGCTACGGATTCCACGGCACGAGCCACGCCTTCGTCGCCGAGCGCGCCGCCGCGCACCTCGGGCGGCCGCTCGAGCAGCTCAAGCTGATCGTGCTGCATCTCGGCAACGGAGCATCCGTCGCCGCCATCGACGGCGGGCGCTCGATCGACACCTCGATGGGCTTCACCCCGCTGCAGGGCCTCGTCATGGGCACGCGCTCGGGCGATCTCGACCCCGCCGTGCTGCTGCACCTGCACCGGCAGGCTGGCCTCTCGGTCGACGAGCTCGACACCCTGCTCAACAAGCGCAGCGGTCTGCTGGGTCTCAGCGGCAGCGCCGACATGCGCGACGTCACGAGGGCCGCCGATGAGGGCGATGCGGATGCCGCTCTCGCGCTCGACGTGTGGGCGCACCGCATCCGCCACTACGTCGGGGCGTACCTCGCGCAGCTGGGCGGCCTCGACGCCGTGGTCTTCACGGCCGGCGTCGGCGAGAACAGCGCCCCGCTGCGGTCGCGCGCGCTCGCGGGCCTCGAGCACCTCGGCGTGCGGGTCGACCCCGAGCGAAACGGCGCGAAGGACCGCACGGCGCGCACCATCTCGCCCGAGGGCGCGGGCGTCGCCGTGCTCGTGGTGCCCACGAACGAGGAGCTCTCGATCGCGCGCCAGGCGGCGGCGCTCGCCGTGGGCGAGCGCCGCTGACGGTCGGCTAGAGCGCGCGGACGGCCTCGGCGACGGGCGTCGACCCGCCGACGACCTCGATCGTGCGGTGCACGCCGGCGCCGGACTCGAGCAGCGCGTGCAGCACGTGGGCGATGTCGGCCCGCGGCACCGATCCGGCCTCGACCGACTCGGCGATCTCGACGGCGTCGCCCGCCTCGTCGTCGGTGAGCGAGCCCGGGCGCACGATCGTCCAGTCGAGGTCGCGGTCGCGCACGGCGGCGTCGCCCTCGCTCTTGGCGCGCAGGTAGACCTGGAAGGTGTCGGCGCTGTCGGCATCGAAGTCGTCGGCGCCCATGGACGAGACGACCAGCAGGCGGCGGATGCCCGCGGCGAGCATCCCGTCGGCCGTGAGGATCAGGCCGTCCCGGTCGAGGGTGAGCTTGCGCTCCGGGCCGCTGCTCGGTCCGGCTCCCGCGGCGAAGACGACGGCGTCGGCGCCGTGCACGATCTCCTCGACCCGGTGAACGTCGCCGCGCTCGAGATCGAGCACGACCGGCTCGGCGCCGTCGGCCCGCACGTCGTCGCAGTGGTCGGGGTTCCGCAGCAGCGCGATGGGCTCGTGGCCGGCGGCGGAGAGGCGGCGGCTGAGCTGACGGGCGATTTGGCCGTGGCCTCCGACGATGACGATACGCATCCCGTCAGTTGATCAGATGAAGCTCCGTGCCGCGTGTGCGCGGCGCACCGGCGGGGGCTCTCCCGGTCCGCTCCCGGCGGGCCCGGGCGTCGGAGGTGGCGACTACGCTGTGCGAGTGGTCACCGCCCTCTACCGTCGCTACCGTCCCGAGACGTTCGCCGAGCTGATCGGGCAGTCGCACGTGACCGATCCGCTGCGGGCGGCCCTGCGCAGCGACCGCGTGAACCACGCCTACCTCTTCAGCGGCCCGCGCGGGTGCGGCAAGACCACGTCGGCGCGCATCCTCGCCCGCTGCCTCAACTGCGCCGAGGGCCCCACCGACACCCCCTGCGGGGTGTGCCCCAGCTGCGTCGAGCTCTCGCGCGAGGGCGGCGGCTCGCTCGACGTCGTCGAGATCGACGCGGCCAGCCACGGCGGCGTCGACGACGCGCGCGACCTGCGGGAGCGGGCGATCTTCGCCCCGGCGCGCGACCGCTACAAGGTCTTCATCATCGACGAGGCGCACATGGTCACCTCGGGCGGCTTCAACGCGCTGCTGAAGATCGTGGAGGAGCCGCCGGAGCACGTGAAGTTCATCTTCGCGACGACGGAGCCCGAGAAGGTCATCGGCACCATCCGCTCGCGCACCCACCACTACCCCTTCCGCCTCGTGCCGCCCGCCCAGCTGCTGCAGTACGTGCACGAGCTCGCCGACAGCGAGGGCGTGCAGATCGCGCAGGGCGTGCTGCCCCTCGTCGTGCGTGCCGGCGGCGGTTCCGTGCGCGACAGCCTCTCGCTGCTCGATCAGCTCATCGCGGGCAGCGACGCCGACACGGTCACCTACGAGCGCGCCGTCGCGCTGCTGGGCTACACCCACGCCGCGCTCCTCGACGACGTCGTCGATGCGATCGCCGCCGCCGACTCCGCGGCCGCCTTCGGGGCGATCGACCGGGTCGTGCAGACGGGGCAGGATCCCCGGCGGTTCGTCGACGACCTGCTCGAGCGACTGCGCGACCTCATCGTCGTGCAGGCCACGGGAGCGCAGGCGGCGAGCGTGCTGCGCGGCGTGCCCGACGACGATCTGGCCCGCATGCGCGAGCAGTCGTCGCGCTTCGCGCCCGCCGACCTCTCGACCGCCGCCGACGTGGTCAACCGCGCCCTCACCGAGATGACCGGCGCCACCTCGCCCCGTCTGCACCTCGAGCTCATGATGGCCCGCGTGCTCGTCACGGCGGCGCCCGGCGCCGCCGCGGTTCGACCCGCCGACGACGCCGCTGCGGCCGCCGGAGCTCCCGCCGCGACGGCCCCCGCTGCCGGTGAGGCGGCAGCCCCCGTCGCCGACGCCGGGCGCTTTGCTCCCGCCTCTCCCGCTTCTGAGTCGGCCACCGCTGAGTCGTCCACCGCTGGATCACCCACTGCTGCGTCGCCGGCGGCCGAGGCCCCGGTCGTTCCGAGCGGCCCGCTGACGCTCGCGTCGCTTCGCGACCACTGGCCCGCGGTGCTCGAGCGCATCCAGTCGGTCAAGATGAGCGCCTGGACGGTCGTCTACCTCGCGCAGCCGGCCGCGCTCGATGACGGCGACGTGCTGACGATCGCCTTCACCTCCGTCGGCGACGCCAACCGCTTCAAGGAGCGCACCAATCCCGCCGACAGCGTCAGCGAGCAGGTGCGCAGCGCGATCCAGCACGTGCTCGGCCATCGCGTGAAGTTCAAGGTGCGCGTCGACGAGGGGCGGCCGGCGGTACCCGCGGCGGCGTCCGAGGACGCGCCGCCCGCCGACCCCGACCCGGCCCCGTCCGCGGTCACCGCACCCTCCCGCGCCTCCACGTCGGATCCGTCCTCGTCGGCCCCGCGGCCGGAGCCGGAACCGGAGCCGGAGCCCGCGCCCGAGCCCGCGCCCGAGCCGGAGCCCGAGCCCGAGCCGGAGTCGGAGCCCGAGCCCGAGCCCGAGTTCGAGACCGAACCGGACCTCGCCCCCGAACCGGAGCCGGATCCGGAGCCCGAGCCCGAGCCCACGCCGGCGTCCCGGAAAGAGCCGGCTCCCGCCGCCGGGACCTCGCGAGCGTCCGCCCCGATCGCGCCCTCCGCGACGAGGACGGCGACGGCGCCCTCCCGGGCCGATGCGCCCTCCCGCCCGTCCCGCGCCGAACCGGCCGAGCCGGTGACGGTGACGGGATGGGACGTCGTCGCGATCCCGGGCAGCACGCCCGCCACGGCGATCTCGCACGGCGTCGGTCGCGTCGACCACGACGACGTGCCCCCGCTCGACGACTCCGATGCGCCGGACGACGATTCGGCCCCGCCGCCGGCGGAGCGCGTCGCTGCACCGGCGTCGGCCCCCGAGCGCACCATCCCCTCCGCGCCGGCGCCGATCCATCCCGCCGAGGCTGCCGGGCGCCAGCGGTACGGCGAGGCCGTCGTCCGCGAGCTGCTCGGTGCCCGATTCCTCGCTGAAGAGGCCGTGGAATCGGTCGTCAGCCTCACCAGCTCCGCCCCGAGAGACGAGTAGCCCGTGTACGACGGCATCATCCAGGACCTGATCGACGAGTTCGGCCGGCTGCCGGGCATCGGCCCGAAGTCCGCCCAGCGCATCGCCTTCCACATCCTCCAGACGGAGTCCTTCGACGTCGCCCGCCTCGCGCAGCTCCTGATCGACGTGCGCGAGAAGGTGCGCTTCTGCGAGATCTGCGGCAACGTCGCCGAGGAGGCGACCTGCTCGATCTGCCGCGACCCGCGCCGCTCGCCCGTGAGCATCTGCGTCGTCGAGGAGGCGAAGGACGTCGTCGCGATCGAGCGCACGCGCGAGTTCCGCGGGCTGTACCACGTGCTCGGGGGCGCGATCAGCCCCATCGACGGCATCGGCCCCGACGACCTGCGCATCGCGCAGCTGCTCGGCCGTCTCGGCGACGGCACCGTCACCGAGGTGATCATCGCGACCGACCCGAACCTCGAGGGGGAGGCCACCGCGACCTACCTGACCCGCCTGCTGGTGCAGCCGGGTCTGACGGTGTCGCGCCTCGCGAGCGGCCTCCCCGTCGGCGGCGACCTCGAGTACGCCGACGAGGTCACCCTCGGGCGCGCCTTCGAAGGGCGCCGCTCGGTCCAGCGCTGAGATCCACCCCGGGGCGGGGTATGCAACTTCTGTTGCGTTAGCGACGACGCAGTGCTATCGTCGACTTATGCAACAAAAGTTGCGATAAGGAGACGGCACCATGACCACCACGACCCGCGCCACCGAGAGCGTCGAGAGCTCCCCCTTCCGCGTCAGCATCACGACGAGCATCCTGATCGATGCGCCGCAGGCTGCCGTGTGGTCCGTGCTCACCGACACCGCGGCCTACCCGCAGTGGAACAGCTTCATCCGCCGATGGGAGGGCGCGCTCGCGCCGGGCGCCCGGCAGCACGTGCGCATCGAGCCCACGACGACCAGCGGGCAGAGCTTCCGCCCCCGCATCATCGACCTGCAGCCGGGGCGTGAGCTGACCTGGCTCGGCCGGGTCGGGCTCCCGGGCGTGCTCGACGGGCGCCACCGCTTCGTCGTCGAGCCCCTCGGTGAGGGGCGCAGCCGCCTGGTGCAGTCGGAGGTGCTCTCCGGCGCGCTCGTGCCGCTGCTCCGACGCATGCTCACCGTCGCCACCCCGGCGGCGTTCAGCCGGATGAACGCCGAGCTCGCCGCACGGGCGACCGCCGCGTGACCGCCGCCGAGCAGACCGCCGTCCGTCGGCGCGGGGCCGCCGTCGAGGCGACCGTGCTCGACACGACGATCGCCCTCCTCGTCGAGCGAGGGTCGGCCATCGCGGTCGACGAGGTCGCCGAGGCCAGCGGCGTGCACAAGACGACGATCTACCGCCGCTACCCGACGCGCGAGCTGCTCATCGCCGCGGCGATCCGGCGGCTCGGCGAGACGGCGGTGCCCGCGGTCGTCGACGCCGATCCGCGCGCGGCCGTGCTGCAGCTCGCGCGGTCGGTCGCCGGCGCCCTGCGGTCGCCGCAGGGCGGCAACATCCTGCGCGCCGTCATGGCCGCATCCGCGGCCTCGCCCGAGCTGGTCGCGTTCGCTGACGACTTCTTCCGCGATCGCTACGCCCTCGCCACCGAGCACCTCGCGCGCCTGGCGGCCGCGGGAGGCCTCCGGGCCGACGTCGACCCGGTCGTCGTGTGGGAGCAGATCGTGAACCCCATGCACGTGCGAGCGCTGTGCGGGCGGGCGACGAGCGACGCCGAGGCCGAGCAGCTCGTCGAGCTGGCGCTGCGCGGCGCGGCGGTGTAGCGCGGGCCGCCGCCGGGCGACCCGCGCGTGGCGGGCCGAGCGACCTCGCGCGCGCAGGGGGCGGGCAGGGCATCCCGCTAGAATCAGCGGTCGAGGCCGTCGCCACCACCCTTCGTCGCATCCCCTCGCCCGGCCACCCGCCTGAATTCCGCGCCCTCCCGCATCCAGCATCAGGAGCACCACGTGAGCCTCATCGTGCAGAAGTTCGGCGGATCCTCCGTCGCCGACGCCGAGAGCATCAAGCGCGTCGCCAAGCGCATCGTCGCCACGCGCACCGCCGGCCATGAGGTCGTCGTCGCCGTCAGCGCCATGGGCGACACCACCGACGAGCTCATCGACCTCGCTCACGAGGTCACGCCCATCCCCGACGCACGCGAGATGGACATGCTGCTCACGACCGGCGAGCGCATCTCGATGGCGCTGCTGGCGATGGCCATCAAGAGCCTGGGTCACGAGGCGCGCTCCTACACCGGCAGCCAGGCCGGCATGATCACGGATGCCCAGCACGGCTCCGCCCGCATCGTCGACGTCACCCCCACCCGCGTGCGCGAGGCGCTCGACGACGGCGCGATCGCCATCGTCGCCGGGTTCCAGGGCTTCAACCGCGACAGCCGCGACATCACCACGCTCGGGCGCGGCGGCAGCGACACCACCGCCGTCGCCCTCGCCGCGGCGCTGAACGCCGACGTCTGCGAGATCTACACCGACGTCGACGGCGTCTTCACCGCCGACCCGCGCGTCGTGCCGCTGGCGCGCAAGATCGACCGGGTCTCGGCGGAGGAGATGCTCGAGCTCGCCGCGAGCGGCGCCAAAGTCCTGCACATCCGCGCCGTCGAGTTCGCCCGCCGGCACGGGGTCGCACTGCACGTGCGCTCGTCGTTCACGCCCGCCGAGGGCACCTGGGTGCGCAACCCGATCGAGGGAGAGACAATGGAAGAACCGATCATCACCGGCGTCGCCGGCGACCTCTCCGAGGCGAAGATCACCGTCGTCGGCGTGCCCGACACCCCCGGCAAGGCGGCCGACATCTTCACCATGGTCGCCAAGACCGGCGCCAACATCGACATGATCGTGCAGAACGTCAGCGCCGCCACGACCGGCCGCACCGACATCTCCTTCACGCTGCCGAAGAGCGACGGCTCGACGGTGCTCACCGCGCTGCGCTCCGAGCAGGAGTCGGTCGGCTTCCTCTCGCTGCAGTACGACGACCAGATCGGCAAGCTCTCCGTCGTCGGCGGGGGCATGCGCACCAACGCGGGCGTCAGCGCCCAGCTGTTCACGGCGCTGAAGGACGCCGGCATCAACATCGAGATGATCTCCACCTCCGAGATCCGCATCTCCGTCGTCACCCGCGCCGACATCCTCAACGAGGCCGTGCGCACCGTGCACGCGGCCTTCGGGCTCGACGGCGACACCGAGGCCGCGGTCTACGCGGGAACGGGGCGATGAGCGTGAGCGCAGCATCCCCCGCCCCCGTCAGCATCGGCGTCGTCGGCGCCACCGGCCAGGTCGGCGCCGTCGTGCGCCGGCTGCTGCTCGAGCGCGCCTTCCCGGTCGGCGAGATCCGCTTCTTCGCCAGCGCCCGCAGCGCCGGAACCGTGCTGCCCTTCGGCGACCGGCAGATCGTCGTCGAGGATGCGGAGACCGCGGACCCCACCGGGCTCGACATCGCGATCTTCAGCGCCGGCGCCACGACGAGCAAGGCCCAGGCCCCGCGCTTCGCGGCCGCCGGCGTCACCGTCATCGACAACTCCTCGGGCTGGCGCATGGATCCGGAGGTGCCCCTCGTCGTGAGCGAGGTCAACCCCCACGCCATCGACGACGCCGTCAAGGGCATCATCGCCAACCCGAACTGCACGACCATGGCCGCGATGCCCGTGCTCAAGGTGCTCGACGCCGAGGCCGGCCTCGAGCGCCTCATCGTCAGCACGTACCAGGCGGTCTCGGGCGCCGGGCTCGCCGGCGGCGAGGAGCTGCTCGAGCAGGCGACCGCGGTCGTCGGCCAGAGCGCCATCGACCTCGTGCACGACGGCTCGGCCGTCGAGTTCCCCGCTGCGGTGAAGTTCCCCGCGCCGATCGCCTTCAACGTCATCCCGCAGGCCGGCAGCTTCGTCGACGACGGCCTCGGCGAGACGGACGAGGAGAAGAAGCTGCGCAACGAGTCGCGCAAGATCCTCGAGCTGCCCGAGCTGCGGGTGAGCGGCCTCTGCGTGCGCGTGCCGGTGTTCACCGGTCACAGCCTCGCGATCAACGCCGAGTTCGCCCGCGCCTTCAGCCCCGAGCGGGCGCGCGAGCTGCTCGCCGACGCCCCCGGCGTGCAGCTGGTGGATGTTCCCACCCCGCTCGCGGCGGCCGGCGCCGACCCGAGTCTCGTCGGGCGCATCCGCGCGGACGAGGGCGTGCCCGGCGGCCGGGGACTCGCGCTCTTCATCAGCAACGACAATCTGCGCAAGGGCGCGGCGCTCAACGCGGTGCAGATCGCCGAGCTCGTCGCGGCGCGGAAGGGCGTCAGCGCGGCGTGACCGGCCGCGCCCGGCCGTCGACCGAACCGTTGCCGCGGTAGCGTCGAACCGTGCTCATGACCGCTCCCTCCGCCTCGCGCCTCAGCTCGCGCCGGGCATCCCGCCCCGCTCTTCTCGGCCTGCTCGCCGTCATCGCCTCCGCGGGTCTCGTCGCGTGCGCGGCGCCGGCCCCGGCCCCCGCGCCGCCCGAGGGCGATGGCCCGATCGTCGCCTTCTACGGCGACTCGTACACGCTCGGCACGGGCGCGACCGACGATTCGGTGCGCTGGTCGACCGTCATCAGCGAGGAGCGCGGCTGGCGCGAGTACAACCCCAGCGTCAACGGGCTCGGCTACCTGCGCAACCGGTCGACCTTCGGCGACGGAGACCTGCCCGACCTCATCATCGAGCAGAGCCCCGACATCGTGTTCGTCACGATGGGCCTCAACGACAACTTCGGCTACGAGCAGGAGGGCGAGCGCATCGCGCAGCAGATGAACGACGACATCGATCGGCTCGTCGAGGCCCTGCCCGAGGCCCGCTTCATCGTCGTCGAGCCCTTCTGGTACACCGACGAGCGCCCGGAGTCGGTCGAGGTCATCATCGGCTGGCAGCGCGCGATGGCCGAGCGCATCGGCGCCGACTACATCGCCGGCGCCTCGCGCTGGATCGAGGGGCGTCCGGAGCTCATGGCCTCCGACGGCCTCCACCCGAACGACGACGGGTACGCGGTCATGGCGGAGCGCATGCGGGCCGAGCTCGAGGCCCTCGGCCTGTGACGGTCGGCAGCGACGCGGCGGTCGCCAGCTACGCCGCGATCGGCGACAGCTTCAGCGAGGGGATGGGCGACGAGCTGCCCGACGGTACTCCCCGGGGCTGGGCCGACCTCGTCGCGCTCGGGCTCGCGCACGCCGCGCAGGCGCCGCTCGGCTACGCCAACCTCGCCATCCGCGGCCGACTGCTCGGCCCCATCCTCGACGAGCAGCTGCCCGTCGCCCTCGACCTCGCCCCCGATCTGCTGAGCATCAACGGCGGCGGCAACGACATCATGCGGCCGCGGGTCTCGGTGGCCGCGGTCGCCGACCGGCTGGCGGACGCGGCCGATCGCGCCGCCGCGCGCGGCATCCGCGTCATGATCGTGAGCGGCGCCGACCCCGGCGACCACATCCCGCTCGGTCGCATGGTGCGCTCGCGCGGCGATCAGCTGGCCCGCGAGGTGCGCCGCCGGCTCGACGGGCGCGCGATGCTCTTCGTCGACAACTGGGCCGACGAGGGCCTGCGCGACCTGCGCTACTGGTCGATCGACCGCCTGCATCTCAACGCGCTCGGCCATGCGCGCGTCGCCGGCAACGTGCTCGCCGCGCTCGACGTGCCCGTGGCCCCCGGAGGGGAGTCGGCGGCCGAGCGGCTGCACGAGCTCGAGGCGGCGCGGCCCCGCACGGCCGCCTACTGGCGCGAGTACGTGCTGCCGTGGATCGGCCGCCGTCTCACGGGCCGGTCGAGCGGCGACGGGCGAGCGCCGAAGCGGGCGACGCTCGAGCCGATCAGCCTCGATCGCTAGGAGCGTCCGCCGCCGCGTCCTCGCGCGCCGACGCCCGGGCGGCGCGCTGCGCCCGGACGGCCCGCACGCTGAGCTGCGCGACGACCGCGAGCAGCAGGATCCCGAACAGCACGCCGGCGACCTGCGGCGGCACGAGGAACGCCAGTGCGACGCCGCCGAGCGAGGCGCACGCCGCTGCGATGCCGACGATGAGGCCCTGGCGCACATCCACCATGCCCGCGCGCACGTTCGCGACCGTGCCCGAGAGGGCCGTCGGGATCATGGCGAGCAGCGAGGTGCCCTTGGCCACGAGGTCGCCCATGCCGAAGAGGGCGATGAGCACCGGCACCGCGATGACGCCGCCGCCGATGCCGAACATGCCGCTCGCGATGCCCATGACGAAGCCGAGGACGACGAGCCCGATGATCGGCAGCACGTCGAGCTCGAGGCTGCCGCCGCGCTCGGGGGCGACGAGGATGAGGCGCACGGCGATGATGAGCAGGCCGGCGATGAACATCCAGCGCAGCCAGCCGAGCGGCAGCGTGCGCAGCAACCAGGCCCCGATCGGGGCGCCCACGACGGCGCCGACGGCGATGAGGGCGGCCGCGAAGTAGTCGATCTGACCGTTGATCCCGTATCCGACGGCGCCGACGACGGCGCTCGGCACGATCGCGACGAGGCTGGTGGCGGATGCCCGGCGCTGGTCCATGCGCGCCCACCACATGAGCATCGGCACCATGACGATGCCGCCGCCGACGCCGAACATCCCGGAAAGAAGCCCGCCGACGAGGCCGGTGGCAAGAAGGGGCAGAATCACTCGCGCAACCCTACCGATGCGAGGCTGGCGGTCAGCCCGCCGCGGGTAAACTCGGCGCGTGAGTGAACGCATCGACGTAGCGCTGATCGGCGCCGGCATCATGAGCGCGACCCTGGCGACCATGCTGCAGCAGCTGGAGCCCGAGTGGGACATCCGCATCTATGAGCGCCTGAGCGACGTCGCTCTGGAGAGCTCGAACCCCTGGAACAACGCGGGCACCGGCCACGCCGCCCTGTGCGAGCTCAACTACACCCCCGAGCGCGCCGACGGCACGATCGACATCACCAACGCGGTGAAGGTCAACGAGCAGTTCCAGGTCTCGCGGCAGTTCTGGGCCTACCTCGTGAACGAGGGCACTCTGCCCGAGCCGACGGCGTTCCTGAACTCGACGCCGCACATGAGCTTCGTCTGGGGCGAGGCGAACGTCGCCTACCTGCGCAAGCGCTACGACGCCCTGAAGGACCACCCGCTGTTCGCGGGCATGGAGTACAGCGAGGATGCCGCTCAGATCCGTCGTTGGGCGCCGCTGCTGCTGCCCGGCCGGGCGAAGAGCCAGCCCATCGCGGCCACCTACATGGCCTCGGGCACCGACGTCGACTTCGGAGCGCTCACGCGCCTGCTCGTCGACGGCTTCATCGACAACGGCGGCCGGCTCGAGGTCGAGCACACGGTGCGCGGCCTGAAGAAGCTGAAGGACGGCGCCTGGCGCATCAAGCTGCGGCACGAGATCGGCGAGACGCCCCTGCAGGTCGAGGCCCGCTTCGTCTTCGTCGGCGCCGGCGGCCACGCGCTGCCCCTGCTGCAGAAGAGCCGCATCCCCGAGATCCGCGGCTTCGGCGGGTTCCCCATCAGCGGGGAGTGGCTGCGCAGCGACGATCCCGAGATCGTGGCCAAGCACCTCGCCAAGGTCTACGGCAAGGCCAGTGTCGGAGCCCCGCCGATGTCGGTGCCGCACCTCGACACCCGCGTCGTCGACGGCCAGGCCTCGCTGCTGTTCGGCCCCTACGCCGGATTCAGCCCCAAGTTCCTCAAGACCGGCTCGTGGTTCGACCTCTTCGGCTCGATCCGCCTGCACAACATCGTTCCGATGCTGCAGGTGGGCCTGCGCAACTTCGACCTCGTGAAGTACCTCGTCGGCGAGCTGCTCGCGAGCCGGGAGGACCGCCTGGATGCCCTGCGCGAGTTCTACCCGAACGCGAAGGGCGACGACTGGTACAAGATGGTCGCCGGCCAGCGCGTGCAGGTCATCAAGAACGACCCGGAGAAGGGCGGCGTGCTGCAGTTCGGCACCGAGGTCGTCGCAGCAGCCGACGGCTCGATCGCCGGTCTGCTCGGCGCCTCGCCCGGCGCATCGACGGCCGCGCCGATCATGCTCGAGCTGCTGCAGCGCTGCTTCCCCGATCGCATGGCGGCCTGGACGCCGAGGATCACGCGCATGGTGCCGACCTACGGCGGCACGGTCAGCGAGTCGCCGGAGACGGCCGACCGGGTGCTCGGCGAGACGGCCGCCGTGCTCGCCATCGCGCGGTAGTCGCGCCGATCGTCGCGCTCGGCGGTCGCCCGCCGGGCGCCGCTCCTCCGTCACGCAGCGGTCGGCGGTGATCGCGCCGAGCGCCGCCGGTCAGTCGCGCAGAAGCGCGGTCATGTCGATCGCCTGCGTCGGTGCGAGCTCGATCATGACGGCCTCGGTTGTCGGGGCGGCGGAGGAGATGCTGGCGGTGGTCACGGGGGCCTCGTTCTGCTGATGGGGGGCGGGGCGGGGGGGATGCCCGAGGCCGGTCAGGCGCTCGCGCGACGTCGTGGGTGCGGAGGCGCTCAGGCGCTCGCGCGCTGATCGCGGCGCCGCAGGCGGCTCGTGCGCAGGGCGCGCTGGGCGGCGGCGCGGGTCGCGAAGCGGCCGAGGTGCCGGCCGACGCCGTCGGCGACGACGTACCCGGTGCCGACGAGCTCGACGTACCCGGCGTGCGCCATGCCCTCGGCCGTGTGCTCCGAGGCGACCCAGAGGCCCTTCTGCGGGCTGAGCCACTGCAGCTGCCGCGCGGGGGAGGTGCGGCCGGAGAGGGAGAGGAGCGAGCTCATGGTGCGGGTGTCCGATTCAGTCGAGCGAGTGTATGCGTTCGAATGTATTGGACGGAGGAGCGGGGATTCGACCAGCGTTCAGCGGGCATCCAGGGTCGCTCATCGGAGGCCGCGGAATCTCCTCCTCCGACGAACGCGACCCACGAGCATCCGTGGTCGTGCAGTGCATGCCGTCCTCCGCATGTCCTCGATGGCGCAGGAGATCGGCCCGCGGTCCTGCGCGCCGATCAGTTGCGCGCCGCGCCCTCCGAGGCGGTGACGACGAAGGTGTCGGGCTGGCCGAAGGCGTGCTCGCCGAACGCGTTGTCGACGGCGACCTGGATGCGCGAGAGGTCGTCGATGCGCACGAGGGCGATGGCGGCCCCGCCGAAACCGCCGCCGGTCATCCGGGCACCGATGGCGCCGGCCTGCACTGCCGTCTCGACGGCGAGGTCGAGCTCGGGCACCGAGATCTCGAAGTCGTCGCGCATGCTGCGGTGCGAGGCGTCGAGCAGCTCGCCGATGGCCTCGGCCCCGTCGGCGCGCAGCACCGCGACGGTGTCGAGCACCCGCTGGTTCTCGGTGACGACGTGGCGCACGCGGCGGAAGGTGACGTCGTCGAGCAGGTCGCCCGCGCGCGCCAGGTCGTCGACGGTGAGGTCGCGCAACGAGGAGAGGCCCATGACGGCGGCGCCGCGCTCGCAGGCCTCGCGGCGCTCGCCGTAGCCGCCGGTGGCGTGCGAGTGCTTGACGCCGGTGTCGATGACGAGCAGGGCGAGCCCGGCCTCGGCGAGCCCGAGCGGCACGAGCTCGGTCTCGAGCGTGCGGCAGTCGAGGAACACGGCGTGGTCGGCGGCGCCGAGCAGCGAGGCCGACTGGTCCATGATGCCGGTGGGGGCGCCGACGGCGACGTTCTCGGCGCGCTGCCCGACCCGGGCGAGGGTGCGCCGGTCGAGGCCGAGCTGCCACACGTCGTTGAGACCGAGCGCGACGGCGCTCTCGATGGCGGCCGAGCTCGACAGTCCCGCACCCACCGGCACGTCGCTGACGATGAAGAGGTCGAGCCCCGGCACGGCCGAGAGGTCGGCGCCGAACTCGGTGAGCGCCCACGCGACCCCGAGCGGGTACGCGGGCCAGCCGGTCAGCACCTCGGGGGTGAGCTCGTCGAGACCGATCTCGACGACCTCGTCGGCGAAGTCGCTCGCGACGCGGATGACGCGGTCCTCGCGCAGCCCGACGGCGACGACGGTGCGTCGATCGATCGCGAGCGGCAGCACGAAGCCCTCGTTGTAGTCGGTGTGCTCGCCGATGAGGTTGACGCGGCCGGGAGCCGACCAGAGGCCGTCGGGCTCGTGCCCGAAGGCCGCGGTGAATCCGGTGCGGGCGTCGTCGCGGATATCGCTGATCACTGCTGGTCTGCCTTCTCGGTCATGTCGGCCTTCTCGATGCCGGAGCGGATGAACGCGGCCTGGGTCTCGGGCGCGACGTCGCCGATGAAGGCGCCCATGGCGGCCTCCGACCCGGCGAGGTACTTCAGTTTGTCAGCCGCGCGCCGCGGGCTCGTCACCTGCAGCATCAGGCGCACGGCATCCCGCCCCTCGTGCACGGGCGCCTGGTGCCAGGCGGCGATGTACGGGGTGGGGGTGTCGTAGAGGGCGTCGAGCCCGCGCAGCAGGCGGCGGTAGAGGGGGGCGAGCTCGTCCTTCTCCTCGTCGGTGAGGCCGGCGAGGTCGGGCACGTGCCGGTGCGGCAGCAGGTGGATCTCGAGCGGCCAGCGCGCGGCGAAGGGCACGAAGGCGGTGAAGTGCTCCCCGCGGATCAGCACGCGCTCGCTCTGCTGCTCGCTCGCGAGGATCTGCGCGAACAGGTCGTCGCCGACCGCCGCGACCGAGCGCAGCAGGGCGCTCGTGCGCGGCGTGATGAAGGGGTACGCGTAGATCTGCCCGTGCGGATGGCCGAGCGTGACGCCGATCTCCTGCCCCCGGTTCTCGAAGACGAAGACCTGCTGGATGCCCGGCATCGCGCTCAGCGCGGCGGTGCGCTGGCTCCACGCCTCGATGACGGTGCGCGCCCGGCTGACGGTCTGCGAGCCGAACGAGCCCTCGTGCTCGGGCGAGAAGCACACGACCTCGCAGCGCCCCACGCTCGTGCGGGTGCGCTCGAGGCCGATGGCGGCGAGATCGGCGAGGTCGGCCGGCGCGTTCTCGTGCTCGAGGGCCGGGCCGAAGCTGGGGGAGCGGTTCTCGAACACGGCGACGTCGTAGCGGCTCGGGATCTCGCTCGGGTTGGCGGCGGTCTGCGGCGCGAGCGGATCCTGGTCGGCCGGCGGCAGGAAGACGCGGTTCTGCCGGTTGCTCGCGATCGAGACCCAGTCGCCGGTCAGCACGTCCTGGCGCATGCTCGCCGTGGCGGGCCGGGGGTCGAGCACGCGGGCGTCGATGCCGCGCTCGGGCCCGAGCGTCGTGTCGGCGTCGTCGAAGTAGAGCAGCTCGCGGCCATCGGCGAGCGTGTCGGTGCGCAGGGTGATCGGCATGATCCCAGGCTACGGCCGATCCCTTGCGCAAACGCAAGAGGCGTGCTTTCGTTTTCGACGAGTTCCGAAAGCGGGCTGGATGCTCGTCCCGCCCGCCCGCCCACCCGCCCGCTCGTCCCGCCCACTCCGCCCGACCCGAGAGGCTCTCCATGGCCGACACCGCCCCGCGCCGGCGCGAGCGCCTCGCCGGCGCGGTCGCGCGCCGCGGCTTCGCCCGCGTCGCCGACCTCGCCCGCGAGCTCGGCGTCAGCGAGGTCACCGTGCGCACCGACCTCGCCGCGCTCGAGGCCGACGGGCGCCTCACCCGCGTGCACGGCGGGGCGATGCCGCGCGGGCTCGTCGCCGAGCGCGAGTCGAGCCTCGAGCAGTCCCGCGCCCGGCTCGCCCGTGCCAAGTCGGCCATCGCCGAGGCCGCGGCGGCGCGCGTGCAGTCGGGGCAGAGCGTGCTGCTCGACGTCGGATCCACCACCCTGGCCGTGGCCCACGCGCTCGTCGCCCGCGTCGAGCTGCAGGAGGTCGTGGTGGTGACGAACGGGCTCGCCATCGCGCTGGCGCTCGAGCCGGGCATCCCGCGTCTCACGGTCGTCGTGACGGGCGGCACGGTGCGCTCGCTGCAGCACTCGCTCGTCAACCCGCTCGCGACCACGCTGCTCGAGGGGGTGCGCGCCGATCTCGCCATCCTCGGGGCGACGGGCGTGCATCTCGAGCACGGGGTCACGAACGTCAACCTGCCCGAGGCCGAGGTGAAGCGGCGCATGGTCGACAGCGCGGGCGAGCGCGTGCTCGTCGCCGACTCCTCGAAGGTCGGGCAGGCGCACCTGGGGCGGGTGGCGGCGCTCGCCGAGATCGACGAGCTCATCACCGACTCCGGCATCGATGCGGGGGATGCGGCCGCGCTGCGCGCCGCCGGGCTGCGCGTGCGCGAGGTCGCCCCGCACCGTCGGTAGTCTGGCGCCGTGACTCCGACCTCCGCTCCCGCGCCCACGGGCGAGCAGTACGCCCTCCGCCTCGACGGCCCGAACGGCCCGGTCGAGGCCGTCGTCACCGAGGTCGCCGCGGCGCTGCGGCAGCTCACGGTCGACGGGCACGACCTCACCCAGCCCTACCCCGAGAGCGCGACGCCGCCGTTCGGCGACGGCATCGTGCTGGTGCCGTGGCCGAACCGCGTGCGCGACGGCCGCTGGACCCTCGACGGCGAGGCGCAGCAGCTCGACATCACCGAGGTCGCGAAGAACAACGCCATCCACGGTCTGCTGCGCTACGGCGCGTACCGCCTGGTCGACCGCACCGACTCCTCGGTGACGCTCGGCGCCGCGGTCGTCCCGCAGCACGGCTACCCGTTCCACCTGTGGACGACGGTCGCCTACGAGCTGGTGCCCGATGGCGTGCGCGTCACCCACGCGGTCACGAACCTCGGCTCGGCGGCCGCTCCCTACGCGGTCGGCACGCACCCGTTCCTGCGGGTGGGCGAGCACTCGGTCGAGTCGCTGACGATCACGGCGCGCACCGCCGAGCACGTGATGGTGGATGCCCGCCTCAACCCCGAGGGCCTCGAACCCGTGGCCGGCACCCGCTTCGACCTGACGTCGCCCACCCTCATCGAGGGTCTCGAGTTCGACGACGCCTGGCGCGTCGAGCCGGATGACGACGGGCTCATCCGCACCACCGTCGCTGCGCCCGACGGCGCGAGCACCACGCTGTGGCAGCAGGGCGACTGGGAGTGGTTGCAGGTCTTCATCACGCGCATCTTCCCGACGCCCGACGGGCTCACCACCGCGATCGCGGTCGAGCCCATGACGGCTCCGGCCGACGCGCTCAACTCGGGTCTCGGCCTGCGCTGGATCGAGCCCGGCGCCTCGTGGTCGGGCAGCTGGGGCATCACGCGCCAGGCCTGAGCCGGGTATCCCGCCCGCCGCGCCCGCCACCGCACCCTCCAGACCGCGCCGAGCCGGCGCCTGGCCTCGTCGCGGTGCACAAATGCAGGACTGCGTCGGCGCGTCGCGCTCCTCCTCGCCGCGGCACGCCGGTCACGGGTCGTCGAGTCCTGTATCTGCGCCAGCGGTGACGCGCGCGGCCCGTGCGGTGACGCGCACGGCCCGTTCGGTGACGCGCACGGCCCGTCCGGTGCCGGCGCCGAGACGACGTTTTCTGCCGAAGCGGCACTACGGAAGCGTCGCCTCGACGCGAACCGCTGTTTCGGCGCGGCGCGGCGCGGCGCGTCGCGTCGTGACCACGGACCCCTCTCCCACGGGCGCACATCTCGGCCGACGGGTCAGCCACTCCCTTTCGAGCTCCTTCCACTGTGCAGGACTTATGCGAGGGATGATCGGATCCTTCCTGCAGAGTGGAAGGCGCGCGAGGGGGAAACCCGCGCCCCGTCGCCGGCCGTGCACTGCTCCCTGCCGGCCCCGCTGTTCCCGCAGTCGCTCCGCTCTCCGACCGACCCCGCCGTTCCCGCAGGCGCCCCGCTCTCCGACCGACCCCGCCGTTCCCGCAGTCGCTCCGCTCCCGGCCGGCCCCGCCGTTCCCGCAGCCGTCCCGCTCTCCGACCGACCCCGCCGTTCCCGCAGTCGCTCCGCTCCCGGCCGGCCCCGCTCATCGCCCCGCGTCCCCTCCACCGTAAGTCGCAGAACTCGGATCTTGTTTTATGTGGGAATGCGTTGTAACGTGTGGGAAATCCAACGGAGGGCACAACGGTGTACGCAACGGAGCGGCAGCAACTCGTCGAACGGCTCCTCGCCGACGACGGCAGGGTGAGCGTCGTCGAGCTCGCCCGTCGGTTCGACGTCACGACCGAGACCGTGCGCCGCGACCTCGACCAGCTCGAGTCCGCCGGCCTCCTGCGCCGGGTGCACGGCGGGGCCGTCGCCGCCGACCGGGTCAGCACCGCCGAGCCGTCCCTGAGCGACCGCGTCCAGCAGCACGGGGCGGCGAAGACCGCGATCGCCCGCCGCGCGCTCGACGCCCTCGGCGCAGGCTTCCGCGGCTCGCTCTTCCTCGACGCGGGCACCACCACGGCCGCCGTCGCCACGCGCCTCGTCGAGCGCACCGCGCCCACCGCGCCGGCCGCCGACCGCCTCGACCCGAGCGGCATCGGCGTCGTCACCCACGCCGTCGTCGTCGCCGCCCAGCTCGCCCCGGCGCTCGCCGAGGCGCCCGGTCTCGCGCTCACCGTGCTCGGCGGCCGCGTGCGCGGGCTCACCGGGGCCGCGGTCGGCGCCGAGACCGTGCGCGCGATCGAGCAGCTGCGCCCCGACGTCGCGGTGATCGGCACCAACGGCGTCGCCGCGGGCTTCGGGCTGAGCACGCCCGACTCCGACGAGGCCGCCGTCAAGAGCGCGATCGTGCGCAGTGCGCGCCGCGTGGTGGTGGTCGCCGACGCCGACAAGCTCGGCCGCGAGCTGCTCGTCGGCTTCGCCCGCCTCGACGAGATCGACGTGCTCGTCACGGACGGGCATCCCGATGCCGCCCTGGCCGCCGCCCTCGCCGAGGCCGACGTGGAGGTGTGGCGCGCATGATCGTCACCCTCACCGCCAACCCCGCGCTCGACCGCACCATCACTCTGCTCGCCCCGCTCCGTCCCGGCGAGGTGCAGGCTGCGTCCTCCGTGCGCGAGGACGCGGGCGGCAAGGGCGTCAACGTCGCCCGCGCGATCGCCGCCGCCGGGCAGCAAGCCCTCGCGGTGCTGCCCCTCGCCGAGCACGACCCCTACGCCGTGCCGCTGCGGGCCGCGGGCGTCGACGCGCGGTGCGTTCCCGTGCACGGGGCCGTGCGGGCGAACCTCACGATCGCCGACCCCGCGGGCGAGACGACCAAGCTCAACCTCAGCGGCTCGCCGATGACCGATCAGGATGCCCGCGCCCTCGTCGCGGCCGTCGTCGACGCCTGCGCGGGGGCGCGCTGGCTCGTGCTCGCGGGCTCGCTGCCCCCCGGTGCCGCCGACGACTTCTACGTGCGCGTCGTCGACGCCGTGCGCGCGGCCTACGGCGGGTCCGCCCCGCGGGTGGCCGTCGACACCTCCGGCCCCGCCCTGCGCGCCGTGATCGACGCCGGGCTCGCCGACCTCGTCAAGCCCAACGACGAGGAGCTCGCCGAGCTCGTCGGCACCGCCCTGCCGGAGCCCGAGGGGGAGACCTCCGACGAGGCGGCGCACGCCGCGGCCGACGCCGCCGTGCTCGCGGTCGCCCGCGAGCTCGTGCCCGTCCGAGCGCGGGCGGCGCTCGTGACCCTCGGATCCCGCGGCGCTCTGCTCGTCACCGCGGACGGCGCCTGGGCCGCGCGCGCCCCGCGCATCCGCCTCGCCTCGACCGTCGGCGCGGGCGACAGCTCGCTCGCCGGATACCTGCTCGCCGAGAGCGCCGGCGCCGATGAGCCGCTGCGGCTGCGCACCGCCATCCGCTACGGCGCCGCGGCCGCCGCCCTCCCCGGCACGCAGCCGCCCGCGCCCCACGATCTGCCGGCCGACGATCTCGTCGTCCACCGGCTCGCCTGAACCCTCGCCGCAGCAGCGCCGCGGCATCCGCATCCCGCATCGCACCGACAGCGTCACCGCACCGACAGCCCCACCGCACCGACAGCACCACCCCATCCGTGCAGCATCCCATCGACCGCAGGAGGTCAGCATGTCCCCGATGATCACGCGAGAGCTGGTGAGTCTCGACGTCGCCCTGGGCGACGACAAGGCCGCCGTCATCCGCTCCCTCGCCGAGCGGGTGGTCGCGCAGGGCCGCGCGACCGACGCCGGCGCCCTGTTCGACGACGCCTGGGCGCGAGAGCAGCAGGATGCCACCGGCCTGCCCGGCGGAATCGCCATCCCGCACGCCAAGAGCCCGGCCGTCACCGAGCCCGCGCTGGTGTTCGCCCGGCTCGCCCCCGCCGTCGACTTCGGAGCGGCCGACGGCCCCTCCGACCTCGTGTTCCTCATCGCGGCCCCGGCGGATGCCCCGCAGGCGCACCTCGCCGTGCTCTCGAAGCTCGCCCGCAGCCTCATGCAGGACGACTTCACCGCGAGCCTGCGCGCCGCGACCGACGACGACGCCGTCGTCGCGATCGTCGCCGAGGCGATCGGTGAGGGCGCTCCGGCACCCGCAGGTGCACCGAGCGCGACGTCGACGCCCGCCGCCGCGGCTCCGGCCGCCACCGCCGGGGCCGGCGCCGACCCCGCCCGTCACGTCGACGGCCGCCCCGCCCGCATCGTCGCGGTGACGGCCTGCGCCACCGGCATCGCCCACACCTTCATGGCCGCCGACGCGCTCACCGCCGCCGGCACGCGGGAGGGCGTCGAGCTCGTCGTCGAGCCGCAGGGCTCGAGCGGCTACCAGGCCTTGCCGCGCGAGGTCATCGAGGCCGCCGACGCCGTCATCTTCGCCACCGACGTCGACGTGCGCGAGCCGCAGCGGTTCGCGGGCAAGCCCGTCGTGCGCTCCGGCGTCAAGCGCGGCATCGAGCAGCCCGTGCAGCTCATCGACGAGGCGCTCGCCGCCGCGCGCGACCCGCGCGGGGAGCGGGTCGCCGGCACCGCCGACGCGGGAGCCGCGACGACGGCCGCCGCCTCGGAGTCGTTCGGGCGCCGCATCCAGCGCATCCTGCTGACCGGCATCAGCTACATGATCCCGTTCGTCGCCGGCGGCGGTCTGCTCATCGCCCTCGGCTTCGCGCTCGCGGGGTACACGGTCACCGACAACGCGGCGACGATCATCATCGACAACTCGCTCTGGAACCTGCCGACCCCGACCGACGGCCTCTCCCTCGGTCCGCTCGGCCTCTACCTGGGCTCCGTCTTCTTCATGATCGGCGCGACGTCGATGGGCTTCCTCGTCTCGGCGCTCGCGGGCTACATCGCCTTCGCCATCGCCGACCGGCCCGGCATCGCTCCGGGCTTCGTCGCCGGCGCCGTCGCCGTTCTCATGAACGCCGGCTTCATCGGCGGCATCATCGGCGGTCTGCTCGCCGGTCTGGTCGCGCTCTGGCTGGCGCGCCTGCCGGCGCCGCGGTGGCTGCGCGGTCTCATGCCCGTCGTGATCATCCCGCTCATCGCCTCGATCGCGGCATCCGGCCTCATGGTGCTCGTGCTCGGGCGCCCCATCGCGGCGCTGATGACCGGTCTGAGCGAGTGGCTCGACGGCCTCGCCGGATCCTCGGGCATCGTGCTCGTGGGCGTCATCCTCGGCCTCATGATGTGCTTCGACCTCGGCGGCCCGGTCAACAAGGTCGCCTACGCCTTCGCCACCGCCGGGCTCGCCGCCGCCTCGGCCGACGCGACGACCCCGTACCTCATCATGGGCGCCGTCATGGCGGCGGGCATGGTGCCGCCGCTCGCGATGGCGTTCGCCTCGACCGTCCTCGCGCGCTCCGCCTTCACGCCCGTCGAGCGCGAGAACGGCAAGGCCGCCTGGCTGCTCGGCGCCGCCTTCATCAGCGAGGGGGCCATCCCCTTCGCGGCGGCCGACCCGCTGCGGGTCATCGCCGCCTCGATGGCGGGCGGAGCGGTCACCGGCGCGCTCTCGATGGCCTTCGGCGTGCAGTCGCTCGCGCCCCACGGCGGCGCGTTCGTCTTCTTCGCCATCACGCCGTTCCTCGGCTTCGTCGTCGCGATCCTCGCCGGAACCGTCGTCACCGCGCTCATCGTCGTCGCGCTCAAGCGCTGGACGCGCCGTCCGGTCGAGCAGACCGCGGCGCCCGCTCCGGCGCTGGCGGGCGCGGCGGCCTGAGCGGCGGAGGCGCCTCGCCCATCCGCCGTCCATCGAATTCCGCACCACCGACCCTGGAGGACCCCATGGTTCAGAAGCAGGCGACCATCGCCAGCAGCGCCGGACTGCACGCCCGCCCCGCGAAGCTCTTCGTCGAGGCCGTGCAGAGGACGGGCATCCCCGTCACGATCGCGGCCGAGGGAGGCCCGGCGCTCAATGCCGGCAGCATCCTGTCGCTCATGGGGCTCGGCGCGGAGAAGGGCACCGTCGTCACCCTCGAGGCCGAGGGAGCCGGCGCGGAGGAGGCGCTCGACGGTCTCGTGGCGTTCCTCGAGACCGATCACGACGCGGTCTGAGGCGCCGCCGATCGGCTGACACGACGCACGACGGCCCCGGCACCCCGCTCGATGAGCGAGGGCCGGGGCCGTCGGTGCGCTGCTGCGGCGTGGCAGCGCGCGGTCTAGCTCGCGAGGAAGGCGAGCAGCGCCTCGTTGACCTCGTCGGCGTGGGTCCACAGCAGGCCGTGCGGGGCGCCCTCGATCTCGACGTAGGTCGCGCTCGGCAGGGCCTTCGCGAACAGGCGCCCGGTGGCATCGATGGGCAGGATGTTGTCGGCCGTGCCGTGCAGGATGAGCGCCGGCACGTCGATGGCCGGGATGTCGCCGCGGAAGTCCGTCGGCCAGCTCAGGGGCGCGGCGGCGGCGGCCACGGCGCCGGATCGGCTCGCGGTGATCCAGCTGGCGTGCACCGCCTGCTCGCTGATGCGCGAGCCGAGGTTCTCGTCGAGGTTGTAGAAGTTCTTCAGGAACCCCTCGAAGTAGGCGTAGCGGTCGGCCTTCACGTCGGTGACGATGCCGTCGAAGAACTCCTGCGGCGCGGCGCCCTCGGGGTTGTCCTCGGTCTTGAGCAGGTAGGGCTCGAGCGATCCGAGGAACGCGGCCTTCGCCACGCGGGCGCTGCCGAAGGTGCTGAGGTAGCGGGCGATCTCGCCGGTGCCCATCGAGAAGCCGGCGAGCACGACGTCGTTCAGGTCGAGGGTCGTGAGCAGAGCATCCAGGTCGGCGGCGAAGGTGTCGTAGTCGTAGCCGGTGGAGGGCTTGCTCGAGGAGCCGAATCCGCGGCGGTCGTAGGTGATGACGCGGTAGCCCGCGTCGAGCAGAGCGGCGGTCTGCTTCTCCCACGAGGCCCCGTCGAGCGGGTAGCCGTGGATGAGGACGACGGCCTGGCCGCTGCCCTGATCCTCGTAGTGCAGCTCGATCGGCTGGCTGTTCTCTTCTCCGACGGTGATGCGGGCCATGGCGGCCTCCCTCTCGTAGTGGTGTCGCGCACCGGTCTCCTCGACGCGCACCGGATGAGAACGCACGTTCTCGCCTGGCTATTCCCAGCCTAGAGAACCGCGGTTCTCGCGCCGGGATACTCTGGTGAACATGCAGGCAACACTCATCGACCCCGACCGGCGGATCGTCGTCGAGGCCGCCGACGCCCTGTTCTACTCCCGCGGCTACGGGGCGGTCGGCATGGATGCGGTGCGGGATGCCGCGGGCATCAGCCTGCGCCGCCTCTACGCGCACTTCCCCTCCAAGCAGCGCCTGATCATCGCGGTGCTCGAGCTGCGTCACGAGACGTGGGTGAGCGGGATCCGCGCGCGCGTCGACGCCGCCCCCGCCGGGCGCTCGCGCCTCCTGGCGATCTTCGACTACCTCGAGCTCTGCGCCGCGGTCGGGGACTACCGCGGCTGCGGGTTCATCAACGCCGTCGGCGAGCTCGGCGACGCCCACCCCGAGGTGCTCGAGGTCGCCCGCGCGCACAAGCGCGGGTTCCAGGAGTACGTGGCGGAGCTCGTCGCGCAGGCGGGAGCCGATCCGGCCCTCGCGCCCGGGCTCGCGCTGCTCGCCGAGGGGTCGCAGACCACGGCGGCGATCGCGGGCTCGGTGCAGCCCGTGCGCGATGCGCGGGCGGCGGCGGGCATCCTCATCGACGCCGCGATGCCCGCGAACTGAGGGAGTCTTTCCTCCGACTCGCCCGCGAACGGGGGGATTCGCTCCGGCGCCGCGACTGGTTGGATGGCGAACGGACGGAGTGCCGCGGGGGCCTCGAGCACGTCCTGCCGATCGGAGCAGCATGCCCAGGAAGACGCTCATCGCGCTGATCGCCGGATTCGCCGCCATCCTCGTCGCGATCGTGGGACTCGTGATCGCCGCTCCGATGATCGGAGACTCGCTGTCGGCGCAGGTCGTGGGCGCGAGCCTGCCGAGCGATGACGTCGTCGAGTTCGAGACGAACGCGGCGGGGGAGACCTACGGCAGCGCCGGCGTGCGCGGCACAGTGCCCGACCTGCTCGCGGCGAAGGCCGATGACGGCCGACTCGGATTCGTGCGCGTGAGCGAGCTCGAGCTCGCGCTCAACGTCGCCACCTCCACGAAGAAGACGCGGGAGATCGAGGTCTACGAGTCGGACGGCATCACGGTCGTCGGAGCGCTCACGGTCGACGAGACGATGACGAGCCCGCGCGACGGCCTGAACTGATCGCGGCCGTCGCGCGAGCGGGCGCCGCTAGAGCGCATCGATGCGCGCGAACTCCTCGTCGCTGAGCACGATGGCCGCCGCATCGACGTTCTCGTCGAGGTGCGCGATCGACTTCGTGCCGGGGATGGGCAGCATCGCCGGCGAGCGGCGCAGCAGCCACGCCAGGGCGAGCTGGCTCGGCGTGCTGCCGTGCTCGGCGGCGATCTCGGCGAGCGGGCTGCCCTCGCCCGAGAGCTCCCCGGTGGCGAGCGGGAACCACGGGATGAACCCGATGCCGTTCGCCTCGGCGTAGTCGAGCACTCCCTCCGCCTCACGGGTGGTCAGGTTGAACAGGTTCTGCACGCTCGCGATGGGCGCGATGGCGCGGGCGGCCTCGATCTCGTCGACGCTCACCTCCGACAGGCCGATGTGCCGCACCTTCCCCTCCTCCTGCAGGGCCTTCAGCTCGCCGATCTGGTCCTCGAGGGGCACCTGCGGGTCGATGCGGTGCAGCTGCAGCAGGTCGAGGCGCTCGACGCCGAGGTGGCGCAGGTTCAGCTCGGTCTGCTGGCGCAGGTACTCGGGGCGGCCCACGGGCACCCACTCGCCCGGGCGGGGTCGGGTCAGGCCGACCTTCGCGGCGATGACGATGTCATCGGCGTAGGGGTGCAGGGCCTCGCGGATGAGGCCGTCGGTGACGAAGGGGCCGTAGGCGTCGGCGGTGTCGATGAGGGTCACGCCGCGCTCGACGGCGCGGCGCAGCACGGCGATGGCGCCGGCCCGGTCGGCGGGGTCGCCGAAGACGCCCTCGCCGGTGAGCTGCATGGTGCCGTAGCCGAGGCGCACGACGGGCAGATCCCCGCCGATCGTGTAGGTGCCGGATGCGGATGCGGTGAGATCGGTGGTGTCGGTCATGACAGGGGGGAACGCCGTGCCCCCTGCCCGGCATTCCGCCCCGAGCCGATCGCGGCAGGTCGACCGGTGGGCCCCGTGGGGCTCGAACCCACGACCCGCGGATTAAAAGTCCGCTGCTCTACCGACTGAGCTAGAGGCCCGCAACGGCACCAGCGTACCCTTGATGCAATGGCCGCCGAGTTCTCCAAACCCACCCACTACTGGGGCGACAAGTTCGACTCCTTCGAGGGCGGCGTCGACCCGGCCAGCATCCTGCGCACGGCCCGCGAGACCGCCCACGCCCTGCTCGAGCGGGGCCGGGCGAGCGACGACCCCGACGTCATCGAGCGCCTCGTCACCTACACCGACGAGCACGGCATCGACGCGATCGCCGAGCTGTGGGCGCGGTCGAGCGCGCGCAGCCTGCCGGGGGCGCTCTGGCGCATCTACCTGCTGCGGCTCGTCATCCGGCAGGATCGCGAGGGCACGGCCTTCCTCTTCCAGCGCGGCGCCGAGCGGCTCTCCTCCATCGACACCGTCATCGCCGGGGCCCCGAGCCCCACCGGCCCTGACGAGATCATCGAGCTCGCCGACCGCATCCTCCGCGGCGCCTTCACGGGCGACTTCGCGATCGCCCTCGACCGCGCGGCCTCCTTCGCCCGCATCCTCGCGGCGGGATGCACGAGCCTCGCCGACGATGCCGACCCCGTCGATGCGGCCAGGGCCACCGAGCTCACCCTCCGGGCGTCGCGGTACGCGCTCACGGCCGACGAGCTCACCGCCTGCGCCCGTCTGCACCGCGCCGACAGCCTCGACTAGTCCGCCGGCGAACCGGCCGGCGCCGCGTCGCCCTGAGCGAACGCTCCATGCCGGGCGCACGTCCCTCGGTAGACTCGTCTCCGCCGGGCCGCAGTAACCCCGGGCTCCACAATTAGCCGCTTCGAGCGGCCTCGCGCCGAGAGGCGTTCTGCGGCCCGGTTCTTCTCTGCCCGGGCGCTGGTCACCCGCGCCGGGCATCCCGCCATCGCGCCGTCCGGCTGCCCCGCCATCGCGCCGTCGCCAAGCCGACGATCGGCCTCTCGACTGCCGCGAACCTGACAGTCAGCTGGGGGACGGTCGAATCCCCAAACCGCCTCGGGGGCGGTGCCGAACCGGCTGCATGACCCACACAGACCGAGTCCGGCAGAGCCGACTCCTCGCGATCCTCGCGATTCCGGCTGCGCTCATCGTGCTCTCCGGTTGCGCGGGAGGCCCCACCGGAGGCGCCCCGTCGACCGAGAGTTCGTCGAGCCAGCCCGAGTCCGGTGACGGCGGAGAGACGGCCGAGCAGGGTGACGACGAAGTGATCACGATCGGGCTGGAGTTCATGCCCGAGACGATCACCGTCCCCGTCGGCACCACGGTCACGTGGACCAACGGCGAGACCATCGGGCACACGATCACCTCGGGTGCCTGGGGCGACGTCAACGAGAGCACCGGCCTTCGGGGCAGCCAGACGCCCGACGGCCTGTTCGACCACAAGCTGGCCGCCATGGGCAGCGAGGGCGACAGCTTCTCGTACACGTTCGATGAGGCGGGCGAGTTCCCGTACTACTGCCAGCCGCACCTGACCATGAACGCCATGGTCATCGTGGAGGGCTAGTTCAGGCTCGTCGCACGACCGCAGTACCGCACTACCGCACTACCGCAGACCATCTGCACCAGCACCGCACCATAACCGCACCGCATCACTCTCATCCAAGGAGAAACATCATGCGCAAGATCACCGCTTTCGCGGGCCTCGGCCTCGCCGCCGCCCTCGTCCTCACCGGCTGCTCGGCTCCCGCCGACGAGCCCGCCGAGGAGCCCACGGCCGAGATGGAGATGGACGAGGAGACCGCTGCGGTCGACACCGTCAACAGCGACGGCGCCGGCCTGCGCGCCACCGTCCAGGGCCTCCTGTACGACCACGTCTACCTCGCCGCTGCCGCGATCGACCAGGCGCTCGCCGACGGTGGCGACCTCACCACCGAGGACGTCCAGGCTGCCGTCGCCACGCTCGACGAGAACTCCGTCGAGGTCGCGGCCGCCATCGGCAGCGTGTACCCCGACGCCGAGCAGCCCTTCCTCGACTCGTGGCGCTCGCACATCCCGTTCTTCGTCAACTACACCGTTGGCAAGGCGACGGGCGACCAGGCCGCTGTCGACCAGGCCGTCAGCGACCTCGGCGGCTACGCCGTCTCGTTCGGCGAGCTCATCAACTCCGTCGTCCCCGAGCTGCCCGCCGAGGCCGTTCAGGGCGAGCTCGAGATGCACGCCACGTCGCTCCTCGCGGCGATCGACGCCAACATCGCGGGCGACCCGGCCTACTTCGGTCTCCTCAAGGAGGCCGCGAGCCACATGTCGATGACCGCTCTCGCCCTCTCCGGTGGCATCGCCGCCAACGCGGGCATCGAGTAACCAGCACTGCTCTCCACGTCGTGACGTGGAACTGATCGGATGAGCGCCGGGCGGGGGATTCCCCGCCCGGCGTTCGCCGTATCGGGATGCCCGAGCCGGGCATCCCGACCTCACACCGTCGCCCGTCCTCTCGCGGGCACCCGCACCACCCCCTCGACCTCGAAAGGCCGACCATGTCCGCAGCACGTTGGATCCTCATCGCTCTCACCGCACTCGCGCTCGTCGTCAACGCGGTGATCCACCTGCAGCTCGCCGGCCCCTTCGACGCCATCACCGGCACGCTGATCGGCCAGGGCTGGCTGTTCCGCATCCAGGCGATCGTCAACATCGCCGTCGCGATCCTGCTCATTGTCGTCCGCCGCCCCTGGGTGGCCGTTGCGGCCGCGGTCGTGGCCGCGGGCGGGCTCGCCCTCATCCTCATCACCGTGGCCGTGCCGCTCGACCTGACCGCGCTCGGCCTGCCGGTGCTGTTCGAGCCGCTGTGGTACCCGCAGAAGACGATCGCCGCCATCGTGCAGGCGCTCGCGATCGTGACGGCCGCCGTGCTCATCGGCGCTCTGCGTCGCGCCGCCGCGCCGGAGGCTCGCCGGAAGTTGTGATGCGCACCTGGAATAGTGGGGCGGGTGAGTCTTGAACATGGATCGGATGCCGTCGACGCCGATGGCGCGGCGTCGGCAGCCGTCCCCGCCGCGTCGGCCCCTACCGACCTCGATCGCCGGGCGCGCGAGCTCCTCGAGCGCGTCGCCCAGGGGGACCAGGCCGCGTTCAGCAGCCTTTACGACCTCATCGCGCCCCGCATGCTCGGGCTCGTGCGCCACGTCCTGCGCGATCACTCGCAGTCGGAGGAGGTCACCCAGGAAGTTCTCCTGGAGATCTGGCAAACCGCTACCCGGTTCGATCCGAACAAGGGTAAGGCGGTGACGTGGATGCTCACGATGGCCCATCGTCGTGCGATCGACCGCGTGCGCAGCTCGCAGTCGTCGCGCGACCGTGACACCCGGATCGGGATCCGCGATCTGGACCGGGAGTTCGATTCGGTCAGCGAGAACGTCGAGATCCGCCTGGAGCACGAGATGGTTGCGAAGGCCATGACCCGGCTGACCGACCTGCAACGACAGGCTGTGGAGCTCGCCTATTACGGCGGGTACTCGCACAGTGAGGTGGCAGCAATGCTCAGCGTGCCGATCGGCACGGTGAAGACGAGATTGCGCGACGGCATGATCCGCCTGCGCGAGGAGATGGGGGTGACGACGTGAGCCGACCCGACCCGAGCTCCGCCGCCCACGAGGGCGGCGCACCCGGCGCTGCCGAATCCGAGTTCGCGATGACCGAGTTCGACGACATGCAGTACGACGACGAGCTCAGCGATACCGCGACCGCGCTGGGCCTCGCCCTGCCGCCGGTCGCGCCGGGCCCCGCCATGAAGGCGCAGCTGATGGCCCGTGTGGCCAGCACGCCGCAGCTGCCCGCCGTCGAGGCCGCTCCGGTCGTCGGCCGCGCCGAGCGCGCGGCTCGCGCCCGCTGGTTCCAGCGTCCGGCAGCCGTGCTCACCGCTGCCGCGGCGGCCGTGGCGCTCTTCGCCGCCGGCGTGGTGGCCGGGGGAGCGCTCGCGCCCTCCGCGACCGACGAGCAGCAGCTCGCCGCGATCGTCGCGGCCCCCGATGTCAGCACCACCGCCGCCGGGGTGACCGGCGGCGGATCGACGACCCTGGTGAGCTCCGCGAGCCTCGGCGTCTCGGCGATGGTGTTCGACGGCCTGCCGACGCTCTCGAGCGACGAGGCCTACGCCCTCTGGTACATCGACGCTGAAGGCACCGCTGATGCGGCCGGCCTGTTCTCCACCGGTTCCGACGACACGGTCGTCGCCGTGCTGGACGGCACCTTCGAGCCCGGCACGGTCGTCGGCGTCACGGTCGAGCCGTCGGGCGGCAGCCCCGCACCGACGACGCAGCCGCTCGTCGTCATCGCCACCGAGGCCTGACGCCCGCGCGTCCGGTGGACGCGCTCCACGACCCCGCACGGCAGAACCCCGGCACCGAGAGGTGACCGGGGTTCTGCCGTTCTCATCCCTCGTCCGCGAGGGAGTGCCGCGGGATCAGCCGAACTTGCCCGAGACGTAGTCCTCGGTCGCCTGCACGCTCGGGTTCGAGAACATCGTGGCGGTGTCGTCGTACTCGATGAGCTTGCCCGGCTTGCCGGTTCCCGCGATGTTGAAGAACGCCGTGCGGTCGCTCACGCGCGAGGCCTGCTGCATGTTGTGGGTCACGATGACGATCGTGTAGTCCTTCTTGAGGTCCTCGATGAGGTCCTCGATGGCGAGCGTCGAGATCGGGTCGAGGGCCGAGCACGGCTCGTCCATGAGGATGACCTCCGGCTCCACCGCGATCGCCCGCGCGATGCACAGGCGCTGCTGCTGGCCGCCCGAGAGGCCCGAGCCCGGTCGGTCGAGACGGTCCTTGACCTCGTTCCAGAGGTTCGCGCCCTGCAGCGACTTCTCGACGAGCTCGTCGGCGTCGGTCTTGCTGATGCGGGTGTTGTTGAGCTTGACCCCCGCGAGCACGTTGTCGCGGATCGACATGGTGGGGAACGGGTTCGGTCGCTGGAAGACCATGCCGACCTGGCGGCGGACGAGCACGGGGTCGACGCCGGGGCCGTAGAGGTCGCTTCCGTCGACGAGCACCTCGCCTTCGACGTAGGCGCCCGGGATGACCTCGTGCATGCGGTTGAGCGTGCGGATGAAGGTCGATTTGCCGCAGCCGGAGGGGCCGATGAAGGCCGTGACGCTGCGGGGCTCGATGACCATGCTGACGTCCTCCACGGCCTTGAACTTGCCGTAGTAGACGTTGAGGTCGTTGACTTCGATGCGCTTGGACACGGGGTGCGGGTTTCCTATCCGGTTGTTCGGCTCAGCGGCCGAGCTTCGGGGCGAACTGGCGGGCGATGAAGCGGGCGAGCAGGTTGAGGATCATGACGATGAGGATGAGCGTGAGCGCACCGGCCCACGCGCGATCCAGGTACGCCTGGGCGTCCGTGCCCTGCGAGATGTACGAGGTGTAGACGAAGACCGGGAGGGACTGCATGCGGCCCTCGGTCAGGTCGTAGTTGAGGTTGTTCGTGAAGCCGGCGGCGATCAGCAGCGGGGCGGTCTCGCCGATCACGCGAGCGATCGACAGCATGATCCCCGTCGTGATGCCGGCGATCGAGGTCGGCAGGACGACCTTGAGGATCATGAGCCACTTCGGAACACCGAGGGCGAACGCCGCTTCGCGCAGCTCGTTCGGCACGAGGCGCAGCATCTCCTCCGAGGAGCGCACGACCACGGGGATCATGAGCACGGCGAGCGCCATCGCGCCGGCGAGGCCCAGACGCTCTCCCGGGCCGAGCAGGGCGCTGAACACGGCGTAGGCGAACAGGCCGGCGACGATCGAGGGGATGCCCGTCATGACGTCGACGAAGAACGTGATCGACCGCGCGAGACGGCCGCGGCCGTACTCCACGAGGTAGATCGAGGTCATGAGCCCGATCGGGATGGAGATGAGCGCCGCGGTGCCGGTCATGAGCAGCGTGCCGACGATCGCGTGCACGGCGCCGCCGCCCTCGCCGACGATGTTGCGCATCGAGAAGGTGAAGAACTCCAGGTCGAAGCGGGGGAGCCCGTTGCTGACGACGGTGAAGACGAGCGAGATGAGCGGCAGCAGCGCGATGACGAACGCCAGGACGACGAGGCTCGTGACGAGCCGGTCGATCGACTGCCTGCTGCCCTCCACCATGCGCGAGACGACGACCAGCACCGCGGTCGAGAGCACGAAACCGAAGAAGACGGTGCCGACGATGCTGAAGTCGCTGCCGTCGGAGGCGGCGACGAGCGCGAAGATCGCGGCGAAGGTGGCGATGCTCGCCAGCAGGATGACCCACGGCGACCAGCGGGGGAGTCGACCGGAGGAGTAGACGT
The DNA here is from genome assembly GCF_026625045.1 of Microcella daejeonensis. Lineage (GTDB taxonomy): Bacteria > Actinomycetota > Actinomycetes > Actinomycetales > Microbacteriaceae > Microcella > Microcella daejeonensis. Next base: position 583,926 of record NZ_CP113089.1, on the reverse strand, counting down.
TGAGAGGGTCGCCCTGCGTGCTGGGGCGGCGATCGAGCGTGGTGGTCATCAGTTGGCTCCCGAGAAGTCCTTGCGGCGATTGACCACGATGCGGGCGATCGCGTTGACGACGAGCGTGATGGCGAAGAGCACGAGCCCCGTGGCGATGAGCACCGAGACGTTGTCGCCGTAGGCCTCGGGGAACGAGAGCGCGATGTTCGCGGCGATGGTGGAGGGGTTGATCGAGCTGATGACGTTGAAGGTGATGACGCCCGTGGCCGACAGCACCATCGCGACCGCCATCGTCTCGCCGAGCGCGCGGCCGAGGCCCAGCATGACGGCCGAGATGATGCCCGCGCGACCGAAGGGCAGCACGGCGATGCGGATCATCTCCCAGCGGGTGGCGCCGAGAGCGAGCGCCGCCTCCTCGTGCAGCACCGGGGTCTGCAGGAAGACCTCGCGGCACAGGGCCGTGATGATGGGGAGCACCATGACCGCGAGGACGATGCCCGCCGTGAGGACGGTGCGGCCGGTGCCCGAGGGAGGACCGGCGAAGAGCGGGATGAACGAGAGGTTCTCCCAGAGCCAGGTGTACGCGGGCTGGATCGCCGGGGCGAGGACGTTGCCGCCCCACAGGCCGAAGACGACCGAGGGGACCGCGGCCAGCAGGTCGATGACGTAGCCGAGCGACTGCGCCAGGCGGCGGGGCGCGTAGTGCGAGATGAAGAGGGCGATGCCGACGGCGACGGGGACGGCGAGCACGAGCGCGATGACGGCGGCCCAGACCGTTCCGAAGACGAGGGGGACGACGTACTCGACGAAGGAGGCGCCGCCGAGGATCCCGAGCTCGTCGGCCGGGACGGTCACGGCGGGGACGCTCTGGATGACGAGGAACGCGGCGACGAGGGCCAGCGTGGCGAGGATGAGAGAACCGGCGATGAGGGCGGCGCCGGAGAAGATCCTGTCGCCGGGGCGCTGCTTCGCTGCGATTCTGGGCGGGGTTCCCAGTGCGGTCATCAGTTCGGGTCCTCGCTCGATTCGGTTCGGAGTGCGGGGGTGTTGTGATCGGCCGGGGGGATCCCCCGGACAGTCTGCCGGGCGCGAGTGCCTCGCACAATGCAAGAGGCGCCCGCGCCCGGCAGGGCGTGCTGTTCTGCTTAGCTGATCAGCTCGACGGCGGCGGTGGCCCGCTCGCGCAGCTGGTCGGAGATCGGCGCGGAGCCGGCGGCCTCGGCGGCGGCCTGCTGGCCCTCCTCCGAGATGATGTACTCGAAGTACGCCTTCACCAGCTCGGCGTCGGCGGCCTCCTGGTACTCGACGCAGGCGATGAGGTAGCTCACGAGCACGACGGGGTAGACGCCCGAGGCGTCGGTCGCGCGGTCGAGCTCGATGGCGAGGTCGCCCTCGCCGCGGCCCTCGACGAACGCCGAGGCGTCGACGATGGCGGCAGCGGCCTCGGGCGAGAACGGAACGTACTCCTCGCCGACCTTCACGGCGACGGTGCCGAGGTCACCGGCGCGCGAGGCGTCGGCGTAGCCGATGGTGCCGGTGCCGTTGGTGACGGCGTCGACGACGCCCGAGGTGCCCTGAGCGGCCTCACCGGACTCGAAGGGCCAGACGCCGTCGGGCTCCTCGGTCCAGACCTCGCCCGCGGCCTCGAAGAGGTAGCCGGTGAAGTTCTCGGTGGTGCCCGAGTCGTCGGCGCGGTGCACGGGGGTGATGGCGAGGTCGGGGAGCTCCGCGTCCTCGTTCTGCGAGGCGATCGCCTCGTCGTTCCAGTTGGTGATCGTGCCGGCGAAGATGCCGGCGATCGTCGCCGCGTCGAGGTTGAGCGAGTCGACGCCCTCGAGGTTGAAGATGACGGCGATGGGCGAGACGTAGGCGGGGATCTCGACGATGCCGGCCTCGGGGACGCAGGCGCCGAACTCGCCGGCGGCGACCTCTTCGTCGTTGAACGCGCGGTCGGAGCCCGCGAAGGCGGCCCCGCCGGCGATGAAGGTGTCGCGACCCGCGCCGGAGCCGGAGGGGTCGTACTCGACGGTGACCTCGGGGTTGGTGCCCTGGAACGCGGCGACCCAGGCCTCCTGGGCCGACTGCTGCGAGGAGGCGCCAGCGCCCACGAGGGTGCCCGTGAGGCTGCTGGAGTCGTCGGTGGTGCCGCCGTCGGTGGCGCCGGTCTCGTTCGCGGCGCAGCCGCCGAGGAGGAGGGCCGAGGCGGCGAAGATGGCAGCGACGCTGCCCGCACGCTTGTTGATCACTGTGTGGTCCCTTCGGGGATCGGAATCATGATGTGCGCGACGCAAGGGGTGCCGCACGCTGAGTGACGCTACGAGCGGGTAGTGACCAACGTCGTCCCAGAGGGTGAACGGGAGGTTAACGGGGCACCAATGGCGGGCGCGGCGCTCCCTGATCGCGCGGGATGCTCAGGCGACCGCGGGCGCGTGCGTCTCGACGGCGACCAGTCGCGGTCCGGACTCGCCGGGCGCGAAGTGCATGACGGTGAACTCCCCCGTCGCGAGGGCGGCGCTGCGTCGGAGATCGCCGTCGATCGCGACGCCGCCGAGGGATGCCGCAGCGCCGATGATCTGCGGGATCACCGGCCCGTGCGAGCACAGCACGGCCGTCAGGCCCTTGGCCAGGCGCTTGGTCACGACCGCCTCCACCCGTGAGCCGTCGGAGGCGTAGGCGTCCTGGCTGATGCTCTCGGAGGCCTTGATGTCGAGCCCGGTGAGCGCCGCGGTCGGGCCGATGGTCGAGAGGCAGCGGACCGCGGACGACGACAGCAGCTTCTCGGGGCCGTAGGCGGCGATGCCGCCGGCCACCGAGACCGATTGCTCGAGCCCGTGGTGCAGCAGCGGCCGGGTGCGATCCGGGCCGTCCCACTGCTCGTGCGGCATGGCCTTGCCGTGCCGCAGCACGATGAGCGAGAAGGTGCGGGCGGCGCCGGCCTCGACCTGCGCGGCGAAGCGGTCGAGCACCTCGGCGTCGTGCGGGTAGGTGAGGTGCTTGGCGGCCTTCGCGAGCGGCAGCCATTCGAGGGCGAAGATCTCGCCGTTGGCCTCGTAGCTGTGGCGCTCGGCGGCGCCGGGGTCGACCTCCGCCGACCAGTAGTGCACGACCTTCTGCCGCCCGTTCGGCAGCCGGTACTCCACCGTGCCGAGCGGGGCGCCGAGCTCGACGTCGAAGCCGGTCTCCTCCGCGATCTCGCGCACGGCGGTCTGCGGCAGCGTCTCGCCGGGGTCGACCTTGCCCTTGGGGATGGTGACGTCCTTGTGCTGGGTGCGGTGCACGAGCAGCACGCGCACCTTCCCGTCCACGATCTTCCAGACGACGGCGCCGGCCGCGACGACCGCGGGGCTCATCGCGCCGTCCTCGGGCGGCGCCGGGCGATGATGCCGTTCATGACGACGTTCTGCAGGTCGGCGAGAGGCCGTCCGTGCGAATCGCGGTGGTGGCGCATCCATTCGCCGTCGGGCTGCAGCTGCCACGACGCGGTCGTCGTGCTCATCGAGGTGGTGAAGAGCGCGTCGACCTGCGCGAGGTGCGCGGGCTCCTGCAGGCGCACGAGCGCCTCGACCCGGCGGTCGAGGTTGCGGTGCATCATGTCGGCGCTGCCGATGTAGACCTGCGGGTCGCCGTCGTTCTCGAAGGCGAAGATGCGCGAGTGCTCGAGGTAGCGCCCGAGCACGCTGCGCACGCGGATGTTCTCGCTCAGCCCCTCGCGGCCCGGGGTGAGCGCGCAGATGCCGCGCACGACGATGTCGACGGTCGCGCCCGCGGCGCTCGCCCGGTAGAGCGCATCGATGATCGCCTCGTCCACGAGGGAGTTCACCTTGATGCGGATGCCCGCCGGCTTGCCCTCGAGCGCGTTCTGGGTCTCGGTGCGGATGCTCTTCAGCAGCCCGCGGCGCAGATAGCGCGGCGCCACGAGCAGCCGCTTGTACTTCTTCTCGATCGCGTAGCCCGAGAGCTCGTTGAACAGGCGCGTGAGGTCCTTGCCCACGATCGGGTCGGCGGTGAACAGGCCGAAGTCCTCGTAGATGCGGCTGGTCTTGGGGTTGTAGTTGCCCGTGCCGATGTGCGAGTAGTAGCGCAGGTCGCCGTTCTTCTCCTGCCGCACGACGAGCGCGAGCTTGCAGTGCGTCTTGAGCCCGACGAGGCCGTAGACGACGTGCACGCCCGCCTTCTCGAGCTTGCGGGCCCACTCGATGTTGTTCTGCTCGTCGAAGCGCGCCTTGATCTCGACGAGGGCGAGCACGGCCTTGCCGGCCTCGGCCGCATCGATGAGCGCCTCGACGATGGGGCTGTCGCCGCTCGTGCGGTACAGCGTCTGCTTGATCGCGAGCACGTTGGGGTCGCGGGCCGCCTGCTCGAGGAAGGCCTGCACGCTCGTGGCGAAGGACTCGTAGGGGTGGTGCACGAGCACCTCGCCGCGCTGCAGGGCGCGGAAGACGTCGGGCTGCGCGTTCGGCTCGCTCGGCTGCAGCTCGAGCGGCGTGACGGGCACGTGCTTCGGGAACTTCAGGTGCGGCCGGTCGAGCTTCGAGATCTCGAACAGGCCCCCGAGGTCGAGCGGCGCGGGCAGGCGGTAGACCTCCTGCTCGGTGATGCCGAGCTCGCGCACGAGCAGGCCGAGGGTCACGTCGTCCATGTCGTCGGTGATCTCGAGGCGGATGGGAGGGCCGAAGCGCCGCCGCAGCAGTTCGCGCTCGAGCGCCTGGATGAGGTTCTCGCTCTCGTCCTCCTCGATCTCGACGTCCTCGTTGCGGGTGACGCGGAACTCGTGGTGCTCGAGGATCTCCATCCCCGGGAACAGCTGGTCGAGGTGGTTGGAGATGAGGTCCTCGAGGGTGAGGAACCGCACGCGCCCCGAGCCGTCATCCGGCAGCTGCACGAAGCGCGGCAGCACCTGCGGCACCTTGAGGCGGGCGAACTCGACCTTCTCGGTCTTGGGGTTGCGCACGCGCACCGAGAGGTTGAGCGAGAGCCCCGAGATGTACGGGAAGGGGTGCGCCGGGTCGACGGCGAGCGGCATGAGCACCGGGAAGATCTTCTGCGAGAAGATGCGGTCGATCTGGTGGCGGTCGTCCTCGTCGAGATCGGCCCAGGTCTCGATGTGGATGCCCGCGTCATCGAGCTCGGGCTTGACGAGGTCGTGCAGCACGGCGATGTGGCGGTGCTGCAGCTCGAGCGCGATGCGGTTGATGTCGGCCAGCACGTCCTGAGGAGCCCGGCCGATGTTGGTCGGCACGGCGAGGCCCGTGACGATGCGGCGCTTGAGGCCGGCGACGCGCACCATGAAGAACTCGTCGAGGTTCGAGGCGAAGATCGCGAGGAAGTTCACCCGCTCGAGCAGCGGCACCGCCGGGTCCTCCGCGAGCTCGAGCACGCGCTGGTTGAAGCGCAGCCAGCTCAGCTCGCGGTCGAGGTAGCGGTCGGCGGGCAGCGTCTCGTCGGCGACGTCGTACTCGTAGTCGTCGTCGAGGAAATCGCCGCCGACGCCGCCGTCGACCTGGTAGTCGGATTCGGTGCGGGGGGTGTCCTCGTCCTGCATCGGGTCAGTCTGGCATCCCGCGGTCGCCGGCGGGTCACGCGCGGGTTAACGGATCGGACTGCTCGGGTCGGGCATCCCGTCGTCGAGCCGCACGACCGGCGGGGCGGCGTCGTCGACCGCGTGGTCGGCCGGATCCCTCCGCGAGCGACTGGCGAGCAGGAAGGGCAGGGCGACCGTCGAGATCACTCCGCCCCAGAGCAGCGAGGCGCCGTAGCCCGAGACGTCGGCGACGCGGCCGAGGGCGGGCTGGATGCCCACGCCGCCGATGTTGCCGACGAGGGAGTTGAACGACAGCACCGTCGCGCGCTGGGCGGAGGGGATCATGTCGTTGAGGTACGCGCGGCTGGCCGGCGTCGCGATGGAGGAGCTGATGCCCCACAGCGCGAGCAGGCCGATGGCGACGACGAGATTCTGCGTGAGCCCGAACCCGACGAGCACGAGGGCGGAGACGGCCACCGAGAGCAGCAGGAGGGTCGTGCGGCGGCGGAACAGGCGGCGGGCGAGGGGCGCGAGCGCACCGCCGAGGATGGAGGCGCCCGAGATGATCGCGGCGGCGAGGCCCGCGAGGGCGTAGGCGCCCTCGTCGCCGCCGAGCTCGAGCAGGTAGGGCTGAAGGGCGTAGAAGGCGTAGACCCCGACGCCCGCGGTGAACGGCGTCGCGATCATGAGCCAGCGGATCGCCGGTCGTCCGAGCCCGTAGGTGACGGAGGAGCGCATGACCTGCCGGGTCGCGGCGAGCGGGCTCAGACCGCGCACGGGCTCGAAACCGAGATCGCGCATGAGGGCGCCGGCGACGACGATCATGACGACGAGGATGCCGGCGCGCACGAGGAACGGCACGCCGAGGTCGGTGGCCTGCGCCAGCACGCCGCCGGCGACCGAGCCGCTGAGCATGGCGACGCCGCCGACGACCTGCGCCCGGCCGAACACCGTCTCGAGGCTGCCGCGGTACTCGGTGAAGCGCAGGGCGTCGACGAGCCAGGCGTCGACGGCGCCCGAGAAGAACGTGAAGCCCAGGCCGAGCAGCACCGACACGAGCGCCCAGGCCCAGTAGGGCGCCTGCCAGAGCCAGAGCATCCAGTACAGGGCGGTCGTGGCGGCGAGCGTGACGGTGCCCAGCAGATACGAGGCGCGGCGGCCGACCGTGTCGGCGATGACGCCCGTCGGGATCTCGAAGATCACCATGCCGGCGGTGAAGAAGGCGTTGGCGGCGAAGGCCTCGAGGTTGCTCAGGCCCGCATCGAGCAGGAAGAGCGTGTTGATGCCCCAGATGAACGAGGCGGCGAGCGTGTTGCCGAGCGTGAGCGCGTAGTACGTGCCCTGCACCCTCCGCGCACCGCGGTCGGGGCGGCGCGTCGTCATGACGATCGGGGTCGGCGGCCGGCAGCCATGGCGCTCAGGGTCCGCCTCATGGCTGGGAATCGGCAGAGCGCGCGGCCGGCCGGCCGACGAGCAGCCGCACGACGAGCATCCCGAGCAGCGCGCCGACGAGCTGAGCGCCGATGAAGCCGAGGCCGTCGAGCGGGGCGATGCCGGCGTAGGTGTCGCTCGCCATGCGGCCGATGGTGATGGCGGGGTTCGCGAAGCTCGTCGAGCTCGTGACGAAGTACGCGGCACCGATGTACGCGCCGACGGCGGGCGCGATGACGAGCGGGCGGCGGGCGGCGATGAGCAGCAGGATGACCGCCACGAGCCCCGCGGTCGCGATCACCTCGGCGAGCAGAGTCGGCCCCGAGAGCCGCGCCGTGGTCGCGACCTGCCCGGCCGGCAGCCCGAACTGGAGGTGCGCGACGACCGCCCCGCTGAGGCAGCCGAGCACCTGGGCGCCCGCGTAGGCGAGGGCCTCGCGCGGCGGGAGCTCGCGCCGCAGCGCCATGACGAGGCTCACGGCCGGATTGAGATGCGCTCCGCCGATCGGCGCGAGGCAGGCGATGAGCACGGGGAGCGCCATCGCGGTGACGAGCGCGTTGATGAGCAGCTGCAGGCCGGGCTCGTCGGTGAGCCGGGTGGCCATGATGCCCGAGCCGATGACGGCCATCGCGAGGCCCGCGCTGCCGAGCAGCTCGGCGAGCAGCCTCCGGCGCAGGGCGGGCGGGGCGGGCGCGGCGCTCCCGGGGGCGGTCACGGCGGCGGGCGTCTTCTCGAGCACGTCGCCAGCATAGGCGAATCGGATAGACTCGCATCTATGCGAATGTCGACGGAGAGCGAGGAGCTGCGGCTCGTCTCCGATCCGACGCGCGCGGCGCTGCTGCGCCTGCTGCTCGCCGCACCCGAGGGCCGCGAGACCGTCGGGCGCCTGGCCGAGCTGCTGCAGCTGCGGCAGCCCACGGTCTCGCACCACCTGCGCCTGCTGCACGGGGCGGGCCTGGTCGAGCGCACCCCCGACGGGCGCCGCGCCTTCTACGCGGTGGTGGATGCCCGGCGCGAGCAGCTCGAGGCGCTCATCGCCCCGGCGGCCCCGACCCGCGTGAGCGGGCAGCTGCTGCAGCGCATGATCGGCGACCTCGCCGACCGCTTCGCCGGATCCTTCTCGCGCGAGACGATCGAGCGCTACGTGCTCGAGAGCTACGACCTGCTCGCCGAGCGCGCGCGCATCACCCGCTACCTGCCCTCGCTCACCGCCCGCTTCGCGGCGGATCGCCTGAGTGCTCTCGCGCGCGCCTCGGAGCCGCGGGTCGACGGGGCGCCGCCCGAGGTGCTGTTCGTCTGCGTGCAGAACGCGGGGCGATCGCAACTGGCCGCCGCGATCCTGAAGCATCTCGCCGGCGACCGGGTGCGCGTGCGCACCGCGGGCAGCGCGCCGGCCGAGGCCGTGCGGGGCTCGGTCGTCTCGGCGCTCGACGCGATCGGGGTGCCGCTCGGCGGCGAGTTCCCGAAGCCGCTCACCGACGAGGTGGTGCGCGCGGCCGACGTCGTCGTGACGATGGGCTGCGGCGATGCGTGCCCCGTCTACCCGGGTCGTCGGTACCTCGACTGGGCGGTCGAGGATCCGGTGGGGCGCACCGCCGCCGAGGTGGCCGCGATCCGCGACGACATCGACGGCCGCGTGAGAGCGCTGCTCGCCGAGCTCCTCCCGACGACGGACCCGGTGCTTCCGAAAGTATAGATGCTGGTCTATGCTTTGGATCATGACCGACACCGCGACCCCCACCGTCCTCTTCGTCTGCGTGCACAACGCGGGCCGCTCCCAGATGGCCGCCGGCTACCTCCAGCACCTCGCGGGCGACCGCGTGCAGGTGCTCTCCGCCGGCTCCGCCCCGAAGGATCAGATCAACCCGGTCGCCATCGAGGCCATGGCCGAGGAGGGCATCGACATCGCGCACAACGTGCCGAAGGTGCTCACCGTCGAGGCTGTGAAGGAGAGCGACGTCGTCATCACGATGGGCTGCGGCGACGCCTGCCCGATCTTCCCCGGCAAGCGCTACGAGGACTGGGAGCTCGACGACCCGGCCGGGCAGGGCATCGAGTCGGTGCGCCCCATCCGCGACGAGATCAAGGGCCGCATCCAGACCCTCCTCGCCGAGATCCTGCCCGCCTGATGAGCGCCGCGCCCCTCGAGGTGCCCGATGTCGCGCGCCGCATCGCCGGCCGTCTCGCGCGCCGGTACCGCGGCGTCGTCGGGCCCGAGACCGTGCAGGCCGTCGTCGACGACAGCTACCGCCTGCTCGCGCGCGGGGCGAGGATCACCCGGTTCCTGCCCTCGCTGACCGCGCACTTCGCCGCCGACCGCCTCGCCGCCATCGTGCGGGCCGAGGCGGCCGAGCACGACGGCGTCCCCTCCGTGCTCTTCGTCTGCGTCGAGAACTCCGGCCGCTCCCAGCTCGCCGCGGCCGTGCTGCGCGCGCTCGCCGGCGACGAGGTCGTCGTCATGAGCGCGGGCTCCGACCCGGCAGGGCGCATCATCCCCGCCGTCGCCGAGGTGCTCGACGAGATCGGCGTCCCCGTGGTCGACGAGTACCCGAAGCCGCTCACCGACGACCTCGTGCGCGGCGCCGACTACGTCATCACGATGGGCTGCGGCGACGCCTGCCCCGTGCTGCCGGGGCGGCACTACGAGGATTGGGAGGTGGCCGACCCGGCCGCCTCCGGCCGCGAGGGACTGCGCGCCATCCGGGACGAGATCGTCGAGCGCGTCGAGGCGCTCGTGGCGGGCATCCGCGAACCGGCGGTCGGAGCGCGCGGCTGAGATGACGGCGGGCCGGAGCCCTAGGCCTGCAGCTGCGAGACCTCGGGCTCGTCCTCGTGCAGGGTGAAGCGGTAGCCGACGTTGCGCACGGTGCCGATGAGCGACTCCATGTCGCCGAGCTTCGCGCGAAGGCGCCGCACGTGCACGTCGACCGTGCGCGTGCCGCCGAAGTAGTCGTAGCCCCAGACCTCGCTGAGCAGCTGCTCGCGGGTGAAGACGCGGCTGGGATGCCCGGCGAGGAATCGCAGCAGCTCGAACTCCTTGAACGTGAGGTCGAGCGTGCGGCCGTGCACCTTGGCCGAGTAGCTCGCCTCGTCGATGACGACGCCGGAGGCGCGGATCGTGCTCGCCCCCGCGGCATCGCGGGTCTGGCGGCCGATCGCGAGCCGCAGCCGGGCATCCACCTCGGCGGGCCCCGCGGTGTCGAGCATGACGTCGTCGATGCCCCACTCGGCGTTGACGGCCGTGAGGCCGCCCTCGGTGAGCACGACGATGATGGGCGAGCCCGCGCCGGTCGCGGTGAGGATCTTGCACAGGCCCTTCGCCGCGGCGAGATCGAACCGCGCGTCCACGAGGATGGCGTCGGCCGGCGGCGCGCCGACGAGCGCGGCCGGCTCGGCGGGGATCGCACGAGCACGGTGGCTGAGCAGACCGAGCGCGGGGAGAACGTCGGCGTTCCCCTGCGAGGTCAGGATCAGAAGCTGGGCCACTCGTCCTCCAGGGTGTTCTGGCCAGTGTAGCCGCGCCCTAGCATGGGGTCATGTCGCGCACCCTGGCCACCGCACTGCCGGTCTGGCTCGCCGTCGTCGGGGGCGTGATCGCCCTGCTGCTGCTCGTCGAGGCCGATGAGCGGGCCGGCTCGCTCGCGGTCATCGCGGCGGGCGCGGTGCTGCTCACCTTCCTCATCCAGGTCAGCCTGCAGACGAAGGAGGGACTGGTGCGCCGGATGCTCGTCACGGTGACGGGCATCATCCTGCTCATGGCGCTCGCCTCCGGGCTCATCCTCATCCTCGCGGGCGTAGGATGAGGTCATGCTGCTCGCGCTAGAAATCTTCTTCCTCGGACTCCTGGGGCTCGCGTCGCTCGCCATCGGCGGCGTCTCGCTCGTGGTGCTGCGCAACCTCTACCGCGGCCAGCGCTAGGGCCAGCACCCAGCCGTGTTCTCCCTCGACACGACCCTGCCCGCCGAGCTCGTCCCCCTCTCGTGGCTCATCGGAGTCTGGGAGGGCACCGGCGTCGTCCACTACGACGACGCGGGCACCGTGCGCGAGCACGAGTTCGGCCAGCGCGTGAGCTTCAGCCACGACGGCCAGCACTACCTCAACTACTCCTCCACCACGTGGCTGCTCGACGAGAGCCAGACGCCGCTCAACGCCGAGGCCGGCTACTGGCGTCTGCACCGCCCCGCGCAGCCCGGCGACCCGGGCCCGGGCATGCTGCCGGGCGTCGGCGCCGCGCCCTACCCCGACGCCGAGGCGGTCGAGACCCTGCGCCGCCCCGACGGCGCCTTCGAGGTCGAGGTGGCGGTCATCCACCCCGGCGGCGTCAGCGAGCTCTACCTCGGCACCGTCGGCGGGGCCCGCATCGACCTGCAGACCGACGCCGTCATGCGCTCGGCGAGCGCCAAGGAGTACGCCGCGGCCACGCGCCTCTACGGACTCGTCGACGGCCGCCTGCTGTGGGCGTGGGACATCGCCGCGCTCGGCAACGACCTGCGCACGCACGCCTCGGGAACGCTGAACCGCGTTGAGTGAGTCGTCGGCGCTGGCCTCCCCGCTCCTGACGCTCCCCGGTGCCGTCGCCGGTCCCGCCGGTACGGCCGACCACTACGGCGAGCCCGTCGCCGAGCAGCGGATGCTCGAGCAGGGCCGCGCGATCGTCGACCTCTCCGACCGCGGCGTCGTCACCGTCACCGGCCCCGACCGCCTGAGCTGGATCGACTCGCTCACCTCGCAGGCGGTCGCGACGCTCGAGGCCGGAGGCAGCGCCGAGACGCTGCTGCTCGACCCCCAGGGCCGGCTCGAGCACAGCATCCGCCTCATCGACGACGGCGTCACCACCTGGATGCTCGTCGACGCCGCGCAGGCCGCGCCGCTCGCGGCCTGGTTCGACCGCATGCGCTTCATGATGCGCGTCGAGGTCGCCAACGTCAGCGCCGAGTGGGCGACACTCGGGCAGCTGCTGCCCGCCGACGCCGCCCTGCTGGTCGAGCCCGCCGCCCCGAACGGGCAGCCGCTGCTGTGGCGCGACCCCTGGGTCGCCGTGCGCGACGGCGGCTGGCAGTACGCCGCCGCCGAGGGGCACCCGGCCGCGGGCTACGCGGCCGTCGAGCTGCTGGTGCCGCGATCCGAGCTGCCGGCGCTCGCCGAGCGGGTGCGCAGCGGCGAGGTCGCCGTGGCCGGCGCGCTCGCGCTCGAAGCGCTGCGCGTGGCCGCCTGGCGGCCGCGCCTGAACGACGCCGATGAGCGCAGCATCCCGCACGAACTGGACTGGCTGCGCTCGGCCGTGCACCTGTCGAAGGGCTGCTACCGCGGGCAGGAGACGGTGGCGAAGGTGCACAACCTCGGCCACCCGCCGCGCCGGCTCGTCATGCTGCACCTCGACGGCTCCGCCTCGGTGCTGCCCGAGCCCGGCTCGGCGGTGCTCGCCGGCGACGTCGAGGTCGGCCGCCTCACCTCGAGCGCCCGCCACCACGAGCTCGGGCCGATCGGTCTCGCCGTCGTCAAGCGCTCCCTCGACGAGGCCGCGCCGCTGACCGTGCCCGCCGTCGTGCGCGACGCCGAGGGCTCGCCGACCGACGAGGTCGTGCCCGTCGCCGCGGCGCAGCAGACGATCGTGCCGCCGACCGCGGGGGCGACCGCCGGGGTGCCGCGCATCCCCCGCCTCGGCGCCGTGCGGCGCTAGAGCCGTGCCCGCCATGGGCGATCCGATGCGGCGGCTCGAGCGGCGCATCCGTCGCCGCATGGATGCCCGTGCCGCCGCGCAGCGGGTGCTGCGCTCGCTGCCCGCCATCCTGCAGATCGTCGTGGCCGCCGTCGGCGCGTACTCCGTCGCCCACTACGTGCTCGGCCACGAGGTGCCCCTCGTCGCCGTGACGGTCGTCATCAGCGCGCTCGGTCTCGCCCGCGACGCCCGGCCGCGGCGCGTGCTCGAGACCGTGGTCGGGATCCTGGTGGGCATCATCGTCGCCGCCCTCCTCGTGACGGTGCTCGGCCGAGGGGTGTGGCAGATCGCCGTCATCCTCGCCCTCGCCCTGCTGGTCGCCCGTGCCGTGTCGCCCTCGGCGGGCTTCGCGATCGCCGCCGCGGTGCAGTCGATGCTCGTGGCCGTGCTGCCCGCGCCGCCGGGCGGCGTGTTCGAGCGCGCGCTCGACGGCGTCGTCGGCGCGGTGATCGCGCTGCTCGTCACCGCGCTCATCCCGCGGCTCGACGTGCTCGCGACGAAGGGGGAGTCGCGCGCGCTGTTCTCCCTGCTCGATCAGTCGATCACCGGGCTCGCCGGGGCTCTTCGCACGGGCGACGCGGCCGCGGCGGATCTCGCCCTCGCCCGCAGCCGGCGCACGCAGCCGCTCATCGACGGGTGGACGGAGTCGCTCGACTCGGCCCGCGCCGTCGCCACCTACTCGCCCTGGTTGCGCGGGGGCCGCGCCCGGCTCGCCGCGGAGGCCGAGCAGCTCGCCGCCGCCGACCTCGTGACCCGGCACGTGCGCTCGATCGCCCGCCGCATCGACGTGCTCGTGCGCGACGGCGTCGAGCGGCCCGGGCTCGGGGCGCTGCTCGACGAGACGGCCGTCATCGTGCGGGCGCTCGGGCGCAGCGTCGAGGATCGGGCCGAGCGCGATCGCGCGCGCATCCTCGGGCTCGCGCTCGCCGGGGTGCTCACCCCCGAGGCCGTGCCCGGCGCGGTGAGCGTGCCCGATCAGGTCGTCGTCGTGCTGCTGCGCGGGCTCGTCTTCGACGTGCTCGTGGTCTCGGGGCTCGAGCCGCACGAGGCGCGGCAGGCGCTGCCGCCGATCTAGCGCCCTCCCGCGGTCGACTCGACGCGCGCGGCGATGCTCAGGCGCGCGGCGCCACGGCCTCCCACGGAAGGGTGAGCTCGCCGAGCCGCCACCGCGAGACCCCGTCGCGCACGGGCCAGCCGGTCGCGCGCAGCCCCTGTACCGCGGCGATCCAGCGCTGCCGGGCCGAGAAGGTCGCGAGCGGCGCGTTCATCGCCCACTGCGCGTCGAGCTCGCGCAGCAGCGCGTGGATGCGCTCGCCGGGCACGTTTCGGTGGATGAGCGCCTTCGGCAGCCGCTCGGCGACGACGCTCGGCCCCTCCGGCGACTCCGGTCCGCCGAGCGAGTCGAGGTGCAGCGCGATCGTGAAGGTCTCGGGGCCGGCCGCGACGGCGGGGCGACCGGCGCCGGCCGGCGCCGCCGCGCGCAGACCCACCCAGCTCGCCACCCGGCCGACCTCGTTGCACGTGCCCTCGAGCAGCATCCCGCCCGGCTGCAGGCGCGCGAGCATGGTCGCCCAGGCGGCGGCGACCTCGGCCTCGTCGTACTGCCGCAGCACGTTGGCGGCGCGGATGACCGCGGGGCGGGCATCCACCGGCACCTCGAAGCCGCCCTGCTCGAAGCTCAGTCCCTCACGCGCGAACGGCCGCGCGGCCTCGACGCGGGCGGGGTCGATCTCGATGCCGACCACGCGCACGTCGTCGCGCACCCGCCGCAGGCGGTCGAGCAGCTCGGAGGGGGTGCGGTGCGAGGCGCCGTAGCCGAGGTCGACGACGAGCGGATCGGCGGCCTCGCGCAGGGCGGGGTGGGCGGCGATCCAGCGGTCCATGCGCCGCAGGCGGTTGACCCCGGTCGTGCCGCGGGTGATCCGCCCCTGCGCTTTGCTCGGCCGGGCCATGCCGCCATTCTCCCGTGCGCGGCCGCCCCCGCCCGCCCGATCCGGCGCCGACGGGATGCCCCGCGCTCGTTAGGCTGGAGCACATGACCCACACCCTCATCCTGCTGCGCCACGGCCACTCCGTCTGGAACGAGAAGAACATCTTCACCGGCTGGGTGGACGTCGAGCTGACCGAGAAGGGCCGCGAGGAGGGGCGCCGGGCCGGCGAGCTCATCAAGGCCTCCGGTCTCGAGCCCCGCGTGTCGTACACGAGCCTCCTCAAGCGCGCCATCCACACGGCGAACCTCGCCCTCGAGGTCGCCGACCTCGACTGGCTGCCGGTCAAGCGCAGCTGGCGCCTCAACGAGCGCCACTACGGAGCGCTGCAGGGGCTCAACAAGGCCGAGACCCTCGAGAAGCACGGCGAGGAGCTCTTCATGACCTGGCGCCGCAGCTTCGACACCCCGCCGCCGCCCCTCGACGACGACGCCGAGTACAGCCAGGTGCACGACCCCCGCTACGTGGGCATCGACGGCGAGGTGCCCCGCACCGAGAGCCTCAAGCTCGTGATCGACCGCATGCTGCCCTACTGGGAGAGCGACATCACGAAGGATCTCGCCACCGGTGCGCCCGTGCTCGTCACCGCCCACGGCAACTCGCTGCGCGCGCTCGTGAAGCACCTCGACGGCATCGCCGACGACGACATCGCGGCGCTCAACATCCCCACGGGCATCCCGCTCGTCTACGAGCTCGACGACGCGTTCCGCCCGGTGAAGCCCGCCGAGTACCTCGACCCGGAGGCCGCCGCCGCGGGCGCCGCGGCCGTCGCCGCCCAGGGCAAGAAGTAGCGGTGTTGCGCTTCGCGGTCGTCTCGTTCCTCGAGCCGGTCGCGCTCGACAGCGAGTACGCCGCCGGAGCGCTGCCGCTGCACGTCACCCTGCTCTCGAGCGCGTCGACCGATGCCGATCTCGGGCAGGTCGCCGAGGCCGTCGAGCAGGCGGTCGCAGCGTTCCCCGGCTTCGCCGCGCGCGGGGGCGACGACGAAGAGCACGACGACGGCACCGAGGTGACGCTGCTCGACGAGGCGGGCGAGATCGTGGATGCCCACCGCGCCCTCATCGGAGAGCTGCGCGACCTCGGGGTGCGGGTCGACGACCCGGGCCGCGTGGGCCGCGGGTTCCGCCCCGCCGTCTCGATCACCGCGGAGGAGCGCATCGAGCGCGGCGAGCGCGTCGAGCTGCGCGCCGTCGCGATCCTCGACTGCGCGCCGGAGGGCGACGGCTCGCGCCGTCGGGTCATCGACCAGATGCCGCTGCTCTAGCGAGCGCGGCGGGGGTTACGCGTCGACCGGCACCCAGTCGCCGGTCGCCAGGTACTGCACCTTCTTGGCGATCGAGACGGCGTGGTCGGCGAAGCGCTCGTGGTAGCGCGAGGCGAGGGTGGCGTCGACCGTGTCGACGGCCTGGCCCTTCCAGGTCTCGCCGAGCACCTTGTCGAAGACGCTGAGGTGCAGGGCGTCGATCCGGTCGTCCTCGTTGCGGATCTGCTCCGCGATCGCGACGTCCTCGGTCTTGAGCAGCTCGACGAGCTTGCGGGCGATCTCGACGTCGAGCTGGCCCATCTCGGTGAAGATCGGGCGCAGGCTCTTCGGCACGACCTTGTCGGGGAACCTGTAGCGGGCGAGCTGGGCGATGTGCTCCGACATGTCGCCCATGCGCTCGAGCGAGGCGCTGATGCGGAGGGCGCTGACGACGATGCGCAGGTCGCGGGCGACCGGCTGCTGACGGGCGAGGATGTTGATGGCGAGCTCGTCGAGCTCGGCGGCCGCGAGGTCGATCTTGTCATCGTCGGCGATGACCGTCTCGGCGAGCGAGACGTCGGAGTGGCTGAAGGCGCGCGTCGCATTGTCGATCGACACCGCCACCAGGTCGGCGATCTCGACGAGGCGCTCCTGCACCTCGCGCAGCTCCTGCTGGAAGACTTCGCGCATGATCCGTTACGTCCTTACATCTGTCGGGGCGGGGCACAGTCAGGGCAAGACTGGTGCGGGAGGGTGAACGACCATCGACCCGATGGTGAACAATCGGCCAACCGCCTCCCGCGGGGCGGATGACGATCTCCGCGGGCCGCGCCGGTGTCTAATCTAGTCCTCATGGACGCGGCCCTGCTGGTGCCCCTCGCTCTCGTGCTCGGCGCGGTGATCGGGGGCGGAGCCGTCTCCACCGTCGTCGTCGCGGTGCGACGGGGGCGCATGGCGGCCGAGGTCGTCTCGACCGCCGTGCCCGACGGTGTGGAGCAGGTGCTCGACGCGCTCGAGTCGGCAGGGGCCGTCCTCGACCCGAGCAACAACGTCGTCAAGGCCTCGCCCGGCGCCATCGCGCTCGGGCTCGTCTGGCAGCGCACGCTCGTGCACCCCAGCCTGCTGGCGCTCGTCGACACCGTGCGCCGGTCGGGGGAGCCCCTGACGCAGGAGGTGGATCTCGCCCGTGGCCCGCTCGGTGACGCGAGCATCCACCTCACCGTGCGCATCGCCCGCCTCGGCACGCGCTTCGTGCTGCTGCTCGCCGAGGACAGGACGGAGTCGGTGCGCCTCGACGCGGTGCGCCGCGATTTCGTCGCCAACATCAGCCACGAGCTCAAGACGCCGATCGGCGCGGTCGGGCTTCTTGCCGAGGCCCTCGAGCACGCGGCCGACGACCCGGCCCAGGTGCAGCGCTTCGCGAAGCGGCTCAGCAAGGAGTCGCAGCGTCTGGCCGGCATGACGCAGGAGATCATCGAGCTCTCGCGCCTGCAGGCCGCCGACGCCCTCGCCGACCCGCAGCAGGTCGACATCGACCGCGTGATCACCGCCGCGATCGATCAGAACCGCGTGACGGCGGATGCCCAGCGCATCCAGCTCGTCAGCGGCGGCGACCGCCGCACCCGCGTCTGGGGCGACGAGGCGATGCTCGTCTCGGCGGTGCACAACCTCATCGCCAACGCCATCCAGTACTCGGTCGCGCCGGCCCGCGTCGGCATCGGCGTCTCCCAGCGGGACGACGTCGTCGAGATCGCCGTCACCGACCAGGGCATCGGCATTCCGGAGGAGGAGCTCGACCGCGTGTTCGAGCGGTTCTTCCGGGTCGACCAGGCCCGTGCCCGGGCCACCGGCGGCACCGGCCTCGGCCTCAGCATCGTCAAGCACGTGGCTCAGAACCACGGCGGCGACGTGCGCGTGTGGTCGCAGCCCGGCCGAGGCTCCACGTTCACCATCCGCATCCCCCGCGTCGTCGACGAACCGTCGGCGGCACCCCAACCCGTGAAGGCCCGCGCATGATCCGCATCCTCATCGTCGACGACGAGCCCTCGCTCAGCGAGCCGCTCGCCTACCTGCTCTCGCGAGAGGGCTACGAGACGGTCGTCGCCGACGACGGCAACGCCGCTCTGGCGGAGTTCGACCGGGGCGGCGCCGACCTCGTGCTGCTCGACCTCATGCTGCCGGGCCTGCCCGGCACGGAGGTCTGCCGCGAGCTGCGGCAGCGCTCCTCCGTGCCGATCATCATGCTGACGGCGAAGGACAGCGAGGTCGACATCGTCGTGGGTCTCGAGCTCGGGGCCGACGACTACGTCACCAAGCCGTACTCCACGCGCGAGCTGCTCGCCCGCATCCGCGCCGTGCTGCGGCGCCGGGTCGACGAGGAGGACGTGGACCCCGGCGTGCTCGAGTCGGGCGGCGTGCGCATGGACATCGACCGCCACCAGGTGAGCGTCGACGGCACGACGGTCGCCATGCCGCTCAAGGAGTTCGAGCTGCTGGAGCTGCTGCTGCGCAACGCCGGCCGCGTGCTGACCCGGGGTCAGCTCATCGACCGCGTCTGGGGCGCCGACTACTTCGGCGACACCAAGACGCTCGACGTGCACGTCAAGCGCATCCGCTCGAAGATCGAGAAGGACCCGTCGAACCCGCAGCTGCTGCTGACCGTGCGCGGGCTCGGTTACCGCTTCGAGGCCTAGCCGCTCGGGACCCCGTCGGCGCGGCGCCCTCGAGGCGCCGCCGCCGCGGGGCGGATGGCGCGTCCCGGCGGGTGGCGCGGCGCCTACGCCGCGGTGCCGACTGCTGGGCGCCTACTCCTCGGTGCTGGGGACGAAGAGCTCGTACTCGGGCAGAGCGCCGTCGAGCACGGGGATGAGGAGCTCGGTGCCCGGCTCGTCGCCGTACTGGAAGAAGACGGGCACGAGAGAGCCGATGGTCGCGTCGGTGCCCGTCACGAGCACCTCCTGGTCGGCGCCGATCGAGACGAGGTCGCCGGCCGGCACGAAGAACTCAGCGCTCTCGCGCCCGCTCTCGCCCTCCCACTGCACGGTGAGGTTGCGGGCGGAGTCGCCCGAGTTCACGATGCTGACGACGAGGTTCAGCACGTCGCCGTCCTCGCCGATGAGCAGGGCGTTGCGCAGCGAGAGGTCGCCGACCGTGCCGCCGACGCCGTCGCTGGGCTCGTACTCGATGTTCGTGGCGATCTCGGCACCGAAGGTGCACCCCGTCGTTCCGAGCAGGAGCGCCGCGGACAGGGCGACAGCAGCGGCGGTACGGGATTTCACGGGAGAGCCTCCAGAGCACGGTCGATCGGCGGCGTCCGCGTGCGCCGGGGCGCGCCCAGGCATGCAGAAGCGGATCCCAGTCTAGTCGGGCGGAGCGCCGCGGCGGGCACGCGGCCGCGGGGCGCTCCGGCGGGGCGCTCGTGCGGTCGACCGGGACCGACCGCGGAAGGCTGAGAAACAGCTGTGGTAGACTGGCAGTTCTGCGGAAGGACCATCATCCATGCTTTTTCAGGTCGGCGAGACGGTCGTTTACCCCCACCACGGTGCGGCAACCATCATTGAGGTCAAGAACCGGACGATCCGGGGTGAAGAGAAGCTGTACCTGAAGCTCAACGTCACCCAGGGCGACCTCACCATCGAGGTGCCGGCCGACAACGTCGACCTCGTCGGCGTGCGCGACGTCATCGGCCAGGACGGCCTGGACAAGGTGTTCGAGGTGCTCCGCGCGCCGTTCACCGAGGAGCCGACCAACTGGTCGCGCCGCTACAAGGCCAATCTCGAGAAGCTCGCCTCCGGCGACGTCATCAAGGTGTCGGAGGTCGTGCGCGACCTGTGGCGCCGCGATCAGGACCGCGGCCTCAGCGCCGGCGAGAAGCGCATGCTCGCCAAGGCCCGCCAGATCCTGATCTCGGAGCTCGCCCTCGCCGAGAAGACCGACGAGGAGAAGGCCTCGACGGTCCTCGACGAGGTTCTCGCGTCCTGAGCTCCCCGCTCCCGACCGAGCGCGCTCCCGACCGAGCCCCCGCGTGTGCGACCCCGACCGTGACCGAGCCCGCTGGTGACTGACGTCGTGCCGTCGCTCGGCATCGTGATCGTCGCGGCGGGCAGCGGTACCCGGCTCGGGCATCCCGAACCGAAGGCGTTCGTCGCGCTCGCCGGACGCTCGCTGCTCGAGCGATCGCTCGCCACCGTGCTCTCCCTCGCCGAGCCGGCGTCCGTGGTCATCGTCGCGCCGACGAGCCATGGGCAGCAGGCCCGCGACATCGCCCAGCGCATCGGCGGGGCCGTGCGCGACCACATCCAGGTCGTCGACGGCGGGGCGACCCGGCAGGCCTCCGTCGCCCGGGGCATCGCCGCGCTCCCGACGGAGTGCGATGCCGTGCTCGTGCACGACGCCGCCCGTGCGCTGCAGCCAGTGGCGGTGTTCGAGCGGGTCCTCGCCCGCGTGCGCGAGGCCGGCGCGGGGGTCATCCCCGTCATGCCGGTCATCGACACCATCGCCCGCCGCGACGCCGAGGGGCGCGTCGTCGGGCAGGTCGACCGCAGCGAGCTCGCCGCCGTGCAGACCCCGCAGGGGTTCCCGGCCGCCGCTTACCGCGCCGCCCTCGAGTCCGCGACGGCCGAGCACACCGACGACGCCGGGGTCTTCGCCGCGGCCGGGGGCGAGATCGTCGCCGTCGACGGCGACGCGCACGGCTTCAAGATCACCACCCCGTGGGATCTGCGCCGGGCCGAGCTGCTGCTCGAATCCGAGCGGCCGCGCCTGCGCACGGGCATCGGCATCGATGTGCACGCCTACGACGAGGCGGCGCCGATGTGGCTGGGCGGCCTGTACTGGCCCGACGAGCCCGGCCTCGCCGGGCACAGCGACGGCGACGCGATCAGCCACGCCGTGTGCGACGCGCTGCTCTCGGCCGCGGGCCTCGGCGACATCGGCTCGCGCTTCGGCGTCGACGATCCGCGGTTCGCCGATGCGCGCGGTGCCGTGTTCCTCAGCGCCACCGTCGAGCTCGTGCGCACCGCGGGCTTCGAGATCGTCAACGTGGCCGTGCAGGTCGTCGCGCGCCGCCCGCGCTTCTCGCCCCGCCGCCACGAGGTCGAGGCGCTGCTCACCGGCCTTCTGGGAGCCCCCGTCAGCGTCGCCGCGACGACGAGCGACGGCCTCGGGTTCACCGGGCGCGGCGAGGGCGTCACGGCCGTCGCGACGGCCCTCCTGTCGGCCTGACCGCGGCCGGTAGGCTGGGCGGATGAGCGTCCGCCTGCACGACAGCCTCCGGCAGGCCGTCGTCGACCTCGCTCCGCGGGTTCCCGGCCGCGTCGGCATGTACGTCTGCGGCCCGACGGTGCAGTCCGCGCCGCACATCGGGCACCTCCGCAGCGCGCTCGTCTACGACCTGTGGCGGCGCTGGCTGACCCACCGCGGCTACGCCGTGACCTTCATCCGCAACGTCACCGACATCGACGACAAGATCCTGCAGAGCGCGGGCGACGACGAGCCGTGGTACGCGCTGGCGTACCGGGTCGAGCTCGAGTTCTCGTCCGCGTACCGCGCGCTGGGCATCCTGCCGCCGACCTACGAGCCCCGGGCGACGGCCAGCATCGATCGCATGCACGCGATCATCGCCCGGCTCATCGAGCGAGGCCACGCCTACCCGGCCGAGGACGCGAGCGGCGACGTCTACTTCGACGTGCGCTCGTGGCCCGCCTACGGCGAGCTGACCCGGCAGAGCCCCGACGACATGGACGCCGCCGAGGACGCGCCTGCACGGGCGAAGCGGGATGCGCGCGACTTCGCGCTCTGGAAGGGCCCGAAGAGCGACGAGCCCGAGAGCGCGAGCTGGGACTCGCCCTGGGGCCCCGGTCGCCCGGGCTGGCACATCGAGTGCTCGGCCATGGCGCAGCGCTACCTCGGGCACTCCTTCGACATCCACGGCGGCGGGCTCGACCTGCGGTTCCCGCATCACGAGAACGAGCTGGCGCAGTCCCGCGCCGCGGGCGACGAGTTCGCCGCGCACTGGGTGCACAACGGCCTCGTCACCGTCGGCGGGCAGAAGATGTCGAAGTCGCTCGGCAACTCGGTCTTCGCCGCCGACCTGCTCGCCTCCGCCCGCCCCGCCGTGGTGCGCTACTGGCTGAGCTCGGCGCACTACCGCTCGACCATCGATTACACCGAGGGCTCGCTCGCCGAGTCGGAGGCGGCGCTCACCCGCATCGAGACCTTCCTCGCCCGGGCCGCGAAGCGCGCGCCCGTCGCCGTCGGCGAGGTCCCCGCGGCCTTTGTCGCGGCGATGGATGACGACCTCGCCGTGCCGCAGGCCCTCGCCGCCCTGCACGAGGCCGTGCGCGCGGGCAACGCCGCCCTCGACGCCGACGATGCCGAGACCGCCGCCCGGAGCGCCGCCGAGGTCGCCGCCATGCTCCGGGTGCTGGGGCTCGACCTCGCGAGCCCGGGGGGCTCGAGTGCGGCCGACGGCGAGCACGCCGCCCTCGACGCGCTCATACGGCGCCTCATCGACGAGCGGCGCGCCGCCCGCGAGGCGCGCGACTGGACCACCGCGGACCGCGTCCGCGACGACTTGGCCGGGGCGGGCATCCTGCTCGACGACACCCCGGATGGAACCGACTGGAGACTCGATGGCTAAGCAGGGGCGCCCCGGCGCACGCAGGACGAAAAAGGGCCCCACCGTGGGATCGGGGGGCCAGGGCCGCCAGGCTCTCGAGGGCCGCGGCCCGACCCCCAAGGCCGAGGACCGCACCTGGCACCCGGCCGGCAAGCGCAAGATCGCGCAGGAGCGCCTCGAGGAGGCGCGCTCGCGCGGCGGCCGCACCCCCGACCGCAAGCCCAGCGCCACGACCTCGACGAGCGGCGGCCCGCGCTCGGCCAAGCGCGCCGGCGACCACGAGGTGCTCAGCGGTCGCAACTCGGTGGTCGAGGCCCTGCGGGCGAAGATCCCCGCGACGGCGCTCTACATCGCGGCGCGCGTCGAGATGGACGACCGCGTCAAGGAGGCCCTCGGCCTCGCGACCAAGCGCGGCGTGCCCGTGCTCGAGATCATGCGGCCCGAGCTCGAGCGCCTCACCGGCCCCGACTCGGTGCACCAGGGCATCGCCCTCACGGTGCCCTCGTACCAGTACGCGCACCCGCTCGACCTCGTCGAGTCCGCCCGCAAGAAGGGGCAGGTGCCGCTCATCATGGCGCTCGACGGCGTGACGGACCCGCGCAACCTCGGGGCGATCATCCGCTCGACGGCCGCGTTCGGCGGGCACGGCGTCATCGTGCCGCAGCGCCGATCGGTCGGCGTCACCGCGGCCGCCTGGAAGACCTCGGCCGGCGCCGCCGCGCGCACCCCCGTCGCGATGGCCCCGAACCTGACGCAGACGCTCAAGCAGCTGAAGAGCGAGGGGATGTTCATCCTCGGGCTCGACGGCGGCGGCGACGTCTCGCTGCCGCAGCTCGAGCTCGCCGATCAGCCGATCGTCATCGTCGTCGGCAGCGAGGGCAAGGGCCTCTCCCGCCTCGTCACCGAGACGTGCGACGCGATCGTCTCCATCCCGATCACCTCGGCGACGGAGTCGCTGAACGCCGGCATCGCGGCGAGCGTCACGCTGTACGAGGTGGCGCGGAGGCGCGGGGCGAAGTAGCGGCAGCGGTCCGGCCCGCGGTCGGGGCGTGTCGCGCGGCCCGCGGGGGGCCGCTGAGAGGATCAGCCCTTCAGACCTTGTCGCGCCACGACCCCGTGACGATCTCGTCGTCATCATCGTCGAGCGCGAGCTCGATCTCGCTGGTGTCGAGGGCGCCGGGCAGGCTGATCGACTCGGTGATGGGCGCGATGACGGTCGCCTCGTCGCGGCGGTGGCGCAGCACCGTGTCGATGTACGAGCTGAGGGCCTCGGCGAGCGGGATGGCGCGCTTCTCGTTCTGCGAGAGGTACCAGCGGTGCTCGAGCAGCTGGTGGAAGACCTCCGGCCCTTCGAGCTTGCCGCGCAGATCCCTCGGGATCGCGCGCACCACGGGCTCGAACACGCGCACGAGCCACTCGTGGGCGACGACCTCCTCGTCGGCATCCCGGTTCGGGTAGTTCGCCGCGACGTAGGAGTCGAGGTCGTTGAGCAGGCGCCGGGCCTGGTTCTCGCCGGCGTCGATGCCCGTCAGTCGGATGAGGCGGCGGGTGTGGTGCCCGGCATCCACCACCTTCGGCTGGATGCGCACCTCGGTGCTGTCGCCGTCGGTGCGGATGGCGAGCTCCTCGATGTCGAAGCCGAGGTCGTTGAGCCGCTCGACGCGCTGCGTGATGCGCCAGCGCTCGGAGCGGTCGAAGGACTCCCAGCCCGTGAGCTCCTTCCAGAGCGTGCGGTAGGCCTCGATGATGCGGTTCGAGACCTCGACGGCGTCGACGTTGTCGTCGAGGCGCCCGCCGGCCTCGAGGTCGAGCAGCTCGCCGGCGATGTTGACGCGCCCGATCTCGAGGTCGTTCTCGCGCTGGCCGTTCGAGAGGCCGCCCTCGTAGAGCTGGCCGGTCTCGGCGTCGACGAGGTAGGCGGCGAAGGCTCCCGCGTCGCGCCGGAACAGCGTGTTCGAGATCGAGACGTCGCCCCAGAAGAAGCCGACTATGTGCAGGCGCACGAGCAGCAGGGCGAGGGCGTCGACGAGGCGGGTCGCGGTGTCGGGCCGCAGCGTCTGCGAGTAGAGCGCCCGGTACGGCAGCGAGAAGCGCAGGTGACGGGTGACGAGCACCGGCATGAGCTCGTTGCCCTCGTCGTCGAGCCGTCCGGTGATCACGGCGACGGGGTCGACGCAGGGGATCTCGAGGCGCTGAAGCGTGCGCAGCATGTCGTACTCGCGCCGCGCCATCTCCTCCGTCGTCTCCTTGATGGCGACGACCGAGCCGCTGAGGTGCACGAAGCGCACGAGGTGGCGCGAGATGCCCTTCGGCAGGGCCGCGATCGCGTCGTCGGGCCAGACGTCGAGGGGCAGGTTCCACGGCAGGTCGAGCAGTCCGGGGTCGACGACGGCGGCGGTGATGTTCAGCGATGCGCTCATGGCGGCCCTTCGCGGGTCGGGGCGGGAGGCGGGGAGGGGGATCGGTCGGGGGAGGCTCGGCGATCGTCGTCGGGAACGCCGCGAGGGCGGGCGCGTCGTGCGACGCGCCCGCCCTCGCTAGGCAGTGATCCCGATCAGCCGGCGGTGATCGGCGCCCGGTTGAGGCGCAGGCCGGTGCCGGTGTCGAAGACGTGCACGTGGCGCGGCTCGGGGCTCACGACGACGGTCTCGCCGGCGTTGGGGTGCACGCGGCCGTCGACGCGGGCGACGACGTCGACGCGCTGGCCGTTGACGTCGGCGTGACCGTAGAGGTAGCCGTCGGCGCCGAGCTCCTCGACGACGTCGACCTCGACCGTGAGGCCCTGGCTGCCGGCGGCGCCGACGATGAGGTCCTCGGGGCGCACGCCGACCGTCACCGAGGCGTCGGTGGCGTCGGAGAGCGAGTCGCGGTCGACCGGGGCGACGCCGGTGCCGAACTGCACGCCGCCGTCGACGATGGTGGCGGGGAACAGGTTCATGGCGGGCGAGCCGATGAAGCCGGCGACGAACACGTTGCGCGGCGTCTCGTACAGGTCGCGCGGGGTGCCGACCTGCTGCAGCACGCCGTCCTTCAGCACGGCGATGCGGTCGCCCATGGTGAGGGCCTCGGTCTGGTCGTGCGTGACGTAGACCGTGGTCACGCCGAGGCGGCGCTGCAGCGAGGCGATCTGGGTGCGGGTCTGCACGCGCAGCTTGGCGTCGAGGTTCGACAGCGGCTCGTCCATGAGGAACACCTGGGGCTGACGCACGATGGCGCGGCCCATGGCGACGCGCTGGCGCTGGCCGCCCGAGAGCGCCTTCGGCTTGCGGTCGAGGTAGGGCTCGAGGTCGAGCAGCTTGGCTGCCTCGAGCACGCGGGTGGCGCGCTCCTCCTTGGCGATGCCGGCAATCTTGAGGGCGAAGCCCATGTTCTCGGCGACGGTCATGTGCGGGTAGAGCGCGTAGTTCTGGAACACCATCGCGATGTCGCGGTCCTTCGGCGGCACGTCGGTGACGTTGCGGTCGCCGATGAAGATGTTGCCGTCGTTGACCTCTTCGAGGCCGGCGAGCATGCGCAGGGTGGTCGACTTGCCGCAGCCGGAGGGGCCGACGAGGACGAGGAACTCGCCGTCGGCGACCTGCAGGTCGATCGCGTCGACCGCGGGAACGGTCGATCCGGGGTACAGGCGGGTGGCCTTGTCGAACGTGACTGATGCCATGGTTGTGCTTCTCCTTCACCGGCAGGTACGTGCCGGACGATCCGTAGTGAATGGAATAACGACCCGGGGGCCGGGATGAGCGACCCCGGTCGTCAGGGCTCAGTATGCCACTGATCATGGCTCGACTGGATACCGGGCGGAGGACGCCGTACCCTTTCCCGGGGCCGTTCGCGCCCGACCCGCTCCTCCCGCGCTCCTGCGGCACTGCGGACGGCACGACGCCTTCACCCGAGACCGAAGAGGACCACTCATGACGGACAGCGACGCGGCGACCGGCTCGGAGGGCATGATCGAGCGCCGCGCCGAAGCCCGCGACAAGGCGCGTCAGCTGCGGGCGACGCAGAAGAAGAAGGACCGCCGCACCCGGCTGCTCCTGCAGGGCGGGCTCGGCATCGCCGCGATCGCCGTCGTCGCGATCGTCGCCGTCGTCATCGTCGGCTCCGTGCGACCGGAGGGCCCCGGCCCGCGCAACATGGCGAGCGACGGCATCCGCTTCGATGCGGGCTTCGCGGTGCAGACCACGGCAGGGCTCGAGCCCGGCGAGGCACCCACCCCCTCCGAGCCGAGTGCGGCCGGTGTCGTCGACGTCGTGGTCTTCACCGATTACCTGTGCCCCGTCTGCGCCGATTTCCAGACCGAGATGGATGACCTCCTCACGACCCTCGTCGACTCCGGGGCCGCGACGCTCGAGATCCACCCGCTCGCGACGCTGACCAACCGCTCGGCGGGCACGCAGTACTCCCTGCGCGCGGCGAACGCCGCGGCGTGCACGGCGAACTTCGCGCCCGCGGCGTTCCCCGCGGTGAACGCGGCGCTCTTCGCCGCTCAGCCGGAGCCCGACACCGAGGGGCTCACCGACGGCGAGCTGCTCGACCTCGTGCAGGAGGCGGGCGCCGACTCCGGCTCGATGGAGCGCTGCATCGAGGAGCGCCGCTTCGCCCCCTGGGTCGAGGCGGCGACGACGCGCGCGCAGGCGGGCCCGCTGCCGGTGGCCTCGACCGAGGTCGAGTCGCTCGGCGGCACCCCTCTCGTGCTCGTGAACGGCGTGCGGTACCCGGGCACCGATCCCTTCGACGCGGCCGACTTCTCGCAGTTCATCCTGCAGGCGGCGGGCGGGGACGTCGATCTCGAGCCCTCGCCGTCGCCGTCGCCCTCCCCCTCTCCCGCGGCGCCCTGAGCGGCGGTCGCGGCGCGAGCCGGGCATCCACGCGTAGTCTGCCGGCGGCGAGGCGCCGCGGGTAGGCTGGCCCTCGCCCTCCACCGCGCGCCCCGTTAGCTCAGCTGGTAGAGCAGCTGTCTTGTAAACAGCAGGTCGCAGGTTCGAATCCTGTACGGGGCTCCACTCCCGCTCCCATGCCCCCTGACCGGGGGTGCTCCGCGCAGCGACGCGCCCCCAGTGCGGGGGTGGACCGACCGGCCGCGGCCCGCCGAGGCTTGGCGGGCGCCGTGCGCGGCCCGTACGGTGGCTCTGCAGCGGCCGGGGGGCCGCCGCTCACATGGATGCTCTGGGGGGAGCCCGACGATGGCGCGCACATCCACGTTCGCCGGTACCGCGCTCGCGGCGGCCGTTCTCGTCGCCGTGCCGTTCCTCGGCGCCGCCGGCCTCGGGTCGTCGACGACGCCGTCGGCCGGGGCGGTGACCGCCTCCGCATCGGCCGGAGAGCAGGATGAGCCGATCATCCGCATGATCGACGACGTCGTCGCCGACCCCGCGCCCGCCGCGGGTCGTGCGCGCGCCGCGGCGGTCGCCCGCGCCCTCGCCGCCGAGCCCGCGGGTCTGCAGGTCGCCGGGCGCGCGAAGGCCGCTGCCGCTGCCGCCGCAGCCGCCGCAGCGGCTGCCGCCGCTGCTGAGGCCGCTGAGGCCGCGGCGCAGGCGGCCGCCGCCCAGGCCGCGGCCGAGGCGGCTGCCGCGTCCTCGCGGGCGACGGGAGGGGCGTCTGCCCCCGCCGGATCGACCGCGGCCGGCACCTGCGCCGGCCTGCCCGGGGGCGCCACGGCGGGCGCTCCGGGGGCGGCCTCGCCGCTCGGCGTCGCCGGCACGACCTCCTCCGACCTCGCGCAGTTCGCGCAGGCGTACAACCAGATCCGCGTGAGCAACTGCCTGCCGCCCATCCCCGTCGAGCGCATCCGCTACGACGGCTGCATGGAGCAGCGGCTCTTCTGGATGGCGGAGGACCCCTCGACCGATCCGCTGAGCGCCTGGGGTCACGCCGGCTCGCAGCGCAGCGACGGGGTGCCGAGCACGGGCTGCGACGGCAACCTCGCCGGCGGCACGGGCAACACCGGGGCCTCGGTCGCGCAGAAGTGGTGGGATTCGAGCAGCCACCGGGCCTCGCTGTACAAGCCGGGGGCGAGCGTCGCCGGGGTGTGCATCCTGTTCGCGATGACGCACGGGGGCGTGCCGAACGAGCCGTACAGCTTCACCCGCGCCGCCGCCCGCTGGGCGAGCTGCTGACCGGCACCGCCTAGGCTCGTCCTCGCGGACGGTGCCGACGCCGGCCGCGGGAAGGCCGACCTGTGAGCACTCGACCGCGCTGGGGGATCCTGGCCACGGGCGGCATCGCCCGCTCGATGACCGCCGACCTGCTGCTCGCCGGCCACGCCGTCACGGCGGTCGGCTCGCGCCGTGCCGAGGCCGCCGAGTCCTTCGCCGCCGAGTTCGGCATCGGCCGGGCCCACGGCGGCTACGAGCAGCTCGTCGCCGACCCGGAGGTCGACGTCGTCTACGTCGCCACCCCGCACTCGCACCACGCCGCGAACGCCGTCCTCGCGATCGAGGCCGGCAAGCACGTGCTCGTCGAGAAGGCGTTCACGCTCACGCAGCCCGAGGCGCAGCGCGTCGCCGACGCGGCCGCGGCCGCGGGCGTCGTCGTGATGGAGGCGATGTGGACGCGGTTCCTGCCGCACATGGTGCGCCTGCGCGAGATCCTCGCCTCCGGCGTGCTCGGCGAGGTGCGCACCGTGCTCGCCGATCACACCCAGGCGCTGCCGACGAACCCCGAGCACCGCCTGCAGAACCCCGAGCTCGGCGGCGGCGCCCTGCTCGACCTCGGCATCTACCCGGTCGCCTTCGCCGTCGACGTGCTCGGCATGCCGCAGGGCGTGCGGGCCCACGCCGCGCTCACGCCGACGGGCGTCGACCGGCAGACGGCGATGATCCTCGATTACGCCGACGGCCGTCAGGCCGTGCTCCACACCGCGCTCGACACCGCGGGCCCGAACCGCGCCGCCGTGATCGGCACCGAGGGCTCCATCGAGATCGATCGCACCTTCTACGTGCCGACCTCCTTCACCGTGCGCGACCGGGAGTGGCACGAGATCGAGCGCTACGAGAGCCGCGTCGAGGGGCGCGGCATGCAGTACCAGGCCGCCGAGATGGAGCGGCGCATCGCGGGTGAGGCGCCGGCATCCCTGCCGCTGGAGGAGACCGTCGCGATCATGGGCCTGCTCGACGAGGTGCGCCGCCAGGTGGGCGTGCGCTACGCCGCCGACGAGGCCTGAGCGGGATGCCCCTGCCGACGGCCCTGCGTATCATGGCCGCGTGACGCAGCCCTCCGATGACGCCGGCGCTCCCGCCGCTCCTCGGGCGGCCCGCGGCGGCCTGAGCTCGGGCCGCCGTCGCGCGCTCCTCCTCACGGCCGCCGTGCTCGGTGCCGTCGCCCTGCCGGCCGGCGCGCTCTACGCCGGAGCAGCGGTCGGGGCGAGCAGGCTCGCCCCCGCGGCGACCCCCGCGCCCTCCGGCTCGAGCACCCCGGCGCCGAGCCCCACGGCCGTCGCCGAGCCGCCGCGCACCCCGCCGACCCTCGACGTCGAGCCCAGTCGGCTGCGCACCTGCTCGATCGCCGCGCTCGCGGGTGCCGAGGTGCTCGGCAGCTTCTCGGCCGCCGTGGTCGACGCCGCGACCGGCGAGCTGCTCTTCGACCGCCGCGCCGGCGACCCCGTGCGCACGGGCAGCGTCATGAAGAACCTCACCGCCGCCGCGGCCCTCGCCGTGCTCGGCCCCGACTACCAGCTCGTCACCCGCGCGGTCACGGGCGAGACACCCGGCTCGATCGTGCTCGTGGGGGGCGGCGACGCCACCCTCAGCCGCACCGCCCTCGGGCAGGAGAGCGTCTACCCGGGCGCGCCCAAGCTCGCCGACCTCGCCGCTCAGACGATCGCGGCGTACCGCGCGGCCAACGGCGCCGACGCCGTCATCACCGAGGTCGTGCTCGACGCCGGCTACTGGAGCACCGACGACCGGTGGCACCCGTCGTGGGATCGGGGCGAGCAGACCCAGGGCTGGCTCTCGGAGGTCGTGGCACTGCAGGTGGACGGCGATCGGGACGATCCGAGGGCCGTGCAGTCGCCGCGCAGCACCGACCCGGTCGGGCGTGCGGGGCGGTGGTTCGCCGAGGCGCTCGCGGCGGCGGGCAACCCCGGCGTCAGCATCCGGCAGGGGAGCGCCACCGGCGAGGCGATCCCGCTCGCCGAGGTGCGCTCGCAGCCGGTGCGCACGCTCATCGGGCAGATGGTGCCGACGAGCGACAACACCCTCGCCGAGATGCTCGCGCGGGTCGTCTCGCTGCAGCAGGGTCTGGGCGGCTCGGCCGCCTCGATCGATGACGCCTACGCGCAGGCGCTCGACGGCTACGGCCTGCCGGTCGACCAGCTGACCGTCATCGACGGCTCGGGGCTGAGCGACCTCAACGCCGTGCCTCCCGTCTACGCGGCGCAGCTCGCCGTGAAGATCGATGCGGGCGAGGGCGCGCTCGGCATCGTGCGCGACGCCTGGCCGATCGCCGGGCAGACCGGAACGCTCGCGAACCGCTTCACGGGCGACAACGCCGTCGCGCGCGGGGCCGTGCGCGCGAAGACCGGCCTGCTCGCCGACGGGCACATGCTGAGCGGCAGTATCCGCGCCGAGGACGGCACCGTGCTGACCTTCTTCTTCGCCGCGACGGCGCCGAGCCTCGGGGCGAACAACACCACCCGGGTGCAGCTCGACACCCTCGCGACCGCCGTGCTCCGTTGCGGCGGCAACCTCTCGACCCTCTGACCGGAAGGCCCGCCATGACCCGCGCCCTGCTCATCATCGACGTGCAGAACGACTTCACCGAGGGCGGGGCGCTCGGCGTCGACGGGGGAGCGGCCGTCGCGGCGGGCATCACCGCGCACCTGCGCGAGGCGGGCGACGACTACGCCCTCGTCATCGCCTCCCGCGACTGGCACGATGCCGAGGGCGACAACGGCGGGCACTTCGCGCGGGATGCCGATCCCGACTTCGTGACGACCTGGCCGGTGCACTGCGTGGCCGGCACCGCGGGCGCCGAGTACCACCCCGCCCTCGACGCCGGCGCCGTCGACGTGCACGTGCGCAAGGGGCAGGGCGTGCCCGCCTACTCCATCTTCGAGGGCACGACCGAGGAGGGCCGCACCCTCGCCCAGCTGCTCGACGAGCGCGGCATCGACGCCGTCGACGTCGTGGGCATCGCCACGGACTACTGCGTGCGGGCATCCGCCCTCGACGCGCTCGGCGCGGGGCGCTCGGTGCGGGTGCTCGAGGGGCTCGTGGCGGGCGTCGCGGCGGAGTCGAGCCGGGCGGCGCTCGCCGAGCTCGCGGCGGCGGGCGCCGAGGTCGTGCCGGCCGACGGCTGACGACCGGGGCCGGGAGCCCGGCGCCCGAGGGCCGGGCCCTCGGGCGGGGCGCCGGGCGCGCCTCAGACCAGCAGCTGGTGCTTCGCCAGGTCGCGGTAGAGCGGCACGGCGGCGACGAGCTCGCTGTGCGTGCCCGTGCCGACGACGCGTCCGTGGTCGAGCACGACGATCTGGTCGCTGTCGACGACCGTCGACAGCCGGTGCGCGATGACGATGAGCGTGCGGTTCTCGGCGACGGCGTCGATCGCCTCGCGCATGAGCTGCTCGTTGCGGCCGTCGAGCGAGGAGGTCGACTCGTCGAGCAGCAGGATGGGCGGCGCCGCGAGCAGGGCGCGGGCGATCGCGAGCCGCTGGCGCTCGCCGCCCGAGAGCATCACGCCGTCCTCGCCGACCTGCGCGTCGAGGCCGGCGTCGGTGCGGTCGAGAACCTCGCCGAGGTTGACGCTGCGCAGAACGGCGATGCACTGCTCGTCGCTCGCCTCGGGGGTGCCGAGCAGCAGGTTCTGCCGCAGGGTGCCGGCGAGCACCGGGGCGTCCTGCTCGACGTAGCCGATGCGGCTGCGCAGCTCGGTGCGATCCAGTGCGCGGATGTCGACGCCGCCCATGCGGATCACGCCCTCGCTCGCGTCGTAGAAGCGCTCGATGAGCGCGAGCACGGTCGACTTGCCGGCCCCGCTCGGGCCCACCAGCGCCGTGCGCGAGCCGGTCGGCACCGAGAAGCTCACGCCGCGGAGAACAGTGGTGTCGCGCTCGATCTCGCCGGCGACGGCCGCTGCGGCCTTCTCGGCCTCCGTGCGCCGGGCCTGCTCCGGGTAGCGGAAGCCGACCTCCTCGAACGCGAGCGCGACGTCGGTCGAGGAGGGGTCGGTGGGCGCGGGCGTGAGCGCGGCATCCCCGTCGGTCTCGCTCGGCAGGGCGATGATCTCCTGGATGCGGCCGAGCGCGCCGAGCGCCGAGTTGACGCTCGTGATCGCCCCGAAGGCCTGACCGAGCGGGCCGATCATGAGGAACAGGAACAGGATGAACGCCACGAGGTCGGCGATCTCGATGGCGCCGGAGGCGACGCGGTAGCCGCCGACGCCGAGCACCACGAGGAACGAGACCTGCAGGGCGATCGACGAGATCGGCACGACGAGCGCCGAGATCCTCGCGACCTTGATGCCCTGCTCCCACGCCCCGCGGGCATCCGCCTCGACGTGCGCGATCTCGCGGTCGGTGGCGTTGGCGGCCCGCACGGTGCGCACCGAGGAGATCGCGCGCTCGACGGCCGCGGCCAGGTCGCCGACGCGCTCCTGGGCCTTGCGGCTGGCGACCCGGATGCGCGCGGCGAGCAGCACGACCGTGACGACCGACACCGCGATGACCAGCAGCGTGAGCCCCAGCAGCACCGGATCGATGACGAGCATGGCGATGAGCGCCCCGACGAAGGTCAGGCTGCCGCCGATCGCCTCGACGAGCCCCTGCGTGAGCACGGCGCGCAGCAGGGTGGTGTCGCTGCCGACCCGGCTGACGAGGTCGCCCGTGCGGCGCTGATCGAACTCGGCGATCGGCAGGTGCAGCAGTCGGCGCACGAGGGAGCGCCGGCTCGAGAGCACGACGCCCTCGCCCGTGCGCTGCAGCAGGTAGTGGCCGAAGCCGCTCAGCAGCCCGCTGACGATGACGAGCACGACGAGCAGCGCGACGAGCCCGCCGAGATCGCCCCTGCCCTCGACCACCGTGATGACCTGCCCGACGAGCAGCGGCTGCGCGAGCGAGGCCCCGGCGCCGAGCACGCTGATGACGATCACCCACGAGAGCACCGTCCTGTGCTCGAGCAGGTACGGCAGCAGCTGCGAGAACGTGGCGCGGGGGCCGTCGTCGGGGGTGCGGCCGAAGCCGCGGCGCGGGCGGGTGGGGGCGGGGCTGCTCATGGGGTCCTTCGAGGCGAAGAGAAGAGGAGGCGTCGGGCGTGCCGTCGCGAGGCCGATGAGGCGACGGGATGCCCGCTCCAGTCTGCCGGAGCGCCCGGGCAGCACCGCTCGTGTTCGCTGACAGGGTGCTCGCGAACGGTGTCGGAGACCCGGACTATGCTCGACTCCCGTGTCCCAGCCCGTCATCTCAGCAACGTCGCTCACGAAGACCTACGGCGATTTCACCGCCGTCGCCGGCATCGATTTCGAGGTCGCGCCGGGCGAGTCCTTCGGCCTGCTCGGCCCCAACGGCGCCGGCAAGTCGACGACCATGCGCATGGTCGGGGCGGTCTCGACGCGCACCTCGGGCGAGCTGTCGATCCTGGGTCTCGACCCCGACGCGCACGGCCCCGATATCCGCTCGCAGCTCGGGGTCGTCCCGCAGCAGGACAACCTCGATCAGGAGCTGCGGGTGCGCGACAACCTGCTCGTCTACGGCCGGTACTTCGGTCTGCCGCGCTCCGTGATCGCCGAGCGGGCGGATGCCCTGCTCGAGTTCGCGCAGCTCACCGACCGCAAGAAGGCCAAGGTCGACGACCTCTCCGGCGGCATGAAGCGCCGCCTCACCATCGCCCGCGCGCTCATCAACGAGCCGCGCATCCTGCTGCTCGACGAGCCCACGACGGGCCTCGACCCGCAGGCCAGGCACATCCTCTGGGACCGCCTGTTCCGCCTCAAGGAGCAGGGCACGACGCTCGTGCTGACGACCCACTACATGGACGAGGCCGAGCAGCTCTGCGACCGCCTGGTCGTCGTCGACCAGGGCCGCATCATGGCCGAGGGGTCGCCCGCCGCGCTCATCCGCGAGTACTCCAGCAAGGAGGTTCTCGAGGTGCGCTTCGGCAGCGACAGGAACGCCGAGGCCGCCGAGCGCATGCAGGGCATCGGCGACCGCCTCGAAGTGCTGCCCGACCGCATCCTCGTCTACAGCGAGGACGGCGAGGCCGTGCTCGAGCGCATCACGCAGCTCGGGCTCGCGCCGATCACCTCGCTCGTGCGGCGCTCGAGCCTGGAGGACGTGTTCCTGCGGCTGACGGGGCGGAGCCTGATCGAATGACCGCGCTGGAGCTGGGAGAGTCGCGCCGCGATTCCGCGACGCCAGCGCCGTCGCGGCTGAGCTGCGTCGGGGAACGGGGTGCGTCATGACTGTCGATGCGCAGAGCGCCCAGGGCCTCGAGCGGGACGACTCCCGCCGGGCGATCGCGGGCGGCGCCGCCCCGCGCCGCTTCGGCGCCTGGTACATCGCCGAGCACCGCATCCTCGCGATGAAGGGCTACGCGGGCGACGCGCTCTTCCAGAGCTTCGGCAATCCGCTCATCTACCTCTTCGCGCTCGGCGTCGGGCTCGCGAGCCTCGTGCCCCAGGGCATCGGCGGGGTCACGTACCTGCAGTTCGTCGCGCCGGCGCTCCTGGCGACGGCGGCGATGACGGTGGCGGCGAACGAGACGAGCTACCCGATCCTCTCGGGCTTCAAGTGGAACCCGATCTTCTTCGGCATGAACGCCTCGCCGATCGCGCCCGGGCAGATCGTGTCGGGCATGTTCATCCAGATCGCGCTCCGCGCGCTCGTCACCGTCGCGATCTACTTCGGGGTCATCGCGCTCTTCGGCGCCATCACCTCGCCGCTCGGCGGGCTCGCGATCCTCGTCGCCACCCTCACCGGCGTCGCGATCGGCACGGTGATCGCCTCGTACACCTCGACGATCGTCGACGACAAGGGGCAGATGGCGATGCTGCAGCGCTTCGGCATCACGCCGCTGTTCCTGTTCTCCGGCACCTTCTTCCCGCTCGACCAGCTGCCGATCTTCCTGCAGCCGATCGGCTGGGTGTCGCCGCTCTGGCACGGCACCGAGCTCGGCCGGGTGCTCACCTACGGGCACGTCGAGCCGCTGTGGCTCACCGTCACGCACGTCGGCTACCTCGTCGGCCTCGTCGTCGTGGGCCTGTGGGCCACGCGCCGGCACTTCGCCCGGAGGCTCAACAAGTGACCGCCACGACCGCTCCCACCCGCACGACCGCGCGCGGCGCGCTGTACGCCGGCAACACCCGCGCCGTCATCGCCCGCGGGCTGCTCGCCACGCGCAGCACCAACTACCTCGTGGTGCTCAGCGGCTTCTTCGAGCCGGTGTTCTACCTGCTCTCGCTCGGCATCGGCTTCGGCGCCCTCGTCGGCACCGTGCAGACGTCGACGGGCGTCGACGTGTCGTACCCGGCGTTCATCGCTCCGGCCCTGCTCGCCGTCTCAGCGATGAACGGGGCCGTCTACGACTCGACGTGGAACGTCTTCTTCAAGCTCAACTACTCGAAGCTCTACCAGGGCATGCTCACGACGAGTCTCGGCCCGCTCGACGTCGCGCTCGGCGAGATCTTCCTCGCCCTCCTGCGCGGCGCCATGTACGCGGTGGGCTTCATGGTCATCATGCAGGTCTTCGGCCTCAACCTCGCGTGGACGGCCCTGCTCGCGCTGCCCGCCGTGCTGCTCATCGCGTTCGGCTTCGCGAGCATCGGGATGGCGATCACGAGCTACATGAAGACCTTCCAGCAGATCGAGTGGGTCACCTTCATCATGCTGCCGATGTTCCTGTTCTCGGCGACCTTCTACCCGATCACCGTCTACCCGGAGCC
The DNA here is from genome assembly GCF_026625045.1 of Microcella daejeonensis. Lineage (GTDB taxonomy): Bacteria > Actinomycetota > Actinomycetes > Actinomycetales > Microbacteriaceae > Microcella > Microcella daejeonensis. The sequence goes on along the minus strand of NZ_CP113089.1, from coordinate 547,545 downwards.
CATCCAGTGGCTCATCCAGGCGCTGCCGCTGTGGCACGGGGTCGAGCTCGTGCGGGGCCTCACCACGGGCGCGCTCAGCGGCATGATGCTCGTGCACATCGGCTACTTCCTCGTCATGATCGCGATCGGCATCGTGTTCACGACGAACCGGCTCCGGGCGCTGTTCCTCAAGTAGGGGCCGGTACGACGACGGCGGGGCGCCGGCTGATCGCCGTGCGCCCCGCCGCCGTCGGTGCCGCTAATTCGTTCGCGTCGCCGTGTACTGCTTCGTCGACTCGTTGAACGTGATCGTGTACCGACCGCCGGAGGCGACGGGGATGTCGCCGCCGTTCTGCACGGCCGTGCCCGAGAGCGAGGTGCCCCCGTAGTTCAGGCTCCACTCCCCGCGCACGTCGAACTTGAAGCGCTGCCCCGTGCCGGTCGGGAACTGCACGTTCGTCGCCGTCCAGGTCGAGCCCGACTTGATCATCTTCGTCGACAGGTCCCAGTTGTTGTGGGTGCCGCGGACGAACAGCGTGTTCCACGCGGTGCCGCGGTACTTCTGGATGAACTGCGCGTACCGGGTCTGACCCGTGCCCGAGGCCACCTCGCCGACCCGCAGCACCGTCATGCCGAGGTACGGGAAGTTGTCGAAGGCCTGATTGACGTTGTCCCAGCCGGTGTTGCTCGTGATGCCGCCGGCGAGCGCGTTCTCGCCCTTGATCTTCACGTTCTGACGCCCGGCCTCCGCCCCGACCCAGCCCACGAGCGTCTTCGCCTGCGAGTACTGCGGCGCGAAGTTCTCATCGTTGAATTCGAGGCAGGTGAAGTGCAGGATGACGCCGCGACCGCTGTCGGCGACCCGGTTGGCCAGGCCGACGATGTTGGCGTAGCCGCGCCCGGTGCTCGCCGCGTACATGTCGACGCTGGTCTGGATGAGGCCGGCGGCGACCTCCGCGGCCCTCGGCGTGGGGCCGGTCATGGACCAGTGCACTCCGGGGATCTTGTAGCCGATCTCGGCGCCCGGGAAGGACGAGCCGAGCGCGGCGAGCACGGTGTCGAGCATCCGCTCGCCGTGGTCGACGAGGCTCTTGTTGTACCAGTCGACGAAGTCCTTGCCGTAGCGGATGTTCCGGTAGTCGCCCGAGGAGAAGAAGAAACCGGCGTTGCTCGGCGGCTGGATCTGCGTCTGCGACGTGAGCGAGGTGCCCCACGCCGTGTTGACGCCGGCCAGCGTGCCGTACTTCGTGACCGCCCACTGCTGGAAGCTCTTCACCGCGAGGGGGGAGTACGACTGCAGCCCGCCGCGCGTGGGGTAGCCGGTGCCGGAGTCGTGACCGTTGTACGAGGGGTAGCGCAGCTCGCCGGCCGGGCCGAGCGAGACGTTGATCTCCTGCATGCGGTTCGCGTAGGTCGTGCCGTACCGGGCGACGAAGGCCTGCGTGAAGGCCTGGTACTCGTTCTGCACGAGCGGGGTCGCCCACCCCTGCACCGTCTCGCTCGAGAAGTTGCCCTGCTCGCTGCGGTGCTTGAGCCCGTTGGCGTCGAGGGTGACGCCGTTCAGCGCGGCGCCCGTGTACTTGCCCCACAGCCACGACGGGAGCGGGATGTTGCAGGTGTCGCCGACGTTGCCGCCGCACTGGTGGAACGAGAAGATCGGCACGATGTCGAGCCCGCGGCTCGTGATCGTCTGGAAGACCTGGTCGTAGTAGCTCCAGTTGAACTGGTTGTCCCCGGCGCCCTCGACCTTGCCCCACCAGACGTCGACCGAGACGGCGTCGACGCCGTAGGCCTTGACTGTGCTCAGCTGGTTGCCGAACTGCGTGAAGTCGAAGACCTCGAGCGGCGCCATGACGTTCGCCGTGAAGTCGGGGCTGTTGGTCGCTGCCGCGGCGCTCGCCGGAGCCGCGCCGATCGGCGCGACGACGAGCGAGGCGAGCAGGGCGAGCCCGAGGCTCAGGGCTCCTGCTCGGCGGGGGTGCTGGTGGATCCGCATCGATGCTCCTCACGAGCGGGGAGCAGCGACATCGTCGTCGCAGGGAGCCCCACCGCCCGACAGCGAGTATCTCCCCTGGTCAGGAGGGGTGCAACCGGTTCCACATGTTCCAGGCGCGGCCCATACCCGGGCCCGCAACACCGCGATCCGTGCCACATGCAGACAAGTCGTTCCACCCGCCGTCGCCGACGGAGCCGCCGCGCTCGCGGGCGCGCCGCGGGGCGGGTGGACGCGGCGCGGACGCGCGCTCGGCGCCGGGGCGTCAGCCCCGGATGACGCGCAGCGCCTGGGCGGTCGCGAGGGCGGCCTCGGCCGCCTCGGCGCCCTTGTCCTCCTTCGAGCCGGGCAGGCCGGCCCGGTCGAGGCCCTGCTGCTCGTCCTCGAGGGTGAGCACGCCGAAGCCGACGGGCTTGCCCGTGTCGAGCGCCACCCGGGTGAGGCCGTCGGTGGCCGCCGCCGAGACGTACTCGAAGTGCGGGGTGCCGCCGCGGATGATGACGCCGAGGGCGACGGCGGCATCGGCCCCGTTCTCGAGCGCGGCCTTCGCCACGACGGGCAACTCGAACGAGCCGGGCACGGCGTACTCGACCACGGTCGCGCCCGAGGCCTCGAGCACGCGGCGCGCGCCGGCGAGGAGGCCCTCGCTGATGGCGGTGTGCCACTGGCCGGCGACGATCGCGATCGTCAGGCCGGTGCCGTCGACGACGAGGGTGGGGCTTCCGGCTCCGCTCATGCGGTGCGTCCTTCCATCTGGGCGTACACGGGTGCGCTGGTGATGCTATCGGGCAGGCGGTGGCCCATGCGGTCGCGCTTGGCGCTGAGGTAGCCCTGGTTGTCATCGCCGACGCCCACGAGCAGCGGCACGAGGGAGGAGACCTCGATGCCGTACTGGGTCAGCTGGCGCTGCTTCTCGGGGTTGTTCGACAGCAGGCGCACCCGCGAGACGCCGAGGTCGCGCAGCATGTCGCTCGCGGCCTGGTAGTCGCGCGAGTCGGCGGGCAGGCCGAGAGCGAGGTTGGCATCGAGGGTGTCATAGCCGTCCTCCTGCAGGCGGTAGGCCTTGAGCTTGTTGATGAGGCCGATGCCGCGGCCCTCGTGGCCGCGCATGTAGAGCACGGCGCCGCCCTGGCGCTGGATGACGTCGAGCGCGGCATCGAGCTGGGGGCCGCACTCGCACTTGAGCGAGCCGAAGGCCTCGCCCGTGAGGCACTCCGAGTGGACGCGCACGATCATGTCGTCGTGGGGCATCCCGCTCACGATCGCCACGTGGTCGGCGCCCGTCTTGCGGTCGCGGTAGGCGCGCATCGAGAACGCCCCGTGCGTGGTCGGCACGGTCGTGGCCACCTCGAAGGAGACGCTGCTGAGCGCCTCGGCCGCAGCGCCGGGAGCGCCCGCCGCGAACTCCTCGCCCGACTCCAGGTAGGCGAGCAGGTCGACGATGGTGATGACGACGACGCCCTCGCGCGCGCCGAACTCGATGAGCTCGGGCAGGCGCATCATCTCGCCGTCGTCGGCCACGACCTCGCCGATGACGGCGACGGGGCGCAGGCCGGCGAGCCGCATGAGCTCGATGGAGGCCTCGGTGTGACCGGCGCGCTCCCGCACGCCGCCGTCGACCGCCCGCAGCGGGATGATGTGGCCGGGGCGGATGAGGCTCGCGGGGGTCGATGCCGGGTCGGCGAGCACGCGCAGCGTGTGCGCGCGGTCGCGGGCGCTGATGCCCGTCGAGATGCGGTCGGCCGCGTCGACGCTCACCGTGTAGGCGGTGCGGCGCGGGTCCTCGCTGTTCTCGACCATGAGCGGCAGCTCGAGCGCGTCGGCGAGCTCGTTGGTCATCGGCGCGCAGAGGTAGCCGCTGGAGTGCTTGACCGTCCAGGCCACCCACTCCTGGGTGGCGAGCTCGGCGGCGAGGATGATGTCGCCCTCGTTCTCGCGACCCTCGTCGTCGGCGACCAGGACGGGCTTGCCCTGTCGCAGCGCGGCCAGCGCCTGGGGGATGCTTCCGATGCTCATGCGGGGATCCTTCCGTCGAAGCGCGCCAGTCGCGCTACGTGTCGAGCGAGGATGTCGGTCTCGATGTTGACGAGCTCGCCGACGGTGCGGCGGCCGAGGGTGGTGCGCTCGAGGGTCTCGGGGATGAGGGAGACCTCGAACCAGTCGTCGCCCGCGGCGCTCACGGTGAGCGAGATGCCGTCGACGGCGATGGAGCCCTTGTCGACGACGAGCGGAGCGTGGGCGGCGGCGAGCGCGAAGCGCAGCACGCGCCAGGTGCCCTCATCGCGCACCTCGAGCAGCTCGGCGGTGCCGTCGATGTGGCCCTGCACGATGTGACCGCCGAGGCGGTCGCCGACCGAGGCGGCGCGCTCGAGGTTGACGGTCACGCCCTCGGCCCACTGGGCGGGCGCCGACATCGCGAGGGTCTGACCCATGACGTCGGCGGTGAACCAGTCCGGGCCCTGCTCGACGACGGTGAGGCAGACGCCGCTGACGCTGATGGAGTCGCCGGTCGAGGCGTCGCTCACGGCGAGCGGGCCGCGCACGGTGACGCGGCCGGCGTCGCCGTTCTTCTCCCAGGCGAGGATCTCGCCCAGCTCTTCGATGATTCCGGTGAACATGCGGGTCACTCCTGGGGTGGGGTCGGTCGTGCGGTGACGAGGATGTCGTCGCCGAGAGTCTCGATGCGGTGGATGCTCAACCGCAGCGCCTGCGACATCGTGCCGATGCCCAGGTCGTCGATGGCGGTGCGCGGTCCGCCGAGCAGCAGGGGGGCGAGGTAGATCAGCACCTCGTCGGCGAGGCCGGATCGCAGGAACGCGCTCGCGAGCGTCGGGCCGCCCTCGACGTACAGGCGGCGGATGCCCCGCTCCTGCAGCTCGGCGAGCCCGCGCTCGAGATCGCGGTGCCCGAGCTCGACGAGCCCGGCCGGGTGCCGGCGCAGCGCGGCGTCGGCGGGCACGGGCGTGGTGCCGAACACCACGGGCAGCGGCTGGTGGCCGAGCATCGCGCCGCCGTCGCCGCGCGCGGTCAGGGTCGGATCGTCGGCGAGCACGGTTCCCGTGCCGACCGCGATGGCGTCGTGCGCCGCGCGCTGCTCGTGCACGCGCTGCCGCGCGGCCGCGCCCGTGATCCACTGGCTCGTGCCGTCGGCGGCCGCAGCCCGGCCGTCGAGCGTCGACGCCCACTTGACCGTGACGAAGGGGCGACCCAGTCGGGCGCTCGTCAGCCAGGGCCGCAGCAGCTCGGCGGCGGCCTCGGCCTGCGGGCCCGCCTCGACGGCGATGCCCGCGGAGCGCAGGCGCTCGGCGCCGCCGCCGGCGACCTCGCCGGGGTCGGGGAGGGCGTAGACGACCCGGGCTAGACCTGCATCGATGAGCGCCTGGGCGCAGGGCCCGGTGCGGCCGGTGTGGTTGCAGGGCTCCAGGGTGACGACGGCCGTGAGGCCGCGAGCGTCGGCGACCTTCGACAGCGCGTCGACCTCGGCGTGGGCGGTGCCCGCCCCGCGATGCCAGCCCTCGGCGATGATCTCGCCGTGAGCATCCAGCAGCACGCAGCCGACCTGCGGGTTGACGCCGACGGCGGGGCCCCGGGCGGCGAGCTCGAGCGCGCGGCGCATCGCGGCGTCGACGCGCGCGGCGTCGATCGTGGCGGTGGCGGTCATCCCGGGGTCCTTGCGCTCGTGGGCGGCGCATTCCGGGGTCGCGAGCAGGCGGCATGGATCTGCCGTCCGCGCACTCCTCCCATCCGGACTCTCACCGTCGGTGCTGGAATTCCACCAGCTCAACCGTCCCCGTCTCCTCGGCCCGAGGGCTGAGGCAACGGTCGCGGGTCGCGGACTATGACCGCCGGCTCGGACTTTCACCGACCCCGGAGTGCGTTACGTGTTGCAGTGTATTGAACGCAGTCGCCCCTGGGTTATTCCCGTACGCGGCCTGAGAGCTCCGATGCCGGCTCGGGCGCCGACTCGACCGGTGCGACGGTCGTCTCGAGCAGGGCCCGCGCGCTCCCCTCGTCGATGATGAGATCGGTGACGAGCTGCGCGGCGAGCGCGCCCAGCAGGCCCGGCAGCTTCGAGAGGCCCGAGACGACGCAGACGCGGCGGGGGATGCGGCGCAGCACCTCGAAGTCCGGGCCGGTCGCCCGGGCGTTCAGGGCGATGCCCTCCGTCGATCCGTCGGCGCGGAAGAACACGGTGGCGACATCGCCGACGACGTTCTGCTCGCTCAGCGACTGGTAGTCGTCGGGGTCGAGGTAGCCGCCGATGTAGACGTGGCTCGGGATGTCGGCGAACGGCGAGCCCACCCCGAACAGGGCGATGTCGAGTCGGGCCTGCATGTCGAGCACCCGGCGCATGCTGCGCTCCTGCCAGAGGTGGCGGCGCGTCTCGGGGGAGTCGAAGAAGGCCGGCACCGGGAACTGCTGCAGCCGCGCGGAGTACGACTCGGCGAAGCGCCGCAGGATCTCGCTCGCGTAATCGATGCCGGTCGTGTGGGTGTTGCCCGCTCCGTTCAGCTGCACGATGTCGCTGTTGTGCGTCTCCTTGGGGGAGAGGTGGCGCGAGATCGCGCTCATCGTGGAGCCCCAGGCGACCCCCATCGACATGTTGGAGTCGAAGTACTGGTTGAGAATTCGTGCAGCACCGCGGGCCACGCGCTCCTGCCGGTCGACGTCGGAGGAGCCGCCGGGAACGGGGACGACGTGGGCGCTGACCCCGAACCGGCGGACGATCTCGCGCTCCCACCGCGTCGACATCTCCAGGGGGGAGCGGATGCGGATGTCGACCAGTCCCGATTCCCGGGCATAAGTCAGCAGGCGGGAGACCGAGGAGCGCGAGGTGCTGAGCTCGCTCGCGATGGCGTCCATGGTGAGGTCCTGCATGTAGTAGAGGTGCGCGGCGCGCAGCGCATCGCGCATCTTGACGCTCGGCGGCGGTGCAGCGGGCACAGCGACCTCCGTTCTATCTGCACATTCGTGCAAACGATGTGGACGACTTCTCTCGTTCGCACCACGATTGTCTCACCGCCGGTCGCCAGACGGCGGGAACAGGAGAGTGATCACCGATGCCCACGCCGACCCCGCCCGCCGAAGTCCGCGATACCGTCGCCGCGCTGCGCGACCGACCGCACGCCGACGTCCTCGTCATCGGTGCCGGCATCAACGGCATCGCCACCTTCCGCGACCTCGCCCTCAACGGCGTCGACGTCGCCCTCGTCGAGCGCGACGACTACGTCTCGGGCGCCTCCGCGGGCTCGTCGCACATGATCCACGGCGGCATCCGCTACCTCGAGAACGGCGAGTTCCGCCTCGTGCAGGAGTCGGTGCACGAGCGCAACGCCCTCCTGCGTCTCGCGCCCCACTACGTGCGGCCGCTGCCCACCACCATCCCGATCTTCTCGACCTTCTCCAGCCTGCTCCGCGCGCCCTTCCAGTTCATCGGCATCAAGCCGAAGCCCGGGGCCCCGAAGAAGGAGCGCGGCGCGCTCATCATCAAGGTCGGCCTCACGATCTACGACACCTTCTCGCGCGACGGCGGCCGGGTGCCCCGTCACCAGTTCCGCGGCGCGAAGGCCTCCAAGCAGCTGCTGCCGAAGCTGCGCAGCGACGTCAAGTACACGGCCACCTACTACGACGCCTCGATGCACGACCCTGAGCGCCTCGGTCTCGACGTGCTCTACGACGGCATCGCCGCGGGCGACAACTCCCGCGCATCCAACTACGTGACCGCGGTCGGCATGACCGAGGGCGGGGCGGTGCGCCTGCGCGACATGCGCAGCGGCGAGGAGTTCGAGATGACCGCGAAGGTCGTCGTCAACGCATCCGGCCCCTGGACCGACCTGACGAACGCCGCCCTCGGCGACGCCACCCGCTACATGGGCGGCACCAAGGGCTCGCACGTCGTGCTCGACAACCCCGAGCTCTACGAGGCCTGCAACGGGCGCGAGATCTTCTTCGAGTTCACCGACGGCCGCATCGTGCTCATCTACCCGCTCAAGGGCAAGGTGATGCTCGGTACCACCGACCTCGAGCACGACATGAACGAGCCCATCCGCTGCACCGAGGAGGAGGTCGACTACTTCTTCGACCTCGTGAAGCACGTCTTCCCCTCCATCGCGGTCGACCGCTCGCAGATCGTCTTCCGCTTCTCGGGCGTGCGGCCGCTGCCGCGCAGCGACGCCGGCTCGACCGGTCAGATCTCGCGCGACTACCGCATCGAGAAGGGCAGCCTCGGCGGCACCCCGGTGCTCAGCCTCGTCGGCGGCAAGTGGACCACCTTCCGCGCCCTCGGCGAGCAGCTCGGCGGCCTCGTGCTGGAGACCCTCGGCCGCGAGCGCACCGTCAGCACCGACGGCCGGCTCATCGGCGGGGCCGTCGGCTACCCGACCACCGACGCCGAGCGCGCCGCCTGGCTGTCGAAGCACGGCGCCGTCGTCGGCCGCGAGCGCGCCGACACCCTCCTCGACCGGTACGGCACGAGCGCGGAGGCGATCATCGCCCGCATCGCCGCCGGTCAGGATGCTCCGCTCGCCTCGAACGCGGACTACAGCCGTCTCGAGATCGAGCACCTCGTCGAGACCGAGCAGGTCGTCCGCCTCGTCGACGTCGTGCTGCGCCGCACCTCCCTCGCCTTCACCGGCCAGGTGACCGCGGCCCTGCTCGACGAGCTCGCCGAGATCGTCGGCGGCGTGCTCGGCTGGAGCCCGGAGGAGCGCGCCACCGAGCGCGCGGCCGCCGCGGACTACCTCGCCGACCACCACGGTGTGCAGGTCGATCACGCGCAGGAGGCCCGGTAGAGCATCCTGAGCATCACGACGGGGCGATGATGCCCCGAAGGATTCCGCCCGCGGCCCCCGGGTCGTGAGCGGAAGCGCCCCGGCCCCGGTCGGAGCGCGCCCCTCCCGGCCGGGACCGCGGCCGGGAGGACCACCCTGAACAGAGGAAGAAGTCAACGTGGACAATCTCGCAGTGGTACTCCTATCGGAAGTCGTAGGAACCGCCATGCTCCTGCTGCTCGGTGCGGGCGTCGTCGCCAACGCCGTTCTGGCCAAGACCAAGGGCAATGCCGGCGGATTCCTGATGATCAACTTCGGCTGGGGCCTCGCGGTCTTCGCCGGTGTGACCGTCTCCTACGCCTCGGGCGCGCACCTCAACCCTGCCGTCACGATCGGACTCGTCACCAACGGTGCGACCGAGTTCGGTCAGGGCGTGCCGGTGAACCTGCTCTCGATCCTGGGATACATGGGCGCTCAGCTCGTCGGAGCCTTCATCGGCGCCGTGCTGGCCTTCCTCGCCTACAAGCAGCACTTCGATGAGGAGCCCGACGCGGGCACCAAGCTCGCCGTCTTCTCGACGGGCCCCGGAATCCGCGGCTACGGCTGGAACGTCGTCACCGAGGTGCTCGGCACCTTCGTGCTCGTCTTCGTCGTCATCGGCTTCGGCCGTGCCGAGCCCGGAGCCGGACTCGCCGCCCTCGGCGCTCTGCCCGTCGCCCTGCTCGTCGTGGGCATCGGCGCCTCGCTCGGTGGCCCGACCGGCTACGCCATCAACCCGGCCCGTGACCTCGGCCCGCGTCTGGCGCACGCCATCCTGCCCATCAAGGGCAAGGGCTCGAGCGACTGGGGCTACTCCTGGGTGCCGGTCGTCGGTCCGCTGATCGGCGGCGCTCTCGCCGGTCTCGCGGCCACGGCCCTGCTGCCCATCCTCTAGCGGTCGACGACGGCGGATGCCCGGCGCGGGCATCGTGCAGGCTCGCGCCTGGGCATCCGCCCCCCGTCGCCTCGTCCGCGCCTCGCCGTGCGCCCGCACGACCCGCACGCGCACCACCCGATCAGCGTCACCCCCGCCGGCCTGCCGGCATCGATAACGAAGGAGTTCTCACCCTCATGGCCACTTACGTACTCGCCATCGACCAGGGCACCACCAGCACCCGCGCCATCATCTTCGACCAGAAGGGCTCGATCGTCTCGAGCGGTCAGATGGAGCACGAGCAGATCTTCCCGAAGGCCGGCTGGGTCGAGCACGACCCGATGGAGATCTGGGCCAACACCCGCGAGGTCATCGGCCAGGCGCTCTCGAAGGCCTCGCTCACCCGCCACGACATCGCCGCCGTCGGCATCACCAACCAGCGCGAGACCGCCGTCGTCTGGGACAAGAACACCGGCAAGCCCGTCTACAACGCCATCGTCTGGCAGGACACCCGCACGCAGTCGATCGTCGACCGCCTCGCGAAGGACGGCGGCGTGGAGCGCTTCAAGCCGACCGTCGGCCTGCCGCTCGCCACGTACTTCTCCGGCACGAAGATCGTCTGGATCCTCGAGAACGTCGAGGGTGCCCGCGAGGCCGCCGACAACGGCGACCTGCTCTTCGGCACCACCGACACCTGGGTGCTGTGGAACCTGACCGGCGGCACCGACGGCGGCGTGCACGCCACCGACGTGACCAACGCCTCGCGCACGCTGTTCATGGATCTCGAGACCCTGCAGTGGGACCACTCGATCCTCGAGGCCTTCGGCGTTCCGGCGTCGATGCTGCCGGAGATCAAGTCGTCCTCCGAGGTCTACGGCACCGTGCACGGCAGCTCGCTGCTGCGCGAGGTGCCCGTGGCGGGCATCCTGGGCGACCAGCAGGCGGCCACCTTCGGCCAGGCGGCGTTCGACGCCGGCGAGTCGAAGAACACCTACGGCACCGGCAACTTCCTCATCTTCAACACCGGTGAGGAGATCGTGCACTCCAAGAACGGTCTGCTGACGACCCTCGGCTACAAGCTCGGCGACGCGAAGCCGCACTACGCGCTCGAGGGCTCGATCGCCGTCACGGGCTCGCTCATCCAGTGGCTGCGCGACAACCTCGGGATCATCGGATCGGCCCCCGAGGTCGAGACGCTCGCCAACACCGTCGAGGACAACGGCGGCGCGTACTTCGTGCCCGCCTTCTCGGGCCTCTTCGCCCCGTACTGGCGCTCCGACGCGCGCGGCGCCCTCGTGGGCCTCACGCGCTTCGTCAACAAGGGCCACATCGCGCGGGCCGCGCTGGAGGCCACCGCCTTCCAGACCCGCGAGGTGCTCGAGGCCGTCAACGCCGACTCGGGCGTCGACCTCACCGAGCTCAAGGTCGACGGCGGCATGATCGCGAACAACACGCTCATGCAGTTCCAGGCCGACATCCTCGGCGTGCCCGTCGTGCGCCCCGTCGTCGCGGAGACGACCGCGCTCGGCGCCGCCTACGCCGCGGGTCTCGCCGTCGGCGTCTGGGGCTCGCTCGACGAGCTGCGCGCCAACTGGCAGGAGGACTCGCGCTGGACCCCGTCGATGGATGCGGGCGAGCGCGACCGCCAGATCCGCCTCTGGAAGAAGGCCGTCACCAAGACCTTCGACTGGGTGGACGAGGACGTCAACTAGTCCCCTCGCGGGACTCCCCTCCGCAGTGGTGGTAGCTGCGGAACGGCGGGCGGGGCGCTTCGGCGCTCCGCCCGCTTCGGCGTGCGGGGGCGCCGTGCTCCGCCCGTACCGTGCGGGGCGGCTAGGGCGCGACGTGGGCGGACAGCTCCCGCAGGCTCGTGATGCGCGGCACGGCGAGGGCGCCGCCGGCACTCGCGGCCTCGGAGGCGAGCGCGCTCGACAGCTCGCCGCGGTCGAGCCAGAGGCCGAGCATCCCGGCGTCGTGCGCGCCGACGGCGTCGGTGCGCAGCCGATCGCCGACGTAGGCGCACGCCGCGACGTCGACGCCGAAGGCGCGTGCGGCCGCGTGGAAGATGCCGGCGGCGGGCTTCGCGACGCCGACCTCGCCCGAGGCGATGACGTGCTCGATGCGGTCGACGAGTCCGATCGCGACGAGCTTCTCGGTCTGGAAGTTGATGTCGCCGTTGGTGACGATGCCGAACCGGATGCCCGGCACCCGCCGTTCGAGCGCCTCGAGCATCGGCAGCACGTCGTCGTAGAGCGCCCACCCCGCGCGGTACCCGTGCATGTACCCCTCGAACCAGTCGAGGGCCTCGGAGGGCGAGGGCGCGATGCCGTACGGAGCGAGGAAGCCCCGCACCCGCTCGCGCCTCTGCTCGAGGAAGTCGAGCTCGCCCGTCAGGTACCGGGCGTAGTGGTGCTCCTCGAGCTCGCGCCAGCGCGCGAGCTCGGCATCCCCGTCGGCCGCCGCGAGGGCCCCGCCCGCCGCGGCGCGGGCGGCGTCGAGTCCGTGGGCGACTGCACGCGAGTGGGTCATGAGGCAGTCGTCGAGGTCGAAGAGCATGACGCTGATGCGCCCGGCCGGGCGGCCTGAGCTCGGCGGGCGATCCTCGCCGCTCACCCCAGCACGGGCCATTCCGCCGCGGGCTGCACCGAGCTGAGGTGCTCCCGCCGCAGCACGGCGCGCCAGCCGCCCTCCTCCTGGCCGGGGCGAACGTTCGAGATGCGGCCGGTGCCGTCCCAGCGGAACCCGGTGCGCTGGGCGACGAGGGCCGAGCCGAGGTTGCCGGCCGTGGCCTCCCACCGCAGCTCGTCGACGTCCTCGTGCGTGAAGACCCAGTCGATGACCGCGGCGACGGCCTCGGTCATGACGCCCTCCCCGCGGTGCGAGGCTCCGAGCCAGTAGCCGATGTAGCCGCGGGCGCGCTGCCAGGCGACGACGCCCATGAGCGGGACATCCGGAGCGCGCCGGATGCCGAAGACGTACTCGATGTCGTCGCGCCACCACTCGGGCACGAGCTCGAGCACGAAGCCCTCGGCGTGGAACCGCTCGTACGGCACGGGCACCGGCACGAAGCGCTGCAGCTGGGCGTCCTGGCAGGCGGCGTAGACCGCGTCGACGTCGGCGGCGCGCGGCGCGGACAGGGTGAACCGCGGCGTGGTGAGGGCGACGGGCTCCACGCGCTCAGCCCCGGGGCAGGAACCCGACGGCGTCGTAGACGCGAGCGAGCGTGGCGTCGGCGATGGCGGATGCCCGCTCAGCGTTGATCTTCAGCAGGCGGTCGAGCTCGCCCGGGTCGTCGAGCAGCTCCAGCGACCGCTGCCGGATCGGCCGCAGCTCTTCGACGACGGCCTCGGCCACGGCGCCCTTGAGCGCGCCGTACTGCTGGCCGGCGAAGGAGTCGACCAGGGCATCCACCTCGGTGCCGGTGACGATCGAGAGGATCGTCAGCAGGTTCGAGACGCCGGGCTTCTCGACCGGATCGAAGCGCACCACGCCCTCGCTGTCGGTGACGGCCGACTTGATCTTCTTGACGATCGCCTTGTCGTCGTCCAGCAACCACACGATGCCCTGCGGGCTCTCGCCCGACTTCGACATCTTCGAGCCCGGGTTCTGCAGGTCGTAGATCTTCGCCGTCTCCTTCAGGATGCGCACCTCGGGCACGACGAGGGTGTCGCCGAAGCGCGAGTTGAAGCGAGCGGCGAGGTCGCGGGTGAGCTCGATGTGCTGGCGCTGGTCCTCGCCGACGGGCACGACGACGGCGTCGTAGAGCAGGATGTCGGCGGCCTGCAGGATGGGGTAGGTGAAGAGCCCGACCGAGGCGGTGTCGACGCCGCCGCGAGCCGACTTGTCCTTGAACTGCGTCATGCGGGCGGCCTCGCCGTAGCCCGTGATGGTGTTGAGCACCCAGGCGAGCTCGGCGTGCGCGCGCACGTGCGACTGCACGAACAGGGTGGAGTGCTCGGGGTCGATGCCCGCGGCGATGTACTGCGCGGCGGTGCGGCGCGTGCGCTCGCGCAGCTCGGCCGGATCCTGCGGCACGGTGATCGCGTGCAGGTCGACGACGCAGAACACGGCGTCATGGCTCGCCTGCATGTCGCGCCACTGCAGCAACGCGCCGGCGTAGTTGCCGATGTGCAGGCTGGCGGCGGAGGGCTGCATGCCCGAGAACAGGCGGGGGAGGCTCATGGGTCCAGTCTTCCAGCGCGCTGGAGCTTTGGCGAACGCATCGCGTTCGCGCGACGCCAGCGTCGACGCGGCCGTGCCGTGTCGGTCAGGCCCGATCGGCGGTGGACGCCCCAGCCCCGGGTTGTCAGATCGCGTAGTCGACGACCACCGGCGCGTGGTCGCTCCAGCGGGTGTCGTACGAGGCGGCGCGGTCGACGCGGTAGTCGACGACCCGCTCCGCGAGGGCCGGGGTTGCGACGTGGTAGTCGATGCGCCAGCCGGTGTCGTTGTCGAAGGCTTGGCCGCGCTGCGACCACCAGGTGTACGGCCCGTCGACCTCGCCGGCGTGCCGGCGCCCGACGTCGACCCAGCCGAGGCCGGGGCCCGTCGAGCCGTCGACGCCCTCGACCGTCTCGCCCGCGGGCCCGAAGAACCGGTCGAAGTAGGCGCGCTCGCGGGGCAGGAACCCGGCGTTCTTGCGGTTGCCGCGCCAGTTCTTGATGTCGAGCTCGCGGTGGCCGACGTTGAGGTCGCCGACGACGAGGGCGAGCTCGCTGTGCGCGGCGAGCAGCGGGAGCCGCTGCTCCATCGCGTCGAGGAACTTCCACTTCTCGTCCTGCTTGGGGGTGTCGACCTCGCCGGAGTGCACGTAGCAGCTCACGACCGTCAGGCGGGTGCCGTCGATGTCGAGGTCGGCCTCCAGCCAGCGGCCCGCCGAGTCGAAGTCGTCGGGGCCGAGCTCCACCCGGTGGGCGTCGAACTCGCGCCGCGCGGCGATGGCGACCCCGGCGCGGCCCTTGGCCGTGGCGGCGTCGTGCAGGATGCTCCAGCCCTCGCCCAGCAGCCCGCGCACGTCATCGGTGGAGGCCCGCACCTCCTGCAGGGCGAGGACGTCGACGCCCCGCGCATCCAGCCACTCGCCCATGCCCTTGCGGTAGGCGGCGCGGACGCCGTTGACGTTGACGGAGGCGATGCGGAGCGGTGCGGACATGCCGACCATCCTAGATTCGACCGCCGACAGGGATGCCCGGAGCGGGCGCCGCCGGCGATCGCGCGCGGCGGATCAGCGACGCAGCAGGCGCCCCCAGAACCCGCGCTTCTCGTCCGAGGGCTCCGAGTGCGCGGCGACGAGCGCCCGCGCGGCTTCGAGCCGCTTCGCCTCGAGCTCGGGGTCGAGCACGATCGCCGCATCCTCGACGCCGACCGCGATCCAGGCCGCGGCGATCAGGATCACCTGGCAGACGAGGTTGAAGAAGATCAGCAGTCCGATGATGACGGCGAAGGAGGCGAGCAGCGGGTTGGAGGTCGCGCCGCCGAGGAGGACTCCGCTGAGCACCTTGAGCGCGCCCAGCCCGGCCGCGCCGAGCAAGGCGCCGGTGCGCAGCCGGGCGAAGGGGATGGGGACGCCCGCGAGCACGCGGTACAGCGCGGCGAGGACGACCGCGTCGAGGGCGAACATCACGACGAGGGAGACGATGCGCGAGAGCACGATCGCGATCGGGGTCTCGCGCAGCCCAACGAGCCCGAGCACGAGATCGGTGGCCTGCGTCCCGACCACGCTCAGCACGGCGGAGAGCACCACGAGCGCGCCGAAGCCGACGGCGAGCCCCAGGTCCTTCAGGCGCAGCAGCAGCACGTTGCCCTCGACCGCGGGCAGTCCGAAGAGCGCGCGCACGGCATCCCGCGCCGATGCGAGCCAGCCGAGCGCGGTCACCAGCAGTCCGACGAGGGCGATCACGCCGCTGAGGCGGAACACCCCGGCATTGAGCAGGTCCTCCGGATCGATCGCGCCGCCGCCCGTGCCGTCGTCGATGAGCCCCGGCACGCTCTCGCTGAGGATGGCGATGAGGCTCTGCCGCAGACCGACGTCGCCGGTGAGCACGAGACCGGCGATCGAGAAGCCGACCCAGATCGCGGCGAAGACGGCGAAGATCGCCTGGTAGGCGAGACCGCTGGCGAGGATGGGCCCGCGCTGCGAGCCGTAGTGCATGAGCACCCGCACGGCCCGCCATCGCATGACCCGCTGCACGAGCGCGCCGATGCGGGCGCCGATCCCGGGATGCTCCGCCTCGGGCATCCCGTCACCGCGCGCGCCGCCCTGCTCGGCGCTCAATGATCGGGGGGCGCTGCGCGTCTCGGCCATCGTCCAACCCTACCGAGGCGGGCCTTCTCAGTAGTTCTGCGGAGAGGGGTTGACGAACCCTCATCGCGGGAGGAGGGTAGACCGCACGTTCTCACCGGGGGGTGATTCGATGGATGGAGTCGCAGTGCCGCGGCCCGCTGCAGCGCAGGGGGCGAGCAGCATCTCGGTCGCGCGCCTGCGCTCCCTCCTCCTCTGGGCATTCGCGCTCGCCGTCGTCGGCGCACTCCTGAGCGTCCTCTGGCCGACCGACCGCGCCGCGGCCGCCGAGCGCCACCCCGCCGGCATCGGCTCCCTGCTCGGTGATGTGGGCGACGGCCTGACGTCCGTCGTCGACTCCACTACCGACGTCGTCGATGCGACCGTCACCGGCACGGTCGCCGTGGTGGATGCCGCCGCCCCCGTCGCCGCCCCGATCACGCAGGTCGTGGTCGAGCAGGTCGCCGCTCCGCTCACCGCGGTCGTCGACACCACCGCCGACTCCGCCGTCGGCGCCGTCATCGGCACGACGGCCCCGGTCGTCGAGGCGGTCGACGAGGTCGTCGACGGTGTGATCGACGTCGTCCCCGGCCTGCCGGAGGCTCCCGGCGTCGGTGCTCCGGCGCCCGTCCCGACGGCTCCCGATCTCGGCCCGGAGCCCGGCCTCGCGCCGCCCGCCGCCGGCTCCGAGACGCCCGCATCCGAGGTCGTCGACACCGTGCCCTTCCCGTTCTCGTCGATCGTCGGCGCGACCGGCGTCGCGATCGCGCCCGAGCCGACCGTGCCGTCCGACACCTCGACCGTCGTGACGGGGAGCGCTGCACTCGCGGCCGCCACCGCGTCCTCCGCGTCGATCGTCCGCGGCGGCGGCTCCGACCCGGCCGCCCGCGGTCCGCTCCTCGGCGAGCCGATGGCGGCCCCCGCGGCGACGGCGTCGGCGAACGCTCCTGCGGCCGGGCTCGGCGCGGCGACTCTCGACGGCGCCGCCGATCTGCGACTCGATTCCTCTCGCACGGCCCCGCCGCGCGACGACCGGCTGCCCGCCGGTCCCTGCTCCTACTCCACTCCGTCTCCCGACTGAGAGCCGATGCGCTCGTGCGCGCCCTCGCGGCCCACGAGCACGCGCATCCATCGGCCGTGCGCGCTCGCGCCGGCATCTCTCAGAACGCAGACGAAGGAGTACGACCATCATGTCCAGATTCATCACCAAGGCGCTATGGAGCGTCGTGATCGCGGGCGGCATCAGCGTCGCCGGCGCCACGGCCGCCTCTGCCGCCGAATCCAGCGGCGACGACTCGCTGCTCGGAGGGACCGTCATCGGCGGTCTCGTCTCCATCCCCGTGTCGGTCGGCGACGTCTCGCTCGGCCTCATCGGCGACTCGTCGACGGGGGGCTCGTCCGCTCCGGCGGCCGCACCCGCTCCGGCGCCCGCGCCGGCACCGGCGACCTCGAACGGTGCCGACTCGATCGGCGGAGGAACGGTCGCCGCACCCGTGGTGAGCATCCCGATCTCGATCGGCGACGTCTCGCTCGGCCTCATCGGCGACTCCTCGACCGGAGGGTCGTCGGCTCCGGCTCCGGCTCCGGCGCCCGCTCCTGCGCCCGTTCCGGCCGCGCCCTCCACCTCGACGGGGGACGACTCGGTCGGCGGCGGCACGGTCGTCGCCCCGGTCGTGACCGCGCCGATCTCGGTCGGCGATGTGGCGCTCGGCGTGATCGGCGACGCGACCACCGGCGGCTCCGGTTCCGGCACGGGTGGTGACGCGGCTCCGGCCCCGTCGGCTCCCGGTTCGGGGTCGAGCTCGGGCGATGACAGCCTGGGTGGCGGCACGGTCGTGTCGCCCGATGTGATCGCGCCGATCTCGGTCGGCGATGTGGCGCTCGGCGTGATCGGCGACGCGACCACCGGCGGCTCCGGTTCCGACACGGGGGGTGACGCGGCTCCGGCCCCGTCGGCTCCCGGTTCGGGGTCGAGCTCGGGCGATGACAGCCTGGGTGGCGGCACGGTCGTGTCGCCCGATGTGATCGCGCCGATCTCGGTCGGCGATGTGGCGCTCGGCGTGATCGGCGACGCGACGACCGGCGGCTCCGGCTCCGGTTCCGGCGACGGGATGCTCGGCCTCCCGATCATCGGCGGAGGCTCGGGCAGCACCTCCGGCGACGACGGGATCCTCGGCGGCACCCTGATCGACCCGACCATCTCCCTGCCGATCACGATCGGCGACGTGGCGATCGGGATCATCGGCGACGCGGAGACCGGGACGGACACGGGCACGGACCCCGGCACCGATCCGGGAACGGACCCCGGCACCGACCCCGGGACCGACCCGGGAACTGACCCGGGAACGGACCCCGGGACCGACCCGGGCACCGATGACGGGACGGACACCGGCACCGCCGGTGGCACCGACGACGGGACGGAGACCGGCACCGCCGGTGGCACCGACGGCGGCGTCACGCCCGCGTCGGCCGCCCCCGCCGCGTCCGAGGGTCAGCTCGCGCTGACCGGAGCGGCCCCGGTCGCTCCCGCGCTCGGACTGCTGGGCGCGCTGCTGGCGCTCCTCGGGCTCGGCTCCGTGCTGCTCGCCCGCCGCAGCGCGGCCGTCGCGGCCCGCTAGTCGGCGCGGCGGCCCGGTCGGCGAGGTCGGCCGGGCCGCCCCGCATGACGACGGCCCCGGGATGAGCATCCCGGGGCCGTCGATCGTGCGCGGAGCAGCTAGGGCTTGCCGCGCAGGATGGCCTGCTTGACCTCGGCGATGGCCTTGGTCACCTCGATGCCGCGGGGACACGCCTCGGAGCAGTTGAAGGTCGTGCGGCAGCGCCACACGCCCTCCTTGTCGTTGAGGATGTCGAGGCGCACCTGGGCGGCCTCGTCGCGGCTGTCGAAGATGAAGCGGTGCGCGTTGACGATCGCGGCGGGGCCGAAGTACTGCCCGTCCGTCCAGAACACCGGGCACGACGAGGTGCACGCGGCGCAGAGGATGCACTTGGTGGTGTCGTCGAACCGGGCGCGCTGCTCGATGGTCTGCAGGCGCTCCTTCTCGGGCTTCGAGCCCGCGACGAGGAACGGCTGCACCTGGCGGTACGACTCGAAGAAGGGCTCCATGTCGACGATCAGGTCCTTCTCCAGCGGCAGGCCCTTGATGGCCTCCACGTAGATGGGCTTCGTGATGTCGAGGTCCTTGATGAGCGTCTTGCAGGCGAGGCGGTTGCGGCCGTTGATGCGCATGGCGTCCGAGCCGCAGATGCCGTGGGCGCACGAGCGGCGGAACGACAGCGTGCCGTCCTGATCCCACTTGATCTTGTGCAGCGCGTCGAGCACGCGGTCGGTCGAGTACATCTCGACGTCGAAGTCCTCCCAGTACGGTTCCGCATCCTTCTCGGGATCGAAGCGCCGCACGATGAGGGTGACGGTGAACGCCTGGACGGCGCCGACCTCGGCGGCCGGGGTTGCAGTGGCGGTCGCCATCAGTACTTCCTCTCCATGGGCTGGTAGTGGGTGATCACGACGGGCTTCCAATCCATGCGGATGTGGTCGCTGGCGTCGGCGCTGTGCGCGTCGCCCGTGAGGTACGCCATCGTGTGCTGCATGTAATCGGCGTCATTGCGGTCGGGGAAGTCGTCGCGCATGTGGCCGCCGCGGCTCTCCTTGCGGTTGCGCGCCGAGTAGACGACGACCTCGGCGATGTCGAGCAGGAAGCCCAGCTCGATCGCCTCGAGGAGGTCGGTGTTGAAGCGCTTGCCGCGGTCCTGGATCCCGATGTTCTGGTACCGGTCGCGCAGGCGCTCGATGGTCTTGGTGACGCTCTCGAGGCTCTCCTCGGTGCGGAAGACCTGGGCGTTCTTGTCCATCTCCTCCTGCAGCTCCTTGCGGAGCACCGACACGCGCTCGGTGCCGGTCGAGGTGCGCAGGCGCTCGACGAGCTCGCGGACCTCCTTGGCCGGGTCCTCGGGCATCGGCACGAACTCGGCGGTGCGGGCGTACTCGACCGAGTAACGGCCGGCGCGCTTGCCGAAGACGTTGATGTCGAGCAGCGAGTTGGTGCCGAGGCGGTTCGAGCCGTGCACCGAGACGCACGCGCACTCGCCGGCGGCGTAGAGGCCGGGGATGACGGTGTCGTTGTCGCTGAGCACCTCGGCCTTGATGTTGGTCGGGATGCCCCCCATCGCGTAGTGCGCGGTCGGCATCACCGGCACGGGCTCGTGCACGGGGTCGACGCCGAGGTAGGTTCGCGCGAACTCGGTGATGTCGGGGAGCTTGGTCTCGAGCACCTCGGCGCCGAGGTGGGTGCAGTCGAGCAGCACGTAGTCCTTGTTGGGGCCGGCGCCGCGACCCTCCGCGACCTCCTGCACCATGCAGCGCGAGATGATGTCGCGCGGCGCCAGGTCCTTGATCGTGGGGGCGTAGCGCTCCATGAACCGCTCGCCGCTGGCGTTGCGGAGGATCGCTCCCTCGCCGCGCGCGCCCTCGGTGAGGAGGATGCCGAGGCCCGCGAGCCCGGTCGGGTGGAACTGGAAGAACTCCATGTCCTCGAGCGGGATGCCCTTGCGCCAGATGATGCCGACGCCGTCGCCCGTGAGGGTGTGCGCGTTGGAGGTGGTCTTGTAGATCTTGCCGAAGCCGCCGGTGGCGAAGACGATGCTCTTCGCGCGGAACACGTGCAGCTCGCCGGTGGCGAGCTCGTAGGCGACGACGCCCGCGGCCTTGCCCTCGTTCATGACCAGGTCGAGCACGTAGTACTCGTTGTAGAACTCGATGCCGAGCTTGACGCAGTTCTGGAACAGCGTCTGCAGGATCATGTGGCCGGTGCGGTCGGCCGCGTAGCAGGCGCGGCGCACGGGCGCCTTGCCGTGGTCGCGGGTGTGGCCGCCGAAGCGGCGCTGGTCGATCTTGCCGTCGGGCGTGCGGTTGAAAGGCAGGCCCATGTTCTCGAGGTCGATGATCGCGTCGATGGCCTCCTTCGCGAGGATCTCGGCCGCGTCCTGGTCGACGAGGTAGTCGCCGCCCTTGACGGTGTCGAAGGTGTGCCACTCCCAGCTGTCCTCCTCGACGTTGGCGAGGGCGGCGGCCATGCCGCCCTGCGCGGCGCCCGTGTGGGAGCGCGTCGGGTAGAGCTTGGAGATCACGGCGGTCTTGGCGTTGGGGCCGGCCTCGATGGCGGCGCGCATGCCGGCGCCGCCGGCGCCGACGATGACCACGTCGAACTCGTGCTGGTGCACGACCGGCGCGGCGGGGGAGGTCATGGTGTCAGTCATCAGAGGTCCTCACAGAACGATGCGACGAGAGCGGGGTCCGCGCCGGCGGGGCACGGGTCGAAGGTGTAGATCACGAGCGTGCCGAGGATCACCAGGGCGGCGGTCGAGACGGCGATCGCGCCGAGCAGGATGCGGCGCACCTGGGGCTTCGCGACGTAGTCGTTGACGATCGTGCGCATGCCGTTGGCGCCGTGGATCATCGCGAGCCAGAGCAGCGCGGTGTCCCACACCTTCCAGAACGGGTCGGCGAGCTTGCCGGCGACGAAGGCGAAGTCGATCTGCTTCACGCCCTCGCCGAGGAAGAGGTTGACGAAGAGGTGGCCGAAGATCAGCACGACGAGCACGACGCCCGATGCGCGCATGTAGATCCAGCCCCACTTCTCCCAGTTGACGCCCGTGCGGGTCGTCGCGTACGGGCTGCGGGGTGCGTCGATGGTCGTCATGATCAGCCTCCGAAGACGTGCATGAGGTGGCGGGGGGCAAAGCCGATCATCAGGACGGCCCAGGTGCCCAGCACGCCGTAGAACATGGCGCGCTGGTAGCGGGTTCCGACGCCCCAGAAGTCGACGAGGATGATCCGCAGCCCGTTGAGCGCGTGGAATCCGATCGCGCCGACGAGGGCGAGCTCGCCGAGGCCCATGATCGGCGTCTGGTACGAGCCGATCACGATGTTGTAAGCCTCGGGGCTGACCCGCACGAGCGCGGTGTCGAGGATGTGGACGAGCAGGAAGAAGTAGATGGCCACGCCGGTGATGCGGTGGAGCACCCACGACCACATCCCCTCGCGGCCGCGGTACAGCGTTCCGGCGAGTCGAGACGGTCGGGGAGCGGGGATGGTCGGGGGTGCGGAGCCGACGGCTCCTGCTCCCGTTACCTTCGCTGGCACGAGAAACCCTCCTCAGGGCAGGGACGACGGGCGCAGGATTCTGCGTCCATGAGATCCGGTGATGCCCGGACCGAGCTCGACTGGTGGCCGCCGATGACTGAAGTCTACGTCGACTTATCTGAGTGCTCGGGATGCTCCGCTGACGACCCCCTCGAAAACGGGAGCGCGCCCGGCGATGCGTCGCGAGCCGAGCGCCACTAGGGTTTCGCCCTATGGAGCGACTCGAAGGACCCCTCGCCGACTTCCACGCCATCATCCCCGCGGGCGGCGTCGGATCGAGGCTCTGGCCGCTCTCGCGGGCCGAGGCGCCCAAGTTCCTCCACGACCTCACCGGCAGCGGCCACACGCTCCTGCGCGACACCTGGCAGCGCCTGCTGCCGCTCTGCGGCGAGGACGGCATCACGGTCGTCACCGGGCGGGCCCACCGCGGGGCGGTCGAGAAGCAGCTGCCCGAGCTGCGCGCGCAGAACATCATCCTCGAGACCGAGCCGAAGGACTCCTCGGCCGCGATCGGACTCGCGGCGGCCATCCTGCACCGGCGCAACCCCGACGTCGTGATCGGGTCGTTCGCGGCCGATCACGTCATCTCCGACGCCCCTCGATTCCGCGCAGCCGTCGCCGAGGCGGTCGCGGTCGCCCGCGCCGGTTACATCACGACGATCGGCATCACGCCGACCGAGCCCTCGGTGGGCTTCGGCTACATCCGCTGCGGCGCCGACCTCGACGTCGACGGGGCGCCGCACGCCGAGCTCGTCGAGCGCTTCGTCGAGAAGCCCGACCTCGACACGGCGACGGCGTACGTCGCCTCCGGCGACTACCTCTGGAACGCGGGCATGTTCATCGCCCGGGCCGACCGGCTGCTCGCCCAGCTGGCGGAGACGCACCCCGAGCTGCACGACGGCCTGCTGCAGATGGCCGAGGCCTGGGACACCCCGAAGCGCGACCGCGTCGTCGACGCCATCTGGCCGATGCTGACGAAGATCGCGATCGACTACTCCGTGGCCGAGCCCGCCGCGGCGGCCGGGCGCCTCGCGGTGGTGCGCGGCGACTTCCCGTGGGACGACGTCGGAGACTTCTCCTCGCTCGCGAAGCTGCTCTCGGGCGGTCGCACCGGCGACCTGGCGATCCTCGGCGAGGGCGCGCGCGTGCTCGCCGACTCCTCGAGCGGCGTCGTCGTCAGCCAGAGCCAGCGGCTCATCTCCCTCATCGGGGTCACCGACATCGTCGTCGTCGATACGCCGGACGCCCTGCTCGTGACCACGCGCGAGCACGCGCAGCGCGTGAAGAGCGTCGTCGACGCCATCAAGCTCTCCGGTCGCAACGACCTGCTCTAGCGCACCCGAGAGCCCGGAGCGGCGTCCGCCCGGCGCGCCCCCACCTGCTCATCCGAGCACTCCTGCGCGCATCCACCGGTTCGAGCCCTGGATTTCCGCGGAATTTCGGGCGCGTCGCATCTTCGTAACGCTTGCATCACCCGGCCCCTCCGGCACTGCTCAGCGGGCCCGCTCACCGCTAACGTGTAGCCACACAGCCCCAGCGCCCCTCGCTGGGCACCTTTTTGGAGGACACAGTGAACTTCACTTCCCGTAAGGCCGCGGTCAGCGGTCTTGCCATGCTCGGCGCGAGCGCGCTCGTGCTCGCCGGGTGCGCCGCGGCGCCCGAGGAGGGCGGCACCGCCGGCCCCACCGACGAGGCGCTCGACTTCCTTCCCTGCATCGTCTCCGACGCCGGCGGGTTCGACGACCGCTCGTTCAACCAGGCCGGCTTCGAGGGCCTCGAGCGCGCAGCGGAGGAGCTCGGCGTCGAGTTCACCGATGTGCAGTCGCAGGACGAGAACGCCTACGGCCCCAACGTGCAGAGCCTCGTCGACGAGGGCTGCGACCTCATCATCACGGTGGGCTTCCTGCTCGAGGAGGCGACAGCCGAGGCCTCCGCCGCGAACCCCGACATCAACTTCGCGATCATCGACTCGGCCGTCGAGGGCGACAACGTCAAGCCGATCCAGTTCGACACCGTCCAGGCGGCGTTCCTCGCCGGCTACGCGGCGGCGAGCTACTCCGAGACCGGTGTCGTCGGCACCTTCGGCGGCCTGCCCATCCCGCCCGTCACGATCTTCATGGACGGCTTCGTGCAGGGCGTCGAGTACCACAACAAGGTCAACGGCACCGACGTCCAGGCCCTCGGCTGGGACTTCGAGGCGCAGGACGGCGCCTTCACCGGCGGCTTCGACGCCGGCACCGAGGCGCTCACGGTGGCGCAGGGCCTGCTCGACCAGAACGTCGACGTGCTGCTGCCCGTCGGTGGCCCGATCTACCAGTCGGCCGCCGAGGCCATCCGCGACTCCGGCCGTGAGGTCGCCCTCCTCGGCGTCGACTCCGACGTGTTCGAGACCGACCCGAGCGTCGGAGACCTCCTCCTCACCTCGGTGCTGAAGAACATCAGCAACGGCGTGTACGACGTCGTCATGGCCGCCGGCG
The DNA here is from genome assembly GCF_026625045.1 of Microcella daejeonensis. Classification (GTDB taxonomy): domain Bacteria; phylum Actinomycetota; class Actinomycetes; order Actinomycetales; family Microbacteriaceae; genus Microcella; species Microcella daejeonensis. The sequence continues at coordinate 522,991 of NZ_CP113089.1, read as the reverse complement.
AGGGCAACTTCGACAACTCGCCCTACGTCGGCACCCTCGAGAACGAGGGCGTGGGCCTCGCCCCGTTCCACGACTTCGAGTCGCTCGTCGACGCCGAGCTCCAGGCGCAGCTCGACGAGATCACCGCCGGCATCGTCGACGGCTCGATCGAGGTCAGCTCGCCGGCGTCGCCCGGTCAGTAGTCCGAGCCAGTTCCATCCGGGGGAGGCCAGCGCTGCTGGCCTCCCCCGGCCCGTTCTCCGGGCTCCCGCCGCCGCTCGCCGACGGGGATCCTGCTCAGATGCGCGCATCCCTGCTCATATCGCGGTGGCTGCGCTCCCGTACCATTAGCCGCAGGGCACGCCGCGGTCGCCCTGCTGCGGCCTGCGGAACCCGGAACACCACCACTCGCACAGCGCCGGCCCACCCACGGCGCGGGAAGGCGCGGAGCATGAAACTCGAGCTTCGTGGCATCACCAAGCGCTTCGGCGCACTGGTCGCCAACGACCACATCGACCTCATCGTGCAGCCCGGCGAGATCCACGCCCTGCTCGGCGAGAACGGTGCGGGCAAGTCCACGTTGATGAACACCCTCTACGGCCTGTACCAGGCCGACGAGGGCGAGATCCTGCTCGACGACCAGGTGCAGGCCTTCTCCGGGCCGGGCGACGCGATGAACGCGGGCATCGGCATGGTGCACCAGCACTTCATGCTCATCCCCGTCTTCACGGTGGCCGAGAACGTCATGCTCGGCAACGAGAAGACGCGCGCGGCCGGTCTGCTCGACCTCGACGCCGCCCGGGCGAAGGTGCGCGAGATCTCGGCCCGCTTCGGCTTCGAGATCGACCCCGACGCCAAGATCGAGGATCTGCCCGTCGGCGTGCAGCAGCGCGTCGAGATCATCAAGGCCCTGTCGCGCAACGCGAACGTGCTCGTCTTCGACGAGCCGACCGCCGTGCTCACGCCGCAGGAGACCGACGAGCTCATGGGCATCATGCGCCAGCTCAAGGACGAGGGCACGTCGATCGTCTTCATCACGCACAAGCTGCGCGAGGTGCGCGAGGTCGCCGACCGCATCACGGTCATCCGGCTCGGGGCGGTCGTCGGCGAGGCCTCGCCGACGGCGAGCAACGCCGAGCTCGCCTCCCTCATGGTCGGCCGCGCGGTCGACCTCACGGTCGACAAGGACACGGCGACGCCGGGCGACGACGCCCTCGTGGTGCGCGACCTCACCGTCACCGACCCGCTCGGCCAGGTGCTCGTCGACGGCATCTCGTTCAGCATCCGCCGCGGCGAGATCCTCGCGATCGCCGGCGTGCAGGGCAACGGGCAGACCGAGCTCACCGAGGCCATCATGGGCCTGCAGCGCCACACGGCCGGCTCGATCTCGCTCGACGGCGCCGAGCTCATCGGCCGCTCCACGCGCCAGGTGCTCGACGCCGGCGTCGGCTTCGTGCCCGAGGACCGCAGCGAGGACGGCATCGTGAAGGAGTTCACGATCGCCGAGAACCTCATGCTCGACCGCTCGACCGGCGAGCCCTTCGTCAAGCGCGGCACCCTGCAGCTCGCCGACCTCGACCGCTTCGCGGAGGAGAAGGTGCGCGAGTTCGACGTGCGCGCGCAGGGCATCACGACCAAGGTGGGCCGCCTCTCGGGCGGCAACCAGCAGAAGGTCGTGCTCGCCCGCGAGCTGAGCCGCGAGCTGCGCCTCTTCATCGCCGCCCAGCCCACGCGCGGCCTCGACGTCGGATCGATCGAGTTCGTGCACAAGCGCATCGTCGCCACGCGCGACGCCGGCGTGCCGGTGATCGTGGTCTCGACCGAGCTCGACGAGGTCGTCGCGCTCGCCGACCGCATCGCGGTCATGTACCGCGGGCGGATCGTCGGCATCGTGCCCGGCGACACCCCCCGCGACGTTCTCGGATTGATGATGGCCGGCGAGACGCCGGCGGAGGTGGCCGCATGAGCGACTCGAACACCACGCCCCCGCACAGCGGTCGCGTTCCCGAGGGCCCCGGCAACGGCCTCCCGGCCGCGCCGACCACGGCCGCCGTCGCCGCCGAGGCGACCGGGCCGCACGATCCCGCGACCACCGGTGCCGCGGCGGGAACCCCGCACGAGCAGCCGAAGTCGAACCAGCTGCTGAAGGAGATCTTCGGCGGCAGCGCGGCCATCTCGGTGCTCGCCGTGGTGCTCGCGCTCGTCTTCGGCGGACTGCTGATCGTCCTCACCGATGAGCGCGTCGCCGAGACCGCCGGCTACTTCTTCTCGCGCCCCACCGACATGCTGCGCGCCGCGTGGGATGCCGTCAGCGGAGGGTACGCCGCCCTGTTCCGCGGGTCGATCTTCAACTACGAGACCGACCGCGGCTTCGCGGTCGCGATCCGCCCGCTGACCGAGACCATCGTTTTCGCCACGCCGCTCATCGCGGCCGGCCTCGGCGTGGCGCTCGCCTTCCGCGTGGGTCTGTTCAACATCGGCGGCCGCGGTCAGATCCTCATCGCGGCAGCCGCCGCCGGCTACGTCGGGGCCTACGTGCCGATGGCGCCGGGCCTGCACCTCATCGTCGCCCTCGTCGTCGGCATCATCGGCGGCGCGATCTGGGGCGGCATCGTCGGCCTGCTGAAGGCGCGCACCGGCGCGCACGAGGTGATCGTCACGATCATGCTCAACTACATCGCGTTCTACCTCATCTCGTTCCTGCTGCGCACGCCGGGCGCGCTGCAGGAGCCGGGGCAGAACAATCCGCAGAGCGGTCCCATCCTCGAGTCGGCGCAGTACCCGAGCCTGCTCGGCCCGCAGTACAACCTCGACATCGGCTTCGTGCTCGTCGTGCTCGCCACGATCTACGTCTGGTACCTGCTCAACCGCTCGGCGATGGGCTTCCAGTTCCGCGCGGTCGGCGAGAACCCGCACGCGGCGCAGACGGCGGGCATCGACGTGAAGGCCGTCTACGTGAAGGTCATGCTCATCGCCGGCGCGCTCGTCGGGCTCGCCGGGGTGCAGCAGGTGCTCGGCAACTTCACCGGGGGCTTCGCCGCGGGTCTCGACGCCGGCATCGGCTTCGACGCCATCACCGTGGCGCTGCTCGGCCGATCCAAGCCCTGGGGCGTCTTCTTCGCCGGGCTGCTGTTCGGGGCCCTGAAGGCCGGCTCGTTCACGATGCAGGCCTCGGAGGGCATCCCGGTCGACATCGTCCTCGTCGTGCAGTCGTTCATCGTGCTCTTCATCGCGGCACCGCCGCTCGTGCGCTCGATCTTCCGCCTGCCGACCCCCGACGGCACGTACCAGTGGCGTCTGCCTCGATTCGCCCGCAAGACGGAGGTGTCCCAGTGACCGCAGCACCCGCAACCGTCGCGCCGGCGACGGCGCCCGAGGGGACGACCAGCCCCATCGTCGTGCGCTCCTGGAAGGCGCCCATCGGCTTCGCGATCTTCACCGTGCTCGCCGTGGTGCTGTTCTTCGCGCTCGGCCGGGGCGACCAGACCACCTCCTTCCGGCTCTCGGAGGGGCGCGACGCCATCCAGCTGCCGGCCCTCGAGCTGCCGCTCATCGCGACGAGCGTCGTCGTGACGATCCTCATGGTCGCGATCACGGTCGGGGCGTTCCTGCTCGTGCGCGCCGCCCGGAAGGTGCCGCTCTGGCTCGTGACGGTGTTCGCCGTGCTCTTCCTGGTGGGCTTCCTCACCTGGGCCGCCGCGGGCGCGACCGTGCCGCTCGTCGGCCTCCTCGCCGGAGCCCTCACCGTCTCGACGCCGCTGATCTTCGGCTCGCTCGGCGGCGTGATCTCCGAGCGCGTCGGCGTCGTCAACATCGCCATCGAGGGGCAGCTGCTCGGCGGCGCCTTCATGGCCGCGCTCGTCGCCTCGGTCACCGGCAACGTGTGGCTCGGCCTGATCGGCGCGATGGTCGCCGGCGCGCTCGTCTCGTTCGTGCTCGCCGCCTTCGCGATCAAGTACTTCGTCGACCAGGTGATCGTCGGCGTCGTTCTCAACGTGCTCGTGCTCGGCCTGACGAGCTTCCTCTACTCGACGGTCATGGTGCCGAACCCCGACCTGTTCAACTCGCCGGCCCGCTTCGAGCGCATCGCGCTGCCGCTGCTCAGCGACATCCCCGTGCTCGGGCCGATCCTGTTCCGCCAGACGGTCATCGTCTACCTGATGTACATCGCCATCGCGCTGGTCTGGTTCGGCCTGTTCAAGACGCGCTGGGGCCTGCGCCTGCGCGCCGTCGGCGAGCACCCGACGGCCGCCGACACCGTCGGCATCAACGTGCGCGGCACGCGCTTCTGGAACGTGCTTCTCGCGGGCGCGATCGTCGGCGGGGGCGGCGCGTTCTTCACGCTCGCGGCGATCGGCAGCTTCGGCAAGGACATGACGAACGGCGCCGGCTTCATCGCGCTCGCCGCCGTCATCTTCGGCCGATGGGATCCCATCAGGGCCACGCTCGCCGCGCTGCTGTTCGGCTTCGCGACCAACCTGCAGTCGACGCTGTCGATCGTCGGATCGCCCGTGCCGAGCGAGTTCATGCTCATGCTGCCGTACGTGGTCACCATCGTGGCGGTCGCCGGCTTCGTCGGGCTCTCCCGAGCACCGGCGGCGAGCGGCAAGCCCTACATCAAGGCGTGATGCGCGGGATGCGGCGGGCGCGCAGCGCGCCCGCCATCCCCACCGCGCCCTCGAGAGGAGAAGAGTGATCGTGACCGACGCCATCGACTGGGATGCCCTGCGGGCCGTCGCCCTCGACGCCATGCGGAAGGCCTACGTGCCGTACTCGGAGTTCCCCGTCGGGGTCGCCGCGATCGTCGACGACGGCCGCGTCATCGCCGGCTGCAACGTCGAGAACGCCAGCTACGGCCTGACGCTCTGCGCCGAGTGCGCGCTCGTGTCGAGCCTGCACATGACCGGCGGGGGCCGCCTCGTCGCCTTCACCTGCGTCGACGGCAACGGCGGCGCGCTCATGCCCTGCGGCCGCTGCCGCCAGCTGCTGTTCGAGCACTCGGCCGAGGGCATGCTGCTCGAGACCGTATCCGGCATCAAGACCATCGACGAGGTGCTGCCCGACGCCTTCGGCCCGCGCACCCTCGCCGCCTACCGAACCCCTGGAGAGCAGTAATGGCCGTTGAGCCCTTCGACGTCGTCGACCTCATCCGCACCAAGCGCGATCACGGCGCCCTGAACCCCGAGCAGATCGCCTGGATGGTCGACGCCTACACGCGCGGCTACATCGGCGACGAGCAGATGGCCGCGATGGCGATGGCGATCTTCCTCAACGGCATGGAGCGCGAGGAGGTGCGCGACCTGACGCTCGCCATGGTGGCGAGCGGCACCCGCCTCGACTTCTCCGGCCTCTCCAAGAAGACCACGGACAAGCACTCGACGGGCGGCGTCGGCGACAAGATCACGCTGCCGCTCGCGCCGCTGGTCGCCGCGTTCGGGGTGGCCGTGCCGCAGCTCTCCGGGCGCGGGCTGGGTCACACCGGGGGCACGCTCGACAAGCTCGAGAGCATCCCGGGATGGCGCGCCGACGTCAGCGTCGACGAGATGATGGCGCAGCTCGACAGCGCCGGCGCCGTCGTCTGCGCGGCCGGATCGGGCCTCGCGCCCGCCGACGGCAAGCTCTACGCCCTGCGCGACATCACGGGCACGGTCGAGTGCATCCCGCTCATCGCCTCGTCGATCATGTCGAAGAAGATCGCCGAGGGCACCGCCGCCCTCGTGCTCGACGTGAAGTTCGGCTCGGGCGCGTTCCTCAAGGACATCGAGAAGTCGCGCGAGCTCGCGAAGGTCATGGTGCGCCTCGGCGAGGACGCCGGCGTCGCCACCCGTGCCGTGCTCACCAACATGAACGTGCCGCTCGGTCTCGCGATCGGCAACGCCAACGAGGTGCGCGAATCGGTCGAGGTGCTCGCCGGCGGCGGCCCCGCCGACGTGGTCGAGCTGACCGTCGAGCTCGCCCGCCACATGCTCGAGCTCGCCGGCGTCACCGACGTCGACGTCGCCGCCGCGCTGCATGACGGCCGGGCGATGGACTCGTGGAACGCCATGATCCGCGCCCAGGGCGGCGACCCGGATGCTGCGCTCCCGGTCGCGTCGGAGACCCACGTCGTCACCGCCGACCGCGACGGCGTGCTCGTCGCTCAGGAGGCCCTGCCCTTCGGTATCGCCGCCTGGCGCCTCGGAGCGGGCCGTGCCCGCAAGCAGGACCCGGTCGACCACGCCGCGGGCATCGACCTGCACGCCAAGCCGGGTGACGCGGTGACCAAGGGGCAGCCGCTCTTCACCATGAGCACCAACGACGCCGCGCGCTTCGACCGCGCGCTCGAGGCGCTCGAGGGCGGCTACCGCATCGGCGACGCCGGCGACGAGATCGAGACCGGCGGGCCGCTCATCGCGGGGGTCGTCGAGGCGTAGGGCGCCGTACCCCGCGGGTCACACCGCGGGGTCGGCGATGCGCTCGAGCGCGTCGACGACGAGCGCCCAGAAGCGGTCGTTGTCGAGGTTCATCGCGACCCGGGTCGTGCATCCCTCGGGAGCGGGCCCGCGCAGATCGGCCACCGTCATGCCGACGGTGAGCGCGCCGGTCAGTTCGACGTCGAGCGGCGCCCGCACGGTCGTCATGATGCTCGGGTCGATGACGTAGGCGACCGCGCAGGGGTCGTGCACCGGAGGGTGCTCGAAGCCCTGCGCGTCGCGGTAGGTCTGCCCGAAGAAGTCGAGCAGCTCGCCGACGAAGCGCGCGGGCCCGGTGCCCACGGCGGCGATCGCGGCGGCGACCTCGGGCGTCGCGAGCGCCTGGTGCGTCAGGTCGAGGCCGACCATCGTGAGCGGCCACGCCTCGTTCATGACGATGTGCGCGGCCTCGGGGTCGATGACGATGTTGAACTCGCTCACGGCGCTCCAGTTGCCGACGTGCACGCCGCCGCCCATGAGCACGACCTGCTTCACCCGCTCGACGATCCGCGGCTCCAGGCGGGCGGCGAGGGCGATGTTCGTCAGCGCGCCGGTGGGCACGAGCGTCACGGTGCCGGGCTCGTGGGCCATGACGGTGTCGATGATGACCTGCACGGCGTGCCGGGCATCCAGCTCGATGGTCGGTTCGGGAAGGACGGGGCCGTCGAGGCCCGATTCCCCGTGGATGCTCGGCGCCGTCTCGATCGGTCGCACGAGCGGTCGATGCGCACCCCGGGCGAACGGCACGCCCGTGATGCCGGCCACGCGGGCCACGGCGAGGGCGTTGCGCGTGACCTTCTCGATGGTCTGGTTGCCCATGACGGTGGTGACGGCCAGCAGCTCGATCTGCGGGCTGCCGTGCGCGAGCAGCAGCGCGATCGCATCGTCGTGGCCGGGGTCGCAGTCGAGGATGATCTTCTCGGGCATGCCCCTCAGCGTAGGCCTCCGCGCCCAGCGCGTTCTTGCCCGGCGAACGGTAGGTTTATCGCTATGACGACGGCGACTGAGACCCTCCTTCCCGGCACCGACATCGTGCTCGAGCAGCTGCCGAAGGTGTCGCTGCACGACCACCTCGACGGGGGGCTGCGCCCGCAGACGATCATCGACCTCGCCGCCGGGATCGGGCTCGAGCTGCCGGCCTCGACCGCCGAGGAGCTGGGCGCCTGGTTCGCCGAGAAGAGCAACTCCGGCTCGCTCGTGGAGTACCTGAAGACCTTCGACATCACGACCGCCGTCATGCAGACCGCCGAGGGCCTTCGCCGCGTCGCGCACGAGTTCGTGCTCGACCTCGCCGCCGACGGCGTGATCTGGGGCGAGATCCGCTGGGCGCCCGAGCAGCACCAGCAGAAGGGCCTCAGTCTCGACGAAGCGGTCGAGGCCGTGCAGGCGGGTCTCGACGACGGCGTCGCGGAGGCGCGCGCCGACGGCCGCACCATCCGCGTCGGCCAGCTCATCAGCGCCATGCGCCACGCCGACAGGGGTCTCGAGATCGCCGAGCTCGCCGTGCGGCACCGGCACGCGGGCGTCGTCGGCTTCGACATCGCCGGCGCCGAGGCGGGGTTCCCCGCGGGCCGCATGCGCGACGCTTTCGACCACCTCGCGCAGAGCTTCTTCCCCGCCACCGTGCACGCGGGCGAGGCCGACGGCCTCGACTCGATCCGCGGCGCGCTCCTCGACGGCCGCGCCCTGCGCCTCGGCCACGGCGTGCGTCTCGCCGAGGACATCGAGATCTCCACCGAGAACGGCACGAGCTATGCGCGCCTCGGCGAGCTCGCCGAGTGGATCAAGGACCGCCGCATCTGCCTCGAGACGAGCCCGAGCTCGAACCTGCAGACCGGCGCGATCGCGCAGTGGGGCGACGAGATGGTCGACCACCCGCTCGACCTCTTCTACCAGCTGGGCTTCCTCGTCACGGTGAACACCGATAACCGTCTGATGAGCGGCACCACCCTGAGCCGCGAGCTCGCCCTGGTGAGCGACGCCTTCGGCTACGACCTCGACGACGTGCTGACGCTGCAGCTCAACGCCGCCTCCGCCGCCTTCCTCTCGGTCGACGACCGCGAGACCCTCACCGACGCGATCATCGCCGGGTTCGAGCCCTTCCTCGACGCCGAGGACGCCCGATGACCCTTCCGCCGCTCGCCGACCGCGCGATCGTCGTCGGGGCGCGCGCGGCCGACTGGCGGGAGGCGGTGCGCCTCGCCGGCGACGCCCTCGTCGATTCGGGATGCACGACCGCCGAGTACACCGAGGCGATGATCCGCATGGTCGACGATCACGGCCCGTACATCGTCATCGCCCCGGGCCTCGCGCTCGCCCATGCGCGCCCCGGCGCCGACGTGCGCTGCGAGGGGCTCTCGGTCGTGACGCTCGCCGAGCCGGTCGAGTTCGGCCACGCCCACAACGATCCGGTGCGCGTCGTCATCGGCCTCGCCGGCGTCGCTCCGGATGCCCATCTCGCCTCGGTCGCCGCCCTCGCGAACGCGTTCAACGACTCCTCCGCCATCGCGGCGGTCGCCGCGGCGACCACGCGCGACCAGGTGCGCGCCATCCTCCAGGGCCGGAGCGGCGCATGAAGATCGTCACCATCTGCGGCGCGGGCATCGGTTCGAGCGGCATCCTGAAGGTCAACGCCGAGCGCGTGCTGCAGCGGCTCGGCCTCACGGCCTCGGTCGTCGCCGCCGACATCGCCTCGGTCGGCACGGTCGCGGCCGACGCGCAGGTCATCCTCACGAGCGCCGAGTTCGTCGAGGCCATCGGCCCGACCCGCGCCGACGTCATCGTGATCGAGAACTACTTCGACACCGAGGAGCTCAGCCGCAAGATCGAGGCCGCGATCGGCTGAGGGCCGCGCGTGATCGCGTAGCCGAGCGCGAGGGCGAGTGCTGAGACGGGCAGCAGTGTGAAGAGCGGCACCAGGCTCAGGAGCGCCGTACCGAGAGCGCTGACGACCGCGGCACGGATGACCACCCGGCGGGGGTCTCGGGTGAGCTCGCGGGAGCCGCACGCGACGAGCGCTCCGATCGCGCAGGCGGGAACGAGCGGGACGAGGACGAGCTCGGCGGCGATCGGCAGCGGGAGCAGCTGGCTCGCGAGCGGGGCGGTGGCGATGTCAGCTCCAGTGAGCACGGCGGGGAGCGCGAGAGCAGCGCCGGCGAGGAGCACTACGCCGAGCGGCCGGAGGTCGCGGCCCGCGAGGGCGATGGCGGCGACGACGAGCAGCGCGAAGGCCAGCCAGATCAGCAGCGTGACGGCGGAGAACTGACGCAGAGGGGTCACCGGGTCGGCGTCCGAGCCTATGATGACGAACCCGAGAGGCGCACCTCCGTCGAGCAGCCACGCCGGGAGGGGGATCGACACCAGCCAGACGGGCAGCGTGAGCACGGTGCCGATGACGAGCGCGATCACCCCGGTGCGCCGCGACGGTGCGGGCACGGAGCGCTGCAGGAACGCGAGCATGCGTCCAGTGTGAGCCGCCGAGCGCGGGATGTCGAGAGTCGGTGTCGGGGCCGTGGCTCAGCCGAGCGTGGTCGCCGACTGCGGCGGCCGGGCCGGGCGGGGCGCGCTCGCAGCCTTCCGGCGGAACGCGACGGCCGTCGTCACGATGGCGACGACGGCGATGAGCAGGCCACCGGTCGGCACGAGGGCGAGCCACCACAGGGTCGCGGCGAGCACGGCGACCTGGGCCGCGCCTTCGCGGCCCGCTCCGCGGCCGAGCCGGGCGAGCGCGCCGGCGAGCAGGGCGACGGCGGCCGACTGCAGGGCGATCGCCGCGAAGCTCACGGCCTCGAGCGGCACGACGAGGGAGATGAGCGCGGCGAGAGCGAGCATCCCGCCGCCGGCGACCGCCCACGGCCGGAACGCCGCAGCGCAGCGCAGCACGAGCGCGACCTGCAGGGCGAGCGGGATGACGGCGAGCGCGACGACGGCGAAGGCCTGACCGACCGCGGCCGAGCCGAGCAGGTCGCCGATGCCGATGCCGATCGCCCAGGCGACCGCGACGACGAGCACGGCGGCGAGGCCGAGCAGGAGGGCGCGTCGGCGCTCGGGCGGCGTCCACCGCGGAGCGGGCGCGTGCACCGGCTCGCCCCGCAGCCGCGCCTCGCGCACCGCCAGCTCGTGCGCCTGGTTGCGGTGGTAGGCGCGGTCGGCGATTGCGAGGCCGACGGCGCCGGCCATGATCGCCTCCGGGGCCGCGCCCGCGACGATGAACGGGATGGCGAGGCCGGCGCCGCCGATGCCGCTCCAGATGTGGGCGGGCATGGCCTCGACGTGGGGTCGGATGAGGATCGTGGTGCCCGCGCTCGCTGCGGCGCTCGCCGTGACGATGCCGATGGCGGCGGTGACGCCGATGAGCCCGATCGGGCGGTCGGGGCCGTTGTTCAGCAGCCAGATGATGGCGACGGCCGAGAGAGCGGTGGCGACGGCCATGATGACGGCCGAGATCGCGGGCAGCCGCTCGAGGCGATCGTGGCCGCGCCGGGCCCACAGCGCGACGAGCGCCGTCGCGGCGATGAGGATGCCCGCGGTGCGCAGCACGCCGGAGAGCTCGGGTGATCCGACCGCGCCCGCCCCGATGCCGACCGCGCCGACCACGAGGGCGAGCAGCAGCAGGCGCGCCACGAGGGGCGTCAGCAGGCGGGGGCGGGGCACCCGATCAGTCAAGCACAGGGGGCTAGGGGTGGGATCGGGGTGGTCGGACGGCGGTCGGCGTTCGGCCGGCGCGGGTGCGGGCGGGTGCGGTGGCGGTTGTGGTGCGGGCACGGGCACAGGCACGGGCGCGGCAGCGGTAGCGGTGCGGGCATAGGCGCGGGCGCCGGTGCGCCGGTGCGCCGGTGCGCTGGTGAGCGCAGACGCATGCGCAGGGGCGGAATGGCACCGACGCCGTCGCGGCCGGCGGGGTGAGGGTCGCGGGTGCTGGGCCTTCCACAACTGCGGAACGGGTGAATGCGCCTCATGCGATCCGCAGTTGTGGAAGGCGCGGGACGGGGGAACCCGTGCGTCACGGGCCGAGCCGTACGGGCCGATCCGGACGGGCCGACCGTTCTGACGACCAGACGATCAGACGGCTAGGCGGACGGACGGCCTGGCAGACGGACGACCAGGCGGACGACCGCCCGGTCGGTGACCCCGAGGCGCGGCCGGCCGACCCCGACGCGCGGATGCCCCCGTGCCCTCGACGACCCCGGCGACCGCAGCCCGCGCGCGGCTCAGGCGACGAGCGCCCGCATGCCCTCCTCGAGAGCGGCGACCTGCTCCTCGGCGGCCCGGCGACGCTCCGCCGCCGTGCCCGAAGTCAACGAGGCGTCGATGTAGACCTTGACCTTGGGCTCGGTGCCGCTCGGCCGCACGATGACGCGGGCGCCGCCGTGCATCCAGAACCGCAGGATGTCGCCCGCCGGGAACACCCCGAAGCCGTCGATGAAGTCGTCGACCTGGGTCACTTCGATGCCGCCGATCGCGGTGGGCGGGGCTGCCCGCAGAGCGCTCATGATCGCGCCGATGCGGCTCAGATCGGTGACCCGCAGCGAGACCTGGGCGCTTGCGAAGGCGCCGAAGCGCTCGTCGAAGTCGGCCTGGTGGTCGGCGATCGTGCGACCCTCGGCCGCGAGCTCCCCGACGAGGGCGAGGAACTCGACCGCGGCCGAGATGCCGTCCTTATCGCGCACCTTCTCGGGGTCGACGAGGTAGCCCAGGGCCTCCTCGTAGCCGTAGGCGAGCCCGCCGACCCGCGAGACCCACTTGAAGCCCGTGAGGGTGTCGCTGTAGCTGAGGCCGTAGGAATCGGCGACGGCCGCGAGGGCGGGGGAGGAGACGATGGATGCCGCGAGCTTCGCCCGCGCACCCGCGCGGTGCAGACGCTCGGCGATGCGCCAGCCCAGCAGCGCCCCCACCTCGTTGCCGCTCAGCCGGCGCCACCCCTCGGGCGCGGACGCGTCGGGCACGGCCACCGCCAGCCGGTCGGCGTCGGGGTCGTTCGCGATGATCAGCTGGGCGCCCGCACGGTTCGCGGTCGCGTAGGAGAGATCCATCGCGCCCGGCTCCTCCGGGTTCGGGAAGGCCACCGTCGGGAAGGCGCCGTCGGGCGCGATCTGCTCGGGCACGACCGTCGCCTCGCCCAGACCGGCGGCGGCGAAGACGCGCTCCGCGACCTCCCACCCGACGCCGTGCATGGCCGTGTAGACGAAGGGCACCACGGCGCGGGCGGGGGCGTCGGAACCCCGCGGCACCAGCGCGGCGGTGCGCTGCACGTACTCCTCGACGACGGCCTCGTCGGCGAGGGCGTAGTCGGTCGACCGCGGCAGGGCATCCACCGTCGTGCGATCGGCGACGGCGAGGATGGCCCGGTGGATCTCGCCGTCGACGGGCGCGACGATCTGCGAACCCTGGTCGGCGCCACCGAGGTAGACCTTGTAGCCGTTGTCGCGCGGCGGGTTGTGGCTCGCCGTCACCATGACGCCGGCGCTGACGTCGAGGTGCCGCACGGCGAAGGCGAGCACGGGCGTCGGCAGTGCGCGCGGCAGCAGCACGGCCCGCACGCCGGCGCCCGCCATGATCTCGGCGGTGTCGCGCGCGAACACGTCGGAGTTGATGCGCCCGTCGTAGCCGATGACGATGCTCGGGGCATCCTCCCTGCCCTTCAGGAAGTCGGCGAACCCGGCCGCCGCCTGGGCGACGAGCACGCGGTTCATGCGGTTCGGGCCCGCGCCCAGCTCGCCGCGCAGCCCGGCGGTGCCGAAGGCGAGGCGGCTGTCGAAGCGGTCGCCCAGATCGGCGAGCGCCTGCGCGTCGCCCTTCTCGGCGCGGGGGATGAGCGCGTCGAGCTCGGCGCGCGTCTCGGCATCGGGATCCTGGTCGCGCCAGGCCTTGGCGGCGTCGATCGTGGTCACGGGATGCTCCTTCCGGCGGCGATCGTCGCCGCGGCTGTCGCTCGGGTCGGTGCGGGTCGGGTGCGGGTTCGGTGCGGGTTCAGTGCGGTGCGGGTGCGCGCGGGCTGCGTGCGCCTCGGCGGGCGCTAGAGGGCCGCGACGATGCGGGCGAGCATCGCGCTGATGACGGGCTCGGCGTCCTTGCCGGCCTGGATGACCTCGCCGTGGCTCAGCGGCTCGGGCGAGATGCCCGCCGCGAGGTTGGTGATGAGCGAGAGCCCCAGCACCTCCATGCCGGCCTGCCGGGCGGCGATGGCCTCTAGGGCCGTCGACATGCCGACGATGTGGCCGCCGATGGTCTTCGCCATCTGCACCTCGGCGGGCGTCTCGTAGTGCGGGCCGCGGAACTGCACGTACACGCCCTCGTCGAGGCCGGGAGCGACCTCGTGCGCGATCGCCCGCAGGCGCTGCGCGTACAGATCGGTGAGGTCGACGAAGGTCGCGCCCTCGAGCGGCGAGTCGGCGGTGAGGTTGAGGTGGTCGCTGATGAGCACGGGGGTGCCCGGGGTCCAGTGCTCCTTGATGCCGCCGGCGCCGTTGGTGAGGATCATGACGGATGCCCCGGCCGCGGCCGCCGTGCGCACCGAGTGCACCACCCGCCGCACGCCGTGCCCCTCGTAGTAGTGGGTGCGCGCGCCGATGACGAGGGCGCGCTTGCCGCTCGGCAGCAGGATCGACCGCAGGGTGCCGACGTGGCCCTCCAGCGCGGGTCGGCTGAAGCCCGCGATGTCGGTCGCGGCGATCGTGTGGGTGGTCTCGCCGATGAGGTCGGCGGCCTTCGCCCAGCCCGATCCGAGCGTGAGGGCGATGTCGTGCGTCTCGACGCCGGTGCGCTCGGCGATCTGCGCGGCGGCCTCCGCGGCGATCGCGAACGGGTCGGCGGAGGGGTCGTCGAGGGGGTGCGCGGCGTGATCGGTCATGGCCCCCATCGTATTGCCGCGCAGGTGAGCGGGCCGGTGCGCTTCCGTGCGCATCCGCGCCGCGTGGGAGGATAGGGCAATGCCCAGTCTCTTCGAACGCCAGCACCGCATCGTCGTTCTCGGGGGAGGGCCCGGCGGCTACGAAGCCGCCCTCGCCGGTGCCCAGTTCGGGGCCGATGTCACGCTGGTCGAGCGCGTCGGCGTCGGCGGCTCGGCGGTGCTCACCGACGTCGTCCCCTCGAAGACGCTCATCGCCACGGCCGAGGCCGCGGGGGCGATCGGCGACGCCACCGACCTCGGCGTGCAGTTCTTCGCGCGCGGCGAGAGCGGGCGCAGCGTCAAGCCGGAGGTGACCGTCAACCTGCGCGCCGTCAACCAGCGGCTGCTGCGCCTCGCGCGCCAGCAGTCGGAGGACATGAAGCAGCAGCTCGTGAAGGCCGGCGTGCGCATCGTCGTCGGCGACGGGCGGCTCGACGGCCCGCAGCGCGTGGTGGTCTCGGTCGGATCCGGCAAGAAGCGCACCGACGTCGACACCTGCGACGCCGACACGGTCATCGTCGCCGTCGGCGCCTCGCCGCGCGAACTGGATCATGCGAAGCCCGACGGCGAGCGCATCCTCACCTGGAAGCAGCTCTACGAGATCGACGACGTGCCCGAGCACCTGATCGTCGTCGGCTCGGGCGTCACCGGCGCCGAGTTCGCCAGCGCCTACACCGCGCTCGGCGCGAAGGTCACCCTCGTCTCGAGCCGCGATCAGGTGCTGCCGGGCGAGGATGCCGATGCCGCAGCCCTCATCGAGCGCGTGTTCCGCCGCAACGGCATGGAGCTGCTCAGCCAGAGCCGCGCGCAGTCCGTCGTCCGCGACGGCGACGTCGTGCGGGTCGACCTCGGCGACGGCCGCGTCATCGAGGGCAGCCACGTGCTCATGGCCGTCGGGTCGATCCCGAACACCGCCGGCATCGGGCTCGAGGAGGCCGGCGTGCAGCTCACCGAGAGCGGCCACATCCGCACCAACCGGGTCGCGCGCACCTCCATCCCCTCGATCTACGCGGTCGGCGACTGCAGCGACTCGCTGCCGCTCGCCTCGGTCGCCTCCATGCAGGGCCGCACCGCCGTGTTCCACGCGCTCGGCGACGCCGTCTCGCCCATCGAGCTGCGCAACGTGACCTCGAACATCTTCACCGCGCCCGAGATCGCGACCGTCGGCTGGTCGCAGAAGCAGATCGAGGACGGCGTCGCGCAGGGTCAGATCTACAAGCTGCCGCTCGCCTCGAACCCGCGCGCGAAGATGCAGGGGGTCAAGGACGGCTTCATCAAGCTCTTCGCCCGCACCGGCTCGGGCACGGTCATCGGCGGGGTCGTCGTCGGCCCGAAGGCCTCCGAGCTCATCCTGCCCATCGCGCTCGCGGTCGAGCACCGCCTGACGGTCGACCAGCTCGCCCGCGCGTACTCGGTGTACCCGTCCCTCTCGGGCGCGGTGACGGATGCCGCACGCGCGATGCACGTCGTGCACGAGTAGCGCGTCCCGCGCGGCGGCGCCGGCCGCGGCGGCGCGCTAGTCGGTGATGGAGAGCAGCACGTGGCCGGAGGCCACCGTCTCGCCGACCGAGGCGTTGAGGGCCGTGACGACGCCGTCCTTGTGGGCGGCCATCGGCTGCTCCATCTTCATGGCCTCGAGCACGACGACGAGGTCGCCCTTGACGACCCGGTCGCCCTCGGCGACGGCGAGCTTCACGACGGTCGCCTGCATGGGGCTCTTCACGGCATCCCCCGAGGCGCCGACGGCGACGGCCGACCCGCCGCGACGGCTGGGCGGTGCGGCGAGGGCGGTGGCGGCGCCGGATGCTCCGCTCGGCATGAGCGTGCCGGGCAGCGACACCTCCAGCCGCTTGCCGCCGACCTCCACGACGACCGTGTGCCGCGCATCCGCCGCGGGCACGGTGTCGGAGAGCGAGCCGCTCCACGGCTCGATGGTGTTGTCGAACTCGGTCTCGATCCAGCGCGTGTACACGCTGAAGGGGGCGCCGTCGGCGGGGGCGAAGGCCGGGTCGTCGACGATCGCGCGGTGGAACGGGAGGACGGTCGGCAGGCCGGCGACCTCGAACTCGGCGAGGGCGCGGCGCGAGCGCTCGAGCGCCTCCTCGCGGGTCGGCGCGGTGACGATGAGCTTCGCCAGCAGCGAGTCGAAGGCGCCGGAGATCACGTCGCCCGTCGTGACGCCCGAGTCGACGCGCACGCCGGGGCCGCCGGGGAAGCGCAGCACGTGCACGGGGCCGGGCATCGGCATGAAGTTCAGGCCCGGGTCCTCGCCGTTGATGCGGAACTCGAAAGAGTGGCCGTGGGCGGGCGGGTCGTCGTAGCCGAGCGCCTCGCCCTCGGCGAGCCGGAACTGCTCGCGCACGAGGTCGATGCCGGTAACCTCCTCCGAGACCGGGTGCTCGACCTGCAGGCGGGTGTTGACCTCGAGGAACGACACGGTCCCGTCGGCGCCGATGAGGAACTCGCACGTGCCGGCGCCGACGTAGCCGACCTCGCGGAGGATGGCCTTGGACGCGGAGTACAGCAGCTCGGTCTGCTCCGGCGTGAGGAACGGCGCGGGCGCCTCCTCGACCAGCTTCTGGTGGCGGCGCTGCAGCGAGCAGTCGCGGGTGGAGACGACGACGACGTTCCCGTGCGCGTCGGCGAGGCACTGGGTCTCGACGTGGCGCGGCTTGTCGAGGTACTTCTCGACGAAGCACTCGCCGCGGCCGAAGGCGGCGACGGCCTCGCGGGTCGCCGAGTCGAAGAGCTCGGGCACCTCCTCGCGGGTGCGCGCGACCTTCAGGCCGCGGCCGCCGCCGCCGAAGGCCGCCTTGATCGCGACGGGCAGGCCGTGCACGTCGACGAAGTCGAGGACCTCCGAGGCGTCGGCGACGGGGTTCAGGGTGCCGGGGGCGAGCGGGGCGCCGACGCGCTCGGCGATGTGCCGCGCGCTGACCTTGTCGCCGAGCTGCTCGATGGCCTCGGGGCTCGGGCCGATCCAGGTGAGGCCGGCGGCGATCACGGCGCGGGCGAAGTCGGGGTTCTCGGCGAGGAAGCCGTAGCCGGGGTGCACCGCGTCGGCGCCCGAGCGCCGGGCGACCGACAGCAGCTTGTCGATGACGAGGTACGTCTCGGCGCTCGTCGAGCCGTCGAGCGCGTAGGCCTCGTCGGCGAGCGTGACGTGCCGCGCGTTCCGATCCTGATCGGCGTAGACGGCGACGGTGCCGATGCGGGCGTCGCGGGCGGCGCGGATGACGCGGACGGCGATCTCCCCGCGGTTGGCGATGAGAACCTTCGTGATGCGGGCCATGGTTCTCTACCCTAGGGCGCGCTCGCCCGGCCGCGTTTGGGCCACCCGCACAAAAGCGTCGGGAATGCCTTGCAGGAGCCCACAGGTCGCCCTAGCGGTTCCAGAGCTCCGTCCATCGCCCGCCGAGCTCGTGCACGAGCGTGCGCACCAGCGGCACGGAGAGCCCCACCACCGCGTGCGGGTCGCCCTCGATCGACGAGATGAACGCGGCGCCCTTCGAATCGATCGTGAAGGCGCCCGCGACCTCGAGCGGCTCGCCGGTCGCGATGTACGCGTCGATCTCTGCCTCGTCGATGTCCTGCGCGAACTGCACGAGCGCCTGCGCCGGGCGGCCGACGGCCCCGCGCGGCTCACCGCCGCGGTGGTCGATGAGCCAGTGGCCGGAGTGCAGCACGCCGCTGCGGCCGCGCTGACGCAGCCACCGCTCGCGGGCGACCTCGGGCAGGTGCGGTTTGCCGTGCACGTCGCCGTCGAGCTCGAAGGCAGAGTCGCCGCCGAGGATGAAGCCGTCGATCTCGTGCGCCGGCAGCGAGGCCGAGTCGAGCACGGCCTCGGCCTTGAGGCGCGCGAGCAGCTGCACCATCTCGGGGGCCGTGAGCGGGCCGGCCGCGGCGACGGCCGCCTCCTCGTCGACGCCCGGGGCGATCGTCACCGGCTCGATGCCGACGGCGCGCAGCGTCGCGAGGCGGGCCGGGGAGGTGGAGGCGAGATAGAGGCGCATGCGGTTCCTGCCGGTCGAGCGCCGCCCGGTGCCGGGCCGGGAGCCGGGAACCTAGGCTGGGCGCATGGGTGAATTCATCGGCCGCGAGGTCGAGCTCGAGGTTAGCAAGATCGCGCACGGCGGCATCGCCGTCGGACGGCTCGACGGGCGCGTGGTCTTCGTGACCGACGCCGTGCCGGGCGAGACGGTGGTGGCGCGCATCAGCGACGACCGCAAGAAGAGCTTCTGGCGCGCCGACGCGGTGCGCATCCTCGAGCCCAGCGAGCACCGGCGCGAGCACGTCTGGTCGGCCGCGTCGATCGACCGCGATCCCCGCGGTCGCGCCGGCGGCGCCGAGTTCGGGCACATCGCGCTCTCCCACCAGCGCGAGCTGAAGCGGCAGGTGCTCGCCGAGGCGCTGCAGCGCATGGCCGGCATCGAGAGCGACGTCAAGGTCGAGCAGATGCCGGGCGACCACGCCGCCAACGGCCTCGGCTGGCGCACGCGCATCCGTCTGCACGTCGACGAGCAGGGCCGCATCGGCCCGATGGCCAGCCGTTCGCACTCCGTGATCCCCGTGCAGGAGGTGCCGCTCGCCTCGGCCGCCGTGCAGGCCGCGACGCCGTTCGACGAGCGCTTCGAGGGCATCGCGACGGTCGACGTGCTCGCCCCGACGCGGGGGGATGCCCGCCTCGTGCTCGGCGAGCAGAAGCCCACCGTCATCCGCGAGCGGGTCGGCGAGCGCGAGTTCCAGCTCGACGACACCGGCTTCTGGCAGGTCCACCGCGAGGCCCCCGGCGTGCTGAGCGCGGCCGTGCAGCAGGCCGTCGACGACGCGCTCTTCGACCCGCGCGCGGCGAACCTCGACCTCTACGGCGGGGTCGGGCTGCTGGCGGCGGCGGTCGGCGACCGCTTCGGCCCGACGACGCGCATCACGAGCGTCGAATCGGATGCCCGGGCCACCGATCACGCCGCCGAGAACCTCTCCGACTGGGTCGGCGCGGCGGCTGAGACGGCGCGCGTCGATCGTTGGCTGCGCGATGCCGAGCAGAACGCGAGCACGGCGGAGCGCGATCGCCTGCGCGCTGCGACGGTGGTGCTCGATCCTCCCCGCTCGGGAGCGGGCACCGAGGTCATGGGGATCCTCGGTCGGCTCGCCCCGGCGCAGATCGTCTACGTCGCCTGCGACCCGGTCGCCCTCGCGCGCGACGTGGCGCTCGCGGCCGAGGCCGGGTACCGGCTCGATCACCTGCGGGCCTTCGATCTCTTCCCGCACACCCACCACGTCGAGGCGGTCGCCCGGCTCGTCCGCGACTGAGGCTCGGCACCGCGCGGCGGCGCGTCCGGGTCGATCGCCGCCCACTACGATGGGGGGGCGGTGCGCAGCCCGAGCGCGCCACCGAATCGTGTGGGGGAGTGCAGTCCGTGGTCGTAGCCGAAGGCAGGGCGGTGCGCATCGCCGTCG
The DNA here is from genome assembly GCF_026625045.1 of Microcella daejeonensis. Lineage (GTDB taxonomy): Bacteria > Actinomycetota > Actinomycetes > Actinomycetales > Microbacteriaceae > Microcella > Microcella daejeonensis. The sequence continues at coordinate 503,215 of NZ_CP113089.1, read as the reverse complement.
TCGACGACCACGAGTCCGTGCGCCTGGGCCTGCAGGCCGCGTTCGGCAATGCGGGCTTCGACTTCGTCATCGCCGCGGCGACGGTGCCCGAGCTCGTCGAGGGTCTCGGCGGGCGCGAGGTCGACGTCGTCGTCCTCGACCTCAGCCTCGGCGACGGCTCGAGCGTCACCGAGAACGTCAAGGCCGTGCAGGCCACCGGCTCGGCGGTGCTCGTGCACTCGATCGCCGATCGCGTCGCGAGCGTGCGCGAGGCGCTCGCCGCCGGAGCGGCGGGGGTCATCCCCAAGTCGTCGGCGACGAAGACCGTCATCACCGCGGCCGAGACCGTCGCCCGCGGCGAAGTGCTCAACAACCTCGAGTGGGCGAGCGCGATCGACGCCGATCGCGATTTCGCCAAGGCGCAGCTCGGTCGGCGCGAGCGCGAGATCCTGCACCTCTACGCCTCGGGTCTGCCGCTCAAGCTCGCCGCGCAGCAGCTCGGCATCGGGTACTCCACCGCCCGCGAGTACCTCGACCGGATCCGGGCGAAGTACGTGGAGGTCGGGCGCCCCGCGCCGACGAAGGTCGACCTGCTGCGCCGCGCGGTGGAGGACGGGATCCTCCCCGGCCTCGATCCGGATGGTGATGAGTCCGCCTGAGGCGGCCCCCGCCGCCTTCCGCACCCCCTCGGGGGTCAAGCTGCCGCGCCAGCCGTTGAGCCGCAAGCGCGTCGATACCGTGCTCTCCCGCTCCGTCTCGGGATTCGGCGTCGTCTTCGCCCTGCAGGCTCTGCTCACCATTCCCAGCCAGTACGCGCTGAGCCAGCCGCTCTGGTCCGCGCTCGCGGTCGGAGCGGTCTACGGGTCGATCCTGCTCGCGATGCTGTGCTCCATCGTGAAGCGCTTCGTCGTGGGGTCGCACCGGGTGGTCGCGGCGGTCTACGTCATCGCACTTGTCACCTGGCCGTTCTTCGTGATCGAGCCGCAGACGGGCAACCACTGGCTGTACCAGCTCACGACGGTGGCGACGGCGTGCGCCGCGGTGGGCCTGCGCGTGCGCGGGGCATCCCTCTACCTGTTCATCGTGCCGTTCATCTACGGAGCGATCCGCGCGATGCCGAACGGCGGCGGCGGCCCGTGGGAGCTGGGGCTGTTCGATGCGGTGTTCGCCGTGATCCTCGGCGGCGGCGTGCTCGTCATCGTCACCATGACGCGCGTCGCGGCGTCCTCCGTCGATGAGGCCCAGGGCACCGCTCTCGACCGCTACTCGCACGCCGTGCGCCAGCACGCCACCGAGGTCGAGCGGGTGCAGGTCGATTCGATCGTCCACGACAGCGTGCTGACGACGTTCCTCACCGCGGCCCGGGCCGGGTCCCCCGCCGAGAAGGCGCTGGCGGCCACGATGGCGAGCAACGCCATGCGCCACCTCGAGGAGGCCGCGCAGTCGACGCCGGACGACGGCAGCACGGTGCGGTTCCGTCAGGTGGCCGAGCGCATCGTCACGGCGGCGCGCGAGCTCTCGGTGCCGATCTCCATCCGCGTGCGGTCGCTCGACACCCGCATCATCCCGTCCGGTCAGGCGGAGGCCCTCTACTCGGCCGCGGTGCAGGCCATGGTCAACTCGGTGCAGCACGCCGGAGGCCCCGAGGTGCGGCGCTGGCTGCGGGTCTCGGGCGTGCAGGGCGGCGCGATCGAGATCGAGATCGGGGATGCGGGCGAGGGCTTCGACCTCGCTCAGGTGCCCGGCGAGCGTCTGGGCGTGCGCCGTTCGATCGTCGAGCGCATGGCCAACGCCGGAGGGGCGGCCGAGGTGCGCTCCGCTCCCGGCACCGGAACGGTCGTGCACCTGCACTGGCCGGTCGTCGGAATGCGCGCGCCGATGGCGGACTCGGACGAGGAGGAGCGATGAGGATCGGCGTGCCCCGTGCTCTCATCGTGACGATGGCCGGCCTGTTCTCGGGCTATCACATCGTGCTCGGCCTCTACACGATCGATGTTCCGCGCAACCCGCTCCCGGTGCTGCTCGCGATGGTTCTCTACGCCACGGCCACCGTCATCAGCCTGCTGCCCGGCGGCGCCGCGCGCATGCCGATGTGGATGGCCGCCATGAACCTCATCGTCTGCGCGGCCATGCCGCTGCTGATCACCCCGCAGCTCGACGCCGCTCGCGAGGGGGGCCTCGGGTACGCCACCTGGTACGTCGCGGCGATCGGGACCCTGCTGACCATCACCTCGACCCGTCTGCGCAACACCTTCGCCTGGGCGGGCACCGCCGTGCTCGTGCTGCAGACGATCGCCTGGGCGGGCCCCGGGATGCTGCTGCAGGCCGGCGTGCTCGGCTCGGTCTCGTGGGTGGCCATCTCGCACATCCTCAGCAGCGCTCTCGCGCGGGCCTCGCGCGACGCGGCCCGCTTCGCGCGCGCCGAGCGGGAGGCCACCGACTGGCAGGCCGCCCAGGAGGCGCACCTCTACGAGCGGCAGTTCCGCCTCGGGCAGACGGGGTCGATGGCCGTGCCGATGCTGCGCATCATCGAGCGCACGGGCGGCGAGCTGACCGAGGAGCAGGCCCTGGAGTGCCTGTACCTGGAGGCGGCGATCCGCGACGAGATCCGCGGGCGCACGCTGCTCGACGACGCCGTGCGGCGCCAGGTCATGCGCGCGCGCCGTCGGGGCGCCTCGGTGAGCCTGTACGACGAGGGCGGGCTCGACGAGCTCCCGGACGAGGTGCGCGCCCGCGTGCACGCCGAGCTGGCGGAGGCGCTCGCCGGCACGGAGGCCAGCCGGCTCATCATCCGCACGGCCCCGGCCGACTCCGAGACCGCCGTGACGGTCGTGGGGCTGACCCCCGCGGGCGAGCAGCTGGGCGATCTCGGGTCGACGGGCGAGGACGACGACGAGGACGAGGTCGACCTGTGGCTCGAGATCCCGCGGTACCGCGACGAGGCCGAGGCGTAGGACGCCGGAGCGGCGTGCGCGGCTGACGAGGGTCGGCCGCCGGCCTCTCGCCGACATCGACGGGTCGACGCCGGAGACGCCCAGACCATCGAGACGCGCTGCCGATCGAGACGCGCTGCCGATCGAGACGCGCTGCCGATCGAGACGCGCTGCCGATCGAGACGCGCTGCCGATCGAGACGCGCTGCCGATCGCGACGCGTTAACGATCGAAGGGCCGGGGTACCCATCCCCGGCCCTTCGCAACGTATCGAGTTAGAGCCACAACCCGAATGTGCCCCTAACTCGCCCCCCAATCACCAGCAGGTATACCCTTACCCGCTGGGATGGGCGGTGAGCAGCTCACGATGGAGCCGCGTCACCTATTGGTAGTAATCATGCACCGTTCCGGGGAGCGTGCACAGTCGTCATTTTGGGGGACAAACGGCCCCAGTTCGGGGGGCCGCCTCAGCACCCGCGCTGGCCGCGTGATGCCGACCAGGCACCCGCGCCGGGGTACACGATGGCACGGGGTGCCCGAGCCGCGTGGCTCCAGTGGTCGACGGGCGGCAGCACGCGAGCCGCTCCGGCCGCCGCCTGCTCGGCGAGCACGGCCGCGATGACGGCCTGGGTCGCGGCGAGCTCCTCGTCGGTGGGGCTGCCCGCGACGATGCGCACGACGGGGGCGAGAGCATCCATCGTCGTCTCAGCGGGCTCGGCGCCGGTCACAGCGGGATGTTCCCGTGCTTCTTCGGCGGCAGGCTCGAGCGCTTCGTCTTGAGGGCCCGCAGCGCCTTGATGACCGCGACGCGCGTGGCGGCGGGCTCGATGATGCCGTCGATCTCGCCCCTTTCGGCGGCGAGGAACGGGCTCGCGACGTTGTAGGTGTACTCGTTCGCCAGGCGCGTGCGCACGGCGGCGACGTCCTCGCCGGCGGCCTCGGCGGCCTTGATCTCGTTGCGGTACAGGATGTTCACCGCGCCCTGCCCGCCCATGACGGCGATCTCGGCCGTGGGCCACGCCAGGTTCATGTCGGCACCGAGCTGCTTCGAGCCCATGACGATGTACGCGCCGCCGTAGGCCTTGCGCGTGATGACGGTGACGAGGGGCACGGTGGCCTCGGCGTAGGCGTAGAGCAGCTTCGCGCCGCGGCGGATGACGCCCGTCCACTCCTGGTCGGTGCCGGGGAGGTACCCGGGCACGTCGACGAGCGTGAGGATGGGGATGGAGAAGGCATCGCAGAAGCGCACGAAGCGCGCGGCCTTCTCGCCCGCATCGATGTTGAGCGTGCCGGCCATCGCCTGCGGCTGGTTGGCGATGACGCCCACGCTGCGGCCCTCGACCCGGGCGAAGCCGATGACGATGTTGGGGGCGAAGAGCGGCTGCACCTCGAGGAACGACCCCTCGTCGACCACGCGGTCGATGATGTCGAGAACGTCGTAGGGCTGGTTGGGGCTGTCGGGCACCATCGTGTTGAGGCGCCGGTCGGCGTCGGTGATCTCGAGCTCGGCGCTCGCCTCGTACTGCGGCAGCTCGGCGAGGTTGTTGTCGGGCAGGTAGCTGAGCAGCGAGCGGGCGTAGTCGAAGGCGTCGTGCTCGTCCTGCGCGAGGTAGTGCGAGACGCCCGAGACGCGGTTGTGGGTGAGCGCGCCGCCGAGCTCCTCCATGCCGACGTCCTCGCCTGTGACGGTCTTGATGACGTCGGGGCCGGTCACGAACATCTGGCTGGTCTTGTCGACCATGATGACGAAGTCGGTGAGGGCGGGGGAGTAGACGGCGCCGCCCGCGGCCGGCCCGCAGATGATCGAGATCTGCGGGATGACGCCCGAGGCGGCCGTGTTGCGGCGGAAGATCTCGCCGTACTTGCCGAGCGCGACGACGCCCTCCTGGATGCGCGCGCCGCCCGAGTCGAGGATCCCGACGATCGGCACGCCCGTCTTGATGGCGAGCTCCATGACCTTGATGATCTTCTCGCCGGCGACCTCGCCGAGCGAGCCGCCGAAGATCGTGAAGTCCTGGCTGTAGACGGCCACCTGGCGGCCGTGGATGGTGCCCGTGCCGGTGACGACCGCATCGCCGTAGGGGCGCTTGGCCTCCATGCCGAAGGCGTGGGTGCGGTGGCGCACGAACTCGTCGAGCTCGACGAAGCTGCCGTGGTCGAGCAGCGTGTCGATGCGCTCGCGGGCGGTCATCTTGCCCTTGGCGTGCTGCTTCTCGATGGCGGCCTCGCCGCTCGCGGTCACCGCCTCGTGATAGCGGTGCCGCAGATCGGCGATCTTCCCGGCGGTGGTCGACATGTCGGGTGCAGCGGCGTCGTCAGTCACGCACGTCAGCCTATCGACCAGGATGCACCGCGCACCGTTGGCGGAAGGGCACAAAAATGCTCGCCCGCGCCGTACCCGAGTGTGCAGGCCGCGGCCGCTGCGGCGTCGCAGCCGTGCCGCAGGGCGGCCGATGCGGTGACGACGAATGCTCGCCCCGCGTTCCCGCGCCGTTCATCATCCCTCCGTCGCGGCGACATGAGCCGTTCCTACCGTCGGGGGATCAGTTCGACCGGGGGAGGCGACGATGCGGCATCCGATGACGACGGCCTGGGCGGAATCGCCCCTGCAGCTGCTCGGCGTGCTCGAGCACGCCGCGATGGCCGAGACCGCGGCCGAGCATCCCGACGGCATCGCCGTCATCCCCCGCTCAGGCGACGCGCAGCTCGCCCGCACCGTCGACGCGGCCGAGCTCGCGGGGGCGCCCGCGCTCGCCCGGCTCGGCATCGACCGCCCCCTGCTGCCGGTCGGCCGGTTCCGCGCCGAGGGGCGCTGGATCATCGGCGACCCCTTCTCGGGGCAGGTGCAGGCCCGGCTGGCGCGCGTCGAGCCCTCCGCGCTCACCCTCGTCGACGACGGCGCCATCACCCGGCACCTCGCCGCGCTGCTGGCGACCGGCTCGCCCCTTCTGCGGCCGGGTGCTCCGGCACCGGCCCTGCGGCGCTCCCTCGGGGCGACGACGACCCGCACGCTGCTGCGGCTCGCGGCCGAGGGCCGGCTGCACGTCACCACCTACCTGCCGCCGCACGAGCAGGCCGTGGAGCGGCTGCGGGGCGTCGGCGCGATCGTCCACCACCACGACTTCGCCTGGACCCGCAGCGCCGGGCAGGCCGCGCAGGGCATCCCGACGGCGCACCGCATCGTGCTCGGCACCGCCGCCGTCGCCGACGGCCGCCGCTCTGTCGAGGAGCACCTGGGCTGGCTGCGCGGCATCGCGCGCACCGGGCCGGTCAGCTACCTCCCGCACCGCCGCGAACCGGTGCGCGTGCTGCGAGCGCTCGAGCTCGAGCGCCACGTGCACCTGCGGCCCGCGACCCTGCCGATCGAGCTCGCGCTCGGCGGCACGACCCGCCCGCTCGACATCATCAGCAGCCCGTCGAGCGCCATCGAGACGCTCGAGCGCGTGCTCGCCGGCACCGGCTCCTGCATCCGCCTCGATCCCATCCCGGTGCTCAGCCGATGAGCGTCGTCGCGGTCATCCCCGCGCGCGGCGGATCGAAGGGCGTGCCCGGCAAGAACCTCCGCCGGGTCGGCGGCCGCAGTCTCGTCGCCCGGGCGATCGACGCGGCCCGCACGAGCGCCGCGATCGACCGGGTCGTCGTGAGCACCGACGATGCCGCCATCGCCGAGGAGGCGGCCCGCTGCGGCGCGGAGGTCGTGCGGCGTCCCGCGGCGCTCGCGACCGACGAGGCGAGCTCGGAGGCCGCCCTGCTGCACGCGCTCGGGCAGCTCGGCCCCATCGAGCTGCTCGTGTTCCTGCAGGCGACCTCGCCCTTCATCGAGCCCGCCGACCTCGACGACGCCGTCGGGCGGGTGCGCGCGGGCGAGGCCGACGTGGTGTTCGCCGCGATCGCCACGCCCGTCTTCCTCTGGCAGCCCGGCGAGACGGGCTGGCAGGGCATCAACCACGACGCCGCCGTGCGATTGCGCCGGCAGGATGCTCCGCCCCAGGTGGCGGAGACGGGCGCGTTCTACGTCATGCGGGCGCGGGGCTTCCTCGAGGCCCGGCACCGCTTCTTCGGGCGGGTGGTGCCGGCGCTCGTCGACGAGCACCTCGCCATCGAGATCGACACCGAGCAGCACCTGCTGCTCGCCGAGGCGCTCGCGGGCGCAGGGAGCGGGACGACATGAGCATCACCATCGGGAGCCGCGAGATCGGTGCGGGCATGCCCGCGTACGTCATCGCCGAGATCGGCCTCAACCACAACGGCGACGTGGCACTGGCCAAGCGCCTCGTGGACGTCGCCGCCGACGCCGGAGCCGACGCCGTGAAGCTGCAGAAGCGCACCCCGGCGATCTCGACGCCCGAGCACATGAAGGAGGTGCGGCGCGAGACCCCGTGGGGCGAGATGAGCTACCTGGAGTACCGCTACCGAGTCGAGCTCGACCGCGAGCAGTACATCGAGATCGGCGACCACGCGGTGCTGCGCGGCCTCGACTTCTTCGCCTCGCCCTGGGACGTGCCCGCCGTGGAGTTCCTCGACGAGCTCGACGTCTGCGCCATCAAGGTCGCGAGCGCCTCGGTGACCGACCTCGAACTGCTCGCCGCCATCGCCGCCACGGGCCGACCGGTCATCCTCTCGACGGGCATGTCGACCCTCGAGCAGATCGACCGGGCGGTCGCGGCGCTCGCCGGCAGCCCGCTCGCGCTGCTGCACGCCACCTCGACGTACCCCATGCCGGCGGAGGAGGCGAACCTGCGGGTCATCCCCGCGCTCGCCGAGCGCTACCCCGGCGTGCCCATCGGCTACTCCGGGCACGAGCGGGGCCTGCAGATCAGCCTCGCCGCCGTCGCGCTCGGCGCGAGCATCGTCGAACGGCACATCACCCTCGATCGCACGATGTGGGGCAGCGACCACGCGGCCTCCCTCGAGCCGCAGGGGCTCGCGCACCTGGTGCGCGACATCCGCGTGATCGAGCGAGCGCTCGGCGACGGCGTCAAGGTCGTGCAGCCCGGTGAGCTCGCCCCCATGGCGAAGCTGCGCCGCGTGCCCGCATGACCCGGCTGCTCGCCCTCGCCGACTCCGACTCCTACCTCAAGTGGGCCGCGGGCGCCGCCGAGCGGCTCGCCCCCGACAGCGCCGGGCTGGCGCTCATCGCCAGCCCCGTCGCGCCGAGCGCCGCCCAGCGGCGGGCCGCGCTCGCCCAGACGCGCTGGCGGGATGCCCCGCTCGCACCCCTCTCGCTGGCCGCGCTCGTCGCGCGGGTGCGCGAGGAGCGCCCCGACTCCGTGCTCGTCGGCATGCGCGGGCCGACAGCGGCCGTCGTGCTGGCCGAGCTGGCGGCTCTGCCCGGCAGGCCCGTGCTGCTCAGCGGGCTGCCGGGGGTGGGCATCCCCGCCTCGCGGAAGGCGCTGTTCTACCGGGCGCAGGCCGATGCGATGATCGTGCACTCTCTGCGCGAGCGCGAGGCCTTCGCCGAGCGCGCGCAGCAGCTCGGCTGGCCGCAGCGGTTCGCCGTGGCGACGCTGCCGTTCCTCGAACGCCACCCCTCGGCCGGCGACGACATCGTCTTCGCGGCGCAGGCGCTCGTGCCCGAGAGCCTCGCCGACCGACGGGCGATCATCGCGCTGCTCGTCGCGCTCGCCCGCCGCAACCCCGATCGGCGGGTCGTGCTCAAGCTGCGCACCCTCGACGGCGAGGCGCAGACGCACGACGAGCGCTACCCGCTCGACGCGCTGCTGCAGGAGGTCGAGCGGCCGTCGAACCTGCTCACCCGGCACGACTCGATGCTCGCCGCGCTCGACACCGCCGGCGCGCTCATCACCGTCAGCTCGACCGCGCTCATCGAGGCCGTCGCCCGCGGGATCCCGGGGCTCGCGCTCACCGACTTCGGCGTCGGCGACGCGCTCATCAACACCGTCTTCGAGGGCAGCGGCCTGATGGGCAGCATGGACGACGCCCTCGAGGGCCGGTTCCGGATGCCCTCCGCGGGCTGGGCCGCCCGCAACTACCTGCACGCGCCCGAGCAGGACGACGCACCGCTCGTGCTCGCCGAGCTGGTCGCCCGGCGCGAGGCCGGCACCCTCGGAGCGCCCCGCCGCGCCGTGCGCTCGACCTTCGGCGGCCCGCTGCGCGCCGCCTGGAACCGTCGCATCGCGCTCGGCGCGCACGAGGCCGGGGTGCTGCCCGCGCTCGCCCTCGTCATCGGGGTGCCGCTGCGCGCGGCCCTCGTCGCCGCCCGGCGGGTGCGCGGCCGGGTGGCCGGGGTGCGGCCGCCGACGGCGCCCTCGCCGGCGAGACGGTCGCCGGCATCTCAGCCGCGGGCATCCGAGCCGCCCGCATCTCGGCCGCGGGCGCCTCAGCCGCCGGCCTCTCAGCCGCCGGCGGCGATGAGCCCGACGCCCACGAGCGCGAGGACGACGCCCGCGAGCTGAGCGCGGCGCACGCGCTCGCCGAGCACCTGCCGCGCGAGCACGACGGTGACGACGGGGTAGAGCGCCGCGAGCACGGCCACCGTGCTGAGGGCGCCCGCGGTCGTGGCGACGGCGAAGGCGAGGTTCGCGCCCGCCACGAGCACGCCCGTGACGACGATGGCCGCGGCGTCGCGGCCGGTGATCCGCGCGGGCAGCAGGGCGGGCGAGGCCGCACGGCCCGAGCGCAGTCGGCCCGCCGCCCCGCGCAGCCGCACGTGCACCCAGGCGCTGAAGGCGACGATGAGCAGGCCGATGACGGTCGCGGCGTGAGTGAGCAGGGTCGTCACGACCGACTCGGCGCTGCCGATGCCGAGCGCGGCCTGCGAGACGCCGAAGCCCAGCGCCGCGATCCCGCCGAGGGCGAGGGAGAGCGCGGCCCGGCGACCGGCGCGCAGCTCCGGTCCCGACGCGAGCACGGTGCCCGCGATCGCCAGCAGCAGGCCGAGGCCGAGCATCCCGCCCACGGGGTCGCCCTGCGCGATGCCGAGCGCGACGGGCACGATCACGGCGAGCGCGGAGACGGGCGCGACGACCCCCATGGTGCCGATCGCGAGCCCGCGGAACAGCGCGGCCAGGGCGATCGCGGTGGATGCCCCGCTCACGATGCCCGCCGCGATGGCGTCGCCCGCCGCGGCGTCGTAGGGCTCGACCAGCAGGGCGAGCGAGAGCAGCGCGCCGACGACGAGCTGGCTGCCCAGCAGGACGACGATGAGGGGCGTGCGCCGCGAGAGCAGCCCGCCGAGGAAGTCGCTCGTGCCGAGCAGCAGCGACGCGGCGAGCGCGAGCAGCACCGCGCCGGTCATGCGCGGCGGGGCGTCGTCGGGCGGGGCACGGGGACCGCCCTAGCTGTCGCGCTCGACCGGGCCCGTGCCCTCGCGCTCGTCGGGCTCGCCGCCGGCCGGGTAGTCGTCGCGCTCGGGGCGGCGGCGCAGGACGAGGATGCTCGCGGCGAGCCCGCCCCAGATGATGACGAGCGCCCCGATGAGGAAGGTGATGGCGATCGGGGTCATCGGCGGGCCTCCGCTCGCGTCGGCAGATCGGCGGGCGCCGGCCAGGGTGCGAGGTCGTCGGGGGAGCGGCGCCAGCGGAGGGACGTCAGCACGATCGCGCCGACGACGATGAGGCCCAGCGAGCCCCAGCCGACGATCCCGAGGTAGAGGAAGGGGTAGACGTCGTACCCCTCGGTGAGCAGCGCGACGATGCGCGTCACCAGCATGACGGTGAGGACGAGCGGGGCGAGCCCCCCGACGAGCACCGTCCACCACCGGCCGACGGGGATGGTCGACACCGCGGTGAGGTGCCCGCGCAGCTCCGCCCCGCGGCGCAGCACGAGGATCACGAGCACCGTGGTGAGGATCGCGGAGGCGACGATGCCGATGTTGTTGACGTAGTGGTCGACGGTGTCGAGGGCGATGAGTCCGGTCGTGGTCGAGAACAGCAGGATCGACAGCACCGCCGACACCCCGCCGATCGTCGCCGCCGCCCGCCGCGGGCCGACGCCGAACTTCTCCTGGAACGCGGCCGAGACGACCTGCAGCACCGACAGCAGCGAGGTGAACCCGGCCATGACGAGCGAGCCGAAGAAGAGCACCCCGAAGATCGGCCCTCCCGGCATCTCGGCCACGATCGCGGGGAAGGTGACGAAGGACAGCCCGACCCCGGTGAGGCCTTCGAGGTCGCCGACCGCGACCCCCTGCTGCACGGCGAAGAACCCGAGCGTGGCGAACACGCCGATGCCGGCGAGGATCTCGAACGAGGAGTTCGCGAAGGCGACGACGAGCCCGGGCGCGGTGAGGTTCGCGCGGCGCTTGCGGTACGAGGAGTAGGTGATCATGATGCCGAAGGCGATCGACAGCGAGAAGAAGATCTGGCTGTAGGCGGCGATCCACACCGCCGGGTCCGCCAGGGCGGCGAAGTCGGGCGTGAAGAGGGCGTTGAGCCCCTCGGCCGCGCCGTCGAGGAGCAGCGCACGGATCACGAGCGCGAGGAACCCGACGAGCAGCAGCGGCAGGAAGATCACGTTCGCCCGCTGGATGCCCTTCGCGACTCCGAGGCCGAGCACCACGATCACGGCGATCCACACCAGCGCCAGCGGCACGAGCACGCCCGGTACGACGTCGAGGCTGAGCCCCGGGTCGGAGACGCGCAGGTACTCGCCCTGGAAGAACCCGGCGGGGTCATCCCCCCACCGGATGTCGAACGAGAAGACGAAGTAGCTCAGGGCCCAGGCGATGACGACCGTGTAGTAGAGGCCGATCACGAACGCGATCGCGACCTGGAACCAGCCGAGCCCCTCGAGCAGGCGGCCCGCGCGCGCCCCGCCGAGGCGGCGCAGGGCGGTCGGGGCGGCTCCGCGGAACCGGTGCCCGATCGCGTAGTCGAGGAAGAGGATCGGGATGCCCGCCGTCAGCAGCGCGACGATGTACGGGATGAGGAACGCCCCGCCGCCGTTCTCGTAGGCCACCCCGGGGAACCGCCAGATGTTGCCAAGGCCGACGGCCGAGCCGATGGCGGCGAGGATGAACCCGACCTGACCGGTGAAGGCCTCGCGGGGCTGTCCCGCGGCGCTCGGGCTGGATCGTGGCATGCGGGGCTCCTCCGGGTGTCTCCAGGACGGCGCGCGCCGACGGGCTCCGCGCGGTCGGCAACGCTACCAGCGCGCTGATGCGCGCGCCTCGTGCCGGCCGGCCGTGCGGCTACTGCGCGGGTCCACTCCGCCCGGCGGTTCCGCGGGCTCGGGCCGCTCCGACCGCGCCGGGAGCACCCCGCCGGGAGCCCCCCCGGGACCTCCCCGCCCATCGGAACAGCGCGGCCAGGGCGATCGCGGCGGATGCCCCGCTCGCGATGCCCGCCGCGACCGTGTCGCCCGCCGCGGCGTCGTGGGGCTCGACCAGCAGGCCGCGCGCGAGCAGCACCGCGCCGGTCATGCGCGGCGGGGCGTCGTCGGGTGGGGCGCGGGCCGAGCCTAGGCTGTCGGGCATGTCCTCCGTCGAGCCCGCCCTGCCCCGCAGCCGCGCGCTCGTTCCGGGGTTGGTCTGGCGCGGGGCGAGCGCCTCCACCAACACCGACCTCGTCGCGCGCGCCCGCGATCTGCCCGATCTCGCGGTCATCGCGACCGATACCCAGACCGCGGGGCGGGGGCGGCTCGATCGCGCCTGGTCGGCCCCGTCGGGCGCGGCGCTGGCCGTGTCGGTGCTCGTGCGGCTCGACGCGGCGACGACCGCGGGGCGCGCGCGGCCCGCGGCGACGACGTCGGCGCTGCTCGGCTGGCTGCCCCTGCTCGCCGGCACCGCGATGGCCTCGGCGGTGCGCCGCCTCGGCGTGGAGGGCGCCGGCGTGAAGTGGCCGAACGACGTGCTCGTCGACGGACGCAAGCTCTGCGGGGTGCTCACCGAGCTGACGCCGACCGGCGTCGTCATCGGCGCCGGTCTCAACACCGCCATGACCGCCGAGCAGCGGCCCGTGCCGACGGCCACGTCGCTGCGCATGGAGGGCGTCTCGCCCGACGGTGAGGACGCGGCGACCCTGCTGGACCGCGCCCTCGCGGCCTATCTGGACGAGCTGCTTGGTCTGATCGGCCTCTGGCGCCGGGCGACCGGCCCGGCGGAGCTGCGCGCCCGGGTGGAGCCGCTGCTGCAGACGATCGGTCGCGCCGTGCGCATCGACCGGCCCGGCCTGCCGCCGCTGCTGGGCGCCGCGGTCGGCCTCGACGATGACGGGAGCCTGCGGGTGCAGCCCGCCGAGGGGCCGTCGATCGCCGTCTCCGCGGGTGATGTGACGCACCTGCGGTATGAATAGCGCATGACCGGCGAGCAGCCCCGCGTGCCCGAGAGGGTCATCGCCCGCGTGCGGCCGCACGCCCGCGCGCTCGCCCTGCCGAGCCTCGTGCTCATCGCCGCGTGCGGCGGGGCCGCGTACGGGGTGACGGCGCTCGAGGAGGAGTGGCAGCGCATCGCGGCGCTCGCCGCCGGGGCCCTCGTCGCTGTCCTGCTGTTCCTGCTGCCGCTGGTGCGCTGGCTCGGCACCCACTACCTCATCACCACGCGCCGCGTCGTGCTGCGCACCGGCCTCATCGCGCGCACCCGCCAGGAGCATCTGCATGGCCGCAGCCACGACGTGCGCCTGCGCCAGTCCCCGCTCCAGCGCCTGTTCGGCTCGGGCGACGTGCTCATCAGCACCGGTCTCGGCACCCCGGTGGTGCTGCGGGATGCCCCGCGCGCGCTGCTCGTCCAGGAGGCGCTCGGCGACCTCGTGGAGGCGAGCACCTCCTCCGTCGCCGCGCAGCGCCGCCCGACCGCGGCGACGAGCGTCCTGCCGTCGGCGGGGCGCCAGCGCGCGCGCTGACCGGCGCCGGGCGTTGCCCCGGAGGTCGCCGCCCGTTCACCGGGCCTGCCTAGCGTCGCCCCGTGCGAATCTCCGTCATCGGCTGCGGGTACCTCGGCGCCGTGCACGCCGCGTGCATGGCCGACGCCGGCCATGAGGTCGTCGGCATCGATCGCGACGAGGAGAAGGTGCGGATGCTCTCCGCCGGCCGCGCGCCCTTCTTCGAGCCGGGCCTGCCCGAACTGCTCGCCCACCCGCCCGGTCGGCTGCGCTTCAGCACCGACATCGCCGACGCCGCCTCGGCGAGCGTGCACTTCATCACGGTCGGCACGCCTCAGGTCGCCGGGGGGACGGCCGCCGACGTCTCCTTCGTCGACGCGGCCGTCGACGGTCTTCTGCCGCACCTCTCCGCCGGCGACGTGGTCGTCGGCAAGTCCACCGTCCCCGTCGGGACGGCCGGGCGTCTCGCCGCCCGCATCGAGTCGGCGGGGGCCCGGCTCGTGTGGAACCCCGAGTTCCTGCGGGAGGGCCGTGCGGTCTCCGACACGGTGGCCCCCGATCGTGTCGTCTACGGCGTCGCCGAGGGGGATGAGACGAGCGTCGGGGTGCTCGACGCGGTCTACGCGCGGTCGCTCGAGCGGGGCATCCCGCGCATCGTGACCGATCACGCGACGGCGGAGCTGGTGAAGATCGCCGCCAACTCCTTCCTCGCCACCAAGATCTCGTTCATCAACGCGATGGCCGAGATCGCCGAGGCGACGGGTGCCGACGTGACGACTCTCGCCGATGCGATCGGGCACGACGCCCGCATCGGCCGCCGGTTCCTCAACGCCGGCATCGGGTTCGGCGGCGGATGCATGCCGAAGGACATCCGGGCGTTCCAGGCGCGCGCGGCGGAGCTCGGTCTCGCCTCGAGCCTCGCCTTCCTCGACGAGGTCGATCAGATCAACCTCCGTCGTCGGCAGCGCGCGGTCGATCTCGTGCGCGAGGAGCTGGGCCCGCTCGAGCGACGCCGCATCGCCGTGCTCGGACTCGCCTTCAAGCCCGACTCCGACGACGTGCGGGATTCGCCCGCCCTCGAGATCGCCTGCCGGCTGCGGGCGCTCGGCGCGACCGTCACGGCCACCGATCCCGAGGCGATCACGACGGCGCGGAGATCGGCCCCCGAGATCGAGTACGCGGTCGGCGTCCGCGCCGCGGTGCACGGCGCGGACGCCATCGTCGTCGCGACCGAGTGGCCGCAGTTCCGCGCCCTCGTCCCCGCAGAGGTCGCCCGCTGGACGGCGGCGCGCGTCATCATCGACGGGCGCAACTGCCTCGACGCCGAGGCCTGGCGGGCGGCGGGATTCAGGTACCGAGGGCTGGGTCGCTCCTGACCGGATGCCCTCCCGCCGTCTCATCGTGAGGGCGGCGCCCCCGGCGGGGGTGGAACACCCACCATCGGTAGAGGGCGAAGCGGAACAGGCTGCCGAGCCCCAGCCCGACGACGTTGGAGGCGATGTTGTCGGCGAGAAGGCTCGTGAAGCCGAGCAGCTCGCGCGAGATCGCGAGGCAGCCCACGGCGATGAGGAGGCCGCCGATGCTGACGAGCACGAACTCCACCGCTTCGCGCAGCGGCGGCCGACGGTGCTCGAGGCGGAAGGCCCAGTAGCGGCTGCCGATCCAGTTGGCGACGATCGCGACCGAGGTCGAGACGATCTTCGCGATGATCGGGCCGGCCTCGACCTCCTCCGGCGCGAGCACGGTCGCGCGCAGAACATTGAACAGGACGACGTCCACGACCAGGCCCACGACGCCGACGACGCCGAAGCGCCCGACCTGGGCGAGCAATCGGGGCACAATCGCCTCTCGGTTTATCGGCCAGAATGGAGCGGTTCGCGTTCCGCATCCTATCGAGGAGGACCATGGCCGTCGTCGGCGTCATCGGAGGTGGGCAGCTCGCGCGGATGATGATCCCCGCAGCCGTCGCGCTCGGCATCGAGATCCGCGTGCTCGCCGAGGCGGAGGGCTCCTCGGCCCGTCTCGCGGCGACGGAGGTCGGCGACTACCGCGATGCCGCGACCGTGCTCGCCTTCGCGGCCGGATGCGATGCCATCACCTTCGACCACGAGCACGTTCCGCAGGAGGTGCTCCGCGCCCTCGAGGCCGAGGGCGTCGCCGTGCGGCCCGGCCCCGACGCCCTGCTCTACGCGCAGGACAAGCTGCTCATGCGCGAGCGCCTCGGCTCCCTCGGCGTCGCGATGCCCGACTGGGCGCGCATCGAGACCGCCGAGCAGCTCGGCGCCTTCCTCGCCGATCACGGCGGGCGCGCCGTCGTCAAGACCGCGCGCGGCGGCTACGACGGCAAGGGCGTGCGGATGGTCGACGACGCCCACGACGCCGACGACTGGCTCGCCGAGGGCGCGGTGCTCGTCGAGGAGCTCGTCGTCTTCCAGCGCGAGCTCGCGCAGCTCGTGGCGCGGCGCCCCAGCGGCGAGATGCGGGCGTGGCCGCTCGTCGAGACCGTGCAGCGCGGCGGCGTCTGCGCCGAGGTCATCGCTCCGGCCCCGCACGCCGGCGCGGCGACCGTGCGCGCCGCCGAGCAGCTCGCCTTCACGGTGGCCGAGGGGCTGGGCGTGACCGGCGTGCTCGCCGTCGAGCTCTTCGAGGCGGCCGACGGTCGTCTGCTCGTCAACGAGCTCGCCATGCGCCCGCACAACAGCGGCCACTTCTCGATCGACGGCTCCACCACGAGCCAGTTCGCGCAGCACCTCCGGGCCGTGCTCGACTGGCCGCTCGGCGACACGGCGCCCGTGGCCCCCGTCAGCGTGATGATCAACGTGTTCGGCGGGCTGCCCGAGAAGAGCATCCGCACCGCCCTCGCGCACCAGCCCGCGGTCGCGGTGCACGCCTACGGCAAGGATGCCCGTCCCGGGCGCAAGGCCGGGCACGTCACCGCGATCGGCACCGAGCTCGACGACACCGCGTACCGCGCGCGCGCCGCCGCCGCCTGCTTCGACGCCTGACCCCTAGCATGGAGCGCGTGCCCGCAGCCCGCATCGCCGTCGTCATGGGATCAGACTCCGACTGGTCGGTGATGCAGCACGCCGTCGACGCGCTCGACGAGATGGGCCTCGAGCACGAGGTCGAGGTGCTGAGCGCGCACCGCACCCCCGACGCGATGATCGCCTACGGGCGTGCGGCGTCGGCCCGGGGCATCCGCGCCATCATCGCGGGCGCCGGGGGCGCCGCCCATCTGCCGGGGATGATCGCCTCCGTCACGACGCTGCCCGTCATCGGCGTGCCCGTGCCTCTGAAGCACCTCGACGGGATGGACAGCCTGCTGAGCATCGTGCAGATGCCGGCGGGCATCCCCGTCGCCACCGTCTCGATCGGCGGGGCGCGCAATGCGGGTCTGCTCGCGGCGCGCATCGTCGGATCGAGCGAGCCGGAGGTCGCCGAGCGGCTCGCGGCATTCGCTGCCTCGCTCGAGGAGGCCGTCGCCGCGAAGAACGAGGCGCTGAAGGCCACGGTCGCCTCCCGGCGCTCGTGAGCCTCGTCTCGCCCCTGCGGCTGCCCGACACGCGGCAGCCCTCCCTCATGACCCGCCGCGGCTGGTGGCTGCTCGGGCTCAACCTCCTCATCCCCGGCACCGCGCAGCTGCTCGCCGGCAATCGGCGCTGGGGGCGCTTCGCCGTCGGTGCGACCTTCACCCTGTGGGCCATCGCGCTGGCGGGTCTCGCGCTCTTCCTGCTCTGGCGGCCCGTCGCCCTGACCATCGCGACCAACGTCGTCTCGCTCTGGGTGGCGCAGCTGGGGCTGGTGTTCTACGCCGTGCTGTGGCTCGCGACGACGATCAACGCGTTCACGCTCGTGCGTCTCGGCACCGTCGCGCCGACGGCCAGGGGCCCGCTCGCCGCCTTCACGGCGCTGAGCCTCGTGCTCGCCGTGGGCACGACCGGTTGGGCCGCCTGGAACACGGGCGTCGGTCGCGACGCCCTCGGAGCCGTCTTCGCTGACGGCTCCATCGAGGATCCGATCGACGGGCGGTACACGATCCTGCTGCTCGGCGGCGACGCCGGGCCCGACCGCACCGGCCTCCGTCCTGACTCGATCAGCCTCGCGAGCATCGATGCCGACAGCGGCGCCGTCACCATGATCGGCATCCCCCGCAATCTCTACAACGCGCCCTTCTCGGAGGGGTCCCCGCTGTGGGGGGAGTTCCCCGACGGATACACCTGCGGCGACGACTGCCTCATCAGCTACCTCTACCCCTACGCCGAGGAGCACCCCGAGCTCTACCCCGACGCCGAGGCGGAGGGCTCCACTCCCGGTATCGAGGCCATGAGGGACGCCGTAGAGGGCGTGACGGGCATCCCGGTGCAGTACACGGCCCTCATCGACATGCAGGGCTTCGAGCAGCTGATCGACGCGCTCGGCGGGGTGACCGTGACGCTCGAGCAGCCCGTCGAGGTCGGCACCAATGGGCGCCCGCTCGAATTCGTGATCCCCGCGGGCGAGCAGCGGCTCGACGGGTTCACCGCGCTGTGGTTCGCCCGCACCCGCTACAACATCACGGACTACCAGCGGATGGAGCATCAGCGCCAGCTGCAGGAGGCGATGCTGCGGCAGCTCGAACCGGCGACGGTGCTGACGAGGTTCCAGGCCATCGCTGAGGCCGGCACCCAGGTCGTCAAGACCGACATCCCTCAGGCCATGCTCGGGCGCTTCGCCGACCTCGCCGTGCAGTCGCGGGAGCATCCCGTCAAGGACCTCGAGCTCGTGCCGCCGACCCTCGACAACGTCAATCCGGACTACGCGGTCGCGCGCCAGCTCGTCGCCGACGCCGTGGCTCCTCCGGAGCCCGCCGCGCCGTGACGCACGGCTCTACAGATCGGCGTGCAGCTGCCAGGTCTTCTCGGCGGCATCGCGCCAGGTGAACGCCTTCGCGCGATCGCGCCCCCGCCAGGCCAGTTCGTGCGCCGCGTCCGCGTCGGCGAGCAGATCGCGAAGGCTCTCGGCGAGCCGGCGCGGGAAGGTCGAGGCATCGTCGCGCGGGACGACCAGACCCGCGTCGGCGACCACTTCGAGCAGCGTCGGGGCGTCGGAGTGCACGACGGGAGTGCCCAGGCTCATGGCCTCCAGCGCCGGCAGAGCGAGACCCTCGGCGATGGACGGCATCACGAGCGCACCGGCGCGCTGGTAGACGACCGCGAGCTCGGCGTCGCTCAGCACGCCCAGGCGCCGCACTCGTCCCTCGGGGAGGCGCGCGTCACGCAGCACCCCGTCGAGCTCGTCCTGCGGGTCGGTCTGCGATCCGACGAGGACGAGCGGGACGTCGGGCGCGTGAAGATCGCCCATCGCCCAGACCAGGTCGCGGATGCCCGTCCGCGCGGTGAACGGTCCGACCGCCACGACGTAGCGGTCAGGCAGGTCCAGCGCTGACGCGAGGGCGTGGCTGTCGGCGGGCGGGGTCACCGAGGGGCTGACAGCGCCGGCGATCACCCGCACGCGGTCGCCGAGGTCCAGCACGGTCGAGAGCTGATCGGCCACCGCGTGCGTCGGCACGACGACCGCATCGGCGTAGCGCTCCGCCCGGCGCCCCATCGTCCGCGCCCACGAGGCCGATCGCGCGGGCATGGCGTCCGGATGCGTCCACGGGACGGCGTCGTGGATGGTGACGACGATCTGCTCTCCGGGCGCGCTCGAGCGGTCGTGACGGTACAGGGGCGCGAAGAGACTCGGGGCGTGGATCATGCCGGAGCCGGGCAGACGGGTGAAGCCGTGCTGCCATGCGGCGGCGAGCTGCCGCCGGTCGAGAGCGCTCTTGAAGAGGCCGGACAGGCCGGGCAGCTCCTCGGCTATCCGTGCGTACTCGGATTCCGGAGATGACGGCACGATCCCCGTCACACGGCATCCCGACGGGGCCGTATCGATCAGGTGGCGCACGAGCTCGAGCGAGTAGCGCCCGACACCGCTGGGTTCGGGGGAGCCCACCTGGTCGAGCACCACGCGCAGCGTCGTCGCGCTCATGGTGCCCCCTGGTGCTCGCGCTGCGAGGCGCGACGCCGGGCCGCGCCGCCGTCGCTGGTCGGTCCTGTCGACCCTACCAGCGCGGATCATCGCGGCCGCTCTGGGCTCCCGGCGTGCGCGCGGGCGCGCGCCCCGCACGGCAGAATGGGGAATCGCCCCGCCCGCCGACGCCCGAGAGACAATGACCTCCATGCCCCGCCCCCGCACCATCGCGGTCGTCGTCGCCTACAACCGTCGCGACCTCCTCATCGAAGTGCTCCAGGCGCTCGGGGACCAGACGGAGGCTCCGGCTGCGATCGTCGTCGTCGACAACGCCTCGACGGACGACTCCGCCGCGGTCGCCGCGGCCGCCGGGCCGCGCGTCGAGCTCGTGCGACTCGAGCGCAATACGGGGGGCGCAGGGGGATTCGCCGCGGGGCTCGCGCATGCCCTCGAGCACCACCAGCCCGACTGGCTGTGGCTGATGGACGATGACACGGTGCCCACGCCGACCGCCCTCGAGCGGCTGCGGGCGACGGCGGAGTCGGCGGGAGCGTCGGTCGCCGGCTCCCGAGTGATCTGGACGGACGGCACCGATCACCCGATGAACACGCCGCGGCGCAAGCCCTTCGTGCGGCGCGATGAGCGGGAGCGGGCCGAGCGCGCCGGCGGCACGGCCATCCGCAGCACGTCGTTCGTCTCGATGCTGGTGAGTGCTGCTGCGGTCCGACGCGTGGGCCTGCCGCTCGCCGACTACTTCATCTGGAACGACGATTTCGAGTACTCGACCCGCCTGCTGCGGGGCGAGCGCGGCATCTTCGCTCCGGAAAGCATCGTCGTGCACAAGACGCGCGTGCTCGGGTCGACCGACGCCGATCCCGGAGCCCGCTTCTACTACGAGGTGCGCAACAAGCTGTGGATGCTGCGGCGCTCGCACAGCCTTCATCGGCTCGAGAAGGTGCTCTACGGGGCGTCCTCGGTCCGGCGGTGGATCCGCACCGCGGTGCGGAGCGAGGATCGCGCGGTGCTCGGAGATGCGTTCCGGCGCGGCTGGCGCGACGGCTGGCGCACGGATCCGCGGCCGACGGCGGTCGTCCTCGACGGACTCCCCGTCTCGGCTGCGGTGAAGCGCGCGGATCGAGACGGCGGCGAGGGCGGCCGATGACGGCTCTCCCCTTCTCTCTGCTGCTGCCCGTCTACGGCGGAGACCGAGCCGACCACTTCGCGAAGGCATTCCGCAGCAGTGTTCAGGAGCAGACTCGCCCTCCCGCGCAGGTGGTGATCGTGCAGGACGGTCCCGTCGACGAGGCGCTCGAGTCCGCCATCCGGCACGCGGTCGCGGAGAGCGCCGTGCCCGTCGAGCATCTCGCGCTCCCGGCGAACGTCGGGCTCGCGGACGCGCTCACCCAGGGGCTGGCGCGCTGCGAGCATGACATCGTCGCGCGGATGGATGCGGACGACATCTCGTTGCCTGCGCGATTCGAACGCCAACTGCCGCTCATCGAGGGCGGTCTCGATCTCGTCGGCACCGGCATGTACGAGTTCCTCGACGATGTGGGCACGATCGTCGGATCGCGCATCCCGCGCACGGATCCGGCCGAGATCGTCGCGTACTCACGATTCCACGATCCGTTCAGCCACCCCACGGTGGTGTACCGGCGCTCCGCCGTCCGTGACGCCGGCGGGTACCAGCCGCTGGGCCTGATGGAGGATTACTGGCTGTTCGCGCGGATGATCGCAGCGGGCGCCGCCGTCGGGAACGTGGCGGAACCGCTCGTCATGTACCGGGTCGGTGAGGGTGCCTACGCGCGCCGGGGCGGGATCGAGCAGTGGCGCAGCGAGCGGGCGCTGCAGATCGCCTTCCGGCGGATCGGTTTCACCACGCGCGCGCAGTTCGCCCGCAATCTCCTCGTCCGCGGCGTCTACCGATTCGTGCCGGAGCGCGTGCGCCGCGTGGCCTACCGCCGTCTCATCGCGCGTCCTCCGCGCTGAGACCTCAGCTGCAGCACCGCGGCGGCAAGGCACCACGCGAGCCCGCCGAACACGGAGAGCAAGCCGCTGATGGCCACGATCGGCCATGCCGGCGGGCGGAACTCCACCGAGATCACGTCACCAGCCCGGGCGCCCTCCAGGTCGAGAGTAAGGAGGTAGCCGCGATGCGGATCGGTCAGGCTCGCGCCGTCGACGACGTACCCCGGCCACGCGAGACGACTCGTCACGATCGTCCCCTGGTCGACGTCCTCCAGGACCGTCGCGCGCAGCCCCGTTTCTGACTGCTCGTCGATCCGAAGGGTGGCGCCGGTCGACGCCCATTCGATCCCCCCAGCGGGTGGCACGGGATCATCCCTCACGAAAAGCCAACCGGACCCTGATTCGTCGACCATGCTCCAGCCGCTCGGTGCCGACGGGGCGCGGGGGCGCCCCTCCTCCTCCAGTACGAGCACCGAGGAGAGGCTCAGGAGGTCTGCGAGGCGTTCGCCGGTCGCGGCATCCTGCTCGAAGAGGGTCTCGAAGGCGGCCTGGCAGGTAGACCCGCGCAGGTCCATGCACAGATCCTCCGCGTACTCGCGGTACTGAAGGACGGTGTAAGTGTTCTGGACCTCGGCATCGCTGAAGTACCAGAGGTTGGCGGCGAGGACGTCATCCCCTCCGGTGCGCAACCTGCCCAACGCCGATCCGACGACGAAGGTGTCCCCCTCCGCCTCGTTCAGTACATCGCTCAGCTCTTGCACGCCGGCTTCCGCTCCGTAGTCGGGCAGGGGGCTGGTCCGCAACCAGTACATCTGCGGCAAAACGGCGAGAACTGTCGCGGCGACTGCCACGGCGGCGAGGGTGGACTGCAGCGACTGCCGCGTGAGCGGGCGCAGACGCCCGGTCGCGAGCGCGCGCATGGTGGCGAGCGCAAGGAGCCCGATCGCGATCGAGAGCGCGACCCGGGCCGCGGTTTCAGGCTGCTGAGCCCACGCGGCGAATCCGCCGGCGACCATCAGGATGGCGGTTGCGACCCAGCGGCCCGTCGTCACTTCGGGCCACCGAACCCTGCTCATGAGTACGACGGCGATCACGATCAGCGCGATTCCGAGATACGGCATCATCCGCACCGGAAACCGTAGCGGTCCGACCGCGCTCGGCCCAATGACAAGGAGGAGCATCACGGTGGCGGTGCCGATCGCAGGGGCGAGCTCTTCGAGAGTCGTGCGCGGCGCGGGGAGCGTGAGAAGAATCAACGGGAGGAACCAGGCGATGTACTGGAGGGGCGTGCCCGGAAAGGCCCCCCACCAGGCCTCGATCGAGACCGAGCCGGTCGCGACGCTCGAGGCGAGGAGGTCGCTCAGATCGGCGTTCAGAAACCCGTCATTGGCGATACCCGTGGATGCTCGGACCGAGACCCCGGAGGTCAGGATCGCCGGCAGGTAGATCACGATGCTCAGGAGAGCGACCACCAGGCCGGCCAGGAGCACGCGGAGCGCCGACGCACGCTCGGAGCGGACCGCGTGCTGGAGGAGCGTCACGATCATCAACGTCGCCAGACCGAGGACGCCGAACACGTAGCCGGCCGTGACGAGGAGGCCGGCCGATACGAGGAGGATCCAAGGATTCCGACCCATGGAGACCCGACGCAGTCCCCACCAGGCCATCGGGAAGAGGGCGGAGGTCATGAGCCCTGTCACCCATGAGGGGGCATCCATGTAGACGGTGAAGCCGATGAGCGGTGTCGCGATTCCGGCGACCGCCGACCAGGGCGAGCTCGCACCGAAGGAGCGGACCAGCAGAACGGTACCGATGCTCGTCCCGACCAGCAGTGAGATCTTGACGACCGTCGCGAGAACCGCCATGTCGTCACTCGCCCGGGTGAGGAGGGCGATCACGGTCGTCAGTGGGCTGAGCAGGCCCCACTGCCCCTCCGCGAGAAAGTTGCCCGCCTGCCATTGCGAGGGGCTGAGGATGCTCCAGGTGCCACTGACCCACCGCTCCCCCAGCTCCCACCACTGTCCTACCGCGCCGGTCTGCGTGTCGTCGAAGTAGTAGAACCTCGGCACCAGAACGGCGCGGCCGACGGCGAGAGCCGCAGTGACGAGAGCCGCGAACACCACGGCGATCGCCGTCGCACGCGACTCGCGATGACGAGCGGCTCGGGCCGCGGTCGCGGGAGCGGCGGTCGGGAGTGCGGTCATGTCTGCCTTCGCGAGTCAGTAGGGGAGGGCGCTCCTGGACAGGTTCGTCACCTCACCGGCGCACGGGTCATGGTAGCCGGGCCTCGCCTCGCCTAGCGTCGATGCTCGCAAACGACCCGCTCATGATGGACAATGGCGTCATCAGTCTCGGGGGAGGCTGCTCTACGGGGGGCACGTGATCACAACACCGCACGCGACGATGCGTCGAGCATCGTGTCAAGTTCGAACGGCTGTCGCCGCGGCGATGGCGCTGGTACTGATCGTGATCGTGTGCGTCGCACAGCAGCAGGCGGCCATGCCGGCCCGCGCCGCGGATCTCTCGCAGTTCGATCCGGGGAACATCATCAGTGATGAGGTGTTCTTCGACTCCCGCACGATGACCGAGGCCGAAATCCAGTCGTTCTTCGAGTCCAAGGTCTCCCGATGCAGTACCGGTCGTCAATGCCTCGTCAACTGGAGGGGCGACACCGCGACCCGCGAGGCGACGAGCCGATGCGCGCGCTACGAGGGCGCCGCGCAGGAGTCGGCGGCGCGAGTTGTCTGGAAGGTCGCTCAGGCTTGCGACATCAATCCCCGCGTCCTGATCGTGATGCTGCAGAAGGAGCAGGGCCTCGTCACGGCGACGGCGCCGTCCGACTACGCGTGGCGAGCGGCCATGGGGTACGGGTGTCCCGACACCGCTGCGTGCGACTCGGCCTACTACGGCTTCTACAACCAGGTGTACAACGCTGCGGCGCAGATGCAGCGCTACACCCAGACGTCCTCCCAGTGGCGCTACCAACCAGGCCGGAACAACACGATCCAATGGCATCCGAACGCGGCCTGCGGGTCGACCTCGGTTTACATCCACAACCAGGCGACTGCCAATCTCTACATCTACACGCCGTACCAGCCCAATCGGGCGGCGCTGAACGCCGGGTACGGCATCGGCGATGGATGCTCCTCCTACGGCAATCGGAACTTCTACAGCTACTTCGTGGACTGGTTCGGTCCGACGACCTACGACGTCCCTGGAACGATCGGCACCCTGTGGCGTTCGATCGGAGCCTCGGCGAGCGAGGTGGGGAGTCCCCTCGGACCGCAACTGGTGTACAGCCCGAACGGCGGAGGCTACGCCCAGGAATTCACCAAGGGGTACATCTACGCCAGCGGTTCCGGCATCGCCGCGCTCCGGAAGAACAGCGCGATCTTCGCCCGCTACTCCCAGCAGGGATCGCAATACGGCTCCTATGGATGGCCGCGCACGAGCGAGTCGTGCGACGCGTTCGGCTGCGTCTCCGCTTTCCAGGGGGGAGCCATCGGGTGGACTCCTGGAGGGGGTGTTCAGGAGATCACCGGCGACGCGTGGCTCGTGTACTTCGGGCAGGGGCATGCGACAGGGCAACTGGGTGCCCCGACGCAAGCCGTGGTCGCGTCGACGGACGGTCGCGGGTCGGTACAGCGCTTCACGGGCGGCGTGGTCTACCTCGGTCCCGGCGGCAATCACCATCTGCTCTCGAGGAGCGGGATCACTCAGGCCTACGAGGCGGCGGGGGGGCCTGCGGGGCGGTTCGGATGGCCAGTCACCTCCGAGGTATGCGCAGGAGGTGCTTGCTGGGTCGAGTTCGAGTCCGGTGTGCTGGGCTGGACTCCCTCCACAGGGGTGCAGCAGGTGGTCGACGCGTCGTTCGGCGCGTACCGGGCTGCGGGCGGTCCAGCCGGCGTACTCGGCGTTCCCGTCGGACCCGAAGCGAACTACTCGGTCGCTGGTGGCGGATCTGCGCAGGACTTCAGGGGTGGCTACATCTACCGGCGTGGTTCTGACGCACTCGCGCTGAGGAAGAACAGCAGCATATTCCAGCGATACGCCGCTACCGGATCTCAGTACGGCCCTCTGGGCTGGCCGCGGGAGGCGGAGCAGTGCATCGGGTCGGAGTCCTGCACTGCGGTATTCGACCAGGGCCGGATCGTCTGGAGCCCGTCGGGCGGGGTGCACGCGGTGACCGGCGCCATCGAGGATGCGTTCGCCGCCGCCGGTGGACCCGGCGGCCTCCTCGGGGCGCCGACCAGTGCCGCGTTCGACTACGCCGTGGCGGGGGGCGGTGCGGCGCAGGACTTCCGGGCCGGCTACATCTACTCGTCGCGTAGCGGAACATTCGCGCTGCGCAAGAACAGCGGCATATTCCAGCGGTACGCGGCCATGGGCTCCCAATTCAGTTCACTGGGGTGGCCGGCGAGCGCGGAGACATGCCCCACGGGCACCACCTGCTCGGTCGACTTCGCGTCCGGCATGATCGGATGGTCTGCTGCCGGTGGCGTGCATGTGGTGCCCGAACCCTTCGCCGCGGAGTACCGACGCGTCGGAGGGCTCTCCGCCGTAGGGGCCCCGACGAGTGCCGTCTTCTCTGACGCCGCTCGGGGAGGCGGCCGAGCGCAGGCCTTTCAGAACGCATACGCCTACGCGTCGCCGTCGGGCACCGCGGTTCTCATGACGAACACCCCGATCTTCCAGCAGTACGCGCGACTGGGTTCGCAGCGAGGCGATCTGGGATGGCCCGCGTCTTCCGAATCCTGCTCCACGACGGCTTGCACCGTCAGCTTCCAGGGCGGGCAGCTGATGCTCGACATCGTGAGCGGAGTCGTCACGCGGTCGCGATGACGGGGCATCGAGGCGCGCGCGAGACTCGCGGTACTGTGGAGGCCATGAGCAATCTGCTGATCACGGGGGGCGCCGGCTTCATCGGCGCCAATTTCGTCCGTTACCTCATCGAGAACACCGATCATCGCGTGACCGTGCTGGACAAGCTGACGTACGCGGGGAGCCGGGCGTCGCTGGCGGGCCTCCCGGGGGACCGAGTCAACCTGGTGGTCGGCGACATCGTCGACGCCGACGTGGTCGCTCCCCTGGTGGAGAACGCGGATGCCGTCGTCCACTTCGCCGCCGAGTCGCACAACGACAACTCCCTCGAGGACCCGACACCGTTCCTCTCCACCAACATCATCGGCACGTTCACGTTGCTCGAGGCCGTGCGACGAGCGGGCACGCGGTTCCATCACATCTCGACCGACGAGGTCTACGGGGACCTCGAGCTCGATGATCCTGAGCGCTTCACGGAGTCGACGCCGTACAACCCGTCCAGCCCCTACTCCTCGACC
Source organism: Microcella daejeonensis (assembly GCF_026625045.1). Lineage (GTDB taxonomy): Bacteria > Actinomycetota > Actinomycetes > Actinomycetales > Microbacteriaceae > Microcella > Microcella daejeonensis. Next base: position 476,225 of record NZ_CP113089.1, on the reverse strand, counting down.
AAGGCAGGCTCGGACTTGCTGGTCAGGGCGTGGGTGCGGTCGTTCGGGGTCCAGGCGACCATCAGCAACTGCTCCAACAACTACGGTCCGCTTCAGCACGTCGAGAAGTTCATCCCCCGTCAGATCACCAATGTGATCGACGGCGTCTCCCCGCGGCTCTACGGACAGGGGCGGAACGTGCGGGACTGGATCCACGTCGACGACCACTCGAGCGCTGTCCTTGCGATTCTGGAGAGGGGCCGTATTGGCGAGACCTACCTGATCGGTGCCGACGGGGAACGCAGCAACGTCGAGGTGGTCGAGGCGATCCTGGGCCTCATGGGGAGGGACGCCGGGGCCTACGATCTTGTGACCGATCGTGCGGGGCACGATCTCCGTTACGCCATCGATTCGAGCAAGCTGCGGGACGAGCTCGGGTGGGCCCCGTCCTTCGGAGACTTCGAGAAGGGCCTCGAGTCGACCATCGCGTGGTATCGGTCGAACGAGGGCTGGTGGCGTGAGCAGAAGCACGCCGCCGAGCAGAAGTACGCGCTGACCGGGCAGTGATCTCGACACCGCGAGGGTCGTGCCCGATGGCCGGCCCCGACTTCGCGTGCCAAACGTTCGTGACGATCGAAGGACGATGAGATGATCAAGAAGGCCGTCGTGACCGGGGCGAGCGGATACATCGGGCGGCATCTCGTCGCCGAGCTCGCTCGGCGCGGAGTGGAGACGGTCGCGGTCTCGCGGTCTCCGATATCCGACGTCCCCACCGGGGTTCGTTTCATGGTCGAGGACGTCTTCGCTCCCTCGGAAGAGCTGATGGCCGAGATCTCCACAGCCGACGTCCTGCTGCACTTCGCCTGGAGGGACGGATTCGTCCTGCAATCGCGCGCGCACGGTGACGATCTGTCTTCCCATCATCGATTCCTCCTCGCCGCGGCGGACGCCGGAGTCGGGCGCATCGCGGTCGCCGGGACGATGCACGAGGTCGGGTACCACGAAGGTCCGGTGACCGCAGAGACCCCAGAGAGGCCGGCTTCGCCGTACGGCGTGGCGAAGCGCGCGCTCCGCGAGCTCCTCGCGCTTCAGCTCCCCGGGCGATCTGTCGACCTCCAGTGGCTCCGATGCTTCTATATCGTCGGCGATGACGAGCACAGCCAGTCGGTGTTCTCGAAGATCCGCGCGGCGGCGCTGAGGGGAGACCCGATCTTTCCCTTCACCAGCGGCAAGAACGAGTACGACTTCATCGACATCGGCGTGCTCGCAGTGCAGATCGTCGACGCCGTGTCGCAGGGCGAGCACACCGGCATCATCCACTGCTGCAGCGGCGTGCCGGAGTCTCTCGCCGACCGAGTCGAGCGGTACATCTCGGACAACGGCTGGCGCATCCGGCTGGAGTACGGCGCCTTCCCCGACCGACCCTTCGACTCGCCCGGCATATGGGGCGACGCCACCACCATCTCCCTCATTCAGAACGGCACCGTGCGCTGAAGCGCACCTGTGCACGAACGACAGGACCCTGCAGACATGTCACTCCGCGACGAACTCCTCGATCTCATTGGCCGTAGCGCCTCTGTGGATGACGCCCGACGGCTCTCCCGGTACGTCGATCTGGTGCTCGCTGATCGCAACAGCTTCCACACGGATGACGAGCTCTACGCATGGATCGATGGGATCCGCGACCGCAGCGCGGTGGTGCTCGAGCGCAAGCCGGTGACGCAGCTCCGAGGGTGGCACGTCGACGCCGCGTCCGGCGAGATCTACCACGAGTCCGGTGAGTTCTTCCGGATCATCGGGGTGGAGATCAAGAACGCCGAGCGCGAGGTCAGCGGATGGGACCAGCCGTTCGTCTTCCAGAAGGAGATGGGGGTGCTCGGCATCATCCGGACCACTTTCGACGGCGTCGACCATTTCCTGCTGCACGCGAAGGCGGAGCCGGGCAACACGCTCCTCTTCCAGATCTCCCCGACGCTCCAGGCCACCTACTCCAACCTCAAGACCGCGCACGGCGGCAAGGTCCCCCGGTTCTCCGAGTTCTTCGTGGGCGAGGGCGACCGACGGTCGACCGTCTTGTACGAGAAGTGGCTGGCCGAGGACGGGGGTCGCTTCTTCCTCAAGTCGAACCTCAACGTCCTGGTCAGCGTCGAGCCCGAGGATCTGCCCGAGATCCCGGACGACTACCGCTGGTTCACCCTCTCGCAGATCAAGCGATTCCTCCTGCACGACAACTACATCAACCCGCACGTGCGGAGCATCCTATGTCACATTTGAGAATCGGAGTCCTCGGGGCTGCCAAGATCGCGGAGAAGAGCACGCTCCCCGCCATCGTCTCGGCTGGTGGTGTCGACATCGTCAGCATCGCGTCGCGCGATCTCGACCGGGCTCGGATGCTGACAGAACGATTCGGCGGCGCGCCCCGCGGGCGGTACGAGGACGTCGTCGACGACCCTTCCATAGACGCGGTGTACGTTCCGCTCCCCATCGGGTTGCACCGCGAATGGGTGAGCCGAGCGCTCGAGGCGGGAAAGCACGTGCTCTCGGAGAAGTCGCTCGCCGGCGGTTACGGCGACGTGCGGTACCTCGTCGACATGGCTCGCGACCGCGGTCTCGTCCTCTTCGAGAACTTCATGTGCGAGACGCATCCGCAGAGCATCGAGGTCAGGGATCTGGTGGCACAGGGTGGCATCGGCGAGCTCGCTCATTTATCGCTCTCCTTCGGATTCCCCTCGTTCGCGCCCGACGACCAGCGCAACAGCCGTGCGCTGGCCGGGGGCGCGCTCAATGATGCCGGGGCCTACTGCGCGGACATGGCGGTCTTCTACAGCTCGCAGCTCCCGACGTCGGTGTTCGCAACCGCTGACTTCAGAGGTGCGGACGTCGATCAATGGGGCACTGCAGCCATCACTCTCGACGGCGGTGCGGTCGCGCACCTCTCGTACGGTTTCGGTCTCGACTACCGCAATGAGGCGCGGTTGTGGGGTCAGACCGGACGGATCGAGGTAGACCGGGCCTTCTCGATCCCCGCGGACCGCACCCCGTCGGTGACGGTGATCCGCAATACCGGCCCCACCGCGCTGAGCATCGCGCCGACCGACCAGTTTGCCACCCAGATCCAGCGGTTCGTCGAGACGATCAAGGCGGGTTCTGGCGCAGAGGAGCTCGACCGACGCCAGACGCACGGACTCCTCATGGAGGCGATCAGAGAATCCGCTTCCCGCGGCCGGTCCGTCGAGATGTCCGAGTTCCCCGAGTGGGACGATCTCGCCAGCCGCATCAGGGTGCGTCATGAGTGACGTGGAGAAGGCGGGCGCCGACGGTGGGCAGCAGCCTCCTCCTTCGAGCGCCGGGATGAGCGGCCCACCCGGTCCGCTCCTCCGATTCGTTCGCGATGAGCGCGTGGCGTTCCTGATCGTCGGTGCGGCGAACACCGCGATCGGATTCCTGTGGTTCACGCTGTTCCTGTACACGGTCGGCCCCTTCTGGGGGTATATGAGCGCGTTGGTCCTCTCCCACATCGCCGCGGTGCTATGCGCATTCGTGCTCTACCGACGCTTCGTGTTCCGCGTGCGTGGCAACACGCTGCGTGACCTGATGCGGTTCGAGAGCGTCTACCTGGTTGCGCTGGCGATCAACGCGATGCTCCTTCCGGTCCTCGTCGAGTTCGCCGGGGTGCCTCCCTTGCTCGCGCAGGCGCTGATCGTCTTCGTCACAACGCTCGTCAGCTACTTCGGTCATCGGAACTTCTCGTTCCGTCGCCGCGGAGGGAGAAACCCATGAATCCCCGCCTTTCGGTCGTGATGCCGACCTTCAACAACGCTCCCTTCGTCGAGGACGCCGTCGAGTCGATCCTCACGCAGGATCACGACGACTTCGAGCTGGTCATCGCGGATCACAGTTCGAGCGACGGCACATGGGAGAAGCTTCAGCGATTCGCATCGGATCCGCGAGTGCGACTGCTGACGACCGAGGCTGGAGGCGGTGCCGAACGAAACTTCAATCGTGTCTCCGCCGCGGCCGTCGGAGAGTACGTGAAGATGGTCTGCGGAGACGATCTGCTCAAGCCCGGTGTGCTCGCTCGGCAGAGCGCGATCCTCGACGACAATCCTGACGCGGTCTTGACCGCGTGCCCGCGAGAGATTGTGGATGCACGGGGACGGACGATCATTGCATCACGCGGGCTGGCGGGGCTCACGCGGGCGATGCCGGGTAACGAGGCGGTGCGCGTCGTCGTGCGTTCTGGATCCAACCAGTTTGGGGAGCCGGGCTCCGTGATGATGCGGCGTCGCGAGCTCGAGGAGGACGGCTTCTGGTTCTTCACTTACCCGTACCTGGTCGATCAGGCGACCTACTGCAGGATCCTCATGCGTGGCCGATTCGTCCCCGACCTCACGGTTGGCGCGGTGTTCCGCATGAACGGAGGGCAGTGGAGCGTGGCCCTGCGAGGCAGCCAGGCCGAGCAGGTGAAGGGATTCCATCGCTGGCTCGCCGAGCACCATCCGGATGCGGTGTCGCCAATCGATGAGCGAATCGGAAACCGGCGAGCGGCGCTCATGGCAATCAAGCGACAAGTCGCTTACATCGTTCTACGCAACCGGATGCGTTGACATGCGGGGCGCTGGAGAATTGAAGGGAGACGCCCGATGACTCTTGACGGCATCCACATTGGAGCAGAGCCCACTGGAGGCCTCTACGTTCACGAGATCTCGGTGGTCATCCCCGTTTATCAGGGCGAGAAGACGCTGGCCACCGTGCTCGAGGAATTGGAGCCGTACACCGTCGGGTTCATGACGCCGGGTCGCCGCCAGGCCCGTGTCGGCGAGGTGATCCTTGTCCACGATCATGGCCCGGACCGATCCGCCGAAACGTTGAGGACGTTGTCCGACCGCTACCCGCATGCGAAGACGGTGTGGCTCAGTCGCAACTTCGGGCAGCACGCCGCCACCCTCGCGGGAATCGCTTCCTCCGGCGGCGCGTGGATCGTGACGCTCGACGAGGACGGGCAGCACGACCCGTCTTACATAGCAGCGATGCTCGATACGGCGCTCGACGAGCAGGCTTCCGTGGTGTACGCCAAGGCGATCAACCCTCCCCCTCACGGGGCCATCCGAAACACGGCATCGCGTGCCTCCAAGGCGATCCTCCAGAAGGTCTTCGGCGGTGGTCAGGCGAGGGACTTCAACAGTTTCCGGCTCATCATCGGGGACGTCGGCCGGAGCATCGCCGCGTACTCGGGCACAGGTGTGTACCTCGACGTCGCGCTCACATGGGTGGCGAATCGAATCGTCACGTGCCCGGTCCTGCTTCGCGAGGAGGGAGGTCGTCGTTCGGGGTACTCCTACGCGAAACTGTTCGCCCACTTCTGGCGGATGATCCTGTCGACCGGCACGAAGGGGTTGCGCCTCGTCACGCTGTTGGGCGTCCTCTTCGCTGCGGGCGGGATCGTCTTTGCGCTGTTCCTCACCGTGGTGAGACTGGGCTCGGGCGATGTTCCCGAAGGCTGGACGTCGCAGATGATCGTGACGGCCCTCGGCACCGGGGCGATCCTGGTCTCGCTGGGCATCGTTGCGGAGTACTTGGGGGTGGCGGTGAATATGGCCATGGGAAAGCCGCCGTATCTGATCGTCCGAGATCTGCACCTCGGGCCGTTGGGCAAAGCGCATGAGCGTGGATGACGCTGCTGAACTGATCATCGGGCGCGGGCTTCTCGGTCGCGCGGTGCTCGAGCGGCTTCGTCCAGGGACGCCCGCGGCTTCTGTCCGCTGGGGCGACGCGGATCAGGCCGTGGACGATCTCGTGGCCGCCGCGAATGCAGTCATCGCGAGCGCTCGAGGCGGATGGCAACTCTACTGGTGCGCTGGTGCGGGGGTGACCGCGACGTCGGCGGAGGCTCTTGAGACCGAGGTGGCGGTCTTCCGTCGTTTCCTCACGGAGCTGGAGGACCTTCCAGAGCAGGTGAGGCACAGGGGCACGGTATTCCTGGCGTCGTCCGTGGGCGGAGCGTACGCGGGCGCGGGAAGCCCCCCGTACGACGAGCACTCTCCAACCCGAGCGCTCAGTCCGTACGGGGTGGCGAAGCTCAAGATGGAACAGGCGTTAGCCGACTCGTCCGCGTCCTCGGGCATTCGTTCGTTCATTGCCCGGATCACCAATCTCTACGGCCCCGGTCAGGACCTCTCGAAAGGCCAGGGCCTGATTTCGACGATCGCTCGGACTTACATCACGAATCAGCCAGCCAGCATCTTCGTGCCACTCGACACGATTCGTGACTACGTCTACGCGGCGGACTGCGCGGCCGTCATCGTCGCCGGCGTCGCTCGGACGAGAGGTCTCGGTCCGGGGTCTAGCGTGGTGAAGGTCATCGGCTCATCCCACGCGGTCTCGATCGGCGCGCTGGTCGGAGAGTTCGGCCGCCTGATGAGGCGCCCGCCGCTCATCGTGCTCGGCGCAGGTAACGCCAGTGGTCAGGCGCCGGATCTGCGGGTCCGCTCCGCCGTATGGCCCGACCTCGACGCCTTGATCAGCACCACGTTGCCTGAAGGCATTTCGCGAACCCACCGCTCTCTTCTGCGGTCGGCGAGCACAGGCCGTGCCTTCGCCGGGGGCTGAGCCAAGTCGCGTTTCGGGACTGCTGTAGGCTCGTGGCCGTGATCGTCAGAGAATTGAGCGTCCCCGGCAGCTTCGAATTCACCCCCCGACAGTTCCCCGATTCCCGGGGATCTTTCGCGGAGTGGTACCGGTTCGAGCCAGTCGAGGAGGCCGTCGGACATGCCCTGGATCTGCGTCAAGCCAACATCTCTCGCTCCGCAAAAGGCGTGCTGCGCGGCATCCACTACGTGGACCTCCCCGGGCAGGGAAAGTACGTCACGTGCGCATCTGGCGCGGTGCTCGACTTCGTAATCGACATCCGAGTCGGCTCCCCGACCTTCGGCCAGTGGGACTCCGTGCTGCTTGACGATAAGGACCGTCGCGCGATCTACATCGCTGAGGGCCTCGGCCACGCGTACGTCTCGCTGGAAGAGGATTCCATCGTCACCTACCTCTGCTCAAACACCTACAACGCGGAGACCGAGGGCGCCATCTACCCGCTCGATCCCTCGATCGGCCTCGTGATGCCCGAGAGCATCGGGGAGCCGCTGCTCTCCGATAAGGACGTGGTCGCTCCAAGGCTCGACGATCTGGTCGCGGCGGGATCATTGCCGACCTGGGACGAGGCTCGCCAGTTCTTCCGTGGTGGACGTCAGGAGGCGGGACAATGAAGGGGATCATCCTGGCCGGGGGAACCGGCTCGCGTCTCCACCCGCTGACGATCGGCGTCTCCAAGCAGCTCATGCCTGTGTACGACAAGCCGATGATCTACTACCCGCTGACCACGCTCATCCTCGCCGGCATCCGCGAGATCCTCATCATCACCAGTCCTCACGACCAGGAGCAGTTCCAACGGCTGCTGGGTGACGGGTCGCAGTTCGGCATCGAGTTGACCTACAAGGTCCAGCCATCGCCCGACGGGCTTGCTCAAGCCTTTGTTTTGGGAGAGGAGCACATCGGTGGCGACACCGTTGCCCTGATCCTTGGCGACAACCTGTTCTACGGGCAGGGGATGGGTTCGCAGCTCCACCGGTATCACGACGTCGACGGTGCCGCGGTATTCGGCTACTGGGTCGCCGAGCCGTCCGCTTACGGTGTCGTCGAGTTCGATCAGCACGGAGTCGCGTTGAGCCTCGAGGAGAAGCCGGAAAAGCCGCGGAGCAACTACGCGATTCCCGGCCTGTACTTCTACGACAATCACGTCGTCGAGTACGCTGCATCCCTCGTCCCCTCCCCCCGCGGCGAGCTGGAGATCACCGATCTGAACCGTCTGTACCTCGAGGCGGGCAAGCTGAAGGTCGAGGTCCTCACGCGCGGTACCGCGTGGCTGGACACCGGCACGTTCGATTCGCTCAACGAGGCGTCCAATTTTATCGAGACGGTGCAGAAACGGCAGGGTCTTTCGATCGGGTGTCCCGAGGAAGTCAGCTGGCGTCAGGGGTTCCTCTCCGACGATCAGCTCCGGGAGCGCGGCGAGGCCCTCGTTAAGAGCGGCTATGGGCGCTACCTTCTCGGTCTTCTTGAGCGTAAAGACTCCCTGAACGCCGCGCACGCCTGACCGTTTCCCGCCGCCGACCTCGTCCGTCGGCCGGCTCACCATCTTGAAGGAGTACCGTGTCATCTCTTGACTTCGACCTGGTCGTCGTAGGGTCTGGTTTCTTCGGACTGACGATCGCCGAGCGAGCAGCGTCCGACGGGCATCGGGTCATCGTGATCGATCGACGCGACCACATCGGAGGCAACGCCTACAGTCACCGCGACCCGGACACTGGTATCGAGGTACACAATTACGGCGCTCATCTCTTCCACACCTCGAATCGGACGGTGTGGGAGTACGTCAACCGATTCACCTCGTTCACCTCCTACCAGCACCGGGTGCACACCAACCATCACGGCGTCGTTTATCCGCTGCCCATCAACCTCGGCACGATCAACCAGTTCTTCGCGTCGGCGCACAGTCCGGAGGAGGCGCGCCGCCTGATCGCCGAGCAGGCGTCCGAGTTTACGATCGCCGACGCTCGCAACCTCGAGGAGAAGGCGATCGCCCTCATCGGGCGCCCCCTGTACGAGGCGTTCATCCGCGACTACACCGCGAAGCAATGGCAGACGGATCCGACCGAGCTGCCGGCCGAGGTCATCTCGCGGCTCCCCGTTCGGTACACCTACGACTCTCGCTACTTCAACGATGCCTTCGAAGGTCTGCCGGTGGACGGCTACACCGCCTGGATCGAGCGAATGGCTGACCACCCCTTGATCGAGGTTCGATTGGGCACTGACTTCTTCGACGAGTCGCAGCCGATCAACAAGGCGGCGGTCGTCGGCACTCTTCCGGTGGTCTACACCGGTCCGGTGGACCGGTACTTCGACTACGCTGCAGGGCCTCTAGGTTGGCGCACGCTCGATTTCACCTCTGAGGTGGTCCCGGTCCCCGACTTCCAGGGGACCCCGGTGATGAACTACGCCGACGCCGACGTGCCGTACACCCGCATCCACGAGTTCCGGCATTTCCACCCCGAGCGGGAGGAGTACCCGAAGGATCGGACCATCATCATGCGGGAGTACTCCCGCTTCGCAGAGGCGGACGACGAGCCTTACTACCCGGTGAACACGCCTGATGACCGTTCGAAGCTCCTGCAGTACCGCGAGATGCAGGCCAGCCAGCCCGACGTGCTCTTCGGCGGGCGTCTTGGCACCTATCAATATCTCGACATGCACATGGCCATCGGTTCGGCACTGACGCAGTACGCCAACAAGGTTGCCCCGATGCTGAGCGGAAGTCCGTCGGCGTGACCGGTGATCGTCTTGTCCTGAGCAAGGTCGTGTTCCCCGGCCCCGAGGAGCCCGACACCATGCCGCTCTACCTCGACGTCGATGAATGGACCGAGCTCACGGTCGAACGCTTCCCCGACGAGGCGTTCGTCCGCCGCCCGCGCGCGGCGATTCCTCGGGAGACGCAGTCGACCCCGCTGAGAATCTCGCATCGCAACGCCGCTCCTCTCGTCACCGGTCGGCGGTCTCTGACGATCCCGCGCGGAGAGCGCGTCTCCCTGGCGACGTATTTCAACGCCTTCCCCGCGAGTTACTGGCGCCGGTGGAGCGTCGTGGACGGCGTCGTGCTCGAGATCGAGACCGCCGGGATCGGCGATATCGTCGTCTACCGCTCGAACGCCCGGGGAATCGTCCAGACCGTCGCGACGCGGCACGTCGAGGGGCCGAGCACCTCCCGGTTCGATCTCGCCTTCGATAACTTTCTCGACGGAGGCTGGTACTGGTTCGATCTGGTGGCGCGCTCCGAGGACCTGCATTTGACCGAGGCCGCCTGGTTGGCGCCTGACTCGTACTCGGGCCGCTCGATCGGCTCCCTCTCTATCTCCGTCACGACGTTGAACCGGACGGCCTACTGCCTCGCTCTGCTGCAGTCGATCGCGTCCGACAGCGACCTGGTCGAGAGTGTGCACGAGATCACCGTGGTCGATCAGGGTTCGCAGCATTTGCGGGACGAGGCGGGCTTCGATGAGGTGCAAGCCGACCTCGGCGACCGACTCCGTGTCATCGAGCAGCGCAACGTCGGCGGCTCCGGCGGCTTCTCCCGCGGAATGCTGGAGGCGCTGCAGGCGGACGGCCCCGAACACGTCATGCTTCTCGACGACGACGTGGTCGTCGACCCCGAGGGTGTGCGCCGAGCGCACGTGTTCGCGGCGCTGTGCCGCAACCCCACCATCGTCGGCGGCCACATGTTCGACATGTACGACAAGACGAAGCTGCATGCGTTCGCCGAGGGGGTGGACCGTTGGAACTTCCTCTGGGGCCCGATCACCCCGGGCCGCCACAATCTCACGTCCATGAACCTTCGCCAGACCCCGTGGATGCACCGCCGGTTCGACGTGGATTACAACGGTTGGTGGATGAGCGTCCTGCCCGTTTCCGTGATCCGTGAGATCGGCCTCTCCCTCCCTGTCTTCATCAAGTGGGATGACGCGGAGTACTCGCTTCGCGCAAAGTCCCATGGGGTGTCGACCGTATCGCTGCCGGGCGCTTCGGTGTGGCACGTGTCATGGGTGGATAAGGACGATTCCCGAGACTGGCAAGCTTTTTACCACGCCAGAAACCGGTTGGTCGCAGCCCTACTGCACTCGCCGTTCGCTCGCGGAGGACGGCTCCCGATCAGCAATCTCGCGAGCGACATCCGCCATCTGCTCACGCTCGACTACTTCACCGTCCAGCTCCGTCAGGCCGCGTACGAGAGCGTGCTCGCCGGTCCTGGTGCTCTGCACGGCGAGCTCGAGACCCGCCTGCCCAGCATCCGAGAGGCAGCGAAGGACTTCCGCGAGACACGCCTGATCCGTGAGATCCAGGAGTTCGAATCCTTCCCCGCAACCGACAGCTCCTCCCACGCTTTGTCGCTCGGAGCCAGGCCCCGCGGACGGAAGGCGTGGATGCGCTTCCTGGTCCCGGCGCTGCGCTGGCACTGGTTCGCGCAGGTGCCCGAGTCTGCGCAGGGTCGTCCCGACACCCACGTGCCGCACGGTGCGCCGTGGTGGAGCGTCACGAACCGCAACAGCATGATCGTGTCCAACGCCGAGGGATCCGGCGTGACCTGGCACGTCCGTGATCGCGCTCGGTTCCGGTCGCTCCTCGTCTCGACGGTGAGGAGCAATCTCCGGATCCGTCGTCAGTGGCGGGCGTTGGCTGATCAGTATCGCTCGTCGCTCGGGGAGATGACCAGCCCCCGACGGTGGAGAGAGACCCTCGGGCTCGACTCCGGGACGCAGGCCGTGACGCCCCCCCAATCGGGGCGGGAGCGATGAGTCCGGCGGTGAACGGTCCGGCGCGATGACGACCTTCCTCCGCGACCAGTCGTCGGACTTCTCGACGCCGGGGTCCGGCAACGGGATGCTCGACGTGTTCCGGTACCGATACCTTCTTCGTCTGCTCGTCCGTAAAGGGATCTTGACCCGTTACCACGGCTCGGTGCTGGGATGGACGTGGTCGTACGTCAAGCCGGCTGCGCAGTTCCTCACCTTCTACCTCGTCATGGGCGTCTTCCTGGACCTGAATCGAGGCATCGAGAACTTCGCCGTCTACCTGTTCTCCGGCATCGTCGTCGTCAACCTCTTCAGCGAGGCATTCGGCAATGCGACGCGCTCGATCGTGGACAATGCGCCACTCGTCAAGAAGATCTACCTGCCGCGGGAGCTATTCCCACTCGCAGCCGTGTTCGTCGCTTTCGTGCATTTCCTCCCGCAGCTCGTGATCCTCATGATCGCAGCGGTATTCACCGGCTGGTCACCGGTTCCACTGCAGATCGTCGGCGGGCTGGTGGCGATCTTCATCGTCCTCGCGATCTCGACCGGGCTCGGTCTTCTCTTCGGGGCGGTTAACGTCTCATTCCGGGACGCGCAGAACGTCGTCGAGCTCATCCTGCTCTTCGCCACGTGGACATCTCCCGTGCTCTACTCCTGGACCATGGTCCGAGACGCGACTCCGACGTGGCTCTTCGACCTTTACATGCTCAACCCTCTGACCGCGGCGGTCGAGCTATTCCACGATGCGTTCTGGCTCTCCACGACGGAGGATGGAGCGAGTCGCCCGGAGAACCTCGCGGTCCTCGCTCTCACCGCTCTGCTCGTGTCACTCTCCACGCTGCTCATCGGGCAGCTCGTATTCCGGAAGCTCGAGGGTCGTTTTGCCCAGGACCTCTGATCTCGCGAACCCCCGGATCATCATCGACTCCGTCGATAAGGTCTTTACGCTGCGGCACACCCACTCGTTCAAGGAATCCTTCGTGGCATGGGTGAAGCGAAAGACAACGTCGACGTCCTTCCAGGCGCTCGAGGGCATCAGCTTCACCGTGGCGGAGGGGGAGTCGGTCGCGCTGCTGGGGTACAACGGCTCGGGCAAGAGCACATTGCTGAAGCTCATCTCCGGGGTGCTGAAGCCTGATGGGGGGCGGATCCTCACTCGCGGTCGGGTGGCCGGCCTCATCGAAGTCGGGGCCGGATTCCATCCGGACCTGTCCGGCCGAGAGAACGTGTACCTCAACGCGGCGATCCTGGGCATGCGGCGGTCGGAGATCGACGCTCGGTTCGATGAGATCGTGGCCTTCTCGGAGATCGGCGAGTTCATCGACACTGAGGTCAAGCACTACTCCTCGGGGATGTTCGTGCGATTGGCCTTCTCCGTCGCAATCCATACCGAGCTCGATATCCTCCTGGTCGACGAAGTGCTGGCCGTCGGAGATGCGCCGTTCCGCGAGAAGTGCGTCGCGAAGATCAAGGAACTGGCGTCGCAGAACAAGACGATGTTCGTCGTCAGCCACGACCTCGGGATGGTCTCGCAGCTGTGCACTCGTGGTGTGGTGATCCGCCACGGTCGAATGATCTTCGATGGGACGGTCGACGACGCGATCGCGGCCCTGCAGAAGGACGTCTAGTCCAACGAAACTCCGGCGGGACTCCATAAGAGGGCGCAAGGAGCCACCCGCAGCCAGGTCGTCTACCGGGGCAGTCGGCCCCGCCACGAGCGCCCGCGCGCCGCGGTGACGGCGCACAGCACGAAGAGCATCAGGCCGCCCTCGGCGAGCAGGTAGCTCTCGGTCATGCTGTTCGCCAGCAGCAGCACGAGGGTCAGCGCCGGCCAGACGTGCACGGTCGAACGCCGATCAGAGGCGACGAGCCAGGCGCGCACGAGCGCCAGGCCGAGCGCCACGATGAGGGCGATGAGGCCGGCGAGGCCGAGCTGGAGGGTGATGTCGACGAAGGCGTTGAGAGCCGACTCCGCGGGGCGACCGAAGGCGTCGTCGATGGTGAGGAACGGGAAGACCTCGAGCGGCCACGCGCCGACCCAGCCCCAGCCCTGAACGGGGTAGACGGTCGCCCAGGCCTCGACCTGCGCCCAGACGCTCGTGCGGGCGGTGACGTCGGCAGCGGCATCCACCGCGTCGACCAGGGGGGAGCGGAAGATCCAGCCGACGCCCACCGCCACCACGGCGGAGACGAGCAGGGCGCCCTGCACCGCGCGGCGCCGCTCGGCCTGCATGCGGCGCAGGCCGACCAGCGCGAGGCCGGCGACGGCGACGGCCGAGAGCACGAGCCAGCTGACGGGGGAGCGCGCGAACACCAGGCACGCCGCCGCGAGGGCGAGCGAGTAGGCCGTGAGCGCGCGCGGCACCGACCGGGTGCGGTACTCCACCCAGAAGCTCAGGGCTGCCAGGGCCGCGAGGAACGCGAGCGAGTTGCGGGTGCCCGCGAGCCCCTCGATCGGCCCGCCCGCCGCGAGGTCGCCGCCGATCTCGAGGAAGCGCAGCGGGGTGTCGATGATGATGCCGCTCAGCACCTCGAGCGCCAGCGAGACGGTCAGCACCCAGCGCAGCCCGTTGCCGACGCCGCGCACCACCTGGATGGTGTCGCGCACGAGCGCGATGTAGAGGCCCAGAGCGGCGAAGGCGAGCGCGTAGAGCACGCCGCCGACGGAGGCCCAGTTGTACTGGCTCCAGAGCACGCTCAGCACCATCAGGGTGAACAGGGCGATGAGCGAGACCGGCAGGATGCCCCGCCACTCGACCCGATCGGGCTGGCCCGCGATGCTCAGGCCGGCCAGCACCACGAGCGTCACGATGATGGCGATCGCGCCCGGCCAGCCGAAGAACGCGCGCACCGCGTGCGTGCAGAGGGCGACCACGATGATCACCTCGGTGAGCACCTGGCTGAACTGGGGCGAGGAGAACTGCTCGCGGGCCTCGGCGAGCAGGGCGCGTCCGCGACCGGCGGCGGCGCCCGCCGCGGCGGAGGCCCCGCTCATGTCCGCGCCCGGTCGCGGGATCCGCCCGCGAGCGCGGGGCGGGGCGGCGCCTCGAACCAGCCGCTGTGCGAGCGGGAGGCCACGGCGAGGTAGACGAGCAGCAGCCATCCGGCCTCCACCAGGATGCGCGACTCGGCGAGACTCTGCACCAGCAGGGCGACGATGAGCAGGGCGGGCAGCAGCCGAAGGGCGGGGGTGGCCGCGCGCGGGTCGGAGGGAGCATCCACCGCCCACGACCAGCAGCGCAGCAGCGTCGTGATCGCGAGGGCGGCGAAGACGGCCGCGCCGACGAGTCCCAGCTGGAACGCGACATCGAGCCAGGCGCTGTGCGCCTGCAGGTAGCGCACGCCCCCGTAGACGGCGAGATCGTCGAACGGCGCGACCCATGGCGCCCAGTAGCTCACCCAGCCCCAGCCGAGCACCGGGCGCTCGCCGATGAGCTCGACGACCGAGGCCCAGATGTCGAGCCGGAAGGTGAGGTCGCTGCTGCGCCCGAGCAGGTCGAGAAGGGGCTCGCGCAGCGCGAGGACGAGCGCGGTGAACGCGGCGGTGCCGGCGGCGAAGACGCCGTAGAGGATCAGGCGGCCTCGGGTTCCCAGGCGCCGGGCGATCAGCAGCACGCCGAGCACGGCGGCGACGGCGATGGTCATCGCGATGACGGTGCCCGAGCCGGAGAGCGCGAAGGCGGCCACGGCGGCGATCAGCCAGGCGATGCCGGCGACCCGGCCCACGCGCCGGTCGGCGAGCTGGATGGAGAACACGATGATGGCCAGCAGCGCGGCGAGCCCCAGCAGGTTCGCGTTGCCCATGATCCCCTGGATGCGGCCGCCGTCGAAGAGCAGCGAGCGCGACCAGTAGTAGGCCCGCGGGAACGGCTCCTCGTACGAGACCCACAACGGCAGGATCGGGCGGCCGACGAGCACCTCGACCGCCAGTTCGAACACGAGCGACAGGCCGATCACCCAGCGCAGGGCGACCCCGAGCGCCCGCAGCATCGACGGCAGGCCGACGGTCTTAGCCATGACGATCGCGCCGAAGGCGGTGACGAGCGTCGAGAGCGCTCCGAGCGCCGACGCTCCCGGGTACGCCGACCACAGGATCGACGCGACCATGAGCATCAGCAGAGCCGCGAGGGGCTTCGGGATGCGCCTCACGTCGACCCGCTCGCGCACGGCGATGACGACCCAGCACGCCAGGAGCCCGGCGATGATCGCGCCCCAGCCGAACCACGTGATCGAGTAGCGCCACACGTCGCCGGCGAGCAGCGTGAACAGAGTGAGGGCGGCGAGGGCGACGCGGCGCTCCCGGAGCCAAGACATGGCAAGAGCCTACCGGCGACACGTTCGCCGGGTGAGACCCGACAGTAACGCACGTTCGATTTCTTGCACCCCGCCACGTAACGTTCGTTTGTGGACAGAGCGGCATACCTGATTAGCGCAGCCGGCATGCCGAATTACGGCGATGAGATCGTACTGCGCACCTGGCTCAGGCACCTCGCGGAGCACCAGCCCGATCGCACCGTCTGGGTGGACAGCCCGGAGCCCGGCCGCACCGCCATCCTGATGCGGGCAGAGAACCCGCGAGCTCGGTTCGTGAACACGCTCTGGCATTTGAGCCGTCGCGCGCCGAGCGCGGATTACCCGACACTTCGTCGGTACGTAACCACGATGGTCGACGACCTGGGGACGCCAGAGCTGGACTCCGGACTCCTCCTGCTTCGCGACGCCGGATCGTATCACGTCGTGGGAGGTGGCTTTCTCAACGCGCTGTGGCCGGAGAACCTCGCGTTC
This sequence comes from Microcella daejeonensis, assembly GCF_026625045.1. GTDB lineage: Bacteria > Actinomycetota > Actinomycetes > Actinomycetales > Microbacteriaceae > Microcella > Microcella daejeonensis. Next base: position 460,068 of record NZ_CP113089.1, on the reverse strand, counting down.
ATCGCAATCGGCGCTCACCTCTCCTCAACCCGGGGGATCCCAGCCCACATCACGGGTGCGGGACTCGTCCCGAGTGATCCGTCAGCGGAGCAGCTGCTTCGCGCCGACCTCGCCGAGTTCTCCGTCGCCGAGGCGCGCGACGATGCGAGTGCCGCTGTCGGGGGAATTCCACTTGGGTGGGATGACGCCGTGCTCCGCTGGCAGGAGGTCGTGACGGCCGAGCCCGACGGTGCGCCCGACATCATGATCCTGATCCAAGGTGATCTCGGTGCCGCGAGCATCGAGGAGGAGGAGGAGGTTCGCATCGTCGCGGACTTCATCGCACGCGCTCGGGAGAGGGGTTCTCGCTCGATCGGGTTCGTCGAGGGTTATCCGCAGTTCGATGGTCGGCGGTGGGGGCGCTATCGGACAGATTACCCCGATGCGGCCTTCCTGCCCTTCGAGTTCCTATGGGAGACGGGGTTGCCCGCGCGCCCCGGCCAGGTATGGCTGACGACCCGATTCCACTTCCATCTGCTGGCGGCAGCGCACGGTGCCGCGGGGCTGGCGGTGGTCAGCGATGAGGACTACTACGCGCAGAAGCATGCGCTGCTTCGCCGGTGGGGCACGGGGTGGCCGCTCGTCAGCCGGATGGAAGCACGCTCCGCGCTCCCGGAGCCAGCGCGGGACGAGGCGTTCAGCCGGATCCTGGCGGCGGCGCAGCAGGAGAAGGCCACGCTCGCCCGTCGGATCTACCCCGCCCGGGTGCGGGAGCAGGCAGGCTGGCGCGCCGTGCTCACACGAAGGCGCTGACCCCCGTGATGGCCCGGCCCACGATGAGGCTGTTCATCTCGCGCGTGCCCTCGTAGCTGTAGAGCGCCTCGGCGTCGGCGTGGAAGCGCGCCACGTCGTAGTCGAGCACGATGCCGTTGCCGCCGAGCGCCTCGCGGCACATCGCGACCGTCTCGCGCATCGCAGTCGTGCAGTACGCCTTCGCCATCGAGGCGTGCTCGTCGCGCTGGGTGCCGGCATCCTGCATCTGCGAGACCTTCGTGCACATCGCGATCGACGCGGTGATGTTCATCAGGCTGCGGCTCAGCAGGTCCTGGATGAGCTGGTGGTGCGCGATCGGCTTGCCGAACTGCACGCGCTCCTTCGTGTAGGCGACCGCGGCCTCGTACGCTCCGATGGCGGTGCCGACGGCGGCCCAGGCGACGTCCGCGCGCGTGAGCCGGAGGACCGCCGCGGTGTTGCGGAACGACTCGGCCTTCTCGAGCTTGTGAGCGGCATCCAGGCGCACGTTCTCGAGGGTGATGTCGGCGTTCTGGACGATGCGCAGCGACTGCTTGCGCTCGATCTTCGTCGCCGTGTAGCCGGGGGCGTCGGTCGGCACGATGAAGCCCTTGACCTGGCCGTCGACGGTGCTCTTCGCCCAGATGATGGTGATGTCGCTGAAGGTGGCGTTGCCGATCCAGCGCTTGGCGCCGTTGAGCACCCAGCCGTCGCCATCGGGGGTCGCGGTCGTGCGGAGGCCCTGCGCGGCGTCGCTGCCGGAGAGCGGCTCGGTCAGACCGAAGGCGCCGATGACCTCGCCGCTGGCGAGCTTCGGCAGCCAGTGGGCCTTCTGCTCCGCCGAGCCGTTGACGCCGATCGAGCCCATGGCCAGGCCGTTCTGCACGCCGACGTACGTCGCCACGCTCGCGTCGATGCGCGCGAGCTCGAGCGCCGACCAGCCGCCGTACAGGGCGGAGTACTCGCCGGTGCGCGTCTCGCCCCACAGCTGCCCGAAGAGGGGGTGCCGGTGCAGCACGTCGACGATCTCGCGCGGGAACTCCGCCTTGTCCCACGCGTCGTTCACGAGCGGCTTGAGCTGAGACTCGGCATCGAGGCGCAGCGCGAGCAGCGCCTCCTTCTCATGGTCCGCGAGAGCGTTCTCGAAGCCGTAGAAGTCACTGGCGAGGGTGGGGAAGTCGGTCATGTCGGAGAAATTCCTCTGGATAAGCGAAGTGTGCTGTCCTCAGAGTAGGCAGCACGCTCGCTCCGCCGGGCGCCTTTGTCGATCCTGCTCAGGCCGGGTGCCATTGCATCGCCGCGCGCTGTCGGATCGTCACCCCTCGCGGTTGGAGCCCGTCGTCGAGGTCAGCACCGTCGTGGCCGTCGATGCTCCGCGGGCCCAGGTGATCCATCCACCCTGCGTGACAAGGACGCAGCCTTCATCATCGCAGCGCTCCGAACCGAGTGGCCAGCCGAGGGGGCCGCGCTGGGATCCCTGACGCGCGTATTCCTGGAAGACAACGGAGTCGAGGGCCAGGACCGCAGCACCGGCGGCCGATTGGTAACCATATCCCCCCGTGAACGCCTGTGCAGTACCCCCTCCGTTGGAACGGTCGGTAAAGGGATCGCTGGTTGCAGGGCCGAGCGGACTGCGCGCGCCGCCCGCGGCGCGGTACGCACCGTCGAGGGCCCCCGCGACGACGCGGACTCCGGCGGACGGCGTCCAGGTGATGGTCTGCCGCTCGAACGCGACGGCGCAGGCCGTGGGTTCCCAGCACTGCTCCTCCGTCACGGGCCAGCCAGCGGGGCCGTATTGAGAGCCGGACGCCCCGTAGCGCTGGAAGATCCCGCTGTTCTTCCTGAGGCCGACGGTTCCTGCGGAGGAGGAGTAGACGTAGCCCCCGAGGAAGTCTTGCGCCGACCCCGAGGCGGCCGTGCCGGCGAAGTAGGCCACTTGCTCCCCCTGGGGGCTGCCTAGCACTCCACTCTGACCGCCGATCGAGTCCCAGGCGGACCGGAGGGGTTCAGCGACGACGCGCACGCCGGTCGACGGCGTCCAAGCGATCGAGCCGTTCACGAAATCCGCCCGGCACGAGGCGCCGAGGCACACCTCGGTGGCGGTCGGCCATCCGAGCGGACCGTACTGCGAACCGGTCGCCGAGTAGCGCTGGAAGATCCCGCTGTTTTTCCGCAGGGGGACCGTCCCCGCGGACGACCCGTAGATGTAGCCGCCCTCGAAGTTCTGCGCGGTGCCGGAAATCCCGGCGACGTACGTCCGCGGGACGTCGATCGGCAGTCCGAGCGCTCCGGCCGTGCCTCCGGCCTGCCGGTAGGCCGCGATGAAGTCCGGCCCCACCTCGTGGACGCCGGTGGCCGGCATCCAGCTGATCACGCCGTGCTCGAACTCGGCGGCGCACCGTGACCCCCCGCACTGCTCGGTGGACGTCGGCCACCCGAGCCCGCCCGTCGGCCCGCCCCCGGTGGCGTAGCGGGCGTGAATCGCGCTCCCCGTGCGGTGGATGACGGAGCCGGCGGCTGAGGTGTAGCCGACGCCCTGTCGGAAGCCCTGGGTGACCCCGCCCGAGGCCGCGGTGGCGTCGGTCACGGGAGGCCCGACCGTCCCCGAGGGCCCCCCGACCGCCCGGTACGCCACGATCAGCTCGGGGCCCACCACGCGGACGCCGGTTTTAGAGCTCCAGTGGATCACTCCCGAGGTGAAATCGCCCCAGCACTCGGTCGTGGAGTAGGCGCAGGCCGGAGCGGAGAGCGCTGCGCCCAGCGGGCCGGACGACCCTCCCCTGCGCTGGTGCTCGGCCGCGATGGCGAGGGCTCCGGCCGAATCGGTCGGAGCGGCAATAGTAACGGCGACCAGTCGGTCAGGGCTTCCCGCACCTCGACCGGAGGCGACGCCCGCTCGGGACGTGGAGACGAGTCGGCTCTCGACCTGGCGAGCGGAGGCGCCGGGCGACTCGCTCCAGGCGAGCGCCGCGACGCCGGCAACGACCGGCGACGCCATCGAGGTGCCCGACATGCTGATCGAGGACGACGGGTCGGCGAAGTACAGGGATCGCACCGCGCTGCCCGGGGCGAAGAGGTCTAGGCAGGTGCCGAAATTAGAGTACGCCGCTCGGGCATCCGTCGTCGTCGTCGCACCCACGGTCAGGGCCGCTGGAACGCGCGCGGGCGACTCGGTGCAGGCATCGTCGCCGATCTGATCCGCGCCGCCGTTGCCGGCCGCGACGGTGACGATCATGCCGCGGGTGATGAGGTTCTGCACGGCGCTGTCGAGCGGCGAGCTGGCCGGACCGCCGAGGCTCATGTTTACGATGCCCGGGGTGCCGGCGGGGTGGTTCGCGGCGATCCAGTTCAGCCCGCTGATGACGGTCGAGGAGCTGGTCGAGCCGCTGCACGAGAACACCCTCACGGGCACGACCGAGGCCTTCTTGGCGACGCCGTAGGCGGTGCTCGCGACGATGCCGGCGACGTGGGTGCCGTGCCCCTGGCAGTCGGCGGTCGACGGGTCGCCGGCGAGAGCGCTGACGCCGGGCAGCAGTCGGGATCCCAGCTGGCCCGGGTTCGGCGAGATGCCCGAGTCGACGACGTAGACCCGCACGCCGCTTCCGGCGCTCGCCGGGTACGAGTAGGTGCCATCCGCCGGCGCGGTCGCCTGGTCGAGCCGGGAGAGGTGCCAGGGGGCGCTGGTCTGCGTGTCGAAGAGCGTGATCTCGATGTCGGGATGCACGGCCACGACGTCGGGGCGCTGCTCGAGCACCCCGGCCTCGGCGTCGGTGAGTTCCGCGGCCACGCCGCTGAACGCGTCGTCGAAGGTCTCGACGGGCTCGCCGCCCAGATCCTCGGCGACGGCCGCGACGACCTCGACCGCGCCGGGCGCCGTCTCGACGATCCAGGCGCTCTCCGCCGCGGGCGCAGGCGCGACCGTCAGCGTCGCGGCCAGCAGGCCGACGACCGTGCTCATGCTCGTGATGCCCATACGGCAGCTCCCCCCGAAGCGCGTCTCCCCCCGGAGACTCATGCCGATGCTAAGCGGATGCCGCGCGCCCGCGCGCCCCCCGTTCGGGTCAATGCGCGTTGCTAGCGTGGGCCCTGTTCGCATATCGAAAGGTGCTCCCCTTTGTTCCTGCGCATCGACAACACCCCGCGCGACTACGCCTGGGGCTCTGCGACGGCGATCGCCGAGCTGCTCGGCACCGTGCCGAGCGGTCGCCCTGAGGCGGAGCTGTGGCTCGGTGCGCACCCGGGATCGCCGGCGCGCATCGTGGAGGGCGCCCCCGACGCCGACCTCGCGGAATGGGCCGCAGCGCACCGTCCCGAGGGGCGTCTGCCGTTCCTGCTCAAGGTGCTCGCGGCGGCTGCGCCGCTCTCGCTGCAGGCGCACCCCACCCTGGCGCAGGCGGCGGAGGGCTTCGCGCGCGAGCGGGCGCAGGGCATCCCGATCGACGCCGCCCACCGCAACTACAAGGACCCCTTCCACAAGCCCGAGCTGCTCGTCGCCGTGAGCGACCCGTTCCGCGCCCTCGCGGGCTTCCGCCCGGTCTCCGCGTCGCGGGCCGAGCTCGCGGCGATGGACGACCCCCGTCTCGCGCCGCTGGTCGAGCGCCTGACGACCGATACCGCCCTCGGCGCGGTCTTCACCTGGCTGATCGCCCGCGAGCGCGGCGTCGACGGCGCGGTCGCGGCGATCACCGAGCACGCGCAGCGGGTCGGCGGTGACGCGGCCGCGAGCGAGGGGATGCGCACCGCCGCCATCCTCGCCCGCCACTACCCGGGCGACCCCGGCATCGCGATCTCGCTGCTCATGCACACCGTGCTGCTCGCGCCGGGGGAGGCGCTCTACCTGCCCGCCGGCAACCTGCACGCCTACGTCGAGGGTCTCGGCATCGAGCTCATGGCGGCGAGCGACAACGTGCTGCGCGGAGGCCTCACGCCGAAGCACGTCGACGTGCCCGAGCTCATGAGCGTGCTCGACGCCCGACCGCTGCCCGTGCCCTACCTGCGGGCGGAGGAGCCCGCACCGGGCATCCGGGTGTTCCGCCCCGATGTGCGCGACTTCGTGCTCACCCTCGTCGACGATGCGGCGCTCGCCGGAGGCGCGACGGTGCCGAGCGAGGGCGACGCGATCGTGCTCTGCACGTCCGGCGAGGTGCAGCTCACGGGCGGTCCGCTGCTGCGGCGCGGCGAGGCGGCCTACACCGACGAGACCTCGATCGGGATACGCGGCGAGGGCCTCGTCTGGGTGGCCACCGGGGCCTGAGCGCCGACCCGGAGGCCGCCTCATATTCCGCAATCAGAACGTTATTCCTGACGATGGATCACGGGCCCTCTGCGGCTCTACAGTCAGCCGCATGACCCTCGTGAACCGCCGTCGCCACCGAGCGACGCTCGCCCTCCTCGCCGCATCCGCCCTCCTTCTCGGCGCCTGCGGGGCGCCGGGAGCACCCGTGGAATCCAAGGGGACGGCGTCGACCGAGCCGTCGGCGTCCCCGACCCCGACGGAGCCGGAGATGCAGTATCGGGCATTCGGCGACCCCATCGCGGCGTGGACGTGCGACGACCTCGTGCCGCCGCGGCCGGGCGAGACCTCGCGCACCCTCCAGGTGCAGGACGTGCGGGACGGGGGCATCGAGGGGGAGATTCGCTGCGGCGTCGACGTCGTGGTGGGAGGCGTCCCTGAGCAGGGGGCGTCCTACACGGTGCTCGTCGCCGATCTCGGAGACGATGCGGAGCCTGCCGTGCAGAACGCCGACCACCCCTTCGCCGGGGAGCTCCTCCCGGGATCGGACCCGATCCAGCGCAGCCGATGCGGTCCGTACTGCGTGGGCAGCATGGCGGCGAACGGCTTCGTCGCCAACGTGTGGAGCGTAGGGGCGACCTCCGATCACGCGGTCGACCATGAGGACCTCATGGCGTCCCTCGCCGTGCTGCTCCTCGCCGCTGAACGCCCAGACCCTCTCGACCCGGCCTCCGCCGGCACCGCGCCCCTCGAGTCGTGCGACACGGCACCGGCGGAGCTCGCCGCGGCCATGGGCGCGGCTCTCGGCGGGTCGACGCCCGCCTTCTCGACCGACCTGGATCCCGGCGACGGGCTGTGGCTCGACTACCTCATCGACGATCGACGGGGCACCGTCGCGTGCGCCTGGTCGCTCGCGAGCGATCCCGGCTCCTATTCGGACTCGGTGGGCGTGAAGGTGACCCCGGGGGCCGCTGAGCTGATCGGGGCGCCGGGCACGCCGTTCGTCGACTCGGACGATCCGAACGACGGACTCGTGTACTCGATCGCTGCGGGCACCTCCGTGATCACGGTCGCGGGTGTTGATCGCGCGACGGCAGAGGCGATCGCCGCGGCGCACGGGTGATCCTGTCCGCCCACTACCGTTGACCTCATGACCTGGCTGGTGACCGGCGGAGCCGGATACATCGGCGCGCACGTGGTGCGCGCCCTCCTCGACGAAGGGCTCGAGCCCGTCGTCATCGACGACCTCTCGAGCGGGCACCGCGGCTTCGTGCCCGAGGGCGTGCCGTTCGTGACGGCGAGCATCCTCGACGGGGGAGCGGTCGAGGCCGCCATCCGCGACCACTCCGTGACGGGCGTCATCCACCTCGCCGGCTTCAAGTACGCCGGCGTGAGCGTGCAGCGCCCGCTCCACACCTACCAGCAGAACGTCACCGGCATGGCGACGCTGCTCGCGGCGATGGCCGACACGGGGGTCGAGCAGATCGTCTTCTCGTCCTCCGCCGCGGTCTTCGGCGCGGTCGACGTCGACCTCGTCACCGAGGACGTCGCGAAGAACCCCACCTCCCCCTACGGCGAGTCGAAGCTCATCGGCGAGTGGCTGCTGCGCGACCAGGCGGTGGCGACGGGGCTTCGCCACACCAGCCTGCGGTACTTCAACGTGGTCGGCTCCGGCTCGAGCGAGGTCTACGACACCAGCCCGCACAACCTCTTCCCGCTCGTGTTTGACGCGCTCCTCGAGGGCCGGGCCCCGCGCATCAACGGCACCGACTACCCGACGCCCGACGGCACCTGCGTGCGCGACTACATCCACGTCGCCGACCTCGCGGCCGCCCACGTCGCGGCTGCGCGCCGGCTCGAGGCCGGGCAGCCGCTCGAGCCCGCGTACAACCTCGGCAGCGGTGACGGCGTCTCGGTGCGTCAGATCATGGATGCCGTGGCGCGGGTCACCGGCATCGGCTTCGAGCCCGAGCTCTCCGAGCGCCGCCCGGGGGATCCCCCGCGCATCGTTGCCTCGGGCGAGCTCGCCGCCCGTGATCTCGACTGGGCCATGCGCCACTCGCTGGACGACATGGTGCGCAGCGCGTGGGACGCGCGGCGGGCATCCACCCCCTGATCACGACGGGTGCGAGAACGGCGCGCCCCCCCCGAAGGGGGACTGGTGCGCCGGCCGTCTGTTCGGAGCGGGTGATAACGGTTTTCCCGGCGAGTCGCAACTCTGAATAGCGTGTCGAGCCTTTTATGGTTCGCGACTTGACGGGAGGGAATGACACCGGTGTAATTAGGGCATTCTCCGGCGGCCGGGCCGGGGGAACGAGGGGAGACACCATGAGCGAGTACCGGAACGACGTTCCCGAGAACTGGTTCGTCGATCCCGTGCGACTCGGTGTTCCCGGGGTGCGCCGCGTGCGCGCCGCCGTCGAGGAGGACGCCCTCGCCTGGCAGGCCGACGCCCTGTGCGCGCAGACCGACCCCGAAGCCTTCTTCCCCGAGAAGGGCGGCTCGACCCGCGACGCGAAGACGATTTGCACCACCTGCGAGGTGCGCGGGGAGTGCCTCGAGTACGCGCTGCAGAACGACGAACGATTCGGCATCTGGGGCGGTCTCAGCGAGCGCGAGCGCCGCAAGCTGCGCCGCCGGGCCTGATCCGCCGCTCGCGACCGACCGGCGTCCGCCGGTCGGCTGATGTTCCCTCAGCCTCGCCGGGCCCGCGCGTGTCTGCCTCGCGCGGCGTGACCGCCGCCTAGGGTCGGTCAGGTGCAGCCCCGAGTGACAGCAGTGCTCGTCGCCCGCCGCGGCGGTGCGACGCTCGAGCAGACCCTGCTGGGGCTCGCCGAGCAGAGCAGGCCTCCCGACCGGCTGCTCATCGTCGACGCGACCGACGACGAGGCGGCGACCCGGGCGCTCGCCGACGCCCGTCCGACGATGTTCGTCAGCGCCGCCCACGGGGCGAGCTTCGGCGACGACATCGCCCGCGCGGTCGAGGCTCTGCCCGATCCCGAGACCACGTCCTCGCCCTACGGCGGCGTCGAGGAGTGGCTGTGGCTGCTGCGGCACGACACCGCGCCCGATCCCCGCGCGCTCGAGCGCCTGCTCGGAGCGGTCGAGGTGGCGCCCTCCGTCGCCGTCGCGGGCCCGAAGCAGATGGACGCCGCCGCGCCCACGGTCATCATCGAGTTCGGCGAGACGCTCACCCGCACCGGCGCCTCGGCGGCGCTCGCCGAGCGCGAGCTCGATCAGGGGCAGCACGACCGCACCTCCGACGTGCTCGCCATCGGCGAGGCGGGCATGCTCGTGCGCCGCTCCGTCTTCACCGCGGTGGGCGGCTTCGACCCGGCCCTGCCCAGCGTGGATGCCGCACTCGACCTCTGCGTGCGCATCCGCCTCGCGGGGCACCGGGTCGTCGGCGTACCGCTCGCCCGCGTCTTCGTCGCGGAGGGCACGGCCGAGTTCGCCCGCGCGCACGTGCCGCGCCGGATCGTGCACCGGTGGCGCCGCGCGGCCCAGCTGCATCGCCGCCTCGTCTACGCCCCCGCGGTCGCCGTGCCGCTCCACTGGCTCAGCCTCGTGCCTCTCGCCGTGCTGCGCTCCTTCGGCCACCTGCTCGCCAAGCAGCCGACGAGGGTCGCCGGCGAGATCGCCGCGGCGGTCGTCGTCGCGTTCTCGGGCGCCCGGGTGCCCGCGGCGCGCCGTCGCCTGGCCCGCGCCCGGGTCGCCGGCATCACCGGGGACGCCCTCGCCCCCCTGCGCATGCCGCCCGCGGAGGTTCGCCGCCGCCGGGCGATCGCGCGCGACGCCCGCATCGGCCGGGCCGAGGACGTCGCTCCGCCGCGCCCCGACTTCCTGCCCGGCGGTGCGCTCGTCGTCGCGCTCCTCGCCGGCGTCTCCGCGGTCGCGTTCTCGCCGCTGCTCGGCGCCGCCTCCCTCCTCGGCGGGGCGACCGCGCCGCTCGCGCCCGATCCCGCCGCGCTGTGGGCCGGCATGTTGGCGACGGCGGATGCCCCGGCCGACCCCTTCGCGTTCGTGCTCGCTCTGCTCGGCGTGCTCACCCCCTGGCAGCCCTCCCTCGCCCTCGGCGTGCTCTGGGTCGCCGCGATGCCGCTCGCCGGCCTGGGAGCGTGGTGGCTCGCCGCCGGTCTCGTGCGCCGGCGGGGTCCCGCCGCCGCGGCCGCGCTGCTCTGGGGCGTCGCGCCGGCGCTCCTCGTGCCGCTCATCGCGGGCCGTCCCGCGGCCGTCATCGCGCTCATCGCGCTGCCGTGGCTGCTCGCCGCCGCGCACCGGGCGCCGCGTTCGTGGAGCGCCACGGCCGCCGCCGGGCTGCTCACCGTCATCGTCGGCGGATCGGCGCCCTCGCTCGTCCCCGCGCTGCTCGTGGCGTGGCTCGCCTGGATGGCGATCAACCCCCGTCGGGCCGGGCGGCTGCTCACGCTCATCGTGCCCCTCGGCGCCGTGGCCGCGCCGCTCGTGGTCGCGCAGCTCTGGCGGGGCTCCCCGCTCGCGCTGCTCGCCGACCCCGGCATCGTCGCGGCGCCCGGGGAGCCTGCGCCGACGGGACTGCTGCTCGGCTGGCCCGATCTCGCGCTCGCGATCGGGCCGCTGCAGAGCATCCTGCCGCAGGACGCCCCGCCGCTGCTCGTCGCCATCGTGCTCGGCGCGCTGCTCGCCCCGCTGCCGCTGCTCGCCCTGCTCGGTCTCGCTCTGCCGCGCGGCGGGCGCGCCGTGCTGCCGCTCGCGATCGGCGCGCTCGGGCTCGTCAGCGCCGTGCTCGCCTCCGGCGTCTCGCTGACGACGCTCGACGGCCGGGCGGTGCCCCTCGACGTGGCGCCGGCGCTCGGACTGTACTGGCTGGGTCTGCTCGTCGGGGTCGCCGTCGCGCTCGATGGACTGCGCCGGGCGGGTGCCGTGCCCGGGCTCATCGCGACCATCGCGGGCGTCGCCGCGGTCGCGCCGCTGCTCGCCGCCCCGCTCACCGGGCTCGCCGAGGTGCGGGCCGCCGAGGTGCGCACCCTGCCCGCCATCGTCGCCGCCTCCGCGGCCGACGACCCCCGCCAGGCGACGCTCGTGCTCACGCCCGCCGGCGACGGTCTCGGCGCGCGGCTCGAGCTCGGTGCGGGCCGCACCCTCGCGGAGTCGCGCACGGTGCGCACGACCGGTCCGGCCGCCGAGGACGCCCGTGAGGTGGCCGAGCTCGCGGCCAACCTCGCCGCCGCGAGCGGGCGCGACGCGGCCCCGGCCCTCGCCGAGCTCGACGTGCGCTTCGTGCTGCTCGCCCCGGCCCTCGCGCCGGTCGGGGAGGACGGCGCCGCGGTGCCGACGGCCCCCCTCGCCGATCCGGCAGCGGTCTCGGCCGCGCTCGACGCCACCGATGCTCTCGTCCCCGTGGGCGATACGGATGCCGGCCGCCTGTGGCGCGTCACCGCCACCGATGACGACCGGAGCCGCCCCCCGGGCATCCCGGCCACCGCACCGGCCGTGCTCCTGGGCCAGCTCGGGATCCTCGCGCTCACGCTCCTCCTCGCCATCCCCACGGGACGGCGCCCCCGGCGCGCGCGCCCCGACGAGGGAAGCATCGACGACCCGGCGACGACCTTCGCGGAGGGTGATGATGACTGAGGAACGCCCCGCCGGCCCGCCGGAGGAGACCCCGCCGCCCGCCGAGCCGACCGCATCTCCGTCGCCCGCCGAGGCGGCTGAGCCGGCTCCGGCATCGGCATCGGCACCGGCCGCGCCGACCGAGCAGACCGAGCAGACCGACCCGCCCGTGCCCGCCACGCCCCCGCCGGCGCGCCCGGCCCGCCGCCTCCCCGTCCGCCGGCTGCTCGCGCTCGGCGGCCGCCTCGGCGTCGCGCTCCTCGCCGCGGTCGGGGCGGTCGCGCTCGCGGCCGGGGTGATCTTCGTCCCCGGTCCGAGTATCCAGGCGACCCCGCCGGCGATCGACGTCGTGCCCGATCGCGGCGATCAGCTGCTCGTGTGCCCCGGTCCGGTGCTCGGGCTCAGCACCGGCGCGGGAGCCCAGGTGGCCGCGGTGGCGAGCCCCGAGCGGCTCGTCGCGGGTTCCGGGCTGGTCGAGGGGAGCATCCCGACCAGCGATGCCCTCGAGGGCGGAGCCGCCACCGTGACGCTGCCGGTGACCGCGCCGGATTCGCGAGTGGCCGCCGCCGAGCGCACCGCGGTCGCCACCGATGACGTGAGCGGGCTCGCCGCGAGCGAGTGCTCGGCACCCCAGCCCACGTCATGGCTCGTCGGCGGCGACACCACTACGGGCCGCACGACCTGGATCGTGCTGAGCAACCCCGGAGTGGTCGCCGCGACGGTCGCGCTCGAGCTGTGGGGCACGGCCGGGCCCGTCGATGCCCCGGGCACGAGCGGCATCGTCGTCGCGCCGGGCACCCAGCGCGTCCTCCCGCTCGCCGGCTTCGCCCCCGGCGAGGCCTCGCCCGTGGTCGGCGTCACCAGTCGGGGCGGCTCCGTGACGGCGACGCTGCAGCAGACGATCGTCCGCGGGCTCCAGCCCGCCGGAGCGGCGATCGTCACGGGTGCTCCCGCGCCGGGGCGCGAGCTGGTCATCCCCGCGCTCCCGGTCATCGCGCCGGCCGCGGTCGCCGAGGCCGCCGCCGACGACGGCTCGCTCGACTACGCGCCGACCCTGCGGCTGCTCGTGCCCGGCGAGGATCCCGCCGAGGTCGAGGTGCGGCTGACCCCCGCGGGCGGCGGCGACGCCGTGATCGTGCGCGCCGAAGTCGACGCCGGCCGCGTGCTCGATCTCGCGCTCACCGAGCGCGTGGCGGAGGGGGAGTACGCCGTCGCGATCGACTCCGACGTGCCCGTCGTCGCGGGTGCCCGGGTCGGAGCCCCCGCGGGCGCCGGGCTCGACCTCGCCTGGATCTCGGCCGCGCCCCGTCTCGATGCCGACGAAGGCGAGATCATCGCCGCAATCGCCCCCGGCTCCGGGGCTCTGCTCCATCTCGCGGCGGGGGAGGACCCCGTCGTCGTCACGGTCGACGGCCGCGAGCTCGAGATCCCCGCGCGCGGGGCGACCACCGTGCCGGTCGCCGGCAGCAGCGCGCCGCGGCTCACCACGACCGGTCCGCTGCACGCCGCCGTCAGCTACCGGGGGGATGCCGGGCTCGGGTTCTCCCGCGTACTGGCGCCGGCGGGCGCACCCCGACCGCTCACGATCTACCCCTGAGCCGATGCGCGCCGAGCGGTCGCCGCGCGGCCTCTCACCAGTGCCGGAACCGATCAGGGGCGAGATCCCACGGGTCCTTGCCGATGAGCTCCCCGACCGCGCGGAAGACGCACGACTCGATCATGAGGCGCCGGTGCCAGTCGTCGTCGCGGTGCAGTCGGCTCATGCGCTCGATCGGGATGCGGTACAGAACCACGAGCGAGTGCTCGGGCAGCACCCGCCACCGCGCGACGCCGCGCACCCCAACGGGCTGGTCGGGCATCGGCAGCACCTCGATGCGCAGGGTGGCCAGCTCGTCGGGCCAGAGATCCTGCAGATAGTCGGCCGAGGACTGCACGGTCGTCTCGAAGAGGTCGCGCCGCGTGTGCACGGGCGGCAGATGGGCGCCGGTCACGAGGGATCGCCCGCCGCGGCCGTGCCGCGCCCGGGCCCGGGCGCTCGGCGGCGTCGGCTTCGCCGTCGCGCCGGAGTCCGCTCCCGCGGCTCCGGGGGCGTCCCGGCGCGAGGAGCGCGGACGACGCGACGGAAACGGCATGGCTCCAGGGTAGTGCCGCCGTATGCTGGGCGGCGATGAGCGCTCGGGTATGCAGCAGGGTCGCGTGCAGCGAGCGCGCGGTCAGTACCCTGACCTACGTCTACGCCGACTCGATGGCCGTGCTCGGGCCGCTGAGCGGGCGACCCGAGCCGCACGGCTACGACCTCTGCGAGCGCCACTCGCAGAGCCTCTCGGCGCCGCAGGGCTGGCAGGTCGTGCGCTACTCCGCGCTCGGCGAGGCCGGCTGACCCGTCTCACGACCGCAGCGCGCCGCGACCCCCCGCGGAGCCCCGACCCCCGCGGAGCCCCGGGCGCCACCGTGCTCCGGTAGGTTCCTCCCTGTGACCACCGCACCCGATCTCAGCGCATTCATCAAGGCTTACGACGTGCGAGGCCTCGTCGGCTCGCAGCTCACCGAGGAGGTCGTCGAGGCCCTCGGCGCCGGCTTCGTGGACGAGATCGGCGCGGCCGGCTCCGAGGTGGTCGTGGGCCACGACATGCGCGACTCCTCGCCGGTCTTCGTGGCCGCCTTCGCCCGCGGCGCGCAGGCCAGGGGCGCGGCCGTCGTGAACCTCGGCCTCTGCTCGACCGACGAGTCCTACTTCGCCTCCGGCCGCTACGACGCACCCGCGGCGATGTTCACGGCGAGCCACAACCCCGCCACGTACAACGGCATCAAGTTCTCGCGCGCGGGCGCTCAGGGCATCAGCATCGGCACCGGCCTCGCGGGCATCCGCGACCGCGCCTCGGCCTACCTCGGCGAGGGCGCCATCCCCGCCGTCGCCGAGCCCGGCGGCTACTCCGAACGCGACGTGCTCGCCGACTACGCCGCCTACTTGCGCGAGCTGGTCGACCTCTCCGCCGTTCGCCCGTTGCGCATCGTCGTCGACGCCGGCAACGGCATGGGCGGGATGACCGTGCCCGCCGTCCTCGGAACGGCCGCCGGCCTCCCCGCGCTCCCGCTCGAGATCATCCCGCTGTACTTCGAGCTCGACGGCACCTTCCCGAACCACGAGGCGAATCCTCTGGAGCCCGAGAACCTGCGCGATCTGCAGGCCGCGGTGCTCGAGCACGGCGCCGACCTCGGGCTCGCCTTCGACGGCGACGCCGACCGCTGCTTCGTCATCGACGAGCGCGGGGAGCCGGTGACCCCGAGCGCCGTCGCGGCGATCGTCGCCCTGCGCGAGATCACCCGCGTGCGCGCGGCCGGCGAGCAGGGTGAGATCCACGTCATCCACAACCTCATCACCTCGCGCGTCGTCGCCGAGACGATCGAGGCAGCCGGCGCGACCCCGGTCCGCACCAACGTGGGGCACTCGCTCATCAAGGACAGGATGCGCGAGACGGGCGCCATCTTCGGCGGCGAGCACTCCGCCCACTACTACTTCCGCGACTTCTGGGGGGCGGACAACGGCATGCTCGCGGCCATGCACCTCATCGCCCAGTTCGGCGAGTACGAGGGCCCGCTCTCGGCGCTGGCGGCGGAGTTCACGCCCTACACGGCGAGCGGAGAGATCAACTCGACCGTCACCGACGTGCCCGCCGCCTACACGCGCATCGTCGAGGCCTTCACCGGGCGCGGCGAGTTCGACGAGCTCGACGGGCTGACCGTCACGGGCACCGCCGATGACGGTTTCTGGTGGTTCAACGTGCGCCCCTCCAACACCGAGCCCCTGCTGCGGCTCAACGCCGAGGCGGCCACGGCGAGCACCATGCAGGTGCTGCGCGACGAGGTGCTCGCGCTCATCCGCGCCTGAGCGCAGCATCCGCGCTCGTCATGCACAGCCCGCCCTCGGGCGCGGGCCTGCGAGAATGAGGGCATGGCCATCGACACCGGCGCGCCCGCGCAGCACACCATCCTCACCGCCGACGTGCGGGGCGGCATCGACTACAAGGTGCGCGACCTGCAGCTCGCCGAGGCGGGGCGGCACCAGCTGCGCCTCGCCGAGCACGAGATGCCGGGCCTCATGGCCCTGCGCGAGGAGTTCGGCCCGCACCAGCCCCTGAGGGGCGCGCGCATCGCCGGCTCGCTGCACATGACGGTGCAGACCGCGGTGCTCATCGAGACCCTCGTGGCGCTCGGCGCCGAGGTGCGCTGGGCGAGCTGCAACATCTTCTCCACGCAGGATGAAGCGGCGGCCGCGGTCGTCGTCGGTCCGACGGGCACCCCCGAGAAGCCCGAGGGCACCCCCGTCTTCGCCTGGAAGGGCGAGACGCTCGAGGAGTACTGGTGGGCCACCCAGCAGATCTTCGACTGGTCCGCGACCGGTCATGACGGCCCGACGCTCATCCTCGACGACGGCGGCGACGCCACCCTGCTCGTGCACAAGGGCACCGAGTTCGAGGCCGCGGGCTCCGTCCCCGAGACCGCCGAGGGCGACAGCGCCGAGTACCGGGTGATCCTGGATGCCCTCCGCGCGTCGCTCGCCGCCGACCCGCAGCGCTGGACGCGCGTGGGCCGCGGCATCCTCGGCGTCACGGAGGAGACCACCACCGGCGTCCACCGCCTCTACGAGCTGCACCGCGCGGGCGGGCTCCTGTTCCCCGCGATCAACGTCAACGACTCGGTCACGAAGTCGAAGTTCGACAACAAGTACGGGATCCGCCACTCCCTGCCCGACGGCCTGAACCGCGCGACCGATGTGCTCATGGGCGGCAAGACCGTCTTCGTCTGCGGCTACGGCGACGTGGGCAAGGGCTCGGCGGATGCCCTCCGCGGGCAGGGCGCGCGGGTGATCGTCTCCGAGGTCGACCCGATCACGGCCCTCCAGGCCGCCATGGACGGCTTCCAGGTCGGGCGCCTCGACGACCACCTCGACCAGATCGACATCCTCGTGACGGCGACCGGCAACGAGAACGTCGTCACGGTCGAGCAGCTGCAGGGGCTCAAGCACCTCGCGATCGTGGCCAACGTCGGCCACTTCGACAACGAGATCGACATGGCGGGCCTCGAGTCGCTCGCCGGTGCCGAGCGCATCGAGATCAAGCCGCAGGTGCACGAGTGGCGCCTGCCCACGGGCCGCAGCATCCTCGTGCTCAGCGAGGGCCGCCTGATGAACCTCGGCAACGCCACCGGGCACCCCTCGTTCGTGATGAGCGCCTCGTTCACCAACCAGGTGCTCGCGCAGATGGAGCTGCACACGCGTCTCGAGCACTACCCGCTGGGCGTGCACGTGCTGCCGAAGCTGCTCGACGAGAAGGTCGCGCGCCTGCACCTCGACGCCCTCGGCGCTCGGCTCACCGAGCTGACCCCGCGACAGGCGGCCTACATCGGCGTCGACCCGCAGGGGCCGTACAAGGTCGACCACTACCGGTACTGATGGTCTCGGGCACCCGCGGGCCGTCGGCTGATCGCCGCGAGCGGCGGTCCGGCGGCGCCCTCCGGGTTCTCGGGGCAGTCGCGGCCGTCGCCGGGCTCGTGATGCTCGCCTCCTCGGCGTGGATCACGGCGGTATTCGGCTCGATCACCACCCAGCAGTTCCTCGACGTCGTCGAGGGTCGAACGCAGCTCGACGGCGGCGGGCCGGGGCTGCTGGTCTCGTTCCTGCTCGTCTGCCTGCTCGCACCCGTGCTCGCCGTGGCGGGCGCCGTCGGCGCCGCTGTCGCACTGCGGGGGCGGGAGCGGGTCGAACCGCACGCCGAGCCCCCTCGTCGTCGCCGAGGGGCTCTGCTGGCGCCGACGGCGGGCGTTCTGGTGCTCGTGCTGGGCGCGGGCCTGCTGCTCGACCGGGTGCAGTTCTGGCCGTACCTCGAGGCGGCCCGCTTCGACGGCTCGGTGGCGGAGTACTACGTCGCCGGGCAGACCCTGCCGGCGCCCGAGCAGCGGCCGGCGACGAACCTCATCATGATCTACCTCGAGTCGTTCGAGCAGGCGTACGAGAGCCCCGAGATCATGGGGGAGGACCTCCTCGGCCCGCTCACCGACGCCACCGAGGAGTGGATGCGGTGGGATGCCCTGCAGCAGCAGCCCGGCACCGGATGGACGATCGCCGGCATCGTGGCGAGCCAGTGCGGGATCCCGCTCAAGAACGAGGCTCTCGACAGCGGCAGCGTCGACAAGAATGCACTCGGCGAGGCCGAGGAGCGCTTCCTGCCGGGGGCGGTCTGCCTCGGCGCCGTGCTCGAGCACCACGGGTACCGCAGCGTGTTCCTCGGCGGAGCCGATTCCCGCTTCGCCGGCAAGGGCAAGTTCCTCGAGCAGCACGGTTACGACGCGGTGCTCGATCGCCGGGAGTGGCAGCGCCGCGGGGAGTCGGACTTCAACCCGTGGGGCCTGTCCGACCACCGCCTGCTCCAGAACGCCCGCCTCGAGCTCGCCGCGCTGCGCGGGCAGGATCAGCCGTACAACCTCACGCTCCTCACCGTCGACAGCCACGACCCGGGTCTCGTCGGTCCCGCCTGCGAGCAGGGCGACGACGGTCCGGCCCGCGCCGCGGTGCGGTGCACGGCCGATGAGGTGGCGGGATTCCTCACCGACATCGAGCGCGAGGGCGTGCTCGACGACACGGCGGTCGTCGTGATGGGCGACCATCTGGCGATGGTGGGGGCGACGAGCGAGCTGGCCGATGAGTTGCGGGATGCCCCGCGCGGCGTCTTCCACCGGGTGACCACCCCGCTCGACGTCGAACCGGTGCCCGGCCCCATCGACCACTTCAGCATCCTGCCGACCACCCTGGAGCTGCTGGGCCTTCCCGTCCCCGGCGGCCGTCTCGGCCTCGGCCGCTCCGCGGTCACCCCGGCCGAGGGCCGCCCGCCGGCCCCCGTCGATTCGCCGCCCTCGCTCTACGCGCTCCCGCCCGAGCAGCGCCGGCTCGTGCTCGAGGCCCCGTCGTCCGCGTTCTACGCCCGGCTGTGGAACCCCGAGAGCGCCGTCGCCGGTTCCGGACGGTGACGATGATCGTCGTGCGATCGCGCCTGGGCGGGATGCCCGGAATTCCGGGCGACACGCCGTAGCGCACGCTCGATTGGCGGAGCCGCCCGATCCCGCGTAATGTCTCTACTCGTTGCCCCAAGCGGGCGGGAGAGAGCCAGGCCGAGTGCCTCGGAGCATCCCGGGCCCCAAGCGGAAACACCATCCCCTTCGAACCGCACATCGTTCGCGATGCGCACCCGGAGGATGAGGAATCCCACCTCGACCCTCGCCTCACCGCGTCAGGTCGACGGATGCGGATCCGAAGAGGAAGTGCCCTGTTGCCGAGACCGAGAGGTCGAGGGTCAGGTGCGTCCGATCCTTGAGAACTCAACAGCGTGCACTAAGTCAATGCCAAACTATCCTCGTCGACCGGGCTTTTGTCTGGTCGGGAGAGATTCCTTTGGATTGAAACAAGAATGTCAGTAGATATTCGAACTTCAGTCAGAACAAACTCGTCCTGCTGGTCCTTCGGGTCTGGTGGGGCACTAGATGTGCCGGCTGCCTTCGGGTGGTTTGGCTATCAAACATTTACGGAGAGTTTGATCCTGGCTCAGGACGAACGCTGGCGGCGTGCTTAACACATGCAAGTCGAACGACGAAGCCGGAGCTTGCTCTGGTGGATTAGTGGCGAACGGGTGAGTAACACGTGAGTAACCTGCCCTTGACTCTGGGATAAGCGTTGGAAACGACGTCTAATACCGGATACGAGCTTCAGCCGCATGGCTAGGAGTTGGAAAGAATTTCGGTCAAGGATGGACTCGCGGCCTATCAGCTTGTTGGTGAGGTAATGGCTCACCAAGGCGACGACGGGTAGCCGGCCTGAGAGGGTGACCGGCCACACTGGGACTGAGACACGGCCCAGACTCCTACGGGAGGCAGCAGTGGGGAATATTGCACAATGGGCGCAAGCCTGATGCAGCAACGCCGCGTGAGGGACGACGGCCTTCGGGTTGTAAACCTCTTTTAGCAGGGAAGAAGCGAAAGTGACGGTACCTGCAGAAAAAGCACCGGCTAACTACGTGCCAGCAGCCGCGGTAATACGTAGGGTGCAAGCGTTGTCCGGAATTATTGGGCGTAAAGAGCTCGTAGGCGGTTTGTCGCGTCTGCTGTGAAAACGCGAGGCTCAACCTCGCGCCTGCAGTGGGTACGGGCAAACTAGAGTGCGGTAGGGGAGATTGGAATTCCTGGTGTAGCGGTGGAATGCGCAGATATCAGGAGGAACACCGATGGCGAAGGCAGATCTCTGGGCCGTAACTGACGCTGAGGAGCGAAAGCATGGGGAGCGAACAGGATTAGATACCCTGGTAGTCCATGCCGTAAACGTTGGGAACTAGATGTAGGGACCATTCCACGGTTTCTGTGTCGCAGCTAACGCATTAAGTTCCCCGCCTGGGGAGTACGGTCGCAAGACTAAAACTCAAAGGAATTGACGGGGGCCCGCACAAGCGGCGGAGCATGCGGATTAATTCGATGCAACGCGAAGAACCTTACCAAGGCTTGACATATACGAGAACGGGCCAGAAATGGTCAACTCTTTGGACACTCGTAAACAGGTGGTGCATGGTTGTCGTCAGCTCGTGTCGTGAGATGTTGGGTTAAGTCCCGCAACGAGCGCAACCCTCGTCCTATGTTGCCAGCACGTAATGGTGGGAACTCATGGGAGACTGCCGGGGTCAACTCGGAGGAAGGTGGGGATGACGTCAAATCATCATGCCCCTTATGTCTTGGGCTTCACGCATGCTACAATGGCCGGTACAAAGGGCTGCAATACCGCAAGGTGGAGCGAATCCCAAAAAGCCGGTCTCAGTTCGGATTGAGGTCTGCAACTCGACCTCATGAAGTTGGAGTCGCTAGTAATCGTGGATCAGCAACGCCACGGTGAATACGTTCCCGGGCCTTGTACACACCGCCCGTCAAGTCATGAAAGTCGGTAACACCCGAAGCCAGTGGCCCAACCGCAAGGAGGGAGCTGTCGAAGGTGGGATCGGTGATTAGGACTAAGTCGTAACAAGGTAGCCGTACCGGAAGGTGCGGCTGGATCACCTCCTTTCTAAGGAGCATCTACCCCCCTCGTGCTCGCCATCAGGTGTGCAGGGGGTGGGGTCAGAAGCCAGATCTGAGACGCATGTTCTCAGCTGGTAGCTCATGGGTGGAACATTGACTTGGGTGTCGGCAAAGGGCCGGCTGCTTTAGTACTTCTTCCTTTCGAGGGGGAATGGAACGGGCGCCGGATCGATGCCGGCACGTGCACGCTGTTGGGTCCTGAGGGACCGGGCCTCGTACAGCTCTCCATAGGGAGGGGGTGCGGGTATCGATTCCTCGGACCGTGGTCTGGCCGACTAGAAAGCACGCAGCTCCTGTAATAGGGGGATGCGTCGTCGGGCAGGGGCGGTACCGACCGTATGTTGAGAACTACACAGTGGACGCGAGCATCTTAGAACTGAAGGTCGCAAGGCCTTCGGATCTATAGATCAAACATCTCGAAAGAGATATAGATCATTGGTCGCAGCAGACGCGCAATGCCGCAAGGTGTTCGTGGATGCTGCCGATCGATTCAAACTCATGTAGTCAAGTTTCTAAGAGCAAACGGTGGATGCCTTGGCATCTGGAGCCGAAGAAGGACGTAGCAATCTGCGATAAGCCTCGGTTAGCTGATAAGCAAGCATTTGATCCGAGGATTTCCGAATGGGGAAACCCTGTCGGGCACTTTATGTGACCTGATGACTCCCGCCTGAATATATAGGGCGGGTAGAGGGAACGTGGGGAAGTGAAACATCTCAGTACCCACAGGAAGAGAAAACAACAGTGATTCCGTCAGTAGTGGCGAGCGAACGCGGAAGAGGCTAAACCGATCATGTGTGATAGCCGGCAGGCGTTGCATGGTCGGGGTTGCGGGACTTTCCTGTAGATCTGCCGATCTATAAGGGTTACAGCGCGATATAGACGAATGGTCTTGAAAGGCCAGTCACAGAGGGTGCCAACCCCGTAGTCGAAATGTCGTAATGGCCCGGAGAGTATCCCAAGTAGCACGGGGCCCGAGAAATCCCGTGTGAATCTGTCAGGACCACCTGATAAGCCTAAATACTCCCAGATGACCGATAGCGGACAAGTACCGTGAGGGAAAGGTGAAAAGTACCCCGGGAGGGGAGTGAAATAGTACCTGAAACCGTTTGCTTACAAACCGTCGGAGCAGCCCTAGCAGCTGTGACGGCGTGCCTTTTGAAGAATGAGCCTGCGAGTTAGTGATATGTGGCGAGGTTAACCCGTGAGGGGCAGCCGTAGCGAAAGCGAGTCTGAATAGGGCGATTCAGTCGCATGTCCTAGACCCGAAGCGAAGTGATCTATCCATGGCCAGGTTGAAGCGACGGTAAGACGTCGTGGAGGACCGAACCCACTTAGGTTGAAAACTGAGGGGATGAGCTGTGGATAGGGGTGAAAGGCCAATCAAACTTCGTGATAGCTGGTTCTCTCCGAAATGCATTTAGGTGCAGCGTTGCGTGTTTCTTGCCGGAGGTAGAGCTACTGGATGGCCGATGGGCCCCAAAAGGTTACTGACGTCAGCCAAACTCCGAATGCCGGTAAGTGAGAGCGCAGCAGTGAGACGGTGGGGGATAAGCTTCATCGTCGAGAGGGAAACAACCCAGACTACCGACTAAGGTCCCTAAGCGTGTGCTAAGTGGGAAAGGATGTGGAGTTGCATAGACAACCAGGAGGTTGGCTTAGAAGCAGCCACCCTTGAAAGAGTGCGTAATAGCTCACTGGTCAAGTGATTCCGCGCCGACAATGTAACGGGGCTCAAGCACACCACCGAAGTCGTAGGATTCGCATTTTAGGTAGGCCTTCGTGGTCCAGCCGTGCGGATCGGTAGGAGAGCGTCGTGTGGCCAGTGAAGCGGCGGTGTAAACCAGCCGTGGAGGCCACACGAGTGAGAATGCAGGCATGAGTAGCGAAAGACGGGTGAGAAACCCGTCCTCCGAATGACCAAGGGTTCCAGGGCCAGGCTAATCCGCCCTGGGTAAGTCGGGACCTAAGGCGAGGCCGACAGGCGTAGTCGATGGACAACGGGTTGATATTCCCGTACTGACGAAGAACCGCCCCAGTCAATCCAGTAATGCTAAGTGTCCGAATCCCTCTGATGGATCCCTTCGGGGTGAAGCGTTGGGGCTAGCACACGACCCTATGCTGGTGCGGCTAGCGTATTAACAGGTGTGACGCAGGAAGGTAGCTGAGCCGGGCGATGGTAGTCCCGGTGTAAGGACGTAGGGCGAGAGATAGGCAAATCCGTCTCTCATACAGCCTGAGATCCGATGCGTACCCCTCACGGGGGAAATCAGTGATCCTATGCTGCCGAGAAAAGCATCGACGCGAGGTTCTAGTCACCCGTACCCCAAACCGACTCAGGTGGTCAGGTAGAGAATACCAAGGAGATCGAGAGAATCGTGGTTAAGGAACTCGGCAAAATGCCCCCGTAACTTCGGGAGAAGGGGGGCCGGATTCGTGAAGGGATTTACTCCTGGAGCGTTGAAGGCCGCAGAGACCAGTGGGAAGCGACTGTTTACTAAAAACACAGGTCCGTGCCAAGTCGCAAGACGATGTATACGGACTGACGCCTGCCCGGTGCTGGAAGGTTAAGAGGAGCGGTTAGCGTAAGCGAAGCTGCGAATTTAAGCCCCAGTAAACGGCGGTGGTAACTATAACCATCCTAAGGTAGCGAAATTCCTTGTCGGGTAAGTTCCGACCTGCACGAATGGCGTAACGACTTCCCAGCTGTCTCAACCGCGAACTCGGCGAAATTGCACTACGAGTAAAGATGCTCGTTACGCGCAGCAGGACGGAAAGACCCCGTGACCTTTACTACAGTTTGGTATTGGTGTTCGGTGTGGCTTGTGTAGGATAGGTGGGAGACTGTGAAGCGGGCACGCTAGTGTTCGTGGAGTCGTTGTTGAAATACCACTCTGGTCACTCTGGATGTCTAACTTAGAACCGTAATCCGGTTCAGGGACAGTGCCTGATGGGTAGTTTAACTGGGGCGGTTGCCTCCCAAAAAGTAACGGAGGCGCCCAAAGGTTCCCTCAACCTGGTTGGCAATCAGGTGTCGAGTGTAAGTGCACAAGGGAGCTTGACTGTGAGACTGACAGGTCGAGCAGGGACGAAAGTCGGGACTAGTGATCCGGCAGTGGCTTGTGGAAGCGCTGTCGCTCAACGGATAAAAGGTACCTCGGGGATAACAGGCTGATCTTGCCCAAGAGTCCATATCGACGGCATGGTTTGGCACCTCGATGTCGGCTCGTCGCATCCTGGGGCTGGAGTAGGTCCCAAGGGTTGGGCTGTTCGCCCATTAAAGCGGTACGCGAGCTGGGTTTAGAACGTCGTGAGACAGTTCGGTCCCTATCCGCTGCGCGCGCAGGAAGTTTGAGAGGATCTGACCCTAGTACGAGAGGACCGGGTTGGACGAACCTCTGGTGTGTCAGTTGTTCCGCCAGGAGCACCGCTGATTAGCTACGTTCGGGATGGATAACCGCTGAAAGCATCTAAGCGGGAAGCCGGCCTCGAGATGAGACTTCCATACCCTTAGGGGTGAGAGGCTCCCAGCCAGACGACTGGGTTGATAGGCGGGATGTGGAAGTGGGGACTCAAGACCCATGGAGCTGACCCGTACTAATAAGCCGATAACTTGACAACAACCTCCACCTTCGGGTGGGAATGAGTTTGCTGCTCGCGTCCACTTTGTGGTTCTCGATTTACGGTCGGGAATCGCACACACAACACTTCAGTGTGTTGTCGTTGTGCTCTTGATTGGGAAATCAATAGTGTTTCGGCGGCCATAGCGAAGGGGAAACGCCCGGTCACATTCCGAACCCGGAAGCTAAGACCTTCTGCGCCGATGGTACTGCGAGGGGGACCTCGTGGGAGAGTAGGACACCGCCGGACTTATTTTGTGAGATGGCCACCCCGTTCAGGGGTGGCCATCTTGCGTTAACGAGTTGTCTACCCGGCCGTTCCGCGGTCGAAGAGTATTCTCGGGCGATGACAAGGTTGTCGCATCACGACGGACCCGACACGTTCGGTACGACCAGGAGCCGATTCGCGTCCTGGGCGCTGCTCGCCGCGATGATGCTCTCGGGATGCGGCCCCCTGAGTACGGCGCCGGTTGCCGAACCTGCGGCGCCCCCGCCCCCGCGCCCGTCCGCGTCGACGGTGGTGCCAACGCCGACAGCGACTCCCGAGCTCGAGCCGTCGCCGGAGGGTCTGGAGCCGCTCGTGGCCGGTCACAACCGGGTCAGTGCTGATCGCATCAATCTGGTCTTCGCCCCGTGGGGCTGGGACGATACCGGTCTCTTCGAGGAGGCTGCCACTGCATATCTGAACTGGTCGGGTACGGCTCAGCTCTGGGATGAGGTCGGGATGCCCGTCGCGCCCGATTCGACCAGCGCAACGGTGAGCTTCGCGGATCTCGGCGTGTTCGGGATGGAGCCATTCCGTAGCCGGCGCGATCTCTTCAACGTCTGGACGACGAGGCTGTCGCCACCGGCGCCGTACGACTGGCTGGAGAGCCAGACGACGCCGAACTGGGCGCCCGATCAGGTCGTCGTCGTGTTGGCCCTCAGGGATGGGGCTGGGGAGGTGAAGTCATCGGTCGCGGGTGACGGAAGCATGTTCGACGACCCGGCCCGGTTGGAGCGGTTCACGGATCAGCCGTTCGCCAATGCGGTCGTCGCCGTCGAGCCCGGGTCGTTCGTACTGGCGAATCGGGTCGTCGCTCACGAGCTCGGGCACGCTCTGTTCTCCCTCGCCGACGAGTACGTCGGTCGTGAGACCGGCTTCGATGGCGATGCGCGCAACGCCTTCTGGCCCTCGTGCGCCGACGATCAGCAGCGTGCTGAGGCGTGGTGGTCGTCGAGCATCGGGGAGTATGACGACCAGCTTGACTACTGGGCCGAGGAGGTGACGAGCGCGGGTTTCGGCCCGACAAGGGCGGAGCTCGTCCGGATGCGGGATGAGAACCGCACCGCGTACGTCGCGGAAGGGTGTTTCGGCGTGCCGGGGTCCGTGAGGTCGACGGCGGACTCGATCATGGGCTTCAACTTTCCGGCCTTCGGCGTGACGAACCGCCGATGGGCCGAGCAGGTGCTCGACCTGTGGACGGGCGAGTGAAGGCGGTCTGAGGGCGGGCGGCAGATCGACCCGCTCAGCCGCGCTCGGGGAACCCGTGCGGGCGCGCGGCCAGCGTGGGCTGCAACTGCTCGAGGCGAGCACGCTCCAGCTCGAGGGCGCGCGACTCGCGCTCCCGCCTCAGCACGGCGACTCCGGCGAGGAGGAGCTCGGGTGCGACCGCGGGCACCGGCGAGATGTACGGGATGCTGTCGGCGGCGAGCTGCTGCGCGAGCCGCTCCCGAGTCGCCGGCGTGTGGCCGGAGGCCTGTGCGAGGAACTGAGCGATGCGGCGGGCCAGGGGGTCGGGCATGCGCGCCACATCGGCGGTGAGCGCCCAGTCCTGCAGCTCGACGGGCATCCCGAATCGGGCATCCACTATCGCCGGCACGCGCTCGTACTGGCTGTAGGTGCCCGCGAGCAGGTCGCCGAGGCGCTTGGCGCGCGGGTTGAGCATGGCGACGATCACGGCGAGGCCGCCGAAGGTCAGCACGATCTCGAAGAGCCCCACGAAGGAGCGGATGAAGGCGTGCCGGAAGGCGATCGCGCCCCCGTCGTCGCGCACGATGCGATCGCCGAGCGCGAGCCGGCCGAGGGAACGACCGCGGGTGGCGGTCTCGACCACCGCGGGCACGATCACCAGGCCGAGGATGGCGGTGATGATGGCGACCGCGCCGAAGAGGTTCTCGGGCAGGCTCACGAGCTCGGCGAGCGTGATGAGCAGCCAGGCGAGCAGCAGCGTTCCGCCGACGTAGACGAGCGTGTCGATGATCGCCCCGGCGCCGCGCAGCACGACGTTGGTCGCCCGCAGATCGAGGGCCACCGCCTCGCCGGTGAGCAGCTCGCGATCGGCGTCGTGCTCGCTGAGGGACGGAGCGGGGCTTCCCGGCGCGGACATGACAGTATCTAAACAGATGGATCTCGACGCCTACTCCTCCGCCCACGCCGCCGAATGGGAGCGGCTGCGCGAGCTTGCCCGCCAGCGGTCGCTCGACGGGCGCGATGCCGATGAGCTCATCGAGCACTACCAGGCGGGCGCGACGCAGCTCTCGGCCATCACCACGGCAGCCGGCGCCGTGCCGGCCTCCGAGCGGCTCTCGCTGCTGCTCTCGCGGGCACGGCTGCGCTTCACCGGGGCGGGGGCGGAGCCCCTCGCCCAGCTGAGCCGGTACGCGACGCGCGAGGTGCCCGCCGCGCTGTACCGCATCCGCTACCTGACGCTCGCGGTCGCCGCGGTCTTCGCGATCATCGCCACGGCCACGGCGGTCTGGATCGGGACGACCCCCGGCCTGATCGCCTCGCTCGGCGACTACGAGATGCTGCGGCGCTACGCCGAGCAGGAGTTCGTCAACTACTACTCCGAGTCGCCCGAGGCCGCCTTCGCCGGCCAGGTGTGGGTGAACAACGCCTTCATCGCCGCCCAGTGCGTGGCCTTCGGCATCGTCGGCTTCTGGGTTCCCATCGTCGTGGTGCAGAACGCGCAGGCCGTCGGCCAGAGCGCGGCGATCATGGCCGAGTTCGGCCGTCTCGACGTCTTCTTCCTCAACATCCTCCCGCACGGCCAGCTCGAGCTCTACTGCATCTTCGTCGCCGCGGCGGCCGGTCTGATGATCTTCTGGGCCTGGGTCGCGCCCGGCTCGCGCACCCGCCTGCAGGCTCTCGCGGAGGACGGCCGGGCGCTGTTCGCCGTGATCGGCGGTCTCGTCGTGGGCCTCGGCGTGAGCGGTCTGGTGGAGGGCTTCGTGACCCGGCAGGACTGGCCCGACGTGATCCGCATCGGCATCGGCACCCTCGCGCTGGCGTGGTTCCTGTGGGTGCAGTGGATCGTCGGCGGCCGGGCCCGCCGCGCGGGCGAGACGGGCGATCTCGATCCGATCAGCAGAGGTGCGCGCGTCGTCGTCGGCGACTGATCGATCGATCGCGGGATGCCCGACACGAGTCGCTCGTTTCTTTGACTCATTCACGATAACTCGGTAGGGTCGGGGCGTGCCCTCCGAGCTCGAGCCCCTGCTGCGCGGCGCCGGCCTGCGGATCACCGCTGGGCGCCTCGCCGTGCTCGAGCAGCTCGAGGGCATGCCGCACAGCGATGCGGAGAGCATCCACCGCGCCCTCGACGCGGCCGGCCACCGGCTGAGCCTGCAGGCCGTGCACAACGTGCTCGGCGACCTGACGGCGGCCCGGCTGCTGCGCCGCATCGAGCCGGCGAAGTCGCCCGCTCTCTACGAGCGGCGCATCGGCGACAACCACCACCACGTGGTGTGCACCTCCTGCGGTGCCATCACCGACATCGACTGCGTCGTCGGGCACGCTCCGTGCCTGACGCCGTCCGACTCCGGCGGATTCGAGATCCAGACCGCCGAGGTCACATTCTGGGGCCTGTGCCCCGAATGCCGTGCCCACCGATAGATGCAAGGAGCACTCCCCGCGTGACGAATCACACGACCACCACCAGCGGCGCCCCGGTCGCCAGCGACCAGCACTCGCAGACCGTCGGCACCGACGGCTCGATCGTGCTGACCGACCACTACCTGGTCGAGAAGCTGGCCCAGTTCAACCGCGAGCGCGTTCCGGAGCGCGTCGTGCACGCCAAGGGCGGCGGAGCCTTCGGAACGTTCGAGACCACGCACGACGTCTCGGCGTACACCCGAGCGGCGCTGTTCCAGCCCGGCACGACCACCGAGACGCTGCTGCGCTTCAGCTCGGTCGCCGGCGAGCAGGGCAGCCCCGACACCTGGCGCGACCCCCGCGGCTTCGCACTGAAGTTCTACACCTCCGAGGGCAACTACGACCTCGTCGGCAACAACACCCCCGTCTTCTTCATCAAGGACGGCATCAAGTTCCCCGACTTCATCCGCTCGCAGAAGCGCATGCCCGGCTCGGGCCTGCGCGACCACAACATGCAGTGGGACTTCTGGACCCTGCAGCCCGAGAGCGCGCACCAGGTGACGTGGCTCATGGGCGACCGCGGCGTGCCGACCTCGTGGCGCCACATGGACGGCTTCGGCTCGCACACCTACCAGTGGATCAACGCCGCCGGCGAGCGCTTCTGGGTGAAGTACCACTTCCGCACCAACCAGGGTCACGAGACGCTGACGCAGGCCCAGGCCGACCAGATCGCGGGCGAGGACGCCGACTTCCACCGTCGCGACCTCTACGACGCCATCCAGAACGGCGACTTCCCCACCTGGGATCTCTCGGTGCAGGTCATGCCGTACGAGGACGCGAAGACGTACCGCTTTAACCCCTTCGACATCACGAAGGTCTGGCCGAAGAGCGACTACCCGCTCATCCCGGTCGGGCGTCTGACGCTCGACCGCAATCCGGAGAACTTCTTCGCGCAGATCGAGCAGGCCGTGTTCGCGCCGTCGAACTTCGTGCCCGGCATCGCCGCGAGCCCCGACCGCATGCTGCAGGCGCGCATTTTCAGCTACGCGGATGCTCACCGCTACCGCGTCGGCACCAACCACAACCAGCTGCCGGTGAACGCCCCGAAGAACGAGGTCAACCACTACTCGAAGGAGGGCACGATGAACTACAGCTTCCCGCCCGCCTCGCAGCCGGTGTACGCCCCGAACTCCTTCGGCGGCCCGCACGCCGACGAGGCCGCTCACGGCCCCGACCGCGGCTGGGAGCAGGACGGCGAGCTCGTGCGCACCGCTGTGACCCTGCACCCCGAGGATGACGACTTCGTGCAGCCCCGCGCCCTCATCAACGAGGTCATGGACGACGCGCAGCGCGAGCGGCTCGTCGGCAACATCGTCGGGCACGTCTCGGGGGTCACCATCCCCGAGCTGCGCGAGCGGGTCATCCAGTACTGGAAGAACATCGACGAGACCCTCGGCGCCCGCGTCGAGGCCGGCCTCGCGCCGATCGTCGAGCCGCAGAGCACGCTGGTGCCTTCGGCGGCCGAGGCGGTCGCCGCGAAGTAGTCCTCGCGCGCACCGTCGACACGGGCCGTCCTCCTTCGGGAGGGCGGCCCGTTCGCGTGCGCGGTGCGGTCGCACGGGCGGCGCCGTGGCGACGACGGGATGCTCGCAACACGCCGTTCGCGATTCATGCTCGACACGCATTCTCGGCATGCATATGCTCAGCATGCACCCGCACGGCGCGGGTCGCGCACGAGGGAGTCGCTCATGTCGGTGCGGAACGGACTGCTCACCCTGCTCGCCCAGGGCCCCAGCTACGGGTACCAGCTCAAGGCCGAGTTCGAGAAGCGCACCGGCGACTCGTGGCCGGTGAACGTCGGCCAGGTGTACAACACGCTCGACCGGCTCGAGCGCGACGGGCTCATCCAGCAGACCGAGGTCGACGGCGACGGGCACGTGTTCTACGCGATCACCGCCGCGGGGGCCGCGGCCGCGCGCTCCTGGCTCACCGACCCGGTGCGGCGGGGCACGGCGGTGCGCGATGAGCTCGCGATCAAGCTCGCGCTCGCGGTGACCCTGCCCGACGTGGATGCCGAGGCGATCATCCACGCGCAGAAGGTCGCGACGCTCGGCTCGCTGCAGGAGCTGACCCGCAGCAAGATCGCCGGCGGCGACCCCGACACGGCCGACGAGTTCGCCTGGCAGCTCGTGGTGGATGCGCTGATCTTCCAGGCGGAGGCCGAGGTGCGGTGGCTGGAGCACTCCGAGGCCCGCATCCGGCGGCTGCGCGAGCGGGGCGTCGGCATCGCGAGACCCTTCGGGGATCCGTCGCGGCAGTCGGCCGACGAGTCCGCGATCCGCATCGCGTCGACGGGCGGCGAACGATGAGCCGCGCGGCGATCGGGGCGAGCGAACTGCTGCGGCTCGATGCGGTCTCAATGCATTACGGCTCGGGCGAGAACTCGGTCACCGCGCTCTCGGGCGTCGACCTCTCGGTGCGCCGCGGCGAGCTCGTCGCGATCATGGGCGCCTCCGGCTCGGGCAAGTCGACGCTGCTGACCATCGCGGGCGGGCTCGTGACCCCGACGAGCGGCGAGGTGATCGTCGATGGCGAGTGGCTGCGCGACGCGAGCCCTAAGCGCATGGCCGCGATCCGGCGGCGCACGCTCGGCTTCGTCTTCCAGGACTTTAACCTCGTGCCCGCCCTCACGGCGCACGAGAACGTCAGCCTGCCGCTCGAGCTCGACGGCTGGAAGACGGGCAAGGCTCGACGCGCGGCGCTCGACGCGCTGCGGCTCGTCGAGCTCGAGGACCGCGCGAGCCACTTCCCCGACGATCTCTCGGGCGGTCAGCAGCAGCGCGTCGCGATCGCCCGTGCGGTCGTCGGCGGCCGCAGTCTCATCCTCGCCGACGAGCCGACCGGCGCCCTCGATTCGCAGACCGGCGAGCTCGTGCTGCGCATGCTGCGCACCCGCATCGACGAGGGGGCAGGCGGCATCCTCGTCACGCACGATCCGCGGCACGCGGCCTGGGCCGACCGAATCGTCTTCCTCCGCGACGGCCGCGTCGTCGACGAGTCGCGGCGCGATGACCCGACCGCCCTGCTCGGAGCCCGGGCGTGACCGCGCCCGCGCGCTCCCGGCGCTCCGGGCGTGCGACCGGGTCCGCACGCCGACGTGCGGGGCGCTCCGGCGGGGTCGACGCGGGGGGTGCACCGCGCGCCCCCGAGGAGCGCTTCGCGCGTCCGCCGCTGCGCATCGCTTTCCGGATGGCGGCGCGCACGGCGCGCCGCTCCCTCGGCCGCAGCATCCTCGTCGCCGTCATGATCGCCGTGCCGGTCGCCGGCATGGCCGGAGCGGCGGTGGTCACCGCCAGCATGGAGGCCACGCCCGCCGAACTCGTCGCCCTGCAGCTCGGAGCCGAGGCCGAGGCCGTGCTCCAGGTCGTCGCGCCGCCCGACAACGACGTGCGGCAGGAGGTGTCGGCGCCGGTGCAGGGGTGGTGGGACACCGGCGCGGGCTCCTACGAGATCCGGAACGAGGGAGATCAGGTCGACCCGTCGACGCTCGTCGAGGGCGAACTCATCTCCGAGTCGCTCGGGACGGCGGTCGTGGAGACCCCGAGCGGTCTCCGCGCGGTTCCGGCGGTGGAGGGGGATCTACTGCGTCCGGAGCTCGAGGGTCGGTACGACCTGATCGATGGGCGCGCGCCCTCGACGGCGGGGGACGTGGTGCTGACCCCGGCGTTGCTCGAGTCGCTCGACATCGCCATCGGCGAGGAGGCCACGATCGCGACGCCGGACGGCGAGATCGCCGTGGACGTCGTCGGCGTCTACCGCAGCTCCGACACGAGCGTCACCAGCGAGGAACTGCTCGCCGCCCCCGACACGCTCGCCGAGGGCACGATGATCCCGAACCGGTACTTCCTGCTCGACCAGGAGCTGACGTGGGATGACGTGCTCGCTCTGAACGAGCAGGGCGTCATCGCCGCATCGCGCACCGTGCTGCTGGGAAACGACCCGACCCCTGGTGCTCGGCCGAGCGATCTCACCCTGTTCGGGCTGGGTGGCGGCGTGCTCGCCTTCGCCGCGCTCATCGGCGGATTCCTGCTGTTCCAGGTCGTGCTGCTTGCCGCAGCCGCGTTCATGGTGGGCGCCCGGCAGCAGCAACGCGCCCTGGCTGTACTCGCGAGCGTCGGGGGCGATCGTCGGTTGATGCGGGCGACCGTGACGGCCGGCGGCGTCGTGCTCGGCCTGGTCGGCGGTCTTCTCGGCATCATGCTCGGCATCGGAGGCGCGGCGGTCGCCATCCCCCTGCTCAGCGGCGGGCGGGCGATGTCCTTCCCCGGGTTCCACCTGCCCTGGCTGATGCTCGCGGTCACGGTCCTGCTCGCGGTGCTCGCCGGGTGGGCGGCGGCACTGGTGCCGGCGCGCGTGGCGTCCCGCATCGATATCGTGCCCGCGCTCCGCGGGGCGCGTCGTCCGCCGACGCCTCGCCGTGCTGCGCGGATCACCGCGCTCGTCGTGGTGATCGTCGGGGCCGCGCTCCTGCTGATCGGCGGCGTCACGCTCGTCATCGCGCGTGCTGCGGCAGCCGCGGCCATGGCCGAGCTCGAACCGAGTCCGGTGCCCCCCGAGGTCGATATCATCGCCGTGGTCGTCATCGGGCTCGGGGCGGTCGTGGTCCAGCTCGGCGTGGTGCTGGCGCTGCCGGCCGTCCTGCGACTGCTCGCCCGGGCCACCGGCG
Organism: Microcella daejeonensis; assembly: GCF_026625045.1. Taxonomy (GTDB): domain Bacteria; phylum Actinomycetota; class Actinomycetes; order Actinomycetales; family Microbacteriaceae; genus Microcella; species Microcella daejeonensis. The sequence goes on along the minus strand of NZ_CP113089.1, from coordinate 427,165 downwards.
GGGCGCGCAGCGCACTGCGCCTCGCTGCCCGGGATGCCGGACGCAACTCCGCGCGCACCGTTCCCGTGACGGCTGCGGTCATGACGACCGTGTTCCTCGCGTCGTTCATCATGTCGGTACTCTCCGCCGGTCAATCGGAGACCGACAAGACCTACCAAGCGGAGGCGCCGGCGAACTCCGTCTCGGTGTCGACGATCGTGTACGACTACGTTAGTCAGGAGGAGGCGGTCTTCGACAACATCCCCGGCATCGAGTCCGCGATCCTCGAGATCTCCCCTGATGCGCGAGTCGCCGTCGTCGAGGGCACCCCTTCTGAGCCATCCATTCGCTACGACCCGGTGACGGGAACGCCCACGCTGGGGGAGTCCAGCAGCGGATCGACTGTCGCGCGGGTGTTCCCCGCGAATCGAGACTGCCGCGCGGTGTTCTCCAACGACCCGGAGCTGGGCGATCCGCGCGAGTGCGAGGGTTCGCCGGAGGAGATCCAGGGGCTGTACTCGGGCTACATGCTCCGCAGTGACATCGCGATCGGGGAGCCGGACGACCTAGAGGTATTCCTGGGAGAGCCGTTGTCGGCGGAGTCGCGCGCGATGCTCGCCCGGGGCGGAGCAGTTGCACTCAACCCCCTGCTGGTCGAGGACGGCGAGGTCACGATCGATCGGCTTCCCGCTGAGCAGTTCGTGGTCGAGCCGGACGAGTTCGCCGATCCCGCGGCATTCCCTCCGGAGAGCAGCGATCGGCTCCCGGCGGCAATGCAGGTGCTGTCGGCGGGGCTCGGCGGACGGATCCTCATCAGCCCGGAGACGGCGGAGAGGCTCGACATCGCTGCTCGCCCGCAGCTCCTGATCGCCCAGCTTCCGGAGGAGCCCACCCTCGCGCAGCGCGACGCTTTCACCGCGCTGTCGCAGGACCTCACGGGCGACCCCTACCGCTTCTACCCCTACATCGAGACCGGCCCGCCCGACACCTCGACACTCGCGACCTGGGCGCTCGTCGCCGTGAGCGCCGTCATCGCGCTCGCCGCCTCGAGCATCGCGATCGGGCTCGCGCGCATCGACGGGCGTCGCGACGAGGCGATCCTCGGGGCGATGGGCGCCACGCGCTCGTTGCGCCGGGCCGTCAGCCTCTGGCAGGCGATCCTGCTCGCGGGGGTGGGCTCGCTCATCGGGGCGGCGCTCGGCGTGCTCACCGCGGGGGCGCTCGCGCTGCCGGGCGGGCCGCTGCCGTTCGCGCCGCCCTGGGTGCCGCTCGCGATCGTCGCGGTCGGCGTGCCCGTGCTCATCGGCCTCGGCGCGTGGCTGTTCGCCGGCCGCTCGACGGCGCTGCGGACCGATCGCACCGCGATCTCCTGAGGCGACGCCGCCGCGTGCGAGCGCCTACAGCCGCCCGGCCGCCTTGTACGCCAGGTAGCGGTCGGCCACGGCGGGCGGCAGCTCGTGCGGGGCGGCGCTGACGACGTCGCCGCCGAGACGGCGCACGGCCGCGGCGAGGCGCTGGGCATCCAGCAGGGCGCGCTCGGCCGAGGCGGCGCGGTAGACGGATGCGCGATCGCCGCGCTCGGCGGCGGCCTCGGCCAGCGCGGGGTCGGTCACCGAGGCGATGAGCACGAGGTGCTTCTTCGTGAGCTGCGGCAGCATCGCCAGGAGGGAGCGGGTCGCGCCCGGCGACTCGAGCGGGGTGGCGATGACGACGAGCGAGCGCTGGGAGGACATCGAGCGGACGAGGGCGGGCACGGCGCTCCAGTCGGTCTCGAGCAGCTCCGGATCGATGGGCGCCATGGCGTCGGTGAGCTTCGCGAGCAGATCGGCGCCGCGCGCGCCCTGCACCCGCGCGCGCACGCGCCGGTCGAAGACGGCGGCGTCGACGCGGTCGCCCGCGCGATCGGCGAGGGCGGCGAGCAGCAGGGTCGACTCGAAGGCCGTGTCGATGCGGGTCTCGTCGGCGATGCGCGCGGCGGCGGTGCGACCGGAGTCGACGATCACGACGACCCGGCGGTCGCGCTCGGGCCGCCAGGTGCGCACCATGAGCGACTGCGCGACGCCCGGCCCGGAGGAGCGGCGGGCCGTCGCGCGCCAGTCGATCGAGCGCACGTCGTCGCCGCGCACGTACTCGCGCAGCGAGTCGAACTCGGTGCCCTGCCCGCGCACCATGAGCGCCGTGCGGCCGTCCAGCTCGCGCAGGCGGGCGAGGCGCGAGGGCAGGTGCCGGCGCGAGGCGAACTCGGGCAGCACGCGGATCGACCCCGGAGCGCGCACGCTCGCCTGCCGGGCGGCGAGGCGCATCGGACCGAGCGAGCGGATGGTGACGAGGGCGGTGCGGCGTTCCCCGCGACGCCAGGGCGTGAGCGTGATCCGCAGTGCCCGGCGCTCGCCGGGGGGAACGCGCAGCGGCTGACGGGTGGGGGATGCCCCGGCCGAGGGCTCCCAGGCGTCGCGCACCACGCCCCGCAGCATCCGCCGCCCCGTATTCGTCACGAGCAGCGTCGCCGGCGCCGAGTCGGTGAGCCGGACCCGCTCGGCCGTCTCGCGCTCGAGCGCGACGGCGCGCGGCGAGCCCGCGAGAGCGAGGTCCACGGCGGCGAGCACGAGGCAGAGGCCGATCCAGCCGAGGTACGCCCACCCGTTCGCGAGCAGCACGATGGGCACGGCGCCGAGGGCGACGAGCGCGACGAACCACCCGGTGACGGCCACGGCTACAGCGGAACCTGGACCTGGCTGACGATCGAGCGCAGGATCGTGTCGGCCGACACGCCCTCGAGCTCGGCCTCGGGCCGCAGGGCGATGCGGTGTCGCCAGACCGGCAGCAGCATCGCCTGCACGTGATCGGGGGTGATCGCCTCGGCGCCCGAGAGCCAGGCCCAGGCCTTCGCGGCGGCGAGCAGCGCGGTCGTGCCGCGGGGGCTGACGCCGAGCTTCACGCTCGGGCTCTGGCGGGTGGCGCGGGCGAGGTCGACGACGTAGCCGAGCACCTCGGGCGTCGCGCCGACGCGGGCGACCTCGGCTCGGGCGGCCGTGATGTCGTCGGCGCCGAGCACCGCGGTCACCCCGGCCCCGGCGAGGTCGCGCGGGTTGAAGCCGTCGGCGTGGCGCTGCAGCACCTGCACCTCGTCGTCGCGCGCCGGCAGGTCGAGCACGAGCTTCAGCAGGAACCGGTCGAGCTGCGCCTCGGGCAGCGTGTACGTGCCCTCGTACTCGACGGGGTTCTGGGTGGCCGCGACCATGAAGGGGTGCGGCAGGGCGTGGGTCGTGCCGTCGACGCTGACCTGGCGCTCCTCCATCGCCTCGAGCAGCGAGGACTGCGTCTTCGGCGGCGTGCGGTTGATCTCGTCGGCGAGCAGGATGTTGGTGAACACCGGACCGCTGCGGAACTCGAAGCCGCCCGACTGCGGGTCGTAGACGACCGAGCCGGTGACGTCGCCCGGCATGAGGTCGGGCGTGAACTGCACGCGCGTGGTGCGCAGGCTCAGCGACTGGCTGAGCGCCCGCACGAGCAGCGTCTTCGCGACGCCCGGCACGCCCTCCAGCAGCACGTGGCCGCCCGCCAGCAGGGCGACGATCAGGCCGCTCACCGCGGCGTCCTGGGCCACCACGGCCTTGCCCACCTCGGTGCGTACGCGGGCGAAGGATGCTCGCAGCTCGGTTTCCGTCATCGGTCCATTCTCCTGGTCGGGGCGGGGTCGGTCGTGCCGGGGTCGGTCGTGCCGGGGTCGGTCGTGCCGGGGTCGGTCGTGCCGCTCGCGGGCGGGACGGGGGATCCTGACGCGCTCGTGTCGAGGCCCACCCGGCGGTGCACCTCGGCCTCGAGGGCGGCGAGCGCGTCGGAGAGGTCGACGAGCTCACGGTCGGTCTCGGGCTCGCGGTCGACGAGCAGCGTGCGCAGGGCATCCTGCCGCCGGCCGGTCGCGGAGGCGGTCGCGGCGACGATCTCGTCGATGCCGGCGGCGGGGCCGAGTCCGAGGCTCTCGCCGAGGCGGCGCAGCGCTCCCAGGCGCAGGGAGTCGAGCGCGCGCAGACGGGCGCCGGCGCGGGCGTAGAGGCGGGCGCGGCCCTCCATCGTCTCGGTCGTGCGCACGATCACGGGAAGGTTCTCGACGACGACGGGCCCGAGGCGGCGGCCGCGCCAGATCGCGGCGGCGAGGCCGACGGTGAGGGCGAGCCATGCGAGCGGGTTGACCCAGCCGGGGGTGAGCTCGGCGATGCTCATGGCTCCGGGATCCGCATCGGCGGCCGTGCCGACCCACCACACGAGGCGGGGATGCTCGCCGAGCAGCCCGAGGGCGAGGGCGGCGTTGCCCTGCCGCGCGACGGTGTCGTTCTGCAGCAGCGTCGCGCCGCCGAGCACGCTCACCGCGGCGTCGTCCGGGGCGTCGGCGCCCGCGGCCGGCACGGTGACGAGCATCGCGCCGCCGTCGCCCTCGAAGCAGACCTCGGCATCGGCGGCGACGCTGTCGTAGCCTGGGCCCGTCCCCTCCACCGTGCCGGAGCGCCGCGCGACCTCCTCGGCGCACCCGGCGGCCTCCCGCTCGGCGTCGACGGAGCCGACGGGGAAGACGTCGGGGGTGAGCGCCGCGAGCGCGTCCGGGCCCGGCTCGACGAGCACGAGCCGCGCCGCGGCGCCGTCGAGCCGGCTCCAGGCGGCCGGGTCGACGAGGCCGAGCGGATCGGCGGCGAGGATCGTCGTCGACGCGGGGTCCTCGACGGCGTCCAGCGCTCCGTCGAGCGAGCCGCTCACGACGACGTCGACGCCCTGATCGCGCAGCACCTCGACGAGGGCCCGGGAGCCGCTCGGGGCGGCCTCGTCGGCGCCGAAGCGGTCGGCCTCGGCCGTCGCGCCCGTGAACAGCAGCATGCCGAGCCCGAGCGCGATGAGGGCCGCCGCGGCCACGATCCAGAACACGGCGCGGCGCAGGCTGCGGCCGAGGGTCGGGGTGACGACGGCCTCGGCGGCCGCGCGCCGTGCGGCGCCGCGGCCCGTGCCGCGCACGGTGGGCGCGGTGACGGTCACGAGGGGGCTCCGGCGCGGGAGCGGGCGGCGGGGGAGCCGCCGGGGGCAGTCGGGCCCGCGCCGTCGGCGGAGGGCAGGATCGGCGAGGTCTGCTGCAGGCGCTCGTCGAGCATCCGGAGGGCGTCGTAGCCGGCCTGATCGCCCTCGTCGCCCTGGTACCGCACGCCGTCGAAGGCGGAGGCCCCGGCCTCGAGGGCCTCGCGCTCGGCCGGGAAGGCCCGGGCCGCCTGCCGCGCCGCCTCGTGCGCGGTCGTGCCCGGCATGACCGCGAGCAGCGTGCGCTCGTCGAGCGCCCGGGCGAGAGCGCGGAACCGCTCGGCGATCGCGAGCGCGAAGTCGCCGCGGGCGGCGGCGGCGGCGGATGCCCGGCGCAGCTCCTTGACCGAGCGGCGGTCGCTCTCGCCGAACAGCTCGCCCGCGGCTCGGGAGCGCGCGCGTCGGCGCGGCAGGCCGTAGACGAGGATCGCCACGAGCACCGCGACGGCGACGAGCGCCCCGCCGATCACGAGGGCGAGCACCGGGGGCCCCTCGCCCGGGCTGAACTGCAGGTTCTGGAACCACTCGAAGACGGCCTGCGAGAGCAGGTCGAACCAGGTCGGCTGCGCGGCCGCGTAGGCGGGGTCGGCGAGCTCGTCGAGCAGCAGCTCCTGCGCGTCGGGCCCGCTCGGGTCGACGGGGGCGAAGGTGCTCGGCCTCACGCGACCGTGCCGGTGAACGGGACCTGCGGCGAGGGTGCGGCGCCGTCGAGCCCTTGCGCCGCGCGCTCCTGGTAGGGGTCGGGCCCCTCCCGGCCGGCCGCGCGCTCCTCGACGAAGCGCTGCAGGTCGAGGTCGAGCCCCTCGTCGCGCATCCGGGCGTCGATGTAGACGAGCCCGGTGGCGGCGGAGAGCAGCACGGCGCCGATCGCGCCGACGACGATGGTGACGATGATCGTCACGACGTACAGCATGCCGACGGCGATGAGCGCGGTCGTCTCGTCCTGGGCAGGGTTGACCAGGCCGATGCCGAGGCCCGCGGCGATGCTGAAGGGCGTGGCGACGGCGCTGGACGCGGTCTGCACGATCACGGTGATCAGGGCGAGGATCCCGAAGGTGCGCCAGAAGCGGCCGCCGGTGAGCCGCCAGCTGCGGGCGACGGACGCGCGCAGCGGCAGGCGCTCGAGCACGATGGCGGTCGGCACGAGCGCGGTCTTGATACCGATCCAGATCGCGAGGACGAGCATCCCGAGGCCGCCGCCGATGCCGAGGATCACCCCGCCCACGAGGCCCGCGGTCTCGCCGACCGAGATCATGAGCGCGACGACGGCGACGAGGATGACGATCGCGGCGACGAGCGCGAGCGACAGCAGCGCCGTCCAGCCGATGAGGGCGCCCCACCGACCGCGACCGCGTCGGAAGAGCTGACCCATGGTGAGCTTCTCGCCGAGCGTGGCGCGCGAGACCTCGATCACGATGAGGCCCTGCAGCAGCGCCGAGGCGACGAGCGAGAGGGCGACGGCGAACAGGCTCGCGACGATGGTGAGGGCGGTGTTGCCGATCTCGATCGCGGCGCTGTCCTCCGGGGAGGCGCGCAGCACCCGCCCGAGGCCCCAGATGGTCGGTCCGAGCACGATGGCGAGGGAGAGGATCTGCACGAGCCCGACGAGCAGCAGCGCCGCCCCGAAGGTCGGCCGGGGGTTGCGCCGCAGCACCTGGAAGCTGCCGGTGAACAGTGTGCCGAACCCGAGCGGACGCAGCGGCACCAGCCCCGGCTTCGGCGGCGGGGCCCAGCCGATCGGCCCGGCCGCGGGCCCGCCGTAGGGGGAACCGCTGGGCGGGGGGAACGCGGCGCCGGGTGAGGCGGGTCCGCCGGGTGCTGCGGGGCCGCCGGGAGCGGTGAAGGGATGCCCGTCCGAGGGCGGTGCTGCCGCCCCACCGGGCGCCTGCCACGGGGGGAGATCGGTCATTCGCTCATCCTTGTCGTCCGTCGCGGCGTCGTCGGAACGTATGGTGTCACACTCGTCTAGGCTGGGGCGAACACTCCTCGGGAACGCCCGGCGTCGAGGCCGAGCCAGCGGAAGGACCACGATGACCGCGCGCATCCTCCTCGTCGTCGACGACGACATGGCACTGGCCGAGATGATCGGCATCGTGCTGCGCGGCGAGGGCTACGACCCCTCCTTCTCGCACGACGGGCTCGATGCCGTCGAGGCCTTCGAGCGGGTCGACCCCGACCTCGTGCTGCTCGATCTCATGCTGCCCGGGCAGGACGGCATCCAGGTCTGCCGGGCCATCCGCGAATCCAGCGGCGTGCCGATCATCATGCTCACCGCGAAGAGCGACACCGCCGATGTGGTTCAGGGGCTCGAGAGCGGCGCCGACGACTACGTCGTCAAGCCGTTCAACCCGAAGGAGCTCGTCGCCCGCATCAAGACGCGGCTGCGGCCGAGCCCCGACTCGGGCGTCTCGACGATGCCCGTCGGCGACCTCGTCATCGACGTCACCGGCCACGAGGTGCGGCGCGGCGACACGACCATCGCGCTCACGCCGCTCGAGTTCGATCTGCTGCTCGCCCTCGCCGCGAAGCCGAACCAGGTCTTCACCCGCGAGATGCTGCTCGAGCAGGTCTGGGGCTACCAGTACAAGGCCGACACGCGCCTGGTGAACGTGCACGTGCAGCGCCTGCGCGCCAAGGTCGAGCTCGACCCGGACAATCCCCGCATCGTCATGACCGTGCGCGGCGTCGGCTACCGGGCCGGGGCGCCCTCCTGAGCCGATGACCGCCCTCGACTGGCGCGCCTGGTTGCAGCGGGGTCTGAACCTCTGGCGATCGTCGCTGCAGCTGCGCACCGTCGCGATCACGGTCGCCCTCACGACCGTCGCCGTGACGATCATCTCCGGCTACATGTCGATCTCGATCGCCACCAACCTCTACGAGGATCGGAAGCAGCAGGTGCTCGCCGAGGCCCGGCAGGCGACCGCGAACGCGCAGCAGCTCTTCGACAACGCGGTCACGCCGACCGGGGCGATCGACCTCGACGCGGCCAATTCGACCGCGGGGACGACCGTGCTCGCGGCGCAGTCGAATCCGGGCGGTACCGAGTACGCGATCCAGCGCACCGAGGGGCAGTCGTCGGCGCAGGTGCTCACCCCCACCGCGACGAGGGACTTCGACAGCTCGGCGATCAGCGAGGAGCTCACGGCGGCCGTCGCGGCCGACGACGGTCGCGTCCACTCCCAGGCCGTCGAGCTCACCTCGCCCGACGGCACGACCGACCCCGGCATCGTCGTCGGCGGCGCGATCGAGGTGCCCACCGCCGGCCAGTACGAGCTCTACCTCGTCTACAACATCAGCGACGTGCAGCAGACCCTGGACTTTGTGCAGCAGACCCTGCTGCTCGGCTCGCTGCTGCTCGTGCTGACGATCGGCCTCGTCACCTACGTCGTCGTGCGGCTCGCCATCACCCCCGTGCGGGTCGCCGCCGAGACGGCCGAGAAGCTCGCCGACGGGCAGCTCGAGGAGCGCATCCCCGAGCGCGGGCAGGACGTCATCGCGACCCTCGCCCGCTCCTTCAACCGCATGGCCGACAGCCTGCAGTCGCAGATCACGCAGCTCGCCGAGCTCTCGCGGGTGCAGCAGCGGTTCGTGAGCGACGTCAGCCACGAGCTGCGCACGCCGCTCACGACGATCCGGCTCGCGGGCGACGTGCTCTTCGATCAGCGCGCCGACTTCGCGCCCTCGACCGCGCGCACGGCCGAGCTGCTGCGCACGCAGGTCGAGCGCTTCGAGTCGATGCTCTCCGACCTGCTCGAGATGAGCCGCTTCGACGCCGGCGCGGTGCAGCTCGACACCGAGCCGACGAATCTCGTGCGCCTCGTCGAGGACAGCCTCGAGGCGATCCGTCCCATCGCCGATGCGAAGGGCAGCGAGCTGCGCCTGGTGGCGCCCGGCGGCTACTTCGAGGCCGATGTGGATGCCCGCCGCATCCGCCGCATCCTGCAGAACCTGCTCGGCAACGCCGTCGACCACGGCGAGGGCAGGCCTCTCGTCGTGCACGTCGACTCCGATGCCGACTCTGTCGCGATCGCCGTGCGCGACTACGGCATAGGCATGACCCCCGCCCAGCTGGAGCGCGTCTTCGACCGCTTCTGGCGCGCCGACCCCTCCCGTCAGCGCAGTACAGGCGGCACGGGGCTCGGGCTCGCGATCGCGACGGAGGACACGGTGCTGCACGCGGGCGTGCTCGACGTCTGGTCGATCCCGGGGGAGGGCACCTGCTTCCGCCTCACCCTCCCGCGGCGCGCCGGCGGCGAGGTGCGATCCTTCCCGCTCGACCTGCCGCCCGCCGAGCCGCTCGACTCGGGTGCGATCGAGACGAGCCCGCTGCTCAGCGCGGGGGTCGACGATGAGTGAGCCGCTGAGCCCGGGCCGCGCGACCGGCCTGCGCGCGCGCATCCTGGCCCTGCTCGCGGTGCCGCTGCTGCTCGTCGCCTGCGTGCAGGTGCCCGCGAGCGGTCCGGTGGAGGCGGGCGACGAGATCGCCGGTGCGGCCGACTCCGACGCCGACATCCTGCAAGTGCCCGACGGCCCGAGCGCCGGCGCCTCGCAGGAGGAGGTCCTGCGGGGGTTCCTCGCGGCGGCCGCGGGCGCGCAGAACAACTACCGCATCGCTCGCTCCTTCCTCGTCGACGAGACGGCGACGGCCTGGAACCCGCAGGCCTCGACGCTCGTGCGCAGCCGCGAGGGCACGATCACCCGCGATGACGACGACACCCTGCGCTACGCGGCGCCGATCATCGCGGCGGTCGACGCCTTCGGCCGGTACAGCTCGGCGGAGGGCGGGGTGCAGGAACTCGAGCCCTTCGACTTCGTCGAGGTCGACGGCGAGTGGCGCATCTCGGCCCTCGGCGACGGGATCCTGCTCTCGCAGCAGGCGTTCCCGGGCGCCTTCAGCCAGCACACGCTGCACTGGTTCGATCCCGTCTTCGAGAACCTCGTGCCCGAACTGCGCTGGTTCCCCTCGCGGTCCGAGGTCGAGACCTCGATCGTGCAGGCCCTGCTGGATGTGCCCTCGCCGTGGCTGCAGGGCGCCGTCGTCTCCGCCGTCCCCGAGGGCGCCCAGTTGGGGCTCACGACGGTCGAGATCACCGACGGCGTCGCCAGCGTCGACCTCACCGACGAGGTGCTCGGGCTCACGAACGACGCCCGGCAGCGGCTGCGGCAGCAGCTCACGGCCAGCCTGCGCGCCGTGAGCGGCATCGCGAGCGTGCAGATCACGGTCGATCAGAATCCCATCGCCATCCTCGGCGATCCGGCGGCCGGTCCCGCGGTGGTGCCCCAGGTGGATGCTCGGCTGCTGCTGCGCGACGAGGAGGAGTTCGGCTTCGCGGGCGGCGGCGGGCTCGAGGCGCTGCCGGGCATCTCGGCCGCGGTCATCGGGCTGGAGGCCGACGCGGTCGCGCTCTCCTACGACGAGCGTCTCGCGGCGATCCGAACCCCGGCGGGGGTCAGCGCGCTGCGCGAGGGCTCGGACGAGCCGGTGCTCATCGACGCCCGCCCCGGCCAGATCGAGCCCGCGATCGACGGCTTCGGCGTCATCTGGTCGGCGTCGACCGATGCCGCGGCATCCTCGCCCGGCGCGCTGCGGGTCTCGCTCATCGACGGCTCGGCGCAGGCCGTCGAGACGGGTCTCGGCGCCGGCGACCGTCTCGTCGAGCTCGCCGTCGCGCGCGATGACGCGCGCGTGCTCCTCCTCCTCGACGGCAGCACGGGCCCGCGGCTCGTGGTCGCCGCCGTCATCCGCGACGAGACGACGGGACTCCCGCTGCGTCTCGGCCCCTTCGAGACCCTGCCGATCGTCGAAGGCGCACCGATCGATGCGGCCTGGGTCGATCCGGTGCGCGTCGCGGCGCTCGTCGACGCGGACGAGTCCGCCTTCGTGCAGCTCATCGAGATCGGCGGGCGCAGCCGCTCCCTCGGCCGCCCGTCGAACGCGGTGCAGATCGTGGGCGGCAACAACGGCGTCGACGGCCTGCGCGTGCTCGACTCGGCGGGGCTCGTGCTCGAGCCGCGCGGCAGCGGCTGGCAGCCGACGGGGCGCGAGGCCGTCTTCCTCGGCGTGCAGCAGTAGCGCCGCTCCTCCCCAGGCGGTGCTGCGGCGGCCTTCGCCGCGGCCCGGGTGACCCGGCGATCGCTGCGCGGCATCGGTCGGGCATCCTCCCGGTGTGACCGTCTGGATGCGCGCGCTCCGCGAGGCGGCGCTCGATGCGGTGGCCCTCGTCGCGCCGGTCGACTGCGCGGGATGCTCCGCCCCCGACCGCGCCCTCTGCGACGCCTGCCGCGCGCACCTGACCCCGAGCCCCCGCTCCGCCGTGCTCTCGGCGCCGGGAGCGCCGCCGCTGCCGGTGGTCGCGGGGCTCGCGTACGAGGGGGTCGCCCGGGCCGCGCTGCTCGCCCTCAAGCAGGAGGGGCGCACCGAGCTCGCCCGCGCCCTCGCCCCGGCGCTGCTCGCGGCGGCCGACCGCGGCTGGGCCGCGTTCGGCCGGGTCGACACCCTGCTCGTGCCCGTCCCCGGCTCGCCCGAGGCTGCGCGGCAGCGGGGCTTCCACCCCGCCGCGCTCCTCGCCCGGCGCGCCGGACTCGCCCCGCGCCGTCTGCTGCGTCTGGCCGAGTCCGGGGGCGGCCCGCAGAAGGGTCGCGCGCTCGCCGACCGTCTCGCCGCCGACCGCCGCATCACGGCCCGCGCGCGGCTCGACGGCCGCGCCGTCGTCGTGCTCGACGACGTGGTGACGAGCGGCGCGACGCTGCTCGCGGCCGCCGATGCGTTGCGCGCGGCGGGAGCCGAGGTGCGCGGGGCGGTGGCGCTCGCCGCGACGCCGCGGCGGCGCGGAGCCGGCGCCGTCGCCTGGACGGTCGAGGCCGTCGACGCCGACGCGCCCGGCGTCGCCCGGGCGCTCCGCCCACCCAGCGGATGCTGATCGGATGCATCGGCGATGCGCACGCGAGAGCCGATGACAAGCCCGCCCCGGGGGGACTAGCGTGTGGTCATGGAGGGCGTGAACACCGCCTGAACCGCAGGCGGCACGGCCCTTCGGCTCAGGAGGTCGACGTGGATATCACCATCACCGGACGCAACATCGGCATCACCGACCGGTTCCGTGACTACGCCACCGAGAAGGCGGAGAAGGTCACCCACCTCGCCGATCGTGCGCTGTCGCTCGAGATCAAGGTCTCGCGGCACCACGAGAAGAACGGCCACAGCGGCGACGACCGCGTCGAGATGACGCTCGTCGGCCCCGGCCCCGTCGTGCGCGCCGAGTCGGCGGGCAGCGACAAGTACGTCGCCTTCGATCTCGCCATCGACAAGCTCCTGGAGCGCCTGCGACGCGCGAAGGACAAGAAGAAGGTGCATCGCGGCCAGCACCGGCCCGTCTCCTTGCGCGAGGCCTCGGCCGACGGCTTCCGCGTCGTCGACATCACCCCCGCCGACCCCGAGGTGATCGCCCGGGTCGCCACCGGGTCCATCCCCGTTCAGGAGGAGACCGCCGAGGAGCAGGCCTACACCCCCGTCGTCGTGCGCCAGAAGGTCTTCCCCGCCGCCTCGATGACCGTCGACGAGGCCGTCGACCAGCTCGAGCTCGTCGGCCACGACTTCTTCCTGTTCATCGACGCCGAGACCGACCGCCCGAGCGTCGTCTACCGCCGCACCGGCTGGAACTACGGCGTCATCGGACTCGAGGATCAGCAGGCCCCGGTGAGCGCGGGGCGGCGCGGCTGACCCCCGCCTGAACCCCGGTCCGGGATGCCCGGCTCGCGCCGGTGCTGCGCTCAGCGGCACCGGCGCGAGCCGCATCCCGTCGCCCGCCCTCGACCGGCTCGCACCGCGAACCCGCGCTCCGCTCCTCTATAGGCGCAGTTGCTAGCATGGGCGCGCCGCATCGAGCGGTGCACCGGCGCGCGGCGAGATCGCCGCCGGTCGCGACACGAGTGGGAGCCCGACGCGGCTCCCGACGAGCGGAGTTACCAACGTGGCGAATGTTCTCGAGCGCGTCCTGCGCGTGGGCGAAGGCCGGATCCTGCGCAGGCTGAAGGCGTACGCGGAGGCGATCAACCAGCTGGAGGACGACTTCACCGACCTCACCGACGAGGAGCTGAAGAACGAGACCGCGGAGCTGCGCGAGCGCTACGGCAACGGTGAGTCGCTCGACGATCTGCTCCCCGAGGCCTTCGCCGCCGTGCGCGAGGCATCGAAGCGCACGCTCGGCATGCGTCACTTCGACGTCCAGCTGATGGGCGGCGCGGCCCTGCACCTCGGCAACATCGCCGAGATGAAGACCGGTGAGGGCAAGACCCTCGTCGCGACGCTCGCCGCCTACCTCAACGCCATCCCGGCCCGCGGCGTGCACGTCATCACGGTCAACGACTACCTCGCCAGCTACCAGTCCGAGCTCATGGGCCGCATCTTCCGCGCCCTGGGTATGACGACCGGTTGCATCCTCTCGGGCCAGACCCCCGAGGTGCGCCGGCAGCAGTACGCCTGCGACATCACCTACGGCACGAACAACGAATTCGGCTTCGACTACCTGCGCGACAACATGGCCTGGCAGTCGAGCGACATGGTGCAGCGCGGGCACTTCTTCGCGGTCGTCGACGAAGTCGACTCCATCCTCATCGACGAGGCCCGCACGCCGCTCATCATCTCCGGCCCGTCCTCGGGCGAGGCGAACCGCTGGTTCACCGAGTTCGCGCGCATCGCGACGCGACTGGTGCCGGGGGAGGACTTCGAGGTCGACGAAAAGAAGCGCACCGTCGGCGTGCTCGAGCCCGGCATCGAGAAGGTCGAGGACCACCTCGGCATCGACAACCTCTACGAGTCGGCGAACACCCCGCTCATCTCGTTCCTCAACAACTCGATCAAGGCGGCGGCGCTCTTCAAGCGCGACAAGGACTACGTCGTCATGAACGGCGAGGTCCTCATCGTCGACGAGCACACCGGCCGCATCCTCGCCGGTCGTCGCTACAACGAGGGCATCCACCAGGCGATCGAGGCGAAGGAGGGCGTGACGGTCAAGGCCGAGAACCAGACGCTCGCCACGGTCACCCTGCAGAACTACTTCCGCCTCTACTCGAAGATCTCGGGCATGACCGGTACCGCCGAGACCGAGGCGGCCGAGTTCATGAGCACCTACAAGCTCGGCGTGGTCCCCATCCCGACGAACAAGCCGATGAAGCGCATCGACCAGTCCGACCTCGTCTACAAGAACGAGCAGTCGAAGTTCGAGCAGGTCGTCGAGGACATCGTCGAGCGCCACGCGAAGGGCCAGCCCGTGCTCGTCGGCACGACGAGCGTCGAGAAGAGCGAGCTGCTCTCGCGCATGCTCGCCAAGCGCGGCGTGCGCCACGAGGTGCTGAACGCCAAGAACCACGCGCGCGAGGCCGCGATCATCGCGCAGGCCGGGCGGCACGGATCCGTCACGGTCGCGACCAACATGGCCGGCCGCGGCACCGACATCATGCTGGGCGGCAACGCCGAGTTCCTCGCCGTCACCGAGATGAACGCCAAGGGCCTCAGCCCGGTCGACACCCCGGAGGAGTACGAGGCCGAGTGGGACGCCGTGTTCAGCCGCGTCAAGGAGCAGGTGCAGGTCGAGGCCGAGCGCGTGATCGAGGCCGGAGGCCTGTACGTGCTCGGCACCGAGCGCCACGAGTCGCGGCGCATCGACAACCAGCTGCGCGGTCGCTCCGGTCGTCAGGGCGACCCGGGCGAGAGCCGGTTCTACCTCTCCCTGCAGGACGACCTCATGCGGCTGTTCAACGCCGGCGCCGCCGAGGCGCTCATGTCGCGGTCGACCGTGCCCGACGACCTCGCCATCGAGTCCAAGGTCGTGAGCCGCGCCATCCGCTCGGCGCAGTCGCAGGTCGAGAGCCGCAACGCCGAGATCCGCAAGAACGTTCTCAAGTACGACGACGTCCTGAACCGTCAGCGCGAGGCGATCTACACCGACCGCCGCCACATCCTCGAGGGCGACGACCTCCAGGATCGCGTGCAGGTGTTCCTCGAGCAGGTCATCACCGAGATCGTCGAGACGCACACCGCAGCCGGTCACTCGGACGACTGGGACTTCGAGCAGATGTGGACGGAGCTCAAGACGCTCTACCCCGTCTCCCTGACGATCGACGAGGTCCTCAGCGAGGGCGGCACGAAGATCACCCCGCAGTTCCTCGTGCGAGAGCTCGTCTCCGACGCCAAGCTCGCCTACTCCAAGCGCGAGGAGAGCCTCGGCCGCACGGCGACCCGTGAGCTCGAGCGCCGTGTCGTGCTGAGCGTCATCGATCGGCGCTGGCGCGACCACCTCTACGAGATGGACTACCTCAAGGACGGCATCGGCCTGCGCGCGATGGCCCAGCGAGACCCGCTCATCGAGTACCAGCGCGAGGGCTACGCGCTCTTCCAGTCGATGATGGGCCAGATCCGCGAGGACGCCGTCGGATTCCTGTTCAACCTCGAGGTGGAGGTCACCGGGGGCAAGGGCACCGCGCAGGTCACCGCGAAGGGGCTCAACGCCCCGCAGACGCCGCAGAACCTCAGCTACACGGCCCCGAGCGCCGACGGCGAGGTCGAGGTGCGCAACCAGCGCGGCCAGCTGCAGCAGGCCGAGACCGCCAAGGCGCGCACCGCGTCGCCGGCGGCGTCCGCCGCTGCTCCCGCCGGCCCGGCCGGCCGCGCTCCCGCGCGGGTCGCGGGGGGCGCGAAGGGCGCCTTCGGCCAGCGCACCGAGGGCGATGCCCCGGCGCCGGTCAACCGCGCCCAGCGCCGCGCCGGCGACAAGAAGAAGTAGCGCACCGCGCAGCGCTCGTGAATGCGAACGGCCCCCGGAGCATTCCGGGGGCCGTTCGCGTCCACGGCGGTCCTGCCGCTGCGCGCGGAGCGCGGGCGGTCAGAGGACGTGGATGGCGCTCGCCCGCCAGCGGCGGTCGAGCCCTTCGAGTCGGATGGCGACCGCCCGGGATCGCGCGCGCGAGTTGACGACGACGACCGCTTCGATGATGCCGTCGCGGGGCTCGCAGAGGATGACGCTGCCGATGGCGAAGGCGGGGCGGATGACCGGCCGCCCGCGGGCGGCCCGGGCGCGAGCGCTGATCGCCTGGCGCTTGAGGAGAGTGCGGTAGACGTCGTCGGTCACCCAGCGGGCGATCTGCTCGAGCTCGCGGGCGCCGGCGAGGATCTCGACGACGAAGCGGGTGAGGTTCTCGACGAGAGGCCTCGGGTCGGGCAGCTCGGCGGTCGAGGTCGGCTGGTAGTCGAAGAACTCCTCCTGCGCGATGCGGCCCGCCACCGACCGAGCGCTCTGCCGGGGTGCGCGGGGGAGCGCGCCGGCCGCGTCCTCGACGCGGGTGGGGGCGGGCGCGTCCGCGCGGGGGGCGGGTGCCGTGGCGGTCGCCGAGGCGGCGGGTGCGTTCATGGTGACTCCTCTACTCCCCGGGGGCGCTCACCTCGTGAGGACGCCCCATCGGTGCTCGGCGACGATGCCGATCAGACCGTTACGTACACCCCCGTTCGGGGGTGGCGGATTCACTAAAGCAGAATGATTCCTCAGTGTCCATACCGGTCTCGCAACTGTGGAGAACAGGGGCGACGGTGTCGGTGGCGCTGGCTACGGTCGCCGCATGCGCTGGGACCACCTCTTCGACGACCTCGCCGGTCAGCTCGAGCACGAGCTGCGGGCGGAGGAGATCGATCTGCAGCACGAGGAGGAGCGGCTGCGCCTCGGGCGTCTCGAACTGCGCGACCGCATCGCCGCGCTGCACCGCGGTCCGCAGGCGATGCGCCGCCTCTCCCTGCGTCTGCGCACGGGGGAGCGGGTGGTGCTCACCCCGATGACGATCGGGCGCGACTGGGTCGCCGGCGACCTCGACGACCGCCCGCACCATCAGGCGATCGTGCCTCTCCCCGCCGTCGAGTCCCTCATGCTCGATCACGAGCAGGTCGCCGTCTCGCTCGAGCGCGGGCCCGAAGCGCCTCAGCTCGCGGCCCGGCTCGGGCTCGCGTTCCTGCTGCGCGATCTGTGCCGCCGGCGCGCTCCGCTCACCGTCGACACCGATGCGGGCCCGGCGTCGGGCACCATCGACCGCGTCGGCCGCGACCATCTCGACCTCGCGGTGCACGAGCTCGAGGCACCGCGCCGGGCGAGCGCCGTCGAGCACATCCGCATCATCCCGCTCTCGAGCGTGCTCCTCGTGCGGCTCTGAGCCTGCCGGAGAGCCCGCCCCCGAGCTCGCCCCGGCGCCGGCCGCAGCGGGGCGGCCGGCGGCTCCGAGCCCGCCTCGGCGGGCGGCCGGTCGCTCAGCTCGAGGATGCGCCGCTGCTGCGTCGCCGCTGGTCGCCGAAGAGCTCGGCGACGTCCGCGTACTCCGCCTCGTGCCAGAGAGCCATGCGACGGCTCTCGTCGTACTTGTCGGCGATGAAGGATTCGAGCACCGCGTGCTCCACCCGCCACTGACCGATCGCCCCCAGGCGGATGGCGGGCAGCTCGCCCGAGCGCACGAGAGCGAGCACCTCGGCGGCGTTGAGGCTCAGCACCTCGGCGACGTCCGTGAGGGTCAGGAAGCGACCCAGGGCGTCGGGAGTCGGCTCGGTCATGCAACGAGTATGGCCCCGCCCTCCGGTCGAGCCCGGGAATGTGGATAACTCCCCGCCGCGTGCGTCGTCGGCGTTCACTATCGGTCGCGTCCCCGGGCCGGGCGCCGTCGAGCATCGGTCCCGCAGCCCGCACCGCCGTCTGACGAGGAGCACCCATGTCGTCGCGCCCCGCCCCGCCCGCCCGCCGTCGCGGCACCGATCCCCGTCTCGCGATCGGGATAGCCCTCGTCATCGGATCGATCGCCGCGGTCGTCGGCATCGTCGCGGTGGGGGACGAGGGCATCGACGTCTACGCCGCCCCCGCGCTGCTGACGGCGGGGGAGCAGGTGACCGCCGATGATCTCGAGCTGCGACGCGTCGCGCTCGGCGCCGAGGCGGCCACCTACCTGACCGTCGAGGAGATGCCCGAGGAGGGCGTCGTCGTCGCGCGCACGATCGGGGAGGGCGAGCTCGTTCCGCGCGCCGCCGTCGGAGATGCCCGCGGCCCCGGCTCGACGACGGTCGTCGTCGCCCTGACGACTCCGCTCGGCGCCACGGTGCGGTCGGGGGACACGCTCGATCTGTGGGCGTCGCCCCAGGAGGAGGCGGGGCGCTTCGGCGCTCCCGTCGTCATCGCCTCCGAGGCCCAGCTCGTGCGCGAGGTGGCGGAGGAGGGCATCGTCGCGGGTGCGGAGGCCGCCCGCGTCGAGCTGCTCGTGCCCCGGCGCGACGTCGCGCGCATCCTGGGCGCTCTCGCCAACGGCGACGCGCTCGCCGCGGTGCCGACCGCTCTCGCGATCGGGGGCTGAGTCGTGCGCATCGCTCTCGCGCTGCCGGGCATCGATGCCGATCAGGTGGAGCTCGCCCTGCTGCGGGCCGGCCATCGCATCGCGTGGCGGGCGATCGACCGGGAGGAGCTGCTGCGGCAGCTCGCCGAGGACGCCCCCGAGGTCGTCCTCGTCGCCGACGACCCGGCCGTCGCGACGCTCGACGTCGTCGGCGCCGGCGACCTGCTCGGCGTGCGCACCTGCCTCGTCCGGGCCGACGACGCGGCCTCGGCCTCCGCCCGCCTCCTCGGAGTGCACGACGTGCTGCGCGCCGTGCCGGGTCGCGCGATCGACCTCTCGGTGCTGCGGGCGCCGTTCGACGCGCTGGAGGGCGGCATCGAGGACGCGGCCGCTCCGCGGTTGCGGTCGGGGGATGCCGCGCTCGGGTCGGCTGACGGCTCCGAGTCGGGCGGCGCCGCAGCGTCGGGGCCGCGGTCGCTCGGGTCGCGCCGCGACGGCGGGCCCGCGGCCGCCTCCGAGCCCGGGGGCGCGTCGGCACGGCGCCGGGCCGGGCGCGACCCGGCGCCGGCGGCGAGGGCGGGCGCGGCGGGGGCCGGAGGGGAGCGCGCGTCGGGCATCCGACGACTGCTCGGTCGGTCGGCGGGGCGCGGCGAGGGTGCGACGGACGCGGGCCGGGGCGGGGGCGCGACGGGCGCGCCGCCGCCCGCCGCGGCCCCGCACGCCGACGGGCCCACGGATGCGGCCGGCGCGCCGCCGACGACGCTCGCCGACCTGCGGGTGCCGGGGGCTCCGCCCGATCCGGTGGCCGGGGAGGCGCCGGTGCCGGCACCGGCCGCGCGCCCGAACCGCGTCATCGCCGTGTGGGGGCCGGCCGGCGCTCCGGGGCGCACGCTCATCGCGACGACGCTCGCGGCCGAGCTCGCCGCCCGCGGGCTCCACGTCTGCCTCGTCGACGCCGACACCTACGGCGGCACCATCGCGCCGAGCCTCGGACTGCTCGACGAGGCGCCCGGCTTCGCGGCGGCCTGCCGGCTGGCGGCCTCCGACGCTCTCGACGCTGCCGAGCTCGATCGGGTGTCGGTCGACTACGGCGGATCGACGGCGGCCTTCCGGGTGCTCACGGGCATCGGCCGCCCGCACCGGTGGCCGGAGCTCGCCCGCGACCGCGTGATCGGCGCGCTCGAGCAGGCGCGGCGGTGGTGCGACGTCGTCGTGGTCGACGTGGGCTTCAACCTCGAGACCGACGAGGAGCTCTCGAGCGACCTGCTCTCCCCGCGCCGCAACGCCGCGACGATCGCCGCGCTGCGCACCGCCGACGAGGTCGTCGCCGTCGGGGCCGCCGATCCGGTCGGCATCACCCGCCTGCTGCGCACGCACGCCGACCTGCTCGAGACGGTGACGGTCGACGACGTGCACGTCGTGGTCAACCGCGTGCGGTCGAGCGTGCTCGGCGTCGACCCCGCCGGGCAGGTGCGGCAGACGCTCGACCGGTTCGGGGGCATCCCCGACCCGCTGCTGATCGCCGACGACCCCGCCGCCGCCGATGCGGCCCTGCTGAGCGCGCGCACCGTGGTGGATGCCGCACCGCGGTCACCGCTGCGCCAGGGCGTCTCGGCGCTCGCCGACCGGCTCGGGTACGGGGAGGCGGCCGCACCCCGCCGGAGCGCGTGGGGGCGGCCGCGACGCACGGGGTAGCCTGAGCGGGTGTCGACGCTCTCCGATCTGGTCCATGAGCACGCCTCCCTGACCGAGGCGGACATCGAGTGGCTGCATCTGCTCATCGCCGAGGGGCAGCTGCTCGCCGATCTCGCCTTCGCCGACATCGTGCTGTGGGTGCCGACGAGCAGCGGCGGCTTCGTCGCCGTCGCCCACGCCCGGCCCTCGAGCTCGGCGACGCTCTTCTACCGCGACTTCGTCGGTCAGGAGATCAAGCCGGAGTGGCGTCATCAGGTGACGCAGGCCTACGAGAGTGCGGCGATCGTCGACTCGAGCGCGCCCGACTGGTACGAGGAGACCCCCACGCGCGTGCGGGCCGTGCCGGTCGTGCGGCGGCTGTCGCCGGGCGGCAAGACGGTGAGCGAGCATCCCATCGCCATCATCACGCGGCACACGAACCTCAGCGAGGCGCGCATGCCGAGCCGCCAGGAGCTGACCTTCAACGAGTGCGCCAACGACCTCTTCGACATGATCGCGGTCGGCGACTTCCCCGACATGACGGCGCCGAGCGGGCCGCGCCGCGGGGCGCCGCGCGCGAGCGACGGGCTCATCCGCCTCGACGTCGACGGCATCGTCACCTTCGCGAGCCCGAACGGGCTGAGCGCCTTCAACCGCATGGGCTTCGCCGGCGAGCTCGAGGGGGAGTCCCTCGCCGACGTCACCACCCGGCTGCTCTCGGGCAAGCTCGTCGTCGACGAGTCGCTGCCGCTCGTGGTCACGGGGCGCGCGCCGTGGCGCACCGACATCGAGTCGCGCGGCGTCACCGTGAGCCTGCGCGCCATCCCCCTGCGACTGCACGGCATGCGGGTAGGCGCGGTCGTGCTCTGCCGGGACGTGACCGAGGTGCGGCACCAGGAGCGCGAGCTCATCACCAAGGACGCGACGATCCGCGAGATCCACCACCGGGTGAAGAACAACCTGCAGACGGTCGCCTCGCTGCTGCGCATCCAGGCCCGTCGCACCCACAGCGAGGGGGCGAAGGACGCCCTCACGCAGGCCATGCGCCGCGTCGCCGCCATCGCGGTCGTGCACGACACCCTCTCGGAGGGCCTCAGTCAGAACGTCGACTTCGACGAGGTCTTCGCGCGGGTGCTCATGCTCATCGCCGAGGTCGCCTCGAGCCACAACACGATCGTGCGCCCGCGCTCGACGGGCAGCTTCGGCACCCTGCCGAGCGAGTACGCGACCCCGCTGGCCCTCGCGCTCACCGAGCTCGTCACGAACGCCGTCGAGCACGGGCTCGTCGGGCGCAGCGACGGCGAGGTCGAGATCGTCTCGAGCCGCACCGACGACACCCTCGCGGTGAAGGTGCGCGACAACGGCGGCGGGCTCCCCGAGGGCAAGGTGGGCTCGGGCCTCGGCACGCAGATCGTGCGCACCCTCATCCAGGGCGAGCTGGGCGGCACCATCGACTGGCACACGCTCGAGGGCGAGGGCACCGAGGTGACGATCGAGGTGCCGCTGCGGTACCTGGCGCGCCGCAGCTGAGAACCGGCGGGATGCCCCGCGCGAGCATCCCGAACCCCGCCTCGCGCGGGCACGAAGAACGCCCCGCCACCGTGCGCAGAGCGCGACGATGGCGGGGCGCCGATGGTGGTCCGGCCGGTGCAGGGGGCCGGAGCTCGCGAGCGAGTCGCCGGCTGCCGGGTTAGGAGGCGCGGCGGGCGCGAGCGGCGCGGCGCTTGAGAGCGCGGCGCTCGTCCTCGCTGAGGCCGCCCCACACGCCCGAGTCTTGGTTGGTCTCGAGGGCGTACTGCAGGCAGGTCTCGGTGACCGAGCAGCGACCGCAGACGGTCTTCGCCTTCTCGATCTGGTCCACGGCGGGCCCGGTGTTCCCCACGGGGAAGAACAGCTCGGGGTCAGCGGTCAGGCAAGCGGCCTTGTCGCGCCAGTCCATAGGACATGCTCCTTTGGGGTCGGTGCGGCGCGTCGGAAGGGCTGAGAGACGCACCGCGTCCTCGGCGAGATCATGGCGATTCGGCCGGGGAACGAGTGGGGAATGAAGAGAATCTTCGGGATGGCCCACGGCGTTGTAGGCGGCACATCAACCTTCTATAGGCTCGCATGTAACACGTTCGAAATCAATAGTCTTGTAGGGGGTGGTTTGCGTGCCGGACACCAAGCGGACACCTCTGGTCACCCTCCTGGTCATCATCCTCGGGGCGGAATCGCTGCTCATGGCCGGCATCTCGGCCTTCCTGCTGCTCGAGTTCGTGATCGACGCCCCCGACTTCGTGGGCACCGCCCTGTTCCTCACGGCGCTGTGCATCCTCGCCGCCGTCTGGCTCGCGATCATCACGCTCGGCGCGTGGCGCGGCCGCAGCTGGACGCGCGGCGGCGCGCTCGTCTGGCAGTTCCTGCAGCTCGCCGTCGGGATCGGATCGATCCAGGGGCTCGTGCCCCGGCCCGACATCGCCAGCTGGCTCGTGCTGCCCGCGGTCGTCGCCATCGTGCTGCTTCTCACGCCCTCGGTGAGTCTGTACCTCGCGCGCGATGACGCCGGCGACGACGAACGGCCCGAGGAGTAGGGCTCCTCGGGCCGTTCGTCTGCGGCGGGCTCAGTCGTCGATGCCGAGCTTCTTGCGCAGGCTCGCGACGTGGCCGGTGGCCTTGACGTTGTAGAGCGGGTGGGTGATGACGCCCTGCTCGTCGATGACGAAGGTCGAGCGGATGACGCCCGTGACCGTCTTGCCGTACATCGACTTCTCGCCGTAGGCCGCGTAGGCCTGGTGCACGGCGAGGTCGGGGTCGCTCAGCAGCGGGAAGGAGAGGTTCTCCTCCTCGGCGAACTTCTGCAGCGCGGCGCCGGAGTCCTTCGAGACGCCGAGCACCTGGTAGCCGGCAGCGCCGAGGGAGTTCAGGTTGTCGCGGAAGTCGCACGCCTGCGTGGTGCAGCCCGGGGTTGAGGCGGCCGGGTAGAAGTACAGCACCACCTTCTTGCCGGCGTAGTCCGCGAGCGAGACGTGCGCGCCGTCCTTGTCGGGCAGCGTGAAGGCGGGGGCGGGGGTGCCGGGCTCGAGGCGGGTCGCGGTCATGGGGTCTCCGATCTGCTGAGGGAGGCGGGGGCGATCGCGGCCCGCCGAACGCTGACGAGTGTATGGATGCCCGGCGCGCGACGGCTGAGCGGCGGCCGAGTGGAAAGGTGCCTCCGCGAGGTGCTAGTGTTTCCTCTCGTTCCGCTTGCGGGATGCGCACCTCTAGCTCAATTGGCAGAGCAACTGACTCTTAATCAGTGGGTTCCGGGTTCAAGTCCCGGGGGGTGTACGAAACCCCGGTTCGCTCTCGCCAGCAGCCGGGGTTTTCTCTGCGTTTGCTGACCTCGTTGTCGGCTGTCCTCGTCGCGCGACCGTGGCCGGCGGCGTCGTGCGGCCCGCGCGCAGGCCGGTAGCATCGCCCCTCGTGGTGCCGCTCCCCGAACTGCTCGCCTTCCTCGTGGCGGCGCTCATCATCATCGTCGTGCCCGGGCCGGGCGTGCTCTTCGTCATTGGGCGGGCTCTCGCGCACGGCACCAGGGGCGCGCTGATCAGCGTGCTCGGGGCGGCGTGCGGCGGAGCGCTCCAGATCATCGCGGTGGCGGCAGGGCTCGGCGTGCTCGTCGCGCAGTCGGAGGTGCTCTTCGTCGCGCTGAAGATCGTGGGCGCCCTCGTGCTGGTGTGGCTGGGCATCCAGTCGATCAGGCATCGGCGCGCCATGCCCGAGGCCGACCTCGACGAGCGGAGGCCGACCGTGCGCCGGCTGCTGCGCGAGAGCTTCGCCGTCGGCATCACGAACCCGAAGACCATCGTGTTCTTCGCCGCGGCGCTGCCGCAGTTCGTCGATCCGGGCGCCGGCAGCGTGGTCGGGCAGATGCTGCAGCTCGGGGCGATCTTCCTGGCGATCGGCATCGTCTCCGACGGCCTGTACGGGGTCGCCGCCGGGTCGGCGCGGGCGTGGTTCGCGACCAACCCCGGGCGCTTGAGCGGGCTGCGCGCCTCGGGTGGCGTCGCCCTCATCGGGCTCGGGGCGGCCATGGCCTTCGCGTCGCGCTCCTGAGCGGTGCGCCCGCTCCTGGGCGGGGCGCGACGGGGCCGAGACGGACGGCGGGTCGGCTCGATAAGGTTAGGGTAACCTTACCGGGCGCGCCGCCTCGGCCCGCGCCCGATGACTCCGACTCTCCGGTGAGGACCATGCTCGACTCGCATCCGCGCGCTGCCGGCGCGCACCCTCTCGACGTGCACGAGCTGCTCGCGGGTGCCGACCACGACATCGCCCTCGTCGATGCGTCGCGCTCCGTCAGCTATGCGGAGCTGCGGGAGCGCGTCATCGAGCGCGCCGCGGAACTCGGATGCGGTCGTCGGCTGCTGATGCTGTCGTGCCGGCGGGACGTCGAGACGGTGGTGAGCCTCCTCGCCGCTCTCGTCGGACGGCACGCGGTGATCCTCCTCGGCGACGAGGAGCCGACGTCGGAGCAGTGGCGGCGCCGCCTGATCGAGACCTACGACCCGGACACCGTCGTCGGCAGCCGAGCCGATGCGGGGGCATCCATCGAGCATCGGAGGGGAGCGAGCGGGCACGATCTGCACCCCGAGCTCGCGCTGCTGCTCAGCACCTCGGGATCGACCGGGTCGCCCAAGCTCGTCCGACTCTCCGGCACCAATGTCATCAGCAATGCCCGCGCGATCGCGGACTACCTCGAGCTCGGACCCGAGGACTGCGGGGCGACCACGCTGCCGCTGCACTACTGCTACGGACTGTCGATCCTGACGAGCCACCTCGTGGCCGGCGCGCGGGTGCTCGTCACCGCGAGCTCGGTGATCCAGCCCGAGTTCCGGCGCGATGCCGCGCGGGCCGGGGTGAGCTCGATCGCGGGGGTGCCCCACACCTTCGACCTGCTGAGCGCCTCGGGCTTCGACCCGGCCGGCCTCCCCTCCCTGCGGCTGATGACGCAGGCCGGCGGGCGGATGGATCCGGAGCGCGTGCGGGAGTGGGCCCGTCGCGGCGCGGAGTGCGGCGTGTCGCTGGTCGTCATGTACGGCGCGACAGAGGCGACCGCGCGCATGGCCTACCTGCCCGCCCCGCTGGCGATGAGCCGGCCGGGGGCGATCGGCATCGCCATCCCCGGAGGCGCCCTGCGGATCGATGACCCCGACGACGCGGGCGAGGGGGAGCTCGTCTACAGCGGCCCGAACGTCATGATGGGGTACGCGGAGACCCCGGAGGATCTCGCGCGGGGCCACGAGGCGCGCGAGCTGCGCACGGGGGACCTCGCCCGGCGGACGGCGGACGGGCTGTTCGAGATCGTCGGGCGGATGAGCCGTTTCGTGAAGATCTTCGGACTGCGGCTGGACCTCGACCGGCTCGAGCGGATCCTCGCTGCGGAGGGAGTGCCCGCCTACGCGGTCGAGAGCGCGGGCGGCGTGCTCATCGGAACGACGTGCGCCGAGGATGCCGACCGCGCGCCGGGGATCCTCTCGGCGGCGACGGGGATCCCTCGCGCGTGCTTCCGGCACGTCGTGCTCGACCAGCTCGCCGTGACCTCCAGCGGCAAGGCCGATCGCCAGGAGCTCCGTCGGCTGTCGGACCGCCTGCCGGGTGCGGAGCTGCCGGTGGAGGGCCCCACCACGCCGGGGGAGCAGGTAACGACCGTCGAGGCGGTGCGGAGCATGTACGCGGTCGTGCTCGAGCGCCCGGAGGCGAGCGAGCGCGACAGCTTCGTCTCGCTCGACGGGGACTCGCTCTCCTTCGTCGAGGCGGCCCACCGGCTGGAGCGGATCATCGGCGACCTCCCCGCGCAGTGGCCCTCGCTGTCGGCCCGCGAGCTCGCGGAGCACGCCGCGGCGCTGCCCGCTCCGCGCATCCCGTCATCGGACGGGGCGGGGCGGCCGGCGACGGGCCGGGGGCGCAGGCCGCGCGCCTCGGTCGAGACGGCGGTCGCGCTGCGGGCCGTGTGCATCATCCTCATCGTCGGCACGCACGCCAATCTGCTCGGCCTGCAGGGCGGCGCGCACCTGCTGCTCGCCGTGCTCGGCTACAACCTGGCCCGCTTCCCGCTCGCGCCCCGACCGCGCGGAGCACGGCTGCGCGGGCTCGCGCGGTCCGCGCTCCTCATCGCCGTCCCCTCGATGCTCTGGATCGGCGGGGTCTCGCTGGTGACCGCGCGGTACGACCTCTCGACCGTGCTGCTGCTCAACTCGGTGCTGGGCGATGACTCCGCCTGGAGCGAGCAGTGGCGCTTCTGGTTCCTCGAGGCCGCCCTCGGCGCGATCATCCTCGCGGGTGCCGCGCTGAGCATCCGACTCATCGATCGGGCGGAGCGGCGATCGCCGTTCCTCGTCGTCTCGATCGCGCTCGCGCTCGCCCTCCTCATCCGGGTCGTCGACAACCAGGGGGTGCTCGCCGAGGGCGTCGCCCGGTACACCCTGCCGGGGGTGCTGTGGCTCGTCGTGCTCGGCGCCGCGGCGGAGCGCGCAGGAACCCGGGCGCAGCGCATCGGGCTCTCGCTCGTCGCCGTCGCCGGCACCGCGGGGTTCCTCGGCGATCCGCTGCGGGAGGCCGTCGTGATCGCCGGACTGCTCGTGCTCATCTGGGTGCGCGCAGTGCCGGTGCCGCGCGCGGCGGCGGCCGCGATGTCGGCGCTCGCCGCGGCATCCCTCTTCATCTACCTCGTGCACTGGGAGATCTACCCGGCGTGGGAGGACGATGCGCCCGTGTTCGCGACGGTCGCGTCGATCGCCGGCGGACTCCTGGTCTTCGCGGTGTGGCGCCGCCTGCGCCGGACGGCGGCTCGTCTGCCGTCGGCGCGGATCGGGCGGCGCCGGCTCGCTACTTGAGCTGGAAGGCGGGGTCGCCCGGGTTGTTCTGATCCTCGATGATCGTGCCGACGGCGATCGCGACGCTGATGCCCCAGCTGGCCCACATGAGCGCGAGGCGCCAGTCGTGGGGGCCCTTGCGGGTGGCGTTGATGACGCCGACCGCCGAGAAGGCGGCGTTGATGATGGCTCCGTTGAAGATGTACTTGCGCATGGATGCTCCCTCTCGCGTCGACCTCCACGCTAGCCGAGGCGGCGCACCGCGCACGGCCCGGGTCCAGGGGGCGCTCAGGCCCCGGGCCGGCGCCCGAACCTGGGAGCTCGACCAGCGCCGTCCGAGAATCTGACCGAGCGGTCAGTACTGACCGATCGGTCAAGTACTCTCGAACCCATGTCCCGTCACGACGACCTGCGCGATATCGCGCTCGCCGAGTTCGCCGCCGCCGGCTACGCGGCCACCTCGCTCCAGCGCATCGCCGACCTCGCCGGCACCTCGAAGGCGAGCGTGCTCTACCACTACTCCTCGAAGGAGCAGCTGCTCGAGGCGGCCATCGGGCCGTCGCTCGACGCGCTCGACGGCCTCGTCGCGACGGCGGAGGACGCCGGCTTCTCGGTCGAGAACCGCCAGGCGTTCATCCTCGGCTTCGTCGACTTCCTGCTCGCGCACCGGCAGCAGGTGCACCTCGTCATCAACCAGCAGGCGACGATCGTCGACACCCCCGCGATCGACCGCGCGCAGGCCCTCATGCAGCGCCTCGCGAGCTTCTTCCACAGCTACGGCGCCTCGACCGCCGAGAAGCTGCGCCTCGGGATGGCCTTCGGCGGGGCCGCGTACTCGCTCGCGGCGGCCGAGGAGCTCGGCATCGACGAGCCGCCGGTCGAGGAGATCCGTCAGGCGCTCATCGACGTGATGCTCGAGCTGCTGGTGCCCGCCGACCACCGCAGCGCGCAGGGCCCCGGCGCTTCGAGCGCCTCCCGCGCCTCGTCCGACCCCCGCCCCTCGTCCGCCCCCACCGCCGAACCCGCCTAGGAGCACCCCGTGGCCACCCTCCTCTACCGTCTCGGCCGCGCCTCCTACCGGCGCGCGTGGATCGTCATCACCGCCTGGGCGCTCGTCGTCGCCGGCGTGCTCGGCGGCGGGCTCGCCCTCGGCGGCCAGTTCGACGAGACCTTCACGATCCCCGGCACCGAGTCGCAGGACGCCCTCGACACCCTCGACGCGCTGTTCCCCGAGGTCTCGGGGGCGAGCGCGCAGGCCGTCGTCGTCGCGCCCGAGGGCGAGAGGGTCGATGACCCCGCCGTGCGCGATGAGATCGATCTGCTCATCGATCGCGTGAGCGACGTCGGCCAGGTGACGAACGTGCTCGGGCCCTTCGACGAGTTCGCCGGCGACCAGGTGAGCGACGACGGCACGGTCGCGATCGTGCAGGTGCAGCTCGACGGCGCCGCGACCGACATCACCGAGGAGTCGCTCGCCGCCCTCACCGCGAGCGGCGACGGCCTCGACTCGCGCGTCGAGTTCGCGGGGCAGGTGTTCCAGGACACGACCGTGGGCATCACGCCCATCGAGGTGCTCGGCGTGCTCTTCGCGGGCGTCGTGCTCGTCATCACCTTCGGCTCGCTGCGCGCCGCCGGCATGCCGCTCGTCTCGGCGCTCGTCGGCGTCGCCATCGTGATGGGCGCGATCATCGCGCTCACCGCGGTCACGCCCGTGTCGAGTTCGGCGCCCCTGCTGGCGCTCATGATCGGGCTCGCGGTCGGCATCGACTACGCCCTCTTCATCCTGTCCCGGCACCGAGGGCAGCTCGCCCGCGGGGAGGATCCGGAGGAGTCGGCCGCGATCGCCGTCGGCACCGCCGGCAGCGCCGTCGTCTTCGCCGGCGTGACGGTCATCATCGCCCTGCTCGGGCTGCTCGTGGTGGGCATCCCCTTCCTCTCCGTCATGGGCGTCGGCGCCGCGGTCGCGGTCTTCATCGCCATCGCCGCCGCCGTCACCCTCGTGCCGGCGATGCTCGGCCTCGCCGGGGCGAAGCTCGCGCCGAAGGAGGGCTCGCGGGCCTGGAAGAGGGCGCACCCCGTCGCCTCGACCCGCCCGACCATGGGTCGGCGCTGGGTGCGCGGGGTCATGACGCGCCCGATCGTCACGACCGTCGCCGTCGTGGCCGTGCTCGGCACGCTCTCCATCCCGACCTTCTCGCTCGACCTCAACCTGCCCGACGGCGGCAGCGAGCCGGCCGGCTCGACCCAGCGCGAGGCCTATGACCTCATCGCGGACGCGTTCGGTCCGGGCACCGCGGGCCCGCTCCTCGTCACGCTCGACATCACGCAGACCGTCGACGTGCTCGAGGATCTCGAGGCGATCCGGGGCGAGCTCGAGCAGGTCGAGGGCGTCGCGAGCGTCGGCCAGGGCATCCCGTCGCCGGGTCTCGAGACGGCGATCCTGCAGGTCGCACCCGAGTTCGCCCCCGATGCCCCCGAGACGAAGCAGGTCGTCGCCGACATCCGCGCGATCGCCGACGAGATCGAGGACGAGTACGGCACGCCGCTCGCCGTCACGGGCGTCACCGCGGTCGGCATCGACATCTCGACGCGGCTCACCAACGCGCTCGTGCCCTTCGCCCTCATCGTCGTGGGGCTCTCGATCGTGCTGCTCATGGCGGTGTTCCGCTCGGTGCTCGTGCCCGTGAAGGCCGCGCTCGGATTCCTGCTCTCGGTCGGCACCGGCATGGGCGTGACCGTCGCGGTGTTCCAGTGGGGCTGGGGGGCCGAACTGCTGCACGCCGAGCCGGGGCCCATCCTCAGCTTCATGCCGATCATCCTCATGGCGGTGCTGTTCGGGCTCGCGATGGACTACGAGGTGTTCCTCGTCTCGGGCATGCGCGAGGAGTTCGTGCGCACGGGCGATCCGCAGCGCTCCATCGAGGATGGCTTCGCGAACGGCGCCCGCGTCGTCACCGCGGCGGCCCTCATCATGGTCTTCGTCTTCGCCGCCTTCGTGCCCGAGGGGGCCGGCGTCATCAAGCCCATCGCCCTCGGGCTCGCCGTCGGCATCGCGGTCGACGCCTTCGTGGTGCGCATGACCCTCGGCCCCGCCCTCATGACCCTGTTCGGGCGGGCGGGGTGGTGGTTCCCGCGCTCCCTCGACCGGGCGCTGCCCGACCTCGACATCGAGGGCGAGAAGCTGCGCCACCACCGCGAGCACGTCGTGTGGGCATCCGGTCGGCAGGGCGTCATCGTGGCCGAGGGCCTCGCCCTCGAGGGGGTGGATGCCGCACTCGACCTGCACGCCGACGCCGGCGCCCGCGTGCACCTCGCCGGCCCCTCCGCTCTGCGCCGCCTCGCCGCGGCGACCCTCGCCGGGCACGTGGAGCCGGCGGCCGGGCGCGCCCTCGTGGCGGGCGCCGTGCTGCCCTCCGAGGCCGGGCGGGTCGCTCGCCGGGTCGCTCTCGTCGACGTCGGCGGCGACCGCATCGCGCCCGCGGTGACGGTGGGCGCGCTCGTCTCGGAGCGGCTCGCGCTCGCCGCGGGCCGCCCGCGCCGCGCCCGTCTGACGCGCGACTGGCTCGCCGAGCTCGACGCCGCCCTGCGCGGCCTGGGCGAGGAGTCGGCGGCCGCTCGGCGCGCCCTGCGCGCGCCCTCGACGCCCGTCGCGGCGCTCGACGGCCGCACCCGTGCTCTGCTGCTCGCCGCCGTCGCGACGATCGACCGCACCCCGGTGATCGTGCTCGATCACCGCGACGACGCGCTCGATGCCGCGAGCAGTGAGCTCGTGGACGCGCTCGTCGTCGCCCTCGCGCCGCGGGGCACCGTGCGCATCTGGGGCAGGCCCGAGGGGGAGGCGGCGCCCCGCGGCGCCGTTGTCGCCCGGCTGATGCCGCGCCGCTCCGATGAAGCCGAGGCCTCCGCGACCGAGGACTCCTCGACCGAGGCCTCCACGGCTGCGACCGGCGCGACCCCGGCCGCCACGACCGCCGCCGGCTCCCGCCCCGAGCCGGTCGCTCCCGGCACGCTCCCGCATTCCGACCGGCTCGCCTCCGCGGCGGCCCCCACGGCGAAGGACGCCCGCTCATGACCACCGCCTCCGCACGCTCCGCCGCCCCCGAGTCGAGCCCCCGCCGGTCGGGCCGTGGCCGCTGGGCCGTGATCGTCGGCGCGGTGCTCGTGCCGCTCACGCTCGTCGGGCTCGCGCTCGCCGCCATCGGCGACGACGGCGAGGCCGCGCTCGACCGCATCCCCGCGGCCGTCGTCAACGAGGACGAGCTGCTCACGACGACGGGGCCCGACGGCGAGGAGCAGGTCGTCTTCGCCGGCCGGCAGCTCGTCACCGAGCTCACCGCGCCCGAGGCCGCCGGCTTCGACTGGCGCGTGACGAACGCCGAGGAGGCCGCGGCCGCCCTCGACGCGGGCGAGGTCTACGCCGTGCTGACCATCCCCGACGACTTCTCGGCCTCGGTGCTGACGATCGGCACGCCCGACGAGGTGCAGGCGCAGCTCGCGGTCGAGACCGACGACGCCCACAGCTACCTCGCCGGCTCGATCGTGCAGAGCGTGGGCGAGAGCCTCGCCGCGCAGTTCGGCGAGGTCGTCACCGAGCAGTACGTCGACGGGCTGCTGGGCGGGCTCGGCGAGCTCGGCACCGCCCTCGGCGAGGCCTCGGACGGCGCCGCGCAGATCGGCGACGGCGTGAGCGAGCTCGGCACGGGCCTCGACGCGCTGCGCACGGGCGCCGAGCAGTCGACGGCCGGCGCCCGCGATCTCGCCGACGGCCTCGGCGACTACACCGACGGGGTCTCCTCCCTGGCGAGCGGCCTCGGGCAGCTCGAGAGCGGTGCCGCGGCGCTCGACCAGCTCACCGGCGCGGTCGGCGGTCTCGCCGACGGCAGCGCGCAGCTCTCCGGCGGGCTGCAGGCGCTCGCCCCCGCGATCGCCGCCTCGGGCCTGCCGCCCGAGCAGCAGGGCGCGTACCAGGCGCTCGTCGCCGCCGCTCAGCAGCTCGCCGGCGGTGCCGGGCAGCTGAACGGCCAGATGGGCCCGGCCATCGACGGCGTGCAGACCGGCATCGCGCAGAGCGCCGCCGGTGCGCGGCAGCTCTCCGCAGGCGGCCCGGCGCTCGTCTCCGGCGCGGACGCTCTCGCCGACGGCCTGGGCGCGCTCGGCACCGGAGCGGGCGAGGCCGCCGCCGGCTCGCGCGAGCTCGCGGCCGGCGCCGAGGAGCTCGCCACCGGACTCGCCGACGGTGCCGCGCAGGTGCCCGAGGAGGCGGGCGGCACCTCCGTCGCCCTCGACCCCGTCGCGGTCGACACCGAGCGCAGCAACGCGATCGACGGCGTCGGGCAGGTCATCGCCTCGACGCTCGTGCCGATCGGGCTCTGGGTCGGCGCGCTCGCGACGTTCCTGGCCCTGCGACCCGCGGGCGGGGCAGTGGTGGGCTCGGCGACGGGCGCCGGGGTGGTGCTGCGGCGCACGCTCGGTCGGGCATCCCTCATCGCCCTCGCGCAGGCGGTGCTCGTCAGCGCTCTCGTGCACGCTCTCGCGGGCGTCGAGTGGATGCTGCTGCCGGCGACCCTCGCCCTCACGGGCCTCATCGCGCTCGCGTTCACGGCGCTGCACGCGGCCCTCACCCTGGCGCTCGGCCGCGGCGGCCTCGTCGTCTCGCTGCTGCTGCTCGGCCTGCAGATCATCGTCACGGGCGGCATCATCCCGGTCGCGGCGCTCGCCGAGCCGTTCCCGGCGCTCAGCGCGGTGCTGCCGCTGCGGGCGGCCGTCGACGGGCTGCAGGCGCTCTTCGCCGGAGGCGAGGCGACGCGCATCGTTGCCATGGTCGGGGCTCTGCTCGTGCTGGGGCTCGTCTCGGTGCTCGTCGCGCGCCTGGCCGTGGGCCGCGCGCAGCGGCGGGAGGCCCGGGAGGCGTTCGCGCCCGCGCTCGCCTTAGCGGGGCGGGCCTGAGCGGGGCGGGCCTGAGCGGGGCGGGCCCGCGTCGGGCGGCGTCCTCCGCGTCGCGCCTCGGCGCAGGTGCTCGTGCGCGAACG
Organism: Microcella daejeonensis; assembly: GCF_026625045.1. Taxonomy (GTDB): domain Bacteria; phylum Actinomycetota; class Actinomycetes; order Actinomycetales; family Microbacteriaceae; genus Microcella; species Microcella daejeonensis. Next base: position 394,242 of record NZ_CP113089.1, on the reverse strand, counting down.
CGACCGTCTCGCGCAGCTCGGCCAGCCGCGCGGCATCGTCGCGGCCGCAGTGCCGCGTGTTGATCTCGGCCACGACGTCGCCCGTGAAGCCGCTCGCCGCGAGGTGGCGCAGCAGCGCCGCGACGGGCTGACCGCCGCGGCCGGGCACGAGGTGGGCGTCGTGCAGCCGCCCGCCCGCATCGGGCGCGGCCGCATCGCAGAGGTGCACGTGGTGCAGGCGCTCGCCCCACTGCTCGGCCAGCTCGAGCGCGGAGCGGCCGGCCATCGTCGCGTGCGAGACGTCGAGCACGCGCCGGTCGACGGCGAGCTCCGCCGGGTTCCAGTGCGGGGCGAAGGCCTCCCGCGCGCGGCCGCCGGCCGCCACCGGGAACATGTTCTCGACCGCGACGACGACCTGGTGCCGTTCGGCGATCTCGGCGACCGCGGCCTCGAAGCGCACGGCCCAGCGGCCCTGCCAGCGCCAGGGGGGGTGGGCGACGACGGTGGTCGCTCCGAGCTCGGCGGCGAGGCGGGCGGCGCGGTCGAGCTTGCCGCGCGGGTCGCGGCCGAAGGCGAGGGCGCTGAAGAACAGCACGGGGGCGTGGATGCTCAGCACGGGCATCCCGAACCGCGATGACAGCGCGCCGATCGTGCGAGCGCTCTGGGTGGCCGGATCGCTCGTGACCATCACCTCGATGCCGTCGAAGCCGGCATCCCTCGCGAGCCGGAACGCGGGCTCCAGCCGGCGCGGCAGAACGCTCGTCGTCCCCATGCCGATGCGCGCCACGCGGTCAGCCTAGGCGGGCAGCGGACCGGGCATCGGCTGGGAGGCGGGTGGGACCGCGGTGGGACGCGGCTGATACCGTCGAGGGCGCCGCTCGCTGCGACGGCTGCGGCCGACGACACGGGAGCGAACCGATGCCGAAGAACCAGGAATACGACTTCATCGTGGTCTCGAACCGCCTGCCGGTCGACCGCATCATCGACGTCGACGGCGAGCCGACCTGGCGCCGCTCGCCCGGCGGCCTCGTGACGGCGCTCGAGCCGGTGATGCGCGAGGCCGACGGCGCCTGGGTCGGCTGGGCGGGCAAGGCCGACCTCGAGCTGCCGCCGTCGACGGAGGACGGCATCCACATCGTGCCCGTGGCGCTGAGCGCGCTCGAGGTCGAGCACTACTACGAGGGCTTCAGCAACGACACCCTCTGGCCGCTCTACCACGACGTCATCTCGCCGCCCGCGTTCCACCGCGAGTGGTGGGAGAGCTACCGGGCCGTGAACCGCCGCTTCGCCGAGGCGAGCGCCGCGATCGCCGCGCCGAACGCGACCGTCTGGGTGCAGGACTACCAGCTGCAGCTCGTGCCGGCCATGCTGCGCGAGCTGCGTCCCGACCTCACGATCGGCTTCTTCAACCACATCCCCTTCCCGCCCTACGGCATCTACTCGCAGCTGCCGTGGCGCCGCCAGATCGTCGAGGGCCTGCTCGGCGCCGACGTCATCGGGTTCCAGCGGGTCGCCGACGCCGGCAACTTCTCGCGCGCCGTGCGCCGCCTGTTCGGCTACGCCACGAAGAGCCCCGAGATCCGCGTGCCGCTCGAGGGCGGCGGGCACCGCACGGTCGTCGCGAAGGCCTTCCCGATCTCGATCGACGTCGAGAGCTTCGAGCAGATGGCCCGGCGCCCCGAGATCATCGAGCGCGCCCGGCAGATCCGCGAGGATCTCGGCAACCCGACCACGATCATGCTCGGCGTCGACCGCCTCGATTACACGAAGGGCATCGGCCACCGGCTCAAGGCCTACGGCGAGCTGCTCAGCTCGGGCTCGATCACCGTCGGCGACTCCATCCTCGTGCAGGTGGCGAGCCCGAGCCGCGAGCGCGTCGAGGCCTACATGCAGCTGCGCGACGAGATCGAGCTCACCGTCGGCCGCCTCAACGGCGACTACGCGACCATCAGCCACGGCGCCATCGCCTACCTGCACCACGGCTACCCCCGCGAGGAGATGGTGGCGCTCTACCTCGCCGCCGACGTCATGCTCGTCACCGCGCTGCGCGACGGCATGAACCTCGTGGCGAAGGAGTACGTCGCCTGCCGCCACGACGAGGACGGCGTGCTCGTGCTGAGCGAGTTCGCCGGCGCCGCCGACGAGCTCAAGAACGCGCTGCTCGTCAACCCGCACGACATCGAGGGCCTCAAGGAGTCGATGATGCAGGCGGTCGTCATGCCGAAGCGCGAGCGCGGCAGCAGGATGCGCGCTCTGCGTCGCCGTCTGCGCGACAACGACGTGTCGCACTGGTCGCACACCTTCCTCGAGACCCTCGAGGGCGCGGCCCGGAAGGCCCGCTGATGGCGGTCGACCCCGCCAGCGAGAACGACCCGGATCTCGACCCGGCGCTCGCGGCCGCCGTCGACCGGCTCGCCGCCGCTCCCGCCCTGCTCATCGCCCTCGACTTCGACGGCACCCTCGCCCCCGAGGTCGACGACCCCGCGGCGGCGCGCGCGCTCCCCGCCGCGCACGCGGCCCTGCTCGCCCTGCACGCCCTGCCCGCCACGACCGTCGCGCTCGTCAGCGGACGCTCGCTCGAGAGCCTCGCCGCGGTCGGCGGGATGCCCGATGAGGTGCCGCTCGTCGGCTCGCACGGGCTCGAGGTGCGCCTCCGCCCCGACGACGTTCGACCGGCCGCGACCCCGCAGGACGCCGAGCGCGTGCGGCTGCTGCGGCTCCGGCTCGAGCCGCTCGTGAGCGCGGTGCCCGGCGCCTGGATCGAGCAGAAGCCCGCCGGGTTCGCCGTGCACACCCGGCGCGTCGAGGGAGCGGAGGCTGCGGCATCCCTCATCGATGCGGTGCGGGCCGAGGCCGCGGCGCACGACGCGGGCCTCACGGTGCGCGACGGCAAGAACGTGGTCGAGTTCGCCGCTCGCGACGCGACGAAGGGCGACGGGCTGCGCGTGCTGCGCGCCGAGCTCGGGTCGCCCGCCGTGCTGTTCGCCGGCGACGACGTCACCGATGAGGATGCGCTGGGCGTTCTCGTCGAGGGCGATCTCGGCATCAAGGTCGGCGCCGCCCCCACCGTGGCCGCGCACCGGGTCGCCGACCCGCGCGCGATGGCACGGGTTCTCGAGCGTCTGCGGGATGCTCGGCGCGAGTCCGCCGCGACGACTCGGTAAACTCGTCCCGAACGCGCGCCCGCTCAGGCTCGCCGCCCTCACCCCGCCCGTGCCGCACCGACACCCGAGGGAGGACGCATGCTCCTCGTCCTGCTGGTGTTCGGAGCGGCCGCCGCCGGTCTCGTATTCCTGACCCCGTATGTGAAGCGCGGGGTGTTCCTGCTCGGCGCGCTCGTGCCGCTCGCGGGCTTCGTGCACGCGCTCGTCGTCGGCCCCGCCGTGCTCGGCGGCTCGGAGCTCGTCGAGCGCCTGCCGTGGATCCCCGAGCTCGGCCTCACGCTCGACCTGCGCATGGACCCGCTGTCGTGGGTGCTCACGCTCGTCGTCACCGGGGTCGGCGCGCTCGTCATGCTGTACTGCACCCGCTACTTCGGTCGCGACAGCGAGGGCATCGGCCGCTTCGCGAGCACGCTCACCGCCTTCGCCGGGGCCATGTACGGCCTCATCCTCGCCGAGGACGTCTTCCTGCTCTTCGTGTTCTGGGAGCTCACGAGCGTTCTCTCGTACCTGCTCATCGGGCACTACCAGGGGCGCAAGGCCAGCCGCGGAGCCGCCCTGCAGGCCCTCATCACGACGACGCTCGGCGGGCTGGTCATGCTCGTCGGGCTCGTGCTGCTCTCCGTCGAGGCCGGCAGTTCGAGCCTCCGCGTGATCGTCGCGAGCGCGCCATCGGGAGCGCTCACGACCGCGGCGATCGTGCTCATCCTCGTCGGGGCGATCTCGAAGTCGGCGATCGTCCCGTTCCACTTCTGGCTGCCGGGCGCCATGGCCGCCCCGACGCCGGTGAGCGCCTACCTGCACGCCGCGGCCATGGTGAAGGCGGGCATCTACCTCGTCGCCCGCCTGGCGCCCGGCTTCGCCCTGACGCCCTCGTGGCGCGAGCTGCTCGTCGGGCTCGGCATCGCCACGATGCTCCTGGGCGGATGGGCGGCGCTCAAGCAGACCGACATCAAGCTGCTGCTCGCCTACGGCACGGTGAGCCAGCTCGGGTTCCTCATGATCGTCACGGGCTGGGGCACGCGCGATGCGGCCCTCGCCGCCACGGCGCTGCTGATCGCGCACGCGCTGTTCAAAGCCGCGCTGTTCCTCGTCGTCGGCATCGTCGACCACGGCACGGGCACGCGCGATCTGCGCAAGCTCAGCGGGCTCGGCCGGCGGGCGCCCGTGCTCGCGGGCATCACGGTGCTCGCGCTCGCGAGCATGGCGGGCCTGCCGCCGCTGTTCGGCTTCGTCGCCAAGGAGGCCGTGCTGCACGGGCTGATCGTCGACGCGGAGGCCGGCGACGGCCTCGCGCTCGCCGCGGTCATCGGCGTGGTGCTCGGCTCGGTGCTGACGGCGGCGTACAGCATCCGGTTCTTCTGGGGGGCCTTCTGCCGCAAGCCGGGCGTCGCCGAGGTCGAGCAGGCCGCCGAGGTCGTGCCCACCTTCCTCGTCGCCCCCGCGATCCTCGCCGTCGCGAGCCTCGCGCTCGGACCGCTCGCGGCGATCGCCGACCGCGCGATCGCCCCCGTCGCCGCGGCCTACCCCGACCAGGGCACGGGCTACCACCTCGAGCTCTGGCACGGGCTCACCCTCGAGCTCGGGCTCTCGGTGCTCGCGCTCGTGCTCGGCGCCGCCCTGTTCGTCGCGCGCGAGCCGCTCGCCCGTCTGCAGGCGCGAGTGCACAGCCCCGTGAGCGCCTCCGAGCTGTACTGGGACGCGGTCGGGGCGGTCGACCGCCTCGCGGTGCGGGTCACGGGCGTCACCCAGCGCGGATCCCTGCCCTTCTACCTCGGGGTCATCCTCGTCGTCTTCGTGGTCGTCACGACGAGCGCGCTGCTGCTCGGCGACACCTGGCCCGACGAGCTCCGCCTCTGGGACCACCCGGCGCAGGCGGCCATCGGTCTCGTGATGATCATCGCCGCGATCGCCGCGACCCGGGCGCAGAAGCGCTTCACCGCGGTCGTCGTCGTCGGCGTGACCGGCTTCGGCATGTCGGCGATCTTCGCGCTCATGGGTGCGCCCGATCTCGCGATCACGCAGATCCTCGTCGAGCTCGTCACGCTCATCGCCTTCGTGCTCGTGCTGCGGCGCCTGCCCGCCGCGCTCGGCGACAAGCACGGCAGCACGCGCAAGCTCGTCCGCGCTCTGCTCGGCATCGCGGTCGGCGTCGTCATGGGCGTCATCGCGATCGTCGCCTCGGGGGCCCGCGTCGCGCTGCCGATCTCGCTCGAGTGGCCCGAGCTCGCCTACGTCGACGGGCACGGCCGCAACATCGTCAACGTCGCCCTCGTCGACATCCGCGCCTGGGACACCATGGGCGAGCTCGCGGTCGTCATCGCCGCGGCCACGGGCGTCGCGAGCCTGCTCTTCATCCGCGGCCGCGCCGACAGCGGGCCCCGTGCCCGCCGCGGGGCGATGCGCCGTCGCGTGGAGGACCGCCTCGTGCGCGTCAAGGAGCAGGCCGCCCCCGGCGAGCTGCGCAACGCCTGGATCCTCGCCGGGCCCACCCTCGACCCGCGCAACCGCTCGATCCTGCTCGAGGTGGTCGTCCGCCTCCTCTTCCACGCCCTCATCGTCGTCTCGCTCTACCTGCTGTTCGCCGGCCACAACCTGCCGGGCGGCGGTTTCGCGGGCGGCCTCGTCGCGGGTCTCGCGCTCGTCGCCCGCTACCTCGCCGGCGGGCGCTACGAGCTCGGCGCCGCCGCCCCCATCGGCGCAGGAACGCTCCTCGGCACGGGGCTGCTGCTGGCCGTCGGCACCGCGGTCGTGCCGCTGCTGCTGGGCGCGGATGCCCTGACCTCCACCTATTTCGAGGGCGAGGTCTGGCTGCTGGGCGAGGTCGAGTTCGTCACCTCGACGATCTTCGACGTCGGCGTCTACCTCGTCGTCGTCGGTCTCGTGCTCGACGTGCTGCGGTCCCTGGGCGCCGAGGTCGACCGCCAGGGCGACCCCGAGTTCCGCGTGCCGGAGCCGGTGCGGGACGGCTCCGCCGACGAGCCCCCGATGCCGGGGGAGGCGCCCGTCGAGGGCGTCGGCATCGACAGCAGAGGAGGCCCCGCATGACCGTCTCGCTCGTGCTCGTCATCGTCATGTCGGCGATGTACGCCTGCGCCGTCTACCTGCTGCTCGAGCGCAGTCTCACCCGGGTGCTGCTCGGGTTCCTGCTCGCCGGCAACGCCACCAACCTGCTCATCCTGATCATGGCGGGGGAGGCGGGCATCGCCCCGATCTTCGACGAGACGCTCTCCCCGGAGGAGTACACCGACCCGCTGCCGCAGGCGCTCATCCTCACCGCCATCGTCATCACCTTCGCGGTCTCGTCGTTCCTGCTCGCCCTGATCTACCGCTCCTGGCGGCTGGCGAACGCCGACGACCTCAGCGACGACGCCGATGACGTGGCGCTGCGCGCGGGAACCCTCGCGATGCCCTCGGAGGAGTCGTCGATCGAGACCTCGTCGAGCGACTTCCCGCTGGAGGTCGAGAAGTGACCTTCCTCGTCCCCCTCGTCGTGCTGGTGCCGCTCCTCGGGGCGGCCGCGACGCTGCTGGTCGGCCGGCGCGCGCGCCCGCAGCGCGTCATCGCGATCTCGGCCCTCGTCATCGAGCTCGCCCTCGGCGTGCTCCTGCTCGTCGTCGTCGACGCGGGCGGCCCGCTCGTCGTCGAGGTGGGCGGCTGGCAGGCGCCCTTCGGCATCGTGCTGATCGTCGATCGGCTCGCCGCCCTCATGGTGCTCGTCTCGTCGATCGTGCTGCTGGCCGTCCTCGTCTTCTCGGTCGGGCAGGGTCTCGCCGACGGCGACGACGAGACGCCGGTGTCGATCTACAACCCGACCTACCTCATCCTCACCACGGGCGTCATGGTGGCCTTCGTCGCGGGCGATCTCTTCAACCTCTACGTCGGGTTCGAGATCCTGCTCGTCGCCAGCTACGTGCTCATCACCCTCGGCGGCACCGAATCGCGCATCCGGGCGGGCGTCACCTACGTGATCGTGAGCCTGCTCTCCTCGCTGCTGTTCCTCGCCGCGATCGCGATGATCTACGGCGCGCTCGGCACCGTGAACATCGCGCAGATCGCGCAGCGCATCGGCGACCTGCCGCTCGACGTGCAGATCGTGCTGCACGTCATGCTGCTCGTCGGGTTCGGCATCAAGGCGGCCGTGTTCCCGCTCTCGTTCTGGCTCCCGGACTCGTACCCCTCGGCGCCCGCCCCGGTCACGGCGGCCTTCGCGGGTCTGCTGACGAAGATCGGCGTCTACGCGATCATCCGGGTCGAGACCGTCATCTTCCCCGGGCCCGAGCTCAACCCCTGGCTCATGGTGCTCGCCCTGCTGACGATGGTGGTGGGCGCTCTCGGCGCCGTCGCGCAGGCCGATATCAAGCGCATCCTGTCGTTCACGCTCGTGAGCCACATCGGCTACATGATCCTCGGCGTGGCCCTCGGCACCGTCGACGGCACGGCGGCGGCGATCTACTACATCGCCCACCACATCGTCGTGCAGACGACCCTCTTCCTCGCCGCGGGGCTCATCGAGCGCGAGGCGGGCAGCACCTCGATCACCCGCATCGGCGGACTGCTCGCGAGCGCTCCGGTCGTCGCTGCGCTCTTCTTCATCCCGGCCCTCAACCTCGGCGGCATCCCGCCGTTCTCGGGGTTCATCGGCAAGCTCGGGCTGTTCCAGGCGACCGCCGAGCAGGGGGATGCCCTGGCCTACACCCTCATCGGCGCCGGAGCCCTCGTCTCGCTGCTCACCCTGTACGCGCTCATCCGCGTCTGGAACCTCGTGTTCTGGCGCTCGGCCGACGCGGTGGAGGGCGATGAATCGCGCCTGCTCCGCTCGGTCGAGGAGGCGCCGCTGAGCACCTCGACCATCGCGGTCACCCGCGCGACCCCGCGCCTCATGACCCTCTCGACGGCGGGGATGGTCGTCGTGAGCCTCGCGCTCACGGTCTTCGCCGGGCCGGTCTACGCGCTCGCCGACCGCGCGGGGCGCAACCTCGACGGGCCCGGCGCCTACATCCAGACGGTGTTCCCGACGAGCACCGAGGAGGGGGAGCCGCGTGAGTGAGTCGCAGCGCGAGCACCAGCGCGTCCCCCTGCTGCAGCAGTCCCCGCTGCTGCTCGCCCTCGTGCTGCTGTGGATGCTGCTCTGGGGCTCGGTGACGCCGCTCACGATCGTCACGGGCGTCGTCGTCGCGCTCGTCGTCACGCGGGCGTTCTACCTGCCGCCCGTCGAGCTCTCGGGGCGCTTCAACCCGTGGTGGTTCCTCGTGCTGCTCGGCCGGTTCGCCGTCGACCTCGTGCGGGCATCCTTCGAGGTCGCCTGGCAGGCCCTGCGGCCGCGCGGCGTCGAGCGCAACGCGGTCATCCGGGTCGATCTCACCACCCGCAACGACTTCGTGCTCACCGGCACGGCGCTCGCCGTGAGCCTCGTGCCCGGCTCGGTCGTGCTCGAGGTCGACCGCCCGCACTCGGTGCTCTACATCCACAGCCTCGGCATCGAGACGCCCGAGCAGGTGGCGTGCGCGCACGACGCCGTGCTCGCCTACGAGCGGCGCATCCTGCGGGCGCTCGGTTCCCGCGAGGAATGGGAGGCCGTGCGATGACCGCGCTGCTCTGGATCGCCGGTGTGCTCTTCTCCGCGACGGCGCTGCTCGCGATCCTCCGCGTCATCCGCGGCCCCAGCATCGTCGACCGCATCATCGCGAGCGACGTGCTGCTGACGACCCTCATCCTCGTCGTCGGCGCCGAGATGGTCGCGAACCAGCACACCCGCACCATCCCGCTCATGGTCGTCATGGCGGCCACCGCCATCCTCGGCACCGTCGCCGTCGCCCGCTTCGTCACGCGGCCCGAGGACACCCGTGCGGTGCCGGCGCTGGGCGCGGAGAACCCGACGGCCTCGACGGGGGAGGAGACCTCGTGACCCCGGAAGCCCCCGTCATCGAGGCCCTCGACATCGCCGCGGGGGTGCTGCTCGTGCTCGGCGGGTTCCTGTCGCTCGCCGCCGGCATCGGACTCAACCGGTTCCCCGACGCGCTCAGCCGGCTGCACGCCGCGACCAAGCCGCAGATCCTCGGTCTCGTCTTCGTCGTGCTCGCCCTCGCCCTCAGCGTGCGCAGCGGCGCGGTGCTCCTGCTGCTCGTGCCCGTCGTCGTGTTCCAGATGCTCACGGCGCCGATCGCCGCCCACATGGTGGGGCGCGCCGGCTACCGCACCGGCGACTTCGACGCGGGGACGCTCATCGTCGACGAGCTCGCCGAGGACATCGCCTCGGCCGGTCGCGGCGACCTGCCGGGCGGCGAGCTGCCGGGCGGCGAGGCGCAGCCCCCGCCGGACGACCCTCGCGGGGCATCCGCCGACCCCCGTGCCGATGCGTCCCCCGATGCCTCCGCCGACGCGTCGGGGAGGGGCGCGGGCCCGGCGTAAACTCGGCCCATGACCGCGATCGATCCCAAGCCCCGTTCTCGCGTCGTCACCGACGGCATCGAAGCCACCACCTCGCGCGGCATGCTGCGCGCGGTCGGCATGGGCGACGACGACTGGGACAAGCCGCAGGTCGGCATCGCCAGCTCGTGGAACGAGATCACCCCGTGCAACCTCTCGCTCGCCCGCCTCGCGCAGGCCGCGAAGGAGGGCGTGCACGCCGGCGGCGGCTACCCGCTGCAGTTCGGCACCGTGAGCGTCAGCGACGGCATCTCGATGGGCCACGAGGGCATGCACTTCTCGCTCGTGAGCCGCGAGGTCATCGCCGACAGCGTCGAGGTCGTCATGCAGGCCGAGCGCCTCGACGGCTCGGTGCTGCTCGCCGGCTGCGACAAGTCCATCCCCGGCATGCTCATGGCGATGGCGCGCCTCGACCTCTCGAGCGTCTTCCTCTACGCCGGCTCGATCGCCCCCGGCTGGGTCAAGCTCAGCGACGGCACCGAGAAGGAGATCACGATCATCGACTCCTTCGAGGCGGTGGGCGCGGTCAAGGCCGGCAAGATGAGCGCCGAGGACGCGCACCGCATCGAGTGCGCCTTCGCTCCGGGTGAGGGTGCCTGCGGGGGCATGTACACCGCCAACACCATGGCGTCGGTGGCCGAGGCGCTCGGCCTGAGCCTCCCGGGGTCGGCGAGCCCGGCATCCTACGATCGCCGTCGCGACATGTACGCGCACCGCTCGGGCGAGGCCGTCGTGAACCTGCTGAATCACGGCATCACCGCGCGCCAGATCCTCACCAAGGAGGCCTTCGAGAACGCCGTCACGGTGGCGATGGCGCTCGGCGGCTCGACCAACGTCGTGCTGCACATCCTCGCGATCGCCAACGAGGCCGAGGTCGAGTTCACGCTCGACGACTTCAACCGCATCGGCAACCGCGTGCCCCACATCGGCGACCTCAAGCCCTTCGGCCGCTACGTCATGAACGACGTCGACCGTCAGGGCGGGCTGCCCGTGCTGCTGAAGGCGCTGCTGGATGCCGGAGTCCTGCACGGCGACGTCATGACCGTCACGGGCAAGACCATGGCCGAGAACCTCGCCGAGCTGAACCCCGACCCGCTCGACGGCGAGGTGCTGCGCACGCTCGACAACCCCATCCACGCCACGGGCGGCATCACGATCCTGCAGGGCTCGCTCGCGCCGGAGGGCGCCGTCGTCAAGACCGCCGGATTCGACGCCGCGGTCTTCGAGGGCCCGGCCCGCGTGTTCGAGCGCGAGCGCGCGGCGATGGACGCCCTGACCGCCGGCGAGATCAGCGCGGGCGACGTCGTCGTCATCCGCTACGAGGGCCCCAAGGGCGGCCCCGGCATGCGCGAGATGCTCGCCATCACCGCCGCCATCAAGGGGGCGGGGCTCGGCAGGGATGTACTACTCTTGACGGACGGACGATTCTCGGGCGGCACAACCGGCCTCTGCATCGGCCATATAGCTCCCGAAGCGGTCGACGCTGGTCCGATCGCCTTCGTGCGCGATGGTGATCTCATACGGGTCGATATCGCTGCTCGCTCCCTCGACCTACTGGTCGACGCAGACGAGCTGGAGGCGCGCCGCACCGGCTGGGCGCCCCTTCCCCCGCGCTATACCCGCGGCGTTCTCGCCAAGTACGCCAAGCTCGTGCACTCCGCCGCGAAGGGCGCGATCACCGGCTGACGACTCGGCGCTCCCGCCACTCGATCACGATCACAAGGACGTCTCCTCATGCCCACGGAATCGACCCCCGTGCCGAGTCCCGCGCAGCCCGCACGCTCAGAACCGCCGATGCTCACCGGGTCGGGCGCCATCCTCGCCTCGCTCGAGAAGCTCGGCGTCACCGACGTGTTCGGGCTCCCGGGCGGCGCGATCATGCCGTTCTACGACGAGCTCATGGCCTCCACGGCCATCCGCCACATCCTCGTGCGCCACGAGCAGGGCGCCGGCCACGCGGCCGAGGGCTACGCCGCCTCGAGCGGCCGCCTCGGCGTCTGCATCGCCACCTCGGGCCCGGGCGCCACGAACCTGGTCACGGCGATCGCCGACGCCTACATGGACTCGGTGCCGATGCTCGCGATCACCGGCCAGGTGTTCTCGACCTCGATGGGCACCGACGCCTTCCAGGAGGTCGACATCACGGGCATCACGATGCCCATCACGAAGCACTCGTTCCTCGTCACCAAGCCGGAGGACGTGCCCGCGGTGCTCGCCGCCGCCGTGCACATCGCCACGACCGGGCGCCCCGGCCCCGTGCTCGTCGACGTCACGAAGGACGCCCAGCAGAAGTCGGCGCCGTTCCACTGGCCGCCGAAGGTCGAGCTGCCCGGCTACCGCCCCGTCACCAAGGCGCACGGCAAGCAGATCCAGGCCGCGGCCCAGCTCATCGTCGAGGCGAAGAAGCCCGTGCTCTACGTCGGCGGCGGAGTCATCCGCGCCGGCGCGCACCGCGAGCTGCTCGCCTTCGCCGAGGCCACCGGAGCGCCCGTCGTCACGACGCTCATGGCCCGCGGCGCCTTCCCCGACTCGCACCCCCAGCACCTCGGAATGCCGGGCATGCACGGCACCGTTCCGGCCGTGCTCGGCCTGCAGGAGAGCGACCTGCTCATCGCCCTCGGCGCCCGGTTCGACGACCGGGTGACGGGCAAGGTGAGCGAGTTCGCGCCGCATGCGAAGGTCATCCACGTCGACATCGACCCCGCCGAGATCGGCAAGATCCGCGCCGCCGACGTGCCGATCGTGGGGGATGCCCGCGAGGTGCTCACCGACCTGCTGCCGGTCTACCGGCAGGCCGCCGCGACGCAGGCGCCCGACTACGCCGACTGGTGGAAGCGGCTCGGCACCCTGCGCGACCAGTACCCGCTCGGCTACACGATGCCCGACGACGGGCTGCTCTCGCCGCAGTGGATCATCGAGAAGATCGGCGAGCTCTCGGGCCCCGAGGCCGTCTACGCCTCGGGCGTCGGCCAGCACCAGATGTGGGCCGCGCAGTTCATCAAGTACGAGCGCCCCGGCGCCTGGCTCAACTCGGGCGGCGCCGGCACCATGGGCTACGCGGTGCCCGCGGCCATGGGGGCCAAGGTCGCCGAGCCCGATCGCCTCGTCTGGGCGATCGACGGCGACGGCTGCTTCCAGATGACCAACCAGGAGCTCGCGACCTGCACGATCAACAAGATCCCGATCAAGGTCGCCGTCATCAACAACTCCTCGCTGGGCATGGTGCGCCAGTGGCAGACGCTGTTCTACGACGGCCGCCACTCCTTCACCGACCTCAACACGGGGCACGACACCGTGATGGTGCCCGACTTCGTGAAGATGGCCGACGCCTACGGCGCCCTCGGAATCCGGGTGCGCACGCCCGAGGAGGTCGAGCCGGCCATCCGCCTCGCGATGGAGACCAACGACCGCCCCGTCGTCATCGACTTCATCGTCAGCCGCGACGCCATGGTGTGGCCGATGGTGCCGCAGGGCGTCGGCAACTCGTCCGTGCAGTACGCCCGCGAGCACGCCCCCGAGTGGGAGAGGGAGTAAGCCATGACCTACCACGTGCTCTCGCTCCTCGTCGAGGACAAGCCCGGCCTGCTGACCCGCGTCGCGGGGCTGTTCGCCCGCCGCGGCTTCAACATCACCTCCCTCGCCGTGGGCACCACCGAGGTGCCCGGCCTCTCGCGCATCACCGTCGTCGTCGAGGTCGAGGGCCTGCCCCTCGAGCAGGTGACCAAGCAGCTCAACAAGCTCATCAACGTGCTCAAGATCGTCGAGCTCGATCCGACCCAGTCGGTGCAGCGCGAGCACATGCTCATCAAGGTGCGCGTCGACAACACCACCCGCTCGCAGATCCTCGAGGCGACGACCCTGTTCCGCGCGCGCGTCGTCGACGTCGCGACCGACGCCCTCGTCATCGAGGTCACCGGCGACACCGCCAAGGTCGAGGCGATGCTGCGCGTGCTCGAGCCCTACGGCATCAAGGAGATCGCGCAGTCGGGCCTGCTCGCGATCGGCCGCGGCTCGAAGAGCATCAGCGAGCGCGTGCTCAAGAGCTGAGCGCTCCCGACGACCCTCGCCGGCCGCTCGGCCCGGCTCCGGACATCCGATACCGATCATCCAAGGAGAACACCGAAGTGACTGAGATCTACTACGACAACGACGCCGACATCGCGCTCATCCAGAGCAAGAAGGTCGCCGTCGTCGGCTACGGCTCGCAGGGCCACGCGCACGCGCAGAACCTGCGCGACTCGGGCGTCGACGTGACGATCGCCCTCAAGGAGGGCTCGAAGTCGGCCCCGAAGGCGCAGGAGGACGGCTTCACCGTCATGACCGTCGCGAACGCCGCCGAGTGGGCCGACGTCATCATGGTGCTCGCACCCGACCAGCACCAGCGCGCGATCTTCACCGAGAGCATCAAGGACAAGCTCACCGCGGGCAAGACCCTCGCCTTCGCCCACGGCTTCAACATCCGCTTCGGCTACATCGACGCGCCCGAGGGCGTCGACGTCATCCTCGTCGCCCCGAAGGCCCCCGGCCACACCGTGCGCCGCGAGTTCGTCGCCGGCCGCGGCATCCCCGACATCGTCGCCGTCGAGCGCGACACCACCGGCCACGCCTGGGACCTCGCGCTCTCGTACGCCAAGGCCATCGGCGGCACCCGCGCGGGCGTCATCAAGACCACCTTCACCGAGGAGACCGAGACCGACCTGTTCGGCGAGCAGGCCGTGCTCTGCGGCGGCACCTCGCAGCTCGTGCAGTACGGCTTCGAGGTGCTCACCGAGGCCGGCTACCAGCCCGAGATCGCGTACTTCGAGGTGCTGCACGAGCTCAAGCTCATCGTCGACCTCATGTGGGAGGGCGGCATCGCCAAGCAGCGCTGGAGCGTCAGCGACACCGCCGAGTACGGCGACTACGTCTCGGGCCCGCGCGTCATCGACCCCTCGGTCAAGGAGAACATGAAGGCCGTGCTCGCCGACATCCAGTCGGGCGCCTTCGCGAAGCGCTTCATCGAGGACCAGGACGCCGGCGCCCCCGAGTTCCACGCCCTGCGCGACAAGGGCGAGAAGCACCCCATCGAGGAGACCGGGCGCAAGCTGCGCTCGCTCTTCGCCTGGAAGCAGACCGACGCCGACTACGTCGACGGCAGCGCTGCGCGCTGACGTCGACGCAGTCTGACGACGCTGAGCTTGCTGGTTCCGATGCGCGTGCGCATCGGAACGCCGACGGCAGCGCTGCGCGCCGACGTCGACGCAGTCTGACGACGCTGTGCTGATGCGTTCCGATGCGCGTGCGCATCGGAACGGGGACGGCAGCGCTGCGCGCTGAGGCACCCCGCGACATCGGCACCACCCGCTCCGCCTGAACCGCCCGCTCCCCGCCCTGCGCGGGGGCGGGCGGTTCTGCGTCGGCCGCACCGCCGATCGTTCACCCGACACACCCCCTGAGGATGGTCCTCCGTTCACCGGGGGTCGGGACGGTGAGCGCGCGAGCCCGCCGTCGGCTCGCGGAGGAGCACGATGCGCACCGAGGTCCGCCCCATCCCCGTCCGCCTCTTCTCGACCCGCACCGCCCTCGCCGCGGCCGTCATCGTGGGCCTCGCGGCCGCGATCGTCCCCGGGATGCCCGCCGCGGCCGAGGGCGGCGACTCCGGCTCCTACGCCTACCGCGACGATCACCCGGTGATCATCAGCGAGATCGCCCCCGGGTTCCTCGACCGCCCCGCGGCGAGCTTCGTGGAGCTGCGGAACGTCTCCGACGCCCCCGTCGACCTCACCGGCTGGACGCTCTACCGCTGCAACGGCGAGGGGCTGCGGGCGAAGCGCGGCAATCCCGACTCCGAGCTGACCGGCGTCGTGCTGGCGCCGGGCGACGTGCACCTGATCGCACGCACGGGGGAGCGACCGGGCGGCGCGGTGCCCGACGACGTCTTCGGCACCTCCTTCGACCCGGGAGGCGTCGGCTACGTGCTGGAGGACCCGGCGGAGCGCACCGCCGACGCGGTGGCGATCTACCCGACCGAGCCGTGGATGACGACGAGCGAGTGCGGTCCCTCGGGCTCGTTGCCGGGCATCCTCGACGTGATGGCGGGGGAGACCTACCAGCGCACCGGCGCGGGGGTCGAGGCCGAGGGCCGTTTCATCGTCGCGACGGGGACCCCCGGCTCGGCCGCGCTGGGAGAGTCGCTGCCGCCGTCGCGCGAGAGCGGCGTCGTGATCGCCGAGGCGGCGCCCTTCGGCCCCGGCGGCTCGGGCGACGATCTCGTCGAGCTGCGCAACGACGCCGACCGCACCGCCTCGCTCGCGGGCTGGACCCTCTGGCGCTGCACCGCGCGCGGGGAGCGCACGGCCGACACCCTGCAGCTCCGTCTCGGCCCCGAGCACCGTCTCGCCCCGGGCGGGCGCCTCGTCATCGCCGGGCCCGCCTCGACGCTCGACGAGGTCGACGCGGTCATGCCGACCTCCCTCGCCGACGACGCGTTCGGCCTGCAGCTGCGCGATGACGAGGGGATGCTCGTCGACGAGCTCGCCGTCGCCCACCACGGCCACAGCGCCTGCCAGTCGGGCGAGGCCCTGCTGCCCGCCCGACTCGACGCGGTGCGGGGCGAGAGCCACCAGCGGATCGAGCCGGGCCTCGCGCGGGTGCTCGGCCCCGAGTTCCTCATCGCCCCGCGCACGCCGGGCGCGCGCAATGCGGCCCTCGCCGACGCGCTCGCCGACGCCGTGCCGATCGAGGCGGGCGTGGTGGTGAGCGAGCTCGCGACCGATCCGCTCGATGTCGCCGCGATCGCCCGGCCGCACAACTTCGTCGAGCTCGCGAACCGCTCGACCGCGCCGGTGTCGCTCGAGGGCTGGCGCGTCTGGGCCTGCGGTGCCGACGGCCGCCGTCGGGCCGAGCCGCTCGGCGTGCTCGGCAGCGGCACGATCCTGGCGCCCGGCGGCGTCGCCGTGCTGGCCGCGGCCGGCACCCCGGCGGCGGAGGGCGCGACCGCCGTGTTCGCGGAACCGCTCGCGTTCCTCGGGGCGGGCGTGCTCGTCGAGAACGCCGAGGGCGAGCTCGTCGACCGGGTCGGCGCCTTCCACGTGAACGAGATGGACGAGAGCATCGAGCCGCCCTCGCCGTGCACGAACGGGGTCTCGCTCGTCACCTTCCAGCCCGACCGCGTGCGGGGCGAGTCGTACGCCCGCGTGGAGCGCACGGGCGTCGACCTCGTCGACTTCGCGACGGGCGCCGCGAGCCCGGGGGTCGACGGGCTCGTCGCCGGCCCGGTCGAGACCGTCGCGAGCCGCCTGCTCGAGGACGTGCGCTCGACCGCCCGCGGGATGCTCCGCCCTCCGGCATCGGATCCCGCCGTCGCCCTCGCCGCCGCCGCGGAGCCGAGCGCGCGAACCGCCGTCGCGCTCCCCTCCCGTACCGCCGGCGCCGAGCCCGCGCGCCTCGTCGCCGGCACGACCGGCGCCGAGCCCGCCGTCCGCTGGTCGCTCGACGACGAGCGCGCCGTGGGCATCCCCCCGACCGACGAGGCAGGAGCCGAGCCGGAAACCGGTCCGGAGCCGGGGCGGGCCCCCGATTCCCCGCGCGAATCCGAACCGGCCATCGCGACGGCCGAGGGCTGGGCCTACCCGGCCCTGCGGCTCGAGTACGCCGCCCCGATCGAGGGTACGGTGCGCTGGGAGGGCATCGTCGGGCCCCGGCACCGCGCGCTGCTCTCGGCCTGGAGCGAGGCCGAGGAGCGCTGGAGCCCCATCGGCGAGGCGCTCGCCGATGGGGCGGGCGACGTCGTCGTCACGGCGACCACCCCCTCGACGACGGCGCTGCTCGTGCAGATGCTGCCCGGCGCGGCGCCGGATCGCACGCCCGACGGTGCGCTCGAGCCCCTCGACGCGATCGACGGAACCCTCGTGCACCTCACCGACACGCAGTACCTCGCCGAGGGCTACCCGCAGGAGTACGACCGCATGACCGACTGGATCGCCCGGCTCGCCGAGCGCCGCCCGGTCGCCGCGGCCATCCACACCGGCGATCTCGTGCAGAGCTGGGTCGACCCGGATCAGTCGCCCGACCGGGCGCGCATCGAGTTCGCCCGCGCCTCGGAGGCGCAGAGCATCCTCGAGCGCGCCGGGGTCGCGACGACGGTGCTGCCCGGCAACCACGACACCAAGCGCGGCATGGACGCGGGCCTGTTCAACGAGCACTTCGGCCCCGAGCGATACCGCGACCAGCCGGGGTACGTCGCCCCCATCGCTCCGGGGGACAACACCTCCAGCTACTCCATCGTCGAGGCGGGCCCCGCGCCGATGCTCATCCTCTCGATCGGCTACGGCTACGGCGAGCGCGAGCTGGAGTGGGCCGAGCGGGTCGTGGGCGAGCATCCCGATCACAACATCGTCATCGCCACCCACGAGCACCTCACGCCGCTCACCGAGGAGGGCCCCGCCCGCCGCGCGGCCGAGAACCGCTGGGTGAGCCGCGCCGACGCGCTCTGGGAGCGGGTCATCGCGCCGAACCGCCACGTCGTCGCCGTGCTGGCCGGCCACTACCACGGGCTCGGCGCGATCGTCACGCCCGATGCGGGCGGCATCGAGGGGCACGACGTCGTCGAGCTGCTCGCCGACTACCAGGAGTTCCGCACGGCGTCGGGGGAGCGGGCGACGGGGTTCCTGCGCCTGCTGCAGCTCGATCTGGCGGCCGGGATGCTCGCGGTCGACACCTACTCGCCGCGCCTCGCGGCGACGGCCGCGCACCCCTACGACGCCATCCAGTTCCTCACCGAGACCGGCGACGCGGGCCGCGCGGCCAACGGCCGGCCCTGGAACATCATGAGCGCGGGCCTCAACGAGCGCTACACCGTGGCCGACGACGAGTTCGCGGTCGAGCTGGCGCTGCAGTACGACAAGCGGCTCGCGATGACCGGGGTCACCATCGGCTGACGCCCTCGGGCGCGTACTCGTCCTTCCAGACGATCGTCGGCTCGGCCTGCGGGCGCGGGCCGCGGCGACCGGTCGCGAGCCAGACAACGAGCGCGATGAGGCCCTCGACGTGCGCGGCCAGGAAGGCTCCGAGCACGAGCGGGGCGTAGAGCGCGCCGAGGTAGGTGGCGGCGACGACGAGGGGCGCCGACCCGCGCTGGAGGGGCGCGAGCGCGGCGGGGAGGGCGAGGCCGAGCATCCACCAGGGGGAGAGGAGCACGCCGAGCACCGTCGCCGCGATGAGTGCGAGGGCGCCGAGGGCGACCTGCGCGATGAGCACCCGCCCCGCGGTGCCGCCGTGCCGCCACCGGCTCTCGAGACTCACCGCCGCCCACATGACCCGCGCCCGCAGCAGGTGGATGCCGTTGTCGATGAGCGCGATGCGGAAGAGGTCGTCGGCGACCCGCCGCCGCGGCAGCCGCTCGGCCTCGGGGGCCCGCCGCGCCTGCTCGACCATGGCGTCGTGCAGGATCGCTGGCAGGGTCTGCGGCCCGTAGTTGGCGATGAGCCCCCAGAGGAACGGCGGCACCGAGGCGAAGTCGGTCGAGTTGCCCTCGACGGGCGGCCGGCTCGTGTCGTGCGCCGGCACGCGCGTCACGGTGCCCTCGCGCGGGTCGCGGTAGGCGAAGGGGCGCGTCACCTGGAACTCGCGGCCCATCCGGTAGAGCAGCGGCACGCCGTCGAGCGGCGCCCCCTCCACGGTCTCGAACGGCATCGCGGTGCTCCCCCTCGCGGTCGTCGGTGCGGCGGCGACCTCCGCCGATCACGCTAGCGGCCGCCGCCGACACGGGCGCCGGGCATCCACCCGCGCGCTGCACCACCCGGGGTCGCGCTCAGCGAACGGCCCTACCCTGACGGCATGTCAGCGATCGGCCTCGGGATGCCCGGCCTGCGCCGCACCCCGCCCGGGCCGCCCGGCACCGCCGACCGGCCCGCGACGTCGGCGCTCGTCGACCGCTTCGGCCGCACCGCCCGCGACCTGCGCATCTCGGTGACGACGGCCTGCTCGCTGCGCTGCACGTACTGCATGCCGGAGCAGGGTCTGCCCGTCGTCCCGACGGGCCGGTTGCTCACCGCCGACGAGATCGCCCGGCTCGTGCGCATCGCCGTCGACGAGCTCGGCGTGGTCGACGTGCGCTTCACCGGCGGCGAGCCCCTGCTGCGCCCCGATCTCGTCGACATCATCGCGCAGAGCGCCCGAGTGGCTGGCACCGCCTCGATCTCGCTCACGACCAACGGCATCGGGCTCGAGCGGCGCATCGACGCCCTGCGCGACGCGGGTCTGACGCGCGTCAACATCTCGCTCGACACGGTCGACCGCGACCACTTCGCCCGGCTGACGCGGCGCGATCGCCTGCCGGCCGTGCTGCGCGGCATCGAGGGTGCGCGCCGCGCCGGGCTCACCCCGCTGAAGATCAACGCCGTGCTCATGCGCGACACGCTCGCGGGGGCCGCCGACCTCCTCGCGTGGTCCCTCGAGCACGGGGTCGAGCTGCGGTTCATCGAGCAGATGCCCCTCGACGCCGACGAGGCGTGGGTGCGCGAGAACATGGTGGACGCCGCCGAGCTCGTCGCCACCCTCGCTCCGCGCTTCGCGCTCAGCGATCCGCACCGCGACGACCCGCACGCCCCGGCCGAGTCGTGGCTCGTCGACGGCGGCCCGGCCCGGGTCGGCATCATCGCCTCGGTCACGCGGTCGTTCTGCTCGGCCTGCGACCGCACGCGCCTCACCGCCGAGGGCACCGTGCGCTCCTGCCTCTTCGGCGACGACGAGCTCGATCTGCGCGGCCGACTGCGGGCGGGCGCCGACGACGCCGAGCTCGCCGATCTCTGGCGCGCGGCGATGTGGGGCAAGCAGGCGGGGCACGGCATGGAGCGCGAGGGCTTCCGTCGTCCGATCCGAACGATGGGAGCCATCGGTGGCTGAGCTGCGACTGCGCTACTTCGCCGCGGCGGCGGAGGCCGCGGGCTGCGAGGAGGAGACGCTGCTCGGCGAGGAGGCCGCCGCCCTGACGACGGTCGGGGCCGTGCGCGCGCACCTCGTCGCCCGCTACGGCCCGGCGATGGGTCACGTGCTGGCGCAGGGGTCGTTCCTCGTCGACGGCGTCGTGCGGCGCGAGGACGCGCATCCCCTCGCCATCGGGACCGGTGCGCGCATCGACGTGCTGCCGCCCTTCGCGGGGGGATGACCGGCGCGCGCCGCGACCCGGTGCGGGGTCGTCGCGCCTAGAGCCCGACCCACTCCGTCGCGCCGTCGGCCAGGTGCTGGCGCTTCCAGATCGGCACCTCGGACTTGATCGCGTCGATGAGCGCGGCGAGGGCGGCGAAGGAGTCGGCGCGGTGCGGGGAGGCGACCGCGGCGACGAGCGCGAGGTCGCCGATGGCGAGCGGGCCGACGCGGTGCGCGGCGGCGATGCGCAGGCCCGTGCGCGCGCTCGCCCGGGCGCAGGTCTGCGCGAGCAGGGCCTCGGCCTCGGGATGCGCCTGGTACTCGAGCCCGGTCACGGCCTGGCCGTGGTCGTGGTCGCGCACGACGCCGCGGAAGGTCACGACCGCTCCGTCGGCGCGCGTGGCGACCCAGGCCTCGACCGCGGCGGCGTCGAGCGGCTCGGCCGTCACCCGGGCGAGCACGCGGTCACCGGCGGGCTCGGGCTCGCTCGTGCCGACGGTCTGAGAGCCGAGGCGGTCGACCGTCGGATCAGCCATGGTCGCCGCCGGCGAGCTGGTCGAGGAGGTGGTCGAGCAGGCCGTCGAGCACGGTGAGCCCGTCGCGCACCCCGCCGGTCGAGCCGGGGAGGGCGATCACGACGGTGCCGCGCGCGATGCCCGCGACGCCGCGGCTGAGTGCCGCGGTGGGGGTGGCGGCGAGACCGCGGGCGCGCACGGCCTCGGCGATGCCGGGCAGCGCGGTGTCGATGCGCGCGGCGATGGCCTCGGGTGTGCGGTCGTCGGGCCCGACGCCCGTGCCGCCGGTCACCACGATGACGGCAGGGGCGGTGGCGAGCGCGGCATCGAGCGCGTCGCCGATCACTGCGTCGGCCACGACGGTCACGCCGTCGACGGCGCAGCCGTGCTCGGCGAACCAGGCGGCGATGAGCGGTCCGGTCTCGTCGGGGCGGGTGCCCGCGGCGGCGCGGGTCGAGGAGACGAGCACGGCCGCGGTGCGCGCCCGGACGGCGGCGGCCGCCGGAGTCGCGCCGTCGACGGCGGTCGTCGGGGCCGCCTCGTCGACGGGCTCGGGGTCGCGCATCCAGTCGCCGCTGCGCCCGCCGGTCTTCGCCTCGAGGCGCACCTCGGTGAGCGAGCCGTGCGCATCCACCGCCTTGACCATGTCGTGCAGGGTGAGGCCGGCGACGGCGACGGCCGTGAGGGCCTCCATCTCGACGCCCGTGCGGCCGGTCGTGCGGGCCGTGGCCGTGATGAGGATGCTCGACCGCTCGAGCACGAAGTCGACCGACACCGCGTCGAGGGGCAGCGGATGGCACAGCGGGATGAGCTCGCTCGTGCGCTTCGCCCCGCCGATGCCGGCGAGCCGGGCGGTGGCGAGCACGTCGGCCTTCGGCAGCCCGTCGCCGCGCACGAGTGCGATCACGTCGGGGCGGGTGCGGTAGCGGGCGCTCGCCGTGGCGACGCGCGCGGTCACGGGCTTGGCCCCGACGTCGACCATGCGGGCCCTGCCGTCGGAGTCGAGGTGGCTGAGGCCGGGTCGATCGTTCACAGCACCCATGCTCGCACCTCGTCGCCCGCGTCCAGCCGGTCGATCTCGGCCGGCACCTCGATGATGCGATCGGCGCGGGCCATCGCCGCCACCAGGTGAGAGCCGGGGCCCGCGACGGGCTCGATGCGGCCGCCGTCGACGGCGCGGGCGCGCAGCAGCTGCACGACGCCGGGCAGCGAGCGCAGCTCGCGCGTGAGCGTCCGCCGCTCGCGCGCCGCCGCGGGCAGGCCGGCGGCCTCGCGCAGCGGCGGAGCGACGAAGAGCTCGAACGAGAGCTGCGCGCTCACGGGGTTGCCCGGCGCGCAGACGACGGGCACGCCCCGGTGCACGGCGGTCGCCTGGGGGCCGCCGGGCTGCATGGCGACCGATCCGACCCAGGCCCCGAGCGGTTCGAGCACGGCGCGCACCACCTCGAAGTCGCCCTTCGAGATGCCGCCGCAGGTGAGGATGACGTCGCTCACGGCGGCGGCGGCATCCAGCACCTCCCGCAGCGCCTCGGGGTCGTCGCTGACGCGGCTCTGCACGCTCACGATCGCGCCCGCCTCGGTGACCGCGGCCGCGAGGGCCGGGCCGTTGGCGTCGTGCACCTGCCCGGGGCCGGGAGCCGTGCCGGGGGCGACGAGCTCGGCCCCCGTCGTGATGACCGCGACCCGTGCGCGGGGTCGCACGGCGACCTGCCCGATGCCGGCCGCCGCGAGCGCCGCGATGTGCCGGGACGACAGACGGATGCCCGCCGCCAGCAGCTCGGTGCCCGCGCGCAGATCGTCCCCCCGCTCGCGCACGTACTCGCCGACGCCGCGGGCCCGGCGTACGACGACCGTCGTCGGATCCGCTCCCGCCGCGGTGTCCTCGACCGGCACGATCGCATCGGCGCCCGCGGGCACGGGCGCCCCGGTCATGATGCGCGCCGCGGTGCCCGGGGGCAGGGGCGCGACCTCGCCCGCGGCGGCCGCGATCACCCCGACGACGGGGAGCTCGACGACGGCACCGGCCCGGGCGGCCGCGACGTCGGCCGCGCGCACGGCGTAGCCGTCCATCTGGGAGTTGCGGAACAGCGGCAGGTCGACGGGCGACGCGATGGCGACGGCGGTCACGCGCCCGAGCGCCGCGGAGAGCGGCACGGTCTCGGCCGGGGAGGCGGGCGCCGAGGCGAGCAGGGCGGCGACGGCGCGACGGTGCTCCTCGACGCTGCGGCGCGGCGACGGCCCGTCGACGGGATGCTCGGCGGGAGCGGGGGGCTGGCTCATGCCCCTCAGTATCGCCCTCGCCCGATGCGGGGGAGCGGGGGCGGTCGGCTCGTAAGGAATCGGAAAGGTTTGCGCACGGCACCCCCAGCGATCGATGCGTAGCCTCGGGCTATGACCGCACGCGCACGCACCGTCTGGGCCGCCGTCGTCGGCATCGTCGCCGCGGCCGCGGCGCTCGCGTCGACGGAGCTGCTCGCGCTCCTGCTCGCCCCGGCGAGCAGTCCGGTGCTCGCGGTCGGCGCCCTCGCGATCGACCTCGCGCCCCCGTGGCTCAAAGACCTGATGATCGCGCTGTTCGGCATCAACGACAAGCTCGTGCTGCTCCTCATCGTCGGCCTGCTCGTGGCCGTGCTCGCCGTCATCGCCGGCCTCCTCGAGCGCCGCCGCCCGCCGTGGGGCGCCGTGACGGTCGGCGTCGTCGGCATGGTCGCCCTCGTCGCCGTGCTCACCCGCGCAGAGGCGACCGGGCTCTGGGCCGTGCCGACCGCCGTGGGCTTCGTCGTCGGGGTGCTCGTGCTCCGCCTGCTCACCGCCCGGCTCCAGGTCTGGGCGGAGGCGCCCGCCGCCCCGCCCGTCGCAACGACCGCCGCCCCCGTCGCCTCGGCGTCGGGTCGCTCGCAGGGCCCGTTCGCCCCGGGCGTCACCGCCACGGCCGCGCCGCCCGCCCGCACGAGCCCCGCCTCCCGCACCCCCGCCGACGTCGGCCGCCGCGGGTTCCTCGGCATGCTCACCGCCACCGCCGTCGGTGCGGCCGTCGTCGGGCTCGGCTCGCGCGCGATCGCCTCCGCCACCGCGATGGCGCAGCGCGCCCGCGATGCGATCGTGCTGCCCGCCGCCGCGACCCCCGCCGCCCCGCTCGCGAACGGCACCGCGCTCGACGTGCCCGGCATCACGCCCCTCGTCACCCCGAACGCCGACTTCTACCGCATCGACACGGCGCTGCAGGTGCCGGCCATCGATGCGAGCCAGTGGCGCCTGCGCGTCACCGGCCTCGTCGAGCAGGAGATCGAGATCGGCTGGGACGAGCTCGCCGCGATGCCGCTGCAGGAGTCGTACGTGACCCTCATGTGCGTCTCGAACGAGGTCGGCGGCGACCTCACCGGCAACGCGCTCTGGCTCGGCCACCCCATCCGCGACGTGCTCGCGATGGCGCGCCCGCTGCCCGAGGCCGACATGGTGCTCTCCCGCAGCCAGGACGGCTGGACGGCGAGCACGCCCCTCGACGTGCTGACCGACCCCGATCGGGATGCCCTGCTCGCGATCGGCATGAACGGCGAGCCCCTGCCGCTCGAGCACGGGTTCCCCGTGCGCATGGTCGTGCCGGGCCTCTACGGCTTCGTCTCCGCGACGAAGTGGGTCGTCGAGCTGAAGGTCACGCGCTTCGACGCCGACCTCGCCTACTGGAGCACGCGCGGCTGGTCGGAGCGCGGCCCCGTCAAGACGCACTCGCGCATCGACGTGCCGCGATCGTTCTCCTCCGTCGGCCAGGGCACGGTCGCGGTCGCGGGCATCGCCTGGGCGCAGCACACCGGCATCGAGCGCGTCGAGGTGCGGGTGGATGGGGGGCCGTGGGCCCCCGCCCGGCTCGCCGATGCCATCTCGATCGACACCTGGCGCCAGTGGGTCTACGAGTGGGAGGCGACGCCCGGGTCGCACATGCTCGAGGTGCGGGCCACCGACACGGCCGGCATGACGCAGCGCTCCCAGCAGGTGCCCGTGGCGCCCGACGGCGCCGAGGGGTATCACGGCGTGGTCGTGCAGGTCGCCTGACCGCGGCGGAGGACGCCGCTCGAGAGCACGGCGCACCGCATGCCGCCGCGGCCCCGCAGGGCTCGGAAGGCGCCGGGCGCGAGCTCGGCATCCATCCATGCGCAGGGGTTCGCGGGGCGCGTGGCGCGCAGCACGACCTCGCCGTGACCCGTGTCGAGCCGGATGATCGCGCCGCGCAGCGCGTCGACGTCGAGACCGCGGGTGAGGATGTTGCGCCGCGCCCGCCGGGCGACGGCCTCCGGCTCGAGGGCGTAGCGCTCGGCGAGCTCGTCGACGGTCTCCATCGCGAGCAGGGTGACGGCGGCATCGGCGTGCGCGCGGTGCCCGAAGTGGCGGTCGCCGACGATGCCGAGGCCCTCGCGCAGTTCGAGCCGCTCGTGCAGCTCCTCGCCGACGGCCGGCAGGGCCC
Organism: Microcella daejeonensis; assembly: GCF_026625045.1. Taxonomy (GTDB): domain Bacteria; phylum Actinomycetota; class Actinomycetes; order Actinomycetales; family Microbacteriaceae; genus Microcella; species Microcella daejeonensis. The sequence continues at coordinate 368,572 of NZ_CP113089.1, read as the reverse complement.
CGTCGCCGGGTCGCCCCTCGTACCGGTGCAGCGGGGAGGCGAGGAGGTGCACCAGCTCGATGGTGCGGGTCGCGGTCGCGGTCGCGTCGGTCATCGCGATGCCTCAGTACCGGGCGACCGCGGGATCGACCTGCACCGACCAGGCCTCGATGCCCCCCGCGAGGTGCTGCGCGCGGAACCCGGCGTCGTGCAGCAGGCGCAGCGCCGTGCGCGAGCGGATTCCGTGGTGGCAGTACGCGATGACGGGCCGGGCCGGGTCGAGCCCGGCGAGCTCGTCCGTCAGGCGGCCGAGGGGCATCAGGAGCGCGCCCGGGATGCTGCCGATCGCGAACTCCCATTCCTCCCGCACGTCCACGAGCTGCACCTCCTCGGCGGCGCCGGGGGCGGCGAGGCGGGCGGCGAGCTCGGGCGCGGTCAGCTCGTCGCGGCCGTCGTCGGAATCGGAATCGGGATCGGTCTCGGCCGATGACGAGCCCGCCGGGCCGAGTCCGCAGAACACCGCGTAGTCGATGAGCCCCGTGATCGGCTCCGCTGCGGGGTCGGCCTCGTAGGCCAGCTCGCGGAAGCCGCCGGTCAGCGCGTCGTAGGTCGTCACCCGTCCCGCGAGCGGGCTGCCGATGCCCGTGATGATCTTGAGCACCTCGGTCGCCATGATCGAGCCGATGACGCCGCAGACCGTGGGCAGCACGCCGCCCCGCGCGCAGTCGACGACCGTCTCGGGCGGGGGAGGGCTCGGGAACAGGTCGCGGTAGCCGGGGCCGCCCGCGAGGCGACCGACGCCCGCCTGCCCGCCGTAGGCGAGCACCGCGCCCCACACGAGGGGGATCCCCGTGAGCACGGCGACGTCGTCGGCGAGGTAGCGCGTCGCGAAGGTGTCGCTGCCGTCGACGAGCAGGTCGTAGTCGCCGGCGAGGGCGAGCGCGGTCGGGCCCGCGAACCGCTCGACGTGCCGGATGACCGCCGCATGCGGCGCGAGCGCGAGAAGCCGCTCGGCCGCCGAGTCGACCTTCCGCCGCCCGACGTCGGCGGCGGTGTGCACCGTCTGACGGTGCAGGTTGGATCGCTCGACGACGTCGTCGTCGATGATGCCGATCGTGCCGACGCCGGCCGCCGCGAGGGCGGGCAGCACGGCGCTGCCGAGCCCGCCGGCGCCGATGACGAGCACGCGCGCGGCGGCGAGACTCTGCTGGGAGCGGGGCTCGAAGCCCGGCAGGGCGAGCTGTCGCGCGTACAGGGCGGCATCGATCACCCCCGCAGTCTCGCACCGTCGGGCCTCGGTAGGCTGATCCCATGAGCTCCGACCGCCCCGACGATGCCCTGAGCTGGGGCGACGAGGCCGACGCGAGCTACGTCGACCCGGGCCGCGACGAGCTCGACGACCTCGACCCCGATGAGCGGTCCGCGGGAGGATCCGGCGCGGGCGCCGACGGCGACGCCGATCCGGCCCTCGCGGCCGGCCGCGCCCCGGGCGATCGACGCCGCACGGCGATCACCCTCGCCACGGGCATCCTCGCCGGCGTCTACCTCATGTACTCCGTCGGGTGGATCCTCGGGATCCAGCTGCTGTCGCTCACCGGCCCGACCCTGCTCATCGAGATCATGTACCAGTTCGGCGAGTTCCTCGCGATCATCGCCTCGGCGCTCTGGTTCGCGACGACGATCGCCCTCACCCGCGACGGCCGCCCCGCCGCGCGCCTCGGCTGGCTCGCCCTCGGCACGCTCGTGCTCGTGCCGTGGCCCTTCCTCCTCGGAGTGCTCGCATGACCGCCGCCCCGCCGCCGCTGCCCGACGACGCGCGCGCCGCCTCGGCCCCCGCCGGGAGCACCGGGGCGGATGCCGCTGCCGGCCCCGTCGCCCGCCCGCGCTTCGGCGCCGCCCGCGCGGCGGTCGCCGTGCTCCTCGGCCTGCTCGTGGCCTGGTTCCTCTGGGACGGCCTCTCGAGCCTCGTGGGGCTCCCGGCCCAGTACGAGGCGCTCGGCATCGCCGACCGCACGCCGTGGGCGGTGCTCGTGGCCGGGGTCGTCGCGCCGCCGCTGATCTTCGGCCTGAGCATCCTCATCGCCCGCCGCCAGTCGGTCACGCGGTTCACGCTCGTGCTCATCGTGGCCCTCGCCGTGATCGCGACGACGCGGCTCAGCCTCATCGCCACGGCCGCGAGCCTCAGCGGATTCTGACCCGCGGCGGAGGCGGCGCAGGCGGCGCAGCGCTCAGACCGGCGACAGGCCGACCCACAGCACGAGCGCGATGAGCACGACCTGGCCGATCAGGCGCGGCCAGAACGGGATGGCGATGCGCCCGAAGCGCTCGGGGTGCCGCGCGGCGTAGGCGTTGGCCGGGAAGACGGCGACGAGGAAGACCGCGAGGGCGATCCCGGCCGCGGCGCGCGTCGGCTCGAGGAGCAGCCCCATGCCTCCCGCGATCTCGGCGACGCCCGTGAGCCGCACGAGCGTCTTCGCCGAGAAGGGGCGGCCGCGCATCCCGGGCGGGATGATCGCCGCCATGCCCCGACCCGCCGCGGGCACGAAGTGCAGCGCGCCCATCGCGATGAAGACCACGGCGGTCACGATGCGGGCGGCGATGACCGGCGTCTCGGGCGTCATGCCCGCCATTCTGCCTGCGATAGCCTGGGTGCACCGGCCGCCCGACTGCCGCGCGGCGACCGCGACCACCCTCTGCGTCATCGCCGCCGCGACTCCCGCCGCACTCTCGTGCCCCCTGTAAGGACGCTCCTGTGACCAAGCCGGTCGTGCTCATCGCCGAAGTTCTGTCGCCCGCCACCGTCGACGCCCTCGGGCCCGACTTCGACATCCGTCACGTCGACGGCACCGATCGGCCCGCGCTGCTCGCGGCGCTCGCCGAGGCGCACGCCGTGCTCATCCGCTCGGCGACCCAGATCGACGCCGAGGCGATCGCCGCCGGCACCGGCCTCAAGGTCGTCGCCCGCGCGGGCGTCGGTCTCGACAACGTCGACGTCAAGGCCGCCACGGCCGCGGGCGTCATGGTCGTCAACGCCCCCACCTCGAACGTCGTCTCGGCCGCCGAGCTCGCCGTCGGGCACCTGCTCGCGCTCTCGCGCCACATCCCCGCCGCCGACACCTCCATGAAGGCGGGGGAGTGGAAGCGCTCCGCCTTCACCGGCGTCGAGCTCTACGAGAAGACGGTCGGCATCGTCGGCCTCGGCCGCATCGGCACCCTCGTGGCCCAGCGCCTCGCCGGCTTCGGCGTCGAGCTCGTCGGCTACGACCCCTTCGTGCCGCCGGCCCGCGCGCAGCAGCTCGGCGTCACCCTGCTGAGCCTCGACGAGCTCATGGAGCGCAGCGACTTCATCACCATCCACATCCCGAAGACGGCCGAGACCACCGGTCTCATCGGCGCGGCGCAGTTCGCGAAGGCCAAGCCGTCCCTGCGCATCGTCAACGCCAGCCGCGGCGGCATCATCGACGAGGATGCCCTGCACGAGGCCCTCGTCGCCGGCCGCATCGCGGGCGCCGGCCTCGACGTCTTCGTCAGCGAGCCCCCCGTCGGCTCGCCCCTCATCGGGGCCCCGGGCATCCAGCTCACCCCCCACCTCGGCGCCTCGACGGATGAGGCGCAGGAGAAGGCGGGCGTCTCGGTCGCCCGCTCGGTGCGCCTCGCGCTGGACGGCGAGCTCGTGCCCGATGCGGTCAACGTCGCGGGCGGCGTCATCGACCCGAGCGTGCGTCCGGGCATCCCGCTCATGGAGAAGCTCGGCCAGGTCTTCGCCGGCCTCGCCGACCACCCCTTCGCGAGCATCGACGTCGAGGTGCGCGGCGAGATCACGGCGCACGACGTCGGCGTGCTCAAGCTCGCCGCCCTCAAGGGCATCTTCAGCAGCATCTCGAGCGAGCAGGTCAGCTACGTCAACGCGCCCCTGCTCGCCGAGCAGCGCGGAGTGGCCGTGCGCCTGCTGACCGAGGCGACGAGCGAGGAGTACCGCAACCTGCTCACCATCCGCGGCGCGCTCGCCGACGGCACCCAGCTGAGCGTTTCGGGCACCCTCGTCGGAGCGAAGCAGGCGCAGAAGATCGTCGCCATCAACGGCTACGACGTCGAGGTGCCGATGGCCGAGCACCTCATCGTCATGCTCTACACCGACCGACCCGGCATCGTCGCGGTCTACGGCAAGGAGTTCGGCGAGGCGAGCATAAACATCGCCGGCATGCAGATCGCGCGCCACCGCGCGGGCGGCCCGGCGCTGAGCGTGCTCACCGTCGACAACCGCGTGCCCGACGCCCTGCTCGCGCGCGTCGGCGCCGCGATCGACGCCGATCTCATGCGCGCCATCACCATCGTCGAGAACTGAGGCGCGCCGCTCCTCAGCTCGAGCCGCTCCAGGCCGCGGGCACGAGCACCCAGACGATCTCCGTGATCCCGTCGTGGCCGTTGCGCCAGGTGTGCGGCTCGCGCCCGGGGAAGGTCGCGGTGTCGCCCGCCTCGAGCACCTGGATCTCGTTGCCGAGCCGCAGCTCGAGCGCGCCGCTCACGACGTGCACCACCTCGACGTCGCAGTTGATCGTGTAGGGCTCCGCGCCCCCCGTCGCGCCGGGCTGCAGCGTCGACCGCAGCAGCTGCACGCGGCCCTGCCCGCGCGGCGTGAGCAGGCGCTCCTCCAGTCCGCTGCCGCCCATGTTGATGAGCGGGGCCTCGCCGAGGTGCACGACGTCGTTCTCGACGCTCTCGAACAGGTCGCCGACGGGCATCGACAGCACCTGGCACACGGTGATGAGGGTCGCGACGCTGGGCGAGGTCTCGTCGCGCTCCACCCGGCTGAGGAACCCGCGGGTGAGGCCGGCCGATTCCGCGACCTGGGCGACGGTGAGGCCCTGGGCGAGACGGGATGCCCGCAGCCGGGCCCCGATGCGCACGGGTTCGCGGCTCGCGGTGGGGTGGACGGGTCTCACGGCGCCTCCGAGTGCGTCGATCGGGCGGGTGCTCGAGCGGATGCTCGGTCCCGTACTGGGGGACAGACTATTCGCTCACCGCTCATGTTCACCATGGGACAACATTTGGATACCTGCAGTGACTAATCTGGAGCGACCGCGACGCACGGGCGCCGCGAGAAGAGGAGCCGGGATGACCACCGAGCCCGTCGGCCCCGCCGATGCCAGCACGCGACCGCGCTACACCGACATCGCCACCTTCGCGCGCCTGCCGCGCCTCGACCAGGTCGAGCGCGCGGACATCGCCGTCGTCGGCGTGCCCTTCGACTCGGGCGTGAGCTACCGGCCCGGCGCGCGCTTCGGGCCCGCGCACGTGCGCGAGGCCTCGCGGCTGCTGCGGCCCTACAACCCCGCGCAGGACGTCTCGCCCTTCGCGAACCAGCAGGTCGTCGACGCGGGCGACATCGCCGCGAACCCCTTCGACATCGCCGAGGCCGTCACCGCCATCGAGCGCGCGGCGCGCGAGCTCACCGCCGACGGCGCGCGCCTCGTGACGATCGGCGGCGACCACACCATCGCGCTGCCGCTGCTGCGGGTCGCGGCCGAGCGCGCGGGCGGTCCCGTCGCCGTCGTGCACTTCGATGCGCACCTCGACACCTGGGACACCTACTTCGGCGCGCCCGTGACGCACGGCACCCCGTTCCGCCGCGCGAGCGAGGAGGGGCTCATCGACACGACCGCGAGCCTGCACGTCGGCATCCGCGGGCCGCTCTACAGCCGGCAGGATCTGCGCGACGACGAGCGCCTCGGCTTCGCCGTCATCACCTCCGACGACCTGCAGGACGAGGGTCTGCCGCGCGCAATCGAGCGCATGCGCGCCCGTCTGGGGGATGCCCCGGTGTACGTCTCGATCGACATCGACGTGCTCGATCCCGCGCACGCCCCGGGCACCGGCACGCCGGAGGCGGGCGGCATGACGAGCCGCGAGCTGCTCGGCATGGTGCGCGCCCTCGCCGAGCACCGCTTCGTCGGCGCCGACGTCGTCGAGGTCGCCCCCGCCTACGACCACGCGCAGCTCACCGCGGTCGCCGCCTCGCACGTGGCCTACGAGCTCATCTCGGCGATGGCGCCGCGCGGCTGACGATCCGGCCGCGCGAGCCCGCTCATGCGAACGGCGCCGCACCCCTGACGGGGGCGGCGCCGTTCGGCGTTCGAGGAGCTCTAGAGGACGTCCGACTCGCGGCGCGTGACGCTCTCGCCGCTGACGGGGTCGGTGCGACGGTGCTCGGTGGTGATCGCCGAGCGGCGTCGCGCCATGAGGCCGATGCCGATGATGACGGTCACGAGACCGGCCGCCATCAGGATGTACCCGATGACGTCCAGGTTGACCACATCGACGCTGACGTTCACGGCGAAGGCCAGGATGGCGCCCACCGCGAACAGGAAGATTCCGAAACCGATGCTCATAGGGGGAGCTCCTTTCGATTCAGTGCGTCACTTTAGCGTTTCCTGTGTATCCGGCGGTAGTGCCCGTCTCCGCGCATCGGCGCGCAACGGGTAGCCTGAAGGCCTGCAGGGCCCGGGACTCCGGGCATGCGCCCTCCAGCCTGAGATTCCGCTGGATGCCCTTCCCACCCCCGCGAGAGGCCCCGCTATGACCCGCACCATCGACCTGGCCGTCATCCTCGGCGACGGCATCGGCCCGGAGGTCGTGGCCGAGGCGCTCAAGGTGCTGCACGCGGCGGTCGACGGCGAGGCCGTCGTGCGCGAGACCCGCTACCCGCTCGGAGCGGGGCACTACCTCGCGACGGGCGAGATCCTCTCGGAGGACACGCTCGCCGCCCTCGGGCAGCACGAGGCGATCCTGCTCGGGGCGGTCGGCGGCGATCCGCGCGATCCGCGCCTGGCGGGCGGCATCATCGAGCGCGGGCTGCTGCTGCGCCTGCGCTTCGCGCTCGACCACCACGTCAATCTGCGCCCGACGCGCATCCTGCCCGGGGTCGCCAGCCCGCTCGCGAACCCCGGCGAGGTCGACTTCGTCGTCGTGCGCGAGGGCACCGAGGGGCCCTACGTCGGCAACGGCGGCAGCATCCGGGTGGGCACCCCGCACGAGATCGCGAACGAGACGAGCGTCAACACCGCCTACGGCGTCGAGCGCGTCGTGCGCTTCGCCTTCGCGCAGGCCGTCGCCCGCCGCGGGCGCCTGACGCTCGTGCACAAGACCAACGTGCTCGTCAACGCCGGTGCGCTCTGGCAGCGCACCGTCGACCGCGTCGCCGCGGAGTTCCCGCAGGTGGCCGTCGACTACCTGCACGTCGACGCCGCGACGATCTTCCTCGTCACCGATCCGGCCCGCTTCGACGTCATCGTCACCGACAACCTCTTCGGCGACATCCTCACCGACCTCGCCGCCGCCATCAGCGGCGGCATCGGCCTCGCGGCCTCGGGCAACCTCAACCCCTCTGGCGCCTTCCCCAGCATGTTCGAGCCCGTCCACGGCTCGGCCCCCGACATCGCGGGGCAGCAGAAGGCCGACCCCACCGCGGCGATCCTGTCGGTGGCGCTGCTGCTCGAGCAGACGGGGCTGGCGTCCGCCGCCGCGCGCATCGAGCGCGCGGTCGCCGCCGACCTCGCCGCTCGCGGCGGGGCGCGTCGCACCACCGCCGAGGTGGGCGACGCGATCGTCGCCGCGCTCGGCACGGTCTGACGCGCGGCGGCCCGCGCCCACCCGGCGCCGCGCCCCCGGAACCCCGCGACCCGCGGGGAGTACCCTGAACCCACACTCCACCGGCGGGGAGCATCCCCGCACCGGCGACCCTCGAGGACGACCATGACGATCCCCCTGCAGATGGCCTCTCAGAGCCTGATGTTCCAGACGCTGCGCTCCGAGAACCCGACCTCGGCCGAGGAGCGCGCGGCGATCCTCGCCGACCCCGGCTTCGGCAAGCACTTCACCGATCACATGGTCGACATCTGCTGGAGCGAGCGCGGCGGCTGGCACCGCCCCCGCGTGCAGCCCTACGGTCCGATCGCGCTCGACCCCTCCGCCGCCGTCCTGCACTACGGGCAGGAGATCTTCGAGGGCCTCAAGGCCTACCGCCACGCCGACGGCAGCATCTGGGGCTTCCGGCCCGACGCCAACGCGCGCCGACTGCAGCGCTCCGCCCGCCGCATGGCGCTGCCCGAGCTGCCCACCGAGCACTTCCTCGAATCGATCCGCCGTCTCATCGCGGTCGACGGCGACTGGGTGCCCAGCGCCCCCGAGACGAGCCTGTACCTGCGGCCCTTCATGTTCGCCAAGGAGGCCTTCCTCGGCGTGCGCCCGGCCAACAAGGTCAACTACTACGTCATCGCCTCCCCGGCCGGCGCCTACTTCAGCGGCGGCGTCAGCCCCGTGTCGATCTGGCTCTCGACCGAGTACTCCCGCGCCGGCAAGGGCGGCACGGGCGCGGCGAAGACCGGCGGCAACTACGCCGCCTCCCTCGTGGCGCAGGCCGAGGCCGCCGAGCACGGCTGCCAGCAGGTGCTGTTCCTCGACTCGGTCGAGGGCGTCTGGCTCGAGGAGCTCGGCGGCATGAACGTGGTGCTCGTGCGCAAGGACGGCACCCTCATCACCCCGCACAGCGACTCCATCCTCGAGGGCATCACGCGCGACTCGATCCTGCAGCTCGCCGAGGATCGCGGGCACCGCGTCGAGCGCCGCCAGGTCTCGCTGCAGGAGTGGCGCGACGGCGTCGCGAGCGGCGACATCGTCGAGGCCTTCGCCTGCGGCACCGCGGCCGTCGTCACGCCGATCGGCCTGCTCAAGGGCGTCGTCGACGGCGAGAGCTTCGAGATCGGCTCGGCCGACGCCGCGCCCGGCGCGCTGACCATGTCGCTCCGCGAGGAGCTGACCGACATCCAGTACGGCCGCCGCCCCGATCCGCACGGGTGGATGCTCCGCCTCGATGCCTGAGCCCCGCCCCATCGCACTGCTCGGGCGGGCGGGCTCCACGGCGCTCGCCGCGCTCGGCGGCGCCGTGCTCGGCCTCGTCGGCTCGTTCACCCACCAGTCGATCCCGCCGCTCGGGATCGTCATGGCGCTCGCCACGGCGGCGACGCTCCTGCTCGGAGTGCGCGCGACGACGCGCGGGCGCCTGCCGACCCTCGCCGCCGCGCTGCTGCTGGGCGGCGTCGTCGGCTGGCTCGCGATCCCCAGCCCGAGCGGCAGCGTGATCATCCCGGGCAACGCGCCGGGCTACGCCTGGATCCTGGGGCTCGGGATCATCGCCCTGCTCGTGCTCGCCTGGCCCGACGTTCAGCGGCCTCACCGCGCCGCGCCCACTAGCATCGAGACGACCCCCGAAGAAGATAAGGACAGGACCGCGCTGTGACCTACGTGATCGCCCTTCCCTGCGTCGATGTCAAGGATCGCGCCTGCATCGACGAGTGCCCTGTCGACTGCATCTACGAGGGCGACCGGATGCTCTACATCCACCCCGACGAGTGCGTCGACTGCGGCGCCTGCGAGCCCGTGTGCCCCGTCGAGGCGATCTACTACGAGGACGACCTGCCCGAGCAGTGGAGCGACTACTACACCGCGAACGTCGAGTTCTTCCAGGAGATCGGCTCGCCCGGCGGAGCGGCGAAGGTCGGGGTCATCCACTCCGATCACGCGGTGATCACCGCGCTGCCGCCGCAGGCGTAGTCCCTCTCGACCCGTGGCGCTGCAGCTTCCCGACTTCCCCTGGGACTCGCTCGCCCCGTTCGCGGCGCGGGCGCGCGAGCATCCCGACGGGATCGTCGACCTCTCGGTCGGCTCGCCCGTCGATGCGACCCCCGATGTCGTGCGCGAGGCCCTCGTGGCCGCGACCGACGCCCACGCCTACCCGCAGACGATGGGCACGCCCGCGCTGCGCGAGGCGATCGTCCGCTGGTTCCTGCGCCGCCGCGGCGTGACGCTCGCCGGCCCCGATGCCGTGCTGCCGACGATCGGCTCGAAGGAGCTCGTCGCCCTGCTGCCGCTGCTGCTCGGCCTCGGGCGCGACGACGTCATCGTGCACCCGCGCACCGCCTACCCGACCTATGCCGTCGGCGCCGCGCTCATCGGGGCGCGCGCCGTCGCCGAGGACGACCCGGCGCGCTGGCCGGAGGGCACGAAGCTCGTCTGGCTCAACAGCCCGGGCAATCCCGACGGCGCCGTGCTCGGCGTCGAGCAGCTGCGATCCGCCGTGCGGCGGGCGCGCGAGCTCGGGGCCGTGATCGTCGACGACGAGTGCTACGCCGAGCTCGGCTGGGAGCCGGAGGGGTGGGCGCGCGACGACTCGGAGGTTCCCGAGCGCGTGCCGAGCATCCTGGCCCCCGAGGTCTGCGGCGACGATCACGCGGGCGTGCTCGCCGTCTACTCGCTCTCGAAGCAGTCGAACCTCGCCGGGTACCGCGCGGCCTTCGCGGCCGGTGACCCCGCCCTCATCGGCGCGCTGCTCGAGGCCCGCAAGCACGCAGGCCTCATCCCGCCCGCGCCCGTGCAGGCCGCGATGGTCGCCGCTCTCGACGACGAGGCCCACGTCGCCGAGCAGAGGAAGCGCTACCGCGCGCGACGGGATGCCCTGCGCACGGCTCTCGAGGGCGCGGGCTTCCGCATCGACCGCTCCGAGGCCGGGCTGTACCTGTGGGCGAGCCGCGACGAGCCGTGCTGGGCCACCGTGGAGCGGCTCGCCGCTCACGGGATCCTCGTCGCCCCCGGCTCCTTCTACGAGGGGGAGAGCTCGACCCACGTGCGGTTCGCGCTCACCGCGTCGGACGAGCGGATCGCCGCCGCCGTAGCACGTCTCGCGGCGTTCTGACCCTCGGCTGTCGGCCTTCACGAGGGGTTCTGGAGGCTCTCCACAAGGGCCGTCCCCACCTCTTGGCCGATGCGGTACTGGTCAGCGTTTGCGCCTAGGCTGTAACCGGGCACCCCCGCCCGGCGCCGCCACCTCGCGCGCCGCGGGCATCCCGCCACCACCCCCGACCACCCCTACGCGAGGAGGCGCAGTGAGCGACGCCGACAAGGCCACACTGCAGTTCCCTGGAGGAACAGCGGAGTTCCCGATCCTGCAGAGCGTCGACGGCGCATCCAGCATCGACCTCTCGACCCTCACGAAGCAGACCGGCTACACGGCCCTCGACTACGGCTTCGTGAACACCTCGGCGACCAAGAGCGCCATCACCTACATCGACGGCGAGAAGGGCGTGCTGCGCTACCGCGGCTACGCCATCGAGGACGTCGCGGCGAACTCGAGCTTCCTCGAGGTCGCGTGGCTGCTCATCTACGGCGAGCTGCCGACGCCGGCCGAGCTCGCGGCGTTCGACGAGCGCGTGCGCCGCCACACGCTGCTGCACGAGGACCTCAAGCGCTTCTTCGACTCGCTGCCGCACAACGCGCACCCCATGTCGGTGCTCTCGAGCGCCGTCAGCGCCCTGTCGACCTACTACGGCGACTCGCTCGACCCGCACGACCCCGAGCAGGTCGAGATCTCGACCATTCGCCTGCTGGCGAAGCTGCCCGTCATCGCGGCCTACGCGCACAAGAAGTCGGTCGGTCAGGCGTTCCTGTACCCCGACAACTCGCTGAGCTTCGTCGACAACTTCCTGCGCCTCAACTTCGGCACCATGGCCGAGCCGTACCAGGTGAACCCCGTGCTCTCGACGGCGCTCGAGCGGCTGCTCATCCTGCACGAGGACCACGAGCAGAACGCCTCCACCTCGACGGTGCGCCTCGTCGGCTCGACCGAGGCCAACATGTTCGCCTCGATCTCGGCCGGCATCAACGCCCTCTCCGGCCCCCTGCACGGCGGCGCCAACGAGTCGGTGCTGACGATGCTCGGCCGCATCCGCGACAGCGGCGAGAGCGTCGAGCGCTTCGTCGAGCGGGTGAAGAACAAGGAGGACGGCATCAAGCTCATGGGCTTCGGCCACCGGGTCTACAAGTCGTACGACCCGCGCGCCAAGCTCGTGAAGGAGAGCGCCGACGCCGTGCTCGCCGACCTCGGCATCAGCGACCCGCTGCTCGACATCGCGCGCGAGCTGGAGCAGATCGCCCTCGACGACGACTACTTCAAGGAGCGCCGTCTCTACCCGAACGTCGACTTCTACACGGGCGTCATCTACAAGGCGATGGGCTTCCCGACCCGCATGTTCACGGTGCTCTTCGCCATCGGCCGCCTGCCCGGCTGGATCGCCCACTGGCGCGAGATGAACTCCGACCCGCAGACGAAGATCGGCCGCCCCCAGCAGCTCTACATCGGCTCGGCCGCCCGCGACTGGCCGCAGCGCTAGCGCTCGCGCCGCCCGATCGCATCGTCTCGAACCCCCGCTCGCCGTTCCGGCCGGCGGGGGTTCGTCGTCTCTGCACCCCCCCAGAGGGCGGGATGCCCGCCACCGGCTCCACGCGCTGCGTGCGGCCGCGTGCGGCCGCGCGCCCACCCCGCTGGCCGTGCCGGTGCTCCGCGCTCGGCTCCCGGCTCTCGCCTCCCGCGCTCACCGTCGTCCCGGCTCCCGGCTCCCGGCTCCCGGCTCCGGGCTCCCGCGCTCACCGTCGTCCCGGCTCCCGCGCTCGCTGTCGTCCCGTGCCGCGACCGGTCGGGAGCGAGCCCGGATTGCCCAGCTCCTCCGGTCTGCCTGATCCCTCCGGCCGGCCCGTCCCATCCGGTCGGCCGTCCCCGCCGGTCTGCCCGTCCCCGCCGGTCGGCCCCTCCCCGCCGGTCGGCCCGTCCGGTCCGCGCCGCCCCTCCAGTCGGCCCGGCCCCTCCGGCCCTTCCACAACTGCGGAACGGGTGAGAGCGATTCGCCTGATCCGTAGTTGTGGAAGGAGCTCAAGGACGCGGTCCAGCCCGGGAAGGACCGCGCCTGCCGGTCCGCGCTCGATCCACGCGCTCCGCCTGCCGGTCCGCGCTCGATCCACGCGCCCCGCCTGCCGGTCCGCGCTCGATCCGCGGCCCGCACCTGCCGAGCCGTGCTCGATCCGCGGACCCCGCCTTCCGGTTCGCACTCGATCCACCGATCGGCGTCGCCGGCCCGGTACCGTGCCCGAATGGACCAGGACGCCTTGACCGACGCCCCCACCGACGCCGTCATCACCGCGGAGCGCGCGCTGCTCGACCCCGCGACCCGGTCCGACCGATCGCGGGTGGCGGCCCTCCTCGACGACGACTTCCGCGAGATCGGCGCATCGGGTCGCCTCTTCGATCGTGCAGCGATCATCGATGCCCTCGCGGCCGAGCGTCCCGCGCCGGCAGACGGTCCCGCGCCCGAAGCCGTGCCCGCGCCGATACCTGCGCCGATCCCCGTTCACCGTGAGCTCGACGAGCTCGTCGCGACGCGGATCGCCGACGACCTCGTGCTGCTCACCTATCGCCTGCGGGGGCCCGGGGGCGTCTCCCGACGATCCTCGCTCTGGCGGCTCACCGCGCAGGGCCCGCGCATCGCGTTCCACCAGGGCACTCCGGCGCCCGACGAGGCCTGAGCCGGTGATCCGGGGTGCCCGTGCCGGGCATCCCTCGGGCGCGACCTACGCGTGCAGGGCCTCGTTGAGCTGCACCCCCGCACCCGTGCGGGGCAGCACCTCGACCGCTCCGGTGAGCGAGTTGCGGCGGAACAGCAGCCCCGCGACCCCCGACAGCTGGGCGGCCTTCACCGTGCGGGGCGCCCCGTCGTCGTCGAGGGAGCCGTCGAGCACGACGACCTTCGTTCCGGCGGTGACGTAGAGCCCCGCCTCGACGACCGAGTCGTCGCCGATCGAGATGCCGATGCCCGAGTTGGCGCCGAGCAGCGCCCGCGCGCCGATGGCGACGCGGTGCGTGCCGCCGCCCGAGAGGGTGCCCATGATCGAGGCGCCGCCGCCGATGTCGCTGCCGTCGCCGACGACGACGCCCTGGCTGATGCGGCCCTCGACCATCGAGGCGCCGAGGGTTCCGGCGTTGAAGTTGACGAAGCCCTCGTGCATGACGGTCGTGCCGGGCGAGAGGTAGGCGCCGAGGCGCACGCGCGAGGCGTCGGCGATGCGCACGCGCGGCGGGGCCACGTAGTCGAGCAGCCGCGGGAACTTGTCGATGCCGAGCGGCGAGATGCCCGCCCGCTGCAGGGCGGGGCGGTGCGCGGCGAAGTCGTCGGGGTGCACGGGGCCGGCGGTCGTCCACATGACGATCGGCAGGTGGCCGAAGACGCCGTCGAGGTTCAGCCCGTTGGGCTCGATGAGGCGGTGCGAGAGCAGGTGCAGGCGCAGGTACGCGTCGGGGGTGGATGCCGGAGCCGCGTCGAGCGCGATCTCGACCGTGCGCACCTCGAGGCGCACGCCCCGGCGCTCGTCCTCCCCCTGCAGGTGCTCGATCTCGGCGGGCACGATGTGCGGATCCCGACCTGCGGGCAGCGTGCCGAGCGCGGGGGAGGGGTACCAGGTGTCGAGCACCTCGCCATCGGCGACGCGGACGGCGGCGAGGCCGTAGCCCCAGGCGTGAGCGGCAGCGTTCTCGGGCATGGCTCCAGGCTACCGGCGCGGCGAACTAGGCTCGATCAGGTGACCGAGCCCGAGCCCGCCGCGGCCTTCTCCCGAACCCTGCTCGCCGACCCCGTCGCGCTCACCGCGGCGCTCTGCGACATCCCGAGCGTCTCGGCCGATGAGCGCGCGATCGCCGACGCCATCGAGGCGACCCTGCGCGCGCACGCCCCGCACCTCGAGCTCGTGCGCGACGGCGATGCGATCGTCGCCCGCACGGCCCTCGGCCGCGCGCAGCGCGTCGTCATCGCCGGGCACATCGACACGGTTCCGATCAACGACAACCTGCCGACCCGCCTCGAGCAGGGCGTGCTGCACGGCCGCGGCACGGTCGACATGAAGGGCGGATGCGCGGTGCTGCTCGGTCTCGCCGTCGAGCTCGACGCCCCCGCGTACGACGTGACCTGGGTCTTCTACGACCACGAGGAGGTCTCGAGCGACCTCAACGGCCTCGGCCGCCTCGCCCGCACCCGGCCCGAGCTTCTCGAGGCCGACTTCGCCATCCTCGGCGAGCCCTCGAACGGCACCGTGGAGGGCGGCTGCAACGGCACCCTGCGCGTCGAGCTGCGCACGACGGGCCGCCGCGCCCACTCGGCGCGCGCCTGGAAGGGCGTCAACGCCATCCACGCCCTGCAGCCGGCCCTCGCGACGCTCGCGACCTACGAGCCGGCCACGGTCGAGGTCGACGGGCTCGCCTACCGCGAGGGCCTCAACGCCGTCGGCGTCACCGGGGGAGTGGCGGGCAACGTCATCCCCGACGCCGCCGTCATGGAGGTCAACTACCGATTCGCGCCCGACAAGAGCGCCGCCGAGGCCGAGCGGCTGATGCGCGAGCTCTTCGAGAGCGAGAGCATCGCGGTCGTCGTCACCGATGCGGCGGCGGGCGCCCGCCCCGGCCTGGATGCCCCGCTCGCGCAGCACTTCCTCGCGGCCGTCGGCGGCACCCCCGCTCCCAAGTACGGCTGGACGGACGTCGCCCGCTTCAGCGAGCTCGGCATCCCCGCGGTCAACTACGGGCCGGGCGATCCCTCGCTCGCGCACGCCGACGACGAGCGCGTCGAGGTGCAGCAGATCGTGGACTGCGCGCGGGGACTGCGCGCCTGGCTCGCCGCGGGCTGAGCATCCCCTCGTCGGGGTCGCCTCGATTTAGCGTCAGCGCATTCATAGCGGATAATGATCGAGGAGCTTTCATCGAAAGGGGAGACCACTATGGCCGCCATGAAGCCGAGGACCGGCGACGGACCGATGGAGGCTGTCAAGGAAGGACGCCTCATCATCGTGCGCGTTCCGCTGGAGGGCGGCGGCCGACTGGTCGTCTCCGTCAACGACGACGAGGCGCGAGAGCTGCACGGCGCTCTCGCTGCCGCCATCTCCTGACGACAGCATCATCCGCGACGAGCGGGGCCGGGCCTTCGGGCTCGGCCCCGCTCGGCCGTTAAGGCCCGTAGTTCTGCGGGATGCCCGGGCTCAGGCCGAGTGCGGCGGGATGCCCGGCCTCAGGCCGAGCGCTTGACGAGCTGCAGCAGGCCGTCGCCGACGGGCGAGAGCGCCACGTGCACGGCGTCGGAGGCGACGAGCTCGCCGATCACGCTGCGGAACTCCCGCGTGACCCCGTCGCGCTTCGCCGGGTCGGGCACGGTGTCGCGCCAGAGCGCGTGGGTGATGACGACGATGCCGCCGACGCGCACCAGGCGCAGGGCGTGCTCGAGGCTCTCGAGCAGCCCCTTCGGGTCGGCGTCCACGAGCACCACGTCGTAGCTGGCCTCGTTCATGCGGGGAAGCACGTCCATCGCGCGGCCCGTGATGAGGCGCACGCGCGAGGCGGGATGACCGGCGTCGGTGAAGAAGCGGCGCGCGCCGGCCTGGTGGTCGGCCTCGACGTCGATCGAGGTGAGGTGGGCGTGCGGCGCGCCGCGGAGCATCCACAGGCCGCTGACGCCCAGGCCGGTGCCGATCTCGATGATGCTCTGCGCGTCGATCGCGGCGGTCGCGAGGGCGAGATGCGCGCCCGTCGCGGGGCTGATCGGCTCGACCCCCTGCTCGAGCGAGTGCGCGCGCGCGGCGACGATCTCGTCGGGCTCGATCACCGACTCCTCGACGTACTTCCAGCTGAGTTCTTTCCCGGCCACGGCACTCTCCTTCGCGCTGCAAGCCTAGGGGCGGCGCTCGGGTTCGCCCGGCTATTCTGACCGGGTGTCCTTCGGTCTGACGTTCGAGAAGCTGCTGCTCATCGGGCTGATCGCCGTGCTCCTGATCGGGCCCGACCGCCTGCCCGGCTACGCCGCGCAGTTCGCGCGCCTCATCCGCTCGCTGCGCGACATGGCGAACGGGGCCAAGGAGCGCATGCGCGAGGAGATGGGCCCCGACTACGACGACGTCGACTGGAAGAAGCTCGACCCCCGTCAGTACGACCCGCGGCGCATCATCCGCGAGACCCTGCTGGAGGACGCGCCCGCGGTGAAGCCGACATCGGCGGCGGTCGTCTCGGCCCCGGTGCGCGAATCGGCGTACGCCCAGCGTCAGCGACTGCTGCGCGAGGGGCGTCCGGCGCCCTTCGACTCCGAAGCGACCTGAGTCGCGGCCGGCGGCGGAGCGGCCGGGGTGATCAGGGCGTGCGGTACCGCGCCGAGACCAGCTCGGCCTCCTCGCGCAGCAGCTGCACGACCCGGCGCACGCTGGGCCGTGCCGCGCGATCGGCGCGCAGGATCGCCGAGATCTGCCGCTCGGCGGCGACGCCCGCGATCGGTCGGGTGACGAGGCCGTTGCCGTGGCTGCGCGTGGTGAAGCGCGGCAGGATGGCGAGGCCCACGCCCGCGGCGACGAGCGCCTCGACGATGAGGTTGTCCATGACGCGCTGCACGATGCGCGGCGCCCGGCCGGTCACGGCCGCGAGCGCGTCGTGCACGCGGTCGTAGGGGTAGCCCACCGGCGAGCCGATCCACGAGGCGCCCACCACGTCCGCGGGCCGGATGACCGTCTTCTGCGCGAGCGGATGATCCTCGGGCATGGCGATGTCGAAGGGCTCGACCATGAGCGGCACGACGGTGAGGCCGCGCTCGCTCCAGTGCCGCGGAACGCCCTGGCTGTCGGCGATGACGACGTCGAAGTCGGGCGTCAGCCCGGCGAAGTCGGGCAGGGCCAGGTCGTGGTCGGTGACGACGACCTCGAGCCCCGGCTCGTCGCCGAGTCGCGTGAGCAGGCCGGGCAGCAGCATCTGCCCGCCGGTGGGGAAGGTCGTGAGCGTGACGGTGCCGGTCGGGCTGCGGGTGAACTCCTGCCAGAGCGACTCGGCCTCGGCGGTCGCGAGCGCGATGCGGCGGGCCGTCTCGGCGAGCGCCTCGCCGGCATCGGTGAGCTGGATGCCCCTGCCGACCCGCGCGGTGAGCGGCACGCCGGCCTCCTGCTCGAGCCGTTTGAGCTGCTGCGAGACCCCGCTCGGCGTGCGGTGGGTCGCCTGCGCGACGGCGGTGATCGAGCCGCGATCGGCGAGCTCGCGCAGCAGTTCGAGTCGGCGCACATCCATGTAGCCAGACTACAAGGTCAGTGAAGAAACACTCGCTGGTGCTGAACGGTTGCGGCTGGTGGAATATGACTGTTCACGAAAGGACACCACCGCCATGACCGCCCTGCTCATCACCCTCGCCGCCCTCTCGATCGCCGCCGTCGCCGGTACCGCCGTGCTGACCGTCCGCGATGGCTACGGCCGGGTGCCCGCTCTGTTCCAGCGCTGAGCAGCGCCGAGCAGCGCCGAGCAGCGCTGAGCAGCTCTGAGGAGCGCTGCACAGCGTCGTCACGTCGACTGACTCCGCCCCTGCGCCTGCCGCGCGACGCCTCCGCTAGCGGGGGCTGAACGGCAGCGAGCGCCCGGCGAGACCCCGCCCGCGGGCCGCGACCGTCTGTGCGAGCGCGCGGATCGCCGCACCCGCCGGGTCGTCGGCCTCGAGCACGATCGGGCGCCCCTCGTCGCCGCCCTCGCGCAGCGCGATCGACAGCGGCACCTGCGCGAGCAGCGGCACCTCGAGCCGCGCGGCCGTCTCGGCCCCGCCGCCCGAGCCGAAGAGCTCCAGCACGCTGCCGTCGGCCTGCGCGAGCCCGGCCATGTTCTCGACGACGCCGATGACGGTCTGCCCGGTCTGCCGGGCGACCATCGCCGAGCGCTCGGCGACGTCGGCCGCGGCCCGCTGCGGCGTCGTGACGACGAGCACCTCGGCGTGCGGCAGCAGCTGCCCCACCGAGATCGCGACATCCCCGGTGCCGGGCGGCATGTCGAGCACGAGCACGTCGAGGTCGCCGAAGTACACGTCGGTCAGGAACTGCTGCACCGTGCGGTGGAGCATCGGGCCGCGCCAGGAGACGGCGGTGCGGGCATCCACGAACATGCCGATGGAGATGACGGCGACGTCGTGGGCCCGCGGGGGCATGATCGCCTCGCCCACCCGCGTCGGCCTCGCCTCGGGGATTCCGAGCAGGCCCGGGATCGAGAAGCCGAAGACGTCGGCGTCGACGAGACCCACCCGTAGTCCCTGCTGCGCGAGGGCGACGGCGAGGTTCGCGGTGATCGTCGACTTGCCCACGCCGCCCTTGCCGCTGGTCACCGCGATCACGCGCGTGAGCGAGTCGGCCGTGAACGGCATGGCGGGCTTGCCGCCGCGCAGGCGCGCGATGAGGGCGTCGCGGGTGGCGCGGTCCATGACGCCGACCTCGACGTCGACCGCGCCGACGCCGGGCACCGAGGCGGCGGCCGCGCGCACATCGGCCTCGATGCGGGTCGCGGCGGGGCATCCCACGATCGTCAGTTCGAGCCCGACGGTGACGCGGTCGCCGTCGACGGCCACCCGCGGCACCATGTCGAGCTCGGTGACCGGTCGGCGCAGCTCGGGGTCGATGACGCCCGCGAGGGCGGCGCGCACGGCCTGCTCGGTCGCGGCGGGGGCCGACTCAGCCACGGGATGCGCGGCCCGCGCCGCCCGTCGCCGCATCGTCGTCCCCGTCGGCGTCGCGGGCGTCCGACCGCTCGAGCTCCTCGAGCAGCGAGCGCAGCTCCGCGCGGATGAACTCCTTCGTCGCCATGTCCTTCATCGCCAGCCGCAGCGCCACGACCTCGCGCGCGAGGTACTCGGTGTCGGCGAGGTTGCGCTCGGCCCGCTGGCGGTCCTGCTCGATCTGCACGCGGTCGCGGTCGTCCTGCCGGTTCTGCGCGAGCAGGATCATCGGGGCCGCGTAGCTGGCCTGCAGAGAGAGGATGAGGGTCAGCAGCGTGTAGTTGAGCGCCCGCGGATCGAACTGCGCCTCGGGCGGCGCGAAGGTGTTGTAGGCGAGCCACGCGATGACGAAGACGCTCATGCCGACGAGGAACCACGGGGTGCCCATGCCGCGGGCGAAGGCCTCCGAGAACCGGCCCATGCGGTCCTTGCTCTGGAAGGTCAGGCCCGGGATGCGGAACCCGCGCGTCGCCGACTTCGGCGAGTCGAGGCGCTCGCTCCGCGGCGTCCTCCCGCCGCGCGCCGCGCGCTCAGCCGCGGCCATCGGGGCGCTTCGCAGTCGTCGGTACGGCTCGGGAGGTGCTCAGCGGGCGGCGCCGCACGCGCGGCAGCGGGTCGTCGCTGTCGGCGTTGCGCCAGTCGCTCGGCAGCAGGTAGTCGAGCACGTCGTCGATCGTGACGAGGCCGACGAGCCGCCCCGTCTCGTCGACGACGGGCAGCGAGACGAGGTCGTAGCTCGCCAGCCGGCGCGAGACCTCGGCGGCCGAGGTCTCGGGCGTCACGGGGTCGATGCTCTGGTCGAGGATGGTGCCGAGCCGCTCGTGCGGCGGGTAGCGCAGCATGCGCTGGAAGTGCACCATGCCCAGGTACCGACCGGTCGGCGGCTCGTAGGGCGGCAGGGTCACGCAGATCGCCGCTCCGATCGCCGGGGCGAGCTCGTGGCGGCGGATGAGAGCGAGGCCCTCGGCGACGGTCGCGTCGGCCGAGACGATGATCGGCTCGGTCGTCATGAGACCGCCGGCGGTGTCGGCGTCGTAGGCGAGGAGGAAGCGGACGTCCTCCGCCTCCTCGGGGTTCATGAGCTCGAGCAGGGTCTCGCCGCGCACGCCCGGCAGCTGCGCGATGAGGTCGGCGGCGTCGTCGGGCTCCATGCTCTCGAGCACGTCGGCGGCGCGGTCGTCGTCGAGCTGGGAGAGGATCTGCACCTGGTCGCTCTCGGGCATCTCCTCGAGCGCGTCGGCGAGCCGGTCGTCCGAGAGCTCCTCCGCCACTTCGAGCCGGCGCTCCTCGGGCAGCTCGAGCAGGGTCGTCGCCAGGTCGGCGGGCAGCAGCTCGCTGTAGGCGGCGATGAGCTGCTCGGCGCTCTGGGCCTCGTCGCCCGAGTCGTCCTCCACCACATCGGCCCACTGGGCGAAGGCGGTCGACCCCTTGCCGAAGGGGGCGGGGGAGGTGCGGGGGCGGCGCAGGAAGAGCTGGCTCACCGACCACTCGCCCGGGCCCTTCTCCTCGATCGCGACGTCCTCGATCGTGGCGCTGCCGCCGGAGCCCGCCGCGCCCTCGCGCAGGGTCACCCGACGCCCGACGAGCTCGGCGAGCACGCGCACCTCGCCGCCGCGCTGCTCGAAGCGGCGCAGGTTGATGAGGCCAGTCGTGATGATCTGCCCGGAGCCGATGCTCGTGACGCGGCCGATGGAGAGGAACACCCGACGACGGCCGGGGACCTCGACGATGAGGCCGACGACGCGCGGAGCATCCGACCGGCGGTAGACGACGAGGACGTCGCGCACCTTGCCGACGCGATCGCCCGCGGGGTCGAAGACGGAGCACCCGCTCAACCGGGCCACGAATACCTTCGCCGCGCTCACGGACAAACCTTACCGTCGCCTGCGATGATGACGGCGTGACCAACGCCAGCCCCTTCGCCCGCCGCACCCCGGCGTCGCCGACCCTGCCGCGGGGCGACGTGCTGGGCACCTACGACAGCTACCCCGAGGCCCAGAAGGTCGTCAACACCCTCGCGAAGGCCGACTTCCCGGTGAAGCAGATCTCGATCGTCGGCAACGACCTGAAGACCGTCGAGCGGGTGACCGGCCGCCTCACCTACGCCCGCGCGGCGCTCGCCGGCGCCGCGAGCGGTGCATGGTTCGGCCTCTTCATCGGACTGCTGCTCGTGCTGTTCTCCCCCGAGCCGAACTTCTCGTTCATCCTCGCCGCGGCCCTCATCGGCGCCGCCTTCGGTCTGCTGTTCAGCGTCGTCACCTACGCCGCCGGCCGCCGTCGCCGCGACTTCACCACCACGCACCAGGTGCTCGCGAGCAACTACCAGCTCATCATCGACCCGCAGCTGACCGGCCGCGCCCGCGCGGTGCTCGCGGGCGAGCGCGACTCCGGCGCCTCGCCGTCGACCCCCGCTCCGGTCTCGGCGGAATGGCCGCCGCCGCAGGCGCCCGCCGAGCCGCCGTCGACCGACGCCGCATCCGAGCCCTCGTCGACGCCGCGCAGTTGATACGCTGACCCTGCTCGTACGAGCGCGTCAGGGCACGACCGCACGACTCAATCGAATACCGGGCCGCAACGCGATGCGGGAGAGCCGGAGGGGCGAGAAGCCGCCACCGGCACCGAAGGAGCAAGCCTCCCCGCCAATCTCTCAGGTACGTGTACCGCATCGACCAGGCCACTCTGAAAAGCAGGGGATGCTCCGGCATCCGCTCGCCCATGGTGAAAGCCGCACCCTGAAGGGGCCGCGGCGAAGCTCTCAGGCACGATGACAGAGGGGGAGTTCCACCGGCCATCCGCGCGTCAGGAGAACTCCGTGATCGATCCGTCCGACCCCGCCGCACCGCTGCCGACCGCCGTCGCGTCGGCTCCTGACGCGCCGACTCCCGCTGCGCCTGCCCCCGACGCGCCGGCGGCCCGGCTCTCGCCGCTGCACGCCGAGCACGTCGCCCTCGGCGCATCCTTCACCGACTTCGCCGGCTGGCAGATGCCGGTGCGGTACTCCTCCGACCTCGCCGAGCACCACGCCGTGCGCCGCCAGGCCGGCCTCTTCGACATCTCGCACATGGCCGAGATCGCCGTCACGGGCCCGGGCGCCGCCGCCTTCCTCGACCACGCGCTCGCCGGCCGGCTCTCCGCGCTCGCGGTCGGCCGCGCGAAGTACTCCCTCGTGCTCGCCGAGTCCGGCGGGGTCATCGACGACCTCATCGTCTACCGGCGCGGCGATGACGACTACCTCGTCGTGGCGAACGCGGCCAA
Source organism: Microcella daejeonensis (assembly GCF_026625045.1). Taxonomy (GTDB): domain Bacteria; phylum Actinomycetota; class Actinomycetes; order Actinomycetales; family Microbacteriaceae; genus Microcella; species Microcella daejeonensis. The sequence goes on along the minus strand of NZ_CP113089.1, from coordinate 345,920 downwards.
CCGCGACGCCGTGGTCGCCGCGCTCACCGAGCGGGCGGCGGGGCACGACGTCGCGCTCGACGACCAGACCGACCGGATCGCCCTCATCGCCCTGCAGGGCCCCGCCTCGGCCGCCATCCTCGCCGAGACGCCGGGCCTCGAGATCGAGGCGCTCGAGAGCTTGCGCTACTACGCCTACAGCGACGGCGCCTTCGCCTGGGGGGATGCCCGAACCGCCGTCATGGTCGCCCGCACGGGCTACACGGGCGAGGACGGCGTGGAGCTCTACCTGCCGACCGAGCACGCCGCGGCCCTCTGGCGCGCGCTGCTCGCCGCCGGGCAGCCGCACGGGCTCGTGCCCGCGGGGCTCGCGGCGCGCGACACCCTGCGGCTCGAGGCCGGCATGCCGCTCTACGGCCACGAGCTGGGCTTGGGCATCCAGCCGGTGCAGGCCGGCCTCGGCCGCGTGGTCGTGACCGCCAAGGACGACTTCGTCGGCAAGGCCGCCATCGAGCGCGGGCCCGCCGCCGATGCGCCGGTGCTCGTCGGTCTCGCCGCCGAGGGGCGCCGCGCCGCGCGGGCCGGCTACCCCGTCATGCACGGCGAGCAGGTCGTCGGCGAGGTCACCTCCGGCGCGCTCTCGCCGACCCTCGGCCATCCCGTCGCGATGGCCCTCGTGCACCCCGATCATGCGGCGGTCGGCGCCGTGCTCGACCTCGATGTTCGCGGCAGTCGCATCCCCGCGACCGTCGTCGCCCTTCCCTTCTACCGACGAGAGGCCTGACCGATGAGCGTTCCCGACGACCTGCAGTACACCGCCGAGCACGAGTGGGTGCGCCTCGAGGGCGACATCGCCACCGTGGGCATCACCCAGTACGCGGCCGACGCCCTCGGCGACGTCGTCTACGTCGACCTGCCCGCGATCGGCGCGGCCCTCGCGGCCGGCGCGATCGTCGGCGAGGTCGAGTCGACCAAGTCGGTCGGCGAGCTCTACGCCCCGCTCGACGGCGAGGTCGTCGAGGCCAACGCGGGCGTCGTCGACAGCCCCGAGACCATCAACGCCGACCCGTACGGCGCGGGCTGGCTCGTCAAGCTGCGCATCGCGGGCGACCCCGCCCTGCTCAGCCCCGCCGAGTACCGCACCCTCATCGGCCAGTAGGAGCCCCTCCCCATGAGCATGCCCTTCACCGACCGCCACATCGGCATCGATCAGGATGCCCGCCGCCTCATGCTCGACGCCCTCGGCTTCGAGAGCCTCGAGGCGATAATGGATGCCGCCGTCCCGGCGGCCATCCGCCAGCAGACGCCGCTGCGCACCCTCCCGGCCCCCGCCACCGAGGCGGAGGCGCTCGCCGAGCTGCGCACCCTCGCCGACCACAACACCGTGCGCCGCAGCCTCATCGGCCAGGGCTACTACGGCACCATCACCCCGGCGGTCGTGCAGCGCAACGTGCTCGAGAACCCCAGCTGGTACACCGCGTACACGCCGTATCAGCCCGAGATCTCGCAGGGCCGGCTCGAGGCGCTGCTCAACTTCCAGACCATGGTGAGCGAGCTCGCCGGCCTGCACACCGCCAACGCCTCGATGCTCGACGAGGCGACGGCCGTCGTCGAGGGCATGCTGCTCGCGCGCCGGGCGTCGAAGAGCCCCTCGAACACCTTCCTCGTCGACGCCGACGTCTTCGCGCAGACGCACGCCGTGCTCGCCGGCCGCGCCGAGGCCCTCGGCATCGACCTCGTCGTGCTGCCGCTCGCCGACACCGCGCCGGATGCCCTGCCCGAGTGCTTCGGCGCGATCCTGCAGTACCCCGGCGCCTCCGGCCGGCTCTGGAACCCGAGCGGCGTCATCGACGCCGTGCACGCGCACGGCGGTCTCGCCGTCGTCGCCGCGGATCTGCTCGCGCTCACCCTCGTGACGAGCCCCGGCGAGCTCGGCGCCGACATCGCCGTCGGTACGACGCAGCGCTTCGGCGTGCCGATGGGCTTCGGCGGGCCGCACGCGGGCTACCTCGCCGTGCGCTCCGGCCTCGAACGGCAGATGCCGGGCCGCCTCGTCGGGGTGTCGAAGGATTCCGACGGGCGCCCCGCCTACCGCCTCACCCTGCAGACGCGCGAGCAGCACATCCGGCGCGACAAGGCCACGAGCAACATCTGCACGGCGCAGGTGCTGCTCGCGGTGATGGCCGCGATGTACGGGGTCTACCACGGGCCCGACGGGCTGCGCCGGATCGCGCAGCGGGTCGCGCAGCAGGCGCTCCTCCTGCGCGAGATGCTGCTCGAGGCGGGTGAGGAGCTCGTGCACGACGACTTCTTCGACACGATCTCGGTGCGCGTGCCCGGCCGGGCCGCCCAGGTGGCCGAGGCCGCGAGCGAGCGGGGCATCCTCGTCTGGCAGCAGGGGGCGGACGAGGTGCGCCTCTCCGTCGACGAGACGACCACCGTCGCCGAGCTGCACGACGCCGTCGCGGCCTTCGGGCACGAGCAGCACGGCACGCACGGCTGGTTCGAGCACGGCACCGGCCGCATCCCCGCGGCGCTGCAGCGCACGAGCGAGTTCATGACCCACCCCGTGTTCCACACCCACCGCAGCGAGACCTCGATGATGCGCTACCTCAAGCGCCTCGCCGACCGCGACTACGCGCTCGACCGCGGCATGATCCCGCTCGGCTCGTGCACGATGAAGCTCAACGCGGCCACCGAGATGGCGGCTGTCACCTGGCCAGAGTTCAGTGCGCTGCACCCCTTCGCGCCGCTCGAGGACGTGCAGGGCTCGCTCGTCATGATCAGCCACCTCGAGACCTGGCTCGCCGAGCTCACCGGCTACGACGCCGTCTCCCTGCAGCCGAACGCCGGCAGCCAGGGCGAGCTCGCCGGCCTCCTCGCCATCCGCGGCTACCACCGCTCCCGCGGGGACGAGCACCGCACGGTCTGCCTCATCCCCTCGAGCGCGCACGGCACCAACGCGGCCTCCGCCGTCCTCGCCGGGATGCGCGTCGTCGTCATCGCCACGACCGAGACGGGCGACGTCGACCTCGCCGACCTGCGGGCGAAGATCGTCGAGCACGGCGAGAGCCTCGCCGCGCTCATGATCACCTACCCCTCCACCCACGGCGTCTACGAGCACGACGTCATGGAGGTGACGCAGGCCGTGCACGACGCCGGAGGGCAGGTCTACATCGACGGCGCCAACCTCAACGCGCTGCTCGGCTACGCCCGCTACGGCGACATCGGCGGCGACGTCAGCCACCTCAACCTGCACAAGACCTTCTGCATCCCGCACGGCGGGGGCGGGCCGGGCGTCGGACCGGTGGCGGCCAAGGCGCACCTCGCCGAGTTCCTGCCCGGGCATCCCCTCGCCCAGATGGACCAGCACCCGCCGTTCGACCACGTGACCGGCATGGTCGGCGCGGTCGAGCACCGCGGCGCCCCCGTCTCGGCGGCTCCCTACGGCTCGGCGAGCATCCTGCCGATCTCGTGGGCGTACGCCCGCATGATGGGCGCCGACGGGCTGCGGGATGCCACGGCCAACGCCGTGCTCGCCGCCAACTACGTCGCCCTGCGCCTGCGGGAGCACTACCCCGTGCTCTACGCGGGCGAGAACGGGCTCGTCGCGCACGAGTGCGTGCTCGACCTGCGGCCGTTGCGCGAGGCCACCGGGGTCACCGTCGACGACGTCGCCAAGCGGCTCATCGACTACGGGTTCCACGCGCCGACCATGTCGTTCCCCGTCGCCGGAACCCTCATGGTCGAGCCGACCGAGAGCGAGGATCTGGCCGAGCTCGAGCGCTTCATCCGTGCCATGATCGCCATCCGCCTCGAGGCAGACGCCGTCGCCGACGGCCGCTGGCCGGAGGGCGACAACCCGCTCGTCAACGCGCCGCACACCGCCGAGAGCGTCATCGCGGGGGAGTGGGAGCACGCCTACTCGCGCGAGCTCGCCGTCTACCCCGCCGACGGCGACCGCACGGCGAAGTACTGGCCGCCGGTGCGCCGCGTCGACCAGGCGTACGGCGACCGCAACCTGGTGTGCGCCTGCCCGCCGATCGAGGCGTTCGCGTAGCGATCGCCTCGATCGGCGTCCCGGCTGTGCTGGTTTGGCGCGCCTGCGGCGCGCGGGGCGAGGCGTTCGCCTAGCGGCGACCGCTCCGATCGGCGTCCCGGCTGTGCTGGTTTGGCGCGCCTGCGGCGCGCGGGTCGAGGCGTTCGCTTAGCGGCGACCGCCTCGATCGGCGTCCCGGCTGTGCTTGTTTGGCGCGCCTGCGGCGCGCGGGGCGAGGCGTTCGCCTAGCGGCGACCGCTCCGATCGGCGTCCCGACTGTGTTTGTTTGGCGCGCCTGCGGCGCGATCGAGGCGTTCGCCTAGCGGCGACCGCCTCGATCGGCGTCCCGGCTGTGCTTGTCGGGCGCGCCTGCGGCGCGCGGGGCGAGGCGTTCGCCTAGCGGCGACCGCCTCGATCGGGCTCCCGCGCCTCACGGCTCCTTGCCGAGTCGAGGCTTTCCGTCGACCTGCGCCTTCGGAACGCGCAACTCGGCACCGAGGGCGCAACTCGGCGCGGCGGGTGGGGCCGGCGCGGCTGCTCCCGACGAGGCGACCCGCGCCGCGCATCCCGAACCCGACTACCCTGGCGCGCAAGACGGGCGCCTGCGGAGCCGATCTCTCCGCAGACGCCCGTCGGTCGTGGGGCGGTGCCCGCCGCTATGAGGCGGCGGAGCTCCGCGCGGCGCCGTCGGCGCCCGGTCCGGTGATGCGCTCGAGCTCGGCCCGGATGACCGATGCGCTCTGGTAGGTGACCCCGAGCAGGGCGACGTGCTTCCAGCGCACGACGCCGTCGGCATCGATGATGAAGATCGAGCGGCGCACGCCGACGCCGAACATGCCGACCCCGTAGGCGTCGACGACGTCGCCGCGCTCGTCGGCGAGGAGCGGGAAGGCGAGCCCCTGCTTGCGGGCGAACGACTCGTGCGACTCGGTCGATTGCCGGCTGATCGCCCAGACGGTGGCGCCGAGGGCCTCGAAGCCGGCGAGCTCGCTCTGGTAGTTGCAGAGCTGCGCGGTGCAGCCGGGGGAGGCGTCGGCGGGGTAGAAGGCGAGCACGAGCGGTGCGCCGCGCTGCTCGCGCAGCGAGAAGTGGCGAGGCAGGGCATCCTGGCCGTCGACGACGACGCCGGGGAGGGTGAAGTCGGGGGCGGTGTCGCCGATCTCGGGCTGGGGCATAGAGGGAGGTTAAGCGCCGACGCCGAGAAGCGTCGGGAAAACGGCGGCTGCCCAGGGATATCCCACGAAGATCACGGCATCGATGATCGTGTGGGCGATCACGAAGGGCAGCACGCGCCCGGTGCGCAGGTAGAGGCGACCGAAGATCACGCCCATCAGGAAGTTGCCGATGAACGCCCCGAAGCCCTGATACAGGTGGTACGTCGCGCGCAGCAGTGCGCTGGTGAGGATGATCGCCCACGGGCCCCAGCGCAGATCCTTCAGCCGCGCGAAGAGGTAGCCGACGACGATGACCTCCTCGGTGATGCCGGCGAGCGCGGCCCGCATGAGCAGCACCGGGATCGTCCACCAGTAGCTCTCGAGGCCCGCCGGGTCGACGCCCACCGTCAGGCCGAGCGCGCGCCCGCCGAGGTAGACGGCGATGCCGCCCGCCCCGATGAGCAGCGCCAGCCCGAGCCCGTCGCGGGTGTCGCGCCACGGCCGCGCGCCGTCGATGCCCAGCCGGCCCAGGTGCGGTCGCGTCGCGCTCCACAGCAGGAACCCGACGAGCGCGACGGGCGCGAGGTCGAAGACGATGGCGAGCAGCTGGTAGACCAGGTCGAAGACCTCGCGCTGATCGAGCGAGCGGTTGAGCGTCGCCGTCTGCTCCGAGAGCGCCACGTCGCGCGTCGTCCTGTTGATGATGGCGACGACCGAGTAGACGGCGCTCGCTCCGAGCGAGAGCGCGAGCACGATGATGATCTCGGCCCGCAGACGACCTCGGTTCGGGATGCCCGTCTCGGGCAGGGCAGCGCTCGTGTCGCTCATCCCGGCAGTATCCCCGGTCGCTCGGGCGCGATGCTGAGCGCAGCACCCCATGAACGGGGGCTCGCGTCCACTGCTCGGATGCGCAAGGAGGCAATTGCGAGGCAAGAAACTGTCGACAGCGCACGATTGCTGCGCCAATCACGGGGATGCGCGCAGTTTTCGCGCGCGGCGCCGGATGCCTGCGGACGCGCGTTACTGCTGTGTAACGAATCCCCTTACAGTTTGGCGGGGATGAGACCCCCTCCATAAGGTCGAACCCATTAGGCGTAACGGAGCGCTCGGAAATCGCGCCGGTACGTGCCCATCTTGCACAGGAGGAAAATTGATCACCACTACGAACCGGCGGCCCCGTGGGCTCGTCGCGCTCGCCGGTGCCGGCATCGTCGCGCTCGCGCTGACGGCCTGCACCGCCGACCCCGCCGAGAACGGCACCGGCGGCGAGGCCACCGGCGGCACCATCACCGCCGCCGAGGTCAACGAGCTCACCTCGCTCAACGACGCGGAGTCCTCGTCCAACCTCGACATCAACGGCAAGGTCGCCTACCTGACCTCGTCGCAGTTCGTCTACCTCGACGAGGCGCTCGAGTTCGTGCCGAACGAGACCTTCGGCACCGTCGAGCTCGTCTCGGAGGACCCGCTGGTCGTCACGTACACGATCAACGAGGGTCAGGTCTGGTCCGACGGCACGCAGATCAGCGCCGACGACCTCCTCCTCAACTGGGCCGTGCAGTCGGGCTACTACAACGACGCGACCGTCGACCCCGAGAGCGGTGAGGTCACGGGCGGCAACTCGTACTTCAACTACGCGGGCGACACCTCGGGCCTGGGCCTGAGCGAGTACCCCGAGATCAGCGACGACAACCTGTCGATGACGCTGACCTACACCGAGCCGTACGCCGACTGGCAGCTGGTCGGCACCGGTCTCATCGGTCGTCCGATGCACGTCATCGCCGAGGAGGCGGGCGTCACGATCGAGGAGGTCCGCGAGGCCTTCGAGAGCACCCCGCGCGGCAACCCCGACGCTCCGGCCGAGGAGAACGCCACCATCCGCGCCGTCGCCGACTTCTGGAACACCGGCTACATCATGTCCGAGTTTCCGAGCAACGAGAACCTGCTCGTCTCGAGCGGTGCCTTCATCCTCAGCGCGTGGGAGCCGACGCAGTCGATCACCCTCGAGCGCAACCCCGAGTACGCCGGCGGCCTCGAGCCCTCGTACGACTCGATCGTCATCCGCTTCATCGGTGACGCGAACGCGCAGGTGACGGCCCTCCAGAACGGCGAGGTCGACATCATCAAGCCGCAGGCCTCCGCCGACACGATCTCCTCGCTCGAGGCGATCGCCGATGCGACGGTGCTGCAGGGCGACGAGTTCAACTACGACCACATCGACCTGAGCTTCTCGGGCGTCTTCGCCGACCAGAACGTGCGCGAGGCCTTCCTCAAGACGATCCCGCGTCAGCAGATCCTCGACGCCATCGTGACCCCGGTCAACCCCGAGGCCGCGGTGCTCGACTCGCAGATCTTCGTGCCCACGGTGGGCGAGGCCTACGACACGTCGGTCGCCAACAACGGCTCCGACGCGTACGCCGAGGTCGACATCGAGGGCGCTCGCGAGCTGCTCGCCGGTGCCACGCCGACGGTCAACATCCTCTACAACAGCGAGAACCCCAACCGCGTCGACGCGTTCGAGGCCATCGCGGCCTCGGCCTCCGAGGCCGGCTTCATCGTCGAGGCGCAGGGCACCCCCGAGTGGGGCTCGCTGCTGGGCTCCGGCACCTACGACGCCAGCATCTTCGGCTGGGTGTCGAGCGGCGTCGGCGTCGCCGGTGTTCCGCAGATCTTCTCCACCAACGGCGGAGGAAACTACAGCGGGTACAGCAACCCCGAGGTCGACGCCCTGGCTCAGGAGCTGCAGACCACGATCGACCCCGACGCCCAGATCGAGATCCAGCAGGAGATCGACGCGCTGCTCTTCGCGGACGCGTACGGCCTGCCCCTCTTCCAGGGCCCGGGCGTCACCGCCCACTCGTCCGCGGTCGAGGGCATCACGCAGTACCCGGGTCAGACCGGTGTGTTCTGGAACTTCTGGGAGTGGAACGTCGTCGGCTGATCGCTGATGACCGCCCCTGAACCACGGTTCTGAATCGCAGGGATTAGGGTGGGGCGTCGGATCCGAGACGGATCCGGCGCCCCGCTTACTGCGATCGGGCCGAACCCGAACACTTGCCGCCGGCGTGCTCCACGAGAGCGTGATGCGCCGGCTCCGACCACGAGGTAGACCATGTTCGCCTACATCATGAGACGCGTCGGCGTCTCGATCCTCATCCTGATCGGGGCCTCCCTGATCATGTACACGCTCACGGCGCTCTCGGGCGATCCGCTCGAGGAGTTCTACCAGAACCGCAACCCCAACAGGGATCAGCTGATCGCGGACCGCATCGACGCGCTCAACCTCGACCTCCCGATCCCGCTGCGATGGCTCGACTGGCTCGGCGGCGCTGCCGGATGCCTCGTGCCCTTCGCCAACATCTGCGACCTCGGCGTCAACCTCGTCAACGCGCAGGTCGCCGACCTCCTCCCGCGGGCGATGGCCTCCACGCTCCAGCTCGTGACCGCCGCGACGATCCTCGCGATCCTCCTGGGCGTCACCATCGGCATCGTCTCCGCGCTGCGCAAGGACACCGGGTTCGACTACTCGGTGACCTTCCTCTCCTTCCTGCTCTACTCGCTGCCCTCCTTCTGGGTCGCGGTGCTGCTCAAGGTCTTCGTGGCCATCGGGTTCAACGACTTCTTGCAGAGCCCCGAGATCCCGATCTGGGCGATCGTGCTCATCGGCATCATCGCCGGCGCCATCTGGCAGGTGCTCGTCGGCGGGACCGCCCGTCGCCGCCTCGTGGTCTTCGCGGTGTCCGGTCTCGTGACCTCGCTCGTGCTCGCGCTCATGCAGTCGATCGACTGGTTCACCGACCCGAGCCTCGGCCCCGTCGTGATCGTGCTCGCCGCGATCGGGCTGGCATTCGGCATCACGGCGCTCATCGCCGGGCTCGAGAACCGCCGGGCCCTCATCACCGCGGGCGTCAACGCCCTCATCGGCGTCGTCGTCTACTTCACCCTCCAGGGCCTGTTCGACATCTCGACCCTCGGCACGATCGTCATCATCGGCGTCATCCTCGTCGGCGTCGCGATCGCGAGCGGCTGGCTCGCGGGCGGCTTCGACCGCGGCGTCTCGATGCGGGTCGGTGCGATCACCGCGCTGAGCCTGTACCTGCTCGTCATCCTCGACCGCTTCATGCAGTCCTGGCAGACCTACGCCTCGAGCCCGCGCATCGGCGGCCGCCCGATCGCGACGGTCGGCTCCGAGACGCCCGGCCTCAACGGCGACTTCTGGGTGCTCGGCCTCGACAGCTTCACGCACCTCGCGCTGCCGACGCTGACGCTGCTGCTCATCTCCTTCGCGGGCTACACGCGGTACGCGCGGGCCGGCATGCTCGACACGCTCAACCAGGACTACATCCGCACCGCGCGGGCGAAGGGCCTGTCGAAGCGCGTCGTCGTCGTACGCCACGCCTTCCGCAACTCGCTCATCCCGATCACGACGATCGTGGCCGCCGACATCGGCGCCATCCTCGGCGGCGCGATCATCACCGAGCAGATCTTCGCGATCTCGGGCATGGGGGCGCTGTTCTTCACCTCCCTCGGCCGTACCGACCCGAACCCGGTGATGGGTTACTTCGTCGTGATCGCGATCGTGGCGATCGCCTTCAACTTCTTCGCCGACCTGGCCTACGCGGCCCTCGACCCGAGAGTGCGGGTGCGCTGATGACCTCCGTGATCGATCCGAGCGCGACCTCCGCGCCCCAGCCCCGCGACAGCAGCGAGGAGGGCCTGAGCCAGGGCCGCCTCATCTTCCGCCGCTTCGTCCGCAATAAGGTCGCCATGGCCGCCCTGCTGATCTTCGTGCTCGTCGGCGCGTTCTCGGTGAGCGCCATCGGCCTCGGCCCCATCCCCGGGTGGTGGAAGTACAACTGGGTGCAGCTGAACGACCAGTTCCTGCCCGGCGGCGCGCCGACCCTGTCGCTCGTGCCCGAGTGGGCCGGCGGTGACGGGATCAGCCTGGGGGAGCATCCCTTCGGTCAGGACCGCATCGGGCGCGACTACTTCGCGCAGGTCATGCGGGGCATTCAGAACTCGATCCTCATCATGTTCCTCATCGGCGGCATCGCGACGCTCATCGGAACCGTCATCGGGGCCGTCGCGGGCTACTACCGCCGCTGGGTGGATGCCGTGCTCATGCGCTTCACCGATCTCATCATCATCATCCCGGTGATCGTCATCGGCGCCCTCGTCGGCCGCCTCGCCGGCGGACTCGGGCCGGCACTGCTCGGAGCGGTGCTGGGCCTGTTCATCTGGACGGGCATCGCCCGCCTCGTGCGCGCCGAGTTCCTCTCGCTGCGCGAGCGCGAGTTCGTCGACGCGGCCCGGGTGGCCGGCGCGAGCGACATGCGCATCATCTTCAAGCACATCCTGCCGAACGCGATCGGCGTGGTCATCGTCGCGGCGACGCTGCTCATGGCGGCGTCGATCCTGCTCGAGACGGGCCTCGCGTTCCTCGGCTACGGCATCCAGCGCCCCGACGTCTCGCTCGGCGGTCTCATCAGCGAGAACCAGTCGGCGTTCACGCAGCGCCCGTGGCTGTTCTGGTGGCCGGGTCTGTTCATCATCCTGCTGGCGCTGTGCGTCAACTTCGTGGGCGACGGCCTGCGCGACGCCTTCGACCCGCGTCAGCGCCGGTTCAACCCCAAGAAGGTCCGCTGAGGTGATCGCCTCACGGAAGCGTGATGAGCGCGAGCACCGCGAGCGCGGTCGCCGCGGTCGTCGCGCCGATCGCGGTGGGGTGCCAGGTCACGACGACCGGAGCCGGCCCGCGGCGGCCGCCGGCTCGCGACCAGGCGTCCCAGTGCTGCAGCACGACGGCCGAGGCCTCACCGGAGTCGGTGCCCTCGAGCTCGCCGGACTGCCGGTACGAGTCGGGGCGCACGGCGCGCTCGCGCACGTCGCGCGAGAGCTCCCGGTTGGCCGCGTAGGTGCCGTACGCACCCGGGGCCGGGGCGCCCGTCGCCGGGTAGCGCCCCTTCTCCGTGCTGATGGTGAGCGCGAACCGCGTCGTGACCCCGGTGACGGCCTCCCACGGGATGCGCACCGAGCGCGTCGCGTTGACGAGCTCGACGGCCTCGCCGTCGACCACCACGCGGGGGCGCCAGTAGATGGCCCAGGCCAGCAGGCTCAGCGCGACCGGAACGGCGAGCACCGTGAGGTAGCGGGCGTCGGGCGCGAACAGCAGCGAGATCGCGATCACCGCGCTGAAGACCCAGGCCGCGATCGCCACGCCACGGTTGAACCTCGACCAGACGATGACCGGCTTCCCGCCGCCGCGTGCACTCATTCCCCCATGCTGACACCCCCGGAACCGGCGCACCAATCCGCGCGCCCGCCGTTCCTCCCCCACTCGCAGGAGACCGCATCATGACCGTCACCGAGACCATCAAGACCACCGGAACCGTCCTCGAGGTGAAGGACCTCAGCGTCGACTTCGGCGTCGATCGGGCGTGGGTGCCCGCCGCCAAGAACCTCACCTACAGCGTCGCCGCGGGGGAGGTGCTCGCCATCGTCGGCGAGTCCGGCTCCGGCAAGAGCGCGAGCTCGATGGCCATCCTCGATCTGCTGCCCGACAACGCCCGCATCACCGGCAGCGTCAAGCTGGGCGGGCGCGAGCTGCGCGGGCTCGCCGACGCCGCGATGCGCAAGGTGCGCGGCAAGGACATCGCCGTCATCTTCCAGGAGCCGATGACGGCGCTCAACCCGGTGTACACGGTCGGATTCCAGATCGTCGAGACGCTGCGCCTGCACTTCGGCATCACCCCCTCGCAGGCGAAGGAGCGGGCGCTCGAGCTGCTCGCCATGGTCGAGATGCCCGACCCCGAGAAAGCCTTCAACTCCTACCCCCACCAGCTCTCGGGCGGGCAGCGCCAGCGCGCCATGATCGCCCAGTCGATCTCGTGCGACCCGAAGCTGCTCATCGCGGACGAGCCGACGACCGCGCTCGACGTCACCGTGCAGGCGGAGATCCTCGAGCTCATGCGCGACCTGAAGGACCGTCTGGGCTCCGCCGTGCTGCTCATCACCCACGACATGGGCGTGGTCGCCGACCTCGCCGACCGCATCGTCGTGATGAAGGAGGGCGACATCGTTGAGTCGGGCTCCGTCGCCGACGTGTTCTCCGCCCCGCAGCACCCGTACACGCAGGCGCTCCTCGCGGCCGTCCCGCGCCTCGGCGAGGGCGGCGGCGACGACGCGTCGATCGACCTCACCGCGGCGCTCGAGGATGCCGTGCACGAGGAGCGCGCGGACGGCGAGGCCCCGGCGACCCCGCCGACGACGGGCACGGTCGGCGTGACCGTCGCGCACCGCGACACCCCCGCCGGCGCGCGCTCGACCGAGGCGGTGCTCACGCTCGAGAACGTCGCGATCGAGTACGGCAAGCGCGGGCGGGTCGCCGCCTTCCGGGCCGTCGACGACGTCAGCTTCGAGATCGTCAAGGGCGAGGTGCTCGGTCTCGTGGGCGAGTCGGGCTCGGGCAAGTCGACGATCGGCCGCGCCGCGATCGGTCTGCAGCCGATCGCGGAGGGTGAGCTCACCGTCGGCGGCATCCCGCTCTCGAACGCCGACCGCAGCCAGCGTCGCGAGGCCTTCCGCAAGGTCGGCATCGTCTTCCAGGATCCGTCCTCGTCGCTCAACCCCCGCATGCCCATCGGCGAGAGCATCGGCGAGCCCATGCTGCTCGCCGGGGTCGCCAAGGGCGCCGAGCTCGACCGCAAGGTCGAGGAGCTGCTCGACTCCGTGCGCCTGCCGCGCAACTACCGCAACCGCTACCCCTACGAGCTCTCGGGCGGGCAGAAGCAGCGCGTCGGCATCGCGCGCGCGCTGTCGCTCGGCCCCGAGCTGCTCGTCGCCGACGAGCCGACGTCGGCGCTCGACGTGTCGGTGCAGGCGATCGTGCTCGACCTGCTCAAGGAGCTGCAGGAGCACTACCGCTTCGCCTGCCTCTTCATCAGCCACGACCTCGCCGTCGTCGACATCATGGCCGACCGCATCGCGGTGATGCACCACGGCCGCATCGTCGAGCTGGGCGAGCGCGACCAGATCCTCCGCTCGCCGCAGGAGCCCTACACGCAGCGGCTCATCGCGGCGGTCCCGGTGCCCGATCCCGCCCTGCAGCGCGACCGCCGCGAGCTGCGCCGTCAGGTGCTCGCCGAGACGGCGGACGCCTGATCCGACGCGGTTCCGGGCGGGGGCCGGTGGTCAGCGGGTAGACTGATCCACCGGTCCCCGCCGTTCCGCGCGCTCCGGGCCGTCCACCCCCTGATTCGTAAGGCTTCTCGTATGGCGCTCGCCACCCGCTCCGACCTGCGCAACGTGGCGATCGTCGCCCACGTCGACCACGGCAAGACCACCCTCGTCGACGCCATGCTGCGTCAGACCGACTCCTTCGCCGCCCACGCCCACCTCGAGGACCGGGCGATGGACTCCAACGACCTCGAGCGCGAGAAGGGCATCACCATCCTCGCCAAGAACACGGCGGTGACCTACAAGGGCAAGCACGCCGACGGGCAGGAGATCACGATCAACGTGATCGACACCCCCGGTCACGCCGACTTCGGCGGCGAGGTCGAGCGCGGCCTGAGCATGGTCGACGGCGTCGTGCTGCTCGTCGACGCGAGCGAGGGCCCGCTGCCGCAGACCCGCTTCGTGCTGCGCAAGGCCCTCGCGGCCAAGCTGCCCGTCATCCTGCTCGTCAACAAGACCGACCGCCCCGACGCGCGCATCGAGGCCGTCGAGGAGGAGACCCACGACCTGCTCCTCGGTCTCGCGAGCGACCTGCAGGACGAGGTGCCCGACCTCGACGTCGACGCCATCCTCGATCTGCCCGTCATCTACGCCTCGGGTCGCGCCGGCGCGGCGAGCCGCAACCGCCCGGCCGACGGCGAGCTGCCCGACAACGACGACCTCGAGCCCCTCTTCGAGGCCATCCTCGAGCACGTGCCCGCTCCGGTCTACGACGACGAGCACCCGCTGCAGGCCCACGTCACCAACCTCGACGCGAGCCCCTTCCTCGGCCGCATCGCCCTGCTGCGCATCTTCAACGGCACGCTGAAGAAGGGCCAGATGGTCGCCTGGGTGCGCCACGACGGCTCGCACACGACCGTGCGCATCACCGAGCTGCTCAAGACCCGCGCCCTCGAGCGCTACCCGGCCGAGTCGGGCTACGCCGGCGACATCGTCGCCGTCGCCGGCATCGAGGACATCACGATCGGTGAGACCATCGCCGATCCGGAGGACGTCCGGCCGCTGCCGGCGATCACCGTCGACGAGCCCGCCATCTCGATGACCATCGGCACGAACACCTCGCCGCTCGTCGGCAAGGTCAAGGGCCACAAGCTCACCGCGCGCATGGTGAAGGACCGCCTCGACCGCGAGCTCGTCGGCAACGTCTCGCTGCGCGTGGTCGACATCGGCCGCCCCGACGCGTGGGAGGTTCAGGGTCGCGGCGAGCTCGCGCTCGCCATCCTCGTCGAGAACATGCGGCGCGAGGGCTTCGAGCTCACCGTCGGCAAGCCGCAGGTGGTCACGAAGACCATCGACGGCAAGATGCACGAGCCCTTCGAGCAGCTCACCATCGATGCGCCGGAGGAGTACCTCGGCGCCATCACCCAGCTGCTCGCCGCGCGTCGCGGCCGCATGGAGGGCATGTCGAACCACGGCACCGGCTGGGTGCGCATGGAGTTCCTCGTGCCGAGCCGCGGCCTCATCGGGTTCCGCACCGAGTTCCTCACCACCACGCGCGGCACCGGCATCGCCAACGCCATCGCGCACGGCTACGAGCCCTGGGCCGGATCGATCGTCTCGCGCAACAACGGCTCGATCGTCGCCGACCGCACGGGCGTCGTCACGAGCAACGCGATGATGACCCTGCAGGAGCGCATGTCGTTCTTCGTGAACCCCACGGAGGAGGTCTACGAGGGCATGGTGGTCGGCGAGAACTCGCGCGCCGATGACATGGACGTCAACATCACCAAGGAGAAGAAGCTCAACAACATCCGCTCCTCCACCGCGGAGGAGCTCGAGCGCCTCACCCCGCCCCGTCAGCTCACCCTCGAGGAGTGCCTGGAGTTCGCCCGCGAGGACGAGTGCGTCGAGGTCACGCCCGAGAAGGTGCGCATCCGCAAGGTCGAGCTCGACCAGACGCTGCGCGCCCGGGCCGCCTCGCGACTGAAGAAGCAGAACGCCTGATCGACCACCGCGCCTCCGCGCTGTGAGATCCCGCCCTGAGAAGGAGACCCGGATGCCCGCCCTGCGCACCCGATCCGTCGTGACGGCCCTGCTCGCCGCGGGACTCGTCCTCGGCACCACTGCCTGCACCGGAACGCCCCTCGACAACATCGTCGAGGGCGTGGTCGGCTCGGGCGTCGATCAGGTCACGGAGGGCATCGACGAGTCGGTGCGGGGTCTGGCGGAGGACGTGCTCGGCGGCGCCGAGCTCTCCACCGACGGCGAGCTGCCGTCGACGTTCCCGCAGGGCATCCCGCTCCTCGGAGGAGAGATCCTCGGCGGGGCGGGCGGCCCCGACGGCGCGGGCTGGGTCGCCCGCATCCGCATCGACGAGGCCGCCGCGTTCGAGGGCGCCCGGGCGGCGCTCGAAGGTGCCGGATTCACGGCGAGCAACGTCTCGAGCGACGCCACGAGCGCGTTCGGCACGTTCACCGGCGCCGAGTACATCGTCAACCTGGCGATCGCGACGACGAACGGCGAGACGACCGCCACCTACGTCGTGACCCCGGTCTGAGCGCCGATCCCGGCGCATCCTCCCCGACGTCTGCCAGTTCCATGCGTCTGCATGGAGAAATACACTTGCGAGAGTAGGCTCCACCCCGTGAAGATCGCGCGATTCAGCACCGACGGAGACCCGCGCTTCGGCGTGCTCGACGACGACGACCTGGTCGTGCTCGCGGGCGATCCGATGTTCCACGGCTTCGAGACCACCGGTGAGCGGGTGCCGCTGAGTCAGGCGACGATCCTCGCGCCGGTCATCCCGCGCTCGAAGGTGGTCTGCGTCGGCATGAACTACGCCGCGCACCGCAAGGAGATGGGGCACGAAGGGCCGTCGACGCCGCTCATCTTCCTCAAGCCCAACACCGCGGTGGTCGGCCCCGGCGACCCCATCATCATCCCGCCGGTCGAGGGTCGCATCGTGCACGAGGGCGAGCTCGCGCTCGTCATCGGCAAGGTCGCGAAGCGGGTCAAGAAGGAGGACTGGCGTGACGTCGTCTTCGGCGTCACGATCGCCAACGACGTCTCGGCGCGCGACGTCATGTTCGCCGACGGCCAGTGGGCGCGCGCGAAGGGCTACGACACCTTCTGCCCGCTCGGCCCCTTCATCGACACCGAGATCGACCCGACCGCCCTCGAGATCGAGACCCACGTCGACGGCGAGCTGCGCCGCAAGGGCAACACCCGCGATCTGCTGCACGGCATCCCCGAGCTCATCGAGTTCATCAGCGACGTGTGGACCCTGCTGCCCGGCGACGTCATCCTCACCGGTACGCCCGACGGCCTCGGCAGCTTCGTCGACGGGCAGACCGTCGACATCACCATCGAGGGCCTCGGCACGCTCTCGAACCCCGCCAAGAACCGCGACGACCGCGACTACTGACGCGCTCGACCCCCTCGCGGGCGTACCGTGAGGGGATGACCGCCGCGCGCACCCCGCGACGCCCGCCGACCCCGGCCGAGGCGCCAGACGACGCGCGCGAGCTCGGCCCCGACGAGGTCGCCCGGCTGCAGCGCCGCACGCGCGGAACGCTCATGGCCGGCCAGGTGCTCGCCGGCCTCGGCATGGGGTCGACCCTGTCGATCGGCGCCATCCTCGTCGCCGAGGTGAGCGGCTCGCCCGCGCTGAGCGGCCTCGCCGCGACGATGGCGACGCTCGGCGCCGCGCTCGCGGCGATCCCGCTCGCGAGGCTCGCCGCGCGGGTGGGGCGGGCGCGGGCGCTCGCGACCGGTGCCGCGCTCGCGGCGACGGGCGCCGCCGTCTGCATCGTCGCCGGGGGGCTCGTGTCGACGCCGCTGCTGCTCGCGGGCATCCTGCTCATCGGGGTCGGCACCGCCGTCAACCTGCAGTCGCGCTTCGCCGCCGCCGACCTCGCCGCCCCCGCGACGCGCGGCCGCGACCTCTCGCTCGTGGTCTGGGCGACGACGGTCGGCGCGGTGAGCGGACCGAACCTCATCGGCCCGGGGGAGAGCCTCGGCGCCGCGCTCGGCCTGCCAGAGCTGACGGGGCCGTTCCTGTTCACGATCGCGGCGCAGGGGCTCGCGGCGGCGCTGTACCTCGTGGCGCTCCGGCCCGACCCGCTGCGGGTGGCGCGGCGCCTCGCCCTCGAGCAGGAGCGGCGGGACGCCGCCGCCCGCGGCGCCGATGCCGAGCAGCCGGCGGCCGCGGTCGACGATCGGGCGGGCATCCGCCTCGCGCTCATCGCCATCGCGCTCAGCCACGCCACGATGGTGAGCGTCATGGCGATGACGCCCGTGCACCTCACCGACCACGGAGCGACTCTGACGATCGTCGGCCTCACGATCAGCCTGCACATCGCGGGCATGTACGCGCTCTCGCCCGTCTTCGGCATCCTGAGCGACCGGCTCGGCCGCTGGGGCACCATCCTGCTGGGGCAGGGGATGCTCGTCGCGAGCCTGCTGATGACGGGCCTCGGCGCCGAGAGCGAGGGCTGGGTCGTCGCGGGTCTCATCGCGCTCGGGCTCGGCTGGAGCGCCTCGACGGTCGCCGGATCCGCTCTGCTCACCGACTCCACCGCGCCCGCGCGGCGCACGATCGTGCAGGGCCGCAGCGACCTGCTCATGAGCGGCTCGGGCGCGGTCGGCGGGGCGCTCGCCGGCGTGGTGCTCGCGATGGCCGGGTACAGCGGGCTCTCGTTCGCGGCGCTCGCGCTCACCGCCGTCGTCGTGGGGGCGCTGCTGCTCACGCGCACCGCGGGGCGCGCTCCTCGCCGGCTCCCGGCCGCGCAGCCCGCCGCGGATCAGCGCGCGCCCCGCCGGTAGGATCGGGGGCGATGAACGCCACGAGCTCCACCGCCCCCGCGCCCCTCTTCTCCTCCGCCACCGGCGCCGACGTGCGGGTGCGCTTCTGCCCCTCGCCGACCGGCACGCCGCACGTCGGGCTCATCCGCACGGCCCTGTTCAACTGGGCCTACGCGCGGCACACGGGCGGCAA
Source organism: Microcella daejeonensis (assembly GCF_026625045.1). Lineage (GTDB taxonomy): Bacteria > Actinomycetota > Actinomycetes > Actinomycetales > Microbacteriaceae > Microcella > Microcella daejeonensis. The sequence continues at coordinate 327,580 of NZ_CP113089.1, read as the reverse complement.
GCTGATCTTCCGCATCGAGGACACGGATGCGGCCCGCGACAGCGAGGAGAGCTACCACCAGCTGCTCGACGCGCTGCGCTGGCTCGGGCTCGACTGGGACGAGGGCGTCGAGGTCGGCGGCCCGCACGCGCCGTACCGGCAGTCGCAGCGCGGCGAGATCTATCAGGGGATCATCGCGCAGCTGCTCGAGGCCGGGCACCTCTACGAGAGCTACCTCACGGGCGAGGAGATCGAGGCGCGCAACATCGCGAACGGTCTCGACCCGAAGCGCGGCTACGACAACAGCGAGCGCGAGCTCACCGAGGAGCAGCGCGCCGCCTACCGCGCCGAGGGCCGCTCGCCCGCTCTGCGTCTGCGGGTGCCCGAGGCCGACATCACCTTCACCGACCTCGTGCGCGGCGAGATCACCTTCCCCGCGAGCAGCATAGTCGACTTCGTGCTCGTGCGACCCAACGGCCAGCCGCTGTACACCTTCGTCAACCCCGTCGACGACGCCCTCATGGGCATCACGCACGTGCTGCGCGGCGAGGATCTGCTCTCGTCGACGCCGCGCCAGATCGCGCTCTACGCGGCCCTCGTCGACATCGGCGTCGCGACGGCGGTGCCGCAGTTCGGCCACCTGCCCTACGTCATGGGCGAGAACAACAAGAAGCTCTCCAAGCGCGACCCCGAGTCCAACCTGTTCCACCACCGCGACCGCGGTTTCGTGCCCGAGGGTCTGCTCAACTACCTCTCGCTGCTCGGCTGGTCGCTCAGCCACGACCGCGACGTCTTCACGATGGACGAGATGACGGCCGCCTTCGACGTCGCCGACGTGAACCCCAACCCGGCGCGGTTCGACCTGAAGAAGGCCGAGGCCCTCAACGGCGACCACGTGCGGCTGCTGCCCGTCGACGTGTTCGTCGAGCGGAGCATCCCGTACCTGATCGAGGCGGGCGTGCTCGCCGGCGCCCCCGACGAGGGCCAGCGCGCCCTGCTGTCGGCGGCCGCTCCGCTGGTGCAGGAGCGCGTCGGGCTGCTGGGCGAGGTTCCCGGGATGCTCGGCTTCCTCTTCGTCGACGATGAGGCCCTCGTCGTGGAGGACGACGCCCGCGGCTCGCTCGGCGCCGACGCCCCCGCGGTGCTCGACGCAGGGCTGGCTGCGCTCGAAGGGCTCGACGACTTCACGCCCGAGCCCATCGAGGCCGCCCTGCGCGCCGCGATCGTCGACGGGCTCGGCCTCAAGCCGCGCCTCGCCTTCGGTCCGCTGCGCGTCGCCCTCTCGGGTCGCCGCGTGAGCCCGCCGCTGTTCGAGTCGATGGAGCTGCTCGGCCGCGACTCCACCCTTGCGCGCCTGCGGGCCCTGCGCGCCACGGTCTGAGAGCCCTCGTGCAGCGCGTCACCCGGCAGACCGTGGCCGTGCTGCAGGCGATCGCGGCGGCGGATGCTCCGCTCTGGGGCCTGAGCATCATCGAGTCGACCGGCCTGCCCTCGGGCACCGTCTACCCCGCGCTCGCCCGGCTGCTCGACGCGGGCTGGCTCGAGGCCCACGACGACCCGGGGGAGCACGCGGGCGCCCCGCGCCAGCTCTACGCGCTCACGCCGGAGGGCGCCGAGGGGCTGCGCGCCGCCGCGGCGAAGCTCGCGGCCACGCCCGCACGGCCCAGCCGCGCCCGGCCGCGCTGAGCCCGGTCGCGCCGCGCCCGGCCGCGCTGAGCCCGGTCGCCCCGCCTCGCCCGGCGGGCGACGGCCGCGGTGCGTCAGCCCCGTTTCGGCGCCGCCGGCATGACCCGCACGTCGGCGACCCGCTCGGCGATCGCGATCTGCGCGGGCGGCCGCAGCAGCACCCACGCTGCCGCCATGACGCCGGTGGAGAGCGCGAAGACGCCGACGCCGAGCCAGGACGTCTCGTCGTCGACTCCGACGTACATGGCGTTGAGGTTGCTGCGCGCTCCGGTGAGGAGGACGAGGCTCACGTGGACGAGCGTGAACGCCAGGAAGTACCAGAGCACGAGGCTGTGCGTGCGCCGCGCGGCGGTGTCGGAGAGCGGGCCGCGGGCGCGCATCCATCGATCGGGCCAGACGGGGGAGAGGCGCAGGCCGGTGACGAGCGCGAGCGGCGACGCGACGAAGACGGTGGCGAAGTAGAAGAGCTGCTGCAGGCTGTTGTACGCGCTCCAGCTGTCGGCCGGCGGCGCGGAGACCGTGAGGTACTGCACCGCGGCCGAGATCGCGTTCGGCACGACGGCGAGGTCGGTGGGCACGAGGCGGGCCCAGTGGCCGCTGACGATGAGCAGCACGACGTAGACGAGGCCCGTCACGACCCAGAGGGTGTCGACGACCAGGTGCCACCAGGAGTGCAGGCCGAGGCGGGTCGGGTTCTTCGCGGCGAGGAACCCCTCGCGACGCCGGGTCACGAACGCCGGCGGCCGCTGGCGGCGGCGCAGGTGCAGGCCCGAGCTCACGATGAAGAGCAGGAAGAAGGCGGAGAGGAAGTGGGTCCAGCGCAGCCAGGCCGGGAAGCCCTCGGGGGTGCCGGGCGGCGGCGCGTAGCTGCCGGGGTACTGATCGATGAAGGATGCCCCTGCCGCGCTCGCGCGGAATGCCTGGGCCGCGAGGGCGAGCCCGATGAGCACCACGACCCCGAGCGCGCCCGCGATGACCGCCGCGCGACGGCGGGGGAGGGCGGGGCTCGGCACGGATCCACCGTACCGGGCGGCGGCTCGACCCCCGCCGCGTGCCACGGCTGGACGGGTCGGTGGTTCGTGCGCGCCCCGCGGGTAGGGTAATCTTGCTACTCGGTTCACCTGCGGGTGAGCCGATCGGATCGGCCCTCGGCCGACCCGGTGGGGTATGGTGTAATTGGCAACACGGCTGATTCTGGTTCAGTTGTTCTTGGTTCGAGTCCAGGTACCCCAGCTCTTCGCGAGGCCCGCTCCGGCCGGCCATGACGAAAGGCCCGCTGACGCGGGCCTTTCGTCATGAATGGGCTCGTCATGACTGGGCGCAACCCGGGACGTGGGTCATACCCGGTCCGCGGCCTGGGCCGCGGCGCTCATCGCGGGTCGGCGCTCACGCGTCGACGGCCGGCTTGAGCACGATCTCGCACCAGGTCCTGAACGCGGTCGCCCCGGGGGCGGTCGAGTCCCGATGCGGTCCTGCATCGAGACCGGAGTCCTTCGCGCGCATCATGTCGACCATGCCCTCCACGAAGGCGCTCCCCAGACCGAACCCCGCCAGCGATCCGGCGTAGGCCTCGAGCGTCCGCTGCTGGTAGCGGACGGGCCTGCCGAGGACCTCGGACATGATGGCGGCCATCTCGGTGGGGGAGAGGTCCTCCGGACCCACCACCGGGATCGCCGAGCTCCCCGTCCAGTCGCGATCGAGCAGCAGGCCGGCCGCGGTCGTCGCGATGTCGCGGGTGGCGACGGCCGGCCACCGGCGGTCGGGGTCCAGCGTGTCGGTCACCGACCCGTGGTCGCGGATCGACGGCAGCTGACGCATCAGATTGTCCATGAACGAGGCGCAGGCGAGTGCGCGGTAGGCGACCCCGCTGCGGGAGATCAGGTCGTCCATGGCGAGCGAGGCGGTGACGAGTCCCGCGCGGGTCGCCTGAGGGGTGCCGCGGCCGAGCGCGGAGACGCCGACGACGTGGCTGATGCCGTGGGTGGTGAACGCCTCCACGGCCGCGCGGCTGAATCCCGAGTACGCCTCCTCGAGCGTCGCCGCATGCGGATCCGGGGGCACGAGCCAGAACACCGCGTCGGCGCCGGCGAAGGCTCGCTCGACCACCGCACGGTCGCCGTGCGATCCGGTGACGACCTCGACGCGGTCGCGGATGGACGGCGCGAGCGAGTCGGGGTCGCGCACGATGACGCGGATCGCCTCGCTCGTGGCGGAGGGGTCGGTGAGAAGCTGATGGAGCACCTGGCTGCCGATGGCGCCGGTGGGAGTGGTGATGATGATCATGTCTCCACCCTGCGGCCCTCGCCGCCGAACGGTCCAATACCCTTTGGGGTATTTTGATACCGTTCGGGTATGGATCTCGATCTGCGCAAGCTCCGGTACTTCGTGGCGCTCGCCCGGCATCAGCACTTCGGGCGCGCCGCGGGGGAGCTGCACATCGCGCAGCCCGTTCTCAGCCGGCAGATCCGTGCGCTCGAGGACGATCTCGGGTGCGCTCTGCTCCTGCGTACGACGCGCAGCGTGCACCTCACGCCCGCGGGCGAGCAGCTCGCGGCCGACGCGCTGTCGCTGTTCTCCCTCGCGGACGCCACGGTGCGCCGGGCGCTCCAGCTCGATCGGGGCGCGCAGCGGATCATCCTGGCCTTCGCGCCGGGGCTGCAGGTCTCGGACGCGGTCCGCGCGCACGAGGCTCGGCATCCGTCGATCGAGCTCGAGCTGCTGCGGGTCGACTGGTGGGAGCAGGATGCACCGCTCCGCGACGGACGTGCGGATGCGGGATTCCTCCGGCGCCCCTTCGACGACGGCGGTCTCGACGTCGCGTCGATCGGAGCGGAGCGGAAGGTGGCCTGCCTGCCCCTGACGCATCCGCTCGCCCGGCGCGAATCGCTCGTCGTCGCCGATCTGCTCGCCGAGCCCGTGCTCGATACGCACGCCCGGCGCACCTCATCGGTGGAGGAGAAGTTCGAGCTCATCGCCTCCGGTCATGGCATCGCCATGGTGCCGCGCAGCGTCGCCCGGCTCTACTCGCGTCCCGATCTCGTGTATCGGGCGGTGACCGACGCGACACTGGTGGAGACCTGCCTCGCGATCGCCGCCGATCGTCGTGAGCCGGAGGTGAGGCAGTTCTTCGCGCTGGCGGCGACGGTGCTGCGCCGGCAGGCCCGCGCACGAGTCGCCGAGGAGCTCGTCTGACGGCGGAACCGGTTTCGCGACCCTCGATCGCGCGTGCGACGCGCTGCGCCGGATCATATAGACAAGAGCACTATCGGATAGTTACAGTATCCAACATGAGGATGTCCGAGCTGAGCACCGCCACCGGCGTCGCCGTCCCGACGCTGAAGTTCTACCGGCGCGAGGGGCTGCTGCACGCCGGCGAGACGACGAGCCCCAATCAGGCCCGCTACGACGAGAGCCACGTCGCGCGCGTGCGGCTGGTGCGGGCGATGGTCGAGATCGCCGGCCTCAGCACGGCGAGCGCGCAGCGCGTCATCGCCGCCCTCGACGACGGGGGGATGCCCCTGAACTCCCTCTTCGGCGTCGCGCAGCGCGCGGTGACCATGCCGGCGGCGCTCGCGCATCCCGAGCCCGCCGCCGCGGACGGCGACGGCACCGCCGAGCCCGAGGCGGCCGATGGCCCCGGCGCCCGGATCATCGCCGAGCTCTGCGCCCGCCGCGGCTGGCACGTGCACGCCGGCAACCCCGGGCTCGCCATGGCCGCGCGCGTGCTCGACGCCTACGCGCAGCTCGGCCGCGACGACCTGCTCGCCACCGTCGGCGCCTACGCCGACGCGGCCGACACGGTCGCGCGGGCCGACCTCGCCGCGGTCTCCGGCGCCGGGAGCGTCACCGCGATGACCGACGTGGTCGTCATCGGCACGGTGCTCGGCGACGGCCTGCTCGCGGGGCTGCGGCGCATCGCGCAGGAGTCCGAATCCCAGCGGCGCTTCTCGGCCCCGCCCGCATCGCTCGCCGCCGATCCGGAGGAATCATGCTGACCGACACCCTCGCCCCCGCACCGCGCACGGCTCTGCCGCCGCTGCGCTGGCACCGGCCCCTGCTCGGGCTCGCCGCGGTGCTCGCCGTCGCCGTCGTGCCCGTCGCGATCGCGGCCGTCGTCGACGACCGGCAGCTGCTGGGGGTCGGGGTGTGGGAGAAGCCGCTGAAGTTCCTGCTCTCGGGCGTGCTCTACGCGGCGACCTGGTCGTGGATCATCGGCCAGTCCACGCGGTGGCGCCGCGCGGCGTGGTGGGCCGGCACGATCATCACGGCGACCCTCGCCGCCGAGCTCGTCATCATCGTCGGCTTCGCGGCCGTCGGCCTGCGCAGCCACTTCATGGTCGACACCCCGCTGGCGACGACGGCCTGGGCGATCATGGCGTTCGCGATCACGACGCTGTGGGTCGCGACCCTGCTCGCGGGCATCGCCCTGTGGCGCAACCCCGGCGCCGACCGCGCCCGCACCACCGCCCTGCGCGCGGGCGTCGTGATCTCGCTCATCGGCCTCGCGCTCGGGTTCCTCATGACGGGCCCGACGGCGGCGCAGCTGAGCGACTTCCAGGGCGTGGCCGGGGCGCACGCGGTGGGCGCGGCCGACGGCGGGCCGGGCATCCCGCTGCTGGGCTGGAGCACCGTCGCCGGCGATCTACGCATCCCGCACTTCGTCGGCACGCACGCGCTGCAGGCGATCCCGCTGCTCGCGCTCGGTCTCGAGCTGATGGCGCGTCGCACGGCGGTGCTGCGCGACGTCGCGGTGCGCCGCGGGCTCGTGCTCACCGGCGCCGGCGCCTGGCTCGCGGCGACCGCGCTCGTGACGGTGCAGGCCCTGCGCGGCCAGTCGATCGTGCAGCCGGATGCTTCGACCCTCGCCGCGGGCGCGACCATCGCCGTCGCGGCTCTCGTGGCCGCGCTCGTCGTGCTGCGCCGAGGCGCCGTCGCGCTCGACCCCGAGCGCCGGAGCTAGCGCCCCCGCCGCTCAGCCCAGGTCGAGCGACTCGCCCGGCGCGAGGGCGACGAAGCTGCCGCCGTGCTGCGCCTGCACGCTCTCGATGCGCCCGTTGGTCATGGCCTGCCCCGCCTCGGAGTTGACGAGCTCGTGCGTCGGGAAGGCCTGGTGGGGCTTCACCGCGCCGACGAAGTCCATGACCTCGCCCACCTTGAGCCAGGGAGCGCTCGCGGGCACCGCGAGGGTGTGCACCGGTGCATCCGGGTCGGCGAACGAGTCGCCGGGGTAGTACAGCTGATCGTTCACCATGACGCCGACGTTGTCGATCGGAGCGATCGAGGAGTGGATCGTGGCGTGCTCGCCGCCGGTGAATCGGAGCGAGAAGCCGGGGACGGTGCGGAGCTCGCCGGCGCTGACGGTGTGCCAGAGGTACCCGGGCATCGCCGCCGCCACGCCCGCCGGGGCGTAGAGGAGGGTGCCCGGCGCGGCGGCCAGCAGTCGGTCGAGGTGCTCGGCCGTGACGTGGTCGGGGTGCTCGTGCGTGATGACGATGGCGACGAGGTTCTCGACCTCGAAGGGGGCCGTGAAGACCCCGGGGTCGATGACGAGGGTCGAGCCCTCGTTCTGGAGGACAAGGCAGGCGTGCTCGCGCTTCGTGACGATCATGGGCACACTGTAGGGGAGCAGACCGCGGGAGATCTGGTGTAAAATACCCCCAGGGGGTATGATGGCCGGATGATCGACGACATCAAGAAGCGGGCGCTGCACCGCACGCGCATCCTGCAGGGCCAGATGCGGGGCATCGAGAAGATGGTCGAGAACGACGATTACTGCGTCGACATCATCACGCAGTCGCTCGCCATTCAGAAGAGCCTGCGCAGCCTCAACAAGCTGCTCGTCGAGAACCACCTGCGCACGCACGTGACCGACATGTTCGACGAGGGCGGCGACGCGCGCGAGCGCGCCGTGGCCGAGCTGCTCAGCGTCTTCGAGCTCGAGAACAACCGGGGCCGCTGAGCCCTGCCGGGATGGACGACGGGCGGCGGCGGCGGCGACGCCGCCGATCGGCGACGGGTCAGCCGCTGACGCTCGGACGCAGGGGCGCCCGCACGGGCATCTCCTGATCGTCGAGCAGCACCTGGCTCGCGCGGCCGTCGCCGGCGATGACGATCGGCGCGAGCAGGTTCGCCGTCGGGCCGTCGACGTCGGGGGCGACCACGACGAGCAGCAGAGCATCCGCATCGGTGTCGATGCCGATCGCCGCGCGCTGCTCGGCGGTGAGGCGCGGACGGTAGTCGTCGACGTAGTGCACGGGGTCGACGAGGAAGAGGCGGGTGCCGCCCGATTCGAGCGAGAACAGGCCCACCCCGTCGGGCACGACCACGAGGTCGTACGCGGTCGCGCCGGGCAGGCCCAGCAGCGGCGAGGTGAACCGCAGCGCGACCCGCTCGGGCAGGGCGGGGGCGGTCGAGGCGGGGGCGGTCATCGTCATCGCAGGAACTCCATCAGGGTCGGGGGCAGCACGCGCGCGGTGACCGCGAGCGCCGACTGGTACACCGTGCTCTGCACGGTCAGGTCGAGGATGACCTTCGCGAGGTCGACGTCCTCGACCGCGCTGCGCTGGGTCTCGATGGCCACGGCGCGGCTCGCGAGGTTCGTGACCGTGCGGTCGAGCTGCGTCTGGCGGCTGCCGATCTCGGCGTGGGCGGTGACGACGGAGGTGAGCCGGGCATCCACCTCCTCGATGCGATCGCGGATGGGGATTCCCGCCCGCAGATCGGCGGCGATGGCGTCGAGCAGCGCGAAGGTCGACGCGGCCCCCTGCCCGAAGATGCTCGCTCCATCGGCGTCGACGCGCACGCTCCGCCCCTCATCCACTCGTCGGGTCACCGGCGCCGTTCCCGAGCCGGTGAAGGTGTAGGCGGCATCGACCGCGAGGGCCGCCGCGGAGTCGCCGGCGAACACCGAGCGCCCCAGGTAGGCCGTGTTGGCCTGGGTCAGCAGGTCGTCGCGCAGGCCCTCGAACTCGGCCGCCAGGCCCTCGCGCGCCGCGGGGGAGAGGGCGCCGTCGTTCGCGCCCTGCACCGCGAGGTCGCGGGCGCGTTGCAGCACCGAGCCGGCGGTGCCGAGAGCGCGGTCGACCGTGGTCAGCCAGCCCTGCGCGTTATCGGCGTTGCGCTGGAACTGCGCCACCGATCGCTGCTCGCTGCGCACCGCGAGCGCCTCGGCGGTCGCGCGCGGATCGTCGCTCGGCCGGGTGATGGCCCGCTGGCTCGACGCCTGATCCTGCAGGCGGGCGAGCTCGGTCATGGCGGTCTGCAGGCTGCGGTTGGCGGCGCCGGCGAGGGTGAGCTGGGTGGAGCGCGTGACCATCATCGGCCGACCACCCCCGTGCGGTTGATGAGCACGTCGAGCATCTCGTCGATCGTCGTGAGCACCCGCGCGGCCGCCTGGTACGACTGCTGGTAGCCGATGAGGGCGATGTTCTCCTCGTCGAGCGAGACGCCGGCCTGCGAGCGCTGCGCATCGACGGCCATGACGGCGGTCGCGGTCGTGCGCTCCAGGCGATCGAGCGCCGACCTGCTCTGCGCGCCGAGGTCGGCGACGAGGGTCGACCACGCGCCGTCGGGGCCGCCGGGGGCCGAGCCGAGCTGCGAGATCGCGTCGGCGACGCTGCCGTCGGCGGCGCCCGCTCCGACCGCGCCGGTGGCGACCTGGTCGACGCCGGTGGCCAGGATGCTCAGACCGCGCGCCGGCGGAGCGCCCGCGGCGACCGCGAAGAACGCCAGCCCCGTGCTGCCGTCGGGCGTCGCCCCGGCGGCGTGCGCCGTGTTGACGGCCGCGGCGAGGTCGCTCGCGACCGCATCGAGCGCCGTGGCGAAGGAGGCGAGCGCGCCGGTGGGGGCGAGAGCGCTGAGCAGACCCGCGGCCTCGCCGCGCGACATCGAGAGGGGGATGCCCGGGCGGTGGCTCCACTCGAGCGCGACGGGCGAGCCCGCCGCCGCGTCGAGGGCGGCGGCGCCCGAGACGGAGAGCGCGCGGGCCGTCGTGCCCATCACGATCGCGTCGCCGTCGACGACGACGTCGACCATGCCGTCCTCGCGGTGGCGCACGGTGCCGCCGATGAGGCCCGCGAGCTGACCGGCGAGCCGGTCGCGCTCGTCGAGCAGCGTGCCGACGTTCGCGCCCGCCGCGCTGCCGGTGCGGATGCGCTCGTTCAGATCGGCGAGGGAGGCGGCGTCGGTATTGGCCGTGCGCACGACGCCCTCGAGGGCGCTGCGCGCATCGGACCACTCCGCCTCGGCACCCGTGCGCATCCCGCCGAGCCGATCGACGACCGCCTGCGCGCGGGAGAGCAGCACCGAGACGGGGGCCGCCTCGCCCGGCTGGTTGGCGACGTCCTGCCAGCCCGTCCAGAAGGCGTCGAGCGCGGCGCCGAGGCCGTCGTCGCCCGGTTCGGCGACGAGCGCCTCGAGCGCGCCGAGCGCCTGCGCCTGCCGCGTCGCGGTGCCGAGGGCGCCGTTGGCGTCGCCGACGCGGGCATCGCGCAGCGAGTCGGAGAGCCGCACGATCGTCTCCGCATCGACGCCCTGTGGCAGCGCGGTGCCGGTGGGCAGCAGGCCCGTTCGCGCGAGCGGGTCGAGCGCCGTGGCCGTCACGCGCTGGCGCGTGTAGGTCTCGGAGCCCGCGTTCACGATGTTGGCGCCGGTGACGTCGAGGCCGCGGCGTGCGGCGACGAGCCCGGTGTAGGCGATGTTCAGGGAGCCGAAGGTCGACACGGTTCAGCCGCCGTTCGCGATCATCTACAGATCCTTCGAGATCAGAGGGGTGGATGCGGCGCCGGCGGCGGAGCCGCCCTGCGCCGTGTACGCGCGGGGATCGCGCTGCTCGACGCCCGAGGCGAGCACCTCGTCGGTCGAGCGGAGCAGGGTGCGCAGGTGGCTGCTGTTGGCCTCGCGCAGCTCGGCGATCTGCCCCGTCAGGCGCGTCAGCGCCTCGAGGTGCTCGACGAGCACCTCCCGCCAGGCGGCGTCGGGGGAGTGCTCGATGAGCTGGCGGAGCGTGGCATCGGCCGGCGCCGCCCAGGCGTCGGCGACCGCGGCGACCGCGACCGCGCGGGTGAGCCCGGCGTCGCGCACGCCGCCGAGAACCCGCTCCACATCGCGCGAGGCGCGGTCGAGGCGATGGGTGCGGCCGGCGGTGAGCAGCAGGTGCTCGACCTCCAGGGCGTAGACCAGGCCGTCGAGCAGCTCGCGCTCGCGCCACAGGGCGGCGGAGAGTTCGGCGGCGCTCATGGGTGGTCCGTTCGAGGTCGGGATGCGGGGTGCGGGAGCGGTGCATCCCGCGCAGAGAGCACTGTCGGCAGGACCGCCGCCGACGTTAGCCCTCGGTGCCCCACGGGCGTGGCACTTGGGGACAGAACGTGTCCCCCACAGTGCGGACCCTCCCTGTGGGGGTCCCTCTTGTGGGGGGTGTTCAGGGGGTGGTGGAGCCGGGCAGGGTCTACGCGAGGGGTCGTGAGGATTCACGGTTTGATACCAGGCAATACGGGGGAATTACGCAGATGACGACACGACTCTCCGGGTTCGATCGCGCCCCCGAACGGCGAGATCGCAACGCTCTCGTGGTGGCCAACCTGCCGCTCGTGGGCTACCTGGTCAACGATCTGTGCGCCCGTGCGACGCACCTCTCGCGGGAGGATCTCGCCTCCGTCGGGGCCATCGCCCTCATCACCGCGGCCGAGGCCTACGACCCCGAGCGGGGCGTGCCGTTCGGCGCCTACGCCCGTCAGCGCATCCTCGGAGCGCTCACCGACGAGCTGCGCTCCACGGACTGGGCGGGTCGGGGGACGCGCCAGCGCATCACCGCCGTCACCGCGCTGCAGGAGCGCCTCGCGAGCGAGCTTCACCGTGCCCCCACCGTCGATGAGCTCGCCGCCGCCCTCGGGGAGGCGCCCGCCGTCGTGCGCGAGACCCTCGCCTTCGCCGCGCGCCGCGTCACCGAGATCGACGAGGACGTCGCCGGCTCCCTGCGCAGCGAGCTGCCCGGCCCCGAGGAGGCCGCGATCATCGCGGAGCGCGACCACCGCCTGCGCGCGGCCATCGCCGCGCTGCCCGAGCGGATGCGGCGCATCGTCGTCGACCTGTTCTACAACGACCGCTCCGTCACCGAGATCGCGGCAGAGCTCGGGGTCACGCACTCCGCGGTCTCGCAGCAGCGCAGCCAGGCGATGCAGCTGCTGCGCACCGCGGTCGCCGAGCTGCGGGCGGATGCGGCCGCCGCGGTCGAGCCCGTCGCCGCCGCGGTCGCGAGCCGGCAGGCCGCCTACCTCGCCCGCTTCGGCGAGCTGCAGCACGCGATGGCCCTCGCCGCCCGCCGCGGTGCCGATCTCGCCGAGGCGAGCTGACCCCCTAACGAACGCTCCGGCCCTGCCGAGAGTGCTCAGCGTCACCCCACGGACGGGGTGGCGACACACCACCCACATCACGGAGGAACACCATGGGTATGCAGATCAACACCAACATCGCCGGCCTCAACGCCTACCGCAACCTGTCGGTGACGCAGAACGACCTGAGCAAGTCGCTCGAGAAGCTCTCGAGCGGCCTGCGCATCAACCGCGCCGGCGACGACGCGGCCGGTCTGGCCATCTCGGAGGGCCTGAAGGCGCAGATCGGCGGCCTCAAGGTCGCCGGCCGCAACGCGCAGGACGGCATCTCGGTCGTGCAGACCGCGGAGGGCGCCCTCAACGAGGTGCACTCGACGCTGCAGCGCATGCGCGACCTCGCCGTCCAGGCTGGCAACGACTCGAACAACCCCGCCGCTCGGACGGCGATCAAGACCGAGTCGGACCAGCTCGCCGCCGAGCTCACCCGCATCGGCCAGTCGACGAACTTCAACGGCATCGACCTGCTGAGCACCGCCGCACCGGCGTCGCTCACCTTCCAGGTCGGCGCTGACGGAGATGCGGCCAGCCAGATCACGGTGAACCTCACGGCCGATGTCGAGGCCCTGGGCGGCACGCTGGCCGCCCTGACCTACACCGATGCGACCGCGGCGCAGGCGTCGATCACGGCGATCGACACGGAGATCGCGAACATCTCGACCGCGCGCTCCGAGCTCGGTGCGGTGCAGAACCGCTTCGAGCGCACCATCAACAACCTGAACGTCGCCGTCGAGAACCTGTCGGCGTCGAACAGCCGGATCCGCGACACGGACATGGCGGCCGAGATGTCGCAGTTCACCCGCTCGCAGATCCTCAGCCAGGCCGGTACCGCCATGCTCGCGCAGGCGAACCAGCTGCCGCAGGGCGTGCTCCAGCTCCTGGGCTAAGCCCTCCGGCTCACGACCGCCCGGCGGCGAGGACCCCTCAACCGTCCCTCGCCGCCGGGAGGCCACCCCTCCACGACCTCCGCCCGAGCATCCCGACCCTTCCCGAGAGGAGCGCGACATGGCCGGCATCAGCCTTCCTGGCCTCTCCAGCGGCCTCGACTCCGCCTCGCTCATCGCCTCGCTCATGCAGATCGAGGCCATCCCGCGCGGCCAGCTGCAGAACTCCGTCACCACGGCGCGCTCGCAGGTCAGCGCCTGGCAGACGATCAACTCGACGCTGCAGACGCTCGGCACCCGGGCCGCCTCGCTCGGCGAGGCCGCGACGACGACGCCGAGCCGGGCATCCTCGACGCTCGAGGGCGTCACCGTCAGCGCGACCGCCGGCGCGCCCGCCGGGAGCATCGACGTGCGCATCGACGCGACCGCCGCCGCGCACACCGGGGTGACGGCCGCGAGCGCCGGCTGGGGAGCGGGACCGCTCGCCCTCACGATCGTCGACGCGCAGGGCGCCTCCCACGAGATCACCGCCGCGAGCGGCTCGGCCGCCGACGTCGCGACCGCGCTGCGCGACGCGGGCCTCGGGCTCGCCGCCACCGCCGTGTCGGCCGGCACCGACCCCGTCACCGGCGACCCCCTCTCCCGGCTGCAGGTGCAGGCGGGCGCGACGGGCGCCGCCGGAGCCTTCTCGCTCTACCGCGGAACGGCCGCCGAGGTCGCCGCCGGCACCGCCGTCGACGTCCTCGCCGAACCCGGGGCCGCCATCGTCACGACGGGGCGCGACGCCCGGGTCACCCTCTGGGCGGGCACCGCCGCCGAGCAGACCCGCACCGCCGCGGGCTCGACCTTCGACGATCTCCTCCCCGGCGTCTCGCTCGAGATCGCCGCCGGGACCACGGGCACGACCACGATCTCCATCACCCGCGACCAGGCCGCGATCAGCGAGGCCGCCGCGGGGCTCGGCACCGCCATCAAGGGCGTGCTCGACTACCTCTCCTCCGTCACGGCCGTCACCACGTCGACGGGCTCGACCGGATCGCCCACGACGCGCGCGGGCGTGCTCACCGGCGACTCGACCGCCCGCGACGTGCGCAACCGCGTCACCGAGGCGGTCGGCCGACCCGTCGACGGCGTCTCGCCCTCCACGATCGGACTGAGCTTCAGCGCCACCGGCGCCGTCGAGTTCGACGCGGAGCGCTTCGCCGCCGCGCTCGAGGACGACCCGGCCGGAACCCTCGCGACCGTCGCCGCGCTGAGCGCCCGGGTCGAGAGCGCGGTCGAGACCATGAGCGACCGCTTCGACGGCCTCCTCACGCGCCGCATCGAGGGCCAGGAGCAGCGCATCACCGATCTCGGCAGCCAGATCGCGAGCTGGGATCGCCGCCTGGAATCGCGCCGCGCCACGCTCGAGCGCACCTACGCCGCACTCGAGGTGCAGCTGGGCTCGCTCAACGCTCAGGGCTCGTGGCTCAGCTCGCAGCTCTCCTCGCTGCCGACGATGCAGAGGCCGTCGTGACCGCGGCGGAGCGGATGCTCGCGCAGTACCGCCGCGATGCCGTCCTCTCGGCGTCGCCGGCGCGGCTGCTCGTCATGCTCATGGACCGCCTCGCGCTCGACCTCGACCGGGCCGCCGAGGCTCAGGATGCGCAGGACCGCGAGGCGGAACGGCGCTCCCTCGGCAACGCGCAGGCGATCGTCGCCGAGCTCATGGGCAGTCTCGACGTCGACGCGTGGGAGGGCGGCCCCCAGCTGCTCGCGCTCTACGGTCACCTCACCACGCAGCTGCTGCGCGCGGGGATCGACCACGACCCGACGATCACCCGCGCCTGCGCGCGCGTCGTCGCCCCCCTGCGCGAGGCGTGGCGGGATGCGGCGGAGAGCCTCGCGGCCGAGCCCGCCGTCGCCGTCCCCCTCGACGGGATCCGCGGTGTCGGCTGAGCCGGCCGTCGAGACCTGGGCGCGCGTGCTCGACGACCTCGAGCGCCGCATCCCGCCCACCCCCAGCCTCGTCGCCCTGATGGCCGCCGACGCGGGCGAGCCGGCGCGCGCGCCTGTCGAGCGCCCCCTGACGGACGGCTCGGCCTGGCAGGCGCCCGCCGGAGCGGGAGCGCTGCCCGCGCAGCTCGCCGAGCGCGCACGGAGCATCCTCGCCCTCATCGAGGAGCGCGCCCGGCAGACGCGGGACGTGCAGCAGGAGATCGAACGGCATCGCGGCGCCCTGCGCGAGACGGCCCCGCGCCCCTCGACGACGCCGCTGCTGCTCGACCGTTCCGCCTAACGGCGCGCAGGGCGGTGCCGATAGTCGGCATCAGAGCACGGATCGCTCGACTCCCGGCCATGGATCGGCCACCCTTCGGCAGCACCGCACGGTGCCCGACGAGCAAGGGGCACCACCCGTGATCGACTCCGTCACCGCGACCGCTCTGGAGAGCGCGCTCACCGGCCTCGCGGCGCGCCAGCGCGCCATCGCCGACAACATCGCCAACGTCAGCACCCCCGGTTTCCGCGCCCAGCGCGTCGCCTTCGAGGATGCCCTGGCCGACTCCATCCGCGACGGCTCGGGCCGCGTCGACCCCAGCATGGAGCGCTCGCTCGAGCCCACGCGCCTCGACGGCAACAACGTCAACCTCGACACCGAGACCATCTCGAACGTCGACACGGTGCTGCGCTTCCAGTTCGCCTCCCGCGCGATGGACGGCCAGTTCCAGAGCGTCCGCTCCGTGCTGAGGACGAGCTGATGGCGCTCGACGCGATCGGCATCGCCGGCACCGCGCTGACCGTGCACCGCAAGTGGCTCGACGCCGTCAGCGACAACATGGCCAACGTCAACACCGTCACGGGCACCGACGGCGACGCCTTCCAGGCGCGCTACGTCGTCGCGCGCGAGGCCGAGGGGGTCGGCGGCGTCATGGTCGCCGGGGCGGCCTTCGGCGATCCGGAGGGGCGGCTGGCCTACCAGCCCGACCACCCGCTCGCCGACGAGGACGGCATGGTGCGCTTCCCCGACATCGACATGGCGGCCCAGATGGGCGCCCTCATCATGGCCCAGCGCGGCTACCAGGCGAATGCCGCGGTCGTCGACCGCGCGCGCGAGACCTACCTGGCCGCCCTCGAGATCGGACGCAGCTGATGCCCATCGCCCCCCTCTCCCCGCTCGGCGGGATCACCCCGCCCGAGCCGGCCGTCGCCGCGATCGGCGCGCCCCCGGCCGCCGACGGCGGCTCCGGGTTCGCCGGGCAGCTCGCCGGCGCCGTCGACGAGGCCCAGCGCCTCGGCGCCGAGAGCAACAGCCTCGCCCTCGCCGCGGTCACGGGCGACCTCACCGATCTGCACGCCGCGACGATCGCCTCCTCGCGCGCCAGCCTCACGCTCGAGGTCATGACGACGATGCGCAACAAGGGCATCGAGGCCTTCAACGACGTGATGCGGATGCAGGCCTGATGCCCGCCGCCGTGACCTCCGCGTGGCGCCGCCTCGCGGCATCCGCTCAGGGCTTCAGCGTCGCGCAGCGCACGATCGCGCTCATCGGCGTCGCCGCCCTCGTGCTCGGCACGATCGCCCTCACCAGCTGGCTCTCGCGCCCCACGATGGCGCCGCTGTTCAGCGGCCTCGCCCCCGCCGATGCGAGCGCGGTCGTCGAGCAGCTGCAGTCGGCCGGCGTGCCCTACGAGCTCGCCGGCGGCGGCTCCTCGGTGCTCGTGCCCGAGGCGCAGGTCTACGAGCAGCGCCTCGCCCTCGCCTCGGCCGGCCTGCCCGGCGAGCAGAGCGCCGGCTACGCCCTCCTCGACCAGATGGGCGTGACCGCGAGCGACTTCCAGCAGAGCGTCACCTGGCAGCGCGCGCTCGAGGGCGAGCTCGCCGCCACCGTCGGCGCCATGGAGGGCGTCGAGACCGCGACCGTGCGGCTCGCCCTGCCGGAGGAGTCGGTCTTCACCGAGGAGCGGGTCGCGCCCACCGCCTCCGTCTTCCTCGCCACCAGCCCGAACGCCCAGCTCGGCACCGAGCAGGTCTCGGCGATCGTCAACCTCGTGTCGGCCTCCGTCGAGGGGCTCGCGGCGAGCGACGTGGCCGTGGTGGATGCCGCCGGCACGGTGCTGTCGGCGGTGGGCACCGGTCCGACGGGAGGGATCGGCGGGGCATCCGGCGACCATGCGGAGCGCGTGCAGGGCGAGGTGCTCGCCATGGTCGAGCGCGTCGTCGGGCCCGGGAACGCGAGCGTCGTTGTGAGCGCCGACGTGGTCTCGGAGTCGATCGAGCGGACCAGCGAGACCTACGAGGCGGCCGAGGGCGCCGTGCCGCTGACCGAGTCGACCACCTCGGAGGAGTACACCGGCGGGGCGGGCGGGGCCGCGGGCGTGCTCGGCCCCGACAACATCGCCGTCCCCGGCGACGAGCAGGATGCCGGCACCTACGCCGCCGAGACCACCGATCGCACGAACGCCAACAACCGCGTCGTCGAGGTCAGGAGCATCCCGGCCGGCGACATCGGTCGGCAGACCGTCTCCGTCGCCGTCGACCGCGAGGCCGCCGCCGGCACGAACGCCGCGGCCCTCGAGGCCCTCGTCGTGACGGCCGCGGGTCTCGACGTCGCGGCGGGGGACGCCGTCACCGTCGAGCTCGTCGACTTCGACCGCTCGCTGGCCGAGCAGGCCGAGGCGGCCCTCGGCGCGGCGCGCGCGGCGGAGGAGCAGGAGGCGCTCTGGTCGAGCGTCCGCTGGGGTGCCATCGGGCTCGGGGTGCTCATCCTCCTCGTCGTCATCCTCGCCCTCGTGCGCTCGGCCATGAAGCGCCAGGTGCGCGAGCCCATCGATCTCGGCATCCTCCAGGAGCGCCACGAGCCGACGACGCCCGTGCCCGACCTCGACGCGCTGCTCGCCCCGAAGGACGACCTGAGCGACATCGAGCTGCCCGTCGGGCCGTCGGGGGTCGAGGGCCGCCGCCGCGCGCTCAACGCCCTCGCCCAGCGCGACCCGGCGCGCACCGCCGACCTGCTGCGCCAGCTCATGGACGACCGGAGCCCGGTGTGAGCGCGCTCGCGCGCAGCGTCGCCCTCACCGGCACGCAGCGGGTGGCGCTGCTCATGACGCAGCTCGACCAGGTCCACGCCGCCGAGGTGCTCAAGCAGTTCAGCGACGACGAGGCCGAGCGCATCTCCGCCGAGATCATGGCGCTCTCCCGCGTCGACTCCGAGCAGGTGGAGGAGATCGTGGAGGACTTCCACGCCCTCTCCGTCTCGGGCGCGCTCACCGCGCGCGGCGGTCGCGACGTGGCCGCCGGTCTGCTCGAGGCGACCTTCGGCGCCGAGCGCGCCGCGGGCGTCATGACGCGGCTCACGGCGACCCTCGGCGGCCGCCCCTTCGAGTTCCTCGACGAGGTCGACCCCGCGACCGTGCGGGGCCTGCTCGAGAACGAGCTCGCCCAGACCATCGCCCTCGTGCTCGCGCACCTCTCGCCGCAGCGCGCCTCCCACGTGCTCGCCGGCCTGCCCGAGCCGCTGCGCCTCGACGTCGTCGAGAGCATCGCGGGCATGGGCTCGGCCACCCCCGAGGCCGTCGCCATCGTCGCCGACACGCTGCGGCACCGCGCCGGCGCCGTCATCGACCCTCGCCGTCACATCGACGTCGTCGGCGGGGTGCAGCCGCTCGTCGAGATCATCACGCGCTCCGACGTGGCGACCGAGCGGGCGCTGCTCGCCGCGCTCGACGAGCGCTCGCCGGCGCTCGCCGAGGACATCCGGAGCCGGCTCGTCACCTTCGGCGACATCGTGCGCCTCGACCCGCGGGACGTGCAGCAGGTCGTCCGCGGCGTCGACGCGGCGACCCTCGCGCTCGCCCTGCGCGGCGCACCCGAGCCCGTCGCCGCGATCATCACCGCCAACATCAGCGAGCGGGTGCGGGCCCTGGTCGAGGAGGAGGCCTCGCTGCAGGGCGCGGTGCGGGCATCCCAGGTCGACGAGGCGCGCGCCGAGATCGTGCGGGCCATGCGCGAGGCCGCGGCCATCGGCGAGATCGTGCTGACGCGCGGCGACGACGACGGGGACCGCCTTGTCTGAGACCGTCGCGGCGCGCCCGCACCTGTTCCCGCGCATCGACGGCGCGGGGGAGCACGCCGCCCGCGGGTACGCCGAGGGCTACGCCGCGGGCCTGCGCGCCGCCGTCGTCGAGAGCGCCCGCCGGCTGAGCGCGCTCGAGGCGGCCGCCGCGGAGCGCCGCCGGCGCGACGACGAGTCCACGGCCACGGCCCTCGCCGCCCTCGACGCCGCCGCCTCCGCCTGGAGCGCGCGGGTCGTGCAGCAGCGCGAGTCGGTCGAGCGCGCCCTCGCCGAGACCGCCGTCGAGCTCGCCGCCGCCATCGTCGGCAGCGCCGCGCTCGACCTCGACGCCGCCGCCCGCGCGGCGATCGACCGCGTGCTCGCCCACGAGGAGAGCCCTCGGCTGACGGCCGTGCGCCTGCACCCCGACGACCTCGCCCTCGTCGCCGGCCTGCTCGAGGCAGGGTCGGCGCCCCCGCTCGTCGGCGACCCGCGGGTGCGCCGCGGCGACGCGGTCGGCGACTTCGTCGACGGCGAGCTGGATGCCCGGCTCACGACCGCCCTCGACCGCTGCCGCGCTCTGCTCGCCGAGGGAGGCCGCGCATGACCGCCGCCCTCCGCTCCGCGCCGAGCACCCCGGCCGCGCGCCCGACCGCCGGGCTCGGCGCCGCGCTGCGGTCCTCCCTGCTCACCGCCGCGGCCCCGGAGCGGCACGGCGTCGTGCGCGGCGTCGTCGGCCTCGCGGTCGACGTCGCCGGTCTGCGCTCCGGCGTCGGCGAGATCGTCTCCCTGGGCAGCGCCCCCGCGGTGCGCGCCGAGGTCATCGCCGCGCGCGCCGACGGCGTGCGCTGCATGCCGCTCGACCCGGCTCCCGCCCTGCGGGTCGGGCAGCCCGCCCGCGCCGAGCGCGGGCGCGGCGTCCCCGTCGGGCCGGGGCTGCTCGGCCGCGTCGTCGACGCGCTGGGCGACCCTCTCGACGGGCTCGGGCCGCTGGAGGGCGTCGTGCGGGTGCCGCTGGAGCATCCCGTGCCCTCGGCGCTCGATCGCGCCCCCATCGACACGCCGCTCGCGACGGGGGTGCGCGCCATCGACGCCTTCACCCCGATCGGGCGGGGCCAGCGCATCGGGCTCTTCGCGGGCAGCGGGGTCGGCAAGAGCTCGCTGCTGTCGATGGTCGCGCGCGGCACCGACGCCGACGTGATCGTGCTCGCCCTCATCGGCGAGCGCGGTCGCGAGGTGCGCGAGTTCATCGAGCGCGATCTCGGCCCGGAGGGCCTGGCGCGCTCGGTCGTCGTCGTCTCGACCTCCGACGACCCCGCCGTGCGCCGCCGCCGCGGGGCGCTCGCGGCCACGCGCATCGCCGAGGGCTTCCGCGACGAGGGCCGCCACGTGCTGCTCATGATGGACTCGGTGACCCGCATGGCCATGGCGCAGCGCGAGATCGGGCTCTCGGCCGGGGAGCTGCCGGCGACCCGGGGCTACCCGCCGTCGACCTTCTCGGTGCTCGCCCAGCTGGTCGAGCGCGCGGGCACGGCCGAGCGCGGCTCGATCACGGGCGTGTACACGGTGCTCGTCGACGGCGACGACCACAACGAGCCGGTCGCCGACGCCGTGCGCTCGTACCTCGACGGCCACATCGTGCTCGACCGCGCCCTCGCCGTCGCCGACCACCATCCGGCGATCGACGTGCTCGGCAGCGTCTCGCGCGTGGCGGGCCGCATCGTCGACGACGGCCACCGCGCGGCGCTCGCGAGCGTTCGCGCGGCCATGGCGGCGCACCGCTCGGCCCGCGACCTCATCGACGTGGGCGCCTACCCGGCCGGCTCCGACCGCCGGGTCGACGCCGTCATCGCCCATCGCGCCGAGCTCGCCGCTCTGCTCGTGCAGCACCTCGACGATCTGACGCCGCCCGCCGAGACCCGCGCCCGTCTGGGCCGTCTCGCCGCCCTGCTGGGGGGTGCCGCGTGAGGGGCATGTTCCCGCTCGCGGGTCTGCTGCGCGTGCGCACCGTCGAGGCCGAGACCCGGGCGGCGGCGGCGACCGCGGCCGCCCGCCGGCTGGAGCGCACCGAGGCCCGCCGCGGCCTCGTCGTCGCCCAGCTCACCGAGAGCGTCTCGGCGCCCGTCGACAGCGCGAGCCTCGCCGCGGTGGCGGCGGCCCGCGCGAGCGCCTCGAGCATGATGGCCGGCCTCGACGAGCGGCTGCGGGCGGATGCGCGGGCCAGCGAGCAGGCCCGCCTCGAGGAGCGCGGCGCCCGTCAGCGCGTGCGCGTCGTCGAGAAGCTCGCCGAGCGCCACGACCTCGCCCGCACCTCGGAGCGCGCCCGCGGCGATCAGCGCGACGCCGATGAGCTCACGGGCACCCATGGCGCGGCATCCCGCCTCGCCGCCGAGACCCTCGCCGCCACGAACGGAGATCCGCGATGAGCGCCATCGACACCATGAACCGCATCGCCGAGGTGCGCCTGCTCATCGGGGAGGTGCGGGCGCCCGCTGCTCCCGCGCCTGCTCCGAGCGCCGCCGCGGCCGCCGGCGGGGAGGACTTCGCCGCGGTGCTCGCGCGCGCGGGCCTCGCCGCACCGACCGCCCCCGCACCGGCCGCCCCCGCCCTGCCGGCGCTCCCGCCGGGCGCGGCGAGCGCGGGCGGGCAGGCCGTCGTCGCGGGCGCCCAGCGCTACCTCGGCATCCCCTACGTCTTCGGGGGAGAGGACACCACGGGCATGGACTGCTCGGGCCTCGTGCAGCGCGTCTTCGCCGACCTCGGCGTCGAGGTGCCGCGCGTCGTCGTGGATCAGGCGCGCGTCGGCGTCGAGGTGCCCTCGCTCGCCGAGGCGCAGCCGGGCGACCTCATCGTCACGCGCGACCGCGGCCACATCGTCATCTACGCCGGCGACGGCATGATCATCCACGCCCCGCGCCCCGGCAAGAACGTCGAGCTCGTGCCCAACTACCTCACGCAGGGCGACATCGGCACCATCCGCCGCATCATCCCGGGCGGCGGCGCATGATGCCGCTCGCGGGCGCCGTGCTCGGCTCCCGACCGGTGACGCGGGGGGATGCCCCTGCCGACGCCGCGACCGGCTACGACTTCGAGCGGGCGCTCGCCGCGGCGCTCGCCGCCGAGCCCGCGGAGGACGCGGCCGGCGCTGCGCCCGCGGCCACCGGGGCCGGATCCGCCGACGAGCCCGCCTCCTCCCACGCCGTGCCGCTCGCGCCGCCGGCCCTGATGCCCGACGCTGCCGCGCCCTCCGCGGCCGCCCTCGGCTCGGCGGTCGATCCGTCGGTCGCCGCCGGGGGGATGCCGGTCGAGTCCGGGATGCCCGGTGACAGCGGGGCGGAGGCCGAGCAGGCGCCGCCGGCCGACGCGCTCCTCGAGCCGTCCGGCCCGGCTGCGGCAGCCGGTTCCGCCGTGCTCGCCCCGGCTGCTGCGCCGGCAGCGCACGCCACGGATCCCGCGTCCGGGGCGGCGGCCGTCGCCGCCGTGATACCCGGTTCCGCCGCGACGACGACGTCCGCCGCATCGCCCGCCGGCGCGGCCGGCGCGGGCGCCCCGACGGCGGCCGCCGTCGCGCCGGCCGCAGTGGCCGCTCCGGCCGCTCCGACCGCTCCGGTCGAGTCGGCCGCGCCCGGCGCACCCGAGCCGGAGTCCGCCTGGGCACGCGCCGCCTCCGCCCCGACCACGACCGCCACCGGCGCGGGGGAGTCGCTCGCCCCGGCACCCGGCGCGGCCGGATCCGCCGCGACCTCGCCCTCCGCCCTGCCGGCGCTCGCCCCCGCGGCGCCCGCGACCGCGCCGCCCCCCGCGCCGCCCGCGTCCGGCGCGGCACCCGCGTCGCCGCCCGCCCCCGTGCCCGCGGCGCCGCTCTCCCCGCAGCTCGCCCCGGCGATGCTCGGCATCCGCAGCGCCGGGCCGGGCTCCCACACGGTGACGGTCTCGATCACGCCCGAGCACCTCGGCCCGGTGACCATCCGCGCGGTCGTCGACGCCGACGGCATCCGCATCGAGCTCATCGCCCCCACCGACGCGGCGCGCGAGGCCGTGCGCGCGGCGATGCCCGACCTGCGGCGCGACCTCGGCGAGGCCGCGGCGGGCTGGCGCATCGACGTCGCCGACCGCGAGGCGGGCGAACGGCCGGCCGGCGATCGCGCCGATGCGCGATCCGACCAGCGGGATGCGCGCGAGACCGCCGCGGGTGACGCCCCCGGCGCCGAGCGCGAGCGCACCACCCTCGGCGCCCCCGGCGAGCAGCTGCCCGACCACGGCCCCGGCGACCCGGATGCCGGCCACGACCCGCGCGGGGCATCCCGCACCCCGCCGACCGCCCGCGCCGCGGCGCTCGACGTCATCGCCTGAACGAGAGGACCACCCCCGTGCCCGTCATCCCCATCGCCGCCGCCGGCCCCGCCGCGACGCCCGCGACCGCCCCGCCGCCGCCCGCCCAGACCATGGGCAGCGAGGTCTTCATGTCGCTGCTCGTCGCGCAGCTGCGCAACCAGGATCCGAGCTCGCCGATGGACACCAACGAGATGATCGCCCAGACGACGCAGCTCGCGATGATGGAGAGCCTCACGGGCCTCACCGGGCTGACGGAGGAGGGCTTCGGGCTGCAGATGCGCATCGCCGCGACGGCGATCGTCGGCTCGACCGTCTCCTACCGCGACGCCGACGGCGTGGAGAGGAGCGGAACGGCGACCTCGGTGTCGTTCCGCGGCTCCGTCCCGATGGTGACCGTCGACGGCATCGAGCTGCCCCTCGACGCGGTCGACGGCGTCCGCGCCGCCGGGCAGCCCGCTGCCGCTCCGGCCCCCTGACCCCAGGCGGCGGGCGCTCGCGCGCATCGCCGCCCGCCCCCGCTCCGCCGCACACCGCACGACACCTCGCACCGCCCACGGTTCTCGCATCGCGCATCCCGCCCGATGCCCACGAAAGGACGACCATGCTCCGCTCGCTCTACTCCGGCATCTCCGGACTCCGCTCGCACCAGACGATGCTCGACGTCACGGGCAACAACATCGCCAACGTCAACACGACCGCCTTCAAGGCCTCGGCCACGCAGTTCCAGGACACGCTCTCGCAGATGACGCAGGGCGCCGGGGCGCCGCAGGCGGCCATCGGCGGCACCAACCCCGCCCAGATCGGTCTCGGCGTGCAGGTCGCCGGCATCTCGACGAACTTCGCCCAGGGATCGGCGCAGTCGACCGGTCGCGGCACCGACATGATGATCTCGGGCGACGGCTTCTTCGTCGTGCAGTCGGGCGGCGAGACCCTCTACACGCGGGCCGGATCCTTCGACTTCGACGCGGCCGGCCGGCTCGTGACGCCCGACGGCTCCATCCTGCAGGGCTGGAACGCCGTGAACGGCGTCGTGCAGCAGGGCGGGCAGCTCGGTCCCATCCAGCTGCCGCTCGAGGCGGTCAGCCCGGCGCGCGCCACGACCACCGCGCGGGTCGCCGGCAACCTCCCCGACGGGGCCGCCGTCGGCGACGCCGTCGTGCGCGACATCGAGATCTTCGACGGGACGGGCACCTCGCGCACCCTGCAGCTCACCTTCACCCGCACGGCGGGCGGCTGGGACGTCGCCGGCACGGACGGCCAGGGCGGCACGGGAGCGGGCGCTCTCGCCTTCACCGCCGGTGCCCTCACCGCGGGCGGCGCGCTCACCGTCGGCGGCATCGACGTCGACCTCACCGGCGTCACCGGCTTCGCCCAGCTGAGCACGGTGAGCATCACCGAGCAGGACGGCCAGGAGGCGGGCACGATCGAGTCGTTCTCGCTCGGCAAGGACGGCACGCTGACCGGTCTGTTCAGCAACGGCGGCCGCGAGGTGCTCGGGCGCGTCGCGCTGGCGAACTTCGTCAACCCGGTCGGCCTGGAGAAGGCCGGCAGCTCGGCCTACCGGGCGACCGCGAACTCCGGGGTCGCCACCGTCGGCGCCGCGGGCACCGACGGGCTGGGGTCGCTGCTCACGGGCGCGCTCGAGATGTCGAACGTCGACCTGTCGCAGGAGTTCACGAACCTCATCGTCGCCCAGCGTGGGTTCCAGGCGAACGCCCGCATCATCACGACCTCCGACGAGGTGCTGCAGGAGCTCACCAACCTCAAGCGCTAGTCGCCGCACCCCGACGGGCCCCGTCGGCCGCTCCCGCAGCGGCTAACGGGGCCCGTCCGCGTGCCGATAGTCGTAGGTGCGCTATGGATGGCGCGCGACTCGGGGGTACACGGATGATCATGGTCACGCGGTTGAACGACAGCACTTTCGCTGTCAATCCCGATCTCATCGCGCGCGTGCACGCGAGCCCCGACACCACCCTCGTGATGGTCGACGGCGCGAGCTACGTCGTCGCCGAGTCGCTCGATCAGATCGTCTCCGCGATCGTCGCCTTCCGCGCCCGGGTGATCTCGCACGCCCAGAGCATGATCGGGGCGGACGAGAGCCCGCGCCCGGTGCTCGAACCCGTCGCGCTGCGGCCCCGGGGGGTCTGAGCCATGGATCCCATGACCCTCATCGGTATCGCGATCGCCTTCGGCGCGATGGTCGCGATGGCGCTCCTCGAGGGGGCGAGCATCACCTCGCTCCTCCTGCCCGCCCCGATGATCCTCGTCTTCGGCGGCACGATCGCGGTCGCGATCGCGAGCGGCACGGTCCGCGACGCGGTGCGCGCGGTCCGCGCCCTGCCGCAGGCCTTCGTCGGAAAGGTGCCCGCCCCGCGCGCGGTCATCGACGACCTCGTCACGACCGCCGAGCGGGCCCGCCGCGAGGGGCTGCTCGCGCTCGAGCAGGAGGCCGAGTCGACGAGCGACCCGATCATGAAGTCGGGTCTGCAGAGCATCGCCGACGGCACCGATCCGGCCGAGCTGCGCACGATGCTCGAGGACTCGGTCGACACGCGCATCGCCGAGAAGCGCGGAGCGGCCAAGTTCTTCATGACGATGGGCGGATTCGCTCCGACGGTCGGCATCATCGGCACCGTCGTCTCGCTCACGCACGTGCTCGAGAACCTCAGCGAGCCGGACAAGCTGGGGCACATGATCGCGGCGGCGTTCGTCGCCACGCTGTGGGGGCTCGTCTCGGCGAACTTCATGTGGCTGCCCATCGGCGGCAAGCTCACCCGACTGGCCGATATGGAGGAGCAGCGGCTCTCCATCGTCGTCGAGGGGCTCATGGCCGTGCAGGCCGGGGCCCAGCCGCGCGGGCTTCGCGAGCGCCTCTCGGCCATGGTGCCGGCCGGCCGTGCTCCGAGGGAGAAGGCGTCGCCCGAGGAGCGCGCAGCGGGCATCCCCGTGCCCGGCGCGGTGCCCGCATGAGCCGCCGTCGCCGCGGGGGTCACAGCGACGCCGGCGGTCACGACGGGCCGGACGAGCGCTGGATGGCCTCGTACATGGACATGGTCACCGTGTTGATGTGCCTGTTCATCGTGCTCTACGCCATCTCGACGGTCGACCAGACGAAGTACGAGCAGCTCGCCGCCTCGCTCGCCACCGGGTTCGGGCAGGAGGCGAGCGAGACCGCCGACACCGCCTCCGGCACCGTCGTCCCGGCCGAGCTCGTCACGGAGGAGACCGGCGGGCTCACCACCTACGAGCTCGCGCAGCAGGAGGTCGCCGAGCTCGTGGAGCTGCGCGAGGCGATGAGCGCGCGGCTCACCGAGCAGGGCGTCGAGGATGCCGTGGAGTTCCTGTTCGACGAGCGCGGCCTGATCGTGCGCCTGGTCGGCACCGAGACCTTCTTCGACAGCAACCAGGCGGCGCTCACCCCGGTGGCCCGGATCGTGCTCGACGCCGTCGGCGCCCCGCTCGCCGCCTCGGGCTACGAGTCCGCGGTCGAGGGCCACGCCGACACGCGGCAGCCCGAGCCGCCCTTCCCCACGAACTGGGAGCTCTCGACGGCGCGCTCCACCGAGGTGCTGCGCTACCTGGTCGGGCAGGGCGTGCCGCCGGCCCTCGTGAGCGCGATCGGCTACGGGGATGCCCGTCCCCTCGCCGCGGGAGGGACGCCGCAGGATCTGGCGCAGAACCGCCGCACCGACATCGTCGTGCTCTCCTCGTCCCCGGAGGACGTGCGCGCCCTGTTCGACGAGGCCCTCGCCGAGCTCGAGACGGTGGTGGCCTCGGGGTGATCGCCGGCCGTTGAGGGCGCCTCCTAACCGTCGGGGGCTCCCGGCCGATAGTCGCTCTCGTGACGGTTCAGAATCCCGCGGTCGAGGTCTACGACTTCAAGCGCCCGACGACGCTCGCGCGCCAGCAGACGCGGGCCCTCGAGCAGGCCTTCGAGACCTTCTCGCGCCAGTGGGGCACCCAGCTCACCGCCTCGCTGCGCGTGATGTCCCAGGTCGCCTTCGACCAGGTCGTCGTGGAGTCCTACGCGGACTACGCCGCGTCGCTGCCCTCCCGCACGACCATGGTGCTGTGCGCGATGGGGGAGCACCCGGCGCGCGCGGTCATCCAGTTCCCGCCGGATGCCGCCTTCGGCTGGATCGCGACGATGCTCGGCGCGACCTCCCCGATCGTCGCCCCCGACCGGCGGTACACGCCCATCGAGCTCTCGCTCGTGCGCCGGCTGGCCGCCGGGGTGCTCGAGGACCTCTCCTACAGCTTCGGGGGCATCCTCATCGACGACCTCCGCGTCGAGTCGGTGCACGAGAACTCGATGGTCGCCCAGGCGACCGCGCCGAGCGACCTCATGGTCGTCGGCGCCTTCATGGTGCGCGCCGGCGGCGGCCCGGCCGCCGAGGCCTCGATCGCGATCCCGCTGGCCGAGCTGCTGCCGCGTCTCGGCGTCGACGTGCTCGACGCGGTCGCCGGTCACAGCCCCGAGCGCCTCCGCGACCACGTGATCGCGGCTCCCGTCGAGGTCGCCCTCCGCCTGCGCGAGGTTCCCGTGAGCCCGCGCCGCGTGCTCGACCTCGCGGTCGGCGACGTCATCCCCCTGCCGCACGGGCACACCCGCCCCTTCGACCTCGCGGTCGACGGCCGCATCATCGCCCGCGCCGCAGCCGGCGCCGTCGGCGCCCGCCTGGCGGGCGTCGTCATCGACCTGGAGGAATCCGCATGACCATCACCGCCCCCGTCCCGTCCACCGGTCTCGAGCTCGCCGCCGCTCGCGCCTTCGCGGCGGCGCTGCCCGTCCAGGGCGTCACCGTCGTCGAGCAGGCCCCGCCGGCCGCCCTCCTCTCCGGCGGCGCGGATGCCGTGCTCGCCACCTTCGTCGGGGCCACGACCTCCGAGTTCGGCGTCCTCATCGCCGACGCGGCGGCGCTCACCGGGGGCGCCGAGATCGGCGACCTGCCCGTCGACGCCCTGCTGCGCCCGGCACTGGAGGCGGCCGCCTCGACCTTCGGCGCCGGCGTGCTCGGCGACGCCCGCGCGGGCGACGCGGGAGTGCTGCTCGACCGCGGAGCGGCCTTCGCCCTCACCACCGACACCGCGGCGCTCGGCTGGCTCATCATCGCGACCTCCGCCGAGGCGCCCGCATCGCGCACCGCCGACGGCAGCGCCCGACTGGGGCGCATCAACGACGTCGCGATGACGCTCACCGTCGAGATCGGCCGCACGACCATGCCCGTCCGCGGGGTCCTCGCCCTCGAGCCGGGCTCGGTGGTCGAGCTCGACCGATCCGCCGGCGCCCCCGCCGACATCCTGCTCAACGGGCGCCGCATCGCCCTCGGCGAGATCGTCGTCGTCGACCAGGACTACGCCGTGCGCATCACGCGCATCCTCGACACCGCCGAGACGACCGACTGACCGTGGACGACCTCCTCCTGGCGCTGCGCGTCGTCGTCTCGCTCGGCGTCGTCATCGCGCTGCTGTGGATCGTGCAGCGACGCCTCTCGACGGGTGAGCGCCGCCCGCAGAAGGCCGCCGTCGTGCGCCTCATCGGCCGGCAGGGCGTCGCCGGCAAGTCGTCGGTCGTCGTCGTCGAGGTCGAGGGCGAGCGGCTCGTGCTCGGGGTGACCGAGCAGGGCATGACCGTGCTGGCCCGGCACGACGCGCCGGCCGAGCCGAGCATCCCGTCGCTCGAGAGCGCACCGGCCACGGACGCCCCCGCCACGGTCACGCCGCTCGCGCCCGCGCGCGCGCGCCTCAGCGCCGCGCCCCTCGCGACGCCCCCGAGCTGGGCGGCGGTCTGGCAGCGCGCCCTCGGCTCCGCCGCGCAGCGGTGAGCGCATGACGATCTGGGCGATGCAGCCGATCGCCCCCGACGGCGGCATCGGCATCAGCATCAACGGGCCGAACGGCGAGCCCTCGACGGCGATCGTCACCTTCCTCGCCGTGACGCTGCTCTCGGTGGCGCCGGCGCTGCTCATCATGACGACGTCGTTCACGAAGATCTTCGTCGTGCTCGCGATGACCCGCAACGCGCTCTCGCTGCCGACCATCCCGCCCAACCAGGTGCTCGCCGGGCTCGCGCTCTTCCTCTCCCTCTTCATCATGGCGCCCGTGCTCGAGGCCATCAACAGCGGGGCGGTGCAGCCCTACCTCGACGGCTCGATGACGGCCACGACGGCCTTCGAGACGGGCGTCGTGCCGCTGCGCGAGTTCATGCTCTCGTTCACGCGGCAGGAGGACCTCGCGCTCATCATGCGCGCCGCCGACCTGCCGAACCCGGCGACGCCCGACGACGTCGCGCTCACGACTCTCATCCCCGCGTTCCTGCTCTCCGAGCTGCGCAGCGCGTTCATCATCGGCTTCGTCATCTTCGTGCCGTTCCTCATCATCGACATCGTCGTCTCCGCCGCGCTCATGTCGCTCGGCATGATGATGCTGCCGCCGGTGATGATCTCGCTGCCGTTCAAGATCCTGCTGTTCATCCTCGTCGACGGCTGGGGGCTCATCACGACGACCCTCATCCAGAGCTACCAGGGCGCCTGATGGACTCCGCCGCCGTCCTCGACCTCGCCGTGCAGGCGATCATCGTCTCCGCCAAGCTCTCGGCGCCCATCCTCGTCACGGCGCTCGTCGTCGGCTTCGCCATCTCGCTGCTGCAGTCGATCACGCAGATCCAGGAGGTCACGCTCTCGTTCGTGCCGAAGATGGCGGCCGTCGCCCTCGCGCTCGTCGTCGCGGGCAACTGGATGATCAGCGAGATGGTGGCCTTCACGCACCTCGCCTTCGGCCGCATCCCCGAGCTGCTGGGGGGCTGAGCCGTGACCTTCGCCGTCAACGCGGTGTGGCTCGAGACCTTCGCCCTCGCCGCCGTGCGCATGGTCGCCTTCATCGTCATCGCTCCGCCCTTCTCCACCGGCGCCATCCCGCTGCGCGTGAAGGGGATGCTCGCCATGGGCCTCGCCCTCGCCGTCTCGCCCCGCGCGGCGCAGGTCGCCGAGCCGAGCTCGGGCGGCGCCTTCCTCGGGGCGCTCGTGCTCGAGCTCGTCGTCGGAGCCCTCCTGGGCTTCCTCGTCTACCTGGCCTTCGCGGCCGTGCAGTCCGCGGGCGGTCTCATCGACCTGTTCGGCGGGTTCTCGCTCGCCCAGGGATTCGACCCGCAGTCGATGGTGAACGGCGCGCAGTTCGCGCGGCTCTTCCAGATGACGGCGGTCGCGCTGCTCTTCGCCTCGGGCGGGTACCTGCTCGTGATCGGCGGGCTGCTCCGCTCCTACGAGGCCATCCCGGTGGCGACGGCCTCGATCGACGTCGTCGACGCCGAGCTGATCATCACCGCATCCAGCCAGCTGCTGCTCGCCGCGGTGCAGATCGCCGGCCCGCTGCTGGTGGTGCTCGTGCTCGCTGATATCGGGCTGGGGCTGCTCACCCGGGTCGCCCCGCAGCTCAACGCGCTCGCGCTGGGGTTCCCGCTGAAGATCTTCCTCACGCTCATCCTCGTCGTGCCGGCCTTCATCGGCCTCCCCGCGGTGGTCGACGCGCTCGTCGGCGACGCGGTCGAGATGATGGGGGGTGCGCGCCCGTGAGCGACTCGCAGGAGCGCACCGAGAAGGCGACGCCGAAGAAGTTGCGCGACGCCACCCGCAAGGGCCGGCTCGGCACCTCGCAGGATCTCGCCTCGTGGCTCGGCATCGGCGCCGCCGGTCTCGTGCTGCCCGGCATCATCGAGGCGGCGACGGCCGAGGGCACGGGCCAGATGCTCATGATCGGCACCGTCGTGCGCGACCCCGACCCCGAGGTCGCCCTCGGCGCCCTCGAGACCGCGCTCGGGGGAGTGCTCGTGGTGCTCGCCCCTCTGCTGGTGATCGTCGTCATCACGGCGCTCGCCGGCTCGGTGGTGCAGGGCGGCATGCGCCTGCGGCCGTTCACCACGAAGGTCGAGCAGTTCAACCTCGTCTCGGGTGTCAAGCGGCTGTTCGGCCTGCAGGCCTGGTGGGAGGGCGGGAAGGCGCTCATGAAGACGGCGGTCGTCGCCGCGGTGCTCACGGCGGTCATCTCCGGGCTGCTCCCGTTCCTCGCGAGCTCCGCCTCGCTGCCCGTCGGCGCCGTGCTCGAGACCGCCGTGCAGGGCATCGCGAGCGTGCTGCAGGCGGCGGTCGCCGCCGGCCTGGTGCTGGCCGTCATCGACGTCCTCGTCGTCGCGAAGCGCAATCAGAAGCACACGCGCATGACGCGCAAGGAACTCACCGACGAGAACAAGAACACCGACGGCGACCCGCTCATCAAGGCGCAGCGCCGGGCCCGGCAGCTCGCCACGAGCCGCAACCGCATGATCGCCGCGGTCGCCGATGCCGACGTCGTGCTCGTCAACCCCACGCACATCGCCGTCGCTCTGCGCTACGACGCGAGCAA
This sequence comes from Microcella daejeonensis, assembly GCF_026625045.1. Classification (GTDB taxonomy): domain Bacteria; phylum Actinomycetota; class Actinomycetes; order Actinomycetales; family Microbacteriaceae; genus Microcella; species Microcella daejeonensis. The sequence continues at coordinate 295,883 of NZ_CP113089.1, read as the reverse complement.
GGGCGCCCCCCGGGTCGTCGCGAAGGGCAGCGGCCTGATCGCCGCCCGCATCCGCGAGAAGGGCGAGCAGTGCGGGGTGCCGCTCGTGCGCGACGTCCCGCTCGCCCGGGCGGTGCACGCGGCCTGCGAGATCGGCCGCGAGATCCCCGCCGAGCTCTACGAGGCGGTCGCGCGCGTGCTCGCGCTCGTCATGGCCATGCGCGCCGCCGGCTCGACGCCGCGCGGCATCATCGACGGGGCCGTGGCCCCGGGAAGGAGGAGCCGATGAGCTCCCTCGTACGCGCCCTCGGCGTGCCCATCGGAGTGGTGGGCATCCTCCTGCTGCTCATCGTGCCCATCCCGGCACCGCTGCTCGACGTGCTCATCATCATCAACATCCTCTTCGCGCTGGTGATCCTGCTGACGACGATGTTCGTGACGAAGCCGCTCGACTTCTCGGTGTTCCCCTCTCTGCTGCTCGTCGCCACGCTGTTCCGCCTCGGCCTCAACGTCGCCTCCACCCGGCTCGTGCTGGGCGAGGCCCACGCGGGCGCCGTCATCGAGGCCTTCGGCACGGTCGCCGTCGGCGGCTCGCTCATCATCGGCGCGGTCGTGTTCCTCATCCTCATCGTCATCCAGTTCGTCGTCGTCACGAAGGGCGCCGAGCGCGTCGCCGAGGTCGGCGCGCGCTTCACGCTCGATGCGATGCCCGGCAAGCAGATGGCGATCGACGCCGAGCTCAACGCGGGCCTCATCACCGAGGAGCAGGCGAAGGAGCGGCGCGCGACGGTGGCCGCCGAGGCCGACTTCTACGGCGCGATGGACGGCGCATCCAAGTTCGTCAAGGGCGACGCGATCGCCGGCATCATCATCATCATCATCAACATCGTCGGCGGCATCGCCATCGGCATGGCACAGATGGGCATGGAGATCGGCGAGGCCGTCGAGACCTACACGCTGCTGACGATCGGCGACGGTCTCGTCACCCAGATCCCGGCGCTGCTCATGGCCGTCTCGACGGGCATGATCGTCACCCGCTCGACGGCCGACGAGCAGATGGGCACGACCGCCTCGCGGCAGCTGGTGCAGTCGCGGCAGGCGCTCATGATCGCGGGATGCGCCGCCATCGCCATGGCGCTGATCCCGGGCATGCCGCCCCTGCCCTTCCTCATCGTCGGGGCCTCGCTCCTGCTCATCGCGCTGAGGCTGCGCCGTGCGGAGCGCTCCGATGCCCTCGCCGCGACGGCGGCCGAGGCCGCCGAGGCCCCGGCCGCCGCGCGCGACAGCCCCGAGCAGCTCATCGAGCAGATGCGGGTGCACGCCCTCGAGATCCGGCTCGCACCCGACATCGTCGACCTCGTCACCGGCGGCCCCGACGACCTGCTCGGGCGCGTGCGCGCCCTGCGCCGCACGATCGCGCTCGACCTCGGCATCGTCGTGCCGCCCGTGCGCACCCGCGACAGCGTCGAGCTGCCCTCGGGCACCTATGTCATCCGCGTCGCGGGCGTCGAGGCCGGGCGGGGCGTCGTGCCCGCCGGCCGTGTGCTCGCGCTGGGCGACCGCCTCGACTCGCTGCCGGGAACGCCGATCACCGAGCCGGTGTTCGGCCTCGCCGGGCGGTGGATCGCCGCCGAGCTGCGGCACGCGGCCGAGCTCGCCGGCGCCACCGTCATCGACCGCACGAGCGTCGTCATCACCCACCTCTCCTCGATCGTGCAGAGCCACGCTGCGCGCCTGCTCTCCCGCGAGGACGTGCGCGTGCTCACCGAGGGGGTGCGCGGCGTGAGCCCCTCCGCGGTGGAGGAGCTCACTCCGAGCCTGCTGAGCCTCGCCGAGGTGCAGCGCGTGCTGCAGGCCCTGCTCGCCGAGAGGGTGCCGATCACCGACCTGGCCCGCATCTACGAGGCGCTCGCCCTGCGCGCCCGCGCATCCACCGACGCGGAGGGCCTCGTCGAGGCCGCCCGCACCGCGCTCGGCCCGGTCATCGCCGAGCGGCACCGCGAGGGCGGCGTGCTGCGCGTCGTCATGATCGATCCCCTGCTCGAGCAGTCGATGCTCGAGGGCCTGCGCCCGAGCGAGCTGGGCTCGCAGATCGTGCTCGACCCGGCCCGCATCGAGCAGGTCATCGCCTCGTGCCAGTCGGTCGTGCGGCAGGCCGTCGACCGCGGTCTCGACCCCGTCGTCGTGTGCGCGCCGGCGCTGCGATCCGCCGTGCGCCGGCTGCTCAGCCCGCACCCCGACGGCGTCGCCGTGCTGTCGTACCAGGAGGCCTCCGCGGCCGGCGGCGAGATCGAGACCGTGGGGGTGATCCGCGGTGCCGAGACGATTGCATCGTGAGGCCGCCTCCCTCGCCGACGCCCTGGCGGTCATCCAGCAGGAGTACGGACCGAGCGCGCGCATCGTCGCGGCCGAGGCGGTGACGGTCGGGGGCTTCCGCGGCCTCTTCGCCCGCCGCTACTTCGACATCGAGTTCGAGGTGCCCGACGGCGCTCCCGGCGCGCCCACCGGCGCGGCGGGCCCGGTCGCGCCGGGAGCGTCCGCGGCCGGCATCGACGCGCTGCTGCGCGCGGCCGAGCAGGTCGAGGGCGACTGGATGCCCGGCGCAGGCCCCCACGCCGCCCCCACCCCCTCGGTTCCCGGCGCCGCCGCGCCCGCGCCCGCCGCGGCCCCCCGCCCCAGCACCGAGCGCCCGGAGTTCGCCGAGCTGCTCGCCGAGCTCAGCGCCACCACCACGGGCGTGCGCGAGCCCGCGGCCGTCCCCGTCGCCCGGGGCGAGCGCGGCGCGCTCGTCATGGTCATCGGCGCGGGGGAGGCCGCGTGGGAGCAGGCGCGCACCATCGCCGCCGACAGCGGGGCGCTCCTCGCCCAGGCGGGCGCGCACGAGCGCGCCGGCTTCCCGCGCGGCGACGACCGGCGCCGGGCCCGCGCCCTGCGCGCCGACGCGGTCGGCGAGGGCCGTTCGACGGTGCTCGCGGCGGGGCTGCCGGCGAGCATCCCGGTCTCGGCCTCGCGGCTGCAGGCGCTCGACGACATCGGCGCCGACCAGATCTGGCTCGTGGTCGACGCCGCGCGCAAGGCCGACGACACGGCCCGCTGGGTGACGGCCATCGGCGCGGCCCTGCCCGTGGACGCCCTCGCCGTCATCGGCGTCGCGGCCACCGCGAGCCCTGAGACGGTCGATGCTCTGGGCATCCCGATCGGCTGGATCGACGGGCGCCCGGCCGCCCGCCCGCGGCTCGGATAGTCTGGCTCGCATGCTCGTACTGACGCGGAAACCGGGGGATCGCATCCTCGTCGGCGACGACATCATCATCACGGTGCTCGACTCCCGGGGCGACGGCGTGCGCATCGGCATCGAGGCGCCGGCCGGCGTGCGCATCCACCGCGAGGAGGTCGTCCGCGCCGTCGAGGCCGCCAACGCGCAGGCCGCGGCGGCCGCTGCCGGCACCGACGCCGCCGCGCTCGGGCTGCCGCCCGCCGCGACGCCCTCGTCCGATCGGGCGACCGGCCCGGCGCCCGCGTCGACGCCCGGCGACTGATCGTTCCACCAGCACAATGGGGCTGTGAGCCCCTCCCGCCGCATCGTCGCGGCCCTCAACCCCTCCGCATCGTCCGGGCGCGGCCGCCTCGTCGGTCCGCGCGTCGTCGAGGCGCTGCGCGCCGCCGGTCACGAGGTCACGGCGCTCGCCGAGGCCGACTTCGCCGCGCTGCTCGCCGCCACCCGCGCGGCGCTCGCTGACGGCGCCGACGCGCTCGTCGTGGTCGGCGGCGACGGCATGGTGCACCTCGGCCTGCTCGCGCTGGCCGGCGGCGAGGTGCCCCTGGGGCTCGTGCCGAGCGGCACCGGCAACGACGTGGCGCGCGGTCTGGGCATCCCGATCGACGACACCGAGGCGGCGATCGCCGCGCTGCTCGCCGCGCTCGAGCACCCGGCGCAGCGCATCGACACGGCGACGATCACCGGCGACGGGATTCCCGCCTCGCGCTTCGCCTGCATCCTCTCGGCCGGGTTCGACGCCCTCGTCAACGAGCGCGCCAACGGCATGCGCCGCCCGCGCGGCCGCAGCCGGTACACGATCGCGCTGCTCGTCGAGCTGCTGCGGCTGCGCCCGATCGACTACCGCCTCGTGCTCGACGGGGTGGAGTACCGCGAGCGCGGCGTGCTCGTCGCCATCGCCAACAACCGATCGTTCGGGGGCGGGATGCTCGTCGCCCCCGACGCGCAGCTCGACGACGGCCTGCTCGACGTCGTCGTCGTCCGTCCGCTCGGGCGCCTCGCCTTCCTGCGCATCTACCCGCGGGTCTTCGCCGGCACGCACGTGAGCGACCCGCGCGTGGTCGTGCACCGCGCGGCACGGGTTCGGATCGAGGCGCAGGGCGTCGTCGCCTACGCCGACGGGGAGCGCATCGGCCCGCTGCCGCTCGACATCGCGGTGGAGCCGGGGGCGCTGCGGGTGCTCGCCTGACCGCGACCGGGCCGCGACACGCCCGCGAGGGAGGCGGGGGCCCGCCCGTTTTGCTCGGAGCCCGAACCCTGTGGCATACTCGTCAGGTTGCAATGCGGCCCCATCGTATAGCGGCCTAGTACGCTGCCCTCTCACGGCGGTAACGCGGGTTCGAATCCCGCTGGGGTCACCCACACGAAGAACCCCCGGCCTCCTCTCTCCACAGAGCGGAAGCCCGGGGGTTCTTCGCTTATCGGGCTTCGATCACCGCACCACCCGCACCGACGGAGGCACCATGCACGAGCCGCAGAGCCGGACCACCTGGGTGCTGGTCGACGGCGAGAACATCGACGCGACCCTCGGCACGTCCATCCTCGACCGCCGCCCGCGCCCCGAGGAGCGCCCCCGCTGGGACCGCCTCTCCGCCTTCGCGGCCGAGCGCTGGCAGCAGCCCGCGCAGGGCGTCTTCTTCCTCAACGCGACCTCGGGCATGCCGCTGACCTTCGTGCAGGCGCTGAAGTCGCTGCACTACGTCGTCGTGCCGCTCTCGGGCTCGAACGACCAGAAGGTCGTCGACATCGCCATCGAGCGCACGCTCCAGGCGCTGCGCGACCGCGCCGCCGACGTCATGCTCGTCAGCAACGACGGCGACTTCGCCGACGACCTCGCCGCGCTCGTCGACGGCGAGCGCCGGGTCGGGGTCGTGGGCTTCTCCGAGTTCCGCAGCGGCGCGCTCAGCATCCCCGGCGTCGAGCTGCTCGACCTCGAGCACGACGCGCGCGTGTTCGACTCCCCGCTGCCGCGCCTGCGCGTCATCCCCATCGACGAGTTCGATCCGAGCAGCTTCCTCGGCTGAGCACGGGCCGACAGCGGCGGGATGCACGGCGCGAGCCGGGCATCCACCGGGCTACACTCGACCCCGCGAGAGGGAGTATCCCGTCATCGCCGCCTCCGTCAGCACGGGCCCCGTCGTCGCGGCCCCGGGGTCGGCGCCGTGCCGACCGCGCGGGGGAGAGACTGTCGCCGCCCTTGCCTGCCGTCTCCCGGCCATCCCCCGTTGAAAGGCCCTCGTGGACTTCGAGATCCCCGTCGTGTTCGAGATCACCGCGTTCATCGTGCTCTCGCTCATCCTGCTCGCCGACCTGCTGCTCGTCGTCAAGCGACCGCACGTGCCGAGCCCGAAGGAGTCGGGGCTGTGGGTGGCGTTCTACGTCACGCTCGCGCTCATCTTCGCGGGGCTGATGTTCGTGTTCGTCGGGCCGACCGCGGGCGGCGAGTTCGTCGCCGGCTGGCTCACCGAGTACAGCCTGTCGATCGACAACCTCTTCGTCTTCGTCATCATCATGGCGCAGTTCGCGGTGCCCAAGAAGATGCAGCAGGAGGTGCTGATGGTCGGCATCATCCTGGCCCTGCTCCTGCGCGGCGCCTTCATCCTCGTCGGCGCGGCCCTCATCGAGAACCTGAGCTGGATCTTCTACATCTTCGGCATCTTCCTGCTCATCACGGCGGCGCAGCAGGCCTTCTCGGGCCGGGAGGACGACGAGCAGCGCGAGTCCAAGCTCATCGGATTCCTGCGCAAGCGCATCGCGATCACCGATCAGTTCCACGGCATGAAGATGCGCACCGTGATCGACGGCCGCAAGATCTGGACCCCGCTGCTCATCGTCTTCATCGCGATCGGCACGACCGATCTGATCTTCGCGGTCGACTCCATCCCCGCGATCTTCGGCATCACGCAGAGCCCGTTCATCGTGTTCACCGCGAACATCTTCGCCCTCATGGGCCTGCGCCAGCTCTACTTCCTGCTCGGCCACCTGGTCGACCGCCTCGTGTACCTCAAGTTCGGCATCGCGTTCATCCTCGCCTTCATCGGCGTGAAGCTGACGCTGCACGCCCTGCACGAGAACGAGCTGCCGTTCATCAACGGCGGCAACCCGGTGCCGGTGCCCGAGATCGACACGATCACCTCGCTCGTCGTCATCGTGCTCTCGATGGCCGTCGCCGTCGTGGCGAGCCTCGTCAAGATGCGTCGCGACGGGGTCTCGCTGAGCGAGGTCGGGCCGTCGGCCGACGACGACGAGCCCGTCGTCGTCGAGGCGACCGCCGAGGGCGAGAAGCCGCAGGCCGAGGGCGGCGACGCGGCCCGCACCGGCTCCGGCAGCACGCCGGCCGCCCGCGAGTAGGAGTACGGCGGCGAGCATCCCGCTACAGTGTTGAGTCGAGCACAGGTCGTCCGGCACCTCCCCATCGCGGGCGGCCCGACGACCGCACCGGCGGCTGATCAGGGGGGAGCGGCATGACGACGACGGCGTCCTCATCCGGGGCTCCCCGCGTCTCGGCGAGCGCGGCGAGCGACCGCGGTCGCGTGCGGCGCGTCAACGAGGACACCCTGCTCGCGGAGCATCCCGTCTACGTCGTCGCCGACGGGATGGGCGGCCACGCGCGCGGCGACGAGGCGAGCCGCCGCGCCGTCGCGGCCCTCGCCGACCTGCGCGGCACCGCTCCGAGCCCCGCCGAGGTGCTCTCGGCGATCGCCGCCGCGAACGACTCGGTCATCGCCATCGCGCACGACGAGCAGGGCCCCTCCGGCCTCGCGGGCACGACCCTCACCGGGGTGGTGCTCGTCGAGGCGGGGCTGCCGCCCGTGCCGCACTGGATGGCGCTCAACATCGGCGACTCGCGCGTCTACACCTGGGACGGTCGCGATCTGCGGCAGATCAGCACCGATCACTCCGCCGTGCAGGAGCTCGTCGACGCCGGGCTGATCTCGCCGGACGAGGCGCGGCAGCATCCCGACCGCAACGTCATCACGAAGGCCCTCGGCGTCGTCGACGCGCTCACGCCCGACGTCTGGCTCATCCCGCTGCGGCCCGGCCACGGTTTCGTGGTCTGCTCCGACGGCCTCAGCAAAGAGCTCGCCGACGTCGAGATCGCCGAGGCGCTCGCGCGCTTCCAGCCCGGTGGGCCCACCCCTGCCGAGGTGCTCGTCGAGCTCGCGCTCGAGCGCGGCGGGCACGACAACGTGTCGGTCGTCGTCGTCGAGGTCGACGGCGCCGCCGCCGTGCACGAGGCGAGCGCCACGCGCGACGCTCCCGTCATCCCGGAGGAGACCGCGCCCCGCCCGAATCGAGGAGACGCATGAGCGCACTGCGCTACGAGTCCGCAGCCGACGGACTGCTGGTCGTCGCGGCCGAGGGATCGGTGCTCGTCGTCGACGACGGCGCGCGCCCTGTCGAGGTCGCGTCGCTGTGGGCGGCCCTGCAGGGTCGGGATGCCGTCGCCGACGCCATGGCGGCGCTCACGACCGGCGGGCTCGCCGCGACCCCTGCCTTCGCCCTGCTCGTCCCCGTCGACGGCGAGGGCGCCCGGCTCGTGGTGCGCGGGCGCCTCGTGGCCGAGGTCGTCTCCGTCGACGGCGGAGCCTCGACCATCGACGCCTCCACCGTCGTCACGTGGGCGGAGCACCTGCTGACCGACGCGGTCTCGGTGACCGTCCGCTCGGTGAGCACCGCATCCCCTTCCGCGGATGCGGCGATGCTGCCGCTGGCCTCGGGGGCCGTGCGGGCCGCGGCCGTGAGCCTCGACCTCGTCCCCGTCGACGCCGACCGGGCCGCCGCCGCGGTGGTCGATCGCACCGTCGTCGTGCCGCACCTGCAGCGCGATGCCGCCCCGGCTCCCGCAGCCACCGCACCCGCAGCCGCCGCCCCCGTCGTCGCCGCGCCCGTCGCAGTCGCCGCCCCGCCCGCCCCGCCCGCCGCGCCACCGATCGCGGCCCCGACGTCGGGGACGTCGTCGTCGTCCGACGACCTCCACAGCACCCGCGCTCCCGAGCACACGATCATCCCGTCGGCGCTCGAGGCGGCGGAGGAGACCGCGGTCGTCCCGCCCGCGCCGAGTGCCCCGGCGGCCCCCGACGCGGGCGACCACGACGGCCTGACCGTCGTCGCGAGCGATCTCGCCGCCCTGCGCGCCGCGGCCGCGGAGTCGGCCCCGGCGGCCGCGTCCGGTCCGCGCTACGTGCTCGACATCTCCTCCGGCGGCAGCGCGGCGCTCGACGGCTCGATCATCGTCGGTCGCGCCCCCAGCACGAGCCGGGTGAGCGACGGGCGCATCCCGCAGCTCGTCGGCCTGCCCGGCGCCGACGACATCTCGCGCAACCACGTGCGCTTCGACCTCGAGGGCGACTCGGTCGTCGTCACCGACCTGCACTCGCGCAACGGCACGGTGCTGCGCGCTCCGGGTGCGACCCCGCGCCAGCTGCGCGCGGGGGAGTCGAGCGTCGTGCTCGGCGGCACGGTCGTCGACCTCGGCGGCATCACCCTCACGGTGCGGGAGGGCTGAGCGTGCGTCGAGCGGGAGAGCCCCCGATCCTGCCCGGCCTCGAGCCGGTGCGCCTGCTCGGCTCCGGCGGCTTCGCCGACGTCTTCCTCTACGAGCAGCAGCTGCCGCGGCGCAAGGTCGCCGTCAAGGTGCTGCTCGCCGACGACCTGTCGACGCAGTCGACGCAGGCCTTCGTCGCCGAGGCCAACCTCATGGCGCAGCTCTCCGCGCATCCCTACATCGTCACGATCTACGGCGCCGCGGTGGCCGACGACGGCCGCCCCTACTTCGTCATGGAGTACTGCGCCGGCCCGAGCCTCGCCGAGCAGTACAAGCGGCGGCCCTTCAGCATCACCGACGCGCTGCGCGTGGGCGTGCGCATCAGCGGCGCCGTCGCCACGGCCCATGCGGCGGGCATCCTGCACCGCGACATCAAGCCGGCGAACGTGCTCACCAACGACTACGGCTGGCCGGCCCTGACCGACTTCGGCATCTCCTCGGCGGTCGAGAGCGAGCTGCCGGTGCACACCACGACGAGCCGCCGCGCGGTCGAGGAGGCCGCGACGACGGGCGGCGGGCAGACGGTCGGCATGTCGATCCCGTGGTCGCCCCCCGAGATGTTCGCCGACGATCCGCGACCGGATGTCCGTTCCGACGTCTTCGCGCTGGCCGCCACCGTGCACACCCTCCTCGCCGGGCGCAGCCCCTTCGAGGTCGAGGGCCGCTCCAACGGCGCGCTCGACCTCATCGGCCGGATCGAGCGCGGCATCGTCACGCCGATGCCGCGGGCCGATCTGCCCCGCAGCCTCATCGCCGTGCTCGCGAAGGGCATGGCGAGCGCGCCGGCCGACCGCTTCGCGAGCGCGATCGAGTTCGGCCGGGCGCTGCAGCGGGTCGAGATGGAGCTCGGCTTCCAGGCGACGACCCTCGACGTGCCGCAGCTGGCCGCGGCCGAGACCGCGACGGCCGAGCCGTCCTCGCCCGATGCCGACGAGACGCGCGTCCGCGGGGTCTCCGTCATCCAGGCGCAGGCCCCGGCCGCTCCCGCGGCGCCGCCGGTCATCCCGCCCCCTCCTGCCCCTGCGGCGACGGGGGCCGCGTCGCCGGCGGTCGTGCCCGAGTCCACCGTCATCCGCGGTGCCGAGACCGACGGCGCGACGGCCGTCACCGGTTCCGCTCCGCTCGACGCGACCGTCATGCGCGGCGCCGGCATCGCCGACACCGTGCGCCCGTCCGCCTCGCCCGCTCCCGCCCCGCCCGTTCCCGCCCCGCCGTCGACCGATCGCGACGCGGACGGCCGCGACCGCGAGGGTGCGGACGCCCGCGATCCCGCCGCCCGTCGCCGCAACATCCTCATCGGCTCGATCGGTGCAGTCGTCCTCGCGGCGATCGTCGCCGTCGCCGTGGTCGTGGGGCCGACCGTCGTCCCCGCCGACGAGAGCCCGTCGACCGCGCCCGACGCGGGCGGGGGAGCGGTGGTCGACGTGATCGAGCCGCCGGGCATCCTGCCGGGGGCGGTCGAGGCGGACGGCACCGTCACCTTCACCGTGACGAACCCCGACCCGAAGGAGCGCGACGTGTTCCGCTGGTTCCCCGTCACGAACCCGAGCGACACCGCCGTCGTGCAGGAGTCCGCCGAGGGGCGCATCGTCGTCGAGGGCGTCGCCCCCGGCACGCAGGTCTGCATCGCTGTCGCGGTGCAGCGCGCCGGCTCCCTGTCGCCCACCACGGAGGGGTGCACGCCATGACGCCGCTGAAGGTCGAGTACTGCGGCGAGTGGTTCGACGTCGCCGACGAGTTCTTCATCGGGCGGGAGGCCGACCTCTCGATCGACGAGAACCCGTACCTGCACCGCCGGTTCCTCTCCCTGCGGCACGAGTTCGACCTGTGGTGGCTGCACAACGTCGGCCAGCTGCTCACCGCGACCGTCTCCGACGCCGCCGGATCCGTTCAGGCGTGGCTCTCTCCGGGGGCGAAGCTCCCGATCGTCTTCCCCGAGCTGCAGGTGGTCTTCACCGCCGGATCGACGACCTACGACTTCGCGATCCACTCCGAGGGCGACCACTTCCGCACCTCGCCGCTCGGCGGGTCGACGGCCGGGTCGACGACCATCGCGCCCATCACCTTCACCCGCACGCAGCGCATGCTGATCCTCGCGCTCTGCGAGCCCTTCCTGCTGCAGGCCCGACGCGGTCGGGCCGAGCTGCCCAGCTCCGCGCAGGCCGCCGAGCGACTCGGCTGGCCGACGACGACCTTCAACCGCAAGCTCGACAACGTGTGCGAGAAGCTCGACAGGATCGGCGTCGACGGGCTCCGGGGCGGCGCGGGCAAGCTCGCCACGAACCGCCGCGCGCGCCTGGTGGAGTACGCGATCGCGACCCATCTGGTCGGGCTCGACGACCTGCCGCTCCTCGACGACGCGGGCGCCGAGGTCGGCTCCGAGCCCTCCGCCCGCTGAACCCCTTCCGGCATCGGGGGCCGCGTTCCTGACGGTTTCTCGGTCGTGGTACGGTCGTCGGCGGACCGTGGGGAACGGTCGTCGAGGAACGGGGAGCCTGGTGGGTGTGTTCAGCGGTGCGAAGCGCACCAGAGCATCCATCGCCTCGACGACGGCGCTCGCCCTCGTCATCGCCGTGCCCACCGTCCTCGCCGTCCTCCACGAGGGCTTCCCCGTCTCCGAGGTCGATCTCGATGCCCGCATCGTCTGGGTCACCAACGGCGAGGAGCAGCTGGCCGGGCGCCTGAACCGTCAGATCGAGGCCCTCAACGCCGCCGTGCCGACCGTCACCGGGCAGGCCGACGTGCTGCAGAACGGCGAGGCGGTCGTGCTGCACGACCCGAGCCTCGGCACCGTCGAGACCATCAACCCCTCCTACACGACGCTCGAGAGCCTGACCGAGATCCCCGTCGGGGCCGAGGTCGCGCTCGGCGGCACCACTCTCGCGGTGCACGATCCGGCGTCGGGCGAGGTCTGGGTCACCGACATCGCCAACGGCATCGTGCTCGACGTGCTCAGCGAGGAGCCGGCGGTCGAGCTCGGCCGCGGCGGGCACGTGGCCGTCTCCGTCGACGGCACCGCCTTCGCGAGCGACCCCGAATCGGACGAGCTGCACACCATCGCCGCCCCGGGCGCCGAGCCCGCGACCGCCGCCTTCGGTCCGATCGGCGAGCACCAGCTCTCCGCCGTCGGCGAGACGGCCGTCGCGCTCGACACCGAGGCCTCCGCGCTCGTCGTCGCCGGCCGCGGCCCCGTCGAGCTCCCCGAGGCGGGCCTGCGCGTCCAGCAGGCGGGTGCGGAGCACGAAGCCGCCCTCGTCGCGACGGCGACCGGTCTGCTGAGCATCCCGCTGGGCGGCGGCGACATCGCGACCATCGACGGCGAGGTGGATGCCCCTGCCGCGAGCCCCGACGACGTCGCCGCACCCGTGCGACTCGACGGCTGCGCGCACGGCGCCTGGTCGGGCTCCGCCCGCTACGCCTTCTCGTGCGCCGACGGCAGGGTCGGAGTGGAGGACCTCAGCCGCCCGACCAGCGGCAACCGGCTCGAGTTCCGCGTCAACCGCTCCGTCATCGCCCTCAACAACCTCACAACGGGCGATTCCTGGCTCGTCGACTCGAACATGGCGCTCGTGCAGAACTGGGACGAGGTCACGCCGCCCGAGCAGGAGCAGACCGAGGAGGGCGACGAGAAGTCGGCCACGCAGTCCTTCGAGGACACCCTCGCGGAGCGCACCGACCAGAACCGGCCCCCGCTGGCCCGCGACGATCAGTTCGGCGTCCGCCCCGGCTCCTCGACGGTGCTGCCGGTGCTCGACAACGACTCCGACCCCGACGGGGACGTGCTCACCGTGTCCGACACCTCGGGGATCCCGGAGAGCTGGGGCGCGCTCTCGGCGATCGACGGGGGTCGCGCGCTGCAGCTCACGCCGGCGCCGGAGGCGCGGGGCACGGTCACCTTCCGGTACACGATCACCGATGGGCGCCCCGGCGGCGTCGCCGAGGCCCAGGTCCAGGTGACGCTGCGCCCCGACGATCTCAACGAGCCTCCCCGCTCGGTGCGCAGCGCGGCCGTCACGATCGAGCAGGGCCAGACGATCGAGTACAACGTGCTCGCCGATTGGATCGACCCCGACGGCGACGACATCCTCCTCGTGGCCGCGGCGCCGAGCGGCAACGACATCGTGAGCTCGAGCCCCGACGGGCTCCTGAGCTTCGAGCACCGCTCCGGCCAGCTCGGCATCACCGAGGTGCCCTTCACGGTCGGCGACGGCCGGGCCGAGGCCAGCGGCGTCCTCACGATCGACGTCAAGGCCGCCGGCACGGTCGACCCGGTCGGCACGGCCGACTTCGCGACGACCTACGTGGGCGAGCCGGTCGTGGTCGAGCCCCTGCTCAACGACCTCTCGCCCTCCGGTGCGCCGCTCGAGCTGCGCGGGGTCGAGGCGATCACCGAGGGCATCGAGCCGGTCGCGACGCTCGATCGCGGCACGGTCACGGTCTCCGCCGAGGCGGCGGGCGTGTACTACGTCGTCTACACGCTCGGGGCCGGTGCCGCCGACAGCGTCGGGCTCATCCGCATCGACGTGCTCGAGAGCCCGGAGAACGACCTCCCGCCGGTCGCGGTGAAGGACGTCGCGTTCCTGCGGCCGGGACAGCCGACCTCGGTCTCGGTGCTCGCCAACGACGTCTCGCCCGGGGGCCGGGTCATGGCCGTGCAGTCGGTCGACACCTCGACGGTCGATCCCGGCATCTCGGTCGAGGTGCTCGGCAACCAGGTCATCCGCGTCACGGCGTCGACGGCCGTGACCGAGCAGACGCAGTTCACGTACACGATCTCCGACGGGCTCGGCACCTCGACGGCCGGGGTGACGGTCATCCCGCTGCCCCCGCTCGTGAAGCACCAGCCCCCCATCGCCGTCGACGACCCCGTGACCGTGCGCTCCCGCGACATCGTCGCCGTCGACGTGCTCGACAACGATCGGCACCCCGACGGGTCGCGCATCGAGCTGGCCCCCGATCTTCTCGATCTCGAGAACGTCGGCGGCCTCGCCTTCGTCTCGGGCGATCAGGTGCGCTACCAGGCGCCGCAGGAGCCCGGGGTGTACTCGGTCGGCTACCGCATCGTCGACGACTTCGGCGAGAGCGCGACGGCGCAGGTGCGCGTCACCGTCGTCGCGGCGGATGCCGCCGACAATCGGGAGCCCATCCCGGTGCCCGTGACCGGGCGGGTCATCGCGGGTTCCACGACCACCATCGACATCCCCCTCGATCGCATCGACCCGGATGGCGACTCGACCGTGCTCGTGGGCCTCACCTCTGCGCCCTTCCTCGGCCGCGTCGTGAGCACCACGAGCACCTCGATCACCTACGAGGCCTTCGCGGGCTCGCGCGGCACCGACGAGTTCCGCTACCGCGTGCAGGACACCTTCGGCCTCACCGCGATCGGAACCGTGCGCATCGGCGTCGTCCCGCCGCCCGAGCAGCTGCTCCCGCCGAACGCCGTCGACGACCGGGCCGTGGTGCGCCCGGGTCGCACGGCCACGGTGCCCGTCCTCGCCAACGACTCCGATCCCGGCGGCCGGTCGATCTCGCTCAGCGACATCGTCGAGGTCGACCGCGGGCTCGAGGCCGAGATCGACCGCACCCAGATCGTCGTGACCGCCCCCGAGGAGGAGGGCACCTACACGCTTCGGTACCAGATCGCGAACGACGCTCGCGGGGTCGACACCGCCTTCGTGCAGGTCGAGGTGCGCGCCGACGCCGAGATCCTGCCTCCGACGGCGATCGATCACGTGCTGGAACCCGCGGACGTCATCGGCGAGGACGCCGTGGAGGTCGACGTCCGCGAGGGCGCGACGAACCCGGGCGGTCGCATCGACGATCTCGTCGTCTCCATCGAGGGGCCGAACGCCGACGCGGCGACCGTGCTCGACGACGGCACCATCGCGGTGAGAGCCGAGCAGTTCCGCATCGCCATCGCCTACCGGCTCACCAACGAGCTCGACGAGCTCTCGGCGCAGGCCTTCATCATCGTGCCGCCCGCCGCGGGCGCGGAGGAGACCTTCCCGCCGCCGTACCTCGATCCGGCGCTGCCCGAGCAGATCATCGAGATGAACGGCAGCGGGGAGTGGGATCTCGAGGACATCCTCATCGTGCCGAGCGGTCAGCCCGCGATCATCACGAGCCCCGCGACGGTCTCCGCCACGAACGGGTCGGGCGGCGAGCTCGTCGTCGACGCCGACACGCTGCAGTACGCGCCGTTCACCGATTACCGCGGGGCGGCATCCCTCAGCTTCGAGGTCACCGACGGCGAATCCGCCGATGATCCGACCGGCCGCACCGCCCTCATCACCCTCCCGATCACGGTCGGCGATCCTGATTTCCGGGATGCCCCTCCCACGTTCACCCCGCAGAACGTCACCATCGAGGCGGGCGAGGAGCCGGTCACCATCGACCTGCGCGACTCGACCGGGCACCCCAACCCGGCCATCATCGCCGAGGTCGACTACTCCGGGCCCACCGGCGGCACCGCCGCGATCGATGCGCGCCTCTCGGGCTCGCAGTTCACCGTCTCCTCGCCGCGCGGCACGCAGCCGGGCACGGTCGGCACCTTCGAGGTGAGCCTGCAGTACGGCGAGTTCACCGTTCCGGGGACGGTCACCGTGACGACGGTCTCGAGCACGCGCCCGCTCGCCCAGCCCGCAGAGGACCGGGCGGTCGCCCAGCGCGGCGACAGCGCGACCGTGAACGTGCTCGCCAACGACTTCAACCCCTTCGCCGCGTCGGGGGAGCCGCTGACGCTGGAGTCGGCCTCGATCACGAACTCCGCCTCGGGCGCGCGCGTCTCGCTCGACCGCGCCTCCGGCGAGATCACGGTGGATGCCGTGTCCTCCTTCATCGGCGACGTCGCGGTCGTCTACGTGGTCGGCGACGCGACCGAGGACCCCGCGCGCCAGGTGCAGGGCTCCTTCATCGTCACGGTCGAGGATCGTCCCGACCGCCCGGGAGCACCCGCCATCGTGACCGAGGGCGACGGCTCGGTGACCATCAGCTTCCAGCCGCCTGCCTCCAACGGCAATCCGAACGACTCCTACGTCATCAAGTGGGGCGGCGAGCAGCGCACGGTCGCACAGGCCGGTCAGCACACGATCGAGGGCCTCGCCAACGGCCAGGACTACACGTTCCGCGTCGGCGCGCACAACGTGCACGGCTGGAGCGAGGATTCCGCGGCGAGCGCCACGGCCCGCCCCTTCGGCGCCCCGGCCGCTCCGGCGAGCGCGAGCATCTCGGCGACGAGCAACGGCAACGGCAACGTGACGGTCAGCTGGAGCGCGGGAGCGAACAACGGGCGCCCGATCACCAACTACCGCGTCACCTTGAGCGACGGGCAGATCGTCGAGCTCGGCAACGTCACGAGCTACACCTTCGCCGGCAAGACCGTCGGTACGGCCTACTCGGCCCGGGTCGAGGCCCGCAACGCCCGGGACTGGAGCCCGGCGACGGCGACCGCCGGCTCGGCCACGCCGACGCCCGGCCGCCCGGGCGGGATCAGCTCGAGCGACATCACGACCTCGGCGGTGACCTTCCGCTGGGACCCGGCACCCGGACAGGTCGGGCAGTACGAGTACCGCTTCAACGGCGGAGGGTGGCAGACGACCGGCGCGAACAACCGGGAGGCCCGCTTCACCGGCGGCAATGCGAGCCAGCAGGTGACGATCGACGTGCGGACTCTCACGAACGGTTCGCGCGGCGAGATCCGCTCCGGCAGCGCCCGTCTGGCCGACCCGCCGACGCCGCCCCCCAGCCCGAGCCTGGCGCTGCGCGGTTCGGGCGACCCGCCCGGCACGGGTCGCTACTACTACGTGACGGCGCGCAACTTCGCCCCGGGGACCCAGATCCAGCTCGTGTGCAGCGATACCCCGGGCAACGAGTTCTCCGGCCCGTACGCCCGCACGATCGACGGCAACGGCAGCTGGGAGGGCGAGCTGCCCTGCTACAGCGGCTTCGGCGATTACCGGGTGCGCGACACCGTGACGAACACCAGTTCGCCGCTGGTCTCGCAGTGGTAACCCCGGGCGACCCCCGAACCCGACCCTCATCACCCCGCAAGGAGCACCCATGACCGTCACCCAGGAGCAGGCCGACTGGTTCGCCGACGCCTTCACGAAGCTCGCCTCGAGCGTCGACCAGGCGATCCTCGGCAAGGATCACGTGATCCGCCTCGTCGTCGCCGCCATGCTCTCGAACGGCCACGTGCTGCTCGAGGACTTCCCGGGCACCGGCAAGACCGTGCTCGCGAAGGCGCTCGCCAACACGCTGCACGGCTCGAACTCGCGCATCCAGTTCACCCCCGACCTGCTGCCCTCCGACGTCACGGGCGTCACGATCTACGACCAGGGCAAGGGCGTGTTCGAGTTCCACCGCGGGCCGATCTTCGCCTCGGTCGTGCTCGCCGACGAGATCAACCGCGCGAGCCCGAAGACCCAGTCGGCGCTTCTCGAGGTCATGGAGGAGGGCCGCGTCACGGTCGACGGCGTGAGCCACGAGGTCGGCGCGCCGTTCATGGTGATCGCCACGCAGAACCCCGTCGAGCAGGCGGGCACGTACTCTCTCCCCGAGGCCCAGCTCGACCGCTTCCTCATCAAGACCTCCCTCGGCTACCCCGATCGCGACTCCTCGGTGGCGCTGCTGCTCGATTCGTCGAACCGCTCGCGGGCATCCGCCGTCAGCCCGATCGTCAACGCCGAGACGGTGCTCACGATGGCGGCCCTCGCGAGCGAGGTGTTCGTCGACCAGGCGGTCATCGAGTACCTCAACGACGTCGTCACCGCCACCCGGCACGACAAGGACGTCGCGCTCGGCGTCAGCATGCGCGGCGCCCTCGCGCTCGCCCGCGTCGTGAAGACCTGGGCCATCTCGCAGGGCCGCACCTACGTGCTGCCCGACGACGTGCGCGATCTCGCCGTACCCGTGCTCGCGCACCGCATCATGGTCGACCCCGAGGCCGAGTTCGCGGGCACCACGGCCGAGCAGATCGTCGATCGCGTGCTCGTCTCGATCACCCCGCCGGTGCACCGCGCGGCATGACGACCCTCCTCAGCGGCGCGGCGACCCGACTGCAGCGCTCCGGCGCCGTGGCCGGGCGCGCGCTCGCGGGCGCCCGCGGCGGCGCGGCCGTGCGCGGTCGCGCGGCGCTCGCCCGGGTCCAGCCCGTCGTCGCCCGTGCCGGCCGTGCCGCCGCCCCGGTGGCCCGCCCGGTCGCCGCGGCCGTCGGGCCCGTGCTCGGCGTCGTGGGCGCGGTCGGCTGGTTCGTCATCGTCGGGGCCCTCGCCTCGGGCATCGCCGGCGCCCTGCTCGGCTGGCCCGAGCTGACCTACCTCTCGCTGACGCTGCTCGGGGCGCTCGCGATCTCGGCCGTCTTCCTCATCGGTCGGGCCGAGTACCGGGTCGCGCTCGAGCTCGAGCCGCCGCGCGTCACCGTCGGCGATCGCGCCTACGGCCGTCTCGTCGTCGCCAACAGCGCCGCCCGCCGCTCGCTCCCCTCGCGCATGGAGCTTCCCGTCGGTGCCGGACTCGCCGAGTTCACCATCCCCTCTCTCGCCCCCGAGGCCGAGCACGACGAGCTGTTCGCCGTGCCCACCCACCGTCGCGCCGTCATCGTCGCCGGCCCCGCGCTCACCGTCCGCGGCGACCAGCTCGGCATCCTGCGCCGCACCGTGCGCTGGACGGACCCGGTCGAGCTCTTCGTGCACCCCCTCATCAGCCGCCTGCAGTCCTCCGCCGCGGGCCTCGTGCGCGACCTCGAGGGCGAGATCACGCCCGTCATCACCTCCAACGACATCGCCTTCCACGCCCTGCGCGCCTACGAGCCCGGCGATCCGCTGCGCAACGTGCACTGGCGCACCTCGGCCCGCACCGGGCAGCTCATGGTGCGGCAGTTCAACGAGACGCGTCGCAGCGAGCTGCTGCTCGTGCAGAGCATCCAGGGGCGGTCGTGGGCCGATGACGACGAGTTCGAGCTCGGCGTCTCGGTCATGGCGTCCCTCGGGGTGCAGGTCGTGCGCGATGCGACCCGACTCACCGTCGTCACCGAATCCGGGATGCTCCGCACGGCCACCCCGACGACCCTGCTCGACGACACGAGCCGCATCGAGCTGCAGCCGCTGCAGCAGCGCCCGCTGCGCGCCGTCGTGCGCGACATCACCCGTCGCACCCCGGCCCCGAGCGTCATGGTGCTCGTGATCGGCTCGCAGACGACGATCGAGGAGGCGCGCTCGGTGACGAGCCTCTTCCGCGGCGACACGCAGTCGATCGTCATGCGGGTGGAGCAGGGCGCGAACCCCGGCCTCTCGCGCATCGGGCAGACCGTCGTGGCGACCATCGGCTCGCTCAGCGACCTGCGCGGCATCATCCGGGCGGTGAAGCCGTGAGCGCGACCCTGACGCCCGATGCTCCGGCGCCCGCGTCCGGTCGCCGCTCCGCCGCTCCCGCCGTCGTCGACCCGGTCTTCACCCGCGGCGCGCTCACCGACCTCGGCGTCGTCGTCGCCCTGTCGATCATCGCCGTGCTCGGCTTCGAGACGGCGTACGGGGACGAGAACTTCCTGCT
Source organism: Microcella daejeonensis (assembly GCF_026625045.1). Classification (GTDB taxonomy): domain Bacteria; phylum Actinomycetota; class Actinomycetes; order Actinomycetales; family Microbacteriaceae; genus Microcella; species Microcella daejeonensis. Next base: position 276,531 of record NZ_CP113089.1, on the reverse strand, counting down.
CGTCGGGCTCGGCGGCGTGGCCGCGGGAGCGCTCGGCGCCGCCGCGGCCGCCGCGCTGCGCCTCGCCGCCCTCCCGGCGGTGCTGCTCGGGGTGCTGGTGTACTTCCTGCTCGGCACCCCCATCACGATGCCCGAGCTCGCGATCCTCGGCGTGCTGCCGAGCGCCTCCTCGCTCGCGGGCCTCGCGATCGGCGCGGTCTTCGGCTGGAACGACGTGCTGACCCTCGCGACCCCGGTGCAGGCGCCGTACTACATCGCCGCTCTGCCGTACTTCGCCGCGTGGGCCGTCGTGCTCATCGCCGGACTGCTCGTGCTGCGCTGGCTGCCGCGGCGCCGCTCGGTGCTGCGCGCCACGGTCGTCGTGCTGATGCCGACGCTGCTCTACGTCGCGGGCATCCTGCTCGGCACCGACGAGCCGTACTACGCGGCCATCCGCGGCATCACCTTCGCCGTCATCTGCCTCGTCTGGGTGGGCTGGCGCCGCGCCCGCGCCGAGGGCGTGCTCGATTCGCCGCACCCCGCCTACCGCCGTCGTCGGCTCGGCGGAGCGGCGGCCGTCGTCGCGGGTGGAGTCGTCATCGGCATCATCGCGGGCGCGGTGCTCGCCCCGGCGCCGGCCGAGCGCTTCGTGCTGCGCGAGGAGATCGAGCCGCCGTTCGATCCCGTCGAGTACCCGAGCCCGCTCGCGGGCTTCCGGCAGTACACCGGCACCCTGGCCGAGGAGGAGCTCTTCCGCGTGCAGGGCCTGCAGCCCGGCCAACGGCTGCGGCTCGCCGCCATGGACTCCTACGACGGCCAGCTCTGGAACGTCGCCGGTCGCGCCGTGGCCGAGGAGGGCTCCGGCACCTTCCAGCTCGTCGGCACCGACCTGCCCGAGCCGCCGCTCGCCGAGACGGGCTCGGCATCCACGCTCACGATCTCGATCGGGGCCTACGACGACGTGTGGATGCCCGAGCTGGGCTACACGAGCGAGCTCGACCTGCTCGACGAGGGCACCGCGGCCCGCGCCGACGATCTGCGGTACAACCCGACGACAGGCTCGGCGATCCTCTCCTCGGGTCTGGAGCGCGGTGCGCGGTACCGCGTCACCGGCGCCGAGCAGAGCATCCCGGAGGACGCGGCACTCGCCGAGGTGCCGACCGCGCAGGTGGCGCTGCCGCCCGTCGACGACGTGCCCGACGTGCTCACCTCGCGCGCCGTCGAGCTCGCCGGGCAGGAGACGAGCGCGATCGCGCAGCTGCGCACGATCGAGCAGCGGCTGAGCTCCGAGGGCTTCTACAGCAACGGCCTGCCGACCGACGCGGCGCCCTCGCGGGCGGGCCACGGCGCCGACCGCATGGTCGAGCTGTTCACGCGAACCCCCCTCATCGGCGACGAGGAGCAGTTCGCGGCGGCCTTCGCGCTCATGGCTCGCCACCTCGGCTACCCGGCGCGCGTGGTGATGGGCTTCGCCCCCGAAGTGCCCGAGGGCGCCGACGAGGTGGCCGTGCTCGGCTCCGACGTCACGGCCTGGGTCGAGGTGCCCTTCGAGGGCGTCGGCTGGATCCCCTTCTTCCCCACCCCCGACGAGACCGACATCCCGCAGGATCAGGTGCCGCTGCCGCAGAGCGAGCCGCAGCCGCAGGTGCGGCAGCCTCCGCGCCTCGAGACGGACGAGGAGGATCTTCTCACCGCCGTCGAGCTCGAGGAATCGGACCCGGACGACGAGGAGCAGGGCTTCGTCATCCCGGGCTGGCTCATCGGCATCGGCGGGGCGCTGCTGGCCCTGCTGCTGCTATACAGCATCCCGCTCGGGATCGCGGCGGCGCTGCGCGCCCGCCGTCGGGCTGCACGACGCCGCGCCGAGCCCGATCGCGCCGTCGCGGGCGCGTGGCAGGAGCTCACCGACCGCTTCGCCGAGCACGGCGTGCCCGTGCCCGACGGTGGCACGCGCCGCACCGAGGGTGAGGCCGCCGCCGCAGCCCTCGCGGCGCGGGGCGCGGAGGAGTCCGCCGCCGGGGGCGTCGCGACGCTCGCGCGCGAGGTCGACGGCGACGTGTTCGGCGGCCGTCCGATCGAGCCCGAGCGCGTCGACGACCGCTGGAGCCGGGTCGATGACGGCGTCGCCGCCCTCGCCGCGACGCTCACGCCGTGGCAGCGGCAGCTCGCGAGGTTCCGCGTGACCCGACGCGGTGCGAGAGGCTGAGCCCATGTCCGACGACCGCTTCTTCATCCCGCCGCCCCCGCCGGGCACGCCCAAGGTCGAGGTTCCCGCGCAGCCCTCGCCCGATGCGCCGCGGCCGATCGTGCCGATCAACGCCCCCGTCGAGTCGGCGACGCACCGCGTGCCCGTGCGGCCGCCGAGCCCGCCCGCCCCGCCGCCCGCCGCCGCTCCGGTCGAGCCGGCACCCGCGCCTGCCGAGCCGCCGTCCGCGCCCGGGCCGCCGCCCGAGCCGCCGTCGGCGCCGGCAGCCCCCACCCCCGTGCCCCCGGTAGCGCCGGTAGCCGCCCCCGTGCCGGCCGCGGCTCCTGCTCCTGCTCCTGCTCCCGCTCCTGCTCCTGCTCCTGCTCCCGTCCCGGTCTCGGCTCCGGCCCCCGCTCCGGTGACCGCCGAGTCGACGGTCGTGCGCTCTCTCGCTCTCGTGCTGCCGGACGGCAGCCGCTGCCCCGTCGGATCCGCTCTGGTGCTGGGCCGCGACCCCGTGGCTCCGCCCTCGCATCCGGGGGCCCGCCCCATCGCCGTGCTGGATCCGGCGAAGTCGGTGTCGAAGACGCACGCGCTCCTCGTCGCGACCGCCGAGGGCGTCGAGGTGCGCGACCTCCACTCGACCAACGGCGTGAGCGTGACCCGCGGGGGAGTCCGCGACGAGCTCGCTCCGGGTGCCGGCGCCTCCGTCACCGCGGGCGATCGCGTGGGCCTCGGGCTCCTCGAACTCGAGGTCGAGCTCGCCGAGCAGTGAGCGGGTCGGCTGAGGGGATGGGGAGTGCTCCCCATCGACTCGGAGACCGGCGCGCGGGCAGAATGTGACGACTGATCGAGAACGGGGACCCTCGCGATGACCGATGTGCATCTGCGCGGCGAGCAGCTGGATGCGCTGCTCGCCCTGCTCGGCGGGGCCCGACGGTCGCTCGACGCCGCTGCGGAGGCCGGGCGCACCGCGGGCGGGGCGTGCGGCCATGACGGGCTCTCCGACGCGGTCGACGATGTCGCCGGTGGTTGGCGGTTGCGCCGCGCCGCCCTCCTCGACCAGGTTGCCGTCGTGCATGACGGGCTCGAGGCCATCATCGACACCTTCGCCGATCTGGACGCCCGCATGGGCGAGGCCGTGACCTCCGAGGTGCCGCGGTGAGCGCGCAGCCCGCGCTGCTGCCGGGCGACCCGTCGGCCGTGCAGGACGAGGCCCGCGCATTCGCTGATGTGGCCGAGGCCATCCGCGAGGCCGCCGAGCAGCTCGAGGGACTGGTTCGCGGCGAGATGCACGGCCAGGCGATCGAGTCGGTCGTCCACGACTCGGACGAGCTCGCGGAGGCGCTCGGGCGACTGCACCCGCGGTACGGCGACACCGCCGAGGCGCTCAGCGTCTACGCCGTGCAGCTCGCCGACGCGCAGGACGACGCGCGGGCCGCGGTCGACGAGGAGGCCGATGCCCGCGCGACGCTGTGGCGCCTCCGCGTCGAGTACACCGAGATCCAGGATGAGGTCTCCAGCCTGCGGCGCCCGTTCCAGGACGACGATCCCCGCATCGACGCCCTGGAGGACGAGCTGAACCGTCTCCAGGGACGCATCGAGATCCACGAGGCCCGCATCGAGCAGGCGTGGACCGCGATGTCGAACGCCCTCGGCGACCGCGACGACGCCGCCGAGCGGGCGATCCGCCGCATCCGGGATGCCCTGGACGAGTTCGACGACCGCCTGAGGGATCGCGCGGCCGCCGTCGCCGACGTCGTATTCGCGCTCGCTCGCCCCGTCCTCGAGTGGATCGCCGAGGTGGTGACCGCCGTGGTCGAAGCCCTGGTGAAGATTGCCGTGGCGCTCGCGGTCGCGCTCGCCGTGATCATCGTCGTGCTCGCCCTCGTCGCCCTCATCGTGTTCCTCGCGCCCTATATCGCGGCGCTGCTCGGGGCCATCGGCTCGTTCGCGCTCGCCGCCCTCCCGGTGCTGCTGAAGGTCGCGCTCGTCGTGATGTCCGTGCTCCCCGCCGTGATCGCCCTGGTCCTCATGCGCGAGCGCCTTTCGCCGGCGCCGGTGCTCGAGCCGCTCGATGATGACGGCGAGACGTACGGTCCTGACGACCCCCGCTACGACCCCGGTGCGCCCTACGGCCCGCAGCTCCGGGTGAATAGTCGCCTCGATGAAGACGGCCTTACGAGTGAGACCCATGTCGAGATCGCTGAGATGCTCGACGAGAACGGCGTTCCGACTGGGGCCTGGCGCGTCACGCTGCCCAGCACGCAGGACTGGGAAATTCTCAACGGCGTCTTTGAGGGCGCCCCCGATCCCGCCGGCGACCAGGGCGCCCTCAACGATCTGAGCTCGAACCTCGCGCTCATGCTCGCGCCGGACATCCAAGCGCCGTACGAGCGAGCGGTCATCCAGGCGATGCGCGACGCGGGCATTGGCCCGAACGACCCGGTGCTGCTGTCGGGCTGGAGCCAGGGCGGCATTCTCGCCGCGAAGATGGCGGCTGACCCGGATCTGCCGTTCTCGATCGATGCGGTGTTCGCCGCTGGTGCGCCGATCGACCACTTCGACATCCCCGATGATGTCGCCGTCGTATCGATCCAGCACCGCGGCGATGTCGTGCCGTTGCTTGACGCGGCAGGGCCTCCGCAGCGCCCGAACTGGCTGACGATCGTCGACGATCCACTCAACGAGCGAGGGCAGCCTGGCCCCCCTCACAACGCGCGCACCTACGCACTCACCGCCGATCGTGAGCTCGTCCGGGGCGGAACCGTGGTCGACAGGCAGCAGCAATTCTTCACAGGGATCGAGCGCGTTCACACCTACGTGGGTACGGAAGGGCAAGACGAATAATGCGGTCACGAGTATGGACGGCCCTGCTCACAGTGGGGATACTTCCTTTCGGTCTCGCCGCGTGCGGGCCCGGTAGCGCTGGGGCTGGTCGAGATGCCGAGGTGATCGCCGTGGTCGAGCGTGCTGTGGGCGCGGCGGTGCCCGAGGCGAACGGTGTCTTCGTGACGTTCGCGTTCTCGGGTCCGCGCGACCGGACGATGCGGGTGCGCCTCTACATCGATCCGGTCGACGATGCGGCGCTCGCCGATTCAGTCGACCGGGCGTTCGCCGGCGCCTGGGCCGCGAGTCCGATCGACCCCGTTTCGATCTCCCTCGAGGCTGTGGCCGGCCAGCGCCCGGAGGTGCCGCCTGGCGGCGTCGTGCAGGTGATCGACCTGCGCCCCGCGGCTGCCGAACTAGGCATCGAGTCCCGGGACGTGGTGGACCGTCGCATCACGCTCTCCGAGGTGATCCTCATCGAGCGCTACGGGCCGGCCGGGCGCGATGAGGAATGACGCGCGCGGCGCGATGAGCCGTAGGAGAGTGTCGGCACCACTTGCCGCCGGGATGCTCCTCCTTGGCCTCGCCGCGTGCACGCCGTTCGGCTCGGGCCCCGATCGCGATGCCGAGGCGATCGCCGTGGTTGACCGGGCGATCGAGGAGGCAGTGCCGGAGGCGAACGGCGTCTTCGTGACCATGGCGTTCTCCGGCCCGAGCGACCGCACGATGCGGGTGCGCCTCTACATCGATCCCGTCGACGAGGCGTCACTCGCTGACGCGGTTGATAGGTCGATCGCCGAAGCCTGGGCTTCGAGCCCGATCGCCGTCGTTGAGCTCGCCATTGAAGCGGTGGCAGGAGAGCCCCCTGAGGTACCGCCGGGATTCGTGGAGCAGGTGATCGATTTGCGCCCTGTGGCCGCGGCGATTGGCATCGAGTCGCGGGATGTTGTCGACCGTCGCATCGCGCTTTCCGAGGTGATCCTCATCGAGCGCTACGGACCGGCAGGGCGCGATGAGGAGTGAACCGCGCGTCGCGACGAGACACATCAGATCGACGGCAATTGTGGCCGCCGGGATGCTCTTCCTGGGCCTCGCCGCCTGCGCGCCGTTCGGCTCGGGCCCCGATCGCGATGCCGAGGCGATCGCCGTGGTCGAGCGCGCGGTGGGTGCGGTGGTGCCGGAGGCGAACGGCGTCTTCGTCACGATGGCGTTCTCGGGTCCGAGCGATCGCGCCATGAGTGTGCGGCTCTACATCGATCCGGTCGACGACGCGGCGCTCGCTGGGGCGGTCGACCGGGCGGCGGGTGAGGCCTGGCGCACCAGCCCCATCGCGCTCGTGGATCTCACCCTGGAAGCCGTGGCGGGGGACCGACCGGAGGACCCGCCCCGCGGTGTCGAGCAGGTCATCAGTCTGCGGCCCGTCGCCGAGGCTTTAGGAATCCAGTCGCGGCTGGTCGTCAGTGGTCGCCTCATCCTCCCCGAGGCGACCCTCACCACTCGCTACGGCCCGGCGGGGCGCGATGAGGAGTGAACCGCCCGGCGCGATGAGCCGCACAAGACCGACGGCACTTGTGGTTGCCGGGATGCTCCTCCTGACCCTCGCTGCCTGCTCGCCGTTCGGCTCAGGCCCCGATCGCGACGAGCAGGCGATCGCCGTGGTCGAGAGCGCGGTCTCCGCGGCGGTGCCGGAGGCGAACGGCGTCTTCGTCACGATGGCGTTCTCGGGGCCGGCCAACCGAACGATGCGGGTGCGGCTCTACATCGATCCGGTCGATGATGCGGCGCTCGCCGACGCGGTCGATCGGGCGGCGAGAGAAGCCTGGGCGACGAGCCCGATCGCGGTGATCTCGATCTCGCTGGAGGCGGTGGCGGGTGAGAGGCCCGAGATTCCTCCGCGCGGGGTCGGGCAGGTCATCAGTCTGCGATCGGTGGCGGAGCAGCTCGGCATCGACGAGCGGCGTGTCGTCAGTGGTCGGCTCGCCCTGCCCGAAACGACCCTCGTCCGGCTCTACGGCCCGGCGGGCGTCGATGCCGAGTGACGCGCGCTCCGCGATGAGCCCCACGAGAGTGGCGGCACAAGTGGCCGCCGGGATGCTCCTCCTGGCGGGCCTCGCTGCCTGCGCTCCGTTCGGCTCGGGCCCCGGTCGCGACGCCGAGGCGGTCTCCGTGGTCGAGCGCGCGGTCGAGTCGGCGGTGCCGGAGGCGAACGGCGTCTTCGTCACGATGGCGTTCTCCGGCCCGAGCGACCGCACGATGCGGGTGCGCCTCTATATCGATCCCATCGATGACGCGGCGCTCGCCGATGCGGTCGACCGGGCGGCCGATGAAGCCTGGGCCGTGAGCCCGATCGATCTCGTTTCGATCACCCTCGAGGCCGTGGCTGGCCAGCGCCCCGAGGTGCCGCCGGGTGGAGTCGAGCAAGTCATCACTTTGCGTCCGGTGGCTGAGGCCCTGGGGATCCAGGCGCGACTGGTTGCAAGCGGTCGCCTCATCCTCCCCGAGGCGACCCTCACCACTCGCTATGGGCCGGCAGGGCACGGTGAGGAGTGAACCGCGCGGCGCGATGCGCCGCACCAGAATTGCGGCACTTGTGGCCGCCGTGATGCTCCTGGCGGGCCTCGCTGCCTGCTCGCCGTTCGGCTCGGGCCCCGATCGCGACGAGCAGGCGATCGCCGTGGTCGAGCGCTCGGTCGAGTCGGCGGTGCCGGAGGCGAACGGCGTCTTCGTCACGATGGCATTCTCGGGCCCGAGCGACCGCTCGATGAGCGTGCGTCTCTACATCGACCCCGTCGACGACGCGGCTCTCACCGACGCGGTCGACCGTGCTGCAAGGGAGGCGTGGGAGACGAGCCCGATCGCGCTCGTGGAGCTCGCTCTCGAAGCGGTGGCAGGGGAACGCCCCGCGGACCCGCCCCGTGGAGTCGAGCAGGTGACCGACCTGCGAGTCGTCGCGGATGCGCTCGGCATCGACGCGCGGTACGTCGTCGACGGGCGGCTCGCGCTGCCCGAGACGACCCTCGTCCGGCTCTACGGCCCTGCAGGTGCCGATGTCGAGTGACGCGCGCGGCGCGATGAGCCGCAAGAGAGTCGCTGCACTGCTGGCGACCGGGATGCTCCTCCTGACCCTTGCCGCCTGCGCGCCGTTCGGCTCGGGGCCCGATCGCGATGCCGAGGCGATCGCTGTGGTCGAGCGCGCCGTGAGCGAGGCGCTCCCGTACGCCAACGGCGCTTACGTCACGACGGCGACCTCCGGCCCGGGTAATCGCACGATGCTAGTGCGCTTGTACCTTGACGTCGCTGATCCGGGCACGCTCACCGATACCGTCCATCGAGCGGCGGGGGCAGTGCGGGCCTCCATTCCTCGAGACATCCTGCAGCTGACGCTCGAAGCGGTGGAGGGCGACCGTCCCCCTCAGCCACCGCGGGGCGTGGAGCAGGTCGTCGACCTGCGCTTCGTCGCTGAGGAACTAGGGCTTGAGGCGCGTTCCGTCGTCGATGGACGCCTCATCTTCTCCCGTGACTACCTCGAGGATCGATACGGAGCAGCTAATGACGTCGACTGAGGCGCAGGCGGCGCTCGCCGCTCCGGCTCTCGAGCTGCGGCTGCCCGGCTCGTGGCGGTCGATCCCGCTCACCGACCCGGAGGCGGCGCGCGCGGCCGTGCGGCGCCTCGTCGACGAGACGGTCGGACGCTCCGACGATCGGGCGACCCTGCGGCGCGAGCTGCGGGCGAGCCTCGAGAGCGGCCTGGCCGAGGCGGTGGCGGGGGAGGGACGCAGCTTCCACCTGGCGCTCGAGCTCGCGCCGGGCATCCCGACGCCGGCGACGCTCACCGTCTTCGAACCCGAGCTGCGCCTGAGCCCCGCGATCGGCACAGGCACCGCCGAGACGGGCCGCGTGCTCGAGCAGGTGCTGCGGGCGACGCGGCCGGATGCCCCCGCCTCGCTCGAACGCCTCGAGCACGCCGACTCGGCGGTGCTGCGCCTGCACCGCCGCACGCAGCAGCACGTCGACATCGAGGGCGAGCCGCTCACCATGCCCGACGGCAGCCCGCAGCCGCAGACCATCGACCGCCTCGACGCCGAGTACTGGATGACCGTGCCGGGCACGAAGCGGGTGATCCTGCTGCACGCCTCGACCCCGCTCGGCGCGCTCGAGGCCGAGATGCTGCGGCTGTTCGACGGCATGGTGCGCGCCGCGCGCTGGATGCCCGCCGCGGCCTGAGCGGAGCATCCCGAGCCCGCACCCGAACCCGCACCCGACCAGGCGGAGACCGTCGCGCCCGCCCTCGCCGCCGCCCGGCGCTCTCACACCCCGGTGGTACTCTGACCGGATGCCGCGCGAACGCTCGCTCCTCCTTCGTCGCCGCGACGAGTCCTGATCCTCAGGCCGGTCTCGTCGCGGAGTTCGCCGTCGGCCTGCACGATTCGGATCGAAGAAGGACGTGGAACGAGATGACTGACGACACCCGCGCGGAGGTCGCCCCGGAGGCGCCCCGCCCCCGCACTCTCGCTGAGAAGGTCTGGGACGACCACCTCGTCGCCCGCGGCGAGAACGGCGAGCCCGACCTGCTCTACATCGACCTGCACCTCGTGCACGAGGTCACGAGCCCGCAGGCCTTCGACGGCCTGCGCATGGCCGGCCGCCCGGTTCGCCGCCCCGATCTCACGATCGCGACGGAGGACCACAACACCCCGACCCTCGCCATCGACAAGCCCATCGCCGAGCCGACGAGCCGCATCCAGATCGAGACGCTGCGCAAGAACTGCGCAGAGTTCGGCGTGCGCCTGCACTCGCTCGGCGACGTCGAGCAGGGCATCGTGCACGTCGTCGGCCCGCAGCTCGGCCTCACCATGCCGGGCATCACCGTCGTCTGCGGCGACTCGCACACCTCGACCCACGGCGCCTTCGGGGCGCTCGCGATGGGCATCGGCACGAGCGAGGTCGAGCACGTGCTCGCCACGCAGACCCTGCCGCTCAAGCCCTTCAAGACGATGGCCATCACGGTCGAGGGCGAGCTGAAGCCCGGCGTCACCGCGAAGGACATCATCCTCGCCGTCATCGCCCAGATCGGCACCGGCGGCGGGCAGGGCTACGTGCTCGAGTACCGCGGCAGCGCCATCCGCGCGCTGTCGATGGATGGCCGTATGACCATCTGCAACATGTCGATCGAGGCGGGCGCGCGGGCCGGCATGGTCGCCCCCGACGAGACGACCTTCGCCTACCTGAAGGGGCGCCCGCACGCTCCCGAGGGCGCCGAGTGGGATGCGGCCGTCGAGTACTGGCGCACTCTCCGCACCGACGACGACGCCGTCTTCGACGCCGAGGTCTTCCTCGACGCGAACGAGCTCGAGCCCTTTGTCACCTGGGGTACGAACCCGGGGCAGGGCGTCTCGCTGAGCGCGGCCGTGCCCGACCCGACGACGATCATCGACCCGAACGACCGGGCCGCGGCCGAGCGCGCGCTCGAGTACATGGACCTCGAGGCGGGCACGCCGATGAAGCAGATCCCCGTCGACGCGGTGTTCATGGGCTCGTGCACGAACAGCCGTCTCGACGACCTGCGCGCCTTCGCCTCGATCATCAAGGGGCAGAAGAAGGCCGAGGGCGTGCGCGTCATGGTCGTCCCCGGCTCGGCCCGCGTGCGCCTCGAGGCCGAGGCGGAGGGCATCGACAAGGTGGTCGAGGCGTTCGGCGCCGAGTGGCGCTTCGCCGGCTGCTCGATGTGCCTGGGCATGAATCCCGACCAGCTCGCCCCCGGCGAGCGCTGCGCCTCGACGAGCAACCGCAACTTCGAGGGCCGCCAGGGCAAGGGCGGCCGCACCCACCTGGTGAGCCCGCTCGTCGCCGCGGCGACCGCCATCCGCGGCACGCTGTCGAGCCCGGCCGACCTCATCGAGATGGGCGTCGCCGTCGATCCGGCCTTCACGGGCATCGAGGGGGTGTCGGCGTAATGGACAAGACCTCCGTCATCACCGGCGTCGCGGCGCCGCTGAAGCGCTCGAACGTCGACACCGACCAGATCATCCCCGCCGTCTACCTCAAGCGGGTCACCAAGACCGGCTACGAGGACGGCCTGTTCTCGAACTGGCGGAACGACCCCGAGTTCGTGCTCAACCGACCGGAGTACGCCGGCGCGCGCATCCTCATCGCCGGCCCCGACTTCGGCACCGGATCGAGCCGCGAGCACGCCGTCTGGGCGCTGCGCGACTTCGGCTTCCGGGCCGTCATCAGCCCGAAGTTCGCCGACATCTTCCGCGGCAACGCCGGAAAGCAGGGCCTGCTGACGGCCGTCGTCGACGAGCCGACCGTCGAGCGCATGTGGGCGGCGCTCGAGGCCGACCCCGGCTGCGAGGCGACCGTCGATCTGGTGCAGAGGAATGTGCGGGTGGGCGATATCGTTGCCCCCTTCGAGATCGATGACTACACGCGGTGGCGACTCATGGAGGGGCTCGACGACATCGGGCTGACCCTCCGCGACGAGCAGGCGATCACCGACTTCGAGGCGCGCCGCGAACCGTGGCGCCCCACGACCCTCCCCGCCCGGTGACCCCGAGGCCTCCACGCGACCAGAGAAGCGGTTCATGAACTCCCACCTCGACCTCGATTCCCGCAAGGCGGCGCAGCGCGTCGGCCTCGCCTCCGACACGATCGTCATCCGCGGCGGCAAGCCGCTCACCGGTCGCATCGAGGTGCGCGGGGCGAAGAACCTCGTCACCAAGGCCATGGTCGCGGCGCTGCTCGCCGACACCCCCAGCGTGCTCAAGGGCGTGCCCGAGATCAGCGACGTGCACGTCGTCAAGGGTCTGCTCGAGGCCCACGGCGTCGTCGTCGACGAGCTCATGCCCGGCGAGCTGCGCCTCGACCCGAGCAACGTCTCCAGCGCCCACTTCGCCGAGATCAACGCGCACGCCGGCTCCAGCCGCATCCCGATCCTGTTCTGCGGGCCGCTGCTGCACCAGCTCGGCGAGGCGTTCATCCCCGACCTCGGCGGCTGCCGCATCGGCGACCGGCCGATCGACTTCCACCTCAACGCGCTGCGCGCGCTGGGGGCCGTCGTCGAGAAGCTCGACGACGGCATCCACCTCACGGCCCCCGACGGCCTCGTGGGCGCGCACATCGAGCTGCCGTTCCCGAGCGTCGGCGCCACCGAGCAGGTGCTGCTGTCGGCGGTGCGCGCCGAGGGCACGACCGAGCTGAAGAACGCCGCGATCGAGCCCGAGATCATGGATCTCATCGCGATCCTGCAGAAGATGGGCGCGATCATCTCGGTCGAGCCGAACCGCGTCATCGTCATCGAGGGCGTGAAGCAGCTCCGGGGCTACGTGCACACCGCGATCTTCGACCGCAACGAGGCCGCGAGCTGGGCATCCGCCGCGCTGGCGACCCACGGCGACATCACCGTCGGCGGGGCGAAGCAGCAGGAGCTCATGACCTTCCTCAACATCTACCGCAAGGTGGGCGGCGAGTTCGAGGTGCTCGAGGACGGCATCCGGTTCTACCACCCCGGCACGCCCCTCAAGCCCGTCATGGTCGAGACCGACGTGCACCCCGGCTTCATGACCGACTGGCAGCAGCCGCTCATCGTCGCCCTGACCCAGGCCGAGGGCACCTCGGTCGTGCACGAGACCGTGTACGAGAACCGCTTCGGCTTCACCGACGCGCTCAACGAGATGGGCGCCGACATCACGGTGCACCAGAGCGGCATCGCCTCGATCACCCGCCGCGTGCCCCGCCGCCCGCTCGAGCAGGCGGCCGTCGTGACCGGCCCGACGCACCTCACCGGTGCCGACGTCCGCGTTCCCGACCTGCGCGGCGGATTCAGCCACCTCATCGCGGCGCTCGCGGCCGAGGGCACCTCGACGATCAGCAACGTCGGCATCATCAGCCGCGGCTACGAGCTGTTCATCGACAAGCTCGAGCAGCTGGGCGCCGACTTCGAGCTCGTCTGAGCCGCGCGGGGGCGCCGTCGCTCGGCTGAGCCGACCGGACGCGCCCCTGCGCGTCTGCGCGACGGCGCCCCGCGCGGGTGCCCTCGCCGACGTGCCGCCGAGCACTAGCCTGGGGCGGTGACCCGCGAGAAGACCCTCCTCTGGCACGGCATCGCCGCCCTCTGCCTGCCGCTGCTGACCGTCATGGCCAAGTTCGTCACGATCGACGGGCACAAGCTGCCGAAGCAGGGCGCGTTCATCCTCGCCCCCAACCACTACAGCGAGATCGACCCGGTCATCATGGGGCGCTTCATGTGGGGCCTCGGCCGGGTTCCTCGGTTCCTCGCGAAGGGCAGCCTGTTCCGCATCCCCGTCGTCGGCCGCATCCTCACCGCCTCCGGGCAGATCCCCGTCGAGCGCGAGGGGCGGGGGCGGTCGGATGCTCCGCTCAAGGCGGCGCAGCAGCTGGTCGATCGGCGTCTCGCCGTCATCATCTACCCCGAGGGGACCCTCACGCGCGACCCCGATCTGTGGCCGATGCGCGGCAAGTCCGGGGCCGTGCGCATGGCGCTCGAGTCGGGCGTCGACATCATCCCGGCCGCCCACTGGGGAACGCAGAAGATCATGGCCCGCTACTCGAAGAGGATTAGCTTCTTCCCCCGCAAGCGCATCGAGTGCAAGATCGGCGACCCCGTCGACCTGAGCGATCTGCGCGGTCGACCCATCGACCAGGCGACGCTCGCCGAGGGCACCGCCCGCGTCATGACGGCGATCGCCCAGCTGCTCGGCGACCTGCGCGGCGAGACGCCGCCGGCCGAGCGGTGGGATCCGAGCAAGAACAACCAGAAGGAGACCGGACGTTTTGAGTGATGCCGCACGCACCGTCGAGCACCCGCCCCTGACCGAGGCCATCTCGCTGCCGCTGGAGGGCCTCGCCCCCGACGCGCTGCGCATCGCCGTGCTCGGAGCCGGCTCGTGGGGCACGACCTTCGCGAAGGTGCTCGCCGACGCCGGCGCGCAGACGACGCTCTGGGCCCGCCGTCGCGAGGTCGCGCAGGAGATCACCGAGACGCACCGCAACAGCGACTACCTGCCCGGCATCAACCTGCCGCCGAACCTGCGCGCGCACGACCGTCTCGAGCGCGTGCTCGCCGGCGCGCAGCAGGTCTACCTCTCGGTGCCCAGCCAGTCGCTGCGCTCGAACCTGCACTCCATCCGCGACATCGTGCCGCCGGACGTGCCGGTCGTGAGCCTCATGAAGGGCGTCGAGCGCGGCACGGGCCTGCGCATGAGCGAGGTCATCGCCAACGAGCTGGGCATCGACGTCGAGCGCATCGCGGTCGTCAGCGGCCCGAACCTCGCCCTCGAGATCGCGAAGAAGCAGCCGACCGCCGCCGTCGTCGCGAGCGCGAGCCACGCCACAGCGGTCGCGGTCGCGCAGGCCGCGACGAACGAGTACTTCCGCAGCTTCGTCAACACCGACGTCATCGGCACCGAGTTCGGCGGGGTGCTCAAGAACCTCATCGCGGTGGCCGTGGGCATCGCCGACGGCGTCGGGTACGGCGAGAACACGAAGGCCTCGATCATCACCCGCGGGCTCGTCGAGCTCACCCACTTCGCCGTCGCCTACGGCGCGCAGGCGGAGACGATGAGCGGCCTCGCGGGCCTCGGCGACCTCATCGCGACGTGCGAGTCGAAGCTCTCGCGCAACAACACCGCCGGGCGGCTGCTCGGGCAGGGCTACGCCTTCACCGAGGTCATCGCGCAGATGAACCAGACGGCCGAGGGCCTCTCGTCGGTCGGGCCCATCCTCGAGCTCGCCGAGCAGCGCGGCGTGCACATGCCCATCGTCGCCCAGGTCGCCCAGGTGCTCGAGGGCACCCTCGACCCGCGCGAGCTCGCGCCGCACCTCGCCACCGACAGCGACGAGCCGCAGGGCGAGTGAGCCGCACGGCGGGGGAACCGATGCGCGCCCGAGCCGCGGGGCCGACGGGCACGGCGGCCGGTGGGCCGGAGGAGTGCGCGATGCGCACATCCCGGCGCGCTGACCCCCACTCGGGGGGCATGGCGCCCGATAGGCTGACCCCGTGATCACCTCCCTCTCCGGCGGCCGCGTCCTGGCCGAGAAGTCGGGCTCGACGCCGCCCGCGGTGGTCGCGCTGCACGGCTGGGGGCGCGACGGCGGGGACTTCGCGACGATCCTCTCCGGCCTGGATGCCGTGAGCATCCATCTGCCCGGTTTCGGCCCGGCGCCCGCCCCCGAGACGGTGTGGGGCACCGAGCAGTACGCCGAGCTCGTCGCCGAGGCGATCGCGGCCTACGCGCCCGTGGTCGTGGTCGGGCACTCCTTCGGCGGCCGCGTCGCCGTGCGGCTCGCGGCCCGCCGCCCCGAGCTGGTGAGCGGCCTCGTGCTCACCGGTGCGCCCCTCGTGCGCCTCGCCCCGACGGTGAAGCCGCCGCTCTCGTACCGTCTCGCGCGCTGGGCCAACGCCCGCGGGCTGCTGAGCGATGCGCGCATGGATGACCTGCGCAACCAGCGCGGATCCGCCGACTACCGCGCCGCCCAGGGCGTCATGCGCGGCGTCCTCGTCGCCGCGGTCAACGAGGACTACGACGACGACCTGCGGGCGCTGACCTGCCCCGTCAGCATGGTGTGGGGCGAGCACGACACCGCCGCCCCCACCGAGGCCGGCCGCATCGCGGCGGAGCGCTGCGGCGCCCGCTTCCGCGTGGTGCCGGGCTCGGAGCACCTGCTGACCGGCGATCTCGAGCTCTCCGTGCGCGAGGAGCTCATGACGATGCTGAGAGAACGGAACGCCCCGGCATGATCCTCACCGAGCCGATCACCCTCATCGCGCTCGGGCTGGCCGCTCTCGCGGCCGTGCCCGTCGCTGCGCGCTGGCTGCGCGTGGCGCAGCGCGAGCATTACGTGCCCACCTGGGTGAGCCGCATGGCTGCCCTCTGGGTCTCCCGCGAGCCGATCACCGCGATCGGCACCGCCGTCGTGGTGGTGCTCGTCGCCCTCGCGGTCATCGCCGGCCCCGGAGGTGTCACGCTCGACGGTCTCGCCGACGCGGGCCCCTTCCTCGCGCTCGCCGCCATCCTCGTGCTCGCCCGGCTGCCGTACGGGCTGCCCGTGCGCGGGCGCAGCGCCCGCTTCGCGCTGACCGCACGCGTCAAGCGCCTGCTCGCCGCCTGGATCGTCGTCCACCTCATCGCCGGCATCGGCCTCGCGGCGCTCCTCGGCGCCGCGGGCCCCGCGCTCGTGCTGCTGCTGAGCGCCCCGCTGACCGATCTCGCGCTCGCGATCATGGCGCCGATCGAGAAGGCGATGTCGCGCCGGTTCGTGGTGCAGGCCCGCGCGCGCCTGCAGCAGGTCGGCCCGCGGGTCGTCGCCATCACCGGCTCCTACGGCAAGACGAGCACCAAGAACTACGTCGCGCACCTGCTCAGCGGCACGTACACGACCGTCGCGAGCCCGGCGTCGTTCAACAACCGCCTCGGGCTGTCGCGCGCGGTGAACGACAAGCTCGTCCCCGGCACCGAGATCTTCGTGGCCGAGATGGGCATCTTCGGCGCCGGCGAGATCCGCGAGCTCTCCACCCACTTCCCGCCCGACATCGCCGCGATCACGGTGATCGGCGAATCCCACCTGCAGCGCATGCGCTCGACCGACGTCATCTTCCGCGCGAAGGCCGAGATCACCGAGCGGGCGCGCACCGTCGTGCTGCCGATCGACGACGAGCGCATCGCGCGCCTGGCCGAGCAGTGCGCTCGCGCCGGCAAGCGCGTGATCTCGGTCTCGATGAACGCCGGGGCCGACGCCGATGTGGTGCTGGATGCGCGCGGCGAGGGCGCGGCATCCCTGACGATCGGGCGGGGCGCCGATCCGGTCGCCGTCGCCGTCTCGAGCACCGGCCACGCGGTCAACATCGCCGTGGCGGCGGGCATCGCCTACGCGGCCGACGTGCCGGTCGCGACGATCGCCGCCCGGCTCGGCTCGCTGCCCGGCTCGCAGCACCGCGCCGAGGTGCAGCAGGCGCCGAGCGGCGCGCTCGTCATCGACGACACGTACAACTCCAACCCGGTCGGAGCCCGGCGCGCGCTCGAGGGCGCGGCCGAGCTCGCGGCCGAGCGCGGCGGCGCGCTCGTCGTTGTCACCCCCGGCATGGTCGAGCTCGGGCCCGTGCAGGCCGAGCGCAACCGCGACTTCGCGGCGGCGATCAAGGCCGCGGGCGGCACCCTCTTCGCGGTCGGCCGCACGAACCGGGCGGCCCTGCTCGCGGGGTACGGCCCGAGCGCCCACGTCGTCGACGGGCGCGAGGCCGCGGTGCGCGCGGCCGTCGATCTCGCCGCCGACCGGGGCGTTATCCTCTACGAGAACGACCTGCCCGACCACTACCCGTGAGTCGCCGCCCGGGCAGGGGCTGACCGCGGCGCACGACTCCGCTAGGTGCCCATGAACCAGAACGCCCCCTGGGCCGTCGTCTTCGGCGGCCCGAGCCCCGAGCACGAGATCTCCATCCTGACCGGCCTGCAGGCCGAGCGCGTGCTCGTCGCCGCCGGGCACGCCGTGGTGCCGATCTACTGGTCGCCGACGGGGGAGTGGTTCCGCGTGCCCGACGCGACCGAGGCGAAGGACTACCTCGAGGGCGCTCCGCGTGAGAGCGTGCCGCTCGAGGTGCGCCTCTCCGGCGAGCCCGGCCTCTACCGACGCAAGCGGCTCGGGGCCGAGAAGCTCCCCATCGAGGCGGCCCTGCTGTGCCTGCACGGCGGCGCGGGCGAGGGCGGCGGCGGTGCCGCGCTGTTCTCCACGCTGGGCATCCCCGCGACGGGGTCGACGATCTTCGCCGGGGCCGTCGGCATGGACAAGCTCGCCTTCGGCGGCCTCATGCACGCGGCGGGCATCCCCTCGCTGCCCCGCGAGGCCGTGTCGACCCTCACCGAGCCGAGCTTCGCCGGCCCGTACATCGTCAAGCCCCGCTTCGGCGGCTCGTCGATCGGCATCGAGATCGCCGACGACCTGGATGCCGCGCGCGCGCTCGCGGGCGCCAGCGTGCACCTGCGCACCGGCGCCGTGCTCGAGCCGTACCGCCCGCAGCTCGTCGACCTCAACATCTCGTTCCGCACGCACCCGCAGCTCGAGATCAGCGACCTCGAGAAGCCGCTGCGCGGCGCCGGCGACAGCGCCCTCTACTCCTACGCCGAGAAGTACCTCGCCGGCGGCGCCGGATCGGAGGCGGGCCTGTCGAGCGCGCCCCGCGAGTTCCCCGCGCAGGTGCCCGACGCGGTGCACGCGGCCGCGCGCTCCCTCGCCGAGCGGGTCGCCGACGTCACGCGCCTGACCGGCATCGTGCGCGTCGACCTGCTGCTCGACGAGGCGACGGGCGAGCTCTACGTCAACGAGGTCAACTCCATCCCCGGCGCTCTCTCGCTGTACCTCTGGGCGACGAAGCGCCCCGCGGCCGAGGTGCTCGTCGACGCGATCGTCGAGGCGCGCGACAAGCGCATCGTGTTCCCGCAGGCCGGGTTCGGCGGCGGGGCCGCGCTGCGCGCCGCCGGCGGCATCGCGGGCAAGCTCGTCGGGCTCGACGGGCCGCGCGCCTAAGGAGCGGGCGTCCCGCTCGGCTCGGGCGCACCGGTCTGCTCCTCGGGGGCCGGCGTCTGCGCGGGCTCCTCTCCCGGCACCGTGCCGCCGCCGAACACGTCGGTCGCGTCGAGGCAGCGCATCTCGGCGGGCACCGCGGCGACCGCGGCGCTGATCGGGCGCAGCGCCTCGGGCCCGCGCACGACGTCGTTGTCGACGATCACCTCGGTGACGGGGGTGCGGCCGTAGCTGACGAACGAGAAGCTCGGTGCGTTCGAGTCGTCGAGCAGCCAGTCGACCCCGTCGACGGTGAAGCACGGCAGATCGCTCGGGCCGATCGGCGGCAGGCCGCAGCGGTAGATGACGGCAGTCGGCTCGCCCCAGGCGGCGGTGGCCTGCGCGTTGGTCGACCGGCGCTCGAGCTCGCCCACGGTGTCGGGGAGGCGCACCGAGATCTCGGCGCACGCGAGCGCATTGGCCTCGGGGGCGGCCTCGAGGTTGACGGTGCCCGTGCAGCCGGCGAGCAGGAGGGCGAGCGGCAGGGCGAGCGGCAGGGCGAGCGCGAGCGTGCGGCGGCGGGCGGGAGCGGTCATCGTGCTCAGGGTATCGGCCGGCGGTCGGCGCGAGCCGAGCATCCCGCCCCCGCGTCGCTCAGGGGAGGAGGTCGCCCGCGGCGAGCACGGCGGCGCTCCAGAGGGCGCTGACGATGCCGAGGAGGATGAGTCCGCCGGCGGTCAGCAGCATGCCGCGGAAAACCAGCGCGGCCGTGTCGCGCTCCGGCGCTCCACGATCGGCGCGGCGCTCGAGGCGGCGCGCGAGCAGCAGGGCCGCGAGGCCGGCGAGCAGGGCGAGCGGCGGGCCGATGAAGCGGGCGGCGTCGGCGAGAGCGCGCAGATCGGCGGGAACCGGGATGCGCGGCGCGATGATCGCGGCGGCGAGCACGACCACGGCTGCGACGCCGGCGATCGTCAGCAGCAGCCGCCCGAGGCCGCGCAGCCGGACGGAGGAGTGGGAGGGGCCGGGCATCAGCTGAACCCCTCGAGCAGGAGGATCGCGATGACGCCGGCCCAGAGCAGGCCGGCCAGCAGGACGACGCTCGCGCCGGCGATGGCGAGGCCGATGCCGACGATTGCCACGACGCGGGTGCTCGGCGCCAGGCGGGCGAGACCGGGGACGAGCGCGCGCCATACGAGGATGTTGAGCGCGACGACGGCGAGCAGCGGCGAGCCGATGCCGAGGATGCCGCCGACCGGCTCCGTGATGTCGGCGACGGGGCCGCCCGCCTGGTCCACGACGACGAGGATCACGAAGGCGACGAGCAGCCCGATCGCGGTGAGGCCGAGCACGCGCGCGGCCGTGCGCATCCCGGCGCGGGCGCGCGCGACGACGTCGTCCGCGAGGGTCGGCGCGTCGGCGGGCGTCGGCATCGAGACCGGAGCGGCGACGGGAGCGGCGGCAGCGGATGGTGGGGCGGCCGGGCCGTACGGAGTGCCGGGCGTCTTGTCGCTCATGCCCCCAGTCTGCCGGGCGGGCCGCGATACCGTGGGCATATGCGCGATGCGAGCACCCCCGACCCGCGCGACACCCTCGACGCGGTCGGCGAGCTCGCGGCGCTCGCGCGCATCATCCCGCGCCTGCCCGAGTCGGCCGCGACCCTGCTCGGGCCGGGCGACGACGCCGCCGTGCTCGCCGCCGCCGACGGCCGCTACGTCGTGACGACCGACATGATGATCCACGGCCCCGACTTCCGCACGGCGTGGTCGACCATGCACGACCTCGGATGGAAGGCCGCCGCCACGAACCTCAGCGACGTCGCCGCGATGGGCGCCCGGCCGACCGCCCTCGTCGTCGCCCTCGCGGCGCCGGGCAGCACGCCCGTGCCCGAGCTCGAGGCCTTCGCCGACGGCATGCGCGACGCGTGCGCCGCGCTCGCGCCGGGCTGCGGCGTCGTCGGCGGCGACCTCAGCGTCTCGAGCGTGCTGACGATCGCCGTGACGGCATTCGGCGACCTCGAGGGGCGCGCGCCCGTGACGCGATCCGGCGCGGGAGAGGGCGACGTGATCGCGGTCTCCGGCCCGCTGGGGCTCGCGGCCGAGGGGCTCGCGCTGCTGTTCGAGCGGGGCGTCGACGCGACGGGGGCGCCGGATGCCACTGCCGCCGCCCGGCTGCGCGCCGAGCATCCCGAGCCGCTGTCGGCCCAGCTCGCCCCGCGACCGCCGATCGCCGACGGCACCCTCGCCGCCCGCGCCGGAGCCACCGCCATGCTCGATCTCAGCGACGGCCTGGCGCTCGACGCCCGCCGGGTCGCCCGCGCGAGCGGCGTCGGCCTCGATCTCGACGGCGCGCTGCTCGCGGCGGCCGGCCCGCACGCGCTCACCGGCGGGGAGGATCATTCGCTGATGGCGACGTTCCCCGCCGCGGTCGCCGAGCAGGGGCTCCCGGGCGGATTCGTCGCGATCGGGCGCGTGGTCGCGGCGCCGGTCGACGCCGAGGGGCGCGCCGTGCCCGCGGTGCTCGTGGACGGCCGCGCGGTCGACGAGCGCGGCGGCTGGGATCCGTTCGCGGAATGGAGCGGGCAGGCGGGCTAGGTGCTCGGAGCCCCGTCGTCGACAGCCTCGTCGTCGAGCGCGTCGCCCGCGTCGCCCGCGCTGCTCGCCGAGAGCCAGAGCACCGCCGTCTCGCCGTAGTCGGTGCGCCGGTCGAGCGCGAGCCCCGCGGGCCACTCGGGTTGCGCGCTGCGGCTCGAGCGCTCGAGCACGACGACCGCCTCGGGCGCGAGGTGCGGCACGAGCGCCGCGAGCACGTGGTCGAGCTCGAGCCCGCCGAGCTCGTAGGGAGGGTCCACGAGCACGAGGTCGTAGCGGTGCGCGGAGGCCCCCGCGGTCGACGTCAGGAACGACTGCACCGGCTTGCCGCTCACGGTGATGCGGGGCTCGTCACCGCGGGCGCGGGCCCGCACGAGCTCGGCGTTGCGCTTGCAGACCTGCACCGCCGCGTGGCTCTTCTCGACGAGCATGACGGTGGATGCTCCGCGCGAGGCCGCTTCGAGCCCGAGCGCCCCGCTGCCGGCGTAGAGGTCGAGCACGCGGGCGCCGTCGATGAGCCCGCGCGCCGAGAGGGCGCTGAAGATCGCCTCGCGCACGCGATCGCTCGTGGGCCGGGTGCCGACCCGGGGCACCTGCAGGGTGAGGGAGCCGGCGAACCCGGCGATGATGCGCGTCACGGCTCCACGCTAGCCCGCGCACGGCGCGACACGGCGCGGGGTGCGCGCGACGCGGCGCGGAGTGCGGTCGTGCGGGCCGTGCGGGCCGTGCAGGCAGCGCGAGCAGCGCGAGCAGCGCGGGCAACGCGAGCAGCGAGTGCAGGGTGAGCAGCGCGCGGAGTGCCGCGCCGGGGTAGGGGAACCTTCTCCGCCGTCCTTCCACAACTGCGGAGCGGGTGAGCATGATTCAGCCGGTCCGTAGTTGTGGAAGGAGCGCGGACTCGAGAAGCCCGCCCCGTTCGTCCGCGGGGATCCGCCTGGCCGAGCCGGAACCGGTGCCGGAGCGTGAGCCGGAGCCTGGGCCGGAGCCGGAGCCGGAGCCGGAGCCGGAGCCGGCGCCGCCGAGCGCAACCCGCTCACCCGGCGTCCTCGCGCACCCCGCGCACCCGGCGCACCCGGCGCACCCGGTGCGCCCCTCGCCGCCCTAGCCCGCGCCGTTCGCCTCGTCGGCCTTCCGCTCCCGGAACGCGATCATGTTCACCCGGTTGCCGCAGCGCACGCTGCAGAAGCGCTTCGAGCCGTTGCGCGACAGGTCGATGAGCAGACCCGTGCAGTCGGGGGCCTCGCAGACCCGCATGCGATCCGTCTCGTCGGTGCGCACGACGTCGACGAGGGCCAGGGCGGCCTCGGCGCGGATGCGGTCGACGAGCGGGGCATCCATGGGCGTCGTGTGCAGGTGCCAGTCGAAGCCGTCGTGGCGCTCGAGGCGCGGCTGGGCGTCGGTCTCGCGCAGCATGGCGTTGACGCGCTCGGCCATCGCGTCGCGGTCGAGCACCCACAGCGCGCGCAGCTCGTCGCGGAACCCGTGCACGGCGGCGAGCTCGGCCTCATCCCGATCGAAGCGGCCGGAGAAGCGCCACTCGTCGAGCAGCGCGGTCAGCTCGGCCGGCGTCGCGAGCTCGTCGAGCCCGCTTCGCGAAGCCGTCGGCGCCGTGTTGGCGAGCGCGATGTCGAAGAGCAGCACCTCATCGGTGTCAGGGGCGAAATGCAATTTGACTCCTTATTCGCGCCCAGCATAACGTCAGTGGTGAACGGGCGCCGCACTCCTGACGGCGCCGATCCGAGACAGGATGCCCATGCCCCGCCCGATCGCCGCCGGCCTCGCCCTCGGACTCCTCGCCGCCGCCTCCTTCGGCACCTCGGGGGCCCTCGTGAAGCCGCTCCTGCAGGCCGGTTGGAGCCCCGCCGCCGCCGTCGCCGTGCGCGTGCTCATCGGCGGCCTCGTGCTGCTGCCGATCGCGCTCGTGCAGCTGCGCGGCCGCTGGCGCACGCTCTGGGTCGGCCGCTGGCGCATCCTCGGCATGGCGCTCGTCGGCGTCGTCGGCACGCAGCTGTTCTACTTCGCCTCGCTGCAGACCATCCCCGTCGGCACGGCCATCCTCATCGAGTACATGGCTCCGCTGCTGCTCGTCGCCGTCGCCTGGGCGCTGAGCCGCCGCGCGCCGCGCCCGGTCGTGCTCATCGGCTCGGCGCTCGCCGTCGGCGGGCTCGTGCTCATCGTCTCGCCCGGCGGCGACGGCGCCCTCGATCCGGTCGGCGTCCTGCTCGCCGCCGGCGCCATGGTCGGAGCGGCCGGCTACTACGTCATCGCCGCCCGCCCCGCGCACGGCCTGCCCTCGATCGCGCTCGCCTGCGTCTCGCTGCTGTTCAGCGCGGCGCTGCTCGGACTCGTCGGCCTCACCGGCCTGCTGCCCATGACGGCCTCCTTCGCCGACGTCTCGGTGCTCGGCGCCGTCGCCGCGTGGTGGGTGCCCCTGCTGCTCGTCGGCATCATCTCCACCGCGGTCGCCTACGCCTCGAGCATCAGCGCGAGCGCCATCCTCGGGGCACGGCTCGCCGCGTTCATGGGCCTGCTCGAGGTCGCGATGGCCTCGCTCTGGGCGTTCCTGCTCATCGGCGAGCAGCTGACCCTGCTGCAGGGCCTCGGCGGACTGCTCATCCTCGGCGGCATCGCCTTCGTCCGCTCCGACACCGGCGGCGACGCCGAGCACGCCGACGGCATCGCCGGCCCTGCCGCGCCCGACCTCGACGCGGCCGACGAGACCGCCGGCCCCAGCGGCGACCACGTCGCGCACCCCCGCACCTCGCCGATCGCGATGCCCGCCCCCGCGCGGCGGCGTCGGTCGGCGCGGCTACCGTAGAGGGCGTGACCGGCCCCCTCGACGCGAAGCTCGCGAGCGCCCTCGGCGACCGCAGCGCCAACGCCCTCAAGCGGGCGTTCGGCATGCTCACCGTCGGCGACCTGCTCAGCCACTACCCGCGGCGCTACGCCCGCCGCGGCGAGCTCACCGCGCTGAGCGAGCTGCAGATCGACGAGTCGGTCACGATCGTCGCCGACGTGCTCGAGGTCACCGAGCGCACGATGCGGGCCCGTCGCGGTTCCATCCTCGAGGTGAAGATCAGCGACGGCCGCGGCATCCTCATCCTCACCTTCTTCAACCAGGCCTGGCGCAAGAACGACCTCACCGTCGGCCGCCGCGGCATCTTCGCGGGCAAGGTCGGCGAGTACCGCGGGATCCGCCAGCTCGCCCACCCCGACTACGAGCTCTTCGACCCCGACGACGCGCCCGCAATCGGCAGCGAGCAGGCCAAGAAGTGGGCGATGCAGCCCATCCCGATCTACCCGGCCACCTCGACGGTCGCCAGCTGGCAGATCGCGAAGGCGATGGATGTCGCTCTCGCGTCGATCGCCGGCCTCACCGACCCCGTCCCGCCCGCCGTGCGCGCCGAGTTCGACCTGCTCGACCTGCAGCGCGCCCTCACCTGGATGCACCAGCCCGAGGACGATCGGCAGTGGCGGACCGCGCGCGACACCCTGCGCTTCCACGAGGCGTTCCTGCTGCAGGCCGCGCTGCTGCAGCGCCGCGCCCAGCTGCGCGAGAGCCCCGCGACCCCGCGCCGGCCCGGGCCGCTGCTCGCCGGCTTCGACGCCGCGCTGCCCTTCGACCTCACCGACGACCAGCAGCTCGTCGGCGACGAGATCGCGCGCGACATGGCGCAGGCGGTGCCCATGAACCGGCTCGTGCAGGGCGAGGTCGGCTCGGGCAAGACGCTCGTGGCCGTGCGCGCGATGCTCGCCGTCGCCGAGGACGGCGGCCAGAGCGCGCTGCTCGCCCCGACGGAGGTGCTCGCGACCCAGCACCTGCGCTCCATCGTCGCGGCGCTCGGTCCCGAGCTCGCCGCCCGGCTGCGACCCGTGCTGCTCACCGGCCAGCTCGGGCAGGCGCAGCGCCGTCAGGTGCTGCTGTCGATCGCGAGCGGAGCATCCCGCATCGTCGTCGGCACCCACGCGCTGCTCGGCGAGCTCGTGCAGTTCGCCGACCTCGGCCTCGTCGTCGTCGACGAGCAGCACCGCTTCGGCGTCGAGCAACGCGAGACCCTGCGCCGCAAGGGCGCCGTGCCGCCGCACGTGCTCGTGCTCACCGCCACGCCCATCCCGCGCACCGTCGCCATGACCGTCTTCGGCGACCTCGACGTGTCGACCATCACGACGCTGCCGGCCGGCCGCATCCCCATCGTCAGCCACGTCGTTCCGCTCGCCGAGCGCCGCGAGCTGTGGCACCGCGCCTGGGCGCGCCTCGGCGAGGAGCTCGCCCAGGGCCGGCAGGGCTTCGTCGTCGTGCCGGCCATCGATCCGACGACGAAGGAGGACGACCCCGACGCGCTCGCCGACGACGATGAGGATGCCGCGGCCGAGGTCGTCGACCGCCCGCCGGCCTCCGTGGCCGAGCTCGTGCCGCTGCTGCGCGAGCACCCGTCGCTCGCGGGTCGCCGTATCGAACCGCTGCACGGGCGCATGGGCACCGAGGAGAAGGACGCCGTCATGCGCTCGTTCGCCGCCGGCGAGATCGACGTGCTCGTCGCCACGACCGTCATCGAGGTCGGCGTCGACGTGCCCAACGCCTCGACCATGGTCGTCGTCGACGCCGATCGCTTCGGCGTCAGCCAGCTGCACCAGCTGCGCGGCCGCGTCGGCCGCGGCGGCGTGCCCGGGCTCTGCCTCTTCGTCACAGCCGCGCTGCCCGAGACCCTCGCGCGCGAGAGGGTCGAGGCGGTCGCCGCGACCCTCGACGGCTTCGAGCTCGCGCAGGTCGACCTCGAGCTGCGGCGCGAGGGCGACGTGCTCGGATCGACGCAGAGCGGGGGCCGATCCAGCCTGCGACTGCTGCGCGTCGCGAAGGACGGCGACCTGATCGGCGCGGCGCGCGAGGCGGCGGCCGAGGTGCTCGAGGGGGATGCGGCGCTCAGCGGGCATCCCGATCTGAGAGACGCCCTCGAAAGGCGCCTGGACGACGGTGCGCGCGCGTTCCTGGCGAAGAATTAGGCTGGGGAGGGTCATGAAGGCCATCAGCTACAACCTGCGCAAGCACGCCGCGATCGGTGAGCTCTCCGCGCTGATCGACGACCACGCTCCGCAGCTGCTGTGCCTGCAGGAGGTCGACACGGTCGATCTGCCCGCCGAGCTCGGCCCGCTGCATCTCGCCGACGCCACCAAGCGCAACCGGCTGGGACTCGCGATCTACTACGACCGCGAGCGCTTCGAGTCGACGACCACGGGCGCGTTCCAGCTCAAGAAGTCGCTGCACGACATCATCGCGGCGCCCGCCCACGAGCGGCTGCTCGGCACCCACCTCGTCGATCGCGAGTCGGGGCACGAGCTCGTCGTCGCCTCGTTCCACGCCGCGCCGCTCACCGCCCTGAACTCGCTGCGGCGCAACCAGATCCGTGCGGCGCACGAGGCCCTGCGCGGCTTCGGCGACGGCCTGCCCACGCTCATGGTGGGCGACTTCAACTACCCGCTGTTCAAGGACTTCCTCACCGCAGAGGTGCGGGAATCGGGCTACGAGCTCTCGCTCAGCGACCGCCGCACCTACACGCGGTACAAGTTCTTCCGCGGCCACTTCGACTTCGCCACCTCGTTCAACCTGCTCATCGACAGCGTGCAGACGCTGCCGCGAGGGGCGAGCGATCACCTGCCCATCCTCGTGACGGCCCAGTACGCCGAGGCGGCGGAGTCGGCCGCCTGAGGCGCCATTCGCGCGGCGGCGGCGTCGGTGCGGTGCTCGGACACGTCGTGGAAACACGGCCTCGCTAGGCTGGAGCCGTGAGCAGAGTCGCTGTCGTTCCCGGATCGTTCGACCCGATCACGCTCGGGCATCTCGATGTCATCGAGCGGGCGGCCCGCATCTTCGACGAGGTGCACGTGGTCGTGGTGCACAACCCCGCGAAGACGGCCATGCTGCCGATCGCCCAGCGCGTCGCCCTCATCGAGCAGGCTGTCGCCGATCGCGCTCTGCCGCGCTCGATCATCGTCACCAGCTGGAGCGTCGGACTGCTCGTCGACTACTGCACCGATGTGGGGGCGACCGTGCTCATCAAGGGCATCCGCTCGCAGATCGATGTGGCCTACGAGACGCCGATGGCGATCGTGAACCGCAACCTCGCCGGCGTCGAGACGATCTTCATGCTGCCCGACCCCGCGCACGCGCACGTCTCGAGCTCGCTCGTGCGCCAGGTCGCCTCCCTCGGGGGCGACGTCGCGCCGTACGTGCCGCGCGCGGTGGCGGAGTTCCTGCAGGCGCCGACCGAGGACTAGACCCCCGTCGACGGCGGAAGGCCGCCGCCCAGGCGAACCTCGGCGACGGCCTTCACGGGTGCTGCGGGTGCTGCAGGTGGTGCCGGTGGTGCGGATGCTCCTCCGCGGCGTGAGCTCATGACGAGCTCATCGCGGCGGAAGGATCAGCAGCGCGGCGTGCTGCCACTGCTGCTCGCGCCGGCGGCGGTCGTGCTGCGCCTCGCGGCGTCGGATGATCGACGCGCGCGTGACGATGACGCGCGGTCGACGGCTCCACTGCACGAGGGCGATGCCGATGCGCAGGGCGATGCGGTCGGGCAGGCTCACCCGGCGCGGGCGCGCGGGCACGGACTGCGGATGGACGATGGACGGTCGGCTCGGTCGAGCTGCGAGCGCGGTGCTCATGCGGGGTTCGTTCCTCTGATGCGTGGCGCAGCATCCATCGTCGGCGCGCGGTGGCGCGCCTCGGCGGATGCCGAACCGGAAGGGTGCCGCTCGTGGCGGCGGAAGGGGATCGACGCCCTCGTCGATCGGCGACGCCATGATGGCCGCGGAAGGGAGAGGGGTCGTGAACGGGGCGTGACCGCCGAAGGACGCGGAGGCGTCAGCCGGGGATCGGGCTTCGAGAGCGTCGCCACCGCGTGCGCGGGTGGCGGAATCTGCTACCCGGTCAGGCGGAGAGGACGCCGACGAAGCCGGCGGTGGAGGGGAATCCTCCGAGAGTGATGAACATCGCGGTGTTCATGAACATTGCGGGCCTCCTTTCGGCGTAGTGGGTGAGTGAGTGCCTGAGGAACCTACCCTGCGCGCGACCGGCGGCGCAAGAGGAATCCCGGGCGTGTCGCGCGGCGCCTCAAGGACGCAGCGGTGTGATGGGTCGATCTGAAAATACCCCGGGGGGTATAATGGAGACCCCACGAGAGGAGCGCACCATGTGCCAGCAGACCACGTGCCGCCGATGCGGCAAGACCACCTGGGCGGGCTGCGGTCAGCATGTCGATCAGGTGATGCGCGGCGTCCCGCGCGCCCAGCGATGCGCCGGCCACGAGGCGGAGCCCGGATTCTTCGCGAAGCTCTTCGCCCGCTCGCAGGCCTGACCGGGCGCGAACGCGGTTCGCGAGGCGAAGAGGCGCGTGCCGCGCACCGGGCGCGGCAGACTAGCCCCATGACCCCTGCCGCCCCGCTCATCGGCTACGCCGCCGCGCTCGAGCAGTACCCGCCGGCCGAGGCCGTCGCGCTCGCGCGTCTCGCCGAGCAGCACGGGTTCCACGGCACGATGGCCGCCGACGCCTTCGCCCCCTTCACGCCGCAGCAGGGCCAGGCGAGCGCCGTCTGGCCGGTCGCCGGGGCGCTCGGCGCGGCGACCGCGGGCGACATCGGGGTCGGTCCGGTCACGCCGACCTTCCGCGTTCATCCGGCCGCGGTCGCCCAGTCGTCGGCGACGCTCGCCGCGCTCTACCCGGGGCGCCACTGGCTCGGCATCGGCAGCGGCGAGGCCATCAGCGAGCACGTCACGGGGCAGTACTGGCCCGAGCCCGCCGAGCGCCTCAACCGCATGTTCGAGGCCGTGACGATCATCACCAAGCTGTTCTCGGCATCCCTCGCCGGCAAGGAGACCCGGCACGACGGCGAGTTCTTCCGCCTCGGCACGTCGCGGCTGTGGACGATGCCGGTCGAGGCGCCGCGCATCCTCATCGCCACCGCCGGCCCCGTCACGGCGAAGCGGGCCGGGCGCACCGTCGACGGCCTCATCATCGAGGCGGCGCCGATCGAGAAGATCGGGATGCTCTTCCAGCGCTTCGCCGACGGGGCCCGCGAGGCGGGCCGCGACCTCGCGA
Source organism: Microcella daejeonensis (assembly GCF_026625045.1). Lineage (GTDB taxonomy): Bacteria > Actinomycetota > Actinomycetes > Actinomycetales > Microbacteriaceae > Microcella > Microcella daejeonensis. The sequence goes on along the minus strand of NZ_CP113089.1, from coordinate 247,345 downwards.
GCACGAGCCGCGTGCTGCGGCTGCACCTGTCGTGGGCGCCGAGCGAGGAGCAGGCGATGACGAACGCGCTCGTCGAGTGGCCCAACGGCGGGATGCGCTTCGCGAAGAGCGACATCCGCTCGCCGCACGACCTGGAGCAGATCGCCAAGCTCGTGCGCCCCGACGACTTCGACGACCGGTTGCTGGTGAGCGCCGACCCCGAGGTGCACCGTGCGGCCATCCAGCGCTACCTCGACCTCGGCTTCGACCGCGTCTACCTGCACAACGTCGGGCGCAACCAGGCGGAGTTCCTCGAGGTTTTCGGGCGCGAAGTGCTGCCGAAGCTGCATCGCTGACCCGCGCCCTCCGTCCGACGGATGCCGGTCCGGGCCCGGGGACCGCTCGTCCGGCCGCGAGCGCGCGCACATGCAGGACGTCCCCGGAGCGTCCCCTCGCCGTAGGCCGCGACATGCCGTAGTCGTGCTCGGAAGTCCTGCATTCGCGCACGGCGACGGCGGGATGCTCGCGCCGACCCTGGCGCAAGACGCGGTTTCCTCACTAGGGTGACCGCGTGTACCTGATCCTGGCCGCGCTGCCGATCCTGCTCTCCGTGCTGACCCTCGCCGACATCATCATGCGCGGCGAGCACCAGGTGAACCACCTGCCGAAGACCTTCTGGATCATCCTCGTGATCCTCATCCCGCTCGTCGGAGCCATCCTCTGGTGGACGATCGGCCGCGACTACGGCCCGCGTCCCGAGGCCGTCCCGTTCGGCGACCCGCGCCGCTGGGAGCGCCTGGTCGCCGCCGCGGGCAGCGCGCCGCTCAGCTCGACCGAGGCAGAGCTCGCCCGGCTCAAGGCGGAGATCGCGCAGGCCGAGAACGATGCGCGCATCCGACGCCTCGAGGCCGAGGTCGAGGCGCGCCGCCGCCGCGACGACGCCCGCTAGGAGTCGGCGCACGGCCGCGCTTGCGAGAATGGCAGCGTGACCGCACCCGAGCATCCCACCGCCCTGACCGTGCTCGTGCTGCCCGGCATCGGCGAGATCGTGCCCGGCGACGACCTGCCCGACCTCATCGCGCGGGCGGCGGAGGCGGGCGACGTGCGGCCCGGCGACATCCTCGCGGTGACGAGCAAGATCGTGAGCAAGGCCGAGGGGCGCATCCGCACGGCGGCCGACCGCGAGCAGGCGATCACCGACGAGACCGTGCGGGTGGTCGCGACCCGCGAGCACCCCGGAGGCGTCACCCGCATCGTCGAGAACCGCCTCGGGCTCGTCATGGCCGCGGCCGGCGTCGACGCGAGCAATACCGCCGACGGCACCGTGCTGCTGCTGCCGCTCGACCCCGATGCGAGCGCGGCGGCGATCCGCGCGGCGGTCGAGGCGCGGATCGGCGCCCCCGTCGGCGTCGTCATCACCGACACGGCCGGCCGCGCCTGGCGCGAGGGCCAGACCGACATCGCGATCGGGGCGAGCGGCGTGCGGCTGCTCGACGACCTGCGCGGCGGGCGCGACGCGAGCGGCAAGCTGCTCGAGGTCACGGCCCCCGCCGTGGGCGACGAGATCGCGGCGGCCGCCGACCTCGTGAAGGGCAAATCCAGCGGGATGCCCGTCGCCGTGATCCGCGGAATGGCGCGCCTGCTCGATGCCGCAGCCCCGGGCGGCCGGCAGCTCGTGCGCCGCGCCGAGGAGGACATGTTCTACCTCGGCCACCGCGAGGCGCGCGCCGAGGGGCATGCGGCGGGCTACGCCGAGGGGCTCGCGGCGGGCCGCGCGGCCGCGGCCGGAGCATCCGAGAATTCCTGACCTTCCCGCGAGGTCGTCGGCCTTTTCGTCACCGCGACGTGCGAGGATGCCGACGTGAGCACGACGACGAGCCCCGGCACTGCCGACCACCACCCGGCCGACCCCCCGACCGCGGGAGCCGCCGCCGGCTCGGCCGAGGGGGAGTCCGGCCCGATCTCGATGGAGCGGTTCGCCGAGCTCGGCGACGCCATCCGGCACGCGATGAACGGGGTGCTCGACGGCAAGCCCGAAGCCGTCGACATGGCGCTCACCGTGCTGCTCGCCGAGGGGCACCTGCTGATCGAGGACGTTCCGGGCGTGGGCAAGACCGTGCTTGCCCGCGCGCTCGCCACGTGCATCGCCGGCACCGTCAGCCGCATCCAGTTCACCCCCGATCTGCTGCCCGCCGACATCACGGGCGTGAGCGTCTACCGGCAGCAGCAGGGCGTGTTCGAGTTCACCCCCGGCCCGGTCTTCGCGCACATCGTCATCGGCGACGAGATCAACCGCGCGAGCCCGAAGACCCAGAGCGCCCTGCTGGAGTGCATGGAGGAGGGCCAGGTCACCGTCGACGGGCACACCCACCGCCTCGAGTCTCCGTTCCTCGTCGTCGCGACGCAGAACCCCGTCGAGATGGAGGGCACCTACGCCCTGCCCGAGGCGCAGCGCGATCGCTTCATGGCGCGCATCTCGATCGGCTACCCCGACGCGGCCAGCGAGCAGCAGATGCTGCGCGATCGGGAGCACGGCTCGCCGCTCGACCGCCTGCAGCCCCTCGTCGACGTCGCCGGGCTGCGCCGCATGATCGCGACCGTGCGCGAGGTCTTCGTGAGCCCCGCCGTCGAGCAGTACGCGGTCGCGATCGTGCAGGCCACGCGCGACGACTCGGCGCTGCGGCTCGGCGCGAGCCCGCGCTCCACGCTGCAGCTCGTGCGCGCCGCCCGCGCCCGCGCGGCCCTCGACGGCCGCGACTTCGTGCTGCCCGACGACATCGACGCGCTCGCCACCACGGTGCTCTCGCACCGCATGATCCTCGTTCCCCGCGCCCAGCATCCCGATGGATCGCCCGTGCGGGGCGTCGACGACGTCGTGCACCGCATCATCGCCGCGACCCCCGTGCCGGTGCCCGGCGCCCGGCACTGAGGGGCGCCGTGCCGCGATTGACCGGCAGGGGCTGGGCGTTCCTCGTCGTCGCCGCCAATCTCGCCGCCCTCGCCTACGGGCTCGAGCGCCCCGAGATCCTGCCCCTCGCGGTGGTCGCCGCCGCAGCGCCGATCGTGGGATTCCTCGTCGTCGCGGCCTCCCGCCCCCGGCTCGCCGTCGCACGGCATCTGCAGCCCGTCGTCGCGACCGTCGACGAGCCCGTGCGCGTCGAGGTGCTCGTCTCGGGGCGCGCCCGCGCGGCCGAGTGGATCGAGCGCGTGCCCATGCCGCCCGGCTACGCGGGCCCCGGCCGCCTCGAGGAGGTGCGCGCGCGGCGTCCGCGCTCCCTCGGCTACCGCTACTGGCCCGAGCGCCGCGGCCTCGCCTCGGTCGGCCCGCTGCTCGTCGAGGAGCGCGACCCCTTCGCGCTCGCGGTGCGGGTCACCAGCACGGTCGCCGTCACGACCCAGCTCGTGCTGCCCGCCGTCGAGCCGCTGCCCGCCGGACCGGTGCCCGACCCCAGCGCCGAGAGCGGGCCGCGCAGCAGTCGTTCGCGCGAGCGCGCCGACGACGACGTCATCACCCGCGAGTACCGCAGCGGCGACGCGATGAGGCGCGTGCACTGGCGCGTCTCGGCACGCCAGGGCGAGCTCATGGTGCGTCAGGACGAGCCGCAGGCCGGCCCCCGCGCGCGCCTGCTCGTCGACGACCAGCTCCCCTCCTACCCCGATCACCGGCCGCGCCGCGAGCCCGCCTCGCCCTCCTTCGAGTGGGTCGTGCGCATGGCCGCCTCCGCCGCCGCGCACCTCGCCGAACGGGGCTACGCCGTCGACCTCGTCACACCCTCGCCGCGCTCCGACGAGGCGCCCTCCGCCGACGGCCCGGTCGGCCGCGTGCTCGGGCAGCTCGCCGTGCTCGCCCTCTCGCCGGCCGCTCCGCTCGACGGCGTCCCAGGCACCGCCGCGTCCGTTCCCCTCGTCGCGGTGGCGTGCCGCCCCGACGCCGGCACCGTGCGGTGGATGCTCGCCCAGCGCGCCCCCGGATCGGTCGCCGTCGCCCTGCTCGTCGCCCCCTCCGGCCCGGTCGCCGACGGCCCGGCGGGCCGCGAGGCGGAGGACGCCTTCCGCCGGGCCGGCTGGCTCACGGCCGTCGTCGAGCCGACGGCGCCGCTCGCGGACGCCTGGTGGTCGCTGCTCGGGCGCGCCGAGGAGCGCACGCCCGCCGAGGCCCTGCTGCGCGAGGGGGCGCGCCGTGGCTGAGCGGGCGACGCGCGCGCGGGCATCCGCCCCCGCCCCCGGCCTCACGGGGCCGGGCTCGCCCGCCGTCGGCCTCGCCCTGCTGCTCGCGACCGGCGCCGCGCTCTCGGGCTTCACCGTTCTGCTCGAGCCGGAGGGCCCGTGGTTCGCCTCGACGCTCGTCGTCGCCGCGATCGTGCTCGCGGCCGGGCTCATCGTGCGCCGCACCGCGCCGGCCTGGGCGCGCCTGTGGTCGGTCGTCGCGGGAGTGCTCGCCCTGCCGATCACGCTCATCGCGATGTTCGCGCTCGACGCGCTCGTGCCGGTCGGAGACGACCTGCTGTTCGAGGGCGTCGTGCGCCGCATCGGCGAGCTCGTGCTCGAGGGGGAGTCGGGCATCGCCGAGCAGGGCATCCCGGCGATCGCCGAGGACGGCATCCGCTTCTTCCTCGCCGCCGGCATCGGGGCGCTCGTGCTGCTCGCCGACGTCGCGGCCTCGGCGCTGCGACGCCCGGCGCTCGCCGCGGTGCCGCTGCTCGCGGTGCTCGCCGTGCCCGTCGTGCTCGTCCCGGGGGAGCTGCCGCTCCTCTCGGTGCTCGCGACCGCGGTGGCGTTCCTGCTCGTGCTCGCCGTGCACCGTCCGGCAGCGAGCGGCGGCGGGGCGGCGGCGGGGCGGGCGGTCGGCATCGCCGCGGCCGTCGTCGCGGTCGCCGTCATCGCCCCGCTGCTGCTGCCCGCGGTGGTCGTCGGCGACCGGCCGACGGGCGCGGGCGTCGCGGCCGTCACCTCGGGCGTGAACCCGGTGATCTCGCTCGGCGACGACCTGCGGCGCGGTGCGCCGGTGACCGTGCTGCGGTACTCGACGACGGCCGAGGGCGGGCTCTACCTGACGCTCTCGCACCTGGCCGATTTCGAGGGGCAGGAGGTGCAGCCGGTCGTGCGCGACGCCCCGGCTGAGCCCACGGACGACGTCGGCCCGCCCGCCTGGTTCGGCGAGGAGGTGGCGCGCAGCGAGGCGACCACCGACATCACGCTCGTCAACCTGCGCTCGCGGTGGGTGCCGCTGCCGAGCTCGCCCGCTCGGGTCACCGACCTCGACGGCTCCTGGATCGTCGACCGCGACGGGCTGACGATGCGATCGCCGGCGGGGCCGTTGCGCGCCGGCTCGTACACGGTCGACAGCCTCGTCGCCGAGCCGACGCCCGAGCAGCTGCGGGCGGCGGGCGTGACCGCCCCCGGGCTCGATCGCTATCGCGCGGTGCCCGACGAGACCGAGCCGATCGTCGCGCAGACCGCGCGCACCGTCGTCGGCGACCTCGCCGCCCCCTACGAGCAGGCCCTCGCGCTGCAGCGGTTCTTCACCGACGGCGCCTTCGAGTACTCCGAGCAGGCGCCCGTCGAGGGCGGCTACGACGGAACGGGCGCCGAGATCGTCGCGCGGTTCCTCGAGGCCCGCAGCGGCTACTGCGTGCACTACGCCTCGGCGATGACGCTCATGGCGCGCACCCTCGGGATCCCCGCCCGCATCGCCGTCGGCCTGCTGCCGGGAACCCGCGACCCCGACGCGCCGAGCGAGTTCGCGGTGAGCAGCGACGACCTGCACGCCTGGCCCGAGCTGCACTTCGACGACCTGGGCTGGGTGCGCTTCGAGCCGACGCCCTCGCGCGGCACGACCCCCGCCTACGCGACCGACGACGTGCCGGCGACGGATGCTCCCGCCGAGCCGGGCGCGACCCCCAGCCCCACGCCCGACCCGGCGACGCCGAGCGACGCGCCCGATCCGAGCGCCACGACGCCGGGCCCCGATGGCGCGGATCCGCTCGTGCCGAGCGACGCCCCCGGCGCGGGCGGTGACGGGGCCGAGGCGGGGGCCGTCGCCGGCTTCCGTCCCGATCCGGCGGCCGTCGCGGCGCTCGCGGTGGTTCTCCTGCTCGCGGGGCTCGCGGCCCCCGGCGTCGTCCGCGCGCTCCGCCGCTCCCGCCGCCGCCGCTCGTCCGATGCGCTCGACCGCTGGCGCGAGGTGCGCGACACCGCGCGCGATCTCGGTCTGCCCGCCGCGCTCACGCTCACGCCCCGCGCGCTCGCCGATCGCTGGGGCGCCGGCGATGCCGCGGTGCGGGCCGACCTCGAGCGCGTGCTGCTCGCCGCCGAGGCGCGCGCCTTCGGTGCCGAGCGGTCGGCCGTCGATCCGCCGGTCATCGACGGCGTGCTCGCCGCGCTCCGCCGGCAGTCGCCCTGGTGGCGCCGGATGCTCGCGCGCGTCGCCCCGGTCTCCCTGCTGACGCGCGCCGACGACGCGCTGCTCGAGCCGGCCGCGGCCTAGGCTCGAACGATGGCCCGTCCCGTCTCCCTCGTCATCCCCGTGCGCGGCGGGGGCCAGGGCAAGTCGCGCCTCGCCGTCGCCGAGGAGCGCCGGGCGCGCATCGCCGAGGCGATCGCGCTCGACACCGTCCTCGCCGCGCGGGCCTGCGCCGCGGTGGGCGAGCTCATCGTCGTCGGGGCCCTGCCCGAGCCCGTCGCCGGCGTGCGCATCGTGCCCGATCCCGGCTTCGGCCTCCTCGTCGCGATCGGCGCGGGGCTGGCGATCTGCGACGCGGATGCCCCCACCGCCGTGCTGCTGGGCGACCTGCCGGCGCTGCACCCCGCCGACCTCGAGTCCGCGCTGCTCGCGGCGAGCGAGCACAGCTGGGCCTTCGTGCCCGACGCCGAGGGCTCGGGAACGGCGCTCGTCGTCGCCGCGGCGGGCCTGCCGCACTCGCTGCGGTTCGGGCCGGGCTCCGCCGAGGCGCACGCCGAGGCGGGCTACGTCAACCTCACGGCCGGACTCGCCGGCCCGCCGCTCACCCTCACCACCCTGCGCCGCGACGTCGACACGCTCGACGATCTCGAGGCCGCACGAGCGCTCGGCCTCGGAGCCCGCACGACCGCGGCGCTCGCCGACGGCTGAGGAGGGCGCCGGCGCGCGCAGCCGAGCGCTGAGTCGCGGGCCGGGCGCCGTACGCCGCGCTTCGATCGCGACGGCTAGGAGGGCGGCCCCTGCTCTGCGGCGACCGGGTCCATCCAGAAGAACTCCCAGTGGTGGCCGTCGGGGTCGCGCACGTCGGCGCTGTACATGAAGCCGAGGTCGCGGGGAGGGCGGGCGGCCGTGCCGCCTGCGGCGACGGCGCGCGCGAGGAGGGCATCCACCTCGTCGCGGCGGTCGGCGCTGAGTGCGTACATCGCCGCGGTCGCGGTGCGCGCGTCGGCGACGGGCAGATCGGTGAAGGCGGCGAAGTCGTCCGGCTCCATGACCATCGCGTAGATGGTGTCGCTCATGACGACGCAGGCGGAGCTCTCGCCCGAGAAGGCCTCGTTGATGGTGAAGCCGAGGGCCTCGTAGAAGGCCCGGGAGCGGCCCACGTCGGCCACCGGCAGATTGACGAAGATCTTCAGCATGCGGCACACCGTACGCCGGTCGGCCCGCCGGCGCAGCCCCGCGCGCGCTCCGTCGGCGCCGCACTCAGTCGGCCCCGCACTCAGTCGGCCCCGCGCTCCGTCGGCCCCGCGCTCCGTCGGCCCCGCACTCAGTCGGCCCCGCGCTCAGTCGACCCCGCGCTACGTCGTGTCCGCGCTCAGTCGACCCCGCGCTACGTCGTGTCCGAGCCGACGGCGCCCCCGTCCGATGTCGCCCCGCCTTCCGGCGAGGCGCCCGCCGCGTCCCACCCGCCGGTGCCTTATCCGGCGTCGCTGCATCCGTCGGCGCCGCATCCGTCGGCGCGCTATCCGACTGCACCCGATCCGCCGGCGAGCCGTCCGAGGTGCGGACCGCCCCGTAACGTCGTCTCTCTCGTCTCTCTCGTCTCTCTCGTCTCTCTCGTCTCTCTCGTCTCTCTCGTCTCTCTCGTCCCGCTCGGCCTCGGCCTCGTCCCCTCCCGCCTCGCCGCTAGGGCCTCTCGACTCGGCCCTCCCGCGCTGCCGACCTCATGTCCCGCCGGCGCGGCGGGTGGCACGCCATCTCATGGTCCTTCCACTGTGCAGGAACTTCGCGATAGAACCTCGAGTAAGTCCTGCACAGTGGAAGGAGCGCGGGGGCGAATGCTCCGTCCGTGCCGTCCGTGCCGTCCGTGCCGTCCGTGCCGTCCGTGCCCCCCGTGTCGTCCGTGCCGTCCGCATCGTCCACGTCGCTCGCGACGATCATCAGGCGGCGGCGGGGCGCTCCGCGGATCCGGCGCACCTGAGGCCTCGAGCCGATCGTGCGGCGCCCGACGTGCTGGAGGGCACGCAGTCCCGCGCCGGCCGCGTCGAATCAGCGCGGACAGCCCCCGGCAACCACCCGAGGTCCGCGCGCGCCCATCGCTCCGCGGCATGCGTCAGCCTCGCGCCACCCCGCCGCGCAGACACCGAGCCGTTCAGCCGCACGCCACCGGGGCCGCACTGCGCGGCGCCCACGCACGAGCCGCGCACTCTCCCCGCCCGCCCCCGCTCAGGCCCCCGCGCGCACCTCGGCGATCGACAGCGCGAGCCGCCGGCCGGTCGCCGCGTACCCCGAGGTGCGGTGCGCCTGCGCGGCGGCGATGCGCTCGGAGGAGGGCTCGCCGTAGGTCGTCGTGCGCTGCCAGGCGGTGCGGCCGATCGCGCCGACGAGCTCCTCGAGCTCGGCGACGGTCTTCTCCGAGCCGTTGTCGGCGCCGGCCATGCGGCTGATCGTCTCCTCCATGAGGGTGCCGCCCACGTCGTCGGCCCCGCCGCGCAGCATCATCTGCGTGCCCTCGGTGCCGAGCTTCACCCACGAGGTCTGGATGTGGTCGATGCGCCCGTGCAGCATCAACCGCGCGACCGCGTGCACGGCCCGGTTCTCCTGCGCCGTCGGCCCCGGCCGCGCGACGCCCGCGAGGTACACGGGCGAGTTCGCGTGCACGAACGGCAGCAGCACGAACTCGGTGAACCCGCCGGTGGAATCCTGCAGCGCCGACAGCGTGCGCAGGTGGCCCACCCAGTGCGCGGGATTGTCGACGTGGCCGTACATCATCGTCGACGACGAGCGGATGCCCAGCCGGTGCGCCGTGCCCACGATGTCGAGCCAGGTCGCCGCCGGCAGCTTGCCCTTCGTGAGCACCCAGCGCACCTCGTCGTCGAGGATCTCGGCCGCCGTTCCGGGGATCGTGTCGAGCCCGGCGCTCTGCGCCTCGCGCAGGAACTCCTCGAACGACAGCCCCGTGCGGGTCGCGCCGTTGACGATCTCCATCGGGCTGAAGGCGTGCAGGTGGATGCCCGGCTGACGCCTCTTGACCTCGCGCGCGAGGTCGAAGTACGCGGTCCCCGGCAGATCCGGGTGGATGCCGCCCTGCATGCAGATCTCCGTCGCGCCCAGGTTCCACGCCTCGTCGACGCGGTCGCCGACCTGCTTCATCGAGAGCGTGAAGGCGTCGGCGTCGGTGCGCCGCTGCGCGAAGGCGCAGAAGCGGCAGCCGGTGTAGCAGACGTTGGTGAAGTTGATGTTGCGGTTCACGACGAAGCCGACGCGGTCTCCGACCGTGTCGCGCCGCACGGCGTCGGCCAGACCCGCGAGGGCGTCGAGGTCGGCCCCGTCGGCGTCGAGCAGGGTCAGGTAGTCGGCGTCGGAGAGCCCGGCAGGGGCATCCTCAGCGCGCCGCAGCACCGCGCGCACGCCAGCGCTCACCGCGAAGCCCGACGCCGACCGGCGCGTATCGCCGACGGTCTCGCGCAGCTCGGCCCAGTCTCCGTAGACGTCCTCGAAGTCGCCGCGGGTCTGCGTCGTGCGGCCGACGGTGTCGATCTCGACGTGCAGGTCGGTGCGGCCGGTGCCGCCGATGGCCGCCCAGTCGGGGTCGGGCTCCTGCCACGGCAGGCCCACCGGCATCGCCGACTCGTCGGCCAGGCCGTCGGGCCCGGCGAGCGCGCGCACGTGGGGCAGCACGCGCGGGTCGATCCACGGCTCCTCGGCGCGCACGAAGTGCGGGTGCGCGGTGAGGCGCTCGCGCAGCGCGAAGCCCGAGAGCGCGGTCAGGCGCGCCAGCTCGTCGATCTGCGGCCACGGCCGCTCGGGGTTCACGTGGTCGGGGGTCAGCGGGCTCACGCCGCCCCAGTCGTCGATGCCGGCCCGGATCAGCAGGCCGAGCTCCTCGGCGTCGGTGAGGTTCGGCGGGGCCTGGATGCGCGCACCCGGGCCCATCACGAGCTTCGCGACGGCGACCGAGGCGATGTACTCCTGCAGCTCCAGGTCGTCGGCGCCCCGCATCGCGGTGCGCGGCTTCGCGCGGAAGTTCTGGATGATGACCTCCTGCAGCGAACCGTGGCGGCGGGCCACGGCGCGCAGGGCGAACATCCCGTCGACGCGCTCGGCATAGGTCTCGCCGATGCCCAGCAGCAGGCCGGAGGTGAAGGGCACGTTGCTGCGCCCGGCGTCCTCGAGCACCCGCAGCCGCAGCGCCGGATCCTTGTCGGGGCTGCCGAAGTGGGCGAGCCCGCGCGTCTCGAAGAGCCGGCGCGAGGTCGTCTCGAGCATCATGCCCATGCTCGGCGCGACCGGCTTGAGGCGCTGGATCTCCTCCCACGTCATGACGCCGGGGTTGAGGTGCGGCAGCAGCCCGGTCTCCTCGAGGATGCGGATCGACATCGCCCGCAGGTAGTCGATCGTCGAGTCGTAGCCGTGCGCGTCGAGCCACTCGCGCGCCGCCGGCCAGCGGTCCTCCGGGCGGTCGCCGAGCGTGAACAGCGCCTCCTTGCACCCCATCGCCGCGCCCTGGCGGGCGACCTCGAGAACCTCGTCGGGGCTGAGGAACGGCGCCTTGCCCTCCTTCTCGAGCTGGTTCGGGGTCTTCACGAAGACGCAGTAGTGGCAGCGGTCGCGGCACAGGTGCGTGAGGGGGATGAACACCTTGCGGGAGTACGTGATGACGCCGGGGCGTCCGGCGCGCTCGAGTCCGGCATCCCGCACGCGGCTCGCGACGGCGAGCAGCCGACCGAGGTCGTCGTGCCGCGCGTGCAGCAGCGTCTCGGCCTCGGTGGCGTCGAGGGTCACGCCCGACTCGGCGCGCTTGAGCGCGCGCGAGAGGGCGGAGGCGGTGGGGATGAAGGCGGCGGCGTCGGTCACGAGGGCTCCGTGGTCGGCTGCGGGCGCCCGCGGGCGACCGAGAGGGATGCGGGCGCGCGCGACCCGCGGGGAGTGGCCCGGGCAGAAGCCGGGCCGGGGCGCCCCCAATGCCGGGTGCGCCGCGTCGATGTCGTCACCCTACCCGCGTCATGAGTCGGGCGCGTTTCGGGCCGGAGCGCTCATCCGAGCCGCCCGAGCCGACGCCGCGGGCCGGGGCCTCCCGCGCCGCTCAGTCCTCGTCGCGCAGCTCGAGCCCGAGCGCGACGGCCTGCTCGGCGAGCGCCGCGGCGGTGTCGAGGTCGTTCATCCACAGCGGCACCGCCCGCACGGCGAAGCCCTCGTCGTCGAGCGGAGCGACGAGCGCGGCGTCCTCCTCGGCGACGAGCCAGCCATCGAGCAGCCCGCCGTCGCGGCGCAGCCCGTAGTGCCGGGCGACGGCGCCCGCGTCGGTGGCGACCCCGATCGCGTTGAGGCAGGCATCGGCCATGCCCCGCACGGCGGCGCCGGCGATGATCGGCGAGACGCCGACGATCGGGGCGCGCTCGGCGGCGATCGCGTCGAGCATGCCGGGCACGGCGAGCACCGTGCCGATCGACACGACGGGGTTGGAGGGGGCGACGAGCACCAGGTCGGCGTCGAGCAGGGCATCCAGCGCACCAGGGGAGGGCGCCGCGCTCTCGATGCCGTGCTGCACGAAGCGGGCCGCCGGCAGCGAGGCGCGGTAGCGGGTCCACCACTCCTGGAAGTGCAGCTCGCGCGCGGGGGATGCCGCACCGCTGTCGCCCGCGATGACGACGTGCGTGTCGACCTCGTCGTCGGTCGCCGGGTGCAGGGTCACGCCGAGCTCCCAGCGCTGCTGCAGACGTCGGACCACCTCGGAGGGCGTCTCGCCCGCGCGCAGCCACGCCGTGCGGGCGATGTGCGTGCCGAGGTCGAGGTCGCCGAGCGTGAACCACGGCGGGGTGACGCCGTAGGCCTGCAGCTCGGCCGAGACGCGCTCGCTCTCGCCGACCCGGCCCCAGCCGCGCACCTCGTCGTTCTGGCCGCTGAGCGTGTAGAGCATCGAATCGAGGTCGGGGGTGATGCGCAGGCCCGCGAGCCACCAGTCGTCGCCCGTGTTGACGATGACGTCGATCGCGGCGCCGGCGAGGGGCGCTCCGGGGGCCGCGCGCCGCACCGCCTCGCGCACTCCGCGCACGAACCGCGCGCCTCCGACCCCGCCTGCGAGCACCACGATCCTCATGCCTCCACGCTAGCCGCCGCGGCGAGCGCTCATATGTGGGCCGTCCTGTCCGAATGCGCAGATGAGGCCTAGGTTTTACCCACGCGTCATTGGGCGAAACGAGCCGGAAACGGCGCTCTCGCACACTGGCCCCAGTTCAACGATGAAAAGGGGAACATGCACATGACCACGGTTCGCGCCGCGATCACTCAGACCACCTGGACGGGCGACAAGGAGTCGATGCTCGACAAGCACGAGCAGCTGGCCCGCGATGCCGCGGCCGACGGGGCGCAGATCATCTGCTTCCAGGAGCTCTTCTACGGGCCGTACTTCGGCATCATCGAGGATGCGAAGTACTACGACTACGCGGAACCCGCTGACGGGCCCATCGTGCAGCGCTTCGCCGCCCTCGCGAAGGAGCTGAAGATGGTCATCGTCCTCCCCATCTACGAGGAGGACATGCCCGGCGTCTACTACAACACCGCCGTGGTCGTGGATGCCGACGGCACCATCCTCGGCAAGTACCGCAAGCACCACATCCCCAACCTCGACCGCTTCTGGGAGAAGTTCTACTTCCGCCCCGGCAACCTCGGCTACCCCGTCTTCGACACCGCCGTCGGCAAGGTCGGCGTCTACATCTGCTACGACCGGCACTTCCCCGAGGGATGGCGCGAGCTGGGCCTGAACGGCGCCGAGATCGTCTTCAACCCGAGCGCCACCAAGCCCGGTCTATCCAACCGCCTGTGGGAGCTCGAGCAGCCCGCCGCCGCGGCTGCGAACCAGTACTACATCGGCGCCAACAACCGCATCGGCACCGAGAGCGACGAGTTCGGCGACCTCGCGGTCACCTTCTACGGCTCGAGCTACTTCGTCGACCCGCGCGGCAACTACGTCGGCGAGGTCGCGAGCCAGGATCAGACCGAGACCGTCACGCGCGATCTCGACCTCGACCTCATCCGCGAGGTGCGCAACAACTGGCAGTTCTACCGGGATCGTCGACCCGACTCCTACACCGCGACCACGCGCCCGTAGCCCGACCGACGACTCCAGGAGAACTGCGATGACCATCCTCATCACGGGCGGAACGGTCGTGGGCGCCACCGGGCGCACGGCCGCCGACGTCCTCATCGACGGCGAGCGCATCGTCGCCGTGCTCGAGCCGGGCTCGACCCTGCTCGGGCACGATCTGACCGCGAGCGTCGACACCGTCATCGACGCGACGGGCAAGTACGTCATCCCGGGCGGGATCGATGCGCACACCCACATGGAGCTGCCCTTCGGCGGCACCGCGGCGATCGACACCTTCGAGACCGGCACGATCGCGGCCGCCTGGGGCGGCACGACGAGCATCATCGACTTCGCGGTGCAGACCGCGGGGCAGAAGGTGTTCGACGGGCTCGCCGCCTGGCACGAGAAGGCGGCGGGCAACGCGGCCGTCGACTACGGCTTCCACCAGATCGTGGGCGGCGTCGACGCCGACTCGCTCGCCGCGCTGCCGAAGCTCATCGACGAGGGCATCACGAGCTACAAGCTCTTCATGGCCTACCCGGGCGTCTTCTACAGCGACGACGCGCAGATCCTGCGCGCCATGCAGGTCGCCGCGGACACCGGGCTCATGACGATGATGCACGCCGAGAACGGCCCCGCCATCGACGTGCTCGTCGAGCAGCTGCTCGCCCAGGGCAAGACCGACCCCTACTACCACGGGGTCGCTCGCGCCTGGCAGATGGAGGAGGAGGCGACGCACCGCGCGATCATGCTCGCCAACCTCACCGGCGCCCCGCTCTACGTCGTGCACGTGAGCGCCAAGCAGGCGGTCGAGCAGCTCGCGGCCGCGCGCGACGTCGGGCAGAACGTGTTCGGCGAGACGTGCCCGCAGTACCTGTACCTCTCGCTCGAGGACCAGCTCGGAGCATCCAGTGAGGAGTTCGGGGCCTTCGAGGGCGCCAAGTGGGTCTGCTCGACGCCCCTGCGGTCGAAGCAGGAGGGCCACCAGCACCACATGTGGCGGAGCCTCCGCACCAACGACATCCAGATGGTCTCGACCGACCACTGCCCTTTCTGCATGAAGGGCCAGAAGGAGCTCGGGCTCGGCGACTTCTCGAAGATCCCGAACGGCATCGGCTCGGTCGAGCACCGCATGGATCTCATGTACCAGGGCGTCGTCACGGGCGAGATCACCCTCGAGCGCTGGGTCGAGCTCACGAGCACGACCCCGGCGCGCATGTTCGGCCTCTACGGCCGCAAGGGCGTGATCGCCCCGGGCGCCGACGCCGACGTCGTCATCTACGACCCGAACGGCCACACGAGCATCGGCATGCCCGTCGACGCCGAGGGCCGGCCGACCGGCAAGAAGCACCACATGAACATGGATCACGCGGCCTGGGAGGGCTTCGAGATCGACGGCAAGGTCGACACGGTCATCAGCCGCGGCTCGATCGTCATCCGCGACGACGCCTTCCACGGCCGCGCCGGCCACGGGCAGTACCTGCGCCGCGGCCTGTCGCAGTACCTGGGGTAGAGGAGAGGAGCAGCCATGGACTTCGGAGCAGTCATCCAGACCAACCCGCCGGCGTCGCGCACGGTGCACCTCGCCAAGCTCGCCGAGCAGCACGGCTTCAGCCACGTGTGGACTTTCGACTCGCACATCCTCTGGCAGGAGCCCTACGTCATCTACTCGGCGATCCTCGCCGAGACCCACCGGGTGAAGGTCGGCCCCTTCGTCACCAACCCCGCCACGCGCGACTGGACGGTGACGGCGAGCACCTTCGCCACGCTCAACGAGATGTACGGCAACCGCACCGTCTGCGGCATCGGCCGCGGCGACTCGGCGGTGCGCGTCACCAACGGCAAGCCGACGACCCTCGCCGAGCTGCGCGAGTCGATCCACGTGATCCGCGAGCTCGCGAACTCCCGCGCCGTCGAGTACCACGGGGCGACGCTGCAACTGCCGTGGAGCACGGGCAGCGAGCTCGAGATGTGGGTGGCCGCCTACGGCCCGCTCGCGCTCAAGCTCACCGGGGAGGTCGGCGACGGCTTCATCCTGCAGCTGGCCGACCTCGACATCGCCAAGTGGATGATCGAGACCGTGCGCACGGCGGCCGACAACGCCGGGCGCGATCCGATGGCCGTGAAGTTCTGCGTGGCGGCGCCGATGTACGTCGGCACCGACTGGGATCACATGCGCAACCAGTGCCGCTGGTTCGGCGGCATGGTCGGCAACCACGTCGCCGACATCGTCGCCAAGCACGGCGCCGGCAGCGAGGTGCCGTCGGCGCTCACGGACTACATCGCCGGGCGCGAGGGCTACGACTACAACAGTCACGGCAAGGCGGGCAACGACCACGTCGACTTCGTGCCCGACGAGATCGTCGACCGGTTCTGCGTGCTCGGCTCCGCCGAGCAGCACATCGAGAAGCTCGAGGCCCTGCGCGAGCTCGGCGTCGACCAGTTCGCCGGGTACCTGCAGCACGACAACAAGGAGGAGACCCTCCGCGTGTACGGCGAGCGCATCATCCCCGCGATCAACGCTCCCAAGCGGGCGAAGGCATGACGGAGGCCGCGATCGCGCTCGTTCCGCCTCGTCGGCGCGCGCGCGATCGCGGCGCCCGACTGCGGGTGTGGGGATGGGGGCTCGCGGGGCTCTTCGCGCTGGGCATCCTGTGGGAGGCGTACAAGGCGCTCGGCCCCGCCGACGGGGTGGTCGTGGCGGGCATCCGCGTGCTGCCGCGCACCAGCGATCTCGCCATGCCGCACCTGTGGGAGATGGCGGGCAGGATGCTCGAGCCGGTGACGCGCGCCGAGGGCGCCAACCCGCTCTGGCTCGAGATCGTGCTCGCGGCCTCGCTGACCCTGGGCATCGCGGCCGCGGGCTGGGTGGTCGGAGTCGTCGTGGGCGTCGCCCTCGCCGTCGTCATGCAGCGGTGGCGCATCGCCGAGTCGGCGCTCCTGCCGTGGATCGTGCTGAGCCAGACGGTGCCGCTCATCGCCTTCGCACCGCTCGTGCGCAGCTGGGGGTCCCGCATCGAGATCGGTGCGCTCGAGTGGCAGGACTGGATGTCGGTCGCGGTCATCGCGAGCTACCTGGCCTTCTTCCCCGTCGCCGTCGGCGCCCTGCGCGGGCTGCAGGCGCCCGATCGCATCCATCTCGAGCTCATGCACACCTACTCGGTCGGCTGGTGGCAGACGCTCACGCGCCTGCGGTTCCCCGCCGCCGTGCCCTACCTGCTGCCGGCCCTGCGCCTCGCCGCCGCGAACGCCGTCGTCGGCGCCGTCGTCGCCGAGGTGTCGACGGGCCTGCAGGGCGGCATCGGCCGCCTCGTCATCCAGTACGCCGGGCAGGCCTCGGGCGACCCGGCGAAGGCCTGGGCGCCCATCGCGGGCGCCGTCGCCCTCGGGCTCATCGCGGCCGGCTCGGTCGCGCTGCTCGGCATCATCCTCCGCACCTACCGACGATCCGAGGAGCAGGCATGACCTCCACCACTCCCGCGACATCCGCCACCAGCACCGTCGCCCCCGCCGTCTCCGTCACCGCCGTCGACAAGGTCTTCTCCACGAAGGCCGGCGAGGTGACGGCGCTCACGGGCATCGACCTCGCCGTCGCGCCGGGCGAGTTCGTCTCGCTCATCGGCCCCTCCGGCTGCGGCAAGTCGACCCTGCTGCGGCTCATCGCCGATCTCGATGCCCCGAGCACGGGAACCGTCGAGGTCTTCGGCACCTCCGCGCACCGGGCGCGCCTCGATCAGAAGTACGGCATCGCCTTCCAGCAGGCGGGCCTGCTGCCCTGGCGCACGGTCGCCGGCAACATCGCGCTGCCGCTCGAGCTCGCCGGGGCGCCCTCGGCCGAGCGCGCGGCCCGGGTCGACGAGCTCGTCGCCCTCGTGGGCCTCGGCGACTTCGCCGACCGGTTCCCCGATCAGCTCTCGGGCGGCATGCAGCAGCGCGTGGCGATCGCCCGCGCGCTCGCGAAGAAGCCCGCCCTGCTGCTCATGGACGAGCCCTTCGGCGCTCTCGACGAGATGACGCGCGAGTACATGCAGACCGAGCTGCTGCGCATCGCGGCCGACACGGGTGCCGCCGTCGTCTTCGTCACGCACTCCATCCCCGAGGCGGTCTACCTCAGCGACCGCGTCGTCGTCATGTCGCCCCGCCCGGGTCGCATCGCCGACATCGTGACCATGAATCTCGGCCGCACCGCCGACCGCGCCGACGACCTGCGCGAGGACGGCGCCTTCTTCGAGATGATCACGGCGGTGCGCGAGGCCCTGCACGGCACCCCGGTCTCGGGGGCGCGCGGCGTGGAGACGCGATGACCGCCGCGACCGCCGCTCCGATGCGGGATGCCCCGCCGAACGCCGCGCAGCGGGTGCTCGCGCCCGTCGTGCTCGGCGTCGTGGTGATCGGCGTCTGGCAGCTGCTCGCCGGCTCGGGCCTCGTCGAGGCCTACCTGCTGCCGAGCCCGGCCGCGATCGGCGAGCAGATCGTCGAGTTCGCCCCGACCATGCTGAGCGCGGCGGGCATCACGGGCCTCAACGCGCTGCTCGGCCTCGTGCTCGGATCCCTGCTCGGCGTTCTCGCCGCCCTCGCCGCATCGAGCGCCCGGCCGGTGGACGGCATGCTCGCGCCCGTCGTCGCGGCGCTCGCGGTCATCCCGATCGTCGCCCTCGCCCCCGTGCTCAACACGATGTTCGGCGCCGACTCGCAGGTCGGCCGCCAGTTGATCGCGGGGCTCGCCGCCTTCGTGCCGGTCTTCATCACGACGGCGCGCGGCCTGCGGCAGACCCAGCCCGTGCACCGCGACCTCCTGCGCACCTACGCGGCGAGCCGTTGGCAGATCATGCGCACGATCACGCTGCGCACGGCGGCGCCGTACACGTTCACGGGCATCCGCCTCGCCTCGTCGCTCGCCGTCATCTCGGCGCTCGTCGCCGAGTACTTCGGCGGTCCGCGCGGCGGGCTCGGCGGGCTCATCTCGACCTCGGCCGCCTCGAGCGCGTACCCGCGCGCCTGGGCCTACGTCGTCGCGGCGATCCTGCTCGGCCTCGCCTTCTACCTCGTCACCCTCGCGCTCGAGACCGCCGTCTCGCGGCGCCGCTGACCCACCGACCCCCTCCCGCACCGCTGCATCACCGCTCCATCCC
Source organism: Microcella daejeonensis (assembly GCF_026625045.1). Lineage (GTDB taxonomy): Bacteria > Actinomycetota > Actinomycetes > Actinomycetales > Microbacteriaceae > Microcella > Microcella daejeonensis. Next base: position 228,747 of record NZ_CP113089.1, on the reverse strand, counting down.
TTCGCACCGCATCCCGCACCACCGTGATCCACGAGAGGACAGCCATGAAGCACAGCACCCCCCGTCGCCTGGCGACGTTCAGCGCGCTCGGTCTCACCGCCGCGCTCGCCCTCACCGCCTGCGCGAGCGGTTCCCCCGGCGAGGCCGGCGGCGACGACGAGCTCACGCCCGTCTCGCTGCAGCTGCAGTGGCTGCCGCAGGGCCAGTTCGCCGGATACTTCGCGGCCGCCGAGCAGGGCTACTTCGAGGAGGCCGGCCTGGACGTGGAGATCATCCCCTCGGGCGGCGACATCGTGCCGCAGGACGCCCTCTCGAACGGCGACGTCGACTACGCGATCGCCTGGGTGCCGAAGGTGCTCGGCTCGATCGAGGCCGGCGCGAACGTCACCAACATCGCGCAGATCTTCCAGCGCTCCGGCACGCTGCAGGTGGCGTGGGCCGACAGCGGCATCGAGTCGGTCGCCGACTTCGAGGGCAAGAAGATCGGCTCGTGGGGCTTCGGCAACGAGTGGGAGATCTTCGCGGCCATGGCCGAGGAGGGCCTTGACTCCACGAGCGTCGAGATCATCACGCAGGACTTCAACATGAACGCGTTCCTCAGCGGCGACATCGACGCCGCGCAGGCGATGACCTACAACGAGTTCGCCCAGGTGCTCGAGACGACGAACCCCGACACGGGCGAGCTGTACACCGAGGAGGACCTGAACGTCATCAGCTACGAGGAGACCGTCGGCGCCATGCTGCAGGACGCGATCTGGGCCGACACCGAGCGGCTCGAGAGCGACGAGGCGTACCAGGAGACCACGGTCGCGTTCCTCAAGGCCGTCATCAAGGGCTGGGTCTACGCGGCCGAGAACCCGGAGGAGGCCTCGCAGATCACGATCGACGCCGGCAGCGGCTGGGGCCCGAGCCACGAGCTGTGGATGGTCAACGAGACGAACAAGCTCATCTGGCCGGCCCCGAACGGCATCGGCTTCATCGATGAGACGGCGTACCAGAACACGGTCGACGCGGCGCTGAGCGCGACGAACGAGACCGGCGCCCGCCTCATCACCGAGGAGCCGCCGGCGAGCGCGTGGACCAACGAGTACATCGAGCAGGCGCTCGCCGAGCTCGAGGAGGAGGGCGTCGACATCTACGGCGAGAGCTTCGCGCCCATCGACGTCGAGCTGCTGGAGGGCGGCAACTAGCCGCCGCGGGTTCTCCCAGGCCGGCCGCGCAGGCTGGGGGCATGACGTTCGCCCCCGCCACCCGCGCGGCCGGTCTGGCCCGCCTCGACGAATTCGCGCCGCTCGCCGGGCGCCGCTACGCCGCCGACCGCAACCACGACCGAGGCCCGCACGAGCAGCCCGCCGTCTCGCAGCTCTCGCCGTACCTGCGCCACCGCCTCGTCACCGAGGAGGAGGTCGTGCGGCACGTGCTCGCGACGCACTCCCTGCAGGCGGCGGACAAGTTCGTGCAGGAGGTCTACTGGCGCACCTACTGGAAGGGCTGGCTCGAGCAGCGCCCGAGCGTCTTCACCCGCTACGAGCACGGCGCCCTCGCCGCCCGCGAATCGTTGGGGGAGGAGGGTGAGGCCCTGCTCGCCGCCGCCGTGGAGGGCCGCGCCGGCATCGAGGGCTTCGACGACTGGGCCCGCGAGCTCGTCGACACCGGGTACCTGCACAACCACGCCCGCATGTGGTTCGCGAGCATCTGGATCTTCACGCTGCGACTGCCCTGGCAGCTCGGCGCCGAGTTCTTCCTGCGCCACCTGCTCGACGGCGATCCCGCCTCCAACACGCTCAGCTGGCGCTGGGTCGCCGGACTGCAGACGCGCGGCAAGACCTACCTCGCCACCGCCGATAACATCGCCCGCTACACCGAGGGCCGCTTCCGGCCTCGCGGCCTCGCGACCGTCGCGCCCGCGCTCGAGGAGGACGAGCCGGTGCCGACCCCGGCGCCCCTCGCTCCGGCCGCCGCCGCGCCGCTCGGGCGGCTCGGGCTGCTGCTGCACGACGACGACCTCGCGCCCGAGACGCTGCCGGGCGTCGAGCGCATCGCGGCCGTCGCGGCCCCGGCGCGCGGGCGGGAGCGCACCGCGCAGGGCACCGCCGCGATGGTCGCCGACTTCCAGCGGGATGCCCTCGCCGACGGCCTCGACCGCGCATCCAGCATCCACGCCGCCCCCGCCGAGAGCCTCGACGACCTCACGGCGCCCGCCATCGCGGCCTGGGCCGCGCGGCACGAGCTCGACGCGATCGTCATGCCGCTCGCGCCCGTCGGCGCCGCGCGCACGGCGCTCGACCGGGCGGCCGCCGAGCTCGCGCCGGAGGGCCTGCCCCTCGTCCCCCTGCACCGCGAGTGGGATGCCCGAGCCTGGCCGCACGCCACGCGCGGCTTCTTCCCGTTCCGCGAGCGCATCCCGCAACTTCTGCGCGCTCAGGGAATCGGCGCGCACGGGTCATAGCGCACGGACGGGCGCGGGCCTGCGCCGCGCACGATCGTCGTGCCGCGCCGGGGTCTCAGGGACCGGGCAGCAGCGTCCAGGCGGCCTTGCCCTGGGCGCGACCAGCGGCCTGCCCGGGATCGGGCGAGGGCTCGACGCCGACCCGGAGGGTGTCGTCGCGCACCTGCTGGCGACGTCTCGTCGCGCGGCGGATGAGGGCGATCGTCGCCGCCGTGACGAGGGCGAGCAGCAGGAGTCCGAGAACGGCGATCTGAACCTCGAGGGGCACCATGGGCTCACGGTAGTCGCGGACGCGAGGCGCGCGACCTCCGTTCATCGAGAATTCATCACGACGCGTGATGCCGTCCTGCGCGTCTGCGCGCGAGGAACCTCGGTGCGACCTCTCGCGGAACGGCCGTGGACGGCGATAATGGCCACGACCCCGTCTTCCTCGACACCAAGGACCGATACCGATGACCGACACGCTGAACCGGTCGCACCCCGCCCCCGCCGCTCCCGCGGCCCCCGTCACCGCGGCGCACGCGGCGCTGGACCCCGCCGACGGCGAGCGCGCCTACGCCCTCGATCGCGAGTTCGTCTTCCACTCCTGGAGCGCGCAGGGCGCCCTGAAGCCCTTCGTCGTCGCCGGCGCCGCGGGCTGCGAGGTCTGGAACTACGACGGCGAGCGCTACCTCGACTTCTCGAGCCAGCTCGTCAACACCAACATCGGCCACTCGCACCCGACGGTCGTCGCGGCCATCCAGAAGCAGGCCGCCGAGCTCGCCACGGTCGCGCCCTCGCACGCCAACCTCGCCCGCGGCGAGGCCGCGCAGCGCATCGTCGAGAAGGCCGGCCCCGGTTTCGCGAAGGTCTTCTTCACCAACGGCGGCGCCGACGCGATCGAGAACGCCATCCGCATGGCCCGCCTCACCACGCGCCGCCACAAGGTCATCTCGACGTACCGCAGCTACCACGGCAACACGGGCGCGGCGATCGCCTCGACCGGCGACTGGCGGCGCATCCCGAACGAGTACGCCTTCGGGCACGTGCACGTCTTCGGTCCGTTCCTGTACCGCAGCGAGTTCCACAGCGAGACGGCGGAGCAGGAGTGCGAGCGCGCGCTGAGGAGCCTCGAGCGCACCATCCAGGCCGAGGGCGCCGACACGATCGCCGCCATCCTGCTCGAGTCGGTGCCCGGCACCGCGGGCGTGCTGACCCCGCCCGTCGGCTACCTCGAGGGCGTGCGCGAGATCTGCGACCGGTACGGCATCGTCTGGATCGCCGACGAGGTCATGGCCGGCTTCGGCCGCACGGGGGAGTGGTTCGCCTGGCAGGGCGCCGACATCAACCCCTCGCGCGCCACCCCCGACCTCATCGCCTTCGCGAAGGGCGTCAACTCGGGCTACGTGCCCGCGGGCGGCGTCGTCATCAGCCCCGCGATCGCGGCGGCCTTCGACGAGCGCGTGTTCCCGGGCGGGCTGACCTACTCCGGCCACCCCCTCGCGATGGCCTCCATCGTCGCCGCGCTCGACGCGATGACCGAGGAGGGCATCGTCGAGAACGCGAAGACGATCGGCGAGAAGCACCTCGGCCCGGGCCTGCGCGCGCTCGCCGAGAAGCACCCGATGATCGGCGAGGTCCGCGGCATGGGCGTCTTCTGGGCGCTCGACCTCGTCACCGATCGCGGCACCCGCGCACCCGTCGGCGCCGACGTCATCGGCCGCCTCAAGGCCGAGCTGATGGCCCGGCATGTGCTGCCCTTCGCCGCCGACAACCGCATCCACGTCGTGCCGCCGTGCATCGTCACGCCGGCCGAGGTCGAGCGGGCGCTCGTCGCCTACGACGAGGCCTTCACGGCGGTCGCCGCGGGCTGAGCCGACGCCGGCGCGCGCCGGGCATCCACCGCGTGATGGATGCCCGGCTCGCCAGGGCGTAGGATGGAGCGTTATGCCTGCCGCCAGAAGCCCCTACCTCGTCCGCGTGCGCGATCTCGTGCACCGCCCGGGAGAGATGCGCGAGGTCGCCCTGGCGTTCGATCTGCCCGAGCAGCTCGGCGCCGCCGCGGTCGTCGTGCCCGCCGGCGCGCCCATGACGCTCGACCTTCGGCTCGAGGGCCTGCACGAGGGCATCCTCGTGAGCGGCACGATCGGCGCGACCGCCCGCGGCGAGTGCGTGCGCTGCCTCGACCCCGTCGCCCTGCCGCTCGAAGTCGAATTCCAGGAGCTTTTCGCGTATTCTCCTGACGACGCCTTCGACTACACGGTTCACGATGATCACGTGGATTGTGAACCCGTGGTCAGGGACGCGGTCGTGCTGGCGCTGCCGTTCCAACCGGTGTGCCGCCCCGATTGCCCCGGACTCGATCCCGAGACCGGTGAGCGTCTGGCCGACCAGCCGCGGCGCGAGCCGCGCGAGGTGATCGACCCGCGCTGGGCCGCGCTGCAGGGCTTCGGTACCGGTGAGACCGAGACCGGCGCCAGCGACACCCCCACGACCCGCACCACCCCCGAGACCGCAGACTGAGACAACGTCGGCGCGCATGCGCGCCCGTGTGAGAGAGAGAAGAAGACCATGGCTGTTCCGAAGCGGAAGAAGTCCCGCGCCAACACCCACGCGCGCCGTTCGCAGTGGAAGGCGGAGGTCCCCACGCTGGTCAAGACCATCGAGAACGGCAAGGTCGTCTACAGCCTTCCGCACCGCGCCAAGGTCGTCGAGGACTCCGCGGGCACCCCGCTGTTCCTCGAGTACAAGGGCCGCAAGGTCGCCGACGTCTAAGTCGTCCGCACCCTGTCGACGCAGCGCACGACGCCCGTGAGAGCGGCATCCGGCCCCGAGCCCGATCGCACCGCTCTCACGGGCGCGCTCGGCGTATCCATCGCGCCGGAACTGCTGGAGCTCGCGCTCACCCACCGGTCGTGGGCCTACGAGCACGGCGGCGTCGCCAACAACGAGCGGCTCGAGTTCCTCGGCGACTCGATCCTCGGCCAGGCCGTCACGGTCATGCTGTACACCTCGTACCCGCACCTCGATGAGGGCGACCTCGCCAAGCGGCGCGCATCCCTCGTCTCGGCGGTCGCCCTGTCGGAGGTCGCCCGGGGCATCGGCCTCGGCGCGCACCTCAAGCTCGGCAAGGGCGAGGAGCTCACGGGCGGTCGCGACAAGTCGTCGATCCTCGCCGACACGGTCGAGGCGATCATCGGCGCCACGTACATCGATCTCGGAGGCGAAGCCGCGACGACGCTCGTGCTGCACCTCATCGCCCCGCTGCTGGCCGACCCCGACCGGTTCGGTGCGGCGATGGATCCGAAGACCTCGCTGCAGGAGCTCGCGGCCCGCCGCGGTCACGGCGTTCCGATCTACGAGCTCAGCGACACCGGTCCCGACCACTCGAAGCGGTTCACCGCCACCGTGGTGCTCGGCGGCGAGTCGATCGCCTCGGGCGAGGGCACGAGCAAGAAGCAGGCCGAGATGGCCGCCGCGCTCGAAGCGTGGACGGTGCTGAGCGCGCGCCGCCCGAGCACGCCCTCGGCCTGAGCAGGGCATCCCGCCGCCATGCCCGAACTGCCCGAGGTCGAGGTCGTCCGCCACGGACTGGCCCCCGCCGTCACCGGTGCCCGCATCGAGCGGGTGATCGTGCTCGACGCCCGGTCGCTCAAGCGCCATGACGGCCCGGCCGAGGACTTCGTCGAGCGGCTCGCCGGCGCGCACGTCGCGGCGGCGGTGCGGCGCGGCAAGTTCCTGTGGATGCCGCTCGCGATCGGCAGCGCATTCGCCTCGAGCACGCCTGAATCCGGCGCGTTCGGCGAGCCCGTCGAGGCGCTCGTCGTGCACCTGGGCATGAGCGGCCAGGTGCTGCTGCGCGCCCGCGACGCCGAGGTCGCGCCGCTCACGCGCCTGGTGTTCGACGTGCACCACCCTGAGCACGGAGCCCTGCGCGTCGACTTCGTCGATCAGCGCATCTTCGGCTCCATGGCGATCGACCCGCTGCAGGCGACGCCGGATGCCGCTGCCGGCGGCCACGGCAGCCCCCTGCCCCTCGTGCCCGGCCAGGTGGCGCACATCGCCCGCGACCCGCTCGACCCGGCCTTCGACGAGGCGCGCTTCCTCAGCGCCCTGCGCTCCCGGCGCACCGGCATCAAGCGCGCGCTGCTCGACCAGACCCTCGTGAGCGGCATCGGCAACATCTACGCCGACGAGTCGCTGTGGGCCGCGCGCCTGCACTACGACCAGCCGACGAGCTCGATCTCGACCCGCAAGGCGCGCGAGCTGCTGAGCGAGGTGCGCACGGTGCTGCGCCGCGCCCTCGACGAGGGCGGCACCTCCTTCGACGCGCAGTACGTCAACGTCAACGGCGCCTCCGGCTACTTCAGCCACTCCCTGCGCGCCTACGGCCAGCAGGGCATGCCCTGCGAGCGCTGCGGCCGCCTCATCGTGCGCGAGCAGTTCATGAACCGCGGCTCGCACTTCTGCCCGGGCTGCCAGCGGCTGCGCGCGGCCTGAGCCGGGCATCCCGCCGCGGTCGATAGGCTCGACGAGCGGTTCGCGAGACTCTCTCGTGACCGATCGCGCTCCTCGTCTGCGCCCGGCATCGGGCCGCCGGTCCACCCGCGCCCCGGAGGCTCCCGTGCTGATCATCTCCCTCGTCTTCGCCGTCGTGCTCACGCCGCTCGCCGTCGTGTTCCTCCTCGGCGAGGATCCGGTGCCCGGCATCATCCTCGGCGTCGTCGCGCTGCTCGCGGGCGGCATCGCGACCCGGCGCATCGCCGTGATGACCCGCGCCCGCCGCGCCGCGCTGCGCGAGTGGCGCGCCGAGAACCAGGAGGGGCTCAGCGATCTGCGGGCGATGGGCGGGCGCGGCGTACTCGCGCTCGCGTCGAGCGCCCGAGCGATCAGCCGTCTGGAGAAGGGCGACGCGCCGGGGGCGACCCGCATCCTGACCTCGGCGGTCGAGCGGCTGCGGGGCCGTCGGGGAGCCGAGACGTTCTTCGCCGTGCTCCTGCCCTACCGCGCGGCGGCCCTCGCCGCCTCGGGTGACGCCGAGGGCGCGCGGGCGTCGCTCGAGGAGGGCGAGCGCGCGTTCGCCGCCCTGCCGTCGACCCGCAAGACGGAGGCCGGGCACGTCCCGGTGCAGCTCGAGCGCGTGCGACGGGAGCTCGGGTCGGAGCGCTTCGACCTGCAGCGCGTCATGGCCGACCTCGCCGCGGCCGAGGCGACGGCCTAGAGGGTCTTGCGCCACGCCCCCTCGTAGGCGAAGGGCACGAAGCCGAGGGCCTCGTTGACGTCGAGCATGTGCCGGTTCTCCTCGGCGTTGTACGTGATGACCGCGGGATGCCCCGGCCGCACCCGCTCGAGGAACAGCAGGTTCTCGGCCTTCAGCAGCGTGCCCAGGCGGTGCCCGCGGTGCTCCCGCAGCACGAGGGTGTCCTCCTGCGAGGCCGGACGGTCGCGCTCGGCGGGGGCCGTCATCTCGGTGAAGCCCACGAGCCGGCCGCTCGCGACGTGCTCGACGGCGGCGGTGAGCGAGGTGCGCGGGCTGTCCTGCTCGAAGCGCTCGTCCTCGACGAGGCGCTCGACCGTCCAGACGTCCTCGGGCTCCTCCAGCCCGGCGGTGGGCGCGTCGGTGCTCATGCGGGTCAGCAGGTGCGCGATGTCCTCGCGCCACTCGACGGGGGTCGCGTCGATCCAGGTGTGCACGCGGTACTCCGATTCGGGGGCGCGCCGCCGGGCCTCGTCGCGCACGGCCTCGAGCCGGCCGGGCTCGAGCGGCAGCGGCAGGCGACTGCCGCGCTCGACCTGCTCGAGCGTGTACCCGAAGCTCTGCAGCAGGCGCACCTCGGGGGTGCCCGCCGGAACCGAGCCGAAGCCCGTGGGGGAGGGGATGCGGATGCCGCCCTGCTTCCAGGAGGGCGCGTAGGCGATCGCCCGCGTCTTGCCCTCGGCGCGCGCCATCTCCTCCATGCGGCGCCCGAGGGCGGCGCCGACGCCGTGCCCGCGCGCCTCCGGCAGCACCTCCATGAAGAGCCAGACGGTGTCGGCGGCCTCGTCGGTGCGGGTCTCGTAGACGCCCCGGGCGACGAGGCGGCCGTCGAGACGCGCGGCGAGCATCCTCTTCGGCTCGAAGGTGGTCTTCTGCCAGCCGGGCAGCAGCTCCTCGGCGCTGTAGTCGAGGTCGGTGCCGCCGGAGTCGTGCCGGTTCGCGGCGTTGCGCACCTCGACGCAGGCGAGGAACTCGGCCGCGTCGTCGGCGTCGAGGCTCGCCGGGATGACGACCTCGGTGATCGTGATGTCGCTCATGCCGAACCCTTCTCGTCGCACCGCCGCCGGCGGGCCCGCCGTGCGGCCAGCCCGCCAGGATACTGGCGCGCGAGCCGGTACGGTAGGCCTCGATCGATCCGATCGTCCCGTCCGCCCGTCATCGCGAGGAGCCGCCGCGTGCACCTGAAGAGCCTGACGATCAAGGGCTTCAAGTCGTTCGCGCAGCCGACCACCTTCCAGTTCGAGACCGGGGTCACCTGCGTCGTCGGCCCCAACGGCTCGGGCAAGTCGAACGTCGTCGACGCGCTCGCCTGGGTGATGGGCGAGCAGGGGGCGAAGACGCTGCGCGGCGGCACGATGAGCGACGTCATCTTCGCCGGCACCGCCACGCGCGGCCCGCTCGGCCGCGCCGAGGTGCAGCTCACCATCGACAACAGCGACGGCGCCCTGCCGATCGAGTACAGCGAGGTGACGATCTCGCGCACGCTGTTCCGCAACGGCGGCAGCGAGTACGCCATCAACGGCGCCTCGTGCCGGCTGCTCGACGTGCAGGAGCTGCTGAGCGACTCCGGGCTCGGGCGCGAGATGCACGTCATCGTCGGGCAGGGCCGGCTCGACTCGGTGCTGCACGCGAGCCCCGAGGAGCGCCGCGGCTTCATCGAGGAGGCCGCGGGCATCCTCAAGCACCGCCGTCGCAAGGAGAAGACGGTGCGCAAGCTCGAGGCCATGCAATCGAACCTCACGCGGCTGAGCGATCTCGCCGGCGAGATCCGGCGGCAGCTGACCCCGCTGGGGCGGCAGGCCGAGATCGCGCGCGAGGCCCAGACGATCGCCGCGATCGTGCGGGATGCCCGTTCCCGCCTGCTGGCCGACGAGGTCGTCGCCCTGCGCACCGCCCTCGCCGACCACCACCGCACCGAGAGCGAGCGCACGAGCGAGCGCCTCGTCGTGCAGAGCCAGCTCGACCAGGCCCGGCTGCGGGTGCAACGCATCGAGGCGCAGATGGTCGGCGACGCCGTCGACCGCGCGCGCGGCACGGCCTTCGAGCTGGAGAAGGTGCAGGATCGCCTGCGGTCGCTCAGCACCCTCACGCAGCAGAAGCTCACCCTGCTGAGCCAGCAGTCGGAGCTGCCGGGCATGCAGTCGACCGTCACCCAGTCGATGGTCGACGAGGCCCGTGCCGAGGCCGAGCAGCTGACCTCCGGTGTCGCCGAGGCCGAGCGCGCCGTCGGCGAGGCCGCCGCCCGCACCGCGACCGCCCGCGCGGCCCTCGACTCGCTCGACGAGGAGATCGCGGCGCAGTCGGCGCTCGTCTCGCAGCACGACCTCGAGCTCGCGGGCCTCGCGAGCCGCGTCGAGGTCGCCCGCTCGACCCTCGCCGCCGCGCGCGGCGAGCAGCTGCGCCAGCAGAACGCCCTCGAGGCCGCGCTCGCCCGCCAGGAGTCGACGCGCGCTGAGCTCGCCGCGCTGCCCGCGCTCGAGCAGGCCGAGGGCGCCGACGCCGAGCTCGACACCGCGCTTCGCGAGGCCGACGAGCGGGTCGCCGCCATCCAGGGCCGCCTCGACGGCGAACGGGATGCCCTGCACGGCCTCGAGCGCGAGCGCGACGCCCTCGCCGCCCGCGTCAGCGCCCTCTCGCAGGCCATCGACTCGGGCGACGGCGCCTCGGGCCTGCTCGGCTCGAGCGGTGTGCGCGGACTCGTGGCCGACCACGTGCAGGTCACCCCGGGCTTCGAGGCGGCCGTCGCCGCCGCCCTCGGGAGCCTCGCCGAGGCCGTGCTCGTGGACGACGCCGACGCCGGGTTCGCCGCGCTCGACCGGGCCCGCGCGGCCGAGGCCGGCCGCGTCGAGGTCGTCCTCGCCGAGCTCGGGAGCCCCGCGCCGGCCGGGCCCGCCGCCGTTCCCGGCCTCACCGCCGCCGCGAGCGTTGTCACCGCCCCCGCGGGCGTGCTCGCCCTGCTGACCCGCACGCTCATCGCCGACGATCTCGGGGCCGCGCGCGCCGCCTGGCCCGCGATCGAGCAGCTCGGCGAGGCCGCCGGCAGCGTCACGGTCGTGACCCGCGAGGGCGACGTGCTCACCCGCAGCGTGCTGCGCGGCGGATCGGGCGCGGGCCGCAGCCGGCTCGAGCTCGCCGCCGAGCGCGATGCCGCCGCCGAGCGCCTCGCCGACGTCGCGACGGGCATCGAGCGCGCCCGCTTCGCGCTCGACGGCTCGCGCGCCGAGCTCGCCGAGGCGAAGGCCGCCGCCACCGCGGCGCTCGCCGCCGTGCGCGATCACGACGCCCAGCGCGCCGCCCGCAGCGAGCAGCTCAGCCGCGCCCGCGCGCAGGTCGAGGCCGCCGAGGCCGAGGCCGAGCGCCTCGCCGGCGCCGGGGAGCGCGCGGCCGAGGTCGTGCGCGAGGCCGAGAGCGGCGTCGAGCGCGCCGTGGCCGCGCACGACGACTTCGCCGCCCGTCCGCGCCCCATGCTCGACGCGAGCGCCCGCGACGGCCTCGTCGTCGAGCTCGACGCCGTGCGCGCCGCCGAGACCGAGCACCGCATCGCGCTCGAGACCGCTCGCGAGCGCGTGCGCGCCGCGCGCGAGGGCGCCATGCAGCTCGAGCGCCGCCGCGAGGCCGAGCGCTCGGCCGCCGAGGAGGCCGCGCGGCGCGCCGTGCTGCGCCAGCGCCAGGTCGAGCGGGCCCGCACCGTCGCCGACTCGCTGCCCGCCGTGCTGACCGCCGTCGACCGCTCCGTCGCCGAGGCCCGGGTCGAGCTGCACCGGGCCGAGACCGAGCGCGCCGCCCAGAACGAGGAGCTCGTCGAGCTGCGCCGCAGCGAATCGCAGCTGCGCGAGCGCCTGCACGCCATCACCGAGAACGTGCACGGCCTCGAGCTGCAGATCTACGAGAAGAAGCTCCACCTCTCGCAGCTGCTCGAGCGCGCGGCCGATGAGCTCGGGCTCGACGAGGAGGTTCTGGTGGCCGAGTACGGCCCCGAGTCGCCCGTTCCCGACGACGACGCGCTGACGGCCGCCGCGCGGGCCGTCGCCGACGCCGTGGCCGCGGAAGCGGCATCCCGCGTCGACCCCGACCCCGACGCGCCCCTGCTCGACGTCACGAGCGACGAGGAGTCGGCGCGCGTCGCCGCGCTCGTCGCCCAGTCGGCCCCGCACGCGGCGCGCGACGCCGAGGGCGCGGGGCAGGGCGAGGGGATGCCCCCGGTCGAGCCCCTCGTGGCCGGCCGGCCCTTCGTGCGCAGCGAGCAGCAGGCCCGGCTGGCGAAGGCCGAGCGCAAGCTCAGCCAGCTCGGCCGCGTCAACCCGCTCGCGCTCGAGGAGTTCGCCGCGCTCGAGCAGCGCCACAAGTTCCTCAGCGAGCAGCTCACCGACCTCGCCGACACCCGGCGCGACCTGCTGACGATCATCGACGAGCTCGACGAGACGATGCAGCACATCTTCGCCGCCGCCTTCGCTGACACGAAGGACGCCTTCGACCGGGTGTTCCCCGTGCTGTTCCCGGGCGGCACGGGCCAGCTGCTGCTGACCGACCCCGAGAACATGCTCACGACGGGCATCGAGGTGACGGTGAAGCCCGCGGGCAAGAAGATCGAGCGGCTCAGCCTGCTCTCGGGCGGTGAGCGCTCCCTCGCGGCGGTCGCGCTGCTCATCGCGATCTTCAAGGCCCGGCCGAGCCCGTTCTACATCATGGACGAGGTCGAGGCAGCGCTCGACGACGCCAACCTCGGCCGCCTGCTGACGATCTTCCGCGACCTGCGCGAGAGCAGCCAGCTCATCATCATCACCCACCAGAAGCGCACGATGGAGATCGCCGACGCGCTCTACGGCGTGAGCATGCGGCAGGACGGCGTGAGCGCCGTCGTCGGGCAGCGGGTGCAGGCGCCCGAGGCGGAGGCCGTCGCGGGCTGAGGCCCTGCCGTCGAGTCAGCGACCGGTGTCGCGCCCTCGTCCTGCTCCTCTCATGCCGTTGTCCGGGCCGCCGCGGCTGTCGCCGCGCGTCGCTCGGCGAGGACGCGCCGCACGGCTCGGCGCCGTCGTGCCCCCGGTCGGTGCATCCAGCTCTCGCGCGCCCGGCGCGGCACGCCGCCGACGACGGCGACGCAGACCGCGACGGCGGCTGCGGCGAGCCCGCTCCAGGCGAGGCCCTCGGCGAGGAACACGACGGCCCAGAAGGCCTGGTACAGCACCGCGAAGAGGTCGGCGGCGGCGTAGCGCTCGGCGGTCGCATCGCGACCGCCCGCTCGGGCGGTGGAGGCGGTGGGCAGGGCCCCGGCGGTGCTCCGGGTGCGGGCGGGGGAGCCGCCGGCCTTGGGTGTGCGCTCGAACTCGGCGTGCAGCTCGCCGATGAGGCCCTCGAGCGCGGCCATGAACTGGTGCGGGAGCATCCCGGTCGTGAGCACCGCCTGCGGACCGGCCCGCAGGACGCGCCGGCCGACGCCGCGCACCGTGAGGCGATCGTCGTCGCGGCGGGCGGTCTCGACGGCGCTCAGCACGGTGGAGACGAGCAGCCAGGTGAGCGGGGGCGCGAGGTAGACGGCGACACCGACGCCCGGCCCCACGGCGCCGGCCCAGGCGCCCATCGCGACGAGGGGCGGCAGGATGAGCATCCAGGCGCCCCAGAGCGCCCACTGCCAGGGGATGAGCACGTGGTAGAGCACGTGCAGTCGACGCAACGGCGCGCCGGGCAGGCGCAGCAGGCTCCCGAGGTGCAGGCGCTGCAGCTGCACCCAGCCCCGGGTCCAGCGCCGCTGCTGCGCCCGGTACGCCGGAAGCGAGGCGGGCAGCTCGGCGGGCGCGACGAGATCGGGCAGGAACCGGGTGCGGTAGCCGTGCAGCAGCGCGCGCACGCTGAGCTCGCAGTCCTCGACGAGGCTGGCGGCCCGCCACCCGCCGATCGCCTCGATAGCGGATGCCCGCCACACTCCCGCGGTGCCCGTGAAGTTCACGAACTCCCACGCCCGTGACCGCCACGACATCTGCAGCACGTGATGGTCGTCGACCCAGAGCGACTGCGCGGAGGTGAGCCACGACTCGTCCGCGTTGAGGTGCCCCCAGCGCGCCTGCACGACCGCGAGCCCCTCGTCGTCGACGCCGTGCTCGTCGCGGAAGCCGGCGACGGCCCGCAGCAGGAAGTCGCGCGGCGGCAGGAAGTCGGCGTCGAGGATGGCGATGAACTCGGCATCGCTCGCGCGACGGCCCTCCTCGAGGGCACCGGCCTTGTAGCCGGCGCGCTCCTCCCGCCTGCGCAGCTCGACCGTCGCGCCCTGCCCGCGGGCGATCGCGCATGCCTCGTCGACGATCATGCGGGCGACCGGATCGGTGGAGTCGTCGAGCACCTGGATGACGAGGCGGTCGCGGGGCCACTCCAGGGCCGCGGCGGCGAGGATCGCCCGTCGCGCGACGGCCGGCTCGTTGAAGAACGGCAGCTGCACCAGTACGCGCGGCGCGTCGGGATCCTCCGGGTCGATGCGCGGTGCTGCCGGTGCGCCCCGGCGATCGGCGAGGAACACCGCCCCGACGCGCTCGACGAGGCCCGCGAGCAGGAAGACGATGATGAGCGCCCAGGGGACGTGGAGCGCGACGCCGATCGCCGCGACGAACGGATCGGGTGCGGGACCGGTCTCGGTCAGCAGCAGGACGGCCGCGAGCGGCACGGAGACGAGGGCGATCGCCGCGCCGAGCACGGCGATCGACGTCCACCAGGGCAGCGGGGCCTCGACGATCACGGAGCGCGCGGCCGAGGTGGAGTCGGGGCGGATGACGGGAGCGGGAGCGGTCATGTCAGCGATCGTCGACGCGGCGCGTGATCGGAGCGTGAGACGGCGATGAGGGCCGTCTCATGCTGGGCCCGGCCCGGCTGAGCCGCGCGGCCCGCGGGCCTACCGGTAGACGGTCGGCAGCACGGGCTCTCCGCGCCCGAGCCGGAAGGCCTCGGGAGGCAGCTCGGCGATCGCCGACGCGCGGTGCTCCCGCGCCGCGCGCACGCCCGCGGCGCCGAGGGCGGCGGGGTCGGGCTCTCCGTCGATCATGAGCGGCACGGTGAGGGCGCGCGGCTCGATGCCGGTGAAGCCCGCCTCGGGCATCCCGTCGTGATCGTCGTCGATGATGACGTGCTCGGCCCGCGCGATGCCGTCGGCGCCGATGAGGCGGGCACCGCGCTTGGTGCCGCCGCGCCCGACCTTGCCGCTCGAGGCCTTGGCGACGGGCGTCCAGTCGCCGGAGGAGCCCTGCTCGCGCCGGGCGACGAGCTTGTAGACGAAGCCGGCGGCGGGGGCGCCCGCGCCGGTGACGACGGCGGTGCCGACCCCGAAGGAGTCGACGGGGGCGCCGCGGAGCGCCGCGATCGAGTGCTCGTCGAGATCGTTGGTGACGGTGATGCGGGTCTGCGTCGCTCCGAGCTCGTCGAGCTGCGCGCGCACCTCGCGCACGAGCGTGGGCAGGTCGCCCGAGTCGAGCCGCACCGCTCCGAGCTCGGGGCCGGCGACGCGCACGGCGGTCTCGACGCCGCGGCGCACGTCGTAGGTGTCGACGAGCAGGGTGGTGCCCGGGCCGAGCGAGTCGACCTGCGCGCGGAACGCCTCCTCCTCCGAGTCGTGCAGCAGCGTGAAGGCGTGCGCGGCCGTTCCCATCGTCGGGATGCCCCACCGACGCCCCGCCTCGAGGTTCGAGGTCGCGCTGAATCCCGCGATGTAGGCCGCGCGGGCCGACGACACGGCCGAGGCCTCGCCCGTGCGGCGCGACCCCATCTCGGCGATGCTGCGGCAGTCGGCCGCCGAGACCATGCGGGCCGCCGCCGTGGCGACCGCCGAGTCGGCGTTGAGAATGCTGAGGATGACGGTCTCGAGCACGACCGCCTCGGCGAAGGAGCCGCGCACGGTCATGAGGGGCGAGCCGGGGAAGTACAGCTCGCCCTCGCGGTAGCCCTCGATGGAGCCGGTGAACCGGTAGTCGGCGAGAAAGGCGAGGGTCGCGTCGTCGACCACGCGCTGCTGCGAGAGCCAGTCGAGCTCGGCGGCGCCGAACCGGAAGCGCCCGATGGCCTCCAGCACCCGGCCCGTGCCGGCGAGCACGCCGTAGCGGCGATCGCCCGGCAGGCGGCGGCCGAACACCTCGAAGACGCACTCGCGGTGCGCGCGGCCCGAGCGCAGGGCCGCCTCGATCATCGTCAGCTCGTACCGATCGGTGAGCAGGGACGTGCGGTCGGTGGGCTGCGCGGTCGTCACGCGCTCAGCCTAAATGCCTAGGCTCGCGGCATGACCGATGCCGCCACCCGCTGGCTGACCGCCGAGCAGCTCGGCCCCCACTTCGACGACGGCGGCCCGATCGTGCTCATCGAGAACCACGAGGTGTTCCGGCGTCGCCCGACCCACCGGCTCAAGGCGCACCTGTACCTCAGCGCGCTGCGGCATCGGGCGCGCGAGCTGGGCGACCGCGGCGAGCTCGTCGTGAGCGGCTCCTACCGGGCGGCGCTGGAGGAGCGGGGCATGACGGGCGGCGCGCTCGAGGTGGTCGGCGCGACCTCGTGGGCGCAGCGGCGGCTCGTCGAGCGGCTCGGGGCGAGCATCCTGCCCGATCGGGGCTTCGTCACCGAGCGCGAGGAGTTCGCCCGCTGGGCCGAGGGCAAGACGGCGACCCAGCTGCTCATGGATCGCTACTACCGGCAGGTGCGCACCCGCACGGGCATCCTCATGGAGGGCGGCGAGCCCGTCGGCGGGCAGTTCTCGTACGACCACGACAACCGCGAGAAGCCCCCGAAGGACGCGGTGTCGCTCGGCCTTCCCGAGCCCTGGGCGCCCGTCGAGGACGACATCGACGCGAGCGTGCGCGAGACCCTCGACGCGCTCGAGGCCGACGGCGTGCGGTTCCTGGGGCGGGATGCCCCGCGCGCGTTCCCCGTCACGCGCGACGAGGCCCTCGCCTCCCTCGACGAGTTCATCGAGTCCCGGCTCGGCGACTTCGGGCCCTACGAGGACGCCTCGCTGGCGGGCGACGACACGATGGCGCACAGCCGCCTCAGCGTGGCGCTCAACCTCGGACTGCTGCACCCGCTCGAGATCGTCTCCCGCGTCGTCGCGGAGCACGACGCGGGCCGCGCCCCGCTGCCGAGCGTCGAGGGCATCGTGCGGCAGCTCATCGGCTGGCGCGACTGGGTCTGGCACCTGTACTGGCACCTCGGCGAGGACTACGTCGAGCGCAGCAACCACCTGCGGGCGACGACGCCGCTGCCCGAGGAGTGGTGGCAGCTCGACGGCGAGGCCGTGCAGGCGCGCTGCCTCAGCCACGTGCTCGAGGGCGTCGGCCGCACCGGCTACGCTCACCACATCCAGCGGCTCATGATCCTCGGCAACTTCGCGCTGCAGCGCGGCTACGACCCCGCTGAGCTGACCGCCTGGTTCCAGGGCGCCTTCGTCGACGGCACCCCGTGGGTCATGCCCGCGAACGTCGTCGGCATGAGCCAGTTCGCCGACGCAGGGCTCGTCGCGACGAAGCCCTACGCCTCGGGCGGGGCGTACATCGACCGCATGAGCGACTTCTGCGGCGGGTGCCGCTTCGATCCGAAGAAGCGCCTGGGCGAGAGCGCCTGCCCGTTCACGGCGGGGTACTGGGCGTTCCTCGACCGGGTCGAGCCGGTCATCCGGGGCAATCACCGCATGGCGCAGCCGCTCGCGGGGCTGCGCCGCCTGGCCGACCGCGAGGAGGTCGTCGCGCAGGAGCGCGCCCGCACGGCGTACTGAGCGCGCGCGAGCCGACCCCGCGCGAGCCGCCCGCCGCCCGGGCCGCCGTGCCCCGCACCTAGACTGTCGGGCGTGAGCAGCGCACCGATCGGAGTCTTCGATTCCGGCGTCGGCGGCCTCACCGTGGCCCGCGCGATCATCGATCAGCTGCCGCGCGAGCAGATCCTCTACCTCGGCGACACGGCGAACGGCCCCTACGGCCCCCGGCCGATCGCGCAGGTGCGCGAGCACGCCCTCGCCGTCATGGACGAGCTCGTCGACCAGGGCGTGAAGATGCTCGTCATCGCCTGCAACACCGCGAGCGCCGCCATGTTCCGGGATGCCCGCGAGCGGTTCGAGCAGGGCCACGGCATCCCCGTGGTCGAGGTCATCCAGCCCGCCGTTCGCCAGGCCGTGCGGCGCACGCGCACCAAGCGCATCGGCGTCATCGGCACCGAGGGCACGATCAACTCGCGCGCCTACGCCGACGCCTTCGTCGCCGATCCGAGCATCGTGCTGACGCAGGCCGCCGCCCCCCGCTTCGTCGAGTTCGTCGAGGCGGGCGTCACGAGCGGCCCGGAGCTCTTCGCCGCGGCCGAGCAGTACCTCGCCCCGCTCATCGCCGCCGACATCGACACCCTCGTGCTCGGCTGCACCCACTACCCGCTGCTCGCCGGCGCCATCCAGTACGTCGTCGGCCCCGAGGTCTCCCTCGTCTCGAGCGCCGAGCAGACGGCGTACGACGTGTACGGCCGCCTGGTCGCGCACTCCCTGCTGAGCGACCGGCAGGATGCCCCCCACCACGTCTTCGAGGCCACGGGTTCCGACACCGACCGCTTCCGGCAGCTCGCCGCGCGGTTCCTCGGCCCCGAGGTCACCCGCGTCGAGTCGTTCCCGACCGGCGCCATCCCCCTCCCGAAAGGCACCCCATGACCACGATCGCCGAATCCGCCGGCCTGCGCGCCGACGGCCGCACCCCCGACCAGCTGCGCCCCGTCACGATCGAGCGAGGCTGGAGCGCCCAGGCCGAGGGCAGCGCCCTCATCACCGTCGGCGGAACCCGCGTGCTCTGCACCGCGAGCTTCACCAACGGTGTGCCGCGCTGGCTCGTCGGCAAGGGCAGCGGGTGGGTCACCGCCGAGTACGGCATGCTGCCCCGCTCGACCAACGAGCGCATGGACCGCGAGAGCGTGAAGGGCCGCGTCGGCGGCCGCACGCACGAGATCTCGCGCCTCATCGGCCGCGCCCTGCGCGCCGTCATCGACACGAAGGCGCTCGGCGAGAACACCATCAAGATCGACTGCGACGTTCTGCAGGCCGACGGCGGCACGCGCACCGCCTCGATCACGGGCGCCTACGTCGCGCTCGCCGACGCCGTGGAGTGGGGCCGCGAGAAGGGCTTCATCGGCAAGAAGGCCACCGCCCTCACCGACTCGCTCGCCGCGGTGAGCGTCGGCATCGTCGACGGCGTGCCCATGCTCGACCTGCCCTACGAGGAGGACAGCCGCGCCGAGACCGACATGAACGTCGTCGTCACCGGGAGCGGCAAGTTCGTCGAGGTGCAGGGCACCGCCGAGGCCGCCCCCTTCGACCGCGCCGAGCTGGATGCCCTGCTCGACCTGGCCCTCGGCGGCTGCCTCTCGCTCAGCCACCTCCAGCGCGAGGCGCTCGGGCGATGAGGGTCGTCGTCGCGACGCACAACGCCCACAAGGTCGCCGAGCTGCAGCGCATCCTCGGCGCCGCCGTTCCCGAGCTCGAGCTCGTCACCTACGACGGGCCCGCGCCGGAGGAGGACGGCGACACCTTCGCCGCCAACGCCCTCATCAAGGCCCGCGCGGCCGCGAAGCATACGGGACTGCCGGCCATCGCCGATGACTCGGGCATCTCGGTCGATGCGCTCGGCGGGGCGCCGGGCATCCACTCGGCCTACTACTCGGGTCACCGCGACGACGCCGCCAACGTGCGGCACCTGCTCGAGCAGCTCGCCGCGCGGGGCGAGGGAGCCGACCGCGCTGCGCAGTTCACCTGCGCCGCCGCGCTCGTCGACCCGGGCGAGATCGTCGACGGCGCACCGTTCGAGACGGTCGAGCTCGGCATCTGGCCGGGCTCCGTCGCGGCGGAGGCCGCCGGGGGAGGGGGCTTCGGCTACGACCCGGTCTTCGTGCCCGAGGGCCTGGAGGTCACCGCCGCCGAGATCTCGGCCGAGGCGAAGAACGCCACGAGTCACCGCGCACGCGCCTTCGCGGCGCTCGCCGCGGTGCTGCGCGCGCGCGCCGAGGGCTGAGCCCGTGGTCGAGTCGGGGGTGCGGGCCGAGTCGAGCGGCGCCGCCTCGACGGCGGCCGACGACTACCTGAAGACGATCTACTCGCACACCGAGTGGCAGCCGAAGCCCATCACGCCCGGGGAGCTCGCGGTGCGGCTCGGGCTCGCGCCCTCGAGCGTCACCGAGATGGTCAAGAAGCTCGGCGCGGCGGGGCTCGTCGACCACCGGCCGTACGCGGCCATCCGGCTGACGGCCGCGGGGGAGCAGCGGGCGCTGGCGATGCTGCGCCGGCACCGGCTCATCGAGACCTGGCTCGTCGCGGTGCACGGCTACGGCTGGGACGAGGTGCACGACGAGGCCGAGGTGCTCGAGCACGCCCTCAGCGATCGGCTGCTCGCGGCGATCGACGTGCAGCTCGGGCATCCACGCCGCGATCCGCACGGCGACCTCATCCCCGGTCCCGACGGAACGATCGAGCGGCCCGCCGCGGTGCGGCTCGACCTCGCCGCCGCCGGCGCACGGGGCCGGGTGGTGCGGCTCAGCGACCGCGATCCGGCGGGCCTGCGCGAGCTCGAGCGGCTCGGCATCGCCCTCGACGCCGAGCTCGAGGTGACGGCGAGCTCGTCCGAGGGCGTCGTGGTGCGCGCCGCCGCGCTCGGCGCCGCCGCTCTGCCCGCCCTGCCCGCGTCGCTCGCCGCGGCGGTCTGGATCACCGTGGAGCTTTCCGTCTAATATTTCGGCGTGCCGAAAAATCTGCTGGATGCTCCTCCCGCGCGCCGCGCGCTCCTCGTCGCGCCCCTGCTCGGGCCGGCGCTCGTGGCGGGCGTCGCCTACCTCGACCCGGGCAACGTCGCCGCCAACATGACCGCGGGAGCCCTCTTCGGCTACCTGCTCGTCTGGGTGGTCGTCACGGGAAACGTCATGGCGTGGCTCATCCAGTACCTCTCCGCCAAGCTCGGGCTCGTCACGGGCCTGAGCCTGCCCGAGGCGCTCGGTCGGCGGTTCCGCCGCCGCGGGGCGCGGCTCGGCTACTGGGGGCAGGCCGAGCTCGTGGCGATGGCCACCGACGTCGCCGAGGTCATCGGCGGTGCCGTGGCGCTGTACCTGCTGTTCGACCTGCCGCTGCTGCTCGGCGGCATCATCACGGGCACGGTGTCAATGCTGCTGCTCGTCGTGCAGTCCCGCCACGGGGCGAAGCCCTTCGAGCGCATCGTCACGGGGCTCATGCTCGTGATCGCGATCGGGTTCTGCGCCGGGCTCGTCGTCGGGCCGCCCGATGCCGCGCAGACCGTGGGCGGCCTCGTGCCGATGTTCGAGGGCACCGAGTCCGTGCTGCTCGCGGCGAGCATCCTGGGCGCCACCGTCATGCCGCACGCCATCTACGCGCACTCCGCGCTCACCCGCGACCGCTTCGGGCTCGTCGCGGCGGGCGTCGAGCGCACGCGCGTGCTGCGCGCCACGAAGGTCGACGTCACCGTCGCGCTCGCCATCGCGGGCAGCGTCAACGTCGTCATCCTGCTGCTCGCCGCGGCCAACCTGCAGGGCGTCGAGGGCACCGACACGCTCGAAGGCGCCCACGCCGCGCTCGGCTCGGCGCTCGGCGAGCCGATCGCGCTGCTCTTCGCCATCGGCCTGCTCGCGAGCGGTCTCGCCTCGACGAGCGTCGGCGCCTACGCGGGCGCCGAGATCATGAAGGGGCTGCTGCGGGTGCGCATCCCGCTGCTCGTGCGCCGCGCCGTGACGATCGCGCCGGCCCTGCTGCTGCTCGCGGTCGGCGTCGACCCGACGCTCGCCCTCGTGCTGAGCCAGGTCGTGCTGAGCTTCGGCATCCCCTTCGCGCTCATCCCGCTCGTGCGGCTGACCGCCGATCGCGGCCTCATGGGCTCGGCCGTCAACAGCCGGCTGACGACCGCGCTCGCGATCGTCGCCGCGGGGCTGCTCGTGGCGCTCAACGTGACGCTGCTCGTGCTGCTCGCGCTCGGAGTGTAGCCGGGCCTCTCAGCGCACGACGGCGGCGCGGAATCGCGCGAGCACTCGCACGGCGGCCCCGACGGCGCCCGTGCGCAGGCGGCCGCGCACGTCGGCGACGGCGGCGTTCCAGAACGCGTCGCTGTAGGTCGGGTAGGCGTGGGTGGAGCCGGCGATCGCGCTCGTCTTGAGCTTCTGCGTCACGGCGAGGGACGCTTCGCCGAGGGACTCGCCGGCGCGCGGGCCGACGATGAGGGCTCCGCGCAGCCGGCCCGAGCCGTCGATCACGAGCGAGGTGAATCCGGTCGTGCGGTCGTCGGCGATGGCACGGTCGACGTGGTGGTGGTCGACGGTCTGCACCGAGCATCCGTTGGCCTCTGCCTCGGAGGGCTGCAGCCCGACGGCGGCAACCTCGGGGTGCGTGAAGGTGACGCGGGGCACGACCTCGCTGACGGTGCGGCGCAGCCCGAGCACCGCGTTGGTGGCGGCGACGCTGCCGTTGACGCCGGCGGTGTGGGTGAACTGCGGCAGGCCGCTGACGTCGCCCGCGGCGCGGATGCGCGGGTTGCTGGTGCGCAGCGTCGCATCGATGACGACGTGGCCGCGCTCGTCGGTGTCGACCCCCGCGGCGGCGAGCCCGAGCGCGTCGTCGGTGCGGGGAGCCCGGCCGAGTGCCGCGAGCAGGCGGTCGAAGGGCAGGGCGGTGCCGTCGTCCAGGTGCAGGATGCCGCTCTCGCCGTCCTCGCCCGCCTCGACCCGCACGACCTGCGTGCCGAGCCGCACGTCGACGCCGTCGTCCTCGAGCGCCGCGGTCACGAGCCGCGAGGCGCTCTCGTCCTCCTTCGGCAGCAGCCGGGGGCCGCGCTGCACGAGGGCGACGTGCGAGCCGAGCCGGGCGAACGCCTGCCCCAGCTCGCAGCCGATGGCGCCGCCGCCGATGACGACGAGGCGCTCGGGCAGGGTCGTGAGATCCCAGACGTCGTCGCTCGTCAGCACGGCGACGCCGTCCATGCCGGGCGCGTCGGGCAGGGTCGGGGCGGAGCCGGTGGCGATGATCGCCTGGCGGAACGCGATCGGGCGGCCGTCGATCTCGGCGCTGCGCGGACCGGTGAAGCGCGCGCGGCCCATGACGACGAGGGCGCCGGACTGCTCAATGGTCTCGATCGAGTCGACGGGCTCGATGGTGCGCATGGCATCGTGCACGTGCCCCATGACGGCGGCGAAGTCGACGCGCACGCCGTCCACATGCACGCCGAGGTGTCCGCCGTCGCGGGCGCTCTGCGCGATCTCGGCGGCGGCGATGAGCGACTTCGACGGCACGCAGCCCGTCCAGAGGCAGTCGCCGCCCATGCGGTGCGCCTCGACGAGCACGGTGGTCGCCCCGAACCCGGCCGCGGTCTTCGCCGCGACGAGCCCCGCGGTGCCGGCGCCGATGATGAGCATGTCGACGGTGTCGGGCAGGTCGGCGATTCTCGTCATGGGCCGAGCGTATCGGCGCACGGGTCTTGCTAGCCTGCGGACCGGGGGACTCGCCCCTCCCGCCCACCCCTCACCCACCTGGAGCCGCCGCGTGTCCTCCCCGCCCGCCCCCGCCGTTCTGCCCGACGATCTGCGCCTCGTCCCGCTGACGGCGCAGGATGCTGCCCGCATCGCCCCGCTGAACGACGCGGCCTACCCGGCGGTGCCGATCACGTCGCCCGATGACCTGGCCGCGCTCGTGGGCCTCGCCGCCCTGCCGCTCGGCATCGAGTCGACCGAGGGCGAGCTGGTCGGCTTCGTCCTGGCGCTGGCGCCGGGGGCCGCCTACGACAGCGAGAACTTCCGCTTCTTCGAGCAGCGCGGGGTCGACAGCCTCTACGTCGACCGCATCGTGATCGCGGAGTCGCAGCGCGGCCGCGGGCTCGGCCCCGTGCTGTACGACCGCGTCTTCTCGCTCGCCCGCGAGCAGGGTCGTCGCGAAGTGACCTGCGAGGTGAACCTCGACCCGCCGAATCCCGGAAGCCTCGCCTTCCACGCCCGCCTCGGCTTCGTGCCGGTCGGCAGCCAGCCGACCAAGGGCGGCACGGTGACGGTGCAGCTCCTCGCCGCCCCCGTCTGAGCCCTCTCTCGCCGCGCGGGCTTCGACCCGCCCCCTGGCCCCGCGCGGGGTGCTGCTTCGCAGGGTTCGGATTTCACGGCTGAGCTCCTTCCACTCTGCAGGAATTCAACGATCATTCGTCACGAAAGTCCTGCAGAGTGGAAGGAACGTGGACGCGAATCCCGCACCCCGCGTTCCGAGCGCGGAAGCGTCGCTGTTCGGCTCCGAAGCGGCGCGTCCGGCGTTCGGTGGTCGGGCGCATCCGCCGAATCGGCACGCGTCCTCCCCAGCGCACGACAGGCCACCGCGGGCCACGAGACCGACGGCGGGCAAGGGGCGGGGGTGCGGACCCCCGCATCATGATGCGATGACGCGCAGCCCGATCCACCTCGATGCCGACATCCGAGCGCTCGGCGGCATCGCCTCCGCCGCCGAGCTGCTCGACCTCGGGTACACGCGTGACGCGCTGCGGCTCTGGGGCGATGGGCGGCGCAGCCGGCGCCTGCGGCGCGGCTGGTACGCCCTGCGCGACCTACCCGAGGAGGTCACCGCAGCGTGGGACGCCGGCGGGGTCCTCGCCTGCGTCAGCCTCCTCGCCCTCGCCAGCCGGGCTCCGACGACCCGAGTGCCCGACGAGCTCCACATCTGCATGCCGCGCTCCGCCTCGCGCATCCCGCGGATAGTACCGCTGCGCGGCCGCGAGCTGCGCGTCGTCGCGCACTGGAGCACGGCCGACTACGGGTCCGGCACGCGCAGGGGCGTCGACGCGAGGACCGCCGTGCGGCAGGCCCGGCACTGCAGGCGGCGCGCGTCATCCGCGGACGACTAGCGGGCCGCGCGACCATCCTTCGGCAACCACTCCGCCGCGAGCACCGCGGCCTGCGTGCGCCGTTGCATGCCGAGCTTGGAGAGGATCCCGCTGACGTAGTTCTTCACCGTCTTCTCGGCGAGGAACAGGCGCGCGCCGATCTCGCGGTTCGACAGCCCCTCGGCGATGAGGGAGAGGATCTCGCGCTCGCGCGGGGTGAGCCCGAACAGCGGGGAGTCGGGGGAGGGCTCGCCGCGCATCCGGCTCATGACGCGCTCGACGACGGCGGGCTCCAGCAGCGACTCGCCCGCGGCGACGCGCCGGATGCCCTCCACGAGCCGCGTGGCGCGCACCTCCTTCAGCAGGTAGCCGTCGGCTCCCGCCAGCACGGCGGCGAGCACCGCCTCGTCGTCGTCGTACGAGGTCAGGATCACGCAGCCGATCGACGGCGCCGCCGACTTCACGTCCCGGCACACGTCGATGCCGCTGCCGTCGGGCAGTCGACCGTCGAGCACGGCGACCGTGGTCCCCGTCGCGACGATCGCCGCCGCTGAGCCGGCGACCTCGCCGGCTTCGCCCACGACGACGATGCCCGGCTCCTCGGCCAGCAGATCCGCCAGGCCACGCCGAACGATCTCGTGGTCATCGAGGAGGAAGACGCGGATGCTCTCGGACATGTCGAGCGCCATCGTACGGTCGCGGGCCGTGACGCCGCCGAGCCGACGTTCGCGAAACGACCATCGCTCGCGGAGCGGGCGTCCAGCCTCCGACGGGAGCCGCTACTCGGCCTTCCACGGAACGACCCAGCGCAGCTGCGTGCCGCGCGGCGCCGCGGCGCCGACGGCGAAGGTGCCGCCGAGCTCGACGGCGCGGGCCCGCAGGTTCTCGAGGCCGCTGCGCCGCACGGCCGCGGGCATGCCGATGCCGTCGTCGGTCACCGTCAGCACGACCTGGGCGCCCCGCACGGCGACGCTCACCGCCACGAAGCGCGCCCGGGCGTGCCGCACCGCGTTCGAGAGGGCCTCGCGGATGACCGCCGCCACCTCATCGCCGAGCGAGGTGTCGACGAGGGTGTCGACCGGTCCGCTGAACTCGAGGCGCGAGTCGAGGCCCTCGCCCTCGAGCGTCTGCCGCACGAGGGTGTTGATGCGCGCGCGCAGCGAGTAGCTGTCGGCCGAGGGCGGCACCGACAGCCGGTAGATCGCCTGCCGGATCTGCCGGATCGTCGCGTCGATCGCGTCGACCTGCGCCGCCAGCCGGGCCCCCGTCGGCGTCGTCGGGTCGCCGACGACGCTCTGCAGGCTGAGCCCGATCGCGAACAGGCTCTGGATGACGTGGTCGTGCAGGTCGCGGGCGATGCGGTCGCGCTCGTCGGCGAGCGCCAGGCGCTGCTCGTCGAGGCGCGAGGCCGAGAGCTCGCGCGCGATCGTCGTCGAGCGGGCGAAGCGCGCGGCCGTCTCGCGGTCGGCCTCGGTGAAGGGATGCCCCGCCGCCCCCCGCACGATCGTCAGCGTTCCCGCCTCGGTGTCGTCCGCGCCGATCAGCGGAACCGTCATGCGGCGCTGCGGCTCCTCGTCGCACCGCCCGGCCCGCACGCTGATCGCGCCGGGCCCGGCGCCGAGGGTGACCTCCACGCCCGCCGCCTCGGAGACCGCGAGCGCGGTCTCGGCGACCTCGTCGAGGGCGTCGGGCGAGAGCGCCCCCGAGAGCAGGCGCCGGCTGAGGCGCTCGGAGGCCTCCAGCCAGCGGCGCTCCGCGCGGGCCTGCTCGTAGAGCCGCGAGTTGGCGAGAGCGGTGCCGGCCATGGAGGCGAGGCTGCCGATGATCGCCTGGTCGAGGTCGTCGAAGGGCTCGCCGCCCTCGCGCTCGGTGAGGTAGAGGTTGCCGTAGGCGGTGTCGCCGACGAGCACGGGCACCCCGAGGAAGGCGTGCATCGGCGGATGGTGCGCGGGGAACCCGACCGACCGCGGATCGTCGTCGAGACGGTCCAGGCGGATGGAGGCGCCCTCGGTGATCACGGCGCCGAGCACGCCCCGCCCCGTCGGCAGGTGGCCGATGCGCGCGGCCTCCTCCTCGGGCAGCCCGGCGTGCACGAAGCGCTCGAGCCGTCCGTCGGGCGAGATGACGCCGAGCGCCCCGTAGCGGGCTCCGACGAGCTCGCGGGCGACCTCGACGATGTGCTGCAGCGCGCTCGTCAGGTCGAGGTCGCGCGTGACCGTCTGCGAGGCCGACAGCAGCAGCGCGAGCCGCGCCCGCCCGGCCTCGGGCGAGCCCGCGCGCTCGAGGATCCGCGCGATGAGGGCGGAGGTGTCGGGCATCCCCGTCAGATCGAGTGGTCGCCGGCGCCCGAGGGGGTCGAGGCGACGACGTCGCCGTCCTCCACCTTCATCGTGCCCTGGCGCAGGTGCAGCGGCTCGCTGTGCGTGGCGCGCTTCTTCGCAGCCCGCCCGCGCGCGATGAGGTTGAGCACCTCGACGCCGATGGCGAAGGCGATCGGGCCGTAGATGAGCGCCTTGTCGATCTTGTACTCGAAGCCCTCGGCGATGAGCATGACGCCGATGAGCACGAGGAAGGCGAGCGCGAGCATCTTGACGGTGGGGTGGCGGTTCACGAAGTCGCTCACGGCCTTGGCGGTGAACAGCATGATGAGCACGGCGATGACGACCGCGGCGACCATCACCCAGAGCTCGTCGACCATGCCGACGGCGGTGATGACCGAGTCGATCGAGAACACGAGGTCGATGAGCAGGATCTGCACGATGACCCCGCCGAAGGTGGCCGCCTTCTTGCCGGCGCCGCCCTCGTGGTGCTCCTCGCCCTCGAGGCGCTCGTGGATCTCGGTGACGGCCTTGTACAGCAGGAAGAGCCCACCGGCGATGAGGATCATGTCCTTGCCCGAGAAGCCCATGCCGAAGAGCTCGAACACGTCGGCGGTGAGCGTGATCACCCAGCTGGCGGCGAAGAGGAGGCCGATGCGCAGGAACATCGCGAGGCTCAGGCCCAGCACCCGCGCCTTGTTCTGCTGCTCGGGCGGCAGCTTGCCGGCGAGGATCGAGATGAAGACGACGTTGTCGATGCCGAGCACGATCTCGAGCACGAGCAGGGTGCCGAAGGCGACCAGCAGCTCCGGGGTGAAGACGATGTCCATGGGCTGATCCTAGCGACGTGCTCCCGCGCGCTACTGAGGGGAGTCCATCGGCCAGCCGAGCCGCTCGCGCACGGCGCGCTCCGCCGCCACGGGCCAGCCGCGCCACGCGGTGACGCCGTGCGTGACGGCGAGGTAGAGCAGGCTCCGGGCCGCGCGCTCGGGGTCGCGCTCGAGGGCGCGTTCGAGAAGAGCGGCGAACTCGGGATGCACCGTCTCGAGCCGCCGGTAGGCGTCGAGGTCGTCGAGCCGGGCATCCGCCCCGCCCACCACGACGCTGCGGTGCAGCGCCAGCAGGCTGCCGAGCGCGTGGGATCGCACCGACTGGCCCGCGCTGAGCAGCTCGCCGCGCCGCGCCCGGCCGACCCCGATGAGCAGGTGGGCGAGGAAGAGCTGCGCGTGCGCCTCGGGGGAGGTGCTGCCGAGCGGCTTGGGCTTCGCGGCGACCTCGCGCATGGCGGCGCCGATACCGCCGCGGTCGAGCGCGACCTCGAAGTCGTTCGCGTGGGCGAGCAGCAGCTCACCGGGGGCGAAGACGGCGAACTCGAGCACGGCGCCGTTCTCGTACACGCACTTGAGCCCGTGCGGCCCCTCGCGCACGGCGATGACGAGGGTCTCGGCGTCGGGCAGCCAGGCGAGGTTGGTGCGCATCGTCTCGGCGGCCTGCTCGCTGACGGTGGTGACGAGGAAGTCGTGGTCGCTCCACTCGTCGACGCGGGCCCGGTCGGCGGTGCTGCCGGCGAGCACGAGGCCCGTGACGTCGGGCCGTGCGGTCAGCCCGTCGATGAGGCGGTCGAGGTAGGCGGAGAACGCGCGGCGGGTGTCGGAGACGTCGAGCATGCGCTCCACCCTACGGGCGCGACCCTTCGGGCGCGGGGGCGTACACTCGCTGACGTACACGGGAGTCCGGTGAGCCGGGCTGAGAGGGAGCTGCTCCAAGCTCCGACCGTCGAACCTGATCCGGATCATGCCGGCGCAGGGAGGACTTCTCGCACCCGTGCCGACCCAGTCGCACGCCGATCCGCGGCGTGCATCGACCGAAAGGCACGCGCATCATGGTCACCACCGCATCACCGTCCACCTCCACCGCCCCGCGCCGCCCGAACCTGCGCTGGCGCGTCGTCGACATCGTCGTGGCGAGCGTGCTCGCCGTCGCCGGCGGTCTCGTCTTCGTCCTGTGGAACTCCGTCGGCTACAGCGTCATCACGAGCCCCTTCGAGGCGGCGCTGCCCGGCCTGCAGGCGCTGTTCCACGGCGTCTGGCTGTTCCCGGGCGTGCTCGTCGCGCTCGTCGTGCGCAAGCCGGGGGCCGCGCTCTACGGCGAGATCGTCGCGGCATCCGTCTCGGCGCTCATCGGCACCGAGTGGGGTCCGCTCACGCTGCTCTCCGGCCTCATCCAGGGTCTCGGCGCCGAGCTCGTGCTCGCCTTCCTCCTCTACCGGGCCTGGGGCCTCATCCCGGCCCTGCTCGCCGGTGCCGGCGCGGGCGTCGCGATGGTCGTGCTCGATCTGACCGTCTGGTACGTCGGAGCCGCGCCGCTCTTCGCCACCGTCTACGCGGTCTGCGGCATCATCTCGGGCGCGCTGTTCGCCGGGCTCGGCTCGTGGCTCCTCATGCGCGGGCTCGCCCGCACGGGGGCGCTCAGCCGGTTCGCCGCGGGGCGCGAGCTGCGGTCGCGTGCCGAGTCCTGACCCGGCGGGGCTGCACCACGACCCGCTCCCGGCGGGCATGAGGGATGCCGCACCCGGCTCCGGCCGCGGTGCGGCGTCCCTCGCCGCCGAGGCCTGGAGCTGGACCCCCGCGGGCCGTGATGCCCCCGTGCTCGATGGCGTCGACCTGCGGGTGCGGCCCGGCGAGCGCGTGCTGCTGCTCGGCGCCTCGGGCAGCGGCAAGTCGACCCTGCTGCAGGCGTGGGCCGGGGTGCTGGGCGGTGACGACGAGGGCGTCCAGGCCGGAGCCCTCACCGTCGACGGCGTCGAGCCCGGGGCCGCGCGCGGCCGGGTCGGGCTGCTGCTGCAGGATCCCGACGCCCAGCTCGTGCTCGCCCGGGCGGGCGACGACGTCGCTTTCGGCCCCGAGAACCTCGGGGTGCCGGCGGAGGAGATCGCGCGCCGGGTGCCGGCGGCGCTCGCCGCGGTCGGCCTCAGCGGCCTCGCCCTCGACCACGACACCTCCCGGCTCTCCGGCGGGCAGAAGCAGCGTCTCGCCCTCGCGGGCGTCATGGCCATGCACCCCGGTGCGCTGCTGCTCGACGAGCCGACGGCGCAGCTCGACCCCGACGGCGTGCGCGAGGTGGCGGGGGCCGTCGCCGCGCTCGTCGCCGACCGCTCGATGACGCTCCTCGTCGTCGAGCACCGCGTCGACGTCTGGGCGCCGCTCGTCGACCGGGTCGTGGTGCTGGAGGGCGGTCGGGTCGTCGCCGACGGCCCGACCGGCGAGGTGCTCGAGGCGCAGGGCGCGGCGCTGGCGGCGCGCGGCGTGTGGGTTCCCGGGCGGGCGCCCGCGCATCCCGTCGCCGCATCGACACCTGCGGGGGATGCCCTGCTCACGGCCCGCGACCTCGCCGTGCGCCCGGCGGGGGGCGCGGTCGTCGCCCGCGGCCTCGACCTCGAGGTGCGCGCGGGCGAGGTCGTCGCGCTCACCGGGCCGAACGGCGCGGGCAAGAGCACGCTGCTGCTCACGCTCGCCGGGCTGCTGCCCGCCGCGGAGGGCTCGGTGGTCGCGACGATCCCGGACGACGCAGGCGGCGAGCAGCCGACCGGGTCCGACCCCGCCGCCTGGCGCTCGGCCGAGCTCGTCGCGCGCATCGGCGTCGTCTTCCAGAACCCCGAGCACCAGTTCGTCGCGCCGACCGTGCGCGAGGAGCTCGCCGTGGGCCCCGTCGCCCTCGGCCGCGAGCCGCAGCGCGTCGCCGACGACGTCGACGCGCTGCTCGACCCCCTGCGGCTGCGGCACCTCGCCCCCGCGAGTCCGTTCACGCTCAGCGGCGGCGAGCAGCGGCGGCTCTCCGTCGCGACCGCCCTCGCGACCGCGCCGCCGGTGCTGCTGCTCGACGAGCCGAGCTTCGGGCAGGACTCCCGCACCTGGGCCGAGCTCGCCGCGCTGCTCGCCGCGCACCGCGACGGCGGGGGAGCGGTCGTCATGGCCACGCACGACCGCGCGCTCATCACGGCGCTCGGCGCCCGCGAGGTGCGCCTGCCCCGGCCGGAGCCGATCGAGGAGCCCGTGGGCGGGCATCCCGCGCCGGCGACCGGCACCGCCCAGCCGGCGACCGGCACCGCGCCCGCCCGGCGCGCCGCCCTCGCCGATCGGCTCAACCCCGCCGCCGGGCTCGCCGCGGCCCTGCTGCCCGCCCTCGTGCTGGTCAGCACGATCGACGTCGTCTCGGCGGGCACCGCGCTCGTGCTGCAGCTGCTGCTCATGCCGCTGCTCGGGGTGCCCGCGCGCACGCTGCTGCTGCGGTTCATCCCCGTGCTCGTCGCGGCGCCCCTGACGGCGCTGACGATCCTGCTCTACGGCCAGGTCTCGGGCACGGTGCACGCCGAGTTCCTCCTCGTGCGCATCAGCGACGGCTCCATCGAGCTCGCGCTCGCCACCCTGCTGCGCGTGCTCGCCATCGGGCTGCCCGCCATCGCGCTGTTCTCGCGCCCCGATGCGACGCGGCTCGGCGACGCCCTGGGGCAGAACCTGCGCCTGCCGGCGCGCTTCGTGCTCGGGGCCGTCGCGGCGCTGCGGCTCATCGGCCTGCTGCGCTCCGACGCCCGCACCCTGCAGCGCGCCCGTCGCGCGCGCGGCATCGGCGACCGCCGCCGGCTGCGCCGCGCCGCCGGGCTCGTGTTCTCGCTGCTCGTGCTCTCCCTGCGCCGCGGCTCGGCCCTCGCCATCGGCATGGAGGCGCGCGGCTTCGGCGCCGACGCCCCGCGCACGTGGACGAGGCCGTCGCGGTGGACGCGCACCGACTCCGCGGTCGTCGTCGTCGGGATGCTCGTCTCGGCCCTCGCGATCACCGCGGCCGTTCTCACGGGGGAGTTCACCGGTGCGCTGCGCTGAGGCGCCGGCCGGGCATCCCGCCGCAGCGCCCGCGTCGACCGGCCCGGATCGCCCGCGCGTCACCCTCGTCGACGGCCGCTCGGGCTCGGGCAAGACGACCTGGGCCACCGCGCGCGCGGCCGCGGAGGGCGCGACGCTGCTGAGCCTCGACGAGGTCTACCCCGGCTGGGACGGCCTCGAGGCGGCCGAGGCCCACGTGCTCGAGCACGTGCTGCGCCCTCTCGCCGCGGGGCGGCCGGCGCGGTACCGGCGCTGGGATTGGACGGCCGAGCAGCCGGCCGACTGGGTCGAGGTGGATGTCCGCCGCCCGCTCATCATCGAGGGATGCGGCGCGCTCAGCGCCGCCGCCCGGGCCCTCGCCCATCGCGGCGTCTGGGTCGAGCTCGACGACGTCCGGCGTCGGGAGCGCGCCCTCGCCCGCGACGGCGAGGCCTTCCGCCCGCACTGGGAGCGCTGGGCGGCGCAGGAGGAGCAGCACGCGGCCCTGCACGCCCCGCGCGCCTGGGCCGACGAGGTCGTCGACGGGGCGGTGCTCGGCTGATCCCGCCGGATCAGCCCTGCTCGGCGAGCCAGCGGTCGAGAACCGTGAACGGGTCGGCGAAGCGCCAGGCGACGCCCGGCTCGGTGATGGTCGTCGCCGTCTCGAGTCGCACCGTCTGCTCGCTCGTCGGCGTCGTGACCGTCAGACGACCGATCGTCGTGCCGCGCAGCGCGGTGCGGCGCTCGTCGAGCTCGTAGCCGAGCTCCACCCCCGTGGTGTCGAGCGCCACGATCGTCACCGCCTCGGTCGCGATGAGATCGGTGCGCTGACCCCAGTCGGCCACGAGCTCGCCCACCGCGTCGCCCGCCTCGATGATGGTCACCGGCTGCAGAGCGGTCGCGAGCCCCGGCAGCAGTCCTGCGACGGCCGCCTCGGCGGTGGGGTAGTCGGGCTGGCCGAGCAGGGCGACGCCCGCGTAGTTCTCGCCCACGGGGACGATGAGCAGCGTGCAGACCCCCGCCGCATCGGTGTAGGTGGTCGCGGCGCCGAGGGCTCCCGTTCCGCCGGGGAAGGCGGCGTTGTCGCTCCAGCTGCCGACCGAGGCGGAGGCGGTGGGACGCGAGATCAGCAGGTCGAGCAGTACCGGATCGGCGACGGTGAGCTGCGCGAGCCGCGCCATATCGGCTGCCGTGGCGACGTTGCCGCTGCCGATGCCCGTCGGGTCGACGATCACGGTGTCGTCGAGCCCGTTCTCGGCGAGCCACTCGGCGGCGGCGATGAGGTACCCGTCGACCGTGCCGAAGACCGAGGCCGCGAGCACCTCGGCGATGTTGTTGCCCGAGCCGATGATCGAGGCGGCGAGCAGGTCGTACTGAGTCCAGGCCTGGCCGGCGACCACCGGGACCGTGCGCACCGAGGAGGCCTGCAGGGCGCGCAGCCGCTGCACGTCGTCGGCGTCGATCGCCGTCGTCGGCCCGAGCGACCCGACCTCGAGCGGGGCGCGGTCGAGCACGACGTGGGCGAGCACGACCTTGGCGAGCCCCGCGATCGGCCGGGCGGTGGTCTCGCCCCCGGCGACGGGGTCGCCCGAGCCCGCGATCACGGCGCTCGAGCCCGTGGCGGGCAGGGCGAGGGCGGCGGGATCCACGCCCACGGCGTCGAGCGCGGGCGGCTGCTCGACGGCCTCGAGCACGGGCACGGGGCTCAGCAGCGCGCCGGCCGCCCAGACGGTGACGAGTACGACGGCGAGGGCGAGCATCCCGCTGATGGTCTTCCTCACCCGCTGCCCCCGTCGCATGCGAGCGATGCTAGGCGGCGAGGCTGCGCGCGCGGGGCTGCCGCGCCGTCAGCCCCAGCCGAGGCGGTGCAGCTCGGCGTCGTCGATCCCGTAGTGGTGGGCGATCTCGTGCACGAGCGTGACGTGGATCTGGTCGAGCAGCTCCTGCCGGTCGCCCTCGGCGGTGGCGAGCAGCGGCTCGCGGTAGAGGATGATGCGGTCGGGCAGCTCGCCGAAGCCGTACTGGCCGCGGTCGGTAACGGCGGTGCCCTCGTAGAGCCCGAGCAGGTCGAGCGAGCCGTCCTCGGGGCGGTCCTCGACGACGAAGACGACGTTGTCGAGCCCCTCGACCATCTCGTCGGGCAGCTCGTCGAGCTCGGCGATGACGAGAGCCTCGAAGGCCTCGGCGTCGAGGCGCTCCGGCGCTGCGGGCGGGTGATCGTGCGGGTGATCGTGCGGTTCGGGATGCCCCTCCGCCGTCTCCTCGCTCACGGGGTCTCCTCCAGCAGCGTCAGCACCCGCACGAGGTCGTCCTGCATCCAGGCGAGCCAGTCGTAGAGCTCGGCGCCGCCCTCGAGCGCGCCGCTCGGCTCGTCGCCCTCCTCGCGGATCCCCATCCGCTCGGCGAGCACCAGGCGCAGATCGGCGACGGCGCGCACCCAGTCGAGGGCGCCGGCGGTGTCGAGGGCGATCGTGTGGATGCCCGGGTTCGTCGCGGCCCGCTCGAGGTCGTCGACCATGCGCTGGGCGAAGGTCGCCTTGCGATCGGCGAGGGCGCGGCGGCTGAGCCGGCGCCACTCCTCGGCGGCCTCGTCGTCGTCGCGGTAGGCGTCGGGCAGCACCCGGTCGACGGCGGCATCGCGGCTCGTCTCGGTCTCGCCCGCCTCGGTCAGCAGGCCGGCGAGCTGCTCGGCGAGGGAGCGAAGCACCCGCGCCTCGTCCTGATCGACGAGCGCCTCGACCGCGCCGGGCGCCGCGGCGGGCTCGAAGCGCCTCATCGCGGGGCCTTCTCGAGCGTGGCCCACAGCCCGTACTCGTGCATGGCCTCGACGTGGCGCTCCATGGCCTCGCGATTGCCCTGCGCCACGACGGCGCGGCCCTCGGTGTGCACGGCCATCATCGCCCTCTCCGCCTCGGTCTCGCCCATGCCGAAGTGCCGGCGGAACACCCACGCCACGTAGCTCATGAGATTGACCGGGTCGTTCCACACGATGGTCTGCCACGGAACCTCCGAGGCGTGCAGCGGGCGCACGTCCGTCTCCTCGTCGAGGAGGGGGACGGCGGGGAGGGCGACCATCCACCTATTCTCCCACCGCTCGCCGAGCGCGCGATGCGGGGCCGGGAACGACGAAGACCCCGCCGGAGCGGGGCCTTCACCCGGTTCGTCCCACTCGTGCGACGAACCGGCAATACGGGTGAGTAACGGGACTTGAACCCGCGGCCCCCTGGACCACAACCAGGTGCTCTACCGACTGAGCTATACCCACCATGCGCCGCTGAAGCAGCGGAACCCGAGAAGTCTATTACAGACGCGGGCTCCACTTCTCCACGACCTCGGCGGCGACCGCCTGAGCGGCCTCGCTCGTCGGTCCGGGTTCGGCCGTGAAGCCGATGCGGCGGTAGTACTCGAGCTCGCGGATCGACTCGAGGATGTCGGCCAGGGCCCGGTGCCCGCCGTTCTTGGCCGGGGCGTTGAAGTACACGCGGGGGAACCAGCGGCGCACGAGCTCCTTGATCGAGGAGACGTCGACGGAGCGGTAGTGCAGATGGGCATCCACCCGGGGCATGTCGCGGGCGATGAAGGAGCGGTCGGTGCCGATGGTGTTGCCGGCGAGGGGCGCCTGGCCCGCGGTGGGCACGTGCTCGGCGATGTAGTCGAGCACCGCCTGCTCAGCGTCGGCGAGGCTCACGCCGTCGGCGAGCTCGTCGAGCAGTCCGCTCGAGGTGTGCATGTCGCGCACGAAGTCGCCCATGCCCTCGAGGGCGGCGGCGCTGGGCGCGATGACGATCGAGAACCCGGGATGCACGGGCTCGAGCTCGTAGTCGGTGATGACGACCGCGACCTCGACGAGCTCGTCCCTCGTCAGGTCGAGCCCCGTCATCTCGCAGTCGATCCAGACGAGGCGCTCGGTCGTTGAACTCACGCCCCCACCCTATCCGGCGCCCCCGACGGCCCCGGGCGGGCCGGCAGCGTCGGCGCGGGTGGTCGGCGCGCGGGGGCGGCGAGCGCGCAGGCGGCGCGCGTAGCCTGGGGCGGTGCGCATCGAACTCTTCACCTCGGCCTTCTGCGACCCCTGCCATCGAGCGCGCGAGGTCGTCGCGGAGGCGCAGCGCCTCGTGCCCGAGCTCGTCGTCGAGGAGCTCGACGTGGCCGCCCACCAGGAGCGCGCCCTCGCCCACGGCGTCACCTCGACGCCGACGATCGTCGTGCGCCGGGCCGACGACTCCATCCTCGTCACCGCGGAGGGCGTGCCGACCCTGCCCCGACTGCTGACGGCGCTCGCCGAGGCGAAGGGGTAGCGCTCCGGTACCCTGGGCAGCAGCTGCCCTCGTAGCTCAGCGGATAGAGCAGGAGCCTTCTAATCTCTTGGTCGCAGGTTCGATTCCTGCCGAGGGCACCGTCCGGCTCGATCGGAGCGCACCTCGCGGTGCCTCTCATCTCGTGGTCGCAGGTTCGATTCCTGCCGAGGGCACCGGAGCGCATCTCGCGGTGCTTCTCATCTCGTGGTCGCAGGGTTGATTCCTGCCGAGCGCACGGTCGGCTCCGCGCCGGTGGTGACGGGGACGAAGGCAGCGCATTCGCCCCTCGGCAGCTTCCACTCTGCAGGACTTTCGTGATGCATCCTCGCTGAATGCCTGCAGAGTGGAAGGCGCGCACGGATCGTGAGCGGATCCCGCGACCCCAGCCCGCGCCCCGCGCCTCGCGCCCGCACCTCGACGCCCCCGCCTTGCAGCGCGCCGGGAACCAACAACCCGCCCCGGCGACGGAGAACCCGCCCCGCGCATCCATTCGTTCGTGCACGAACGGAAACTGCGTAGACTCACCCTCGACATCGCCGTCGCCGCACATCCCGCGCCCGTCGGCGACCACCCCCACGAAGGAGTGCGGCTGTGAGTGCGAAGCGTGCCATCGATCTGCAGGAGCTCCTGCCGACGGTGATGACCGGCATCGGCGACCTGAAGGCCACGTACGGCGAGTGGCCGGTGCACAAATCCACCCACGCCGACCCCGATCAGGTGCAGGCCGTGCTCTCCGAGCTCGTCGAGCGCCTCGACGACAACTACCCCTACTTCCACCCGCAGTACGCGGGGCAGATGCTCAAGCCGCCGCACCCCGTCGCGATGGCCGCCTACCTCGCCACGATGCAGCTGAACCCCAACAACCACTCCATCGACGCGAGCCGCGCGACCACCGCCATGGAGCACGAGGTGCTCGACCAGCTCGCCGCCATGTTCGGGTACCCCGATGACTACATGGGGCACCTCACCTGGAGCGGCACCACCGCGAACCTCGAGGCGCTCTGGGTGAGCCGTGAGATCCGGCCCGGCAGCAGCATCCTGCACAGCGCGGATGCCCACTACACGCACTCCCGCATGGGCGAGGTGCTCGGCATGCCGACGGTGGGCATCCCGACCGACGCCCGCGGGCGGATGGACCTCGACGCCCTCGAGCGCGAACTGCAGCGCGGCACCGCGGGCGTCGTCGTCGCCACGCTCGGCACCACGGGCCTCGGCGCCGTCGATCCGCTCGCCGACATCGTGCCGCTCGCCCGCCGGTACGGAGCGCGGGTGCACGTCGACACGGCCTACGGCGGGTTCTTCTCGATCATCGCCGACCACCTCGACCCCGAGACGGCGCGGCACTTCCGGGCCATCCGCGACGCCGACTCCGTCGTCGTCGACCCGCACAAGCACGGCCTGCAGCCCTACGGCTGCGGCGCCGTGCTCTTCAACGACCAGTCGATCCTGCGGTACTACCACCACGAATCGCCGTACACGTACTTCGCGAGCACCGAGCGGCACTTCGGCGAGATCCAGCTCGAGTGCTCGCGCGCGGGAGCCTCGGCCGCCGCGCTGTGGGCGACGCTCAAGGTCTTCCCGCTCACCGAGCAGGGCCTCGGCGGCATCGTGCTGCCCGGCTACCGGGCCGCCCAGACCTGGTACGGCCTGCTCGCCGACTGCGACATCCTGCAGCCGTACCAGCGCCCCGAGCTCGACATCATCACGTACCTGCCGCGGGTGCGCAGCATGAGCGAGCTCGACCGCGTCAGTCACGCCATCTTCGAGATGGCAGCCGACACCACCCGCCCGCAGCAGACCCACCTCGCCACCTACGTCGTCGGTCCCGAGCCCCTCGCCGCCCGCGGCATCGAGCTCGAGCGCGACGCCGACCACGCCCGCATCATGCGCAGCGTGCTCATGAAGCCCGAGCACGAGCCGCTCATCCCCGAGCTGCACCACCACGTCGCGATGTGGTCGCGCCGGGCCTACGCCGCCACCCACGAGGGAGCCGCTCCCGCCTCGCGCTGAGTCGCACCGGCGGGGGCCGGGCCGCGCTCTAGGCTCGCCTCATGCTGCAGCCCATCGTCGCCGGCATCGTCGGGGCGCTCACCGGCTTCGCCAGCTCCTTCGCGATCGTCATCGCGGGCCTCCTCGCGGTCGGCGCGACGCCCGCCGAGGCCGCCTCGGGCCTGCTCGTGCTGTGCCTCGGCCAGGCCGGCCTCGCGATCGCGTTGAGCGCCGCCTTCCGCCTGCCGCTCTCCTTCGCCTGGTCGACGCCCGGCGCGGCGCTGCTCGTCGCCGCCGAGGGCGCGGTGGGCGACTACCGGGCCGCGATCGGCGCCTTCATAATCTGCGGTCTGCTCATCGTCGTCACGGGCCTCATCCGCCCGCTCGGCCGCGCGATGACGCGCATCCCGATGCCGCTCGCCGGCGCGATGCTCGCCGGGATCCTGCTGCCCCTCTGCATCGCCCCCGTCACCGCCGTCGTCGAGCAGCCCCTGCTCGCCGTGCCCGTCGTGCTGGTCTGGTTGCTGCTCGTGCGCCTCGCGCCGCGCTGGGCGGTGCCCGCCGCCATGCTCGTCGCCGCCATCGGCATCGTCATCCAGGCGGGCGGGGCGCCGGCGAGCGGCGATGGGATGCCCACCGCATCCCTGGCCCCCGTGCTCACCCTCACGCTGCCGACCCTCGACCCGCTCGTCATCGCCTCGCTCGGGCTGCCGCTCTTCATCGTGACGATGGCGGGCCAGAACGTCCCCGGCTTCGCGGTGCTCACGACGCTCGGGTACCCGCCCGCCCCCGCGCGGGCGGTGCTCGTCTCGAGCGGTCTCGTCACCGCGATCGGAGCCCCGCTCGGCGGGTTCGCCGTCAACCTGGCGGCGCTCACGGCGGCCCTCATGGCGGGGCCTGACGCGCATCCCGACCGCGATCGCCGCTGGATCGCGCCCGTCGCCGGCGGCGTCGTCTACGTGCTGCTCGGGCTGAGCGCGGGTGCCGCGACCGCCCTGGTCACGGCCGCGCCGCCCGTTCTCATCATCGCCGTCGCGGGGCTCGCCCTGCTCGGCGCCTTCACGACGGGCCTCGTCGCGGCCTTCGAGGCGCCGGAGACGCGGCTCACCGCGGCCGTCACGCTCGTCGTCGTGGCCTCGGGGGTCGTCGTCGCGGGCATCGGCAGCGCCTTCTGGGGCCTGCTCGTCGGGGCCGTCGTGCTGCTGGTGACCCGTGCTCGACGGGCCGCTCCTCGATAGCCTGAGCCGCATGGACGAGCTCTTCCGCACCCTGCCCGCCGACGCCGCCTCGACCGACGTCCTCGCCGCGGGAGGTCTGCGCTACGGTCTCGTCGGCGCCGACCCCGACGAGCGCGACGCCTTCTCGCAGGCGGTCAGCCGCGGCTTCTACAGCTCCATCGCCGAGGCCGAGGAGCTCTACGAGGCGCGCGAGGCGTACGACGACCGCCGCACGACCGCGGTCTGGGACGACTCCGCGGCCGAGCCCGAGACCCCGGTCGCCACGGTCGACAGCTGGCCGACCCCGCTGACGATGCCCGGAGGCGGCTCGCTCCCGGCCTGGGCGATCAGCGGCGTCACGGTCGCCCCGACCCATCGCCGCCGCGGCATCGCCCGCGCCCTGCTGGAGGGCGAGCTGCGCACGGCGCGCGCCCTGCGCCTGCCGATCGCCGCGCTCACCGTCTCGGAGGCGACGATCTACGGCCGCTTCGGCTTCGCCCCCGTGGCCTCGGCCGTCGACCTCGTGATCGACACCCGGCGCGCGGCGTGGACGGGACCGCAGGCGAAGGGCCGGGTGCATTTCGTGCAGCGGGATGCCCTGCGCACGATCGCCCCGGGCATCCAGCAGCGCGCCCGCGTCGCCGGCGACGTCGACCGCTGGCCGGGCTACTGGGATCGTCTGCTGGGCCTGCGCGCCTCGCTCGCGAAGAAGGCGGCCGACCTGCGGGCGGTGCGCTACGACGACGAGCACGGCGAGCCGCAGGGCTTCGTCGTCTACCGGGTGAAGGACGCCGGCGCCGACTTCTCGCGGCATCCGGTCGAGGTCGTCGACCTCGTCGCCGCCACGACCGACGCCTACGCGGGCCTGTGGCGGTACCTGCTCGAGCTCGACCTCGTGCACGAGATCACGGTCGACCTGCGCAGCGTCGACGAGCCCCTGCGCTGGATGGTCGCCGACCCGCGGGCCGTGCGCACCCGGGCGCACTCCGATCACCTGTGGACGCGCATCCTCGACGTCGCCGTCGCCCTCGAGGGCCGCCGCTGGCAGACCGCGGGCGCGATCGTGCTCGAGGTGACCGACCCGCTCGGCTTCGCCGCGGGCCGCTTCTCGCTGGCCGTCGACGAGGCGGGGCGCGCGACCGTGATGACGACGGATGCTCCCGCCGAGGTCACCCTCGACGCGGGCGCCCTCGCCGCCGTGCACCTCGGCGGCACGAGCCCGCTGACGCTCGCCGCCGCCGGGCGCGCCTCGGGCGGTCAGGAGGCGCTCGAGCGCCTGCACGCCCTCGCCGTGACGCCCGTGCCCCCGCGCCTCAGCTTCTGGTTCTAGACGCGCGCCGGGCCGGCGCCGGGGGAGCGCCCCCGACGCCGGCCCGCCGCGCCCGGCTCAGGCCGCGAGGCCGCGACGCTCGAGCAGCGGCTCGATCACGGCGTCGCGCCCGCGGAACGCGCGGTAGGCCTCGAGCGGATCCTGCTTGCCGCCGATGCCGAGCACGTACTGCCGGAACCGGTCGCCGTTCGCGCGCGTGAGACCGCCGTTCTGCTCGAACCACTGCACGGTGTCGGCGTCGAGCACCTCGCTCCAGATGTACGAGTAGTAGCCGGCCGAGTAGCCGCCCGAGAACGTGTGGGCGAAGTAGCAGCTGGAGTACCGGGTCGGCACCGCCGGGTCGTCGAGCCCGACGGCCGCGAGGGCCTCGCGCTCGAAGGCGGCGACGTCGGTCACCGCGTCCGCCTCGGCCGACGAGAGCCGGTGCCAGGCCTGGTCGAGCAGCGCCGCGGCGAGGTACTCGCTCGTCGCGAAGCCCTCGCCCCAGGTCTGGGAGGCCCGGATGCGGTCGATGATGCCCGCGTCAATGGGCTCCCCGGTCTGGTGGTGCACGGCGTAGTCGTTCACGATCTCGGGCCAGAGCATCCACATCTCGTTGACCTGGCTGGGGAACTCGACGAAGTCGCGGTACACGTTCGTGCCCGTGAAGCTCGGGTAGACGACGTGCGCGAAGAGGCCGTGCAGGGCGTGGCCGAACTCGTGGAAGAAGGTGTTGACCTCGTCGAAGGTCAGCAGGGTCGGCTCGCCCGCGGCGGGCTTCGAGACGTTGAGGTTGTTGACGACGATCGTCGGGTGGTCGAGCAGCTCGTTCTGGCCGATGAGCTCGTTCATCCACGCGCCGCCGCGCTTGGTGTCGCGCGTGTACAGGTCGAGCAGGTAGAGGCCGAGCTCGGAGCCGTCCTCGTTGCGCACCTCGAACACGCGCACGCCCTCGGTGTAGCCCTGCAGGTCGTGGCGCTCGCTGAACGTGATGCCGTACACCTTCGTCGCGGCGGCGAAGACGCCCTGCTGCAGCACCCGCTCGGCCTCGAAGTAGGGCTTGAGCTCGCTCGTGTCGACGTCGAACTCGGCCTTGCGCACCTTCTCGCTGTAGAAGGCCCAATCGTGCGCCTCGATGGGGTGGCCGGCCAGCTGCTCGAGCTTCGGCTTCTCGGCGCGAGCGTTGCGGGCGGCGGCCTGCGCGAGCGGCTCGAGCATCGCGGCGACGCGCTGCGGCGTCTTCGCGGTCTGGTCGGCGGTGATGAAGTCGGCGTGGCTCGCGAAGCCGAGCAGCTCGGCCCGGCGCGCCCGCAGCCGCACGATCTCGAGCAGCACGGCGCTGTTGTCGTGCTGGTTGCCGCGCGCCGCCCGCTGACGGGATGCCCGCATGATGCGCTCGCGCACCTCCCGGTTCGTCAGGCTCTCCAGCACGGGGTGCCCGGTGGGCAGCACGAGCGTGATGAGGTGCTTGCCCTCGAGCCCGCGGTCGGATGCCGCCTGGGCGGCGGCCGAGATCTCGCCCTCGCTGAGGCCGTCGAGCTCGTCGACCGAATCGATGACGACGGCGAGGTCGTTCGTGTCGGCGAGCAGGTTCTTCTCGAACTTGGTCTGCAGCACCGACAGCCGCTGGTTGAGCTCGGTGAGGCGAGCCTTCTGCTCCGCGTCCAGGCCGGCTCCGGCGAGCGTCATGCGGGTGAAGCGGCGCTCCACCAGGTAGCGCTGCTCGTCGTCGAGGGCGTCGCGGCGCTCGTGGACGTGGCGGATGCGCGCGTACAGCGCGCCATCCAGCTCGATCGCGTCCTCGTGGGCGGCCAGCTGCGGCGCGAACTCCTCCTCGATGGCGGCGACCTCGTCGGTCGAGTCGGCCGAGGACTGGTTGAAGAAGACCCGCAGCACGCGGGTGAGGGTCTGACCGCTGCGCTCGAGCGGCACCATCGTGTTCTCGAAGGTCGCCTCGTCGGGTTGCGCGGTGATGGCGTCGATCTCGGCGCGCTGCTCGGCCATGCCCCGCGTGATGGCGGGCGCGTAGTGCTCGACGGCGATGTCGGCGAAGGGCGGCAGCTGGTACGGGAGGGTGCTGGGGGAGAGGAAGGGGTTGCTCATCCCTCCACCCTAGGCGGGGCTGCCGACCCGGGACCGGAGAGTGCACAGACTTCTTTGCAAAAAACATGTTGCAAAGAAGTCTTTGCAGAGGTATCTTTGCACCATGACCCCGCACCCCGACCTGCACACGCCCGACCTCGACGGTCTCAAGGCGCTCGCGCACCCGCTGCGCGTGCAGATCATCGAGGCGCTCTCGACCTACGGCCCTCACACGGCGAGCGGCCTCGCCGCGCGGCTGGGGGAGTCCAGCGGGGCCACGAGCTACCACCTGCGCCAGCTCGAGAAGCACGAGTACGTGCGCGAGGTCGCCGACCGCGGCACCGGCCGCGAGCGCTGGTGGGAGCGCCGGCCCGGCCCCATCACGCTCGATCGCCCGGGCTCCGATGAGACCGAGGCCGGTCGACAGGCGTCCCGGCTGATCATGCGCGAGTGGCTGCACCATCGCGAGGCGGCCGTGCGCGACATCGTCGAGCGCGGTCTGGACGTGCTGAGCGACGAGTGGGCGGACGCCCTCGCTCTTCAGTCCGCAAGCGTGCACGTCACCGCCGCGCAGCTGTGCGAGTTGAACGAGGCGGTCAACCGTCTCATCACCGATTTCGCCGCCGCTCACCGCGGCCAGCGCATCCCCGGATCGCGCCCCGTGCAGCTGCAGTACTTCGGGTTCCCCGTGCTCGACGGGGACGAGGTGCCGGCCGCCGACCCCGACACCGTTCCCCCCTCCGCCGAGGAGTCCCGCGCATGACCACCATGACCATCACCCTGCCGGCGACCCGCCGGTCCGTCGTCCGGCCGCTCGGCCGCCGCCTCGCCCTCGCGCTCGGCATCGCCCTCGTGCGCTGGTCGCGCGCGACGGTCGTCGCATCGTTGCCGGGCGCCCACGCCGGCCAGCAGCGGGCGCTCGCCGCCCAGCGCGCGACCGAGCGCGCGCGGGGCGTCATCCGCTACGGGTTCACCCAGTAGCGGCGCCGCGACGGGGCGCGCCCGGCGCTCAGTGGTGCGCCGCGGCGTCCTCGTCGTCGAGGTTCGCGATCGTGACCGCGCCGTCGTGAGCGGTGCGGATCACGGTGCCGTCGTCGAGCTCGACGACCGGGCGACCCTCCAGCCAGCTCAGCGTCCAGCGCCACTGCGTCGTATCGCGCCCGAGCAGCTCGCCCTCCACGTGGCGGATGGCGGCGTGCACGGCGGCGTCGAGACGGGCGGGCGGCTCGGCGCCGACGCCCCAGCGGGTTCCGATCTGCATGGTTCAGCACTCCCTCTCGTAGGTGACCCAGCGGGTACGGGTCGCGATGCGGTCGTAGACGCGCTGCGCGCGCTCGTTGTCGTCGGCGGTGATCCACCGCAGGGTGCCGCCGCCGGCCGACCCGGCCTCCGCGGCGATCGCCTCGACGAGCGCCGTCGCCGCCCCCGCGCCGCGATGGGCGGGGTCGGTGTAGAGGTCGTCGAGGAACCAGCCGTCAGCGGCCGTGAAGGTGTCGGGCTGCGCGCGGAAGTGGGCGAACCCGATGATCTCGGTGCCGCGAACCGCCACCAGGGCGCGCTGCGGGTGCCGGGCATCCATGAGCCACGCCCACACGCCGTCGATCACCGCGGGGATGAACGCGGTCTCGTAGAACTCGCCGTAGGCGAGGAAGAGCCGCTGCCAGGCCGCGCGATCGCCGGGCTCGATCGTGCGCACGATCGTGGCTTGCGCGGGCGTGCTCTCGCTCATGCGCTCAGTCTGCCGCACGCGCCGTGCCGGCACAGGTCGGAGCCGAGCGAGTCGACGCCTGGCCGGCGGCGCGGAACGGGCCAGTTCTACCCGGCCCGACGCGGCCAGTAGCGGAGCGTCCCTCCCGGTCCTTCCATAACCACGGAGCGCGTGAGTCGGATTCACCCGTTCCGTAGTTGTGGAAGGAGCGCGGGCGAGTCATCCGCGCCGGCTGGACGGATCGAGCGAACG
Source organism: Microcella daejeonensis (assembly GCF_026625045.1). Taxonomy (GTDB): domain Bacteria; phylum Actinomycetota; class Actinomycetes; order Actinomycetales; family Microbacteriaceae; genus Microcella; species Microcella daejeonensis. The sequence goes on along the minus strand of NZ_CP113089.1, from coordinate 184,204 downwards.
AGGCGGAGTGCCTCACGTCAGCCGAACCGGAGGGGCGCAGCGAGCGGGCGCACCGAGCGGGCGCACCGAGCAGGCATCGCGACCGGCCTCACCGAGCGGGCACCACGAACGCCCGCACCGAGTGAACGCCGCGAGAAGCCGCGCGCAGCGCCCGCTCCCGGCGGCGGGGGCGCGCTCCGGGTCGGACGACCCGCTCAGCCCTCCGGCTGCTCGGCCAGCTCGATCTCGAGAACCGACACGCCCTCGGCCTCGACGACGTCGAGCACGTGGATGCGCCCCACCGCCTTGAGGTCGCTGGCGGCCTCGGCGAGCAGCATCGGACCGGCGACGACCGCGCGGGCGACCGGCGTCTTCTGCGAGGCCTTGGCGTCGGTCTTCGCCCGACGGATGCCGATGAGCGCCTGCGAGACGAGCGGCAGCAGCCCCGTGGGGGACTCGGAGCCGAGCTCGTCCACCGTCGGCCACGCGGCGGTGTGCACGCTGCCGGTGTGGGTCCAGCTCCAGACCTCCTCGGTCGCGAACGGGATGACCGGCGCGAGCAGGCGCAGCATGACGTCGACCGCGCGCCGCAGGGCGATCACGGCGCTCGCCTGGCCGGCAGCGGCATCCCGCTCATCGCCCTCGGTGGAGCCGTACGCGCGCTCCTTGACGAGCTCGAGGTAGTCGTCGCAGAAGGTCCAGAAGAACTGCTCCGTCACCTCGAGAGCGCGGGCGTGGTCGTACTCCTCGTAGGCGCGGGTGGCCTGGCGCACGACGTCGGCGAGGGTCGCCAGCATGTCGCGGTCGAGCGGGTCGGTCACGACCGCGCCCTCGGCCGCCTCGGGGAACGAGTAGACGAACTTCGCCGCGTTGAGCACCTTGATCGCCAGGCGCCGGCCGATCTTCATCTGCTTCGGGTTCTGCGGGTCGAAGGCCGCGTCGGTGCCGAGGCGCGAGGAGGCCGCCCAGTACCGCACGGCGTCCGAGCCGTGGGTCTCGAGCATGGCCGCGGGGGTCACCACGTTGCCCTTCGACTTCGACATCTTCTTGCGGTCGGGGTCGACGATGAAGCCCGAGACGCCGGCGTTCGTCCACGGCACGGTGCCGTGCTCGAGCTCGGCGCGCAGCACGGTCGAGAACAGCCACGTGCGGATGATGTCCTGCCCCTGGCTGCGCAGCGAGTAGGGGAACACGAGGCCGAACAGCTCGGGGTCGTCCTCCCACTTGCCGGCGATCTGCGGGGTGAGGCTCGAGGTCGCCCAGGTGTCCATGATGTCGACCTCGCCGACGAAGCCGCCCGGCTGACCGCGCTGGGCCTCGTCGAAGCCGGGGGCCGCCATCGAGGCGGGGTCGACGGGCAGCATGCTCTCGTCGGGCACGATCGGCGAGCCCGTCTGCTCGCCGTTCTCGTCGAGGCGGTACCAGACGGGGATGGGCACGCCGAAGAAGCGCTGACGCGAGATGAGCCAGTCGCCGCTGAGGCCGCCGACCCAGTTCTCGTAGCGCACGCGCATGAAGTCGGGGTGGAAGGCGACCTCGCGGCCGCGCTCCAGCAGCCGCTCGCGCAGGCCCTCGTCGCGGGCGCCGTTGGCGATGTACCACTGGCGCGTGGTGACGATCTCGAGCGGCTTGTCGCCCTTCTCGAAGAACTTCACGGGGTGGCTGATCGCGCGCGGCTCGCCGATGAGATCGCCGGATTCGCGCAGCAGCTCGACGGTGCGGGCCTTCGCGCTGAAGACGGTCTTGCCGGCGAGCTCGGCGTATACGGCGAGCGCCTCGCCCTCGATGCCCTCCGGCGCCTCGGGGAGGATGCGGCCGTCCTTGCCCAGGATGGGGCGCGTCGGCAGGTCGAGCTCGCGCCACCAGACGACGTCGGTGACGTCGCCGAAGGTGCAGACCATGGCGATGCCCGACCCCTTGTCCTTCTGCGCGAGGTGGTGGGCGACGACGGGGACCTCGACGCCGAACAGCGGGGTGCGCACCGTGGTGCCGAAGAAGGGCTGGTAGCGCTCGTCATCGGGATGCGCCACCAGGGCCACGCAGGCCGCGAGCAGCTCGGGGCGCGTCGTCTCGATCTCGATCGTGCCGCCCTCGGGTCGGTGGAAGCTCACCCGGTGGTACGCCCCGGGCATCTCCTTGTCCTCCAGCTCGGCCTGCGCGACGGCGGTGCGGAACGTCACGTCCCACAGCGTCGGGGCGTCGGCGCGGTACGCCTCGCCGCGGCCGAGGTTGCGCAGGAACGCGCGCTGCGCGGCGCGCTGGGCGTCGTCGCCGATCGTGCGGTACGTCTGGGTCCAGTCGACGCTCAGGCCGAGCGTGCGCCAGAGATCCTCGAACTGCTTCTCGTCCTCGACGGTGAGCTTCTCGCACAGCTCGATGAAGGTGCGGCGGCTCACCGGGATCTGATCGGCGGCCTTGCCCGAGCGGTTGTCGCCGCCCTCGAAGGGGGGTGTGAAGTCGGGGTCGTAGGGCAGAGAGGGGTCGCAGCGCACGCCGTAGTAGTTCTGCACCCGGCGCTCGGTCGGCAGTCCGTTGTCATCCCACCCCATGGGGTAGAAGATGTGCTGCCCGCGCATGCGCTGGAACCGCGCGGCGAGATCCATGTGCGTGTAGCTGAACACGTGCCCGATGTGCAGCGAGCCCGAGGCGGTCGGGGGCGGGGTGTCGATCGCGTAGACGCAGTCCGAACCGGCCGCGAGAGCGGCATCCCGATCGAAGCGGTAGGTGCCCTGCTGCTCCCAGCGGGAGCCCCAGACGGTCTCGAGACCCTCGAGGGCGGGCTTCTCGGGGATGGCGTGGCTCATGGGCGGGGCTCGACTCTCGCTATGTGCGGCACCGTGTCAGCGGTAAGGGTGCCTGAGTGTGGGATGCCCTGCCATCGTACCGGCGCATGCGCGCCCGCTCGGCGCGACGGAAAAGAGTAGACCGTTCTGTGCAGGTAGCGGAACCCCCTTTATGGCACCTCACGAAATACTCCTCGGAAACCCTGATTGTCTACCCCCGTCCGGGGGGAAGCCCCAGGCTGTCCCCATCGCCCCTCTCGGGGCGTCCCCCAGGGGGGATGGGAACGGATCATGAGGAGAACCATGAAGAAGTCGTCACTGCGCTCCGGCCTCGCCGGCATCGCGCTGCTCAGCGCGGCTGTGCTCGGGGGGACGGTGGCCTCGCCGGCCGCCGCGGCACCGGACGGAGCGGGCATCGACGTGTACGTTGTGCCGGAGGCTCGCGCGACCGCCGTGGAGGCGTACTGGACGCCGGAGCGCATGCGCGCGGCGATCCCCGCCGACGTGCTGGCGTCCGACAACCGGGCCCTCACCGATCGCAAGGACATCATCAAGGGCAAGCCCGTCATCAGCGGTTCGCCTCAGGCGGCAAGCACCGAGATCATCTCCCCGACCGCGGTGCGCGAGGCCCCCGTGGCGACGATCGGCAAGGTCTTCTTCACCCTCGGCGGTGCCGACTACGTCTGCTCGGGCAACGTCGTGAGCGCGCCGAACCGCAGCACCGTCTCGACCGCCGGCCACTGCGTGAACGAGGGCGGCGGAGCCTACGCGAGCCGCTGGACCTTCGTTCCCGCCTACGAGAACGGCCGGGCCCCGTACGGCCAGTGGTCGGCGACGGCGTTCGCCGCCCCCACCCAGTGGACCGCCTCGGGCGACATCAGCTACGACGCCGCCTTCGTGCGCATCGCCCCGCGCAACGGCGCGACGCTGCAGCAGACCGTCGGGGCGACGCCGGTGGCCTTCAACCAGGCGCGCGGCCTCGTCTACGAGGCCTTCGGCTACCCCGCGGCTGCTCCCTTCACGGGCGAGACGCTGCAGTCCTGCTACGGCCGGGCGACCGCCGATCCCTTCGGCCAGTCGCTGTCGCAGGGCATCCCCTGCGACATGACCGGCGGCTCCTCGGGCGGACCGTGGTTCCTCAGCAGCGGGGCGCAGAACTCGGTGAACAGCTTCGGCTACAACACCGTCGCGAACCGCATGTTCGGGCCGTACTTCGGCTCGGTCGTGCAGGGTTCGTACACCGCGGCCGCCAACGGCTGAGCCGCGGTCGACCGGCCGGGGGGACCGGCCGGGGGATGGAGCGGGGCGGTGGATCGCGCCGGGCGGGGGCCCGGGCATCCACCGCCCCGTCGTCGTGCCGGGCTAGCGGTCGAGAGGCACTCCCGCGTCCTCGTCCTTATCGACCCGCATGCGGATGGCGATGAGGGCCGTGACGAGGGTGATCAACGACATCGCGGCGAGCACGATGCCGGGGTGCCACCAGGCGTTGCCGGTCTGCTGGCCGAGGAAGGCCGTGAGTCCCGGCACGAAGCCCGCGACCGCGGCCGAGAGCGCGTAGGCGAAGCTGAGGGCCGAGTAGCGGTAGCGCTCGTCGAAGAGCTCGGTGAAGATGCCGCCGAGGGCCGCCCAGCTCATCGTCGGCAGGATGCCGCCGATGACCATCATCGCGACGAGCACGCCGAAGTCGGCGAACTGCAGGAAGTAGTAGAGCGGGAAGGCGACGAGCAGGGTGCCGAGCGCCCCGATCGCGATGACGAGCCCCGAGCCGATGCGGGTCGCCCAGGCGCCGAAGAGCGGGATGGTGACGAGCTGCAGCAGGCCGCCGATCGTCGTGGCGATGAGCAGCTGGTAGTAGTCGAAGCCGAGCACCTCGGCGCCGTAGTTCAGCGTGTAGGTGTTCATGAGCGAGTACGAGCCGATGCCCAGCAGGGCGACGCCCACGGCGACGACGACGGCGGTCGGCTGCGATCGCAGCAGGGCGGCGATCGGCACGCGCGGGCGCCGCTCGGCCTTCCTCACGCTCTCGAACACGGGCGTCTCGGTCACGGCGAGCCGCAGGTAGAGCGAGACCGCGAGCAGCGGGATGGCGGTGAGGAACGGGATGCGCCAGGCCCACTCGGTGATCTCGGCCGAGCTGAGCGACAGCGTCAGCCAGATGAAGGCGACCGCGGAGAGGATCGAGCCGATGGGGGAGCCGAGCTGCGGCATCGCCGCGGCGAAGGCGCGCTTGGCGCGGCTCTCGTGCTCGGTGGCGATGAGGATCGCGCCGCCCCACTCGCCGCCGAGCGAGATGCCCTGCACGAGGCGCAGCAGGATGAGCAGCGCGGCGGCGAGCCAGCCGACCTGGTCGTAGGTGGGCAGGACGCCGATGAGGCCCGTCGCGAGACCCATCATGGTGATCGTCACGATGAGGGTGCGGCGGCGGCCCAGGCGGTCGCCGAGGTGGCCGAAGACGATCGCGCCGATCGGGCGGATGACGAAGGCGACGCCGATCGTCAGCAGCGCCGCGATGTCCTCCCCGACCTCTCCGAAGCCGGAGAAGAACAGCGGGCCGGCGAAGAAGGCCGAGAAGTAGGCGAACAGGTAGAAGTCGTACGACTCCAGGGAGGTCCCCACGAGGGAGGCCCAGCGCGCGCGGCGCGCGGTGCGGGGATCGGAGGGGGCGGGCAGGGTCGCGGAAGAGGGCGTGGTGGGCGCTTTGCCACGCTGGTCAGTAGTCACAAGTCGTCCAGCGTAGTCGCGGGCCGCTCTATTCCCCGCGACGGCAGAGGGTCGTGGGCCGGGGGCTCGGCGGGTAGAATCGGGTTCGCATCGATCCGGCCATCACCGGGGAGCACTCGGAAGAACCCCACCTTCGGGCGGGCAGTAGACCCGAGCGGGGCAGGCCCGTCACAGCCGCAGGAGAGGGGCGGAGCATCCACTGGTCGGATGCGACGCAAGCGGGGTGGTACCGCGGCAGTCCCGGCAGTGACGGGGTCGTCGTCCTCGCGGTGAAGAGCCGTCGACCCCGACCGGAGACCCCATGGGCTACCCCCTGCACCGCGACGAGAGCGCCGTCGCCGCCTCGCCGAGCTTCCCCGCCCTCGAGCACGAGGTGCTCGAGTACTGGGCGACGCACGACACCTTCCGCCGCTCCATCGCGAATCGAGAGGGCTGCGAGGAGTGGGTCTTCTACGACGGCCCGCCGTTCGCCAACGGCCTGCCGCACTACGGCCACCTGCTCACCGGCTACGCGAAGGACCTGTTCCCGCGGTTCCAGACGATGCGCGGCAAGCAGGTGCACCGCCGCTTCGGCTGGGACACTCACGGCCTGCCCGCCGAGCTCGAGGCGATGAAGCAGCTCGGCATCACCGAGAAGGCGCAGATCGAGCAGATGGGCATCGAGGCGTTCAACGCCAAGGCCCGCGAGAGCGTGCTCGCCTACACCGACGAGTGGCAGCGGTACGTCACGCGCCAGGCGCGCTGGGTCGACTTCGAGAACGACTACAAGACCCTCGACACCTCGTTCATGGAGAGCGTGCTGTGGGCCTTCAAGACCCTGTACGAGAAGGGGCTGGCCTACGAGGGCTACCGCGTGCTGCCGTACTGCTGGCGCGATGAGACGCCGTTGTCGAACCACGAGCTGCGCATGGACGACGACGTCTACCAGATGCGCCAGGACCAGTCGGTGACGGTGACCTTCCCGCTCGTCGGCCCGCGCGCCGAGGCGCTCGGCCTCACCGGGGTCAAGGCCCTCGCCTGGACGACCACCCCGTGGACCCTGCCGACCAACATGGCGCTCGCGGTCGGCCCCGCGATCTCCTACGTCGTGCTGCCCGCCGGCCCGAACGGCGCCGCCGACGACCGCGCGGCCGCCGATGCGCAGGACGCCGTGGCGGGCGAGAGCCAGTACCTGCTCGCCGCCGATACCGTCGCCGCCTACGCCAAGGAGCTCGGCTACGCCTCGGCGCAGGATGCCCAGGCCGCCGTCACCCGCACCCTCGAGGGCGCCGAGCTGGGCGGCGTGCACTACGACCGCATCTGGGACTACTACGCCGACACCGAGACCTGGGGCACGGAGCGCGCCTGGCAGATCCTCGTCGCCGAGTACGTGGCCACGGGCGAGGGCACGGGCATCGTGCACCAGGCGCCCGCCTACGGCGAGGACGACCAGACGACGTGCGCGGCAGCGGGCATCCCCGTCATCATCTCGGTCGACGACGGCGGCCGTTTCCTGTCGCAGATCGCCGAGGTCGCCGGGCTGCACGTGTTCGAGGCCAACAAGACCCTCACCGGCATGCTGCGCGAGCAGGGCCGCCTGCTGCAGGTGCGCAGCTACGAGCACAGCTACCCGCACTGCTGGCGCTGCCGCAATCCGCTGATCTACAAGGCGGTCTCGAGCTGGTTCGTGCGCGTGACCGCGATCCGCGATCGCATGCTCGAGCTGAACGAGCAGATCACCTGGGTGCCCGAGAACGTGGGCTCCGGCCAGTTCGGCAAGTGGCTCGAGGGCGCCCGCGACTGGTCGATCAGCCGCAACCGGTACTGGGGCAGCCCCATCCCGGTGTGGCGCAGCGACGACCCCGAGCACCCCCGCATCGACGTCTACGGCTCGCTCGCCGAGCTCGAGGCCGACTTCGGCGCGCTGCCCCGCAACGCGGCGGGCGAGGTCGATCTGCACCGCCCGTTCATCGACTCGCTCACGCGGCCGAACCCCGACGACCCGACCGGCCGCTCGACGATGCGCCGCATCGAGGACGTCTTCGACGTGTGGTTCGACTCGGGCTCGATGCCCTTCGCCCAGGTGCACTACCCCTTCGAGAACGCGGAGTGGTTCGACGGCCACAACCCGAGCGACTTCATCGTCGAGTACATCGGGCAGACGCGCGGCTGGTTCTACACGATGCACGTGCTCGCCACGGCGCTGTTCGACCGCCCCGCGTACCGCCAGGTGATCAGCCACGGCATCGTGCTCGGCAACGACGGCCAGAAGATGTCGAAGAGCCTGCGCAACTACCCCGACGTGGGCGAGGTCTTCGAGCGCGACGGGGCCGACGCCATGCGCTGGTTCCTCATGTCGAGCTCGGTGATCCGCGGCGGCAACCTCGTCGTCACCGAGGAGGGCATCCGCGAGGGCGTGCGGCAGTTCCTGCTGCCGCTGTGGAGCACGTACTACTTCTTCGGCCTCTACGCGAACGCCGCGGGGCTGGAGGACGCGCGCCGTCGCACCGACTCGACGAACGTGCTCGACCGCTACATCCTCGCCAAGACGCGCGACCTCGTCACCGAGGTGACGACGCAGCTCGAGGCGCTCGACAGCCCGCTCGCGGCCGCCGCCGTGCGCGACTTCGCCGACGTGCTCACCAACTGGTACGTGCGCCGCAGCCGCGAGCGCTTCTGGGCGGGCGACGACCGCTACGCCTTCGACACGCTGCACACCGTGCTCGAGACCCTCGCGCGCGTGGCGGCTCCGCTCGCCCCGCTCGTCACCGAGGAGGTCTGGCGCGGCCTCACCGGCGGCGAGAGCGTGCACCTCACCGACTGGCCGAGCGCCGAGGAGTTCCCGGCCGACCCCGCCCTGGTGACCGCGATGGATGCCGTGCGCGCGATCGCGAGCGCCGGCCTCGCCCTGCGCAAGGCCCAGAGCCTCCGGGTGCGCCTGCCGCTCGCCCGCCTCACGGTCGTCTCCGCCGATGCGCAGAGCCTGGAGCCGTACACGGCCATCCTCCGCGACGAGCTCAACGTCAAGGCCGTCGCGCTCGAGCAGCTCGACGAGGGCAGCCTCGCCGGCTTCGGCATCAGCCGCCGCCTGCAGGTCAACGCCCGCGCCGCCGGCCCCCGCATCGGCAAGCAGGTGCAGCAGGTCATCGGCGCCGCGAAGGCCGGCGACTGGAGCGTCGAGGGCGACGGCGTCGTCGTGGGCGGCGTGCCGCTCATCGAGGGCGAGTTCACCCTCGAGCTGCAGCTCGCCGACGCGGCCGCGGCGGTCGCGTTCCTGCCCGACGGCGGCTTCGTCGTGCTCGACACCGCGATCACGCCCGAGCTCGAGGCCGAGGGCCTCGCCCGCGACGTCGTGCGGGCCGTGCAGCAGGCGCGCAAGGACGCGCAGCTCGCGGTGAGCGACCGCATCGCGCTGACGCTCGGCGCCGATTCGCCGGCGACGGCCGCGGCGATCGAGCAGCACCGCGCGCTCATCGCTGGCGAGACCCTTGCCACGACGTTGACCGTGGTCGAGGCTGAGGGCGATGGCGGCACGGCGGTCGGGTCGGGTGCGTCGGTGACGATCGAGGTGGTGCGGGCATGAGCGACGCGATCGAGGACAGCATGGACGACGGAATGGACGACGCGACCGGCGAGGGCGCGGACTCCGCCGCGCGCGGTGCGCGGCGGCGCGAGCCGCAGCGGCCGCCGACGCCCGAGGAGCTCGCCGACCGGGAGGCGGCCGAGTCCGTGTACGCCGAGCTGCTCTCCCGCCTCGGCGAGGCCAACCCTCAGCCGCGGCTCGAGCCGACGCGGCGCGTGATGGAGCTGCTGGGGGATCCGCAGCGCTCGTACGCGGTCATCCACATCACCGGCACGAACGGCAAGACCTCGACGAGCCGCATCGCTGAGAGCATCCTGCGCGCCTACGGACTGCGCACGGGGCTCATGACGAGCCCGCACCTCGACCGCGTGAACGAGCGGATCGTCATCGACGGCGAGCCCATCGCCGACCGCGCGCTCGTCGACAACTGGGCCGACATCCAGCCGTACCTGCTCATGGTCGACGCCGAGCTGACGGCGAACGGCGAGCTGCCGCTCACCTACTTCGAGGCGCTCACGGTGCTCGCCTTCGCGTGCTTCGCCGACGCGCCCGTCGACGTGCTCGTGCTCGAGGTCGGCATGGGAGGGGAGTGGGATTCGACCAACGTCGCCGACGGCGACGTCGCGGTCTTCACGCCCATCGCGCTCGACCACGAGAACCGGCTGGGTCGCACGGTCGCCGAGATCGCCCGCACCAAGGCGGGCATCATCAAGCCCGCGGCGCAGGTCGTCACGGCGCTGCAGTCGACCGAGGCCATGGACGAGCTGCTGCGCGCCGCCGAGCACGACGAGGCGGAGGTGAGCGTCGAGGGCGTCGCCTTCCAGGTGCAGGATGCCCGGCTCGCCGTCGGCGGCCAGGTGGTCGACATCCGCGGCCGCGCCGGGGAGTACCCCGATCTCTTCCTGCCCCTCTTCGGCGAGCACCAGGCGCAGAACGCCGCGGTGGCCGTCGCGGCGGTGGAGTCCTTTCTCGGCGCGGGCACGCAGCCGCTCGCCCTCGACGTGCTCGCCGAGGGCTTCGCCACGGTCACGAGCCCGGGGCGCCTGCAGCTCATCGGCATCGAGCCGAGCGTGATCGTCGACGCCGCGCACAACCCGCACGGCGCCGAGGCGCTCGGGCGCGCGCTCATGGGCTCTTTCGCGTTCGAGTCGATCACCGCGGTGGTCGGCATCCTGGCCGATAAGGACGAGCGCGGCATCATCGAGGCGCTCGACCCGATCGTCGACCGCTTCGTCGTCACGCAGTCCGACTCCGACCGCGCGCTGCCCGCCGACGAGCTGGCCGAGCTCGTCACGCGCGTCGCCGGCCCCGACCGGGTGCGCGTCGAGCCCGAGCTCGACGTCGCCCTCGCCGAGCTGCGCGACGAGCTGGGCCCGCGCGACGCCATCGTCGTCACGGGCTCGATCACGCTCGTCGGTCAGGCGATGCGCATCGCGCGCGAGGAGGATTGGGCGCTGTGACCGCATCCGCCGCTTCGCCCGCCCGCCCGCCGCGCCGTGAGCGCTCCGCCACCGAGTCGCTGCTGAGCGTCGTCCTCATCCTCGAGGCCATCGTCGTCGTCTTCGGCATGCTCGTCATCTTCGGTCTGCGGGTCGTCGAGCCCGTCGTCGCCTTCACCGGGGGAGCGGCGCTCATCCTCCTCCTCGTCCTCGCGACCCGCATCGTGCGCTACCCCTGGGGCCAGTGGGTCGGGCACGGGCTGCAAGTCGTCCTGCTCGCGACCGCCTTCCTCGAGATCCTCGCGGGGGTCGCCGCGGCGATCTTCGTCGGCTTCTGGATCTGGGCGCTCGTGAAGGGCCGGCAGCTCGACGCCGCCAAGCGCGCCCCCTGACCCGTCCTCGTCCCACCGATCCGTCTCCATTCCCCGAAACGCATACGTCGACTTCTACCGCCGGGAGGCACCCATGACCACGTCCATCGAAGAGACCCTCGTCCTCGTCAAGCCCGACGGGGTCGCCCGCAACCTGACGGGCCGGATCCTCGCCCGCATCGAGGCGAAGGGCTACCAGATCGTCGACCTGCGCATGGTGCAGGCCGACCGCGCGCTCCTCGCGCAGCACTACGCCGAGCACGAGGGCAAGCCCTTCTACGAGCCGCTCGTCGAGTTCATGGAGTCGGGCCCCGTCGTCGCGGCGCGCGTCGCCGGGCACCGGGTGATCGAGGGCTTCCGCTCGCTCGCCGGAACGACCGACCCGACCACCGCCGCGCCCGGCACCATCCGCGGCGATCTCGGCCGCGACTGGGGCCTCAAGGTGCAGCAGAACCTCGTCCACGGCAGCGACTCGCCCGAGTCGGCCGCGCGCGAGCTCGCACTCTGGTTCGACTGAGCCCACCCGCCGCGCCGGGCCCGCGCTCGGGCTCCGGCTCCCGCTCGGGCTCCGGGCGTCCTCGAGGCGCCCTCCGCGGCCGACGCGCCGCCGCCCTCGACGCGCCCTCCGCACCCGACGCGCCGCCGCCCTGGAGCGTGCACGAATGCAGGAGCCCCGGGCCGTCGCTCGGCGTGTCGCCGCCTCCCCGGCGGCGACGCGCCGAGCGGTTCCTGCATTCGTGCACGGGTCGTCGCGACCGGGTCGCCGGGGCGTCTCGTGCGGGTCGCGCCGAGGCCGCGTCGCTCCTCGTGCGATAATCGAGCAGCAGTCGTCGTCAGCCGCGCTCACGACGATCGCCGAAGAAGCTTTCCGGGTACTCCGGGCCAGCACCGCGGCACCAGGTCGCGATCGTCGGATAGCCAGTTCCGAGCAGGCGCTGTGACAGAGCGCGATAGGGCCCGCGCCCGACCCGAACCGGGGGGCCGCGGCTCGACAACAGAAGAGTTTCGCGGAGGAGCGCCTCGCGCTCCGACGCCGGAGAATTCCCGCACCGGGCGCGGCCCGGGCGGTTGAGGAGTGCACCAGCGATGGTGAAGGACGACACCGAAAAAGGACCGATCAAGCGCACCCGCATCTTCAAGGGGCGCTCCCGCCGCAAGGCCGACGCCCCCGCGGCGGTCGCCGAGCCGGGTGCCGGCGAGCACGAGCCCGCCGAGACGCCGGCGTCGCCGGTGATGGATGCTCCCGCCGAGCATCCCGTCACCGCATCGGCGCCCGCCGAGCCCGTCGCGGAATCCGCGCCCGAGCAGCCTGCCGCCCAGCAGCCCGCCGCCCCGCAGTCGGAGCCGGCCGCCGAGCAGCCCGCCGCCGAGCCGGCAGCCGCGCAGCCCGCCGAGCCCGAGCCCGCCGCCGAGCAGCCCGCCGAGCAGCCCGCTCCCGAGCAGCCCGCCGCGAGCCCCTTCCCGACGCTCAAGCCCGAGAGCACGACCTCCCTGCTGTTCTACGCGCCCCCGGTGGAGTACCTCGCCCCGCTGCCCGGCTCCGGCCCGGCGCGGTCGTTCGACGACCGCGGCGATGACGACGACGCCGAGGCCGAGGAGGGCGTCGGCACGAGCCGTCGCCGTTCGCGCTCGCGCCGCACCCGCGGTGGTGCCGCCGAGGGGGAGAACCGCGAGGGCCGCGATGAGCGGGCCGAGCGGGCCGAGCGCATCTCCGAGCGCCGCCAGCCGCGGGAGCCCCGCGAGCGCCGCGCTCCCGAGCCGATCACCGAGCCCCAGCGCATCAAGGGCTCCACGCGTCTCGAGGCGAAGAAGCAGCGCCGTCGCGACGGCCGCGACGCGGGCCGTCGACGTCCCGTCGTCACCGAGGCCGAGTTCCTCGCCCGCCGCGAGAGCGTCGACCGCGAGATGGTCGTGCGCTCGAAGGACGGCCGCATCCAGATCGGCGTGCTGGAGGACAGCGTCCTCGTCGAGCACTACGTCGCCCGGTCGAGCGAGTCGAGCCTCATCGGCAACGTCTACCTCGGCCGCGTGCAGAACGTGCTGCCGAGCATGGAGGCGGCCTTCGTCGACATCGGGCGCGGCCGCAACGCCGTGCTCTACTCCGGCGAGGTCGACTGGGATGCCGCGCAGGCCGAGGGTGAGAAGAACCAGCCCCGCCGCATCGAGCTCGCGCTCAAGCCCGGCGACCGGGTGCTCGTGCAGGTCACGAAGGATCCGATCGGGCACAAGGGCGCCCGCCTCACCAGCCAGGTGAGCCTGCCCGGCCGCTACCTCGTCTACGTGCCGAACGGCTCGATGAGCGGCATCAGCCGCAAGCTGCCCGACACCGAGCGCGCGCGCCTCAAGAAGATCCTCAAGGAGGTGCTGCCCGAGAACGTCGGCGTGATCGTGCGCACCGCGGCCGAGGGCGCCACCGAGGAGCAGCTGACGCTCGACGTCAACCGCCTCACCAGCCAGTGGGCCGAGATCTCGCGGCAGGTCGAGAACCACAACTCCAACCAGCCGGCCCTGCTGCACAGCGAGCCCGACCTGCTGGTCAAGATCGTGCGCGACGTCTTCAACGAGGACTTCCGCTCCATGGTCATCCACGGCACGGACGCCCAGCAGACGATCGAGAGCTACCTCCGCGGCGTGGCCCCCGACCTGCTCGACCGCGTGCAGAAGTACGAGGGCGACCACGACCCCTTCGACGAGTACCGAATCTCCGAGCAGATCGAGAAGGCGCTCGAGCGCAAGGTCTGGCTGCCCTCGGGCGGCTCGCTCGTCATCGACCGCACCGAGGCGATGACGGTCGTCGACGTCAACACCGGCAAGTTCGTCGGCTCGGGCGGCAACCTCGAGGAGACGGTCACGAAGAACAACCTCGAGGCCGCCGAGGAGATCGTGCGCCAGCTGCGGCTGCGCGACATCGGCGGCATCATCGTCGTCGACTTCATCGACATGGTGCTCGAGTCGAACCGCGACCTCGTGCTGCGCCGCCTGGTCGAGTGCCTGAGCCGCGACCGCACCAAGCACCAGGTCGCCGAGGTGACGAGCCTCGGACTCGTGCAGATGACGCGCAAGCGCCTGGGCCTCGGCCTGCTCGAGACCTTCAGCGAGAACTGCGACGTCTGCGCCGGCCGCGGGGTCATCGTGCACCACGACCCCGTCGCGAAGCACCGCGGCGCCGACTCGGGCAACGGCAACGGCTCCTCCCGCGGGGGTCGCGGCGGTCGTGGGGGCGAGCGCTCCGGCTCCGCCGGCGGCGCGCAGCGCGGCCAGAGCGGCGGCCGCAGCACGCCGTCGACCCACACGGGCACGCACGCCATCACGGAGGACGTGAGCAAGGCCCTCGCGAGCATCGCCGCGAAGACCGTGCACCACGACCACCCCGCCGCGACGCCGGCCGCCGAGCAGCCCGCGCCCGCCGCGGCGCCCGTCGAGCAGCCCGCGCCCGCGGCGACCACCGGGTCGTCCGCCGAGGCCGCGACCGAGCGGGGGGATGCCCCGGCCGAGCCCGCCGCCTCCTCCGAGCAGCCCCGCTCCTCGCGCGGCGGCCGCCGCGGCTCGCGCCGCTCCCAGGCCGGCACGACCCGCGCCGACGCTCCCGCCGGATCCGCGACCGCGCCGACCCCGGAGCGCTCCGAGGCCGCCCCGGCGACCACGGCCGGCCCGGCCGACGCCGACGTCGCGATCCTCGACATCCCGGTGCCCCCGGTCGCGCGCTCGCGGCAGAAGCTCGACCCGGTCGACGCCGAGCAGCTGCTCGGCTCGGTGCTCGAGGCCCTGCCCGAGCCGCCCGCTCCCGGCACGCGCAAGCGCGCCTCGCGCCGGGTGTCGAGCGGCACGATCAGCACCGCCGGCAGCGAGCAGCAGGGTTGATCCGACCGTCATGACCCGCGCTGCCGAGGCCCCCTCGCGACGTCCTGCTGCGGCAGGGCGCCGCTGGGGGCCCCGTCATGTCGTGGCGGCGGGGCTCGGCGTGCTGGGCATCCTCGCGATCGTCGGCCTGCGGGCGGTGACCGCCGAGAGCGGCGACGCGCCCCTGCCCGACGCCGCGCAGGATCTGATCACGCTCGCCACGAGCGTCATCATCGAGTCGCTGCCGTTCATCGTGCTCGGCATCGCGCTGTCGATCCTCGTGCAGGTCTGGATCCCCGAGACCTGGCTCATGCGCATCCTGCCGAGGAACCCGTGGGGCAGGCGGGCGGTCATCTCGCTGTTCGGCATGTTCCTCCCGGTGTGCGAGTGCGGCAACGTGCCGCTCGCCCGCGGGCTCGTGCGCAAGGGCTTCACGGTGCCCGAGAGCATGGTGTTCCTGCTCGCGGCGCCCATCCTCAACCCCGTCACGATCCTCACGACGCACGCGGCCTTCGGCTTCGACGACGGCATCCTCGTCGCGCGCCTGCTGGGCGGGTTCCTCATAGCGAACGTGCTCGGCTGGCTGTTCTCGCAGCACCCCGACCCCGAGTCGCTCCTCACCGATCGCTTCGCCGAGGAGTGCCGCGTCGACGAGGCCGCGGTGACGCGCAGCCGGGGCGGGCAGACGCTCGACCTGTTCGTGCGCGAGACGAGCATCCTCATGCCCGCCCTCGTGATCGGCGCGGTCGTCGCAGGGGCCATCCAGGTGGCGGTGCCGCGCGACGTGCTCGTCGCCCTCGGCAGCGACCCGCTGTTCAGCGTGCTGGCGATGATGGTGCTCGCCTTCGTCATCTCGGTCTGCTCGAACGTCGACGCCTTCTTCATCCTGCCCTTCGCCTCGACCTTCCTCCCCGGCTCGATCGTGACCTTCCTCGTGTTCGGTCCGATCATCGACATCAAGATGCTCGCGCTCATGCGCACCACCTACTCCACGCGCACGCTCGTGCAGGTCACGGTGGTGGTCGGTCTGCTCAGCGCGGCCCTCGGACTGGTGGTGAACTATGTGGCGTAGCGTTCAGACCTGGCGCGGCATCGCGCTCATCGGCACGATCTCGGCCGTCGCGCTGTGGCTCGCGGCCTCGGGCCAGCTGGTGCTCTACATCCACCCGCGGTACGTGCTCTTCACCGTGGCTATGGCGATCGTCGCCCTCGTGCTCGTCGTCGCCGCGATCGCGGCGCGCGCCGTCGTGCAGCGGCGGGATGCCCTGCAGCGCCCGCCCGGATCCGTCGACCTCCTCGCCGCCCACGACGGCCAGGGCCACGATCACGCCGAGCCCCACGACCACGATCCCCTGCCGCGGCGCCGGGAGCGCGCCCTGGGCCTCACGGCCGCCGGCGTCGCCGGGCTCTTCGTGCTCGGCATGGTGCTGCTGCCCCCCGCGACGCTCAGCACGGCGACGGCCGAGCAGCGCGAGATCAACGCGACGGCCGCCGACGTGCAGGCGCTCGACGAGGCGCAGAACGCCGATGCGGCCGCGGTGGCCCGGTTCACCGTGCGGGAGTGGGCGGGCATCCTGCGCCAGACGAGCGATCTGGGCTTCTTCGCCGACAAGCCGGTGACCGACCTCGTCGGCTTCGTCTCGCCCGACGCCGACGATCCCGAGAACGTCTTCTACGTCTCCCGCTTCTCGATCACCTGCTGCGCGGTCGACGCCCAGCCGCTCGGCGTCCCCGTGCACCTGCCGGGGTGGCAGGAGCAGTTCCCCGTCGACAGCTGGGTGAGCGTCTCGGGCGAGTTCGTCTCGAACCCCAGCGCGCAGAGCCTGCAGCCGATCGTCATCGAGCCCTCGGGCGTCGAGGCGGTGGAGCAGCCGCGTGAGCCGTACCTCTTCTGAGAAGCTCGAGCGGGTCGCCGAGCACAGCCGGCGCCTGCGCGACGATCGGGCCGAGCGGCGGTTCCGCACCCGGTTCTGGATGCTCGTCGCGGGCCTCTCGCTCGTCGGCGCCGTCTTCCTCATCCTCGGGGCGTTCCAGGGCCCCAAGCTCTCCACCGCGCAGATCGACGCCGCGCGCGCCGTCGAGCAGCCCGGCCAGCAGCTGCGCCTGTTCGCCAACCAGCCCGTGGACGCGATCGACCCCGCGCAGGTGAGCGTCGAGCCGGCGGCCGAGATCGCGGTCACCGTGCAGAACGAGCTCGTGACGGTCCAGTTCCTCGACCGCCTCGCCTGGAGCACCGAGTACACGGTGCGCGTCGAGGAGGTCACGGCCCCCGGCCGCACGGTCGCCGGCACCATGGAGCACCGCTTCACGACGCCCGACGGCGAGCTGCTTTACCTCGACCGCGGCGAGGAGACCGACGAGGTGCTGCGCGCCGGCATCGAGGGAGCGGGGCGCGGTGACGTGCTCTACTCGGCGCCAGGCATCCAGCGGTTCGCCCTCGTCGAGAACGCGCTTCTCGTGGCCCGCGATGCCCCGGATGCCGCTCTCGGCGACGAGGCGCCCGACGAGGGGGCGAGCCTCATCGAGATCGTGAACCTCGACTCGGGCCGCACCGAGGAGGTGCGGCTGCCCTCGCCGGTGCGCGTGGAGTCGGTCATCGCCTCGCCGGCGGGCACGACGGCGGCGCTCGTGCTGACGAGCGTCGGCGTGCCCGCGGGCGAGGGCGAGTTCCAGCAGTCGCTCGTGACCCTCGACCTCGGCGGTGCGCGCGAGGTGCAGCCCGTCGCGGGGCTCGACGGAGCGCTGCTGCGGGTGCGCGACGCGTGGTTTGCGGGGTCGGGCACCGGGATGCTCGCCCACACCCTCGACGGCGTGCTCGTGCAGGTCGACCCCGAGGCGGGCACCCCGCCGCTGCCCCTCGGCGACTACCGCGAGGTCTACGGCCCTTCGAGCGACGGCGGATCGCTGTCGGCCTCCGACGACTTCGGCGGCGTGCTGCTCGATCTCGCCTCGGGGGAGGAGGAGCGCATCAACCCCTCGCTCTTCGAGGGAGACGTCGTGTTCGCGGGCGAGACGCTCGTGACCGCCCAGGGGCTCCGCGTGCAGAAGGTCGCGGTCGCCGCGCTCGACGGCAGCTTCACGACGCTCCTCGTCGCCGATGACGGCGGCGGCGCCTCCCGGCTGCTCGCCCGCACCATCGACGACCGGGGCAGCCTCGGCGATCTCGCCCTCGCCCCGAACGACCAGTACGTCGCGATCGAGGTCACCCCCGTGCTCGACGAGGCCGTGAGCGACGACCGCATCGTCGACCCGCAGCCGACCTCCGTGACGATCGCCGTCATCGAGGTCGCGACCGGCGCGGTCGTGCGCACCCTGGAGGGCTTCGCCCCGGCCTGGTAGCGGGGCCGGTGCCGCCGGGCGCCCGCGGCTACCTCGGCCGCTTGTCGCGCTGCGCGACCCGCAGGCCCGAAGCGCTCAGGCGGGCCACGAGCTCCTTTCCGCTGACCGGCTCGGCGCCCTGCGCCACGAGCTCGTCGTAGCGGCTCTCCGGGTAGTCGTAGTGGTCGTGATCGAATCCGCGCTCCGGGATGCCCGCCGCACGCGCGAAGGCGTGCAGCTCCTCGAGCGAGCGGTCGCTCACGAGGTGCCCCCAGAGCCGGCCGTGCGCGGGCCAGACGGGGGCGTCGATCAGCACGGCCATGCGAAGGATTGTAAGCTGGGGGTCACGGCTCGAGGCCTTCCCGGGGCTTTTGACCGGGCATCCCTCATCAGGTATGCTCGACCGTTGGCGTGCGCTGGGCTGGTCCCGTCCAGGACCGTCGTCTGATGACGAGCGGTCTGACGAAGACCGTGCCCGCGCCAGATGCCTAGTTTTTCTTTCAATGCGACGTAAGGGTGAATCGTGGTCTACGCAGTAGTGCGCGCCGGTGGGCGGCAGGAGAAGGTGGAGGTCGGCACGGTCGTCGTCCTCGACCGTGTCAAGGCGTCCGAGGATGGCACGATCCAGCTCGTCCCCGTGCTCCACGTCGACGGTGACACCATCACCACCGACGCCAAGAAGCTGGCGAAGATCACCGTGACCGCCGAGGTGCTGAACGACCTCCGCGGCCCGAAGATCATCATCCAGAAGTTCAAGAACAAGACCGGGTACAAGAAGCGCCAGGGCCACCGCTCGGAGCTCACCCGCGTCAAGATCACCGGCATCAAGTAAGAAGGGGCGCGAACCATGGCACACAAGAAGGGCGCATCGTCCACTCGTAACGGCCGCGACTCCAACCCCCAGTACCTGGGTGTGAAGCGCTTCGGCGGCCAGGTCGTCAAGGCCGGCGAGATCATCGTCCGCCAGCGCGGCACGCACTTCCACCCCGGCGCCAACGTCGGCCGCGGTGGAGACGACACGCTGTTCGCCCTCTCGGCGGGCTCCGTGGAGTTCGGCAGCAAGGGCGGCCGCAAGGTCGTCAACATCGTCGCCGGCGTCTGATCCTCTGATCGACGCCCCCGCGCTCGGCGCGGCGGCACCGTCGCCCCGGCGACGCACTGATCCACCGGATGGGCGGGCCTCGGCCCGCCCATCCGTCGTTCACCGGGCGATCGCCCTGAGCACCCGCACCGAGCAGCAGGAGGAATAGCGCCATGGCGACATTCGTCGACCGCGTCACCCTCCACCTCAAGGCCGGCCACGGCGGGCACGGCTGCGTCTCGGTGCGCCGCGAGAAGTTCAAGCCCCTCGCCGGGCCCGACGGGGGCAACGGCGGCGACGGCGGCGACATCATCCTCGTCGCCAGCACGCAGGAGACCACCCTGCTGCCGTACCACCGCCGCCCCCACCGCACGAGCGACAACGGCGGCCCCGGCATGGGAGACAACCGCGCGGGCTTCCAGGGGCAGGATCTCGAGCTGCCCGTGCCCATCGGAACCGTCGTGCGCGACGCCGACGGTACCGAGCTCGCCGACCTCACCGAGGAGGGCATGCGCATCGTCGTCGCCCCCGGCGGCCAGGGCGGCTTGGGCAACAACGCCCTCTCGACCACCAAGCGCAAGGCGCCCGGCTTCGCGCTGCTCGGCACCGACGGCGACGAGCTCGACATCATCCTCGAGCTCAAGGTGGTCGCCGACGTCGCGCTCGTGGGCTACCCGAGCGCCGGCAAGTCGAGCCTCATCGCCGCGATCTCCTCGGCCAAGCCAAAGATCGCCGACTACCCCTTCACGACCCTGCACCCGAACCTCGGCGTCGTCGAGTCGGGCGAGACCCGCTACACCGTGGCCGATGTGCCCGGCCTCATCGAGGGGGCGAGCGAGGGCAAGGGGCTGGGGCTCGAGTTCCTGCGCCACGTCGAGCGCTGCAGCGCCCTGCTGCACGTGCTCGACTGCGGCACCCTCGAGCCGGGCCGCGATCCGCTCAGCGATCTCGACATCATCCTCGCCGAGCTGGCCGCCTACCCGGTGCCCGAGGGTCAGGTGCCCCTGCTCGAGCGCCCGCAGCTCGTCGCGCTCAACAAGGTCGACGTGCCCGACGGCCGCGAGCTCGCCGCCTTCGTGCGCCCCGAGCTCGAGAAGCGCGGCTACCGCGTGTTCGAGATCAGCGCCGTCAGCCACGAGGGCCTGCGCCCGCTGACCTTCGCGATGGCCGAGCTCGTCGAGGCCGACCGCGCCGCGCGCGCCGCCGAGGCGCAGGCGCGCCCCCGCGTCGTCATCCGCCCCCGCGCCGTCGACGTCAAGGATTTCGAGGTGCGCGTCGAGGGCAGCCACGAGGGCAACATCTACTACGTGATCGGTGCCAAGCCCGAGCGCTGGGTGCAGCAGACCGACTTCGCCAACGACGAGGCCGTCGGCTACCTCGCCGACCGGCTGGCGAAGCTCGGCGTCGAGAACGAGCTCTTCGCCAAGGGCGCCGTCGCCGGCGCGACCGTCGTCATCGGGGCGAAGAACGGCATGGTCTTCGACTGGGAGCCGACGCTCACGAGCGCCGCCGAGCTGCTCACCGCCCCGCGCGGCAGCGACCCGCGCCTCGATGCGCTCAACCGCCCGACGACGAGCCAGCGCCGCCAGACGTACAAAGAGCGCATGGACGCCAAGACCGAGGCGCGCGCCGAGCTCGAGCGCGAGCGCGAGGCCGGCATCTGGGCGGCGGAGGACGACGAGGGATGACCGCGGAGGTCGTGCGCGAGGCCGTGGTCTCCGCCCGCCGCGTCGTCGTCAAGGTCGGCTCCTCCTCGATCAGCGGCGACAACGCCGCGCAGATCGGCCCGCTCGTCGATGCGCTCGCGCAGCTGCACTCCCGCGGTGCGGAGGTCGTGCTCGTGTCGTCGGGCGCCATCGCCACGGGCATCCCGTTCCTCTCCCTCGACGGCCGCCCGACCGATCTCGCGACGCAGCAGGCCGCCGCCGCCGTCGGGCAGAACGTGCTCATGGTGCGCTATCAGGAGCAGCTCGACCGGCACGGCCTCGTCGCCGGGCAGATCCTGCTGACCGCGGGCGACCTCGAGCACGCCACCCCCCGGTCGAACGCCCAGCGCGCGATGGAGCGACTGCTCGGTCTGCGCGTGCTGCCCATCGTCAACGAGAACGACACGGTGGCGACGCAGGAGATCCGCTTCGGCGACAACGACCGGCTCGCCGCGCTCGTCGGCGAGCTCGTGCACGCCGACCTGCTCGTGCTGCTGAGCGACGTCGACGCCCTCTACACGCGGCCGCCGCACGAGCCCGGTGCCGAGCGCATCGCGCACGTGGCATGGGACGACGCGCTCGAGCGGGTCGAGCTCGGCGACATCGGGGCCGCGGGCGTCGGAACCGGGGGAGCGGGCACCAAGATCGCCGCCGCCCGCTACGCCGTGGCCCACCGAACGCCGGTCGTGCTCACCTCCACCGGCAACGTCGGCGCCGCGCTGCGCGGCGAGAGCGTGGGCACCTGGTTCGAGGCCGCTCCTCGCCCCTGAGCGCCGGTCGGCACGCCGGCGGGGCCGCCTAGAATCGGGGGATGCCCGCCCGCACCCTCCCCGAGACCCTCGAGGCCGCGCAGACCGCCTCCCGCGCGCTCGCGACCCTCACCTCCGTGCAGAAGGACACCGCCCTCGCGGCCGTCGCCGACGCTCTCGAGGCGGAGTCGTCGAGCATCATCGCCGCCAACGCCCGCGACCTCGAGGCGGGCGAGGCGGCGGGCCTCGCCGCGGGCCTGCTCGACCGTCTGCGCCTCGACGAGCCCCGTGTCGCGGCGCTCGCCCGCGCGGTGCGCGACGTCGTCGCGCTGCCCGACCCGGTGGGCGTCGTCGTCCGCGGATCGACCCTGCCCAACGGCGTCGGTCTCAGCCAGGTGCGGGTGCCCTTCGGCGTGGTCGGCGCCATCTACGAGGCGCGCCCCAACGTCACCGTCGACATCGCCGCGCTGGCGCTCAAGAGCGGCAACGCGAGCGTGCTGCGGGGCGGCAGCGCGGCGCTGCACAGCAACGAGCGGCTCGTGGCGGTCATCCGCACCGCGCTCGAGAGCGCCGGCCTGCCGGCCGACGCCGTGCAGACCATCGACGCCTTCGGCCGCGAGGGCGCCGCCGAGCTCATGCGGGCGCGCGGCCTCGTCGACGTGCTCATCCCGCGCGGCAGCGCCGACCTCATCCAGACGGTCGTGCGCGAGTCGACCGTGCCGGTCATCGAGACCGGTGCCGGCGTCGTGCACATCCTGCTCGATGCCAGCGCCGACGAGGCGATGGCCGTCGACATCGTGCGCAACGCCAAGGTGCAGCGCCCGAGCGTCTGCAACGCGGTCGAGACCGTGCTCGTGCACCGCGACGCCGCCGAGCGGCTGCTGCCGCCGCTGCTCGCCGCCCTGCGGCACGAGGGCGTGCTCGTGCGCGGCGACGACCGGGCGCGCGCCGTCGACGCCGGTCTCGAGCCCGCCACCGACGACGACTTCGCGACCGAGCACATGGCCCTCGAGCTGTCGATCGGCATCGTCGACGACCTGGATGCCGCTCTGGCGCACATCCGCCGATTCAGCACGAAGCACACCGAGTCGATCATCACGGGCGACATGGCCGCCGCCGAGCGGTTCCTCGCCGAGGTCGACTCGGCCGTGGTGATGGTCAACGCCTCGACGCGGTTCAGCGACGGCGGCGAGTTCGGGTTCGGAGCGGAGGTCGGCATCTCGACGCAGAAGCTGCACGCCCGCGGGCCGATGGGTCTGCCCGAGCTCACGAGCACCAAGTGGATCGTCCGCGGCGCCGGGCAGGTTCGCGGCTGAGGCCCGGTAGACTGCTGCACTGCACGCCTCGACCCCGGGAGGGAACCCCATGACGCTGACCAGCCTGCTCATCGCCTCGGAGGAGCAGCTCGCCCCGCTCATCGCGCCGCCCCTCGTCATCGCCGGGGTCGCCGCTCTGGCGTTCTTCATGATGGGCCTGGTCACCTTCGCCTACCGCGACGTCGCGAACCGCCAGGCGCAGAAGCGGTCCTCCTCGACCGGCCAGGCCGGCGCGCACGACGGCGCCCAGCACTAGGCTGCAGCCCCATCGCCGACGCCCAGCTCCTGCCGTCCGCCGCCCCCCGGGCGCGGATCGGCATCATGGGCGGCACCTTCGACCCGGTGCATCACGGCCACCTCGTCGCGGCGAGCGAGGTCGCCGACCACTTCGACCTCGACGAGGTCGTCTTCGTCCCGACCGGCACCCCGTACCTCAAGCCCGACGCCACGGCCAGTGAGCACCGCTACCTCATGACCGTGATCGCCACGGCCTCGAACCCGCGCTTCTCGGTGAGCCGGGTCGACATCGACCGGGGCGGGCCCACCTACACGATCGACACCCTCCGCGAGATGCGGGCGCAGCATCCCGATGCCGACCTGTTCTTCATCTCGGGAGCCGACGCCATCGCCCAGATCCTCGACTGGAAGGACGCCGCCGAGCTCGGCGGGCTCGCCCAGTTCGTCGCGGTCAGTCGCCCCGGCCACCCGCGAGCCGTCGGCGTCCTGCCGGAGGGCGACGTAAGCTGGGTCGAGATCCCCGCCCTCGCGATCTCGTCCACCGACTGCCGCGAACGGGTCGAACGCGGTTCGCCCGTGTGGTACCTCGTTCCCGACGGCGTCGTCCAGTACATCGCCAAGCACCGTCTGTACCGGAGAACCTCAGCATGAGCACCTCGCAGCAACCGCCGATGAGCCGTCGCGAGGCGCGCCTCGCCGCGCAGCAGGCGGCCGCCTCGAGCCTCGAGAGCCTGATCGAACCGGGCTCCGACGACCGCCCGGCCGACGGCGTCGGCCCGGAGCACGGGGGTTCGGGCCGGCTCGACGCCGCATCCGTCGGCTCCGCGCCCGTCGGCTCGGCTCCTCTCGGCTCGGCGTCCGCCGCCTCCGCGCCCGCCCCCTCGACCCCCGCCCCGCCCAGCGCGCCCGCGCCGGCCGAGGGCCGCTTCCGCGCCCGCGACTTCCGGCCGCCGGCCGAGCGCGAGCGCCCGGTGACGAGCCCGCCGAGCTTCGCCGCCGTGCAGCCCGACGACGCCCCGCTCGAGTACCGCACCGCCGCGCGCTCGCCCTCCGCCGTCTCCGCCTCGGCGGCGTCCGCCCCCGCGTTCTCCGCCCCCGCGTTCTCCGCACCGGCCCCGTCCGCACCGGAACCCGCCGTGTGGATGCCCGTCCTCCCGACCGCGCCCGCCGCCACCGCGCCCGTCTCCGCGGCGCAGCCGTCGCGCGAGGAGCCCGTGCGCGAGCAGCCGTCGCGCGAGGAGCCCGGGCAGCACGAGCCGCTTCAGCACGACGAGGGTCGCGACGCGGCGGTCCCGGCCGCCGAGCCCGCCGTGGACGAGCGCACGATGAGCCGCCGCGAGCTGCGCGCCCGCCGTGCCGCCGCCGAGCCCGCGGTCGACGAGGAGCCCGCCGGCGCCGAGGCTCCGGACGCCGACGCGCACGCCGCCCCCGCGCCGAACCCGGTCGTGGCCCCGCCGCTCTCCCTCGTCGAGCCGCCCGCGGTCCTCCCCGGGGAGTCCGCGCAGCCGCAGCCCTCCACCGCGACGGGCTCCCACTGGTCGGTCGGCGCGCAGGCGGCCGACGACGACCCCTTCGAGAACACGTTCAGCCGTCAGGTCGGCTCCGCCGCCGCATCGACCAACGTGCTCGTGCTGCCCGAGATGCCGATGGCGGGCCTCACCGGTCCGGTGCCGGGCACGGGCGAGATCATCATCACCGGCATGATCGACGTGCCGAAGAGCATCTCCTCGACCGGCTCGATGTCGGCCGTGCACGAGAGCCCCGACATCGACGACCTCTTCGAGGCCGGCGAGCGCGAGGTGCCCAGCACCGAGTCCACGCCCGTGAGCGCGATCAACGCCGTGAGCGGTCACACCGCCACGCGCGCCGTCATGGGCGGCCGCAAGCCCCGCGGCAACACCGTCACGACCGCACTCGTGGCATCGACCGTCGTCATGGCCGTCGCCGCCGTCACCATCTTCGTCGTCGCCGCCGCGAACGGCCTGTTCTGAGCGCTCGAGCGCTCCCCATCCATAAGGAATCCGTGACCGCCACACCCCGCGCCATCGAACTCGTGCAGGCCGCCGCCCAGGCCGCCGACTCCAAGCAGGGCGAGGACATCGTCGCCCTCGACGTGTCGGGCCCGCTGCCCCTCACCGACGCCTTCGTGCTCGTGACGGGGCGCAACGAGCGCAACGTGCAGGCGATCGCGGGCGAGGTCGAGGAGCGGATGCTCGAGGCCGGAGCGCGCACCCTGCGTCGGGAGGGCCGGGCCGAGGGCCGGTGGATCCTGCTGGACTTCGGCGATGTCGTCGTGCACGTCTTCCACGAGGAGGAGCGGCTGTTCTACTCCCTCGAGCGTCTGTGGAAGGACTGCCCCGTCATCCCGATCGAGCTCACCGCGCCTGCAGACCCCGCGACAGACCGCGCGTGAGCCAGGGGCGCAGCGCCCGGGTGATCCAGGGCAGCGCCAGATAGGTCATGACGGGCGTCACGGCGACGACCGTGACGAGTACCCGCAGGGCGAGCGGCCACTCGCCGATGAGCGGGGTGAGCGCGGCGTTCGCCCCGAGGCTCAGCGGGTAGAACACGAGGAAGATCGCGATCATCTGCTTCCACCGCGGCGGCGTCGGGGGAGCGGTCACCACCTCGACCGTCGAGGGCTCGTCGAACCACCCCTCGATGCCGGTGCGCGATTCCTCGCGGGCCTTCTCGGCGAGCCCCGAGACGGCGCCGATCCACCAGGCGCGCTCGCTCGAGGCCTGCCACAGCGCGAGGCTCTCGGCATCGACGAAGCGGAACAGCATGTGCCACTCCTCCGACGCCGGGTCGGGGCGCACCCACCCCGAACCGAGGTAGCCGGGACTCTGGCTCATGAGCTCCTCGCCGGCGCGCGCCCAGGCGGCGAACTCCCGTGCGCGCTCGGGCGGCACGGTGCGGGTGATCGAGACGGTGACGGGTGACGGCTGCACGCCTCCATCCTCTCCCGCCCGCGCATCCGGCCCGTGCACAGGCGGCGTTTAGCCCCGCGGGGGATGCTCGAAACATGAAGTGCCCCACCGACGACACGACGCTCGTCATGAGCGACCGCAACGGCATCGAGATCGACTATTGCCCCCAGTGCCGCGGGGTGTGGCTCGACCGCGGTGAGCTCGACAAGATCATCGACCGCGCGGGCGCGGTCGCCCCGCCCGCGGCCGCGCCGGCGGCGCCCCGGGTCGATCTGCCGCAGAACGTCCCGCCGCAGCAGCCGGGCGGATTCCCGCCGCCGGGCTACGCGCAGCCCGGCTACCCGCAGCGATGGGGATCCAACTCGCCGGGCTCTGCACCGCGGTACGGCAGGGGATACGGCCAGCAGGGTTACGGCCAGCAGGGCTACCCCCAGAACCGCCGCAAGAACTGGCTCAGCGAGCTCTTCGACTGAGCGGGCATCCCCTCAACGCCCGTCGGCGACGCGACGCACCGCTCGAATTGGAGCGGGCCGCACCGATGTACTACGCTGAGGGAGTTGTCAGCGGAGGAATCCGCCGGCCACGGGCCTGTGGCGCAGCTGGTAGCGCACCTGCATGGCATGCAGGGGGTCAGGGGTTCGAATCCCCTCAGGTCCACCACGATGCGATGCGAGCCCCGGTTCCGACCGGGGTTTCGTCGTATCCGGCGCCCGCTGTCCCGATCCGCGGGGCGGCGCGCCGCGGCGGAGGCCGAGTCGGCCCCGCCCCGTCCGAGAGGACAGCGCCGTGACCCGCTCCGAGCCGCTCCCCGTCCCGTCCGACACCGCCCGCGCCGCGGTCCGCGCCCCCGGCGGGCGGTCCGCGCACGCCCCCGTCGACGTCACGCGCATGCACGCCGTGACCCCCGAGACGACCGCGCTCGTCGACATGGTGCTCGACTACGCGCACCGGCGCATCCTCGGCGAGCAGAGCCCGCTCGACAAGCCCATGACGCCGTCCGAGCTGCGACGACTGGCCTCGGGCAGCATCAGCGAGACCGGCATCGGCGGCCGCCGCGCGCTCGCGCTGTTCGAGAACGTGCTCGCACCGGCCTGCATCACCACCGACCACCCGCGCTACCTCTCGTTCATCCCCTCGGCGCCGACTAAGGCCGCGACCGCCTTCGACCTCATCGTCTCGGCGACGGCCGTCTACGGCGGATCGTGGATGGAGGGCTCGGGCGCGGTCTTCGCCGAGAACGAGGTGCTCGACTGGCTCGGCCGCGAGTTCGGACTGCCCGAGGGATCGGGCGGCGTCTTCGTGCAGGGCGGCACCATCGGCAACCTCTCCGCCCTCGTCGCGGCGCGCGACCACCGCGCCCGCGCGCTCGCCGCCGCGGGCCGCCCGCGCCCGGCCCGCTGGATCATCGTCGGCAGCGCCGAGGCGCACTCCTCCATCGCGGCCGCCGCCCGGGTGATGGATGTCGACGTCGTCGCGGTGCCCGTCGGCGACAGCGGCATGCTCACGGGCGAGCAGGTGCGCCCCGTGCTCGAGCAGCACGGCGAGGCCGTCATCGCGGTCGTCGCCACGGGCGGTTCGACCAACTTCGGCATCGTCGACGACATCGCCTCGATCGCCGCGCTGAAGTCGGCGCACGACTTCTGGCTGCACGTCGACGGCGCCTACGGTCTCGCGGCAGCCCTCGATCCCGCGTCCCGGCACCGGTTCGCCGGCGTGGAGGCCGCCGACTCGCTCATCGTCGACCCGCACAAGTGGCTCTTCACCCCCTTCGACGCCTGCGCCCTGCTCTACCGAGACCCCGAGATCGGCCGGCTCGCCCACACGCAGCACGCGGAGTACCTCGACGCGCTCACCGGGGCGAGCGACTGGAACCCCAGCGACTTCTCGGTGCAGCTCACGCGCCGCGCGCGCGGCCTGCCGCTGTGGTTCTCGCTCGCGACCTTCGGCGCCGAGGCCTACCGCGCCGCCATCGGCGCCTCCATCGACCTCGCCCACGCGATCGCCGCCGACATCGCCGAGCGACCGTACCTGCGGCTCGTGCGCGATCCGCAGCTCTCGGTCGTGGTGTTCGAGCGCGAGGGCTGGGAGCCGGTGGACTACGCCGCGTGGTCGGCCGGGCTGCTCGAGGAGCAGCGGGCCTTCGTCGTTCCGAGCTCGCACGCCGGGCGCACGAACGCCCGCTTCGCGATCGTGAACCCGCTCACGACGCTCGACGACCTGACGGGCATCCTCGATTCGATGGCCTGATCGGCGGCGAGGGGATGCGGAGCCGGGTCTCGGCGGGTTCGCGGCACCGCCCGCCTACGCTGTGGCCATGAGCCACGACGCCGTTCCCGACCCGCTCGACTCCGCGCTGCGCACGCACACCGACTACGGATCGGAGGCCCTGGAGGAATCCGACGCCGCGGCCGACCCGCTCGAGCAGTTCCTCGCCTGGATGACGGAGGCCGCCGAGCGCAAGGTCTACGAGCCCAACGCGATGGTGCTCGGCACGATCGATCCCGACGGCGCCCCCTCCATCCGCACGGTGCTGCTGCGCGGGGCGGATGCCCGGGGCTTCGCCTTCTACACCGACTACACCTCCCGCAAGGGCCGCGCCCTGCTCGCGCATCCCACCGTCTCGGCGGTGATCCCGTGGTACTCGCTGCACCGTCAGGTGATCATCGCGGGCGAGGCCCGGCCGGTGGAGCAGGAGGACTCCGACGCCTACTTCTCCGCGCGTCCGCGCGGTGCGCAGATCGCCGCCTGGTCGAGCGACCAGTCGCAGCCGATCGCCTCGCGCGACGCGCTCGAGCAGAAGGTGCGCGACACCGAGGAGCGCTTCGCCGAGGAGGAGACGGTGCCGCGCCCCGAGCGATGGGGCGGTTTCCGGATCGTGCCGCACCGCATCGAGTTCTGGCAGGGGCGCACCTCGCGACTGCACGACCGGCTCGTCTACACGCGTGCCGAGGGCGGCGAGTGGCAGCGGGAGCGCATCCAGCCGTAGCGGGGCGGAGCCATTCGGGGGAGCGGGAATACCAGCGGGCATCCCACGGTTCGGTAGTTTGATACGTTTGCATATAAAGCACGCGAGAGGACGGATGCCCCCATGACCGAGATCGTGAACCCTTCCGAGCTGCAGTTCGGGCTCAACACCTTCGGCGACGTCAGCCACGACGCCGAGGGCCGCCCCGTGAGCTACCCGCAGGTGATCCGCGACGTCGTCGAGGAGGGCGTTCTCGCCGACCGCGTCGGCATCGACGCCTTCGCCATCGGCGAGCACCACCGGGACGACTACTCCGTCTCGGCCCCCGACGTCATCCTCTCGGCGATCGCGGCGCGTACCGAGCGCATCACCGTCTCCTCCGCCGTCACCGTGCTGAGCTCCGACGACCCGATCCGCGTGTTCCAGCGCTTCGCCACGATCGACGCCATCTCGAACGGCCGTGCCGAGATCATCGTCGGGCGCGGCTCGTTCACCGAGTCGTTCCCGCTCTTCGGCCTCGAGCTCTCCGACTACCAGGTGCTCTTCGAGGAGAAGCTCAACCTGCTCGCCGAGGTGCTCAAGGAGGGCCCGGTGACGTGGGCCGGCAGCATCCGCCCGCCGCTCGACGGCGTCGAGATCTACCCCAAGACCGACAACGGCATCCGCACCTGGGTCGGCGTCGGCGGCAGCCCCGAGTCGGTCGTGCGCACGGCGCGCTACGGCATGCCCATGATGCTCGCGATCATCGGCGGCGACCCCGCCCGCTTCGCCCCCTACGTCGACCTCTTCGGCCGCGCGCTCGACCAGCTCGAGATGCCGCGCCAGCCGGTGGGCGTGCACTCGCCCGGCTTCATCGCCGACACCGACGAGCAGGCGCGCCAGGAGTTCTGGCCGAAGTACGAGCAGGCCTTCTCGCGCATCGGCCGCGAGCGCGGCTGGGGCCCCACCACTCACGCGCACTACCTCGAGGAGATCGAGCACGGCTCGCTCTACGTGGGCTCGCCCGAGACGGTCGCGCGCAAGATCGCGACCACGGTCACGACCCTGGGGCTGCAGCGCTTCGACCTCAAGTACGCCACCGGCCCGACCCCGCACGCCGACCTCATGCACGCGATCGAGCTGTACGGCGAGCGCGTGATCCCGATGGTGCGCGAGCTCGTCGCGGAGGCGGTGCCCGCCCGCTAGGTCGCGGACGCCCTAGACCGCGGGCGCGGTCGGGGAGGGCGGGGAGAGCGCCGTCCGCGCGCGGAACCACGCCGTGTCGGGCAGCCGCGCCAGCAGGGAGCCGCCCACGATGGTCAGCAGCACGTAGGCCGTCGCGAGCGGCGCGAGCTGCGGCTCGACGCCGGCGGCCACCGCGAGGGTCGCGATGACGATCGAGAACTCGCCCCGCGGCGTGAGCGTCAGCCCGGTGCGCCACCGGCCGGGCACCCCGATGCCGGCCTCGCGGGCGGCCAGCCATCCCGTCGCCGTCTTCGTCGCCATCGTCACGGCGGCGAGGACGGCCGCGGGGATCAGCACGGGCACGATGTCGGCCGGGTCGGTCGCGATGCCGAAGAAGACGAAGAAGACCGCCGCGAAGAGATCGCGCAGCGGCGTCAGCACGCGCTCGGCCGAGTGCGCGACCTGGCCCGAGAGGGCGATACCGACGAGGAAGGCTCCGACCGCGGCCGAGACGTTCACCTGCTGCGCCAGACCGGCGACGAGCATCGTGAGCCCGAGCACCCCGAGCACGAGCGACTCGCCGTGGTGCGGCGAGAACAGCGCCGAGACGAGGCGCCCGTGCCGCAGCGCGAGGAAGAGGATGAGCGAGGCGACCACCACCGCGATGACGAGAGCGGTCGCCCCCGCGAGCAGTCCCGCCCCGATCACGAGCGCCGAGAGCACGGGCAGGTAGAACGCCATCGCGAGGTCCTCGATCACGAGGATCGACAGGATCGTCGGCGTCTCGCGGTTGCCGAGGCGGCCGAGGTCGCGGATGATCTTCGCCACGACGCCGGAGGACGAGACCCACGTCACCCCCGCGAGGGCGACGGCCGCGACCGGCCCCCAGCCGAGGATGAGCGCCATCGCGGCGCCGGGCAGGGCGTTGAGCAGGGCATCCATCACGCCCGCCCGCCGCGACCGCTTCAGGCTCGCGACGAGCTCGACGGCCGTGTACTCGAGGCCGAGCATGAGCAGCAGCAGGATGACGCCGATCTCGCTGCCGATGGCGAAGAACTCCTCGCCCTCCTGCATCGGCACGACGCCGCCCTCGCCGAGGGCGAGACCGATGAGCAGGTAGAGCGGGATGGGCGAGACGCCGATGCGGTCGGCGAGCCGCGACAGCAGGCCGAGGGCCAGCAGGAGCGCGCCGACCTCGATGAGGAGCAGCGTCGACTCGTGCACCGATCAGCCCGGCAGCGAGCCGTCGGCGAGCAGCCGCGCGAGGATCTCGAGCGACGGGCGCTCGCCGACCACGACGAGCGTGTCGCCGGCTTCGAGACCGACCGCGGGCGTCGGCGAGGGGATGACCGCGTCGTCGCGCACGATGGCGACGATCGAGGTGCCGGTGAGGGTGCGGGCGCGGGTGTCGCCGAGCGTGCCGCCGACGAAGGGCGAGGAGGCGGGCAGCACGAGCTGCTCGGTGAAGAGTCCGGCGGCCTGCTCGCGGATACCCGCCAGGCGGCCGAGCATGACGGATGCCCCCAGGACGTCGGCGAGGGCGACGGCCTCGTCCTCCGACAGCCGGATCGAGTCGCGGCAGGCGTCGGGATCGCTCTCTTCGTAGAGCGCGAGCTGCCGCTCGCCGGAGCGGTGCGAGACCACCCCGATGCGCCGACCCTGCTCGGTGACGACGTCGTGCCGGGTGCCGATGCCCGGCAGGTCGACCTTCTCGATGCGCACGCCCACGGCGCTCACGGTAGCAGTCGGTCGCCGGGGTGGTTGACTCGACGCATGAGCGCCAGCAGCGGTACCGGGCCGTCGTCGACCGTGCTCGATCGCCGGGTGCTCGCGGTCGCGATCCTGGCGGCCTTCGTCGCCTTCCTCGACGGCACGGTCATCACGGTCGCCCTGCCGTCGATCAGCGCCGAGCTCGGCGGCGGGCTGCCCGTGCAGCAGTGGGTGGTCGACGCCTACCTCATCACGCTCGGCGCCCTCATCCTGCTGGCCGGATCGCTCTCCGACCTCTGGGGCCGGCTGCTCGTCCTGCGGGTCGGGCTCGTGGGCTTCGCCGTCACCTCCCTGCTGTGCGGGCTGGCCCCGACGGCCGAGTTCCTCATCGTGGGCCGGGCGCTGCAGGGGGTGGCGGGGGCGCTGCTCGTGCCGAGCTCGCTCGCGCTCATCACGGCCGCGCACCGCGGTCGCGCCCAGGCGACGGCGATCGGCGTCTGGACGGCGTGGACCTCGGCGGCCTTCATCGCGGGCCCCGTCATCGGGGGGCTGCTCACCGATCTCGCGAGCTGGCGGTGGGTGTTCGTGATCAACGTGCTGCCCATCGCGGTCACGCTCGTGCTCATGCGGCGGCTGCAAGCCGATGGCGCGCGCGGCGCGACGCCCGTCGACTGGTGGGGAGCGGCGCTCGGTGCGCTCGGCCTCGGCGGCATCGTCTTCGCGCTCATCGAGCAGGCGAACTTCGGCTGGAGCAGCCCGGTCGTGATCGGCCCTCTGCTGCTGGGCGCCGTGAGCCTCGCCGGCTTCATCGTGCGCGAGCGCCGCACGGCGCATCCGATGATGCCGCTCGGACTGTTCCGCGCCCGCAACTTCGCGGTCGGCAATGCGGCGACCGTCGCCGTCTACGCCGCTCTCTCGCTCGGTACCTTCGTCGTG
Organism: Microcella daejeonensis; assembly: GCF_026625045.1. Taxonomy (GTDB): domain Bacteria; phylum Actinomycetota; class Actinomycetes; order Actinomycetales; family Microbacteriaceae; genus Microcella; species Microcella daejeonensis. The sequence continues at coordinate 151,397 of NZ_CP113089.1, read as the reverse complement.
CCGATCTACCTGCAGCAGGGCGCGGGGCTGAGTGCGACGCTGGCGGGGCTCGTGCTGCTGCCGGTGACGGTGCTCAACATCGCGCTCTCCTCGTGGTTCGGCTCGCTCGCGGGCCGCTTCGGCAGCCGGTGGTTCATGGCGGCGGGGCCGATCATCGCGGCGGTCGGCTTCCTGCTGCTGCTGGCGGTCGACGAGCCCTTCGACTTCGTCGGTCAGGCGCTCGCGGGCGTCGTGGTTCTCGGCTTCGGCCTGACGATGACGGTCGCCCCGCTGACCGCGGCGATCCTCGGGGCGGTCGACGAGCGCCGCTCGGGCATCGCCTCGGCGATCAACAACGCGGTCTCCCGGGTCGCCGGGCTCGTCGCCATCGCCCTGCTCGGCGCCCTCATCGGCACGCGCATCGAAGGTGCCTGGCTCGACCGCGGGCTGCTGCTCACCGCGGGCCTGCTCGTGGTCGGCGGGGTCATCTCGGCTGTCGGCATCACCGATCGGGATGCCCGGCGCGAGCCCCATCCCGCTGCGGAGTCGGCCCCGCAGTAGTCGCCCCGCCGTCGTCCCCGCCCGCCCGGGTTCGGGAGCCCGCCCGCGCGGGTCCGTGCGCGCCCGCTCGCGCCGCTCGCGCCCGCTCGCGCCCGCTCGCGCCGCGGCGCGGCGGCCGTGGCGGTGACGGTGACGGAGAGTCCGGGTCTCTCCTTGCGGCTCCTTCCACTCCGCAGGATCTCCATGAGCATGAGTCGATCACTTCCTGCGGAATGGAAGGAGTGCGGGAGGGGAGCCGCGAGCGCGCCCTCGGCCACCACGCAGCGGCACGGGCGCGCCGGGCAGGAGGCGGGGCAGCGAGCGATGCGGGGCACCGAGCGATGCGGGGCAGCGAACGATGCGGGGCAGCGAACGATGCGGCGATGCGGGGCGATGCCCGCGCGGTCACGGTCGCGGGCTCTCAGAACCCCGCGCCCGCTCCCAGCAGGCTCACGACGGCTGCGAGAGCCGCCCCCATGATGATGCGGAACAGCGCGCGCGACGCCGGCGCGCGCGCCAGCACGACGATGCCCGCGACGAGCATCCCGCCGCCCGCGACGGCCCCGACGATGCTGAGCGCGCCGAGGGCCGCCCCGTCGAGAAGGGGGCCGACGACCCCGAGCGCCGCGGCGACGGCGAGCGCGACGAGAGCGACCGCGCCGGAGGGGCGCGCCCCCATCCGGTGGGGCAGCGACCGGATGCCGTGCCGCGCATCGTCGTCGAGGTCGGGCAGCACGTTGGCGAAGTGGGCGGCCGTGCCGAGCAGGGCGCCCATGACGATCGCCCACGCCGCGGGCGCTCGCGCCGGATCATCCGCGAGCGTCACGATCGCGGGCAGCATCCCGAACCCGACGGCGTAGCAGGCGGTCGCGGCGAGCGTGCGCTTCAGGCCGGCGTTGTAGAGCCAGCCGCTCGCGAGGAACACGGCGTGAGCGGCGGCCGCGGCGAGCCCCAGGGCGGCGGAGAGCCCGAGGGCGAGCACCGCGGCGGCGACGGCGAGGCCCGCGATGAGCCGCAGCGGGGCGTCACCGCGCGCGACGGGCTTGTCGCGGCGCCCCGCATCGCGGTCGCGCTCGGCGTCGAGCCAGTCGTTCGACCAGCCGATCGAGAGCTGCTGCGCGAGGATCATCGCGGTCACGATGACGACCCGCTCGCCGGGCAGTCCCGCCGCGACCGCGAGCGCGAGGGTCACGGCGACGACGACGATCGTGGGCCCGGCGTGCGCGGCGGCGACGATCGCGAGCAAGCGGGGCACAGCGCCATCGTAGGCGAGCGCGTTCGCCCCGATCGGCGCGGGATTTCGTCGGACGGGCCGCGGGCATCCATGATGAGAGGGATGAACGCTCATGCCCGGGTGCTGCACCATGATGTGCTCGCCGCCGTCGCGACCTCGCTGGGGGCGACCCTCGTCGACGCGCACGCCCTGCAGATCGAGCCGACCGGCCAGGGCTTCACCCACGGGTACCGCGTCTCGCTGCGGGACGACGCGGGCGGGCTCGCCGACCACACGGTCTTCGTCGAGACCTCGCCGCCCGAGAGCGGGCGCGCGGGGGTGCTGACCCTCACGCAGCCGCAGACGGGCGAGCGCGTCGACGTCTGGGTTTACCCCGCCGACCCCGCGCTCCCGGCGCTGCGCACGGCCGTCTACGCCGAGGCGGCATCGATCGTGCTCGGCCGCCTCGGGCTGCCGGTCGAGGATCTGCGGGTGAGCCTCGCCGCGTACCGCCCCGGCAAGCGCGCCGTCGTGCGGGTCGACACCTCCCGCACGGCCTACTTCCTCAAGGTCGTGCGCCCGCCCGCGGCCGAGCCGCTGCAGGCGAAGCACACGCAGTGGCGCACCGAGGGCGTTCCCGTACCGGCGGTGCTCGGCTGGAGCGAGGAGGGCCTCGTCGCCCTCGAGGCGCTCGGCGGCGTCGAGCTCATCAGCGTGCTCGACCGCATCCCCGATCCGGATGCCCTGCTCGACGAGATCGTGCGCCTCATCCAGCGCATCGCCCTCGTCCCCTCCACGGCTCCCGCCCGCGCCTCGCTGGTGCGGCGGCTCGACTGGTACGAGGAGCGGCTCACCGAGCAGCTGCCCGCCTACGACGGCCTCATCGAGTCGACCTCCCGTGCGATCGCGCGTCGATTCCGCGCGGGCGGCGCCCCGCCGCCGAGCCGCACCGTGCACGGCGATCTGCATCTCGCCCAGCTGCTCGTCGACCCCGCCGCCCCCACCGCAATCACGGGCGTGCTCGACATCGACACCTCGGGCTGGGGCGATCCCGCCGACGACGCCGCCGCCCTCTACGCGCATCTCGTCGCCACGGTGGTGCACGACGGCGGCAGCCGGGCGACCGTGCGGGCCGGCCGGGCCTCCGTGCTCGCGGACGGCTGGCGCCGCCGCTGGTTCGGCTGGCCCGAAGCGGGCTTCGCCGACCGCGCCCACGCGATCGCCGCGACGCAGCTGCTGGGCCACGCCCTCGCCCGCTCCGCCGCGGGCTCCGACGACGCCGCCGTGCTCATCGAGCGGGCCCACCGCGTCGCGGCGGCGGATGAGAAGCCCCTCACCTCCGCCTCCTGGTGATCTCATCCCGCCCCTCGAGTCTTGATGACATCGAGGGGGCGATCGGCCCCCTCCTCACCACCTGGAGGACCCCATGGAGAAGAAGAGCTGGCTCGCCATCGGCGCCGCATCGGCGCTGAGCCTCGGAACCCTCGCCGCCGGCGCCGTGAGCGTCGCCAACGCGATGCCGATCGTGAGCGGCGGCGTCGACGTTCCCGGGCTGACCGTCGACGACCGCGTCTCGGACGACCGCGCCGACGTCACCTTCGACGTGACGAGCGACAGCATCGTCACCCCGTCGCCCGCGACCCCCGCCTCGACGCAGAGCCCGATCAGCCCGGTCTCGGTGCAGAGCCCCGTGTCGGTGCAGACGCCGGCGTCGCCGGTCAGCGTCGCCTCGGTCGCCTCCGCGCCCGCGCCCGCCGCCCCCGCCCCGGCGCCCGCCCCCGCTCCGCCCGCCCCGGCGCCCGCGCCGGCCCCCGCCGCGGACTCCCCGGCGAGCCCCGCCTCGGTCGTCTCGGCCGCGAGCGTCGCGAGCGTCGGCTCGTCCGACTGATCGCGCTCGGCGCCCACGCGCCGATCCGCACGACAGGGGGCGGGGATGAGAGGACTCTCATCCCCGCCCCCTGTCGTGCACCCGCCCCCCTGCGGAAGAATGGAGGGCACCCGACCCGAGAGGAGCAGCACGTGGCATCGAAGAACTGGATCGCCGCCGGCACCGCCTCCGTTCTCGGCATCGGCGTCATAGCCGGCGGGGCCATCGGCGTCGCCTCCGCCATGCCGCTCGTCGACTCGTCCTCCGCGGCCTCCGTGCCCCCGCTCACCTCGACCTCGTCCGGCGACGACCTCAAGCAGGTCGGCGGCGGTGACGTGAGCTTCGAGGTGGTCCCCTCGACGCCCGCGCCGACGCCCACGACCTCGCCGGCGCCGAGCGCGAGCGGGGCTCCGGCGGCACCCGCTCCGGCACCCGCTCCGGCCCCCGCACCCCAGCCGGTCGCCCCGGCACCGGCTCCGGCGCCCGCGCCGCCCGCGACGGAGGTCGACACCCCTCCGAGCGTCGACGACGACGGGGACGACGACGCGGGCGACGACGACTGAGCCGCTCCGCCGAGCGCGAGCGCAGCATCCCGCAATCAGCGCGATGAGCGCACGGGCAGTGGGCGTTCAGGCGATCCCTGAGGCTCGCCCTCAGACGAGCCGGTAGCCCATGCCGCGCACCGTCTCGATGCGGTCGGCGCCGATCTTGCCGCGCAGGTAGCGCACGTACACGTCGACGACGTTCGACCCGGGGTCGAAGTCGAAGCCCCAGACGCGGCTCAGCAGCTGCTCGCGCGAGAGAACCTGGTCGGGATGCCGCAGGAACTGCTCGGCGAGTGCGAACTCGCGCGCCGAGAGGTCGACGGTGGTCGTGCCGACCGTCGCCCGACGGCTGCGCAGGTCGAGCGAGAGATCGCCGTGCTGCAGCGCCGTCTCGGCCGTGGCGAGCTGACCCGACTCGCGCAGGCGCAGGCGGATGCGCGCGAGCAGCTCGTCGAACTTGAACGGCTTCGGCAGGTAGTCGTTGGCGCCGCCGTCGAGCCCGGTCACCGTGTCCTCGACGCTCGAGCGCGCCGTGAGCATGATGACGGGCGTCGTGTCGCCCGCGGCGCGGATGCGGCGCAGCACCTCGAAGCCGTCGATGCCGGGCAGCCCCACGTCGAGCAGCACGAGGTCGAAGGAGCCCGTCGCGAGGTAGTCGACGGCGGCCGTGCCGCTGCCGACGACGGTGGGGGAGTACCCGGCCGAGGCGAGGCCCTTCTCGACGAAGGTCGCGATGCGCGCCTCGTCCTCGACGATCAGGATGCTCGACATTCAGTTCTCCTCGGTGCCCGAGCGGCGCGCGGGCGGGGTGGTCAGCAGCGCGCCGGTCGACGCGGGCAGCTCGACGGCGGGCGGGGGCAGCGGCGCTTCGCTCGGCACCGGGATCACGATGCCGAACCGCGATCCGGCGCTGGAGCTCGACAGGCTCACGTAGCCGTCGTGGGCGCGCGCGATCGCGGCGACGATCGGCAGGCCGAGCCCCGAGCCCTGCACCCCGCGCCCCGTGTCGATGCGGCCGAAGCGCTCGAAGATGCGCGACTGCGCCTCCGGCGGGATCCCCGGGCCCTCATCGGCGACCCACAGCTCGATCGCGCCCTGGTAGGCGCTCGAGCCGATGCGGATCGTGGAGCCCTCGGGGGAGTACTTCGCGGCGTTGTCGGCGAGCTGCAGCCAGGCCTGCGTGATGCGGCTGGGGGAGAGCGGGGCGACGGCGGCGACGCTTCGCTCGAGCCGCCACTCGTGACCGGGGATGGCCTGGGCCTTGGCGAAGACGCTCTGGGTGAGGTCGGCGACGTCGACGGGCTCGGTGAGCACCTGCCCGCGCTCGGCCTGAGCGAGGGCGTCGATGTCGGTGACGAGCTCGCTCATGCGGTCGAGCTCCTCGATCGCGATGTCGCGCGCGGCCCGCACCTCGGTGGGCCTCCTCGGATCGAGCAGCTCGAGGTGCCCGCGCACGATCGTGATGGGCGTCTTGAGCTCGTGGCGCACGTCGTCGAGCAGCTGCCGCTGCGCGGTGAGGGTGCCATCGAGGCGGGCGAGCATGTCGTTGACGGTCTCGGTGAGCGCCGCGAGGTCGTCCTTGCCGGTGATGGGGATGCGCTGGCTCACGTCCGAGCCGGTGATCTGCTCGGCGGCCTCGCGCAGCCGCCGCAGCGGCGCGAGCAGGCGCCCGGCGAGCAGCCAGCCGACCCCGGCGATCACGACGACGGTGATCGCGGCGATCCAGGCGAAGGTGACGAAGGCCTCGCCGACCTCGTCGACCTCGCGCTGCACGTCGACGGCGGCAACGAAGACGCCCTCGTCGGTGCCGCCCTCGACCGTGAGCGGTGCCGCCACGTAGCGGATGGCGCCGACGTCCTCGATCTCGGGGGTCAGCGCCGTGCCCAGGATGACCTCGCCGCCGCGGGTCTCCTCCCACACGCGGTCGACGAACCCGACATCCTCCTGCAGGGCGAAGACCACCTCGACGGACGGCAGCCACGCCGTCGAGCCGTCGACGAGCCCGAGAGTGCTCTCGTAGCGTCCGGGGATGATGCGCCCGATGACGGCCCCGAGGGCCTCCCGTGCGCTGGTCCACGTCGGCGCCGACTCGGGCTCCGCCGGGGCGGCGGGATCGGCGGCCGGGGGCTCCTCCGTCGAGGTCGCGGTGGCGCCCGGTCCCTCGACCACGACGGTGCGCGCTGCGGCCACGACGGCGAGGAGCTCCTCGTCGATGGCGGCGATGTCGGCGTCGCGCTGCACGAAGTAGGAACTGACGCCCGCGACGATCATGCCGACCGTCGTGATGATGAGGATGACGGCGAGGATGCGGGAGCGCACTGACCACTGGGGGAGGGGGACGACGCGCGACATGGCTTCATTATCGCCAGTCGCCGTCCGCGGATCGGCCCGGATGAGAGGACTCTCACCGCCGCCGCGATAGGCCCCCGCGCGCGGCGGATGCGGCGCTCGCCGCCCAGGTGCGGGCGAGCTCGCGCAGGTCGGCGACCTCGGCGATCTCGACGGCGGTGCCCGCGGGGTGCTCGCGCGTGACTCCCGTGACGAGCAGGAACCGCGCGACCGCGGCGGTGCGCATGCCCGCGGCGGCCCGCGCCGGCAGCAGCAGGGGCACGACCGCGCGGCCGTCGTCGAGCATCCCGTTCGCCTGCCAGTCGCCCGGGGCCGGGGCCCGCTCGCCCGCGACGACGACCGTGCGGCCCGGGCCGACGAGCCCGAGCTCGTCGAGCGGCACGGCCTCGGCCGCGCTCAGCACCGCGGCGTACCCCTCGAGCGCGTCGCCCGCCCGCGGCCGTGGCGCGGAGGGCGGCGCGGGGATGTCGCGGGCGTCGGCGAAGAGCAGGGGATGCTCCGGCCCGGCCGTGCGCGTGAGGCGTCGCGCCATCCCGCCTCCCGCCCTCGCCGTTCGAAACTGTGTTCGATCGTACGCGATGGGCGCGCCGGCGCGAGCGTCGCGGCGCAGCGATCGACGGCCGATCCGTCTGTCCGCGGATAGTCTCGAGGCGACAGGTGAGGAGCTCTCGATGAGCAGACGGGTGGAAGTCGGGTCGTGGATCGCGCTGACCGGCGCCGGCGTCGGCTGGGCGGTGCTCGGGGCTGCGTTCGCCGTGATCTGGGGGCCGGTCTACGTCGATGGCGGCGAGGCCCGCCTCGCCCTGTACCCGCTCGTGCTGCCGGCGATCCCGATCGTCGGCGCGCTGGGCCTGACCGCGATCGCCGCGGGCATCATCGCGCTGAGCGCCGATCGCGACCGCCGTCGAGCGCACCCGGCCGCGGTCAGCGGACTGGTCGCCGGCGCCGTTCTGGTGCCGACGGCGTTCCCGGTGCTGTGGTTCGGCAACCTCCCGCTCCTGCTGCTGCGCTAGCGCGGAGGCCGGGCCGCCGTCAGTCGCGCGCGGGCCCGCTCAGCACGCCGACGCGCACGAGCTCCGCCGCGAGGCCCGCTCCGTCGGGCGCCTTCACCCAGGGTGCTCCCGCGACGGTCGCGCCCTCGGCGTCGCGCGTGCGCCCTCCGGCCAGCACGGCCTCGCTCGGCGAGAGCTGGCGGATCGCGACGGCGGCGACGTTCTGCGGGTGCGCCTCGGCGAAGGCGCGGTACAGCTCGGGGTCGTGCTGGCCGTCGTCGCCGACGAGCACCCACCGCATGTCGGGGAACTCCCGCGCGAGCCGCTCGAGGCTCGCCTTCTTGTGATCCTGCCCGCTGCGGAACAGCCGCTCGCGCGTCGGGCCCCAGTCGGTCAGCAGCAGGGTGCCCCCGGGGTAGAGGTGCCGGTCGAGGAACCGGTCGAGCGTCGGGGCCACGTTCCATGCTCCGGTGGAGAGGTAGACGATGGGGCCGTTGGGATGCTCCCGCACGAGCCGCTCGTACAGCACCGACATGCCCGGCACGGGCTGCCGCGCGTGCTCGTTGAGCACGAAGGTGTTCCACGCCGCGATGAAGGGCCGGGGGAGCGCCGTGACCATGACCGTGTCGTCGATGTCGCTCAGCAGCCCGATGCGGGCATCCGGGTCGATGATCGTCACCTGCGCCTCGACGGCCTCGCCGCCGTCGGGGCGGATGGTGATGGTGTGCCGCCCGGGCGGCAGGTCGACGGCGATGTCGGCGTCGACGACGCCGCCGCGGTCGGCGCGCAGCTCGTGCTCGACGCCGCCCGCCGTCACCGTGACGCGGGCCTCGGCGACGGGGATGCTCGTGAAGCTGCGCCAGCCCCGCACGGCCTTGCCCGGGTTGCGCAGATCGCGGCCTGCGCGGATGAGCAGCACCCGGCAGAGCACCCGCGCCCAGCCCTCGCCGCCGTAGCCGCTGTAGGGCAGCACGACGGGCACGAGGCCCCGCTTGCGACCCCGACGCTCCCGCCAGCTGTGGAAGGAGTCCTCGGCCTCCGCCGCCCGCCGGATCCACGAGGATTCGGGGCGCGCGGCGGGCTCGGGCGCCGTGACGGAGTCGGGACCGATCGGTCGGGGCGCGTCGTGCGCGGGCTCAGGCGCAGCGTGCATGATGATCAGTCTGTCACGTTGCGAAAACCCCACGGGGTATTCGGAATGCGAACTTCCGGGGGAAGATCTCGCACCACAAACGCGCTGAAGACTCAGGTCCGCGCTAGCATCGCCCCATCGGCCGCCAGAAAGGTACCCACCCCGTGACCACGATCGAATTGAGCACCACGCTCCTCGCTGCGGCAGCACCCATCCGCAACGAACCCGTCCAGGCGCGCAGCACCGCGCGCCTCGCCGCCCTCCTCGACTCCGCCGCGGCGGTCATCGACGAGATCGGCTACGAGCGTCTGACCACCGCCATGGTGGCCGACCGCGCCGGCGCCTCCATCGGCACCGTCTACCGCTACTTCCCCGATCGCATCGCCGTGCTGCAGAGCCTCGCGGCCCGCAACTGCGAGCGGCTCCTCGCCGCGCTCTCGACCGAGCTCGCCGACGAGAAGCACGCCACCGCGACGGATGCCCTCCTCGGCGTCGTCGACGCCACGGCCGAGCTGTTCCGCACCGAGCCGGGCTACAAGTCCCTGCGCACGGGCGACGTGCTCGACCTCCTGCCCGCGAGCTCGGAGGCCACGGCCAACGCCGTCGTCGCCACCGCCGTCGCCGCCGGCCTGACGCAGCGCTTCGGCACGCCCGAGTCGGCGACCACCGTGATCGGCACGGCCATCGCCGTGATCGACGCCCTGGTCTCCCGCGCCTTCGCCCGCGACCTCGCGGGCGACGCGGCTCTGCTCGACGAGGCGCGCCGCGTCGTGCGGCTCGTCGTCGCCGAGGCGCTCTGACCTCTCCGCTCCGAACGCCGATACTCCCGCTCCGCGCCACCCGACGCGGTGCTCCGACGGCCCCCCGCCCCACCGGCAGGGGGCCGTCGTCGTGAGCGCATGCGCCGGGCATCCCGCCCCGAAGCCCTGGATATGTGCCCAGAATCAGGGCTCGATCGGCCTGCTCGTGCGCACGGCCCTGCTTGACTGGGAGCGTGCTGGGCGCGCGCTCGGTGCAGACGCGGGCACGCGCCGCCTCATGAGGGCGGCGAGGACATCGGCCCCCGCACGGGAGTGAGAGCGCAGACATGATCGAGTTCCGCCACATCAGGAAGACCTTCGACGACGGCACCACCGCCGTGGAGGACTTCAATCTGGTCATCCCCTCCCATCAGACGACGGTGCTCGTCGGGTCCTCCGGCTGCGGCAAGACGACGCTGCTGCGCATGATCAACCGCATGGTCGACGCCTCGAGCGGCGACCTGGAGATCGACGGCGAGAACGTCTCGCGCATCGAGGCCGTCAAGCTGCGCCGTCGCATCGGCTACGTCATGCAGAACTCCGGGCTGCTGCCGCACCGCACGGTCATCGACAACATCGCCACGGTGCCGCGCCTCAACGGCGTGCCGAAGAAGGACGCCCACGCCCGCGCGCTCGAGCTGATGGACACGGTCGGCCTCGACCGCTCCATGGCGCAGCGCTACCCCTCGCAGCTCTCGGGCGGCCAGCAGCAGCGCGTCGGCGTGGCCCGCGGCCTCGCCGTCGACCCGAACATCCTCCTCATGGACGAGCCCTTCGGCGCCGTCGACCCGATCGTGCGCGCCGAGCTGCAGCAGGAGCTGCTGCGCCTGCAGCGCGAGCTCGGTAAGACCGTCGTCTTCGTCACGCACGACATCGACGAGGCCTTCCTGCTCGGCGACCAGGTCGTCATCCTCGAGAAGGGCGCGCGCATCGCGCAGCAGGGCGCCCCCGAGCAGATCCTCGCCAACCCCGCCAGCGACTTCGTCGCGAGCTTCGTCGGGGCCGAGCGCGGCAAGCGCGCACTCATGGTGCGCGAGGTCGACGGAGCCCGCGTGCTCGTCGACGCCGACGGCACCGTCGCCGGACGGCTGGTCGAGGAGCGCACCGCGTGAGCTGGCTCGTGGCCAACTGGCCGCTCATCGTCGAGCTGACGGTCGAGCATCTGAGGCTGAGCCTGCTGCCGATCGTCCTCGGCTTCGTGCTCGCCATCCCGCTCGGCTGGCTGGCGCACCGCTACCGGCTCACCCGAGGGCTCGTTCTCACGGTCGTCGGGCTGCTCTACACGATCCCCTCGCTCGCGCTCTTCGTCATCCTCCCGCCTCTGCTGGGGCTGCCGTTCCTCAGCATCGCCAACGTGCTCATCGCCCTCACCATCTACGCGGTCGCCCTCATGGCGCGGTCGACGGCGGATGCTCTCGACAGCGTCGATCCCGACATCCGTCAGGCGGCCACCGCCATGGGGTACTCCAGCTGGCGCCGGTTCTGGACGGTCGACTTCCCGCTCGCGGGCCCCGTGCTGCTCGCCGGGCTCCGGGTGGTCGCCGTGAGCACGATCAGCCTGCTCACCGTGGGCGTCGTGGTCGGCGCGGACAGCCTCGGCTACCTCTTCACGAACGGGTTCCAGCGGGGCATCCTCGCCTCGGTGCTCACGGGCGTGGTCGTCGTGGTGGTCATCGCGCTCGTCGTCGACCGCCTGCTGGCGATGCTCGGCGCCGGCCTCATGCCCTGGACCAGGAAGAGCGCCGGACCTCGTCGGCGTGACCCGCGCGAGAACGAGCAGCAGATCGAGAAGGGTGCGACGGCCTTCGGCCGCGGCGTGCAGCAGGCGTCGATGGGGATGAACCCGTGAACCTCTTCCTCGAGGCCTTCGCCTGGCTGACCGACCCGGCGAACTACCAGGGCACCGGCTCCATCCCGCTGCGCATCGGCGAGCACCTGTACTACACGGTCATCGCCGTGGCGGCGGCGTCCCTCGTGGCGATCCCGCTCGGGTGGCTCATCGGTCACACGGGGCGCGGCCGCGAGATCGCGGTCGGGCTCTCGGGAGCGGCGCGCGCCCTGCCCTCCTTCGGGCTGCTGTTCCTCTTCGTCATGATCGCGGGGGTGCAGCCCTCCGTCCGCGCCGCCTCGGCGATCCTCGTGCTCATGCTCCTCGCGATCCCGCCCATCCTCGCCGGCGCCTACGCGGGCCTCGAGGCGATCGACCGGCGCACCGTCGACGCCGCGCGCGCGATGGGCATGACCGAGTGGCAGATCCTCTGGAAGGTCGAGGTTCCGCTGGGGCTGCCCCTGCTGTTCGGGGGCTTGCGCAGCGGCGTGCTGCAGGTCGTCGCGACCGCGGTGCTCGCCGCCTTCGTCAACCTCGGCGGGCTCGGCTACGACATCGTGCAGGGCATCGCCACCCGTCAGTACGATCAAATGCTCGGCAGCGCCCTCCTCATCATCGCCCTGGCCCTGCTGCTCGACGCGGTCTTCGCGCTGCTCGAGCGCAACGCCGTCCCGCGCGGCGTGCGCGCCGGCCGGGTCGCAGACGTCCGCACCGCCTCACCTCGGCGCCGTGCGGCGGCGGAGTCCTCCGCCACCACCTGAGACAGAAAAGAGAGTTCGATGTTCACAGCAAGGAACAAGGGCCGGTTCGCGCTCGTCGCGACCGCGGTCGGGGCGTCATTGGCCCTGGCAGGGTGCGCATCCGGGGATCCGCTGGACCCGGGCACGGAATCCGAGGGCGGCGGCGACACGATCGTCGTCGGCTCGCAGGCGTACTACTCCAACGAGATCATCGCCTCGATCTACGCGCAGGCGCTCGAGAACGCCGGCTTCGAGGTCGAGGAGAACTTCAACATCGGGCAGCGCGACGCCTACATCCCCGCCATCGAGGCGGGCGAGGTCGACCTGTTCCCCGAGTACACCGGCAACCTGCTGCAGTACTACGTGCCCGACACGGCGGCGACCGCCTCCGACGAGGTCTACGCCGAGCTGCAGGGCGCCCTGCCCGAGGGCCTGCAGGTGCTCGACCAGAGCCCTGCGACCGACCAGGACAGCTACAACGTGACGGCCGAGTTCGCCGAGGCCAACGGCCTCGAGTCGATCGCCGACCTCGCGGGCGTGCCCGAGCTCATCCTCGGCGGCAACCCCGAGCTCGAGGAGCGCCCCTACGGCCCCGCCGGTCTTCTCGAGACCTACGACGTCGAGGTCTCCTTCCAGGCCACCGGCGAGACCACGGTCGAGTCGCTGCTCGAGGGCGTCGTCAACATCGCCAACGTCTACAGCGCCGACCCGCGCATCGGCGAGAACGGCCTCGTGACCCTGAGCGACCCCGAGGGCCTCTTCCTGGCCTCGAACGTCGTGCCGGTCGCCTCGAGCGACCTGCCGCAGGAGGCGATCGACCTCATCAACGAGATCAGCGCCGCCCTGACCCCCGAGGGCCTCGTCGCCCTCAACGTGAGCAGCACCGTCGACCAGGAGTCCGCCTCCGTGATCGCCGAGCGCTGGCTGACCGAGAACGGCTTCCTCGAGTAGATCGAGCGGCTGGATCGAGGGGGCGGGGTGCGCGGAGCATCCCGCCCCCTTCGTCATCCCCGCTCGGCGCTCAGTCGTCGAGCGTGCGGGCGTCGCCGTCGCCGGGGTGGTCGGCGTGCCGGGCGGCGTAGCGCTCGAGGGCCTTCTTGACGATCCAGACGACGACGAGGAAGGCGACGATGATGCCGACGAAGATGTACGCCGCGTAGCTCAGCTGGTCGCTCAGCTCGCGGTAGGTGCCCGCGGCGGCCGAGCCCACCGAGACGTAGGCGAAGGCCCACAGCGTCGAGGCGGGCGCGAGCCAGAGGATGAAGGTGCGGTAGCTCAGCGTGCTCATGCCGACCGTGAGCGGCGTGATCGAGTGCAGCACCGGCAGGAACCGCGAGATGAACACCGCGATGCCCCCGCGGCGGTCGAGGAAGTTCTCCGCCCGCTGCCAGTTCTTCTCGCCGATCAGGCGGCCGGCCCGCGAGCGCCGCAGCCAGGGGCCGAAGGTGCGGCCGATCCAGAAGCCGATCGAGCCGCCGATGAGGGCGCCGGCGATGCAGGTGAGGGCGAGGGCGAAGTACTCGACGGGGGAGTCGACCGCGGTCGAGGCGACCAGAACGACGCTGTCGCCCGGCACGACGAGGCCGATGAGCACGCTCGTCTCGAGCATGATGAACAGCCCGGCGATGACGGTGCGCAGCACCGGGTCGACGTCCTGCACCCAGCCGAGCAGCCCGTCGAGGAATTCGTTCACGCGCGCGAGCCTAGCGAGCGGTGACGAGCGAGGGCTGGGCGCGCGAGCCGCGAGGATTCGGGACTTTCGACCCATGGTGCCGCTCGACGGCCGATTCCTAGGCTGGAGGAGGCCTCATCCACCCCTCATCCCAAGGCGGTCCCCTTCGTGCTCGACTGGCTCGACCCTCTCGCGCTCGCCCGGTGGCAGTTCGGTCTGACCACCCTCTACCACTTCCTCTTCGTCCCGCTCACGATCGGCATGGCCTTCCTCGTCGCCATCCTGCAGACGGCGTGGGTGCGCACGGGGAAGATCAAGTACCTGCACCTCACGCGCCTGTTCGGCCGCATCTTCCTCATCAACTTCGCGATGGGCGTCGTCACCGGCATCGTGCAGGAGTTCCAGTTCGGGATGAACTGGAGCGACTACTCGCGCTTCGTGGGCGACGTCTTCGGCGCGCCCCTGGCGATGGAGGGGCTGCTCGCCTTCTTCCTCGAGGCGACCTTCATCGGGCTCTGGATCTTCGGCTGGGACAAGCTGCCGCAGAAGCTGCACCTGGCGAGCATCTGGATGCTGTCGATCTCGACGGCGATGTCGGCGTACTTCATCCTCGCCGCGAACGCCTTCATGCAGAACCCCGTGGGTTTCCGCATCAACGAGGAGCTCGGGCGGGCCGAGCTCACCGACATCGGCGCCGTGCTGACGAACCCCGTGGTGCTCGCGGCGTTCCCGCACACCATCCTCGCCTCCATCATGTTCGCCGCGGTCGTCGTCGTCGCGGTCGCGGCCTGGCACCTGCGCCGCGGGCAGTACGACGAGACGATGCGCACGGCGCTGCGCTTCGGCCTCGTCGTCAACCTCGTGGCCTTCGCCGGGGTCGCCCTGAGCGGCGACCAGCTGAGCCTCGTCATGGTCGACACGCAGCCCATGAAGATGGCGGCCGCCGAGGCGCTCTACACGACGAGCGCGCCGGCGAGCTTCTCGATCTTCAGCTGGGGCACGCCCGACGGCTCGAGCGAGATCTTCTCCATCCGCGTGCCGTACCTGCTCTCGCTGCTGTCGACCCACACCCTCACGGGCGAGGTCGAGGGCATCAACGACCTGCAGGCCCAGTACGCCGCCGAGTTCGGCCCCGGCGACTACACCCCGATCATCTGGGTCACCTACTGGGCGTTCCGGTGGATGATCGGCCTCGGCTCGCTCGCCGCCCTGGTCTCGGTGGCCGGCCTCTGGCTGACCCGCGGCGGGCGCACCCCGAAGGACTGGGCCTGGCGCGTCGCCATCTGGAGCGCCCCGCTGCCCCTGGTCGCGAGCCTCGTCGGCTGGATCTTCACCGAGATGGGCCGGCAGCCCTGGCTCGTGTTCGGGCTCATGAAGACCGAGGACGGCGTCTCGCCCGGCGTGACCGGGCTCGAGGTCGCGATCTCGCTCATCGCCTTCACCGTGGTCTACGGCGCGCTCGCCGTGGTCGAGTTCCGCCTCATCCGCAAGGCCGCCATCGAGGGCCCGCGCGAGTGGGAGGCCCACGACGACCCCGACGAGGTCGACGTGCAGAAGCTCGCCACCGTCTACTAGGCCTGAAGGAAGGGCATCCCATGGATCTCGCGTACCTCTGGTTCTTCATCGTCGGCTTCTTCTTCATCGGCTACTTCGTGCTCGACGGCTTCGACTTCGGCGTCGGCATGTCGCTGCCCTTCCTCGGGCGCGACAACACCGACCGCCGGCAGCTCATCAACACGATCGGGCCGGTCTGGGATCTCAACGAGACCTGGCTCATCGTCGCGGGCGCCGCCATGTTCGCGGCCTTCCCCGAGTGGTACGCGACGCTGTTCAGCGGTTTCTACCTGCCGCTGCTGCTCATCCTCATCGCGCTCATCCTGCGCGGGGTCTCGTTCGAGTACCGGCACCAGGGGCGCAGCCCCGAATGGGCGGCCGCCTTCGACCGGATGATCGTCATCGGCAGCGCGGTGCCCGCCTTCCTCTGGGGGGTCGCCTTCGCGAACATCATCCAGGGCACGCCCATCGACGCCGACTTCGAGTTCACCGGCACGCTGCTCACGCTGCTGAACCCGTACGGGATCCTCGGCGGCCTCACGACCCTGCTGCTGTTCTTCACGCACGGGGTGCAGTTCGTCGCGCTCAAGACCGACGGCGAGCTGCGCGAGCGGGCGCGGGCGCTCGCGGTGCGCTCCGGGCTCGTCACCATCGCCGTGGCGGCGAGCTTCCTCGTCTGGACGGTGCTGCAGCACCTCGACATCGCCCACCTGCCCGTGCTGCTCGCGGCGGCGGGCGGGGCGGCGGCCGCGCTCATCGGCTCCTGGCTCGCCAACCGGGCGGGGCGCGACGGCTGGGCCTTCGGGCTCACGGCGCTCACGACGGCGCTCGCCGTCGTCGCCATCCTCGCGGCGCTGTTCCCCAACGTCATGCCCTCGACGACCGACCCGGCCTTCAGCCTGACCATCGAGAACGCCTCGAGCAGCGACTACACGCTGCAGGTGATGAGCTGGGTCGCCCTCGTCATGGTGCCGCTCGTGCTGCTCTACCAGGGCTGGACGTACTGGGTGTTCCGCAAGCGCGTGACCCGGCAGACGATCGAGCTCGCGGAGGCCGTGCACTGAAGCCCCTCGACCCCCGCCTGCTGCGCGCGGCGTCGGCGGCCCGCGTGGTGCTGGCCGCCGGCGCCCTCGTCGCGCTCGCCCACGTCGGCGCGATCGTCGCCTTCTGCTTCTCCGCCGCCCAGCTCATCGCCGGGCTCGTCGACGGGCGCAGCGCCGACGAGCTGGGCGGGCCCGTCATCGCCACGGCCGCGAGCGTGCTCGCCCGCGCGCTGACCCAGGCGGCGCTCGACGCCCTCGCGGTGCGCGGGGCCGCGCGGGTCAAGAGCCAGCTGCGGCGCCGGGTTCTCGACGCGGTCGACGCGCGCGGGGCATCCGGCGACCGGGACCGGCCGAGCGCCGACATCGCCACCCTCATCGGGCCGGGCCTCGACGCGCTCGACGGCTACATCGGGCGGTACCTGCCGCAGCTCGTGCTCACCGCGGTCGCGACGCCCGTAGTTGTCGGCGCGCTGCTGCTCGCCGATGCGCCCACGGGCATCGCGGTCGTGCTGACCCTGCCGCTCATCCCGCTGTTCATGGTGCTCATCGGCTGGGCCACGCAGGCCGTGCAGCGTCGGCAATGGCAGGCGCTGACGACCCTGTCGCGGGGGTTCCTCGAGGTCGTGCAGGGGCTCTCGACCCTCATGATCTTCGGACGGCAGCACCGGCAGGTCGCGCGCATCGACGCCGTGACCGAGCAGTACCGGCGGCGCACCATGCGCGTGCTGCGGGTGTCGTTCCTGTCGAGCTTCGCCCTCGAGCTCGCCGCGAGCCTCTCCGTCGCGATCGTCGCCGTCTCGGTCGGCGTGCGGCTCATCGACGGGGTGATCGCCCTCGCGCTCGGGCTCTTCGTGCTCGTGCTCGTGCCCGAGGCGTACCTGCCGCTGCGGCAGGTGGGCGCGCAGTACCACGCCGCCGCCGAGGGGCTCGCGGCCGCCGAGGAGGTGCTCGACCTGCTCGACGCGGCGCCGACCGCCGCTCCCTCCCCGGTCTCGTCCGTCGAACGGGCGGCGCTCGCCGACGAGACGATCGGGGATGCCCCGCCGCCCGCCCTGCGCCTCACCGAGCTCGTCGTGCGCCGTGCAGGGCGCCCCGTCGTCGACGGCCTCTCGGGCGCCTGGGCCGGCGGGCTCCTGCTCGCCGTCACCGGCGAGAGCGGCGTCGGCAAGTCGAGCCTGCTCGCCGCGCTCCGCGGGGCCCTGCCCGCCGAGGGCAGGATCGCGATCGCGGGTCGCTCGGCCCACGCCGCCGAGCTCGCCGCGCACGTCGCCTGGGCCGGGCAGCGCCCCGACCTCACCGCGGGGCCGCTCGCCGCCGTCGTCGCGCTCGGGGCGGAGCATCCCGACACCGCCCTCGTGCAGCGCGCCCTGCGGCTCGCGGCCGTCGACGACGTTCCCGCCGACCTCGTGCTCGGCCCCGGCGGCGACGGGCTCTCGGGCGGTCAGGCCCAGCGGGTCGCGATCGCCCGGGCCGCGTACCGCGCGCTCGAGCGCCGTACCCCGCTCGTGCTGCTCGACGAGCCCACCTCGGCGCTCGACGCCGCCACCGAGCTTCGGGTCATCGCCGGGCTGCGAGCGCTCGCCGCGGAGGGCGCGCTCGTCGTCGTGGTGACCCACCGACCGGCGGTCATCGCGGCCGCCGATGAGCGCCTCGACCTGCAGCCCGCGGGGGTGCCGGCATGATGCGCGAGGTGCTGCGCGCGGCGCAGCCCGCCCCGCGCGAGACGGCTGTGGCGCTGGCGCTCGGCGTGCTCGCGGCGGGCTCGGCGGTGGCGCTGCTCGCGACGAGCGCTTGGCTGATCGCCCGCGCGGCCGAGCAGCCGCCCATCCTGCTCCTCGGCTTCGCCATCGTGGGCGTGCGGGCCTTCGCGCTGGGGCGGGCGGTGTTCCGCTACCTGGAGCGCCTGGTCGGGCACGACGGAGCCTTCCGGGCGCTCGCCCGCCTGCGCGTCGCGGTCTTCCGCCGCCTCCTGCCCGTCGCGCCCGACGGACTGCGCGCCACCCGCCGCGGCGACGTGCTGACGACGCTCGTGCGCGACGTCGACACGCTGCAGGAACTTCCCTTGCGCGTCATCCAGCCGCTCGTCTCCGGCCTCGTCGTCGCGGGCCTCGCCGTCGTCGGCGTCGCCTGGCTCTCGCCCGCCGCCGCCGCGGTGCTCGGCGGAGGGCTCCTGCTCGCCCTCGCGGCGGCCACCGCTCTCGTCACCGCCGTCGGGCGGGGCGCCGAGCGCCGCATCGCCCCGCTGCGCGCCGACCTCGCCGACGCCGTGCTCGACTACCTCGGCCGTCTCGATGTGCTGCGCGCCTACGGGGCCGATGCGGCGGCGCGGGCCGCCATCGATGCGCTGGATGCCCGCCTGCGCCGCGAGCAGACCCGCCAGTCGCTCGCCGCCGGCTCGGTGGCCGCGCTGTTCACGCTCGCCGGAGGCTCGCTGCTGGTCGCCTCGGCCCTGACGGCCGCTCCCGAGCTCGCAGCGGGCGGCCTCACGGGGCCCCAGTTCGTGCTGCTCGCCCTCGTGCCGCTCGCCGTCGTCGACGCGGTCGCCGTGCTGCCCCTCGCCCTCGCCGCCTGGTGGCGCGTGCGGGCGAGCGCCCGGCGCATCGCGGCTGTGGTGCCCGAGGATCGGCCGGAGGGCATCCCGGCCCCGTCGTCGGCGACCGCCGAGGCGCCGCAGCCGCGGGGGAGCGACGTCGTGCTGCGCGGCGTCACGGCGCGCTGGCCGGGCGCCGGGGCTGCGGCCCTCGCCCCCCTCGACCTCGAGCTGCGCGCGGGCGACCGCCTGCTCGTCGAGGGCGAGAGCGGCGCGGGCAAGACGACGCTCGCGCACGTGCTCGTGCGGTTCCTCGACCACGAGGGCTCGTTCATGCTCGGGGGCGTCGACGTGCGCGCGCTGCACCCCGACGCGGTGCGCGAGCGCATCGTGCTGTGCGAGCAGCAGCCGCACCTGTTCGACGAGTCCATCCGGCAGAACCTGCTCTTCGCCCGCGACACGGCCGACGACGCGGCGCTGCTCGCCGTGCTCGAGCGCGTGGGGCTCGCCGCCTGGGTCGCCGAGCGCGGGGGCCTCGATGCGCCCATCGGCGAGCGCGGAGCCCTCGTCTCGGGCGGGCAGGCGCAGCGGCTCGCGCTCGCCCGGGCGCTGCTGAGCGAGGCGCCCGTGCTCGTGCTCGACGAGCCGACGGCGAACGTCGACGCCGACCGCGCCTCCTCGCTGCTCGACGAGCTGCTCGACGCGGCGGCCGCACCCGACCGCGCCGTCATCGTCATCTCGCACACGCCCGTCGCCGAGCGGCTGCTCACCGGCCGGCTGCGCCTCGCCGCCCCGTGATCCCTCGGACATGACCCATCGAGGGCTCCGCGTCAAGGCCCTGCCGCGATCGGATGCCCCGCCGTAGCGTCGCCGCATGACGACTCACGCGCACGACGACCACGACCGCACCGCCGACGACACCAGCGGCACGACCGGCATCGACCCCGACCTCGCCCCCACCGACCCGGCGGCCGCAGAGGCGCGAGAGGGCGCAGAGGAGCGGGAGGGCGCGGAGGAGCGGGAGGACGAGGCGCAGCACGGCGTCGACCCGCTCGACCGCGGCCCCGTCGAGACCGACCCGCTCGAGCCGCACGGCATCGGCCTGACCGAGACCCTGCACCACGGCGACGGGCCGGGCGACCCCGGCGACGGCATCGCGCCCGGCACCGATCTCGGGGCGCGCCCGTGAGCATGCGCGTCGGCGCGACCCTCATGACCGAGCAGAGCCCGGTGCGCTCGCTCGTCGACTACGCCGTCGCCGCCGAGGCGGCCGGGGCCGAGCTGCTCGTCGCGAGCGACCACTTCAGCCCCTGGCTCGCCGAGCAGGGCCACGCGCCGCAGGCGTGGACGCTGCTCGGGGCCGTCGCGCAGGCGACGTCGCGCGTCGACCTCATGACCTACGTCACCTGCCCGACCATGCGGTACCACCCGAGCGTCGTCGCCCAGTTCGCCGCGACGCTGCAGGATCTCTCCGGCGGACGGTTCACCCTCGGCCTCGGCTCGGGCGAGAACCTCAACGAGCACGCCGCGGGGGTGCCGTGGCCGCGCGTCGCGACCCGCCACGCGATGCTCGAGGAGGCCGTGCGGATCATCCGCACCCTGCTCGACGGCGAGACCGTCTCGTTCCACGGCGAGCACTTCTCCGTGGATGCCGCACGCCTGTGGGGCACGCCCGAGCACCGCGTGCCGATCGGGCTGGCGATCTCCGGCGAGAAGTCGATCGAGGCGCTCGCGCCCCTCGGCGACGACCTCGTCGCCGTGCAGCCCGATGGCGACGCCGTGGAGCGCTGGACGGCCACCGCCGGAGCGCCGCGCCGCGTCGTCGGGCAGCTGCCGATCTGCTGGGATCCCGACCGGGATCGCGCGATTGCCCGCGCCCACGAGCAGTTCCGCTGGTTCGGCGGCGGCTGGCTCGTCAACGCCGATCTGCCGACCCCCGCCTCCTTCGCGGCGGCGACGCGGTTCGTGCGGCCGGAGGACGTGGCCGAGGCGATCGCCTGCGGCCCCGACCTCGACGCGATCGCGCGCAGCGCCCAGCCCTTCGTCGATGCGGGCTTCACCGATCTGGCTCTCGTGCAGATCGGCGACGAGGGTCAGCAGCGGTTCCTCGACGAGGTCGCGGAGGAGCTCTTCGACCGCATCCGGGCATTGACCCCGGGCGGCGGCGCGGCCTAGTAGTCGACCCGCGCCGGGTCGGCGCGCCACGCGTCGAACGGGGCGACGGCCCCCGGCGTGCGCTCGTGCACGACGGGGGTCGTCCACGCCTCGCGAGGGGTGTCGAAGAGCTCGTAGAACGCGGCGTCGTCGAAGCCGGCCGCCGCCGCGTCGTGGCGGTCGGCGGCGAAGACCACGCGATCGAGGCGGGCCCAGAGCGCCGCGCTCAGGCACAGCGGGCACGGCTCGCAGCTCGAGTAGAGCACCGCGCCGCTGAGGTCGAAGGTGCCGAGCTCGCGCGCGGCCGTGCGGATGGCGACGACCTCGGCGTGCGCGGTCGGGTCGTTGTCGCGCGTCACCCGGTTGACGCCCTCGAAGACGCGGCCGTCGGCGCTCACGACGACGGCGCCGAAGGGTCCGCCGCCGGCGGCGACGTTCTCCGTCGCGAGGGCGACGGCGCGGTCGAGAGGGGTCGGCTGAGTCACCGGGGGAGTCTACCGACGGGATGCTCACCGGCGCGCTGCCGTGCTCGAGTGAGCACATCCGCACCCCGCCGGCCGGGGCATCCCGAACCGCTAGAGTGGCCCCGCCACCGCCACTGCTGTCGGAACCCCACGAGGAAGAGGCATTCATCGCCATGGTGCGCACCACCGGACCCGCCCCCAGTTTCACCACGAGCGACGACGGCGTGCCCGTCTACCGCCCCGGTCTCGCGGAGGACGGCGACGCCTCCCGCGAGATGCGGCAGGAGCGCGACTCGCTCGGCTCGATGCCCATCCCCGCCGACGCGTACTGGGGCATCCACACCGCCCGGGCGCTCGAGAACTTCCCCATCACGCGCCGCGCGCTGTCGAACCACCCGAACCTCGTCATCGCCCTCGCGATGGTCAAGCAGGCGGCCGCGCGCGCCAATCGCGAGATCGGCGTGCTCGACCCCGTCAAGGCCGAGATCATCGACGAGGTCTGCCAGGAGATCATCGACGGCAGGCTGCACGAGCAGTTCGTGCTCGGCGTGCTGCAGGGCGGCGCCGGCACGAGCACCAACATGTCGGCCAACGAGATCATCGCCAACCGCGGGCTCGAGCTCATGGGCCGTGCGAAGGGCGACTACGAGCACCTGCACCCCATCGACGACGTCAACCGCAGCCAGTCGACGAACGACGTCTACCCCACGGCGATCAAGCTCGCGATGGTGTTCAGCACCCGCAGCCTGCTCATCGAGCACGCCCTGCTGAGCGACGCCTTCGCCGCGAAGGCCCGCGAGTTCGCCCACGTGCTCAAGGTCGGTCGCACGCAGCTGCAGGACGCCGTGCCGATGACGCTCGGGCAGGAGTTCCGCGGGTTCGCGACGACCATGCGCGAGGATCACGACCGGCTCTCCGAGACCATCCCGTGGCTCAACGAGATCAACATGGGCGCGACGGCCATCGGCACGGGCATCACCGCCGACCCGCGCTACGCCGAATCGGTGCGCCGTCACCTGAGCGCGATCTCCGGCTACGAGATGATCACGGCCCCCGACCTCATCGAGGCCACGAGCGACGCGGGCATCTTCATGACCCTCTCCGGCACGCTCAAGCGCGCCGCGGTCAAGCTGTCCAAGATCTGCAACGATCTGCGGCTGCTGTCGTCGGGGCCGCAGGCCGGGCTCGGCGAGATCAACCTGCCGCCGCGCCAGGCGGGCTCCTCGATCATGCCCGGCAAGGTCAACCCGGTCATCCCCGAGGTCGTCAACCAGGTCGCCTTCTCCATCATCGGCGCCGACGCGACCGTCACCGCGGCCGCCGAGGCCGGCCAGCTGCAGCTCAACGCCTTCGAGCCCGTCATCGCGACGAGCATCATGCAGTCGCTGGCATGGATGTCGAACGCCTGCCGCACGCTGCGGCTGAACTGCGTCGACGGCATCACGGCCAACACCGAGCGCCTCGCGGCGATGGTCGACTCGAGCGTGGGCATCGTCACGGCCCTCACCCCGTACATCGGGTACCAGGCGTCGGCGGCCCTCGCCTACGAGGCGCTCAGCGGCAGCTCGTCGATCCGGCAGCTGGTCGTGGAGCGCGGGCTCATGGAGGCCGACATGGTCGCGCGCGTGCTCTCGCCCGAACGGCTCTCGGGCGTCGTGCCGGCCACCGGGGCGATCGCGCTGCCGATGGTGCCGCCGGAGGACTGAGCGCGGGCCGGAGCGCCCGCGGCGCAGGGGATCAGTGCTCGCGGAGCATCCCGATCAGCTCGCTCTTGCGCTTGCCGGAGTACCCGCGCAGACCGAGCTCCTTCGCGCGCGCCCGCAGCTCGGGCACGGTGCGGCTCTCGTAGTCTTCGGCCTCGCCGCCGCGGCGACCGACCGACGACCGGCCGTCGCGCGCGGCGGCGTTGCTGATGCGCGCGGCCTTCTCCGCACTGTTCCCCTCGTCGACGAGCTTCTCGTACAGCTCGGGATCCTTGATGCTCGGATTCCGCGGCGCCATCACAGCGCCTTGCCGCCGGTGACGGGCAGCACCGCGCCCGATACGTAGCTCGCCGCATCGCTCGCCAGGTACACGTAGGCGGGTGCCACCTCGGCCGGCTGGCCGGCGCGGCCGAGCGGGGTGTCCTGCCCGAAGCTCGGCAACTTGTCCGGCCATCCGGTCGCGGGGATGAGCGGGGTCCAGATGGGGCCGGGGGCGACGGCGTTGACCCGGATGCCCTTCTCGCCCAGTTCGGTGGCCATGGCCTCGACGAACGCCACCTGGGCGGCCTTCGTCATCGCGTAGTCGACGAGTGCCGCCTTCGGGTCGAATCCCTGGATCGACGCGGTCACGATGATCGAGGCGCCGGGGGCGAGGTGCGGCACGACGGCCTTCACCGACTCGACCATGGCGTAGAGGTTGGTGCGCATCACCCGGTCGAAGCCGTCCATCGGCAGCTCCTCGATGCCTGCGCGCTCGCGCTGGTGCGCCGCGTTCAGCACGAGCAGATCGAGGCCGCCGAACTCGGCGATCGTGCGCTCGACGATCGACGTCGGCCAGCCCTCCTCGCGCAGGTCGCCCGGCAGCGCGAGAGCGCGGCGGTCCTCGGCGCGCACGAGCGCGAGCGTCGATGCGGCATCCGACTCCTCCTCGGGCAGGTAGCCGATGGCGACGTCGGCGCCCTCCCGGGCGAAGGCGATCGCGACGGCCCGGCCGATGCCGCTGTCGCCGCCGGTGATGAGCGCGCGGCGCCCGACGAGCCGCCCCGCGCCGCGGTAGCTCTCCTCACCGTGATCGGGGCGCGGGTCCATCCGGTCGGTGAGCCCGGGCTGCTGCTGCTCCTGCTCGGGGAAGCCCTCGGCACGGTGGGCGGTGCGGGGGTCGGTGGTGGGTCCGGTCATGGTGCGCGTCCTCTCCTCGGGGCCGATCGGGCGCGGAGCGCCGCCGGCGCGAGCCCCAGGCTAGGAGCGTGCTCGCCCGCGCGTCACGGGGTTGACGCAGCCGCGTCCGCGGCGCTACGGCGCGCCCGGCGCACGATGGGCGGCGCCGCGCGCCACAGGTGCAGCGTCGCGTAGCTGCGCCACGGCGCCCAGCGCTCGCCGAGCGCGCGGGTCTGCTTCGCCGTGCCGCCCGCCCCGAGGGAGCGCAGGGTGCGCTGCAGGACGAGATCCTCCGCGAGCAGCACGTCCGGGTTGCCGAGAACGCGCATCGTGACGTAGTCGGCCGTCCACGGGCCGATGCCCGGCATCGCCATCAGCCGCTCGCGCAGCTCGGCGGCGGGCAGCCCGATGTCGAGCACGAGCTCGCCGCTCGCGAGGGCCTGTGCGGTGGTCAGCACGGTGCGCCGGCGGGTGGCCGGGCCGCGCAGCACCGCGCCGCCGTTCTCCGCGATGCGCGCGGGGGTCGGGAACGGGCGCAGCTCCGCGGCAGGCGTCAGCCCCTCGGCCTCGTCGAGGTCGGCGGCGAGGCGCCCCAGCATGCTCTTCGCCGCGGGCAGCGAGATCTGCTGGCCGATGATCGTGCGCAGCAGGGCCTCCTCCGCGTCGATCGCGCCGGGGATGCGCAGGCCGGGCGCCGCGGCGACGAGCGGGCCGAGCAGGGCATCCGCCCCCAGCGCCGCGTCGATGGCGACCGCGTCGGCGTCGAGATCGAACCAGCGCCGGATGCGCGCGACGAGCGGGGCGAGATCGGCGATCGCGGCGAGCGAGGCCGTGCAGATCACCCCCGGCCGCTCGGTGTCGAGCCGGACGCTCGCGCGGGCCTGCCCGTGCGGCAGCGGCACGAGCCGCTCGATGGCGGCCTCGGCTCCCGCTCCGGTCATGCGCTCGACGCCCGCGACGGCGTGGTCGGCGAGGTAGGCCATGATCGCGATGCCGTCGAAGGGCGCGCGGGCGGCGAGCCGCACCGTCACCGTCGTGCTGCCGTGCTCGAGCCCGGTGCCGGCGGCGGGGCGCACCGCCTCGCGCCCGCGCCGGGCGAGCTGCCGCAGCTCGGTGGGGGAGACCCCGTAGACCTCGCGCACCGTGTCGTTGCACTGGCGGATGCTCGCGAACCCCGCCGCGAACGCGACCTGAGCGACCGGCAGATCGGTGCCCGCCAGCAGCGCCCGCGCGCTCTCGGCCCGGTGCGCGCGGGCAAGGGCCAGCGGACCGGCGCCGAGCTCGGCGGCGAGCACGCGCGTGAGCTGCCGGCTGGAGTAGCCGAGCCGCGCGGCGAGCCCGGGGACGCCCTCCCTCTCGATCGCGCCATCGAGGATGAGCCGCATGGCGCGCCCCGCGAGATCGTCTCGGCGGTTCCAGTCGGGGTTGCCCGGCACGGCGTCGGGCTGGCATCGCTTGCACGCCCGCAGGCCGGCCTCGTGCGCGGCGGCGGCCGTGCGGTAGAAGTCGACGTTGCCCGGCTTCGGCGTCATGGCGGGGCACGAGGGTCGGCAGTAGATGCCGGTCGTGCGAACGCCCGCGATGAACTGCCCGTCGAACCGCGCGTCCCGGGAGGCGAGCGCGCGGTAGCAGAGGTCGTGATCGAGGGCGGGCATGACGCCACCCTGACACGGGATGCCCGGCTCCACCAGCGGGAATCGGACACTGCGGCGCCGCCAGTAGAGTGCACAGCATGACCGAGCCGCACGCCCCGAACCCGCTCGCCCTCGCGCCGGAGCCCGTGCGCGCGGAGACGGCGAGCCCCGCGCAGCCCCCGGCGCTCACCGGCCGGCGGGCGCGCGGCGCGGGGGCCACTCTGCTCGCCGTCATCGGGCTCATCCTCGTCTCGCTGCTGACCCTGGCGGTGCTGGCCTACCTCGTCTCCGGGCTGGGGGCCTATGGCGTCATCATCGCCGGCATCATGGCGCTCGTGCCGCTCACGATCGTGTTCCTCGGCGTGCGCTGGATCGACCGCTGGGAGCCCGAGCCGCGCGGCGCCCTCGTCTTCGCCTTCCTGTGGGGCGCCGGGGCGAGCGTGCTCATCGCCCTGCTCGTCGACGTGCAGATCCAGGGCATCGTCGCGACGGCGGGCGGCCCGAACGGCGCATCCGAGTTCTTCGGGGCCGCCATCCAGGCGCCGATCGTCGAGGAGCTCGCGAAGGGCATCGGCGTCCTCCTCATCCTCTGGGGCGCGCGCCGGCACTTCGACGGTCCCGTCGACGGCATCGTCTACGCGGCCTGGGTGGCCGGCGGATTCGCGTTCACCGAGAACATCCTCTACTTCGGGGTGCAGCTCACCGAGGGCGGTCTCCTCACCACCGGCACGATCGAGATCTTCATCATCCGCGGCATCATGTCGCCGTTCGCCCACGTCATGTTCACGGCTCTCATCGGCGCCGCGCTGGGGGCGGCGGCGCAGCGCGGATCGCGCCTGGCCCTCGGGGCCTTCCTGCTCGGTCTCGTGCCCGCCGTGCTGCTGCACGCGTTCTGGAACGGCGCGCTCTTCTTCGTCGGCGACTTCTACGGCTACTACCTGCTCGTGCAAGTGCCACTGTTCCTCGTCGGCATCGCCCTCGTCACGATGCTGCGGCGGCAGGAGATGCGGCTGACCCAGGCACGGTTGTCGGAGTACGCGCAGGCGGGCTGGCTGCACGCCGACGAGGTGGGGATGCTCGCCACCCCCGCCGGGCGCCGCGCGGCCACCGCGTGGGCCGCCCGCTCGGGAGCGTCCCGGCTCATGGCCGCGTTCATCCGCGACGCGACGCGGCTCGCGCACGCGCGCCAGCGCATCGTCGTCGGTCGTGATCGCATCGGCGCGCGTGCGGACGAGGCGCAGCTGCTCGAGCGGGTCTCCGCGGCGCGGCACGCTCTGCGGGCGAACGCGCCGCGCGGCTGATACGCCGCTCCGCCGCCCCGGGCCGCCGTCAGGCGAGGAGGGGCGGCGGATGCGGGATGCGGGTCCGGTCGTCGAGCTCCCCAGCGCAACGACCGGACCACCGCGTTTCCGCGCCTCGTCGACCCGTTCGACGAGGCGATCCCGGGCGGCAGTCCCCCTGCCGGCCGGGGGTGGTGCGATTCCCCATGCATGTGACGTTCGGTGCCTCGGCCCGGACGGTTGGCCCGGATGGCCCCGCAGCGCACCCCCACTTCGGGGGAGAGGACTCCAGCGCAGAGCCGGACGGGGGAGAGGAGGCCGGGCGTGGACGCTCGGCTGAGGACGGATGCGGAGGGCTTAACAGACTCACCGCCCAGTGGCGGGGCGATGCCTCCGGCTCAGCTGGGCGGTGAGTTGATCTGCGCCCATCCTGCTCCCGCTTCCCGGTGGCGTCAAGGCCCCTCGGGCGGCGCGGCGGCGCGGCGCTCCCTCCCCACGACGGGGGGAAGAGCATCCGACCCCGCGATCACTAGCCTGAGGGAGGCCCCCGAACCGTTCGGATCGGTCGCGGGCGGAAGGGCGGGTGGCATGGCGACCTGCACCCGCTGCCATGCCGGGATGCGCGTCGGCGCGCGGTTCTGCACCCGGTGCGGGGCGCCCGCCGTCGCGGAGGCGCCCGCCGTCGCAGAGGTCCCCGCGGTCGCGGAGGCGCCCGCCGAGACCGAGACCCAGGTCCCCGCCGTCGCGGAGGCGCCCGCTCCCGATCCCTCCCGCCTGGTGATCGGACCACCGCCGGTCGGCGACAGGCCCCGCGCCGAGGACGCGATCCCCTCCGCCTCCGGCGCGGAGGAGTCGACGGGGGCCGTGCTCACCATCGCCCCCGCGGTGCCGCCGATGCCCAAGGGTCGCCGCTGGGCGGCGCCCGCGGCGCGCAGCCATGCCGCCACCGCGGCCTTCGCCACGGGACTCGCTCCGCTGCTGGTCTCCCTCGTCGGCAACGTGGTCGCCGCCGACCTGACCGAGCAGGCGGCCGCCCAGTCCGCGGCGGGGGTCACGAGCGGAGCATGGACGCCGGTGTTCGTCGCGCTCGCCCTCGTCTTCGTCATCAACGCCGCGCTGCTCACCGTGTGCGCGATCGCCGCCGGCCGCGGCCTGCGCGAGACGGCGAACGGCATCACCCGCGGTCGCGGCCTCGCGGTCGCGGGGCTCGTGATCGGCGCGATGAACCTCGTGCTGTGGCTCATCGGCCTTATCGTCACGCTGACGACGCTCACCGCCGCGCTCGGCTGAGGCATCCCGTCTCTCGACCCGCGGTCGACGCGCTCCCAGGGTTCTGCCAGGTTCCAGCGCATCCAAACGCGGCCTCCACGCGGAAGTGATCCATGTAAGGCATTCCGCACGAACCCCCTCCGGCACCGGCCGGACGGGCGTCTACTAGGAGGAACCATGCGCAACCGTATTCTCGCGGGGGTCGGCGTCGCCGCTCTCGCCACCGTGGGCGTCGCCGCCCCGGCGACCGCCGCCACCGCCGGCACCGCCGACCTGTACGTCGTCCACGGCTTCGCCGCCGAGGCCGGCACGTTCCCTGTCGACATCTACGCCAACGGCGAGCCCGTCGCCGGCCTTCAGGACATCGACTTCGGAACCGTCACCGCCGAGCCCCTCGCGCTCCCGGCCGGCGACTACAACATCGACGTCTTCCCCGCCGACGCCGCTGACGGCACCGGAACGCCCGCCCTGGAGATCGACGCCGCGCTCGTCGCCGGCGGCAGCTACACGGTCGTCGCGCACGCGACCGAGGCCGGCGACCCCGACATCACCGCGTTCGAGAACGACATCAGCGCGATCGCCGCCGGCGAGGCCCGCCTCACGGTGCGTCACACCGCCGCGGCGCCCGCCGTCGACGTGCTCGCCAACGGCACCGCCGTCGAGGCGTTCGCCGGCGTCACCAACCCGAACGCGGGCGACATCGACCTGCCCGCCGGTGAGATCCAGGCCGCCGTCGCCGCGGCAGGCTCCACCGACCCGCTGATCGGCCCGGCCGCCCTGCCGCTCGCCGCCGGTACCAACACGCTGGTCCACGCGATCGGCAGCCTCGACGGCGACACCCTCGAGTTCGCCGTGATCACCATCGACGGCCTCGGTGCCGCTCCTGAGGGCGTTCCCGCCGGTTCCGCCGGTCTCGTCGCCGAGGGCGGCAACGCCGGCATCATCGGTGCGGCCGTCGCCCTGATGCTCGCCGCGCTCGCCGCGGTCGGCATCGTGGTCCGTCGCCAGACCGCTTCCGCGAAGCGCTGAACGGCAGGACGACAGCAATGACGAGGAGGAGGATTCCCGCTCAGCTCGCCCTGGCGACGGCAGGAGTCCTCCTCCTCGCGTCGTGCTCGGCGCCGCCCGCCCCTCCGGCGGCGGCGCCGAGCACGCCCCCGCCCGCCGCCCCGGCCGAGCCCTTCCCGATCGAGGCGCAGACCGGGCCGGGAGATCCCGCCCAGCAGCAGACGGTCGCGACCGTCGCCCCCGGTCGGCTGAGCGTCCCCTCGCTCGGCATCGAGGTGCCGGTGTCGCCCGAGGGCGTCGAGCCCGACGGGTACATGTCCATCCCCGAGGACATCGACGTCGCCGGCTGGTACGAGTTCGGCGCCGGTCCCGCGAGCGAGTCCGGCTCCACGGTGATCGCCGCGCACGTCGACGACCCCGTGCAGGGCATCGGCCCCTTCGCCCGTCTGCGCGAGGCGCAGGTGGGGGCGGAGGCCACGGTGGTGGACGCGGCCGGCACGACGCACGTGTACCGCGTGACGAGCGTCGAGCGCATCGTGAAGTCGGAGGTGCCGCTGGATCGGGTCTTCACGCAGGCCGGGGCGCCGCACCTGGTGCTCATCACCTGCGGAGGGGCCTTCGACCGGGCCGCCCGCAGCTACACCGACAACTACATCGTGACGGCGGAGAAGATCGCATGACGGCCACGACCGTTACGATGACGCGAGCAATCGCCGGTGATCGTCGCCGGTCGGCTGACCGTGGAGGCGACCGCGCCGTGACCTCAGTGATCGACGACGACGCGACTCGTGTCGCCCAGCGATTCGTCGCCGGCGACGAGCGGGCGCTCGCCGAGATCTACGGCCGATGGTCGTCGCTCGTCTACTCCCTCGCCCTGCGGTCGCTCGGCGACGTCACCGATGCGGAGGATGCGACGCAGCGGGTCTTCGTCTCGGCGTGGCAGAGCCGGCACCGGTACGACGCCGAGCGGGCATCCCTCTCGGCCTGGCTCGTCGGCATCACCCGCAACGTCACCGCCGACGCTCACGCCGCTCGGGCCCGCGACCGGGCCATCATGCAGAACTCCGCGATTCACGCGGCCGACGAGGCCGTGCCCGGGCACGAGTCCGTGCTCGCGGAGCGGCTCGTCATCGCCGACGAGATGGCCAAGCTCGATGCCGTGCCCCGGCAGGTGGTGCAGCTGGCCTTCTTCGACGACCTGACCCACACGCAGATCGCCGAGCGGCTCGACATGCCGGTCGGCACCGTCAAGTCCCATATCCGCCGCAGCTTGACGCGGCTCCGCGAACGACTGGAGGTGAACCATGGAGCACTGTGATCCCGAGACCCTCGCGCTCATCGCGATCGGCGAGGCGCCCGCATCCGACGCGCGGCAGACCTCGCACCTCTCGGCCTGCGCCGAGTGCCGCAGCGAGCTCGACGCCCTGCGCCAGACCGTCTCCGTGGCGCGCTCCACCGTCGGCGAGGGCGCGCTGAGCGCCCCCAGTGGCGCGGTGTGGTCGGCGATCCACCGTGAGCTGGGGCTCGCCCCGGGCATCCGACCGCCCGTCGAGGCTGCCGCCGTGGCCGCCGCCCCGTCATCGCGCGGCGACACCGGCGATGACTCCCGCGCGATCGCGCCCGTCGCCTCCCTCGACGAGGCCCGCCGCCGTCGTCGCCCGATCCGCTCGGTCGTCGTCCCCGTTGCCGCCTCCGCGGCCGCCGCCGCGCTCGTCGCGGGCGGAATCCTCTGGTGGGGCGCCGCTGCGCCGGTCGATCCCGCCGTCACGGTCGCCTCGGCCTCGCTCGACGCCCTGCCCGCCTGGACGGGTGCCACGGGCTCCGCCCTCGTGCTCGAGCGCGATGACGAGCGCGTCGTCACCATCTCGGTGGATGCCCCCGCCGGCGCGGGCCTGCGCGAGGTCTGGCTGCTCACCCCCGAGGTCGACGGACTCATCAGCCTCGGGTACCTGGAGGGCTCCTCGGACGAGTTCGTCATCCCCGCGGGGGTGGATCTCGCCGACTACCCGATCGTCGACATCAGCGAGGAGCCGCTCGACGGCGACCCCGCGCACTCGGGCGACTCGGTCGTGCGCGGCACGCTCGACGTCTGAGCACGGACGCGACGAGGCGCGCGCCCCTCAGCCGCGGCGCGCGATGACGGTCAGGCGCGCGCCCTCCGACGCATCAGCACCCAGACGAGCACGAGCAGCACGCCGCTGAGCAGCAGCAGGATCGCACCGAGCAGCAGGAAGCCGGCGATCGCGATGCCGGGCAGCAGCAGGATGGCGATGCCGCCGAGGATCGACACGGCGCAGCTCGCCACGGCCAGGCCGCGGGGCACGAGGTCGGCATCGGGCATCCCCCCGAAGAGTCCCGCGACGCCGTCGGCGATCCAGGCGATGCCGATCACGTAGGCGAGCACCTCGAGCCCGTCGAAGGGGTTCACGAGCGTGAGCACGCCCGCGGCGAGCACGAGGGCGCCGAGCACGGCGACGAAGCCGCGCAGCACCCCCGGCAGCGGGGTGCGCAGAGCGGTGACGAGCCGCAGCGCGCCGGTCAGGATGAGGAAGACGCCGAACAGCACGCCGATGACGAGCAGCGAGCGCTCCGGCCAGACGAGCGCGGCGAGACCGAGGGCGACGGCGGCGAGGCCGCTGAGGAGCAGGGCCGGTCGCGCGGTGCGGGTGGGGGCGGAGGGAGCGTCGGTCATGCCTCCAGTCTGCCGCCCCGGGCGGGGGTGCTCGGTCAGGCGACGGGAACGATCGCCGCGGGTCCGCGGCGGCCCCGACATGGACGCGCGCGAGCGGCCTCGACGGCGACGCTAGCCCTCAGCAGCGGGTGCCGTTCCGGCGACGCCGGGCGCGCGCCGCCCGCGCACCTGGTCGACCGCGATGCGCATCCAGCGGCGCGGCAGCGCGGGGGGCCACGGGGCGAGGGGGAGCCGTTCCACCCGCTCGATGTCGCTGCGGCGCTCGAGCGGGGTCGCACGGCCGACGGCGACGACGCTCCAGTGCCCGAGGGCGTCATCGCCGTCGGTCTCGAGCGCGATGCGGTCGTCGAGGGCGAGCTGCAGGGGTGCGGCGCCCGGCGCGGTCGGGAACGCGAGCGCCGCGCCGTCGACGGTGAAGTCGACGGGGACGATGTCGATGCTGCCGCCCGCGGCGACGGCGATGCGCCCGCGTCCGGCGCCGCGCAGCAGCCGCCAGCACTCGACCGCGTCGAGCGCGCCCGTGCGGGGGTCGGCGCGGTGCGCATCCTGGGTGCTCGCCATGCGGGGATCCTCGTCGTCTCGGCCGGGTCGCGGTGCGTCGTCCCGCAGGGCCAGTGCACCGCTCCACGACCGTCCCCCGACAGAGCCGAAGGTCCC
Source organism: Microcella daejeonensis (assembly GCF_026625045.1). Lineage (GTDB taxonomy): Bacteria > Actinomycetota > Actinomycetes > Actinomycetales > Microbacteriaceae > Microcella > Microcella daejeonensis. The sequence continues at coordinate 118,594 of NZ_CP113089.1, read as the reverse complement.
GATGCGCGCACGCCGGGTGCGCGGCGCCCCGCCCTGTGACAGCCTGGGGGCATGAGCTGGGGCGCCCGAATCCTTCTGATCGTTCTGGGCGTCATCGCCTTCCTCATCGCCTGGGCGGTGATTGAGCTCGTGCTGGAGGCGGTGTTCCTCCTCGTCAAGCTCGCGCTCGCGCTCGTGCTCGCCGTCGTCCTGGTCGGGCTGGCCTGGGGCGCCCTGCGCCGCCGCCGCTCCTCATGAGCGCCGCTGCCGTCGCGCCCGAGCGCGCCGCCGCCATCGTCTACGAGGCCTTCGGCGGGCCCGAGGTGCTGCAGGTCGTCGAGCGCGAGGTGGGCCGACCCGCCCCCGAGCAGGTGCGCGTGCGCCTGCGCGCCGCCGGGCTCAACCCCGTCGACTACAAGATCCGCCGCGGCGCCTCGCGGTACTCCTTCCCGCTGCCGATCACGGCCGGTCGCGAGTTCGCGGGGGTGATCGACGCCGTCGGCGAGGCCGTCGAGGATTTCGCCATCGGCGACCGCGTCTTCGGCTCCATCCCGCAGGGCGCCTTCAGCGAGCTCGTGCTCGTCTGCGCCGACGTCATCGCCCGCGTGCCCGACGGCGTGCCGCTGCCGGTCGCGGGCGGACTCGCGCTCGCCGGCCAGACGGCGTGGGATGCCCTGGACTCGCAGCACCTGCGCTCCGGCGACAGCATCCTCGTCAGCGCCGCCGCAGGCGGGGTGGGCGGCATCCTCTGCCAGCTCGCCGTCGCGCGCGGTATCGAGGTGATCGGTACGGCGGGGGAGGGCAACCACGACTGGCTGCGCTCGATCGGCGTCGAGCCCGTGCTGTACGGCGAGGGACTGCTCGAGCGCCTGCGGGCGCTGCGCGAGCATCCCGTCACCGCCGTCTTCGACCTGCACGGCCCCGACACCATCCGCGCGGCGCTCGAGTGGGGCGTGCCCGCCGAGCGCATCAACACCAACGCGACCGATCCGACCCCGTTCGGAATCCGCGCGGTCGGGCGCGGCGCGGTCAGGCCGTCGACGCTGGATGCCCTGGCCGGCCTCGTCGCCGACGGCATCCTGCGCATCCCGATCGCCGCGGAGTTCCCGCTCGCCGAGGCCCGCGCGGCCTTCGAGCGCCTCGAGACCGGGCACGTGCGCGGCAAGGTCGTGCTGACCGCCGGGCGCTAGCCGCGCGCGCTCAGCCCTGGCAGTTCCCCGTCGCGACGGGGGCGCTCAGCTCGCCCGAGCTCGCGATCACGGGGTCGAGCTCGGCCATCGTGTGCGCGTAGCCGACGTCGTCGGTGCTCTCGCTGCGGGCGAAGACCATGCCCATGACGGCGCCGTCGAGGGTCAGCACCGGGCCGCCCGAGTTGCCGGGGTTCACATCGGCGGCGAGCGTGTAGGTCTCGCGCGGGGCGCGCGAGCTGCCGGTGATGTCGTCGGCGAGGATGACGCCCGCGTCGACGACCTCGGCGCCGCCGCTCACGAAGGGCCCGCCGTAGGGGTAGCCCTGCACCGCGCCGACGGTGCCGGCGGGCTGGGTCGCGGTGAGGGCCAGCGGCTCGATGCCGAGCCCGTCGACGGCGATCACGGCGACGTCCTGCTGCGCGTCGAAGTACACGACGCGCCCGGCGCGGCCGCCGAGGCCGGGCAGCTCCACGGTCGGCTCGGTGACGCCCTGCACGACGTGCGCGTTCGTCAGCAGGCGGTCCTCGCCGATCACGAAGGCCGTGCCCGACTGCACCTGCCCGCAGGCGTACGCGGCTCCGGTGATCCGGCCGACGCGGGTCGCCGCGGCCTGCAGGGCGGGCGTCGCCGCGTCGACCGTGGGCGGCGGGGGAGGGGCGGTGGCGCCGAAGGCGTCGGCGATGCGCGGGATGCCCTCCGCCACCACGAGACCGCGCACCTGCCCGAGCGCGCGTGCGACGGGAACGGGCGTGAAGCGGTCGATCGTGCGCAGCACCGTCGAGCTCGCCGTCGTCGGCGAGGCGAGCGGAATGCCGAGCGCCGTCACCGTCGAGCCGAGCAGGCTCATGACGAGCAGCGCCACGACGCCGCCGGCGAGGGCGCCGCCGAGCCGGTCGAGCGGGCGCGCGCGCTTCGGCACCGAGCGGCGGCCGGCGGTGCCGAGCCGCTCGCCGACGGTCAGGCCGCCGCCGATGAGGAGCGCGAGCACGAGGAAGACGGCGGGCGTGCGCCACTCGGGCAGCGGCACCCACTCGGTGATGAGGGGGAGGAGGAGGAACGCGATGATCGCTCCGGCGATGGCGCCGAGGGTGGAGCCGGCGGTCGAGATCAGCCCCCGGCTCGCGCCCCGGGCGACGGCGGCGACGATGGCGAGCAGCAGGAGCACGTCGAGGATCAGCGGCAGCAGCATCCCGGGGCCTCTCATGGAAGGGGGCGAACGGCGCGCCCGTGATGATCCTGGCATGAGCGGATCGGAGCAGAGCGCGGCGACCGCGCACCGGCTGGTAGTATCTGAAGGTTGCCGTCCAACGGCCGCGGATCAAGAGAGCCGCTCCACCCCTGGAGCCGGCGCCGCGCAACGAGCAGAGAGGGGATCACCTATGGCACTGGAAGCAGACGTCAAGAAGGCGATCATCGACGAGTACGCGACCCACCCCGGTGACACGGGATCCCCCGAGGTCCAGGTGGCGATGCTGACGCAGCGCATCAAGGACCTCACCGAGCACCTCAAGGAGCACAAGCACGACCACCACTCGCGTCGTGGCCTCCTGCTGCTCGTGGGTCAGCGCCGTCGTCTTCTGGGGTACCTCCAGAACATCGACATCGCGCGCTACCGCTCGCTGATCGAGCGTCTGGGCCTGCGCCGCTAGTCGTCGCCCGCCCGGCGCCGCGTCGACAGACACGCGCTTCGAACGTTCGAGAAGGCCGCCCCCGCACTGCGGGAGGCGGCCTTCGTCGTTCCCGCGCCGGCCGCGCCCGGCCGTGCTGAGTGCGCGCTGTGAGAATTGTGGCACTGCGATGGCGCTCGGGCGCCGCGCCGCCACTAGGGTGACGCCATGACCGAACCCCGACGGCGTGGGCGTCCCGTAGAGCTCGACATCGCCCGCGTCAGCGAGGTGGCCCTCGACCTCTTCCTCGAGCACGGCTACGACACCGTGACGATGGACGACGTCGCCCGAGCCTCCGGCCACAGCCGCCGCACGGTCTTCCGGCACTTCCCGACGAAGAGCTCGCTCGTCTGGGCATCCGCCGACGGCTTCGTGGATGCCCTGCGTGACCACCTCGCCGCCGTCGACCCGCAGCTGCCGGCCATGGACGCCGTGCGGGAGGCCTACGTGCGCGCCTCGGCGGTACCCGAGGAGCACTGGGAGCTCACGCGCCGACGCCTGCGCCTCATCGGCGACAACCCCGCACTGCTCGCCGACGGGGTCGAGCGCTTCCACGGCGTCGACGGCATCATCGCGCGGGCCGTCGTCGATCGGGCGGGCGTCGCGCACGACTCGCTCGTCGCGGCGGTCGTCGGCGGAGCGGTCGTGCTGTGCGCGCACAACGCCGCCGTGTGGTGGGCGCGCCACGGCGAGGGGCAGCCCGGCGAGGCGATCGACGCCGCCCTGCGCCGCCTGAGCGCGGGGTTCGCCGCCGCCTGAGCGCAGCAGCCCTGTGCGTCGCCGTCCCCTCGGGCGCCGGTCGCCGTCGGCTCAGGCCGGGGTGCCCTCCGCGGTTCCCGCGAGCTTCGGCAGCAGCTGGCCCAGGGTCGCGCGGGTCCGCTCGACCGTCGCCGGCAGCGCGGCCGGCTCCTCGCCGATCGCCGTCATGGCGACGTACCGCATGACGCCGGCCAGCATCTGGGCCGCGAGGTGCGACTGCCGCTGGAGCGACGCCTCGTCGTCGGCGGGCGTGCGCGACCGCTCCAGCCGGTAGCGCAGCACCTCGGCGAGCTCCGACTCGAGCTCGGCGAAGCGCTCCATCTGACGCTGGACGAGATGCGGGCTCGACGTGACCGCGCGCATGCGATCGAGCATGAGGCTCGGATCAGGGCCGGCGTCGATCGCCGCCGTCGCGACGAGACCGACGGCCTCGCCGAGGACGTCGGCGCCGGTCGAGGCGATGAAGGCGCGGACGGCGCTCTCGTCGAGCGCGGGCGCCTCGGCGCCGATGATCGCGGCGTCCTTCGTGGCGAAGCGATTGAAGAACGTGCGCTGCGAGACGCCGGCGCGGGCGCAGATCATGTCGACCGTCACGGTCTCGTAGCCCTGCTCGAGCACGAGGGCGACGGCGCTGCGCTCGATCGCCAGCGCCGTCGCCCGCGCGCGGGGGCGCACGGCCGCTGCTCGTGTCTCGGTCATCGCGCCCCTCGTCGGATCACTCGTAGCGTAGCGATTCGATGGGGCGCTGCCGCGCGGCGCGGGCGGCGGGCAGCGTGCCCGAGACGAACGCGATCGCGGTGATGAGCACGACGACCCCGAGCACGCCGAGCGGATCGAACGCCAGCAGGGTGAGACCCTCGAGTCCCGCGAGCGGCCCTGCGCCGAGGGCGGCGGAGAGAGCGCTGCCGGCACCGACGCCGAGCAGCACGCCGAGCGCGCTGCCGAGCAGCCCGATGACGACCGCCTCGAGGCTGAACAGTGCGAATACCCGTCCGCTGCTCATGCCCATCGCCTTCATCAGCCCGATCTCACGGGTGCGCTCCTGCACGCTCATGAGCAGGGTGTTCACGATCCCGAACGCCGCGGCGAGCAGGGCGATCACACCGAAGGCGTTGAGCACTCCGGTGATGCCGATGATCACGGTCTGAACGATGCCGAGCTGATCCTCGACGGTCTGCGCGCTGTACCCGCCATCGGCGAGGGCGCTGCGCACGGCGTCCAGGTCCGCACCGTCGGCGCCGTCGTCGAGGTAGGCGATGGCGACGCTGGCGCCGGCCGCATCCTCCGCCGCCCCCGCCGTGGCCGATTGCAGATCGGCGATCGCGCCGATGAGGGCGTTGTTCGCCCCCGCGCCGCTCGCGAGCAGGCTCGCCCGGCTGACGCCGACGAGGGTCGCCTCGAGCGTCTGCTGCGCCCCCGCGGCATCGGTGGCGGCGATCGTCACCGTCTCGCCGACGGCCTCGTCGGCCGAGGGGTAGCCGAGCGGCTCGAGGTACTCGCTCGGCAGCACCACCTCGTAGTCGTCGGCGGTGTGGTCGAGCTGGGCGCCCGCCTCGAGATCCGAGCGGGTCACGGCCGACTGGGGGTTGATGGTGAACACGTACCGCGTTCCCGACGCGCCCTCCACGTAGTCGACCGCGACCGCCCGCACGGGCTCCACCTCGGCGATGCCGTCGATCCCGGCGATGCGGTCGAGGTCCTCCGCGCTGAGAGGGTCGCTGCCCCCGAATCCGGGAGGGGCGCCGAGGCCCCCTGCGGCGGCGGGGGTGCCTTCTTCGTACTCCGCGGGCCCGTCATCGGCCGCGAGGGCGTCGGCCGGGTCGGCGGCGAGCTGCACGAGCACGACGTCGTCCGAGCCCAGCGTGGCGACCTGGGCGTCGATGTAGCTCGATACTCCCTGCCCGAGCGCGGTCGTGATGGTGAGGGTGAACGCGCCCACGGAGAGCGCGAGCACGGTGAGGGTCGTGCGCAGTCGGCTGCGCACGGTGTTCGCGGCGGCGCTGCGCACGAGGTCGACGGCCTTCATCGCCCGGCCCCCGCCCCGACGGCCGAGCGGGAGTCGTCGACGATTCGGCCGTCGCGCACGGTGATGCGGCGGTCGCACCGTGCCGCGAGCTCCTCGTCATGGGTCACGATGACGAGCGTGATGCCGCGGTCGCGGTTGAGGCCGAGCAGGGTCTCCTCGACGATGGTGCCGGTGGTCGAGTCGAGGTTGCCCGTCGGCTCGTCGGCGAAGATGATGCTCGGATCCCCGCTGAGCGCGCGGGCGATCACGGCGCGCTGCTTCTGCCCGCCCGAGAGGGTCGCGGCGCGGGCGGAGGCCTTCTCCTCGAGGCCGAGCATCCGCAGCATCGCCAGGGAGCGCTCACGACGCTCGCGCCGTCCGCGCCCCGCGATGGTGAGGGGCAGCGCCACGTTCTCGAGCACGGTGCTCTGCGGCACCATGAAGAACTGCTGGAACACGAACCCGAACTCGCGATTGCGCAGGCGGTCGAGCTCGCGCCCGCTGAGGGTCGCCGCATCGGTTCCGTGGATGCTCACGCTGCCGCTCGACGGGCTGTCGAGCACCGCGAGCAGGTGCATGAGGGTCGACTTGCCCGAGCCGCTCTTGCCGACGATCGCGACGCACTCGCCCGGATCGATCTCGAGGTCCACGTCGCGCAGCGCGTCGAACCGGCTCGCGCCCGTGCCGTAGTGCTTGGAGAGACCCTGCGCGCGGAGCGCGGGCGGCGGTCGATCGGTCATGGCAGTGCTCCTGTTCCCGGGGCCCCCGAGCGGGAGCGAGTGATTCGACAGTAACTGCAGAGTTAGGTGCAGTAACTGCACATAACCCCAGGAATCCCTATGCGGGGCATCCAGCGATTCCCCCGGTGGCGGTGCCACTCTCAGCCCATGCCCGCTCGCCGCCGCGCCCGCTCGGCCGTCGGCGTGCCCGCGATCGCCGTCGTCGCGGTCGTCGCGGCGGGGCTCCTGGCTGGATGCGCGGCGCAGCCGGGCGGGCGCCTCGACGCCAGCCTCGCCGAGCTCAACCGCGAGCGCGATGCCGTCGCCCTCGCGGCCCACGAGGCGGATACCGAGCGGTTCGGCGTCTACCTGCGCGACCGCTGGGGTCCGATCTCCGTGCCCGAGACCGCCTCGTACGAGTGGGTCGCCGCCGACGAGTGGGCGGCGGAGGTCTCGCGCTGCCTCGACGATCGCGGATTCCCCGGCGCGCGTCCGACCCCTGAGGGGGATCGCATCGACTACGGTCGCGTCGCCGTCGTGAGCACCCGCGATCTGTACGAGCTCGACGTCGCCGCCTTCGGCTGCCAGGCGGAGCATCCGGTGCGCGAGTGGTACTCCGCCGAGCTGCAGAGCGTCGAGGCGCCCTGGGCGCTCGACTACTGGCAGACGGTGCTCGCGCCGTGCCTGCGCTCCCACGGCTACCGCGCCGCACCGGTGCCGAGCGCGGAGGAGTTCGCGGAGACCTGGCGCACCGATGGCGCGCTCGACCCCTACCGCCTCGTCGGCCCCGGCCCGCTCGAGCGCACCGCCGCCGAGGCCCGCTGCCCGGCTCCCGAGACCCTGCTCGACGCGGTGCCATGAGGCCTCGAGCCCCGCGCCGTCGACCCGCGCGCCGGGCGGCCCCGTCGCGGCGCGCGGTGCTGCTGACCGCCGTGCTGGTCCCGGCCGCGATCCTCCTGGCGGGATGCTCCACCGAGGCCGCCCCGGGGGCCCCCGCGCTCGACGACGTCGCGAGGGAGCGCGCCGAGCGGGCGGAGGAGCGGCTCGCCGTGCTGCTCGACTCGCACGCCGGGTACCTGCGCGACCGGTGGCCGGGGATCGCGGTGCCCGAGGCGGGCACGCCCGAATGGCTCGACGCCTCGGCGTGGCCGAGCGCCTACGCCGCCTGCCTCTCCGTGCGCACGGCGGTGCCGGTCGTGCCCGACGGCGCGACGGGATCGGTGACGCTCGGCCGCCCGACCTCCGACGCGGAGACGAGGACGCTGGAGCTGGCGATCTTCGTGTGCGAGAGCATCCTGCCGCCGCCCTCGATCGGCAGCGGGCCTCCCGGCCCCCTCGAGCTCGAGTGGCGACGGCAGGCGATCGAGGTCGAGCTGCCGCGATGCCTGCTGGGGCACGGCGTGCCGATCGCGGGCGGGTCCGAGGGCGATCCCTACGCGAGGGTGCGCACCGACCCCGCCGCTCTTGCCCGCGCCGAGGCTCTCTGCCCCGACCCCCTGGCCTCCCTCGCCCGCATCCCTCCGGCCGGTGGGCAATGAGGCGGGCCGTGCTGCTGCCGCTCGCCGCCGCTCTCGCGATGGTCGCGGCGCTCGCCGGATGCGCGTCGACGCCGGCTGAGCGGGGCGCGATCGGCGTCGACGACGTCATCGATGCGCGCGAGCGCCTCGCCGAGCGCTTCGGCCGGGAGCGCGTCGAGCGGCTCGTGCAGAGCGACGGCCGCCGGATCGCCGATTTCGGCCTGCCCGCCCCCGCCTACCGCGGCACCCTGCCGGAGGGGGAGTGGTCCGCCGTCACGTCCACGTGCATCGCCGAGCAGGATCCGACGGTCTCGAGCGCATCGCTGCGCATCGACCCGACGGGCGAGCTCGTCGAGTGGTCCGTGAGCCAGGACGGGGCGCTGCCGATCGTCGAGGACCGCCTCGCCGCCCTCGAGCGCCTCGCCCTCGCGGTGCGCGTCTGCGCCGTGCGCCACCTGCCCGCCGTGCCCGCGCTCGGCGGCATCGACGATGTCGAGCGGGCGTGGTGGCGGGATGACGCGCTCACGCGCCTGCTGCCCTGCCTGCGCCGGGCGGGCGCGGGCCCGGTCGTCTCCGCTCCGCCCGCGCGGCTCGCCGAGCGCGCCGCCGAGGGGCGCCCCTGGGATCCGCTCACGGGCCTCGACCCTCCCACCCGCGCCCGCGCCGCGGCGCTGTGCCCGCCCGGCGAGATGCTGCTCGAGCGGGCGCTGCCGCGCGCCGAGGCGACGGGCGACCGGGGCTCGCGACCGCTCAGCCGACTCGACCTGCCCGTCGCCGACTTCTGACCCCGGGCAAGCCGCGCGGGCCGATGCTCCGAAGCACTCCTGCGGCGTGACGAGTCCGAGCCCGAAGCGGACTCGGGGCCGCGGCCCCGGCGGAGCGCTCCACGCATGGTTCCCGCTCCGCCCGGGGCCGCCTTCGACCATCGTCACCGATCCCGCGTCCGTCGGCTGTCAGCAGCATCGCGGCCGACCGTCGCAGAATGACCCCTATGGATGCCCCGACCGAGCCCCCGCAGCTGGTCACCCGCGCCGGGGCCGGGCGCTGGGGCGCCCGCCTGGTCATCGGGTTCGTGGTCATGGTGGCGGGCTGCGCGGCGCTGCTGGCCGAGGTCGCCCCGCCGGGCATCCCGACCGCTCTCGCCGTGATCGGAAGCCTCGGCGGCTTCGGGCTCCTCGCGGCGTCGATGATGCAGATCACGACGCGGTGGCGCACGAGCCTGCGCTTCGACGGCGAGGCCCTCGTGGTGCGCGCGCCTTTCGCCGTGGCCGTGCACCCGCTGTCGGCCAACCTCGTCATCGGGCGCTGGATGCACGAGCGCCGCCCGCGCCCCGAGCACTGGGTGATCGAGAACGGCCGCATCGCGACGCCGATCGGCGAGGAGCTCGACCCGGTGCGCATCGAGGCCTTCGCGGCCCGGCTCGAGGTGCCGGTGATCGACATCCCCGGCGACCCGCCGAGCGTCCAGCACGGGGCGTGAGCGGCACCGCGCGCGGCGCGTCGCCCGAGCGGACCTAGGCCGCGACACGCCGTGCTGATACCCTGATCACTGGCGCGACCTCGCGCCATCAAATGAAAACCGCATGGAGCAGGCCGGCGCGAAGCTGGTCACCGGTGGTGATCTCCCGTCACGCAGCGCACGAGCGCGAGCGGAACGGTGGATGTCTACTGTTGGCCAGAGCAGACCCGGCGGCACAGAACGCCGCGTCCCTTCCTGCCCGCTCCTGCTCCGCGCGTTGCGCCGCGCACCCATACGGGGTGCCCGGCGCGCAGACGTGTAAGGAGACAGACCTCAATGGAAGGTCCTGAAATCAAGTTCGCCGAGACCGTTCTCGACAACGGCAAGTACGGCACCCGCACGGTCCGCTTCGAGACCGGCCGCCTCGCGCAGCAGGCTCAGGGCGCCGTGGCCGCCTACCTCGACGAGGAGACCATGCTGCTGAGCGCGACGAGCGCCGGCAAGCACCCCCGCGAGGGCTTCGACTTCTTCCCCCTCACGGTGGACGTCGAGGAGCGCTCGTACGCCGCCGGCAAGATCCCCGGCTCGTTCTTCCGCCGCGAGGGCCGCCCCTCGACCGAGGCCATCCTCGTGTGCCGCCTGATCGACCGCCCCCTGCGCCCGACCTTCATCGAGGGTCTGCGCAACGAGGTGCAGATCGTCATCACGGTGCTGAGCATCGCGCCCGACGAGTTCTACGACGCGCTGGCCATCAACGCCGCCTCGGCGTCGACCCAGATCTCGGGCCTGCCCTTCAGCGGCCCGATCGCGAGCGTGCGCCTCGCGCTCATGCCCGACAACAACGGCGGCGGTCAGTGGGTCGCCTTCCCGAAGCACAGCCAGCTCGCCGAGGCCGTCTTCGACATCATCGTCGCCGGCCGCGTCGTCACCGATGCGAACGGCGAGCAGGACGTCGCGATCACCATGGTCGAGGCCGAGGCCACCGAGGGCAGCTGGAACCTCATCCAGGGCGGCGCCATCAAGCCCAACGAGGCCGTCGTGGCCGAGGGCCTCGAGGCCGCCAAGCCGTTCATCAAGCAGCTCGCGCAGGCGCAGCTCGAGCTCGCCGCGCAGAGCGCGAAGGAGATCCAGGACTACCCGGTCTTCCTCTCGTACAGCGCCGAGCTCTACAGCGCCGTCGACGAGATCGCGCGCGACGAGCTCGCCGGCGTCTACCAGATCGCCGACAAGGTCGAGCGTCAGACCGCCGACGACGCCCTCAAGGCGCGCGTCAAGGTCGCCGTCGAGGGCCGCATCGCCGCCGGCGAGCTGCCCGAGGAGTCGCTCAAGGACTTCGGCGCCGCGTACAAGTCGGTCTCGAAGAAGATCATGCGCACGCGCGTGCTCACCGAGGGCGTCCGCATCGACGGCCGCGGCCTGGCCGACATCCGGGCGCTCGACGCCGAGGTGCAGGTCATCCCGCGCGTGCACGGCTCCGCGATCTTCCAGCGCGGCGAGACGCAGATCCTCGGCGTCACCACGCTGAACATGCTCAAGATGGAGCAGCAGATCGACTCGCTCAACCCCGTGACGAGCAAGCGGTACCTGCACCACTACAACTTCCCGCCCTACTCGACCGGTGAGACCGGCCGCGTCGGCAGCCCCAAGCGTCGCGAGATCGGGCACGGCTTCCTCGCCGAGCGCGCCCTCGTGCCGGTGCTGCCCCCGCGCGAGGAGTTCCCCTACGCGATCCGTCAGGTCAGCGAGGCCATGAGCTCCAACGGCTCCACCTCGATGGGCTCGGTCTGCGCCTCGACCCTGTCGCTGCTCAACGCCGGCGTGCCCCTGCGCGCGCCCGTCGCGGGCATCGCCATGGGCCTCATCAGCGACCAGGTGGACGGCGAGACCCGCTACGCGGCCCTCACCGACATCCTCGGCGCCGAGGACGCCCTCGGCGACATGGACTTCAAGGTCGCCGGCACGAGCGAGTTCGTCACGGCCATCCAGCTCGACACCAAGCTCGACGGCATCCCGTCGTCGGTGCTGCAGGGTGCGCTCGGGCAGGCCCGCGAGGCCCGCCTCGCGATCCTCGACGTCATGAACCAGGCGATCGACGCCCCCGACGAGATGGCGCCGACCGCGCCCCGCGTCATCAGCGTGCAGATCCCGGCGGACAAGATCGGCGAGCTCATCGGCCCGAAGGGCAAGACGATCAACTCCATCCAGGACGAGACCGGCGCCCAGATCTCGATCGAGGAGGACGGCACGGTCTACATCGGCGCCGTCGACGGCCCCTCGGCCGAGGCCGCCCGCCTTCGGGTGAACCAGATCGCCAACCCGATCAACCCCGAGGTCGGCGAGCAGTACCTGGGCACGGTCGTCAAGATCGCCGCCTTCGGTGCCTTCGTCTCGCTCATGCCCGGCAAGGACGGCCTGCTCCACATCAGCGAGGTGCGCAAGCTCGCCGGCGGCAAGCGGGTCGACGACGTCGAGGATGTGCTCAGCGTGGGTCAGAAGATCCTCGTCGAGATCACGAAGACCGACGACCGCGGCAAGCTGTCGCTCTCGCCCGTGCTGGCCGAGGGCGCCGATGGCGCCGAGGCCGCCGCGGCTCCCGCGGAGGGCGCCGAGGCCTAGCCTCCGCCCACCGCGCATCGCGCGAACGGATGCCCGTCCCGACTCGTTCGGGGCGGGCATCCGTCGTTCCCGCCCGTGCCCCGTCCGGGCGCGGCCGCCCGCTCAGCGGCCGATGTCGCGGCGGCGCAGCACGAGCATCCCGATGACGACCGCGAGCACGGAGAGCGCGAGCAGCAGCGCGAGCCCGCCGAGGTCGACGCCGTTCCGCAGCGGCTCCTCGCCGAAGGCCCACGAGTAGGGCGAGAGCGCGCCGACCCACTCCAGGTCGGCGCTCTGGTTGCCGAGGGCGTTGAGCGCGTAGCCGATCACGGCGACGCCCGCGCCTCCCGCGATGGCGAGAATGCGCCGCCCGGTCGCCGCTCCCGCTCCGAGCGCCGCCGCCCCGCTGAGGGTGCTCAGCAGCAGCAGCGCGAGCCCGCCGCCGACGAGGCCTCCCGCGTCGACGCCCAGGTCGAACGCGGTCGAGTACACGGCGACGAGGGCCGTGACGAGCGTCACGAGCAGCACGAGCTTCAGCAGCACGACGAGACCGCGCTCGAGCAGCACGCGCTCGCGGCTGACGCCGTGCGCGAGCACGAGCTCGAGACCGCCGCGCTCCTCGTCGCCGGCGATCGCGGCCGAGCCCCAGGCCGTCGCGGCGATGACGAGCAGCACGAAGCCGAGCAGACCGTAGACCGTGCCCTGGGTGTACCCGGCGCCCGAGAGGATGTCGTCGTAGTTGAGCGTCTGCACGAGCTCGGGCGGCAGACCCTCGATCACAGCGGCGAACTCGGGATTGCCGCCGATCGAGGGGTAGAGAGGCAGGTAGAGCGAGGTGACGGCGGTCAACCCGAGCGCCCAGCCGAGCAGTCCGCGTCGGCCCTCGACGAGGTCGCGACGGGCGAGGGGCAGGATGCTCACGGCGCGCTCCCGTCGCCGACGGCCCGCTCGGGGCCGTAGTAGGCGAGCACCGCGCGCTCGAGGTCGGGCTCCTGCACCACGAGGTCGCGCACGGCGAGCCCGGAGAGCGCCGCGACGAAGGCGCCGATCTCGCCCGAGAGGGTGCCGCTCGCCCCGCCCTCGGGATCATCGGCGCGGCGTCGCGCGAGCTCGAGCCCGGGCACCGCCGCGATGCGCCGCAGCAGCGCGTCGTGGTGCGCGGGGTCGACGCGCACGCGCACCTCGCGCGGCGCCGCCGCCCGCAGCGCGGCGATGCTGCTGCGGGCGACGACCCGGCCCTCCCGCAGCACGGCGACCTCGTCGGCGACGTGGGCGATCTCGCTGATCACGTGCGAGCTCAGCAGCACGGTCCGGCCCGCATCGCGCGCCTCCCGCACGATGCGGAGGAACTCCTGCTGCACGAGCGGATCGAGCCCGCTCGTCGGCTCGTCGAGGACGAGCAGCTCGGGGTCGTGCGCGAAGGCCTGGATGACGCCCACCTTCTGCTTATTGCCCTTGCTGAGCGCGCGGGCCGGGCGGTCGAGGTCGAGTCCGAGCCGCGCGGCGAGCTCGACGATGCGCGCGGGGGCGCCGGAGGCGCCGTCGAGCGCGGCGTAGTGCGCGAGCACGCTGCGGGCCGTCTGGCGGGAGTCCATCGCGAGCTCGCCGGGGAGGTAGCCGATGCGGCGGCGCTGCGCCGCGCCGCCCGTGCGCGGGTCGACACCGAGCACCCGGACGGTGCCGCTCGTCGGCCGCACGATGTCGACGAGGGTTCGCATGGTCGTCGTCTTGCCGGCGCCGTTCGGCCCGATGAGCCCGACCACGCGCCCGGTCTCGACCGCGAGATCGATGCCGTCGAGCACGGTGTGCCGGCCGAACCGCTTGGTGAGCGAGGTGATCGCGATCGCGGACGTCATCGGCGGCCTCCTCGGGCGGGTGGTGCCGCCGACTATACGACCTGCCCGCGCGTGCCGCGCGGACGGCTCAGGCGCCGCGCCGGCGGTAGGCGACCTCGGGCCTGCCGGGGGAGCCGTAGCGGGGTTCGCGCTGCAGCACCCCGGTATCGGCGAGGTGCTCGAGATACCGACGGGCGGTCACGCGCGACAGGGCGAGCGCCTCGGCGGCCTCGGCGGCCGAGACCGCCTCCTCGCGCGAGTCGAGGTGGGCCGAGACGAGGTCGAGCGTCGGGGCCGAGAGCCCTTTGGGCAGGCTCGACCGCGCGGGGGCCCGCAGCGCTGCGAGCAGCTCGTCCACCTCCTCCTGGGTGGCGCTGCCGGCCGCGGTGCCGAGTCGGGCGCGGTAGCGGGCGTACTGCTCGAGCTTGTCGCGGAAGGCCGCGAAGCCGAACGGCTTGATCAGGTAGTGCGCCGCGCCCACGGCGACCGCCGCCTGCACGGAGGCGCGGTCGCGTACGGCGGTCACGGCGATGATGTCGACGTCGATCCGCGATTGCCGCAGTCGCCGGGCGAGGTCGAGGCCGTTGGCATCGGGCAGCCCGACGTCGAGCAGCAGCAGGTCGGCGGTCGCGCCCGTCTCGAGCCCGCGGGCGAGCAGCGCGAGCGCCTCGGCAGCGCTGTGTGCGACCCCGACGACGACGAAGCCGTCGAGACGGCCGAGGTACTGCTCGTGGGCGGCGGCGACGAGGGGCTCGTCGTCCACGATGAGCACGCGGATCACGAGCGCGCCTCCGGCAGGATCACGTCGACGGTGGTCGGTCGTCTGGGGCGGAAGGCGACGGCGCCTCCCGCGCGCTCGACGATGCCGCGCACGGCGGCGAGGCCGAGCCCGTGCCCCGGTCCGGCATCCGTCTTCGTGCTCACCCCCGCGTCGAACACCCGCTCGGCGATCTCCGGCGCCACACCCGGTCCGCTGTCGGCGACGGCGAGGCGCACGCCCTCGTTCACGCGGTCGAGCCGCACGACCACGCGGTGGGGCGGCGCGCCGCGCAGGCAGGCCTCGAGGGCGTTGTCGACGAGATTGCCGACGAGCGAGACGGTGTCGGAGGGGGAGAGCGGCAGGGCGACCCCCTCCTCGCGGTCGAGCTCGAGCGCCGCGCCGCGCTCGCTCGCGATCGCGGCCTTGCCCAGCAGCACCGCGGTCAGAACGGGATCCTCGTCGGGGACGAGCGTGGCGTCGACCAGGCCCTGACTGGCGCGCACCGACTCGCCGACGAGGCCGGCCACCTCGTCGCCCCTGCCCATCTCGACGAGCGAGAGGACGGTGTGCAGGGTGTTGGCGTGCTCGTGCGCCTGCGCGCGCAGCGCCTCGCTCACGGTGCGCACCGATTCCAGCTCGCCGACGAGCTCCTGCAGCACGCTCTGGTCGCGCATGGTCATCACGGCGGGGGAGCGTCCTCCGTCGCTCGGCGCACCGGGAGCGCTCTCCTGGTTGAGCAGCAGAACCCGCGCCCCCGCCACGTGGCTCTCCTCCACGACGCGTCGGCCCGTGGTCAGAAGGGCGGCGATGCCGGCATCGATGCCCAGCTCCGCCGGCTTCCGCGGGGCGGGATGCTCTCCCGCGGCCTCGATGCCCAGCAGCTCGGCGGCCTCGTCGTTGTAGAGCACCACCCGCCCGCGATCATCGGTGAGCACGACCCCTTCGCGCACCGCGTGCAGCACCGACTCGTAGAAGCGCACCATCGTGCGCATGCCCTCCGCGTCGAGGTCGCCCGTGCTGCGCCGCAGCGAGCGCCTCGTGAGGGCCGCGGCGATCGCGCCCACGGCGATCACGACGAGGCCCACCGCGATCACGAACGGGATGCGCGGCGCGAGGTCCTCGCTGATCTCGCGCGTCGTCACCCCCGCCGCCACGAGGCCGATCACACCGGCGTCGTCGAGCACGGGCACGACCGCCCGCACGGATGGCCCGAGGGTGCCGGTGTAGGTCTCGGTGACCGTTCCTCCGGCCACCGCTCCGGCGATGGTCCCGAGGAAGGGGCGACCGATCTGAGCGGGGTCGGGATGCGTGTACCGGAGCCCCTCGGGGCTCATCACCGTCACGAAGTCCACCTCGGCGGCGGTGATGGCGGCCAGGGCGTACGGCTGCAGCCGCGCGGAGGGGTCCGGCTCCTGCAGCGCCTCGCGCACGGCCGGATCCGCGGCGATCGTGCTCGCCACCGCGAGGCTCACGCGCGCGGCGTCGTCGCCGACCGCGCGGCGCGCGTCGACGGCGAGCACCACGGTCAGCACGAGGGCGACGAGGAGGGCGGCGAGCACCTGCAGGCCGAACACCCGCCCGGCGACCGAGCGATCCCGCCTGCGCACCATCGCGGCACCTCCGCCCTCCACGCTAAGCGGTCGCGGCTCGGAGCGCGGCGACCAGTATGACCACAAGTTCCCCCGCCCCCGCCGCCCGGCGCACGATGACCGTTCACCAGTACCGCACGAAGGCCGCCGACGACGTCGTCCCGGCCGGATGGGAACAGACCATGGCAAAGATGCTGAGCAGGCTGCGGCGGATCGACCGCAACCACTACCTGTACATCGCGGTGATCGTCGCCGTCGTCGCCGGGGCGGTCGTGGGCATCGTCGCGCCCGAGGCGGGCGTCGCGCTCGAGCCGGTGGGCACCGGCTTCGTCGCGCTCATCAAGATGATGATCGCCCCGGTCATCTTCTGCACGATCGTCATCGGCGTCGGCTCCATCGCGAAGGCCGCCACGGTGGGCAAGGTCGGCGGTCTCGCGCTCGGCTACTTCATGCTCATGTCGACCTTCGCCCTCGCGATCGGCCTGGTCGTCGGCAACATCCTGCAGCCGGGCGAGGGCCTCGACATCGGATCGGCCGAGTACGAGGTCACCGGGGAGGCGACCTCGACCACCGACTTCCTGCTCGGCATCATCCCGACCACGCTCGTCTCCTCCCTCGTCTCCGGCAGCATCCTGCAGGTGCTCTTCGTCGCTCTGCTGGTGGGCTTCGCCCTGCAGGGTCTCGGGCGCAAGGGCGAGCCGATCCTCGACGCGATCAAGAGCCTGCAGGTGCTCGTCTTCCGCGTTCTCGCGATGATCCTGTGGGTGGCGCCCATCGGCGCCTTCGGGGCGATCGCGGCGGTCGTCGGGCGCACCGGCGCCGGCGCCCTGGTGAGCCTCGCGACCCTCATGATCGGCTTCTACATCACGTGCGCGCTGTTCGTGGTCGTCGTGCTCGGTCTGCTGCTGCGTCTCGTGACGGGCGTCAACATCTTCCGGCTCATGAAGTACCTCGGCCGCGAGTACCTGCTCATCGTCGGCACCTCCTCCTCCGAGGCCGCGCTGCCGCGCCTCATCGCCAAGATGGAGCACGTCGGCGTCTCGAAGCCCGTCGTGGGCATCACCGTCCCGACCGGCTACTCGTTCAACCTCGACGGCACGGCGATCTACCTCACGATGGCGTCGCTGTTCATCGCCACGGCGCTCGGCACCCCGCTGAGCATCCCCGAGCAGATCGGTCTGCTGGTCTTCATGATCGTCGCCTCCAAGGGCGCCGCGGGCGTCACCGGAGCGGGGCTCGCGACCCTCGCGGGCGGTCTGCAGACCTACCGGCCCGATCTGGTCGACGGCGTCGGCGTCATCGTCGGCATCGACCGCTTCATGTCGGAGGCCCGCGCGGTGACCAACTTCACCGGCAACGCCGTCGCGACGCTCCTCATCGGAACGTGGACGAAGGAGGTCGACGCCGAGCAGGTCCGCGAGGTGCTCGCGGGTCGGCGCCCCTTCGACGAGAGCGCCTTCTCGGCCCGTGACGAGCACGGAGCCGCCGAGTCGGGCGCCGCAGCGGACGGAGCCGATGCGCCCACCACGCGCGAGCTCGAGCAGCTCGTCGACGGTGACGCGCGGGCCTCGGGCGCCGGACGCCGCTGAGAGCCCGCCGGCATGACGACGGCGCCCGCTCCGGAAGGGGAGTCGGGCGCCGTCGTCGCGCCGAGATCGGTCAGTCGGTGCTCTGCGTGGCCGTCAGCAGCGCGCGACCGATGATGTGGTCGCGCAGGATGAACCCGACCAGGGCGGGCGTCGCCCCCTCCGGCACCTCGATGCTCGGCACGTCGAGAGCGCTGACCGCGAAGACGTAGCGGTGCTCGCCGTGGCCCGAGGGCGGGGCGGCGCCGAGGAACCGCTCGAGCCGGAGCTCGTTGGCCACGGTGACGGCTCCCTCGGGCAGCAGGCCCGCCGCGGGGTCGCCGGCGTTCGCCGGCAGGGAGGTCGTGGTCGCCGGGATGTTGTAGACCGTCCAGTGCCACCAGCCGCTGCCGGTCGGAGCGTCGGGGTCGTACATCGTCACGACGTAGCTCTGCGTGCCCTCGGGCGCGCCGCTCCACTCCAGGGCAGGGGAGCGGTCGTCGCCGCCCGCGCCCGCGATGCCGGAGCGCGCCCAGTCGGGCAGTCGCTCGCCCTCGGCGACGTCGGGGCTGGTGAGTGTGAAGGCGGGCACCTCGGGCATGCGCCACATCGGGTCGTTCGTCATGGATCTCCTCCATCGGGAATCGGTGTCACCGCCACCGTCGCACGGCACTCTGCGAGCATCCCGAAGCCACCCGGATGCCGTCGAGGGAGGCGAAGCACTCCGTTCCGACCGCTCCCAGCTAAACGGCAGTCGATACCCAGCGACTCGTCATCGATCCTGGATCATCCGCACGAAGTTCGGCGTACAGTCAAAACATAGCCAAAGGGGCCCACGACCCGATGGATCACCCGGACGCATGCCGATCGCGCGTCGTCCTCCGATTCAAAAGGACAATCATGGATTTCCAAATCGTGCAGGCCTTCTTCATGTTGGGGTTCGTGGCGATGGCCGCGGGGACCGTCTGGTTCGTGCTCGAGCGCAACGATCTCAAGCCCGAGCTGCGGTCGGTCGCGACCTACGCCGCCGTGATCACCTTCGTCGCGGCGATCCTCTACTACGTCATGAAGGACGTCGTGCAGTTCCCGGGCGGCGCCATCACCGCCGATGACGTCGAGGCGACCGCGCCGCTGCGGTACATCGACTGGCTCATCACCACGCCGCTGCTGCTCATCGAGTTCGTGCTCATCGTCGCGCTCGCGGGCGCGGTCAAGAAGGGCCTGCTGACGAAGATCGTCATCGCCGACATCATCATGATCGTCACCGGGTACCTCGGCGAGATGGGCGAGCCCGGCTCGGTCGCGAACGTCATCTACTTCGTCATCTCGTCGGCCGCGTGGATCTACATCATCTTCGTCATCCTGAAGATCAACGTCTCCGGGGCCCCGGACCACGTGCAGAGCGCCGTTCGCATCATGCGGCTCTTCGTGATCATCGGATGGGCGATCTACCCGATCGGCACCGCGCTGCAGGAGTTCCTGGAGATCGGCGGCGCCGATATCGCGATCGCGGCGAGCGTCGCGGCCTGCATCTACGTCGTGGCCGACGTGGTGAACAAGGTCGGCTTCGGCATCATCGCGGTCAACGCGGCCAAGAAGTCCTCGGTCGCCCGTCAGCTGGAGCCCTCGGCCTAGCGACTCCCGAACCCCCGGCGCGGTCGCTCCTGTGGGGGAGCGACCGCGCCGTGGTCATCACCGTCAGCGCCGCGCCCGGGTTCCCCGGGCGCGGCGCTCGTCGTTCGCATAACGATTGGGCGCGGGGGCGGGCGCAGCGCCGCGGGCGGCGATACCGTGTGCCTCATCGACCCAGCGGGCTTCCCACCCGACGCACGAGAGGCACCACCGTGAACGACCCGACGGGGCACCCCGACCCCGGCACCGCCGTGATGGCGGCGCCCACGGGGGAGGTCGTGACCGCGTCGACGGGCGCGTCGCCCGTCACCCCGGCATCGCCCGCCGGTTCGCCGTCGATCGCGCGGCGCATCGGCCCGAGCGACCTGCGGGTATTCCCCATCGCGCTCAGCGGCAACGTCTTCGGCTGGACGGCCGACGCTCCGACGACGACGGCCATCCTCGACCGGTACGCCGAGCTCGGCGGCACGTTCATCGATACGGCGGACTCCTACGCCGGCGGCCGCAGCGAGATCATGATCGGCAACTGGATGAGCGCATCCCGTCGCCGTCACCAGACCACCATTGCGACCAAGGTCGGCAAGGGTCCCGACAACCCGGGCCTGTCGGCCCGCGCCATCCATCAGGCCGTGGAGGCGTCGCTGCGCCGGCTGCGCGTCGACGCGATCGATCTGCTCTACCTGCACATCGACGACGACGAGGTGCCGTTCGAGGAGACGCTCGCCGCGGTCGACGACCTGATCAGCGACGGCAAGGTGCGCTGGTTCGGCGGCAGCCACCACACCGGCAATCGGCTCATCGAGGCGCGGATCGCCGTCGGGGTGCTCGGTGTCGCTCCCATGATCGCCGTGCAGAACCACTACAACCTCATGCACCGCACCGAGTACGAGGGCGACCTCGCTCGCGTCGCCGCGCAGCTCGATCTCGGCGTCATGCCGCGGTTCGCCCTGGCCGGCGGGTTCCTGACGGGCAAGTACCGCTCGCGCGCCGATGTCGAGCGGCTGCGGCGGGGCGGGGAGGCGACGCGGTACCTCACCCGCGCGGGGCTGCGCACGCTCGCGGCGCTCGACCGCGTCGCCGCCGAGACCGGCACCTCGGTGACGACAGCGTCGCTCGCCTGGCTGCTGAGCCGGCCGCGGGTGGTCGCGCCGGTGGTGTCGGTGAGCGAGCCCGCGCAGCTCGATGCCGTCATGGCGGCGCCGTCGACACCGCTCAGCAGGCAGCAGCTCACCGAGCTCGACCGCGTCAGCGCGTAGTCGCACCGCGCCGCGCAGTCGCACCGCGCCGTGCGGTCGCGCATCGCCTCGGAGCGCGGCGGTCGCCGCGCGGCCGGGGTCGTGCCGCGCGGCTCAGCGCGCTTCGGCGGTGATGCGCTCGATCGTCCCGCGCACGGCGGAGCTCGCGGCGATCACGTCGCCGACGTACGCCCACGTCATGGCGCCCACGTAGGCGAGGACGAGCCGGTCGGCGGCCTCGCCCGGCATGGGGTGGCCGAGGCGCACGAGCGCTCCCTCGAAGAGCTCGTGGATGGACTCGTGGAATCCGGTGACGACGCCGCGCACCGGGTGGGCGGGGTCGGCGAATTCGGCGGCGGCGTTCACGAAGGGGCAGCCGCGGTACCCGGGCGCCTGGATCTGCGCGACCACGGCGTCGCCGACGAGGCGCAGGCCGACGGCGGCGTCCTCGTGGGCGGCGAGCAGGCTCGTGATCGACTCCAGCGTCGCGTCGCGCCGGGCGGTGATGTAGTCGAGCACCAGGCGGTCCTTCGAGCCGAAGTGCTTGTAGAACGTCGCCTTGGTGACTTGCGATTCGGAGATGAGGAGGTCGACGCCGACGGGCCGGATGCCGTCGTCGTAGAACCGCCGCATCGCCGTCGCGAGGATGCGGCCCTTCGCCGGGGCGACCCGGGGGACCGGGGCGGGGGCGTCCTCGTTCGGGCTCGCTGCGGACGAGGGGGAGTGCGCAGCGGGGGAGGCTGCGGTGGTGGTCGCCGACACGGAGGTGGCCTTTCGCTGGCGCGGATCGCCGACGCGCGCTCTTCGGGGAGCGACGCACGGCTACGGAGGGTCCGTGATGCTGACTGTAGCAGGGACAGACAGCTTTGTCTGTCCTCACATCCGGCATCTTCGGCGCGCGCTGTGAACCGAGTCGGACTCGACTGTCGACGGCGAGGTCTGGCCTAGGCTCGACGGCGACGAAGGAGTGTGGATCTCGTGTCTCGGTACGTGTATCTGGTCCGGCACGGCGAGCAGCAGGATGCCGAGCACGGGCTCCCCGACGGACCCTTGAGCGGTCGCGGGCAGCGTCAGGCCCGTGCGATCGCCGAGCGCCTGAGCGGGGTGCCGTTCGCGAGCGTGCACACTTCGCCCCTGCAGCGGGCGGTCGAGACGGCGACGCAGATGACCGACCGGATGCCCTCGATGGAGCCGCAGCTCTCCTCGCTGCTCATGGACTGCATCCCCTCGGGCCCGTCGCCGGCGATGCCGCACGCCTTCGAATCGTTCTTCGGCGGCATCACCGAGGAGGAGATCGCGGCCGGCGAGGCGCAGATGGCCGATGCGACCGCCGAATGGCTCTCCCCGTCACGGGATGACCGCCACGACCTCCTCATCACGCACAACTTCGTCATCGCCTGGTTCGTGCGCGAGGTGCTCGACGCGCCGTCCTGGCGCTGGATGGGTCTCAATCAGGCCAACTGCGGGCTCACTATCCTGCGGGTGCGCACGGCGAAGCCGCCGGTGCTCGTGGTGCACAACGACCTCGGCCATCTGCCGGTGGAGCTGCGCACGGGGCTCCCCGTCGAGCAGCCCTTCTAGCGGGTCGGCTCCGAGTCGCTGGCCGCGTCGGCCCGCGCGCCCGCGAGCCGGTCGAGGCGCATCCGGGTGTAGCGCATGCTCGACGATTCCGGGCCGAGCACGGTGCGCATCCCCCACAGGGCGACGCGGGTGAGCGTGATCGCGGGCCACCAGGCGCGCCGCAGGCCGAGCAGGGCCCGGTACCGGGCGGGCAGCGAGGCGACGGCGCCGGCGAAGAGGATGCGGTACACCGGGCCGACGCCGCGGCCGAGCGGCGGATCCCGCAGCCAGCGCACGGCCTCGTCGACGCGCGCGTCGCGCCGCAGAACCGGGAGGTAGGAGGCGATGGCGTCGTCGAGCTCCTGCCGCGAGCGCGGCGGGTCGGCCATGCCCATGAGCCGACCGGCCGTCGCCCACTCGCGCACGTACTGATCGGATCCCCCCGGCACGGGGCCGCCCCAGGTCTCGTGGGAGCCGATGAACGCATCGGCGAAGGCGCAGTGCACCCAGCCGATGAGGTCGGCATCGCCCGCCGCGTAGGCGACCGCGTCGCCGTCGGGGCCGGCGTACTCGCCCCGCACGCGCTCGTGCAGGCGGCTCACCCACGCGCATCCGGTCTCGGCCTGCGCCCGGTCGGCGAAGGTGGTGGTCAGCACCCAGCGCACGGTGCCGGAGAGGCGTCCGAGCGGATCCTCCCGGTAGCGCGAGTGGTCGTGCACGCCCGCCATGGCGCCGGGGTGCAGCGTCTGCATGAGAAGCGCGCGGATGCCGGCGACGATCGTGGGGGTGCCGTTGTGCACGGCCCACACCGCCGAGTCCGGCCCGAACCAGCCTTCGTCGTCACCGGTCTCGAGCGCGCGCACCCAGCCGGGCACGCCGTCCGGGTCGCCGGAGAACATCGTGAGGATGCGCCCGCGGGCGCGGGCGACGACGGCGGGACGGGGCATGCCGCCGACTGTGCCACATCGCTCTGGGGGCCGCGGGTGAGGCGGCTGGGAGCGCGGTCGCCGCGGTGAGCGGAGATACCCCAGGGGGTATACACTTCGAGGGTGATCACGACCTCCGCTCCGACCTATCTCATCATCGGCGGCGTCGCGGGCGGCATGTCGGCCGCCACCCGACTGCGCCGGCTCGACGAGCGCGCGCGCATCATCGTCCTCGAGCGCGGTGCCGACGTCTCGTTCGCCAACTGCGGCCTGCCGTACCACGTGGGCGGGGTCATCGAGCAGCGCGAGGCGCTCGTGCTGCAGACGCCGGCCGCCCTGGGGGCGCGCTTCGGCCTCGACGTGCGGGTGCGCACCGAGGCGATCGCCATCGACACGGCGGCCCGCACCGTCACGGCGCGCGACCTCGCGACGGGGGAGGAGGAGCGCATCGCCTACGACGCCCTCGTGCTCAGCCCCGGCGCCTCCCCGAAGCGCCCCGACCTCCCGGGCGCCGAGCGCGGCCTCGTGCTGCGCGATCTGGCCGACACCGACGCCATCATCGAGGCCGCTCGGGATGCCCGCACCGCCGTCATCGCGGGCGGCGGCTACATCGGCCTCGAGCTCGCCGAGAACCTGCACGCCGCGGGGCTCGCCGTCACCATCGTGCAGTCGGGGCCCCAGCTGCTGGGCTCGCTCGACATCGAGATGGCGCACCCGCTCGCGCAGCGGGCTCGGGAGCGCGGCCTCGACGTGCGGCTGTCGCAGCGGCTCGCGGCGATCGAGCCGACCGAGGTCGTGCTCGCCGACGGCGAGCGCCTGCCCGCCGACCTCGTGGTGCTGGCCGTCGGCGTCGAGCCGGAGAGCGCGCTCGCCGTCGCCGCCGGCCTGGCGGTCGACGCCCGGGGCGGCATCGTGGTGGACGCGTTCCAGCGCACCTCCGACCCGGCCGTGTGGGCCGTGGGCGACGCGGTCGCGAAGCCCGTGCTCGACGGGGAGGACGCGCTCGTGCCGCTCGCGGGCCTGGCGAACCGGCACGGTCGGCTCGCGGCCGACGCGATCGCCGGCGTCGCGCATCCCGCCGCCCCTGCGCTCGGCACGGCGGTCATCGGGTTCCTCGGGCTGACGGCCGCGACCGTCGGGCGCACCGAGCGCGCCCTGCGGGCCGAGGGTCGCGCGATCCGCGTCATCCACACCCACCCGATGGATCACGCCGGCTACTACCCGGGGGCGACGATGCTCTCGCTCAAGCTCATCCTCGACGCCGAGACCGACGCCATCCTCGGCGCGCAGGCGGTCGGCGAGAACGGCGCGGAGAAGCGCATCGACGTCATCGCGACCGCCATGGCCGGCGGCATCACCGGGCGCGGCCTCGCCGACCTCGAGCTCGCCTACGCCCCGCAGTACGGCTCGGCGAAGGACCCGATCAACCTGCTCGGCTACGTCGACGACAACCTGCTCGACGGCGAGCTCAGCGTGCAGTGGCACGAGCTCGAGCGCCGGCGGGCCGAGGGCTGGCGGATCGTCGACGTGCGCACGGCCGCCGAGCACGAGGCCGGCTCCATCGAGGGCGCCGAGCTCATGCCGCTCGACGAGCTGCGCACGCGCGCCGAGAGGCTGCGCGGCGAGCGCGTCATCGTGCACTGCAAGGTCGGCCAGCGCGGCCACACCGCGACCCGCCTGCTGCAGCAGTACGGTGTGATCGCGGCGAACCTCGACGGCGGATGGCTCACCTGGCAGGCCGGTCGCGCCGCGACCGCCGACGCGGTTCCGAACAAGGAGGACTAGATCATGGCGGACGAGATCACCGTGGACCAGCTCGTGCTCGAGCGCTCGGTCGGCCCCATCACGCTCATCGACGTCCGGGAGGCGGACGAGTTCACCGCCGCCCGCGTGCCCGGGGCGAGGCTCGTGCCGCTCGGCACCGTCCCCGACGCCGTCGACTCCATCCCCGACGACGGCACGATCTACGTCATCTGCCACTCGGGGGCGCGCTCGCAGCGGGCCGCCGACTACCTGGTCGCGCACGGGCGCAACGCGATCTCCGTCGCGGGCGGCACCTCGGCCTGGGTGCAGCGCGGTCTCGACTACGACTCCGGCCCGGTCGCGACGGAGCCCTCCTCATGAGCGCCCCGGTCGGCTCGGAGGAGGCCAAGCGCATCGCCAACCGGCTGCGTCGCGCCCAGGGGCAGCTCGCCGCGGTGCTGACGATGGTCGAGGAGGGGCGAGACTGCCGCGAGGTCATCACGCAGCTGTCGGCCGTCTCGAGCGCGATCGACCGCGCCGGCTTCGCCATCATCGCCTCCGCGATGCGCGACTGCCTGCGCGAGGACGAGGTCGAGGGTGACGAGGCCGAGCGCGCCGTGCGCATGGCCGACCTCGAGAGGATGTTCCTCAGCCTGGCCTGACGAGCACCGGGCGGAACGGCGTTCAGTCGAGCGGCTTGCCGAGCCAGACGGTCGCGTTCGGGTTGTCGTTGTAGGCCGGGATGCTCACGAAGCCGAGCCTCGCGTAGAGGGCGCCCGCCGCGGCCTGCGCCGTGTGGGTGTCGAGCACGAGCTCGGCCGCGCCCATGGCGCGGGCGCGGCGCTCCAGCTCGTCGACGAGGGCGCGGCCGTAGCCCAGCCGCCGCGTATGCGGCTGCACCCACAAGTGCTTGAGCTCGCGGCGCGGGCCGAGAGGGCCGTCGGGCACGGTGCGGATCCCGCCGCATCCCACATCGGCGGGCTCGCCCGCGAGGTTCTCGCCCTCGACGATCAGCAGCACGCCGTGCGGCTCCACGAAGTCCGCCTCCACGGGCACGGGGCAGCGGTACGGCCCCTGCTCGACGGGGAAGCCCTCGGCGCGCGCGTCGAAGTACTGCGCGAGCAGGGCGGCGGCGGCGGGATCGGTCGTGCGCGCGGGGCGGAACGTCACCATGCCCGCCAGCCTACGGCCCCGCCCGCCGCGGGCAGGAGCGCCCGGGCGGCCGCCGGTAGGCTGAGCGCATGGTCATCAGGGTCGCCGTCGTCGGCGCGAGCGGCCGCCTCGGCGGCGTCGCCTGCCGCATCATCGAGCAGCAGTCCGATCTCGAGCTCGTCGCCCGGCTCGACTCCCGCAGCGACCTCGACGAGATGCTCGGGGCCGACGTGGTGCTCGACGTCACGACGCCGGGCGTCTCGCCCACCGTCGTCGACCACGCGGTGCGCTCGGGACTGAAGGTCGTCGTCGGTACGAGCGGCTGGAGCGAGCAGCGTCTTCGCGGCGTGCGCACCCTGCTCGCCGCCCACGAGGGCTCCGCGGTCGTCGTCGTGCCGAACTTCTCGGTCGGCTCGGTCGTCGCCACCCACCTCGCCACGATCGCCGCCCGCTTCTTCGAGTCGATCGAGATCGTCGAGGCGCACCACGCCGCCAAGGTCGACTCGCCGAGCGGCACCGCCGTGCGCACCGCCGAGCTCATCGGCCACGCGCGGGCCGAGCTCGGGCCGGTCGTCGCGCCGCACATCGACCAGCGCGCCCGCGGTCAGCAGGTCTCGAGCGTCCCCATCCACTCGCTGCGGCTGCAGGGTGTCGTCGCCCAGCAGGACGTCCACTTCGGCGGCACGGGCGAGGTGCTCACCCTCCGCCACGAGACCCTGTCCTCCGCGGCGTACGAGCAGGGCATCCTGCTGGCGCTGCGCGCGAGCGCGCGGTCGACGGGCCTCATCGTCGGCCTCGACTCGCTCATCGGGCTCGAGGCGCCGGCGGTCGCGCCGCCCGCCGCGGAGAGCGCCCCCTGATGCGCGGCCGCCCCCGTCTCGCCGCGATCGGCATGGCGCTGCTGCTCGCGCTGTACCTGGTCTTCAGCGCGGTCTACGCCGTGCGGCTGCTGCAGGATCCGCTGCCGATCGTGCAGGCGATGGGCTGGGCGCTCATCGTGCTGCCGCTCATCGGCGCCTGGGCGCTCGGGGCCGAGCTGCTCTTCGGCTACCGCGTCGAGAAGCTCGCCGGCCGGCTCGAGGCCGAGGGGGGCATCCCGCAGGAGGCGCTGCCCGCGAAGACGAGCGGTCGCCTCGAGCGCGAGGCCGCCGACGCGGTCTTCGACCGGTACGCCGCCGAGGTGGCCGAGAACCCCGAGTCGTGGCCGCACTGGTTCCGGCTCGCGCTCGCCTACGACGCCGCCCGCGACCGACGTCGGGCGCGCTGGGCGATGCGGCAGTCGATCGCCTTCGCGAAGGCGTCCTCGGCCCTCTAGCCCTCGGTGCGGGATGCCCGTCCCGACGTCAACGCCGGGCTCGCGCTACGCGGCCGCGCGCCCCCGCACGAGCTCCTCGATCGCCTGCTCGACGGTCTCATGCCGGAACCGGAATCCGTCGCCGAGCAGCGCCGTCGGCAGCATCTTCTGACTCGGCAGCAGCAGCTGCTCGCCCGCCTCGCCCATTCCGAGCCGGATGAGGGTCTCGGGCAGCACGAAGGCGTGCGGCCGGTGCATCGCCCGGGCGAGCGCGCGCGTGATGCGATCGGCCGTCGCCGGCGTCGGACCGGCGAGGTTGACCGGGCCCCGCAGCGGGGAGGTGAGCAGGTGCACGAGCGCCGCGGCCTCGTCGTGCAGGCTGATCCACGGCCAGTGCTGGCCGCCGGTGCCGACCCGGGCGGCGAGACCGAACCGCGTCAGCAGCCGCAGGGGGGCCATCGCTCCGCCGTCGCCGATGACGAGGCCGGTACGGGCGAGCACGGTGCGCACCCCCTCGGGGGCGAGTCCCGCAGCCTGCTCCCACGCCTCCACCACGTCGGCGAGGAAGCCCTCGCCGCGGGAGGCCGATTCGGTGAGCCGCTCGGCCGGCCGGTCGCCGTAGAAGCCCACGGCCGAGCCGCTGATGAAGGTCGCGGGCGGCGAGGCGGCCATCCCCATCCCCTCGGCGAGCGCCCGGGTCGCCGAGATGCGCGACTCGAGGATCTGCTTCTTCCAGCCCGCCGTCCACGGGATCCGGCTGATGGATGCCCCCGAGAGGTTGATCACCGCATCGACGTCGTCGAGCACGCGCGCGTCGAGCACGCGCGACTCGGGCGACCAGGCGAACTCGGTCTCGGAGCGCGGGGAGCGCCGCACGAGCGTCAGCACCGTGTGCCCTGCTTCGTGCAGCTGGCGCTGCAGCTCGGTGCCGATCATGCCGGAGGCTCCCGCGATGAGCACCCGCTGGGGCGCCGCGTCGGCCGGGGCCTCCGCTGCCGCCGGGGTCGCCCGGGGGGAGCGCTTCTTCGCGGGCGCGGTTCGAGGGGCCCGTGGCGCGCGCGGCGCGCCGGGCTCGCGGGGCTCGGCCACTAGGCGAGCGAGGCTTCGAGGGTGATCGACGTGCCGCCGAGCGCCTTCGAGATGGGGCAGGTGGCCTTCGCCTCCTCGGCGAAGGTCTGGAACTCCTCGGCGCTGATGCCGGGCACCTTCGCGCTGACGAGCAGGTGGCTGCCGGTGACGCCCTCGCCCGGCACGAAGGTGACGGCGGCGGTCACCTGCAGGCTCTCGGGCGTGTGCCCGGCCAGGCTGAGGTTGTGGGCCAGCTGCATCGAGAAGCAGGAGGAGTGGGCGGCGCCGAGCAGCTCCTCGGGGTTGGTGCGGCCCGCCTCGCCCTCGGCGCGGGCGGCCCAGGTGACGGGGAACTCCGCGGCGTCCGAGGAGTCGAGGCTCGTCGTGCCCTTGCCCTCCATGAGGGATCCGAACCAGAGGGTGGTCGATTCGCTGGTCACAGCCATGATGCGTCTCCTTGCAGTCGCCCGACGGGGGAGCCCCAGCCTAGGCCGCACCCCTGGGCGCGCGGTAGGCGCGCGACCCGCACCGGGGGAGCCCTCAGGCGGCGGCGGCCCGGCGCGGGCGGATGAGCCCGGCACGGACGAGCAGCACGTACAGCTGGCAGCCCAGGCAGTAGTCGAACACCGCGTTGAGGAACGCGGCGACGAAGGCCATGCCGGCGGCGACGACGAGCGCCCCCGGAACGCCGAGCAGGTGCAGCACGAGCCCGGCGGCAGTGATGACGAAGCCCACGAGCTGCGCGAAGGTCGGCGCGGCCGGATCCTCGCGGTCGGTCGGCGGGGCGAGCCGCGGCGCGACGAGCGCCTTGTAGACGGCGCCCCAGGGGTGGCGGCGGATGCCCGCGAACGCGCCCCAGGCGAAGATCGCGACGAGCACCGTCAGCAGGCCGCCGGCGGCGAGGGATGCCCCGCTCAGGCCGAGCGCGACCACGACGAGCAGCAGCACCGCCGTGATGGCGGCGCCGAAGCGCGGCCCGCGCGGATCGATGCCGGGTGCGGCGCCGGTGCCGGTCGCGGCGCTCACGCGGCCACCGCCGCGGCGGCGCGAGCATCGGCGATCGCCGCGCGCACGTCGGCGGGCTTGGCGGCACCGATGATGCGCGAGCGCACGGCCCCCGCGGCGTCGACGAGCAGGATGGTCGGGGTGCTCATCACCGCGTGATCCCGCGCGAGGTCGGGGTGCTCGGTGACGTCGAGCTCGCGGCGGCCGAGCGCTGCGTCGGCGGCCTCGATCTCCTCGGTCACCCGCCGCATCACGCCGCAGGCCGAGCACACGGGGCTCGAGAGCTGCACGAGGGTGAGATCGGCGCCGGGGACGGCGAGCCGGGCATCCCGTCGCCCGTCGGAGACGGCCGAGACGCGCCCGCGGCGGGCGCGGATCACGAGGCCGGCGGCCGTCGCGGCGGCGACGATCGCGACGAGCACGAGCAGAACGGAGGTCGGGTCCATGCTGGGGAAAATACGCGGGGACGCCCGGATATTCCCCGAATGCGTCCTCGCGTGACGGGCAGCGGCCCGGTGCTCGCATGAGCACAGGACACGGGTAGGGTTTCGAGCGTGGCCGAACCGCAGCAGATCCAGTTCCGCTCCGACGTGACCGTCGAGCTCGTCCGGGCCAGCGCCCACGACTCCGACGTGCTGTTCGCGGCCCGGGTGTCGACGCAGGGGGAGAAGACCCTCGATGCGGCCGCCGCCGGCGACGACGCGACCGCGCGCGACCGCGGTCTCATCAACTACCTCATGCGCGACCGCCACGGCTCGCCCTTCGAGCACAACTCGATGACCTTCTACGTGCAGGCGCCGATCTTCGTGTTCCGAGAGTTCATGCGGCACCGCATCGCCTCCTACAACGAGGAGTCGGGCCGCTACCGCGAGCTCAACCCCGTCTTCTACGTACCCGGCCCCGAGCGCAACCTCGTGCAGGTCGGCAAGCCCGGCGCCTACGAGTTCCTGCCCGGCACCCCCGAGCAGACCGCCCTCGTCGACGCGGAGGTGCGCGGGGTCTGCGAGGCGGCCTACGCCTCCTACCAGCGGATGCTCGACGCGGGCATCGCGCGCGAGGTGGCCCGCGCCGTCCTCCCCGTCACGATCTACAGCTCGATGTACGTCACGATGAACGCCCGCTCGCTCATGAACTTCCTCAGCCTGCGCACCAAGCGCGAGGGCACGACGTTCCCCTCCTTCCCGCAGCGCGAGATCGAGATGGTCGCCGATCAGATGGAGCAGCACTTCGCCGCGCTCATGCCTCTCACCTTCGAGACCTTCGACGCGAACGGCCGCGTGGCGCCCTAGCGGGGCGCGACGACCACCCGGCTCCGCTCCGCGCGCGGTAGCCTGAAGCACGTGTCCGCGACTTCCAACCCCTTCGGCCAGGTACTGGTCGCACTGGTGACCCCGATGACGGCCGACGGCGAGGTCGACTGGCCGGGCGTCGAGAAGCACATCGACAACCTCATCTCCCACGGCGCCGACGGCATCGTCGTCACCGGCACGACGGGCGAGACGAGCACGCTGACCGACGCCGAGAAGCTGCGGCTGGTCGAGGTCGGCAAGTCCGTGAGCGCGGGCCGGGCATCCATCATCACGGGCGGCGGCTCGAACGAGACCGCGCACGCGATCGAGCTGTACAAGGCGAGCGAGAAGGCCGGCGCCGACGGCGTGATGGTCGTCACGCCGTACTACAACAAGCCCACGCAGGCCGGGGTCCTCACGCACTTCCGCATGGTCGCCGACGCGACCGATCTGCCGGTCATCCTGTACGACATCCCGGGCCGCGCCGGCATCGAGATCAAGTACGAGACCATCCTGCGCGCCGCGAAGCACCCGAACATCCTCGCCGTCAAGGACGCGAAGGGCGACCTCAGCGAGGTCAGCCGCGTCATGAACCAGACCGACCTGCTGTACTTCGCCGGCGACGACGCCAACGCGCTGCCGACCCTCGCGATCGGCGGCACCGGCCTCATCGGCGTCACGGCGAACATCGCGCCCGCGCCGTACCGAACGATCGTGGACGCGGTGAACAGCAACGACCTCGCGACCGCGACGGCCGCCCACCGGGCCCTGGAGCCCCTCGTGCGCGCCATCATGACGCACGTGCCGGGCACCGTCGCCGCCAAGTACGTGCTGCACGGCCTCGGCCGGATCGACTCCCCGCGCGTGCGCCTGCCGCTCGTCGGCCCCGAGGATCACGAGGCGGCGATCATCGAGGACGAGATGGCGCTCGTGCGCGACATCGCGGGCGTCGACCTCTCCCGCTTCCGGCCCGACCGCAACGCGGCGGCCGGCGGTGCCCTGCCGAAGGTGGCCGGCACCACCCGATAGACGCTGACCGGGGCACGAGGCCCCGTCCACCCCGACCGCAGAGCGGCCGGCCACATGAGAACACGAGGAACCCCTAAGTGCCCCACGCCATCGAAGACGCCCCTGCCCTCGCGCCCGGAGCGCTGCGCGTCATCCCCCTCGGCGGTCTCGGCGAGATCGGCCGCAACATGGCCGTCTTCGAGCTCGACGGCAAGCTGCTCGTCGTCGACTGCGGCGTGCTCTTCCCCGAGGAGCACCAGCCCGGCGTCGACCTGATCCTGCCCGACTTCTCGCCCATCCGCGATCGGCTCGACGACATCGTCGCCGTCGTGCTCACGCACGGCCACGAGGACCACATCGGCGCCGTGCCGTACCTGCTGCGCCTGCGCAGCGACATCCCCCTCATCGGCTCGACGCTCACGCTCGCCCTCATCGAGGCGAAGCTCAAGGAGCACCGCATCCAGCCGTACACGCTTGCGGTGAAGGAGGGGCAGACCGAGAAGCTCGGCCCCTTCGATCTCGAGTTCGTCGCGGTCAACCACTCCATCCCCGATGCGCTCGCCGTCGCGATCCACACGGTCGCCGGCACGGTGCTGCACACGGGCGACTTCAAGATGGACCAGCTGCCGCTCGACCGCCGCATCACCGACCTGCGCGCCTTCGCCCGCCTGGGCGAGCGCGGCGTCGACCTCTTCATGACCGACTCCACGAACGCCGACGTGCCGGGTTTCACCGCCCGCGAGCGCGACATCGGCCCCGTGCTCGAGAGCGTCATCGCCAAGGCGCCGCGCCGCGTCATCGTCGCGAGCTTCTCGAGCCACGTCCACCGCGTGCAGCAGGTCGTCGACGCCGCGGCCGCGAACGGCCGCAAGGTCGCCTTCATGGGCCGCTCGATGGTGCGCAACATGACCATCGCCGCCGAGCTCGGGTACCTGACGGTGCCGGAGGGCATCCTCATCGATCACCGCAAGGCGAAGGACCTGCCCGACGATCGCATCGTCTACATGTCGACGGGCTCGCAGGGCGAGCCGATGGCCGTCCTCGCCCGCATGGCGAACATGGACCACCAGGTCGAGGTCGGCGAGGGCGACACGGTCATCCTCGCCTCGAGCCTCATCCCGGGCAACGAGAACGCCGTCTACCGCGTCATCAACGGCCTCATCGCGCTCGGGGCGAACGTCGTGCACAAGGGCAACGCGAAGGTGCACGTCTCGGGCCACGCCTCGGCGGGCGAGCTCGTGTACTGCTACAACATCGTGCGCCCGAAGAACGTCATGCCCGTGCACGGCGAGGCCCGGCACCTCTACGCCAACCAGCAGCTGGCCATCGAGACCGGGGTCCCCGAGCGCAACACGATCATCGCCGGCAACGGCACGGTCGTCGACCTGCAGCACGGCGTCGCCCGCATCGTCGGCCAGCTCGACCTCGGCGAGGTCTACGTCGACGGCTCCTCGGTCGGCACGATCACGGACGCCGACCTCAAGGACCGCCGGGTGCTCGCGGAGGAGGGCTTCATCTCGATCTTCGTGGCGGTGGATGCTCAGACCGGCCGCCCCGTCGTCGGCCCCGAGATCCACGCCCGCGGCTTCGCCCCCGACGAGAGCATCTTCGACGAGGTCGTGCCGCAGGTCGTCAAGGCCCTGCGCGAGGCGGCGGAGAACGGCACGCGCGACGCGCACGGCTTCAGCCAGGTCGTGCGCCGCACGGTCGGCCGCTGGGTCAACACGAAGCACCGCCGTCGCCCGATGATCGTGCCGGTGGTCATCACCGCGTAGCGGGCCGCGTTCCGCAACGGAATCGTGATCGAGAGGGTCGGGACTGCTGGTCGCCACGACGATACTGTCATATCCGTGATGATCCATCGACTTCCCGCCGCTGCGTCTCTCATGCTCGCGGCGGCGCTCACCGTCTCGGGATGCGCTACGCCCTCCGTGCCCGTCGCGGAAGCGACTCCGAGCCCGTCAGTTTCGACGCCGTCCGCGGAGCCGGAGCCGTCGCCGTCGCCGACCATCGAGGCGGATGCCCCGCCGGCCGTCGAGGAGCTGGTCCTCCGCCCCGACGGCATTGGCGACCTCGTCATCGGTACCACTGAGGCCATCGGGGACGAGCCCGACGACATGATGACTTTTCGACCGGGGTATTGCGGCGACGGCCGCACCGACACGAGGTCCGATGAGACGAGCTACTCGGATGCGTGGGTGCCGATCGACCAGTACGCGACGGCGGAAAGCGACGAGATCTTCGCATTTTCGGCCGCGGTCATCGGCGGGATCTTGCTGGGGGTCGAGGTCGGATGGTTCAGCGACGTGACGACCGCGCAGGGGATCGGTATCGGGTCGACGCGCGCTGAAGTCGAACTTGCCTACCCAGAGGCTCGGGTGGAGGCCACGAGCCCGGAATCCGAGGTGTTCGTCGTCCGCGAAGACGAGCACCAGATGTGGCTCGAACTCCTCACGGCAACGGCGCCCATGGAGCCGAGCTATCCGGAGGCCGTTCGACCTGGCAACGTGATCGGGATGCGCTCGGTCGATGGCGATCAAGAACCGCGGACGCGATGGCGGACGGACGACGTGCTCGCGGCGTGCGCCTACTGAGGCCGCAGTTCGGCGCCTCGACCTCGATGGCTTCGCTACGGCCTGCATCCGTCCCGGACGGGCGCCCCGTCGTCGGCCCCGAGATCCACGCTCGCGGCTTCGCCCCGGACGAGAGCATCTTCGACGAGGTCGTGCCGCAGGTCGTCAAGGCCCTGCGCGAGGCGGCGGAGAACGGCACGCGCGACGCGCACGGCTTCAGCCAGGTCGTGCGCCGCACGGTCGGCCGCTGGGTCAACTCGAAGCACCGCCGCCGCCCGATGATCGTGCCGGTGGTCATCACCGCGTAGCGGTCGCCGGCGGCTCCTCGCCGGCCGCGCGGCCGCGTCGCCCCGTCGCCGCCGGGGGACGAAGTGCCCGTGTGCGGGAGCGGGGCACGGGTCTACGCTCCCCGCATGAGGACTCCCGCTCGCGTGCTCGTCACCGCCGCCCTCGCGCCGCTTCTGCTGCTCGCGGCCTGCTCGACGGGCGCGCCCGCGCCGTCCGCGAGTCCGGGCACGCCCTCCACCGCCGCGCCCTCCGCGAGCCCGCTGCCGAGCGCGTCCCCGACCGCGGAGCCCGCCGCGCTGCCCGCCCTCGTCGACCTCGTGATCGGCCCGGGGGCGCTCGGCCCGCTGCTGGTCGGCGATGCGGTGCCGCCCTCCGCCGACGCGGCGATCGTCGTGCTCGAGCCCGACTACTGCGCGGGCGGGTCCGCGGGCATCCCGGCCGGATCTCCCGACGCCGAGCGCTGGGTCGCGGCCGAGCCCTACCGGTTCTCGTACGGCGGGCTCGCCTTCGGCACCGGGGTGGAGGCCGACGGCACGATCGGCGCCTTCCAGGTGCTCGCGCCCTCGCCCATCCCGACCGCGGAGGGGGTCGTCGCCGGCACCCCGCTCGATCACCTGCTGTCCCTTTACCCGACGCTCTCGACGCCCATCGATGCGGTGCTGACACGCCTCTATGTGCTCGACGGACTCGACGGCATCCTCGTCTTCGAGGTCGCGTGGGAGGACCCCGCGAACCCCTCCGGCTACTGGAGCCCCGCCGAGCTCGACCGCGTCTTCGCGATGACGGCGCTGCCGACGGGGGCCGCGCCGTTCGCGGTCGCCGCGACCGACGGCGGTGTCGGGGGATGCCCGGTCTGAGCCCGCGCGTCCGAGCGGGCCCTCGGTGCCGCGAGTGTCGATCCCGGCCGGCGTCACCCCTCGCGGGTACCGTGTGCGCATGGCCTCGACCAGTCGCACCCCGGCGCGCCCGCGCGGTAGTTCCGCGAGCGCCGGGCGCTCCGGCTCCGCGGCCAAGAAGCCCGCGAGCACCCGCACGGCGGCCACGAAGAAGCTGCCCGTCGCGCCCGAGCCCGGCCCGGGCATCCTGACGAGGGCTTGGCTGGGTCTCGCCCACGCGACCGGGGGTGCCTTCCGCGTGCTCGGCAAGGAGACGCTGGCGAAGGAGGAGCGGCGCGACGGCGTACCCTTCCTCATCGTCGTCCTGGCGCTCGTCGGGGCGGTCGTCGAGTGGTTCGCCGCCTCCGACCCCGTCGCCGTCGCCCTCGACGCCTACACCTTCGGCGGGCTCGTGGGGCGCGTCGCCTACGCGCTGCCCGTCATCATGATCCTGTTCGCCGCGTGGTTGTTCCGGCATCCGGCGAGCGTGCACGACAACACCCGCATCGGCATCGGGCTGGGCCTGCTCATCTCGAGCGTGAGCGGCCTCTGCCACGTCGCCCTCGGCGCGCCGCAGCCCGCTGACGGCGCGGTCGGCCTGGCGCAGGCGGGCGGTGTCATCGGCTGGCTGCTCGGCGGCGTGCTGCTGCTCGCGACCGTGTGGGTCGCCGTGCCGGCTCTCGTGATCATCGCCCTGCTCTCGGTGCTCATCATGACCAAGACCCCGCCGAACCGCATTGGCGACCGGCTCCGCGAGCTGTACTCCTACCTCTTCGGCGCCGAGCTCGCCCCGCGCGAGCCCCGCGCCGCGGAGGAGAAGGACGACGACGCCCCGATCGAGCTGGGGACCTTCAGCGATCTCGGGCTCGATCTCCAGGACGAGTCGTCGATGCCGTGGTGGCGCAAGGGCAAGCCGCGCGCCGAGGTCCCGGCCTTCGACACGCCCGTCGAGCGCGACGCCGAGACGGGCGTCATCGATCGGGATGCCCGCGACAAGGTCACCGGCGACCTCGCCGCCGTGCTCGACCAGGCCGAGCAGGCCGTCGAGCGCTTCACCGGCGAGGCGCCTGCCCACCCCGGCGCCGTGCGCGACGACGCGGAGCCCGCCGTGCTCCCCGGATTCCCGACGGGCGCGCGCGAGAAGGGCGAGGCGGGCGAATTCGACGCCCCGCCGCCGATCGCCCGCACCGCTCCGCCCTACCGCCTGCCGAACCAGGCGGTGCTCGCGCCGGGCACGCCTCCCAAGTCGCGCAGCGCCGCGAACGACGCCGTCGTCGCCGCGATCACCGAGGTGCTGACGCAGTTCCAGGTGGATGCCCGGGTGACGGGCTTCAGCCGCGGTCCGAGCGTCACGCGCTACGAGGTGGAGCTCGGGCCCGGCGTGAAGGTCGAGCGCTTCACGGCGCTCACGAAGAACATCGCCTACGCCGTCGCGAGCAACGAGGTGAGCATCCTCTCGCCCATCCCCGGCAAGAGCGCGATCGGCGTCGAGATCCCCAACGTCGACCGCGAGGTCGTCTCGCTCGGCGACGTGCTGCGCTCGAGCGCCGCGGCGAAGGCGCTGCACCCCATGACGATCGGCGTCGGTAAGGACGTCGAGGGCGGGTTCGTCGTCGCGAACCTCGCCAAGATGCCCCACCTGCTCGTCGCCGGGTCGACGGGCTCGGGCAAGTCGAGCTTCATCAACTCGATGATCACGAGCCTGCTCATGCGGGCGAAGCCCGCCGAGGTGCGCATGGTGCTCATCGACCCCAAGCGGGTCGAGCTCGCCGCCTACCAGGGCGTGCCCCACCTCATCACCCCCATCATCACGAGCCCGAAGAAGGCGGCCGAGGCGCTGCAGTGGGTCGTCAAGGAGATGGACATGCGGTACGACGACCTCGCGTCGTTCGGGTTCCGCCACATCGACGACTTCAACCGCGCGGTGCTCGCCGACGAGATCGAGCTGCCGGAGGGCAGCAAGCGTCAGCTCCAGCCCTATCCGTACCTGCTGGTCGTGGTCGACGAGCTCGCCGACCTCATGATGGTCGCGCCCCGCGACGTCGAGGATTCGATCGTGCGCATCACGCAGCTGGCGCGCGCCTCGGGCATCCACCTCGTACTGGCCACGCAGCGCCCGAGCGTCGACGTCGTGACGGGTCTCATCAAGGCCAACGTGCCGAGCCGCCTCGCCTTCGCGGTGTCGAGCATGACCGACAGCCGCGTCATCCTCGACCAGCCCGGCGCCGAGAAGCTGATCGGCCAGGGCGACGGGCTGTTCCTCCCCATGGGGGCGAGCAAGGCGGTGCGCGCCCAGGGCGCCTGGGTCACCGAGCCCGAGATCGCCGCGGTGGTCGAGCACGTCAAGAAGCAGGCCCGCCCCGAGTACCGGCAGGACGTCGCCGTCGAGGCCGAGAAGAAGCAGATCGACGCCGACATCGGCGACGACCTCGAGCTGCTGCTCGCCGCGGCCGAGCTCATCGTCAGCACGCAGTTCGGGTCGACGTCCATGCTGCAGCGCAAGCTCCGCGTCGGCTTCGCGAAGGCCGGCCGGCTCATGGATCTGCTCGAGTCGCGCGAGATCGTGGGCCCCTCGGAGGGGTCGAAGGCTCGTGACGTGCTCGCCCTGCCCGACCAGCTGCCCGAGGTGCTCGCACGCCTGCGCGGCTCCGATGCGGCCTCCTCGACCGCGTCGTCCGGCGGCGGGTCCGCCCTCCCCGCGGATGGCGCGGGCGGGGGAGGCATGTACTCCGCCGATCCCGTCGACGACATGACCCGGGGCTATCCTGAGGTCGAGGCCGAGTCGTCCGACGAGGACGCCTGGGGGCTCACGGATCGCGATTGAGCATCGTCGCCGCCTCCCGCCCCGGCCCGCCGCGGGCCGGGCACGACCGAGGGCTTCACCGCCCCTGCACCGCACGCCGACGACGAGGAGAGGGGCCCGCATGACGGATCAGAGCTCCGAGTCCCGCTCCTTCCCGATGCGCGGCCGCGTCATCCGCGCGGGCGAGTCGCCCGCGAGCACGGGCAATCTCGCCAACATCATCACGGTCATCCGCATCCTGCTCGCGCCGGTCTTCATCCTGCTCCTGGTGCTCGACGCGGGCGCCGATGGGCCGCTCCGCATCGCCGCCGCCCTGCTCTTCATCGTCGCGATCGCCACCGACAGCCTCGACGGCCACCTGGCCCGCAGCCGCAACCTCATCACCGACCTCGGGATCCTGCTCGACCCCATCGCCGACAAGGTGCTCACCGGCAGCGCGCTGGTCATGCTCGCCGTGCTGGGCGAGCTGCCCTGGTGGATCGTCGTCGTCATCCTCGTGCGCGAGTTCGGCATCACGCTGTTCCGCTTCGCGATGCTCCGCGACCGGGTCATCCCGGCGTCGCGGGGCGGCAAGCTCAAGACGCTCGTGCAGTCGGTGGCGATCGGGTTCGCCCTCGTCCCGCTCGCGCAGTGGTGGGGCGAGTGGGTGAACTGGCTGAACGGCGGACTGATGACCGCGGCGGTCGTGCTCACCGTGGTCACCGGCATCGACTACCTCTGGCAGGCGTGGCGCCAGAACCGCACGGTGCGCTGAGCCGGCGATGAGCATCCCCGCTCCGTCCGATCCGGTGGATGCCGCTGCCGGCCTCATCGCCCGCCTCACGGAGGCGCACCGCACCCTCGCCGTCGCTGAGTCGCTCACGGGGGGTGCGCTGCTCGCCGCCCTGGTCGCCGTGCCCGGAGCCTCCGCGGTCCTCCGCGGCGGCGTCGTCGCCTACGACACCGCGCTCAAGCACTCCCTGCTCGGGGTCGACGCCGACCTGCTCGCCGAGCACGGGCCCGTGCATCCCGAGGTCGCTCTCGCCATGGCGCGCGGGGTGCGCGCGACCGCCGCGGTCGACGGGGCGCCGGCCGACCTCGGTCTGTCGACGACGGGGGTCGCGGGCCCCGATCCGCAGGGCTCGGCGCCCGTCGGGCTCGTCTTCATCGCCGTCGCCGATGCCCGGGGCGAGGTCGTCCGAGAGCTGCGGCTCCTCGGCGACCGCGCGGCGATCCGCGTGCAGACGGTCGCCGCCGCCCTCGCGCTGGCGGCCGATCGAGCGTCGGCCTCACGGGAATAGCCGGGGTGACGGTCGTGTTACAGACAGGTGACTGACACGGCTCCCACAGCCGTCGACGGTTACAGTTCAATCCTGTAGTCGTCGCACCACCCAGAAGGAGGCACCCATGATTCTCGTCCGACAGGAGATCGGTGACGTCCTTCGCGATGTGCGCCTGCAGAAGGGTCGCACTCTGCGGCAGGTCGCCAGCCGCGCGAGCGTCGCCCTCGGCTACCTGAGCGAGGTCGAGCGCGGCCAGAAGGAGGCGTCGAGCGAGATCCTCGCCTCCGTCGCCGAGGCCCTCGACACGCCCATCTCGGTCATTATGCGCGAGGTCGGCGACCGTCTCGCCGTCATCGAGGGCATCACGACCGTTCCCGACACGCTGCCCGATGAGCTCGTCGCCGAGTTCGACGGCGATCTCGCGATCCGCTAGCGCATCGTCTCGATCGTCCGGCCCCCGTCTGCTCGGCAGGCGGGGGCCGTTCCGTGCGCGCGCACGGGGGCGGTGCAGGGATGCCCGGCCGGGGCTTGCTAGCGTTGCCGCGTGACCCGCAGCGAGTTCTCCCGCGCCGTCGCCGACGAGTTCGGCGAGGCCTACGGCCGCACCCTGGTGCGGGATCTCGTGCTCGACCCGCTCGGCCAGCGCACCGCCGATCAGGCGCTGGCCTCGGGCGCATCGCCCCGCGAGGTGTGGTTCGCGCTGTGCGCGGCGATGGATGTCCCGCGCGAGCGCTGGCACGGCGCGGGGCGGCCTCAGCCGAAGCGCTGAGCCCCGCGGGCCCGGCCCCATCGTGCGGCCCGCGCGAGGCATCCCGCGACACGCCGCCGATCATTCCTTCGAACATTGTTCCGATGCGGGCATAGACTCCTCCCCAGCGGCACTCGAACACGATTAGTGCACGGAACCCGCGTGCGACCCCCGCTTGTCGGAGGTCCTGCGTACCGTCCTCCTCGTCGGCGAACGTCGTCAACCGCCTTGTCGCAAGGTGCGCCGCCCGGCTCCATCGGCGGGGTGCGGAGCGACAGCCGATAGGCAGCCCGTCACGATTCCAAGGAGACCGCAATGCCCTCACCCGCAGACCGCGAGAAGGCCCTCGAGACCGCCCTCGCTCAGATCGACCGTCAGTTCGGCAAGGGCAGCGTCATGCGCCTCGGCTCCGACGAACGCGCCCCCGTGGCGGTGATCCCGACCGGCTCGATCGCCCTCGACGTCGCCCTCGGCATCGGCGGGCTCCCCAAGGGGCGCATCATCGAGATCTACGGCCCCGAGTCCTCCGGTAAGACCACGCTCACGCTGCACGCGATCGCGAACGTGCAGAAGGCCGGCGGCATCGCCGCGTTCATCGACGCCGAGCACGCCCTCGACCCCGACTACGCGCAGAAGCTCGGCGTCGACATCGATCAGCTGCTCGTCTCGCAGCCCGACACGGGTGAGCAGGCGCTCGAGATCGCCGACATGCTCGTGCGCTCGGGCTCCATCGATCTCGTGGTCATCGACTCGGTGGCCGCGCTCGTGCCCCGCGCCGAGATCGAGGGCGAGATGGGCGACTCGCACGTCGGCCTTCAGGCGCGCCTCATGTCGCAGGCGCTGCGCAAGCTCACCGGCGGTCTCAACCAGACGCAGACGTCGATGATCTTCATCAACCAGCTGCGCGAGAAGATCGGCGTGTTCTTCGGCAGCCCCGAGACCACCGCCGGCGGTAAGGCGCTGAAGTTCTACGCCTCGGTCCGCCTCGACATCCGCCGCATCGAGACCCTGAAGGACGGCACCGACGCCGTCGGCAACCGCACCCGCGTGAAGGTCGTCAAGAACAAGATGGCGCCGCCGTTCAAGCAGGCGGAGTTCGACATCCTCTATGGCATCGGCATCTCCCGCGAGGGCAGCCTGATCGACTTCGGCGTCGAGCACGAGATCGTGCGCAAGTCGGGCGCCTGGTACACCTACGACGGCGACCAGCTCGGCCAGGGCAAGGAGAACGCGCGGCGGTACCTGCTCGACAACCCGGCGACGGCGCAGGAGATCGAGAACAAGATCCTGGCGAAGCTGGGCATCGGTGCGGCACCCGCGGCCGCTCCGGCCGCGGTCGAGTCGATCCAGCCGAAGATCGCCCAGCGCAAGGCCGCGGGCGCCTGACCGTGT
The DNA here is from genome assembly GCF_026625045.1 of Microcella daejeonensis. Taxonomy (GTDB): domain Bacteria; phylum Actinomycetota; class Actinomycetes; order Actinomycetales; family Microbacteriaceae; genus Microcella; species Microcella daejeonensis. The sequence goes on along the minus strand of NZ_CP113089.1, from coordinate 77,102 downwards.
CCGACGGCGTCGACGGCGGCGAAGCGCCGCAGACCACTGACACGACGAGCGAGCGGGGGAGGATCGCCGCGGTGATCCCCCTCGCCGCTCGGCGGGGCCAGCAGGGCGCGCCGTCGGCGGCCGTGGATCATCCCGAGGAGGTCGCCGAGCCCGTCGGCGAGGTCGCCTTCCTCCCCGGCGTGCGCGAGGCCGACGAGCGCCGCGCCGAGAACGTCAGCATGCACGGGCTCGCTCGCCGCGGCATGTCGCGGGCCGAGGTGCTCGATCTGCTTCAGCGCCGCGAGATCGATCCGATCGTGGCCGAGGCCGAGATCGCGCGCCTCGAGGGCTCGGGGCTGATCGACGACGACGCCCTGGCGCGTACGCTCGTCGAGCGGCTGACCGAGCGCAAGAAGCTCGGGCCGAGCGCTCTGCGCGCCGAGCTCCAGCGTCGGCGGCTCAGCGCCGCCACGATCGAGATCGCTCTCGCCGAGCGCGAGGTGGAGGACGAGGGCGCCCTGCTCGACGGGCTCGTCGACGATCGGCTGCGGCGCATGGGCTCCCTCGACCGGGAGACCGCCGAGCGGCGCCTGCTCGCCTTCCTGGCGCGCAAGGGCCATGGCGGCAGCGCCGCACGAGACTCGGTGCGCCGCGCGCTCGACGAGGCCGGGCTCGAGCCGGCTCCGCGGACGGGCTTCGGTCAGCGCGCACCCGGAGGGGGCTTCGGTCAGCGCGGCGGGAGCTCCGGCGGCTTCGGCCGCTCGGGCGGCAGCGGCGGCAGCGGTGGCTTCGGACGTCGCCCCTCGGCGGCGTCCTCGCGGCACGCGGACGGACCCGCTTCGGGCCCTCGCGCGGTCGAGTTCGAGTAGTCGGGCCGCCGTACACTGGCAGGCATCATGAGCACCACGCTGCCCGCACCCTCCGCCCGCGCATCCGCATCCGGCGTCACGGCCATCGCGCCGTCCCCGGCGGCGCGGAGGGCCGACGGGCGGGCCCGCACCTACGAGGTGCGCACCTACGGATGCCAGATGAACGTCCACGATTCCGAGCGGCTCAGCGGTTCGCTGGACGCGGCGGGCTACGTGAAGGCGAGCGGCGGGGAGATCGCCGACGTGGTCGTCATCAACACCTGCGCCGTGCGGGAGAACGCCGACAACAAGCTCTACGGCAACCTCGGGCACCTGGCGAGCGTCAAGCGCAAGCGTGACGGCGACCTCCAGATCGCCGTGGGCGGCTGCCTCGCGCAGAAGGACACCACGACGATCCTCGAGAAGGCGCCGTGGGTCGATGTCGTCTTCGGCACGCACAACATGGGCTCGCTGCCCGCGCTGCTCGAGCGCGCGCGGCACAACGGCGAGGCGCAGCTCGAGATCCTCGAGTCGCTCGAGGTCTTCCCCTCGACCCTCCCCACCCGGCGCGAGTCGAGCTACAGCGGCTGGGTGAGCATCTCCGTCGGCTGCAACAACACCTGCACGTTCTGCATCGTGCCGAGCCTGCGCGGCAAGGAGAAGGACCGCCGGCCGGGCGAGATCCTCGCCGAGATCCAGGCCCTCGTCGATGACGGCGCCATCGAGGTCACGCTCCTCGGGCAGAACGTCAACTCCTACGGGGTCGAGTTCGGCGATCGTCTCGCGTTCGGCAAGCTGCTGCGTGCCGCGGGTCGCATCGAGGGGCTCGAGCGCATCCGGTTCACGAGTCCGCATCCCGCCGCCTTCACCGATGACGTCATCGACGCCATGGCCGAGACGCCCGCCGTGATGCCCCAGCTGCACATGCCGCTGCAGTCCGGCTCCGATCGCGTGCTCAAGGCGATGCGGCGCTCCTACCGCTCCGACCGCTTCCTCGGAATCCTCGACCGGGTGCGGGCGCGCATCCCCTACGCCGCGATCAGCACCGACATCATCGTGGGCTTCCCCGGTGAGACGGAGGAGGACTTCGCCGAGACCCTGCGCGTCGTCGAGGAGGCGCGGTTCGCGAGCGCGTTCACCTTCCAGTACTCGATCCGCCCCGGCACTCCGGCGGCGACGATGCCCGACCAGGTGCCCAAGGCCGTCGTCCAGGAGCGTTACGAGCGCCTCGTCGCCCTGCAGGATCGCATCAGCCTCGAGCAGAACACTGCGCAGATCGGGCGCGAGGTCGAGGTGCTCGTCGTCGCGACCGAGGGGCGGAAGGACGCCGTGTCCCATCGGCTCTCCGGTCGAGCGGAGGACAGCAGGCTCGTGCACGTCGCCCTGCCCGAGGGCGCCGGCGAGCGCCCGCGGCCGGGTGACGTCGTGACCGCCGTGGTCACGCACGCCGCACCGTTCCACCTGCTCGCCGACGCCGGCGAGCAGCCCCGCATCCGGCGCACGCGCGCGGGCGATGCCTGGGATCGCGCTCAGGCCGAGAGCTGCGGGGTACCCGAGCCCTCGAGCGGCGCGGCGCCGAAGGTCTCCCTGGGGCTCCCCACCCTGCGCGTCGCGACGACGCCGATCTACGACGCTGCCGACGGCGAGCGCCTGCTCTCGTGATCGTCGCGCTGGTCGGGGCGACCGGCACCGGCAAGAGCGCGCTGAGCCTGGCCCTCGCCGAGCGCTGGGCATCGCGCGGCCTCGCCGCCGAGATCGTCAACGCCGATGCGATGCAGCTGTACCGCGGCATGGACATCGGCACGGCGAAGCTCCCGGTGGCGGAGCGCAGCGGCGTGCCGCACCACCTCATCGACGTGCTCGAGGTGACGGAGGAGGCCTCGGCGGCCCGCTACCAGATCGAGGCGCGCGACGTCATCGAGAGCATCCAGTCGCGAGGAGCTGTGCCGATCGTGGTCGGCGGCTCCGGTCTCTACGTTGCCGCGCTGCTCACCGACTTCCGATTCCCCGGCACGGATGCTCTGCTGCGCGCGCACTGGGAGCACGAGCTCGAGCGCCGCGGCTCCGACGCGCTGCACCGCGAGCTGGCGCAGCGCGACCCACGCGCCGCCGAGGCCATCGACCCCCGGAACGGCCGTCGCGTCGTGCGCGCCCTCGAGGTCATCGACCTCACCGGGGAGCCCTTCAGCGCGGGTCTCGCCGCGCGCGACACCCCCTGGCGCCGCTACCGGCAGATCGGGTTGCGGATGCCCCGCGAGCAGCTCGTCCCGCGGCTCGACGCTCGCGTCGAGGCCATGTGGGCGGCGGGGATGCTCGCCGAGGTCGAGGCGCTCCGCGCGCACGGACTCGAGCAGGGGGTGACGGCCCGCCGCGCGATCGGCTACGCCCAGGCGCTCGCGCAGCTCGCCGGCGAGTCGACCGAGGCCGAGGCGATCGCCGAGACCGCGGCGCTCACCCGCCGCTACGCCCGGCGCCAGGTGGGCTGGTTCGGTCGTGACGCGGCCACCGAGTGGGTCGACGCTCTCGACGACGACCTCCTCGCGCGGGTGGACGACCTGCTCGCCGTCGATCAGCAGCCCGGAGCGCGCCCGTAGAATCGCGGGATGGCGACGAGCATCCGCTTCACCAAGGGGCACGGCACGGGCAACGACTTCGTCCTCTACGCCGACCCGCACGGCGAGCACGGTCTCGCGCCCGAGCAGCTCGCGGCGATCGCCGATCGTCACGTCGGCGTCGGGGGCGACGGGGTCATCCGCGCCGTCCGCTCGAGCAGCCTTCCCGACGGCGCCGCTGCTCTCGCGGAGGACCCGCGAGCCGAGTGGTTCATGGACTACGTCAACAGCGACGGCAGCGTCAGCGAGATGTGCGGCAACGGCGTGAGGGTCTTCACCGAGTACCTGATCGCGGCCGGGCTGGTCGAGCTGCCCGTCGGCGCGAGCCTGCCGATCGGCACCCGCGCGGGCGTCAAGACCGTGCTGCGCACGCCCGAGGGGTACGCGGTCGACATGGGTCTCTGGCGCCTCTCCGGGGGCGAGCCGCTCGTGCGCGCGCGTGATCTCGCCGTCGCGCGCCCGGGGCTCGGCATCTCAGTCGGCAACCCGCACGTCGTCGTCGCCGTCGCGAGCGACGAGGAGCTCGACGCGATCGATCTCGGCGCGGCACCGCTGCTCGAGCCCGCGGCGCCGCAGGGTGCGAACGTCGAGTTCGTCGTCCCCGGCGACCCGCTGGTGGTCGACGGGGTCGGGCGCATCCGGATGCGCGTGCACGAGCGCGGCAGCGGTGAGACGCTCTCCTGCGGAACCGGCGCCGTCGCCGCCGCCATGGCCGTCCGCCACTGGGCGGGTGCGGCAGCGCCCGAGGAGTGGCGCGTCGAGGTGCCCGGGGGAGTGCTCGGCGTGCGGGTCGTCGCCGAGGAGGACGGCGAGCACGTCGTGCTCAGCGGTCCGGCGGTGCTCGTCTTCGAGGGCGAGCTGGTGGTCTGAGGGCATCCCGCCCCGGAGCGGTGCCCGGCGCCGGAGCCGCCGGCCGCCGCGGTCAGTCGACGATGTCGACCGGGTGCGTGGTGCCGCGACGATTGCGCACCCGCAGCACGCGGAAGCCCTTGTGCGTCGCGGCGCGTCCGACCTGCATGGCCGGCGCGTAGCGGCCCTCGAGCCAGCGCTGCAGCGAGTCCGAGCCGAGATTGCGCGAGACCACGAGCCAGGCGTCGCTGCCCTCGTCGAGGCGCGGCAGCCAGCGGTCGAGCATGCCGTGCAGCTCGTCCTTGCCGACGCGGATGGGCGGGTTCGACCAGATCGTGGTGAACCGCGCCCCAGCGGGAACATCCTCCGGCCGCACGGCGTTGAGGTTGGTGAGGCCCAGGGCCTCGGCGTTGCGGCGGGTCAGCTCGAGCGATCGCTCGTTGACGTCGACGGCCCACACGGTCGCGCGGGGGGATTCGAGGGCGAGGCTCAGTGCGATCGGACCCCATCCGCATCCGAGGTCGAGAAGATCGCCTCCCGGGGCGGGCGGAGGAACGTGCGACAGCAGCACCTGCGTTCCGATGTCGAGACCGCCGGGGCTGAACACGCCCCCGGCGGTGACGACCTCGACCGGCCGGCCGGCGAGCGTCACGGTGAGCGGCTTCAGAACCATCTCGCCCCCCGGAGACGCGCTGAAGTAGTGCTCCTGGGGCATAGGCAGAATCTAGCGAATACCGAGAGAGTATGGTGGACGGGATGACCGATCGAAGCTCCGACCACGACGCCGACGCCGCGCAGCACGAGAGCGCGCGAGGCGCCGCGGGGCAGGGCGAGAGCGCGCCGCAGGGTGATGAGGCCGGAGCTGCGGCCGTCGCACGCGTGCTCGCCACCGCCGACGTGCGTGCCCGGCGCCACGGTCTCGACGATCTGCGTGCCAGCGCGCTGCAGGTCGACAGCGCCTACCTCGACGACCGCGACGGCGATCAGTTCGATCGCGAGGACCGCGCGGCCCTCCGCCGCGTCCGCGGTCTCTCCACGGAGCTGGAGGACGTCACCGAGGTCGAGTACCGGCAGCTGCGGCTGGAGAACGTCGTGCTCATCGGCGTGCACCCGCAGGGCGGCGTGACCGACGCCGAGAACTCCCTGCGCGAGCTCGCGGCACTCGCCGAGACCGCGGGCGCGGTCGTGCTCGACGGCCTGCTGCAGCGCCGCCCGCATCCCGACCCGTCGACCTACCTGGGCAAGGGCAAGGCCCAGGAGCTCGCGCTGATCGTCGCCGAGCTGGGCGCCGACACCGTCATCGCCGATACGGAGCTCGCCCCGAGCCAGCGGCGCGCGCTCGAGGACGTCGTGAAGGTCAAGGTCATCGACCGCACCGCCGTCATCCTCGACATCTTCAGCCAGCACGCGACGAGCCGCGAGGGCAAGGCCCAGGTCGAGCTCGCGCAGCTCGAGTACCTCCTGCCGCGCCTGCGCGGCTGGGGCGAGTCGATGTCGCGCCAGGCCGGTGGCCAGGTCGGCGGCGCGGGCGCGGGAATGGGCAGCCGCGGACCGGGTGAGACCAAGATGGAGCTCGACCGCCGCCGCATCCACACCCGCATGGCGAAGCTGCGCCGTCAGATCAAGGGCTTCGCCCCGGCTCGGCAGGCCAAGCGGGCCAACCGCGACCGCTACGCGGTGCCGAGCGTGGCGATCGCCGGCTACACGAACGCCGGCAAGTCGAGTCTGCTGAACCGCATCACGCGGGCGGGCGTGCTCGTCGAGAACGCGCTGTTCGCGACGCTGGATGCCACGGTCCGCAAGTCCTCCACCCCCGATGGGCGGCCGTACACGCTCGCCGACACCGTCGGCTTCGTGCGCAACCTGCCGCACCAGCTCGTCGAGGCGTTCCGCTCGACGCTCGAGGAGGTCGGCGAGTCCGACGTCATCGTGCACGTCGTCGACGGGGCCCACCCCGATCCGGCCGGGCAGATCGCCACGGTGCGCGACGTGATCGGCGAGGTCGGGGCTCGCGACATCCCCGAGATCATCGCCTTCAACAAGGCCGACCTCATCGACGACGACGCCCGTCTTCTGCTGCGCGGCCTCGAGCCGACCGCGGTGTTCGTCTCGGCGCGCACGGGCGAGGGCGTCGACGAGCTGCGCCAGCGCATCGCCGAGCTGCTGCCGAACCCCGATATCGAGCTCGACGTGCTCATCCCCTTCGAGCGGGGCGACCTCGTCGCCCTCCTGCACGACCGCGGCCGCATCGTCTCGACGGACTACGAGGAGGCGGGCACGCGCGTGCGCGCCTTCGTCAACCCGCAGTTCGCTGCCCAGTACGCCGAGTTCGCCGTCGTCGGCGCCTGACCGCGCCGGTCTGCGCGCGGGCGGGTCTCACCGCGCGGCGATCCCGGAGCGGGCTGACCTCACCGCGCGGACCGGTCTCGCCGATGGCGCCGATCCCAGCGCGCGCCTGACGCGCATCCGCCGGCTTAGACGGAGCGCAGCACCGCGACGATCTTGCCGAGGATGGTCGCGTAGTCGCCGACGATCGGCTCGAACGCCGAGTTGCGCGGCAGCAGCCAGGTGTGGCCGTCGCGCTGGCGGAATACCTTGACGGTCGCCTCGTCGTCGAGCATCGCGGCGACGATCTCGCCGTTCTCCGCCGTGCTCTGCTGCCGCACGACGACCCAGTCGCCGTCGCAGATGGCCGCGTCGATCATCGAGTCGCCGACGACCTTGAGCATGAAGAGCTCGCCCTTGCCGACGAGCTGCCGCGGCAGCGGGAACACCTCCTCGACCTGCTGGTCGGCGGTGATCGGGATGCCGGCGGCGATCCGCCCGACCAGCGGCACCATGGCGGCGTCGCCGACCGAGGGGCTGGTGGGGGAGTCGGGTGCCGAGGGCGCCTCGATGTCGATGAGCACCTCGAGCGCACGCGGGCGGTTCGGATCCCGCCGCAGGTACCCGCTGAGCTCCAGCTGCCCGAGCTGATGCGAGACGCTCGAGAGCGATGACAGCCCGACGGCCTCGCCGATCTCGCGGAGGCTCGGCGGGTAGCCGCGCTGCGCCACCGAGGCCTGGATCACGCCGAGGATGGAGCGCTGCTTGTCGCTGAGCGTCGTCCGGCGCCGCGTTCCGGCACCGGTGGACTCATCCGACGACCGCTCCGCGCCGCCGCGTCCGGTCGCTCCGCTGTTCGCCGCCATGGCTGCTCCATCCGATCCTCACAAATGTCGGTGGTCCCCGATGGACTGCCCGTGAGTCTTCGAAACTCTATCCAGTTCACCCCGCGCGCTCAAACACCTGTTCGAGTGTGTCGCGTCGATCCTGGTGCGAGTTCCGAATAAGGGCTTGAATCCGTGTCCGATCGAATGTATGTTCGGAACACAGGTTCGCACCGGTCTCTCCCGGCCGAGAGGCGGTGCAACCCCGGCGGCGTCCGTCGCCGGGGGCCTGTCATTACTTCCCCCGGGAGGACACCATGAGCAGCATCACCGCAGGCAGCACGACTGCAGGCAGCATGACCGCAGCCCGTACGACCGGCTTCCGCACCCCTGCGCCGGTCGCAGCGCCCGCGGTCACCCGCACGCGCCTCCGTATCACGGCGCGCGGTCGCGCGGTGCTCTCCGTCCTCGTCGCGCTCCCGTTCACGGTCGCGATCCTCCTCGCGCTGCTGAACGGGGGCGTGGCCGTGGCCGACGAGGGCGGCAGCACCGTCACGGTGACGGTGTCGGCGGGTCAGACGCTGTGGTCCCTTGCCGAAGCGATCGCTCCGGGCTCGAACCCCGCCGATGTGGTGGCCGACATCGTCGCCGTCAACGCTCTCGACGGCGGCGCCGTGCAGGCCGGCCAGACGCTCGTCCTCCCCGCCGCCTACGCGGACTGAGCCGCCCCGCGGCCGAGCGCCTCGACGTCCTGTCGCGACGGCGCAGCGCGGCTGCCGTCGTCGATCCGCAGCTCGGGCCACGGCCTTTACGATGAACCGGTGACCTCCCTCGCCGACCTCCCCATCCGCGACGACCTCCGCGGTCAGACCCCGTACGGGGCGCCGCAGAAGCCCGTGCGCATCGCTCTCAACGTCAACGAGAACACGCACCCTGTCCCGGCCGAGGTCATCGCGCACGTGACGCAGGCGGTCGAGCGCGAGCTGCGCAGCATCAACCGCTACCCCGACCGTGAGTTCACCGCCCTGCGCAAGCACCTCGCGGACTACCTCGGCGGCGGCGTGACCCCCGCGCAGGTATGGGCGGCGAACGGGTCGAACGAGGTCATCCAGCACATCCTGCAGGCCTTCGGCGGTCCGGGCCGCAGCGTGCTCGGCTTCCCTCCCACCTACTCGATGCACTCCATCATCGCCTCGGGCACCGGCACCCGGTGGATCGCGGCCGACCGCGACGACGGCTACCGCATCACGGAGGCTACGGCGGTCGCCGCGATCGACCGCCACGATCCCGACCTCGTGTTCCTCTGCGCCCCGAACAACCCCACGGGCACGCCGCTCGGGCTCGACGTCATCGAGGCCGTCCACGATGCGAGCCGGGGCATCGTGATGGTCGACGAGGCCTACGCCGAGTTCATGCCCGAGGGCGAGCCGAGCGCGCTGAGCCTGCTCGAGGGCCGCCCGCGTCTCGTCGTCTCGCGCACGATGAGCAAGGCCTTCGCCTTCGCCGGCGGCCGGCTCGGGTACCTCGCCGCCGACCCCGCCGTGATCGACGCGCTCCGACTCGTGCGCCTGCCGTACCACCTGTCGGCGCTCACCCAGGCCGCGGCCGTCGCGGCTCTGCAGCACGCCCCGGCGATGCTCGCGACCGTCGGGGCGATCCGCGAGCAGCGCGACCGCCTCGTCGTCGAACTGGCGCGGCTCGGCTACGACCCGCACGAGAGCTGGGCGAACTTCGTGCTGTTCGGCGGGGTGGCAGACCCGCGGGGCGTCTTCGAGTACCTGCTCGCGCACGACATCCTCATCCGCGACCTCTCGATCCCGAACCACCTCCGCGTGACCGCGGGCACCGAGGCCGAGACCACGGAGTTCCTCGAGGTGCTCGGTAGGATGGGACGGTGACCTCCCCGCGCACCGCCGAGCTCCGTCGTGAGACGAGCGAGTCCAGCATCCGCCTCTCCCTCGACCTCGACGGCACCGGCCGCTCGTCGATCTCGACGAGCGTGCCCTTCTTCGACCACATGCTCACGGCCTTCGCGAAGCACTCGCTCATCGACCTCGAGGTCGAGGCGCACGGCGACACGCAGATCGACGTGCACCACACCGTGGAGGACACCGGGATCGTCCTCGGCCAGGCGATCGCCAAGGCCCTCGGCGACAAGTCGGGCATCGCGCGCTTCGGCGACGCCCTGGTGCCGCTCGACGAGGCGCTCGCGCAGGCCGTCGTCGACATCTCCGGCCGCCCCTACCTCGTCCACTCGGGCGAGCCCGCGGGCTTCGAGTTCCACCTGATCGGCGGGCACTTCACCGGCTCGATGGTGCGCCACGTCTTCGAGGCCATCACGATGCACGCCGGGTTGACCGTGCACCTCACGGTGCTCGCCGGGCGCGACCCGCACCACATCGCCGAAGCCGAGTTCAAGGCCTTCGCGCGTGCTCTGCGCCAGGCGGTGCAGCACGACGATCGTGTCTCGGGCATCCCCTCGACCAAGGGTGCGCTCTGACCGTGAGCGCCCGTCCCACCGTCGTCGTGCTCGACTACGGCTCCGGCAACATTCACTCCGCCGCCAAGGCCGTCGAGGCCGCCGGCGCGCGCGTCGAGATCACCGCTGATCGTGGCCGCATCCGCGACGCCGACGGCCTGCTGGTGCCCGGCGTGGGCGCGTTCGGCGCGGTCATGCAGCAGCTCCGGGCCGTGCGCGGCGACGAGCTCATCGACCGCCGGCTCGCGGGCGGTCGGCCGGTCCTCGGCATCTGCGTCGGCATGCAGATCATGTTCGACAGCGGCGACGAGCGCGGAACGGTCACCGAGGGGCTGGGGGAGTGGCCCGGCACCGTCGACGAGCTGCACGCGCCGGTCCTGCCCCACATGGGATGGAACACGGTGGATGCTCCCGCCGAGTCGCGCCTGTTCGACGGCCTGCACGACGAGCGCTTCTACTTCGTCCACTCCTACGCCGCCCGCAGCTGGCAGCTCGAGGTCACCAACGCCGCGATCGCCGCCCCGCTCGTGACCTTCTCCGAGCACGGCGAGCGCTTCGTCGCGGCCGTCGAGAACGGACCGCTCTGGGCGACGCAGTTCCACCCCGAGAAGTCCGGCGACGCCGGACTGCGCCTGCTGGGGAACTGGCTGAGCACTCTCTGAGCACGGCGGCTCCCCGGGAGGGGAGTACGCTTCTGTGCTCGTTGCGACTTCACCCGAATCGCGTTCGATACCCACGGAAAGACATCATGAGCGAGTTCTCCACCATCCCCGCGCTGACCCTGCTCCCCGCGGTCGACGTCGCGGGCGGCAAAGCCGTTCGTCTCACCCAGGGGGAGGCCGGCTCGGAGACGAGCTACGGCGACCCGGTGGACGCGGCGGAGGAGTGGGCGCGCGATGGTGCCGAGTGGATCCACCTCGTCGACCTCGATGCCGCCTTCGGGCGCGGCAACAACCGCAAGGTCATCCAGAAGGTCGTGAAGGCGACCCCGCGCCACGTCAACATCGAGCTCTCCGGGGGCATCCGCGATGATGCGAGCCTCGAGGCCGCGCTCGCCACCGGTGCGAAGCGCATCAACCTCGGCACGGCAGCGCTCGAGAACCCCGAGTGGGCGGCCCACGTCATCGCCGAGTACGGCGAGGCCATCGCGGTCGGGCTCGACGTTCGCGGCACGACGCTGGCCGCGCGCGGCTGGACGGAGGAGGGCGGCGACCTCTGGCACGTGCTCGAGCGCCTCGAGGAGGCCGGCTGCGCCCGCTACGTCGTGACCGACGTCACGAAGGACGGCACCCTCAAGGGCCCGAACCTCGAGCTGCTGCGCGAGGTCATGGAGCGCACGCACCGCCCCGTCATCGCCTCGGGCGGCGTCTCGAACCTCGACGACATCGCGGCCCTCCGCGAGCTCGTGCCGCTCGGCCTCGAGGGCGCCATCGTCGGCAAGGCGCTCTACGCGGGGGCCTTCACGCTCCCCGAAGCCCTCGACGTCGCCGGCAACTGATCGACGCCGTGCCGGGTCACGCGCACGGGCACGAGGCCGATTCCGCCGGCCAGCCGTGGGCGGGCCGATCCTTCACGCCCAATCCCGCTGCGAGCGATGACGGCAGCGCGCCCCCCGCGTTCCTCGCGGCGATGGCCGCGTTCCGGGCGGGCGAGACCGGTCTGGCCGCCGTGGTCGATGCGGTGCGGGCGAGCCGCTTCCTCATCCCGCTCGTGGCGGTCGCGGGCGAGGAGGGCCTGACCGAGGAGGGCCTGCGGGTCGACAAGACCCAGGAGCTCTCGATCATCACCGTCTCCGGCCCCGACGGTCGACCGATCCTGCCCGTCTTCTCCTCCGTCGCGGCCATGGCGCGGTGGCGGGCGGATGCTCGCCCCGTGCCCGCCGACGCCCGCCGGGTCGCCCTCGCCGCGGCCAGCGAGCAGACCGACCGCGTGGTGATCGACGCCACCAGCGACGACACCGAGGTCGTGCTCCCGCGCCCGGCCGTGTGGGCGATCGCCCGCGGAGCGGAGTGGACCCCGGCGCTCGACGACGCCGAGGTGCTCGAGGCCATCGCCGGGCCGGCCGAGGAGCATCCCGAGATCATCGCCGTCGCGCCCGTCGCGGGCGACCCCGGCGCGCGGGGAGCGGGCGCCGAGGTCGTCGTGCGGCTCGCGGTGGCCGCCGGCACGAGCCCGGAGCGACTTCGTGCCGTGCTCGGCGCGATCGGGGAGCGCTGGTCGCAGGACGCCATGGTCGCGGAGCGGGTCGACTCGCTCTCGATCCAGCCCGTGGTGCTGCCGGCCGAGGGCGGGGCGGAGCAGGACCCGGCCTAGCGGGCCGGAGCGGTCTCCGGCCGAGCGGGCGGCCGCCGGATCAGGTGACGGGCCCCGTGTACTTCTCGCCCGGACCCTGGCCCGGGGCGTCGGGGAACGGCGAGGCCTCCCGGAACGCGAGCTGCACCGAGCGGAGCCCGTCGCGCAGGACGCGCGCGTGGTGATCGCCGAGCTCCGGCGCCGAGGCCGTGATCAGGCCGGCGAGCGCGATGATGAGCTTGCGGGCCTCGGCGAGGTCGATCTCGTCGTCGCCGGCCTCGGACAGGCCGCACTTGACGGCGGCGGCGCTGAGCAGGTGCACGGCGACGGTGTTGATGATCTCGACTGCGGGCACGTCCGCGATGTCGCGGGCGGCGTCGTTCTCGCTCATGGAGCCTTCCGGGGGGAGCTGGATTCGGGCGTGACTTCCCGGCACGCGACGGTACTGCTAGTGTTATGCGGGCTCCGGGGCCAGATCCCCGGTACGAAAGTGGAGATTCCTCCCACCCGCGCTTGACCGCCTCACTAGGTTACCGGGTAGATGCACCCCGCTCGTCGGCTCCGGCCGCACGATGCAGTGGGTGGAGCGGCGCTGTGCGCCGTTCGGATGAAGCACCCTCTTTCGCGCAGGCCGGGTTCCCCCCGACCGGCGGCTGTCACAGTCATGAAGAGGAGAAGCGCATCAGCGAACCGAGAACGAACGACCGCATCCGCGTCCCCGAGGTCCGTCTCGTCGGGCCCGGAGGCGAGCAGGTCGGTGTCGTCAAGATCGAGGTGGCCCTGCGGCTCGCGCAGGAGGCCGACCTCGATCTCGTCGAGGTGGCCCCCAACTCGAAGCCGCCCGTGGTCAAGGTCATGGACTACGGCAAGTTCAAGTACGAGGCTGCGCAGAAGGCCAAGGAGGCCCGACGCAATCAGGCGAACACCATCCTCAAGGAGGTGCGCTTCCGCCTGAAGATCGACAAGCACGACTACGAGACCAAGCGCAAGCGCGCCGAGGGCTTCCTGCAGGCCGGCGACAAGGTCAAGGCCATGATCCTGTTCCGCGGCCGCGAGCAGTCGCGCCCCGAGATGGGCGTCCGCCTGCTGCAGCGCTTCGCGGAGGAGGTCTCCGAGTTCGGGGCCGTCGAGTCGACCCCGACCATCGACGGTCGCAACATGGTCATGATCATCGGCCCCCACAAGAACAAGGCCGATGCGAAGGCCGAGCAGAACGCCGCTCGCGCTCAGGCGAAGGCCGCCCGCAAGGCGGACGAGTCGGCCCCGAGCGCCGGTGCCGACCGCTCCGAGGAGGCTGCCGCGAGCACCGCGGCGACCGAGGCTCCGGCCGAGGTGCTGCCCGCCGAGTTCGTGAAGGCTCCCGCCGCCGCGCGGAAGGCGCCGGCAGCGGCTCCCGCCGCCGAGGCACCGGCCGAGACCGCCCCGGCCGCGTCCGACGCGGCTGCGGCCGATCCGACGACGGCCGATGAGAAGCCGGCCGCGGCGAGCAAGCCCGCCGCGAGCAAGCCGGCGACGAGCAAGCCCGCCGCCAAGTCGACGCCGAAGCCGGCCGTCGGCAAGCCGCCGCTCAAGCCCACTCCGAAGAACGCCCCCACGCCGCGCATGCCCGCGGCTCCGAAGACCCCCGCCCCCACGGCGGAGTAGATACCTGGAACAAGGAAGAGGAACACCATGCCCAAGCAGAAGACCCACTCCGGTGCGAAGAAGCGTTTCAAGCTGACCGGCTCCGGCAAGGTCATGAAGCAGGGCGCCGGTATGCGCCACAACCTCGAGAAGAAGTCGAGCGAGCTCACTCGTCGTCTGAACAAGGAGGTCGTGCTGGCCCCCGCCGACGCCAAGGTCATCAAGAAGCTCATCGGCAAGAAGTAACGCCGAGCCACCAGAACTGAAGGAATCCGAACATGGCTAGAGTCAAGCGGGCAGTCAACGCCCACAAGAAGCGTCGCGTCATCCTCGAGCGTGCAGAGGGCTACCGCGGTCAGCGGTCGCGCCTGTACCGCAAGGCCAAGGAGCAGGTCACCCACTCCCTCGTCTACTCGTACCGCGACCGTCGCGCGAAGAAGGGCGAGTTCCGTCGCCTCTGGATCCAGCGCATCAACGCCGCGTCGCGCCAGAACGGCCTGACCTACAACCGCCTCATCCAGGGTCTCGCCCTGGCCGGCGTCGAGGTCGACCGCCGCATGCTCGCCGACCTCGCCGTCAACGACGCCGCCGCGTTCAGCGCGATCGTCGCCGTGGCGAAGGCCGCTCTCCCCGCCGACACCTCGGCGCCGAAGGCCGCCGCGTAGTCCGCAGCACCGCAGCACTCCTGACGGCGCGCTCTCCCCGGAATCCCGGGGGAGCGCGCCGTCCGCGTGTCACCCCTCGTTCATGCGGCCGTCGATACGATGGCGCCATGATCGACAACCCCCGATCGCCCCGCGTGCGCGCGGCCGCGAAGCTCTCCAAGCGCGCCCAGCGCGCCGAGACGGGGCTGTTCCTGGTCGAAGGGCCGCAGGCGGTCGACGAGGCCGTGCGCTGGCGCCCCGAGCTCATCCGCGAGATCTTCGTCACCCCCGCCGCCGAGGAGCGCGGGTCCGCCCTCATCCGGGATGCCCGGGCGGCGGGCATCCGCATCGAGCAGGTCACCGGTCCGGTGCTCGACGCGATCGCCGACACCGTCACCCCGCAGGGAATGGTCGCGGTCTGCGCCACCTTCCCCTTGAGCCTCGACGAGGTCATCGCCGCGCGACCGCGCCTCATCGCGGTGCTGGAGGAGGTGCGGGATCCGGGCAACGCCGGAACGATCATCCGCGTCGCCGATGCCGCGGGCGCCGACGCCGTCATCCTCACAGGCACGAGCGTCGACCCCTTCAACCCCAAAGCGGTGCGGGCGACCACCGGCTCGCTCTTCCACGTGCCCGTCGTCGTCGGCGTCGAGCTGCAACCCACGCTCGACCGTCTGCGGGCGGGGGGCGCGCGCATCCTCGCCGCCGACATCTCCGGGCACGATCTGCTCGTCGAGCGCGCCGCGGGCGGGCTGGATGCCCCCACCGCCTGGCTCTTCGGCAACGAGGCCCGCGGGCTCACGCCCGAGCAGCTCGCGCTCGCGGACGCCGCCGTCATCGTGCCCATCTACGGGCGTGCGGAGTCGCTCAACCTCGCCACGGCCGCCGCCGTCTGCCTCTACGAATCGGCCTTCGCGCAGCGCAGCGTCGGCGTTTCGAGCGTGTAACGAAAAGGTGCTCGCTTTGTACCCCGTTCTCGGGGTGTGCTTGAGTGGTCCCCATGCCAGCACTCGTCGAGGTCGACGCGATCAACAAGTCCTTCGGTGACGTCCACGTTCTCAAGGACATCAGCACCAGTGTCGCGAAGGGCGAGGTCGTCGTCGTGATCGGGCCCTCGGGCTCGGGCAAGTCCACACTCTGCCGCGCCATCAACCGCCTCGAGACGATCGACGACGGCGAGATCCGCATCGACGGCACGCCGCTCCCGGCGGAGGGCAACGAGCTCGCCGCCCTGCGCGCCGACGTCGGCATGGTGTTCCAGTCGTTCAACCTCTTCGCGCACAAGACCGTCCTCGAGAACGTGACGCTCGGCCCCATGAAGGTGCGCGGCGTCTCGAAGGCCGACGCCGAGAAGCGCGCCATGGAGCTGCTCGACCGCGTGGGCGTCGGCAATCAGGCGCAGAAGATGCCGGCGCAGCTCTCCGGCGGTCAGCAGCAGCGCGTGGCGATCGCCCGCGCGCTCGCCATGGACCCGAAGCTCATCCTGCTCGACGAGCCGACCTCGGCCCTCGACCCCGAGATGATCAACGAGGTGCTCGACGTAATGGTGCAGCTCGCCAAGGACGGCATGACGATGATCGTCGTCACCCACGAGATGGGCTTCGCGCGCAAGGCCGCCGATCGCGTCCTCTTCATGGCCGATGGCCGCATCGTCGAGGACGCGACGCCGGCCGAGTTCTTCGACAACCCGAAGAGCGACCGCGCCAAGGACTTCCTCTCCAAGATCCTCAACCACTAGACCTCCCTCCCGCCGCACCGGCACAGCACCGTTCCATACCGATCACATTCGATACGACACCAAGGGGTACGCATGCGCATTCGACGTAATAAGACCACTCTCCTGACGGCCGCGGGAGCGGCCCTCCTCCTCGGCCTCACCGCGTGCGCGCCGGCCGGCAGCGCGGGCCCCGGCGGCGTCGACGAGGGCGCCGGCGAGGCGACCGGCGACGGCCCCTACAACCTCGAGATCGCCGAGAACCCGGAGTTCGAGGAGGGCACCACGATGGCCGCCCTCGCCGAGGCGGGCGAGATCCGCGTCGGCACCAAGTTCGACCAGCCGCTCTTCGGCCTGCAGGGCCCCGACGGCAGCCCGGTGGGCTTCGACGTCGCGATCGCGGCGCTCGTCGCCGCCGAGCTGGGCATCCCGTTCGAGAACATCGAGTGGAGCGAGGCCGTCTCGGCCGTGCGCGAGTCCTTCCTCGAGACCGACCAGGTCGACATGGTCGTGGCGACCTACACGATCAACGACGCCCGCAAGGAGCGCATCGACTTCGCCGGGCCGTACTTCGAGGCCGGCCAGTCGATCCTCGTCGCCGCGGGCAACCCCGAGGGCATCGAGGGTCCTGAGGACGTCGAGGGCCTGCCGGTCTGCTCGGTCGAGGGCTCGACCCCGGCCGCGACCATCGCCGAGGAGTACGGCGCCGAGCTGCTCGCCGCCGGCGCCTACAGCGACTGCCTCGACCCGCTGCGCAACGGCCAGGTCGTCGCGGTGACCACCGACAACGTCATCCTCTCGGGCTTCGTCGACCAGAACCCGGGCGAGTTCGAGCTCGTGGGCGACACCTTCACGGAGGAGCCCTACGGCATCGGCGTGCCGCTCGGCGACGACGCCTTCCGCACGTTCATCAACGACGTGCTCGAGGAGGCCTACGAGGACGGCACCTGGGCGCGCCTGTTCGAGGAGACCGCGGGCGTCGTGCTCGACACGCCGGAGCCCCCGGCCGTCGACCGCTACTAGGCAGAACCCTCGACGCGGGGCGGCCATCGGCCGCCCCGCGTCATCCTGATCCGGCCCGACGAGACGAGGCACCGTGCAATTCCTGATCGAGAGCGGCGACGTCCTGCTCGAGGGCTTCCTCGCCACCCTGAGGATGCTCGCGCTGACGTTCCTCCTCGCGCTGCCCCTCGGCGTCGTGCTCGCCGCGATGCGCATCTCGCCCGTCCCCAGCCTCCGCTGGGTCGCGACCGGCTTCACCGAGCTGCTGCGGAACACCCCGCTCACGCTCGTCTTCTTCCTGCTCGTCTTCGTCATGCCGCGGCTCGGCGTGGTCATCGACTTCCAGATCAGCGCCATCATCGCGCTGACCCTGTACACGGCGCCCTTCTACTCCGAGGCCATCCGCTCCGGCGTGAACTCGGTCCCCGTCGGCCAGGCCGAGGCGGCGCGCTCGATCGGCCTGACGTTCAGCCAGACGGCGCAGCACGTGATCCTCCCGCAGGCGGTGCGCTCGGTCATCCCGCCGATCATCAACGTCACGATCGCCCTCACCAAGAACACCTCCGTGGCGGGCGGATTCCTCGTCTTCGAGCTCTTCGCCTCGAGCCGTCGCCTCGCCAACGCCTACGCGAACGAGACGATCGCGATCTTCATCGTGATCGCGCTCTGCTACCTGGCCATCACCATCCCGCTCGGTCGGTTCGCCGACCGGCTCGAGAAGAAGGTGGCGGTGCTGCGATGACCTCCGTCCTCTACGACGTACCCGGGCCGAAGGCCCGTCGGCGTTCGATCATCGCCTCGATCGTCACCGGCCTCGTCCTCGCCGCCGGCCTCGCCTGGGTGCTCGTCACCCTCGCCGGCGAGGGACTCTTCGACTACGACCGCTGGGACATCTTCCAGGACCCGCTGGTCTGGACGGCGCTCGGCGGCGCGCTCCTCGTCACTCTCCAGGTGGCCGCGATCGCGAGCGTGCTCGCGATCCTGCTCGGCAGCGTCTTCGCGGTCCTCCGGCTCTCGAAGCTCGCGATCGTCCGCATCCCGACCACCGTCGTGCTCGAGTTCTTCCGCGGCATGCCCGTCCTGCTGATGATGTTCTTCATCTTCATCCTGTTCGCCGTCGACGCGTACTGGGCGGTCGTGCTCGGCCTCGGTCTGTACAACGGCGCGATCATCGGCGAGGCGCTGCGCTCGGGCATCGTCGCCCTGCCCAGGGGTCAGCGCGAGGCGGGGCTCGCCCTGGGGCTCACGCCGCTGAAGGCGCGACTGCTCATCGAGTTCCCGCAGGCGTTCCGCGCCATGACGCCGATCATCGTCGCGCAGCTCGTCGTGCTGCTGAAGGACTCCTCGCTCGGCTACATCGTCGGGCTCGCGGAGCTCGTGCGGCGCCAGCGCACCCTCGGCGAGTTCTACGGCTTCTCGCAGTACGGCTTCTCCTTCTTCGTCATCACGCTCGGCGCCTTCCTCGTGGTCAACCTCACGCTGTCGTACATCGCCCGACGTCTCGCGTCGCGCACGCCGGGCGGCCGCGCGACGCGTCGAGCCGCTCGCACGGCGATCGGTGAGAACGCCGACACGACGGTGCTCCGGGTGCAGAACGCGGGCCAGCGCTCGCGTGACCGCACGAAGAGCGACCGATCCGGCGAGGCCTCGGTCGACTAGCGCCCGTCACGGGATGCCCGTCTCCCGCCGCGCGGGCCGCCCCGGGCATCCTGGCTAGACTCTCGTCTCGTGCCTGACACCCCCGACCTCACCGAGTCCTCGGTCGAGGCGGTCGTCGCCGCGGCCCTCGCCGCGGTCGCCGCCGCCCCCGACACCGCCGCGCTCAAGTCCGCCCGCGCGGCTCACGCCGGAGAGAGCTCGCCGCTCGCGCGGCTCAACGCCGGCCTGCGCGACCTGCCGAACGACCAGAAGGCCGCCGCCGGCAAGCTCATGGGGCAGGCCCGCGGGCGCGTGAACCAGGCGATCGCGGCCCGCGAAGCGGAGCTCGCCGTCGCCGAGGAGCAGGCGCGTCTCGCCGCGGAGACCGTGGACGTGACGGCGGTCGCCCCGCTCGGTCTCGCCGGCGCCCGCCATCCCCTCACCACGATGATGGAGCAGATGAGCGACGTCTTCGTCGCCATGGGCTGGGAGGTCGCGGAGGGCCCTGAGCTCGAGAACGAGTGGTTCAACTTCGACGCCCTCAACATGGACGCCGACCACCCCGCCCGCGGCACCCAGGACACCTTCTTCATCGATCCGATCGAGAAGCACCTGCTGCTGCGCACCCAGACGAGCCCCGTGCAGATCCGCTCGCTGCTCGAGCGCCCGCTGCCGGTCTACGTCGTCTCGCCGGGTCGCACGTTCCGCAAGGACGAGCTCGACGCGACGCACACGCCGGTCTTCCACCAGATGGAGGGCATCGCGATCGACAAGGGCCTGACGATGGCGCACCTGCGCGGCACGCTCGAGCACCTCGCACGCGCCATCATCGGCGAGGGCGCGCGCATCCGGCTGCGCCCCAACTACTTCCCCTTCACCGAGCCGAGCGCCGAGCTCGACGTGTGGCACCCGACGTTCCGCGACGGGCCGCGCTGGATCGAGTGGGGCGGCTGCGGCATGGTCAACCCGAACGTGCTGCGCGCGGCGGGTATCGACCCCGACGTCTACCAGGGCTTCGCCTTCGGCATGGGCATCGAGCGCACGCTCATGTTCCGCAACGGCGTGCCCGACATGAGGGACATGATCGAGGGCGACGTCCGCTTCTCCCAGCAGTTTGGAATGGTGGTCTGATGCGCATCCCCCTGTCGTGGCTCCGCGAGTTCGTCGACGTCCCCTCCCAGGGCTCGGCGGCCGATGACGCCGACCACCTGCACGCCGCCCTCGTCAAGGTCGGCCTCGAGGAGGAGGCCGTGCACGGCGGCGCCCTCACCGGTCCGATCGTCGTCGGCGAGGTGCTCGACTTCGTCGAGGAGCCGCAGAAGAATGGCAAGACCATCCGCTGGTGCCAGGTGGCGACGGGCGTGCGGGACGAGAACGGTGAGCCCGAGGTGCGCGGCATCGTCTGCGGCGCCCGCAACTTCATGGTCGGCGACAAGGTGGTCGTGAGCCTGCCCGGCGCGGTGCTGCCCGGGCCGTTCCCCATCTCGGCGCGCACGACGTACGGCCACGTCTCCGACGGCATGATCGCGAGCGCCCGCGAGCTGGGGCTCGGCGACGAGCACGACGGCATCCTGCGGCTCGAGACCCTCGGCATGGACGCCGAGCCGGGCACCGACGCGATCGCGCTGCTGGGGCTCGACGACATCGCCGTCGAGGTCAATGTCACGCCCGACCGCGGCTACGCGCTCTCGGTGCGCGGCATCGCGCGCGAGTACGCGAACTCGACCGGTGTCGCCCTGCGCGACCCGGCCAAGCGCTCCGAGCCCGGGGAGGGCACAGGCTTCTCCGTCGTCGTCGACGACCGCGCCCCCGTGCGCGGGCGCCGCGGCTGCGACGTCTTCGTCACCCGGGTCGTGCGCGATATCGACCCGACGCGGCCGACGCCCGCCTGGATGTCGAGCCGGCTGGGGCTCGCCGGCATCCGGTCGATCTCGCTGCCCGTCGACATCACCAACTACGTCATGCTCGAGCTCGGCCAGCCGCTGCACGCCTACGACCTCGGCAAGCTCAGCGGCGGCATCGTCGTGCGCCGCGCCGTCGCGGGCGAGACCATCGTCACCCTCGACGATCAGACGCGCACGCTCGACGCCGAGGATCTGCTGATCACCGACGACTCCGGGCCCATCGGCATCGCCGGGGTCATGGGCGGGGCTCACACCGAGGTCGATGCGTCCACGCGCGACGTGCTCATCGAGGCCGCGAACTTCGACCCCGTGTCGATCGCCCGCAGCTCGCGCCGCCACAAGCTGCCGAGCGAGGCCTCGAAGCGCTTCGCCCGCGGGGTGGACCCGCTCGTCGCCGAGCCCGCCGCGCAGCGCGTCGTCGACCTGCTCGTCGAGCTCGCCGGCGGCACCGTCGACGACCTCGGCTCGGCCTGGGTCGAGGCGAAGCGCCCCGACTCGATCGCGCTGCCCGAGGGCTTCGCCGATCGCCTCATCGGGGTCGACTACTCCCTCGATGAGATCACCGACTCGCTCATCGCGGTCGGCTGCCGCATCAAGCCGGAGGGCGAGGGCTGGCTCGTGGAGCCGCCCAGCTGGCGCCCCGATCTGATCGACGCGCCCTCGCTCGTCGAGGAGATCGCCCGCATCGTCGGCTACGACCGCATCCCCGCGGCGCTCCCGGTCGCCCCGCCCGGTCGGGGGCTCACCCGATCGCAGCGCGTGCGCCGGGCGCTCGGCCAAGCCCTCGCCGCCTCCGGGCACACCGAGGTGCTCGCCTACCCCTTCGTGACACGGGCCGACAACGAGCTCATGAGCGGCGAGGGCGTGGCGCAGATGCGCCTCGCCAACGCCATCGACGCCGAGACCGCGATGCTGCGCCGCAGCCTCCTGCCCGGCCTCACCGCGATCGCTCACCGCAACCTCGCGCGCGGCCTCACCGATCTCGCGCTGTTCGAGATCGGGCGGGTGTTCCTGCCCGAGGAGGGGCGCGAGTACGGCGTGCCGAGCGTGCCGTTCGGCACGGCGCGGCCCGATGAGGATGCCCTCCGCGAGCTCGAGCAGAGCATCCCGCACCAGCCGTGGTCGGTGGCCGCGCTCCTCGTCGGCGACCGACGCACCCGGGGCATCGGCCAGCAGTCGGAGCCGGCCGGGCTCGCCGACGCGCTCGACGCCGCCCGCACCATCGCGGCCGTCGCGGGCGTGACCCTGCGCATCGAGGCGGGTGCGCACGCCGCCCTGCACCCGGGCCGCACGGCCCTGCTGCTCGTGGGGGAGGAGCGCGTCGGCATCGCCGGCGAGCTGCTGCCCGCGATCGCGGAGGAGCGCGACCTGCCCCGTCGCGTCGGCGTGGTCGAGCTCGACCTCGACCGGCTCGTGGCGCTCGGGAACGGCATCGTGCAGGCCTCGGCGATCGTCGGCTACCCGGCGGCGACGCAGGACCTCTCGCTCGTCGTCGCCGAGGACGTGCCCGCGGCCGTCGTGCGCGACGCGGTCGTCGAGGGGGCGGGAGCGCTTCTCGAGCAGGCCGTGCTCGTCGACGACTACCGCGGCGAGGGTCTCGAGCCGGGCACCAAGTCGCTGACGCTGGCGCTGCGGTTCCGGGCTCCCGATCGCACGCTCACCGCGGCCGAGGCGACGGAGGCCAAGAACGCCGGCCTCTCCGTCGCGGCCGAGCGCTTCGGCGCCGTGCTGCGCGGCTGAGCCCCGAGGGGCTCCTAAGCTAGAGGCATGCCGTATTCAGTCGCGGTGGCCGGCGCGAGCGGCTACGCCGGGGGCGAGGCGCTGCGCATGCTGACCGCCCACCCCGAGTTCGAGGTGCGCCGGGCGACCGCCCACTCGAACGCCGGTGAGCGCGTCATCGACGTGCACCCGCACCTGCGCTCGCTCGCCGATCTGCGCTTCACCGAGACCAGTCCCGAGCAGCTCGCGGGGCACGACGTCGTCGTGCTCGCGCTGCCCCACGGCACCTCCGGCGCGATCGCCGCGCAGCTGCCCGACGAGACGATCGTGCTCGATCTCGGCGCCGATCACCGACTGACGAGCGCGGCGGACTGGGCGCGCTACTACGGCGGCGAGCATCACGGCGCATGGGCCTACGGCCTTCCGGAGCTCCCGCACGCCGACGCGACGCGCCAGCGCGCGGCCCTCGTCGGCGCGCGGCGCATCGCGGTGCCCGGCTGCAACGTCACCGCGGTCTCGCTCGGGCTCGTGCCGGGCATCCTCGCCGGGGTGATCGAGCCGCGCGACCTCACCGCCGCGCTGGCCGTCGGACCGAGCGGGGCCGGCCGGGCCCTGAAGACGAATCTGCTCGCGAGCGAGATCCTCGGCTCGGCGGCGCCGTACGCCGTCGGCGGCGTGCACCGGCACATCCCCGAGATCCTGCAGAACGTGCGGCTCGCGGGCGGCGTCGACCCGACCATCTCGTTCACGCCCGTGCTCGTGCCGATGAGCCGCGGCATCCTCGCGACGGTCACCGCGCGCCTCGTGCCGGGCACCGATCCGGCCGCCGTGCGCGCCGCGTGGGAGTCCCTCTACGCCGACGAGCCCTTCGTGCACGTGCTGCCCGAGGGCGCGTTCCCGACCACCGCGGCCGCGCTCGGCGCCAACACCGCCCTCATCGGCCTCGCCGTCGACGAGGACGCGGGCCGGGTCGTCATCGTCGTCGCCCTCGACAACCTCGTGAAGGGCACCGCCGGCGCCGCCGTGCAGTCGCTCAACATCGCGCTCGGACTCCCCGAGACGCTCGGCCTTCCCCTCGACGGAGTCGCCCCGTGACCGTGACCGCCCCCGCCGGATTCGAGGCAGCGGGCGTCGCCTGCGGACTCAAGAGCTCCGGTGCCGCCGATCTCGCCCTCATCGTCAACCGCGGGCCCCGCCGCGCGGCCGCCGCGGTCTTCACCAGCAACCGCGCGAAGGCGAACCCCATCATCTGGTCGCAGCAGGTCATCGCCGACGGCGAGGTCGCCGCGATCGTGCTGAACTCCGGCGGCGCCAACTGCTTCACCGGGGCGCAGGGCTTCCAGACCACGCACGCCACCGCCGAGGCCGTCGCTGAGGCGCTCGCCGTCGGCGCGGGCGAGGTGCTCGTCTGCTCGACCGGGCTCATCGGCGAGCAGCTCGATCGTGCGCGCCTGCTGGCCGGCGTCGCCGCCGCGTCGGGCTCGCTCGATGCTGAGAGCGGTATGGACGCCGCCCGCGCCATCATGACGACCGACAGCGTGCCGAAGACCGCCGAGCGCCGCCGTGACGGCTGGGCGATCGGCGGCATCGCGAAGGGCGCAGGGATGCTCGCCCCGGGCCTCGCGACCATGCTCGTCGTCATCACGACCGACGCCGACCTCCCGGCTCCGGCCCTCGATGCGGCGCTGCGCCGCGCGGCCCGCGTCAGCTTCGATCGGCTCGACTCCGACGGGTGCATGTCGACCAACGACCAGGTGACGCTCATGGCGAGCGGAGCATCCGGAATCGCCCCCGACGCCGAGGCCTTCGAGGCGGAGCTCACCGCGCTCTGCCTCGATCTCGCGGCGCAGCTGCAGTCCGACGCCGAGGGCGCGAGCCACGACATCCGCATCGAGGTCGTCGGCGCCGCGCGCGAGGACGACGCCGTCGAGGTCGGCCGCTCGATCGCGCGCAACAACCTCTTCAAGGCCGCGGTCTTCGGCAACGACCCCAACTGGGGCCGCGTGCTCGCGGCGATCGGCACGACGAGCGCCGAGTTCGACCCGTACGACGTCGACGTCAGCATGAACGGGGTGCGCGTCTGCACTGCGGGCGGCCCCGACCGCCCCCGCGACGAGGTCGACCTGAGCGGCCGTGCCGTGCACCTGCTCGTCGACCTGCGGGTCGGCGATGCCACCGCCACCATCCTCACGAACGACCTCACGCACGACTACGTCCACGAGAACAGCGCATACTCCTCCTGATGAGCACCCTCCACGAGTCCTCCGACTTCACCCTGGCGACCGAGAAGGCCCGCACCCTGATCGAGTCGCTGCCGTGGCTGCGCCGGTTCCGCGACCGCATCGTGGTGGTGAAGTTCGGCGGCAACGCCATGGTCAGCCCCGAGCTGCAGCGCGCCTTCGCCGACGACATGGTGTACCTGCAGACGGTCGGCCTCAAGCCCGTCGTCGTGCACGGCGGCGGCCCGCAGATCTCGGCCATGCTCGACCGCTTCGGCATCGAGAGCGAGTTCAAGGGCGGCTACCGGGTGACGAGCACCGAGGCGATCGACGTCGTGCGCATGGTGCTCGCCGGGCAGATCAGCCGCGAGCTCGTCGGCCTCATCAACCGTCTCGACCCGGCCCTCGCCGCCGCCGTCTCGGGGGAGGACGCGGGGCTCTTCCGCGGCCGCCGTCGCGGCGTCGTCGTCGACGGCGAGGAGCACGACCTCGGCCACGTCGGCGACATCATCGGCGTCGACCCCTCGATCGTCCTCGCGCACGTGCAGGCGGGGCGCATCCCCGTCGTCTCCTCCATCGCCCCCGACATGGATGCCCCCGGCCACAGCCTCAACGTCAACGCCGACGCCGCGGCCGCCGCTCTCGCCGTCGCGCTCGGCGCCGAGAAGCTCGTCGTGCTGACCGACGTGCCCGGTCTCTACAGCGACTGGCCGAACCGCGACTCGCTCGTCTCCTCGATCGACAGCGACGAGCTGCGCGCGCTGCTGCCGAGCCTCGAGTCCGGCATGATCCCGAAGATGGCGGCCTGCCTCGAGGCGGTCGACGGCGGGGTGCCGCGCGCCGCCATCATCGACGGCCGTCAGCAGCACTCGGTGCTGCTCGAGATCTTCACCGAGCACGGCATCGGAACGGAGGTGGTGCCCGCATGAGCGAGCCCAGGCTCGTCACGGGCGAGATGACTGAGGAGTACCGCGCGCGGTTCGCGCGCGTTGCGATGCGCTCCGCACCGACGCCGATGGCCGTGCTCGAGCACGGCGAGGGCGCCCGAGTGTGGGACGTCGACGGGGCGGAGTACCTCGACTTCCTCGCCGGCATCGCCGTCAACGCGCTCGGGCACGCGCATCCCGTCGTGGTCGATGCCATCGCCGCGCAGGCGGCGCGCGTCATGCACGTCAGCAACTACTTCACCTCCCCTCCCGCGGTCGCGTTCGCCGAGACGCTCGTGCGGCTGACCGGTGCGGGGGAGGCAGGCCGCGTGTACCCGGCCAACTCGGGAGCCGAGGCGATCGAGGCCGCCGTCAAGCTCGCCCGACGCACGGGTCGCCCGCGCATCCTCGCCTTCGAGAGCGGCTTCCACGGCCGCACGATGGGCGCCCTCGCGCTCACCGGCAAGGCCGCGCTGCGCGAGCCCTTCGAGCCCATGCTGCCGGGGGTCGAGCACATCCCGACCGATCTCGCCGCCCTCGAGGCCGCGATGGGCCCCGATGTCGCCGCCGTCATCCTCGAGCCGATCAAGGGCGAGGCGGGCGTCGTCCCCCTGCCCGCCGGCTTCCTCGCCGCCGCACGCCGTCTCACCCGCGAGCACGGCGCGCTCCTCATCGTCGACGAGATCCAGACCGGCGCCGGGCGCACGGGCGAGTGGTTCGCCTTCCAGCACGCCGGCGAGCTCGAGCCGGGCGACCTGCCCGACGCGATCGTGCTCGCGAAGGGCATCGGCGGGGGCGTGCCCGTCGGCGCGCTCGTCACCACGGGCGCCGCGAGCGAGCTCTTCACCCTCGGCCAGCACGGCTCCACCTTCGGCGGCAATCCGCTCGCGACCGCGGTCGCCGTGGCCGTGCTCGGCGAGATCGAGCGGGCAGGGCTCGTGCAGAACGCGGCCCGGCGTGGCGAGCAGCTGCAGCAGGGCATCCGCGATCTCGCATCGCCCCTTGTCACCGAGGTGCGCGGGCGCGGTCTCCTCATCGGCGTCGAGCTCGACCGCCCGGTCGCCGGGCACGTCGTCGCCGCCGCCCTCGAACGCGGTCTGATCATCAACGCCGCGAGCGGCACGACCGTGCGCCTCGCCCCGCCGCTCATCATCGGCGACGCCGATATCGAGCGCTTCCTGACCCTGTTCTCCGCGAGCCTGGAGGCCGCCGCATGACCGCCCTCTCCACCCCGGTCGCCACCGCCACCCGGCACTTCCTGCGCGACGACGACCTGAGCCCCGCCGAGCAGTCCGAGATCCTCGATCTCGCCGAGCGGCTCAAGGCCGACCGCTGGTCGACCCGACCGCTCGAGGGCCCGCAGACGGTCGCCGTGATCTTCGACAAGTCCTCCACCCGCACCCGGGTGAGCTTCGCCGTCGGCATCGCCGACCTCGGGGGCCAGCCGCTCATCATCTCGACCGCCAACAGCCAGCTCGGCGGCAAGGAGACCCCCTCCGACACCGCCCGCGTGCTCGAGCGCATGGTCGCCGCGATCGTGTGGCGCACCTACGGGCAGGCCGGTCTCGAGGAGATGGCGGCCGGTACGACCGTGCCGGTCATCAACGCGCTCTCCGACGACTTCCACCCCTGCCAGCTGCTCGCCGACCTCCTGACGATCCGCGAGCACAAGGGCCGCCTCGCCGGCCTCACGGTCGCCTTCATCGGTGACGGCGCCGACAACATGGTGCACTCCTACCTGCTCGCGGGCGCGACGGCGGGCATGCACGTGCGCGTCGGCTGCCCGGCCGAGTACGCGCCGAAGCCCGAAGTCATCGCCGACGCCGAGCGCATCGCCACCGCGACGGGCGGGTCGATCGCCGTGCACCACGACGTGACGGCCGCGGTCGCGGGCGCCGACGTCGTCGTCACCGACACCTGGGTCTCGATGGGCAAGGAGGAGGAGAAGGCCTCGCGCGTGGCCGTCCTCAGCCCGTACAAGGTGGATGCCGCTCTCATGGCCCACGCGGCCCCCGACGCGATCTTCCTCCACTGCCTGCCGGCCGATCGCGGCTACGAGGTCGACGCCGAGGTCATCGACGGGCCGCAGTCCGTCATCTGGGACGAGTCGGAGAACCGCCTGCACGCCCAGAAGGCGCTGCTCGTCTGGCTGCTCGAGCGCTCCGCCGGAGCCCGCTGATGAGCTCCGCCCCCCGCGACCCAACCACCAACGAGGGCTCGCTCTGGGGCGCCCGCTTCGCGGGCGGCCCCTCGCCCGAGCTGCAGCGCCTCAGCCGCTCGACGCACTTCGACTGGCAGCTCGCGCCCTACGACATCCGGGGCTCCCGCGCGCACGCGCGCGGTCTCGCCGCGGCGGGCTACCTCGAGGCGGGCGAGCTCGAGCGCATGCTCGCCGGGCTCGACGCCCTCGAGGAGCGCTGGCGCAGCGGCGAGATGCAGCCGCGGCCCGAGGACGAGGACGTGCACGGCGCGCTCGAGGCGGCCCTGCTCGTCGAGATCGGTGCCGAGCTCGGCGGCAAGCTCCGGGCCGGGCGCAGCCGGAACGATCAGATCGCCACCCTCGTGCGGCTCTACCTGCGCGAGCACGCGGCGCGCATCGGCGCCGAGCTGCGCGCGCTCATCGGCGCCCTCGCGGCGCAGGCCGACGCGCATCCCGCCGCCGTCATGCCGGGGCGCACGCACCTGCAGCACGCGCAGCCCATCCTGCTCGCCCACCACCTGCTGGCGCACGCCTGGCCGCTCGTGCGCGACCTCGAGCGCCTGCGCGACTGGGCCGTGCGCGCCGACCGCTCGCCCTACGGCGCGGGCGCCCTCGCCGGCAGCTCGCTGGGGCTCGACCCCGCGCTCGTCGCCGCCGACCTCGGCTTCGCCCTGGGCCCCAGCGAGAACTCGATCGACGCGACCGCGAGCCGCGACGTCGTCGCCGAGTTCGCCTACGTCGCCGCCCAGATCGGCATCGACCTCTCGCGGCTGGCGGAGGAGATCATCTTCTGGAACACCCGCGAGGTCGGCTTCGTCACGCTGCACGACGGCTACTCGACGGGGTCGTCGATCATGCCGCAGAAGAAGAACCCCGACATCGCCGAGCTCGCCCGCGGCAAGGCGGGCCGCCTCATCGGCGATCTCACGGGACTGCTGACGACGCTCAAGGGACTGCCGCTCGCCTACAACCGCGACCTGCAGGAGGACAAGGAGCCCGTCTTCGACGCCGTCGAGACGCTCGAGGTGCTGCTGCCGGCCTTCACGGGCATGGTCGCGACCCTGACGTTCCACGTCGAGCGCATGGCCGAGCTCGCCCCGCAGGGCTTCTCGCTCGCGACCGACGTCGCCGACTGGCTCGTCCGCCAGGGGGTGCCCTTCCGCGAGGCGCATGAGATCTCGGGGGCCCTCGTCGCGCACTGCGAGCGATCCGGGCTCGAGCTGCACGAGCCGAGCGACGCCGACTACGCCGCGATCGACCCCCGCCTCACCGGCGCGGTGCGCGAGGTGCTCACGGTGGAGGGCTCGATCGCCTCGCGCTCGGCCGCGGGAGGCACCGCGGCCTCCGCCGTCGCCGCCCAGCGCGCCCACCTCGACGAGCGGCTCGCCGCGCTCTGACCGGCGCCCCATGACCGGTCCGGATGCCCGCCCCGCGCCCGACCCGATCGCGGCCGCTCTGCTCGCCGACGACCCCGTGCTCGTCGCCCCGCGACTGCTCGGGGCGGTGATCCACGGCCGGGGCGTGAGCGTCCGCCTCACCGAGGTCGAGGCGTACCGGGGCGCGGACGACCCCGGCTCGCACGCGTTCCGCGGCATGACGCCGCGCACCGCGCCGATGTTCCGCGGCCCCGGCGTCGTCTACGCCTACGTCAGCTACGGCATGCACACCTGCGTCAACCTGGTCTGCGGCGTCGAGGGCGCGGCCGCGGCCATCCTGCTGCGCGCCGGCGAGGTGGTCGCGGGGGAGCCGCTCGCCCGCGAGCGCCGAGCCGGAGCGGGCGGGCCGCAGTCGCTGCCGCACCGCGACCTCGCGCGCGGTCCGGGCCGGCTCGCGCGAGCGCTCGGCGTGCTGCCCGCCGACTCGGGGTCGGTGCTCGGCGTGCCGGGGCGCCGGGCCGACGGCGAGCCGCTCGCTGCGCGCAGCCCTCTCGTGCTCGAACCCGCCCCGCCGGGCCGGGCCGTGACCCTGCCGATCGCCGAGGGCCCGCGCGTCGGGGTCAGCGGTCGGGGCGGGGGAGCGGAGTTCCCCTGGCGCTTCTGGATCGCGGACGATCCGACGGTCTCGCCGTACCGAGCGGCGGTCAGCCGAGCGCGATGACCCCGCCGGCGGCCCCGGCCCAGATGAGGCTGACGAGCGTGCCGATGATGAAGCGCTCGGTCGCCGCCCCCGCGTCGAGATCGCGGAACCGGCCGAGACCCTTGACGGCGATGAGGGCCGCGAGCAGCTCCCAACGCCCGATGAGCACGGCGGCGACCACGATGACGCGCTCCAGGAACCCGATGGTGGTACCGCCGCGCAGCACCTACCGGCCGGGCTCGTCGCCCACGAGGATGCCGCCGTTGCTGCCGGGGGAGCCCTCCCGGGTCGCGGCGCGCAGCACGAGCGCGGCCGCCGGGCCGCCGCCGAGCACGCCGAGGACGGCGAGAGCGAGGCCGGCCCCGAACTGCAGCTCGGGGATGACGAGCGGGTAGTCGGCCGCGACCGCCACGACCCCGACGAGCAGCACGACGGCGCCGGGCAGCGCGAGCCGGGGCTGGTCCTCCGTCGTGGCGAGCAGCGCGAGCACCGCGCAGAGCCCGATGAGGGCGACGATCGCGCTCGACCCGGCGATCGCGATGAGCGGGGCGAGGGCGGTCAGCACGGGGTCGGCTCCTCTCGGTGGGGCTCGGAACGGTGGGGCTCGGAACGGTGGGGCTCGGAACGGTGCGGCTCGGAACGGTGCGGCTCGGCACAGCCCGGGCGGCTGCGCCGACCGGCGACCGTGCCGGGTGACCAGCTTGTCAGGGACCGGTGACGCTCGCCGAACCCGCCCTGCCGGGGTCCGTGTCTCCGGCGGCCGCGCCCTCCTCGCCGTCGGACGTGCGGCCCACCGCGTCGAGCAGCCGCCCGATGGACGCCCGGGCATCGGCGTCGACCCGCAGTCCGGCGGCACGCGCCCGCTTGCTCGCCGCCTGCGGGGTGATGCCGAGCTCCAGGGCGGCCTCGCCCTGCGTGAGGCCGCGCTCGAGCAGATCGTGCAGCTGCCAGCCCTGCTCGCTCCATCGGGCGCGCTGGGTGAGCAGCAGGTCGATGATCGCGCCGATGTCGGCAGCGCCGTCCTCGATCGTGGCGGGGCCGCCCGCGCGCTCGGCGGCGCCCTCGCCGCGCGCACCCCGCACGGCGAACCGCAGCGGTCGACGCTCGGCCGCCTCGATCGCGGCGCGCGCCGCGATGAACGCGGGCCCGGAGGCCTCCCGCACGCCGGCGGGCAGGGGGAGGGCGACCGGTCCGAGCCCGAGACCGGCGCGCCAGTGGTCGTCGCGCAGCAGGGCGAGCGTCGCGGCGAGGGCCGTGGCGCCGTCCGCGACGAGCAGCTGCAGCTCGTCACCGGCGGTGCGCTCGGGCGGCAGCACCAGGTGCTCGCCGAAGCGCGCGCTGAGCATCCCGATCGCCTCATCGACGTGGTCGC
Source organism: Microcella daejeonensis (assembly GCF_026625045.1). Lineage (GTDB taxonomy): Bacteria > Actinomycetota > Actinomycetes > Actinomycetales > Microbacteriaceae > Microcella > Microcella daejeonensis. The sequence goes on along the minus strand of NZ_CP113089.1, from coordinate 45,857 downwards.
GGTCGTGGCGGCTGTCCACCTGGTCGGCGATGATGACGAACACGGCTCTCCTCCGTCGACGAATGGATCAACCATAGAGGGGTGATGTCTCGCATATCAACCCCAGGGGGATGCCCTCGCATCGTGACGGACCGGGCCCGCTGATACCCTGACCGCGTGGCCGAAGCTCCCATCTCCCTCACCCTCCCGCGAAACGACGACTCCTTCGACGACGTCTGGGACGAGATCGTCTGGCGCGGTCTCGTGCACGTCTCGACGGATGCCGCGGCGCTGAAGCAGGCGCTCTCGGGGGAGAGGGTCACCTACTACTGCGGCTTCGACCCGACCGCGCCGAGTCTGCATCTCGGCAACCTCGTGCAGCTGCTGCTCATGCGGCGCCTGCAGCTCGCCGGTCATCGACCGCTCGCCCTCGTGGGCGGCTCGACCGGGCTGATCGGCGATCCGAAGCCGACCGCCGAGCGCACGCTCAACACCCCCGACACGGTCGCGGAATGGGTGGGCTACCTCCAGCAGCAGGTGAGCCGGTTCCTGCCGGCCGACGGCGAGAATCCGGTGACCCTCGTCAACAACCTCGACTGGACGGCGCCGATGAGCGCCATCGACTTCCTCCGCGAGGTCGGCAAGCACTTCCGTGTCGGCACCATGCTCAAGAAGGACGCCGTCTCGGCTCGCCTGAACTCCGACGAGGGCATCAGCTACACCGAGTTCAGCTACCAGGTGCTGCAGGGCATGGACTTCCTCGAGCTGCATCGGCAGTACGGCTGCACGCTGCAGACCGGCGGCAGCGACCAGTGGGGCAACCTCACGAGCGGCACCGAGCTCATCCGCAAGGCGGAGGGCACGAGCGTGCACGCGATCGGCACCCCGCTCGTGACCAACTCCGACGGCACCAAGTTCGGCAAGAGCGAGGGCAACGCCATCTGGCTCGATCCCGCGATGTGCTCGCCCTACGCGATGTACCAGTTCTGGCTCAACACCGACGACGCCGACGTGGTCGAGCGCCTCAAGATCTTCACCTTCCTCGGCCGTGCCGAGATCGAGGAGCTCGCGCAGAAGGTCGCCGATGAGCCGTTCCGACGGGAGGCCCAGCGCCGGCTCGCCCTCGAGGTCACCGGATTGGTGCACGGCGCCGATGCCGTGGCGGCGGTGATGGATGCCTCCGCCGCGCTCTTCGGCGGCGGCGACCTGCACGCGCTCGACGAGGCGACTCTGGTCTCCGCGATCGACGAGCTCCCGCAGGCCGAGCTCCCGGGGTCGGAGACGGTGGTGGCCGCGCTCGTGGCCACCGGTCTCTCGGCCAGCGTCAGCGAGGCCCGTCGCGCGATCAGTCAGGGCGGCGTCGCCCTCAACAACCGCAAGGTCGAGTCGGAGTCGGAGACTCTCGAGGGGCGCGGCCTCGCGGGCGGCATCGCGGTGCTCCGCCGAGGCAAGAAGACCCTCGCTGGCCTGCGTCTGCGCTGATCCCGCGGGGCGGACTCGGGCGACACGCCCGGGCGGCGACGGTGATTTGCCCGCCTGCGTGAACCCTGCGTAAGTTATCCCCTCGTCACCCCAAAGGTGCGGGAGAGCCGAAGAGCCTCCCGGCCTCACGTGGGACGAAATCCTCCTCATGATCCAGCCCTTGCCGGGCCGTGATCGCGAGCGTAGGATGCCCTTCCCGGCACTCGCTCGTCGAGCTCGCCGGCTGCGGATCTCCGCGCCGGCCCGTTTGCATTGCGACACCGAGTCGGGTAAGTTAGCGGAGTTGCCCTGTTGCCGAGACCGAGAGGTCGAGGGTCAGGTGCGTCCGATCCTTGAGAACTCAACAGCGTGCACTAAGTCAATGCCAAATTATCCTCGTCGACTGGGCTTTTGCCTGGTCGGGAGAGATTCCTTTGGATTGAAACAAGAATGTCAGTAGATATTCGAACTTCAGTCAGAACAAACTCGTCCTGCTGGTCCTTCGGGTCTGGTGGGGCACTAGATGTGCCGGCTGCCTTTGGGTGGTTTGGCTATCAAACATTTACGGAGAGTTTGATCCTGGCTCAGGACGAACGCTGGCGGCGTGCTTAACACATGCAAGTCGAACGATGAAGCCGGAGCTTGCTCTGGTGGATTAGTGGCGAACGGGTGAGTAACACGTGAGTAACCTGCCCTTGACTCTGGGATAAGCGTTGGAAACGACGTCTAATACCGGATATGAGCTTCAGCCGCATGGCTAGGAGTTGGAAAGAATTTCGGTCAAGGATGGACTCGCGGCCTATCAGCTTGTTGGTGAGGTAATGGCTCACCAAGGCGACGACGGGTAGCCGGCCTGAGAGGGTGACCGGCCACACTGGGACTGAGACACGGCCCAGACTCCTACGGGAGGCAGCAGTGGGGAATATTGCACAATGGGCGCAAGCCTGATGCAGCAACGCCGCGTGAGGGACGACGGCCTTCGGGTTGTAAACCTCTTTTAGCAGGGAAGAAGCGAAAGTGACGGTACCTGCAGAAAAAGCACCGGCTAACTACGTGCCAGCAGCCGCGGTAATACGTAGGGTGCAAGCGTTGTCCGGAATTATTGGGCGTAAAGAGCTCGTAGGCGGTTTGTCGCGTCTGCTGTGAAAACGCGAGGCTCAACCTCGCGCCTGCAGTGGGTACGGGCAAACTAGAGTGCGGTAGGGGAGATTGGAATTCCTGGTGTAGCGGTGGAATGCGCAGATATCAGGAGGAACACCGATGGCGAAGGCAGATCTCTGGGCCGTAACTGACGCTGAGGAGCGAAAGCATGGGGAGCGAACAGGATTAGATACCCTGGTAGTCCATGCCGTAAACGTTGGGAACTAGATGTAGGGACCATTCCACGGTTTCTGTGTCGCAGCTAACGCATTAAGTTCCCCGCCTGGGGAGTACGGTCGCAAGACTAAAACTCAAAGGAATTGACGGGGGCCCGCACAAGCGGCGGAGCATGCGGATTAATTCGATGCAACGCGAAGAACCTTACCAAGGCTTGACATATACGAGAACGGGCCAGAAATGGTCAACTCTTTGGACACTCGTAAACAGGTGGTGCATGGTTGTCGTCAGCTCGTGTCGTGAGATGTTGGGTTAAGTCCCGCAACGAGCGCAACCCTCGTCCTATGTTGCCAGCACGTAATGGTGGGAACTCATGGGAGACTGCCGGGGTCAACTCGGAGGAAGGTGGGGATGACGTCAAATCATCATGCCCCTTATGTCTTGGGCTTCACGCATGCTACAATGGCCGGTACAAAGGGCTGCAATACCGCAAGGTGGAGCGAATCCCAAAAAGCCGGTCTCAGTTCGGATTGAGGTCTGCAACTCGACCTCATGAAGTTGGAGTCGCTAGTAATCGTGGATCAGCAACGCCACGGTGAATACGTTCCCGGGCCTTGTACACACCGCCCGTCAAGTCATGAAAGTCGGTAACACCCGAAGCCAGTGGCCCAACCGCAAGGAGGGAGCTGTCGAAGGTGGGATCGGTGATTAGGACTAAGTCGTAACAAGGTAGCCGTACCGGAAGGTGCGGCTGGATCACCTCCTTTCTAAGGAGCATCTACTCCCCTCGTGCCGCCATCAGGTGTGCAGGGGGTGGAGTCAGAAGCCAGATCTGAGACGCATGTTCTCAGCTGGTAGCTCATGGGTGGAACATTGACTTGGGTGTCGGCGTAGAGCCGGCTGCTCCAGTACTTCTTCCTCTTGAGGGGGAATGGAACGGGCGCCGGATCGATGCCGGCACGTGCACGCTGTTGGGTCCTGAGGGACCGGGCCTCGTACAGCTCTCCACAGGGAGGGGGTGCGGGTATCGATTCCTCGGACCGTGGTCTGGCCGACTAGAAAGCACGCAGCTCCTGTAACAGGGGGATGCGTCGTCGGGCAGGGGCGGTACCGACCGTATGTTGAGAACTACACAGTGGACGCGAGCATCTTAGAACTGAAGGTCGTCAAGACCTTCGGATCTATAGATCAAACATCTCGAAAGAGATATAGATCATTGGTCGCAGCAGACGCGCAATGCCGCAAGGTGTTCGTGGATGCTGCCGATCGATTCAAACTCATGTAGTCAAGTTTCTAAGAGCAAACGGTGGATGCCTTGGCATCTGGAGCCGAAGAAGGACGTAGCAATCTGCGATAAGCCTCGGTTAGCTGATAAGCAAGCATTTGATCCGAGGATTTCCGAATGGGGAAACCCCGTCGGGCACTTTATGTGACCTGATGACTCCCGCCTGAATATATAGGGCGGGTAGAGGGAACGTGGGGAAGTGAAACATCTCAGTACCCACAGGAAGAGAAAACAACAGTGATTCCGTCAGTAGTGGCGAGCGAACGCGGAAGAGGCTAAACCGATCATGTGTGATAGCCGGCAGGCGTTGCATGGTCGGGGTTGCGGGACTTTCCTGTAGATCTGCCGATCTATAAGGGTTACAGCGCGATATAGACGAATGGTCTTGAAAGGCCAGTCACAGAGGGTGCCAACCCCGTAGTCGAAATGTCGTAATGGCCCGGAGAGTATCCCAAGTAGCACGGGGCCCGAGAAATCCCGTGTGAATCTGTCAGGACCACCTGATAAGCCTAAATACTCCCAGATGACCGATAGCGGACAAGTACCGTGAGGGAAAGGTGAAAAGTACCCCGGGAGGGGAGTGAAATAGTACCTGAAACCGTTTGCTTACAAACCGTCGGAGCAGCCCTAGCAGCTGTGACGGCGTGCCTTTTGAAGAATGAGCCTGCGAGTTAGTGATATGTGGCGAGGTTAACCCGTGAGGGGCAGCCGTAGCGAAAGCGAGTCTGAATAGGGCGATTCAGTCGCATGTCCTAGACCCGAAGCGAAGTGATCTATCCATGGCCAGGTTGAAGCGACGGTAAGACGTCGTGGAGGACCGAACCCACTTAGGTTGAAAACTGAGGGGATGAGCTGTGGATAGGGGTGAAAGGCCAATCAAACTTCGTGATAGCTGGTTCTCTCCGAAATGCATTTAGGTGCAGCGTTGCGTGTTTCTTGCCGGAGGTAGAGCTACTGGATGGCCGATGGGCCCCAAAAGGTTACTGACGTCAGCCAAACTCCGAATGCCGGTAAGTGAGAGCGCAGCAGTGAGACGGTGGGGGATAAGCTTCATCGTCGAGAGGGAAACAACCCAGACTACCGACTAAGGTCCCTAAGCGTGTGCTAAGTGGGAAAGGATGTGGAGTTGCATAGACAACCAGGAGGTTGGCTTAGAAGCAGCCACCCTTGAAAGAGTGCGTAATAGCTCACTGGTCAAGTGATTCCGCGCCGACAATGTAACGGGGCTCAAGCACACCACCGAAGTCGTAGGATTCGCATTTTAGGTAGGCCTTCGTGGTCCAGCCGTGCGGATCGGTAGGAGAGCGTCGTGTGGCCAGTGAAGCGGCGGTGTAAACCAGCCGTGGAGGCCACACGAGTGAGAATGCAGGCATGAGTAGCGAAAGACGGGTGAGAAACCCGTCCTCCGAATGACCAAGGGTTCCAGGGCCAGGCTAATCCGCCCTGGGTAAGTCGGGACCTAAGGCGAGGCCGACAGGCGTAGTCGATGGACAACGGGTTGATATTCCCGTACTGACGAAGAACCGCCCCAGTCAATCCAGTAATGCTAAGTGTCCGAATCCCTCTGATGGATCCCTTCGGGGTGAAGCGTTGGGGCTAGCACACGACCCTATGCTGGTGCGGCTAGCGTATTAACAGGTGTGACGCAGGAAGGTAGCTGAGCCGGGCGATGGTAGTCCCGGTGTAAGGACGTAGGGCGAGAGATAGGCAAATCCGTCTCTCATACAGCCTGAGATCCGATGCGTACCCCTCACGGGGGAAATCAGTGATCCTATGCTGCCGAGAAAAGCATCGACGCGAGGTTCTAGTCACCCGTACCCCAAACCGACTCAGGTGGTCAGGTAGAGAATACCAAGGAGATCGAGAGAATCGTGGTTAAGGAACTCGGCAAAATGCCCCCGTAACTTCGGGAGAAGGGGGGCCGGATTCGTGAAGGGATTTACTCCTGGAGCGTTGAAGGCCGCAGAGACCAGTGGGAAGCGACTGTTTACTAAAAACACAGGTCCGTGCCAAGTCGCAAGACGATGTATACGGACTGACGCCTGCCCGGTGCTGGAAGGTTAAGAGGAGCGGTTAGCGTAAGCGAAGCTGCGAATTTAAGCCCCAGTAAACGGCGGTGGTAACTATAACCATCCTAAGGTAGCGAAATTCCTTGTCGGGTAAGTTCCGACCTGCACGAATGGCGTAACGACTTCCCAGCTGTCTCAACCGCGAACTCGGCGAAATTGCACTACGAGTAAAGATGCTCGTTACGCGCAGCAGGACGGAAAGACCCCGTGACCTTTACTACAGTTTGGTATTGGTGTTCGGTGTGGCTTGTGTAGGATAGGTGGGAGACTGTGAAGCGGGCACGCTAGTGTTCGTGGAGTCGTTGTTGAAATACCACTCTGGTCACTCTGGATGTCTAACTTAGAACCGTAATCCGGTTCAGGGACAGTGCCTGATGGGTAGTTTAACTGGGGCGGTTGCCTCCCAAAAAGTAACGGAGGCGCCCAAAGGTTCCCTCAACCTGGTTGGCAATCAGGTGTCGAGTGTAAGTGCACAAGGGAGCTTGACTGTGAGACTGACAGGTCGAGCAGGGACGAAAGTCGGGACTAGTGATCCGGCAGTGGCTTGTGGAAGCGCTGTCGCTCAACGGATAAAAGGTACCTCGGGGATAACAGGCTGATCTTGCCCAAGAGTCCATATCGACGGCATGGTTTGGCACCTCGATGTCGGCTCGTCGCATCCTGGGGCTGGAGTAGGTCCCAAGGGTTGGGCTGTTCGCCCATTAAAGCGGTACGCGAGCTGGGTTTAGAACGTCGTGAGACAGTTCGGTCCCTATCCGCTGCGCGCGCAGGAAGTTTGAGAGGATCTGACCCTAGTACGAGAGGACCGGGTTGGACGAACCTCTGGTGTGTCAGTTGTTCCGCCAGGAGCACCGCTGATTAGCTACGTTCGGGATGGATAACCGCTGAAAGCATCTAAGCGGGAAGCCGGCCTCGAGATGAGACTTCCATACCCTTAGGGGTGAGAGGCTCCCAGCCAGACGACTGGGTTGATAGGCGGGATGTGGAAGTGGGGACTCAAGACCCATGGAGCTGACCCGTACTAATAAGCCGATAACTTGACAACAACCTCCACCTTCGGGTGGGAATGAGTTTGCTGCTCGCGTCCACTTTGTGGTTCTCGATTTACGGTCGGGAATCGCACACACAACACTTCAGTGTGTTGTCGTTGTGCTCTTGATTGGGAAATCAATAGTGTTTCGGCGGCCATAGCGAAGGGGAAACGCCCGGTCACATTCCGAACCCGGAAGCTAAGACCTTCTGCGCCGATGGTACTGCGAGGGGGACCTCGTGGGAGAGTAGGACACCGCCGGACTTATTTTGTGAGATGGCCACCCCGTTGAAGGGGTGGCCATTTCGCGTTAACGCGCCGCTCGCTCGGCGAGGGCGCGACAGAATCATCTGCAGCACCGATTGACGAGGAGTCCCCGAATGGCTGAGCGCCCTGAGCGACCTGACGACGATCGCGACGGTCGTCGAACGCCGTCCGAGGGCGGCGACGGAGCCCGTCGGAGTTTCGGAGAGCGTCCTCGACGGGATGGCTCGTCCTCCGATCGTCCGCGTCGTGCTGCCGGCGACGGCAACGATCGTGCGCCCCGCGCATCCTCCGGCGGCGATCGTGCCGATCGCGGTACAGGATCCGGAGACCGGCGTGCGGCTCGCAGGGGCTCGGGCAGCGAGCGCCCGCGTCGGGATGGCGCTCCGACCGCTGACGGCGCACGGCGTGGTGGCGCGCCGTTCGGTGATCGGCCGAGGCGCGACGGCGACCGGCCGTGGAAGCGTGACGGTGCGGCAGGCGATGAGCGGGCAGGCCGTGCAGGATCGGGCCGCGCGACTCCGTCGCGACGCGATGGCGACCGGCCGTGGAAGAGGGACGGTGCGCCGTCCGCAGCGCGCCCGGCCCGGGATGCTGCGCGGCCCGGGAAGCGCGACGGGGCGCCGGCCGGCGACCGGCCGCGGCGGGACGCCGCGGGCACGCGTGAAGGTACCCGACCCTGGAAGAAGGACGGCGCTGCCGCCTCGGGTGCCGCGCGCAATGACCGGGGTGGGGATCGGCCGTGGAAGCGCGATGGTGCTCCGGCTGGTGGGCGTGCGCCGCGCGAGGGTGATCGGCCGTGGAAGCGCGATGGTGCTCCGGCTGGTGGGCGTGCGCCGCGCGATGGTGACCGCACGGGCGGCCCGCGGAGCTCGGGAGGAGCCGGGGACCGTGCTCGCCGGGACGGCGAGCGGCCTCGTCGCGACGGAGAGCGGGCATCCCGCCCCGCCGGTTCGCGGCAGGAGGGCATTCGCGTTCGCCGCACCGACGCCGAGAGCGCGCCGCGGCACGATGACCCGCCGATCGCCGAGGAGATCACCGGTCGCGAGCTCGACAAGAGCGCCCGGCTCGAGCTGAAGACGCTCAGTAAGGAGAACGCCGACCGCGTCGCGCAGCACCTCGTGATGGCGAGCATGCTGATCGATTCCGACGTCGCGCTCGCGCACCGGCACGCGCAGGCCGCCGGCCGGCGCGCGGGTCGCGTCTCGGTCGTGCGGGAGACGCTCGCGATCACGGCGTACGCTGTCGAGGACTACACGCTCGCGCTGCGAGAGCTGCGCACCTACCGCCGGCTCAGCGGCTCGAACGAGCAGCTGCCGCTCATGGTGGACTGCGAGCGCGGCCTCGGGCGGCCGGAGAAGGCTCTCGAGCTGGGGCGCTCCGTCGATCGCGCAGAGCTCAGCGTGCCGACGCGGGTGGAGCTCGCGATCGCGATGTCGGGCGCGCGTCTCGACCTCGGGCAGCCGGAGCAGGCTCTCGCCGAGCTGGAGATCCCGCAGCTCGACGCCTCGACGGCGTACCGCTACAGCCCCGGGCTGTTCGACGCCTACGCGGTCGTGCTCGCGGAGCTCGGGCGGGACGACGAGGCGGCCGAATGGGGTCGCCGTGCCGACGTGGCCGCCGAGGTGATCGCCGGGGCCGAGGGCGAGTTCGACGACATCGTGGAGATCGTGGAGGAGGAGCTCTCCGCCGACGAGATGCACGCGGTCGACGCGGATGCGGTGCTCGAGCGCGTGGATGCCGCTGCGGCGGAGCACGACGCCCACGTCGCCGGGACCGTCGGGTCCGACGTCGCATCCGATGACGACGGCGACGGCCGTCACGACGATGACAGCGGCGACGACGTCAGCGATGTCGGCGGCAGCGGCGACGACGTCGGTGTCGGCGAGCGCGACGGCGACGAGGACAACGACGACGACCGCGACCGCGACGGCGGCGAGGACGCGGAGGGGCGCGAGGGTGTTCGGTAAGCGCGCCGCGGCAGCGACCCCGCTCACCGGGCGGGATGCTCTGCTGCTCGATCTCGACGGCGTCGTCTACAAGGGCGAGAACGCCATTCCGCACGCCGTGGAGAGCATCAACCGCGCGGGCGAGACCCTGCGGGTCGGCTACATCACGAACAACGCCTCGCGCACGGACGCCTCCGTCGCCGAGCACCTGAGCTCGCTCGGCCTGCGGGTCACCGCCGCGGATGTCGTGACGAGCCCGCAGGCGGCGGTGCGGGTGCTCGCCACGCTCGTCGAGCCCGGTGCGCGCATCCTCGTCGTCGGGGGCGACGGCCTCGTCTCCGAGGTCGAGAACGCCGGCTTCGTCGTCACGCGGTCGGCGGAGGACGCGCCCGACGCGGTGATCCAGGGCTTCGCGCCGCACGTGGGCTGGGTGCACCTGGCCGAGGCGTCCTTCGCGCTGCACACGGGCATCCCGTGGGTCGCGACGAACACCGATTGGACCATCCCCGTCGCGCGCGGCATCGCGCCCGGCAACGGCACCCTCGTGTCGGCGGTGCACCTCGCCGTCGGCCGCCTGCCGGTCTTCGCCGGCAAGCCCGAGAAGGCGATCTTCGACGTGGCGAGCGAGCGCTTCGGCGCGGAGCGCGCCCTCGTCGTCGGCGACCGGCTCGACACCGACATCCTCGGCGGCAACCGCGCCGAGATCGACACCGCGCTCGTGCTCACCGGCATCGACCAGCCGAAGCAGGTGCTCGCCGCCGCGCCCAACATGCGGCCGACGTACATCATCGACGATCTGCGCGCGCTGTTCCGGCCGTACCCCGAGACCCGCGAATCGGTGGATGCCGAGGGCGTGCGCTCGGTGGAGGTCGGCGCGGCGGTCGTGCGCATGAAGGGCCACGTGCTGCGCGTCGCCCGCGCCGGCGACGATCAGCTCGACCTCATCCGCGCCGCCTCGACCGCCGTGTACGCCAGCGGCCTGCAGATCTACGGCATCGACGTCGACCCCGAGCTGCTCGCCCTGCTCTGAGCGGCGCGGCTAGAGTGACGACCATGGTCGATGACGGCGAGTTCGGCGGCACCGGGGACGGGCCCGTGACGGAGCCCGCCGTCGTGCACGAGACGCAGGCCGACGAGGCGATCGTCTCGCGCATCTCGCTCGTCGAGGATCAGCCGCTGGCCGATCGGGCTCCGGCGTTCGCGCAGCTCGTGGACGAGCTGCGCGCGCACCTGGAGGGCACCGACGGCGAGGCGCGCCGCTCCGGCGCGTGAGCCACCGGGGCTCGACCCGATGAGCGACGCGATGCGGCTCGACGCCGCGCTCGTGCAGCTCGGGCTCGCCCGCTCGCGGGCCCTCGCCCGTGCGGCGATCGAGCAGGGGCGCGTGAGCGTCGACGGCCGCGCGATCGTCAAGCCCGCGCATCCCGTCGCCGACGGCGCCCGCATCGTCGTCGAGGGCGAGGACCACTACGTCAGCCGCGCGGCGCACAAGCTCATCGCCGCGCTCGACGCGGCCGCCATCGATCCGAGCGGGATGCTCTGCCTCGACCTCGGCGCGAGCACCGGCGGCTTCACCCAGGTGCTGCTCGAGCGCGGTGCCGCGCGCGTCGTGGCGCTCGACGTCGGGCACGGACAGCTCGCGCCCTCGATCGCGCTCGACCCCCGCGTGGTGAACGTCGAGGGTGAGAACGCCCGCGCGCTGACCGCCGAGCGCCTCGCCGCGGTGAGCGGCATCACCGAGCGGCCGCAGCTCGTGGTCGGCGATCTCAGCTTCATCCCCCTGCGGCTCATCCTGCCGGCGATCGTCGCGACGGCCGCCCCGGAGGCGCCGATCATCCTGCTCGTGAAGCCGCAGTTCGAGGTCGGTCGCACGGGCGTGCGCGAGGGGGTCGTGCGCGATCCGACCCTGCGCGAGGACGCCATCATGGGCGTGCTCTGGGCGGCGTACGACCTGGGCCTGCTGGCCGAGCGCGTCGACTCCTCACCCGTGCTGGGGACGAGCGGGAATCACGAGTACCTGGCCGTCTTCCGGCCGGGTGCAGGAGAGCATCCGACACAATGGAGGGGCCGCGTCGCCGCACTCGCGCGAGCGGAACCCCGCCAGGAGGCAACCCCGTGACCGATCGCCACATCCTCGTCGTCGCCCACACCGGGCGGCCCGAGTCGCTCGGCGCGGCCGTGACGGTCTGCGAGCACTTGCGCGCCGCCGGGCTGGTGCCCGTGGTGGCCGCCGACTCGCTCGACGACATCCGCGAGGCGTGGGGGGCGGATGCCCTGCACGTGCTCGGCGACGACGTCGAGGTCGGCGATCTCGAGCTCGTGATCGTGCTCGGGGGCGACGGCACCATCCTGCGCGCCGCCGAGCTGGCCCGCGGGGGCTCGGCGCCGCTGCTCGGCGTCAACCTCGGTCACGTCGGTTTCCTCGCCGAGAGCGAGAAGGACGACCTCGGCAAGGCGATCACCCGGGCGCTCGGCCGCGACTACCTCGTCGAGGAGCGTATGACGATGTCGGTGCGCGTCAAGGTCGGCACCGAGGTGATCTACGAGAGCTGGGCGCTCAACGAGGCCACCGTCGAGAAGGGCAGCCGCGAGCGCATGCTCGACGTCGTGGTCGAGGTCGACAGCCGCCCGCTCTCGAGCTTCGGCTGCGACGGCGTCGTGATGTCGACCCCCACGGGCTCGACGGCCTACGCCTTCTCCGCCGGCGGCCCCGTCGTCTGGCCGAGCCTGGATGCCCTGCTCCTGGTTCCGCTCAGCGCTCACGCCCTCTTCGCCCGCCCTCTCGTCGTCGGCCCGAACTCCTCGCTGGCCGTCGAGGTGCTCGAGCGCTCGCAGGGCTTCGGCGTTCTGTGGTGCGACGGTCGTCGCGCCTTCGATCTGCCGCCGGGCGCGCGCGTCGTCGCCCGCCGATCCAGCACCCCGGTGCGCCTCGCGCGCCTGCACCAGGCGCCGTTCACCGACCGTCTCGTCAAGAAGTTCGCGCTCTCGGTGACGGGCTGGCGCGGGCCGGTCGAGCCGGGAGAGGCGACCGAGCCGGTGACGGGAGCGATCGAGCTTCCGCGCCTCGGCGAGGAGGAGGGGCGGCCCGCGTGATCGAGGAGATCAGCATCCGCCACCTCGGCGTCATCGGCGAGGCGCGCCTGCCGCTCGGGCCCGGCTTCACCGCGCTCACGGGTGAGACGGGTGCGGGCAAGACCATGGTCGTCACCGCGCTCGGGCTGCTGCTCGGCGACCGCGCCGACTCGGGGGCGATCCGCTCGGGCAGCGAGCAGGCGCTCGTGGAGGGTCGCTGGCGCATCGCCGCCGACGGCGCCGTGGCCGAGCGCGTGCGCGACGCCGGGGGAGACCTCGACGGCGACGAGCTGCTGCTCGCCCGGACGCTCTCGACCGAGGGCCGCAGCCGCGCCGTCGTCGGGGGGCGCTCCGCCCCGGTCGCGGTGCTCACCGAGCTCGGCGAGCAGCTCGTGGTCGTGCACGGGCAGAGCGACCAGCTGCGGCTGAAGTCGGCGACGGCGCAGCGCGAGGCGCTCGACCGCTTCGCCGGCCCCGAGCTCGCGCGTGCGCTGACCGAGTACCAGGCCGTGCACGCCCGCTGGGCGCAGTCGCAGGCCGACCTCGAGACCCTCGAGGCCGATCGCGACCGCCGCGCCCGCGAGGCGGAGGAGCTGCGCCTCGCGATGGAGGAGATCGAGCAGGCCGCTCCCGAGCGCGGCGAGGACGATCGGCTGGCCGAGCGGGCCGACCGGCTCGCCAACATCGAGGACCTGCGGCTCGCCGCCGCCCAGGCGCACGAGCTCATCCAGGCCGAGAGCCTCGACGAGGGCCGCGACGCCGTGAGCCTCATCGAGTCGGCGCGCCGCACCGTCGACCGGGTCGCCGGGCACGACGCCCAGCTCGTCCCCGTGGTCGAGGCGCTCGCCAACGCCGGCTTCGTGCTCGGCGAGGCCGCCATGCAGCTCTCGAGCTACCTCGCCTCGCTCGACAGCGACGGCGGGCGCGAGCTCGAGACGGTGCAGGAGCGCCGCGCCGAGCTCGCCGCGCTCGTGCGCAAGTACGGCCCCTCGCTCGACGACGTCATCGACCACCTCGAGCAGGGCTCCACCCGGTTGCTCGAGCTCGATCAGGACGGCGACCGCATCCTCGAGCTGCGGGCGAGCGTCGACGCCGACCTCGCCGAGCTCGATCGTCGGGCATCCGCTCTCACCGCCCTGCGCGAGGCGGCGGCCGACCGGCTGTCGACCGCCGTCACGGCCGAGCTCGCCGCTCTCGCCATGCCGACCGCGCGGCTCAGCGTCGCGGTCGAGACGCGGGACGAGTTCACCGCCACCGGCCGCGACCAGGTGGCGCTGCTGCTGCAGCCGCACCCCGGCAGCGAACCGCGGGCGCTCGGCAAGGGCGCCTCGGGCGGAGAGCTCTCGCGCGTGATGCTCGCGCTCGAGGTCGTCGTCGCCGGCAGTGACCCCGTGCCTACCTTCATCTTCGACGAGGTGGATGCCGGCGTCGGCGGGGCGAGCGCCATCGAGATCGGCCGTCGGCTCGCCCGCCTGGCGGAGAGCGCGCAGGTGATCGTCGTCACGCACCTCGCGCAGGTCGCCGCCTTCGCCACCAATCACCTCAGCGTCGTCAAGGACGTCGACGGCGCCGTCACCGCCTCGAGCGTGCGGCAGCTGCAGGGGGAGGAGCGCATCGCCGAGATGGCGCGCCTGCTGAGCGGCCTTCCCGACAGTGAGAGCGGACTCGCCCACGCGCGCGAACTCGTCGCCATGGCGAGCGCCACGGTCTAGCGAGCGCAACTGTCCAGCGAGCGCGACTGTCCAGCGAGCGCGCTCGTTCGAGCTGGACGACCGTCTCGCGAGCGCCCGTGGCGAGCGAGCGGCCGCGTCAGCGGGCGGCCGCGCCGGGCGGGGCGATCGGCACGTCGAGCTGCTGCGGCGGGGAATCGGTCGCGCTCGACAGGACGAGCACCGTGCCCTCGTCGAGCGCGCGATAGGCGGCCGCCGGCACCACGACGACGCTCGTCGTCGGGCCGTAGTCGGCCGTGCAGGCCTCGACGCGGCCGGTGCTGACCGTCAGCACGAACGTCGAGGCGTCGGCCTCGAGCGCGATCGGCAGCAACGGGCAGCTCGAGCTGCCGTAGGTGGTGACGAGCACGCGGTCGGGCTCGGCCGACCACTGCAGCACGACGGGCACGTCGGGCGGGGGCTCGACCGGGTCGGAGCCCTCGGGGAGCCCGGGCGCCGTCGACTCGGCGATCGAGGAGCCGTCGGGGCCGGCGCTCGCGGCGAGCACGTCGCGGAAGACCCGCTCCCGCCCACCGCCGTCGACCACCGTCACGGTGACCGTCGCACGGTCGAGTCCCTCAGGGGCGGTGAAGACATGGGCGAGAGGCGCGAGGTCATCGGTGCAGGCCTGCGCCGGGGTCGGCTCGAAGCGGATGGGGACGACCCCGCCGTCGACCTCGCCGATGCTCGTCGCGATCGGCGGGCACGAGCTGCTGCCGAAGGTGACGATGACGAGGCGGCCCTGCTCGTCGATCCAGCCCACGGGATCGCCGGAGGAGGCGTCGGGGGAGAGCAGCGGGTCGCGGATCGGCGCGTCGGCGGGCCACCCGGGCTCGGTGTCGAGGGCGACGGACTGCGGCGGGGCGAAGGGGAGGGCGGAGCATCCCGCCAGCAGGGCGATCACGGCGGTCACGGCGGTTCCGACGGCGGCGATGCGGGATGCCCGGCGCGCGCTCCCGTGCCCTCGCCGTACCCTCAGCCGCCTCATGCGCCCGACGGTACGCCCGCGACCTGAGCGAGTCGAGGCGAAAGCGGTCACGGGTCGGATACGATCGAACCCCGTGGCGAACTCTTCAGACGCGGACCTGCCCATCACCAAGCACATCTTCGTGACGGGAGGTGTCGTCTCGTCGCTCGGCAAGGGTCTCACCGCCGCCTCGCTGGGCAATCTGCTCACCGCCCGGGGCCTGCGCGTCGTCATGCAGAAGCTCGACCCGTACCTCAACGTCGACCCCGGCACGATGAACCCGTTCCAGCACGGCGAGGTCTTCGTCACCGACGACGGCGCCGAGACCGACCTCGACATCGGGCACTACGAGCGGTTCCTCGACATCAACCTGAGCCAGGCCGCCAACGTCACGACCGGCCAGATCTACTCGCAGGTCATCGCGAAGGAGCGCCGCGGCGAGTACCTCGGCGATACCGTGCAGGTCATCCCGCACATCACCGACGAGATCAAGCGGCGCATGCGCCTGCAGGCCGAGGACGACCCGAAGCCCGACGTGATCATCACCGAGATCGGCGGCACGGTCGGCGACATCGAGTCGCAGCCCTTCATCGAGTCGGCCCGTCAGGTGCGCCACGAGCTCGGCCGCAAGAACGTCTTCTTCGTGCACGTGAGCCTCGTGCCCTTCATGGGCGCGAGCGGCGAGCAGAAGACCAAGCCGACGCAGCACTCCGTCGCCGCGCTGCGCTCGATCGGCATCCAGCCGGATGCGCTCGTGCTGCGGAGCGACCGCCCGGTGACGAGCGCGAACCGGCGCAAGATCGCCCTCATGTGCGACGTGGAGGAGGCGGGCGTCGTCAATGCCGTCGACGTGGCCTCGATCTACGACATCCCCTCGATGCTGCACAGCCAGGGGCTCGACAGCTACATCATCGACCAGCTCGACCTGCAGACCGGCGAGGTCGACTGGGCCGGGTGGCGCGAGCTGCTCACCGCCGTGCACGAGCCCAAGCGCGAGGTGACGATCGGCCTCGTCGGCAAGTACATCGACCTGCCCGACGCCTACCTCTCGGTGACCGAGGCGCTGCGCGCCGGCGGTTTCGCGCACCAGAGCAAGGTCGCGATCCGCTGGATCGCCTCGGACGAGTGCGAGACGCCCGAGGGCGCCGCGCGCATGCTCGGCGAGCTCGACGCGATCTGCGTGCCCGGCGGCTTCGGCGTGCGCGGCATCGAGGGCAAGCTCGGTGCGCTGCACTTCGCGCGCGAGAACAAGATCCCGACGCTCGGCCTCTGCCTCGGCCTGCAGTGCATGGTCATCGAGTACGCCCGCAACGAGGCGCACCTGCCCGGGGCCTCCTCGACCGAGTTCGACCCCGAGACCGAGTTCCCCGTGATCGCGACGATGGCGGAGCAGGTGGACATCATCGCCGGGGGCGACCTCGGCGGCACGATGCGCCTCGGTCTCTACGAGGCGGCCCTCACCCCCGGCTCGATCGTCGCCGAGACCTACGGCAGCGAGAGCATCAGCGAGCGCCACCGCCACCGCTACGAGGTCAACAACCACTACCGCGAGCAGATCGCCGCGGCGGGCCTGCAGTTCTCGGGCACGAGCCCCGACGGCACGCTCGTCGAGTTCGTCGAGCTGCCCCGCGAGGTGCACCCGTACTACGTCGCCACCCAGGCGCACCCCGAGCTGCGCTCGCGCCCCAACAACGCGCACCCGCTGTTCGCCGGGCTCGTCGGCGCGGCGATCGAGCGGCAGAAGGCCAGCCGCCTGTTCGACGACGAGGCGGCGAGCGCGGAGTGACGGGCATGCCCGGCACGATCGACTCCGCGGGCGCGGGCGAGCTGCGCGATGAGGCGCACTCGGTCGAGGTGCTCGACTCCGAGGTCGTGTTCCCCGGGCGGGTGTGGGACATCCGGCGCGAGCGCTTCGGGTACGGGGAGGGCGAGATCGTCCGCGAGTTCATGGAGCACCCCGGCGCGGTGGCCGTGCTGGCCGTCGACGACGAGGATCGCGTGCTCGTCATCCAGCAGTACCGCCACCCCATCCAGACCCGCGACTGGGAGCTGCCCGCGGGCCTTCTCGACGTGGAGGGCGAGGACCCGATCGAGGCCGCCCGCCGCGAGCTGGCCGAGGAGGCCGACCTCGCCGCCGCGCACTGGGAGCCCCTCATCACGGTGCACACAAGCCCCGGCGGCTCGGACGAGGTGATCCACGTGTTCCGGGCGACCGGGCTCAGCGCCACCGAGACCTTCGCGCGCGACGCCGAGGAGGCCGACATCGTGCTGCGCTGGGTCGCGCTCGACGAGGCGGTGGATGCCGTGCTCGACTCCCGCGTGCGCAACGGCGTGCTCGTGGCCGCGGTGCTCGCCGCGCACGCCCGCCGCGACCGGGCCTGACCGTGCCGGCGGTCGAGCAGCCGGAGCCCGCTCCCGCCCTCGTCCGCGCCATCGACCGCTACCTGCGCCACATCGCTCTCGAGCGCGGGCGCTCCCCGCACACCGTCGCGGCCTACCGCCGCGATCTCGCCCGCTACGCCGGATTCCTCACCGACCTCGGGCGCGAGGAGGTCGCGCAGATCGAAGCGGCGGACGTCGCGGGGTTCGTGCAGGCGCTGCGCGACCCGGCGGGATCCGGCTCGTCGACCGCGGCCGCGCCCGTGGGGGCCGCGACGACCGCGCGGATGCTGTCGAGCGTGCGCGGCTGGCACCGGTTCCTGCTCGAGGAGGGCATCCTGCAGCAGGACGTCGCCGCCGACCAGAAGCCGCCGTCGCAGCCGAAGCGCCTGCCGAAGGCGATCAGCATCGCGCAGGTCGAGCGCCTGCTCGAGGCCTGCACGGGCGACGAGCCGATGATGCTGCGCGATCGCGCCCTGCTCGAGCTGCTCTACGCGACGGGCGCCCGCGCGAGTGAGGCGATCGACCTCAACGTCGACGACGTGATGGGCGGCGACGACCAGGTCGGCGGTGCCGTGCGCCTATTCGGCAAGGGACGCAAGCAGCGCATCGTGCCGATCGGCCGCTACGCCCGCGAGGCGCTCGAGGCGTACCTCGTGCGCGCGCGGCCGCTGCTCTCGCCGCGGGGCGCCTCGACGCCGGCGCTGTTCCTCGGAGCGCGGGGGGCCCGGCTCAGCCGGCAGTCGGCGTGGCTCGTCATCCGCGCCGCGGCCGAGCGCGCGCAGCTCGACGTCGAGCTCTCGCCGCACACGCTGCGGCACAGCTTCGCCACCCACCTGCTCGAGGGCGGGGCCGATGTGCGCGTCGTCCAGGAGCTGCTCGGCCACGCGAGCGTCGCGACCACGCAGATCTACACGCTCGTCACCGCCGACGCGATGCGCGAGGCCTGGGCGACGGCGCATCCGCGCGCGCTCTAGGAGCCGGGGCGGCTCAGCGCAGCGCGGGGGCGTAGGGCGGGATGCTCGCGCTCGAGCCCGAGCGCCGCACCTGCACCTCGGCCTCGTCCGTCGGTCCCCAGCGCACGCTCCAGCGCCCCTCCGAGCCCTCGAGCGTCGTGCGCAGACCCTCGTCGAGGAACGCCTCCCGCGTGATGCAGACGGGCGTGCGCAGGGTCTCGGCGTCGACGAGCAGCACGCAGACGTCGTTGCGCGCGGTCTCGGCGGTGCCCGCGCGCACCGACCGGTAGGCGAGCAGGCGCTCGCCGCCCGACTGCTCGGCGAGGTGGCGCGGGCCGATGGTGACGGGCAGGCCGGCGGCGAGCATGCGGTCGCGCAGCTCGCGCTCGACGGGGGTCGCCTCGCGGTAGAGCTGCTGCAGAGCCGAGGGCGGCGCCGCCTCGGGCGCGGGGGTCGCGGCGGCGCTGAGGGCGGCGACGGTGCTCAGTAGCAGGGTGCCGACGGCCGCGAGCGCGCCGGCGCGGCGCCGGCCGGGGCGGGGAGCGTCGCGGTGGGCGTCGCGGCGTGCTCTGCGGGGAGCGTCACGGTGGGCTCTGCGGCGGGAGTCGCGGCGCGCGTCCTCGCGGCGGGTACGGGCCTCCGGTGGGGCGGCGGGGCGGGTCGGGATGCCCGGCGTCGGCTGCGGGCGTCGCCGGAGCCGCCCGAGTCGCCGGAGCCGCCGGAACCGCACCGGGGCGGGCCGCTCGGCGACCACCGGCGCCGGATCGGGCGCGGGTGCCGCGGCCGCGCGTCGGGCGAGCTCCCGCAGGGCGGCCTCGGCGCGCCGCTCATCGTCCGGCGTGCTCGGTCGGGCGTACGCCAAGCGCGTCAGCTCGCTGTCGAAGAGGTGCGCGATCACGTGCTCGAGGGCGCGCTCGGCGGGCTCCTCGTCGCCCGGCGGCTGCGCCATGGCGGTAGTCAAGCACCCGGCGGTGTGAACCGCGAGGGCTCAGGGGAGCGGCTCGAACGTCACGGAGCCGTCGGCCAGCCAGGAACCGCGGTACGGGGCCCCCGAGAGGGCGTCCCGGCCCTCGACCTCGAGCCCGCGCTCGACGAAGTCGCCGACGGACGCGCAGCTCGTCCCCGAGGGCAGGCCGCGGTCGACGACCATGAGGCAGACGTCCTGCTCGGCGGACTCGCGCACCGGTTCGCCGTTCTCCCCGAAGCGGCTCTCGTCCACGAGCGGCAGGGAGGGCTCGCCCGCTCCGGCGGCGTCGGCGAGCTGCTGCGCCGTTCCGGTCGGGGCGCGGAAAGCGACGAGCTCGGCGGCACCGGCGTCGCCGATGATTCGCAGCCCGTCGACGGGCGCCCCGAGCTGCTGGAAGCGACCCGTGAGCGCGAGCTCGGCCGCGTCGGGAGCGCGGTCGAAGACGACGAGCGCCGCCGGCGGGCCGGAGGGGGTCAGCACGCCGAGCAGGGCGCCGCCGCCGACGATCGCGGCCGCGAGGGCCCCGACGAGGGCGGGCAGCCGCTGCCACCAGGGGCGCGGGCCGGCGTCGTCGTCGGGCGCGTCGGTGACGTCCGTCACGTCTGCCGCGTCAGCCCGGTGGGCGTCGGCAGGCGGGGCCGCGGCGCGGTCGTCGGTGGGGGTGGGATGCTCGGCCGCGGCGCGGGCGGCGAGCAGCTGCTGCAGCTCCAGCGCGGCGGCCTCGGCGCGCGCGGCCTCGGCGGGCGTCGAGGCCCGGCCGTAGGCGAGCCGCTGGAGCTCGGCGATGCGGGCGGACTCGGCAGCGGCATCCCGGGTCATGGGGGCCAGTCAAGCACGGGGTGACGCGGGGTCAGGGTGTCTCTTCGACGGGCAGGGCGCGCAGTTCGGCCTCGCCCGCGGGCGACCATGCGACGGCGTAGCGGATGCCGAAGCGCTCGGTCTCGAAGTCGAGGCCCTCCTGCGCGAACTCGTCGAGGGTCGTGCACCGTCCTTCGATGGCGAAGCTGCGCTCGACGACCCAGGCGCAGACCTCGGATCGGCGCGTGTCCGCTCGGTCGAGCGCGGTCGGGGCGGGGAGCAGGTAGAGGGCGCCGCCGAAGGGGGAGAGCTCGTTGCCGACGAGGCTCGCGTCGGCGTCGCGGAGGAGTTCTGCGGTGCCCTGCGGCGCGCGGAAGACGAGCAGGGACGCGGCGCCGCTCGTGCTGGCGATGATGCGTCCGTCGGCGAGGAGCGGGAGCCCGGCGTCGCGCAGGATCGCGCTGCGCACGCGGTCGACCGGGGTGGCGGGGGAGCGGAGGGAATCGAGCGCCGCGGGAGCCGGCGGCGCGGTGAGGATGCCGATGAGTGCGCCCGCGAGGAGCGCGAGTGCGCCGATCGCGGCCAGCAGTCGGAGCGCACCCCGGGCGTGCTCGGACGTCGACGGCTCGGCAGCGTGAGACGACCGGCTCAGGGCGGCGCCGTGCCCGGGGTCGTTCGGCGATTCAGGAGTCACCGGACGCACGATGGTGTCGTCGTGGTCGGGCACCGTCGTCTCCGCGGGTGCCGCACGGTAGCTGCGGAGACGCTCGAGCTCGTCCAGAGCGGACGCCCGATCGGCATCGACCACGGAACCGTCGATACGGGTCGTCCCCGAATCCGGGCGGCCGAAGAGCAGCCGCTCGAGCTCCGCGATGCGGGCAGCCCGCGCGTCGCCCGCGTCACCGCCGGACTGCTGCGAGGTCACGAGCCGTCCAGGCTGATCGAGGCCGTGCCATCGGGCGCCCAGATCCATGTGACGTTCTCGCCGAAGACCCCGATCCCTCCGCCGGCCCCGAGATCGACGAACTCCGCGATCGACGTGCAGCTGAATACGTACTCGCCGTAGCGCTCCTCGGGCGCGAGCCGCACGCATGCGGCGAGCCCGCCCTCGGGTTCGGGGCGGAAGATGCCCGCCGACATGCGCCAGCCCTCGGACCTCTCGATCTCGCGCATGGCGAGGATCTGCTCCCCGAACGAGTCGCGGCCCTCGCTGCTCCGGGTAATGACGGCGCTCTCGTCCGGAGGGAGGGACTCCAGCATCTCGATCGCCGGAATGCCGAGAGCGCGCACCTCGTCGAGGGTGATGGGGCCGTGCGGCAGGGCCTCGACGACCGCCGCTCCCTGCGGAGTCCAGAGGGCGATGGACTCCAGCGTCTCCGTGATCGCCGAGACGGCGAGGCCGCGTTCGACGAAGGCCTCCTCCGATGCGCAGCGACCGTTGGGCCCGGCCTGCAGGCTCAGCACCCACAGGCAGACCTCGGCGGACTCCGGCACGTCTCCCGCCGTGACGTCGTCGCCGCGCTGCAGTGGATCGGGGATCACCGGTCCGCCCGAGGGCGGGTACCCGCCGTTCGCGGCGAGGCGGGCCCCGGTGCCCTCGGGTGCTCGCACGGCGACCACCGTGACGCTGCCGGTGCTCGACAGAACCCGGGGCTCGCCGATCATCGGCGCCCCGATCCCGACCAAGTCCTCCATGGCCTGCTCGTCGTCGGCGCTCGCCGGCTCGTCGAAGATCGCGAAGGCGCTGGGGTCGACGTCGGCGGCGGCGCGCGTGCCGAACGCCGAGCCGGTGAGGAGGAGCACCGCGACGAGGGCGGCGACGAGGAGGCGCAGCGGGATCCGGGGCGGGCGGCGCTCGCCGAGGGGCTCGGCGTCGAGGGGGAGCGCCGTGCCGCCGTCGGCGTCGAGCACGAGAGGGCGCTGGGGGCGCGCGGCCCCGGCAGCGGCATCCGGTGTCATGAGGCGAAGTCAATCACGGGATGGCCTACCGCGCACGGACCGCCTCGAAGTCGCCGTCGGCCGTCCAGCGGAAGGCGACGGTGCCCTCGCGGGAGCTCGCCTCGCCCTCGACACCGGTCTCGGCGAAGCGGGTGATGTCGGTGCAGGCGAGCGAGGCGTCCGACTCGCCGAGCGCCCACACGCAGGCGCGCGGCTCGATGGTGGTGACGAGCGAGCGGACGATGACGGCGGCGTAGTCCCAGTCGTCATCGGCGTCGAGGATGCGCGGCCCCAGCTGCACGATGCGCCCACCCACCTCGAGCTCCTCCAGGTACTGCAGCTCGGTCGCGGTGGCAGGCCGATCGAAGACGTCGAAGGCCGGGATGTCGAGGGCCCGCACCTCCTGCGCGGTGAAGCCCTGCGCGCCGAGGAAGATGTTCGGGCGACCCTGCAGCACGGAGGAGGCGATCGCGAGGCCGCCCGCGGTGAGCCCGCCGAGCAGGGCGACGACGACCCCCGTGATGAGGGCCGGGTGGCGCCACAGCGGGCGCGGCGGGCGCGGCGGGACGGGATGCATGACCCCGGCGCCGACGCGCGTGCGCCGCACCGGATGCCCCCGGCGCTCCACCGCGTCGAGCCGGGCGAGCTCGAGCGCCGCCTCCTCGGCCGCGCGCCGCTCCTCGTCCGTGCGCGTCGGCCCGAACGCGGTGCGTTCGAGAGCGCGGCGGGCGGCGTCGTCCATAGGCTCCAGTCAACTCCCGTCACCTGCGCGCGAGCAATGGGCGGGCATCCCGCATCGGAGCACGGACGTGAGGCCGCGGAGGGCCCCGAAAGACTCCGGATGGCCCCGAGAGGCCTCGCAGGAAGCGCGGAGCGGCACTGCGCCCGCCCGGCCCGTCGCACCGGCCCGTGACCGAGCGGTCAGTAGACTCGGGGCCTATGAGCGGCGAGAAGACGAGCGGTACGGCCCTCCCCGGGATGGATGCGATCGCGACCGGCCCGACCGGCCGGCCGAAGCGCGAGTTCGCCGTCCCCGCCGCACTCACCGAGCACGGCCCGGCCCGCATCATCGCGCTCTGCAACCAGAAGGGCGGCGTCGGCAAGACGACCACCACGATCAGTCTGGGCGCGGCGCTCGCCGAGTACGGGCGCAAGGTTCTCGTCATCGACTTCGACCCGCAGGGCGCGCTCTCCGCCGGCCTCGGCGTCAACAGCCACGACGGCCTCACCATCTACGACCTGCTGCTCGGCCGCGAGAAGGACACCCGTCTCGCCGTGCAGCAGACCACGACGCCCGGGCTCGACATCATCCCGGCGAACATCGACCTCAGCGCCGCCGAGGTGCACCTCGTCAACGAGGTCGCGCGCGAGCAGATCCTCGCCCGCGTGCTGCGCCCGGTGCTCGACGACTACGACGTCATCCTCGTCGACTGCCAGCCCTCGCTCGGCCTGCTCACCGTCAACGCCCTCACGGCCGCGCACGGCGTGCTCATCCCGCTGGAGTGCGAGTACTTCGCCCTGCGCGGCGTCGCCCTGCTGGTGGAGACGATCGAGAAGGTCAAGGACCGCCTCAACCCCGCCATCCAGCTCGACGGCATCCTCGCGACGATGTACGACTCGCGCACCCTGCACTCGCGCGAGGTGCTCGAGCGCGTCGTCGAGGCCTTCGGCGACAGCGTGCTCGAGACGGTCGTCGGGCGCACCGTGAAGTTCCCCGACGCCTCCGTCGCGGGCACCCCGATCACCTCCTACGCCTCCGAGCACCCCGCGGCCCGCGCCTACCGGCAGCTCGCGCGAGAGTTGATCGAGCGTGGCGCCGTCGCCTGAGCCCGAGGTCCTCCCCGTCGACGCGGCGGCACCGGATGCCCCACCGGGGTTCCGCGTCAGCCTGAGCTCGTTCGAGGGCCCCTTCGACCTGCTGCTGAGCCTCATCTCGAAGCGCGAGCTCGACATCACCGAGATCGCGCTGAGCGCCGTCACCGACGAGTTCCTCTCGTACCTGCGCGGTCTCGACCACGAGGGCGGGTCGGCGATCGACGAGCTGGATCAGGCGAGCGAGTTCCTCGTCGTCGCCGTGACGCTGCTGGACTGGAAGATCGCCAGCCTGCTGCCGCAGGGCGAGCTCGTCGACGCGGAGGACGTGGCCCTGCTGGAGGCCCGTGACCTGCTCTTCGCCCGCCTGCTGCAGTACCGCGCCTTCAAGGAGGCGAGCGGCTGGTTCGCCTCCCGCATCGACGCCGAGACCCGCCGGCACACCCGCTCGGTGCGCCTGGAGGACAAGTTCCGCGAACGCACTCCCGAGCTGCGCTGGACGACGAGCCTCGACGACTTCGCCGCTCTCGCCCTGCTCGCGATGACGCCGCGCGAGATCCCCGTCGTGGGTCTCGACCACCTGCACGCCCCGCTCGTCTCCATCCGCGAGCAGGCGGCGCACGTCGTCAGCCTGCTGCGCCAGGGGGAGCCGGTGACCTTCCGCGCCCTCATCGCGGGCGCCGAGCAGAAGGGCGTCGTCGTCGCGCGGTTCCTCGCCCTGCTCGAGCTGTACCGGCACGCCGCCGTCGGCTTCGAGCAGCTCGAGCCTCTGGGGGAGCTCACGGTGCGCTGGACGGCGGAGAATTGGACGGACGAGAGCCTCGTGAACCTGGGAGCCGACTATGGCCAGTGAGACCGTGACACCCGAGCGGGATGCCGCGCCCGCGCCCGACGGCGCCGCGGCCGCGCGGCCCGACGACGTGAGCGCCGCACGGCCCGACGCCGACGCCGAGCCCCGGCCGGGCATCCCGGAGGGCGTCGACGTCGCCCGCGCCCTCGAGGCCGTGCTCATGGTCGTCGACGAGCCGCAGAGCCTCGTCGGGCTCGCGAGCGCGCTCGGCCGCCCCGTGCCGGAGGTGCGCGCGGCCCTCACGGCCCTCGTCGCCGACTACGACGGCGAGAACGGCGGCCCGCGCCGCGGCTTCGAGCTGCGCGAGGTCGGCGGCGGCTGGCGCATCTACGTGCGCGCCGAGCTCGACGACCTCGTGCGCGACTTCGTGCACACGCAGAGCCCCGCGAAGCTCTCGCAGGCCGCGCTCGAGACGCTCGCCGTGATCGCCTACAAGCAGCCGATCAGCCGCGGCGCGATCGCCTCCATCCGCGCCGTCAACGTCGACTCGGTCGTGCGCACGCTGCTCGGCCGAGGGCTCATCACCGAGGCCTTCACCGACAGCGAGACCGGTGCCATCCACTACGCCACGACCGAGCTGCTGCTGACGCAGCTCGGCATCAACAGCCTCGACGAGCTGCCGAAGATCTCGCCGCTGCTCGACGACGGCAGCCAGGGGTTCGACGATGTCCGCTAGCCGCAGGAACGACGACCGTGCGCCGAAGGGCCTCGTGCCCGACGTCGAGCTCACCGTCGAGAGCAATCAGCGCGACGGCGACAGCGCCACGAGCGAGCGCCTGCAGAAGGTCATGGCCGCCGCCGGCGTCGCCTCGCGCCGCGTGAGCGAGCAGCTCATCGCGCAGGGCCGCGTGACGGTCAACGGCGTCGTGGTCGACGAGCTCGGGGCGCGCATCGAGCCGAGCGTCGACGAGCTGGCCGTCGACGGGGTCGCCGTGCAGCTCGACGGCACCCGCCGCTACGTCATGCTCAACAAGCCCACCGGCGTCGTGAGCACGCTGCGCGACGAGAACGGCCGCCCCGATCTGCGCCAGTTCACCGACCGCTTCGACGACCGGCTGTTCAACGTCGGCCGTCTCGACGCCGACACGAGCGGGCTGCTGCTGCTCACCAACGACGGCGCGCTCGCCAACGTGCTCGCCCACCCGCGCTTCGGCGTCGAGAAGACCTACATCGCCACGGTGAAGGGCGGTGTCACCGGCCAGGCCCTGCGGCGACTGCGCGAGGGCGTCGAGCTGGAGGACGGCGTCGCGATCGCCGACAAGGCACGACTGCTGGGCGAGCCCTCGAAGGGCCGCAGCATGGTCGAGCTCACCCTGCACTCGGGCCGCAACCGCGTGGTGCGCCGCATGATGGCCGAGGTCGGGTTCCCCGTCATCGAGCTCGTGCGCCGCCAGTTCGGCCCCCTGCACCTCGGCACGCTGCCGATCGGCCGCACCCGCCCGCTCACGAAGGACGAGCTCGGCGCACTGCTGACCCTCGGGCGGGATGCCCGTGCCGAGGGCGCCGGTGATGGTGCCGAGCCGACCGACGCCGACGGGGCCGACGCATGACCGACCGCCGCCTCCAGCACGCCGTGCACATCGTCGGCGCGGGACTGCTCGGTACGAGCATCGCCCTCGCCCTGCGCGAGAAGGGCGTCGACGTGACGCTCGCCGACGTCTCGCCCACCGCGGTCGCGCTCGCCGTCGACTACGGGGCGGGCCGGGCGGCGACGCCGGATGACCGGCCGGGGCTCGTCGTCGTCTGCGTGCCGCCCGACGTCACCGCCGTGACCGTCGCCGCGCAGCTCGAGGCGCATCCCGAGGCCCTCGTCACCGATGTCGCGAGCGTCAAGGCGCAGCCGCTGCGCGAGCTCATCGCGCTCGGCGCCGACGTCTCGCGGTACCTCGGCACGCACCCGATGGCCGGCCGCGAGCGCGGCGGCCCCGTCTCGGCCCGCGCCGACCTCTTCGTCGGGCGGCCCTGGGTTCTGGCGGGCCACGACGGCATCAGCTACGGCCGGGCGGCCGCGATCGAGGACCTCATCCTCGACGTCGGCGCCGTGCCCGTCGAGATGGGCGTCGACGAGCACGACCGCAGCGTCGCGATGATCAGCCACGTGCCGCAGCTCGTCGCGAGCGCCATGGCGGCGCGGCTCGTGCGCGCGGGCGACGGCGCGGTCGGCCTCGCCGGGCAGGGCCTGCGCGACGTCACGCGCATCGCCGCGAGCGATGTGAACCTGTGGGTGCAGATCCTGCAGGCGAACGCGGGGCCGGTCGGCGAGATCCTGCGCGCGCTGCGCGACGACCTGAGCGGACTCATCGACGCGCTCGAGCACCCCGACCAGGCGGGCTCGCGGCGGCAGACCGCCGAGCTGCTCTCGGCCGGCAACGCGGGCGTCGCGCGCATCCCCGGCAAGCACGGCTCGAGCCGGCGCTACGCCCAGATCGTCGTCATGATCGACGACACCCCCGGCCAGCTCGCGCGGCTGCTCACCGAGATCGGCGAGCTCGGCGTCAACATGGAGGACCTGCGCCTCGAGCACTCGCCGGGCGCTCCGATCGGCTTCGCCGAGGTGTCGGTGCTGCCCGAGGCGGAGCAGAGCCTGATCGCGCAGCTCGAGCAGCGCGGCTGGCGCATCGCCGGCGCGAGCTGAGCATCCCCACCCCCCCATTCGAGTAGGAGAACTGTGAGCGACATCATCGTGGCCGTCGACGGCCCTGCCGGCAGCGGCAAGTCGAGCGTCAGCAAGGAGGCCGCCCGGCGACTGGGCTTCGCCTACCTCGACACCGGCGCCGCCTACCGCGCGCTGGCCTGGCACTGCCTCGATGAGGGCGTCGATACGGCGGATGCCGCTGCCGTGGCCGCGCGCATCGACGACTTCGACTACGCCATCGGCATGGAGCCCGACCGCTACTTCGTGCGCGTCGGCGGCGAGGAGATCACGGCCGACATCCGCGAGCCGCGCGTCACCGCCGTGGTGAGCCAGGTGGCCCGGGTGCCGGAGGTGCGGGCGGGGCTCACGGCGCTGTTCCGGCGGCTCGTGTCGGAGCATCCGAAGCCGGGTGTCATCGTCGAGGGCCGCGACATCACGACCGTCGTCGCGCCGGATGCGCCGGTGCGGGTGCTGCTGACGGCGTCTCCGGAGGCTAGGATGAGCAGAAGGTCGGCCGAGCTAGGCAGCGAGTCGACCGAGTCGACAGCGCAGCAGCTGGCCTCGCGCGACGCGCAGGACATGCGCGTGGTCGACTTCATGAACGCCGCCGAGGGCGTCACGACCCTCGATTCCACGGAGCTCGACTTCGAGCAGACCGTTGAGGCGTTGATCACGATCGTGCGCGCCGCACCGACCGCCTAGGGACGGGGGCGCGGAACACGCCTCGCCGGTGGGCGAGGAGAAATGGGAGGATCCCATGACCGCCGACACCACCCCGACCCCCGCCTCGTCGCCCTCCGACGGCTCTTCGTCGGACGAGGCCGACTACCCCGTGCTCGACGCGAGCGCGGCGCAGGCCGTCGCCGACCGCATCGCCGAGCTCGACGAGGACATCACCGAGCTGCGCAGCGAGGCACTGCGCGCCGGCCTCGAGGACTACGAGCTCGATGAGGACGACCTCACCCTGCTCGAGCACGCCTCGCTCGGCGAGGACGGCATCATCACGATGCCCGCCCTGCCCGTGCTCGCCATCGTGGGCCGGCCGAACGTCGGCAAGAGCGCGCTCGTCAACCGCATCCTCGGCCGCCGCGAGGCCGTCGTCGAGGACAAGCCGGGCGTGACCCGCGACCGCATCTCGTACAAGGCCGAGTGGAACACACGCCGCTTCACCCTCGTCGACACCGGCGGCTGGGAGCCCGACGCGCTCGGCATCAACGCCTCCGTCGCCCAGCAGGCCGAGGTCGCCGTCGAGCTCGCCGACGCCGTGCTCTTCGTCGTCGACGCCATCACCGGTGCGACCGCCACCGACGAGTTCGTCGTCAAGATGCTGCGCCGCTCGAAGAAGCCCGTCATCCTCGTCGCCAACAAGGTCGACGACACCCGCCAGGAGCCCGAGGCCGCCGCGCTCTGGGGCCTCGGCCTCGGCCAGCCCTGGCCGACCTCGGCCGTGCACGGCCGCGGCGTCGCCGACCTGCTCGACCACGTGCTCGAGGTGCTGCCCGAGATCTCGACCGTCGCCAAGGAGGAGTTCGGCGGGCCCCGCCGCGTCGCCCTCATCGGCCGCCCCAACGTCGGCAAGTCGAGCCTGCTCAACAAGGCCGCCCGCGAGGAGCGCGCCGTCGTCAACGAGCTCGCCGGCACCACGCGCGACCCCATCGATGAGCAGATCGAGCTCGCCGGCAAGATCTGGCGCTTCGTCGACACGGCCGGAATCCGCCGCCGCGTGCACATGGCGCAGGGCGCCGACTTCTACGCCTCGCTGCGGACGGCCGCCGCGTTGGAGAAGGCCGAGGTCGCCGTCGTGCTCATCGACGTGACCCAGCCGATCAGCGAGCAGGACGTGCGCATCATCGACCTGGTGCTCGAGTCGGGGCGCGCCCTCGTGCTGGCCTTCAACAAGTGGGACCTGCTCGACGACGAGCGCCGCCGCTACCTGGAGCGCGAGATCGAGCAAGATCTGGCGCACGTCGCCTGGGCTCCCCGTGTCAACATCTCGGCCCGCACCGGCCGCCACATGGAGAAGCTCGTGCCGGCCCTCGAGGTCGCGCTCGAGTCGTGGGACACCCGGATCCCGACCGGCAAGCTCAACGCCTTCGTCGCCGAGCTCACGCAGGAGCATCCTCACCCGGTTCGCGGCGGCAAGCAGCCGCGCATCCTCTTCGCGACGCAGGCCTCGACCCGCCCGCCGACCTTCGTGCTCTTCACCACGGGCTTCCTCGACCCGCAGTACCGCCGCTTCATCACGCGCCGCCTGCGCGAGATCTACGGCTTCGAGGGAACACCCATCCAGGTCAACATGCGAGTCAGGGAGAAGAGGCAGCGCTAGCGCTGCCGGCGAAGGCCATTTCTGGCCTTCGCCCCTGACTCGCGACGGCCCGTCCCGGGCCGTCGGCGCGAAAAGAGGCAGCGCTAGCTGCCGCGGAGGCCATTTCTGGCCTCCGCTCGCGCCCCTCGCCGAGGCCCGTCCCGGGCCGCGGTGCGCGGCGCGAGCCCCCGAAGGCGAACCGGCGGGATGCCCGGCGCGCGCCGCGCTCGACTCGCGCCGGGCATCCCGAACCTCATCGGCCGCACTGCCGCGCGTGACCGCTCGGCCCGTGGCACAAATTCAGGCATCTCGACGTCTAACCCGGCATGTCGCCGCATGACCGTCGGCGGCGCGCCGAGTCGTGCCTGAATTCGTGCCAACCCCAGCCGCTCGACCCGCCGACCCTGCCCGCACCGAGTCACCGGCAGAACGACGGGATGCCCGACCCGAGTTCCGCAGAACTCGCGCCGGGCATCCCGAACCGCGCAGGGGTCTAGCGGGGGTCGACGCCCTCGCTGACCTCCTCCTTGACCTCGGGGGTCTCGCGCACGCGGTCTCCGCGGGTCTTGAGCAGGCTCGCGATGGTCGCGACCGTGATGGTCGCCGCGATGAAGACGAGCGACAGCGAGGTCGGGATCTCGGGCACCCAGAGCAGCGGCTCGCCGCCGTTGATGAAGGGCAGCTCGTTGACGTGCAGGGCGTGCAGCACGAGCTTGACGCCGATGAAGGCGAGGATGACCGCGAGGCCCTGGGTCAGGTAGACGAGGCGCTCGAGGAGCCCGCCGATGAGGAAGTACAGCTGGCGCAGACCCATGAGCGCGAAGGCGTTGGCGACGAAGACGATGTACGCCTCCTCGGTCAGGCCGTAGATCGCGGGGATGGAGTCGACGGCGAAGATCAGGTCGACGAAGCCGATGGCGACGATGACGAGCAGCATCGGGGTGACGTAGCGGCGGCCGTCGATGCGGGTGGTGAGCTTGTCGCCGACGTACTCGTTGTGCACGGGCAGCACGCGGCGGACGAGCTTCATGAAGCGGCCGTTGGCGACGTCGGAGTCGCCGTGCGAGAAGGCCTGGCGGTAGGCGAGCACGAGCAGCAGCGCGCCGAAGATGTAGAAGACCCACGAGAAGTTCGAGATGAGGGCCGCGCCGACGGCGATGAACGCGCCGCGCATGATGAGCGCGATGACGATGCCGATCATCAGCACCTTCTGCTGGTAGATCTTCGGCACCGCGAAGGCGGTCATCACCAGCAGGAAGACGAACAGGTTGTCGACCGAGAGCGCCTTCTCGGTGAGGTAGCCGGCGAAGTACTCGCCGCCGAACGTCCAGCCCGAGACCATGCCGAGGCCGACGCCGAAGAGCAGGGCCAGTCCGATGTAGAAGGCCGACCAGCGGGCGGATTCGCCGATGGAGGGCTCGTGCGGCTTGCGCACGTGCGCGAAGAATTCGTAGACGAAGAACGCGATGGTGATCGCGATCGTGATCAACCAGACGGTGGGCGTGACGTTCACAGCGGGGCTCCTTTTTGGCGTAGACGAATCTGCGCCAAGGTCTTCTCCATCCCGCGAGCGGGACCGGCGGCCCGAGATGCGCGCTTCCGTCGCGCGTGTGCATCCGTATTGACGAGCCGTCCGTGGGTGGAGTACTCCCCTTGAACGCTGTCAGTCTACGGGACGACCCCGCCGTGCTCTCTGAGCATCGCCTGAAGGCAGGGTGCGTGCGGCGGCGAACTCGGTGATGAGGCCGGGATGCCCGAGCGGGGTCGCGAGCACCGAGTCGGGCTTCCGCGCGGCCAGACCCGGGAACCCGGCGGCCGCCACCAGCTGATCGTCGAGCGCGAGCAGCTCGGCCTCGACCAGCGGCCACGGCTCGTGCGTGTTGCGGGCGTGGATGGTGCGGCCGAGGTGCCGCTCGTGGAAGCCCCATCGCGCGGTGAGGAAGCGGCTGAGCGCGGTGTCGACGGGCGTAGCGCCGGGGCGGGCGAGGATGCGCGTGCGCGGGTGCTGCCCGGAGCGCCGGCGGGCCCGGTACTCGACGGTCCCGCGCGCGGCGTCGCGCCGCATGCCCGCCTGCGCCCAGCGGTAGGGGAGCCCGAAGAGCGCCTGCGCGGCGAGCACGGAGGGCAGCTGCTCGGCGTCGAGCGAGCGGAAGACGACGCCGTGGTTGCCCTGCTCGTCGACGGAGTAGGTGCGCACGTTGATCTCGATGAACGTGCCGAGGCCGGGCACGGGCGGCAGCGGCAGGAAGGCGTGGTCGCTGAGCACGAAGGGGATGAGCCCCACCCAGGCGCTGCCGTCGAAGACGTCGGGGCGGGTGCCGGCGGGGAGCATCGGGGCGACCTCCGAGGCGGGCACGCGCCAGTGCAGGAAGAGGAAGTCGCTCCAGCGCTGGCGGATGACGGCGCGCCCGGGGAGCGGCGGGGCGGTGCGGTCGAGCTCGGGTCGGCGCGCGGCCGCGGCAGCGGCATCCCCTCGCTCGTCGGTCATGCCCTCATCGTCGCGCGCCCGGCCTGCGCGCTCGCCGTGACGCGCGGTCGCGCTCTCGTCGCCGGTTGTCAGGCTGCGCCGCGTACGCTCCCTGCATGACCCAGCCGCCGCCCCTGCCGCCGCCGCACCTGCGGGATCCGGGCGATGCGTGGGTCGAGGGGCCCGACGGGCAGCGCTTCTGGGGCCGCTTCGGTGCTGCCGGGCTGCTGGCCTGGCACCCGACCGCGGGGATCCTGCTGCAGCACCGGGCCGAGTGGTCGCACCACGGCGGCACCTGGGGCATTCCGGGCGGGGCGCGCAAGCTCGACGAGTCGGCGGCCGATGCGGCGCTGCGCGAGTCGAAGGAGGAGGCCGGCGTGCCGCCCGGGGCCGTCACCGTACTGTTCGAGAGCGTCGTCGACCTCGGCTTCTGGTCGTACACGACGGTCGTCGTGCGGGTCGAGGAGCTGTTCGACCCGGTGGTCGCCGATCTCGAGAGCCTCGAACTGCGCTGGGTCGCCCTCGACGCGGTGGATGCTCTGCCGCTGCACCCCGGATTCGCCGCGAGCTGGCCGGGCCTGCGCGAGCGGCTGCCCGCGCTCTAGTTGCCGCCTCCGCCACCGCCGTCGGTGCTGCCTCCGCCGCCGTCGGTGCTGTCGAACTGATCGCCGCCTCCGCGGAACGCGAGTCTCTGCCGGCCGCGGAGGCGCCCCTGCGTGTCTCCGACGAACACCAGCCCGAGCACGATGAAGGGGATGCCCGTCGCGACGTTGTCCGTGAGGAAGGGGAGCGCGACGCCGGCGAGCAGGAACGCGACGCCGATCCACAGCGAGTAGAGGCGCGCCTTCTCCGCCGTCGTGCGCGGGGAGCGGGCGCTGCCGGAAGGGTGCGGCTCCGTCAAGGTCGATCTCCTTCACTCGGTGGGGACGGTGTCGAGTCGGTGGCGTGGTCGCCGCCGGGCGCCTTCCCGGAATTCACCGCCATCGCGAGGTAGGCCACGCCGATCACGAGGAACGGCAGCCCGACGAATCGCAGCGAACCCTCGTAGAGCAAGAAGGACGAGCCGCCCAGCGTGATGAACACGATGCCGAGCGCGAGGTGCATCTGCCCCTGGCCGCCCGTGCCTTCGGCGGTCTCGCCCGGCGTCGAGGGCGGGTTCTGCTCACTCATGAGATTCAGTCTGCTCGCCATGACGGTCGCTCGCATCCGTCGCGCGACGGAGATGTGGAGAGGGTCGCGGTCAGAGCACCAGCCGCACGACCGGCCGGTCGGCCTTGGCGCGGCCGACCTCGGTGAATCCGTGCCGCTCGAACAGCGCGAGGGTGCCGGTGTTCAGGGCGCCGGGGCTGCGGCGCCCTCCGACCGCGGTGTCGACCGGGTAGCCCTCGACGGCGGTGGCTCCGGCGGTGCGGGCGGCCTCGACGGCGGCGCCGAGCAGCGCCGTCGCGAGCCCCGTGCGGCGGTGGGCGGGCAGCACGGTGAAGCAGACGACGCTCCAGATGCTGTCATCGGCCCAGTCGGTGCCGGGGAGCGCCTGGGCGAGCACTCTCGTGCGGGGCAAGCGGGCGTAGTCGGGGCGCGGTGCGGCGCCGACCCAGGCGGCAGGGGAGCCGTCGACGGTGGCGAGCAGGCCGCGCGGGGCATCCCGAACCAGGTCGGACTGCAGAGCGGCCTGGCGGGCCGCATCGTCGAGGGCGCTGTACTCGGCGTTGGTGCTGAGCCACCAGCGGCACCAGCAGTGCGAGGACTCGCCGACGGAGCCGAGCACCTGCTCGACGGCGCTCCACGGCACGTGCGCGGCCGGGGTGATCTGCACCGCTGCGGTCATGCGGTGAGGCTAGACCTCACCGCCGACGGCGGCGAGGGGTCAGACGGCGGCGGGACCGCGCAGGCGGCGCACGAGCACGGCGCCGGCGATGACGAGGGCGAGAGCGGTGGCGAGAAGGGCGACACCGGCGACGAACGGACCGACGACGAGGAGGGTGCCGCCGAGGACGGCGGAGACGATGGTGAGCGCGATGCCCGCGCCGAGCATCCATCGCCACGCGGGGTGCGGTGCCACGTAGGTGCTGCGCCTGTTCATGACGCCAGTATGCGGGGTAGAGGGATGCTCACGCCTCCGCCGCGCGGATGAATTCAGCCCGCTGTCAGGGGGAGGGCAGCAGGGGCAGCATGTGCTCGGTGATGAGCGGCGCGAGCGCGAGGCTCGGGAATTCGCTCGAGTGCACCCAGCGCAGCTCGGCGATCTCAGCCGCGGCGGCGATCGGCCCGGTCAGCCGCGCCCGGAACACCTCGGCCACGACCGTCGCCCCCGCCTCGTTCGCGGCCGCCGCGGTGAAGCTGCCGAGCGGTTCGAGGGCCTCAACCGGCACGCTGGCGCCCAGTTCTTCGGCGAGCTCGCGGCTAAGGGTCTGCGCCGGGTTCTCTCCCGCGTCGGGCTTGCCGCCGGGCTGCATGAACACGCTCGTGCCGCGCTTGCGCACGACGAGCAGCCGCCCCGCCTCGTCGACGATGAGCGCCGCCGAGACGCGGATGACCTCGCCCGAATCGCCCATCAGTGGATGGCCCCGCCGGGCAGCCGCGCATCGACCGGCGTCGCGACGACGGTGTCGATGACGATGCGGATGCCCCGCTCGAGCTCATCGAGGCTCAGGCTCGGCATGCCGGGGTGCCCTGCCGCCAGCTCGGGGCTCGCGGGCACGTGGATGAACCCGGATCGCAGGGGGCGCCCCTGCCGCTCCGACTGCTCGGCGAGGGCCTGCAGCACGTAGAAGACGTGATTGCACACGTAGCTGCCGGCGCTGAGCGAGACGCTCGCGGGCAGATCGGCCTTCTGCAGTGCATCCACGATGGCTTTCACCGGAAGCCCCGTGAACCGCCCGTCTGGGCCGTGAAGCTCGATGCGCTCATCGATGGGCTGCGCCCCGTCGTTATCCGGGATGCGCGCGTCGTCGAGGTTGATGGCCACCCGCTCGGGCGTGATGCCGCTGCGCCCCTCGGCCAACCCCAGCGCGATGACGACGTCAGGACGGAACTCGTCGACGGCCGCGCGCAGTCGCCCGCCGGACGCGGCGAACGCGACGGGCAGCACCACGGTGCTCAGTCGGACCCCGGGATGCCCGCTCAGGGCCAGTCGCCGCACGACGTCGCCGCTAGGGTTCGACGCCGCACCCCCGAACGCTTCAAATCCGCTCACCAAAACGCGCACGCCCCCATCCTCCCGCGTCTCACCACCCCGCCCGAACCCGCTAAGCTGTCCGAGGCCCTCCGGGGCCGAGCCACGGGCTGTGGCGCAGCTTGGTAGCGCACTTGACTGGGGGTCAAGGGGTCGCAGGTTCAAATCCTGTCAGCCCGACTGATGCGAAGAGGGGCCGTCCAAAGGACGGCCCCTCTTCGCATGCTCGGGCTAATCAAGGTTGCACCTGCGAGCAGGTGGGCCCACGCCGCGCGAGGGGCCCGGGGCGCGGCGCAGCCGCGGCTGGGGGAGCCGGTGGGGACAAGTCCCGACCTGCCAGGCATCAGCCGGCGAGGAGCGCAATCAGTCAACAGATTGCGGGCCAAGCGTGCTGATGGCTCATTAGTCCCTCGACGACCGTCCGTTGGACGGCGTCTGACCACCCCGCGCGCAGATTGGGATGACCAGCTCGTGAGCGTCGCTGAGTGCAGAGGTACAAGTCGCGCACTTCAAACTCACCGACGACCGCCTGCCTGGGGTAAGGGGGGCGCTCGTGGTGTTCCCCTTGGCCACGCCGATCGTGAGTCAGTCTGCGGCGTGTTGATCGAGCATCATCTGCTGAGCGGAGATGATGTAGGCGAGCGGTGACTGCCTACTCATTTGTCCACGGTCGGGCTCCGGCGCGTTTGAGGCATGTTGATAGCTTGCATTTGATGTGGCACTGGGGGTGGGCATGGGGCGTGTCAAGGCAAAAAAGCCGAAGCGTGTCCGTGTAAATGATGGGGCGTCTCAGGTCGACGAGTTTGCGCGGGTCTGTGGCCGGTTCGACCACGACTCGCTGTGGGCGACGTTGTATGCGGCTGCCGCATCGCCATCGGCGCGTCACCGCGCCACACCGATCGGCGTGGCGCTGGCCGCAAGTCTGCGTGCTAGCTCGATTTCCATCATAGGTAGCAAAGAGCCCCTCCCGGACATCCAAGAGTTGGTCGACCAGGCAGCTGAATCCAAAGGCATCGGCCCGATGCATGAGGACTACATCCCGACGGACCCCACTAATTTTGCGACTGTTCGAGTCGGCGACGAGTTGCTGCGTATGGTTCCGGGCTTGATTGAGAGACCGATAGCTGACTTGTCTCGAGCTTTGCGACTTGCCGCCGCGGTGGACGATCAACTTGTGCGGCGGTACAAGTTTGGGATCGCCAATGTGGTCCGAGTGTTGCTGAGATACGTGGACTACTGCATCGAAACCTTGCTTCCGCATTGGCAACCTGCTCCAAGCATCAACCTGGACGACCCCATCGATCTGCCACCGGGCGAGCTTCATGCCGCACGCCGGCTCGTGTCTACCGATCCGCTCGAATCGCTCCAGCTCGATCGAGCAGACTTGCTTGCCCTCGAATGGATGACCTCCCGCGCGGACACAGCGACGTACAATCACGAAAGCCGCACTAGTCCCTTTGGGCGAACCCTTCGTTACCGGGTCCCGGGAGCGGACCAATCCGATCGATGGTTACCGCCGACGTACGTTGCGGAGGTTCTCGCTCATGCAGTGTCAGAACTGGTAACTGGGCTGGAGCGCGACAACCACTCGCGGCGGGCGCTCCGCGCCTCATGCATTGAAACGACTCGCCGGGCTCTCTGGCGGTTTTCGAACACCCTCATAGAGGGGCCACCCAAGAGGCCTGACGAGATACTTCCGCTTACCGGAAGCGAGATCCAATGGTTGGTGCCGAGTGAGGGGCCGAACTTCATCGCGGTTTCGATTCTATTCACAGAGGACCTGCCGCGGAGTGGCCCCCGATCAATTGGGTGTGTGTCGCTGGCTGAGCGGGTTCGCGATCATGACTGGTCCGAGGGGCCCGTCTTGGCGCAGATGGCTGGCGGCGGAAGTGTCAAATTGCTTCCCGACGCGGTTGTCGTTCCTCTTGTGATCGTCGCTGGCACGTCGCATTTGATGGCACCCCAGATGCCTGGCCAAGCCACTCTGGCATTGGAAGACCTAACCTGGATCGCCGAGACGGCAACAGCTGACGAAGACCTGTTTCGATTCGCCCGCGATTTGAGTTCGCCCGAATTCCCAACCAGCTTTGGCTGGGAGGCAATCAACTATTGGGAGCCCTGGAGGGCGAACGAGAAGACATTCTTCAAAGGGGGCATAAGCCCTACTCACATGTATTTCGAGGCCCATGCAGGGGGCGCGGAGTGGGATCGAGCAGTGGAGCTATCGCCTCTGGAGATCGCCCTCCACGGCGTTGGTTTGCCGGCGCTTCGGCACGCAGAAATGGCCGAGGCCTCCTCAGCCAAAGTTGCCTCGGTGGCCTTTATCGCATCAGAAGGCGAGTACGACCATCGGCGTGGAACCCATCATGCACCCGATCGGGTCGGTTGGTCCTTGGCTCTGACAACACCTCCAATCGCAATAGTCAGGTCGGATCCTGACTGGACGAGAGCACAGCATTATCGGTTCCTGTTCGACGTTTGCGGGGGACTCATCTTTGCTTTTGACGCAATTGGTGAATCGTGGAGAA
Source organism: Microcella daejeonensis (assembly GCF_026625045.1). GTDB lineage: Bacteria > Actinomycetota > Actinomycetes > Actinomycetales > Microbacteriaceae > Microcella > Microcella daejeonensis. The sequence goes on along the minus strand of NZ_CP113089.1, from coordinate 7,945 downwards.
GCGCTCATCGGAGCCTCGATGTGCCCGGATATCAACTTAGGCTCCGAGCATTTGAAGAAGACGTCGAGCAGCCTGATGGGGTGGTCCAGTTTTCGTCTGCTCTGATGCAAACGAGCGGCGTTGCGCGCTCAGCGCTCTGGACTTTCGATCTAGAAAGATTCGTGCAGGACGCAGACGGGAACCCCCGCGCAGCGAACGAACTGACCGTCTCTGCGCTCGAAGAGCTTCTTCAGTTCGGTGGCGTTCTTCCCGAAGTTGCTGTACAGATTGGCAACGAATGGCGGAATTGTAGGCCGTTTCTGATTCTCGAAACGAAGGCTGCCCGAACTAAATTGAATCATCTCCGAAGTCCGTGGCGTCTGCACCTCTCTGACCAGTCAGCGGCGACTTCGTCGTTTGCACGCCGTCTGCACGCATCCGGCGTGGAACCTGGCCGATATCGGGGCATCGACGCAAACAATCTCGTCAAGGACCATCTCGCGCCCCTCGCGCTGAAGGAACTCGTTGACGGCATAGCGCTGCATGACCCGCAGGTGGTGGTGGCGACAGGCATGGAGCAACTAAACCGAGTGATCGACCACTTGCAAAAAGAACAGGGCAACTTGACCCGAGTTGCGCGCGACCTCGCGACGGACTGGGACCCCGTAGAGCGCATGACCGAACTTGCCGGTGAATCGCTACAGCTGCGCCAGTGCAACGAGATCATCGTAGAGGCCGCACTTAGGTCGGAAGCCACCACTGACACACAACGTCCTACCAACGCTCAAAGATGGAGCGCACTATTGGCTGCTGCGGATGCGTACCGCACCGTGACCACACTGAGCGAACGCCTCCATCACGGCGTGAGTCCGGTCACCATCGAAATCACTTCAGCATTTGAGCTCAACTTTCTAGACGATGAGAGCACGACTGATGGTTCTTGGTTGTTGGAAGGGGAAGCGCTCAACGATGCGGCGGCGAGCATCCGAATCGGCCCCGTGTTCGATGATGCCGAGACTAGCGCGGATGGTATCGAGGACGGTGTTGATCCAGCGATGTTGGAGTCCTTTGGAGCGGCGACGCGCGACGTTTTTTTGACTTTGATTGCTCTCGCCCAGTGGGAGTCCTTCGAAGACGGCCAAAGTATCGCGTTTGCTAATCAGGATGTGGCACTGCGTTGGGTCTATGACGCAGCTGGTAAACCCGACGAAGGACATCGACTGCGTCTTCAAAGCGCATTTCAAATGCTCGTTGTGTCTCCGGACATCTTGCGTTCCGCTCCCTGGGAGCCTTGGCAGACACGGACCCGCAGGCATCGCCTACTTGTCAAACCGTTGATTCGTTTTCCTGACGGCACAATCCTGATTTCTCCGCAGTATCTCTTGACGACCTTGAGTGTCTACAACAACCAGTTGACACAAGGCGTTCTGCCGTGGACCGGGGAAGTGCCGGAGCAGGTTTCCAAAGCGCTGGCGGAGAGGCGCGAACATAGGAATCTGGCATTTGAGCGCGCCCTTCAGCGGCAACTCAAGGATCTCGGGTTCAACACGATTGCGCGAGTGAAGCCGGGTGACCACGAGCGACTTGGAGTCCCGCAAATTACTACGGAGATCGACCTCGTTTGTGGGCGCAACGGAGATCCAAACATCTGGCTGATCGAGGCAAAGGATCCCGCGGCGGTCTACGGTTTTGCGGAGACAGCGCGCCAGCTGCGAGCCTTTTACCGGGACTCGGAGAGTAGAGGGCGAGTCAAGCCTTGCTACACGACTCAGCTTGCCCGCAAAGAGTCAGAGGTGAGGCCATACATCGAAGAGTTGGCGAAGAAACTGGGTGTGACTTCGTCGCCGGATCGCGGCGGACACGTTCTCCGTTCAATATTTGTAACCCGTCACTTGACGCCGGCGGGTTATATGGTCTCGCGGCCGTACGAGGTGTTTACCGCAACACAGTTCCTCGCCTTGGTTGGTCAGGCAACTGACTGAACATGATTGCGTGGCGGATTGTCGGAGCGACGTGGTCCAGTCAGGTGACCGGTGTCCCTACAACGACTGCAAGAATTGATGTGTAGATCACGTTGAGAAGAAAATCATCCCTGGCCAGTCGGGTCGATCGACTGACTCCTGGTACCGGCGGACAAGGCTACCCATGCACCGCAAGGGGCCCGGGGCGGGGCGGCGCCGCGTCTGGGTGAGCCGGGGACCAGGTCCAGGCTAGTTGCCGTCTCTGACCTGAGCCGAGCTACCCGGGAGGAGACCCGTAAGTCGCTCGCGCAAGCCTTCATCGCACACGTAGACGTAGGTTCCGCGAATGCCTCGTGTCAGCAGGACTGCGTAGACGTTGCAGATGTAGCGCAGCAGTTCCTCATCGCTGTACTTGCGGCCGAGCGTCGGGTTGTTCTCCTTGCCCTTTTTATCGAAGTAGTTCCTTCGATTCACTAGCAGGCGATCTGCTTTGGGATCCCACTCAAGGTCTCGACCGATCACCACGCCCGCGTAATTCAGGTCGTATCCCTGGACCGTGTGGATCGAACCGACTTCCTCCAGAGAACCGGGCGATGCGATCCAATCGGTGTCGGTGCTGTTCCAACGGAGAAGTCGGCCATCGAGTTCGATGTCATGCACGTCGGCCGAGCCCTTGCTCACCCACGGCCAGGCATACCCGGCAACGAGGCGAGCAAGGCCATGCTCCGCGTCCCGAGCGCGAATCGCATCGTGCATCTCGCCGATGTCGTCGAAGAACTGCATGTCGTAGTCCTGGAATGTCCGAGGTGCAGGCGGCGGAGCATCCACGTCGGGCGGACCGGGACGGAGGATGCTGCGTATCCAGCCGATGTAGTCCTCGCCGGCGCGGACGCGCATCTGTGAGACGAGCGGGTAGTGCCGGAGATCGTCCTTCGCCGCGCTGACCAGCTCGCGGAGCATCTCAGGTGCCAGATCGGCCGGCCGAACGCTCTGCTCAGGGTCGACCATGAGGATCTGGTGGCGGCTACGCGCGCGGATCCAGTCGAGCTGCGTCTTGGTGATGTCGTCGGCGCCGAAGAGCGTGGTCGTGATGTCTTTGAACTTCTTGTTCTGGCCGCCCGACGATTGGTTGGCTCGCTGATTCAGTCGGTGAGCCTCGTCGACGATGAGCAGATCCCACGGCTGCTCGCTCTCACCCGCCTGGAACGCCGTCATCACTTGCGATGGGTGCAGGCCCGGCGTGCGCTTGAACACGCGGCGGATGCTCTCCCGAAGCGACTGCTGCGGGACGACCAGGCCCACGCGGAAGTCCTGCAGTGCGCGTCGATGATCGTCCGTGAAGAAGTCGGCGAAAATGGAATCCGCATCCGGTTCGTCGTCGGGTTTCGATGCCGCGATATCGGCGAGCAGCTTCATCAGGTAGACGGCGACCACAGTCTTTCCCGTGCCCGGCTCGCCCTGCACGACGAGCAGCTCACCGACGCCCTTCGCGAGGTCGTCGAACAGTCCCTCCACGATGTCCTCGACCGCGATCGCCTGATCCTGCGTCAGGGCCTTGTAGGGCGACAGTTTGAAGAGGTCGCTGTTCTCGATCTCCGGAACGCTTCTGGTGAAGACACCCTCGTCTCGCAGGGTGTCGAAGACCTCGCGGAACGACTCGCGGTACACCTCGCGGTCGTAGTAGGCAGAGTCCGTGATGCCCTCATTGCGGTTGAGAACCCGGTAGGTGCCGTCACCGGCGAGCAGACGGATGAGGTGAGACTCGAGGTCCAGGCAGACGGACTTGTTGAAGGTGTCGTCCAGCACCACCCGCACCTGCGTCAAATGCTGTTTGCCGGGGGAGTCGAGGTGTTGCAGCACTCGCGCGCCGGCGTTCAGCGTCTCACCGACGTAGACGTCCTTGAATCCCGAGGAGGGCTTCTTCGGGGCTTCCGCGTCGATCAAATAGACGACTGGCCAGCTCCGGTGCCTCGGGTCGCTCTTCGTCCAACTGCGAACCGCCGTCTTGTCGAACGGGACCCGCTGAATCTCAAAGCCGGTCATATTTGTCGCTGCGCCCGCGGGCCTTGTCGGCCGGGTACTTGGTTCTCGTCGTGGCGAGCTTCTCGAGGATGAGCGCCTGGGGGTCTGCGCCGATCTTGTCGGCGAGCAGCAGGCAGTAGGTCAGCACGTCGGCGAGTTCTTCCCGCACTCTCGCGTCGTCGACGTCGCCGCTCCACTGGAAGACCTCGAGTAACTCGCCAGCCTCGATGACGATGCTCTTGGCGAGGTTCTCGGCAGTGTGGAACTGGTCCCAGTCACGTTCGGCGACGAAGGCCCGGAGGGCGTCGCGGGCCTCATCGGTCATGAGTCCGAGAGTAGTAGTGGAAGAGAACGGAACGGCTTGTGCCTCGGAGGGGGACTTCCGAGCCCCTCTCAGAAGTCAATACGCTTCGACCATGTCTAACGCAGCCGCAGGATGGTACGACGACGGTTCGGGACGTATGCGCTGGTGGGACGGACAACAGTGGACGCTCCATTTCGCCGACCAGCAGGCTCAGGTCGTCACCGAGCCTCAGCAATCGCCTGCCGCAGCCAAAGGCTCGCCGAAGATCTCCTTCTTCGGGGGCAAGAAAGCGGCGATCGCTTACGCGACGGAGAATGATCGGCTTCAGGCGCTCATCGACTCGCACGGTCTGGCTGACATCGCAGAGCTAGACCTGCTCAAGGAGAAGATCACTAAGGAAGTCTCTGATTCGAGGAATCGACTGCACCTGTTGCAGGCAGAAATCGCAGAGGCGGAGCGGGAGCATGCCGCGATCAGGCAAGACGTTCTGAGTTCGCGATCAATCGTCGAGCTCCAATCGTTCGGACTCTTTGACTATGAGCACCCGGCAGAGTCGTCGACGCTTCTCGGCGCTGAATTGGAGGCACTTCGCTCGCAGATCAAGGACATCGTCAGGTCAAAGCGTGCGACACAAGCCACGAGTGCCTTCACCTTCAATGGGTCAGCACCTAAGGGAAAGAAGTTCGTGGCTGACATGTCGAACCTCTTACTTCGCGCCTACAACGCTGAAGCAGAGAACTGCGTCAAGACCGTGAAGGCAGGGAATCTCGCGACTGCGACTAAGCGGCTCAACACGGTCGTCGATCAGATCGCGCGCCAGGGCACGATGATCGATCTGAAGATCACGCCTCACTTTCACCAGCTACGTATGAAGGAGTTGGCCCTCGCGGCTCAGCACCTACAGGCCTTGCAACGTGAGAAGGAACTGGATCGTGCTCACCGCGAGGAGTTGCGTGAGCAGCGGAAGGCAGAGCAGGAACTGCAGCGGCAGAAGGAGAAGCTGGAGAAGGAGAAGGCGCACTATCTGTCGACACTCGCGGCTCTTGAGGCCAAGGGAGACCTTGACGGCGCTCAGCGCGTTCGCGAACGTCTGCTCGACGTTGACAAGGCGATCGATGACGTTGACTACCGTGCTGCCAACATCCGCGCCGGATACGTCTACGTGATCTCGAACGTTGGATCGTTCGGTGGCGACGTCGTGAAGATCGGGATGACACGGCGGCTCGAGCCGATGGACCGAGTTAATGAACTTGGAGATGCATCCGTGCCATTCCGTTTCGACGTTCATGCTCTCTTCTTCGCCGACGACGCGATCGGGATTGAGGCGATGCTTCATCGACGATTCGCGGACTACCGGATCAACAAGGTCAACCTCCGGCGCGAATACTTCAAGGTCACCCCGGGGGCTGTTCTCGAAGCTCTCAAGGAGGAGTCGGTCGAGATCCTCGAGTACGTGCTCGACCCCGAGGCTGCCGAGTTCAAGGCAAGCGAGCTAGTGCAGGCCGCGTCTGTCCACAGCGCGTGACTATGGCTCGGCCGAAGTTCGTGTCGCCATTCTTGGAGACATTCGGTCACTGGCGCGTCAGGTCGTCCATCGGTTGCGCGCCGAGCGGGCTTCGGAAGTGAGATGAAAACTCCGGCATGAGCGACAGGGATGAACGGCGATCTCCCCGCGCTCGGGTCGTGCGAGACGTATGCGCCGGAGAGCGCGGAGTGCGGCGGCCGGTGTCGAGTACGGAACTTTTCTGCAAGCGGGCATCGCCGCTCCCTTCGTTAGAGGAAACGACGCGCTCCGGCTTGATAACCGACCACATCTGAACCAGCTGCTGTAGAGCTCCGGCCCTGTGGAATGCCCTGATGGGACTTACGACGACGTCAGCATGCCTGATGCCTGGTAAGTAACGCAACGCTTGAGTGAGCGGGCGCGTGGCAATGGATCGAGTCACCGACCGAGTCGTGCAGCCATCTCTGGCGACCCCGCTGACGCGGGCATCAGCATCCTGATCAGCACAGCTCTTGGTAGAGGCGTTCGCGCCGGAAACGACTCTGGCCCCGTGAAGTCTCTCGACTCCGCGGGGCCAGGCCACGTGCATCCAGGCTCGCGCCCGGTCATCTCGCTCAGCCGACCACTCCGACGAGACCCGTGGAGATCACCGTGAATAGGGTCGTCCAGAGGATGATCGCGGCGGCCTGCCACACGAGCACGAGGCTCTTGCGCACGCCGGAGGCGGTGAGCAGCGACGCGGTGAAGTGGGTGGGCAGCAGGAGCGGGCCGAGCAGGCTCACCCCGGGAACGCCGTAGCGCTCGAAGGCCCGCTCGAACTTGGCGCGGCGCTTGGCCTTCGCGCTGCCGTCGTTCGCCGAGACCGCGGTGCCGTCCGTGACCTGCGACTCGTTCAGCGAGGCGCCCGAACCCCCGCCGACGGTCGCCGTGGCGCGCGCCCGGGTGCGGGTGACGACGGCCTGCCGGGCTCCGGAGGTGAGGAGCACGATGACGGCGACGGCGAGGAAGTTGCCGACTGCGGCGGCGATGCCGGCCACGACGGGGTTGATGCCGCCGAGGATTCCGATGGTCGCGCCGCCCTCACCTTCGATGAAGGGCACGGCGCCGGCGAGGGCGACGACGAGGGGCTGCACCAGCTCGGGCACCTGACCCATGAGGTCCTGGTAGAAGTCGAAGGCGGTCATGGTTCTCTCCTTTTCGTCGGCCGGAGTTCCGGCGGTTCTTCGTTCGTGCCTCCATTTCATCGGCGGGCGACAGGGGCGGTAAGTGTCGCTCCGTCACCGCTTTCCGGGCGTTACGCGCCCCCGCTGGGTGACATTTGTCATGCGTCTAGGCTGGCGCCGTGATCAGCCAATCCGCGTCTGAACGGGCCCCTCGACCGGCGGTTCGAGCAGCGAGACGACGGCCGTGAGCGTCACCCGCAGCATCACGGCGACCTGGTGGTACACCGTCGCCGGCATCCTGTTCATCGAGGGCGTGGTGGTGCCCCTCTGGTTGGAGGCGATGGTCGGCCTCGGCCTGCCGCGCGGCGACCTACCTGCCGGTGTTCATCGCCGGTCTTCTCTGGTGGGCGTCGACCTTCGTGCTGCTGCTCGACTACCGCGATCGCCGCAGCGACCACGGTGTCGTGCGGCGTGCGCGGTGGCTCGTGCCGCTTCTGGTGGCGGTCGCCGTGGGAGTGCTGGCGGGCATACTGTCGGGCCTCTGGCTCATCGCGGTCATGCCGCTCGTGCAGTCGGCGATGCTGCTCACCTGGCCGCCGGGCGTGCGGTGGCGGGTGACGGCGGCGGCGACGCTGCTGCTGGTGGGCGTGAGCGCGCTGGATGCCCGCCTCGCCTTCGACGTGCAGAACGGGTTCGAGGGCCTGCCGACGCTGCTCATCGGGTACTCGGTGGTGATCCCGGCGGCGACCGTGCTCTCGCTGTGGTGGTGGGATGTGCTCGTGACCCTCGATCGCGCGAGGCTCTCCGAGGCGCGTCTGGCGGCCACGCAGGAGAGGTTGCGCGTCGCGACCGACGTGCACGACCTGCAGGGGCATCACCTGCAGGTGATCGCGCTGCAGCTGGAGCTCGCGGAGCGGCTGATGGAGCGCGACCCCTCGGCGGCGCTGGAGCAGCTGCGCGCGGCGCGGGGCAGCGTCGACGATGCGCGGCAGGGCACGCGGGATCTGGCGCT